>NZ_BNEO01000002.1 GCF_014905415.1 Virgibacillus salexigens
CGATGTTCAAAAAGAGTGCTGAGCTTGGTGTAATCATTCGTTCTAGTTCCGGAAAAGATAATTGTAAAATCGCATGCATTTTGCCCCGTAGTTGGATTAATTCTTCATCAACTTCGTCGTAATAACGTGATAGGGCATGCATTTGATTATAATAGGTGTCTTGTTGAAACATTGGCTTACGGTTTATTTTAAAGTGTGTTTTAGCCAGCTCATGCGCATCGCTTTTATCGGTCTTATTTTTCTTCGCATAGCTGCTGTCTGAAGTTTTGCCTCAAGTGGATTTAAGCGACAATATATGTATCCACGATCTTGAAGAAATTTTTCCAAAGCCATTGAATAAACCCCAGTCGCTTCAAAAACAATTTCCGGTCTTTGACCCTTTTGTTGTTCTAACAATATCATTCGCTTACGAAGTGATTCGAAGTCCGCTTGACAATGATTTATTTCCCCTTCAAATATACAGCGTTTTTGATCATAAATAACTATCGTACTTTTACCTTTACTTACATCGAGCGCAACTACAGGTTTCATTTCGTCTCCTCCAATTAATTACTCATAGAAGTCTTCACATAACCTTATCGATTCCACTTTCTTATACACGATCTCTATGGACCCAACATACTAAATTGATTCAAATAAGGGTGTGAAGTGAGCCTGTTTGGGGTGCGGATTCAATATTGATCCCAAAGTTAGATCGGCTTTTCTTCACTCCTACTATAAAAAAATAGTAGCACAAAACCATGGCCTTGGTTTTGTACTACTAATCTTAGTATGTTTGGGGTGATTATTTAGAAGTCTCACAATCCACTGCGACTAGGAAATACTTCTTTTTTATTTACGATGGATTATAAATTGTGCCCATAAAAAGTATGCTATTTGTTTCATGATCTGTAATAGTAAAGAAGAATGGTCGATTTACTTCCATATGAAATGGAGGATCTATTGGGGCCGAAGTCGTTTCCATTCCGATAGAAGTAGCACCAGCCGCCTCTGTACCCTGTTCAGTTACTTCTATATATGTTTTCTGTTTAATATCACTAATCCAGAGTTGGTTATTTTCTTGAATCATCTTCTGGAAGTTTGCGTTTTGCTTGTCGAAAGCCTCTGTCATTCCAAGTTGTTGTAGAGCATCATTTAATGTGGTTTCATATTCGATTTGAAATTTTGGCAACTGCACCGTTCCTTCTTCTTCTTGAAATTGTGACTGCCATTGCTGCCAAATGTCACTGGTTAGCTTTGTTTTTAGTTCAGACAGACTGGTATTCTTTTTAGGAAGGAAAATATTCATGCTCATCTTTTTTTCTTCACTATAAGGAAGGGATACAGCTTGCACATATTTATTCTCTAGATAGTTTAGTTTTTCTTTAAGCAGCATCATTGGCACTTGTTTGGTATCTCCATTTTCAAGATGAAAGTTCCTGTTTGTTGTTTGCGCTTCATTAAACGCATAGGTCCATTGTCCATTAAAATAAATAGCGTTGATGAGCATCGTTACTAAGTTAGGATCCAAAGGGCTGTCTGTAATTTCAGTAATCTTGTTATTCGTCGATTTCTTTATCCAGTCATTCATCTTTTGAGCTGCGTCTGGATTGTTGATGTCAATTTCCTCAATCTCCGCATTAAAGTAATCGGTATTTTTGTCCGTGAAGGCTTCCTGAAAATGAAATTGGTCATTCAGCCAAATTGAGTTTCCAATCTGCAATTGAATTCCCTCTGGTTGCTCCATAAGTGAAGATAGCAAGGAAGCATTCGCTCGATTTAAGTCCGTCGAACGTTTATTTTCTAGATGTAGAATTTGGGAAATTTCATCTTTGGTTGTTTCTTCCGCACCATTATAAACCATAGATAGTGCGATAAATAGACTCGTAGGAGAGAATAAGGTGTTTCCTTTGTCATTTGGCTTCACCCTATTCAATAATTGAAAGCCTAGTTGGTTATTAGCGGAAGTGATTTTTTTGTAATCTTGTTTGTCAAAACTAGCATTGATTACCGAATCGGTTCCTGTTTTACTCGTACCACATCCACTTATATAAAAAATTAGTGCTGCCAAAAATACAAGTATCACGTATTTTTTTGACATGTTTATCACCACCCTTACTCATTAGTCCGTATGCTATAGGAAAATGTTACATTGTGTTTCGTGTTTAATTAATAAATTTAGTCCATGATGTTGTTTGAAATATCCATTATTTAGAAAAGGATATATCTGTAAATTAGTCTTTCCCAGATGATGTAAAAGGTATACAAACGAATAAAAGGCGGGGTACATCGTAAAGTAATTTGGTCGCATACATCCGAATGATATAGTCTCTTTTTAATAAAAATTAGCTTGAAACTTCTTCTTCCAACGCTGCTGTTTGAAATAATTCAATAAAGTTTCGTGTGCTTTTTGAAAGATACCTTTCTTTAAGCCAAATAAGGGATGATTTAGAGATAATTGTATTATCTTCAATCATTAATGTTCTTACCCCGCGTAATGGAGGGCCAGATAGAGTCGATTCAGGGACAATTGTTGCTCCAACCTCCTCACTGACTAACTGAAGAATCATATCTACGTCAGGACATTCACAAACAATGGTGGGAGATAGCCCGAAGTTCTCGAATTGATCAAGTATTAGTTCATATTGTCCTATACCGCTTATACGATGTAATAATAACAATGGGAAGGCATTTAATTGTTCCATTGTAGTTGATGTTATAGATGGATTACACCATTCTTCAGGCAAAACTGCGACATATTTTTCTTCAGGAAGAGCAAGAGAATCGAATGCATGCATTTCTAGCGGTAATCGAATAATGGCAAGATCAATATCTCGATTATGAAGCTGTTCCGCAAGCAGATAGGAATCGCCTTCTTTTAAATGAAAACGTATGTGAGGAAATTTTTGTTGGAATCGTTTCATTTGTTTCGGTATTTGTGAAAAACAGGTTTTTACACAACCAATTGAGATCGTCCCCTTAGTTCCTTCCCCAGTTTCTTTTACTTCGGTAATCGTTTCCTCTAATGTATGAAATAATTTGTCTACATGATTATAAAGAACAGTTCCAGCATCGGTTAACTCCATTTTCCGTCCATGACGCTCCATTAATTTAACACCTAACTCTTCTTCTAATGATTTGAGGCTTTGACTCAATGGCGGCTGAGCCATATGTAACTTATTGGCAGCTTTCGTAATTTGGCCTTCATTTGCTATTGTCTGAAAGTAACGCAAATGTCTCATTTCCATAGAAGATAAACATCCTTTCTTTCATATAACCATTCATGAAAACGCTTCCTTATAAAGAATTATATATAATTTTATATATAAAGACAATGCGATTATCAAAATAGTATATTTTTTATATATAGAATACGAATGTAATAGATATTATTAATATAGTTATAACCGTGCTATTATTCAAATAAGCACAAGTATTCAGATAATGGAAAAGGAGGAAAGGTCTGTTCTGATATGACATCGCTTACATTAATATGGTTATAGGAGGAATTAGAATGCCCGCCAAAACAGGACAACAATATATAGGTCGATTAAAGCAAGCAAACAATAATGTGTATATTCATGGAGAACGTGTTGATGATGTAACAAAGCACCCAGCATTTAAAAATGCAATTCAGTCAATGGCAAAATTATACGATATCCAATATGAAAAACCAGAAAAAATGCTTTATACTTCACCAACTACTGGAGATAAAGTAGGGAAGACATTTATGGTACCAACTACTATCGATGAATTAATTGAACGACGTGAAGCAATTATGGAGTGGCAAAGTTTTACAAAAGGGTTAATGGGGAGATCTCCTGATTATTTAAATGCTGATGTTATGGCCATGGGGCCAGCAAGTGAATTCTATGCTGAAGGAGACCCTGCGTTTGCCGAAAACGCTAGGAACTATGCTACCTTTGCTAGGGAAAATGATATTAGCTTAACTCATACCCTAATACATCCACAAGTGAACAGGGCAAAAATTCAGGCAGATCAAAAAGATGCCAATGTTGCTCTTCATGTAGTTGAAAAAAATGATCAAGGAGTCATAGTTGATGGGATCCGTCTTTTAGCAACACAAGGTGGTATTACCGATGAAATATTAGTATTTCCATCTACGGTTAAGAAATCAGGGGAGCTGGATGATCCGTATTCATTAGCTTTTGCGATACCGAATAACACCCCAGGGTTAAAGTATTTAAGTCGCGAGTCATTTGAATATGGGGAGAATCGCTATGATCATCCCCTAAGTTCAAGATTTGAAGAAGGAGATACCATTGTTGCATTTGATCATGTACTTGTTCCTTGGGATCGTATTTTTGTTTTAGAAAATTCATCGATATGTAACCGAGCTTTTGCTGAGACAAACGCAGTTGTGCATATGACACATCAGGTGATAACAAAAGATATTGCTAAAACAGAATTCTTGTTAGGGGTGGTTTTGACATTAATGGATTCAATTGGAATTGATGGGTTCCAGCATGTGAAAGATAAAGGAACTGAAATCATGCTTACCTTAGAAACAATGAAATCCCATCTATTTCGAGCAGAGCACAATGCGAAATTGGATAAATGGGGAATGATGACACCAGACTTTCAAGCATTGGATGCTGCGAGAAATTGGTTTCCGCGTATTTATCCGAGAATGGCTGAAATTCTAAGAATTTTAGGAGCATCTGGAATGATGGGAATACCCACGCATGCTGATTTTAATAATAAGGAAATTGGTCCGATTTTACATCGTGCCATGCAGGGGAAAAACGTAGAAGGCTACGAACGTGTCCAAATTTTCCGATTAGCTTGGGATCTAACCATGAGTGCCTTTGGCAGCCGACAAACACATTATGAATATTATTTCTTTGGGGACCCAATTAAGATGGGGATGGCTTACTTTGATAAATATGAGAAAGAAGTTTATAAATCTCAAGTTCGTGATTTCTTAAGTAGTCAACAAATCCAACAAGTGAACATATAAACTGGAGGAACAATGTAATAATTTCTGTCTGAATTCTAGTTCGCACGAAACAATTTTTGTTGTAGACGCTATATTTCTCATTTAGTAAGATAAGCTTAAGATTTAGAATATGGTGTGGAGGAGGTAAGTAGATTGAAAGTCATTCGTATAGATCCATTTATCAAGGTAACGAATTTTCAGGATCATGTGATGGCGATAGGGTTTTTTGATGGTATTCATTTAGGGCATCAGCAATTATTACGCCATGCAAAAAACATAGCTGAACAGCAAAATCTGTTGTTTACCGCAATGACATTCGATCCGCATCCAGATGAGGTAATCAACAATGAGAAAGCACGGAACTATTTGACGCCGCTTTCAGAAAAAATTGACAAGATGGAAAAGATGGGTGTAGATGCTCTATTTGTTATACATTTTGATCGTACATTTGCTTCTCTTTCTCCAGCAGATTATATTCAAAACTATATTCTTGAGCTAAATACGAGGCATGTTGTGGTTGGTTTTGATTTTAGGTTTGGTCATAAAGCACAAGGGAATACACAGGTTTTGGCACAGGCTGCAAAACAGAGTGATTTTGGTTTGAGTGTGATACCTAAGAAAATGTACGACAATAAGAAAATTAGTTCAACATTAATTAGGGAATGCATTCAAGCAGGAAGAGTAGAAGTCATTCCATTTTATCTCGGCGCTAATTATCAAATAAAGGCTGTTATTTCCAATACACATACAATTGGTATCTTTCAACTCGATCCAATAGAAAATTTCATCTTTCCTAAAGAAGGAAGCTATAACATTTTACTAATGGTAGATGCCAGGTCTATTCCAGCAGTATTACAATGTGATCGGGGTAAATGGATGTTGATGGTTAGAGAAAGGATAACGAACCACCAGCAAACAGTCACCATCGAATTTCTAAGCCAGGCGATGGTTAAAAAAACGATGACGATGTAAACCTATAAAGGAGGATGATCATGATGGAAAGTAGAACTTTTCGTAATGCAATGGGTCGATTTGCCACGGGAGTTACAGTGATCACTACAAAATCAGGAGAAGATCATCATGGGATGACAGCAAATGCATTTATGTCCGTTTCGTTGGACCCAAAATTGATTACAGTTTCCATTGATAACCGAGCAAACATGCTTCATAAAATTAATCAATCTGGCAAATTTGCTGTTAGTTTCCTTTCTGATAAGCAGCAGGATATCTCGATGCATTTTGCAGGTCAGGCAAATTCAGGTGAAGAAATTCAATTTGATTATATCCAGCAAATTCCAGTCATTCAAAACGCTCTTGCTTCAGTCGTATGTGATTTAGATCGCAGCGTTGAAGTTGGAGATCATACCTTGTTAATTGGTAAGGTGGTTGATATCAATTTAACAGATGGCAATCCGTTAACATTCTTTGGTGGGAAATATGGAAAACATGAACCTGTAGAGTATGTGTAGCTACTTATCATAAATATTATATATGATTTAATATATTATTCATAAAAGGAGTGAATTCATATGGCTAACCAATTAGCGGATGAACATATAGAAATGAAACAGCAAACAAAAGATATCAAGCTGTATATTAATGGAGAATTCGTTGATGCAGCAAGCAAGCATACATTTGAAAATATCAGTCCTTATACCAATGAGACCATTAATCACGTTGCCTCAGGAGATAATGAGGATATTAAAAAAGCTGTCCAGGCAGCAAGAGCAGCGTTTAAAGGAGAATGGGGGAAACTAAAAGTAAAAGATCGACTTGCATATGTTTATAAAATTGCTGACCTCATTGATGATCATATCGATGAAATTGCCCCTTTAGAATCATTTGATACCGGTTTGCCAATAGCACAAACGAAGAAGATGGTGAGTAGAGCAGCCTATAATTTCCGTTTTTATGCTGAAATGGTCTCTACACGTATGGTGGGAGAAGCATATCAAGTAGATGATGAATTTTTAAATTATACCATTCATAAACCAGTTGGTATTGCTGGATTAATTACTCCATGGAATGCACCATTTATGTTAGAAACTTGGAAAATAGCACCTGCGCTGGCTACTGGAAATACGGTTGTCTTAAAACCAGCAGAGTGGTCTCCGCTAACCGCAAATCGATTAGCAGAGATTATTGACAAAGCAGGACTTCCAGACGGTGTATTCAATGTCGTTCATGGCTACGGAGAAACCGCAGGTGCTTCACTTGTGGCGCATCCTGATGTTGAGTTGATTTCATTTACTGGTGAGACCACCACTGGCTCAGAAATTCTTAAAAATGGTGCGGATGCTTTGAAGCGTTTTTCCATGGAATTAGGTGGAAAATCACCGATTATTGTTTTTGATGATGCTGATTTTGAACGTGCACTTGATGCATGTACATGGGGAATATTCTCGTTTAATGGAGAGCGGTGTACGGCGAATTCGCGTTTGTATGTGCATGAACATATTGCAGAGAAATTTATTGATAGATTAAAACAACGTATTAACAAAATTAAAGTAGGTGACCCATTGAAAGCTGATACACAAGTGGGCCCACTTATTCATAAAAATCATTACGATAATGTCAAAGATTATCTTAAAATTGCAAAAGCCGAAGGCTGCGAAGTAATTAGCGGAAATATTCCAGATGGTAAAGGGAATTACATTGCACCAACCCTTATCCTAAATGCAACAAATCAAATGCGTGTGGTACAAGAAGAAATATTTGGACCAGTTATTGCTGCAATGACTTTTACAGATGAACAAGAAGTAATTGAATTAGCTAACGACGTTCGCTATGGCTTAGCCGGGTATGTTTGGACGCAGGATATACAACGGGGACATCGTGTCGCTCAAGCAATTGATTCTGGCATGTTATGGGTGAATGCACAGAATGTTCGTGATTTAAGAACTCCATTTGGAGGGTCTAAGCATAGTGGAATTGGCCGTGAAGGGGGACATTATGCCTTTGAATTCTATACAGAAACGCAAATTATCCATGTTGCCTTAAAGGATCATCATATTCCGCAGTTCGGAAAGTAATTATTGTAATTCATTGATACCATTTTATATGGAGAGGAGAATACCAGCATGATGTTTGATATTATTCGTTCCGGACGTGCTATCTTGCATGTAACAGACCTAGAACAGTCTAAAAGTTTTTATGAAGCACTCGGGTTTATTGAGTCAGAAGCAGATGAGGAGAATATTTTTTTCCGAGGGCTGGAAGAACATAACCACCATAGTCTTTGGTTAAAAAAGAAACCAGAACCTGCTGTAGAGGCAATAAGTTACAAAGTTATTTCTGAGCAGGACCTTGATGAACTTGAGAAGTTTTTTATTAGCCAAGGAAATGATATCAAATGGTTGGAAAAGGGGACTCAACGATCAGTTGGGCGAGCTTTACGAGTTCAAGATATTTCGGGGTTGCCGTTAGAATTTTACGCTGAAATGGAAACTGTTGATCGCCTATTGCAGCGTTATGATTTATACAAGGGTGCAAAAGTTCAACGAATTGATCACTTCAATTGTATGGTTCCAAATGTAGAGCGAGCTTATGATTATTATATTAAACACTTAGGATTTGCATGTTCAGAATATACGGTTGGTGAAGAAGAGAAAGTGTGGGCTGCCTGGCTCCACCGTAAGCCATCTGTTCATGATGTAGCATTTATGAATGGGATCGGCCCGAGACTTCATCATGTCGGTTTTTGGCTAAAAGATCCAATGAGTCTAATCGATGGCTGTGATGTGCTTGCTGCTTTAGGTTACGGACCGAACATTGAACGCGGTCCAGGACGTCATGGTTTATCAAATGCTTTTTTCTTATACTTACGAGATCCAGATGGTCACCGGATTGAATTGTACAATGGGGACTATTTAACGAGTGATCCTGACTTCAAACCAATCAAATGGGATTTAGATGATCCAATGCGCCAAACGTTCTGGGGACATGAAGCACCAGATAGTTGGTTCGATGAAGCATCTGAAGTATTAGATATACAAACAGGAAGAAAATTGCCGCAGCATGAACCAAAATTAAAGAAAAGAAAACCGCAATTTGTGATATAAATTTAATACAATTCAGTTATTGAAAAGAAAGGATGGTCCAAATGAATAAGCAATATGATGAAATTAAACAACGATTAAGAGGTTCTGTGACACCAGTTATTACACCGTTCCAAGCTGATTTTTCTATCGATTATGAGAAACAATCCGAACTGATAGAATACCAGTTAGAGAATGGCACTCACGCGATTTCAGTTACGGGAACATCTGGTGAACCAAGTTCATTGACTGTTGAAGAACGTGTCAAAGTTATGGAAAATGCGAAAAAAACAATAAATGGTAGAGTACCCTTTGCACCGGGTACAGGTTCGACAAATCATGATGAAACAATGTATTTAACAAGGAAGGCACAAGAAATCGGTGCAGATGCAGCGATGGTGATCGTTCCGTATTACAATAAACCAAATCAGCAAGCGTTGTATAAACATTTCAAGAAGGTTGCAGATTCTGTAGATATACCAATCATTGTATATAATATTCCAGGGCGTACAGCATTAAATATGGAAGTTGAGACATTGGCTAGATTAAACGAAGATTGTCCAAATGTTGTAGGAGTAAAAGAATCAAATAAGGATTTTGAACATGTGAATCGAGTGATGCTTCACTGTGGAAGAGACTTTTTATTGTATTCTGGTATTGAATTACTTTGTTATCCCATGTTGACAATAGGTGGGGCTGGGTCCATTAGTGCAACAGCGAATGTAGAACCTGCGAAGGTGGCTGAAATGCATGATGCATGGAAAAATGGGGATGTGAAGCGTGCTCAGGATCTGCATTTTGAATTAATGAAACTAAATGATGTCTTGTTTAAAGACACGAACCCCGCACCAGTAAAGGCAGCGTTGGGAATGATGGGCAAAATTGAGCCAGTATTACGTCTGCCAATGGATTTACCATCGGATTCATTACAAGAAGAAATACGTAAAACTTTGTTAGAATACGGTAAATTAGTGCAACATGCTTAAAATAAGGGGGAGATGCCGCATAATAACTACGTTGACTTGGCTAACATCCAATAACGAAACAATGGTGGCTCATTTTGGGTGTCTCCCCAAGCCTATTGCTTCCTTTAAATCCGCGTTGATAGGAGAATGTAAACTTTCTTTTTCCGTACAATCGCAGTCCTTAAGCAATATCCCTTTGTGGCAAGGTTGTCATCTCGGGTATTGCTTAAGTTGTTTCCTAGATCTGATCTAATTAAGAAGGGATGATGTTTGTGCAAACCGTTTATTTAAAGCAGTCCGGCGTACATCCGTTTAAAGAAGCGAGGGTAGACTTAGAAAATGACACCATTGTAATTGCGGGAAAAACATATGTCAAAAAGGATATCTCCTACGACATTCCTGTCAATGGAACGGTTTATGGTACGCTATTAAACTATCGCGGCGCTTATCAGAAATTAGAAAAATCCATGTATGAGCCGCCGTACCAAGCACCTCCAAAGGCACCAATTTTATATATCAAGCCTGTAAATACGTTTGCTTCAGCTGGTTCAACCATTGCACTTCCAGAGGGTGTATTCGAATTAGAAATAGGTGCTGCATTAGGGGTTGTTATTGGTAGAACCGCAACAAAAGTAACTACATCAGAAGCTCTATCTTATGTTGAAGGATATACGATTGTGAATGATGTTAGTATTCCTCATGATAGCGTCTATCGTCCAGCAATTAAAGAAAAAGCTCGTGACGGGTTTTGTCCAATTGGTCCCTGGATAGTAGCATGTGATTCTATTAATAATCCTAATGACTTGCAACTTCGCGTAAAAATTAATGGGGAATTGAAACAAGAAAACACGACAAAGAACCTTATTCGATCTGTCGAAGAACTTATTGCTGATGTGACAGCATTTATGACGTTAACAAAAGGGGATGTATTATTAGTAGGCGTACCTGAAAATGCACCATTAGCTAGAGAAGATGATATGGTACAAATTGAAATCGACAAAATAGGGACTTTAGAAAATCAGGTAATTTCTGAAAAAGCATTTATAGGAGGGAGAATATGAAGCATGCTCGAATTGCTTACCAAGGTCTAGCTCAAGAAGCAATTGTGACAGAAGCTGGTATTCAACTCAATGATGGCAGGTTTGTGAACAAAGATGAGGTTGTATGGCTGCCGCCTGTTGAACCAAAGACAATTTTTACACTGGGTTTGAATTATGCTGATCATGCGAAAGAGTTATCTTTTTCAGCAACTCAAAAAGAACCACTTATTTTCTTCAAAGGACCAAATACGCTTATTGGTCACAATGCTCAAACGATGCGCCCAAGTGATGTAACTTTTATGCATTATGAATGTGAATTAGCAGTCATTATTGCGCGCGAAGCAAATCAAGTAAGCAAAGAAGCCGCGTACGATTATGTTAAAGGCTACACGATTGCAAATGACTATGCATTACGTGATTACTTAGAGAATTACTATCGACCAAACTTAAGAGTGAAAAATCGTGATGGTTGTACGCCAATCGGCCCGTGGTTTGTTGATAAAGAGGATGTGAAGGATCCCATGAATCTGACCTTACGTACATATGTCAATGGAAAGAAAACACAGGAAGGGACGACTGCTGATATGCTTTTGGGAATTCCAGAGCTAATCGAATTCTTAAGTGGATTTATGACCTTACATCCTGGGGATATTATTCTTACTGGAACACCGAAAGGTTCTGTGGATACGAAAATAGGCGACGAAGTGGTAACAGAGATAGAGGGGATTGGGCGTCTTGTTAATACGATCGTAGGAGAGAATACATTCCAAACGAATTGACGAAAGGAGGAGCATACGTGCCGCATTTAATCATTGAATATACGAATAATCTTAAAGAAGAAGCAGATATCCCTAAATTACTACGAACAGTAAATAACACATTATTGGAACATCAAGATATTATTCCAATTGGTGGATTACGCTCTAGAGCCATTGAATTGTCAGATTATCTTGTAGCGGATGGCACCGAAGATGATGCTTTTGTTCATGTGACATTAAAACTAGGTAAAGGAAGGTCGGAGGAAGAAAAACAAGATTTATGTGATAACTTATTTAAGGCGATCGAACAGCATTTTTCAATAATCTATCAAAATCGTTATCTTGCATTGTCTATGGAACTCTATGAATTTACATCACCTACGTATAAACGGAATAATATTCATCCGCGTTATAAAGAATAGTATAAAATGATATAGTCGCTGTTACTATGGTTTAGCATCCAGAGACGGAAAGATAACGTAATAGAATAAGGAAATAACATGCTTTGACATCATATATGATATAGTATATGATTAATCCACTATGGAAAATAAAACGATTACTAAAAAACAAAAAGCTTATGATTACATGAAATCGCGAATTATTGAAGGGCACTATGCACCTGGACAACGAATTGTAATTAATCAATTAGTTAAAGAATTATCAACGAGTGCAATACCAATACGTGAAGCCGTACGCCAGTTAGAAGCAGAAGGTTTAATTGATTATCAAAATAATATTGGTCCGGTAGTTACTCCGATTGATAAAAGTGAGTATTTAGATACGATTTCTGTATTAGCAGTTATGGAAGGGTATGCAACAGCATTAAGCAGCCAACATGAATTTTCACAAGTGAAAATCATAGAGCTGACAACTAAAAATCAACAAATGAAGGAGGCAATTGAAGCATTCGATCTACAATCTTTTGGTCAACTGAATCGGGAGTTCCATGAATTAATCTATTCCCAATGTGAAAACACTTTTTTGGTTGAGGAGATTCGGAAATCTTGGAGAAAATTAGATTCGATTCGAAGAACGGGTTCTGCATTCCATCCTAAACGAGCATTTGCTTCGATTCAAGAGCATCAACAACTCATTGACTTACTTAGTAAAAATGCTGATTTTGAATTGATTGAGAAGGCAGCACGTACACATAAATTAAATACAAAGGAAGCATTTAACAATCAAAATACCCAAATTCGTAGCGAAGGATTTAAATAGCTAGGAAACGACTGTTGTATCCTTATATCAAGGATTGGAAATCCAGCTTTTCTAGAGCTGCCATTGAGGACAGCTCTTTTCTTTTTATGAAAGCGTTATCGATAAGGGGTGAGGGAGCATATTGATAAGATAAATACTGAGAGAAAGCTTGATTTTGCAAATTTACCGAGTTTTCAAGATTTGACGGATAAGGAGGGAAGGATCTATTTAAACGGGGAACGAATTATTTTAACTTCTTCCTCTGTGTTTGGCATTTTACGGAAAGATTTAAAAGAAAATATCTCTGAGCAGCGTATGAAAGGTTTTCTGATTCGGTATGGATGGAACCTAGGGAAATTAGATGCACAAAGGGTATTAAAACAAAGGTTATCTTCTATAGAACAAATTTTGAGGCAAGGTCCGGTACTACATATGATACGTGGATATACAAAAGTGCAGCGAACCAATTTAAATATTGATTACGATCCATCAGGAAAGATAAATGCTGTCCATGTTGAAGGAATATGGACGGGTTCATATGAAGCAGAAGAGCATCTAAGACAATTTGGTGTCACAAATGAATTTATTTGTCATACCCTTGTTGGTTACGCTAGTGGTTATTATTCAGAGATTTGCAGGAGAAAGGTCATTTTTAAAGAAACGAGTTGTAAAGCTGCAGGGTCAAGTTATTGCTATTATGTAGGAAAAACAATTCCGGAGTGGAAAGATGACATTGTAGAGGAATTAAAATACTACGAAGACAATCCAATTGTCGAGGAACTGGCGATCACCTATGAGAAACTATTAGAAGAACGCAATAATCTGGCGAAGACGTTTATTGTTCATCAACAATTAACGGAAAAATTAGTAGAGGGCGAAGATATACCGTCCATTGCAGAATTAGTCCATCAGAAAACCCAATTACCAATTATGATTGATAATACGAAGCACAATCTGATTGCGCATGCTGGATTTGGTTTGATAAATTCGCTTCAACATTATCAAACTTTTTTGGAGGCTTTACAACAAGAAGAAGCGCAAGATTGGTTTAAAATAAGGCGTGTTTCTTATAATGGTTGTCAGTTTTTAACAAGCCCAATAATGCTTAAGAAAAAATATATTGGTTCTTGTACTTTTGTATATGGAGAAAATGAACAGCCTACAAAAGTGGATCAAATGATATTAGAGCGTATAGCAACGGTTTGCTCTTTATATATGTTAAATGAAAAGACTACATTTGAAGCAATGGAACGAATGAAGGGTCATTTTTTAGATCAAATTATTGACGGGAGCATCGCATCCAAAAAAGAAATGATTAAACGAGGCAGTTATCTGCAAGTTGATTTGGACCAAAACTATTTTATAGTGGCAATTAATTACGAACACACGAAGAATCATTCAAGGAATGAGTTAGTATTTCATGAGCAAGTGATGGAACATGTTTTGAATTACTTTAAGACTCGGTCAAACATGTTAATTGGACAGCGTTCTTCCACAATTATTTTATTAATACAAATACAGTCGTCTGCTAGTGAAGTATGCACCCTATGTTCACATCTGAAGGATAATTTACATGAACATTTTTCTAATCGCATGTTTACATTCGGAATAAGTACAATAGGTCTGGATGTAAAGTTAGCAAACGATCATTATCATGAAGCATTAACAGCCTTATCAATGGCTACTCGATCGAAATCGGTTATGTTATTTGAAGATCTAAGTGTTGTTGGAATGCTAATCCATTCAAAAAACAAGGATGCGATTAAACAAAAAGCGAAACATTTACTTGGTCCATTATATCAAGATAAAGACAGGTATAAGGAACTATTAAAAACGTTATATGTATTTTTATCGAATGGCGGCAATTTAGAGAAATCAATGAAAGAACTGGCTTTATCTATGAGCGGATTAAGATATCGTGTTAAACAATTAGAGGAAATACTTGGTGAACAATTAAGAGATCCTGCAGTAAGTCATCAATTATTACTTACATTAGAAGTGTTGCTTGCTAAAAGCGAATTATCATTTGAATAAAACAATGATTGTCAGTTAGCAGATTATTCACCAACAACCATTGTCGTAGCTGGAACAAATACGATTTGCTATCCTAAATCTACAAGAAAATTACTTGAAAATTCGATAAAAGAGCATTTCAAAAATTGGAGGTAGTATCATATGATGGATGGCAAGCAATATTTAGATAGTTTGAAAGATGGTCGTGCTATTTATTTAAATGGAGAGAAGGTAGACGATGTAACTACACACCCGGCCTATCGAAATGCAGCTCGATCAATTGCAAAACTGTATGACGCATTACATGATCCGGCAAAGGAAGCTATTCTGACGACAAAATCTGAATTTGGGTTCCGTACACATAAATTTTTTAAAGCTTCTACTAGTTCTGAAGAATTGCTAGGGGCAAGGGATGCAATGGCGGAATGGACAAAATTAAGTTATGGCTTCATGGGGAGAACCCCAGATTATAAGGCAGCGTTTACCGCATCATTGGGTCCATATGCTTATTTTTATAAAGGTTTTGAGGATAATGCAAGAAGATGGTATAAAAAAGCTCAGCAAGAAATTCCATTTTGTAATCATACTATAGTTAATCCACAACTGGATCGGGATCAACCACTTCACAAGAATAAGGAGGTATTTGTTCGTGCAGTAGAAGAGCGGGATGATGGTGTTATTGTTAGCGGCGCCAAAATGGTTGGAACGTCAGCAGCATTAACGCATTATAATTTTGTGGCTAATTATTCTCCTCAAGATTTAGGGGAAGGGGATAAGAGTCACGCATTAATCTTTTTTGTACCAATGAATGCACCGGGGTTAAAAGTGATTAGTCGCCAATCCTATGAGGAAACGGCAGCAATAATGGGGACACCTTTTGACTATCCTTTATCTAGCAGGTTTGATGAAAATGATGCAGTAATTGTGCTGGATAATGTATTTATACCATGGGAAGACGTACTAACATATAACAATGTTGACATTGCGAATGGATTCCGACCTAAAACTGGATGGCTCAATCGTTATACTTTTCAAGGATGTACACGCTTCGCGGTAAAATTGGATTTCATGGTAGGGTTACTTTTGAAGGCGACTGAAATGGCAGGTACAAATAAGTTTAGAGGCGTTCAAGCGAATATAGGTGAAGTTATCTCTTATCGTAATATGTTCTGGGCGATTTCGGAAGCTATGGCAGCAAATCCCGAAACTGGTCCAAATGGGGTGGTCTTACCTAATGCTACTTATGCAACAGCTTACCGGACATTCGCTCCTAGTGTTTGGCCAAAGATTAAGCAAATATTTGAGCAAGTAGTAGCTGGAGGGCTGATCCAGCTTCCTTCCAGTGCAAAAGATTTCCAAAACCTGGAATTACGTCCGTATCTCGACCATTATTATAAAGGTTCTGGTGGAGTAAGTGCTGAGGAACGTGTTAAGGTCTTGAAATTAATATGGGATGCAATTGGTACTGAATTTGGAGGCAGGAATGAACTATATGAAATTAATTATGCTGGTAATCATGAAGGTATTCGCTTAGATGCGTTGAAAATGGCTGATAATTCAGGACAGACAGCTAAATATAAAGCATTTGTAGAACAAGCATTAAGTGATTATGATCTTACAGGCTGGACATCGGATACATGGATTAATCCGGACAAACATCAAGAAAAAGTGTTTAACTAGATGCAGCACAAAAAAAGCACTTATATCCTGTTTATAGGTGCTTTTTTCTTTAAATAACAACATTAAGCTATGATTAATTGACATCATATATGAAATCATATATAATTTTATAATAAATGTAAGCGTTAACATATGGTGGATTACTACACTCCATTCCTTAGGGGGAGAAAATATGTATCGAAAGATGATGAGTTGTTTAATTAGTGTACTTCTCTTAGTTGTCCTTTCTGCTTGTTCTAGAGGTATAGCCTCTACTGGTTCTTCACATAATTTAATTATTTCTCACTTCTTACCGGGGAATCATCCGATTCAAACACAAGTATTCCAACAGATTGGGAATGATTGGAAGCAGAAGTCAAATGGGGAGATTACGTTTGAACTGTATCCATCCAATGCTCTAGGTAATGCCGGTTCACAGTATGATATGGCTGTTACAGGGGAGGCAGATATTGCATTAAGTGTACATGGGTATTCTCCTGGGAGATTTCCATTAGTCTCTGTTATGGAGTTACCATTTCTTGCAGAATCAGCTGCGCATGGTTCAGAAATCATAGCCAATCTATATGAAGAATTTCCAAGTATACAGGCAGAACATGATGATACGATACCGTTATATTTATTTACTGCTGAACCTGCCCAGTTAATTATGAAAGACCATCAAATTGAATCACCAGACGATTTAAAAGGATTACGTGTTCGCTCTCCATCACCATTGGCTAATGATATATTGGAGGCTTTAGGAGCCGTACCCATTTCTATGCCGATGGGAGACGTATATGAATCACTGGAAAGAGGGGTTATTGATGGAGCAATGGTGCCTTTGGAAGCGCTTTACAATTATAATTTGCATGAAATAGCATCCTATATTACAATTGGAAACTTTTCAGCTACGCCATTTTTTACTGTTATGAACAAAGATACATATCAGCGTTTCACAGATTCAGAAAAGGAGCTTATTAATGAATCGACAGATATAAATACTGCTATTAAGAGTGGACGTGTTTTTGACGTAGATGGTCAAAAAGGAAGGAAATTAGCAGTTGAAAATGGCGCAAAAGTAATTGAACTTAGTGAACAACAATTAGTGCCATGGAGGCAGGCGCTAAATTCACTTGTACAATCATGGATAGAAGAGATGGAATCGAAAGGGTTACCAGGTGAAAAAATCTATCAGCGGGCGAAAGCATTAAAGGATGAAGTGAAGTAGCGGGAGAGGTGAATGGTGTGGAAAGAATAATACAGCGATTAAGTAAGATGTTGCATGTTTTTGCTCAGATTATCTTATTATTCATGGCAGTGATGATTACGTTAGATGTGCTTGGGAGATGGCTCTTTAAAACTCCAGTAACGGGCACTGTAGATTTTACAGAGTTAGGTCTATCTGTAGTTATCTTTCTAAGCTTAGCATATACACATGTCAAAGAAGAACATATTACTATTGACTTTGTTGTTGAGCGGTTTTCTCAGCGTATCCAGTGGATAGTTGAATCGATTATTCATTTATTAATCGCTGTTTTAATGGTACTTGTTTCTTGGAGTACTTGTCATTATGCGATACGACTTTTTCATGCTAATACAGTAACGGGGGATTTAAGTATCCCACTTTATCCAATTGCTATATTAGCAGTTATTGGTTCCATTCTCTTTGCATTCATTGCAATCCTGCATTCCATTTACTACTTGCAAAAGGTGGTTCATCAAAATGAGTCCTGAAATGATTGGTTTTATTGGGATTGTACTATTATTGATCTTATTTTTACTAAAAGTTCCAGTTGGTATTTCTTTGTTATTCGTAGGCTTAGTAGGTACAACCTTAATCAGGGGATGGGATGTAGCGTTTGCTCAACTAGGTAGAACTCCTTTTGATACAGCAAGTTCGTATTCATTAAGTGTTATTCCATTATTTATACTAATGGGGATGATTCTGTCGTACACAGGGTTAGGTAAGGACTTATATCGAGCGGTAGATAGCTGGATTGGTCATTTTCGAGGAGGATTGGCGATGGCTACAATTGGTACTGCAGCTATATTTTCTTCTATTTCCGGTTCCCTTAATGCAACAACTGCAA
Source organism: Virgibacillus salexigens (assembly GCF_014905415.1). Taxonomy (GTDB): domain Bacteria; phylum Bacillota; class Bacilli; order Bacillales; family Amphibacillaceae; genus Virgibacillus; species Virgibacillus salexigens. The sequence goes on from NZ_BNEO01000002.1 coordinate 18,702, forward strand.
CAGTTTCTAAAATAACCTTACCAGAAATGGATAAATATAAATATAAACCAAGCCTTTCCACTGCTTGTGTTGCAGCTGGGGGTACATTAGGTATTTTAATTCCCCCAAGTGTTATCTTAATATTATATGGAATACAAACAAGAGAACCCATTGGGGCATTATTAATTGCGGGTATTATTCCAGGAATTTTTCAAGTTATTATATTTATGATCATTATTGCCATTCTTGTTCGACGGAATCCTAATTTGGCACCAGCTAGAACAGAGCAGGCGACTATTAGTGAGAAGCTACATACATTAAAAAATGTTTGGCCATTTATGGGGTTATTTTTTATAAGTATTGGCGGGATATATTTAGGGGTATTCACTCCAACTGAAGCAGCCGGGGTTGGAGCAGTTGGTGCAATTATTTTTGCACTATTGTCTAGGCGTTTAGACTGGGATAAGTTAAAGCAATCGTTTAATGAATCAGTAAGGTTGACTGCTTATATTTTTCTAATTCTAATCGGTGCTACTCTATTTAGTCAATTTTTAACAATTAGTAGGTTGCCAGTCATGCTTACCAGTTTTGTAGGTGGGCTAGATCTCCATGCATATATCATACTTGTATTTATATTGATTGCTTTATTTTTACTAGGTTGCTTCATTGAAGGTCTTTCCTTAATTGTTTTAACGCTTCCAATAATTTATCCAATCATTATGGAACTTGGTTTTAATGGTGTTTGGTTTGGAATTATTATGGTGATGGCAATTAATATTGGTTCTTTAACACCACCGCTTGGGATTAGCATTTTTGTAATCAAAGGCGTTGCAACAAATATTCCAGTACAAACCATATTCCGGGGAACAGTACCGATGATTATTGGAATGATTATCTGCATTTGTTTATTAATCCTATTTCCACCGTTGGTAACGATCTTACCAAGTTTGATGAAATAATTCCTTATATAATAGGAGCCTTTTTACAGGCTCTTTTTTATATAGCAGAAGATCAATTATTTTAATTGGAAATAACTGTAACCAATTGATAATAGGGAACATTATATTCTAGCAGAATTTTTATGGTAGAGTATATAAATAAAGGAGTCGAGTAGGCAATTGCAGAATTAAAAACGTATCGAGATCGATAAAATAGACGGATCGAACAGAATAGATTAGCAAGTTAAGGGATATAATTAAGCCTTATCATATGATTTATCAAACAGGGATTGTATAATGATAGAAATGAGCAATTGAATGTTATATGTAACATAAGAAAAAGGATGGAATGACTGTGAAAAATAATAAGGAAAGATTATATTTATTGGAGAAGGCATTGAATTATACAGAGGTCGGTTTAATAATTACAGATCCTTCTATTGAAGATAATCCGATTATTATCGCTAATAAAGGTTTTTTAGAGCTAACAGGCTATAATGAAGAAGAAGTGATTGGAAAGAATTGCAGGTTTTTGCAGGGGGAAGAGACCAATAAAAAGCGTGTGAATCAAATTTGCGAAGCTGTCGATGCTAAAGAATCGATTTCTGTGCAATTATACAATTATAAAAAAGATGGTACGGGTTTCTGGAACGAATTATCCATTGATCCGATGTGGATAGAAGAAGATCAAAAACTCTATTTTGTTGGAGTGCAAAAAGATGTTACAGATGAAAAACAAAAGGAACGCCTGCTTCAAGAAAGCTTGGTAGAAATTGAAAAGATTTCTACTCCAATTGTTCCAATAAGGGATGATGTTTCTATTTTGCCGCTTATTGGCAATATGAGCGACCATCGATTAGAAGCTTTGATGACTTCATTATCTGCTTATTTGGAGCAATCGAATGAAGAATATTTGATTATGGATTTATCTGGATTGTATGAAGTGGATACGTATACCGTTTCACGCTTTTTAAAAATTCATCAATTTATATCACTTATGGGGAAGCAGCTATTAGTAGCAGGCATTCGCCCAGATATGGCGATAAAAACGGTATCCATTCAAGATACGTTTAAAGATATGAAAACATTCAAAAACGTTAAAATGGCAATTGAACATATTGATCGTGTAAAAGAAAAAGAGGTATAGGTTTTAGCCAATTTATGGTAAACTAATGATAACAAGTAAAAATAAGAATTCTGTAAAATAGCAGGAGAGGTTCGAAATTCCATCCCTCTATAAAAAACTAAGGAGATCAAAACAACACACCTTCTTAGTGTTGTTTTTTTGATGGAAATTTTAGTAACGAACGCTCTTCTTTGTTGTAAAAAGGGAGGAGAAGAGTCGATGAACAACCAAAAAGCAGTCGTTGTATTCAGTGGTGGTCAGGATAGTACTACCTGTTTGTTCTGGGCATTGCGTGAGTTTGAACATGTGGAGGCAGTAACATTTCAATATGGACAACGGCATCTAGAAGAATTACATGTTGCGAAAAACATTTGCGATCAATTAAAAGTAACGCATCATGAACTGGATATGAATCTATTAAATCAGTTAGCTCCAAATGCATTAACTCGTAAAGACATAGCGATTACTGAAGGAGATGATGGCTTGCCATCTACATTTGTCCCCGGAAGAAACCTGCTGTTTCTATCTTTTGCAGCAATATTAGCTAAGCAAATTAATGCAAAGCATGTGGTAACAGGGGTGTGTGAAACAGATTTTAGTGGTTATCCTGACTGCCGAGATATATTTACCAAGTCCTTAAATGTGACATTAAATTTAGCAATGGATGATCAATTCGTTATCCATACTCCGCTTATGTGGCTGGATAAAGCAGGAGTATGGGAATTAAGTGATCAATTAGGAGCTTTTTCGTTTGTGAAAAATAATACATTGACTTGTTATAACGGATTAAGAGGTAGTGGATGTGGGGAGTGTCCTGCTTGTCAATTACGTCAAACTGGTTTAGAAAAGTATGAAGCAAATCGAAAAAAGGTGAGAACGTAATGATCCAACAAATCTATCCTTTCATAAACCATAACTATACATATGAAATCAATAAAGACTTTCATTTTGCTGCGGCCCATTATATTCCCCATCAAGACGCTGGAAAATGTCAATCGATGCATGGGCATACGTATTTTACAAATATTACTATTGTTGGTGAAGAACTCAATCATACAGGGTTTTTAGTAGATTTTAAACAAATAAAAAATCTTATTCATAAACGTTTTGATCATGTTGTCATGAATCAGGATGTTGCTTTTTCCGATCATAATCCCAATGCTTTTCCAACTACTGAGATTGTGGCACGGACGATTTATGAACTTGTGCAGGAATACTTAGATACATTATCCCATTCCCCCCGCTGTATCCAAGTATATATACGAGAAACACCGTCCAGTTATTGTGTATATCGTCCAAAGAAAGGGGATAGGTAAGTGAAAATACCAGTAATTGAAGTTTTTGGGCCGACGATTCAGGGGGAAGGAATGGTTATTGGTAGAAAAACCATGTTTGTCCGAACTGCTGGTTGTGATTATTCCTGCTCATGGTGTGATTCAAAATTTACTTGGGATGGTACAGAAAAACATCACATTCAAATGATGGAAGCAGAAGAGATTATGCAAGATTTAAGGGAAAAAGGTGCTGATCAATTTGGTCATGTGACGATCTCAGGTGGGAATCCTGGATTACTCCCCCAAATCGATCAACTGATTGATATCCTGCATGATCACGATCTGGAGGTAGCGCTCGAAACACAAGGGAGTAGATGGCAGACATGGTTTACAAAGATTGATGATCTAACACTTTCTCCAAAACCTCCAAGTTCAGGGATGAAAACAAATTATCAAACCCTTGATTTTATTATTGATTCATTGAAACAAAAGCAACGTGGAAAATGCAGTTTGAAAGTAGTCATCTTTAATGAAGATGATTTAGGATACGCAGAAAATATCCATCAACGCTATCCAGATGTAAGCTTATATCTTCAGGTGGGAAATGATGAAATTACGATGGATAATGATCAAGCATTGTCGTTATATTTACTGCAAAAATACGAGGAGCTGATTGACCAAGTAATGGTTAGCACTATTCTAAAGGATGTCCGAGTGCTTCCACAGTTACATACATTTCTTTGGGGAAATAAGCGTGGAGTATAGGGATAAATTAATACAAGAAGAGCCCAGACTGTTTCTTTACAGAACTGGGTTTTTTTAAGTCGTTAACACACGATGATTGTGTTTAGAAGTAGATTATATTATCATTTAATATATTGGTATGTAAAAAGAATTAATTGTGAATAAAATCACTAATGGTAGGAAAGCGATACTTTTAGGAATTCTAACTATGGTAGTAAAGGAGCAGAACATTGAAGATTGGTATAGACAAAATAGGATTTTATGCACCACATTTATTTTTAGATATGAATAAGTTAGCAGTCGCTAGAGATGTTGATCCAGCAAAGTATACGATTGGTATTGGACAAGAGAAAATGGCAATCGCTCCGATTACACAGGATGCAGTCTCACTCGCAGCGAATGCCGCTTTAAATATATTAGACGATAAAGATAAGGAAGACATTGACTTTGTCATTTTTGGTACAGAATCTGGTATTGATCATTCAAAATCAGCTGGGGTATATATCCATGATCTATTAGGGCTGAACCCAAAAGCGAGAACAATTGAGGTGAAGCAAGCATGTTATGGTGCTACTGCTGGAATTCAAATGGCGAAGGGTCATATTGCTTTACATCCAAAAAGCAAAGTGCTTGTTTTAGGTGCGGATATTGCAAGGTATGGATTGAACTCTGGTGGAGAAGCAACGCAAGGAGCAGGTGCAGTTGCAATGGTTATTAGTGCAGACCCACGTATTCTAGCTTTAGAAGATAAAAGTGCTTATTTAACAGCCGATATTATGGACTTCTGGCGCCCTGTCTACTCAGATACAGCAATGGTCGATGGCAAGCTTTCAAATGAAAAGTATATTTCTTTCTTTGAGAGTGTATGGGAAGATTATAAAGTACAATCAGGGTTCGGTTTAGAAGATTTTACAGCTATTTGTTTCCATCTTCCTTATACGAAAATGGGTCAAAAAGCGTTACGTGCGATCTATGAACAAGGAACGGAAGAAGATAAGGAAAGATTAGTGGCCAATTTAGAAGCTAGTAAAACGTACAATAAGCAAGTTGGTAATATTTATACAGGTTCTTTATACTTAAGCCTTCTATCATTACTAGAACAGCAGGAAGAGTTACAGGACGGTGCAAGAATCGGCTTATTTAGTTATGGGTCTGGTGCTGTTGGAGAATTCTTTACAGGAGTACTACAGCCTGGTTATCGTAAGTATTTAAATACTTACGATCATGAAGAATTGCTTGCTTCTCGAACAGAATTATCGGTGGATGCTTATGAAACAGTTTTTGAAGACACCTTGCCAGCAGATGGCTCAACTGTCGAGCTTGAAATTGAAGCAGATCCTGCCAAAATAGCGTTATCAGGAATTAGTGGTCATATGCGACACTATGTTCACAAAGACAAAAAATAAGTATATAAAAACGGATTTCGAAACCGCAAACGAAATCCGTTTTTATTTTACAATTAATTAGTTGCTTCGATTTTAGTGATCTCTTCAGCGATGGCTTCTGTTAATTCCTTGGTTGTTTTAGGAACAAAGGATTTAAGGACAGGATTAATCATTTTAGCCATCAGCCCACCTGCAGTAATGGAAAGATTTCCTGTAATTTTTGTTGTTGATTCAGCTAGTGCCTCTGCTTTAAAATACCCTTCTCCGTCAAAGTTTTCACTCAATCCTTTTAAGTCAAAGGTTACTTTTGTTGGTTTCTGCCATTCCGTAATAATTATTTTCAAGTTCACCGTTTTTTGTATGATTCCAAGGTCGCCTTTGAATTTCCATGTGGATTCTCTGTCATTAAGAATGTCATGTTCAATATATCCTGGAACTAAAGGTGCCCAATGATTCATATCGCTCACGAATTCCCACACGTTTTCAATTGGTACGTCAATTTCTACTTCGTGTATTCCACTTGGCATACCATTCATCTCCTTTTCATCAAATACGTTATCTTCGAAAATAGAATAACATGTTTATTCTTTTCCACAAAGCTATTTCAACTAATCATTTTTTAAATAACAATAGAAGAAGGATTGACAGTATAAGGAGAACATTTTATAATTATATTTAATTAAAAATAAATGAATTAAATATATATAAATTAAATATGAGGTGAGCGGTTAAATGAAAAAGACAGCTGGAATACACCATATAACCGCTATCGTTGGTCATCCACAGGAAAATGTCGATTTTTATGCAAGTGTGCTTGGTTTACGATTAGTTAAGAAAACCATTAACTTCGATGATCCTAGTACTTACCATCTCTATTTTGGAAATGAAGGAGGAGAACCAGGTACGATTATTACCTTCTTCCCATGGTCACATGCATTTAAAGTTCGAATTGGCGATGGCCAATTCGGAACCATTTCCTTTGCTATACCAGTTGGGTCTTTATCATTTTGGAAAGAGCGCTTTTATTAATTGGCTATTGACTTCACTGAAGCGGAACGTTTTGGGGAGACGTATCTTTCGTTCAAAGACCCTCTCATGGACTACAATTAGAATTAGTAGAGAAAGAAGCGGGAGAGGCCAATCATTGGATGATTGGAGATGTTACATCAGAAGTAGCGATTAAAGGGTTTGCGGGAGCTGTTTTATTATCCGCTAAACCTGCAAGCACAGCTGAGCTGATGGAAGATATTTTGGGTTTTGAAAGAGTAGGAGAAGAAGGTGATTTCGTTCGTTTTACTTCCTATGCTGATATAGGGAATACGATTGATATTAAATTAACCACAAACGGAGGATCGCAAATGGGTGTTGGCACAATACATCATATTGCATTTCGTGCCAAAGATGATAAAGATCAATTAGATTGGCGAGGCTATATTGCTAACCATGGGTATGCAGTTACCCTGTAAAAGATTGAAATTACTTTCAAGCGATCTACTTCAAAGAGCATGGCAATTTACTGTTTGAAATTGCAACAGATCCTCCAGATTTTGCTCATGATGAGTCGTTTCAGGAGATGGGAAGTAAATTGAAACTACCACAACAATTTGAGATTTATCGTAATCGATTGGAGAATACCTTAATTCCAATCGAAGTAAAAATGAAAAATGAAGATGATGAGGGTTAAGTAGTATTCCATTATGTGATAAACATTTGTTCAAGTTTAATAAGAGAATCCGTTAATTGGTAGAAAGATCCAACGATCAATCGCCTTTACAGCAATACACCTGTAGAAGAAGTGACAGGGTGAATGGATGCTGAATAACCCATGGAATATCAATGGGTTATTCAATAAATATTTTTCCTGGATTAAGGATGTTACTTGGGTCAAGCAATTGTTTTATTTGGTGCATAACTTCTAATGCAGTTCCATGCTCCTTTTGCTGATATTTTCGCTTGCCTATTCCGACGCCATGCTCACCAGTGCATGTTCCACCAACATCAATAGCTAGTGTTGCCAATGCTTCATTTGTTGCCTCGGCTTTTTCGCGTTCTCCAATTACAGCAGGGTCAAATAATACAAGTGTATGGAAATTCCCGTCGCCTACATGCCCCCAAACGCCGCCAGTTAGTCCGCTGTTATCTATTAATTGCCTCGCATAAGTAACTAATTTAGGCAGTTGTGATATCGGTACACAAACATCAGCGCCAACTTCATCTATTCCATCCGTATGCTGAAAAGCGTAAGATAAGTTATAACGTGCCTTCCATAATTCTTCTTGTTCTACTGGATCGGTAGCTACTGTCCAGTGTTTAGCCCCGAGCGTTTTAACTATCTTTGCAGTCAGTTGAACATCAGCTTCTACCCCGTGTACAGATCCAGCAAATTCAAAGAATAAAGAGTGTGCAACAGGAAAGGTGTATACATTTTGTCGATTAACTTCAGCAATACTAGCCGCATCCATCAGTTCCATTCGCTTAATAGGGATTGTTTGTAATAAGATTTCTTTCGCTGCTATGGCACATGTTTCCATGGACGCAAATGTACAACGTGCCATTACTGTATACTCTGGGATTCCGTGTAGTTTAAGTGTAATTTCAGTAATAATTCCTAATGTCCCCTCTGAACCAGCAAAGAGGTTTGTCATTAGGTAGCCAGAAGAGGATTTCTTTGCTTTGGTTCCTGTATGAATAATTCTGCCATCGGCCAGCACGACTTCTAGATCTAATAATTGATCTTTCATAGCACCGTATCTAACAGCGGTTGTACCACTTGCATTAGTTGCAACCATACCACCGATGGTTGCGTTTACCCCAGGATCAACGGGGAATTGTAATCCTTGTTCACGAATGACATCATTTAACTGAAAACGAGTGACACCAGGTTGAACAGTGATCGTCATATCATCTGGCGAGAATTCAATAACCTGATTCATTCGGCTGAAGTTCATGGAGATTCCATTCTCAACAGGTATGGCTTGCCCTTCTAAACCGGAGCCTGTCCCAAATGGAGTGATTGGGATATGATAGTCTCGTGCTACTTCTACGATCAGTTGAACATCTTCAGATGAATTTGGATAACAGACGACTTCAGGCAGTACGGCTGAATGAGGTGATTCATCATAACTGTGACGAATAAGATCATCTGTTTGTTGACTTACCTTCTCTTTTCCTAATTTCTCAATTAATACATTGATATACACATTTATCACCTCAGGCAGTTTTTATATTTTCAAGAAGGCAAGGGAAGAGGAATACATTGTTATCTCCTTAGCATTCTAGGGTTTATATATTAATAAATTAGATGTGCAATGATTACGATAATGGGTAGTGAGATAATAGTACGCTCAAGAAAGATGATAAATAAATGCCAAGCTTTCACTGGAATTTTTGAGATTAATAGCAATGTGCCCATCTCGGTTAAGTAAATAATTTGCACTAACGACAATGCCCCGATAACAAATCGAGTAATTTCCGCTTCAATTCCTGAAGCTAATACAGCTGGTAAAAACATATCAATAAAGCCGATAATAGTCGCTGGTGCTGCATCTGCTGCATTGGGAAGCTGCATTACTTCAAGAAGTGGAATAATTGGCTGCGAAATAATTTCAAAAAATGAAGTAAACTCAGCAATCACTAAAGCAATTGTACCAATTGCCATTACTTGTGGAAGTAACACAAATGCAATCCCTAAGAAAATAGAATTCCCCTGTTTTACCTGTTCTTTAAACGAACCAGCACTTTCTGCACGTTTGACTGCTTGGTGAATTCCCCATTTGAATTTGCTTATGTTGGCTGGCACATCTTCTTGATAGTCATTATTTGTATAATATTGATCTGGTATGTTAGCGATAGGTGGAATTCTTGGAACAATTACAGCACTTACAATTCCAGCCACTACGATGGCTAGATAAAAGAGTGGGAACATATGATCAACCTCTAGCATACCAGCGATCACTAAACAAAAAGGCAAGGACACGGTAGAGAAGCAGGTTGCGATTGCTGCAGCTTCTCTACCAGTGTAGAACCCATTCTGATACTGTTCTCTTGTAATCACTACACCAACATTTACATTTCCAATCCATGAAGATAGGAGATCAATTGCTGAACGCCCTGGTAACGTAAAAAGGGGTTTTATGATGCCGCGTAGTATCGAGCCAAAGAATTCCATAACTCCAAAGTTGATAAGATATGGCATTAAGAACGATGCGACAAAGAACCATACAATTAAACTAGTTAATAATCCAAACATTACTTCACCAGTAAGCTCAGAATAAATGATTTCCATACCAGCTCCAAAGTATGTCATTATTGCAAATATCGTCCCAAGAATTCGTAAAATGGTCCAGAATATGGTTACGTTGAATAAAGACATGAATAGTGCAGACTTTTGAATAAATCTTGGTTTAAAAATGGCTTGTACCACAGTAAATACAGTAGAAATCACCATAATCAAAGTGACAATTGCAGGTAACCAATTGGATAGAATATCAATGATATACTCTGTAATAATACCTAATGGTATATTAAATGTACCCCCATCAAAAATGGGAAATAAAAAGATGAATACTCCAAATAATGAAGGGAGGAGGAACTTTAACAATCCACGTGTATGGACATTTTCTTCTTCCTGGCTTTGTTCATGTTCCTGTAAATGTTCTGGATAGTCACTCATTTTATTTTCCTCCTAAAGGCGGGCAAGGACGTTGTCTAGTACATTTAGTCCTTGGTCTATTTGTTCTTTGGTTATCGTTAATGGTGGAATCATACGAATGACTTCACCTTCGTTTCCGCAAAGGTAGAATAATACGCCTGCTTCTAAACAGCTATTTAATACGTTCATAACAGCTTCACCGTCAGGTTTCCCATTTACTGGATCCCTTAGTTCTATACCGAGCATTAAGCCAATTCCACGCACTTCATGAATCACATCATATCTCTGCTTCATCTCTGTTAATCTGGTTAATGCATAAGAACCCATTTCCGATGCGTTTTCAAGCAAGTTTTCTTCCTTTATTACGCTTAAAGATGCTCTAGCAGCTGCACATGCAATAGGATTTCCGCCAAATGTTGTACCATGAGATCCAAGTGGCCATTGTTCCATAAGTTCTTTAGACGCAACAGTTGCACTAAGTGGTAAACCAGCAGCAATACCTTTTGCGATTGCCATAATATCTGGCGTTACACCAAATGATTGTGCAGCAAACCAATTACCTGTACGTCCAAAGCCTGTTTGTACTTCATCAAAGATGAGTAGGATACCATGCCGATCACATATTTCACGTACTTTCTTTAGCCACGACTTTGGAGGAATGATATAACCGCCTTCCCCCATTACAGGTTCCAAAATCATACATGCAACCTCTTCTGGATCTACTTGATGTTTAAATAGAGACGTAACATCCTTCTCCAGTTTAGCAGCAAAGAAGGTATCAGGATCTTCATCACTCGGACAATCTTCTGGTAAAGCATACGGGAGTTGGTAAGTTAGCCAAGATGGTTGCTGAAATTTCCGATACTTACTCTTCGATGTGGATACACTTAACGACCCGATTGACCTTCCATGAAAGTTTCCAGTAAATGAAATAATGTATGGACGCTTCGTAACATGTTTTGCTAATTTCAATCCACCTTCAATTGCTTCCGTTCCACTATTTGAAAAGAAGAAATTATCTAGATTACCTGGCATTATTTCTTGCAATTCTTCAGCTAGTTTTAATATAGACTCATAGATAATTACCCCTGAAGGTCCATGTACAAGATGGTCAGTACTATCTTTAATGGCTTGTACGACTTTTGGATGACGATGTCCCACATTTTCTACCGCAATACCAGAAGTGAAATCTAAATATTGCTTTCCATCTGTTCCATAATAATAACAGCCCTCCGCCTTGGTAACTGGTAAGTTCGGATGATCTTTAGCCATGCTAGGTGCTAAAAAGTTCCCAATAGAATTTGTAAGTTGTTCCCAATTATTTGTAGGTGTTGTCATTTCCATGCTCCTTTGGTTTATCTTTTTATTATTAATGTATATTTATAAAATTATTTGCATAAAAATTATATACTAAATTTCGTGAATTTAGAAGAGGTAATCGAAATTTCTTATCATCTATGAATAAAGCATTTTTTTCCAAATAAAACAAAGGATTGGTGTACATATAAAAAGGCCGATGAACTTAACAAATTGTTGCTAAGTCATCGAGCGCTCCGTACAAATGGAATAGGTGGTGCAGCTATAACTGTTTTTTTCTCCATAAGAATGTATATAAATCAACAAAAAATGAAAAAAGCAACACTACAGGGCGATAGAATAAACCCTATTACGATAAAAGCTTGATTCGTTTGGATCGGCGGTTTTGGTATCGTGTTGCCCATGAGCATACCCCCTTCACTATTCTAATTAGAAAGTTGACTGTTTTATTTTGCAAATTTATAGCCTTACAATTTATACCTAGTGAACCCCCTTACTATTGTTGAAATAACAGATTATAATAAGGTTGCAAGTTAGATGAAATCATTTAACAGTTAGTTATTGCAATATTTCTTTTCTGGAAAGGAATCTAATGATGGTATTAGATAAAAGACGTGCGCACTTATTATCTTTGTTAATTCAAGAGGAAAATCCTATTCATGCAAACGCATTGTCAGAAATAATAGGGGTTTCATCACGTACAATTTATTATGATCTGCAACAAGTTAATGATTGGTTAGAGAATCAAGAACTGCAACCAATACAATCGATTTATGGAAAGGGTTATTTATTAGTAAGTGATGTGAAGGAGGAACTACAGGGTCAAGGTATTCATATTACGGATGAATACGAATATCAACTGGCGGAGAGTGAACGTCAGTATCTTCTAATGATTAAATTATTGATTGAAAATCAACCATCTACGATGAACCAATTTATCAAGTTGACACAGATGAGTAGAAGTTCCCTGGTTAAAGATTTAAAAACGGTAAGAACGTATATAGATGACTATGAACTTACACTTACTTTTACACGTCCAATAGGCTATCAAGTCAATGGTTTAGAAGAAAATAAACGAAAACTATTATTAAGTATTCTTTCACGTACGATCTTACAATCTAACTCAGTTATACTTCATAAAAAAATCTATCAATTATTATTTGCGAACAGTCAAGATAAAATACGTGACATGCTTTTAACCATTATCCATAAGGCAGAAAGCAAGTTACATCTCACTTTAACGGATGAAATGGTGGAAATGTTAATTGTTCAACTGCTTATTATGATCAAGCGTATAAAGGTTGGTCAAGTCGTCGAAGTAGATAGCCAAGAAAAGGAGGTATTGAAACAATCCACCTATTTTAAAGCATCGCAGTTTATAACCAATACGTTAGCTGAGCAATTCGAAATGCCGGTCCCATTCAATGAAGTTTGTTTTCTAACCATGAATTTATTAGGTTTAAAAGTTCATCATGATGATTTTAGGAACTATACAGAAAGAGAGCTATTCGGTTTACAGCATGTTGTGCATCGAATGGTTTCAGATTTTCAAAAAAATGCTTGTGTTATTTTCAACGACCGAGAAGGTTTAGAAAAAAATCTTATTTCCCATATGAAACCATCCTATTATCGTCTGAAGTATGGGGTGCCATATTCGAATCATTTAACTGAAAATATTCAAAAGAATTATACAGACATCTTTCATTTTACCAAACAAGTCGTCATTCATTTACAATACTATGTTGGTAAACCTATTCCAGATGATGAAGTTGCTTATATTTCTCTACACTTTGGTGGTTGGTTAAAGAAAGAAAAGAAACAAGTAAACATGAATTATAAGGCAATTATTGTATGTGAGAATGGGATTGGGACGTCGAACATGTTAAAGACTCAATTAGAAAGTTTGGTTGCAGGATTAGATGTAGTAGCAATTCAATCCATTCGTGAATTTCATATTAATCACTATAACGTGGATGTCATTTTCTCTACAAATTATTTAAAGGAGAAGGAAATTCCTGTTATTCATGTAGCTGCTATCCTAACCAACTATGAGAAAGAAAGAATTTTGAAGCAAATAAATGACATGTTCCATATCTCTTCTGTGAATAAAAATAATATAGAACATTTAATGGAAGTAATTGAAGAATTTGCTGTCATACAGGATCCGATAGGTTTGAAAACAGCATTAGCAAACCTTATTGAAAATCGAAAGCAATTAGTAAAGGAGATAAGGAAACCAATGCTAAATGAGTTGTTAACAGCAAATACTATACAATTCCGAGATCGAGTGTCTAATTGGCGAGAAGCTATTACAGTTGCGGCAGAGCCTTTATTACACCAAAAGTCGATTCGCTCTGAATATATACAAGCGATGATCGATAATGTGAACGAACTGGGACCCTATATTGTAATGGCACCTAATATTGCATTGCCACATGCAAGGCCAGAAGCTGGGGTAGAACGCTTAGGGATGAGTTTTCTTAGATTAAAAGAACCTGTTTACTTTTCAGATGAAGAAAAACATCGTGCCCAACTTATTATTGTATTAGCTGCAATTGATAATGAAACCCATTTAACAGCTTTATCACAATTAACGGAACTGTTATCGGAGGAAGAAAAAGTAACGCATTTAATAAAAGCTGAAAGTATAGAAGATGTACAACATATGATGAAACAAGTTATTAAGGAATAGGGGGATAAAAAATGAAAAAAGTATTAGTTGTCTGTGGAAATGGGTTAGGAAGCAGTATGATCGTCGAAATGAATGTAAATGCTATTTTAAAAGATATGGGAAAGGATGCAAATGTTTCTCATACTGACTTAGCTACAGCAAAAACAGAGCAAGCAGATATATTTTTAGGTTCTGAAGATATTGTTGATAGTTTAGATGACGGTCATAAAAACGTAATAAAGTTAAAAAATCTTATGGATAAAGGCGAGCTTCGTGAGGCATTGGAAAAACATTTTTAAATTTTAACGTGAATGAGAAGGGGAGTAATTCAATGGTAGACTTACTTATGAATGATGTGCTAGGTACTCCTGCGATTCTTGTTGGACTGTTCGCTTTAATTGGCTTACTTGCACAAAGAAAGAATATTGCTGACGTTGTTTCTGGAACATTAAAAACAATAATGGGATTCGTTATTTTAGATGCAGGTGCAAACGTGATTGTGTTGTCCTTGGGACAGTTTTCAAATATGTTTAATGAAGCTTTTTCCGTAGATGGCGTTATTCCGAATAATGAAGCTATTGTAGCAGTGGCCCAGCAAAGCTTTGGTACAGAAACCGCGATGATTATGCTTTTTGGTATGGTTGTAAATATCATACTTGCAAGAGTAACACCCTATAAATATATTTTCTTAACAGGTCACCATACGATGTTTATGGCTTGTATGATTGGTGTCATCCTAACAACAGGCGGGATTACGGGTATAACATTAATTGTTGTTGGTTCCATAATCTTAGGGTCTTTAATGGTACTTTCACCAGCAATGCTGCAACCATTTACTAGAAAAATTACTGGTTCAGATGACTTCGCAATAGGACACTTCGGATCCTTTGGGTATTTTATTTCTGCGTTAATTGGAAGGTTCGTCGGAAAAAATTCAGCGTCTACAGAAGAATTAAAGGTTCCGAAGTCACTAGGGTTTTTACGTGATACATCTGTATCTGTCTCATTAACCATGGTTATCTTATTCTTTGTTGTGGCACTGTTTGCAGGTCCAGCTTTTATTGAATCCGAATTAAGCGAAGGTCAACATTTCTTAGTATTTGCATTTTTGCAAGGCTTAACGTTCGCTGCAGGTGTTTATATTATTCTAGCTGGTGTACGTATGCTCTTAGGAGAAATTGTACCAGCTTTTAAAGGTGTTGCTGATAAATTTGTTCCCCATGCAAAACCTGCACTAGATGCACCAGCAATATTTCCATTCGCTGGTAATGCTGTAATTATAGGTTTCTTGTTTAGCTTTATGGCTGGATTAATAAGTATGTTCTTGTTACCTGTATTTGGTTTAAAAGTAATTGTACCTGGATTAGTCCCGCACTTTTTTACGGGAGCTGCAGCAGGTGTATTCGGTAACGCAACGGGCGGACGAAGAGGGGCAATTATTGGTTCCATGTCAAATGGTCTTATTATAAGCTTCTTGCCAGCATTGCTTTTACCTGTATTAGGAACAATTGGTTTTGAAGGTACGACTTTCGGAGATGCTGATTTTGGAGTGGTAGGAATTGTGTTAGGAAACTTGATTAATGTTATTCCATCAACTGTATTATTTATTATCATTACTTTTGTAATTCTAATCATCCTTTATATGATTGGATGGAAAGCAATGAAGAAAGTGGAGAAGGAAGACGCAGCATAGTTTATTGTAAACAGGTATTCTACAAAAGAGTACCTGTTTTATAATAGAGCAGGTGCTTAAGATAAATTAATTTGACAATGAAGTGAAACAGACATAGACTTAAGACCTATACGTACAAAATAATCAGAAAAGTAACAAGGGGTTTCGTTATGCTTCGTAAAGTAAAAGAATTATTACCAGTGTTATTTGATTCAAAACCAATGAAAATAATTGGTGATATCTCCCTAATTTTACTGGTTTTCGTTTTGTTTATTGGACTAATTATATTTGTCTATTTACTGGTATCAAGCCTATTATATAATGGGGCCGTGTAGCCTGGATTATTGAAATGGAATTCCTGTTATTATTTTAGTCTAATAAATGCTAGTGAAAATATAAATAAAAATACTAAACCAGCACCTATTAAAATACTGATAATATCCATAAGAAAAAACTCCCAGTTTTAGTATTGAATAGCGAAGAGGAAAGTTGCTATAAATGCATCGTATAAGAATGGTGCGATAATTGCAATACGTATTATAATTTCTAGTGTATAGCTTGGGGATAAACCAAGCTTTTTTTACTTTAGGAAATGATTACTTTTATGCTGGAGGTTACCTAACCAATTAATCTAACTGTCTGCAATGATCCGTCCATGACACGCGAACACATACATGGTTATATGGCACTGATGCCTTTGTTCTGTAATGGTATGCTATTTGTTTATAAAAGGTCTGTTACTACTCCCCCTATCATAATGTATTAATAAAGCGGAAAAAAGATGCTTTAGAAAATCTGGTCAAAAAATGATTCATTTCATTTAGGTACCAGTCTCGTTGGAGGTAGTAAACATGGAATTTATTGAGGCCATTCTAAAAATTTTGTTAGTTAACCTTATATTAAGTGGAGATAACGCTGTTGTAATAGCTATGGCAAGTAGGAAACTACCCAATTATTTGAAAAGACAAGCAGTTGTTTGGGGGACGATCGGAGCTATTACGTTTCGGATTATTTTCGTATTTCTAGTGATCTACCTCCTGAAATTGCCTTTCATCCACTTCATCGGAGGCATCCTCTTGCTTATAGTTGCTTATAAATTATTGGTGGACAAGCAAGAAGAACAGCAGATAAAAGGTGGCAGTTCACTTAAAGAAGCAATCGTTATTATCATTTTTGCTGACTTAATTATGAGCTTAGACAATGTATTAGCAATTGTTGCAGTTTCGAATGGAGATATATTATTGATTATGATCGGAATTATAGTAAGTATCCCCATTATTATTCTGGCAAGTCAATATATAATGGAATTAATGGAGGATTATGCTTCCATTGTCTATGTTGGAGCTTCAATTCTAGCGTGGACAGCAACAGAAATGCTGCTCAAAGAACAATTGATGGTTGATCTTCTTACTTTTATGCATATCACAGATACCGTTTTATATACCGTAATTATCTTATTTATACTAGTATTCGGCGGATATAAACGAAAAAAATATAACGCCTAATCAGAACGAATTCTCTTTTAACCACGATTAGAAATATATGATAATATGAACGTATTGTATTTTCAGTATTCGTGATAAAAGGGGAGAAGATGAATGTTTGACTTGGCGGTTATGGAATGGCTGATTGTGATCTTATGTGCATTATTTATTGGTTTTTCTAAATCTGGTTTGCCAAACCTCGTCATATTGGTTATAACCATGATTATGTTTGTCTTCCCAGCAAGAGATTCGGTAGGCATCTTATTGCCGATGTTGTTAATTGGAGACTTGTTTGCAGTTACATACTATCGAAGAAATGTTGTTTGGAAGCATCTGAAGGATTTGATACCTTGGGTTCTAATTGGTATTGTAGCAGGGTATTTTGTTTTAGAATATGTGAACGATCAACAATTAAAACCAATTATCGGTATTATTGTGTTAATAATGATCGCATTAAATTTCATTCGCGAACGATTAGGTACGAAATTTAATCAAATGCTTCCTGCTTCCAAAAGTTTTACATTGTTAATGGGAATCCTTGGGGGATTTACGACAATGGTGGGGAATGCTGCCGGGGCAATTATGACGATTTACTTATTGGTTAAAGGCTTACCGAAGAAAGAATTCGTTGGAACAAGTGCATGGTTTTTCTTATTGGTAAACGTGATAAAAGTGCCTTTTTATATTCATTTGGGATTAATTACAACGGATTCTGTCATCGTTAATATAACAATGGCACCGGTCATTATACTCGGAGCATGGATCGGTGTTAAAGTATTACCGTTAATTCCGCAAAGAGTGTTTACTATTCTTATTCTATTATTAGCTGCTTTAGGTGGAATTAATTTACTCTTGAATTAACGAGGAGGGAAGAAAATGACATCCTTTCCGGCAATAAAGGCAGCTAAGCAATTTATTAGAAACGAATTTTCAACTTGTGATGCAGCTCTCTTAGCTGGGAGTACAGCAAGAGGTGAGGGAACAGAGACTTCTGTTTTAGATCTTGTGGTTTTTGATAGAACTGTTCGGTTAGCGTATAGAGAATCGGTGAAAGCTATCAATTGGCCAATTGAAGTATTTGTACATAATTTATGTTCTTATAAAAACTTTTTTAAAAAAGATTGTGATCGTGCGAAGCCATCACTACTTCGAATGGTGGTTGAAGGCATCGCGCTTCAAGATAATGGGATCATTCATTCAATAAGAAGGAAGCGGCTATCCTTTTAAATCATGGTCCACTAATCTGGTTAACAAGTAAGATCAACCACCAACGTTATCTCATAACGGATATAGGAGAGCAGGTGAAATCATAATTGCTAATCGATTACTAGATTTAGAATTTGCTTTACGAACGAATAAGCATTGGCTGGTTACATCTAAATAGCTGATGCGATCTTTAGAGTCTTATAATGAGATATTTGCTAAGAATTTTATCAATGGATTTGACGATTTACATATGGTAACAAAGAGTAGTAATGCAATTAGTGGAGCAAGTATTAGCACCATATGGTGGTAGGTTATTTGAAGGGGATTCAATTGGAAAGTAAGGTAACTGTGAATTACACATAATAAATGATCATAGCTACAAGACAAATAGTTAATTTGGCAAGAAACTTCATATTGGCTTCACCTCCAATACAGTCCATTTATTAAGGTTTGGTTTAAGTATAAAATACAAATATTAAACCGGTATGAATACATCGTAAACGATATGTAAATGTAATACGGATAGCCCCAGCAATAGCATCAATTATTTGTACATAAATCATTCTAGATACGTATAAAATGTATCGACGGAGGAGGTTGTACAATTGGATGCTATCTTAGAGATTAGCTTATTCATTTTTATTGGGCTAATAATGGGCGGGGTATTCGCATGGTTAATGCTTAAAATAGGGAAGCAGCAAATAATAAATCTTTATTTGTTTGCTACAGGAATTCTAATAGGTGTCGTCGGTTTCATGTTAATACCAGATGCCTTATCGCATTATAGTATTCCCGGATTAATGATTGGGACATTAGCTGGACTTTGTTTCATGATGTGTTTAGATGAATATGTAGTTAAAATTATAAAAAGAAAACAGATTCATCCCCGATTTGTTAGTGGTTCATTATTTTTAGTACTTGGTATCATATTCCATACGTTGCCGGCAGGGATTACAATAGGTACGGAACTCACCGGAAGTTCATGGGAGATGAATTCGTTAGTCGGCACATTTTTGCTTCATCAGATTCCTGAAGGTATGGCGTTATTTGTTTCTTTTTTAGCTTGGACTGATTCCCTGACTCCATTTTTCTTTGCTGCACTTCTAGTAGCATTAAGTTTGTTTTTATCCATTCTTATAGGAAACTATGCGCTTGCATTTACTTATAAAACAAAATCAATAACTATGGGGCTAGCAATTGGAACCCTTAGCTTTGCAAGTGTACATAGCATATATCTCCAACAAGTAAAAAAACAGAGGAAGTTTGTACATATCCTTTTAGGGGTTATGTTTGTACTTCTCTATATGATGGTATTTCTTGAACATGGAATAAGATGAGGGCTAGTGTAATTATCAGATTTTTGATATTATATTGAAATATCATTGGATAGGGGGAGTAGAAATGCGCGTATTAGAAAAAATTAGTTCAATAGCTGGAAATACATTTGCAATATGGGTTGTTTTATTTGGAATTATCAGTTTTATCTTACCTGATGGATTCACTTGGATTGCTCCACATATATCGGTCTTATTAGGAGTGATTATGTTTGGTATGGGTTTAACGCTTTCTCCTGCTGACTTTAAGGGGGTCATGCAAGCACCAAGAAGTGTATTAATAGCGGTTCTAGCGCAGTACACGATTATGCCATGCATAGCTTATGGATTGGCGGTTGCATTTCAGCTCCCTCCCGAAATAGCAGTTGGGGTTATCTTAGTAGGTTGTTGTCCAGGAGGGACTGCTTCCAATGTGATTACCTTTTTAGCAAAAGGAAACACTGCTCTATCTGTATCAGTAACTACGGTATCTACGTTACTAGCACCAATATTAACACCGGCATTAACCCTTCTATTTGCGAGTGAATGGATGTCCGTATCATTTGCAGAAATGGTCATGTCCATAGTTAAAATGGTATTATTACCAATTATATTAGGTGTTATTATTCGAATGCTTTTCCGTAAGCAGGTTGAAAAAAGTGTAGCCGTATTGCCGCTCGTTTCAGTCATTGGCATTGTAGCTGTTGCAGCAGCAGTTGTATCAGTTAATACAGATGCGATTGCATCCTCCGGTTTACTTATTTTTGGTGTAGTCGTGTTACATAATGTATTAGGATTAATGTTAGGGTTTATGTTAGCAAGGATCTGCAGGCTAAATTTCCATGATCAGAAAGCAGTTTCGATTGAAGTAGGAATGCAAAATTCAGGACTTGGTTCTACACTAGCTCTTACTTATTTTGCGCCAATTGCAGCTGTACCAAGTGCTATTTTCAGTGTATGGCATAATATTTCTGGACCGGTTTTAGCAACCATTTGGGCGAAGAGAAGTCAAACTATTGATCCGCCACAAGATAAGGGAGAAAAATTAGCATAAGTGGATAAAAGGAGAATGTCTCAAAGGCATTCTCCTTTTATTATAAAGAGCTTGAAATAAATTAGATTTGATTAGATCTAATTTATTGATGAATTAGAAAATAAAGAAATTAATAAATAAATGTGTTAAAATAATAAAATAAATACCTTCGGAGGGAATGTATATTGAAAAAGAGTTATTTTAATAATGACAATGTATACTCTGAGAATTTGAAATACCTATCTAGTATTTGGTCTGAGAAAATAGATAACTTCTATGTATTGTGCATTTATGATGAGGGGAATTTTAATAACCCGAGCTATCGGTTATTCAATAACAACATCTCAATTGTGGAAGGTAGTAAGTCATCTAATACGTTCATTATTTGGGAGCAATCCTATCAAAAAAATAAAGATTTATTTTTTAAATTACGTGTTGCCTCAAGAAATGAATTGATGAAACAAATAGCAAAATATATTGTAAATTATTTATTGAAGGAATATGAATCGTATTCCAGCGCTCCGATTGAAAGTCACCAAATTCTTAATAAAAAAAGTTATATTAGCAAATTAATTGAGAAATTCGAAATTATATTGAAAAGAGATACATTCCTCGTAAACCATAGAGTTTGGGAGGATTTTTGCAAATGGTTTAAAGCATACTTAATAAATTGGGTACTTGAGGATATCCAAGAATCAATTGGTATTCCGACAATGAATACGTTAAATGAAAAACAACTAAATGAATTATTTTATCATTATATAACTAAAAACTTTACGGAAAATAACGATTTCACTGTAAAGTTTACAAATATTATCGACGATTATGTTCAAAAATGGGTAGAAAAAATTATTGCTTCACTGAAACTTAAGAATATATCGATTGATAAAATCATTCAATTGCTTGAACTAACTGAAGATCCAATAACAATCAAAGGCAATAATTATCAAAAAGATATCTATTATACGTTAATTAAGGATGGATGTATACGTGTAATGAGTAATGCTCCATATCAAACTATAAGAGAAGCATTATCACTAAATAGGTTCCAGCATAATCCATCTTTACCTTGGCCCAGTGCGGTTCTACATAATGGTGTGATTGATGGAGTGGTGCAAATAAAGCCAATTCGTTTTCAGAAAAAAGCGAAGAATAGTGATGTACCCAAGGTGGTATCGTTGAAACAAATCGAACGGTTATTTGAATTAGCAGTTGATGTATATGATGCATTATGCAGTTTTTATTTATCAAGAGCCCAGCATCACAGCGATATTGTAGAAATTCGAATCGATGATCTATTAGCTTTAAGAGGTCTAAAACCAAAACTTGGAGGAAGTGGTCGAAGAGGAGGATATGAAAGTGAACAGCGCAAAAATATTTTGGAAGCGCTTTCTGTTATACAGAAATTATGGATTAGCTTAGAGAAGGCTACCGTGTATGAGAAAGGGAAGCCTGTTCAATTGAAATTAGAGGGAAGCGCATTTAAATTTTTAGATGACCGTAATAAAGAGCAATTCATTGATAGAAAATTACGAGTTCAAACTATAAGGTTTACGGTAGGTGAGGTATTTGAAAAGTATTTATATGGTACCGGCAGGCAAATCGCATTGTTACCAATTCAAACTTTACAGTATAACGTTTATCGTAAAAAATGGGAAAAGAAATTAATAAGATATTTGAGTTGGAGATGGAGAACGCAAGCCAGAAAGGGAGAATACTTACAACCTCACAAAATAAGCACATTATTAAGTGCTATAGGGGAGAAGGTAAATGAACGAATACCATCTAGGTCAAGAGATAGATTGGAACAAGCATTTGATGCATTATTGGAAGGTGAAGTAATCGCATCGTGGCAATATGAGCAGTGGAATGAATCGATTGCATCAAATAAAGGATGGTCACGAATATGGTTGAATTCGACGGTTATTATCGAACCTCCGGATGCCATTAAAAAGCATTATATTTCAATAACGAAGCAGCGAGGGAAAAGTAACAAATTTACAATTAATCCAAAATATTCAAAATCAATAGATGATGAACGTAATATTGGAAAAGAATTAAAGGTTATTCGGAAAGATCAAAAGCTTACGATATCACAATTGGCAGAAGAATTGGAGAT
The DNA here is from genome assembly GCF_014905415.1 of Virgibacillus salexigens. Classification (GTDB taxonomy): domain Bacteria; phylum Bacillota; class Bacilli; order Bacillales; family Amphibacillaceae; genus Virgibacillus; species Virgibacillus salexigens. The sequence continues at coordinate 41,614 of NZ_BNEO01000002.1, forward strand.
ATCTGCTGCGTATTTGAGTACGATCGAAAGAGGTATCAATATACCATCGAAACGAGTAGAAACTAGAATAATACGCTGGATGTATAGTTATGAAATTAAAAAATAAAATAGCACTTCACCCTCATACATGTTTGGTGTATGAGGTTTTTTTGATTAACTATGCGTTTAAACAATTCACATGTCGGGGTTATCATGAACTGTTGTCGGGTTTGAATAGGTTAGAAATTTTTTTATGAGCTTTTTGCTTCTTGTATGAAGGCAACTTTTGAAATTAGTTAAAACCTAATAATTAAATAAATTTGATATTTAGTTTAATAATAATATTTTTACCTCTCGATTTATCATGACGAATAACATAAATAAATCGAGGTGATGGATATTGGTTTATCAAGAGGAATCCTATTTAGAGCTTGAAAATCTGTTTAATCCACAATCATTAGCTATACTGGGTGCTTCTGGAAACAAAAACAAGTTAGGAAATATGCTAATTAAATCCTTAATAGAAGGAGGTTTTAAAGGAGAGATCTATCCAATAAACCCAAAAACTGAAAGCATAGAAGGTTTGGATTGCTTTGCTTCTGTATTAGATGTACCAACTGAGATTGATTTAGCAATCTTTTGTGTAGGTGCAGACAAAGTAATAAATGGCCTACAAGAATGTGCAAGAAAAAATGTGAAATCCGCAATTATATATGCTTCGGGGTTTTCGGAAATAGGAGAAGCAGGTGAAAAAGAACAGCAGCGAGTCAATCAAATCGCAAAACAGGCAGGAATTCGACTAATAGGCCCTAATTGTGTAGGAATTGTTAATACTTCTAATGGATTAATGGCAACGTTTTCGCCTGGTCTTACAGGAGTTCCAGAAAATAAACAGAGAGAAGTAGGGTTTGTTACACAAAGTGGAGCATTTGGTGTATTGACTTATATTGCAGCAGCACAAAACAGGCTAAGTTTTAACTACTTTGTAAGCGTTGGGAATGAAGTTGATACCGAGTTCTCCGATGTAATTGAGTACATGCTTCATGACTCAAACACTAGTGTGATTAGTGGATACTTAGAAGGGGAGAAAAGCCCTCATAAGTTACGTCAATTAGCAAAACAAGCATTAGATAAAAATAAGCCAATCGTCATAATGAAGGCAGGGAGAAGTAATGCAGGTAGTAAGGCAGCTGCTTCACATACTGGATCATTAGCTGGTTCGGACAAAATTTATGATGGTTTATTTAAACAGACAGGTATTATTCGGGTAGATGATTATGAGGATATAATTGCTTTTACAAAGCTCTTTTTATCCAAAAAACTACCTACAGGTAAAAATACAGCTATTGTTACTAGTTCCGGTGGACGAGGAATTAATGAAGCAGATCGATGCGAAGCATTTGGTCTTAAAATAAATCCATTAAATGAAAAAGTTAAGAAGGATATCGAACAAAATATTCCATCTTATGGAAGCGCTTTAAACCCAATAGACCTAACTGCAGCTGCAGCAGTATCTAATCCAGAATTATATATTGAACCACTTAAGGTTCTTGCTAACGACCCTGAGACAGATATAATCATCTTCACCGAATTTCCAATGGGCTGGACGGAGGATAATCCATCCTTAAAAGAGTTTGTGGATATATGTAGAAATACGGATAAATTTATTCTTATTGCTACGTTTCCGTTAGAAGGTATGTCGATTCCAAAGTCAGCTGATTATCTTGAACAAAATGGGATACCTGTAATACCTGGTGATTTAAACCCTATTAGAGCACTGAAAAAGTTAGTTCAATATAGCGAGAAATATGAAAAAAATAAACGAGCAAATGAACAAACATCACCTAAAATTAGCAGAAAAAACGAATTGCAGTTACAACCAGGAGCAACTCTAAGTGAGTCTCAAGCAGCTGATATTTTAGATCTTTACGGAATTCAAACAACGAAAAGAGCGATCGCTTTATCATTAGATGAAGCTGTCAATCAGGCAAATACAATTGGTTATCCAGTTGTCTTAAAAGTTGACTCGCCTGAAATTCCTCATAAAACGGATGCTCATGCAATTGCGTTAAATATAAGCAATGAACAACAGTTAAGGAAAACATTTAATCAGATTTTAAAAAATGCTAAGGAATATAACCCTGATGCCCAAATTAACGGAATATCTGTACAAGAAATGTTACCTGAAGGAATTGAGGTAATTGTTGGAGTCACGAATGATTCCGTATTTGGTCCAGTTATTATGTTAGGACTAGGTGGGGTATTTGTAGAAGTTTTCCAAGACACTTCATTTAGAATTGCACCTTTAACTAGGAATGACGCCATCGAAATGATAGAAGAGTTACAAAGCTTTCCAATTCTTAAAGGATTTCGAGGAAGGGATTCAGTTGCTTTAGAGCCTATTATAGATACGTTGTTAAAGGTATCAGCATTTGCTTCTGATTATGGAGATGCTATCAAAGAATTGGATATTAATCCTCTTATTGTATATGAAAACAAAGTTGTTGCGGCTGATGCAATGTTGGTGGTACAAGATTCCAAAAAAGTATTGAAGATTGGTGGTTAATAAAAGTATGGAATTAGATAAAAGTGTAATTGGCTTACAAGGGAAAGTTTATAACTTTGAAGTGGAAAAAAGACATATTCGCCAATTTGCAGAGGCGATAGGTGATCCGAATCCTTTGTATAAGGATGAACAATATGCCAAGGATACACCCCACAAGGGAATTATCGCTCCTCTAACTTTTCCAATTACGATTGGTGCAGATGGAGGAGATCTGCCACTTCAGCTAGATACAAAACGAATGCTACATGGGGAGCAAGAATTTATCTATTATCAATCGATTCGTCCTGGTGATCGGCTCCAATGTCAAATGAAAGTGACTGATTTGTATGAACGAGAAGGAAAAAGTGGACGTATGCAGTTTTTAGTAATAGATACGGAAATTAAAGATGATGAAGAACAGATGGTTGCTATCAGTAGGATGAATATTATTTACAGAAGCTTAACTACGTAATGCCAGGAGGAGAAATGGTGATGTTAAAAACAGAATTAAATTTTGACTCACTAATTGAAGGACAAGAGCTTGAGTCTTTAAATAAGCCACCTATTTCAAAGGTCCAATTAGTGAAATATGCAGGTGCATCTGGTGATTTTAATCCGTTACATACGGATGATGCATCTGCACAAAAGGTAGGTATGGATGGCGTAATTGCCCATGGAATGCTAATTATGGGATTTCTTGGCCAATATGTAACGGAACTTGCAGGTGATCGTGCAGAGACAAGGAATTTCCGTATGAGATTTGGAGCAATTACTAAACCAGGAGACGAGATTACTTGCTCCTCTACTGTAGAAAAACGATATGAAGAAGCTGGGGAAAAGTTTGTATCTTTAGCATTAGAAGCCAAGAAGCCTACAGGGGAAGTAGTTGGAACTGGCACAGTACTACTACGCTTTCAATAATACCAAGTGAAAAAATAAGGAGGTTTATAGATGAGTAGAATAACTGACAGATATGCAATTGTAGGTGTAGGTGAAAGTGAGCGTTCGAGAAATTCTGGTACTACACCGCTGCACCTTGCGTTAGATGCTTCAAAAGCTGCGCTTCAAGATGCTGGTCTGCAAGCAAAGGATATTGATGGATTTATGAGTTATAACGAGAATGATTCTTGTACATCACATCAATTAGCAACTCATTTAGGTGCTCGGCCAAAATATGTAAAAGATATTCATGGTGGTGGAAGCAGCACGGAAATGTTAATTAGTGACGCTGTAGCTTTAATTGAGGCAGGCTTACTAAACACAGTATTAATTTTTCGTTCGATGAATGGTAGTTCAGGACAACGTGTAGGACGTGGCTATGATCCAGATATGTTACAAACAGCTTTGCCTGAGGGGAGTTTCATTATTCCATATGGTTCTGCTAGCCCTTCACAATGGTTTGGTATGTTTGCTACGCGTCATATGTATGAAACAGGAATTACAAAGGAACATTTAGGTCATGTCTGTACGAGCTTTTATGAGCATGCGCAAAAGAATTCAAGGGCATTTTTAAATGGAAAGCCATTGACCATGGAAAAATACCTGGAAACACCGGATATTAGTTATCCATTCAATATTCATGATTCCTGTGTGGAGCTTGATGAAGCAAATGCAGTAATCGTAACATCTGCAGACAGAGCAAACGATGGTAATTCAAAACCTATCTATATCATGGGATTATCTGCAAGACAAACGCATTCACACGCCCATTATTGGTCCGACTTAACTCAAGTAGCTTCTGACTTTGCTGCTCCTGAAGTATATCAATCAGCTGGTGTAAAACCTGGGGACATTGATGTTGCAGCCATTTATGATTGTTTTAGTTGGGTAGTCCTTCGTCAATTAGAGGCATTTGGATTCGCGCCACGTGGAGAAGTTGGAGATTTTGTAGCAGATGGAAATTTAAGAATTGATGGAAAATTACCGACGAACACTGCTGGTGGCATGCTGTCAGAAGGATATACACATGGAATGAATAATACGATTGAGCTTGTTAGACAGTTGCGGCATCAGTATAAAAATACAGATCGTCAAGTTAATGATTGTGAGATTGGAATTTGTACAGGTTGGAGTGGTCCAGACCTTGCTGGAGCGATGGTACTTAGGGGATAACAGTATATTATTAAATGGATTACTAGATTCATAGTCAGGCTTAACTATTAATGAGGAGGGATAGAATGGAATTTCAAAAACCAATTCCACTTAAAAATCAAGATAACAGCCCTTATTGGGATGCAGCAGATCGTCACCAATTAAAAATTCAAAAATGCAATGACTGCCAAGCGTATGCACACCCACCTGGACCTACTTGTGCAAAGTGTGGAGGAGGTCGACTTAGTTGGATAGACTTCGGTGATCATGTGAAAGCAACCATCTATTCATATATTGTGTCGTATCGTCCTTTTTTACCGGGTTTTCAAGATGATCTACCACTGGTTATCGCTCAAGCTTCCTTGGAGGATGTCCCAAGTGTAAGGATTATGTGTAATGTTCTAGATTGTAAACCAGATGATATGCATATTGGAATGCCTGTAAAAATGGTTTGGGATGATATCACAGAGGATAGAGCTCTTCCACAATGGAAGCCAATCGATTAATAGAATACGTTGCCACTAAATCCAATACAATCGATGAGGATGTGAATGAATGGAATTTACAATATCTAAAAAAGAAGAAGCTTTTCGAGAAGAGCTAAAAACATGGCTTAGTGAAAATCTTCCATATGGATGGATGGAAGGAAAAAGAGAAATCCCTACAACTAAGGAAGAGTATTCAAAATTTCTAAGAGATTGGCAAAGAACGCTATATGAAGGGGGATGGGCAGGTATTGCCTGGCCAAAAGAGTATGGCGGACGGAATGCAACCATTATGGAAGAAATTATCTATCACCAGGAAATGGTTCGTGTGAAGGCACCTCCTCTTATCAACTATATTGGCATTCATATGGTTGGACCAACATTAATTCGGTCAGGAAGTGAGCAACAGAAGCAGAAATATATACAAAACATACTCACAGGTGAAGAAGTATGGTGTCAAGGGTATTCAGAACCAAATGCTGGTTCAGACCTTTCCGCTATTCAAACAAATGCTACGAAAGACGGTGATTGCTGGATCATTAATGGTCAAAAAGTTTGGACCAGTTATGGGCATTTAGCGGACCGCTGTTTTCTATTAGCACGTACAAATAATCATCCAGAGAAAAAACATAAAGGAATTACTGCCTTTTTATTAGATATGAAACAATCTGGGGTAGAAACGAAACCAATTTTACAAATGGATGGTAATCAAGAATTCAATGAATTATATTTAACCGATGCTATCGCTCATGATGCTGACATCATTGGTGAGGTTGATGAAGGTTGGAAAGTAATGATCGAGCTAATGCTGCATGAACGTGTCGGAATTGGAGCAGAGTTATTTAGTTTAGAAATGCGCTTCAATGAGATGGTAGAAATAGCAAAGGAACATCATGTTAATGAGAAGCCATTACTTGAAGATAGATTCGTGAGACAAAAAATGGCTGAATTCTATGCACGATATCGAGGATCACTATTAAATTACTATCGCAATCTTACGAACACACTTAAGAAAGGTCATCCAGGTCCAGAAAGTTCCATTGATAAATTGCTTGTCAGTGAATTAAATAAAGAAATGGCAAGCTTTATGATAACGATACAAGGGCATCATGGCGTTTTATGGAAGGAAAATGCGCCTGTCGATACGGTTTGGCAAGATGAATTTTTAGCTTCGTTTGGACAGACAATTGGTGGTGGGACGAGCGAAGTCCAACGAAATACGATAGGAGAAAGAGTCTTAGGTTTACCAAAAGATAGAGGTCGTTAATTGAAAGGGTGGTAAGTAGAATGGATTTTGCTTTGAATGAAGAACAAGAAATGTTTCGTGAGTACTTAAGAAAATATCTAAATGATGTTGGTCAGACCAAAGTTGCTCGTAATTTTATCAAAGGTGATCTACAAGGATTTCTTGACATTCATTCAGGATTAACGGATCTTGGGTGCACTTCTATTAATATATCAGAAGAATATGGAGGACTTGGACTTAGTTCTCTTGATTTAGTTCCTTTTTTTGAAGAAATTGGTCGCTCTCTATTACCGGGGGTTTATTTGGAAACAATGGCTTTTGCTGTACCTTTATTAGAATTATATGGAACGACGGAACAAAAAGAAAACTATTTGCCGCAAATAGCATCTGGGTCAAAAAAAATTACACTTGCATGGCTCGAACCAAACAAGAGTTTTAACCCAGACGAGGTAGAATGTTCAGCTGAAATTAACGGGGATTCACTTATTATTAATGGGGTGAAGACATTAGTATCTGGTGGAGATATTGCTGATATCTATATTCTTTTAGTACGTACAGGTGAGGAAGTAGAAGAAGGATTATCGTTAGTCCTAGTTGATCATTCAGAAGAAATTAAACGAAACAATCTGAAGTGTGTAGACGAAAGCAAGCACTTAGCAGAACTTAAATTCAATAGTTTGGCGGTACCTATAAACCAGGTGGTTGGGCCTATAAACCAAGGATGGTCTTTATTACAAGAAGGGTTGCTCTACTTAAATGCTGCACTTAGCTCTCAAATGGTAGGAGGAATGGATCGGGTAGTAGAAATGTCAACGGAGTACGCGAAAATTCGAGAACAGTTTGGTCAGCCAATAGGTCGTTTCCAAGCAATTAAACACAGAATCGTAGACATGAAATTGGAATTAGAAACAGCTCGTTCATTAAGTTATTATGCCAACTGGACACTGGAAAACAGTTCTGATGATCGAGCAGCTGCAATCTACAGTGCAAGGTCATTTGCAGCAGAAGCTTACATTCGTTCAGCTTCACAAAATATACAGATTCATGGAGGAATTGGTTTTACAGAAGAGATAGATTGTCATTTATATCTAAAACGAGCTCGCTATTTTGAAAATTATTTAGGTTCATCCCAAGATTATAATGAGCAGGTTGCATTAGCTTTGGCATGGTAATTAAAGAAGGGGATTAAATTACGTGAACCTTCAATCAGTGGAGGGGTTTCTTTTCACCCACTGATTGTTAGTGCCGCGAGGTTATGACCTAAAGGCCTCTGAACAGAATCGGACTTTTGACTTTCAGTTGGATCCCCCGCTTATCCTTCTGGGCCTCACATCGTAGGGTTGAAGAGGGGGTCTTACTGCCAGTTATATCCGGGATAAATGAAAGGACAGGTGGTACGAATGGTAGAAGTTCAAAATGAAATTAAACAGTATCATAATATTATTAATGGAGAGCAGGTATCTTCTTCAACTAGAGCAACAATGGATAGTATCGATCCTTCTACAGGAAATGTATGGGCAGAGATTCCATTAAGTACGAAAGATGATGTTGAGCAAGCTGTTAGTGCAGCTAATGATGCTTTCACAAATTGGTCAAGTCTTTCATCTAGAGAAAGAGGAGATTATTTAAGGAGTATTGGCGATTTAATTCCTCAATATGGTGAAGAACTACTAACATTGGAAACTAAGAATAACGGTTGGGTGCTAGATGAATTCCAATACTTAACTATCGTTTTAAAACAAATTTGGTATGACGCAGCTGGATCTGCTTCTTTAATTGGCGGTAAAGGAGAAACTGTACAGTTAGGAACCAGTAGTTTTGGTTATACGTTACGGGAACCGTTCGGAGTCGTATTAGGGATTCTTCCTTGGAATGCACCTCTTTTTACATTTACGATTAAAGCTGCATATGCACTTGCTGCAGGAAATACAGTGGTTATCAAGCCTTCTGAACATGCAGCTGTTGCTTCTCTAAGGTATGGTGAAATTCTTGCTGAAGTACTTCCACTGGGAGTTATTAATGTTATATCAGGTTTAGGATCTGAAATAGGGGAGTCTCTTGTTAGTCATAAGCAAGTGAAGAAAGTAAGTCTCACAGGTTCAAAAGGGACAGCACAAGCTATTACAAAAGCATCCGTTTCTACACTAAAGCCACTAATCTTTGAATTGGGCGGAAAGTCACCCAATATCATTTTTGAAGATGCGAATTTTGAGCAAGCGATTAACGGTGTAATTCATGCAATTTATACTCCGAATGCTGGACAAATTTGCGCAGCTGGGTCACGAATTTTAATTCAACGAACGATTTATGATGAATTAATAGCACAAATTAAAGAGAAAATGCAGACTCCAGGAGCAGTAAAATATGGAGATACATTGAATACTGTAAATACGATGGGACCGATTGCTAATTTACCTCAATATCACAAAGTGTGTTCATATATTGAGTTAGGTCAACAAGAAGGAGAAATTGTTTTTGGGGGTCGGACTGGTGGTCATACGTTGCTGCCTGACAAACCTGAATTTGTTAATGGTTATTGGGTAGAACCAACTTTGTTCAAAGTCGATAGTAATTCTTACCGAATTTGCCAGGAAGAGATATTTGGTCCAATTGCGGTAGCTATACCTTTTGATACAGAAGAAGAGGCAGTAAAGATTGCAAATGATACGAACTTTGGCTTAGCTGCAGGTGTTTGGACTAGCAATTTAGGCCGAGCCCATCGGATGATTAAAAACATTGAGTCAGGTAACGTGTGGGTTAACACTTATAGTAGAGTGGGGGCAGATTTGCCGTTTGGTGGTTTTAAAGAAAGTGGCTATGGTACAGACACTATTTTAGAGTACACAAGGGAAAAATCATGTGTCATAGAAATTGAAGATAAATGAATAGGGACAGTCTCATAAGATTAGCTTCTATTCGACAAAATGTGAGACTTCTATGTGCTCGGTCAGGGTAAAGTCAACGTAATGAGTGGTTTTCACTCACGAGTAGGGCTGAACCGTTACCCGTGGAAAGTAGCATATTCCAGTTGTGTAGGTAGGGAGCTGTCTTAGGACAACAGCTCCTTTTACACGTTAAAAATGTTAAGAGATTTAATGGAAAATGGGGAGGGTTTTTATTGAATAGGAAAGAGTCTGAAACGGAGTCGTTAAGAGGTCTATATGTTATCTGTATTGGAGCATTTTTTATTATGCTCAGTTTAGCAACGCATCTCCCAGCATACCCACATATGTTAGAGGAATTTCAATTGACTGCTGGATCAGCCGTATGGATGCAGCTAGGCCTTGCTCTCGGTCTTACGGGATTTCAGCCACTTCTCGGCTGGTGTGGAGACGCTTTTGGTATTAAAGGAGTTATTCTAATGGGCGCCTTATTTATGGTCGTTGGTTCTGTCTTGGTAGCGTTATCCCCTGCATTTTGGTTACTGGTTGTTGGACTGTTTTTTAAAGGATTAGCTGGAGCGGCCATTGCTCCTGCTGGTGTAGCATATGCAGGAACGCTTTTTACAGGAAAGCAAAGAGGGAGATCTATTGGCTTATTTACTTCTATTATGACCATTGGTGCATTGTTTGGTCCGCTTTTAAGTGGATCGTTTGTTGACCTTTTTGGTTGGGATTCAACCTTTTGGGTAACTGCGCTATTTGGAATGATAGCATTCTTCTTATTTTGGCTTGGGGTACCTAATGTAGAAACTCCAGGTACGAGGAAATTAGATGTAATGGGTTTATTATTTGTATTGATTGTCTTAGTTGGGATATTGACCATTCCAACATTTATTAATCGGTACGGATTTTCTTCAGGATCCTGGCTGCCGTCATTAGCAATTTTTGCAATTGGCTTGTTTAGTTTAATAATCATTGAAAGAAAGCAAAGATATCCCCTCTTAGATATTAAATATGCTGCAAATAAAAATTTTTGGGTGCCTACATTAATCGCTGGTCTAATTTTTGTAGGCTATTCTGGGGTTATGTATTTATTAACGTTTTTTGTTCAAGACATTCAAGGTAAGTCTGCTACTACGGTTGGGTTCTTACAAATGGCAATATTTCTTGGTTCGGCAGGAGCAGCAATAATCAGTGGGAAAATAATGGGTAGATTTACAGTTCGGAAGATGCTCGGCGGAGGGATTACATTATTTGCACTAGGATTAATAATGCTCATTGCGGTGAACATATTAACGTCAAATTTACATTTGTTTATTTCGATGATTCTAATAGGTGTTGGTTCTGGTTCTTTAGCACCTGTCTTAAAATCGATTGTTGTTTCAAAGGCTGATACTGCACGTATTAATGTCGTAACATTTACAAATACCGTTATAGAAAACGTCGCACAACGACTAGGCGCTTCTTTTGCATTAGTTGTTTTTACTATGTTTGCAGCTAAAGGAGATGGTGTAAGCGCGATATCCAATACAACATGGATTTATATAGCCTTAGTGGCCGTATCGCTAATCTTGCTATTACTAATTCCTAAAAGAATCGAAGGGATTCATAAGGATCATACTACTTCATCTAGAGTAGAGGAAATAAAAGGAACAGAAAAAGCTCGGTAATAACCAATAGTTTTACATTTTGTATCATAGATTGAGCACCCTTGTTTGTAATTACAGCGAATAACATAATCAATCCACCTAGATAATGTGAAAATTTATTTATTCATTTTTGCGAAATGGGTACAAGAGGATCTGAAATTATGTAATTACTGTTCATTATATCAATAAAAAACACCATTTTAACGATAAAATGGTGTTTCTTATGACTTAATCATTAATATCAATGAATCGTCTACTTGAATTCTTTTTAGGAATAGTTATGCGTAATATTCCATTGTTTAAGTCAGCCTTTGTTTCTTTTTCCGATATTGTGAATGGAATCGTAATTGTTCGTTCTGCACGTTGTCCACGGTAGTTTTTTTCCTGCTCATTAGATGAAAAATCTTCAACTGCAATACGTAATTGGTTTCCTATAATCTCTAATTGAATTTGGTCACGTTTATATCCAGGTAATTCTGCTTCAACAATTAGATTTGATTGTGTTTCATAGGTGCGAACGTTAATGGGGCGTCTGACTAGCGTATTAAAATTCTTTGCTGACTCGTTAAAAAACGCATCCATTTGCTCCATCAAACCATGAAATGGATTACGCTCCGGACGTACTGACCGATTATCTTTATTATCCACGAACGATCACCTCTTTTTGCTACTATCTACACTAATAACCTATGCAATTATTGCTATTGAGTAGTGGGCTCCTTGCTATACTTTAGAAAGGAGATAAAAAATTTTTGGTCATCTATTGTCATTTTTTAAACTTTTTTGTTGTTTTTGTCCTATTTTTAAGTAACCGCTTACGAAGGTGGTATGTAAGAATTTGTGCAGATAAATTAAAAAAATAAATTTACTTTTAATATTAAAATTGTAATAAATTGTCTAAAAAAACAGTATAGACAAAAAATATCGCAGTGATATATTAAATAATATTATTTTCAAGGAGGGGTTCTCTTGTTAAGTAATCCACTTATTGCTACTGCATTTATCTTTGCATTAATTGCCCTAGGAGAATGGCTCTCCATTATTTCAAGAGCAAGAATTCCGATGCTGCTAACAGCAATGGTAGGTTTTTTAATTTGTGTATGGACAGGCATTTTTCCAAGCGATATATTGGATAAATCACAATTTGCAGCACTTGGGGCAATTCTAATAGGACCAGCTATTTTGCATATGGGGACGATGATTCCGCTATCTTTGTTAAAAAGCCAAGTAAAAGCGATATTGATTGCACTTGGTGGAGTTATTGTATCAGGAATTATTATTCTTGTTATTGTTTCGCTCGTATTTGATTATGGCACGGCGATTGCTGGGGTGGGTCCATTAAGCGGTGGAATTATTGCGCTGCTCATTACTTCTGAAGAACTTGCATCTATTGGGAGATCAAGTTTAGTTGTTATTCCGGCTTTAATCGTAGCTTTTCAAGGATTGTTGGGGATGCCTCTTGCACTAAATTTCATGCGCAAATATGCAGTGAAAATACAGAGCCAATTGGATAATGGAACTTTTGTTCCAATGGCAAATGAGGTTGCTGCAACCAAAGAGAAAGCAAAAGTTAGCCCCTTAAGAGAAAGCGCGGTACTTAAGTTATTTTATATATTCGTAGGTGCAGCTATTGGTACTGCTTTAGGAGAAGTAACTCCTATTCATGCTACACTATGGTGTTTAGCGATTGGTATAGCAGGACTAAAAATTGGTATTTTCGAAACAAAGACATTAGAAAGAGCAAATTCATTTACAATTACGATGATTGCGATTATTTTTGTAGTAATTGGTACAATGGCAGATGTAACACCACAAGAAGTGCTCACCAATTTACCAAGTATTCTTTTAATGCTAATTTTGGGAACATTCGGTATTGCGTTGGGCGGATTTATTGTTTCTAAGATGGTCAAATGGGATCCATTAAAAGGAATGCCAGTTGCATTGACTGCATTGTTCGGCTTTCCAGGTGACTATCTTCTATGTGAAGAAGTTAGTCGAAGTGCTGCACGAAATGAAGAAGAAGAGAAAATTATATTTAATGAATTACTAGCTCCTATGCTCATTGGTGGCTTTACAACTGTTACAGTTGCATCTGTAGTTATTGCAGGGTTTTTGGTTCAAACACTATAAGGGGGAAGTTAAATGAGTAAAATAATTATTGAAAATGGTCTTGTAATTGATGGTACTGGAAAAGAACCATTAAAAGATTCAATCGTTGTTATTGATGGTCAGCAAATTATCTATGTAGGTAAAAGAGAAGGCTATGCGAAATCTGGAGATGAGGCAGTAGTAGATGCTCAAGGTGGCAGTATATTACCTGGTTTTATTGATACACACGTGCATATGATGATGGAATATTCGCCGATTGCTGACCGATTAGCAACTCCTTTTTCTTTTATGTATTACCAAGCAGCCAACTATTTAAAAACTACATTGCATGCTGGTATTACTTCTGTAAGAGATGCATTAGGTACTGACCTCGGTGTAAAAAAAGCGGTCGAAGATGGGCTGATTGAAGGTCCAAGGTTGCAATTAAGTATCAACGCATTAACGATTACAGGTGGACACGGAGATGGTTATACGGTATCTGGTAATGAATTTGATTTACTGCCTTCTGGTTACCCTGGCATGCCTGGTGGAAAATGTGACGGTGTGGAAGAAGTTCGTAAAAAGACACGGGAAATGTTACGAGCTGGTGCAGAGGTAATTAAGGTTCATGCCACTGGCGGAGTTTTAAGTGCCACAGATCACCCTGAATTCACTCAATTTTCCTTAGAAGAATTAAAAGTGATTGTAGAAGAAGCACGCTTCCGTAAAGGTGTCAAAGTAATGGCTCATGCGCAGGGAGCTGAAGGAATAAAGAATGCGATTAGAGCAGGAGTCCATTCAATTGAACATGGCATTTTCCTTGATGATGAAGCAATTGAATTAATGATTAAAAATGATACGTATCTTGTTCCGACATTGCTTGCACCACTAGCAGTATTGGAAACAGCTGAAGAAGCAGGTATGCCAGAGGCCTCCGTACAACAATCAAGAGAAGTAATTGAACAGCATAATGCGAGTATTGCTAAAGCTCATCAAGCAGGAGTGAAGATTGCAATGGGGACAGACGCTGGAGTAATGAAACATGGTACCAATCTACGTGAGCTTGGGTTAATGAAAAATATTGGAATGCGTCCGATGGATACCATCGTAGCTTCAACTAAAACAGCGGCAGCTTGTTTAGGTTGGCAGGATAAACTTGGCACATTGGAAGAAGGAAAGCTTGCAGATATTATTGTTGTACAAGGAAATCCTTTAGAGGATATTCACTCATTAGCAAATAATGATACGGTACAAGTAGTTATAAAGAATGGGAAGGTAGAGAAAAATACATTAACAAAAGAACCTCTTCCTACAATCTCATAATAGAAAGGAGTAACCATTTCTTGTTAAAAAATGGTTACTCCTTTTCATTTATATACATTCTATTAACTTAGGTTAATAACCTTGAAATGTATGCTCATCTGGAAGGATTCTTAATTATATACCGTATAAATCCGTATATTACGGTATTTTAAGAGGTTTTTAGCGAATTTAAAGTTTTTTTGGAATTGCTACTAATTGAATATAGCTAACCATCGTATTTTTTAGAATTTTTGGTAGCTATTCTTAAAAGATTGGGTTTTATTTAACTGTCAGTAAAGCTGACTACGTTTAATCAAGCTATATAAGGATTAACGCGTTTTGACGCTAGCTCTGATTCTTTATAAGCTAATAAAGTAGATTATTTACCAAACTTTGGGAGGTGAAAGCATCCAAAACACTGTAAGTACGATGACAAAAACAAGTGTAATTGAACAAGATCTTAAGTTTCGTATGCCTACAAAAGATGATGGGGCAGCTGTGTGGGAACTAATCAATGAAATTGGTAACCTAGACCTTAACTCTTCTTATAGTTATATTCTTTGGTGTGATATGTTTTCTGAATCATCCATTGTTGTGGAAAGTGAAGGGGAAACGGTCGGATTCATTTCCGGGTTTGTACATCCGAATAAACCGGATACATTATTCATCTGGCAGGTTGCTGTTCGAGAAACTCAGCGAGGTAAGGGGTTAGGAACGAGGATGTTGATGCAGCTACTAGAGCGTGAACAATTAACAAATATACGATATGTAGAGGCAACTGTATCACCATCTAATTTACCATCTCAGTACTTATTTTTAGGTCTTGCAGAAAAGCTTGACACGGAATGTGTGGTTGGAAATTATTATCTATCGATTGACTTTCCAAGAACAGGACATGAAGATGAACAATTGTATAAAATCGGCCCTTTTCAAAAGGGAAATAATGAATAAAAGGATGATTTGGTGACTACAGCAGTATTAAATAATGATCTAATGAAAACATTTGAAGAATTAGAATCAACCGTTCGAAGCTATAGTAGAGGTTGGCCGACTATATTTGAAAAGGCCAAAGGATATAAGCTATGGGACGTAGATGGAAACGAGTACATTGACTTTTTTGCTGGTGCCGGTGCTTTGAATTATGGCCATAACAATGATGTTATGCAGCAGAAGTTAATTGAATATATCCAGAATGACGGAATCATTCATAGTCTAGATATGGGTACAAACCCTCGGAAAGACTTCTTAGAACGCTTTAATGAAGTGATTCTAAACCCTCGTCACTTAGACTACAAAGTTATGTTTCCGGGACCTACAGGGACAAATACGGTAGAAAGTGCATTGAAGATTGCTAGAAAAGTGACTGGTCGTGATACGGTGATCAGCTTTACGAATGCGTTTCATGGTATGACAATTGGATCTTTATCTGTTACTGGTAACTCATTTAAACGTCATGGCGCAGGCATTCCACTTCATCATAGTGTTTCTATGCCATTTGATGATTATGTTGAGGATCAAGATTCCATTGCATATTTAGAGCGCTTTCTAGAGGATAGTGGAAGTGGTGTGGCATTGCCAGCTGCTATTATCCTTGAAACGGTTCAAGGAGAAGGCGGTATAAATGCTGCAAGTATGGAATGGTTGAAAAAAGTAGAAGCAATTTGTAAACGCTGGGATATTCTGTTAATTATAGACGATGTCCAGGCGGGATGTGGACGAACAGGTACTTTCTTTAGCTTTGAACCAGCTGGTATTAAGCCTGATATTGTCTGTCTCTCTAAATCCATAGGCGGTATTGGATTACCGATGGCGATTACTTTAATTAAACCTGAATATGATCAATGGGGACCAGGTGAACATAACGGTACATTTCGCGGTAACAATTTAGCCTTTATTGCAGCTACCGAGGCTCTATCTAATTGGGAAGATAGTACATTTAGTGAAGCTATTCAACAAAAAGCCAGTCTTATTCAAGAACGAATTGAATCAATTATTACTAAATTCCCATCCTTAGCAGGCGAAGCAAGGGGAAGAGGATTAATGCAAGGAATTGCTATTCAAGAAGATGATCTTTCCAATCAAATATGTGCAGAAGCTTTTAGCCGCGGACTAATTGTTGAAACTTCTGGGCCAAATGATGAAGTTGTTAAATTCCTTCCACCATTAGTCATTGATGAAGAAGGGATAAATAACGGTTTTGATATCCTTGAAGATGCAATTAAACAAGCAATAAAATAAGCACAATATAAACAGACAGAAAAGAGGAGAATATGCATGATTGTAAAATCACTTGAAGATATTATTGGAACAGAAGACGAAACATCTGGCGAAAATTGGTCAAGCCGTCGTTTTATCTACAAAAAAGACGGAGTAGGTTTTAGTATGAATGATACCGTTATAAAAGCTGGCACGAATAATTTCTTTTGGTACAAAAACCATATTGAACTCGTCTATTGTATCGAAGGAGAAGGCGAAATTGAAAAATTAGAAACTGGAGATGTTTATCAACTAAAACCAGGAACGATGTACCTTCTAGATGAACATGATAAACATGAGCTTCGTGCTCGTACGCAGATGCGTATGGTATGTGTATTCAACCCACCATTGGTTGGTAGTGAAACACATACAAAAGAAGGATATTATCCTTTATTAACAGAATAGAAGTAAAAAGGAACGGCCATTTTAATATGGCCGTTCCTTTTTAAATGATTGATTGGATAGGGGCAAAAATCATATGCTTATTATGCGCAATAGTAAAAATTCATCATACATTAGCTTGATGGATGAATCACTTTTTCTCTTTTATTAGAGGTATTAAGGAGAATAACTCCACCGATAATAAGGAGTAACCCAATTGCTGTTAAGGAGCTGAATGGTTCACCCCAAAAGAGTATTCCAATAAGGGCAGTGATTGCGGTACCAGTACCTGCCCATACAGCATAGGCTAAACTCAATGGAACGGTTCTTAAACATAGGGAAAGAAAGTAAAATGCCATAGCAAATCCAACTACAACCCCGATCGTTGGTAGAGGATTAGAGAAACCGTCAGACAATTTAAGCATCGTTGTACCAAATACTTCACTAATAATCGAAATTGCTAATAATAGATATCCTTTCATAGGAAAATCCTCCAATCATCCATTAGGCTCCACTGGATAGTTTTAATGAAACAACTCCTGCAATAATGCAAACCAATCCAATGAATTTTTTAAGATTAAATGTTTCTTTGTAAATCAAAATGCCGATAATCGCAGTCAATGCAGTCCCAGTTCCAGACCATAGAGCATATGTTGTACTTAATGGAAGGGCAGTTAGCGTAAGCGATAGACCATAAAAAGCTATCCCCATCCCAAAGATAACGCCTAAAGAAGGGAATAGCTTTCTGAAGCCATTGGATTGCTTCAACATCGAACTACCAAAAACTTCACCTAGCACAGCAATAATTAAGATAACAAATGGATTAATCAAAGGGATCGCCTCCTATTCAGTCATACGAAATAACTTTTCAATGACCTGTTCACGTAAATTTATATTTAAAGGCGCCATATCTAAAAGTTCCGAATAATAAAGTCCATCGATAGCAAGGCGTATAATACTTGCATCTACTGGATCTATCTTATCTTGTTCCACCTGATTTTGCATATATTGATAACCTTTAGATACACCTTCAGAAATATCAGGGTTAAGCATGGAAGTGGCCATAATCCCAACATTTAGCTTTGCATTATTATCTAAATCCCATTTGGAAACTTTGATCAATGCACGAGTCCATTTTCCCTTTTCAATTGGGTCCTCAGCTGCATACTGATTAAATAATATTGTAAATTGCTTAAAGATATAATCGGAAAGACCCTTTAATAAAGCGTCTTTATTTGGAAAATGATACAGTAATCCACCTTTACTAATCCCGGCATGATTGGCCACTGCATCTAGTGTCAGAGAATTAAAGTCGTTCTCAAGAATAAAGTCTGTTCCAGATTGTAAAATATGCTCTCGTTTTTTATCTGCTTTTGATTCCATTAGCACCTCTCCATTAACAGTGATATCTTTAAAAAGACCAACCAGACGGCTTGATTTAATTATACCGTCCAGACGGTTTTTTGTCAATAGTGATTTAAACATGTATGACTTCATCCATATATTACAAGTTACTATTCGTCATCTAGCCTTTATAATAGAACTAGGAGGGATAAGTAAATGTATATAAGTTTAGGAATCATCACATTACTAAGCTATTTCTGTTATAAAGGCTATCGTAATACAAAATCAGTGGTTGTCAATCAGATTCAAGTAACGGAAGATAGACAGACGAAGAAAACAAATCCTCTAAGCATATTACAAATTTCTGATATGCATATTGAAAATATTTCTATAACCCCAGAACATTTGCAACAGCAACTCACCTCGCACGCTATTGATATCATTGCATTAACTGGCGATTTTCTAGATCGTAAGCGCAGTATACCCAAGCTTATTCCGTATTTAAAAACGCTAAGTGAGCTAAATCCTAAATATGGTGTATATGCTGTTTTTGGTAATCATGATTATGTATTAGATGAACACAATTTTGTCCAATTAAAGAAGTTATTAAATCAATATGGCATAAAAACACTTCAAAATGAGAATGAACGAATTGATATAGAAGGACAAACAATCAATATTATTGGCATTGATAATTTTAGTACGAATCATAGTAATATTAAGAAGGCTTATGAAGGTGTGAAGGAAGGTTGCAATTTAGTATTAACGCATGATCCAAATGTGGTACTGAAAATGGATGCCTACCCTTTCGATTATTTGCTTTCTGGACATTTCCATGGCGGACAAATTCATTGGCCGAAACCGTATCATCTTCGTAAAATGGGTGAATTAGTAAAAATGAATATGGTTAAAGGGCTTCACAAACTACATGGGCGCCCATTTTATATAAGTGAGGGGTTAGGCCAGACTGGTGTCAATCTCCGTGTCGGCAGTCGACCAGAGATTACGATACATCATATGTGTGTAGATAATCAAATAAAAGAAGTCATCTAAATAAAATGCCATCAGCAACATGTAAGCTGATGGCATTTTACCCTTTCATTACTTGACACTTCCACCGTAGCAATGATCTTTCAGCAAAAATTTAAATAGAAATATTGATAGATTAGTTATACAATTACACATAGAATTCATGCGATGTTTTGCGATAAATTCAATTCATGTTGTAATTTGGGGGAGGAGTTGAAATGGGATTTATTACTGGAAATCTAATGCTTATCTTCTTGTTTATATTTATTATACATAGTATTGAAACATTAGCATATGCTGTAAGACTTTCCGGAGCGAGGGTGCGGATGATTGCCTCGGCATTAGCATTGTTTAATGTGATGGTGATCGTTTCTAGACTAGCAAATATGATGCAGCAGCCGTTTACAGGTAGCTTAATAGATACGGCGCCACATCAACATACATTGCAATTTGTTGAATACCAATATCGGATGCTGATTGGTGCATCAACCGCTGGAACAGTCGCAGGTATTCTTCTATTTCCTACGTTTATAGCCTTGTTTTCTCGGGCTATCATACATTTATCAAACGAAAAAGGGTCAATACCAGCATTAATTCGAAAAGGCATATCGGTTGAATTTTTCTTTCGCGGGATAAGGCATATGCGTTTTCCTAGAATTTCTGATATGAAAAATGTTCATCTGAAGAACATTCCCATAAAATTATTTTTTATAAATATGCTCATCACGGCCATTTATACAATCGGAGTTTTGTCAGCGTTGTATGCATCCTTGATTATTCCAGAACGAGCTACTACCGCAGTGATGGCATCTGGACTTATCAATGGCGTGGCAACCATTCTGCTTGTTATATTTGTCGATCCGAAAATATCTGTTTTAGCAGATGATGTAGTTAATCAAAAAGGCAGTTACCATACATTAAAAGGAGTATCATTAATGATGATTACTTCTAGACTATTGGGAACCTTATTTGCGCAATTCCTATTTATACCAGGAGCAAAATACGTTGCTTGGTTTACGCAGTTTATTGTGTAAATCAAGCATTAAGAAAAAGCCATTTCTAATATTATTTGAATTTTAGTACAATTAATACAGAAAAGGGGGAAAATAAATGATTACTTCTATTATTAGTTCAGAGGATACATGGTTATTATGGGCATTTATGGCAGGATGGGCTGCCGTAAGTATTTACTTAGAGCAAACCTATCAATGGGCGTCTAAGATAACAGGAGCTATTATTGCTCTTGTTGGTGCGATGATTTTAGTTAATCTTAACGTAATCCCTAGCCAAGCTCCAGCATATGATACGGTTTGGAATTATGTCATTCCGCTCGCAATTCCGTTATTACTTTTTCAAGCAAATTTAAAAAAGATTTGGAACGAAAGTGGGAAGTTACTCATGCTATTCTTAATTAGTTCCATTGGCACAGTGATAGGTGGTTTTATAGCTTATTTTTCGATGCATCAATGGATACCTGAGGCAGCAAAAGTTACTGGTATGGAAACAGGCTCCTATACAGGTGGTGGTGTTAATTTTGCAGCGCTATCGGCAAAATTGAATGTTCCGGGAGAATTGGCTTCATCTGCAATTGTGGCGGATAATATATTAATGGCACTTTATTTTTTTGTTTTGATTTTAATGCCTACGTTAGCTTTTTTTCGGAGAAACTATCCAACACCATATATTGATGAGATGGAACAGAAAACAAAACAAACAAAGGGGAATGTTGGGGAGTATTGGAAAAGAAAGGATATATCACTTAAAGATATTGCCTTTGCAATTGGCTCGGCTTTTGCTCTCGTTGCAATTTCATTTAAACTTGCAGAAGTAATAGATGGATTGATTCCTGCTGGAGAAGAAGTTCATTTCTTGTTTAATTTGTTAAACGGCTTATTTGGAGATGGCTATTTGTTGTTAACGACAATTACTGTAATTGTTGTAACCGTTTTTAATCGTTTCTTCGAGCGAATACATGGAGCACAAGAACTTGGTACCTACTTCATTTATATTTTCTTTGTTGTCATTGGGGTACCAGCATCTCTGCCATTGTTAATCAGCAATGCACCATTGTTACTATTGTTTTTAGCTATTATGGTTTTGTTTAACATGTTGGTTACATTTACGATAGGTAAGCTTTTCAAATTTAGCTTAGAAGAAATGATCGTTGCAAGCAATGCAAACATAGGTGGACCAACCACAGCAGCTGCTTTTGCTATCGCTAAAGGCTGGACGAAGTTAATTGTACCAATTATGTTAGTTGGAACATTAGGGTATGTAATTGGAAATTATTTAGGAAGTATGGTGTATTACTTCTTACAATAGTTGGAATGACAAACTGGTCTAGTTAAGCATTGATGGTATGTTTCTTATTTTAAGTTATAAAGTAGTCATACTTGAGCATAATGAGGGTAAACAATCAGGAAGTAAGGTGATTTTATGGATATCAATGATACGTTTCAACCAGGTGAGGTTGTTTACGTTATTATTCGAAACCCACATGCACAAGGTGTAGCGCAGGTCCAACAAGCAGCTGTAGTCGAAAATCCTGAACAACCACAAGATTTAGCGTTATTTTTATATGAAACATATTACCCGCTAACGGATGAAGTGGCTGTCTATAAAACTGCTGATGAAGCTGAAGAGGCATATCAAGCCGCATTTGGATTGCCGGAGCAAGAGGATTATCATGGTTAAGCCTTTTGTGCCGCAACTCGTATATGTAGAACCAAAAGCTTTAGATTATCCGCTCGGAAAAAAATTAATTACTAAATTTGAAGACATGGGGATCGAAATTAGAGAAACGACTTCGCATAATCAAGTTCGGAATTTGCCTGGAGATAATCATTTTCAAAAATACCGGGTTGCTAAGTCAACATTGGTTCTTGGGCTTCGAAAAACATTAAAGTTCGATACTTCAAAGCCATCTGCTGAATATGCTATTCCATTTGCTACTGGTTGTATGGGCCATTGCCACTACTGTTATCTGCAAACAACAATGGGAAGCAAACCATATATTCGTTCTTATGTTAATGTGGATGAGATATTTGATGCTGCAGAACAATATATGAGTGAACGAGCTCCGGAAATTACACGTTTTGAGGCTTCGTGTACATCAGATATTGTTGGTGTAGATCATTTAACGCATACATTAAAACATGCTATTGAATACTTTGGAAAATCAGAACACGGACGCTTACGATTTGTAACGAAGTTTACTCATGTTGATCATTTATTAGATGCAGAGCATAATGGTCGAACACGTTTCCGTTTTAGTATTAATGATGACTATATTATTAAATATTTTGAGCCTGGTACATCAAGGTTGAATGAGCGAATTGAGGCAGCTGTTAAGGTGGCTGAGGCAGGTTACCCGCTAGGGTTTATTGTAGCACCAATTTATTTACATGAAGGTTGGAAACAAGGATATCATGAGATGTTTGAAAAGCTAGAAGCTGCTTTGTCAGAAAAGACAAAGAAAGATCTTACGTTTGAAATGATTCAACATCGCTTTACGAAGCCAGCTAAGCGAGTTATTCAAGAGAATTACCCAATGACCAAATTGGAATTAGATGAATCAAAGCGGAAGTGGAAATGGGGCAGGTACGGAATTGGGAAATACATATATAAAGATAATGAACAGGAAGATATAAAAGATACACTTGGTGGATATATTAATCGGTATTTTCCCAATTCCAAAATTGAATATTTTACGTAATAAAATTGCCCGATACATCTTAGAGTATCGGGCAATTTCACTCGTTACTATCAACTACAATTCCCTTCTCATGCAAGTTTTCCAAACAGGTTTGTAAATAAGCTTCATTATGTTCTGGATAAAAAGGAAATTCATGAATTGAATACCTATGATCATGCATATAAAGTGTTTCGCTTGAATGCGGTTCACTAATTTTTCCGCGATAATAGGGATCTTCCCAAAGTGAATCTACATGATAACCTCGTTCTTTCATTTCATCCATAATATGCTGATGATAGAGGTAAAGTCGATACGGAGAATAATTGAATACATAATTTACAATAGAATGTTTCTTTCCCCAGCCATTTCCTCGTAGTGCACAACACTCACGATGCTGGCCTAATAATTGTTGTCTTGGTAATACAGGTATTAATTTTTCGTGCCAAAGTCGCATGGTCATCCTTCCTTTTTTGCGATTTATTTCTTTACATTGTAATATAGGTGAATATAGAAATGCTACGATTAGTAAGGAGTATTTATATGAATGAACGAACGAAAGCGCGTATAAGTTTCTTTATATATATTGGTTTATTAATAGTGTTTGATACATCTTACTCGTTTATGATCTTGAATTTGTTCTTAGCTTTTGCTGCACTTGAGTTATCCTTTTTATTGAGGCTATTTCACGTACAAAACAAACGGGAAATTCCAATGAGTGTTTTGTTTTTTATTGTGTTTCTTTTGCTCTCACCAAATGCCATTTATGTCGTAACCGATTTGATTCATTTAAATGTGTTTGCATTCGATTTTAAGGAGGGACTACAATTAAATGAGTGGTGGAACTTCACGATTTTGGTTTCGGGGGTAATTTTAGCGATATATTATTATGTAAATATGATAAAACAAGTTTACTTTTACAGTAATGATATCACAAGTGCAAAATGGTTATTCTTCGTATTTATACTTTTATCAAGCATAGGTGTCTTTATTGGCAGATTCTTACGCTTCCATTCTATTCATCTCTTTACCGAACCAGTAACTCTAATCGTACGTTTCATAGAAGCGATTGATTTTTCAGCTGTACTTTTTATTAGTTGGATGAGTATATTGCAATTCCTAATTTGTTGGCTTTTTTTGGATGGAACAGGTGAAGCACATGATAAATGATCTACAATTATATCTTACTACAGGATTTATTCTTTTATTTGTATCACAATGTTATATTACCTATATACTTTACCAACAACAACATTCGAAGTTATGGTTTTTCATTGGAATGATGCTTCCCCTTGGCATGAATCTTTATATCTACCAGATTTGTTACATTGAAAAACAGGTAGATAATGATTTTGGTCAATTAACAGGAAAAGAAAGGAAGCAATTACGAAAAGCCTATCTCTTCGTTTTGGCTCAATATTTAGTGCTTTTTGCTTTATTTGGTGGATATGTTACTCCATAATAGAAAAAGTGAGTTATTAACAGTTGACAATATACCTATAGGGGTATAATATATGGTTGTAGTTACTATTCAAGGAGGGCAATATGTACGTAGCTCTAATTATTATTGTTAGTCTGTTCATTTTCTTTTTGTATAGAAGATATATACCTGTATTTGGCATTCAGAAAATAAACCTTCATCCGTTATCGAATAGCGTTTCATATACAATTGTTGATACAAGGGATTATCAAATTTCATCACAAGATAAGATCGATGATGCTTGCTGTCTCCCAATTCCATACTTGCATCGACATTATAATGATTTGCCCAATTGCAATTTAATTATTGTTGCCAAAGATCATGTAGATAAAAATTTGAGTTCTCGGATTCTACGGAAGAAAGGCAAGCATATTATTGGTTATCATTTAAAAAAATAGACAAGGAGAGTGGCTTATGAAATATGATGATCATCTTAAAAACAGATTGAAACGAATGCAAGGGCAAGTTAATGGTTTGATTAAAATGATGGAAGATGAGAAAGACTGTCGGGAGATTGTAACGCAGATGTCAGCGGTCAGAAGTGCGATTGATCGAACAGCTGCGCTGGTTGTCAGTAAAAATCTCGAACAATGTATAAGAGATGAAAAAGAGAGTGGAGAAAGTTCGGAGGCGCTTATTCAAGAAGCAGTTGAACTTCTTGTCAAAAGCAGATAATAAATGAACTACAATAGGATGAAAATGGGTTGTATAACCCTATTTTTAAAACAAATTATAATACCCATAGGGGTAACTGTATAATGGAGGAGGATTCAAAATGACAGAAACCAAGAAAACGACAATTGTATTATTTAGCGGCGATTATGACAAAGCTATGGCAGCTTATATTATTGCAAATGGTGCTGCTGCTTACGATCACGAGGTGACAATTTTTCATACTTTTTGGGGGCTTAATGCGCTGCGGAAAGAAAATCAAGCACCAGTTAAAAAAGGTTTTTTAGAAAGCATGTTTGGAAAAATGATGCCCAAAGGAACTGATAAAATGGGATTGTCAAAAATGAACTATTTGGGAATGGGACCAAAAATGATTAAAAGCGTCATGAAGAAGCACCATGCCATGCCACTCCCTCAGCTTGTTGAAATGGCTCAGGAGCAAAACGTAAAATTAATAGCTTGTACAATGACGATGGATTTACTTGGACTCCAAAAGGAAGAATTACTTGACGACATAACGTATGGAGGGGTTGCTGCCTATATTGGGGATGCAGAAGATGGTAATGTAAATCTTTTTATATAATTTTTTGTTTTATATTATACCTATACGGGTATATGTTGATGGAAGTTAGGAGGAAATATGATGAATGAAATTACAACCGATGAATTAGCTAAAAAGCTAAATAGTGGAGAAAAGCTAAGCATTATTGATGTTCGTGAAAATGAAGAGGTAGCCGAAGGGAAGATTCCTGGTGCAACACACATTAAATTAGGGGAAATACCTGATCGGCTAAATGAACTAGATTTAGCAGAGCATCAGTATATGGTCTGTCGCTCCGGTGGTAGAAGTGCGAAAGCTGCTGCATTTTTAGCAGAAAAGGGTTATAAGGTGACAAATGTTGCTGGTGGCATGTTGGATTGGAAAGAAGAAGTAGAAAAATAGGAGGCCCAAAATGAGTATACAAGCAAATAAAGTACTAGATGCTAAAGGACTGGCTTGCCCCATGCCAATTGTGAAAACAAAAAAAGCAATTAAGGATTTGGAACCCGGTCATGTAATTGAAGTTCAAGCAACAGACAAAGGCTCGACAGCTGATATTGAAGCTTGGGCAGAAAGTACAGGTCATCACTATTTAGGTACGGTCGAAGAAGAAGATGGTTTAAAACATTACTTGCGTAAAGCGAGCGACGTTGAGTCTCGAGGAGAAAATAACCATCAGAAGGTAGTCAATCTTGATCATTTACAGCAAAAATTAGATGGGCATGCATCCGTGGTTATTCTTGATGTTCGAGAACCCGCTGAATTTGCATTCGGTCATATCCCAGATGCTATTAATATTCCTTTGGGTGAACTATCTGATCGGATGGATGAATTAAATAAGAATGAACAGATATATGTCATATGTCGTACAGGGAATCGAAGTGATTTAGCTGCTAAAAAATTAAGCGAAGAGGGATATGACCATGTAACGAATGTCGTACCTGGGATGAACGCTTGGGAGGGTACTGTTGAAGAACAAAAATAGGAAGCGTAAATGATGTCAATCACAGCAATAATAGCAGCAAATGGAAGTCCTGTTTGATGCTTATAAAGTATTTAAATGGCACTGCAGCATCAATTATTGATTATGCCAAAGCTGCCAATATCTCATTATCATTTGAAGTAGGAGGGAGATAAACATGGCACAAACCATGTCAACAACAGAGTTAGCTGAAAAAATCATTAATTATGAAGAAACGACGATTTTAGATGTTCGGAATACAGAGGAGTTTGATGATTGGAAAATTGAAGGTGGCAATGTTGAAATCATTAACGAACCTTATTTTAATTTATTAGATGGTGTTGAATCCATCGGTGATAAATTAGATAAAGACAAGGAAATTATTGTTGTCTGTGCGAAGGGGGGTTCATCAGAAATGATTGCTGATCTTTTAGAAGAAGCAGGATTTACGAATGTGTATAGTTTAGAAGGTGGTATGAAAGCCTGGAGTGAACACTTAGAGCCAGTTAAAATTGCCGATCTAAAGGATGGCGGAGAATTATATCAATTTGTACGTCTCGGTAAAGGCTGCCTTTCTTATTTTGTAGAATCGAATGGAGAAGCAGCAGTAATTGACCCTGCTAGAATGATCGATGTATATATAAGATTTGCTGAAGAAAAAGGGGTACAAATTAAACACGTACTTGATACCCATTTGCATGCGGATCATATATCAGGAGGAAGAAAGTTAGCTGAAGAGACAGCAGGATCTTATTATCTACCTCCAAAAGACGCAACGGAGGTTACATTTAATTATCAACCTCTTCAAGAAGGCAATGATATTATGGTTGGCAATACCCAAGTAAGTGTTCAGCCTGTATATTCACCGGGTCATACAATAGGAAGTACCTCATTTATTATCGATGATGCTTACCTATTAACTGGAGATATTTTATTCGTGAAATCAATTGGTCGGCCGGATCTCGCAGGATTCGCAGAAGACTGGGTTGGGGATTTACGTGAAACACTTTACTCAAGATATAAAGACCTATCAAAAGAATTAATTGCATTACCCGCCCATTATACTTTTGCAGAAGAATTAGGGAAAGGTGGACAAGTAAGTGCCCGTCTAGGAGATCTTTATGAAAAGAATACCGGTTTACAAGTGGAGAATGAAAATGACTTCCGTAAAATGGTTACAGAAAATCTACCGCCACAGCCGAATGATTATCAGGCTATTCGAGAAACAAACATGGGGAAAATCAATCCCGAGCATGAAAAACAGAAAGAAATGGAGACAGGTCCTAACCGTTGTGCGGTAGAAGGCTAAAATGAAAATTTTTACCACTGTCGAGGTATATACAAACTAAGCGAAGCTCCTTCATATACTCAAATAATTGAAGTGAAGGTCTTACAATAGTGCTATGATAGATAATTTAAAGGAGGAAATAAAGATGGAGTCAACTAAAATATTAGATGCAAAAGGTTTGGCATGCCCAATGCCAATTGTTCGAACAAAGAAAGCAATGCAAGAATTGAATGTTGGTGATGTATTAGAGGTTCATGCAACAGATCAAGGTGCAAAAAGTGATTTAACTGCTTGGGCAAAAGCAGGTGGTCATGAATTATTACAAGACACAGAAGAAGATGCGGTATTAAAATTTTGGATAAAAAAAGGATAAGGGCGGCTCACTTAGGTGAGCCCCTTATATGTTAAGGGGGGAGAAAAGAATGGAATATAGTCTATTATTTATGATAACTATTTTTCTCATTGGCTTTATCGGTTCATTTATTTCGGGAATGGTTGGTATTGGAGGCTCAATCATTAAATATCCGATGCTTTTATATATCCCTGGATTCGTAGGACTAACGGCATTTACGGCACATGAAGTAGCCGGAATCAGTGCGGTACAAGTATTATTTGCTACGATAGGTGGTGTATGGGCATATCGTAAAGGTGGGTATTTAAATGTATCACTGATTCTTTATATGGGGATAAGCATTTTAATTGGCAGCTTTATAGGTGGATACGGATCACAATTTTTGCCTGATAGTGGGGTTAATTTAATTTATGGTGTGCTTGCGACACTTGCAGCTATCATGATGTTTGTACCGAAGAAAGGGATCGATGACATTCCGATGGACCAAGTTATATTTAACAAATGGCTGGCAGCATTGCTTGCTTTGTTTGTTGGAATAGGAGCGGGGATTGTTGGTGCTGCTGGCGCCTTTATTTTGGTTCCAATTATGCTCCTTGTGCTTAAAATACCAACTCGGATGACAATAGCAACTTCACTAGCTGTCACATTCATTTCATCGATAGGAGCAACAACAGGAAAACTATTAACCGGTCAGGTTTTATTTATACCAGCGATTATTATGATTGTTGCAAGTTTAATTGCTTCCCCATTAGGAGCTAATCTTGGGAAAAAAGTAAATACAAAATTATTGCAATGGTTCCTTGCATTGCTGATTTTAGGAACAGCAATTAAGATTTGGTTGGATATTTTACTGTGAAACTATCAACCTATTTATTATTGGAAAGACCCTTTATTCTTCAAAGGGCCTTTTTGATTGCATGTGTATTTGTCTATTCACTCGATTTTCTAATTCAGGAGAAGCTTTAGATAGATAGTTCAAAACAATTCTTCTAGTAGAAAAAGATATACCAGCAAGATCAGCAGCCAAATTGTTTACTAAATGCTCTTGCTGTATTGCAGAAAGCGATTGATAATAATCACCAGCTTGAGAAAAATCATCTTGCTTCAGAATATCCGACCTTACGAGTTTCCCCTCTACATATCTTCCCTTGCCACTTGTAATAAGATTGCCTGGCCACCAATCCTTCTGATGATTGACCGGTACATCTCGGAAGTTAGGTCCAATTCGTCTACGTTGCGAGTCCCAATAGATATTAGCGCGTCCTTGTAACATTTTATCATCCGATAATTCTGCTCCTTCTAGGAGATTGGAAGGAGAAAAAGAAATTTTTTCCACTTGTTCCATATAATTATCTGGATTACGATTTAAGACCATTTTTCCAATAGGTAGTAATGGGTATTCTTGTTCATTCCAAACCTTGGTATCATCTAGTGGATCAAAGCTGAGGTTAGCAGTGTCATCAGGATCCATAAGTTGAACGTATAATCCATATTGAACGGTCTTCCCGGCAGCGAGCGTATTGTACAAATCTTCTCCAGCAATATCTGGTTTTTCTCCAGCTAATTTTGTTGCTTCCTGGCTATTTATATACTCTACTCCCTCAAAAGGAATCCAATGGTATTTCAAGAAACGACGAACTCCCTGGGCATTTCTCCATACGTACGTATTTACGCTATGACCAGGTATATGACGAAAGCTTTTCACTGTTCCTGCATCAGAATAGATTCGTACAACAAAATGTATGGATTCAGGAGCTCTCGCGACGAAACTCCAGAATCTTTCAGGATCGATGAGATTATTTTTAGGGGAGGGTAAGAAAGCCTTGATGGATTCTGGGAAACGGATAGCATCTCGTACAGAGAATACAGGAATGTGATTACAGATTAAATCAAATATACCTTCATCTGTATAAAACTTTGTGGAAAATCCGCGTACATTACGGGATGTATCTGGTGTACCTTTTGTGCTTACAGCAAGCGAAAATCGAACAGCAACTGGAACTTTTATCCCTGATTTTTGTAAGAATGGCAGCTTGGTATACGCAGACATAGGATGCATCGTTTCAAAATAACCAAATGCTCCAAATCCTTTAACATGTACTGGTCTTTCGATAATTTTTTCGTGCACAAATGATTCCAATGTTTCATGTAAAATATTATCTTGTTCTAAGACAGGTCCCTGTTTACCGACGGTTTGTGAATGTAATTCGGCAGGTATATCTTCTGCCCACTTTAAGTGATCCCGATTATCTGCTGATTCATTTTTCTTGGTTTGCTTCAGTAGTGGTTGTTGAGGAGTTGTTTTACGGTTTTCTGTTTTTTTATTGCCAGGTATTTTTTGTCCGCTTGATTTTTCTTCAGCGTGAGCTGAAGCTGTTTCATTGATCCAGATTTTTGCGTTAGGCGATGTATGATTCGAGTTATTTCTCTCAGCTTGTGTTTGAGGTGTTTCTTCATGATGTTCATGCATACCGTTACCTCCATGTATCTGTTTGAACTTCGTGCCATACGGTATTATTTATGTAGATCTCAATTTAATTATGTATGGACAAACAATAGGAAGGTAACAGTTAGCATATCATGAATCAAGTTTCTAGAAATTGCGTTCATCCACTTGAAAATTACTTGTTACTAGGAGTAAGCTATGTTTGTAACCGAAAAGGGTTAAATGGTAATAATTAATAGCATATAATGGGTATTGAAAAAGGAGCGTAGATGATAGTGGAATATTTCTTATCTTTGCATCCAGTGGCACAGGCAGCTGTTGCAACGCTATTCACTTGGGGAATGACTGCACTTGGTGCTGCTTTGGTTTTTACAACAAAAAATTTTAATCAACGATTATTAGATAGTATGCTTGGATTCGCTGGCGGTGTCATGATAGCAGCAAGTTTTTGGTCACTGCTTTCTCCAGCATTGGATATGGCAGAAGAGAGCGGGACAGTACCGTGGATCCCAGCTGCTGTTGGGTTTATGCTTGGTGGCATATTTCTGTGGGGAATTGATAAGATACTGCCGCATCTGCATCCGACATCTCCAATGAAAGAAGCGGAAGGAATACATGCAACAAGGAAGAAACGTAGTACTTTGTTAGTTTTAGCAATAACATTACATAATATCCCAGAAGGATTAGCGGTAGGTGTTGCCTTTGGTGCAATTGCACAAGATTTGTCTACTTCTACCATGGCGGGAGCAATCGCATTAGCTATTGGTATTGGGATACAAAACTTTCCTGAAGGGCTTGCGGTATCAATGCCACTGCGGAGAGAAGGAATGTCTCGACGAAAAAGTTTTATGTACGGGCAGTTTTCCGGTATGGTAGAACCAATAGCCGGTATTATTGGAGCTGTTGCAGTTACATTTATTCAGCCATTATTACCATATGCATTAAGCTTTGCTGCGGGTGCGATGATATTTGTTGTTGCGGAAGAAGTTATTCCAGGATCACAAGAAGAAGGTAATAAAGATCTTGCATCTATGAGTTTAATGGTCGGGTTTACCATCATGATGATACTAGATGTCGCACTTGGATAGGGACATAAAAGAGAGACAACACAGTAATTTAGCTAAATAATAATCCAAACGATTATCTGCATATACATAGTTATATTCGGATAGTAGTTTGGATTATTATTGTTTTTTTATGGTGGTGATTACCTCAAGGAAAGGGAAGCATTGGCCATGAAGCATAGTACATGAACTGCTGCTGCGGAAACAAAAAGCGTTAATTACTACTACTACCTAGCCCATAGAAAGCATGCCGTATTATTTAACAGGTTAGAGCTATTCTTTCCAGACATTTTTATATCATCTGAACTGGAACCCATTGCCTGACACTATTAATCATCCATATGTTGCTTATTTGTGACAGTTCCTCCAAGTGAAGCACTTTCTCTTTTATTACTCCTTCATCCAATAGCTTCTGTCGAAACGTCCCCGCTAATAATCCACACTCAATAGGAGGGGTATAAAACATACCTTTCATTTCAACTACTAAGTTTCCAATTGTAAATTCAGTTAATTCTCTCTGATCATTCCATAATAAAACGTCAGATACCTGAGGTTGTTTGGATAAAAAGTCATGGTACATCGAACGATTCGTCGTTTTATGATAATAGAAAATATCCTGATTATTAATAGGAGAATCTGCTAAAGTTGCATATGTTATTAGATTCGAATGGTCTTGTGAAAATATTTGGTTTTCAATTAGGATGGCTCCGTTTTTTGATACGCGCACGCGTATTTTATAGCTTCCATTTAGATGTGTCTGAGCAATATTTTGTAATTGTTGGGTTAATTCATTGATATCAAGTGTAAAGTTAAAATAGGCAGCGGAGGATTGAATCCGAGCTAAATGATAATCTAATAAAAAGAACGTTCCATTCGATAATTTTATCGTCTCAAGTAATTCAAACGTAGATTCTTGTTTTTGCAAGAAAAGAGCTTTTGTAAGTGTTTCTTCATATTCATCTTCTGAATTAGAATCCCAAGTAATTCCACCACCGACACCATATGTAGCATCCCCAGTTGAATTATCTATTAGCACAGTACGAATTGGTACATTAAATACAGCTTCTTTCTCCGGGGTAATATAACCAATCGTGCCACAATAAACATCTCGTGAAGAGGATTCTACGTCATGAATTATTTTAGTTGTATTAATCTTTGGAGCTCCGGTAATGGATCCACATGGAAATAACGCTTGGAAAATAGGAACAATATCAATATCATCTTCTACCATAGCAGTAACAGTTGAGGTCATTTGCAGAACAGTTGGGTACCGTTCAATGGTAAATAACTGTGGTACCTGTACACTTCCAGGTTTAGCAATGGCACCTAGATCATTACGCAGTAAGTCTACGATCATTACATTTTCTGCACGATTTTTCTCAGAATGATGAAGCCAATTTGCTAGTTCAGCATCTTCTTTCTGCGATCTCCCTCTTCTGATCGTTCCCTTCATTGGTTTTGTTGTGATTTTTCCATCCTTTAAATGAAAGAATAGTTCTGGTGAAGAAGATAAAATGGAATGCGAACCAATGTTTAAATATGCGGAGTAATTGGCAGATTGTGCTTGTTTCAACTGCTGATAGTAGCCAAGTGAATCACCATAGAAGTTACTCTTTAAGCGGATGGTATAGTTTACTTGATATGTTCCCCCATCTTCAATATGGTTTTTAATTTTGGTTATGTTAGTTTGGTATTCCTCAACGGATGTAGTCGGTTGCCATTCGTCGATAAAGTAATTTCCTGTCTCTATTACAGGTTGCTCTACAGGTTTATTAAATATTCCAAACCATAACAATGGCATGTTATACGTTTGATGCACATGAAATGCTGATTCAAATGCAGGTGCTGCTTCATAGGAAAGATAACCAGCTGCATAATATCCAGCGTCTACATATGCTTGGACAGATTGTAAAGCAGACATAACCTCTGTATCTGTAGAAGTTTCAATAATGGCTATTGGGTCTTTGAATAGTAAAGGATGTTTCTTACTGGAATCGGTTAAAAAATCAAATAATAGGAACGGTTGGGTTTTATTTGGTTGCATGTAGTATCTTCCTTTTTATACAATCTATGTTTATATCAGGGTTGCAAGGTATTAGCAAAAATTTTTTCTGACAGATATGTGGATGTTTGCGAATGCGTTACGAAAAAATTTTGCAATAATAATAAGCCTTGATCAGACAGAATAGATTCTGGATGAGCTTGTATGCCTTCAATCGAATATTGTTTATGCCGAATAGCCATGATTTCACCATCCATTGTTGTAGCACTGATATCAAAACAATTAGGGAGGGAGATATCATTGACAATTAATGAATGGTATCTAGTAACCCGAAGCGGATTATTTAAATTTGTAAATATCCCTTGATTATCATGATAAAGCTCTGATACCTTTCCGTGCATCGGTTGCTGCGCTTTTTGAATCGCTGCTCCAAAAGCTTGCGCAATAATTTGATGACCTAAGCAAATCCCGATAATCGGGATCTCTTGATGTAAAAAATGTACAAGGTCTAAACAAATCCCTGCATTATCTGGTGTTCCTGGTCCAGGTGAAAGGAGAATTGCTGAAGGCTGTAATTGTCTAATCTCTTCTATTGTAATGGCATCATTTCGTATAACTTTTACTTGATGATCAAGTTGTTTTACATATTGAACAAGGTTAAATGTAAATGAGTCATAATTATCGATGACGAGAATCATAGTTGTTCCTACTCTCTTATTTACTACTTTAAAGGTATTATAGCAGATTTAGCTAATTACGCATAAGCTTGTACAGCATAAAGTGCTTGCTGCAAATCTTCAATAAGTTCGTCTGCTTGTTCAATACCAACAGAAAAACGCAATAGGCGATCGTCAATACCTCGTTTTATCCGTTCTTCTTTTGGAATATCTGCATGGGTTTGGGTCGCAGGGTATGTAATAAAGCTTTCTACTCCTCCTAAACTTTCCGCGAATATAATTAATTGAAGCTGTTGCAAGAAGTGATCAACCCACGCACTATTGTGAAGCCGGAAGGATAACATACCACCTTTTCCAGGGTATAAGACATCATTAATCATTGGATGTTCTTCTAAAAAGGAAACCATTGCTTTGGCATTTGATTCCTGTTTTTCAATACGTAAAGCTAATGTTTTTAACCCCCTTATCAGTAACCAAGAATCGAAAGGGGATAGTACTGCCCCTGAGGCATTATGGAAATTAGCGAGTTTTTCACATAGGTCTTTCCCTTTTGCGATCACTAAACCAGCTAACACATCGTTATGCCCTCCAATATACTTGGTTGCACTATGAATAACAATATCCGCTCCTAGCTCAAGAGGACGTTGTAATAATGGCGTATAAAAAGTATTATCAACAATGAATAATAAGTTGAATTGTTGTGCAACTTTTGCAATATGCGCGATGTCCATTTCTTGCATTAGAGGGTTAGTGGGTGTTTCGATAAAAATTGCTTTCGTCTTTTGTGAAATCCGTTGTTTAGTTTCCGTATCATCTTTTAAATTTGTATACGTTGTTTTAATATCGTAAGCTTCTGCATAATGCTGTAACAACCGATAAGTTCCGCCGTAAACATCATCCAATACTAGTAATTCATCACCAGCACGAAACAATGAAAATACTAATTGAATTGCAGCCATACCAGAACTACAGGCGTAACCATGATCACCTGATTCTAAGTTTGCTATGCCTTCTTCCAGTAAGGATCGAGTAGGGTTTTTTGTTCTTGTATAATCATAACCTGTTGATTGACCTAGACCTTGATGCTGGTATGCTGTAGATAGGTAAAGCGGAGGATTTACTGCTCCTGTTTTTTCGTCGCTTTTGTTCCCCAATTGTACTAACTCCGTTTCTATACTTCTTTTTTTCATGTATAATCATCCCTTCATTTCAACAAATAAAAACCCTCTTCTCACGGATTAAGAAGAGGGTTTTTGTAGTACAATAGATTTAACTCTTCTTATCTTTATGCTATGCTGCATCTGGAATTGGCACAGTACTAAAAGTCTGCTGCCGAGGCTTCAAAGGGCCAGTCCCTCCACCTCTCTGGATAAGAATACAGTATATAATTGTTGAAAATAGATTACATGGGTTTAATGCAATTGTCAAGGTTGCTTGTAGCATTTATTAGGAATAAGAATCATGATAAGATAACAGAGGAAAAGGGATTGCTATTTTTCAAATATACTTAGAAAAGGTTGGAGAGATTGATGTTAGAAGTGATTGTTCAAAACGGTGAGGAAGCAATACATGCTGAAAATTTTGGTGCTAATCGATTAGAACTCGTAACAGCTATAAGTGAAGGTGGTTTGACACCCAGTTATGGTACAATCAAACACGTACTAAAGAACGTATCTATTCCAGTTCAAATTATGATCCGCCCGCATAGCTATCATTTTAATTATACCTCTTCTGATTTAGAGATTATCATCGAAGATATAAGACAGCTTGCTAAACTAGGGGGATTAAGAATCGTGTTTGGGGCTGTAACAGCTGATTATAAAATCAATACTGCAATTCTAGATCAAATAATACAAGCAGCACCGAATATAGATATTACCTTTCATCGTGCATTTGATGAAGTCGAAGATCAAGTGAACGCCTATTACACATTAACCCAATATAAACAACATGTAAAAAGAATTTTAACATCTGGTGGAAAGGAAAATTGCCAAGCCGGTCAAAATAATTTGGAATCATTAGTTAACCTTGCAAACCAATTACAAGGTCCTGAAATCATGCCAGGGGGAGGCTTGACACCTTCTAATCTGGAACCTATTCATAAGCAAGTACAAGCAGGTCAATATCATTTTGGCAGGTCTTTAAGAATAAAGGGAGATTTCAAGCATTCATTTGATCCGTTAAACTTTAAAAAAGTTGTTAATGTATTAAATAGTTCATATAAACAAGAGAGGAACTAAAATTAATTATTAAAGCGGAATAAACATTCTATTCTATATATCGGAAATAGGCCATGTACTTCGTGGAACATCTGCTGCTAAGGTGAAGGATCCTCGGGTTCTTGGTGTTCATAGGAGTCATGCCTATTTTATTTGCTTTGATTTTACGAACAAGGTACAGTCGATTTTTTAGCTAGATGCTTTTTCTCTCCCGTTTACTTCTAAAATAATTGTAGGAAGTAGTTATAGGATTTGAGCTGTTCTTCAAACGAAGCTACTGGGAAGAACGACCACCCCATCTGTCTCATGTATTCTTCATAGTTATCCTGAATGGTAAGTTGCTGTAGCGCCATCTGGACATGTATATGTCGCACATTATCATTTTTCATCATTAATGCAGACAAATAATTTGTATTTGACATGTTTTTAGCAGAAGTATGTGATTCCATAGCGATCCATTGATTCGTTTCATTCAAAGCTGTGGGCGACATAGCATGTAATTTTTGAGAAATAACATCGGCTTCACTTGGTAAAGGGGGCAGTTCCACTAGTTGCGTTTGGTAAGGGTTAATTAAAGCTAACATAACTAGCACATGATTGTATAACACAGAGGATTGCATTACAAGTATATCTTTTAATATTTGATCTGTTGCCAAGTTATTATAGTCTTGTAACTTATGTAACGCACCTTTATGAGCAGTCAAGTGTTCAGTCATTAATCCAAGGTCGATTACGGGTAACTGATTCATATAGAATCACCTCTCCTTATTAGATAGGTATCTTTATACATTATGTTGTTTAGAACAATATATTCGACCTTGATAGGAGGATTTATAAGTAATCCATATTGACAAATGCGTGTGTAGTTTCTAATTGACCTTTCAATTGCTTCGCATGTATATCAGCTCCTTGCACCCAATTTTCTAAATTAAAAATGAGTGGTTTGCGATCTCCACCTAAAGCAAACCATGCTTTTCTTACCTCTGGAAAGTACATAGCGGTATGCAATGTTCCCGCCCAAGCACCATACTTTTTGGAAAAAACTCCTTTATCGGTATCGTTTAACATTCGGAAAGCATGATAAGGTTTTATTGCATCAGCTTGAAGCGTTTGTATTGCTTGATACCTTTGGAAAGAATCATCCATACGATATCGGTTTTCATCCGTTAGTTGTTCAAAATGGTTGGTACATATATTGGATTTTTGCAGAGCGATTGACCGAGGTGATGCTTCAATAATAATTGATTGCCTGTTGCGGTCAATGACACAATAACTAAATGAATGGCGATGGGGAATTTCTTTTAGTAACGAGATCGCATCTCCGATCGTTGCGCAATTTTCTAATACGATTCTACCAATCATATTACATAGGAAACCATCTTGTGATTTTTTACGGTTTATAAAGTTATACCCCATTGCAAGTCCTTTCTCATTCATTCCATCTGTTCTTCCTGTAATTTGCATTGTCGGCCCAATTGTAGCAAAGCCATGATCTGTAGGCTGGTAGATAGCGTATCGTCCTTCATAAGAAGAAGGGTCGTTATCATAATTTCGAACCAGATAATGAGAACCCGTGTATATGGAGCAGCCACTCCTGCCGTATTCTAAATAATAGCCTCCAAAATCTTGGATCGCATCTTCCATTTTCATTGATAAAGCATCTGCTAGACCTTTTAATTCCTCCCAAATACCAGGGGCGAAATGATGTAACATTTGTTTAACCGTATTTATATCAACAATAAAATGCCGAAATTTTTGGGATTCCCATTGGATTTTACGATTGTGCAAAATGGGAGATTGCTTAAGCAATTTCCCTTGGTAAACACCGTAATCATAGTGTGATCCGCGAAATTGAATAACATCACTATATACTTGTTTCATTACAGTCTCCTCTAAAAAGATAGTATGGTTAATTGAATGAAACACCTTGAGTTTACTTTATTATAAAGAATAAGGATATGAATATGCTTATTGAATGACAAAAGGTGAGCTTTGCTTATCATGGAGTTGCTTGTTTGTCTATAGAATACAAAAAAGTTGCCGAGCCTATTAAACTGTACTCGACAACTTGTTCAACTTACATAGAAAACAGGTGATAAATATTAATCTTTACGCTTTTGTTCATTCGCCTTATTATTAAATTCATTCTCACTTGCAAATTCAACATCACCACGTTGTTTATTATGCTTATTTCGATTATTTTGTTTACCTTTATCTTTGTTTCGATTCTTATTTTCCTCAGACATACCAAAACCTCCTAAAGTTAAGAATAGGTATAGCATGTCCGAATAAAAAAAAGCTATGCAAATACGGCTTGAATTCTTTTGTTGACACAAAACGTAACACCAGTTATGATAGAAAAATAAATCTGACTAATTTTATCAGAAAAGGATGTTTTGGATGACAACAAAGGTTCAACCGATCAATGAAGTAAAAGATCCAATCCCTAAAGACAATACGGGGTTAAATAAATCACAGACGCCATTAATTATTGGCGGATTAGTTGTAGCAGCACTTCTGTTAATCTATTTACTAGCTACACAGCAAGTTGCTCAACCTTTGCTCTTAGTAATTGGGCTCTTGCTTGGATATACACTGTTCCATGCGCGTTTTGGTTTTACTTCTGCTTTTAGGAGATTTATGTCGGTAGGAAATGGGCAAGCACTTCGTTCCCATATGCTTATGTTGGCAGTAGCGGTAACATTATTTGCGCCTATATTAGCGTTTGGATATTCCTTCTTCGGAGGAGAAGTAGCTGGATACGTATCACCAGTTGGTGTAAGTCTCTTAGTAGGAGCATTTATGTTTGGAATTGGTATGCAGCTTGGAGGAGGCTGTGCCTCAGGTACGCTGTATGCTGTAGGTGGTGGACGTTCCGTTATGTTTGTAACCTTATTGTTCTTTATTGTTGGCTCGACAATTGGGGCAAAGCATTTAACATTTTGGACAGAAGACTTACCATCATTCGAACCAATTTCTCTAGCAACCTCAACTGGACTTGGATATGGGGGAGCATGGATTGTATCCATTGCATTATTTGGTTTAATCGCGTGGATTACATTAGTTGTAGAACGAAAACGAAAAGCCCCTAAAATGGCACCAGTACCTTCAACGAAAGGGTGGAAACGCATCTTCCGCGGATCTTGGCCACTCTTTGCTGCGGCAATTGTATTAGCAGTTTTAAATGCATTAACATTAATGACTCGTGGTGCCCCGTGGGGGATTACCTCAGCATTTGCACTTTGGGGTTCAAAAGTAGCTCAATTCTTTGGAGTTGACGTTACCAGTTGGGGGTATTGGCAAGGTGCCAATGCTCAAGTACTAGAATCATCTATCTTTGCAGATTCGACAACAGTGCTTAATTTAGGTGTTATCCTCGGTGCTTTTCTAGCTTCTGCAGCGGGTGGATTATTTAAATTTACGAAATTAAATCTAAAAAATATAGCTGCATCGATTATTGGTGGTCTTTTAATGGGATATGGTGCAAGATTAGCATTTGGATGTAATATTGGTGCATATTTTGGTGGCATAGCATCCTTTAGCTTACATGGGTATGTATGGGGAATACTCGCCTTAGCTGGGACATTTATTGCGCTATATCTTCGACCATTATTTGGACTATCCGTTCCAAAATCTAAGGACTCCTTTTGTTAAAAGTAGAATTGAACTATCGCAAAATTATTTTGCGGTAGTTTTTTTCTTTCATACCACTATGTTAGCGCTTTCTTCGAGATGGATAATTTGATCCAGGAAGAAATTCCCTTTAATTTTTACGTTATTTTTATATACTTTTAATCATAGATTAATAGATTCTCAGTAAGATATGGGTGGACAAAATTAGTAAAGGAGGAAGTATCTTGATTAGTAAAGGGTCTAGAAAAAAAATACTATCTGTTGCTGTTATGACAACTTTAGTATTCGGAAGCTTTGCTACAAGTAGTTTAGAAGTTGAAGCTAAGTCGTATAAGTCGAATCAAGGCAAGGTGAAAAATGTTATTTTTTTGATCGGTGATGGAATGGGTCCTGCCTACACGACAGCATATCGATCGTTCAAAGACAATAAAGACCCATATGTTGAAGAGACAGCATTTGATAAACATTTAGTAGGGATGCAGCAAACGTATTCTTGGGATCCAGAAGAAAGTATTACTGATTCTTCAGCAGCAGCCACTTCCCTATCTTCTGGAATCAAAACCTATAATGGTGCAGTTGCTGTTGATATGGAAAAGAATGAAGTGAAAACCGTATTAGAAGAAGCTAAAGATCGAGGAAAAAGTACTGGTCTTGTATCTACATCTCAGGTAAATCACGCAACCCCTGCATCTTTTGGTGCACATGATGAATCACGTAATAATTATAATGATATCGCAGATGATTATTTCGATGAGAAAATTGATGGCCAGCATAAAGTTGATGTTATTTTAGGCGGTGGAACATCTTACTTTGAAAGGGAAGATCGAAATCTAGCAGAGGAATTTGAAGATGCTGGATTTAGTTATGTTCATACCAAAGAAGAGATGCTAGAAGATGATAATGAGCAAATTCTTGGACTTTTCGCCCCTGTTGGCCTTGATAAAGCGATCGATCGTCCAGAAGAACAGCCAACATTGGAAGAAATGACGGATACGGCATTAAGCAAATTGAGTGAAAATAAAGATGGCTTTTTTCTGATGGTAGAGGGAAGCCAAATTGACTGGGCAGGACATGATAATGATATTGTTGGTGCAATGAGTGAAATGGAAGACTTTGAGAAAGCTTATCAACGGGCAATTGAATTTGCTAAAAAGGACAAGCATACATTAGTTATTACAACTGCAGATCATTCTACAGGTGGATTGACTATGGGAATCGATGGGGAATATAAATGGGATCCAACGCCATTGAAAGCAGCGAAGCGTACTCCGGATTACATGGCAGCTGAAATTAGTGAAGGTGAAGATGTTGAAGATGTCTTAGAAGAATATATTGATTTAGATTTAACCGAAGAAGAAATTGATTCAGTAGAAGATGCGGCTGAAGAGGAGGATACAACAGAAATTGACAATGCAATTGAACGCATTTTTGATCTTCGCTCTGGTACAGGTTGGACTACTGGTGGACATGATGGTGTAGACGTCAATGTTTATGCTTATGGCCCTCAATCAGATCAATTTATCGGTTTACATGATAACCACCAGGTCGGTTTAAAAGTTATTGATATACTGAAAAACGTTCGGAGCGTAAAACCGCATAAATAAAGGTAGTTCTAGACCCCATTATGCACAATATGGGGTCTTTTCTATCTAACGGATGAGGAGGTTTAACTATCTATGTTAAAAGGGTTATATGCTGTTCTTGCATTTATTTTGATCCTATCCGGATGTGCCAAGCAGGAGGAAAATGCAGAGGCTGAAAATAAGCAAAATCAAACGGAATCAATCGACATGGAAGAGGAAGAAAGAACAATTCAAGAGGTCAATGATGATCGTGATTATGTTGATAATCCACAAGCTCCTGATACACGCTCACTCAATGAGATTGGTGACCAATTTGAAGACGAAGATGGGAATATTACGCTTGAAGCAATCACAGATTATCAAAAGATGCATAGCATAGGGCCTATTCAAATGAGTATTCGTGATGTAAAGGTCGTGAATTTTTCCCCAGCAATGCATTTAGTTGATTACTTTCATGGTTTTACACATAACGAGGAAAATTTTAACTATATTAAAATGTACGTAACAATTGAAAATACGTCTGATCAAATGGTTAATTTTGCACCTGTATCGATATTGGAAACAGAAGCAGGAGAGAAAAAAGATTTTGAAGATGATTTTTACTTACAAAATCTTTATGGAGATCTCTCCGCTGGTCAGAAAAAAACAGGAGAACTCGCTTTTATTTTAGAAGAGACAAATATAGAACAAATTGGAACTATATCCTTAATCACCAGCGATGTCTTTGATAAGGAAAATCAATCCATTGAACAAGGAAAAGAAATTACAATTGAATTTTAGTAACGCGGTCACCTACTAGTTAGTCTCGCTTTTGTATTAAAAAAGGACGCATCATATCGTAATCTTCATGTTCCAAGATATGACAATGCCAAACGAACTTTCCAGCATAGGGGGAAAAAGTTGCGATTAGTCTTGTAATCTGTGCCGAAGGGGCAGCTATTGTGTCTTTCCAACCTCTTTCATTAGGTTTTGGTTTGACGGCTGATCCGGTATACACGATGCTTCCATCTTGATTGAATTTCTCCAGGTTAAAGGGGGTACGATCTAGAACCTGGAATTGAACAAGATGTAAGTGAATCGGGTGTGTAAAGCCTGTCACATTAATGATAGACCAAATTTCAGTAGAGCCAAGTTTCGGTGTTTCTGAGATCGGATCATCCCAGTATTTATTGTCCAATAATAATAAAGGCCTACCAAAATCATCACTCGCACCTACCAGTTTTAAATTTCGTATGGCTGATATAGGCTTATCTTTAAGGGAGGGGATAGATGATAAGTGCTTTGGAATGATTGTCGAATCTTTTCCCTTTAGAGGCAAGCGAACATTAAACTGCATAATATCCCCTGTCTCATCTTCGGGAGTGTTGATAGAACCGAGGTCATTTCTTAAAATTAATGATTTTCCTTGGTATTTCCTAAAATCAATAATTACGTCAATTCGTTCTGCTGGTTCCATTGTGATGCTTCTTGCTACAACGGTTTTTGAGAGGAGCCCGCCATCTGAACCAATTTGATACATTGGGTCTCCAGATTCAAGAGATATCGTATAGGTGCGTGTGTTGGAGGCATTAAGGATTCGGAACCGATATTTTCTTGGTTCTACATTCAGATATGGCCAAATTTTTCCATTCACTAGAATCTTGTCACCAGTAAATGCTGGTAAGATGGAAGGAATCGGTAAGTTAGCAGGTGGATTTTCCGGTCCCACCGGATAAAATAGCGATCCATCATTATTAATGGTCTTATCCATTAAAATAAGCGGGATTTCATATTCATCTTTAGGGATATTTAATCTTTTTTCTTGCTTGCCTCGGATAATATACATGCCGGCAAGACCAGCATAGACATTCAGCCTCGTTATCCCCATGGCGTGGTCATGATACCAAAGAGTGGCAGCACGTTGTTTGTTGGGATAGGAATATACTTGATGGAGAAATTCTGGACCAACCTTCTTGAAATTTCTGGAAAACCAAGCTTCTGGATATCCATCATTCTCCGGTTTTGTCACACTCCCATGTACATGCGTAACTGTTCGAACTTCAGGATGGTTAGCGATATGGTGAATTGATTTGTCCACTGGAAGTAAATGATTATCGGGCAAATGGTTTTCCCATTTTATATGGAGTTCTTCTCCTTCATTTACTTCAATAGTAGGACCAGGAAATTGGTTATTGTATCCCCAAAGCCGTGTTGGTTTTAAGTCCCTGTGTAGCTTTTGTCTAAACTCCTCC
The DNA here is from genome assembly GCF_014905415.1 of Virgibacillus salexigens. Taxonomy (GTDB): domain Bacteria; phylum Bacillota; class Bacilli; order Bacillales; family Amphibacillaceae; genus Virgibacillus; species Virgibacillus salexigens. The sequence continues at coordinate 85,731 of NZ_BNEO01000002.1, forward strand.
ATACGCATTTCTAAATAGGAACCTTGTTTTTTTATCGTTTGCATTATTGGTAGCTCATCTATAAATTTTTTCAATTTCATTTCATTACCTCCTCAAAACTAGGTAGTAATACAGTAGATGAAACTTATCTCTATAAGGGTTGGGCGATTATCCTAAAATAATGAAAGGGCGAGAAGAAGTTACATTTCCCTCTTGATTTATCAGATTAATTGGAATACAATATAGTAACAAATGAATCATCTTATCAAGAGAAGCTGAGGGAACTGGCCCGAAGAAGCTTCAGCAACCTCTGTTTACTCAGAAAGGTGCTAAATCCAGCGAGTGTATCTTGGTAGATAAGAGCGGAACGAATATAATTGTAAGAGCCCTCTTTTTCCTATCAGAATGAGAGGGCTATTTCATTATCATAAAGGAGAGATCAACATGAATGAAATTGCTATCTTGTCGGGAAGTCCTTCCAGTCCTTCTCGTTCAGATCAAGTATTAAATTATCTTGGGAGTATATTGAATCAGAATGGTTTTTCGATTACTTCTATCTCTGTAAAAGATGTTCCTTATGAAGATTTATTTACTGGGAATTTTAATAGTCAAGCCATTACCTCCATAGCTCAAACCCTTGAATCCGCAAAAGGAGTCATTGTAGGTTCTCCGGTTTATAAAGGAGCATATTCAGGAGTGTTGAAAGCTTTACTGGATGTTCTTCCGCAAGATGTTCTTAAACATACGCCTGTTTTACCTGTTATGACTGGAGGAAGTATGTCGCATTTGCTAGCTATTGAATATGCTTTAAAACCAGTATTAGCGACATTAAAAGGTCATAATTTAAAAGGGCTGTATTTTTTAGATAGCCAAATCGATAAATTTGCGGACGTTCCTATTATCGAAGAAGCTTCATTGGAAAGAGCTTCAAAACAAGTGCACTATTTTATAGAACTTATTCAAAACCATCAAGGTGTAGTTCATTCATCTTCATAAGTGGTGAAATGATGATTTGATTTATTTATCCCTTTCCATTATTAATCGCTATTATATTTATTTTAATTAATAAGCTATACTTTATGGAAAAGGGAGGTAGTCGAAATGTCGATGAATTTTCATGATGATAACATGAAAATGACATACGCCAGCAGAGAAGCAGATCCGTCTTGGCTTCAAATTGTGAAGGACATTATAACTCCAACAAGTGTCATTTATGCTGCAGATATTGGATGTGGTGGTGGTATTTATACGAAGGCTTTATATGAATTAGGAATTAACAACGTTATTGGGATTGATTATTCAGAAGCGATGCTGGCAGGTGCTAAAGAGAATTGCAAGCAGTATCCGATGATTCATTTAAGAAAAGGGCATGCATATCAAACGCATTTACCAGATAAAAGTGTCGATTTCGTACTCGAACGGGCACTTATCCATCATTTAGATGATCTATTTGCTTGCTTTACAGAAGCTTCTCGTATCTTAATGGATGATGGCGTCTTGCTTGTACAAGATCGTACATTAGATGATTGCCTGAAAAAGGGAACGCATCAGCATATAAGAGGCTGGATTTTTGAGATGTTTCCTCAGCTAAAGAAAGTGGAAGAGAGACGTCGTATTTCTAGCGTGGATGTGAAAAAGGCATTATTTGATGCAGGCTTTAACCATATTACTGAAACAAAATTGATGGAAACACGGAAGATGTATTCATCAAAACAGGAACTGTTAACAGACATTCAGCAAAAGAATGGTCGCTCAATTTTACATTATTTAAATAATCATGAAATGGATCGCTTGCTTCTGTCTTTAGACAAAAAAATTGTAAGTATGAGGCCAATAATCGAAAAAGATTATTGGACCATTTGGAAAGCACAAAAGTAATCGGCTATGTTTGTTTTATTTTCCCTTTAGCAAAGTCTGGTGAAAGCGTAATAGTTCATCGTTTGGCCGGTATTCCATAGCCTTATTATTATGATGGGCAGCAAGGTCGAATGCTTGTAGATTATAATAACAAATACACAGTTGTTGATGTGGGTACCAAGTGGAATATGCCGGGTAAGAAAAACCCCAAGAACTTTTAGGTTGTACCACACGTAATGCTAGTTCATACCAAAAGATAGCTAACAGAAATTCTCGTTTCTTCTGAAATAAAAGGCCAATTCGACTGCAGGCTTCTGATCGAGCTGTTTTTGAAAAACCAAAAGATTGAAATAAAGATTCTAGTGCAAGCTCAGCTTCATTTAAATAATAAAAACAGTCCGCACGAAAAATACAGGCAAATATTTTTTCTTCAATCCAGCCATATTTCATATTTATTCCATTTGTATACGCTTCTATCGCTTGTTGATAAAAACCATTTTCACGTAATTCATTGCCATAATAAAAGTAGTCTCGTTCCGTAAAGCTTCTGCTCTTACAAATCATTGCTTCATAGATATGGAGGTTCCGACCATAGGCATGTGCATTCTTTTTATGTGAAACTGCAATATCCGAATGAAAAATTTTTCCTCGTACTTGAAGATAATTATGGCAATCGCCAAACCATTGGTATTGCTTCCTCCGTTTTACTAACCGATTTCTTCGATATTGTAACGTAACGTTTTCGTATTCATCTATTCCAGCTAGATATATCATCGATACGGCATCAAATTCCGGATTTAAATGCTTCTTTAAATGAAATAATTTTTCTTGTTCCATTTTGTCTATAACGTCATCTGCATCTAGATAAAAGATATAATCTTTCGTAGCATACGAAAATGATTGATTCCTTGCTTCACTGAAATTATCGGTCCACTCAAAATGGAAGACGCGATCCGTGTATTTTTTCGCAATTGCAACCGTATGATCATTAGATCCTGTATCTACAATATTAATTTCATCAACAAGATGGGAGATCGAATCAAGACAGCGTTCAAGCACGTGCTCTTCATTCTTTACAATCATACAAAGACTGATGGTAACCATTATCTTCTTCCTTTCATATGGTGTAGCAAGAAGTTTGTTATAAAAAAGAAGATACTCTGTAGGGGGAGCATCTTCTTTGATTGTAACGATGGAATTAATATCCGGTTGTACCTTCTGGGCCAGTTGGACCTGGAATATCCGGGTTGCTATCAAAATCTAATAATGCCACATCATCAACCAATATGCTAGAAGATAAAAAGTTACCTGATTGTTTGCTTATTTGAACAATTGCTTGTGTTGCTGTTTCGGGTACGATATCTGTTGTGTGATAAATTTCTGTCCAATTACTAGATACAGCATTTGGCAAATCGCCTTGGCTGATTTCTACGAATAATCCATTCGTAATAACAGCATTATTTTCATCTAGAAAATCAACAACTAACGTGACGCGAGGATTACTTAAAAAACGGGTACTAGACAACGATGCAAGCAGTTGGAAGTTTTGTCCCGGAGCAACTGGAACGGTTTGGCTAATGCTTGCTGGAGAAGTACCTCCACCCAATTTAGCAGATGCATTTCCGGTGTGAGAATAGAACTGAGTAATTGTACTATTCATTATTTCCCAGGACTGAAAATCACCGGTTTCAAATCCCCCATTAAGCAATAAATTATTAACAGTCAATCGTGTTCCTCCTCTGATAGATTAAATTTTTATTCCCTATACGTTATGCAAATAATTAAACCTTGTTCAGGCACTAGCGCCAGATAACAAGTACATTTTATAGAATTTTAATAGGTTATAATCTCTTGTATCGCTTTTAAAAATTGCTTTGCACGCTCTTCGTTTGTGTGATGTGAATGAATAAACGTATAGCCATTCTCAGTAATTCGCTGTCTCTCTTGGTCATTTTCTAGATAGTACGCTGTTTTTTCTTCGATATTTTCAACGGTACATGCTACAAAGTTTTCACCATCTTTAAATCCTAAATCAATAATATCTTTGTTGGACTCAGCTAGTAATAGACTTTTACATGCTGGTGCTTCAAAGAACTTCAGGACGGCAACACCACCAGTCTCGTTCCTACTACCGCATGTGAAAAAGATTTTCGAACGATTCAGTTCTTTGGCGTATTTTTCATTGACAATCAGTTGATCAGATTGTTTTACGCGATGCCCTGGATGGGGGTGGAGCACAAAACTAGGTTTATCACGCATTTTTTGAAATACAGCATCTCGAAAGGCATAGCGTCCTTCTGGAGGGATTTTCTTAGGGAGCGTATAGTTGCCTTTGTTGGACTCATCCATGTAAACTAATCCCATTAATAATGCGTCAATATCCTTTTTTAGCCCCCAATCTTTCATAATTTCTGGATTTATCGCCCATGGCAGCCATCTGAATTTACCTCGGTAGTGTGGGAATACGTTGAGAAAGGGATGCTTCGTGGCAGAGAATATGAGATCGATTTCGGCCGCTTCGAAGTATTTCATCCGTTCCTCAGGTTTCCAATGTAAGTCAATGATAAAACAGCCTTTCGGAATCGTGGTCTGGTCTAATCCTTCAATATTTGGGGCTAAACCATAGTTCCATGCAATATCATAATGAAAAATAAAGTCAGGCGTAACGTCTAACTTTGACATAATATCATTGATATGGCCATCCGTATGCCAATAGTATACATCTGCAAACTGTTCCAGTGCCTTCACTGTGTCGATCTTTGGCTTATGCTTTGCATAAACCCAAAACGGTTTAATTAACACAAGTATTTTTAATTTTTGATTCATTTGAAAGACTCCTTTCCTGTTATTTTGATTAAAGCTTCCAATAGATCCCTTGATTAGCAACCGATGCAGGGAGGACACCTTTGATATCCATCATAATACTTCCCTTATTTGTAAGTTTGCTAAAGTCTAGTGTGTGAAATACGGCGTGGGGTACACTGAAGATAATTACATCGGCTGGAGTTAATTGGTTTAATGGAAGGAGGTCCATATCATAATTATTTTTGAATACAACTGGATCAGCTAATGGGTCACATACTTGCATATGAAATTCAAGTGCTAGTAATTGATCAAGGATAGCTAGTGATTTGGAATTTCTCGTATCAGTAATGTTTTCTTTAAAAGTGATACCTAATAGAATGACGTTCAAATCCTTCAAATTAAATTTATGTTTCACTACTATCTGAAGCAGCGATTGAACGATATAATCAGGCATTCCCTCATTCACTGTACGGGCATTTGATAGAAACGTGGGATGATAGCCATGTTGCTTTGATTGATAAATAAGATAGTATGGATCAATACCAATACAGTGACCACCAACTAAACCAGGAGTATAAGGATTAAAATTCCATTTTGTTTTAGCTGCTTTAATTACTTCACTTGTTTCAATTCCAAGTTTTCCAAAGATAATAGATAATTCATTCATATAGGCAATATTGATATCACGTTGCGTGTTTTCAACAATTTTAGCTGCTTCAGCAACTTTGATACTAGAAGCTTTATAAACAGAAGCATCTAAAATACTGGCATACAAATCATATATTCGATTACACACGTGTTTCGTCTGACCAGCGACTACTTTATTGTTTGTTTCAAACGTGTGCTTATCATCACCTGGATTTATTCGTTCGGGGGAATAGCCTACAAAAAAATCTATTCCTGACCGCAGACCTGATTCTTTCTCTAGTATAGGAACACAGATATCTTCAGTTGTGCCTGGATAGACGGTAGATTCATAGATAATCGTTGTATCCTTCGCTAAATGTTTACCGATTAACCTCGAGGCACTCTCAATAAAAGTCAGATCTGGTTCATCGTTCCATGTGATGGGTGTTGGTACAGCAACAATGATATAACGACATGTTTGAAGTGCTGTTCCTTTATCTGTATAACAGATATGAGCAGCAGCTAATTGATCACTGGAAAATTGTCCACTGGGATCATGATTACACTGTAAAAGCGCAAGTTTTTCCAGATCTACATCAATACCGGTAACGTTGTATTTCTTTGCAAAACCGAGTGCTACCGGAAGTCCAACATACCCAAGACCTACGACAGCTATTTGATCTGAACACTGCAAGTAAGGTGTAATGTTTTCTTTGACATAGACTTCTTTAGGAGGATGCTCGACATAATGGTCGATCATTCGTTTTAAAGCTTGAAGAATTTCAGCTTGAGATTCATCGATTTCCTTATTCCTATTTAATAGATCAAACCAATGATCAGCTAGATAGATGTCGATCATTGACTGATCAGCGTAGTTTGTATTCGGTTGAATATCGTAGCTGGACAGAGAAGAACGAATAATAAATAGCTGGTTCGATACTGGATGAGTGATAATCACTAATTGCTGCTTCCTATTTCGATCATTAGTAGGAAGAAGTGTGGAGACAGTTCTTTCTACTTCCGTATCACATTCAATTAATTCAAGGTTTTTCTGACGAAAGAAATAGATGATTTTTCTCTTCATCGGACTATTAGTGCCGATGATATAGTGTTTGTTTTTTTTGTCGAACATAATCCTTATCCTTTCAGTTGGAATGTATTAATGGTATATGCGTTGCTCTAAAGGGTTGTTCTAGGTTAATAGAAAAAAGGCTTCCTTCTATCATGAAGTTGTCTCATCGACAAAAGCATATTTCATCTTGGTTATGGTAGAAGCCGTGTTTGTGGTAAAGAAGGAGCATAATCTACTAGGAGCAAAATAAAGAAAAGGAAGATGAAGATGATTCCGATTAGCAACCCTAGAGGACAGTTAGAGCAAATACAAACCGAAATTGAACAGACAATAAGAACAGTGATCGAGAGTGGATCCTATGTTATGGGTCCACACGTGGAACGCTTAGAACAAGAATTTGCAAAGAAGATAGGTGTTACAGAGGCAATTGCTGTTGCCAACGGTACCGATGCGCTTGTACTTACTTTGCAATCTTACGGAATTGGCAGTGGTGACGAAGTTATCACAACACCGTTTAGCTTCTTCGCCACGGCAGAAAGTATATCTAGAGTTGGTGCAACTCCAGTTTTTGTAGATGTTGATCCAAAAACCTATACTATTAATCCACAGAAGATAGAAGATAAACTAACTCCTGCAACGAAAGCAATTATGCCAGTTCACTTATTTGGTCAGCCAGCAGCAATGGATACGATTAATCAAATTGCTAATTACTATGGTTTAATCGTTGTTGAAGATGCCTGTCAAGCATTTGGAGCAACTAGAGGTGGTCAAATGGTAGGGAGCTTAGGAGATGCTGCCTGTTTTTCGTTTTTTCCTACAAAAAACCTTTCTACCATAGGGGACGGAGGCATCATTACAACTTCAGATAACAAGATCGCTAAGCGAATTCGTTCCTTACGAATGCATGGAAGTAGCCAGAAATATTTTCATGATGAAATTGGTTTTAATAGCAGACTAGATGAGATTCATGCAGCTGTTATTCTAGTATGTTTGAAATATATTGATGGATGGAATAACCGTCGCATCGAATTGGCGAAGAAGTATTATCAAACATTAGCACCTCTTACTTGTATGAAACTTCCATATGCAGATAAGAAAGGGGAACATACCTATCATCTATTTTGTATAGCTTCTTATCAACGAGATAAGTTGAAAGGTTTTCTAGATAAGCAAGGCATCCAAACCGGGGTCTATTATCCATGCTGTATTCACTTACAACGAGCTTACCGAGAGCATGGGTATCAAGATGGGGATTACCCAATCGCTGAGGCTTTAGCAAACACCTTGCTAGCAATTCCATTGTTTCCTTCCATGACAGAACTTGAGCAAGATAGCGTAGTTCATGCCTTAGAAGAATTTGAGGTGGCGCAGTCATGGTAGGTGTGGGTATCATCGGCTGTGGTTATATTGCCAAAAAACATGTTGCATCCATTGCAAACTGCAAAGAGTTAACATTAGCAGCTGTAAGTGATTTGCAAGTCGATCGGATGGAGGAAGTTGCTAAAAGTTATCGACAAAAGCAGTCGAATGAAGTGGCTCCTATAACAATCTATGAAGATTATCATAACCTTCTTCAAGATTCACGGGTAGAAGTAGTTATTGTTTCGACTATTTCAAGCCTGCATGCCCAGATTGCTATACAAGCACTGCAGCATAAGAAGCATGTAATTATCGAAAAACCGATTGCACTGTCATTGCAAGAAGTAGAGGAAATGATTAGGTTAGCTGAACAAAAAGACCGAAGAATCTTCGTTTGTCATCAACTACGTTATCGTCCTTTCATGCGTAAGTTGAAATCCTTCATCGAGAAGGGGTACTTTGGTGATATCTATTTAGGAGTAGCTACATTACGACTTCATCGTTCCCAAGCATATTATGCGTCATCACCTTGGAAGGGCACATGGGATAAAGATGGTGGAATGTTACTAAATCAAGGAATTCATATGGTAGATTTATTACTTTGGCTTTTAGGTGATGCTACATCTGTTTATGGGGAGATGATGAATACCAATAAGAATAAAGAAACAGAAGATATTGCAACAGGAATTCTATCTTTTGAAGGACAATCCAAAGGATTAATTGAAGCGAATACCATTACTAAACCAAGTAACCAAGGTTACTATTTGTCATTATTTGGAGAAGAAGGATCTATTATTGTTGGTGGGGAGCATTTCAATGAAATTATTCACTGTTATAGCCAAACCCATCCAGAAGCTATACAAGCGTTAGGGAATACAACGAATGATAGGAACGAGCATATGTATATGTATCAAGACTTTATTCGAGCGATAAAAAAACAGGAAGATCATTTAATGACTGCCTCTGAAGGAAAGAAAGCATTGGAAGTTATTTTTGGAATGTACCAGTCAGCGAAAGAAGGTAAACCAGTTCGCTTCCCTTTAAATGATTTTCGCACAGAATGGATGCATGATTGGTAACATAAGTGATATGGATAAATTAGTAGAGAAGCGAGTTGCTAGTGTATGATTAATAGATTGGAAACGAATTTGATCAAACAAGAATTTCTACCATTTCAACAAGCATCGTATGAATAGGAATCGTCGATGCTTGTCCTGTTTCTCGTAAGAGGAAATGAACTAAATCGTCCTTTGTAAATCTGCTTTTACTAATCCAAAAACATCATGGTCTACATAACGGTTATAAAGCCATTCCGCTTTTCGTAATCGGCCTTCTTTCTGAAAACCAAGCCGCTCCGGAATAGCAGCACTTTTTTTATTCTCTGTTGCTACACGAATTTCTATACGATTCAATTGTAGATGTTGAAAGCAGTAGCTAATAATAGCTTGACAGGATTGGGTAATCAAGCCATTTCCCTGATATTGCTCTCCTAACCAATAACCGATGGATGTGGAGCGATTTTCCCAATTAATGGTGTGTAAGCCGATGATTCCAGCCAATTCCCCTTTGTACCAGATACCAGCTTGAAATCCATTATTTGCACTAAATTGTTTAAGGGCAGCATCGATAAAAGATAATGTATGTTGTACTGTTTGGGTATAATCAATCCAGGGTAACCATTTCCGTAAGTGATATCTGGATCTATCTGTCAATATAAATAACGCTTCTGCGTGACGGTGCTCCAATAGTCGTAATTCCGTATCTGGATTCAGTCGGTGATAAAACAATAGATACCCTCCTTTTTGGCTATGATATACTTTATAAAATAACAATCTTTATAATATTATTATAATTGAATGATTAATCGTTTCAATGCCAAGATAAATGAGGTGTCCAAACTGAATCATGCTACCGAAGCTTTGCAGCAATTCAAGTGCTTATGTAAAAACAAGCTCGGGAATAATCTGATTGGTGTATATTTACACGGATCATTAGCAATGGATTGCTATAATCGAACGTATAGTGATATTGACTTATTAGTTATCATCCATCATAACTTGACATCACATGATAAAAGGCAATTCATCAGCGAAATAATTAACATAGAGAACAATCTAGATGTGCGTATCGAAATGAGTATTCTTCTACAGGAATCTTTATTTCCTTTGCAATACCCGATCGCATTTGAATTGCATTATTCCAAAGATCATAGAGCTCGTTATCACAGAGACGCTAGCTATTTATGTGAGAATGGCAAAGATGATGATTTAGCTGCACATATTGTCGTAACACATGAGCGTGGTAAGGCGCTATATGGTGAAGCGATTACCTCAGTTTTCCCTGATATAGATAGAAAAATGTATCTTGCGTCGATTAGGAATGATGTGGCCGATGCTCCCAATAATATTATTTATTTCCCTGTCTATTATTGCTTAAATTTATGCAGAGTGGATTATTTTATGAAAGAAAATAAAGTATCATCTAAAAAAGAAGCAGGTGAATGGGCATTAAAACATCTTCCTGCTCGGCTTCACCATTGTATTGAATTAGCTCTAGATGTATATATTAGTGAAATAGAATTGGAAACCAAATGGGATCAAAAGCAATTAACCGCATTTGCTAATACTATGTTAGAAGCAATTAATCGTAATATACGTGAAAAAAAATAAGCGGCTGTTTATTGGATTCAGCAGCTTACTCATATACCCCTTCTGTCTCTAAATGAAAATCAACCGTTATCCTGTTTAACTTCTCTTTAGTTAATGAGTAATTTTGTAATTGGTCAGGTTTTACCCGATCATGAAATAATTTATTTTTTATGTTGTAGAGGTCGACTCCTTTTTCAACGCCTATTTCATACGTCTCTCGAATTTCTTTCTTCATTTGTTGTCGTACTAAGTTCTCAATTTCTTTCATCGGCAGTTGTTCTTCCAAATCGGTAACGGAGCCAGAAGCTTTAAGCTGAATATTAAATTGAAAATTTTTGTTACCCCGTTTGATTATAAATTTTACAGTAGGTTCTAATATACGTACCGACCCTTTCTTGACATTATCCTCTGTTAGAATATCGATTGTCGTGTTATTTGTATCTTCTTGTGTCCATCGCAGTCCAGGAACTTCCTTAAAGGATAACCATTCTTTACTTTTACCGTCGTTTACAGGAAATACACCATTTATTTCTAAGGTTTGCTTAGGTTTTATGTCTTCTTTTGATTCTTTCCAACTCTTATCGTTAATTGAAATTGAAGGAAGAATCGCTGTTCCGCCAGGTTCCTTGTAAATGGAAACAAATTTATGCATTCGAAGCGGCGCGATATATGAGTATTCGTTAAACATATCTAATGGCTTATATAAAATCGTGTATACGGGTGGTAATTGATAAAATCCAGATAACGACATTATTTCTTCAACTGATTCTTTCGTACCGAACATCCAAGGAGTGTAGCGAAATTGACCATTTTTTCGCAATGATTGTTCTGCATCCGTCACTCCTTTTTCTAATATGGCGTCAGAGTAGATAATGGCACCTATATGTGCCCAATTAACAACCTGTTGTGAGGTTCGATATAAATTATTGACAGCATCATTAATTGTTTTACCCGTAGCTTTTCCAATATACAAAGGGGTACGCTCAGATGTTTTCCCTGACTCTTGTTTTGCTACATTAGAAAAGTCTAACATTTGTACATAAATAATATAGTTATCTTCTTGGTAATCAATTCCTAATGTCGTAATATAGTTAACTTCGCTAATTTGTCTTTCATCCCAACACCCCGTTAAGATAATAAGCAGAACAATAAGCAATATACATGTTTTCACAAGTCTCATTTACTTTTCACCTTGCCTATCGTTATCGATTGGATGTAGAATGGCTGCACGTTCATTTTGGTCGACAACTGGTTTTTTAAGGATAGATTTTAAAACATCTCTTCTAATGAATGGGGAAATCGGACTCAAATAGGGAACCCCGAACGATTCTAATTTGGCTAAATAGCCGAGTGTCAAAAATACACTGATAAAGAAACCAAACATACCAAAAATAGATGCAAACAGGATAGAGGCAATTCTAAAAATCGAGACTGTTCCAAATAACGCCTGATTTCCTAAAGTGAAAGTAGCGACAGCAGTAATTGCTGAGATAACCAACATCGTAGGAGAGGTAAGGCCTGCACGTATGGCAGCGTCTCCAACAATTAATCCTCCTACAACAGCAACAGTTTGTCCTACTGCTTTAGGTAAACGAACACCAGCTTCTCTGAATAACTCAAATAGTGCGAGCATTAGTAATAATTCGATTGTTGGACTAAAAGGTATACCTAATCGTGAAGCGGCTATCGTTGCTAGCAAGGGGAAAGGGATTTGATCCATATTATAAGCGGATAAGGCAACCCAAAATGCGGGTAAAAAGATAGCAAGCATAAACCCTACAAAGCGCAGTGCCAGTTCAAATGTGGCATAATAATAGGGGGTATATGCATCCTCTGAAGAATTAAAGAAATAACCTAGATTTGCAGGCCCAACAACTACATTCGGTACGTTATCAATAAAAATAGCAAATCTTCCTCTTGCCAAGCTTCCTGCTACACCATCCGGCCTTGAAACAGATTCCATTAATGGAAAGAGAGAATAGTGTGAACCGCCAATGATCGGTAATAATTGATTATCACTAGATAAAAAATCAATATCTATCTGATTCAATCTCTCTCTCGCTTTACGAATCATTGGTTTATCTTGGATATCTGTGAAGTATACGAGCTGTACTTTTGTCTTACTTCGTTTTCCGATGGTAAACTCTTCAGCAACAAGTGAATTGGATTTTACGCGTTTTCTTACCAACGCAAGATTCAACGAAATATCTTCAACAAACGCATCCCTTGGACCACGAAGCGACACTTCCGAATTGGATTCTTCAGGAGTACGTTTGGGTACATCTATCGTATTGAAGAAGTAAATCACTTCTGCAATTATAATTGCAGTATATCCATTAAATATTTTTTCCAAAAGAATAGATTCAAGTGCATCTATGTTGGATGTCCATGGCTTTTTTACTGTACAGTTGATATTTTCTAATCCTTTTAAGCCAGTATGATAAAAGGTAGACTGAATATCCGGAAAGATGCTATTAATTAATATATGATGATCGATAAGTCCATTACAATAAACAACGAGCATTGCCTCTTTCTTTTTTGTATTAAATAAGTGATGTTCTTCTACACTGACATCGGAAGTATGGCGAAATAATTCCTTGATAATCGATTGTTTTGCTGGTTGGTTATTTTTTTGCATGAGCTTTGTTCCTCCTTCCATTTGCAATTGCGATTAAGACAGTAAGAATAAAGATAATACATATTCCTAAGATACCGCCACCAATATAATAATAATTAGCTAAGAAAGAAAAAAATGCCTCGTCCGTTATAGGAGCAATTGTAAATAAGATATAGAAAAAACAAATAAATAATTGAACAAATATCCGTTTTGCTCTCGAGTGTATTTGAAGAATTTGAGTAAGGATATATAAAGTTGCTGCTAATCGAATGAAGTTACCCGACAGCCATTGATAAATCGATAAAAAATCCAAGTGATTAAAGTAATTACCTAAACCTAGAATTCGCCATTGGAAAAATGCTGGAAACCGCATTCTTTCAGCTTCTTCTACACCAAATGCGGCAATACTGCCCAACAATGGCCCTGCAGTCAAAATACAAAGGAATAAAATTAGAATAAGCATATGTTTAAATTGAATTCGCTTGATCACTTGATGCTGTAGTAATAGTAATAAAAGAGCAACTTCAATGACCGAACCAAGTGAAAATAGTGCACCTCTAAATACGTCTTTCCAGGTATTTTCAACCAAAACAGGGGTGACTAGCATGTAATCTTTGTCGGGAATTGTGCCAATTGCTACAAAAATGCCAAATATAATTACCAGTGGAAGCAGTACACCTGCACAGATAGCAATGACGTTTAATCGACCATAGGAAATATAAAAGGATGTACCTAATAAAAATAGCGCAATCACAAGATTCGGTGTTTCAAAGAGATAGGTTTCGTCAGTCCACATGGTTGTTTCTTTCAATGTTATCCAGCCAGCAACTACGAAAAATAATAAGAATAGGAGTCCAATAACCCTGCTTAGGAAACGAGAATAATTTGTGGTTAGCCAGTCAAATACAGATGTAGCATTAATCCCTTTGAGGACATATAGAACAACTGGGGAAAAAATAGTAAATACCATGTAACCAATGATTACACTAAGCCACGCATCACGCCCGGCGGCATTTATTAAAATCGGTATAACCAAGACATGATTACTTAATCCTGTAGCTAATAATAAAATAGCAAAAAACTGCGAAATGGAAATCTTACTCATTCAGGATCCCCCAAGAAATGTAGATAATGGTAGTGTGAGGGAAGTATGAATAAATTATTCATTGCACGAAAAGAAGTGAATAGCCAAGTTACACAAAATATTATAAAAAGAGCTTGTTGAGAATGGTTCTCTACAAGCTTTGATAAAACAATCTTATGTTAGATGTTCGTTATAATAATTTCCCCAATGAGGTCGTCTTCCGTCCGCATCAGTAAAATTGTAGATATCGGATAGCTCCCAGGTACTTAATACTTTTCCGGAAAAACGCTGAAAATTAGGATCTAAGCTAAGATGTTTAATTGCTTCACCAAGATAAAAAGGAGTTTCCGATGCGATAAAATGTGGATCTTGCTTTACTCCATCTTGCCAATTATCTTCGGTAACACCGAATAAATCCAGCATCGCTTCTGATCGAAGAAATCCTGGAGTAACGGCACAGGCAGTAATTCTATCTTTTCGCAGGTCGTGAGCTGCTGCACTCGCCATATGAATATTAGATATTTTAGCCAAACTATAATAAAAATTCCCCCGATAGGAATAATCGGTTCCATCGGTAATTTCGATAAGTAATGCTTGATTAGATTTGCGAAGCAATGGTACTGCATAATGAGTTGTTATGATATGAGAAGTAACGGCCTGTTGTAAGAGCTGTAATCCATTTCGTAGATTGTGATCTCCAACAGCAGCCATCCAATCTGTTAATGGATCCCCTCCCCAGACATCGTTAACGGCAATATCTAATCTGCCTTCATTTTGTTGTATTTCTTCAACTAATGCTTGCACTTGTCCTTCGTACGTATGATCAATTTGTAGAGGGACCCCTTTTCCTCCTGCTTTTGTAACCAATTCTGCTGTTTCTTCAATGGTTTCTTTGCGCTTCATCGGTTGACGTATGCTTTCTGGTTGTTCTGCCAGTTACATATACAGTAGCCCCTGTTTCTCCTAGTTTTATCGCAATGGCTCGGCCAGCACCACGAGTAGCACCAGCTACAAGTGCGATTTTTCCGTCTGCCTGCTGCAATTTCATCATTCCTTTCCATAAGATCTATCATTAATGTAGCATGTTTAACTTGACACCCTATGTCATATTCATAAAATAAAATCCACAGCGTTATTGTTAGCCACTGTATTTTTTTGTAAACTTGTAGCAAAGGTGATCCTTTTAGATAAGAAAAATACATCAAAGAAAGGGACATATAGCAATGCATAAGATTATACGTTTGAAATGGCCGGCGTGGGCAATACTTTTTATTGTCGTCATCGGGTCGATTATTACTTTTACATATTGGACAAAACATTCACAAGCAGTAACCGAAGTACAACAGAAAGCATTAAGTAATTATCCTGGTCTTCATTTAGAAATATTAATAAAAGAAACGGATACGTACACCCTAGCAATTAGCAAACCGATTGCTGAAAGTGAAGCAATCAATAAGCCGATCGAAACATGGATCAATCAGCAAGAGAAAAAGTTTCTTACAAATGTGGAGGAGAATAAACAACTGCTGGACAAGGATCGTCGTGCTCATTTAAATATACATGTGGAAACAGAAAAGCTAGCAGATTCCCTTTATAGCCTTGTTTTTACAGCTTATCAAATAACTGGAGGAGCAAATGGTCAGGAAACCATTAAGACATTTAATGTGGACGTGAAAGGGAATAAGATGCTGGACTTAAAGGATATTTTGAAGGGAAAAGACGAAGCTTATGATACCATTCGCACAAGTGTAAGGGAACAAATTGATCAAAACGAAGACTTGAAACCTTATGTCTTCCAAGATGCTATGGAAGATGCGCTTCGTAACCCAGTGAATTGGAAATGGTCATTAAATGAAAAAGCTTTACATCTCTATTTTGATGAATACGAGATAGCTGCGGGCGCTGCAGGAACGATTGAAATAAACATACCAATTGCACAATTACGTGCTTATTTGCAAGATGATGTAGCTGAACAATTACAAGTTACTGTGGTAGAACCTAATACAGAAGGGCAGTCCTCTGTTAAAGAGAAGGCATTAGATCCGAATGGTAAGTATATTGCCTTAACGTTTGATGATGGACCTCATCCAAAAGTAACTCCACGGGTTTTACAGACACTCCATGACTATCAAGCAAAAGCGACCTTTTATATGCTTGGGTCACAAGTGGAATATTACCCATCCATTGTTAGAGATGTGTTTGCTCAGGGTCATGAGGTAGGAAATCATACGGAAAAACATACGGACTTAACCCAATTGGACCAAGCAATGATTGAACAAGAAATAAAAGAAACCAAACAGAAAATCTATCAAGCTAGTGGCTACTATCCAACAAGTATACGGCCGCCATATGGTGCCTATAATGAATCTGTAAAACAAGTAACTAACAAGCTAGATACACCTATGGTACTATGGTCTGTAGATTCATTAGATTGGAAGACTCGTGACCCTGACGCAATTAATCAAGTGGTTTCTGAACAAGTAGCATCTGGCTCGATTGTGCTCATGCATGATATCCATCCAACGACAGCAGACGCATTGCCACAATTATTATCAACATTAAAAGAGGAAGGGTACGAATTTGTCACCGTTTCTGAATTACTTTCCTTACAAAAGGCAAAGGGTAACGGACCTTTCTATGGAAAATCATAAGAACAAGCGCATGATAAAAGCTCCCAATTCAGCTACAGACTGATACTTCTAGGGGAGCTTTTTGATTTGTTTACTTTCTCATCCATTCTCGAACTAACATGAAGACTCATCTTATGTATTCCTAACATAGACAGCCCAGCGAGCCACTGATCTAACTTTGTGTTGATTGAAAATGGAAGTAAACTATTCTGTTGAGTTGTTGATGCTGGTATACACCATTGAGTTGCTGCTTGACTTGCTAGTGGATTACTAGCTCCATCGAAAAGTGCATATATAATAAACAATAAACAAGCAGGCATGATGATCATACTACTAATGAAAGTATAACGCTGTTTTTGTTGTTTGTTAAAATATTCTCTCGCTTCTGAAGCGATGATTGGCCACCACATTACGACTGCAAGTAAAAATAAAAGGAATTGATAAGAACGTCTCACTGTAGGAGTGACTGCTAAATATTGGAGGGTAATCGGAAGATGATAAAGAAAGAACATAACAGCAAATAAAATGAGTGCAAGCATTGTCATAATTCTTATAGGTTTGGCAGTGAATTGCTTCGTTGAGGAAGAGCGTTTAGGGAAGCTTCGGACCAAAAGAGGTGGGATGATAAAGTATACGATGCTCATTTGAATCATATGTGTACTAAAACTAATATGTCCCAATGCAGACAATGGACTGCCTATGGTAATGTATAGGATAAGCATGGAACTAAAGAATAGTACCGATTTAAAGAAATTCCCCTTTTTCCAACTAAGTATGACATATACGATGGAGCAACAAATAAGGATGAGCAGTAATTGCATGTTCCACTCTTGAAGAAATAGAAAAGTTTCTACATTCATTTTATCTCCCCTTTGCTAGTTAACGTAAAATATGCGATAAAATGAAAAGGTTCTGGTTATTTATGTACACTAATAAATGATTATATGAATCGTAGACAAAGAATATTCACAAATAATTCATAGAAATAATATTGATGAATTCGATTACACATGATATATTTCGTTATAGATTGTTAAGAATTGTTATAAGTTAGAAGGAGAGACAATGATGCTGCCATTGGAGCGACAAAATCGGATAAAAGAACTTATTTATCAAAAAAAGAATCTTAAGATCGCTGACTTAAGTAAGACATTCGGTGTATCGGAAATGACGATTCATCGGGATGTTAAAACACTTGAAAAAGAAGGAATTATTACAAAAACCTTTGGTGGAATTTCTTTGATACATCATCAACCTTCTACAAATGAGGATTGTGTACTATGTAATCGTAAAATGAATGAACGATTAGCATATCGGCTGATCCTAGAGAATAATACAATTGAAATGACTTGCTGTGCCCATTGCGGCTTACTACGTCATCGTCAATTAGGGGACCAGGTGATGCAAGCGATTTGTCATGATTTCTTCAAACAAACTACAATCGGCGCACAGATTGCATGGTACGTTATGGACACTTCGCTGCATATGGGATGTTGTCAACCTCAATTGTTAACGTTTGAGTGGAAAGAGCATGCGGATAAGTTTGTGAAAGGTTTTGGCGGTCGGGTCTACACATTTCAAGATGCAAGTGATGCATTGTTTCGAAAGATGGATGGCGCACATCATTGTAAGAAAGAAAAGGGGTAGGAGGGGTATAATGGTTAAGAAGGTCTCGATGTTTTTATTTTTCTGCTCGTTACTTGTTCTTGCAGCATGTGGGGAAACCAATGAAGATGGGCCCCAAGCTGCTGAGGACGAAGAGGTAAAATCACTGGATGTTGCATTTGACGTTCCCGAAACTGCTGATGTCGGAGAAAGTGTGACATTGGAGGCGACAGTGTTGTATGGGGACGAACCAGTTAAAGATGCAGAAGAGGTTATCTTTGAAGTATGGGAGAAAGGGAATAAAGAAGATAGTAGTAAAGATTTAAAATCTACAAACAACCAAGATGGTACATATACAGTGGAGACTACATTTGACCAAGATGGAGTGTATGAAATGTATGCTCATACAACAGCAAAAGATCTTCATACCATGCCAAAAAAATCGATAACCATTGGCGAAGTTAACAAGCAGGAAGCAGCAGATGAACATCATTCAGCAGAGCATGAACACGGCGCACATACGGAAGGTTTTCACATGCACTTTAATCAGCCAAAAGATGTGATGGTTGACCAAGAAACAGCAATGACAGTACATTTGCAGATGAATGATAAGCCTTTAGAACAAGCTACTGTCCGCTATGAAGTTTGGAAAGAAGGGGAAGAAAAGCATCATTGGGTAGATACGGAAGAAACTAATGCTGGTGAATATACCGGAAAACATTCGTTTAGTGAAAAAGGAACCAATTATGTCATTGTACATGTTGAAAACGATGATGGGTTACATGAACATGAAGAACATGTGGTTGAAGTGACCGAATAATCGCGTAAAAAAAGATTGTTTCCATGGAAACAATCTTTTTTTGAATGCTATGTCAAGCTTATAAGCAATTCATTTATAGATCATTTGCTAGAAAACCACGAAAACTCGGTATTTTATTTACATCCTTTTACAAAATTTTCAGAGCTTAAAAAAGAAAGCGAAGACAGGGTAAAGAGCAAAATCGATTTGGATAAATCGATTTTTTTAAGATGTTATAGGATATTCTGCTCACAAATTTGATTAAATGATAAACGAACGTATTCTATTCATCTATAATAACATTCTTTATCGAATGTTATTTCCTGGGCAATGAGACGTTTACTCGTGGTGGATAATTAAATTTTTATCAATTGAATTATTGTCATTGATGATCGGATTTGTCGAATTATACAAACGTTTGATTAAAACTTGTGTTTTTTAGTGGAATTTGTAAAATAGCAGCGTTTATTATGACTGCATCTAAATTTCTCATTAGAGTATCGAAGAGGTGCGAACTTATCTTGGATTTTTAACTGCTATGTAATCGGACATCATTTGGTGGGTTACTTGCTCTTCATTATTCATATTGTCATCCAGAGCAAACGAAAGGATTCATTTTTTTCTAATGCTACATTTGATATGGTGGACTCCTTTACATATCCGATTAATAAGGTTCAAGGAAGCCATGTTGGCTCCCTTCAAAAATTATTGATTCGTATCTACTTTTTCGGCATTAAAATGGTAGTCAGCGATGACTTCTGCCAAAGCCTCTGAAGTATTATTGAGCTCTTCCTTATTATTATCCACTCCTCCGATTTCAATAAGAATTGAGTTGGCTGATAAATCCTGATTATATACGCCATTTCCTTCTGATTTGTCTTTCAGAAAGATGCCACGACTGACTCCTGGGTATTTCTGTTCTAGACTATTATTCAGCTTCTCAACAAATTCTAGATTTTGCTTGTAATTTTCATGCTCAATTCCAACAATAAAATAAAGCTTTGCGTAAGGTTTATCGTTTATCGTTGTAGTTGTAATATCTTTACGTTGTGCATCACGGTGAATATCAATAAAGTACTGTGCCTTATCGTTTGTAGCCATCGCCTCTTGAACGGTCTCCCTTGAGAATTTATAGGAATCATAATAATCCCATCCTTGCTCATGTAGTCCAGCTGTAACATTCGTGGTATCATGGAATGTAGTCATTCCTTGCTTTTCTAACTGCTCGGTTAATAAAGACCCTACCATAACAATATTCTTGTCATTATCAGTACTTGAAGCATCGCTTGGTTTGGTCTTCTCTTCTCCTAAGAGTGGCAAGAATGCTTCCCAACTATGACTATGATAGACAAATACATCTGCTTCTTGTTGATCGGTTTCGTTCTCCTTTTTTGGGGGTTCTTTTTCTTCTTCATTCGTATCTTCTTTCAGTAAATCTTCAAAATCTGGAGGAGGAGATTCAATTGGTGTATTTGTACTATCAGCATTGTTGCCAGCAAACTGTATCTGATTCGAACTCGTGTTGAGTCCTGGCAATTCTAAATCAAGTAAGCTGCTAAAATTATTTAGAGTTATACCAGAAGCTGCTTCAAATAAAACGGTTGATAATTTAGGTGTCTCTATTCCATTTTCTTCTAATGTACCTTCGAGTTGAGGGACTTCTGAACTCATCATAAATAATAAAGCATCTGAAAAGATAGTTGATTCGGTCAGTTTACTAATTAGCGGTACATGAAAGAAATCCGTTTGTAGTTTGGGTAAGGTAATGAATGAAATAGCTGCGAAAATAACAACAATACTAATGATTGCTGAAAATAGAGTTTGTTTAAGGTTCATATAAGACAACCTTTCCTAGTCTTTCTATAGTTTATGCTTATATGTTTTTTTCATAGAACTATTTCATATTACAAACTAATTAAAATATTTACCCTGTAAGTTAAATATATGGATGAACATGATGGAACAAAGAGCGCTTTTCGCCCGAGAAAGTATTTCATGCTTGGGTGATCCTAATACCCAAAATATTAAATTTGTAACACGAAGACATTCTGGCTCGTGCTCTTTTTTGCTGAAAATTAATGAAACTATTTTAATGTGTCATTCGTATTCTATATGGAGGAAGATGAAGGTTTGGTACAATGAAAGAAATTGTTTTTAGGAGGGTGAGGTTTGGAGGGAAACGGAGAGAAGAATAACGTTCATTCACGGAAATGGAAGCGACTTGGCAATGGATTTGCCGTTATTCTGGGTATTATTATTCTATTATTAATGGTTGGATTAATGAGCTTTCAATGGATAACGGATTACATATGGATGGAATCATTACAATTTGAAAGTGTTTTTACAACGATTATCGGAAGTAAAATTATTCTAGGCATCATTGGGTTTATCTTGTTTTCCATCTTAACTTATATTAACTTAAGATGGATAAGGAATACGTATCTTAGCCATTTTCATAATAATCAAGTGCCAACGTGGATAGCTAATAAAAAACAAAGTCGATGGCTAATCATATCTATCTCCATTTTATTAGGTGCAATTGGTAGTTTAATTGTACAAGGAATAGGCTGGGAACCATTTCTCAAGGTAGTAAACCGGTCATCATTTGGAATAAATGATCCTTATTTTAATTTAGATGTATCGTTTTATATGTTTGTTTTGCCATTTATAAAAATGGTTTTATATATCCTACTAGGGCTTAGTATCTTTTACTTCGTTGTGGAAATTAGTTTTTATTCCTTCTTTCATATATATCGAATGAGTCAATCTGCTCAACTACACATGGGTTTAACATTAGGAATTATTGGACTCTTACTAGCGAGTTTTCATGTGTTACAGCCATATCATTCCTTATTAACAAATCAAGTGAATTTGTTCCAAAAAAGTGTAGTACACGGTATGAGTTATACGGATAAGCTGATAAATATTCCTGCCGCTTATGTCTTAGCTGGCGCAGCCGTAGTTGGTACAATATGGATGATTATTGCATTATATCGCCAAAAGTATTACCGAATGATCATTCCAATTGCTGGTTATCTTGTGTTAGTAATCGTAGCACAATTGACTTCTGTCGGTGTTCAGCAATTTATTGTATCACCAAACGAATTCTCAAAAGAATCACCTTATTTGCAGGAAAATTTGGATTATACAAGAGCTGCTTATCAGTTAGAAGAAATTGATGAACGCGAACACCCAGCCAACGAATCCTTAGATGAAGCAATGATTGAACGTAATGCATTGACATTAGATAATGTACGAATGAATGATTCTAGACCATTGCTCGAGATTTATAATCAACTACAGACATTTAGAACATACTATCAATTTAATAATATCGATATTGATCGCTATGAAATTGATGGGGAGTATCAGCAGGTGTTTATCGGTGCGAGAGAACTGAGTACAGTAGATTTGCCTTCCCAGGCCAAAACATGGGTCAATCAAAAACTCCGCTATACGCATGGATATGGTGTGGCCATGAGTCAAGTAAATCAAGTCACAGAGCAAGGACAACCGGAATATATGGTGAAAAATCTTCCTCCAGAAGGAGATTTAGATATTACCAGACCGCAGATTTATTTTGGTGAACAAAATTATGACAATGTAATCGTCAATAGTAAGAAGGATGAATTCGATTATCCTTCTGGAGATGAAAATATTTCGACGAGATTTGACGCAGATAGCGGTATTCAGCTTAATGGAATTAATCGGCTGTTATTCGCTTTAAATGAAGGGTCTTTCCGAATGTTTGTATCTGATCAAATTACAGGAGAGAGTCAGTTTTTAGAAACACGAAATATTATGGATCGAGTGCAACGGATTGCTCCGTTTTTCGAATATGATGAAGATCCGTATATTTTTGTACGGGAAGATGGAAGCCTTGCCTGGATGATGGATGCTTATTTAACTGCGGAAAACTATCCTTATGCAGAAGCACATCAGGGAGACGAAAATTATATTCGAAATTCGGTCAAGGTGGTTATTGATGCGTATACTGGTGACGTTAATTTCTACATTGTAGATAAGGACGATCCATTGCTTCAAACATATGCAAAGATGTTTCCAGAGTTATTTACAGAAGAAGTACCAACAGATATTCGTTCCCATTTTAGGTATCCTGAGAAGTTATTTAAGGTCCAGGCTAAAATGTATGGAACCTATCATATGACTAATTTAGAAGTTTTCTATAATCGAGAAGACTTTTGGCAGTTTCCTACAGAGAAATACTATAATGAAGATATCGAAATGGAACCTTATTATATGACAATGAAGCTACCAGAATACGATGAAGAGGAATTTATGCTAATGATGCCTTACACCCCAAGGAATCGGCAAAATATGATTGCTTGGATGGGCGTTCGAAATGACGGCGAAAATTATGGGGAAATGATTGTATATCGATTCCCGAAACAGAAAAATGTTTATGGGCCACAACAGATTGAAAATCGAATAAACCAAGATAGCACAATCTCTCAACAATTGAATTTATGGTCACAAGGTGGATCCGAAGTCATCCGCGGTAACTTACTTGCGATTCCAATTGAAGACACGATGATGTATGTCGAACCAATATACATTGAATCTTCAAACGCTACATCCTTACCAGAGGTCAAGCAAATTGTAATGGCATACGGTAATCATATTGTAATGGAAGCTACTTTTGATGAAGCATTAGATAAAATGCTTCAACACCTTGATCCGAATCGTGAAGTAGAAGAGGAACCAATAGAAAATCCAGAACAAGATCAAGAAACAGAAGAACCCATTTCAAATTCAGAACAAACGTTGCGAGAAATATCGGATATGTTTGATGCGTATCAGGCTGCATTATCTTCTGGCAATTGGGAAGAAGCAGCAAAGATCATGACAGATATAGAAACACGTTTGCAAGAAATTAAATAAGCATAAAATCATGAAAGAAGCAGGCCATTTCAATAAATGACCTGCTTCTTCTAGTTTTCGAAAAATCTCATTTTCGTTCAACTTATGCTTCCCGTCGTATAGCGACAAGCTAAGTTTTTCTATAAGTTAAAGAAAGGAATACTTACAGCCAAGCAGCACCGACAATGATTAGAAGTATGAATAGAACTACAATTAAAGCAAATCCTCCTACACCATAACCGTATCCGCCGCTTGGTGCTCCATATCCATATCCTCCACAACCACAATTATATCCGTAACCCATATGAAACCCCTCCTAACAAATTGATTTGTAATGGATTAGCAAACGTAAGAAGTACCTACAATTATCAAAAGAATGAATAACACGACGATTAAAGCGAAGCCACCGCCGTATCCGTAACTTTCACCCATGTTGCTAACACCTCCAGTCTGTTTACATTAATAATGTATGAGTCTTTCTAAGTTTTGATCTAGGTGTTCACCCATATCGCCCTCATTTGGGCACATAATTTCCGCACTTACCCTGATGTATCTGTCTTTTACACCCTCATTACCTAAACATATAATATTCTATCTGTACTACATTTAGGGGGTGAAGATATGTCAGGGTCACATTACTATTCCCTTTGCCAGCGACATAGAGGTAAAGCAGTAGAGATTAAAACGCATGATGGGAGAGTTCATCGAGGAATCATTGATAGAGTAAGTTCTAATCGGGTTTATATGCGTCCATTAGGCCGACAAGGCGGTCTAGGTGGATTTGGTATAGGTTGGTATGGTTATGGTTCAGGATTTGGATGGGGTGTTGCTTTCGGAGCAATTGCTACCTTAGCAGTACTGCCATTTTTCTTCTGGTAAATGAGGCTAAAGGCAGACGTTTATAATCGTCTGCCTTTTTGATTTAGTTAACACATGTTTGTTAACCAACAAAGAAAAAAGTCATAAAAAAACACATAAGCATTTATTACTATACAGGTTGAAAAAATGTCCGTGTGCAAAATAATAATAGGACTTTTTATTCAATTAATGGAAAATTTTGCATCATTAGTTGACATTTAAAATATGGTTCATTAGGCTTAAGTCAGAAGGAAAACAATTTAAATTGTTTTCCTAATGAGACTATATAATCAAAGGGAGATGAAGTAATATGGCAGGTCAAATTCGCATGACACCAGATCAATTACAGGCAAAGGCAAAAAGGTATGGTCAAAGCTCGCAGCAAATTGACCAAATTCTCAGAGATTTATCTAACTTACAAGAAGAGCTTCGTGGGGAGTGGGAAGGACGTGCGTTTGAACGCTTTGATGATCAATTTCGTGAGTTAAAGCCAAGAGTACAAGACTTTTCTCAATTGATGCAAGAAATTGAAATGCAATTAACGAAAACTGCTGAAGCAGTTGCGCAACAGGACGAAGCTTTATCACAAAATTTTGGACTTAGATAAATTTAAATCATTCGTTTGAAGCACAAGAAGTTTTCGTGTCCATTAGTACTTATGAGCTACACGACGAATTGTTGTGTAGCTCAAAGTATGTTATGCACGGTTTGTAATTACATATGAAGTATTTTGTATGCTGTTGTATGCCATGACGACGTTATTGCCCCATATATACTTACACTAACTTTGTTAACCTCATTGTGTGAAAAATGGATAGTCTAGCTACAAAACAGGAGACGTGAGTACCTATAATTATAAGATGTGGCAGGAGTTGAATGATCTTGAAATCGATAGATAAGCGTTGGATATTATTCTTAACTTTAATCATCCTTTTAGCTTCTGGATTAACATTTCTTGCTTTGAACCAAGAAGCAAGCTCTAAGAAAGAAGAAAATAGAGATCCCAAAATGGCAGTTGCCTTAGTTAATGAAGATGAGGGGGCTGTTTTTAATGGAGAAGATTTAGCATTCGGAGATGCGTTTGTAAAAAGCATGGATAAAAATAACAACCATGATTGGTACATCGTTAGTCGTGGAGTAGCAGAAAGCGGCTTAACGAATAATACATATGACATGATGATCGTCATTCCGAATAATTTTTCTCAAAAAGCTTTGTCTATTGAGTCAGAAAATCCAGAACAAGTTGTTCTAGATTATAAGATAAATGCGACGGACAATGAAAAAATCAAAGCAGAAGCTGAAAAAACAGCAAGCAATATTTTAAATGAATTTAATCAACGGATTATTGATGTATTCTTTGCTAGTATCCTTAATAATTTACAAGGTGCACAAACGAATATTGGTGACATTATTGACAAGCAATCACAATTAACCAATACATATAATAATCAAATCTATGGTCGGCTTAACAATTATACCGACCAATTTGGCATGATAAAAGACAACACAGAAATTTCCAAGGATAGTTTTAGTGGATTTGAAGATAAATTGGAAAACTATGAAAATGAATTAGCCGAAGATGCAGAACGAAATCAAAACTATTTATCTAGTCTTGAAGAAGTTTTCCAAATGCAAGAGACGAATACAACAACTTGGCAGAATTTCTATGAAGCTTTTAATCAATTCGATACTACGCTAAACGCAAGTGAGGTTGAAGGTCAGCTACAGGAGTTACAGGCTGCAAATCTAGCAATTAATAAACAGTTCCAAACCAGAGAAGAACAACCTAAAACCCCTTCTGTGAATACGGTCATGTTCCGTCAATCGAGTAATAATGTAGCGAATATTGCTTCAGGAACAGCAGCGTTGAAGAAGCATTTGGATGAGTCTTTAACGAAAGTAGAACAAACAAATGCAGATATTGATGAAACATTAAATTCACTTGATGCAGATGTGAAGAAAAAGTTGGAGGGACTTCTTGGTGATGAAGGAGATCAAACATTAAGCAAGTTACTTAATACGCATCACACGTATTTAACAGACAAAATACAAAGCCAGGTTTCACTTTTGCCATCGTTAGAGATTGGCGATTTTGAAAAGATGGATTTATCTACTGATACACTTCGGGAAATTGAAAATGTAATAAAAGTAACAAAATTAACTCCATTTGAAATACCATCTAATGAAACAAGTGATTTTAAACATGAAATTATAGCTGATCATATTAAGGAAGTTACTGAACACTGGAAAAATAATGGTGTTACAATCACGGACACGGTGAATATAGAAGAAGTTGAAAATAAAGAAAATGGTCAAACATTTACACTCAACAACATCCCTAAAAACTTCACATTGCAAACTCTGGAATTAAAGCTTCCTGGTGAAGATCGCTTCGAAGAATA
This sequence comes from Virgibacillus salexigens, assembly GCF_014905415.1. Taxonomy (GTDB): domain Bacteria; phylum Bacillota; class Bacilli; order Bacillales; family Amphibacillaceae; genus Virgibacillus; species Virgibacillus salexigens. The sequence goes on from NZ_BNEO01000002.1 coordinate 112,954, forward strand.
TGAAGGACCAACAGTGAATTTTGATAAACCAATTCACGGAGACTTTAGTGTTAGAATAACTTTGACTTTCAATGGTGGAGATATCGATATTTATCAACCTATACGCTGGGGATGGGTACTTGAGCAAGAAAATATTAATAATGCTGATATGCCGAAAACTACTATGACGAAAAAGCAAGAAGCTCCTCTGGTAGCAAGTATGAAGGTTGAAAACTCTATAGATAAGCAGGGAAAAGAAGAAAATGTAGATAATGAAGACACAAATGCGAAGGGAAAAGCTACAGAAGAAGAGCAAAAACAAGATAAATTACCTGAAGACGAGTCCGAAAGTAATAAAAATAAAGAAGATCAGGATATTAATAAAGAAGAGAAAAGAGGTAGCACCGATGATGATTCTGAATTAGATCAAGGCGATCAACAAGGTAGATCTTCCAGTAAAGATGATTCAGTCAAGGAAGAAGATAGTAATTTTGAGACAGAAATTGAGACAATTGAAGTGGAGAATAAAATTATTAATCGAACAGTTATTTCATCTACGGATAAAATGGATGACACTACGAAAACTCTAATTAATGGTGCATTGAATTATATTTCACCTTATCAAAAATTATACTCTTCCTACGAGTCTTATTATGGAATTGAAATGGATGGTCCACTAATCGATAATTTAGATCCGAATTCGGAGCTTAAGGATATAGCAACTGAAGACTCACTTTATTACCTATTTAATGAAGAGAATATTAATGGTTTAATAGTCGATCAAATTGCTGATGGTATCACCCAAGAAATTCAAAAACCATTACAAACATTAAAGTCTCAAATTGACGATCATCAACAGCGGGTGCAACAAGCGTATCAAAATGCTGATCAGCTGGTAAAGAAAGTAGAAGCAACGTCAAAAAAAGCGAAAGATCTTAACACCAATCTTGCCAGTACCTTAGAAGATGTTAGTAAGTGGCGTGAGAGAAGTCAGACATTAATTGAACAGCAAACAGAAATTCAGGCAAATGAAGATGGGGAAAATACTGCAATTATGTCCTTGGGGAATGAGTTTGAACCCCTTCTAACAGCTAGTCAATCACTTGCTGAGCAGTCGCAGGGTAACCTGAATGCAGCTGAGAATGTTTATGACACATTTGATACGATTGACAATCATGCAGAAACGATACAGGAAAGTGGCGTAAATCTAGTTGATCAAGCAGAAGAGCTGTCAGTTAATATGACAAATAAACTGGTGGAGGATCAGGAATTCGCCAATAACTTCACAAATGTCCTTGCTAATAGTCAAATTGGTGAACGGGAGAATGAGAATTTATATGAGTTTTTATCTAATCCGGTGCAGGTCAGTAATAATGGAACGATTACATCACCTACCGGAAACACATTTAACCCTTATTATCTTGTGTTAATTTGCTTTATAGTTGTATTGTTTACCGCTTATGTAATTTCAACCATTAACCAAAAACGGGTGGAGCAAGATCAATTTACAGAAGAGAAATCGTTAATGGCAGCAAACACACCAATCACGATGATCACTGCTGGAATTGGAGTTTTAGAGGGGATAATTATCGGGGTACTTTCTAGTTATTTCTTAGAAATTAGTAATGTAAATATGCTGCTCTGGATAACAGTGGTAACAACGGTAACAGTAGCAATGCTGTTAATTGCAACCTATTTGCTTCGCCAGTTAAAAATGATTGGGATGTTCCTATTACTAGCGATTTTTAGTATTTATCTATTCCTAACCAATACATTAGGAAGTGGTTCAGAAGCGATCCAAATGATTCGGGAATTCTCGCCGTTAAAATTAGTAGAATCGGTATTAAGAAATAAGGTACAAGGTGACATGAATTACTCGGTAACATTAGCCATAATTATTGGGCTCATTGTATTAGGGGCAGTAGGAAATTTATTCGTCACTTATCAATTAAGAAATAAAGGGGATATAGATGATGAAAGTTCAGAAGAAGCTAGCTAAACTAATACTTTTATTTTCTATAAGTCTACTGATGCTTCAAACATCAGTAGACGCCAGCCCTGCGAATAATGGACAATTACAATTAGAAATTGATCGTATTATCGAAAGTGAGAAAGAACAAACACAAACAGATAAAACCGAACTTGAAAAGCGATTTCCTACATTATTTTCAGAGCAGACGCAATCTACGATAAATACAGAAGAAAAGCAGAATAAGGCATCTATGGAGAGGTTGCAACAAACACTGTTTCGTACAGAAACAGAGACGAACAAGACGATTCGTAATGTAAGGGAAGGATTATTTGAGGAAGATTATAGCGCTGCATCTGTTCAGTCCCAGATGGATAAAACAGACGATAAAGAATCGACCAACGCAATGAATAGCATCATGCTGATCGTGTTTACGGGATTAGCATGCTTGCTTTGTGTTGGTTTATATTTCATGATGAGAAGAATGTTGAGTTAGGAGAGAAAAAAATGGCTCAAAACACGCATATAAATGTAACATTTGATTTTAGTAAACGTTTTGAAGAGGGAAAAAGGTATGATCTACGAATTCCTATCCAATTGTCAGTGAAACAATTACTTATCAATGTGATTGCCACATTAGGATTAGCTGACGATGGCGATTCGCGTTTTGCCATTAAAGTCATAACCAAGCATTTATTGATTGCAGATGATGATTATTTAATCGATTATCCAGTGACAGATGGAGATATCTTTGTGGTGTTATAGAAACGATTAATAGTGTTATACGAAGGAGTCAATGGACATGAAGGAAAAAACAATTGAATTTGAAAATGTCTCGCTTCGATTTGTGATTACGAAAAATCAGTGGGAATTAACATTACCAAAATCACAAACAAGTGTAACTAGCAGTAGACAATTGGATTTATTACTAAATCCTTCTGAATTGTTCGCGCCAGTTGAGTTGAGTGAAGAAAAGGATGTATTTCATTTTTCTTATCAACTGGAAGCTCATTGGAAACAATGGGATTTTATTAAGAAGCTGCCGCGAAATGAAAAGTTACGACTGCTTTGTAATATGGGTAAACTAAGAAAGTTTTTATCTTCGAGAATCACATTCTTCCTGCATCCAAATAATTTGGCATTTGATGATAATCTCATGCCAATTGTTATTTATAGAGGGATTCGCAAATTGGTTCCTCCATTTGAAATGGAAGAAGAGGCATTCTTAAAACAGTATAAATGCTTTATTATCGCACTTTTTTCAAAGAAATATAATTATGAGCAGCTCTATAATGGGACATTACAAAATGCCAACGACACGGAATTTGAACGACAAATCAATGAAATGCAGAATCTTGAAGCATTGCAAGCTTTTTTGTACGAAAGTTATAGAGAAGAGCAGAAAAAAACAGACAAATTAATGGAAGTTGTTCCTATCAAGCGATTCCGTTTATTTAAGCAACTGACCATAATATTAAGTGTGATTGTTGTATTATTAGCTGTGCCACTGATCTATTATGGGTTTATAAAAGTGCCTTTCCAACAACATGCACTGGATGCGCATGGTGAATACCTTGCCACAGATTATGGAAATGTGATTGCTACATTAGAAGATGAAGATCCAGAGAAGTTGTCCAATCAGACGAAGTACATATTAGCACATGCATATATAAACGTTGAGAACTTATCGGACACCGAAAAAGAAACAATCATGAAAAATGTTAGTTTAAAAAGTGATGAAAATTATTTGCTTTATTGGATATATAATGGGCGTGGAGAGTTCAGTCATTCACTTGAAAAAGCGAAATACATTGATGATCCACAGCTGATTATGTACGGATTGATTAAACAGATAGAACAGGCTAAGAACAACCCTGACTTAACTGGAACCGAACGTGACGAAAAAGTAAGTAGCCTGCAGGATGAATTAGATAAATACATCGAAGAATATAATTTAGATCCGAATGAAGCAGGACAAATGCAAGAAGATGGAAAACAAGAGGATCGTACAGAAACAAATACAGACACAACGAATTCAACGGATGATGAACCAAATCAAAACAAAAATAACAACTAATTAGATGGTTTAAACTCCTGTTGCAGATCCAGAAAGGGAGAACACAGATGGCTAATAAAATACTGATGGTAACCTGTAATAATCAACTTCATAAATGCCATTTAATTGAAAATACTCCAAAACAAATTACAATTGGCAGTGATATGTCACACAGCATTTCCTTTCCTAATTTAAAACAGACCTTACAAATTGATTGGGATGGAAGGAGTTGCACATTGGATGGTCAACAACTAAACGAAGATATTCAATTAAACCCAGCATTACCTATCGATGTGTATGTAATGGATGAGGGAAGTGAATATCTATTTGATATTGCTGGTAAGGAGTCAATTACATTTGGTCCTAATTACTATGATGATGTAACCATTGATCAAACAGAGGTAGATTTTATCCTTATTCGGCAAGCACCTAACCAGTTATTTACGTTGGAGGGTCAGAAGGGGAATATTTATCATAACTTTCAGCTTATAGAAGATCCTGTTCAAGTAGAACCAGGAGACCAACTGTTCACAGATGGTGTATGTATAGTAGTTGGTGCAAATTATCTACAAATAAACACATCGCATCATGAGTTAGATACAAAATTAGTGAGCTTGGTTGATAAGGAATCTCCTTATCATGGAGAGTATCCTGATTACCATCGTTCTCCTCGAATCATACATCGAGAACCAGAAGAAAAAAGAACCATAGCAAAACCGTCTAATAAACCATCGAAACCGAGTGAACAATTAGCACGAACCATTGTACCACCGCTTGTAATGATTGTAGCTCTCGTATTGATTTCCCTTATACAGCCAAGAGGAATTTATATATTAGTAATGCTAACCGTAACGATGGTAACAGTAGTATTTTCCATTACTTCCTATATTAAAAACGTAAAAAAATATAAAGCAGATATGAAAGAAAGAGAAGAAAGCTATAAAGCCTATTTGCAGCGAAAAACCAAGGAGTTATTTTTGACTAGTGAGGAACAACGTCATGCTTTAAATTATCACTATCCAGATGTTGAGGAAATACGTGATATGGCTGCAACAGTTGAGCCGCGCATATACGAAAAAACCATTTATCAACATGATTTTCTTAACTTTCGTGTTGGTATAGGTACGGTTAAATCAAGCTTTCATATTGAATTTAACGAAGAGGAATTTACACAAGAAAAAGATGAATTAATTGATGAAGCAAGGGAATTATTGAACCAATATAATGAGATTAATCAAGTTCCTGTAGTTACGTCACTTAGGAAAGGACCGGTAGGTTATATTGGTCATCGACCGTTGGTTATTGAACAATTGCAACTGTTAGTTATGCAGCTTTCTTTATTTCATAGTTACGAAGATTTACAATTTATTACGATTTTTCCTGAAGAAGAAAAGCAGGATTGGCATTGGATGCGATGGCTTCCTCATGCAAGTTTAAGAGATGTAAATGTACGAGGCTTTGTTTACCACGAACGTTCTCGAGATCAAGTATTATATTCTCTTTATCAGTTATTAAAAGAACGCAAGCAGGCAGTAGAAGAAAAAAGCAAGCAAAAAGAGAAGATTTATTTCTCCCCCCATTATATTGTCTTGATTACGGATGAAAAAATGATACTCGACCATACGGTCATGGAATTCTTCAATGAAGACCCTAGTGAGCTGGGTGTTTCACTGGTTTTCGTACAGGATGTTCTACATGCACTACCAGAGCATGTCAAGACAGTTATTGATATAAGGGATGCCAAAAATGGTAACATTCTGCTGGAAGAGGGAGAATTAGTTAATAAGAAATTTCGATTAGATCATTTCCCATCTGACTTTAATCAAGAAGAAATTGCTCGCTCACTAGCACCTATTAATCACTTACAGAATTTGAAAAATTCGATACCTGAAAGTGTAACTTTCTTAGAGATGTATGGAGTGGAAAAGGTTAATGAATTATTGATTGCAGATCGCTGGAGGATGAATGAAACGTATAAAAGTCTAGCAGTACCTTTGGGGTTGCGTGGGAAAGAGGATATCGTACAGCTAAATTTACATGAGAAAGCTCACGGCCCTCATGGATTAGTTGCAGGTACCACTGGTTCGGGGAAATCGGAAATAATCCAATCTTATATTTTATCGTTAGCAGTGAATTTCCATCCGCATGAAGTGGCATTTTTATTAATTGATTATAAAGGCGGCGGAATGGCTAATTTATTTCGAAACTTACCGCATTTGTTAGGAACCATTACGAATCTCGATCGTGCGCAATCGATGCGGGCACTGGCTTCGATAAAGGCGGAATTACAAAAAAGGCAGCGACTATTTGGGGAACACAATGTCAATCATATTAATCAATATCAGAAACTATATAAACAAGGTAACGCAAGTGAACCGATGCCACATTTATTTTTAATCTCTGATGAATTTGCTGAATTAAAGTCAGAACAACCTGATTTTATGAAGGAGTTAGTTTCAACTGCAAGAATTGGTCGTTCACTTGGAATTCATTTAATATTAGCCACGCAAAAGCCAAGCGGCGTGGTAGATGATCAAATTTGGTCCAATTCGAAGTTCAAGCTAGCTTTAAAAGTACAGAACACAAGTGATTCCAATGAAATTCTAAAAACGCCGGATGCGGCTGAAATCACATTGCCCGGTCGCGCATATTTACAAGTTGGTAATAATGAAATTTATGAACTATTCCAAAGTGCGTGGAGTGGTGCAGAATATGTGCCAGATAGGGATAATGATGAATTCGTTGATACAACCATTTATGCTATTAATGATTTAGGGCAGTATGACATACTTACGGAAGACCTAAGCGGCTTAGAAAACAAACAGGAAATTGAAAAGAATCCAACCGAATTGGATGCGGTGATCGACTGCATAGCAGCTTATACAGATGAGCATCAAATTGCGCCGCTCGCACGTCCTTGGTTGCCACCACTGCCAGAAAAGATTTTTGTGGAAGATATAAAGGAGATAACTGTTGATGAAGCATGGCAAGAATCTAACAAACGATTAATCGTAACATTAGGGCTTTTAGATCAACCAGAGCTACAATCACAACGCCCGCTAACCTTAGATTTAACCAAACATGGTCATCTTGCTGTATTTTCTAGTCCTGGATATGGAAAATCCACGTTTTTACAAACGCTTGTTATGGATTTAGTTAGACAACATCGTCCAGATCAACTACATGTCTATCTATTAGATTTTGGTACCAATGGATTATTGCCATTAAAAAATATTCCGCATGTCGCAGATACGTTTCTTATTGATGAGGTAGAGAAAGTAGGCAAATTAATTCGTTTAGTGTCTGCCATTTTGAAGGAGCGAAAACAGAAGCTAAGCAGCTATGGTGTAGCTAATATTGAAATGTATGAACAAGCAAGTGGGGAGCATGAACCAAAGCTATTCATCATTATTGATAACTATGATTCAGTTCGCGATTCTGACTTTTCCGATGAATTTGAGAAGTTAATCACGCAAATTGCAAGGGAAGGAGCAAGCGTAGGTGTACATTTAGCCATAAGTGCTGGAAGACAGAGTGCCATGAGAATGCCATTATTATCGAATATCAAAACACAAATAGCGCTCTACTTAATCGAACACACCGAAGCTCGAGCGATTATTGGCAAAACGGATATAGAAATTGAAGAAATCGCGGGTCGTGGTTTAATCAAATTAGAAGAGCCAGCTTTATTTCAAACGATGCTGCCAGCGAAAGGTAAGGAATCACTAGAAATTATTGATTCCATTCAAAACACAGCTAAAACAATGGATGAAAAATGGAATGGGAAGCGGCCGAAAAAAATACCGATGGTTCCAGACAAATTATTGTTCCGTGATTTTGTGAAAGATGAACAGACCAAAGCATTCCTTGAAGAAGGCAGAATTCCATTTGGTGTTGATTTTGAACGCGTGGAGCCTGTCGAAATTAATCTAGCCAAAGATCAAAATACATTGGTAATAGCAGATGTGATGGGGTCTGTTGAAGAAATGTTCTTAACTTTGATAATGAGCATTTCTCGAAACACATATTTTGATGTCGCACTGATAGATAATGCTTCTGTAAGGTTTGGCATGTATAAAGAAAATACTGATATGTATGCGCACGACGCTACTTCTATGGAAGATGTTACGGAACGATTACAAAAACTGTTTGAGGCTAGGGAAGATGCCTTCCGTGAAGTTCAAGATAATCATGAAGGCTATGCAACAGTCAATGATTTCCTTAAAGACGTCCGCCCAATGGTGGTGTTAATCACCGATGTGTCTGTTGTAATAGACTCCTTGTCTATTACAACCCAAACGACCTTTGCCAAACTAATAGAGAATGGTTCGAGGATGGGGATACACTTTATTATTGGTGCTGTACACAGTTCCATTGATCGCTTATATGACGATATTACCCAGATGGTTAAGAAACAAAAGCATGGGGTGTTGATGGCTAGAATCATGGATCAAAACATTTTAGAAGTAGCTAATCGACCTTATCGTGAAAAAGCATTACAGGCATATGAGGCTTATTATATTCAGCAAGGAAAGGCAGAAAAAATCAAAATCGCAGTACCTCATTAAAGGAAGGGAGTGAAAGATGATGTTTGGCTGGTTCAAGTCAGAAACAGAGAAGAAGCGGGATGATTACTATGAGTTATATCAACGACTACAAGATGCAAAGTCGGAACATGACAAATTAGTAAATGAAGCAGAAGCGTCTTATTCAAGTTATATCAGCACTGTTCCTAATCTATCGAACTTTGAGATCCCATCTAACGATTTTGATTGGAAACGAGAAGAATTAAACAGCGAGCTACTTCGCTATTTTGATTACGAAAAGAATAAAAGAAGCGCTATTACCCAAGCAGCATCCAGAGCCTATCAACGATACGAATACTACAAGAATCTTGCTATCAAAGAAGAACAGGAGTAGAAAATAGTTATAATTAGATGGGAGGAATAGTCATGGGCGATGTTCGAGTCGATGGAAATAAGTTAAATGAAGCCAAAACGGCGGCTAAAGCTCTAGAAGATTCAATTAACTCTACCTACGAACAATGTGAAGAGCTATTATCGTTTGCTCAATCGGCGAAGTGGAGTGGGAAATCAAGAGATAGCTTTATAAGCTACCTTGATATTATTCATCAATATCATCATGATTTAAAATCGGCAGTAGCTTTACAAACAAAGGCATTGAATAATTTAGAGGGCTATATGGATGATTTCAATAAAGATAGTTCGGTGAAAGAAGTGAGGCATTTATGAATGATTCATCCACCGATACGTTTCATGTATCTGAACTATTTTTACTAGCTGCTTCCTTTGGAGGTCACGTACTTTTTGGTCTTCCTGAAAAAAAGATTTTCCAGCTAAAAGGAGAAGAAGTATTTGCTGATGCTCAAAAGCGCTTAATAAATAAGGAGATCTTATCTGCAGATGGAAAAGTGACAAATCGAGGGGCAATGATTATCCAAGCATTGGAACATTATTATTTGAGTGAAAAATATGTAAGGATTAATAATCTCATGTTTGCTTTTCATAATGAGTATAAGGATGAATTACTTATTCTTGTAGAAGTAGAAGAAAAAAACTTGTATAAGTTAGTTGTTGCTTCGAAAGCGATTGTCTTAAAGATGTTAACTGAAAAATTCGAGCTACTAACAAGAGAACCAGATGAAACCGAACAAAGCTTTTTAAAGAAAGAATTATCCCATCAGGAAAGAAGAGAAACGGAGGAATTAGAACCAGGGTATGAATTAATAAACATGGAATTCTTCCATTTAGACGAAAGGCGACAAGAAGTAAATAACGCTAAATATTATCAACAATGGTTAATTTTTACTAAGGATGAAAAGCAAAAACTAATTATGGTAGATACCGTTCGTCGAAAATATTATCATGCAAGCCAATATTGGTTTTTAAAATTACTCTTTAATGAAATGGAATTTCCATACAAGGAGGCGAAGTAAATGCTGATTGCAACTTCTGGAAGTGGTGGTGGAGGAGCACAAATCAATGTTCATCCAGATGAAATTACGACGATCTATAATCAGTTACAGGCAATAATAGCAGAATTAGAATCCAGTGTTACCCCTAATATACAGAAATTGGGAGAGATAGATTATTATCAAGCAGGTAAGGCAAAACCAGCAATGGAAGTGTATGCAGAAGCTAATGAAAAATTAATGGATCTCTATGATAATTATGTTCGAGCTTCTACCTTAGTTATTGATGTTCTGAATACCATGATCGAAACAGATCAAGCAATTGCCGAACAGATCATTGCAAAATTGGAGGTCTGATAGATGGATGTGAAATACATCCCTTCAGATTGGGAGAAGATACGAAGTGGTTTAGGCGATCTCGTGGGGTTAGGTCGTTGGGGCAAAGGCATGATTGATGAACTGAAGGATATCACGGAGAACATGGAAGACGCAGCCTCTGATATTGCCGAATATGACAGTGATGGGGTTATCTCTTTTTCGCATATCGACCGCGAATCAACCTATCAAAAGCTCTACGAAGATTTTCAGGTAATGCATGACTTTACCGGCAAGGTTGGCGATATCGTCGATCGCACGATGGATCAACCGTTTTATGAAGATATTGATGCGTTTGTGTCAGCGATGAAGGAAGCAACGATTTCCAACTATACAACAAAGAACCGAATTGGGGCAACGGAAGAACAAATTACCTATCATGGCTATGGAGCGATGCACACGACCCGTGAGGTACCAAAAACAGAGGTAAGTCTTGATGATTTATTCAGTGGAGATACCTTTTATGGGGAACAAATGCAGATCGAATATGAGATGTGGAAGGCAGAGCACCCGGACCAGGATTTCACACAAGAAGAATATCAGATGGCTGCCGTCAACATGAATGCGTTCGAATATGAATCAATAAAAGATCAGCAATTAAATAAGGAATTTTGGGTTAATATAGGAGCTTTGGTGGTAGTTGTAGGCGTGGCAGTTGTATGCCCTCCAGCAGGGTTGGCGTTAGGAGCTGCTTATGGTAGTTTAGAATTAGGATCTGCGATATCAGGAAAAGATTGGTCCTCCGGGAGAGAATTGGATACGGGGGAGCGATGGATGCGAGGTGCATTAGCACCGCTAGACATTATCCCTGGAGTAGCTGGGATCAAGAAATTCAGCAGCGGGGTACGGATTGCCAATCAAGCAGCCGATATAGGCCAATTTGGATTGACGTCTGGCATAAAAAGTAGTATGCAACAGGAGCTAAAGCATGTAGGAGACATGGTAACTACTGCTGGGAAACATTCTGCTAGTAGATTAAAGCATGCTGGAGCAGTTGTGATAGCTAAGGTCGCTAAGGATGCAACGGCTATAGCAAAAGCAGCAGATGCCGGAATCATTTCTGCCAAGAACCTAACTTCTACACGCAAAACGATCGCCCTAGATCAAGTAGGAAAAGTAACGATGCCAGCAGAGAACACCCACCACTTCGCCAAAAAAATGGAAGAACCAGTGAGTAAGACGGACGTGGGTAAAGTTGGAGGAGATACTTTAAATAAAAATGCAATACGTTTTACTAACTTAGATGAAGCTAATGAATGGGGTAATTTGTATTATAATGATTGGATAACTTCTTTGAGTGAAAGCGAAAAGGAAGCAATTAAAAGATATACAGGTAATGACTACAGAAAAATTAATAATTACTTAAGAGGAGTCAGTGATAGTTTAGAAGGTTTAGATATTCAAGTGATTGATAATATAACCAGTGGTTTGGATAAAGCTTATGTACCGCGTAATTTAAAAGTATATCGTGGAACGGATTTAAAGCCATTTATTGATTTATATAAGTTAAATGATGAAGGGGAAGTTATTGTTGATTCTTTGATCGGGAAAACAATAAAAGATGACGGTTTTACTAGTACTGCTATGGTTAGAGAATCATCTTTTGGTCATATGAATGTTTCTTGGGAGATTAATGTGCCAGAAGGCTCTAATGCTGCATATATTGGAGGAATTAGTCATTATCCAAATGAGGCAGAATTATTATTAAATGCCGGACAAGAAATGGTTATAAAGCAAGCTACTGTTAATAGTGATGGAAAGATACATTTAGTTTTAGACTTATTAAAGTAGGTGTATAAAAGTGGATAAAAGAAGAATGATTGATAGATGGGAAGATGATAATAAATCTTTTCTTAAATTAAGTGTTAAGCAAAGAATTATGCCTACAATTTATGGTGGTATAATAGGAGATTTATTAGGCGTACCAGTTGAATTTAGAAAAAGAGATTCATACTGCATAAAGGACGTAACTGGATTTGGAACATACAATCAACCACCTGGAACTTGGTCAGACGACACATCTCTAACAATGTGTTTAATAGAAAACCTAATAGAAGAAGGACCTAAAACGGATTTAATGGATAAGTTTGTTCAATATAAAAGAGATGGGTATTGGACGCCATACGGGAAAATGTTTGATATTGGAAGAACAACAGATGAAGCTATTACTCGTTATGAGCATGGGATGACAGTTGAAGAGTGTGGCGGAAGAGATGAGTATGAAAATGGTAATGGTGCAATCATGAGAATCGCCCCTTTAGTATTTGTTCTTTATAATGAATTTAATTTTATGAAGAAGGTAGAGTTTATAAAAAGTTTTACTAAATTAACTCATGCACATCCTCGTTCAATTGTTGGTTCAATTATCTTTATTGAATTTTTATTTAGACTATACCATAATAATACTCCTCAAGAGGCGTTAAATGTAATCAAGCGCCTATTCGATAAAAATTTTGATGAATCGCATAACTATCAACAAGAACTAAATTGTTATGCAAGGCTGTTCGATAATGAATTCTTTGAATTGGATAAAGTGGAAATTAATTCAGATGGGTATGTGGTACATACTTTAGAAGCTGCAATATGGTGTCTTGGAAATTCAACAAACTTTGTAGAAGCAGTGCTAAAAGCAGTTAATTTAGGTGATGACACGGATACTATTGCTGCAATAACCGGGAATATGGCAGGTATGTATTATAAAATGAAAGAAATCCCAAGCGAATGGCTAGATAAAATAGCTAGAAAAAGAGATATTGATAAATTAGTAAATAATTTTTATCATTACTGTGCTGATAAAGCAGTTTTAGAAGAATACGGCAGTAATTAACATTTGAAGATTTAAAGTAAGGGAGCAATATTGTGCAGAAGGGACTTTTTGCAAAATATAATAATGAAATCTATGAAGTTAGTAGAATTGATGAGGCGAGTATAAGGCTTATAAGCAAAAATAATAGTGATGTAAAAAAATGGTTTTACTGAAAAAAATACCCTAATTATTATAAAAACATCGATTCTCTTCCTAAACTGTATATAAAAGAAGTAAACAAGAAACAAGTTCAAGAGCTTTATGAAATTGATTATAAAGCAAAATATAAGGGATTTGAATACAATCTAAGTTTTAACGATAAAACGAAGGATTTGTTTCTTGGAACTACGAATGCTGAGGTTGCTAAAATTAATAACTTTGAAAGAACGGATAAATACTATTATGAAAAAAAGTCAAGAAATCTGAGATAGAAATCAGAGAAATTCGAAAAGAAATTAGCTTATAAAATACTTTATATATTTAAATCTATAGTAACATAGTGATTTTTAATAGTTAATCTTATTAATTTACTAACAGACATAATTGGATATTTAACTCAAAACAAATAGTTAGAAGAAGTTACATACATGAATGAACGAAAGAGAATAGTTACAGAAATCCTAGAGCATAAATTCTACTGCAAAGAGGGAGGTCTGATAAATGGATGTAAAATACATCCCTTCAGATTGGGAGAAGATGCGAAGTGGTTTAGGCGATCTCGTGGGGTTAGGTCGTTGGGGCAAAGGCATGATTGATGAACTGAAGGATATCACGGAGAACATGGAAGATGCAGCCTCTGATATTGCCGAATATGACAGTGATGGGGTTATCTCTTTTTCGCATATCGACCGCGAATCAACCTATCAAAAGCTCTACGAAGATTTTCAGGTAATGCATGACTTTACCGGCAAGGTTGGCGATATCGTCGATCGCACGATGGATCAACCGTTTTATGAAGATATTGATGCGTTTGTGTCAGCGATGAAGGAAGCAACGATTTCCAACTATACAACAAAGAACCGAATTGGGGCAACGGAAGAACAAATTACCTATCATGGCTATGGAGCGATGCACACGACCCGTGAGGTACCAAAAACAGAGGTAAGTCTTGATGATTTATTCAGTGGAGATACCTTTTATGGGGAACAAATGCAGATCGAATATGAGATGTGGAAGGCAGAGCACCCGGACCAGGATTTCACACAAGAAGAATATCAGATGGCTGCCGTCAACATGAATGCGTTCGAATATGAATCAATAAAAGATCAGCAATTAAATAAGGAATTTTGGGTTAATATAGGAGCTTTGGTGGTAGTTGTAGGCGTGGCAGTTGTATGCCCTCCAGCAGGGTTGGCGTTAGGAGCTGCTTATGGTAGTTTAGAATTAGGATCTGCGATATCAGGAAAAGATTGGTCCTCCGGGAGAGAATTGGATACGGGGGAGCGGTGGATGCGAGGTGCATTAGCACCGCTAGACATTATCCCCGGAGTAGCTAGGGTAAAGAAATTTGCCACAACCACACGAACTGTAGGTAAAGTAGCGGATCTAGGAAGAATAACCAAACAGCCATCTAATGTAAGAAATCTTGTCAGCACAGCAAAAGAAACCGCCACTGCACGTTTAACAAGTGCCAGACAAGTTGTAAATAACAAAATGTCTTTAGTAAAGGAAAACGTCAGTGGAACTGTGGTCAATGCAGCCCAAAAAGCAGATGATGTGGCTACCCATCTACGAGCTGGTATGCAGCCAAATGTTGCCATTGCTGGTGGAGGAAGGCTGGATGATGCAGCTGTAACTTACTTTAGTGCGAAGGCAAAGGATGCAGGGTTTGTAAAGAGCAGTGTAACTGAAAGCAGCAGTGGTGCAGGAAAACATTTGGATGATGGTAAGGATTCAGCTAAGGGTACGATGGGTAATAATAGGCAGATAGACTTTACAAGAGGTTTTGACGTAGACCCTAAATACAGCTCTTATGAACAAAGGGTAAAAACTACCCCTGTTAATAAAGGTGAATGGAGTAACGAACGAGCAGAATCGTTATTTATCTCCGATAAGACCGGTGAAATAAAAAAATATCTTGATGAAGCTGGTGTTGATGGAGTTGAGTATAAAAACGGAATGCCAGACTTTTCTCCATTTTCCAAAGGTGAAATTAAATTAGCAAATATGACTAATGATAGAAAATCAAACTTCTCGACTGCTGATGAAGAATTGGCTAAAAAGTGGAGTACACCAGAACAAAAATGGACAGCAGAAGATATAGCTGATTGGCGAGAAGATAATAAATATACTTGGCATGAACTTAACGACTTGGAAACAATACAATTGGTGCCAAGTAAAATCAATAGTGTTTTTAAACATTTGGGTGGAGTTGGAGAATATAATATAAAAGTTAAGTTAGGAGAGTGATTAGGATGGCCATGATTAATGATGATTTATTTGGAAAGCTTGAATATAAAAACAATTTTTGGAGAGGAGAAACAACTATTAGAATGTTTGATTTGGAAAAAGAAATACTTTTAAGTGTCGATGCACATGAAAATGCTGACTTTTCAAATGTGCAAAGAGAAGCATTTATTAACTTTAATCAAGATATGAAAAACATAATAAATGAGGCTGAAAAGAAAGTTTACGATTACTATATTGAGAACTATGAAGAGTATAGAGAGATGTTAGGTAATGAATCAGAAGCAGATAAATTTGCACCAAAGATTGATTCTATCTCAGATTTAAAGAGAATAGTGAAGCCGGTTGAATTAATCGTAAGAAGAGTAAGAAAGAATGGAAAAAGAAGATTAGGTTTACTTTGCGATGTCTCCTGGGATATTGACAATGGAATGGGAATAAAAATTGAAGATGAAATGGTAGAAGAAGTAGGTTATCAAGATATTGTATTATAACTTTCATAATATTATGGATGATAAAATTAACCTTGAATGGAAGTGAGTTCATTCAAGGTTTTTTCTCATAATTAATAGATGAAAGGTGATAAAAAAAGACTGTATGAAATTTAGTCTCTGGAACATTCCACTTTTTCCGTAGCGCATCCAACTCTTCTTTCCCCAATTCAAACTTAGGTATATTGGGAATTGAATAAGGTAAGTTTTTATTAATAGGTCTTTAGATTATTTTGAATAATTTCCCATTTGATTCGTATTAAACACTAAAGATATTTATTAAAGAAATGTTAGAATGGGAAGAGGAAATGCTATTTTCGATGATGTATTTTATTACTCTTCAGGAGATAAGAAGCTTATTAGTCCAGCAAAAGTAACTAAAGAAATAGAAGATAAAAGGCAATTATTCTATTGTAGTGGTAAAAAATGTAATGCAAAATTAAGTCATAACATAGGAAAAGGCAAAAACCCTAAGTCTTACTTTTTTTAAGAAAATTGCGCGACGAAGAGAACAATACTCATCATAAGGATTGTGATTTTTATTTACTAGATGAATATATCCAAGTCAAAGAATTGAAAAGTATTAGAAAAAATATAGTGGAGTAGAATGGTATGTTCCATTAGAAAATGAAAGTAAACCAAAACAAAATAAGAAAGAGAATAACAGTAAGGTTAAATCAAATTTGGATGAAACGAAATACATAAAGAAATATACCACAAAACAATATAAAACTGCTGCACAAGCAATAATCAAAGGAGGGTATTTTTATTGGAAACTATATTTAGCGATTTTATAAAACATGAAACAGTTGATAAAGATGTTATTATAAAATATATGGATAAACTCCCTGAAGAATTGATAGAAACATGGAAAAAATATGGGTTTGGTACTTTCGTAAATGACTTTTTAAAAGTTATTAATCCAGACGATTATTTATACATTTAGAGAATAGTTATTTAAGATATGAGCATTTAATTCCTATTTTTACAACCGCAATGGGTGATATTATAGTATGGGAAAAAGGTAAGTATGTAAATTTATTAAATTTTAAGAAAGGATATGTTAATGTTGTTTCATCCGGGTTTGAATTCTTTTTTGATGACTTAAAAGATAATAACTTTATGAACGATGAATTAATGTGGCAGCCTTATCCTGAAGCGATTAGTAAATACAGTGCCCCTAACTATGATGAGTGTTTTGGATACACCCCTCTATTAGGGTTAGGTGGAGTAGAAAAAGTAGAGAATCTAAAAAAAGTCAAACTGAAGGAACATATTCTTATAATTACTGAATTTATGGGACCAGTTCAGTAATGTTTAAGACAGAATTAACTATAAGCACTTGATTGCCTTTTTGGTAACAGGTGTTTTTTTGTGAGAAATTTAAAAGAAAACATCAGTGGAACCATAGTAAGTGCAGCCCAAAAAGCAGATGATGTGGCTACCCATCTACGAGCTGGTATGCAGCCAAATGTTGCCATTGCCGGTGGAGGAAGGCTGGATGATGCAGCTGTAACTTACTTTAGTGCCAAGGCAAAGGATGCAGGTTTTGTAAAGAGCAGTGTAACTGAAAGCAGCAGTGGTGCAGGAAAACATTTGGATGATGGTAAAGATTTGGCTAAGGGTATAGATAATGGTACTAGACAGGTATCTGACGATATCATTAAGGATGGTAGTCATTTGGTTAAAGGTGGTAAATTAAAACCAAATGTTAAATATCAAGCAGGTGAATATAATTATCAATATAAGACAGATGGTTTAGGGAGACTTACTGATTTTAATGCGGATGACTTAAAACTAACAAAACGTAATAATAGATGTCTCATAAGTCCAATACACCTGGAAAAGAACCTGGAGACCATGCAGGACACCTAGCGGCTGATAGATTTGGAGGCTCTCCAGATTTGGATTCTTGTATCTCAATCAAGTGGTGTTAACTTGAGTAAATACAAAAAGCTAGAAAACCAATGGGCTAAAGCAATAGAAGAAGGAAAAGACGTTTCAGTTAATGTTAAAGTTAATTACGAAGGAAATAGTTTAAGACCTAGCAGCTTTGATATAGAATATGAAATAGATGGTCGTATGAGGTTCACAAGTTTAGAGAACTAGGGGGGATTATGTGAAGTTATTTGAGGACTATTTTTCAGAATTACAAACAGACTGGTGGCTATTTGTTTAGAGTATGTTGATAATAAAGCTGATGAAATTTTTATTTATTGTTCGTATGAACCAAAAATGTATGTTTTTGATTTTTTCTATAAAATTAATGGAAAAGTTGTTCATAAACATCAACTAAACGAGGCTTCAAAAGAATTGGATAGTCAACAAAATCGGGTTTACGATGTTTCGAGAGAAAGACAGAAGGCTGCACTAAGAATAGGTAATCAAAATTTAAAGCATATTCATAAAAAATGTGAAGAGTTCAATAAAGATATGCCAACAGAAATGAAATTACATTATAATGTAAAGAAAAATAGCTTAAAAGGAAAATATAGATATGATTTAGTTTATTCTATTGATGACGAACTATTACCAGATGATATCTTTGATTTATGGTTCGAAGAAGTGAAAGAAAATAATTTGTAAAACTAGACCTTGATTGGCTAAAGTCCTTTCAGGGTTTCTTTTTTGAGGGGCTACCTAGTGCCGAATGAACCGCTAGTTATTAATAGAAAATAGATACTCTTTGTAAGCCGTATAGGTTGTTTTAACAAATTCTTTAGTACGTACAACACCTTTTAAAAAGGTAACCTATCTAGTGAGTTTCATTAGTTGTGAAATAGTCTAAAATCTTAGATACTACCATTCACGAACTTTATGAGCTTATTGATAATGCGGATTTTACAGGGATTTCAGAATTTTCCGAGGAAGAAGAAAACTTGAGCATTGCTCGAATTTGGTCACTATTAGTTGATGCTGTAGCTTATACCTCATGGGAAGCTTATAAAAATGAAGAAGTGAAATATTTACCTCAGTCATTAGAAAGTATTACTACCGATAGTATTATTACCTTCTTAAATAGTGCAGTGGAAACCAGCTTTGTTAAAGTAGAGGAAATCAAAAGAATGGAAAAAGTTTATAATGATTATAGGAGTACAAATGCTGAAATTCCAAAAAAAAGAGAAATATTTTATGGATATTTTTAAATAAGCAATATACCTTGGAATTTGTCTTGTAATACTTAATGCTCTTGATTTGTTGATAAATTATACTTAGGCTAACCTGCATATTAAACATATGTTGCAAGCTCTTTGTAACAAGCAAAATATATAGAATTTATGCTTAATGTTTGTTGACTGCCCTAAGGTTATAAAAAAAGCACTTGATTGTCAGATAGGCATCAGGTGTTTTTGTTTTTTTAGTTTAGATTTTTAACTTTGATTAACATTGGACAGACTATTGAGATTCATAGCTCAATGAAGGTAGTATCATCAAGGTATTCTGTTTAATACTGTGTATGTGAAAATAATAAGATAGGCGAGATGACATTTTACATGCCAAGAGGACTTAAGTTACTGCCGAACCCACAACCTAACGAGATTGACAAAGCTCGTGGCGATAAACAGTGGGTAACCAAAAAGGTTGTTTAATAGCACAAGAGGAATAAAAATAGGGTTGTAATATTCTTAGGGAGTGCCGTACAATTCTCGATATTCGCTAAAAGCGTTACAAAATTTTAAAATTTACGTTACTTAATACAAGCTAATTATATTAGATATAAATCAAATACACCAGGAAAAGAATCTGGAGACCATGCTGGACATTTAGCTGGTGATAGGATTGGGGGATCTCCGGATGATAAACTTGTTCCTCAATCAAGCAGTGTTGATTTAAGTAAATATAAGAAGTTGGAGAATAAATGATGGACGTATAAGTTTTACAAGTTTAGAAAATTAGAGGTGGTTAAATGAAGGAATTTGAAGATTATTTTTCAGAATTACAAACGGATATGGTTTCAATTTGTTTAGAGTACTTTTTTGAAAGAGCTAATAAAAAAATATATATTGTTCATATGAAGAAGGTCTTGTTTCAAATGACTTCTTTTATAATATTAAGGTGAAAATCTAGAAAAAATCAATTTGAAGGAACATTCTTTTTATTAATAAATTTATGTCACTAGTTCAATAATGTTTAAGTCTTAGCTACAGATTTAAATTTTGTGAGACAGCAAAAGAAACCGCCACTGCACGTTTAACAAGTGCCAGACAAGTTGTAAATAACAAAATGTCTTTAGTAAAGGAAAACGTCAGTGGAACTGTGGTCAATGCAGCCCAAAAAGCAGATGATGTGGCTACCCATCTACGAGCTGGTATGCAGCCAAATGTTGCCATTGCTGGTGGAGGAAGGCTGGATGATGCAGCTGTAACTTACTTTAGTGCGAAGGCAAAGGATGCAGGGTTTGTAAAGAGCAGTGTAACTGAAAGCAGCAGTGGTGCAGGAAAACATTTAGATGATGGTAAGGATTTGGCTAAGGGTACGGGAAAAGGTAGTCATTCAGAGAATGTAACTAGAATAAAAGAAATTGAAGTAACATATAAAAGAAAAGTTAAACATGACTCTGAAGAGTTTGCTAGACAACTTAAAGATCAAGAAAAAGGTATGAATGAGTTAACGGTTGATGAGTATCTGAAAAATAGAGAAAGATATATTGCTGAGGGACGTGCGATAGAAGGTAATGCTGCTCAACAAACAGCTCGAGAAGAAGCATTTTCTGATAAAGTTGCAGAACTTATGACTAACGGAAAATCATTTGATGAAGCAGAAAAAGAAGCTAAAGAATGGCTGAATACCCAAGCAGCACTTCATAATCCAGATCAAATTGCAGGTGGATAACCAGATGAAACTGGTGGAATGGGGCATAAGGGCATTAATTCTTCAATTGGTTCTCAATGGAGATATAGAATTGATGTTGTTGATGAACAAATAAGGGAAATGGCAAAAAATATGAAACCTGAGCAATTAAAAGCACCTATTTGAATGTTAAACTGACACACTAAGGAGATTTATTTATGGAAAAAACATTAAATGATTTTAAGGTAAACAGTAAGGTTCCAAAAGAAATAATAGAGAAATATAAAAATCTTGTTCCAAAAGAAATAATAGACTTGTGGCAGGAATATGGATTTGGAACATTCATGCAAGGATATTTAAAAAGTGTTAACCCAGAAGCGTACATTGATATTTTACAAGAGTGTAGTCAAAGATATACGGATTCTGTAGTGTTATTTGCTACTGGTATGGGAGATTTAGTATTATGGGCTGACGGTTATGTAAGATTGCTTAATTTTAGATACGGAGTACTTAAAACAGTTATGCCAAACTTTTTATTTTTTTTCAAAAGTCTGGATTCAGAAAAGTTTCGGGATGAGTATTTAAAGTGGAAACCATATCCCGAAGCTGTTGAAAATTGGGGAGAATTATCTTATGAAGATTGCTTCGGCTATACACCTCTATTAGGTTTAGGTGGAGCAGAAAAAGTAGAGAATCTAAAAAAAGTCAAACTGAAGGAACATATTCTTATAATTACTGAATTTATGGGACCAGTTCAGTAATATTAGGGAGTATGTTACAGAATTAACAATAAGCACTTGATTGCCTTATTAGGAATCAGGTGTTTTTGTTTTTTAGAAACCTCAAATTTGGACGATATTGGATATTGCTTTACTGAAACTCATAGCTCATGAAGGTAGTATCATCATGGAGTATTGATTTTATATTTGGATTTTGTGAGAAGTACGATAAACAGGCAAGATAACATTTTAAGTGGTAGGAACACTTATGATACTGCAAAACCCACAAACTAAATACAATGACAAAGCTCGTGGCGATAAACAATGGGTAACGTATATTATAGGTGCTGTTTTATTGTATAAGAAAATTAACTTATAGTTGTATTTTTACAAGAGACGGTCGTATAATACTCGCTATTCGTTAAAAAGCGTTACAATAATTAAAATTTATGTAACGGGAGGGTGAAAAGTTGAACGTTGTTGGGCATATACGAGTCTCCACTCAAGGGCAAGCAAGAGATGGATATAGCTTGAAATTTCAAGAAGATGAAATTAAAGCATACTGTGAAGAAGAGGGTTTTAACTTGATTCATATTTTTAGAGATGAAGGAATTAGTGGCGCAAAACTGAATGAAGAAGCATTAGAAATTGATAGGGTGGGCTTACAAGAAATGTTGGCTCACCTTTCGTCTATCCAAATTGATTATGTGGTGGTGCTGAACACAAGTCGCTTATGGCGGTCAGATATTGTAAGGTGTTGATACAACGAGAGCTAAAGAAATATGGCTGTGATATTAAAAGTATTGAACAGCCATTTTATAGTATCCATAAAAAGATCCCAACGCAATGGCTTAATGGAGTTATTGGACCAATACCAACGGCTTGAAATTGCTCTCAAACTAACGAAAGGGAGAAATAAAAAGGCGAAGGAGGGTGGTTATGCAGGAGGAAGGGCAACATTTGGCTATATGAAACAAAAGGGTGAGAAGGAACTAAAGATACATAACAGTCATGCAGAAGTAGTGAAACGATTGTTTGAGCTTAGACAGATACATATGAAATGGTCACTGTCTAGGTTGGCAGAAGCATTAAATGAGGAAGGTTATCAAACAACGCAAGGAAAAGCATTTACGAAAGTACAATTCTCGATATTCGCTAAAAGCGTTACAAAATTTTTAAATTTACGTTACTTAATACAAGCTAATTATATTAGATATAAATCAAATACACCAGGAAAAGAATCTGGAGACCATGCTGGACATTTAGCTGGTGATAGGGTTGGGGGATCTCCGGATGATAAACTTGTTCCTCAATCAAGCAGTGTTGATTTAAGTAAATATAAGAAGTTGGAGAATAAATGGGCTAAAAGCAATTGAAGAAAGAAAGCACGTTTCAGTTAACGTTAAAGTCAATTATGATGGAACTAGATTAAGGCCGACAAGCTTTGAAATAAAATAAATATAATATGGACGGTGTGATTAAGAAAGTAAGATTAAAAAATTAGGGGTGATTGACTTGAGTAAAGTATTTGAAGATTACTTTTCTGAATTACAAGCAGATATGGTAGGTATTTGTTTAGAATACGTTGAAAATGAAGCAGAGGATATTTACATTTACTGTTTCCTATGAGCCAGAAATGTATGTTTTTGACGTATTTTTTTAAAAATAAATAGTCAGTTTGTTTTTAAGCATAACTTAAATGATGCAGTAAATAGCATAAGCACGAGTAAGAAAGAATTGCTTTATGATACCTCTGAAAAAAAGGCAAGAAGCTGTTTTAGATATTGGACTTGAAAACTTAGAAAAAATTCATGAAAAATGTAAAGAATATGGAAGAGAAATGCCTACAGAGATAAAGTTACATTATAATGTGAAGCAGAATAGTTTAATAGCGAACTATAGATATGACTTCATTTATACAAATGATGACGAACTATTACCTGATGATATTTTTAATGTATGGTTTGAAGAAGTAAATAGGGTAATTTCTAACTTTGAAACGCCCTGAATGGCAGATGTAGGTTTAAGGCATTTCGTGCTTACTGATTTTGTCTTTACATCCAACTAAAAAAGTTAAAGTGCTAGTAAGTACGTTGTTCTACGTGCTAGAAGACTGTATTTTTTTATCAATAGCAATGATCTTAAATAATTGTACATAGATCGATGCGCTTATGATGGCACATGACAGTATAAATCCGAACACGATAAGTGGTGAGAAAGAAGTGGAAAGGATGACTGTCAATGGCGCTATAAATCGTCCAATAGAAAACTGTAGGTCAGCGGCTCCCATGTATTGTCCTCTCGCAGTTTTAGGAGCATAATTACTAACAAAATTTTGAACTACTGGTCCATGTATGATTTCTCCTAGTGTAAGGATTACTGTAAAGATAAATAATAACCATACATTAGCTGCTAACCCTACCAAAAACATGCCTATGCCTGATAATATTGCTGATAGAACAAGTGCATTTCGATCGCTCCAATTTTCTAATTGTTTGGTGACGGGTATGATAAATAGTACGAATAACAATCCATTTAAACCGATCATCCATCCGAAAACTTTCTCACTATCAAGGGTCAGCGACCATCCTTTCCAGTGAAACAATGCTTGAGAAGGAACATAATCGTTCACGTATATTGCCAAATATAGATCCAATTGCATAATAGAAATAGTTATAAAAACTCCAGCTAAAATATATAGAAAAAAGGCTTTATCACGGAAGATTAATCGGTAGTTCAAGAATTGTTCCTTTAAAAGTAACCACATATTGTATGTATGTTCATGCTTCCTCTGTGGATCTGGCATGGTTTCACGTATCAAAGAGAGGATGGCGAGAGAATATAAAAGCGTTATTAATGTACAAGACCATAAAAGTTCACTTCGGTAATTAAAAAATAACACTGCACCAATCACTGGCCCAAAAACAGCACCAAGATTATTTGCTGTTGCAAAAGTAGCAAACACCCTGCGACGTTTCGCTTTGGGTACCAGATCAGCTACCATTGCTGCACTAGCAGGTCGATAAAGTGATTTTCCAAAACTTATGGTAATAAATGCAATATAATCAATCCAATGCGAAATAGAGAGTGCAAATAATGCAAACATACCTACCTGTAGAAAGGATCCAATTAGCATTGTAGAGCGTCTGCCAAACTGATCGGCTAAATAACCGCCTAACATGCTGCCGATAATACTAATTATAGAAGGAGCGGTCATCATAATACCTGCAGTCATCTTACCTAGAGCCTCACTAAAATAGATAGTAAGAAAGGGAAAATACATCCAAAACAGCATATTAAACAATGTTTCTCCAATTAATCGGATTTTTAAATTCTGATCCCAAGCTACCCATTGCATGTGAACGCCTCCTATCAAATCGGTGTGAAAAAATAAGTACCCTTACATTAAAACAATTTTCTGAAAAAATATAGACTTATATTTAGCTTTAAGTTATACTAATATTATAGAAGTCAAGCAATGGACGGGTTTATTAAACTGTTCCATAAACAGAACATAAGTTCTCTGAAAGTAATGATCTTTTCTATTCAACCACCGTATGGTTTTAAAACGTATGCGGTGTTTTTCATAAATTCAATTCAATCCCCCAATATCATTCTTCTATTTTCCCCAATTCAGCTATGTCTTCAGTTTTCAAGTGAAATAAATCTTTCGTCAATACCTTATGTTTATTCATATACTTTCTTACAAGGTAATCACCAACACAATACCCAGCCATTTTCGGATAAAAATGAAATCCATATAGTAACTGCTGGTGCTTTCGATCGCTTTTGAGAACGTGGTGATTTGGCATAATAATCTTCTCCCACATTTGCTTTAATTCTTCGTCGTTATAACTTCCGGTGTAAATCGCTGTATGTTCATCCCCTAGTCTTTCACGTACTGCGTTTTCTGCTAGCCCTTCCAATATAATCGTATCCAGTAATGTGTAAGCCTGTTCTTGCTTAGGATAACGATTTAAACGACAGGTATGGTTGTATTCATGGGTAAATAATGCCTTGATTTCGGATTCTGTATTTATTTCAGCTAGAAATAGAAAAATCTTATCCTTGAAAGTCAAACCAGCCTTACTGTTATAATCCTGTTTTAATTTACGGTTAGCTGCGTTTGATGGAAAGATAAAAATATGAATATTGGGACCTTTCCAAATTTCTTTTAAATAATTATAATCTTTTTCAACAATTTTCCAGTGGTTTGTTTCTGTTAATTGCTTGATGTGCTTTGGCTCCAATGATAGGCCAAATTGCGTAAGGTGAGCATAAATGTCTGCTGCATCAACACCAGAAAATGTTTTTTCTAGCTGTTTTATCACTTTCATTGGGTGTTTGTAATTTTTCTCTAACCAGCGATCTGTGCGAATGACACTCATTGAACGATCTCCTTCACTAATAGATACTTGTGATAGCATATGTTTTATAAAGTAGATGTTTCAAAGGTTGAAAGAAAGTGGAGCATGAAAAAAGCCGATTGTTTTTTAAATCAATCGGCTTTTGACACTTGTCATTTTGATTTTTATGAAGCATTTACAGCTTTTCGTTCCTGACTTACATGCAATTTTTTCATCGTAAACCTTGCTATTGGCTGTGCAATTAACGCTTCAACCCAGAATGCAATGAAAAAGTTACGCGGCCAGTCATAAAAGAATGTGCGGATCGGTTCCATACTAATCTCTCTCAAACCAATCCAAGTTCCAATTACTGTTAATAAAATCGAAAGAATCGTTACACTAAATAAGATCGTAAATAAAACTCTCGCATTAAAACCGTCTGCGGGAGCCACAAATTTTTGTACAAGTTGATTAACAATTGGATTTGCAACAAGGGTTACTAATAAAATGACACAAATCCATACAAAAGGAATTACTTGTAAGGTTCTAATATACACATCTTTACTAAATCCAAATTCAAATCCCATAAAAAGAGGGGCAATGATATTTACAGATAGTATCGATATGATAGCTAAGAATAATGCAAATTCCTTTCCGTTTCGTGGTAATCTTGTTTCTTCATGCATATGATCATCTCCATTTTAAAATTTTTCAGATGGCAGATGTATCATAAGACATATATTTTTGGTCAAAGACCAATATCTCTACACACTGATTTGCTTATTATATCATTATTTTCATATGAATTTCCAGAGGGTAACGAACAAATATTCGTATTCAGATTCTGCTATTCATAAGAAAAAACCATGTAAAGAATGAATTTGCCTCTATAGATAAGTGTCTCTACAAGCAGTTTTAACATAAAGTAATGTAGAAGAATGAGAGGAGATGAAGTGGAATGGGATTAGATTATCTTGAAGGTTTAGCTTTGTTAGGTGTCGGTGGTGCTCATCCAGGTGGTTTGTATTTAACAAAAACATTATTAACAAAAGAAAACATGGATGAACAAACTTCTGTATTGGATATCGGTTGTGGGACGGGTCAGACAGCCGCCTATATTGCAGATACCTATCGGTGCCGAGTTACTGCTGTAGATTATAATCCAGTCATGTTGGAAAAAGCAAAGAAACGGTTTTTATCTAGAGATCTACCAATAACGGTTTTAACGGCTGATGTTGAGTGTCTATCTGTAGACAAACAATATGATATGGTCTTATCGGAATCTGTGCTCTCTTTTACTGATCTCAATCAATCGCTTCCTCGTGTTTCCCATGCGGTCAAACAAGGTGGTAAGCTGTTAGCCATTGAAATGGTGGTGGAACAAGAACTAACGAAAGAAGAAGTTGAAATGGTAACTGCATTTTATCGATTTTCTGAGTTAATTTCTGAATCTGAATGGGAAATAAGATTGAAACAAGCTGGGTTTGAAAACATTCATATGCAGCAGCCAATTTTATCTGCGAATGAACTTGATATAGAGGACGCTAATGATTTCGATCTTTCTCAAGAGGTCAATGACGAAACGTTTGATCTATTGGCTTTTCATCAAGAACTAACGGAAACATTAAAAGATAAGTTAGGTTTTCGAGTTTTTACATGTAGCAAATAATTGGTTTTTTTAACCATCCCCTTTAAAATAAATAAGACCATCATTAGGGGGGATAAAATGCCGATTCGAAAAGAAAAAGCTACCGATTACAAACAAACAAAGAATGTAACCAAGCAAGCATTTAAGTACGCCCCGTATAGCAAAAAAAAGAACATCAGCTGGTTCATGATTTACGTAAATCCAATGAATATATTGCTGATTTAGCTATCGTCTATGAGAAAAATAACGAAGATTATCGGACATATATTGTTAACAAAGGTGCAGATACACGATGATAATCATTCATACCAAGGCTTAGCATTAGCCCCAGTATCCGTCTTACCTGCGTATCAAAATCAAGGTGTCGGTAGTGCATTAATAAATAATGCGTTGCAAACGGCGCAGCAGTTAAACCATGCTGTCGTTATTGTCATGGGCCATGCTACGTATTACCCAAGATTTGGCTTCGAACCAGCATCGAAGTACAATATTGCGGCTCCGTATGAATGAAATGTATATGGTTAAAGAACTGAAAAAAGGTGCTTTGGAGGAAATTTAAGGTGTCGTGGAGTACTCACCTGTATTTTTAGCATAATACCAGTGGAGGAAAGCGAGACAAAAGTATTTTAGATAAAGAAGACGAACGATTATCAACATTGTTCGGATGATTTTGTTCAATTTTAAGCTTGTCCGTAACTTCAACAGAGCAACACGATTCGTGATGGTCCAGGGCTTACCTGAAAATAGCTGATGATATGCCCGCAGAAGCATGCCGTAGTTCAGACAATGCATTCATTCACCAATTACGTTATTTTATTTTAAAGGAATTTAGTGATTTAGGTCGAAATGGTAAAGAAGTAGTTTTTGGGGAGGGGTGTTTGTTGAACCGGTTAAATTTAGTCACATTGGGTGTTCAAAATATGAAAGAGTCGTTACAGTTTTATCGTGATGGTTTAGGGTTTGATGTAGTCGTCCATGGCGATGAAGCAAATCCAGAAGTCGTTTTCTTTAATAACGCAGGTACCAAAATATCGTTATTTCAGATTGATCATTTAGTGAATGATATTGATGAAAAAAATCCGCCAGCAGTTGGAAACGGATTTTCGGGGATTACGTTGGCGTATAATGGGAAAACAAAGCAAGAGGTCGATGATGTATTTGCAGTGGCAGAACAGGCTGGCGCTAAGATTATTAAAGCCCCTGAGAAAGTATTTTGGGGAGGGTATAGCGGATATTTTCAAGATCCCAATGGCTTTTATTGGGAAGTTGCTTACGGAGACATGTGGGAATTTGATGAAAACGAAATGTTAATTATAAAAGAGTAAGCGATATATTTAATGCTATGTATGGTTAATAGAAGTCCTATATGAGGGACTTCTATATTTATCAGAAGTGGTTTTTACGTTGAAAGTGGTTATTGAGGAATTCGTATTAGATGGTTTCCTTATTTAGTTTTTTGGCAACTTGTTTTCCATTTATGAATACTTCGAATACCAGTATGACGATATTAATCATTCGCTTCATAATTAACCTCCTCGATATATGATAGTCTAATTATAACTGTATGGAAGTGTATTACCTATCTATGTACATGACATAACCTTACAAAGATGCAAGCCAATATTTTTAAAGTTGTTGTAAACCGATTATATTCTTGCCTGCTTTTGTCATTTTTATTTACATTATGTCTTATTTTATTCGAATGAAATTGACAATTTGTCTAATGCTTCAAGTTTAACGAATAGATATACTATAAATAAATTGAAAATATGAATTTTTATAACGATTAGATAAAAATTTAGGAGGTGGATTGGGGTGAGAAAGAAGAAGTATGTAGAAGACACTCGATATAAAGTAGCTCATAGAGAAGCACTGATTGGATGCGGATTAGCAATTATTAATATTCTATGGTGGTACGGATTCGCATATGGTCTTGGTTCTAAGCCACCTGGAGAGTACACATATATTTTAGGGTTTCCTGCATGGATCTTTTTTAGCTGTATTGTCGGTTTTCTAGTTATGGTGTTACTGGTATTTATCGTTGTGAAATTTGTTTTAGTAGATATGCCGCTGGAAGATACTGAAGAAGAGGAAGAGGTGCACTCTGCATGAATTGGGAAGTAGTTACACCATTACTCGTTTTTCTATTGATTGTATTCTTTGTCGGAATCTGGTCTAATCGAAAAATGGCGAAATCAGATTCTTTCTTAAGTGATTATTTTCTAGGTAGTAGAGAATTTGGAGGGATCGTCTTAGCAATGACGATGGTAGCAACTTATGGCAGCGCTTCCAGTTTTCTTGGTGGACCAGGTGCAGCTTATTCCATAGGGTTTGGTTGGGTGCTTCTAGCCATGACCCAAGTAGCTACAGGTTATTTTGTACTGCTTGTTTTAGGGAAAAAGTTTGCTATTGTGACTCGAAAATTTCAAGCAGTAACATTAATTGATTTTCTCAAAGAACGCTATAAAAGTAAGGCGGTTGTACTATTATCCGCTGGAAGTATTATCGTATTTCTGTTTTCTGCAATGGCAGCTCAATGGGTGGGTGGTGCTTATTTAATTCAATCTCTAACCGGATTATCGTATACCGCTGCCTTATTCATATTTACCTTGTCTGTACTCATATATGTAACTATCGGTGGTTTTCGTGCAGTAGCTATCACCGATACGATTCAAGGCTTTGTAATGGTAGTCGGTACATTTATTTTATTAATTGCTGTCGTTGTTTCAGGAGGGGGTATTTCTGCTTTATTCGCAGATTTAGCAAGCGAGAATCCCAATCTCATTACACCTTATGGCCAGGATGGGCAACTAACAGCGTTATACATATCATCCTACTGGATATTAGTTGGTGTTGGGGTAGTGGCGCTACCACAAGTTGCTGTAAGAGCAATGTCTTATCGTAATGCCAAATCGATGCATCGGGCAATCCTTATAGGAACAGTAGTCGTCGGGGTTATTATGTTAAATATGCATCTTATTGGCGTATTTGCAAGGCCGATCATGCCGGGAATTGAAGTGGCCGATCAGGTTATCCCGATGATAGCGTTAGAAGTATTGCCGCCATGGATTGCGGGGATTGTACTGGCAGCTCCATTGGCTGCTATGATGTCTACCGTTGATTCGCTCCTATTACTTGTTAGCTCCTCCGTGGTGAAGGATGTTTATATGAATTATATCAAGCCTACTGCATCAGATAAACAAATGAAGAATATCAGTATGGGATTTACCGGACTTCTTGGAATAGTAGCCTTCCTATTGGCTATACAACCTCCTGAATTACTTATCTTTCTAAATTTATTTGCATTTGGAGGGTTGGAGGCTGCATTTATTTGGCCATTAGTGATGGGGCTTTATTGGAAATATGCCAATAAACAAGGTGCTATTGCCTCAATGATAGTAGGAATAGGCACATATATTGTTATTCATTTTTATAACCAAGCATACGGCGATTTACTAGGTGTTCATACAGTTACCTTACCTGTAATCCTATCATTTATTGCTTTTATTGTCTTTAGTCTTTTATTTAAAAAAGAAGCGTATGAATTCCCTGCAACTTCATTAAAAAATGCATAAGGAGAGGCTTATAATGAAAATTGTCCAATCAAAACAAGTGAAAAGAGACACAGAACGTGCTATATCATTGACGCAAAAACTTGTGCGTATTCCTAGTGTATATCGACCAGATAAACCAAATGGCAATGAAGAACAAGTTGCTCAGTTTGTAGCTGCCTACTTAAAAGAAATTGGAATCGATGTATATGTGGAGGAAGTTGCACCAGGACGTCCAAATGTAATTGGGATTGTTGATTCTGGTAAACCTGGTAAAACATTGTTGTTTGAAGGGCATACTGACGTAGTAACAGAAGGGGATCCATCGAGTTGGAATTATCCGCCTTTCGGTGCTGAAATTGTGGATGGAAAAATGTATGGAAGGGGAACGAATGATACAAAGGGTAATCTCGCCTGTATGATTACCGCGGTTCAGTCGATAATTGAAGATCAGGAACATTTTAATGGGAAGATCATTCTATGTATTCCTGTTGATGAGGAGAGTTTAATGCTTGGTATTAAACATTTTATTAATCAGGGCTGGGCTGATGATGTCGATGGTGCAATTATTTGTGAACCAGAAGAAAATCAAGTATGTATTGCGCAAAGAGGTGCTTTACGCCTGAAGGTTACGGTTCATGGAAAAATGGCTCATGGTGCCATATCTTGGAGTGGTATTAATCCAAATTGGCGAATGGCAAAACTAATTACAGCGTTAGAACAATTAGAAAAAGAAGAGCAGGACATTCATGGTGAACACCCCTATTTAAGATGGCCAAGTATAACGCCAACAATTCTACAAGCACCGGTTACAGGAGATGCCCAAATTAATGTAATCCCAGAAAGTTGTATGGTTACCTTGGATATTCGAACTGTACCAAATCAAGACCATCAAGAACTACTTCAGAAAATTGACCACATATATGCAAAGTTGAAAACACAGGATACACATTTTTCGGCAGCCTATGAGATTATCGAAGATCGTCCTGCTACAGAGACAGATAAAGGAAATCCCGTAGTTACTGCTGTCTGTCATGCTGTAGAAAAGGTCTTACATAAAAAGCCAACCTTTAATGGTGTTCCTGGAGCGACGGATGGAACATTTTTGCATATACATGGCGTTCCAATTGTAACCATTGGAGCTGGGGATCGAGATATTCCGCATCAAATTAATGAATATGTTGACATCGAAGAATTAGGGGAGACAACGCAGATTTATCGAACGGCTGCTTTACAATTTTTAAGGGAAGAAGGGGATTAAGTGAGTAAAAAAATCGCAGTTATTCCAGGTGACGGTATTGGTATTGAAGTTATGAATGAAGCATTAAAACTCATAGAGGCGATTAATGAACATGATTCATTTCAAATCGAATACGATGTCTTTGATTGGAATTCAGATTACTATTTACAGACAAACCGAATGATGCCGAAGGATGGTTTAGAGCAACTGCAGCATTATGACGCTATTCTTTTTGGTGCGATTGGGGACGAACGAGTTCCGGATGATATTACAATTTGGGAAATGATTATGCCAATCCGTAAATCTTTTCAGCAGTATGTAAACTTCCGACCAATTAAATTATTAGATGGTATAGATAATCCATTACGTCATCATGTGAATAAACCAATTGATTTTGTATTGATAAGGGAAAATGCGGAGGGGGAATATTCCAATGCTGGAGGGAGGATGTTTGAAGGAGAGAATAGGGAGTTGGCAATTCAGAATAGTGTAATGACAAGGCAGGGAGTTACTCAGGTCGCAGAATTTGCTTTTTCCTATGCAAACAAACATGGCCTTAAAAAATTGACGAATGCTACGAAATCAAATGCAATTATCCATTCCATGAAATTCTGGGATCAAACGATTGAAAGCGTAGCTGAAAAATACCCAACTATCAATTATGAGAAATATTATATTGATGCATTAGCTGCTTATTTTGTCCAAAGACCTTATGATTTTAATATTGTTTTAGCTTCTAATCTGTTTGGTGATATTTTATCTGATCTTGGGTCTGCCATTGTAGGTGGATTGGGGATTTCCCCATCAGCAAATATCAATCCTGAAGGAAATTACCCTTCCATGTTTGAACCTGTACATGGTTCAGCTCCTGATATTGCGGGAAAAGGAATTGCTAACCCCATTGCTCAGATTTGGTCATTAGCATTAATGTATGAGCAATTTGATAGGCAAGATATCCATGATAAGATTCTCGCCGGTATTCAAAACGTAGTATCTACCAAGAAGGTCATTACACCAGATATGGGGGGGACAGCAACCACAAATGAAGTAGGAGATGCAATAATTAACAAATTGTATAAAAAGTAGGTGAATCTATGTCATTTCAAGGACGAACGATTATCGTAACTGGAGCAGGAGGGGGAATGGGGCGAGCTTTCGCCGATTTACTATTAAATGAAGATGCCAATGTCGTAGGTTGTGACCTTCATCTAGACAACGATCGCTATCAAGCAATTGGTAATTTTCTAGCTGTGCAAGGAGATCTCTTGCAGGAGGGCATGATAGAAGATGTACTAAAAGAAACTACCGAAGCGTTTGGAGAAATTGACGGATTAGTTAATTTTGCTGGTACTGCACAGGCGGCATCCCCTATCGAAGAAGTATCCTTAGCGGAATGGCATCGAATTATGAATATGAATATGACGATGACATTTTTAACTTGTCAAGCAGCTGCTAGCTATATGAAAAAGAGAAAACGAGGTTCAATTGTGAATATAGGATCAGTATCTACAACTAGACCAAGAACAGGTTTACAAGCCTATATTGCGTCAAAAGGTGCAGTTGAATCATTTACAAAGGCATTAGCACTAGAACTTGCGCCGTACCATGTCAATGTAAATATCGTCCACCCTGGACCATCGGATACAGGAATGCTTGGTAAATTTACCAAGGCGGGTGGAGATGTGGAACAATCGAAAAGGCAAGTATTTGAGCAGAGTGTTCCTTTAGGAAAATTATTACAACCGGTCGATATCGCACATACCGTGAAATTCTTATTATCAGATGAGGCAGCTATGATTACCGGTAGTGTTGTTCATGTTGATGGCGGTAGAAATATATAGCTGATGTGGGGGAATATAGGTGTGAAGAATTTAAAAATGTATATTAATGGAAATTGGCGAGAGAGTATAAGCGAGCAATTGATTGAGGTGAAAAACCCTGCTAATGGAGAAGTAATCGCTACGATTCCACGAGGTCAAAAGGGAGATGTAGATTTAGCAGTACATGCTGCCCAACAGGCATTTGAAAAGGAGGCGTGGTGGAAAGTAAAACCTCATGAACGTGGTGATATTCTTTATCATATTGCAGAAATGATTAAAAAAGACCGAGATGAACTAGCAGCATTGGAAACAATTGATGTTGGTAAACCATTATCACAAGGATATGCTGATATTGATGCAGCAATTCGTTATTTTCAGTTTTATGCTGGTGCAGCCGATAAAGTGATGGGAGATACCATCCCTATTGAGTCAGGAATAATCGATTATGTTGTTCGTGAACCAATTGGAGTAACTGCCCATATTGTACCTTGGAATTATCCCATCCAGATTCTCTCGCGGAGTGTTGCAGCTGCAATTGCGATGGGCAATACAGTCATTGTAAAAAGCGCGGAGGATACACCGATGACTGCTATGAAGATTGCAGAATATTTTCATGACGTCGGTTTACCTGATGGCGTGTTTAATCATATTACGGGATATGGGAATGAAGCCGGTGCAGCATTATCTTCGCACTCATTAATTAACCATTTAACTTTTACTGGATCCGTTGAAACAGGGATTGCAGTAGCAAATGCAGCAAACAAAAATATTGTACCAGTGACACTAGAACTTGGTGGAAAATCACCAAATATTGTATTTTCTGATTGCGATCTAGATAAGGCAGTAGAAGGTGTCACTCGAGCAATCATTCAAAACGCAGGACAAACTTGTTCTGCGGGTTCTAGGTTGCTAATTGAATCCTCATTTAAAAACCAATTTATTGAAAGGTTACTGGAACGTTTTCAAACGTTAACCATTGGCCCAGGAATCAAGGACATGGATATTGGACCGATATTAAATGAAAAGCAGTTTAAGCGTATTCAGTCCTATTTAACGCTGGCAAAATCAGAAGCATCCATTTTAGTAGGTGGAAAACAGGTAACCATTGAAGGAAATGAAGGTGGCTTTTACATGGAGCCAACTATTATTGATCAAGTTCAAGAAAATAGCAAGCTTGCTCAGGAAGAAATATTTGGTCCGGTTATTAGCGTGTTTACATTCAATGATACGGAGGAAGCATTAGCTTTAGCAAATAGTACCGAATACGGACTAGTCACGGGTTTATGGACAAAGGATATCAGTAGGGCTCACTATTTGGCAGATCGTATTCAGTCCGGACAGATTTTTATAAATAATTATGGAGCCGGTGGCGGGATTCAAATGCCATTTGGTGGGTATAAGAAAAGTGGGTTTGGCAGAGAAAAAGGGTGGATTGCTTTATATAATTATACGCAAGTTAAAAATGTCGCTATTAAATATATGTCATAAGGACGGGGAAGAGACCGAAGTGATTTAGGTGAAAAATCCGAACTTTGATCCGAGTATACGCAGTTACAATCGGATCCTGGTTGGGATTTTTATTCGTTTTTTTTTAAAAAGATGAATTACTATTACGGAAAGCAATGAATAAAATGGTTATTAATAGAGAATGAAAGCATGACTCCTGCGGGGACAGTACAAGTAGTAGTGATGCTTCAATCCGGGAGTGATTTTTCTTACTCGGGTTAGCTGAGACCGTTCCCGCGGAAAGCATGCCATCGGTTTAACGAATAAAATGGTTCTGTCGGTTTGGGACACTCAAGTTCCCCTACCCTTATTTGAATTTATCAAATTCGCATGGTTTACCTTTAACCCAGTCTAATTGATGATCTGAAAGATTCATAACAATACTAAAAACCGTTTCCACCTTGTCTGGTTCTGCTTGATTTGGATCATTATGACGACAAATTGAATTAGGATAATTTTGGTGATCAGCTAGCCAATGGAAAAGGGTAGCTTGATTTATTTGTCCGGTTTGATGCGTATCCAGCAGCTTTACAGCAGTATGTAATCGCTGATACGAGTCAGGCTTTGTTATCTCATCCATATCTTGTTTCATTGGTTCCGAACAAATATGGTTCGTGTGTTGAAGCATTCCGAATCTCGGCCGGATCTTGGCTGTGTGAACTGGGGATACTTCCATACTAACCAATTCTTCTGAATTTGATGCGATAAAAAAATGAGCCGCTGAGGCTATTTGATTATCATCGACTTTTGAAATGGCTTCATCAAATGTTCTTGAATCAAGGATAGCTCTTAATCCAAGATGAATTGGTAGTTTTGGTTGCCATTGATTTGTTTTTAATGCATTCAAACAGACACCAATTCCTGCACTATTACATCCTATTTTTCCAATAATTCCTGCTTCTGTAATCATCTCAATGGTTGGGAGAGATGATTGCTGAATTTCGAGGTGAATAATCGAATCAGCTTGTGACTCCTTCCAATCCCAGTTTTGCGCTAACCAAGTCTTTTTTGTTTTTGGCTTTGATAGAGCAAATGAAGTACAGCCATCAGGAGAGGTAAGTAAAGCTATCTCACTGCGGGTATTTAGAGCAAGAATATCTTCAAAAGCTACTCCTGCTCCATTTGCAATCCCAGTCATTTCTTCTAAATAGTGTGGATAATTTTTCTTGATGGCAGGTACATGTAATAACGCCTTTGTACATGCTTCGTCCCAAGTCATTCCTGCATTTTCGCTAAACATTTTTTCATAGGTTTTAAGGCTATTATTGATTGAGTTCGTAGCTGTTTTGCCATGCTGATAACCGATTTCGTAAGAGGTCCCAACTAGTGTACCTTATTCTGTTTATTCATGTACTGCTTCCTTTTGATAGACCAGTTCTCCATCAATCATCGTCCATTCCACTTGTGCGTTTAGTAAATCATCCATCTCGCAATCCAATAGGGAACGATCGAAGAGCACGAGGTCAGCTAATTTTCCAGGTTCAATGCTTCCTTTGATATCTTCTTCAAATGAAGCATATGCTCCATTAATTGTATACATACGGATGGCTTCCAGAAGAGTAATTCGTTGATTTTCTCCAATTACTTGGCCGTTCTGAGATTGCCGGGTCATTGCTGTATGAATGCCTCGCAGAGGATTAAAATCGGTAACAGGACAATCCGAAGCAATTGCTGCAGGAATCCTTGCATCTAGATAATCTCCTAAAGGATACATTTGAGCAGCACGTTCTCCGTAGTTTTTAACGTATCCATCACCATATTCATAATGAAATGCCGGGTTTGGAATGGGAATAACCCCTTGCTCTTTCATTCGCTTAATTAAATCAGGGCTCGCGATGCCAGCATGTTCAATCCGATGGCGAGGATTGCTTCTTGGGTACTGTTCAGATGCCCTTTCAATCGTCGTAAGCAACATATCTATAGCAGCATCTCCTTGAGCGTGTGCAGTAATCTGCCAGCCTTTTTGATGGGCAGGAATGAGTAATTCATCTACTTGTTCTTGTGTGAAATAATAAACTCCGAAGTTACTAGGGTCACTTGTGTAAGGTGACCTTGTCCACACAGTTGGACCGCTACTGCTTCCATCTAAAAATAGCTTAGCAGGACCGATTCGGAATTTATTGTCTCCTAGTCCTGTGAATATACCGGAAGCAACCATATGCTTCACGATGTTCTCGGCACCACTTAGCGCACCTACCATTGCATACACACGTTGTTTGATTACATTTGTTTTTGCATCTTGTTGTAACATACGAAGATTCTCTAACCCATAACCAGTAGCATCATGAATGGAAGTGATCCCTTTGGCAGCAAATTGTTTTGAAGCAACTGCATGTGCTTTGGTCATTTCTTGCTCGGTAAATGAGGCGATAGAAAATAGCTTCATGTGAGCATTTTCAATCATTGTTCCAGTAAGTTCACCAGATTCATTTTTCTCAAATCGCCCCCCAGATGGGTCAGGGGTGCGTTTGTTAATACCAGCTAAGTCTAAAGCATAACTGTTAACAACAGAGATGTGACCACAAGTGCGGGCTATTAAAATAGGATGCTCTGAAGATATCGTATCTAATTCTTCCTTGGTAGGCAGTCGTTGGTCTTCCATTGTTTGCTCATTATATCCCCATGCTCGAATCCACTCTCCTTTAGGAGTTAGTTGTACTTGCTCTTTCAATTTATCCAGTAAATCGGAAATAGATTTTATTTGTTCACTTTTACAGGAAATCGAAAGCTCATTGGTTCCGTACATCGTAATATGAAGATGAGAATCAATAAATCCTGGTATTACGGTTTGACCTTGTAGATCAATGACCGTACTTGTATCATCTTGTAAGCGTAGAATCTGCTCATTCTTTCCTACAGCGATGATCTTATTTCCCTCAATAGCAATCGCTTCTTCAATTTGATTTTGCTCATTTACGGTAAAAATCTCACCGTTTATATAGATTTGCTTGTTCATCACAATTCCTCCTTACCTATGCTGAAGTTTCTGGCATTTTCTTAACATGTTCATCTTCATATAATTCTTCATATCGATCTGGAAAAAAACGTTCAATTGTAGCCTTAGAAGCAGGTTTGGTAACGAGTGAGACTAGTACAAATACAGATGTATTGATTAGCAAACCCCAAATGCCTGCATGAACGCCTAATGGGTGGGTAATAACGAAAGAAAATAGTACAGTAACTACAAAACCTGCAAATAACCCCCAGAATGCACCGTATTTTGTAGCCCTTGGCCAAAAGAACATCCCAATAATTGATGGAAAAGCTTGGCCAATGAATCCATAGCCGATTAATAAAATATATACAAGACTAGCAGGTTCCATTATGGAGATGGGTGCTATAATAAAAGCCATAATGGGGAAAATTAATCGTCTTGTCCATTTTCCAGCAGTAACCTCATCCCATTTAAATAAAGGCTGTAAAACGTCCTTGCTGTAGCTGAGAGCTGTTGCATGTATACAAGGTTCGCTGGACGACATTGCTGCCGCTAAAGTACCTGCACCTAGTAACCCAGCGACAACTACTGGCATATTATCAACAGCCATTTGAATGGCAACCGTATCAGGATTATTCAGGTTAGGGTACATGAAGATACCAATAAATCCAACGGCAATCATAGGTATAAGCACAATATAAAACGTTGGCAACAAAGTAGCTGCACGTTTAATAGATTGTTTAGAAGCGGCTCCCATCCATTGAATCCAATGGGTTTGCCAAATAGAAAAAACCGAGATTAATATAGAAGTAGTCCAAAAAGTAACATTCATGTCTCCTAATCCACCAGGTAACGTTAAAAATTCAGGAATATCAGCTTGAACACGTTCAAATATTGGTCGAAAAGAATACCCTCCGGTGAATTGATTGGTTGCCCATAGGCCAAC
This sequence comes from Virgibacillus salexigens, assembly GCF_014905415.1. GTDB lineage: Bacteria > Bacillota > Bacilli > Bacillales > Amphibacillaceae > Virgibacillus > Virgibacillus salexigens. The sequence continues at coordinate 152,470 of NZ_BNEO01000002.1, forward strand.
GAACCAAGAAACGACGAACATAAGCCCACCTTGGAAGGCATTGGTGATACCGATAGCTTTTAGGCCACTTCGATAAAGGTAAATAGATATCACACCTAAAGATAAAAACACTCCTACCCATGTTGGGATCATTCCATAGCTCATCACATTAAGTATATAAGCAGCGCCAGTGGTTTGAAGTACAGCATAAGCTAGCACGCCGATAGAAGTGACGATGGATGCTAAACCTCCTAATGGTTTGCTCTCATAACGATCGGAGATAGCAGCAGATTGGGTAACATATTTGTATTTATTACCTAATTCCCAAACCTTTGGTCCAAAATACCATGCGATAACCCCCATATAGGTTAAATATACGACCACGTATAAAGCGGGAACTCCTTTAGAATATGCCCAGCCGGGTGAACCCATGAAGGTGTAAGCACTAACCCCGCCGGCAGCAATTAACAAATACATGGTTATCGGTCCCATGCTTCTACTTCCGACACCCCAATTTTCTGCATTATTCATATCTTTTCCCTTGCCTGCTGTATATCCAAGTAAAACGGCAATAATCATATATGAAATGGTAATGAGCAGTGGTATATACATGGTCATTATTTAACCCCTCCTATCTTATTAATGAACCATAAGGTAGAAGTAGTGATAACGATAATAACGATAGACCATACCATGAGCATTGGCATCCCGAAGACGATCGTTTCCTTGTTGAAGAAAGGTATTACCGGCCAGCTGCCGAGAACGATTACGAAAACAATCAAGGCTAAACTGATCCACCCTTTTCTCGTTTTCGGTAACATAAAAGTAGATTTCATAAAACAACACTCCTCAATTGAATTGTAATTTATTACCTTTATTTCCTGTAACAAGCCAATCAATCATTGGATAACCGAGGGTTGTATTATAGTTTATAGTAATTAAAGAATAGATTCTTTTATCAGAATGTTAAAAAATTAATTGCTGTATTTTACTTATTGTCCAAATAATGTCGATTCTTTAATATATAATAAGCCTTTATTGCTGTTTCGATGGCAAGGCGTTTAACAGGATCCATAAAGTCCTTTCCTATATATTGCTCAATCTTTCTTAATCGATGGTAGAGTGTTTGTCTTACAATAAATAACTTCTCTGCTGCTTCCTTTTTTGAGCCTCTGCATGCTAAATAAACTTCTAGGGTTTTAAGAAGTTCACTGTCTGAATTTTCATCAAGGAAAATTAATTCACCTATATAGTCATTTATAAAAAGTTGTAATTGTTTGTCTTTTTGTAAAGGTAGTAAAATCTGATAGATACCTATTTCATCATGAAAATAAGTAGTGCTTAGTTGTTGTTTATTTAAATAAATGACATCGTTTGCTTCGGCATACCCCTTAGAAATATGACTTACATTTTGGTGCAGCCCACTTATCCCTATATACGTTATTTTATTATTTAATAATGTTGCGGATAATAGATTCTTGGTTACCTGTAAAAATTGTTTGGTACTTTTATTAACATGTGTCTCCGCTATAAATGAACAAATAATTGCTATTTCATCTTTTCTAACTGAAACGGCAGGAAAATATCCGGCATGTTTAAATAGGGATCGAATCAAAATGGTACGTTGAATTTTAATTTCTTCCCAATTATCTTCACCTATAACAGAATCTGGAGATTCCGTTTTGATGATAAAAACCCGGAAGTATAAATTTGTACTTGCAACGGGGAGGAATGTGTGTAGATCGCTTTGATTATAAGGTTTTCCCTGTAATAATGTCCGTACACATTCGTCTTCTGAATTTAGCTTTCTTTCTTCGATGGTGCGATTTCTTAATAGGATTTGGGCGATCGCTAATGAGGCTCGGTCCAACACAGATAGCAAGAATTCTTCGTTTAGATTCTTGGTTATGTTTAAACATAAGTAACCCCAGATCTGTCCTAATCCAAATACTGGCGCAATGACGAATGTTTCATTATAAATAGAAATAATTCCAGATTGTCGTTTGTTTGTTAATTTCGTAGATATATAGGATAGAATGTTTTCTTGATCTATTTTAGATTCTGGAGGATAATAATACGATTTTGAGTCTTCAAGTAAACAGAGGGAATGTTGGCCAAAATAATGATGTAATGCTTGTAAGATTTTTAATATACCATTTGGCGCTAAAGAAAGTTCATTAAATTTATGGGTTAATGTGCTTAGTTGATTTAACATTTGGTGATGCTGGTTAATTAGCAAGCTGTGCAAATCTTGTGTGATATCGACGAATCGAACGACCTCTTCAAAAATGATGATTGGAAAGGCATGTTTATCTGCAAATCTCTTAATATCCGTAGAAATTGTTTTGAAATAGGGCCCTTTCTCAATACATATTCCTGCTACATCTTTTTGCAATAATCGCTCATAGGTTGTTGTTGCACAATTGTCGAGTTCAAGGTTAATTCCAGTTGTAAGTATTAACTCGGATCCATTAATTAGTGAATCAAATGCTTCTGTCTCTAGGATATGTGTCCACTTTATTTGTCGTTTTAAACCAGTTTCTCCAGCTACAACTTTCGCGTTCTTGAATAGATCCCTTGTCAGGACGTCACCTACCGTTAACTCAAATTCACTTATCAACAGACATTCCTCCATAACGTCAAAGTAAAATGAAAATTATTTAACAGATTGTAAAATGATAATATTAAAAATTATTTGTAAAATACAATTATGTAGCAAAGTCAAGAGGGTGTCAAATCCAATCGTAATTGTCTCTGGCCCAGTTATAACAACGATTTCATTTTTATTTGACACGTACAATTTAAGGTTTGGTAAAGATACACAAATTGTAAATAAGAAGGAGAGATGTGTGAATGAAAGCGGTGAGAAATCAAGGGAAATCTATTTTAGAAAAAGATCAAGAAAACGTATGGCATCATATTTCAAAATACAACGACAAATCACATCCACTTATTGCGAAGGAAGCTAAGGGTTCATGGATTATTGATTATCAAGGGAATAAATATTTGGATGGGATGTCTGGATTATGGTGTGTAAATGTTGGTTATGGAAGAGAAGTCCTTGCCAAGGCAGCTTATGAACAAATGAACCAAATGGCTTATATGTCAATGACTCAAAGCCATATACCTGGAATTGAACTTGCGGATAAGTTAAATGAGTTATTAGATGATGATTATATGTTCTTTTATTCAAATAGTGGTTCAGATGCCAATGAAGTAGCGTTCAAAATAGCTCGGCAATACCATGAACAAAAAGGGGACACATCAAGATATAAAATAATTTCACGGTATCGTGCATATCACGGCAGTTCCATGGGGGCATTATCAGCAACAGGTCAACCATTACGCAAGTATAAATTTGAACCGTTAACTGCAGGATTCTTACATGTGGCCCCACCAGATAATTATCGAAAACCCGACCACTTATCCATTGAAGAATATAATTTACAACAGGCAAAAGCAATTGAAGATACAATAATTTGGGAGCAGGAAGAGACAATTGCAGCTGTCATTATGGAACCAATAATCACAGGAGGAGGCATATTAATCCCGGATCCTGTTTATGTCAAGGCTGTTCAAGATATTTGCAGGCGTCATGGAGTTTTACTAATCATTGATGAAGTAATTTGTGGTTTTGGTAGAACTGGGAGAATGTTTGGGCATATGAATTATGATATTAAGCCAGATATTATTACAATGGCAAAAGGGTTAACAAGTGCTTATCTCCCTTTATCTGTGACTGCCGTTCGCAAAGATATATATGAAGTTTTTACAAATGAATCAGCCGATAATTATTTCCGTCATGTGAATACATTCGGAGGGAATCCTGCAGCATGTGCAGTCGCTTTAAAGAATATTGAAATCATGGAAGAAGAAAATTTAACCAGTCAATCAGCGGTCTTGGGCGAACATTTGAAAAATGAACTACAGGAGCTGAACAATCACTCATATGTAGGAGATATAAGAGGAATCGGGTTATTGCTGGGAATAGAACTGGTGGAAGATAAAACATCGAAACAGCCAGCAAAGCCAGAACGTGTTGCAAAAATTATTAAAGAATGTAAAGATCATGGTTTAATCATTGGTAAGAATGGAGATACCGTAGCAGGTTTTAATAACATTATTACACTCTGTCCTCCCCTTTCAATAACGGATGATGAATTAGAGTTTATGATAGCAATTATCAAACAGGTCTTTGAAGCAAATGAAACAAGTAAACTTTAAAATTCTATAAAAAAACGATAGTATATGTATAATATGAATTTTTTTAATAAGTATGAAATAGGAGGCATTCCATGACGCAAACAACAAGTAAAACGCTAAAAAACTTCGTTGGAGGTATTTGGATCGAGGCATCATCTAATCAAACCGAAAACGTTTTTAATCCAGCGACGGGCACGGTAATTGCCAATGTGCCGATTTCTACTCATGAAGATGTAAATCATGCAGTAGAAGCTGCATCTAACGCTTTTCAAACATGGAAGGAAGTACCTGTACCGAAGCGTGCACGAATATTATTTAAGTATCAGCAGTTACTTGTAGATCACTGGGATGAACTTGCTGAAATTATTACCATTGAGAATGGGAAAAGCTTCAAGGAAGCACAGGGGGAAGTACAACGAGGAATTGAAAATGTTGAGTTTGCAGCTGGTGCACCATCATTAATGATGGGAGAACAATTACCAAGTATTGCCAATGGGCTTGAATCAGGGGTATATCGTTACCCGATCGGAGTTGTAGGTGGAATAACTCCTTTCAACTTTCCTATGATGGTACCATGTTGGATGTTTCCAATGGCTATTGTTACTGGGAACACATTTGTATTGAAGCCATCAGAACGTACTCCTTTATTAGCTAACCGGCTTGCAGAATTAATTGCAGAAGCTGGTTTACCAAATGGAGTGTTAAATATCGTACACGGTGCTCATGATGTGGTAAATGGATTATTAGATCATCATCAAGTTGCTGCTATATCTTTTGTCGGTTCCCAACCAGTTGCTGAGTATGTCTACAAGCGTGGTACCGATAATCTGAAACGTGTGCAAGCATTAGCTGGTGCTAAAAACCATTCGATTGTTTTACAAGATGCGAATTTAGACAATGCTAGTACACAAATTCTTAATGCTGCTTTTGGATCAGCTGGAGAAAGATGTATGGCTGCTTCGGTTGTGGCAATTGAGGATTCAATTGCAGATGCATTTATTGACGAATTAGTCCAAAAAGCGAATGAAATACAAATCGGTAATGGGCTTGATGATGGAGTGTTTTTAGGTCCGGTCATTCGTGAGCAACATAAGGAGCGCACGCTTCAGTATATCCAGTCAGGAGAGGCAGAAGGTGCAAAAATGGTGCGAGATGGTAGAAATGATATTGAAGCACAACGTGAAGGCTACTTTGTAGGTCCTACCATCTTTGATCAGGTTACAACAGAAATGAAAATATGGCAGGATGAAATTTTTGCACCCGTATTATCGATCGTTAGAGTAAAGGATTTAGATGATGCAATTCGTGTTACAAATCAATCTCCATTCGCTAATGGGGCGTGTATTTTTACAGGTGATGGAGGAAGTGTCCGTCAATTCCGTGAAACAATTGATGCTGGTATGCTTGGAGTTAATATTGGTGTGCCTGCACCTATGGCGTTCTTTCCATTCTCTGGATGGAAACAATCCTTCTATGGTGATTTACATGCAAATGGCAAGGATGGATTGCATTTCTATACAAGAAAAAAAGTAATTACTACAAGATGGGTATAATAGAGAAGGTCAAGGCGAAAGGAGCTTAGATCAAGCGTAATCCAAACTATTATCTGCATATACGAAGGTATATTCGGATCGTGGTTTGGATTTTTTTGTTCGTATTATGAAAGGGTGTTTGCATTCGACGGAATGGAAGTGCTAGACTTCGAAGAGCTACTCGGGTAAGTATTTTTTGCTTACCCGATTTAGCTGCACCCGTAGAAAAACAGAGGGGGTTAGATTGCCGTTAAAGAATGAACGGAGGATTCGAATTAGAGCTACTGGTTTTTGTGAGTCTCAATCACTTCTATCTTGGTTGTAAATAGTCCAAGAAAATGTGTTTGAGAATCGTTAATTGTTTATCGGCAGATAGATCACCTTTTAACAAGGGAATACGTTCATATAATAGAAGTTTCCTTGAAAACAAGCCAAAGGTATTGGTTATAGTTGTTAATACATCATGGACTGAAATATCCGTACGGATAGACCCGTCTTGCTTTCCCTCTTCGATAATGGCTGCCAATATGGAAGAAATTTTAGCCTGAGACGTGTTATAGGCTTTGATATCTTCGAGTGGTTCCGATTGTAAGGATGCATAGCTTTTAAAAACTTCCAGCAGTTGAGTGTTTTCCAATTTCTCATATTGAATTTCCGATGTAAAAAAATCGAACATGGCCTCCAATTTTTCTATACAAGTTCCATTCATACTAGCAAATGATTCAAACACTGGAATATACTTCTCTACAACAGTAATTGCTACAGCTACAATTAATTTTTCTTTTTTGGGGAAGTAACGAAACACTGTTGCTATACCAATATTTTCTTCATCAGCAATATCTTGCATGGTCGTGTTTTCAAACCCTTTTGCAGCGAAAACTTTTTCAGCTGCTTGGATAATATTATTTTTTCGTTTAAGCTTACCGTCTAAGCGTTCTTGTTTCCATCTATCTTGAGGATTCATATCCTAATCTCCTTATCCTTAGATGATCTCTTCTATGTATATCATTTTAAAATGTAGCAAACTAAATGCTATTCGTCAATTTGTTGGACTGGTTTGAGCAGTTTAATTGGCACCTTAGGATAATCGTATTACAATATAGTTATCGTGATGATAGTTAATCTATCATTAAATTATTTAAAAAGTGAGGTAAGAAAATGGGACGATTAGATAAAAAAGTCGCGGTCATCACCGGAGCAGGAAGTGGAATGGGGCGTGAAGAAGCACTCTTATTTGCTAAAGAAGGGGCGAAAGTGATTGCTTCTGATATTCAAGAAGATGCGGTAAAAGAAGTGGTAAAAGAGATAAAATCAAATGGCGGGGAAGCCTTGGCTTTAACTCATGATGTAACTTCTGAAAATGATTGGAAACATGTAATAAAGTCCACAATGGATGCTTTTGGGAAATTAGATGTGTTAGTTAATAATGCAGGAATTTCACAACCTGAACCAATGGAAGAATTAACGCTAGAACGTTGGCATCAAATTATAAATATAAATCTTACAAGCACATTCTTAGGAATAAAACTGGCAGTACCACATATGCGTGAAAATAAGGGCGGTTCAATCGTTAATATTTCCTCAATTGCAGGTTTAACTGGTAGTCAAGGAGCGGGCGCTTATACAGCTTCAAAAGGAGGCGTTCGAATGTTAACAAAAGCTGCGGCTGTTGATTATGGGAAGGATAATATTCGTGTGAATTCGGTACATCCAGGTTTTATTAAGACCCCAATGAGTGCAACGTTTTTTGAAAGAGAGGATATGAAACAATGGTTCCTTTCACAAACAGCATTACCACAATTGGGTAGGCCCATTGAAGTTGCCGAAGCAGTATTATTCTTAGCTTCAGATGCAGCATATCATATTACTGGTGTAGAATTACCTGTAGACGGTGGAGTCGTAGCAAAATAACAATACCATATTTGTTAAGGAAGGATTCCCATATGGGCAATCCTTTTTTTATGGGGATGTTGTTCAAAAATTTTCCCTTCCTCACGCCTATATGCATATAGTTTTAGTATAGGATAGTTATATTGGGAAGGGGATGAGTATATGTATTATTATGCACCATATTATATACCAAGCTATGTCTATTATGTACCAACGAGCTGGTTAGTAAGAGAGCTCCCTCCAGTTAATCCAGCGCATTTTTATGAATCGGCAAATGAAAGCTTAAAATTAATGGATGATGTGAAAATGGTTCTTGACAAATTATCTACGTCGAAAGAATTTGATGAGAAAGTAATGAAAGCAGCACAGGAGTCAAATAAAGCAGAAGTAAAACGATTGATTCAAACATTACACCTTACAGCCGATGTTGAAGTGGGATTTACCCCGGATGACTTACAACTGAAATTTAGTAAAAAGGCGCCGTCTACGAATCAAGATTGTTGTAAAATAAACATTTTCTTAAAATGGAGTTGAGGGATAAAAAGAAGCTGAACTGTGGAAATCAGCTTCTTCTTAATTCTATGTGCTTTGCAATAAATCCAGAAGAACAGTTGCAATAATCTTCCCTGCCGATTTAGGTGCTGTTTTACCCGGTAAACCCAACGCATGAAAAGTTGAGATTCCTCGTTTCAATGCAAAATCAAAATCCGTACCACCAGGCTTAGAAGCGAGGTCAATTAGCAGTACTGATGGAGACATAGCAGAAATAATTGACTGATCAACTACTTGAGAAGGAATTGTATTAATACAGATGGTCATTTGACCAATAGCTTTTTCGAGTTGATTCAGTGGAATAGCATGAAAGCCCATTTCTGTAATACGAGCAACTGCAGCTGAACTTCTAGCTGCCACCGAAACATTTGCACCGACAGCAGAAAAAACTCGAGCTACAGTTATTCCGACTCTTCCAAATCCTAATACACAAACATTAGCGCCATGTATCGTTTCATCCGATTGTTCAATGGCAAGTTTTAATGTACCCTCGGCTGTTGGAATTGAATTATAAATAGCTATATCGTCTCTGGCAAAAAGCTTTACTAACTTTCGATCTGTAACATCCGCTATTTGTTGTAAGTATTGGTTTGCCGTACCTGAATAAATAACACATTGTTTAGGTGTGCATGAAACAAGCTGTTCCGTAAGATAAACCTGCTTATCGGAATAGGTTACTTCTATTTTTCCTTTTAGATCCGTACCAGCTACAGGTAGAATAATTGCACGTAAACTAGAAAAATCCGCATTGTCTAAACCAACGTGTTGAATATTGGGTTCATTAAATGACAGTTGCTCATATCCAATTAATGAAATTCGTATCCCTGCTTTGGCTAAGGAATCAATGACATGTAAATACCTTTCATCCCCTCCTAATAACATTACATGCTTATTTGTATTCATAAAAAACACCTCTCTTATAAAATTCTAATTTCAAAATAAGTATCATAAAATAAATAAAAACAGAACGATGATGTAGTTCGTGATGTTTCATAAACTAATAGTCTCACTTTATTAGTTTACCAATGTACGATTGTCCCTTATGACAGTTTCTTTATAGGAGGTTTTATTATCTTAGAGCATACAATAATTTGTAGATGTGAAGAAGTCACATATGGAGAAATTATAACATCCATAGAGAATGGTGCGGGAACAATGAAAGCAGTAAAATTAGCAACACGTGCTGGTATGGGAATTTGTCAGGGAAGAACGTGCCGGCAAATCATTAACGATATCGTACAACAAGATCATGGTGAAGACGGTATTAACGTTATAGAACCATCGTATTCTACGATAATCCGTCCGGTCCGACTAGTTGATTTAGCTCGTCATCAGGAGGATGCTAAATGATGAGAATAGAAAAGCATCCAATATTAAAATCATTAGATCAGCAAGTAATAACGATTATTTATAATGGTGTTAAATATTCGGCATTTGAAAATGAATCGATAGCAGCCGCATTACTTGCAAATCGAATACGTACATTACGATATTCGGAGAAACATGATGAAGCAAGGGGCCTATACTGTGGGGTTGGCCATTGTTATGAATGTCGTGTCACAGTGGATGGTGAGCGAAGCGTACGCGCTTGTATGAAACGTGTGCAAAATAATATGTGTATTGAATCGCAGCGAGGTACAACGCTATGAGCTATGATCTAGTAGTAATTGGGGCTGGACCTGCAGGGATGAGCGCTGCAATAAAAGCAGCTTCGCATGGAGTTAATGTAGCCCTTATTGATGAACAACCTATACCTGGTGGGAAATTAAACGGCCAGTTACATCAAGATGGAAAAGGGGATTGGTGGATTGGTCAAGAGGTTGCTGAAAACTTGGCTAGTACCATTAATAAACTAAGTATCCCTTGTTTTTATGAAAGAGAGGTTTGGGGAATCGATCCAAACTGGAAAGTTATGTTAGATCAAGGTGAATTACTAGAAACGAAGAATATTATTTTAGCTACTGGCGCTGCGGAAAAGTCTGTCCCTGTACCAGGGTGGACAAAACCAGGAGTAATGACAATAGGTGCTGCTCAAGTATTAACTAATTTTCATCGAATTAAGCCTGGTGAAAAAGCAGCTATCATTGGAATAGATGCCTTGTCGTTAACGGTAGCACAGGCAATGAAATTAGGCGGGATAGATGTTGTTGGAATCTTTCTCTTTCCTCCTGAGTCAGGTATTGATTTAAAACCAAAACAAGTAATGAAGGAATTATCGAACCTTTCTCACTTAGCTCCAAATGTTTGGTTGAGAACGATGGGTAAATTGGTTCAAGGTAACAGAATACAGACAATTGCTACTGCATTGTATCCGAAAAGTGGAATGAAGATAGGGGGTGTCCCTATTTATCTAAAAAAAACAATTACGGACATCATAGGGAAAGATAAAGTGGAACAAATAAATATTGGATCCTATGATCATCGTGGTCGGATAAAGCGAAAGTCTCAAATAATAAATGTTGATTGTGTGTGTCTCTCAGGGGGGTTATATCCACTCTTAGATTTGGCGAAAGCTGTAGGATGCGCAACGAGTTATATTCCTTCTTTAGGAGGAGAAATCCCCTTATATAATGGAGAGATGGAAACGAGCCAACCAGGGATTTTTATTGCTGGAAATATTACTGGTATAGAAGGCGCAAAGGTAGCAATGGCACAAGGGGAACTTGCAGGTACTGCAGTCAGTTCAAAACTAGGAAAATTAAAGAGCAGTCGTAATATCCTTCGCAAAGCAAGAAAGCGAGTAGAGAATGAGAGGGACCGAGCTGTTTTCTCATTTCAAGCAAATATCGGGCAAGGCAGGGAAAAGGTGAAGACACTCTGGAAACAATTAGAATAAACGTATGGATGGGGGGATGATCATCATGGAAAGTGCTGATGCTATTGTCATTGGTGGAGGAGTAATTGGTACATCTATTGCGTATCATCTTGCTGCCAATAGGAAGGTGATCCTTCTTGAAAAAGGAGATATAGGAGCTCAGACTTCGGGGGCTTGTGATAAAGCCATTTTCCTTCAATCAAAGAAAGCTGATATTGCAGTGGAATTAGCACGACACAGTAGAAAACGTTTTGCATATCTTGAGCAAGAATTAGATGCACCCATTGATTTCAAACCGAGTGGAGGGATGGTAGTAATTAACAAGGAGTCACACCTCTCTTTTATGAAAAAATATGCGAAAAGTCGAAAGAAAGCAGGTCTTAAAATAGATCTTTTAGATCAACAGGAAACGTTAGAAAGACAACCATGTTTATCACCGAACATTCTTGCATCTACCTATTGTAAAGAGGATGCAGAGGTTAATCCATTGTTATTAACACAAGCGTTCACGAAAGCAGCTAAACGAAGAGGCGCGAAAATCCATACACATACAGAAGTTACTGATATAATTTGTAAAAATGATAGGATAGAAGGAGTGAAGTCTACAAAGGGGAGGTTTGCTACTAAGTTAGTCATAAATGCAGCTGGACCGTACGCTCCTATCATTGCAGGTATGGCAAATGTACATTTACATATGATCCCGAGAAGAGGGGTTATCCTCATCTCTGAAAAGATCAAACCAATCGTGCAAGGGAATGTTTTATGCTCTGACTATTTAGCCGCAAAACACCTCTCCCAGCAAACTAAAACAGAACTCCCTCCATATGGAATTGGACTCTCACTTGGTCAAACAGAAAGTGGTAATCTCCTAATTGGAAGTAGTCGAGAATTCAAAGGCTATGAAAAAAGCATTGATCATAAACTTATTTCTATGATAGCAGCGCATGCTAGCAGGATCGTTCCTACGTTAAATTTTACGCGAATTATCCGTTCAATGGTTGGTTTCCGCCCATTTATTGGGGATGGTCTACCAATTATCGATAAGATTGAAGAGATGGAAGGATTTATTATCGCTACTGGGCATGAAGGAGATGGCATCGCATTGGCTCCAGTAACAGGTGAATTAGTTGAGGGGTTAATTGACCGAGATCCATCTTATCAGCGATGGCTTACATCTCTAAAGCTCTCACGGCTTCAACATACTATTACATAAGAAAGTCCCATACTATTGGGACCTTTTAGTGTTTCGTGTTATCTTCTTCCCATTTTATTAGTTTTGGTTGTTTATCAAGAATCGAATGGTATTGTGCCAACCATCCAAACTCACCTTTAGGGTCAAGCTGTAAATACCGTTTATATTTTATCGCACGTTCTTCTTCATCTGCCCATCCAAAGTGTTTGATTCGTAAAGATGAAGTCGTATTAGGCAAATGAAATATATTGGCTGGGAACCTACCGCAGTGCAAGCGTTTTTTCTGCCATTTGTAGTCAAAATGAGGTTGATAACGGAGGAGAAACGGCCGATAAGATTGATGAGATTTCCAATACTTATCTTCTCTATAGTTTTCTTCATCCCACATATCATAGAGTCGAAAACTATATAAATCCATATCTGATTGATTCATTAGATTGGTTACTTCGGTAGTAAACGCTGCTTCAGGAAGTTCATCTGCGTCTAAATTTAAAATCCAATCTGGGTTGGTTTTAATGGTTTCTTCCCATTGTTGTTTTCGTAATTCAATTTCATTGGAAAATGTTGACTCATGATTTTGCACAAGATGTAATGGGATTCCCTCCAATAGCTTCTGACAAATGGCAATGCTATCATCGTCGCTTCCATCATCAATGATAACTGCTTCATCAATATAATTGCGGTGCATTTTTAAAATACGTTCTAAATAACGTGATGCTTCATTTTTCATGATCATCGAAAGTGTAAGCTTGTTATTTTTAGTTTTGCCTGTTCGGTTAGACAAGATTTCGTTTACTTCAATTGGACTAATACGAACTGTGTTTTCATCCTTATATTCTTGCACTTCATTTAGGTCAGAACTACGATAAATGTGAAATGCTGGATAATGGGTATCTACAAATAATTGAAAACCAAGCGCTTGAGCTCGAACACAGAAATGTCGGTCCTCTCCCCAAAAGGAGATGTTTTGAATGGGGTTAAAATTAACTCCATTTTTTAATGCATTTGCATGAATTAAGGTACAAGCTCCTAATCCGCCAACTTCATACGTTCCTGGGTTTTTAAGCGTATTAATAAATTCCATGCTGCGTCTATTTTTTTCCTCATCAGATAATTGTTCGCCTAAAGCAGATGGATATAATGTATATTCATCCTTCATCCATACTTGCGGAAGTGGATTCGTATTTGGTTGCCATTTCGTCCAAAAGATGGTGGAGATAATATTTTTTTCCATCTGAATCAGGTGCTTAATTGTATTTGGATGAATGATTAAGTCAGAATCAATAAGAAATAAATAATCGTATTCTTCCTTTATTGCATAATCGATGATACGGTTTTTAAATGCTGCTACTTTCCAAATTGCTTGATGATTCCAGATATGAGTATTTTCATCCCTTGCATACCCTTGATGATTCATGTGGGAAGGTTTCAGGATTTTGGTTTGATGAGGTGTATGATCTGAAAATTCTCTTAGTAAATGAATGGATTGCTGATCGGTATTATCGTCGATAAATAAGTAGTCAATGGAAAAGGTAGTATTCTTAATTTCGGTTAACGCCGTTAGGAATTCCTGTAAAATGGGATGCTGTTGATGAATTGGCGAACCAATTAAGACACGAGTGTCCGTCATTGTTGTTCCGTACCTCCTTGGATAATAAAAAAAGTCCTTGTAGTAGTATATTGTCAGTCATATGAAACGTTCTACATCGGATTTAATTTTAATTTTTCTGATAATAAATCATATATATTATCAGAGGTGATTTAACATGTTGATGATTATTATTCCGTTAGGATTGTTGTTCGGCATTGCTTTAATAAAGCAAATACCAAAAATCGGCGGTGATATCCGTGTTGCTTTACTTGCTGCCACTATTTCATCTGCTATTATTTCTGAATTAACTGTTTGGGGAATGCTTGTGGCTATGGTTGATGGAATTGATCGTTTGGCATGGGTAATCATGTTGTCCATCTTTGGAAGTATCTATGCCGAAACACAAGTGAAAATAGGATCTGTGGATACGACGTTATTCAGTTTAAGGGCGATCTTTGGTCGGTCTTCGAGAGGTTTAATCATTGCTATTTTTATGACATTAATATTCGCGGGTTCGTTATTAGGTGATGCTATTGCCGCAGCTACAGTAATTGGTTTCCTTGTTATACATGCATTGTCAGAGTTACGTCTGAAGCCAGAACAAATTGGGATGATTATCTTACTAGGGTCATCGATAGGATCAATTATGCCACCGATTACACAAGGTGTGTTTTTGTCAGCTTCGCTTGTAAATACAGATCCATCTCCAGTACTACATTTAGCTTTTCTGACGGTAAGTGTAGGAGCAATCATTGCGGTAATTGAATCCATTCGATTTGTTAAAAATAAAAAATTGCCGAATGACCTAATCCCAACTGAATCGCTGGGTCAACTCTTAGAGGCAAGATGGACTACGTTAATTCCTTTATTTGTCCTACTAATCATTGTATTAACGCATGCCATTTTTAATTATAATATCTTTACGAATTTCCCAGTCTTATCAATGATTTCACAATTATTAATGAAAGTACCAATTATTCAAGGCGTTACTTTTCCAGTAGTATCTGCAATTATTGTAGCTAGTATCGTGAGTTTCCTCTTTACAAATGTTCGAAACCAAGCCAAAAAAATAGTAAAAGACGGAATAATCAGAGTGCATCAAACGGTGCAAATTCAAATTTGTGCAGGTATGATGGTTGGAGTATTTTATGCATCTGGAGTAATCGATCAAATGGCGATTATGACACAGGAATTGTCTACTTCTATGGTTAAAATAGGTGGTATGCTATCTGTTGTAATTGTGGGAATGATGACAGGCTCTCAGACAACTGCACAAACGGTTAATATTACATTCCTTGGCCCAATTTTAGAAAATATGCATGTCGATCCTACCCTAATTGCATTAGGAGCTTCTCATATTGCAGCAGCTGGACAGAATATGCCACCAGTTGGGCTTACGGCTTTTGTAATATGTGGGTTAATTGGAGGGATATTAAATCAGAAAGTGAACCCACTTAGAGTAATGTTTTTGGCTTTGCCTAATTCTATGTATTTCTTATTGGTCGGCTTACTCGTTTGGTTTTTATAAACGAAAAAAGTATTGCAAACATTTTTTGTAAACGCTATAATTACAATATACAATATTTTGTATTTTAAAAGGAGTAACTATGACTAGAATTTGGGAAAGTTTATTTTCAAAAAACGGACTTGCTGCCAAAGAAATTGCATATCAAATGCTATATATAGAAGAAGGCGAGAGGGTACCTAAGGTAAGCGACTTAGCAGCAGAATTAGATATTGGTAATGGAACGGTTCAGGGAGCCCTGAAGGTTTTAGAAAATTTACATGCTATTCGTCTAGAACCAAGGGGTCATTTGGGAACATTCCTACGGAAAAAAGACATTATATTATTAAGAGAAATTGCAGGTGTTGGATCATTAATTGGCGCCATGCCCTTACCATATTCTTCGATGTATGAAGGATTAGCTACAGGATTGATTGAAGCCTCTGAATCTATGTTAACAAATATTGATTTAGCTTATATGAGGGGATCAAAACAGCGGCTAGAATCATTGAAATCTAGAAGGTCTGATTTTGCCATTATGTCCGAATTAGCTGCCGAACAAGAAATTGTTAATGATGAAAACTTAGAAATTGCCTTAAATTTTGGACCTCAAACCTATGTTTCTACCCACCAAATATTTTTTACAGGTAATCTGAATAATCAAATAAGCGATGGGATGAAGGTGGGGATCGATTATACTTCTGTAGATCAATCACAAATTACATTATTAGAGTGCGAAAACCTTCAAGTTGAATTCGTACCTGTAAATTACATGCAGCTATTTGATATGTTATTAAATGGAGATATTGATGCTGCAGTATGGAATGCAGATGAAAATCGTTCTAAGAGAAGGTTTCAAATAGGTGATTTTAAATCGGAGAAGGCAAAAAAGGTATCGGTCAAAGCTTCTACCTCAGTGATATTAATTGAAAAAGATCGACATGAAGTAAAAGATTACATTTCGGGTTTAGATAAGGATGTCATTTTAGACATACAACAAAAGGTAGTTAAGAAAGAAAAGCTGCCACATTATTAACCGTGGTGGTTTTTTATCATCAATATACAAAAAACTGTATTTTAAAAAAGGGGGATAAGAATTGAATATTCATACGCTGGAAGATAGGTTGCAGATTCTCGTTCTAGGAGATGTTATTTCAAAACAAGCAAGTTATACAACTTCAGCTGCATTTCAATATTTAGTAGATAAACTAAAGCTACATGATTTAGAGCAATCAGAGATGCTTTTCACACATCTACCTTCCGCATTAACACGAATAGAAAAGAGAGAAACAATGGAAGCACCCGCACCTGAAATTATCGAAGAAATTAGACGATCTACGCATTATCGAGAAGCGGAAAAACAGGTCCGTTATGTAGAAAAAGAATGGGGGAACGAGCTTCCACAAGAAGAAAAAGAATTTCTGTACATGCATTACACCAATGTCATATCCATAAATAAAGGAGGAAAAGAAAAATGAAAATAATTATTGGTGGACAAGTAGAGAAGCAAACGATCGAAGCATTAATTAAGGATATCGATCCTTCCATAGATACGTCTGTTAAATCTGATTTGGAGGCAGCAATGGCGATGAAGACAGGACAGGCGGATTATTATTTTGGTGCTTGTCATACTGGAGGAGGGGGAGCCCTTGCCATGGCAATTGCTATGATTGGCAGAGACAAATGTGAAACAGTTTCTATGCCAGGTAAAAAGCCAGATGCTTCTAAAGTAGATGAGGCAGTACGTAATGGAAAGATAGCATTTGGTTTTACCGGTGATCATACGGAAGTTGCTGTACCTATGATTCTATCAAGTATAAAGAATAAAGCATAGAAAGGGGGGGAAAAAGATGGAAATGATGTTTGTGATTTTAATTGGGGCAGTTGCAGCTGTACTAGCCAATATGAATATTGCTGTATTTAATGATGGTCTTCGACCGATCGTATCCGAACATTTAGAAGGTCGATTAAAACGGAGGGAATTAGGGTTAACCGCCTTTGCAATGAGCTTTGGTTTAGTAGTTGGCTTTGGGATCCCGTTTACCATTACTGCTAGCATTATTTTAATTCATAGTATCCTACTTGGAACAGATATTATCGGGTTAATGACACCGAAGAATAAATGGGGTACAGCAGTTGCGGCTATTGTAGGTGGATTGTATGGGTGGGGGCTATTAATTGGGTTAGAAGGATTTGTGAAGTTATTTGAATACCTACCTGTTAATTTCCTTGAACCGATGGGAGAAGTAGGAACACCAGTAGTAGTAACCTTTATGGCTTTTCCAGCTTTAGCTGTGGCCATGCAGTTCAGTGTGAAGAAAGGAATTATTACATTTATTGTAGCAGCATTAATTAGACAGTTAGCAGTATTTGTGAATAATAGTGAGTTCCTACGCATCGGGGATAATGTCGTTACACTTAATCAAGAGGGAATGGCGCTTATTGCAGGAATGATCTTTTTATTTGCATTTGCCATGAGGGAAAAAGCAGATGAAGCTGCTTCTGTTGACTTAGCCTCTATATTTAGTGAAAAGGTTAAGCAGATTAAGAAGAATGTTGCTTTCTTTATGATTATTGGTGCATTAATAGCAGGTGCTACGAATCTACTATTAATGGCTGGCGATCCAATTTCACTTAATCTATTAGCTGAAGGAAAGCAAACAGATGCTGGGATCGCAGCTGCAGCTAGGGCTATTGGCTTCATTCCTTTAGTTGCCAGTACAGCAATAGCAACTGGAGTTTACAGCCCTGTCGGTTTTACCTTGATATTTGTTGTAGGGCTATTTGTACCGAATGTTTGGGTAGCAGTCATCGTTGGTGCCATCGTTATTTTCCTAGAAGTGATGTTGTTAAGTTCTATTGCCAAATTTTTGGATAAGTATCCTGGCGTTAGGAACTCAGGGGAAAACATTCGGAGTGCGATGACGAAATTGTTAGAAGTAGCCTTATTAATTGGAGGAGCAAATGCAGCAAATATGATTGCTCCTGGTTTTGGATTTTTCTTTATTGCAGGCTTCTATCTGCTAAATGAAGTCGCAGGACGTCCTATTGTCCGAATGGCGGTTGGCCCAGTTGGTGCCATTGCAGTTGGTGTGCTTGCAAATATATTCGTATTACTAGGAATAATGCAAGTTTCCTAATAACAGCATAGGAGTGATCGTTAATGATACAAACAGTTCGAGGGAAAATTGCGAAAGAAGCATTAGGAGTATGTGCAGCACACGAACATCTCTCTATTGATCTATCACGAATAAAAGGTGATCCTGACACGATTTTGGATGATGAACAAGTGATGATCGAAGAGCTAGGGCATTTTCATCAAGCTGGAGGCCAATCCATGATCGAGTTAACGAATGATGGGATGGGAAGAGACGTTAAAAGACTGGTTCGATTAAGTGAAACTTCTGGTGTTCATATTGTGACATGTACAGGCTTTTATAAAGACCCCTTCATTCCCGAATATGCTGAAGGGTGGAATCGGAATCAATTTGCTGCACATTTTATAAAGGAATGTGAAGAAGGAGTTGAAGGGACAGAAGTTTTCCCTGGAGTAATTGGGGAAGTAGGAACCAGCATAAATGAAATCAAACCAATTGAAAAAGAGCTAATTATTGGAGCTGGCATGGCTAGTTTGGCTACAGGATTGCCAATATCCACTCATACATCTCTAGGAACGCTTGGGAGTAAACAAGTAGACTTGTTTTTTGCATTGGGAGTATCCAAAGAACAGATCATCATCGGCCATCAAGATTTGAATCCGGATAAAGAAATGGTTTTAGATGTACTTTCATCTGGAGTGTTTATTGGATTTGACACGATTGGTAAGAATAATTATCGGCCAGATAAAGAGCGTTTAGATTTTTTGATAGATTTTATTGAAAGAGGTTTCCATAAGCAAATCCTTCTATCCGCAGACCTAACACGGAAATCCCATTGGCGTAAGTTTGGCGGGGAAGGATATGATCTTGTGTTAAATACGTTTATTCCTGCATTAAAAGAGCGCGGAGTGAGTGATTCCGTGATTTCAGATTTGCTTATCAATAATCCAGCGAATGCATTTTCCATAAAGGAGCGGTAATCATGGCTTATAAACCAGCTGCATTAAAATATGCTTCATCCGTTCTACCAACTTTAACGGTTCCAGAAGCACAACAATTACAATTTAAATTTGTTCATTGTATGAGTAAGCACTTTACTGGTCATCAATTTTTATCAATGGGTGATCTCGGTGTTGCTCCACGTTATAAGAAACCGGAACAGACGGAAAGAGCAGAGCGTGTCATTGCTGATTTCTTCGATACGGAAAAAGCCGCACTCGTTCGAGGTGCCGGTACGGGAGCAATTCGGAATATTTTAAGTATGCTCCTTCAAGCAGGGGATAGCATGTTTATTCATACAGCCCCTGTTTATACAACAACAAAGGAGACGATTCGTCTACTAGGGATTCAAACGGTACCGATTAATTATAATGATTTATCCGCTATAGAGGATGCATTGAGTACTGATCATACATGTAAAGTTTTCTACATTCAACATGCAAGACAACAGCCAACCGATACGTATCAACTTAAGAAAGTGATTCAAACGGTGAAGCATATACGGCCAGAACTTCCTATTGTGGTAGATGATAATTACTGTGCGTTGAAAACTTATGGTATTGGAATAGAGTATGGAGCTGATTATTCTACATTTTCAGGATTTAAATTACTAGGTCCAGAAGGGATTGGAGTTATTGTAGGAAAGCAAGGAGCGATTAATATGCTGCAGGAGAAGAATTATTCTGGCGGCGGAAAGGTACAAGGTTATGAAGCAATGGAACTAATCCGGATGATGACCTTCGCGCCAGTTTCGCTTGCAACTCAAAATGAGCAAGTAGAAGAGCTTTGTAAACAATTAAATGAGGGTTTAATTAAAGGGATTGCAGCTGCTTATATGAGCAATGCACAGTCGAAAAATGTCATTGTTGAATTGGAACAGCCAATTGCGGAAGAAGTAATTCAACAGAGCAATCTACTTGGTGCTGCTACTCATCCTGTTGGAGCTGAGTCAAAATATGAAATAATTCCTATGATCTATCGTGTTTCTAGCAGCTTTATTGAAGCGCAGCCGCGGTTAAAAGAATTTGGATTACGTATCAATCCGATGAAATCAGGAGCATACACCGTTATTCATATTTTAGATAAAGCAATAAAAACAGTCAATAAGCAATAAATCAAGGAGGGGTGCTTCTATGTTTTTGCGAACAACAATGAAACGAAATCCAGAACTATTATTTACTGGGCTTTCCTTGCATCAATCTGGAATGATTCCACCAAATACGTATGTCATTGATGTAGATGCACTAAAGACAAATACTCGTATGATAGCAGATACTGCGAAGCAATATGGAATGGAATTATACTTTATGAGCAAACAACTTGGCCGACTCCCGCAAATTGCAAAATTCATTCAAGAAAACGGCATAAAAAAAGCGGTAGCTGTTGATTTTGACGAAGGGAAAATACTAGCTGATCAAGGAATAGCAATAGGGAATATTGGACATTTAGTACAACCAGGAAAGCATCAGTGGAAAGAGGTTTTGAGCTGGGATCCAGAAGTTGTCACGATTTTTTCCTACGAACGTGGCAAACAATTATCAGATGCAGCAGTAGAAGTGGGAAAAAAGCAAGATATCTTATTAAAAGTGGTTGGAAAAGATGACAGCATCTATGAATCCCAAGAAGGTGGAATTCAATTAGAGGATCTGCAACAAGAACTAGACCGAATACTTCCATTACCTGGTATTCGAATCATCGGCGTAACTACTTTTCCTAATTTGCAATTAGCGGATACCAAGCGTGAAATGATTGCTACTGCCAACCTTACAACATTACTAACAGCAAAACAAATACTCGAAGAAAAGGGAATCACCGTTCGACAAGTCAATGGCCCCAGTGGAACAAGTATTGAAACCATCCCTTATTTAGCTAAACGAGGTGTGACTCATGGTGAACCAGGGCATGGATTAACAGGAACGACACCAATTCATGCTTTTAAAGATCTGCCAGAAATTCCTGCAATGATTTATGTTACAGAAGTATCTCATGAAACATCGCAGCACTATCAAGTTATTGCGGGGGGTTTTTATGGCCGCTCTCAAATGGAGGGATGTTTAGTTGGAAATGAACGTGAATCTATTCTTAATCGCTATGTAACTGCTGAGCAAAATAGTCCTGAAGTAATCGATTATTATGGAGCGATAAAAAAGCCGGATGGTTTTCAAGTAGCGATCGGTGATTCAGTTATTTTTTCTTTTCGAACACAAATATTTGTAACGAGAGCTCATGTGGCACTTGTAGAAGGGATACAGTCCGGTACACCTAAACTGATCCATCTGGAAAGGAAGTGGTGACAATTATGGCGAAAATGACATTAATTGTTATTGATAGCTTTGGGATTGGTGCAATGGAGGATTGTACAGATTATCAACCCTCTGACTGTACAGCGAATACATTCGACCATATACGTAAAGCCAAAAAAGATGATTTAAAAATCCCTTATATGTATGGGGCTGGCATAGGGACGCTCGTTGATAATCAGCCTGCTCCGCAAAAAGCTTATGGTTATTCCAAATTAGCCCATCATGGCGCGGACACGTATCTTGGTCACCAAGAAATAGCTGGAAGTTGTCCGAAAAAATCTACTAAAAGGCTTATGAAAGATATCCACTCGTATATAAAGACAGCATTAGAGAATGCAGGTTATCATGTTGCATATCCATTTACCAATTGTCCTATTTTATTAGTCAATAATGCTGCCGTAGTTGCCGATAATTTGGAATCAGCTTATGGAAATATTATTAATATAACAGCGGATTTTAAACAACTGCCTTTTAAAGAAGTGAAAAAACTAGGACAGGTGGTGAGAGCGCATGTAGATACCACGCGTGTTATCGCTTTTGGCGGACCGTATACATCTGTTGAACATATTCTAGCTTGCGTAGAAGAAAAGCATAGAGGTCAATGGGGCGTAAATACACCAAAAGCAAATGTGTATGGGGAAGGTTATCGTGTTTTTCACATGGGGTATGGCGTTGAAATTGAAAAACAGTTTCCAGTAATTGCTGCTAATCATGGTATAACGGTGCATCGTTTAGGAAAAACAGCGGATGTACTGCATGGAGAAGGTCCAGCCAATCCGATTGTCAATACAAGCAACTTACTTAACTATGTTGGTGAATGTTATCAGCGAGAAGAGGAAGACGCAGCTTTTCTAGTAAATATCCAAGAAACAGACTTGGCGGGGCATGCACAAGATGTGGATTGGTACTGTGATCTATTAAATGAAACAGATAAATGGTTATCTGATATATTTATTCCATTAATGCGAGAAGATGATATTTTAATTGTTATGGCCGACCATGGAAACGATCCTACGATCGGTCATGCCAATCATACAAGGGAGTATGTACCAATTTTAATCTTCGGTGAAAAGGTTAAGAAAACAACGATTGGTCTGAGGAATACAATGGCTGATGTCGGTGCTACATTTTGTGAATTCTTTCACCTTCCTCCAACTGCAGAAGGAAGAAGCTTCTTATCCGAAATTATTGATAAATAGTCTGATTCTAACTAATGCAGTTCATGTTTTACATGAATTGCTTTTTGATGTTGATGAAATGTTTCAAGTTATATAATGTTTCATTTTTTTTGTTCGTGGTACATTTGTAATGTTAGCGAAAATATAGGGAAAAGGGGTTTTATACATGGCAAAGTTTACGAAATTGGGTAAATCTGATATTTCAGTGTATCCAATTGGATTAGGTACCAATGCTGTAGGTGGTCATAATATTTATCCGAATATGTTAGATGAAGAACAGGGAAAAGATGTTGTTAGAACTGCGTTAGATAATGGGATAAATATGCTCGATACAGCGTTTATTTATGGGCCTGAGCGTTCCGAAGAACTAATTGGTGAAGTGATGAAGGAATATAAACGAGATGATATTGTTCTTGCTACAAAGGGTGCCCATAAATTTGCAGGTAAGGACACCTTAATAGATAATTCTCCAGCTTTTCTAAAGCAGGCAGTGGATGATAGTTTACGTAGACTACAAACCGATTATATTGATTTATTCTATATCCATTTTCCTGATAATGATACCCCGAAAGATGAAGCAGTAGGTGCATTAAAAGAATTAAAAGATCAAGGAAAGATTCGCTCCATTGGTGTTTCCAATTTTACTCCAGAGCAGTTACAGGAAGCAAATAAAGATGGATATGTTGATGTTTTACAAGCAGAATATAATCTACTTAAACGCGATCCAGAAAAGCATTACTTCCCATATACAGAAAATGAAAATATTACATTTATTCCTTATTTCCCACTTGAATCAGGCTTATTGGCTGGGAAATATGATAAAAATACAGTGTTTTCAGATTTACGTGCGCAAAACCCGAACTTTCAAGGGGAGAAGTTTCTAGAAAATCTGCAAAAAGTAGCTCAACTCAAAGAAATAGCTGATGCTTATGGAGAAGAGGTTGTGCATATCGTACTCGCATGGTACTTTACTCGTCCTTCCGTAGATATCATTATTCCTGGTGCTAAACGTCCCGAGCAAGTACTTAGTAACAAGCGAGCAGCAGAGATTGCTCTATCTGAAGCAGATGTACAATTAATAAGTAATATCTTTGGGTAATTTCGTTTGAAGTTAAGCTTTTTCCGCACGGTATGATGATTAAACTAAGCATCTGATGGAAGAATAATTACGGCTTGTAGAGAAACTCCTGTGTTTTCTACAAGCTTTTTTTCTCTGGACGATTAGGCGTGAACAACCGATTTCCGCGAGAGAACGGTGGGGACTCATTGTGAAACCTAACATACAGGGGTATCAAATCGCTGGGTCTTTCCCAGGATTCTCGCGTTCGCGCCCTCCAGTCATAGAAATGATCCTCTTCCATCCAGCTAGGGTAGCTAGATGGAAGGGTACCTTTCTATTTTGATCGGTAACTGTTCTTTAATTGAAACCATTCAACCACTACCACTAGGAGTTCTAGCTGTCGAGATCTTTCTGCTTTTCCTAGTTTTTAGTGTTTGAATTCGGATTGTTTCTGCTTAAATTCAGTGAAATTGTATGTCTTATTAAAATCGAATTCCCGTACCATTTCAATTAACTTTATTCTTAGCTCCTGATATAGATCAGCTTGTTCTTGTATCGGTGTTTGTTGTAAAGATGCTTTAATTTTTGGTTCGAACCTTTCCAAAATAATAGAAATGGCTGCTGTATCTGAATTTTGGGCTTGTTTTGTTAGATCTACCAATTTAGCCATGCTATCTCTCCTATCGTTTAAACGTTTATTTAAATAAAACAGTGAAAAGTGATCAGAGAAGGCTTAAAGCATCGTCTTATCTTCGAGTAATTTTCTTCTTAGCTTCGCTAAGACGTTATTTCTTGTCTTTGTAACGGCCTGTTGAGATACATTGTCTTTGGCTGCTATTTGTGTATCAGTCATCTCAAATACGTATGCAGCTTCGATAATGTGTTTTTGTTTTGTTGTTAGAGAACAAATAGCTTGATATAGTGCAGGATTTTCAACTTTGTTTTCTAATTTGTTATCCCGTTCAACAATTGTTTCATCCAAAGGCTTTATTCGTGGATCTTCCCATATTTCTACGTTGGTTATGTCAGAATTCAGATCGTGGGTAATAGGTTGATCTAAGATGCTTTGCTGTCTTTTACAATCTTGTTTTCTTTTTTGATCGTAGCGGATTGCTTCTCTTCTTACCGTATTGGACAATTGGCTAATTAATCGTATTTCTGCGTGATGATCCTTAAAGGCATTATCGAGCTGTCGTTTGGCATTTGTGGTGTTTGTTAGAATGGCCCTCTTCAATAACTCTCTATGCTCTTGTGTTTTTAGAAAGGATTGCATTAATTTGTTCTTAAATAGAGCTTGATTGTCATTAATGAATTGCTGTATTTCTGGTTCTGCTGCTTGTCCATAGGAAGTATTCAGCTTTTCCATTATATTCTCCTCCCCACATAGCTTGAAAAAATCACATCAAAACAGAACATTTGTTCTTATATCATTATATAAAATATAGAGGGACATTTCTAGGTCTATTACATAATTTTAATGTTTAATTTTTTTTAAAAACCCTAAGTTATTAAGTTTGGTTCTAAATTAAAAGAAAAACTTTTTAACAAAGGGTTGTGATTTTAATTATTTATTTGCCTTTATATAGTAAGCGAGTATTTAATATGTAAAGCTCGCAATCAATTCTATGAAAAGATAGGGAGGAGAAACATGATGAACAATAATTTTTCTAAAGGGATGAAAGGTTCACTAAAAACGGTTATTAAAAAAGGGTTGAAGCCTGCAAGTAATGAGTTAATTCGTTCTGTAGTACCTGTATTTAATAATAACCCATTCCAGTTGGGGGTAGCTTCTGGGGATCCTCACCCTGATGGTGTCGTATTATGGACAAGGCTTGCTCCAGAACCACTTGCTGAGAATAGCTGTGGTGGAATGCCTGACTACCAAATACCAGTAGAATGGGAAGTGGCAGAGGATCAAAATTTCCAACTGGTGGTGAAGCAGGGGTTTGCTGTGGCCTTGCCGGAGCTTGCTCATTCGGTTCATGTTGAATTAGAGGGATTAGAACCTAGTCGATATTATTATTATCGTTTTAAAACTGGTTCTTACGTCAGCCCTGTTGGCAGAACAAAAACAGCACCTGCAGCAGATGCTGATATTTCTTCACTCTCATTCGCAATGGCTTCTTGTCAGGCATGGTACCATGGTTATTTCACAGCATACAAACATATGGCTGCTGAGGATTTAGATTTTGTATTTTTCCTAGGAGATTATATTTATGAATATGCCATTAATACTTCTAATTTGATGCGTCCTGTTGAACTTTCAAATGCTCACAATACAAAGGTTGTTACACTGGATCAATATCGACTGCGTTACTCATTGTTTAAAACAGATCCTGATTTGCAAGCAGCCCATGCAGCATTTCCATGGATTATTACTTGGGATGATCATGAGGTGGAGAACAATTATGCCGATGAAGATTCACAATATGGAGCTTCTGAGCGTCAGTTCTTGCTCCAACGTGCCGATGCCTATCAGGCGCACTATGAGAACTTACCACTTCGTAGTATATCGGCTCCTGAGGGACCGGATATGAGACTGTATCGCAATTTAAGGTATGGCAACTTAGCAGAATTTAATGTGCTAGATACTCGTCAATATCGTGATGATTATAGCTCTTCCGTTATTGTGAGTGGTTCAGAGGCGGAAGAACGCTTAGATCCAGAACGAACTATCTTGGGAGAGGAACAGGAACAATGGCTAATGAATAACTTACAGCATTCTAATGCTACTTGGAATGTCCTTGCTCAGCAGGTAGTCATGGCTCAAGTAGATCGTGATCCTGGAATAGGAGAAGAATATAGTATGGATATGTGGGACGGGTTCGTTTGCAGTCGAGATCGAATTTTTTCCGCTTTCAAAGAGTATCAGATTACCAATCCAGTTGTGCTTTCTGGTGATATACATCGGCATGCCGCTGCAAATCTAAAGGAAGACTTTAATAATCCTTGCTCAGAAACCATTGCTTCTGAATTTGTGGTTACCTCTATTGCTTCAGACAGCGATGGTTCAGAAACGGATCATCTTGGTCCAATTTGGCTGGCAAATGAGCATGTGAAGCTATATAATGCTCAACGTGGGTATGTTCGCTGCCATGTTACACCTGATCAATGGCGTACCGACCATCTTGTTCTCCCTTATATTACAAGGAAAGGGGCTCCAATTGAAACCTATGCCAGTTTTATCGTAGAAAATGGACAGCCTGGACTACAGGAAGTCAACAAATTAGTATCTGCTAAGTCGAACACGAACGGTTAATGAATAGGCTGAATTATTTCATTTAAGGTCGAGGTAAGGGTATTTGAATAAGCAAATTAGTAAATCAAATAGGGAGGCTCCAACTGGAACAGCGGGGTCGTGATGATCCACTCGGCTAAGCGATTTTTACTTAGCCGAGTTAGCTGTGGTCCTTTAGATGATTCGTTTTCTTACTATTCCATCCTGATTTGAATGATTTAAGCATAGTGTCCACCGATTTTTTTACTTCTTTCTAATGTAATGCCAGCATCCGTATAACTCACAGCCCGAAGAATGGAAGTAGTACCATGTTTGGCTCGAATCGAATCCATTGTATAACCAATATCAGTCTTTTTAGCTCTATCCTCGAATAGATCAAGCTGTGTATCTTGCTTTTCGTATAAATGATCTAATGTAACATAAGCACGTCGAATACTGCTTATCCCATCATAAAAGTTTAAAAATAAATCCATACAAACATGGTAAACATCCATAGTCACATTTGTCGGAAGTGGAATAGACCGTGAACGGGAGAACCCACCTCCTGTGGCTTTTGAATAACCAATTCCTAAGTGAATCGTTCTTCCGGCCATGTTAGCAGTTCGAGCTCTCCGGCATACTTCTTCACATAAATCAAGGATACAAACTTCTGTTTCTTGTTTGGAGTAATCACGCAGTAAGGAAATGCCATGGCCAAAACCTTTCTGTTCTGTTTTTACGAAATTCCCAAGTACAGGGCTTAAATCAACGCCCCAAGCATGCCAATAAAGTTGTTCTCCCATAACGCCAAATCGTTTTTTTAAATGATCTAAATCGTAGCGAGCCAGTTGTCCAAGTGTTACAATTCCCATACGATTTAGGTTTTTCTTCATTCGATTTCCAATTCCCCATATTTCTTCTATTGGGAATGGCCATAATTTTTCTTCTACTTCTTCGTATTTGCATTCTGCAATACCTTGTTTTTTAGCATGGAGGTCCATTACAACCTTAGCTAGAAATTTATTATCGCCAATGCCAATAGAACTCGTAATTCCAAAGCATTCTAGAATGTCTTGTTTTATACGATTGGCTACTTCCCAACGATTACCAAATAGCTTTTCCAAGCCATTCACGGTTACCCAGACTTCATCAACTGAATATGGATGAATAGCTTCTTTAGGTACATACTGATTAATTAATTTTGTTATTTCGGCAGACACATATAAGTAATCGGCCATATGTGCTGGCACAATATATATATCTGGATCATCTGGTAGTTCAAAGAAACGACTAACATTACTAATGCCATATTTCTTTTTTAAAGCTGGGGAAGCAGCCAGTACGATACTTCCGGATCGATTCGGATCTCCTACTACTGCAAGTAGTACCTGCATTGGATCCTTTCCTAATTTAACTGCTTCGACACTTGCATAGAACGAACGCATATCAATACATAGAACATCGTTACGTGGGTACGATGCATAATTCATAGTTATTCACCTTCAATAAGAACATTTGTTCTTATTATATGCAAATAGAACTAATTTATACAATGGAAATTTATACATGTATAGGTAATTACTATCAAATTCTGTATACCGTTTATTATGGGAACCACCATTTTGAGGGTGAAGAATATGTTATATTGAAATGGGGATAGGAGGTAAAGCTATGAAGCGTAAACCAATCTATGTAGAATTACCAATTCAGTCAGACATCAATACGCTATGGGAAATAACACAAAACCCTAACTTGCATGAACAGTGGGACCTTCGTTTTTCATCCATTACTTATTTACCAAGGGAAAGTGAGGAGCAGCCTCAAGAATTCTCCTACAAAACGAAAATTGGTTTTGGCTTCTGTATAGAAGGATGGGGGAAAAGTATAGGAAAAGTTCATACAAAGGATAGGACAAGTGTATCTTCCTTACAATTTGGTACAGACCAAAACCTATCAATTATAAAAGAAGGAGGGGGGTATTGGGAATACAAACCACAAGAAAATGCTACGTTATTTTTAACAAAATATAACTATAAAACAAGGTTTGGATGGTTAGGGAAATACTTTGATTTCCTAATTTTTCGCCCGTTAATAAGTTGGGCAACTGCCATAAGTTTCGATGTTTTAAAACGATGGGTGGAAACAGGAGATAGTCCCTCGTCACAATATTTCCGCCTTTTTAGTAGTTGGTTATTCATCTACTTTTTTAGTTTTGTTTGGATCTATCATGGGCTTACTTCCAAGTTAATACACCAACACCCAGCTGAATTATCAATGATGCAAATGACTTTCTCGATAAAAGCAAACGAAGCATCGGTACTAGTTATAGTCACTGGAATGGTAGAGGTAATAATTGGGTTGTTGTGGTTGGGCTACAAGAATAGAGGGTTATTATATAGAATACAGATTGTCATTTTCTTAATATTCGCCATTGTATCCAGCTTAACAGTACCAAGCCAACTTTTTCATCCGTTTAATCCGATAACGTTTAATATGGCATTGTTGGTGATTTCTATTGTGGGACTCACTATTTACAAGAATATTCCCACGGCAAAAAATTGTAAACGAAAGCAAGAAGGAGTTAAAAATGTCCATTTATAAAAAGATTTTAGGGAATGATTTTTATCATCTACACCCTATGTTACAAAAACGGTATGAGTTTAAAGATAGCTATCAATTCAAAGGAAAAGGAGTGATGAGATACATTACTAATAAGTCAAAGTGGTTATTTCCATTGTTCTTATTCAGTCAGAAATATAAGTTATTTTTTCCGGAAACAGGAAAAAGCGTTCCGTTTAAAATTATAAATACACAAACGATAGGGAATAACGGAATGGAGCAGGTGCATTGGGAAAGGGTATTTTATTTTAATGATAAGAAGCGATATTTTAATGCCTCCATGTATCTCGACTTGGAACAAAAGCTTATTCAGGACTATTTAGGTGAGCCTTCTAAATGTTATTCTGATTTATTATTATCAGTAACAAAGGATGGGGGATTACGAATTAATTCTAAAGAACAGCGTCTTATATTCCCGTTTTTAGAAATACCATTACCAAAAATCGTACAAGGATTGGCTACAGTTACGGAAAAATATTTGGAAACAAAAGCGGTATATTATATTCAGGTTAACGTGACGAATCCTTTAATCGGAACCATTTTTTCATACGAAGGGGAGTTCGTAGAAGATGACGTTTCTTAAAGTTGCGGGCGCGAATAGTATTTTATTTATAATAATTGCTTTAACAGGGAATCATTCCTGGTATTTTTTATTGCTAACTGCTGCGCAATTGCTTTTCGTTCCTTGTATGTTACATATTGTTTTGAGGCAGGAAGAAAGCTGGATTTCTACATACTTTCCTTATGCAGGGATAATGGCTTCCATTTCGATCTTTATTTTACAATTTTCACAAGAAACCTCAATGGATACCATACTAGCAATACTGTATTTATTATTTACAGTCATGATTGCGTTATATGGGGTAAAACGTTTTCTTCAAAGAGGATTTGCGTATTTTGAGGAATTTATCATCGATATCGGACTTATATATATCCTTATTGGCGGCATGTGGTTTGTTGCGCATATAGCAACAATAGATACCGGCTTTTCTCCGATGATTACATGGTTAACAGCAAACCATTTTCATTATGCTGCATGCATATTACCTATCTCTGTAGGGTTGTTAGGAAGACTCTATAAATCCAAAATGTACAAATGGGTAAGTAGTATGATTATCATTTCTCCGGTGATAGTGGCATTAGGTATAACCTTTTCTGTCAAAATAGAGTTCTTATCTGTTATTCTGTATATTATCGCTATATATGGATTAATTCACTTATCTTTTAAGGTAGTGTTTAAGAGTAGTCTCCAAAAATGGTTGATCTGCATATCAAACGGAGCTTTATGTGTCTCTATTCTATTTTCACTGTTGTACGCAGTTGGAAATCTTTCCGGATGGTTTTCGGTATCGATAGATTTCATGATTCTTTTTCACGGTATAATTAATTCAATTGTGTTTGCTGGCTTTGGTACAGCTGGTTGGATCATTGCTCCTCCTTTTTCAAACCAAAGGAATAAACCATTTCCACGAAGTAAGATAAAGGGGAAGGGGATCATAGGTGAGGAAATAATCAAAGGGAAGACAGATAACCAATTTTATAATGGTTTAGTAGACTGTATGGAACAGTATGCGAATGAAATTCAACTGGATACATTATCACAAATGATTATTGATTTCTATGAGAATACGAAAAACTATCAGCTATTTGCTGAAGTAAGGTGGAAAAACTGGTTTAAACCGCTAGCGATAATATATAGACAAATTAGTCGTATCATAAAACAATTGAATCTGCCTTTGTCAAGTAGAAGACAGGAAATGACAGGTGCTATTCACTCGATTGATGATCGTATGGATGGAAGAACCAATGTAAGAGCGTGGGTGAGGAAGATCAAAAACGAAGTTATCTTTGTAGCACTTTATTCTTCCCATCAAAATAACGATCAAACGTATATGAACATCGCATTACCTTTACCAGGGACAGCTATGATTGGCATTTTAGAGTTAAGTCAATATGGTGAAAAGTTACAATTATCTAGTAAAAAATTGAAATATGAACAAGCAGATTCTGGTATCTATTTAATTGTTGGAAAAGGCTTATTTAAGCTCCCAATTGAAGAGACGTTTGAAGTGGAAGAAACAAATGAAGGAAAGCTTAAAGCAAA
This sequence comes from Virgibacillus salexigens, assembly GCF_014905415.1. Lineage (GTDB taxonomy): Bacteria > Bacillota > Bacilli > Bacillales > Amphibacillaceae > Virgibacillus > Virgibacillus salexigens. The sequence continues at coordinate 184,306 of NZ_BNEO01000002.1, forward strand.
ACATCAAATGTGGCTGTTTTCTATTCCCTTTTTAAACATAGATTATGATATTGTGCCAAGCGAACGACAAAACGAGAATATAAAAGAGGCACATCAGAGAACCGTGGGTATTGGGAAGAGAGGTGGTGATTAGGTGAAGAAGTCTATTGATACATATCTGAAACAGTCTCCAAAACTGGCTGGAGCAATTGTTGGTGTTAGTATTCGACGAGCAGATACTGGTGAAACGATTTATGAACATAAAGCAGACACTAGATTACGTCCAGCTTCCAATATGAAGTTGTTGACAGCAGCGGCCAGTCTGGCTGTATTAGGTGAAGCGTATCGCTTTTCGACAGAGATACGTACAGATGGAATAATAAAAGGGGAATGCTTAGTAGGAAATGTATACCTAATAGGAAAAGGGGATCCTACTTTATTACCGAAAGACTTCGCTGGATTTGCTGCCAAACTTAGAGCAATGGGTATTCAGCATATTTCAGGGAAGGTTATTGGGGATGATACTTGGTATGATTCAGTTCGTCTCTCGCCAGATATGATTTGGAGTGATGAAACGTATTATTACGGTGCGCAAATTTCAGCCTTAACAGCTTCTCCAGACAGTGACTATCATGCTGGAACAATTAAGGTGGAGATTAGACCAAATAAGCTGGGGGAAAATCCTATAATTACCTCTTCACCGGAGTCTACATATATTGAAATAGATAATAAGGCAGTTACCGTAGAAACGAATAAAAAAGAAAATATAATATTTGAGCGTCAACATGGAAGCAATTTAATTACGATAACAGGCGAGATTCCCGATAGGCACGAAGGATTGAAAGAGTGGGTATCGGTATGGGAACCAACAGGATACGCTGTTGATTTGTTCAAACAGGCATTAACTAAACATCATATTACCTATAGTGGAGGGTGGGAGATAGCTAAAGTACCAACCAATACAAAGTTATTGCATTTTTGTTATTCTATCCCCTTATCGAAATTGATGGTTCCATTTATGAAGCATAGTAACAATACAATTGGTGAAATCTTGATAAAGGAAATGGGCAAGCAGGTGTATGGGGAAGGTAGTTGGGAAAAAGGATTAAATGTGTTAGAAAAACAACTTGTGAATTTTGGGATGGAGACAAAAGGATTGATGTTGCGAGACGGATCCGGAATATCTCATATGAATTTGATACCAGCAAACCAAATTTCCTGGTTACTATATGTGATTCAAAAAAAGGAATGGTTTTCAACCTATTTTCACGCCTTGCCAGTTGCGGGGGAATCAGAAAGGGACATTGGTGGTACCTTACAGCACCGTATGCATGGGTTACCGGTTCAGGCCAAAACAGGCAGTTTATATACCATTAGTACTTTATCCGGTTATGCAGAAAAAGCGAACAAAGAAAAAATTGTATTTTCCATTATGTTCAATAATTTATTAGATGAGGAAGAAGGAAAACGAATGGAGAATCAACTATTGGATATGATGATCCATTCCGAATGATAAGAGTTATCAAAATTGACAGATAAGCATATTTGCGATAGGCTTAATATAGTGAATTAAATATTGTGTTCTTATCCAGAGAGGTGGAGGGATATGGCCCCATGAAGCCTCGGCAACAGGTTTTTATAACCATTTATAAAAAGACTGTGCCAAATCCATCAAGTCCATGTGACTTGAAAGATAAGAAGAGAACTGAAATAACAAGATTTCAAACTCTTTTCTTATCGGAAAAGAGTTTTTTGTTTTGGGAAAAATTCATCTGGGAGTGGAGTCAATGAAATATGGATTTTGGTTACCAATATTTGGTGGATGGTTACGTAATGTAGATGATGAACATATGCCGCCAACCTTTGAATATGCGAAGACAGTTATTCAAGCGGCAGAGGAATGGGGATATGATACAACGCTAATTGCGGAACTTTATTTAAATGATATAAAAGGAATAGAAGCAGATTCATTAGAAGCATGGTCTACTGCAGCTGGGTTAGCAGCAGTAACGAATAAAATAGAAATTATGACTGCTGTGCGTCCAGTATTTCACCACCCAGCGGTTACTGCGAAAATGGCTGCAAATATCGATCGCATGAGCAATGGGCGATTTACTCTTAATATTGTCTCTGGTTGGTGGGAAGAAGAAGCTAAACAGTATGGTGGAGACTTTACAGAACATGATGAGCGGTATGCAAGAACAACAGAATTTATCGATATACTAAAAGGTTTATGGACAGAGGACACTTTTTCTTATCATGGAAGGTACTATCAAATTGAGGATACAAAATTGGAACCAAAGCCGCTGCAACGCCCCAATCCCATGTTATACGCTGGGGGAGAAAGTGAAAAGGGTAAGCAGGTAATTTCCACACTATGTGATGCTTATGTCATGCATGGTGGCACGGTTGAAGAGGTTGCTGACAAAATTAAAGATATGAAATCACGTAGAAGGAAAGCAAATAAAGATCCGATTCGATCATTTGGAATGGCAGCTTATGTAATTTGTCGGGAAACAGAAGCGGCAGCACTTACGGAATTAGAACGAATCACCATGGTAAAAGACACAAGTGGATATAGTGGATTTGGAGATTTCACTTCAAAATCACAGTTAGAACAAGCTGTTCAGTTAAAGGATTATTCTGTATCTAATCGAGGATTACGTCCACATTTAATAGGAACACCAGAACAAATAGCGGAACGAATTCTCGAATATGAGAGGGCAGGTGTTGATTTGCTATTATTACAATGCTCTCCGCAGTTAGAAGAGATGAAACGTTTTTCTGAACAAGTTATGCCTTTAGTCGAACAACTACGTAAAGAACAAACAACGGTATAAAGGAAGGAAGATATGTAATGAGTAAAATATATATCCTACATGAAAATCCAGAATGGACAAGCCATTTAACTGCTAGATTAGAAGAATTGGGATTACCTTATGAAGACTGGTTACTGAATGATGGCACGGTCGATTTATTAAGTGAACCACCTAAAGGAATTTTCTATAATCGAATGAGTGCTTCTTCGCATACAAGAGGGAATCGTTTTGCTCCTGAATTGACGAATGCAGTGTTAGCATGGTTGGAGTATCATGGTAGAACAGTAATTAATGGTAGTCGAGCATTACAGCTAGAAGTAAGTAAGGTCCAACAATATTTGGAATTGGAAAAATATGGAGTGAGAACGCCGAGAACAGTGGCTGCTGTTGGGAAATCGCAATTATCAGAAGCAGCTGAATTATTCGAAGGGAGATCGTTTATTACCAAGCACAATCGAGCTGGAAAAGGGTTAGGCGTACAACTGTTTCATAGCAAAGCAGCATTAGAACAATATATTGAAAGTGAAACATTTGAAGAACCCGTTGATGGTGTAACGTTAATACAAGAATACATTCATTCTCCATCAGCATCTATTACCCGCTGCGAATTTGTAGGTGGAGAATTCGTATATGCAGTAAAGGTTGACACATCTGAAGGGTTTGAACTCTGTCCTGCAGATGCCTGCACGATTGAAGATTTATTTTGTCCGGCAGGGGAACAACAAGCGCAGAATGAAAAATTTCAAATTCGACAAGGGTTCCATCACCCCATTATTGAAAAATATAAAGAGGTACTGGCTGCTAATCATATTCAAGTAGCAGGTATTGAATTTATTGAAGACGAACATGGAACCATATATACCTATGATATTAATACAAATACCAACTATAATAGCGATGCTGAAGCAAAAAGCGGTGTTTTTGGAATGCTTGAGCTAGCAACTTATTTAGGAGAACAATTAAATAAAGTAAATCTCTATTCTGATCAGCCTTCTCTTTCCCTTACCGAAAAATAGAACAAAGCATTAGAATTGCCGATTCTTTATGTACTATAGTCAGGGCTAAGAATTAGTAATCGATCCTTTTCTATTGATTTTCTAGTGATAAACTGTCGTGTTTAATAAGCCGTTACATGGATAACATGTTACGGCTTTTTGTATTTCCACTTGCGTTTGATATTCTGTCTTTAGGGTAAATTTATAGGATAGTTAGTTTTCAAAAGGAAAGAGGATGACCAATGACTGTACACCAGATTTTATTGTTAGTAATCATAGGGTATCTTGTTTTTTCTGTAGATAAAAAACAAGAATTTTTTCCTGCTCCGGTTATCTTAGTATTGTTTGGTTTGTTGTTATCGATGTTTCATTATTTTGACAATATTACGATAACAAAGGAACTTTTATTTCATGTTTTTCTACCGGCTTTGTTATTCATATCTGCTTATCAGTTTCCTACTCAAGCCCTGAAACGAAACAAAATACTTATTGGAACGTTAGGAACATTTGGTTTATTTTTGACAATCGCAATTTTGGCTGTTCTCATTTATGTTATTGGAAATTTATTCATATCTTTATCATTGGCAGCGGCATTGCTGATTGCTGCTATCTTATCTCCGACAGATCCTGTTTCTGTTGTAACGATCCTAAAAAAGTCGTCCGATGACCAACAGGTCGCAGAAATTGTCGAAGGTGAATCCATGCTAAATGATGGAACAAGTATTGTTGTATTCAGTGTGCTGTTAAGTATGTATACAAAAGGGACGAGCTTTGATTTTGGCGGTTTTATTAATGAATTTCTTTTGGTTTCGTTGGGGGGCGTAGCAATCGGCGTAAGCTTTGGTTGGTTAATGAGTAAGGCCATTCATTACACGTACCATCGTCAATATCAAGTAATGCTAAGTATTATCGTTGCTTATGGTAGTTTTTACTTAGGGGAGTTACTCGGAGTATCAGGTGTCCTTTCTACTGTGACTGCCGGTATGATGCTTTCCTATGAATTTGGGAGAAATATTAAAGAAGTGCATTTTAAGGATCAACTGGATGGTTTTTGGGAGATCATTGAACTAACTATTTTATCTTTAATTTTTTTACTTATTGGTGTACAAACCGCAAATTATCTTGCTGCTTCTGAATGGACCCTGGCTATTATTATTTTTATATGTACATTAATGGTCCGGTTTGTCGTAATTACTTTAATTACTAAATTGCGCATAAATTGGAAGCGAACTATATCTATAAAAGATGCTGCTATTATTACCTGGGCTGGGATAAAAGGCACAATGTCTGTAGCTCTGGTTCTTGGGCTAGAAGCAGCTGTAGATAAAAATAATCCAATCATACCATTGTTATTCGCCATAATATTACTGTCTTTGATCATTCAGAGTGTTGGCGTTTATCCGCTTACAAAGAGACTTAAAACTAATGGACTGAGGCATAACTAAAAATGAATAATTCGGATGCGAATTATTCATTACCTGTCTTAATTCTCAATGTGAAATAGGCCATGCATTCCACGGTCACGCGATACAGCTAACTCGTAAGCAAAAAACGCTTACCGAATGAAATATAACAACGTGCTATTCCCGCTGAAATCAGGCCTGTTTCATTTGAATGATTTACGATAATGCTATCCAATCCTTAGATGGTAATCGTACAGAATTTTTTATCTAGATTGTTTTCGGGTCACCCTCTTGTGTATTTACTATTCATTTGTTAAATGTAATACATCTAGTATTTTAAATAAAATACTAAGAATCATTGCCACGATGGTAGCAAGCCCCATTCCAGATAGTGCAACTGAACCAATTTGGATGGTTGCCCCACTGACGCCAATTACTAAGACAATACTTGATAAGATTAGATTTTGGGAACGACCATAATCTATACGGGCTTCTACGAGCATCCGTAGTCCACTGGTAGCAATGATTCCAAAAAGTAATAAGGAAATACCACCCATAACAGCTGTTGGAATGGAAGAAATCAACGCCGCTAACTTACCGACAAAAGATAATATAATTGCAATCATTGCTGCAATCCCAATAATCCAAGTGGAATACACTTTTGTAATAGCTAACACACCGATATTTTCACCATAAGTAGTATTTGGTGTAGATCCGAAAAAACTTGAGATAATGGTAGAAATACCGTTACCTGCTAAAGAGCGATCCAGCCCAGGTTCTTTTGTTAGGTCTTTTTTCACAATATTTCCAGTTACAAACAGATGTCCAATATGTTCAGGTACGAGTACTAGTGCTGCAGGAAGGATGACTAATATGGCAGACCAGTCAAATTTTATCTGATAGAATTCTGGTAATGAGAACCAGCTTGCTTCTTTGACAGCGGTAAAATCGACAAGTCCAAAAAAATAAGCAATAATATAGCCTGCAATGATGCCAATTAAGATTGGAATGATTTTTAAGAAACCGCGTAAAGTAACCCAACAAATGACAGTAATTGCTAAAGTTAAAAACGATACAAGGACCGTATCAGCATCTACCGTCCAATTTGCAGCTGCATCAGCAGGTGCAATCCACCCTGCCATTTCCGCAGCAGTTGGCACAAGTTCAAGCCCAATGACAGCTACTATAGCCCCCATTGCTGCGGGTGGGAAAATAACATCGATCCAATTTGTTCCTGCTATTTTGATGATAAGGGCAACGAGACTCAGTACCACACCTACAGCGAAGAAACCACCTAATGCATAACTATACCCATCACCGCCAGCATAATTTCCTAATACAATTGTTACCGGAGAGATAAATGCGAAGCTAGATCCTAAATAAGCAGGAATTTTTCCTTTGGTTATAAATAAATAAATTAATGTACCGACACCATTCATTAGTAGAATTGTTGCCGGGTTTACACCGAATAGTATAGGAACTAACACGGTTGATCCAAACATCGCAAATAAGTGCTGAATACTTAATGGTAGACTTTTTAATATCGGCAATCGTTCATCTACTTGAATTTCTTTATAATTTGCCATGATGATTCCTCCTTAAAGATGAGCAACAGTTACCGTTTATCAAAGTTCAAATAAAAAGCACCCTGCGGACGCGAGGCAGGGTGCTTTCGTAAAAGTAAGATAGCAAAGATAGACTTACTTTTACAAACAGATTCTTATCTGTTCACCTTGGCAGTCTCACGGGACTGAATTAAAGGTAACCGTATCATTTTATCTATCCTATTATCCCAGTATGACTGTAAACTGTCAATCCCATCTTTTTAGGTAATCAGATTGCTTATATCCATTTTTGCAGTTCAACTTTTAATATTTTTCCGCTTGAAGTTTTTGGTAATTCTTCTACAAATGAAACAGAATGTGGACAATAAGCTTCTTCTATATTGTTTCTACAATAGTCCATCACCTCTTGAGCAGTTAAACACTGATTTGGTTGTAACACAACAAAAGCATGTGCTATTTCACCAAGTGATTGATGGGGGATAGGCACGACCGCTGCCTCATTAATCTGTTGGTGTTGTGATAATAATTGTTCCAGCTTTACAGTTGAAATAGTTCCTTGATCATTAGGAATATCTTTATAGGGCTCTTTGACTTGAATATTACCCTGTTCGTCAATAATCCCTTTGTCACCCGTATAGATCCAGCCGTCTTCCATTGAAGAATGGTTTGTTGCATGTTGTAATGTGCCGTGGCCTTTTACAATAATGTCACCTAATTCCATACCGTTATGTGCAACTTCCTCACCCATGCTATTAATCACGCGAATTTTTGTTTGACTCATGAATCTTTCCCACCTTTAATTTCCTTTCTGTTGATTTACATAACTATATATGATTATAGCATATTTTTATGAAAGCGTTTTATTTCAAGTGTAAAATTTTAACATCAGCGGGTGAAAAGGTTGCTTTAAGAGATAAAATAACTGCTGGAAGGAAAATTGTCACTGGATTATTAGCCTAAATATAAAAATTTTGATATGATTAATATATTGTAAAAATGGGTATAAGCGATTCTGAATGAGATATTGATATCATGATTTATATGAAAGAGCGCTTTTCCTGTAAAAATGAATGTAAAGTATAGGAAGGTGGAAGTTTTATGAGTTTAAACAAACCAAAAATAGTAGTTCTGGGCGCAGGATATGCTGGTTTAACCACAACTAAGCGTCTCTTACAAAAGCTATCACCGGAACAAGCGGAAATTGTATTAGTAAATAAACATAATTATCATTACGAGTCAACTTGGTTACATGAAGTAGCTGCTGGAACGATTAATCCTAATCAAGCACGAGTAATGATTAGCGATGTAATTAATCCAAACAAGGTAAGACTCGTATATGATGCAGTAACAAAAATTAATAAAGATGAACAACGGGTAGTTTTAGAAAATAGTGAGATTGAATATGATTACCTTGTTGTTGCACTTGGTTTTGAATCAAATGACTTTGGAATTAAAGGAATGGCTGAACATGCTTTTGCAATCGAAGATATTGATTCCAGCCGTTTAATTAGTGAACACATAGAATATCAATTTGCAAAATATAATTCGCAAGAGAATGTTGATGATGATAGCTTAAACATTCTAGTTGGTGGTGCTGGTTTTACAGGAATTGAATTCGTAGGAGAACTCGCAGATCGTATCCCTGAATTATGTAAAAAATACGATATTGATCGAAACAAAGTAAGCATTATTAATGTAGAAGCTGCTCCTTCTATTTTGCCGATGTTCGATAAGGAATTGGTTGCTTATGCAAAACAATCGCTTGAAGATCGCGGGGTAGAGATTCGTATTGGCGCCCCAATCTCTGAATGTACTCCAGAAGGATTTATTGTTGGTGATGACAAAGAGCTAATTAAAGCTGGAACAGTAGTATGGACTGGTGGAGTTAAAGGAAGCTCTGTCTTAGGTGCATCAGGATTTGAATTAACAAAAGGAAAAGTTAATGTTGATAGTGACTTACGTATGCAAGGAGAAGAAAATATTTTTGTGATTGGGGACTGCTCTTGGGTTTGGAACAAAGAAGCAGATCGTCCATATCCGCCGACTGGACAATTGGCAATGCAGGAAGCAGACGTTGTTGCTGCTAACTTAAGCGCATTACTTACAAATCAGCCGTTAACTGACTTTGTTTTTAATGATAAAGGGACAGTAGCTTCACTCGGTATGTCTGATGGAATTGGTAATGTATTCGATGATTACAAACTTCAAGGAAAAGCAGCTGCAGCAATGAAAAAGGTAGTAGATAATCGTTCACTATTCCTAATGGGCGGTACTAAATTAGTCCTTAAAAAAGGAAAATTTCGTCCGTTTTAAGACACTCATTTTAAAAAGAACAAGGAAATCAAATGAGGAGGTATTTGGGAAATGAAAAATAAAACATTGTGCGGGATATTTTTTGTAATAGCTTCGGTAATTGGCTATAGAGTATTAAGTGATTATATGGAAGACTCTAGAGACTTTAGGTAAGGAAAAAACCACCTTGTGTATTTACACGAGGTGGTTTTTTATGGTGTTTTGTACTAGAGCATGGTTGTATTGGTAAACAATAACGTTTTACTTCCTAGAAATAATTCTTCGAATGACTTCTCCTAGACTTTCTCATACTAATTGAGGGAGGTCATTAAATGAAATTAATAAAAATATGTTGTGTGTTACTAATCATTTTCTTGCCATATAACCTGTCTGCTGAGGAAACGGAAGATACGAAGCCGATTTATATTGAAAAATTAGAAGTAGATCAATATTCTCTTGATTATACCGATACACCATTTATTAATCAGGATAAGTTAGCGTCCCTCTTAACCAATTTAAAGAAAAGGGTCTATGAGGCGCCAACGAATGCGAAGATAGCTGATGATGGTCGTATCATAAGTGAAAAACCGGGATTTACGATAGATGAGGACCAGTTTCATATTCAATTTAGAGAAACATTTTATAATCACGATGCTAAAGGATTCCATGTCCCAACGCAGCCAATTTATCCTCGTGTTGATAAGGCTTTATTGGAAGAAATTCGAACAAATCAATTAGGCAGCTATGTAACTTATTTTAAAAAGGGGAATAAGGAAAGGTCTCATAATATTGCATTAGCTGCAGAAGCAATCAATAATCATGTTATTTTCCCAGGAGAAGTATTTTCTTTTAATGAGGTAGTAGGTGAAAGAACGACTAATAGAGGTTATAAGCGAGCGCCAGTTATTGTAAAAGGAGAATTATCTGAAGGTATTGGAGGAGGTATATGCCAAGTATCATCAACCCTCTTCAACGCAGTGGATTTAAAAGGCATTCAAATCGTTGAACGGTATGCACATAGCCGAAGTGTCCCGTATGTTCCCCCTGGAAGAGATGCAACTGTTAGCTGGTGGGGGCCAGATTTTACTTTCAAAAATAAATATAATCAACCAGTTCTCATTCGCGCGAAAGCTGGAAATGGAAAAATGATGGTGCGGATTTTTTCTTCTGAGTCGGCAGAGCATTTTACAGGAAATAGAAGGTAACCTCTGTTGAACATGAAGATGCTGACAGGTTTTTTTCATGTGATAAATCTTGATGGATAACGCATTGAGGTTAAGAAATAAAAAAACAGCACTTCGGTTAGAAGTACTGTTTTTTTATTTTTATTTAAGCTTGTTTATGTGCTTCGATTTCAAAATGAATCTTTACTTCTTCTCCCACTAATACGCCACCAGTTTCTACAGCTGCGTTCCAAGTTAAACCAAAGTCTTTACGGTTAATAGTAGTTTCGCCGCTGAATCCAGCAACCATATTACCGCTCATAGGATCTTTACTTTGCCCTTCAACTACAACGTCAAGTGTAACCGGTTTTGTTGTACCACGTATCGTTAGATCACCAGTGATATCGTAAATTGTACTAGACTTTTTTGTAATGGAAGAAGCTGCAAATGTGATGTTGGGATGATTCTCAGCATCGAAAAAGTCTGCAGAAAGTAAGTGGTCGTCGCGATCTTTATTACGTGTATCAATGCTATTAACATCAATAGTGACTTCAACTTTTGAATCTGTTAAATCATCTAAATTAGCTTCGATAACTGCATTAAAATCGTTAAATGAACCCTTCGCTTTAGAAATCATCATATGCTTCACAGAAAAGCCTATTTCACTATGAATGGTGTCTACATTCCAAATGGTTTTAGTCATATAAATCCCTCCAAATAAAAATTAATAAGTTACTTTATGTAACTAAGTATAAAATAATAAATTTGTGTTGTCAAGTAATTATTATAATTCGTTTTAGTTGTCCATACCCTGTAGTTTAGTTGATCAAACAGACAAAAGTGGGGTATGGCCGTTCCATTACTAGTACAATTTGAAAATAATATTAATACATAACATGATTTTTAAAAGGAGAGAAACGGATGGATAAGGGGACTGTATTTCGAACCATTGCATTATTAATTGCATTGACAAACCAAATATTAGTCATCTTTGGTAAATCACCGCTGCCAATCAACAGCGAATTGTTAGAAGAATTGATGTCTGTTGTATTTACAATAGGTACAGCGGTAATTGCCTGGTTTAAAAACAATTATGTTACTAGAAATGGCGCGAAGCAAAAACAAATACTTCATGCTCATGGTCTTGCAGCTTCAAGTAAAAAGGGATTAAAAAGTTAACCATGCAGTGGGACTCTATCCCGCTGGTACATATTCCTTGATTATGATGTGAGAATTATTTATCTAATGAAAATATTCATTATTTTGGTATACTAAAGAAGAAGCTTGAATTTATTTCATAAGGAGCGATAACATGCAACAAACGAATAATCTGAGGTGGGACCTTGACATCATTTTTCCTGGAGGAAGTCATTCAGCGGATTTTTCTACATATTTACAAGAATTGGAAAGTGAATTGACGGACTTAGCAGACCTTGTAAGCCAGTATAATCCCGATAAGGAAAGCGTGGATACCAAAAGATTAAGGATATTGGTTAATAATTTAGAAAAGGTGAATAAAAAGTTTAGAGAAGCATCCGCATTTATAAGCTGTTTAAGTGCTCAAAATGTAAAAGATGAGCAGGCAAGTTTATTAGTTAGTAAACGAAGTGAATTAAAAGCTAAATTTGAAGCAATTCAAACCAGTTTTAATCAAAAGTTAGTTCAGATTCCTGAAGATACATGGCAGAACGCACGCAACCAGGATGATTTAAATGACTTGGAATTTGTACTAAATGAATTTAGAGAACAAGCAAAGGGATTACTCCCGATAGAACAGGAAGCATTAATAAATGATCTAGCAGTTGATGGCTATCATGCTTGGGATCAAATGTATCAAGCTATTGTTGGTAAGATGGAAGTTCGGCTTAAGGAAGAGGAGACTACGAAATCTTACTCTATTGGACAGGCTTCCAATAAATTAGCTAATCCAAATCGTGACTTTCGAAAGCATGTATTTAATCAATTGAATAGGGCGTGGAAGACTAATGAACATTTATTTAGTCAGACGCTCAATCATTTAGCTGGTTTCCGGTTACAGAAATACACACATCGAAACTGGGATGATGTACTTAGGGAACCACTTGAACTAAATCGTATGAAGAAAAAAACACTTGATGCGATGTGGACCGCTATTAATAACAATAAGCACCATTTTGTTACATATTTAAATAAAAAGGCAGAACGTTTAGATTTAAAAAAATTAAGCATCTATGATATTAATTCTCCAATTAATAGAGAAGTAAAAACATTTAGTTATCAAGAGGGAGCAGACTTTATTATTAAACATTTCCATCGTTTCAGCCCGAAGATGGCCGCCTTTGCCCGCATGGCTTTTGATAACCGTTGGATTGAAGCGGAAGACCGGCCTGATAAGCGGCCAGGTGGGTTTTGCACCAGTTTTCCAGAGAGCGGTCAGACAAGAATATTCATGACTTATTCTGGTACGTCTTCGAATATTGCAACACTCGCCCATGAGCTTGGACATGCGTATCATCAACATGTGATGAACGATGTGAATGGACTAAACCAACGTTACGCAATGAATGTTGCCGAAACAGCATCAACATTTGCTGAAATGATTGTTGCAGATGCTTCGGTGACGTATGCGCAGTCAACGGATGAGAAAAAGGGCTTGTTAGAAGATAAAATCCAGCGCAGTATTGCGTTTTTTATGAATATTCATGCGCGATTTTTGTTCGAAAAGCGTTTCTATGAAGAGAGAAAGCAAGGTATGGTTTCTGTTAACAGGTTGAATAAACTGATGGTGGACGCTCAAAAGGAAGCCTACTGTGATGTACTAGAAGAATATGATGAGAACTTCTGGGCTTCTAAACTGCACTTCCATATGACAGGTGTCCCGTTTTATAATTTCCCTTACACATTTGGATATTTATTCAGTCTTGGAATTTATGCAATAGCACAGAAAAGTGATGATTTTGAGGATGAATATATCAAACTTTTACGTGATACAGGCAGGATGGAAGTCGAAGATCTCGCTTATAAACATTTACAAGTTGATCTAACTACTACCGCTTTTTGGGAAGATGCGATTCAACTTTGTATTAATGATGTATACGAATATCTCTCGATTTAATTTTAGTTGTAATCGATGGATAAGTTAGGTACAATACTCCTAGAAACAATAACAGAAAAAGCAAAATGTAAAAGCCTGCAGGGGGAGCCGATCGGCTGAGAGTGAACATATTCATTGTTCTTACCCTTCGAACCTGTTAGTTAGTACTAGCGTAGGGATGGTGGCTTTTTTGATGGAATAAAAGCAATGTGAGCGGAATCCCCATCAGGAAGTCTTCCCCTTGGCATTGCTTTTTTTGTTGTTATATATACCTTGTTGACATTGGCCAACAAGAAAATAACCGCTTTAAAAAGGGGAGAAAAGAAATGAAACGTACATTATTTTTAGTAGAGGTAGCAATTTTTGCAGCTTTTGCATTGTTGTTAGACCTAATACCATTTTTATCATTTAAAATTTGGGCTCAGGGTGGGTCTATCTCATTTGCGATGATTCCTATTTTTATCGTTGCTTTTCGCTGGGGATTAAAAGGCGGCTTGCTAGCAGGGTTTTTATGGGGAGTGCTTCAGGTTGCTGTAGGAACAGGGTATATACTGCATCCGTTACAAGGATTTATTGATTATGCCATTGCCTTTACAGTATTAGGATTTGCAGGTGTATTTTCAGGAAAAATAAAACAAACTGTACAAGAAGGAAATAGCAAACAGTATCTTTTGTATATCTCGCTAGGTGTATTTATAGGATCTGCTTTGCGCTTTATCGCTCATTTTATTGCAGGTGTTGTCTTTTTTGAATCAGCTGTCCAAGGGATGAATGTATGGATATACTCCTTCTTATATAATGGTTCGTATATTCTACCTAGTTTTGTTTTAAGTGCTATACTTGTTTTCTTTTTATTTCATAAGCAACCTAGAACGCTGCTTCGATTGACAACTTAGTATAAACGACCTGCTCACATAATAATGAGCAAGAAAAAATAGACAACCAATGGGGTTGTCTATTTTTGTAGATAGCTATCTACATTTTCATTATTTGTAACCATTAATAGAACCTTACCTTCATCCATATCCTCTTCATAATTTTCGGCTTCAGCCTGTGAGAAACCTATTTCAGTTAATTTTGTTCGAAGCTCGTCCCCTTTTTTGCTAAAGAAATTACCGACAGCATGGCCAATATCCATTTCTTTGATGCCGATCGTATTTGCATCTGCGCTCCCAGCTAAACGATTGGTACGATCATCATCATGAGATAGAATATATACATCATCTTTATGAATTCCTTTGTCTTTTAGTACTTGAATATCGGCCTTTAATTTTTCATCATTTGTATATTCTTTAATAAATGGTTTCATATTAAAAAACCTCCTTTTTGTCTTCAATATTATGTATTCCCATTATGATAAGAACTAAACATGTACGCTTTGCATAGGCTATAGCACATTCAACAGAGAGGAAGCGATAGATGTGGAGCTTTCGATTTCCCATATATTATATGGTCTATTTACGCTTGCTATTATTATCACTATGATTCTGCGAAAAGGTATTGTATTACCAACGTTACTCGGTACGTTCATTATCGCCTGGGTTTATAAAGGAAGTATTATAGATGGTTTTACAGCTATTTTCAAAGCGAATCTAGTGGCGGCCCAAGAATTGTTTAGTATCTTTTTAATTATTACTTTCATGTTGGCACTATTACATTCGTTAAGGGATTTAGGAGCAGATAAACGTATGATCCAACCGATCCAAAAAATGATGATTAATGGGCATGTATCCTTTTTTGTCCTTGTTGGGATTACTTATTTAATTTCTTTGTTTTTTTGGCCAACACCAGCGGTTCCATTAATTTGTGCTTTACTTGTTCCTGCGGCTATCCAATCCGGTCTCCCTGCGATAACTGCGGCAGTCGCTATAGCTATTGCGGGCCAAGGCATGGCTCTATCCTCTGATTATATCGTTCAGGTAGCTCCTAATCTCTCTGCTACTTCGGCCGGTGTGGATACGGCACAAGTTGCAGATAAGTCTTTAATCCTTTCCCTTATAACGGGTTTTATTGCTTTAGGCATTGCTTATGTAATGTATCGTAAAATGATTCGAAAAAAAGGGGACCCTCGCAATCAACAAGAACTTGAAAACATGCAATTAACACAGGATTCCTCCCAACGAGATTACAGGCTACAGTTTTGGAGTAGACTTTTTGCAATATTAGTTCCTTTAGCGTTAGCAAGTGTCGTAATCTACATGGTATATGAAAAATTGCTATCTGGCAGAATGACTGGTTTGGAAGGTGGAGATGGTGCTGCTTTTGTAGGTGGGGTAGCCGTTATCCTTCTTTTGTTATCAACGATCGCTTTTCGTAAACAACATGCACTAGATTACATTACTACACACATTACGGATGGTTTTGTATTTGCTTTTAAAGCAATGGGCCCAGTAATTCCTATTGCAGGATTTTTCTTTTTAGGAAGTTCCGATTTTTCTGCTGACATTATAGGAGTTAAGGAAAATCCGCCAGCATTTTTATTTGACCTTGTTCAATCAACACAATCGATATTACCGCAAAGTGCCTTATTAGCAGCACTAAGTATTTTAATTATAGGTATTATTACTGGATTAGATGGTTCTGGTTTTTCGGGGTTGCCTTTAACAGGGGCATTAGCTGCTTCCTTACAAAACAGTTCCATTGATGTTACAACGCTTACTGCTATAGGCCAAATGGGTTCTATCTGGACTGGAGGGGGAACATTGGTGGCATGGTCCTCTTTAATTGCAATTGCAGGTTTTTGTGGCGTGTCCGTGATGGAACTTGTTCGTAAGAATTTTATACCAGTGATGGTTGGGTTAATAGTGGCTACCATTGTCGCGGTATTTATTTTATAAAGTTCAGTCGTATCCGTTTTGAGTGTTCCTTTTAATGAGTGTAAAGCGTTGTTTCCTTTCTGAATAAAGCATGAAAAAGGGATTACCTCTATTTTTCATAGAGATAATCTCTTTTTCATGGTTCTGAATTTGTGATTTATTACTAAAAAAGTACTAAAATGAAGCGTTTACACATAGCGTTAAACAAGGACGTCCATATTTTGGACTGGTTTAATTCTATTTGGGGGAGGGATACTATGCCCGGAATTTTGGTTGCCTTCATAGGGATGTTGGTTTTCGCTTTAGGTTATCGTTATTATTCTCGTTTTGTAGCAGAAAAAATTTTTCGATTAGACCCTAATTACGTTACACCAGCGCACCGTTATAAGGATGGAATTGATTTTGTTCCTACAAATAAATTCGTGTTATGGGGGCATCATTTTACTTCAGTTGCAGGGGCTGCACCGATTCTTGGACCAGCTATTGCGGTTTATTGGGGGTGGTTGCCAGCATTTTTATGGGTGATTTTGGGAACCGTATTTGCTGCAGGAGTTCATGATTTCGGTACGCTTGTTTTATCTGTTCGAAACAAAGGTCAGTCAGTTGGTACATTAGCGCACCGATTAGTCGGTCAACGAGCAAAGATTTTGTTTTTATTTATTATTTTAATTCTTGTGCTCATGGTAAATGCAGTATTTGCATGGGTCATTTCCAATTTGTTTATTTCTTATCCAGCCAGTGTGTTACCAGTGTTCATTCAAATACCACTTGCTATTTGGATAGGATATGCAGTTTACAAACGAAATAAGAAAATGCTTCTACCTTCTATATTAGCATTAGCTATCATGTACTTAACTGCAGTAGTAGCTAGCAAAGTCGATTTCTTACAAATCGATCTTGTGCAGTATATGGGTGGAGAAGGTGGAAGTGGATTATTTGGACTAGGAGCAGTATCGACTGCATTTTTAATTTGGATCGTCATTTTAATGGTCTATGTGTATATTGCATCTACATTGCCGGTTTGGAAATTGTTACAGCCAAGGGATTTTATTAATTCGCATCAGCTTGTAGTTGGTCTGGGAATCCTGTATTTAGGCCTGTTATTCACTAACCCTGAAATGACAGCACCGATAACAAATGAAAATCCGGATACTCCTTGGTTACCATTATTATTTATCACTATTGCTTGTGGAGCTATTTCTGGTTTTCATGGCCTTGTATCCTCAGGAACGTCATCTAAACAACTAAATAAAGAAACGGATGCTAGGTTTGTAGGATATGCTGGTGCGGTTGGGGAAGGGGTTCTTGCATTAGTATCCATTATTGCGGTTGCTACGTTCTTTACTAGTACGGATGAGTTTATGGCAACTTATGCTAGTTTTTCTGATGCGAATGCGGTTGGCCTTGGAACATTTGTAGAAGGAGCTGCAGGTCTAGCTGGCGGATTAGCCATCCCACCAGATATAGCAGTTACGATCGTATCTATTATTGTAGTTAGTTTTGCAGCAACCACGTTAGATACGTCTGTTAGATTGATGCGTTATATTATCGCTGAGTTAGGTATTGAATATCGTCTTCCTGCCTTAACGAAGACACATGTCGCTACAACCATAGCCGTCGTATCGAGTGCAGCTTTAGTATTACTCCCTGAAGGACCAAAAGGCTTTGGCTCAGGTGGATATCAGTTATGGCCATTATTCGGAACAGCCAATCAATTGCTAGCGGTTATCAGTTTAATGCTGATTGCGGTTTGGTTAAAACGATTAGGTAGGAATTATGCAGTGGTAATTATTCCAATGGTATTTGTTATGTTCATGACGCTGTACGCAATGATTCAACAAGTTTTATTTGAATGGTCATGGATGGGAAGTGCACCAAATACGTTGTTATTTATCTTTGGCGCAATTATTTTGATCTTCGCTTTATGGATTATTATTACTGCTTTCTCTGTTTTAACTAAAAAGGAGGAGAATTCGCTCGAAATTTAAAAGGGATCACTACGATCCCTTTTCTTTTTTCAAGGAGGAGAATATACATGCTTGATCAGATGAAGAAGATCCTTCAGTTGTATGAAGAGATGTTGGAAATACCGCATCGTCAGGAAATTGCACGTGAATTAAGAAATGAGGACGATGTGTTTTTATTATTATTATACTCAGAAATGGTCGGTATTCCTAACCCAGTTTTTTATTATACATTAGAACTGTATCCATTTATGTTAGAGAAATTCCACGATTGGCATTTACGTATGGGAATGGAAAAATCACCCTTATCAGGTATTCGATGCTGTTAATATGACATGAAAGGAGATTTGTATGAACGATCTAACAAAGAAAATCCTATTTGTTGGCGGCAAAGGGGGAGTAGGTAAATCTACTACCGCAGCGGCCATTGCATGGAATGCCGCAAAAGCTGGTAGAAAAACATTACTTGTTTCTACTGACCCCGCACATAATATAGGAGATATATTCGATCAAAAGATAGGCGGCAATATTAAACATGTCAATCTACAATTATATGCAATTGAGATTGATCCTGATCTGGAAACAACGACATATATTGACGGAGTAAAGGAAAACATAAAAAATTTTGTTCATACAGGAATGGTTGAAGAGGTGAACCGGCAGCTAGATACTGCCAAAGCATCTCCGGGAGCAGATGAAGCTGCATTATTTGATAAACTAATTTCCATTATTATACATGAAAATGTACATTTTGATCAATTAGTTATTGACACTGCTCCAACCGGACATACGGTTCGTCTTCTAACGCTCCCAGAATTGATGGGAGTATGGATGGAAGGGTTAATAAAGCGTCGCCAAAAGACCAACCAAGACTATAGTCAGTTATTAAATGATGGAAATCCTGTGGAGGATCCTATTTTTGATGTGTTAAAAGAAAGGCAAGATCGATTCGCAAAAGCAAGAGCATTGTTATTAGATCAAAGCATCACAGGATATATTTTTGTCCTAAATCCTGAACGATTATCCATCGCAGAAACGGAAAAAGCAATCCAATTACTTGAGAAGTATCATTTATATGTACAAACATTAATTATTAATAAAGTGTTACCAGAACAGATAGATGGAGAGTTTCTATTACAGCGAAGCATTTATGAGGAAAAGTATGTTGATTTAATTCATCATACATTTTCAAAACAACAAAAAATTTTTATTCCATTATATCCGCATGATATTATAGATATGAAGCAATTAGAGAAATTTGGTGCATTCCATAGTATGTAATAGCATAGAAGGGAAGGGAGAAATAAATGAAAGCATTTGTACATGGGAACGGTGTATTGGAAGTTAAAGATATGAATGAGCCTACTCCAAACGAGAATGAAGTTGTCGTTTCATTGAAAATGGCAGGGTTAAATCGTCGTGATTTAGCAATTCCTGGACGTCGTAAGGGTGCGACAGAGGATTTAATATTAGGGTCAGATGGTGCAGGGATAATTGAAAGTGTAGGGGAGAATGTAGACAATGTTCAGGTAGGTGAGGAAGTTATCATTAATCCAGCCTTGCGTTGGGAAGATAATCGTGATGCACCACCTGAGCGTTTTGACATTTTAGGAATGCCTGATCATGGTACATTTGCTGAAAAAATTTCCATTGATAAGCGGCAAGTAGAGAAAAAGCCGGAACATTTGAGTTGGGATGAAGCTGGGGTACTTGCACTATCAGGATTAACAGCGTTCCGTGCCTTATTCACGAAAGGACAAATAAAAGCAGGAGAAACGGTATTTATTCCAGGAGCAGGGAGTGGTGTATCTACTTTCCTAGTGGCGTTTGCGAAAAATATTGGTGCAAAAGTTATTGTATCGTCAAGAAGTCACGAAAAATTGGAGCAGGCGAGAACCCTAGGCGCAGATATCGGATTGCATAATGATGCAGATTGGAACGAAAGCTTGGCGGATGAAACGGTAGATCTAGTCATTGATAGTGTTGGACAAGCAACATTTAACCGTTCATTAAAACTATTAAAAAAAGGTGGTAGAATGGTTATTTTTGGGGCAACTACAGATGATATCGTGGATATCAATTTACGAGAATTTTTCTATGGTCAGTATCAGTTACTAGGTTCTACAATGGGTAGTAGACAGGAATTTGTAGCAATGCTTGATCATATTCGCCAATTTAAGGTGCATCCAGTAGTAGATACTACTTTCACATTGCAACATATTCAAGAAGCCTTTGATTATTTGCAAGTGAATCGTCAATTTGGCAAAGTTGCAATTAAACTTAACTAGGAAACTGGTTGACGGTAATCGTCAACCAGTTTTAGTTACGTCATCGCTCAGGCTCTTCCGCCTTTTCCATCCAATCTTTTCCTTCCATTTGCCTTGTGACTAGCATACTAGAAACCGTATCACCAGTTACATTAACCATGGTAGCTGGTGGGTCAACTACGACACCGATTGCAGAAATAATCGGCAATGCTTCCATTGGTAAGCCATAGAGGGTAATTATCATCATTTCGCCCATAAATCCACCACCAGGAATACCACTCATGACGATTCCGGATAGTAAGCAAATTCCAATTGCAGTAAGAAACGTATCTATTCCTGTAAAATCTTTATTAAACACACCAAATACAAACGCGATTTTTAACATAGCAGAAAGACATGATCCATCCATATGTATCGTTGCTCCGAGTGGGAGAATTGTTTCTCGAATGTCTTTTGGAACACCGATACGTTTAGCTGCTTGTAAATTAACTGGTAAGGAAGCGATGCTGCTTCCTGTCCCTAGTGATGTTGCTGCAGGGGATAAAATGTTTTTCCAGAATCGGACAATTCCTTTTTTACCACCAGCGATAAATGCGTAAAGTGTGAATCCAATAGCAAAATACAAGATGGAAACAGGGTAGTATACAAGGACTGCTTTAGCGTAATCACCGATAAAATCTGCTCCAAATTCTCCTACTAAAGCTGCAAAGTAGGCACCTAACCCTATTGGCGCATAATACATTACCAGTTGGATTATTTTCATGAACACTTCAGCGCCACTTGATAAGAACGTAGCAAAAGGGCGCCCCTTTTCACCCGTTAATCCAGTCGCTACACCAATCAGGACAGAGAAAATAATAAGTGCTAACATGTTTTCGCGAGAGAATATATCAACAAAATCAGGAACGGTAAACGTTTCAACGAGCTGTTCAGAAAAGCTTGCTTCTTCTTGTGTTGATTCTGGCTGTGATAAAGGGATATCGACTCCGCTACCTGGCTGGAAGATGACAGTAGCAATTAACATAAATACGGATGCAATAATACCTGTGACAATAAAAACAGTAAGCATGGAACCCATAATTTTACCTAACCGTTTCATACTATCCATACTTGCAATTGCAGATGAAATCGTAAAGAAAACAAGTGGAACGACAATCATAAATAATAAATTAATAAAAAGGTCACCCAATGGTTTTATTACCGCTGCATCTTTACCCAGCAGAAGACCAACTATCGATCCAATGACAATGGAGATTAGTAAAATAATTGGAAACCGATAGGCTTTTACTTTATTTTTCATTGTATGCCTTCCTTTCTGTTTAAAATAATAATAACTATTTTATTCTACACGAAACTAGAGACCGAAAAAAGACTAATAATTAAAACAACCCAATCCAAGTTATGGTTTGGGTTGTTTTATCAGGAGAGATAAGGACGAATCAAGTCAATTGCTTGCTGGAGTTTTTTACTGTTTCTCTCATAAAGTTGTTTTGAATGTTGATTTTCTGTCGCTAAGGCAAATAATTCAAGGTCAGCCTGACATTTATTCATCGTTGCTAGTAAAAGAGGTATTTCTGAAGGAGACGGCACTGCGAGTTTATCATCATAAAGATCCAAATATAATTGACCCTGATTATCTGCTTGTGCAAGAAATACATTTTCAATACTAACATTTTGTTTATCAAGTTCCGTTTCCAACCAATTGACATTTAATGATAAGTTAGCCAATGGCTCTAATAGCATTTCTCCGTCCATGATGACAGTTTGTGGTTCTTTTTCTGGAGCTACGTTTAAACCAAGATCTTTTGCCGTTAATGGTTGATTTTCTTTCTTCGGAAGTACACTCAGTGAACCTGATGGCTCCAGAACGGCAAATTCAACATCGGAAGCTAAAAAAACATTATTGTCTCTTAATTTTTCTAATAGATCATCCGTAGAGTATCCCTCTTTCTTAAGATTGTCTTCCATGATTTTGCCATCCTGAATCAAAACAGTACTTTTCCCCTCTGTAAAATCGCGAAACCGCTTGCTTTTTAAAGAGACATACTCCACACATAATGGAACAATAAACCATATAAACATAGAGAGAAAGGCGTAAACAATGTTTGCATTAGGATCAATGGTATGAATAGCGACGATACCACCCAAAACGATTCCGGATATATATTCAAATACATTTAATTGAGAAATTTGCTTTTTTCCTAGCCATTTTGTCATGAAGAACAAGATAATTAACAAGGAAAATGAGCGCAGGACTACTACTATCCATTCCGGCATGGTTATCTTTCCTTTCTGACTTCAAGTTTATTTATATTGGGGTTCCTCTTTTGTTAATTGTATTACTTGATGCTGTAGATCATTTTTTACTTCAGATATGATTTGCTCGACTTGTTTAAACGCAGTTTGCTGTTCTTGATCGGCAGTTTTTGCAGCTAATGTTTGTAAGGTTGCCTCGATGCTTTTTATCGATGAGAAACATCCTTTAACTTGCGATCCAACGGTCATATTTCATCCTCCTAACCTTTTGGTTTGAATATGAGTGCACCAATAACACCAAAGATAATCGCAGCAGATATACCTGCACTGGTTACTTCAAACATCCCTGTTACAACACCTACTAATCCATGTGTTTCTGCTTCAGCCATTGCACCATGGACCAATGAATTCCCGAAACTTGTTATGGGAACAGTTGCTCCAGCTCCAGCAAAATCAATTAATGGTTCATACAATCCAAAGCCATCCAAGATAGCTCCAGAAACAACTAATATGGTTAGTGTTTGTCCAGGATTTAATTTCAATACATCAAGTAATAGTTGACCAATAACACATATTGCTCCGCCAACTACAAACGCCCAGAAAAATATCATCATACATCACTTCCTGACTCTATTGAAACTGCATGTGCGATACACGGAATGGGATCATTCTGTTGAATACTTAACGGAGAGTGGAGTGCACCTGTTGCTACTACTAATATGCGATGAAGGTCACCTTTCTTCATTCGATTAAGAAAATGTCCATAGGTTACCACTGCTGAACATGCCGGACCGCTTGCTCCGGCCAATACTGGTTGACCTTCCCTATAGATAGTAAGTCCACAGTCAACGTATTGGTTTTCCTGAATGGACAAGCCTCTTTTCTTTAATAAATCCAAGGATATCTCTCTTCCGATGTGGCCCAAGTCTCCTGTTATTATCAAGTCATAATAGGAGGGATCAATATTACGTTCTTTGAAATGTGTTTCAATTGTATGAACAGCTGCAGGAGCCATCGCACCACCCATATTAAAAGGGTCAGTTATCCCCATGTCAATGATTTTACCAATGGTAGCAGATGTAATCTTAGGCCCTTGCCCGTCTTGGGCTACTAAAGCACATCCAGCTCCAGTAACGGTCCATTGTGCAGTAGGAGGCTTCTGTCCCCCATATTCAGTAGGATAACGGAACTGTTTTTCAGCTGCTGCATTATGACTAGAAGTACCACTTAAAATATAATTAGCACCTTTAGCATTTATAATCATAGCTGAAAGGGCAAGGCTCTCCATTGAAGTAGCACAAGCATTAAATAAACCAAAATAAGGTATGCCAATTGTTTTTGCTGCAAAACTTGTTGGTGTTATTTGATTAATTAAATCTCCACTAATAAAAAATTGAACTTGTTCCTTCTCAATTGAGCTTTTTTTAACAGCTGTTTGACAAGCCTCTTCCATTAATGTTTGTTGTGCTTTTTCAAAGGAATCCTGTTTTAGCCACATGTCATCGTGTAATAAATCAAAATCATTAGGTATATTGCCGTTCGCTTCAAATGGCCCCCCAACCGTACCTGTAGAGATAATAACTGGCTTATTATTAAAAACCCAAGTTTGATGTCCGGTTAACATTATAATCCACCCCATTGGATGAGGATTGTTTTAATTAGAGCAACGACGAAGGCCGAAAATACACCATAAACGATAACTGGACCAGCTAATTTAAACATATTCGTACCTACACCTAAAATAAATCCTTCTGTTCGATGTTCAATGGCAGCAGAAATAACGGCGTTTCCAAAGCCAGTTACTGGAACCGCAGATCCTGCACCAGCAAACTGTCCGATTCGATCATAAAAACCAAAGCCAGTGAATAACATCGTGATAAATATTAACGTTGCTACTGTTGGATTGCCTACGGTTTGCTCAGTGAAATGAAAGAAATAGATGTAAAAGGTTGAAATGATTTGTCCAATGAAACAAATAAAACCACCTACAAAAAATGCCTTTATACAATTTTTTACAATTGGACGTTGTACCTCTCGTTGTTGTTGAAATGCTTGATACTCTTGGGCATCAGGCGGTGCATTTTTCTTCTTTTTATCTGCCATGAATGCTCCCTCTTTTCATTTAAGTTTGTTCTTTTGAAAATTCAACGAGTTTATTCAGTTTTTTCTGCAAATCTTTTTTAGGATAGACTTGCTTTTTTAAGTTTTTTTCAAGCTTATCCAACTCCATAACAATTTTCTTATCTGTCGATAGCTCAACCTTGAGATTGTCAAATTCCTCTTTCATCTCTTTCGTTAACTGTTCTCTGATTTTTGCAAGTTTAAAGCGCTCCATATGCTTAATCTCGATTGCAATAAGTATTTCTTTATCTGAATTCACTGCTTTTATTGTAGTGATTTGGTCATAATGACTTAATATATCCTTTGCTCGATTAGATGGTTCTTGACTTATGGACTGGTCAGTAGAAATCTCTGATAAATCTATGTCTTCATTTCTTTGTTTGCTCGGTGGATCTAATGCAGAATCAGTTCCACAGCCAATTAGTGTAAAAAGGAATGCACTAATCAATAACCATTTACCTAATTGCATTTTTTCACCTACTTTTGTTTAGTAAAAAGAGAGGCTGGTACCCCAGCCTCAACAACTTGCCTACCTAAAAAATTTTAAAATCCTTTATATTGAGGTTCCTCTTGTTCTAATTGTTGAACGCGTGGCTCGACACTTTGTAAGACAGCCATTGTTTGTTGTGCAGCATTCTCATAAAGCTGCTTTGCCTGTTTGTTTTCTGTTTGGAGCGCAAACTGTTCAAAGCTAGCTTGAGCGCTTTTTAGACCTGCAATGGTTTGTTTTACTTGGCTAGATACAGTCATACAGATCCTCCTTTTTGGTATATCATCATTAATTAGAATGAGGTACAACCAAATGAATTATACGATGGTTATTTTTCCTTTTATAACCAGCAATGAAAAATTTTGAAAAAAGTTGAAACATTCCTAACGTATCTATCGTCTTACATATATAGAGCATATGAGGAGGATAGCAGTGAAAAAGAAATTTATCTTAATAATAATCGTTATCGGTGCTGTATTTATTGCTCTTATTTACGGAGGTTTTGGAAATGCAAATGCAAAGTTGGTGGAAAATAAAACAGTTACAAAGCAGGAGGGAGACTTCATTTTACATATAAGCATTGAAAATGCAGATGCCGGTGTTAAGGTTTATAGTTCCATTCAATATGTTGGAGATAATCCCGTAATAATTGAGCATCGAGCACCCTTGGTATCTATATCCCTGGATCAGCAGCAGCACAAATATACAGGAAGTCCTGTATCGAAGGAACTAAACAAAGGAAATATATACCACCCACCATATAGCAATGAATTTGACATTCAAAATAGACCGTGTGCTTCCTTGTATTTAGAAGCAAGGTTTAAAGTAGATGATGAGGAAATACGAATCCAGCATGTTGAGGAGCTTGAATTTAAATAGCCAGCAACCTTCTACATTAGAAGAATGCTGGCTTATATTACTTCTTATTCATGTTTTTCATTTTTAGGAAAGGTGTTACATCCAAACGAATGGGATTGGAAAACTTACGAGTGATTTGTGCAGTCCACGTATCTACACGTTTATTGCTTGTTCGTTTCGCATAATAAGATTTTAGGTTCTCATCAAATTCTTGAATAAATGGAAGTTGTTTTTCAAATGGCTGATAGAAATTCTGGTGATAAACAACTTCAAGAGGTAAGCGTGGTTTTTGTTCTGGCTGATGATCAGGGTACCCAACGGCAAGGCCGAATAACGGAATAACTTTATCTGGAAGCTGAAGCAGCTCATTTACTCGATTAATATCATTACGCAAACTACCAAGAAAACAAATACCTAATCCGAGATCTTCAGCTGCAGTAGCAGCATTTTGTGCTGCTAACGCTGCATCTACGGTCGCTACGATAAATTGTTCCGATGTTTCTAGACTTTCTTGCATGGCGTTTTGTTGCTCCGAAGTACCTAATTGTTCTGATCGATGTAGATCACCACAAAAAACAAATAAATGACCGTTATCTTTAACATAGGGCTGCCCAGATACGGCAGCTAATTCTTCTTTCAACTTCTCATCTGTTATACCAATAATTGTATAGGCCATCACATAACTAGATGTCGATGCGTATTGTGCTGCTTCTATAATTGTCTCTACTTGTTCAACCGTTAATTTTTGATTTTTAAACTTTCGAATCGATCGATGGTTTAAGATTGTCTCAATCGCTTTGTAGGTCATCATTCTCCGTCCCCTCTATAGTTATAATATGCATGGTATATTAATGATAAGCTTTTCTATTTTTAAATGTCAATTTACTGAGCTTTTATTATGAGGGATATAAGATGTATCAATTATCCATGATTTTTGATACACTTACGATATAAAAACAGTAAGAACGAATCATATATAATTTCGTACATGTAAGGTACTATTTTTGAAGTGTGAAGGGAGGTTCTGCTGTGAAAACTTTTAAATTAAAAGCTTTGAATGTTATGGAAGAACAAGATGGGGAAATTATACCAAATCGAATTCCACTACTAGATGGGTTGATCATTAATCGAGAAGATGATAAAAATCAATGGACAATTGAAGCTTATATCGATCATTCTTATGCAAGTTATTTTCAAGAGCTTCGTCAACTAAAATCCGAAATCTTAGTACAAGTAAAAATCACAAAAGAAAGTAATGATATTGCAACATTCATCACTTCCATGATAAGTATTAATGATATTGGGTCAAATCTGAATGTTTTGTTTGTTGGAAACATTGTAGATAGACGCAAAGCAAATATTGAATCTATGTTGACGACATTAATTGAAGAAGGTTATCAAGGAAAAGAATTATTAAAGAAATTTAAAGAAATTACATAAAAGAAGTTGTGCTAACTTTAATTTCCGTATATCAAAATTGTAATCATCACAGCTAGCAAGGAGTAATTAATATGCAATACCAAAAGTCTATTATTCGCTGGGCCAATCGGTTATCACCTGTACAAATCTTACTGCTATTTTATTTTTTTGCAGTTCTACTTTCTACCATCATCATGTCGCTCCCTTTTGTTTATCAGGAAGGGGTAGAAATGCCATTTATTGATATTTTATTTACTGCAGTTAGTGCTTTAAGCGTTACAGGTTTAAGTTCTATTTCAATAGCAGATACATTAAGCACAACTGGAATTATTTTACTAGCTGCTATTTTACAACTTGGTGCAGTAGGGGTAATGGCAATTGGTACGTTTATTTGGCTGTTACTAGGTAAAAAAATTGGTCTTAAAGAACGAAGATTAATCATGACTGACCAAAATCAAACCACATTTGAAGGAATGGTACGGCTTATTAAGCAGATCGTTTATGTGTTGCTTACAATCGAATTTTTAGGATTTATGATATTGGGAACTTACTTTTTACAATACTTTGATACAGCGAAAGAAGCTTATCTGCACGGCTTTTTTGGTACGATTAGTGCCGTATCCAATGGTGGTTTTGATATTACTGGCAGCTCATTAATTCCATTCAAGGATGACTATTTTGTGCAATTTATAAATATGCTGCTAATTATTTTTGGAGCAATTGGATTTCCGGTGCTAATCGAAGTGAAAGAGTATATATTTGCTAAATCAGATAATCGTAAACATGTACGATTTAGTCTTTTCACAAAAGTGACGACGAGTACATTTTTATTTTTAATCATCATTGGTGCGCTCTTCATGTATTTATTGGACGTGACCCATTTTTTTGCAGATAAATCTTGGCATGAAGCATTTTTTTATTCCCTATTTCAGTCTGTTACAACGCGTAGCGGGGGATTATCAACCATGGATGTTAGCCAGTTAACAGAAGAGAATCATTTGTTTATGTCATTATTAATGTTTATTGGCGCTTCTCCTAGTAGTGCAGGAGGCGGGATTCGTACGACGACTTTTTTACTGGTTGTTATCTTTATTATTACGTATGCAAGAGGTGGAAAGAGCATTCGGCTGTTTAATCGTGAAGTATATGACGAAGATTTACTAAAGGCTGTAACTGTAACACTGATGGCGTTAATCATGGTGTTTACATCGATCATACTTATTTCGATTGCAGAACCTTTCTCGTTAACTCAGATCTTGTTTGAGGTTACTTCAGCGTTTGGTACAGTAGGGTTATCATTAGGCATTACAAGTGAATTAACAAGTTTTAGTAAAGTTATTTTAATGCTATTAATGTTTATTGGTCGAGTAGGTATAATAACCTTCTTATTTATATTTAAGAATAATAAGAAGAGTGGTAACTACCATTATCCGAAGGAGAAATTAATAATAGGATAGTTAGTTAGGAGAGAATGTTTATGAAGGAGCAAAATCAACTTTTGCCAATTCCT
Source organism: Virgibacillus salexigens (assembly GCF_014905415.1). Lineage (GTDB taxonomy): Bacteria > Bacillota > Bacilli > Bacillales > Amphibacillaceae > Virgibacillus > Virgibacillus salexigens. The sequence goes on from NZ_BNEO01000002.1 coordinate 213,296, forward strand.
CATCGTATTCTAGAGAATCTAAAAGAACCTATCCTCATAACAGACAAGAGTGGAACATTCATAGCTGGAAATGCTGCTGCTTATTCAACCCTTGAAATTGAATGCGCTGAGCCTGGTAATATTAAGCAATATTTGGCTATTAGTATGCAAGAAATATCAAAAGAGTTTCATCAACTGGTTGAACTACAACGAAATGCGAATACGCTCATTGAAGTGAAAGTAATCGAAGCCAAGTATAATTATTTTTGTTTTTTATTAAATAATTTAACGATAAACGGCGCACTTCAGGAGCTTAAATATTCGTTTAGTAATGGAATTAACCATGACTTAGAAGGAATTATTCTGTATGAAGTGAATAATGGAACAATTATTGACTATGATTCCCCATTTGCCTCCATGTTCCATTATGCACCACAAGAATTATTAGGAATGAATATCCGATCTATCTTTCATAAAGATAGCGTTCATCTACTGTATGACCACGTGCATAAACATCCTGAGAAACCTTTTCTATTAACCGGATTAAAGAAGGGAGGGGCTCCTTTTTATGTGGAAGCATACGGACATCCTTGCGAATATCAAGGAAGAATTATTCGGATATGTTTAATTAAAGATATAACAAATCAAGAATTAAATAAAAAACGAGTAGAGTACTTATCCTATTTTGATGCACAGACAGACTTACCAAATCGGAATTATTTATTCCAGGTTTTAAAACATACGATTGCGCATGCAAAAGAGCAAGAAAAAGGAATAGCCATTCTTTCGATCAATATGAACTATGATAAAGAGCGGTATCATACATTAGGCTACGCTTTTGATCAGAAATTTACTAGAACTTGTGCAGATCGATTAACAGCATACATACAGGAGCATACATTTATAGCGTACATCAATGAAAAAGATTTCGTTCTTCTTCATTCCGGATTGAACAATAGACAAGAGATGGAGGTTTATGTAGAAAAATTAATAAATCATTTGAAGACGCCCGCTTATATAGATAATCAAGAAGTAAATGTAAACGTTCATATTGGTATTAGCGTTTTTCCTGAACATGGGGAGCAGGAAAATGACCTACTCAAACATGCTGATTCTGCAATGTATATAAGTAGAAGCACTTATTTTTCAGAATATACGTTTTTTCAACCTGCATTCCATCTTCACTTTAAATCAATCCTTACATTGGAGCATCAATTAAAGAGAGCAATGCAAACAAATCAGTTACAACTATATTATCAGCCACAAACAGCATTTATGAACAATCAAGTCATTGGGATGGAGGCATTGCTTCGCTGGAAACATCCAAAAAGAGGTATGATCTTACCATTAGAGTTTATAGCAATTGCAGAAAGAAGCGGACTTATCATTGATATTGGAGATTGGGTAATCTATGAGGCTTGTCGACAAAATAAGCATTGGCAAGATAAGGGATTTAATCCTATCGTTATGAGCGTTAATCTGTCTCCAATTCAATTTTATCAACGTAATTTCGTAACGAAGGTGAGACGCATTTTAAAGGAAACCAATTTAAATCCATGCTACTTAGAACTGGAAATAACAGAAACAATGGCTATGCAAAATGAGGAAGTTAGCTTACAAATTATCGAGGAGTTAAGAAACTTAGGGGTTTCAATCTCAATTGATGATTTTGGTACAGGCTATTCGTCTTTAAAATCATTATGTTTATACCCGATCACTAAACTTAAAATTGATAAAATGTTTATGAGGAATGAATATAAAGGGAATCAGATGATCGTTCGTTCGATCATAAAGCTGTCGCATTCTTTAGATATGAAGGTAATTGCTGAGAGAGTGGAGACGAAAGAACAGTTTACGTTTTTACAAAAAGAAGAATGTGATGCATTTCAAGGTTTTTATATTAGTGCACCATTACCCCCGGAAGAACTGACAGGGTATTTTATAAAGTAAACAACAGCTTGTGCCGACAAGATGGCACAAGCTGTTATTGTTTTTATTAGCAATAAAATGCAGCACCTACAATGATCAATAAAATAAAAAGCACTACGATTAATGCAAAGTTACTACCATATCCGCCGCCGTTGCTAGGATATCCGCAGCCTCCGCCGTATCCGTATACCATTATTTCACCTCCTGATCTTACAGTTATACTATATGCAGACGCGGAGAAATGGTTTGGACGTTTTGCCTAATTTTTTTCTGTTGATTATTTATATTTCATTCACTCAATTCTTCCGTTGATATATTAGAGATCTTTAATTGGTCATTTTCATATTTCGTAGTAAATATGAATTTTTGCTGTGATTCGGTGAATTCCTCTTCACTTTTTGACCTTGTTTCAATGGTTACTGGGACTTGAATTTTTATAATACCATCATCAGATATGGAGCTCTCTAGCTTATCAAAACTTAAATTAATCACATCAATATACCCATCTCTGAAATCTTGATATGAAGTTTTGGATTGCATGTCACTATCTAATAAAGTGTAAGCATTAATATAATCTCTAATTTCAATACTTTCTAGAAAGTAATTAATAAGGTATTCGGCATCTTCTTTTAGCTGTTCCGGTTCTTTTGTGTTTATAATATCGGATGTACTAGCAAAATCTAATTTATCCGTTTGTGCCTCATTAGACCATTTTTCAATTTGATCAATTACCTCTGTAATAGGGATACTAAATCCAATAGTTCCATCTTTTGTTCCAACAGAATTTATCCCGACTACGTGACCTGTTTCTCGATCAATTAGTGGGCCTCCGCTATTACCATGTGAAATTTGAGCGGAGATTTGATATACATTCGAATAATTAAAACCATCTACATTAAAGTTTCGTTCCGAACCAGAGATAATTCCTAATGTCACTGTATTTTGAAAGCCGTGTGGGCTGCCTAATGCGATGACTTCATCTCCAATCTCTGAAGTTACCTCTTTTTCTATTTCCATAGATTGTCCGGCCAGTTGTGGAACACGAATCACAGCTATATCCGTTTCTTCTCCAATACCGACAACCGCAGCGGGATATATTTGTGCATCGGCAGTTCGGACATAAAGAATGTCAGCATCTTTAATTACATGGGCATTGGTAATAATATCTCCTTTGGAATTGTATAAAAAACCAGAACCCGTAACAGTACTTTCACTATTTTGCCCTTCGATTTGTATCACGTTCTTTTCAGCTTCGTGTATGATCGATTTTAAATCAAGCTCTTCACTACTCGATGTTACTTTGTTAATAAGAGGGTTGCTAATGGACATATCTTCAGCATCCCATTGTTGATAAATATATATGAGTACAGCTATTCCAATGATTAAAAGTAGTGAAGAAAGTATTAAAACTGGTGATTTTCTTATACGCATGTGCTCACCCCATTCATGTCTGCGATTAGTCGGTATACCAGGTTATTTTCTTAACTTTAGGTTGAACATTTTTTCCTTTGTGCTCAATATCGAAATGGGTAAATTCAAATTTTCCTTTTTCCTCTGGGTATAATTCATCTGGATAAACATACACTTCATTCGTTGTTAATTCATTTTCATTTTCGGTTAAAAGTGCATACTCAATCATAATGGAATTGATGGGAATCGTTGCTACACTTTGAACTTCACCTTTTACTACAAGGTTTCCTTGTTCATCGTCCGTAATATCAATAGATAACATCTCTATGGCATCTGTTTCATTCACTTGTTTTTCCTTTGTGGCTGAAGTCATCGCTTGTTCAATCCTCTTCTGTTGGGCAGTTTCGAAGGCTACTTTTTCTTTATCGATTGTAGTCTGTAAGCTGAGCAATTTCTCCGAATCGGGTGCGTATTTTAACCCATCTTCAACAATTAACTGCGCATCCGTAAATTGTTTATTATTCAACTGTTCATTCGCTTTTGTGGATGTATAGTCAATAATTTGATTACGAATATTTTTTGTAATAGGTTCAGCTTTCTCTGAATCAATGGAAGCAACATCCCATAATAGAACTTTTAATTTATCGATGTTAGGGTTTTTGGCTAATGACTGTTGGACCTGTTGTAATTTGATTGCGTTACGTTGTTGTGTAATTGTTTCGATCAGGTTGTTTACAGCGCTACCGTTAAAATCATTAAGCTTGCTTTCCGATTGATTAATAACCGATAGAGCTTCTTGGTAGTTTCCTTCTTCACTTAGTTTGGTTGCTTGTTCTAATGATGACCGAATTTCAATGGCAATATCCATGAACTCTAAAGAGAAGTGTGCCTGTTGAAAATTCGCTTTGTGGTTTATGGCTTGTTGGAACAACTCTTTTGCTTCTTTGTATTCTTGATCTAGAACCTTTTCTTCTCCTTCATTGTATAGTTCTTTTGCTTTGGCAGAATTTATTTCTAATGTTACGTATAATATAATAGAAGAAAGTATGATACCGGCAGTAATAAAAAGCGGAAACTTCCAATTTCTATTTATCCATTTTTTATTTGTTATTCGATTATATCTGTCTTCTGGCAGAAGCTTTCCGCATTTTATACAGTAATTTTCATCCTCTTTAATCGATGTACCACAATATGGACAATGAAGCATAATAATCACCTGCAATCAAATATGTAATATCCATCAATCATTTTATCATAATTTGTCTTTTATTAGGGTAAGGAAATTGGTATGATATACTGGAAGTAAACTTATAATAAGCAGAGTTTTGAAGTACATATATCTTTCGTTGGGGAGGTGCTCGTATGGAAATGGCTTTAGGTATTGTTTGTTTAGGAATTTTAGTACTAAATATTGGATACTGTATTTACGATGGTGAAAAATAAAACTTCCTATACGGCAAAAAGGGACTAGAGTGATTACAACACCAAAAGTAGATGAAAATACCTTTTGAGTAGTTGGAAACACCCAGTCCCTTTTGTTATTTTCGTTGTTTTTCCATTATCTTGTTAACGACCATTGATCAAATGGAAATATGATAAATTCAGAACGTCCGATAATATCATTTTCATCGATCAAGCCGAGCCCGTTTCTGCTATCTTTACTAATTGCTCGATTATCACCCATTACAAAATAACTGTCTTCTGGTATTTTGGTAGGACCATAATTACCTGTTTGACGCTGGGCGTCCTCATCTAGAAATGTTTGTTCATATTTATTACCATTAATATACAAACTGCTCCCATTAATTTCAATTGTCTCTCCAGGCAGCCCGATAATACGTTTAACGTAATTTTTTGATGGTCTTTCAATAATAACAATGTCTCCACGTTCTGGTTCATCGAGGATGTAAATAATTTTATTAAATATCACTCTTTCTCCATTTTGAAGGGTAGGATCCATGCTTTCACCTTCAACAATCGAAGTTGCAAATATAAACGTTCTTAGAAAGAATGCAATTAAAATTGCAATAATGATTGCTTTTACCCATTCCAACCATTCACTTTTCTTTTTTGATTCTGTCACAGAAGACATCCTTTCCTAAAAAACATCTAATATAATAGTAGCATAGTAACGGGAAGGAATCGAGTTAAAAACCACCTCTATCATAGAGAGGTGTTATATATCAAGAAAAACTTGTCATATTCTGTAATACTATGCTACAGTATAATAAATTAAAGGAGGAGGTATCACTACAATCATAATGAATAAAACAGACCATCTTCTTAAACGCATTGAATTTTTACGTAATAAAATGACAGAGGTTGCATTGGAAAAAGGATTTACTAATTTTGAGTCCGTAGCAATTAGTCAAGAATTGGACAGGCTATTAAATCTTTATGAAAGTATAAAACATTTGGAAAAGCACGAAAAGATCGAATAACCAGTAGTATTATCTTAGATCATTCTTCTTTAAGAATTCTTCTAGTCGGTCAAGGCCACACGCAAGCATGCTATGTTCATATGCGTAGGATAAACGCATGTAACCTTCTCCTAAATGAGAAAAACTCTCTCCTGGTACCAACGCAATCTTCCCTTTTTTAACTAATTCAAGTCCAAGTTCAAAAGAACTTATTTTCTTTATCGGAAACTTAGGAAAGAAATAAAACGCTCCCTCTGGTTTCGTTACTTCTAATCCCATATTCAATAACCGATTATATACATAGTCTCGTCGTTCTTCATAGGATACGCTCATTTTTTTGGTATCTAATAAACCATTAGTCAAGGCTTCTAATGCAGCATATTGGCTTATAGATGAAGCACAGGAGACATTGTATTGATGTACCTTTAACATATGTTGGCTGATCCATTTAGGCGCAAGTACATAACCAATACGAAAACCTGTCATTGAATGTGATTTTGAAACACCGTTAATAACAATTGTCTTATCTTTTACCTCTGAAAAACGAGCAATTGATATGTGTTGATGGTCATAAACAAGTTCACTATAAATCTCATCTGCCAAGATAAATATCTGTTTATCCTTTAAAACAGATACCAAATCTTGTAATTCTTTTTTGGTAAAAGATGCCCCTGTAGGATTGGAAGGATAAGGTAGTACGACACACTTGGTGTTTTCATTGATATGTCGTTCTAATGTTTTCTTTGTTAATTTCAGTTGTGTTTTTGTAGTATCCATATATATTGGATGGGCACCTGCTAAGCGAATTAAGGGTTCATATCCTGGATAAATAGGACCAGGAAGTAATACTTCGTCACCAGGGCTTAAAATCGTACGGAATGCTATATCTATGGCTTGGGATGCACCTGTAGTAACGATGACTTCAGATTCTGGATGGTAAGCAATACCATAGTTTTGTTCATTAAATTTAGAAATAGCGTTACGTAATTCTATTATTCCGGCATTGTGAGTGTAAGTAGTCTTATTATCCATTAATGCTTTTGAGGCTGCTTGTTTTACATGTTCAGGTGTATGAAAATCTGGCTGCCCAATTGTTAATGAAATAACATCTTGTTCGTCAGAGACCATATTAAAAAATCGGCGAATTCCGGATATTTGTATTTCTTGTACATTTTTATTCAATAAGTGCTGCATTTCATAACCTCCAGGGATAAATTAATTAAATTGTTAAAAAATATTTAAAAATTTGTGATCTCGTATACATAAAAAATGGGTATACTAGGAATGTAAGTTATAAAAGGAGTGTATCATATGCGGCCAAAAACGTTAAACTTTGAACAATTAGTTGCTCGTAATAAGCGAGAATTACTCGAAGATGAAATTAAAATTTCACAAATAGAGAAGCGTTTAGAAAATAAACAAGCTGAGATTGTTAATAAGAAAAGAAACAAAAAGATAAACATGTAGACGAAAACGAGAGGAAGATAAATACTTTCTCTCGTTTTATTATTTTAACTAATTTGACGGGAAGATGTGTAAGGTTTTTCGGCAATTACTTGAATAAATAAAACTGCTCCGATAATACAGATCATTCCAAGCATTTGAAGTAGCGTAAATACCTCTTGAAAAAGAAAGATACCGATTAAAGTAGCTACGACTGGTTCAACGGTTGATAATATGGATGCTTTTGAAGCCTCTGTTCTATTCAGTCCGTAGGTATAAATGATATATGCAAAAGCAGTAGGGAGGAAACCCAATCCAAATGCATAGAAAAGAACGGCTGGGTTACTGAGTAATTCCCCTTTTTGAACAAAAGGAAAGAAAGGGGAAAGTGTAACTGCTGCAGTAATAAATGTAAATGTCGTAATACTTAAGCTGGAATATTTATTTAGTGCAAACTTACTAAAAATACTATATAAAGAATAACCAAGCCCAGAGCCGAGTCCAAACAGAATGGCATTGTAGGAAACAGCCGTCAAATTCAACGGAATAACACCGACTACAAGACAAGTCCCGATTAATGTAAGTACTAATGCTATCATTTTTCCTTTTGTTAAAGATTCCCCAAAAAAGATAGCAGAGAAGATAGTAACAAAAGCTGGAGCAGTATAGAGTAAAGCTGTTGCTACAGGAATAGTGCTTAACTCCATAGCTGTAAATAAACAAAAATTAAAAAAAGCAATACTAAAAATCCCTGTACCTATGAAATAACGAATATCTTTTAAAGATGCGAGCTTTAACTTATTGCGAGCAAAACCGAGTAGAAAGATAACTAATAGTATTGCCGTCGTCCAAACACGTAATATGACAACTTCCATGGGAGTGAAACCGTACGTATACAAGTTTTTTACATACCAGCTAATGGTTCCCCATAATCCTGCGCCGAGAATGATGTAGAAGTAGGCAGGTTTCAATTAATAACCACCTTTCTATTTATATGTTTAGGCTATTATATCAAATCAAATTTGGTAAAGGGACAACTATTCTTCTGAAGTATAAAAAAATATAACATCGACTAAACTGCTACCAAAGATACATGAAAGAGGTGAATGCAATATGATGCTTACTGGTCTACAGATGGATGGACTTGTACAAGCAGGTGCAGAGAAATATTGGTATATTTTGTTTTTAGTAATTGGTACTTGGATTGTTTATCGTTTCATTCGATCTTATATTCGTTGGTCTATACGCAGACGGTCTATGACGTTGTTATCCTATATTGTGATTTGCTTGTTACTATTTAGCATCTATTTTGGAATCAGTCTCCTAAATGGCGGTTTAAATGATTCCTTTTATTATTCATTTCCATTATTTTTACAAAGCTTAGCTATATTTGGAGTTATCCTAATTTGTATTTCTGGAATTAAACGGTGGTTGTTTAATAGGTGAAATATAATTAAAAAAGAGCCTCTTCAACTATTGATCGAAGTCAATAATTGAAGAGGCTCTTCTTTATGAATTGTCGATTTGATTTTGTAAGTTTTCAAGCCATGAAAAAACTGGATGATGTTGTTGATTAGGAGTTTCGATATCTTCAGGTGCAGTAGACATGACAAACTCTTTTTCGTCATCTGTTAACTTTTCATATTTATCTTTTAATGTATGGGTCTGATCTGCATAACGATGCAATTCATAAACAAAATCTTTTAATTCAGTCATTCCCAATCCTCCTTTTACATACATATAGCCTTATTGGAAATAGGTTAAACATGTAAAGAGGATGATTTTTTAATTAGCTTCGATGTGATTTTGACGGAGGCCATTCCATCTTTCCTAGAGAGGAGGGAGTGAAATAGGTAGAAGCGTAATTTTTTTTAATGGTATTTATATTTTTCTTTGGTTTCCAGTCAATATACCTGTAAATGACTTTCTTGGCTTGGGATAATGACATTTTTGCTTGTGGGTTTCGATAGTTTTCATCTAATGATCCTAGGTGCTCCAATTCTTTAAAGTCGTGTTTGGTTGGAGGGACGTGAAAGTAATAATTAGCAACTTTAACTAAAAGCGTAGAGTGCTGATTACTGTATTTTGGATGCTTAGAAAAATGAAGTCCAACTTTAATAGCTTTCTTTTCGGACAGTAGTCGATGAATTGCTTCTTTCTTAATAAAGTAGAGGTGTTTTGGTTCGGGAGCTGTTTTAGCGTGACGATTAATCGTATAAAGTGCCTTCGCAATGTCTTCTAATTTATCACTCATGTATTCTCCTCCTTTTCATCCTATTATAATAGCTTGTCTTTATCCTATCGCAAAGGCTCTAGTGTTGCAAGAGCCATTCTATAAAAGTAAAAAAGGAGGAAAAGGAACGAACCTTTTGCTCCTACTTAAAGCCTTTAATGGTTTCTACAATTTTTTCCACTTCTGCTGGTTGAATACCAGAGTATTTGTAAATGAAATTGCCCTCTGGTGAAACAAGAAAAAACTGATTACTATGCATTACTTGATCAGAATCTGGGCTATTCTCTAATGGTGCTTTAAAGGATTTGATCGAGAACGCTTTAATTTTGTCAAAATCATAACCAGTCAGGAAGTCCCAATTGTCAAAAGTAGCACCTCTTGATTTTCCAAATTTTTTTAATTTCTGAGGCGTATCATTTTCTGGATCTACACTAAACGATACAAGCCGTACATCATCTAAGCCTTCTTCTTTAAGCTGTGCTTGAAGTTTCGCCATATTTGAAGTCATTGGAGGACAGACTGTTTCACAATTGGTAAAAACAAAATCAGCTACCCAAAACTCTCCATCTAAATCACTTTTCGAGATAGTCTTCCCATCTTGATTTGTAAAAGAAAAATCGTTCACTTCTTCAGAATAATCTCCCTCATATTCGTTTCCGCAGGCAACAAGAAATAATAATACTGTTAATGGTAATAGCAGTTTACAAGAAACTTTCATATGTAAAAACCCCTCCATATGGATGAAATCCCATTTAGTTTAGCATGGGGGAAAAGAAAATACCATGTATAATTTGTTAACGTTTCCCCCTATGCTGCCATTTTAACGCTGCCCCTCAAGTGTATACAAGTGAATTTCTGGTTTACACAAAAATCGGTATGGGAGGCGTGTTGTACCAATACCACTGTTTACATATAAAAGTAATTTGTCTTGACCAATCCAGTATTTTCCTTGAACATACTTTTCTGCATAGGATGGGGTATAAAGATGTCCGATAAATGGGAATCGAACTTGCCCTCCATGGCTATGCCCCGATAATTGCACATCAACAGGATAATGAACGACTGTATCTGCATAGTCTGGTTCATGAGCTAACAAAATGGTGAATAAATCTGGATTCGCCTGATGCAGTGTAGTATCCATGTTTGGTTTTCCAAGCATTACATCATCTATACCTGCAAGAACCATTTTGTTCCCCTTAACGTCGATCGTTGTATGGCTATTTTGCAATAACGTAAAACCAGCGTTTTCCATTACTTCTAACACTACTTCGGTTCCATAGCCGCCATGATCATGGTTTCCATATATCCAGTATTTGCCATGTGGTGCATGTAGTTTTGCTAATGTTTGGATAATCGTTTCATTCCAATGATAGGTATGGGGCTTATCAACTAAGTCACCAGTAAAAACCAGGAGATCGGGATTTAGCCCATTGATTTTTGAGACTAATTCATTTAGTTGTTCCAGTGTATAGTGAAAACCGATATGTGTATCAGAAAACTGCACGATCTTAAAATTGGTAAATGCTTGAGATAACTTATCGGAAACAATTTTATTCTTATTTATATGAAGAAGCACTGGTTCAATTTCCTTAGCGTAGTAATAAGTTCCACCACTTAACCCTAGTAAAGCTAGTAAGCTGCCAAGTGCTTTTTTTAAAAACGATCTTCTATTCATCATAGTCATACCTTTCGGACTTCAATTAAATCTATAAATTAGTTTATCATAACTTGCTGCAAATAAATGTTTTATCTGCAAAAGTAACAGCTACTAGCTTAGGATATCTAGTAGAAAATAGCAATACATATTTTTATAGATATGACAAAGAAAAGGACAAAAAAACATGCTGCACAAAGCAGCATGTTTTTTATAGAAATTTGTTTTAAGGACAAGAATTACAATCTTTCTGAATAGTAGTATGGATTCCTTCCATTTGCAGTGTAGAGTGAGATATATTGAATTGTTTTTTTAAGAGTTGATTTGCATTATTTAATAACTCGTCTCGATTAACCGATTCATCCACGACTAAATGACAGCTTAAAGCTGGGAATTCAGAAGTAATTGACCAAACATGTAGATCGTGCACATCTTTTATTCCTGTTAAGCTCTTTAGGTTACGTTTAATTTCTTTAATATCAACATGACTTGGCTTGCCCTCCATTAATATATGAATCGATTCGCGTGTTACTCGATAACCGGAAACCAATATCAATATAGCTACAATTACACTTGCAATTGGATCTGCAATATTCCAGTCAAAAAGCAAGATAAGAATTCCGGCAATAATAGCACCAACAGAACCTAAGAGATCACCAAGGACATGCAATAATGCACTTTTAATATTCAGGTTTTCTTCTGAATCTCCTCGCATCAGCATCCAAGCAACGACGACATTAACAATCAAGCCTACAATTGCGATAATCATCATATTTGCACTTACATTCGGTGGTTCAATAAAACGATGAAATGCTTCATAAAAGATGTATATGGAAATTACAATTAACGTTATGCCATTAATGAATGCTGCAATTATTTCAAACCTTCGGTAACCATATGTTTTAGAAGATGTAGCTTGACGTTCACCGATTTTAAAAGCTAATAAGCTTAGACCGAGAGCAGCTGCATCACTAAGCATATGTCCAGCATCAGATAATAAGGCAAGGCTATTTGTTACATACCCCCCAATTGCTTCAATAACCATGAAAGCTGTAATGAGGATAAAGCTCCAAAAAAGCACTTTCTTATTACTAGTATGGTGATGATGACCATGTGAATGATCGTGGTGATGCTCGTGTCCCATAAAAAAAACCTCCTAACTAGTATGCTTACTATGTTCAATCGATTGTTCTAATAAATTCATCACATGATAATCATCTGGTGAATAATAGTACATCGTTTTTTCGCGCCGATTTTTCACTAATCGTAACTGTTTTAGATATTTTAATTGATGAGAGATGGTTGATTGATTCATATTCAGATGCCCTGCAATTTCACTGACAGAACATTCTTTATGAAATAGCAAATGCAGTATTTTAATTCGTGTAGGATCTGACAATGCCTTAAATGTCTGGGATATGTGATCAATTAACTTTTCATCAATTGGGTGGTAATCCATATTATCCTCTCCAGTACTATATGATCATATGCTCATATTATAACTAAAAGCTTTGGTTTTTTCAATTCTTTTGTAAACATTTCATCTTTTGTGAGTGAATATGGTAAAATATAGATTGACGTTTGTTCCATCTTACTATTTACCAATAGGAGATAAACAATTCAATTGACGATTAACCTTTTAGAAAGAAAGTGATTAAGGGGTGATGTGATGAGTATGTTGCAAGAAAAACAACTGACGGATCTAACTGTGGGTGATGTGATGATTTCTTCAGAGAAAGTAGCTCATGTACAAGTGAATAATCCATTAGAACATGCTTTACTTGTGTTAGTAAAGTCTGGTTACTCAGCGATTCCTGTTCTTGATTCTTCTTATAAATTATTAGGGACAATAGCAAAAACAAATATCTTAAATCAAATACTTGGACTTGAACGGTTCGAATTCGAAAGGCTATCGGATATAATTGTAGAAGAAGTATTGAATGAAGATATTCCATGCTTAACAAAGAGCGATAGTTTATTAAAGGGATTGCATTCCGTGATTAACCATCCATTTGTTTGTGTAGCCGATGAAGAAGGTTATTTTGATGGGATACTAACAAGAAGAGCTATTTTAAAGCAAGTTAAAAAAGATATATATTCAAAAAAGTAATTGTACCATCCCTGTCCAATGCAGGGGTGTTTTTTAATGGTCATTTTTTGTTTCTCTTTTAATGAATCAAGAAAGGAAATAGATATTAATTGTAAGTATAAAAACGATCTGCTAAATTAAGAGTTAGTACATATATAGGAGGAATACAAACATGAATATGATGGATGCAAATGAAATTATAAATTTTATCTCTAATAGTGAGAAACAGACCCCTGTAAAGGTATATGTGAAAGGTGCAGATTTAAATCAACTGCAACTTGATGAATCTGTGCAATCATTTATTGAATCAAAAAGTGGAGTTATCTTTGGTGAATGGGACAAAGTAAAAGAAGTTCTAAACAATAATCAACAGGTTATTACAGATTATGTAATCGAAAACGATCGCCGTAATTCTGCGATTCCATTATTAGACCTAAAGGGAGTTAATGCGCGAATTGAACCAGGAGCAATTATTCGTGATCAAGTAGAAATAGGCGATGGCTGCGTCATTATGATGGGAGCTATGATCAATATAGGCTCTGTTGTTGGTGAGGGGACAATGATCGATATGAATGCTGTTTTAGGTGGACGAGCAACTGTTGGTAAAAATTGTCATATTGGTGCTGGAACGGTTCTTGCGGGTGTTATTGAACCACCATCTGCCAAACCTGTCGTCGTTGAAGATGATGTAGTGATTGGTGCTAATGTAGTTGTGCTGGAAGGAGTTACGATTGGTAAGGGGTCAATTGTTGCTGCGGGTGCAGTTGTAACAAAAGATGTTGCCCCTAACACACTAGTTGCTGGTACTCCTGCAAAAGTATTAAAAGAAATTGACGATAGTACAAAATCAAAAACGGAGATTAAGCAAGAGCTTCGCAAATTGAATGATTAAATAGGGGACTATTAAAATGTTGAACTTGCAACAAATCAGAAGAGACTTGCATCGAATACCAGAACTTGGTTTTCAAGAAATAAAGACACAACAATACTTGTTAAGCACAATTGACCAGATAAAGACGGACCGTGTTTCTGTTCAACTGTGGAAAACAGGAATTTTAGTGTTTGTTGCTGGTAGAGAGCCTGAAAAAACGATTGGTTTTCGCGCGGATATTGATGGATTACCTATAACCGAAAATACGAATTTGCCATTTTCCTCTGAACATTCTGGAAGAATGCATGCTTGTGGACATGATTTTCATATGACTATTGCGCTTGGTACACTTGAGCAAGTAATTGAACAACCTATAAATGATAATTGCTTATTTGTATTTCAACCTGCAGAAGAGGGACCGGGAGGAGCGCTTCCACTCTTACAATCTAGTGAATTTAACAAATGGCGGCCTGATCTGATATTTGCTTTGCATGTTGCTCCAGAACTTCCGGTTGGAACGGTATCCAGTAAACCTGGATTACTCTTCGCTAATACTAGCGAATTGTTTTTAGACTTTATTGGCAAGGGGGGGCATGCCGCCTACCCGCATCTAACGAAAGACATGACCGTAGCTGCGAGTAGTTTTGTCGTGCAAATGCAGCAGATCGTTTCAAGAAACATAAATCCATTAGAAAGTGCAGTCGTAACCATCGGCAAAATGGAAAGTGGTTTTGTCCAGAATGCGATTTCTGAACATGCACGATTAGAAGGAACCATCCGCACACAACATCCACAGGCGATTCAAACGGTAAAATCACAAATAGAGAAAATCGTACATGGGTTTGAAATAGCTTATGATTGTTCGATTCAAGTGGACTATGGGGCTAATTACTACCAGGTCTATAACGAAACAGCATTCGTGAACCAATTTAAAGATATGATCAAATCTTCAAAGATTACTTACAAGGATGCTGCTGCAGCAATGACAGGGGAAGACTTTGGTTATATGTTAAAAGACATTCCTGGTTTTATGTTTTGGTTAGGTGTAAACGCCTCTTTTGGTTTGCACCATGCCCAGTTAAATCCTGATGAAGCTGCATTAGATGTCGGTGTGGAAGCAGTTATCCGTACAATTCAGTGTTTTTCTTGAAAACATGGTATATCTTTATTTCTACTGTACAACCTAAATGTGTAACTAGTATACATTTAGGAGGCAATAAAGATGGCAAGAATCGGTGTTGAAGAAACCTTAACTGATGTGAAACAAGCATTAACCGAAATGGGACATGAAGTAGTAGATTTGAGGAATGAAGATGACGCTGCTTATTGCGACTGTTGTATTATCTCAGGTCAAGATAAGAATGTTTTAGGTATGACAGAAACCCAGATATCTGGTGCGGTTATTAACGCTAATGGTTTTAACGCAGAAGATGTATGTAATATGGTAAACGACAAATTAGTTTAACCACCTCTACATATCCTGTTCAACGTTCAACGGGAACCATTTCTATAAATAAACATATATAGATATGGAGTTGAATGTCAGGATGGAGGTAGTAATATGCGTTTACGTGATGAGATGCCAGAATTACATGGTGGGACGGATTGGTTGAATAGCAAACCCATTACTAAGAAGGACCTGCTTAATTCGGACCCCACTTTTATACATTTTTGGTCAATCAGTTGTGACTTGTGCAAAAAAGCAATGCCTAATCTGAATCGGATACGGGATACTTATTCAGATCAAATAAAAGTTATTTCCATTCATCACCCACGATCAGAAATGGATAAAGATCGAAGGGAGATTCGACGAACGGCTAGTGACCATGGATTGACGGAACCGATTATTATCGATAATCAGGAACGTCTATCAAAGGCTTTTCGACTTCATTATGTTCCATCTTATTTTTTATTTGATCATTCAGGTATCCTACGATTTGTTCAGAGAGGGAACAGCAATACCAGCTTGCTTGAAAAACGTATCAAACGTATAATAACAAATCCATAAATAAGGTCAATCCTCTTACAACCTCGTTGTAAGAGGATTTTTTGTATAAAAACGTTAGTAAATAAATTAAAATTACCAACTTAAAAAAATTTTAAAAAATTGAGTAAAAACAGTAGAAATTTATTTCGTAACCCGTTATATTAGTTATTACGGAATTCAACTAAAGGGAGGGAAAGCACATGGATACGTTTAAAAAACTAAAACAATTTTTTTGGCCTTACAAAAAATATTTTCTTTTATCGATCTTCTTTTTATTCTTTGTCACCGTTATCACCGTTGTCTACCCAATTATTTTACAGCAGACCATCGATATCGTTGTCTTAGCAGACCGTTACGAGTTAATTCCCTATATTTCAGCTGTCTTTTTACTACTGATGATTATTAAAGGGGTGGCAACATTTTATCATCAGTATTTAGGAGATTTATTTGGTATAACGGCTGTATATAAATTAAGAGATGAATTGTATAATAAGCTTCAAAAGTTATCATTTAAGTATTATGATAATGCAAAAACAGGGGATATCATGTCAAGATTAACAGCTGATGTGGAAGGCTTTCGATTTTTTCTGTCATTTGGATTTTCAGAATTAATACGTATTGTACTCCTGATTGTCGTTAGTCTTAGTGTTATGTTTTATTTTTCTACACCGCTTGCATTGGTAACGATGGCCGCCATGCCATTTTTAGGTGTTGTTGTTTATCAGTTTGACAAACGTGTTCACCCTGCGTTTAGAAAAATCCGCAAATCTTTCGGGAGGTTAAATACCAGAGTACAAGAGAATATAAGTGGAATGAATACAGTTAAATCCTTGTCTAGAGAGGATTTTGAAATTGGGCGATTTTCCAATAGTAATGATAACTACCGACAAAACTACTTAAAAACGTCGTATATCTGGTCTAAATATTTTCCTTTAATGGAGTTTATCGGCAATTTTTGTGCAATAGCATTACTGGCATACGGTGGATACCTAGTTGTTGATGGTCAATTATCAATTGGTGCTTTAGTAGCCTTCTTTAGTTTAGTTTGGTATATTATGGGGCCATTGATGAACTTAGGGTTTGTAGTAAACCAATTTTCACAAGCAAAAGCTTCAGCAGAGAGGCTTTTAGAGATTTTGGAAGCAAAAGAAGATATTACAGAAGAAAATACCGCAATTAATCAAAGAATAGAAGGCAGTGTGACATTTGACCATGTTACGTTAACATATTCAAAGGATGATGATTCTGCGCTTAAAGATATTAGCTTTGACGCGCCTTCAGGAAAAGTAATTGGATTGATAGGTTCTACTGGTTCTGGAAAAACGAGTATCACACAACTAATTACCAGATTTTATGAGCCAGAAAAAGGAGAAGTTCGTATTGATGGTAGGCCGGTATCAGATTACCAACTAAAGACGTTACGAAAAGCAATTGGCTTCGTACTACAGGAACCTTTTTTGTTTTCAACCTCGATAAAGGCTAATATAGCTTACGGTGCTCCGGATGTATCTGAAGAACAGATAATTGATGCAGCAAAACGAGCGCAAGCTCATGACTTTATTATGAAAATGCCGAATGGCTATGAAACAATGCTAGGTGAGAGAGGGATGGGATTATCAGGTGGTCAGAAGCAGCGAATTGCTATCGCAAGAGCAATCTGTATAAATCCAAGCATTTTAGTTTTAGACGATGCAACCTCTGCTGTAGATATGGAGACGGAATTCAAAATTCAACAAGCATTAAAAGAAGTAATGAAGGGGAGAACTTCTTTTATCATTGCACATCGTATTTCTTCTTTAAAACATGCAGATGAAATTCTAGTGTTGGAAGACGGCGAAGTAATTGAACGAGGGACACATGATTTTCTCGTGGAAAATCAAGGAACATATCAGCGAATATATAATATCCAATATCGGGATCGGGAAGAAATTATGAAGCGACAACGTGCTTAAAAAGGGGGATTGTTATGGCTAAAGGATCCAATGAAGTAGAAAGTAAGCATTTGCAGCGCTTTCATTATACGTTAGATCAAGCGATTGAGAAGCCATTTAATTGGAAACAGATGTGGCGATTATTAGTTTATTTAAAGCCTTATTCCAAAAATTATTTACCTGCTGCAGTAATAGCTATGCTTATATCGACTGCGGTGAGACTAATTGTTCCAATCTTAATTGGTAAGGTAGCAATTGATGTGGCAATTGCTGATAAGGATATAACCATGTTAACCTACCTAGTTATTGGTATCGGGGTATTGTATTTATTAAGTTATGTAGGAAATGTATATCGAATCAAGTGGGTAAATATTTTAGGACAAAACGTGATTTATGATATAAGGCAGCATCTATTTTCTCATATTCAACGATTGTCTCATCGCTTTTTTGATTCAAGATCAGCTGGATCGATCTTGGTCAGGATTATGAATGATATTAATTCTCTTCAAGAGTTATTTACAAACGGTATTATAAACTTACTTATGGATGTGGTCACACTTGTTGGGATTATTGTAATTCTATTTGTATTGAGCCCTAAACTAGCATTAGCCATTATGGTAATCTTACCGTTGATGTTTTATCTAACTACAAAATTGAGACGAATGATTCGACGGTCATGGCAATCGGTGCGCATCCAACAATCTCGTATGAACTCTCATTTAAATGAAGGATTACAGGGGATGCGTATCACGCAATCATTTTCTCAGGAAGCAGAGAATGGTGAATATTTTCATGGGGTAAATACCGATAATTTCAATAGTTGGAAAGATGCTACTAAAAAAAGCGCTATGTTTCGCCCTTTTGTAGAAATGAGTAATGCGATTGGCACAATTATTTTAATAGCTTATGGATCTTATTTAATTTTAGTAGGAGTTGAAAACGGAGGAATTGAAATCGGTGATTTTGTCACTTTCGCCTTTTTTATTGGAATGTTTTGGGACCCTATTTCTAGATTAGGCCAGATGTATAATCAAATGTTAATGGCAATGGCAGCATCTGAACGGATTTTTGAATTTCTCGATGAACGTCCGAATGTGAAAGAGCAAGAGGGGGCTCATGAGTTTATAGATATGATTGGGGATATCGAATTCGATAAAGTCGAATTCTCTTATGACCAAGAACGCATCGCATTACATGAAATTTCGATTCATATTCAAGCTGGTCAAACTATTGCATTAGTTGGACATACGGGAAGTGGGAAGTCTACCATTGCTAACTTAATAAGCCGGTTTTATGATCCTACAAAAGGAACGGTAAAAATAGATGGCTATGATTTAAAACAAGTAACGCTAGCGAGTTTACGTAGCAAAATAAGTGTTGTACTGCAAGACACATTTATATTTTCAGGTACGATTATGGAAAATATTCGTTTTGGAAACCCCAATGCTACGAATGAAGAAGTCATTCAGGCAGCAAAGGTAGTAGGAGCAGATGAGTTTATACAGCGATTGGCAAACGGGTATGAAACAGAAGTAGAAGAAAGAGGGAATATATTATCGGCAGGAGAGAGGCAACTCTTATCATTTGCTAGAGCATTGTTAGCAAATCCGAGCATTCTAATATTAGATGAAGCAACGGCAAGTATTGATACAGAAACAGAAGTGAAAATTCAGGAAGCATTGGGACGGTTACTGAAGGGGAGGACTGCAATTATCATTGCACATCGTCTATCTACTATACGTGAAGCAGACACAATATTTGTTTTAGAGCAGGGGCGTGTTTTAGAAAGTGGAAGTCATGAAGAATTAATGGATAAACGTGAAGAGTATTTCAGTCTTGTGAAGTCACAATTTCAAATGTTGGATGCGATGTAGTAAATAGAAAGGGAGCTTGTAAAGTAAAGCTCCCTTTCTTGCTTTTAACTTTCGTTAAAACTATGGTAAGCTATGGATATAGCTAAGTGATGGAGGAACTAGAATGAAACGAGAATTTGCAGTTATTGGACTAGGGAGATTTGGTGGAAGTATTTGTCGGGAGTTAAGTATGGAGGGAATGGAAGTTCTCGCTATTGATAATAATGAAGATCGAATAAATGAATTTAAGAACATTGCTTCACACGCCGTTATTGCTGATTCGACCGATGAAGCATCTCTTAAAGAATTAGGCATTAAGAATATTGATCATGTGATTGTTGCCATTGGTGATGATATTCAAGCAAGTATTCTTACCACGGTTATATTAACAGATCTTGGCATTAAAAAGATTACGGTAAAGGCACAAAATGATTATCATGAAAAGATACTTAATAAAATTGGGGCGAATCAAGTAGTTCATCCTGAACGAGATATGGGGAAACGCATTGCGCATAATATCATTTCCAATAATATTTTAGATTACTTAGAATTATCAGATGATCATAGTATCGTTGAAGTTAAAGTCGGAAATAAAATGCTTGGGAGAACGCTTGCAGATTTAGATATTCGTGCTAATTATGGTTGTAACGTTGTCGCTGTAAAACAAGGGAAGGATATTAACGTTTCTCCAAGTGCTGACCACAGTTTTTCAGAAGGGGATGTTTTGATTGTAATAGGCGCTGATAAGGACATTTCCAGATTTGAAAAACATTTAGTTATCGAGGATTAAAAAAACAGCCAGATGTAAGCCATCTGGCTGTTTTTTTTAAACTTCCATAATGATAGGTAGTACCATCGGTCTCCGTTTTGTTTTTTCATAAAGAAATGGTGCAATTGTGTCTGTAATTTCATTTTTAATTTCTGACCACTGGGACGTTTTGCGTTCCATTACTTTATCTAAATGATTGGAGACAAGTTTTTGTGCTTCGTTAATTAGATCTTCAGATTCTCTCATATAAACAAATCCACGAGAGATAATATCTGGACCTGCAGATATTTTAAATTCTTTCATGTTGATGCTAACAACAACGATTACCAATCCTTCTTCAGATAGAATTCGGCGATCGCGAAGCACAATATTTCCAATATCGCCAATTCCGCTTCCATCTACATAAATAGATCCAGAAGGTATTTTGCCTGCGATAATAGCGGTATCTTTTCCAAGTGCCAGCACATCACCGTTATCCATTATAAATGAATTTGCTGGTTCAACATCACAGGATTCTGCTAATTTCATATGCTCTTTCAGCATACGATATTCACCATGAATCGGCATGAAATGTTTAGGCTTAATTAGTCTTAACATTAATTTTTGTTCTTCTTGGCTACCATGGCCAGAAGTATGAATATTGCTTAATTTTCCATGAATGACATCTGCACCTGCACGATACAATTTATTGATTGTACGACCGACGCTAATTGTATTTCCAGGGATTGGAGAAGAAGAAAATACAACTGTATCACCAGGGATAATTTGGATTTGCCGATGTGTCCCATTTGCAATTCGAGAAAGAGCTGCCATTGGCTCACCTTGTGAACCCGTACAAAGTATGGTTACCTCTTGTGCAGGCAATCGATTGATTTGATTCGCATCGATAAATGTGTTTTTAGGAGCCTGAATATAACCTAACTCTTGTCCAAGGTTGATAGCTGATTCCATACTCCTGCCAAAAACAGCAATCTTTCTATTGTTTTTAACAGCTGCTTCTACAACTTGTTGAAGTCGGTAGATATTCGATGCAAATGTAGCAAAAATTACTCTACCATCTACTCTGCTGAAAATATCCTTTATGTTGCTTCCAACTACTTTCTCAGACATAGTAAAACCTGGAACTTCACTATTGGTACTGTCTGATAATAAACAGAGGACACCTTCATTGCCGATTTCTGCCATTTTAGATAAATTAGCAGGTTCACCAACAGGAGTAAAATCAAACTTGAAATCACCTGTATGCACTATATTTCCAGGGGGTGTTTTTACAACAATACCATAAGCATCGGGAATACTGTGTGTCGTTAAGAAAAAGCTTACGGAAGTTTTACGGAATTTAATAATATCGTCTTCTTGAATGGTATTTAATTTAGCATTTCTTAATAGACCGTGTTCGTCTAATTTGTTTCGAATTAATCCGATCGCAAGTTTACCAGCATAAATTGGCACATTAATTTCACGCAGAAGATATGGGATTCCCCCAATATGGTCTTCGTGTCCATGAGTGATAAATAATCCTTTGATTTTATCTTGGTTCTGCACGAGATACGTATAATCAGGAATGACATAGTCAATTCCGAGTAATTCATCTTCAGGGAATTTAATTCCTGCATCAATTAAGATGATTTCATCCTGAAATTGCACCCCGTACGTGTTTTTACCGATTTCACCAAGGCCGCCTAACGCAAATACAGCAGCCTGGTCATTCTTTACAAATTTCATTGGTTAGATATTCTCCACAGTAAAATCGTCGGATAGCTTTTCATAGTCTAAATGTGCGTCATTCACTTCTTGGATAAATTCGATATTATACTTGCGTTCGTTTAATTTTGTTCTTACTTGTCTTACGGATTCGCCTTCTACATAAACACTTTTTGTACGTTCACGAACTGGAATTTCATCAGGCAGTTCTTGATATAATACTTTATAAATCATCTCATCTCTCCTTGAATATTCACTCTTATTTTTCTTTCTTAATAACACGATTTTGATTTGCTAAATTATTGATATACCTTCAAACAAGAAATCACGAGTGAAAAGGTATTCCGTCAGTTTCCGATATTCCGCTTTATTCGATTTCCGATATTATGATACCTTTATTGTTGTGATTGGTAATATCAATGGTAGTCTTTCTTACAAGTTGTAGGTACACGTCCTTGGCCTAAAAAGTCTTTCCAGCGTTTCTTGAGCTTTTCTTTTAGGCGTTTCAACATGACGTTACAGCTCCTTTCACATAGTTAAGAAAAGCAAGAAAAACGTTCTACCGATCCAATCCCTCTTATCTATAGTATAGTATGAGTAGAGGAATATTGAAATAAAAATACTTTATTTCTTTAAAAAAATATTTATTATTGCTTCACAGACTTCTTTCTGATACACTGCTATACTTAGTTTTAACAGAGAATGAATTCTTATACATCAAGATATAAAGGAGAGTATATTATGCATAACAAAATCGTATTTTTTGATATTGACGGCACTATTTTAGATCACGATAAGCAAATCCCGCTGTCTACAAAAAAATCAATCCAAAAATTGAAGGAGAATGGTGTTTATGTTGCTATAGCTACTGGCAGAGCGCCATTTATGTTTGAAGATATTCGAAAAGAACTTCAAATCGAATCCTATGTTAGTTTTAATGGTCAATATGTTGTGTTTGAAGGAGAAACAGTTTACGAAAATCCAATTGCTAAAGAGGAGTTAACAAATTTATACCGAAAAACGGCACAGATGGAATATCCGATCGTCTTCATGAATAACCAGGAAATGCGTGCTTCTGTCGGAAATCATCCATTTATCACGGAGAGTATGGGTAGTTTGAAATTTGATTACCCAAAAGTTGACCCTGAATTTTATCAATCAAATAAAATACACCAAGCATTGTTGTTCTGTGAAAAAGAGGAAGAAGCACCGTTTGTTCAAAGCCATGATCAACTTCACTTTTTACGCTGGCATGATTATTCATGTGATATTCTACCTAGCGGTGGTTCAAAAGCAGTCGGGGTAGAGAAGTTAATTCAGGCCAGTGGATTAGATATAAAAGATACGTTTGCATTTGGTGATGGACTAAATGATATTGAAATGATAAAAGAAACTGGAACAGGTATTGCAATGGGGAATGCTGTACCGGAATTGAAAAAGGTTGCTGATTTCACAACAGATTCAGTTGATCTTGACGGTATTCAAAAAGGATTAGCGTATTTCCAGTTAGTCTAAAATGGCGCTGAAATATTATGAAACCGAATATTCTAATAGAGGAGGTTTTCTCCAGCAGGGTCTTGGCAAATGGGCAAGGGGCTAATTTGTTAAACAACAAATTTATAAATCCGAACTATTCGTACGAGGTATTTGGTATCCTCAGATGATAGTTCGGATCCTTTTCTAAACTATTTTGCGTTAACAGAGTACAAGAGGTTATTCAACTGGTGTTGCATTTTCAGGAACTGCGAACGGCTGCTCTTGATTAATATGATCATAAAACATAATTCCATTTAGGTGATCAATCTCATGTTGAAATACAACAGCCGCATACCCTTTTAATCGCAGTTTCAACGGATTGCCTTCTTTATCAAAAGCTTTAACTGTAACTCTGGCATGTCTAGGAACATAGCCTTCAACTGGACGGTCAACAGATAAGCATCCCTCACCAGTTGATAAATATGACTTTTCAACCGAATGGCTAATGATTTTAGGGTTGACTAGTCCGTAACTATAATGTTTCCCATTCGGGTCTTCAAAATGTACTGCAACGAGCCGTTTGTTTAATCCAAGTTGCGGTGCAGCAAGGCCTACCCCAGCGCGTAGCTGATACTTTTCTGCAATCTCTTCATCTTGACTATTTTTTAAAAACATCAACATATCTTCAATTAACTGTTTATCCGACTCATTTAATGGAATATCTACTTCGTCAGCTACTTCTGTCAAGGAAGGATGTCCTTCTCTGACAATATCTTTCATGGTTATCATGAGTACCACTCCTAATCATTATTACTCTATTTCTATGTTACAATTTCATATTTTATCATATTTACGTTATATTAATCATAGCTTGACTATATAAACTAGTATAGTTTTTTATAATCCAATAGAGTTCGCTTTGTGTTATACTAAAACTCGTACGTATGATGCAATGATGTAGGAGGTAGAAAATCATGCCGATGAAAAAGTCTGTCCTTATTGTAATCAGCTTTTTGCTTTTTATGATGGCAGCATGCAGTAGCGAAACGACGGAAGAACAGATACAAGGGCATTTAGAAGAAGCTGTTTCATTAGAAAAGGATTTTGAAGAGCAACAAAGTAAGATTACTGAATTAGAAAAACAAGAACAGGAATTATACAGTAAAATTATAAATCTTGGAATGGATGAAATGGATAAGATTAAAGAACTTTCCGGACAAGCAATTGATTCAATTGAAAAACGTTCAGAAGCAATAAAAACGGAGAAAGCAAGTATTGAAAAAGCAGAAGAAGAGTTCGCTGAAACAGAAGATTTAATAGCCGAAATAGAAGATGAGAAATTAAAAGAAACAGCAACATCAATGACTGAAGTGATGCAACAGCGATATGAAACATATCATCAATTAAATGATGCGTACAAAAACGCACTAGCCTTAGAAAAGGAAATGTACAACATGTTGCAAAAAGAAGATTTAGAACAAGAAACCTTGACTCAGCAAATAAACGAAATTAATGAAAGTTACCAAAAGGTAATTGATTTAAATAATTCGTTTAATGAGCATACCGTTGATTACAATGAACAGAAAAAAGCTTTCTATGAACAAGCAGGTATGGAAGTGAATTACGAGAAAAATCCTACCGGAAATAAATCAAAAGAAGAATAATTAGGTTGAGTAAAATACAGCGCCTTGGAGCAACCCTAACTACAGGGGGAGGATCCATAGGCGTTTTTTTGTTTGAAGATAGGTAACTGAAAGATTGATTACGGAATGATGTTAATAATACAGTTTGCAAAAACGATTATAACAGAATAATAAGAAGCAACATATTTTGTTAGCCAAGCCTCGTTCAAATTAAAATAATTAAATGAGAACAAAGTGTTTGACCAATAGAAATAATTAAGCTAGAATTTACATGAAAAGAAATTGTACTAGTGATTTTTGCTTTATTTATGTAACAGTTTATATACATCATTTTTTGATTAATAGCAAATAAAAAAGGGAACATAGGGTAAGAGCAAAAAGTACAGATTTTTTTCTTATTTTGGGTAGGCTAGAAATGACAATACTATTAAGGATATAAAGAAAGGAAGAGGTGAACTATTTTGAAACACGTACTAGAAAGTGTTGAAAGTCAGTTCGAAATGTTCCAAATTCTTAACGAAGATGGAAAGATTGTCAATAAAGATGATATGCCCGATCTTTCAGATGACGAATTAAAAGAGCTTATGCGCCGAATGGTTTACACACGCGTATTGGACCAGCGCTCTATTGCTCTAAATAGACAAGGACGTCTAGGGTTTTATGCACCTACAGCAGGTCAAGAAGCTTCTCAATTAGGAAGTCAGTTCGCACTTGAAGAAGAGGACTTCTTATTACCTGGATATCGTGATGTTCCACAGCTAATTTGGCAGGGACTTCCATTATACCAAGCATTCCTATTCTCAAGAGGTCATTTCCATGGGAACCAAATGCCTGAGGGTGTTCATGCAGTAAGTCCACAGATTATTATTGGAGCACAGTACGTACAAACCGCCGGTGTAGCATTAGGAATTAAAAAACGCGGCAAAAAGGCTGTAGCTGTAACTTATACTGGTGACGGTGGTACTTCGCAAGGAGATTTTTATGAAGGAATCAACTTTGCAGGTGCATATAAAGCACCAGCACTTTTCTTTGTTCAAAATAACTACTTTGCGATTTCTGTACCAGTTGAAAAACAAACAAATGCTAAGACTTTGGCTCAAAAAGCTGTAGCGGCTGGTATTGAAGGAGTACAAGTTGACGGAATGGATGTACTTGCTGTTTATGCTGTTACAAAAGCTGCCCGTGAACGCGCAATTAACGGGGAAGGCCCAATGCTAATTGAAACGTTAACGTATCGTTATGGACCTCATACAATGGCTGGTGATGATCCTACTCGTTACCGTACGGATGACCTTGACAATGAATGGGAGAAAAAAGACCCACTTGTTCGTTTCCGTAAATTCTTAGAAGAGAAAGATCTATGGTCTGAAGAAGACGAAAACAAAGTTATTGAAGAAGCAAAAGATGAAATCAAAAAAGCAATAAAACAAGCGGATGAATATCCAAAACAAAAAGTAACGGATTTCATTGGCAACATGTTTGAAGAACTTCCATCTCACTTGCAAGAACAAATGGAAGAATATAAAGAAAAGGAGTCGAAGTAAATCATGGCACAAATGACAATGATTCAAGCCATCACAGACGCATTGCGCACGGAATTAAAAAATGATGAAAATGTGCTTGTATTTGGGGAAGACGTTGGTCAAAATGGTGGCGTATTCCGTGCTACTGAAGGACTGCAAGATGAATTCGGTGAAGAGCGTGTATTTGATACGCCCTTAGCTGAATCTGGCATCGGTGGTCTTTCTATCGGTCTTGGATTACAAGGCTATCGACCAGTACCGGAAATTCAATTCTTCGGCTTCGTTTATGAAGTAATGGATTCCATTAGTGGACAAATGGCTCGTATGCGTTACCGTTCTGGAGGTTCACACCATTCTCCAATCACGATTCGTTCACCTTTTGGTGGTGGTGTTCATACACCAGAACTTCATGCTGATTCATTAGAAGGATTAATTGCTCAGCAACCAGGAATAAAAGTAGTTATTCCTTCATCACCATATGATGCAAAAGGATTGCTTATCTCTGCTATTCGTGATAACGATCCAGTATTATTCCTAGAACATATGAAACTTTATCGTTCTTTCCGTGGGGAAGTGCCAGAAGAAGATTATACCATTGAGCTAGGAAAAGCAGAGGTTAAACGTGAGGGTACGGATGTAACGCTTATCTCTTATGGTGCAATGGTTCATGCTTCACTAAAAGCAGCAGAAGAACTGGAAGAAAAAGGAGTAAGTGCAGAAGTTGTTGACTTACGTACAGTATCTCCATTAGATGTGGACACAATTATCGAATCGGTTAAGAAAACAAATCGTGTTGTTGTAGTTCAAGAAGCTCAACGCCAAGCTGGGATAGCTGCTAATGTGATTTCTGAAATACAAGAGCGTGCCATCTTACACTTGGAAGCTCCTGTATTACGTGTTACAGCGCCAGATACGGTTTATTCATTCTCAGCAGCAGAAGAAGTATGGTTACCAAACCATCAAGACATCATTGAGAAAGTGGATCAAGTAATAAACTTTTAATTAAGAAGATAGGAGGTCATTCGTATGGCATTTAATTTTAAGTTGCCAGACATCGGTGAAGGAATTCACGAAGGCGAAATTGTTAAATGGTTTGTTAAAGAAGGCGACGAAATCAAAGAAGATGATGTATTGTGTGAAGTCCAAAACGATAAAGCAGTCGTGGAAATCCCATCTCCAGTTGATGGCACCGTAGAAAAAGTACATGTGGAAGAAGGCACTGTTGCAGTCGTAGGAGACACTATTATTACATTCGATGCAGAAGGTTATGAATCGAATGATGATGAAGAAGAGGCTCAAGACGATAAGGAAGCTGAAAAAGAAGAAGCTTCTAAATCTGAAGACAAGCAAGTAGAGGAAAAATCACAACCAGCAAGTGATTCTGGTGATAATAAACGCGTTATTGCTATGCCATCTGTAAGAAAATATGCACGAGACAATGATGTGAATATTTCAGAAGTTACTGGTTCGGGTAAAAATGGTCGTATTCTAAAAGAGGATATCGATAGCTTTAAAAATGGTGGCCAAGCAACTACGGAAACATCTGAAGCGACTGAGGAAAAAGCAGAACCTAAGAAAGGGACGACTGCGCCTGTATCAGAAGGTGATTTCCCTGAATCTCGTGAAGCAATGAGTGGCATTCGTAAATCAATTGCAAAAGCAATGGTTAATTCGAAAACAAAAGCACCTCATGTTACACTCTTAGATGAAGTTGATGTAACGGATCTTGTTGCACATCGTAAGAAATTTAAAGCAGTAGCTGCAGAACAAGAAATTAAATTAACCTATTTGCCATATGTAGCTAAAGCGCTAGTATCAGCTTCTAAGAAATTCCCGATTTTAAATGCTGCAGTGGATGATGAAACAAACGAAATTATTCACAAGCATTATTATAACATTGGAATTGCTGCTGACACAGACAAAGGACTACTTGTCCCAGTAGTTAAAAATGCTGATCGTAAATCGATTTTTGCAATTTCTCAAGAAATTAATGAATTGGCAGATAAAGCTAGAAGTGGTAAACTATCACCTGAAGAGATGAAGGGTGCTTCCAATACAATTACAAATATTGGATCTGCAGGTGGCCAATGGTTTACACCAGTATTAAATTATCCTGAAGCTGTTATTTTAGGAATTGGCCGTATCGCAGAGAAGCCAATTGTTCGCGATGGAGAGATTGTAATTGCACCGGTACTCGCATTATCATTAAGCTTTGATCATCGTATTGTTGATGGTGCTACTGCACAGTTAGCTCTAAATCAAATCAAGCGATTATTAAGCGATCCACAATTAATTATGATGGAGGCGTAGGTTTATGGTAGTAGGAGATTTCCCAATTGAAGTAGATACACTTGTTGTTGGAGCTGGACCTGGTGGTTATGTAGCCGCTATTCGTGCTGCACAACTAGGACAAAAAGTAACAATTGTAGATAAAGGAGCACTTGGGGGAGTTTGTTTAAATGTTGGATGTATTCCATCCAAAGCGTTAATTCAAGCTGGACATTTAACAGAACATGCTCACGGTAATGAAGAACTTGGAATAAAAACCGAAAATGTTACTGTAGATTTCACTAAGGTTCAAGAATGGAAAGGAAGCGTAGTTAAAAAGCTAACTTCCGGCGTAGAAGGTTTATTAAAAGGAAACAAAGTCGATATTGTAAAAGGTGAAGTTTATTTCGTTGATAATAAAACGGTTAAAATTATGGATGATAAAAACTCTCAAACCTATACTTTTAACAACTGTATTATTGCAACGGGTTCTACACCAATTGAAATCCCTAGCTTTAAGTTCTCTGACCGTGTACTTGATTCTACAGGAGCATTAAATCTAAAAGAGATTCCTGGAAAAATGGTTGTTATCGGTGGAGGATATATTGGTACTGAATTAGGAACTGCATACGCTAATTTCGGTACGGAGGTAACAGTTCTTGAAGGAACAAAAGATATTCTTGGCGGATTCGAAAAGCAAATGAAACAAGTTGTTAAGAAGCGTCTGAAAAACAAAGGTGTTAACATCATCACGGAAGCAATGGCAAAAGGTGTAGAAGAATCAAAAGACGGCGTAAAAGTTTCTTATGAAGTAAACGGTAAAGAAGAAACAATTGAAGCTGATTATGTATTAGTAACAGTCGGTCGTCGTCCTAATACGGAAGAACTTGGTCTAGAACAAGTTGGTATTGAAAAAGATGACCGTGGATTAATTAAAATCAATAAACAATGCCGTACAAACGTAGAAAATATCTATGCAATTGGCGATATCGTAGAAGGTATGCCACTAGCTCATAAAGCTTCTTATGAAGGAAAGGTTGCTGCTGAAGCAATTAGTGGAGAGAAAGCAGAAATCGACTACGTAGGTATGCCAGCAGTAGTATTCTCTGATCCTGAATTAGCGACAGTTGGATATACAGAACAAGAAGCTAAGGATGCTGGATATGACGTAAAAGCAGCTAAATTCCCATTTGCTGCAAATGGTCGTGCACTTTCATTAAATGATAGTGATGGTTTCATGAAGCTGATCACACGCAAAGACGATGGACTCGTTATTGGTGCCCAAATTGCAGGTCCAAATGCGAGCGATATGATTGCTGAAATCGGCTTAGCAATTGAAGCAGGGATGACTGCTGAGGACATCGCGCTTACCATTCATGCACATCCTAGCTTAGGAGAAATTACAATGGAAGCTGCGGAAGTTGCGTTAGGTACTCCTATTCACATGATGTAAGCTAGTAATCGTCTAGTGTAGCATAATGAAAATTAGTCCGGATATTGATGTTTAAGTCAATATTCGGGCTTTAATTTGTAAAAGGACTTATTTTACACAAAAAAACAATGGCTTATAATGGCCATTGTTTTTTTATATAAAAATACGTGCGTAGACTTATTATCCCTAGTTAGCCGGATAGTAATCCTTTATGAGAAGACGTTTGCGGTACAAAGAAGAAGACTGCCTAGCGGTTAAAAAATTACTTTATAATCCCTTCAAGCTTTTCCTTGATTTCATCTTTCTCCATCTCACCAGATAGGCTTTCAATTGTTCTACCATCTTTGGTAATTAATAATGCAGGTGTTTCTTGCTCCGTTACATTTTCTATATCTTCTATCGTTGTTTCGTTTGTTTGTACTTCACTAAAAGCATGCGGATATTCTGCCTTCACTTCGATAATTGCATCATAATAGATATTTTCTAACGCACTATTTGTTTTATCAGTAAGAAACATAACATCATATTCTTTTGGCTGAAAAGTAATAACGTCAATCAATGGTGACGATTGACAGGCACTTAGTAGCAAAATCATTATGCTAATTAGAGGGATGATTGCGCGTTTAATTTTACTCACCTTCCTGCTAATTATCAGTGTATACTCATAGTTTAACAAAAAGATGCGTGCAAAGTCGGGATGTTATAGAACTGTTAATGGTTTGAAATAGTTATGTTG
Source organism: Virgibacillus salexigens (assembly GCF_014905415.1). Lineage (GTDB taxonomy): Bacteria > Bacillota > Bacilli > Bacillales > Amphibacillaceae > Virgibacillus > Virgibacillus salexigens. Next base: position 244,646 of record NZ_BNEO01000002.1, read on the forward strand.
GATTAGTAATATAGTTACAAATGAAAAGTTATGAACTGTAAAAAAGGTTAGAGCAAATGAGCTCTAACCTTTTCTTCTACTACTTAAGTCCACCTCTTTGGCCTCTTGTTTAAATGATTTAATTAAGGAGAATACGACAAGTATCATGATAATCGCAAATGGAAATGCTGCAATAATAGATGCCGTCTGCAATGCATTTAATCCTCCTTGCCAAAGTAACACTGCTGCTGCACCTGATTGAATAACTCCCCATACAAACTTAACCGAATTCGGTGGATACAAGCTACCGCCAGTCGTTTGCATTCCTAATACGAAAGTCGCTGAGTCAGCCGATGTGATAAAGAAAGTGCAAATAAGCAAGATCGCTATAATAGAAATAAATCCGCCAATTGGGAAATTCTCTAATAAGGCAAACAATGCTACTTCCTCACCAGTATTATTAATATGTTGCATAATATTGACGCCTTCAAAGCTTTCCAGGTGAATAGCTGAACCTCCAAAGACTGCGAACCAAAGCGCACCAAAGATTGTTGGTACAAGTAGTACACCTAAAACAAATTCACGAATTGTTCTACCTCTAGAGACCCGGGCAATAAACGTACCAACAAATGGTGCCCATGCAATCCACCATGCCCAATAGAATATAGTCCAACCATTAATCCATCCAGCATTATCTTCGCTAAACGGAGTCATACGTAAACTCATACTAGGCAAGTTTTGTAGGTAGCTTCCGAAAGACGTTGTAAAAAAGTTCATAATAAAGTTCGTCGGTCCAAGAATAAGAACAAATACTAGAAGTAAGAAAGCTAATATAAGATTGGTATTACTTAAATACTTTATTCCTCTATTAAGACCGGTCATTGCCGATGTCATATATAGAACGGTAACAATAGCAATAATAATTAGTTGTAAAGTGATCGTTGATTCCATTCCTGTTACAAAGGATAAACCACCACTTATTTGAATGGCACCTAAACCAAGTGAGGTTGAGACGCCGAAAATAGTAGCAAATACAACGATGAAATCAACAACCGTTCCCCATGTACCCTTGATTCGATCACCAAACAATGGCTCAAGGATTGCACTTACAACACCAGGTGCCTGTTTACGGAATTTGAAGTAAGCTAGTGCTAAAGCGATCGTTGCGTAGATAGCCCATGGATGGAGACCCCAATGAAAGAAGCTATATTGCATTGCTGTTTTAGCTGCCTCATTCGTTTCAGCATCTCCATACGGAGGAGTATGGAAGTGAGATAATGGTTCTGCGGCCCCCCAGAACACAAGTCCAATTCCCATACCAGCACTGAATAACATAGCAAACCAAGTTAAATAACTATATTCTGGCTTATCACCAGGCTTACCTAATTTAATATTTCCATATTTGGAAAAAATAAGATAGATTGCAAAAATGACAAATGCAGTTGCACTAATTAAATAAAACCAGCCAAATTTATCTACCAAAAAACCTTGAACAATCGTGGTTACATTATCTAAATTTGCATTTGGCCATACATCTTTAGGGATGATCCCCCAAATAATAAATAGTACTGCTATAAATGCAGAAATATAAAAGACTCGTGTTACTTTTTTCACATAAATTATCCTTTCTTTAATTATTTTCAGGCATTATATATGTAGGCACACTTATTGTATTAAAACATAATGAAATAATTTGTTCAAATCTCAACGCTTGATTTTACTATTCCCGAGGCATAGAAATATCATACTATTTATTTTACTACCCATTCTAGAGCGAGTTTAAACAATTGTCTTTTTTTGTTTAAATTTGTATTGCCAGTTAATTTCCAGGAACTTATAATAGACTTGATAGAATGAATGGTAACTGGGGAGGGGTAGCTTGAAAAAAGTAATTACTATTCTAATGTTGATCTTAGTGCTAGCTGCTTGTGGGGAAAGTGCTCAACCTGTCAGCGAAAAGCAATCTGAAAATGAAAATCAAACACCGGAACAAACATCTGGAGAAGAGAGAGAACAACAACCGAATCAACAGGATACTGAATCAAAGCCAACTGAAAAAATGGAAGAACCGAAATATAAAGTTTCAGATGATGCAACCATTGTACCTTTGAAGGAAGGGATAAATGAAAAAGTCGTACTTTTAACGATTGATGACGTGCCAGATAAATATGCTGTTGAAATGGCTAAAACATTAAAAAAGTTAAATGTACAGGCGATTTTCTTTGCCAATGGGCATTTTTTAGAAACGCCTGAGCAAAAAAAACAATTAAAAGAAATACATGAGATGGGCTTTATAATCGGAAACCATACATATAGCCATGCGAATCTAACAACATTGTCTGAAAAAGAGCAAACAGAAGAGATTGTAAAAGTTAGTGATCAAATAGAAGAAATCATCGGAGAACGGCCAAAATTTTTTCGAGCACCACATGGTATGAATACCGATCATTCAAAACAAGTGGCGAAAGAAGAGAATATGGTGCTAATGAATTGGACGTATGGCTATGATTACTTTGAGCCATATATGAATGTAGAAAAATTAACCAATGCTATGATAACAGGAGAAGGACCAGAGGTAGATATAGACTATTCTCTATTAAAGCCTGGTGCAAATCTGTTAATGCATGATAGAGAATGGACAAATAAAGCATTGGCAGATATCGTAAACGGGTTAAGAGATAAAGGTTATGAAATGGTAGACCCACATCAAATTAAGACAATTGATTAGCGCTACAAACTAAGGCATGTCTTTACAACAAGCACATGCCTTAGTTTTTTATTTTTGATCATTTCAAGTGAGACAGGTCCATGCAAATAACAAATAAAATAAATATGACATACTAAATAGGGTTGATTTTTCCAATGTGTTATATTATAATGTGAATACGCTATCATAAAATATCATCACAAAGGAGTTGGGCCAGATGGGCACCATTGTTTGTCAGGATTGTCAAAAAGTTATTGAACAGTTTGATGATGAAAAAGTCACTACCCTATACGGTACTTGTCCGACTTGTCGTGAAATAATAAATAAATAACTATAAGGTAATCATAAAGCTGCCGTCCAACTTGAAACGGCAGCTTTATTTGCATATGATACGTTTATTACTTGTAACGATTCTGAAGATTCATCTATCAATCCTATACAAGTACCCCCCCAATTTTTTGTGAATGTATTGCTAACCTCCTCCGTCATACAATAGGATGAATCCTCATTGATTCAGTTTACCGATGCATCCTTATAAGCATCTTACTTGAAGTCGATCTTACGTACGATCAAAAAGAGTCAACAAATACGAGATAACATGATATCATTAAAATGCTGTTTGTGGATCGTTAAACGTAGGGAAAAATGATCTTGAAGGGAGGAGTTATAAGTGAATTATCATTATCCTATTGATGAAACATGGTCGAAAGAAGAAGTTATTCAGGTTGTGCAATTTTTTTCCTTGGTTGAACAGGCGTATGAAAAAAAGATAGATCGTGATGTCTTTCTAGCTGCATATCGTGAATTTAAAAGAATTGTACCGTCTAAAAGTGAAGAAAAGAAATTATTTAGTTCGTTTGAACAGGGTTCTGGTTATTCTAGTTTTCAAGTTGTTAAACAGGCTAGAAATTCCAACGATACGAGCATTTCTATTGGATAAAAAAAGCAGCACACTTCGATCTCTGTGCTGCTTTTATCTATATTATTTACTATTCAACGCTTTATTATAAAACGGTAGTAATTGATTCATTGTCTCCTTTGCAGTATGAAGGAATGCTTCTCCATCAAAAACTCGCGCATCATTCTTTGGTAAATGTTGACCGATCAGAAATTCGGCCTTTTTAACATCACGGAATCGTTCTAAATCTTTTAATTCAAGTTCGTTTAATTGTTTCGCTTCCTTTTTCATATGATCAAGGGAAACAACAAAATTCGACGGCAATTGCTTGATTTCGTCATAGCTATCGATAAAGGTATTGGCAATTTCCGTTTTGTGATCCAATTCATAAATTAATGCTAACCAAATAAAAACATGGTCATCGAATAAGCCTACTTGAAAGTGAGGGTGCTTTTTATATCCACGTTTATTATCAGCTATTGCTAACCAAGTATCTTTAGGAGGATTAACCGTTCTCCTAGCATGTTTAGCAATATGTACAAAAACTTCATTACCTAATTCCATGGATAAATAATCTGCTAAGTAATTACCAATTTCCTGAAATTTAGGTTGAATTCTTGTTTGGATTGCTTCCATCCGAGCATCTAACCCGTTAATTAAGAATGTATCAAAATCACTTTTCTTAAAGCCATTAAACGTCATTATATCAACCTTTCTCTTGATGATAATTAATTATTATTTATAATAATTATTAATTATGGTTATACGGAAGTCAAGTTAAAAACATAATGCATAAAAATAATGTTTAAACAAGCAATTTTTTGGGGAATGTAATACAATAATTCGCGGATTTTTAAGAATTATTGAACCAAATTGTAAGAGAGCTCATAAATATATTAAAAGCGATCGAAAGGTTGTGTACAATTTGAAATACGTGATGGAGGCATTACGTCGTAAAGAAGCACTGGAAAAGCTGCCTGTTATTCGTATGGAAATTGATTATGAACTTGTAACGCTTTATGATGCTATGAAAAACGAGGATACTGTTGGAATAATAAAAAGCAAGGAACGACTTAAACAATTAAGAAGACAATGGTTAGAGATTGATCATGCATAAAATAAAACCTTCATTAAAGCGTTGCTTTAATGAAGGTTCTTTTTTAGTAAGTAACTTACATTTAAAGAATGATGCATATAGGGTATCTAAAAGATATTCGCCCAACCCACTTTAGAACAATGTGACACTTTCTATGAACAATGTATAAAGTACTGTCAAAGAAGTACGAATCCAATGACTTGCTATTATTAATTTGGTAGTATAGGTGATATACAGAACATATTGGAGGGTATACAAATGAATACAGAGGTGCGTGAAACGATTTTTCAGCATGCTTTGGAATGGGTATTGGAAGCTGGTAAAATGATTAGAGCTCATATGAATGACCCTTTAACCATTAATACGAAATCAAATGCAAATGATCTAGTAACCACAATGGATAGAGATATAGAAGCCTTTTTTACTAGTAATATCAAGCAAATATTTCCCGACCATTTTATTTTAAGTGAAGAAGGATTTGGAGATCAGCTTGATACAATGGATGGAACGGTTTGGATTATTGATCCAATTGATGGGACGATGAATTTCGTACATCAAAAACGTAATTTTGCAATATCTGTGGGAATATATCAGGATGGTATCGGTGAAATTGGGTTCATTTATAACGTGATGGAAGATGTTTTATATAGTGCGAAACGTGGAGAAGGAGCATATAAAGGAAATAAGAAACTCCCTGCATTAAATGACAATCTTAACTTTCATGAGTCGATTATAGGGTTAAACCACTTTTGGTTATGCGAGAATCGTTTAGTTGATGAAAGGGTCATGCAACAATTAGTGAAAGATGTAAGAGGTACGAGAACGTATGGTTCTGCAGCGTTAGAATTTGCTTCTGTGGCTGAAGGGATTTTAGATGGATATTTGACACTTAGTCTCTCTCCCTGGGACTTAGCTGCAGGGATGGTAATCGTTAATGAAGTAGGAGGAATGACGACCACCATAGATGGAGAGAAGATTAATATGTTGGGTAATAACTCTGTTTTTACATGTAATTCCAAGATTCATCAAAGAATACTAGAAAGCTATTTACAAGAAGCGAGAAAATGACGGTGCAGATGAAATGAAAAAACATTTCTTCTATGAAGCGCCTACATAGAAATAGCCAGCTACAAGAACGCGCTTAATGAAGAGGCATAAAAAAAGCGAAACGAAGCTACCGTTAATCTAAGTTGACTTCTACAGACATAGCAAGTGACAAGGTTGTCACTTGCTTTTTTTCTTTAATCCAATGCCGTAACCCATAAAACCGAAACCTAATATTAAAAATAATAGGACAAGCCAGATATTTCGGTATGCAATAGAAATACCGATACCAGCAAACATTAGTATAACTAAAGTAGCTAATAAAAGCATTGGGAAGTTTATATTTTTCATGATCTCCACCTCTTTTGCCTTAATTCTAGTATATAAGAAAGCGCTAAATTGATCAAAGAATTGTTTCTAGTTATCCCTGTAATTTAGCTGGCGATATGGGAAAATATTTAGTATGATAAGACAAGAGTTTATGAAAAGGATTTATTATAGAAGGTAGTGGGGGATATACATGGAGAACACTAATTTCACGTTGATTTTTGACTTTGTACTCGATCAATTTGGAACAGATGTAAATATTTTTTGGGTTTTTTATATCTTAAATTTAATTTTTAGTATCATTGCTTATAAACTTGGGTTTGCTCGTAAACTTCCAATGTTAAAGTCAATTGTCGTTTATATTTTATTAGCCATTGGTGTCTATATATTAACGATTTTTAGCATTTTCCAAATGCCGATAACGGAAAGTTTGGTTGTTATTTCTATTGTTCTTGGCATTTATCGGTTTCGATTACATAGAGAAAGAAGCTCACAAGAATAAAGCAAAGCGCCTAGAGGTAAATACTTTGGGCGCTTTTTTATGTGCAGATTAAATATAATCATCTGTAGGTTTTTTTTCTTCATATAGTTGAAACTTCCCTGTTGCATGTCGTTGCTTTGTTTTATATTCGATACGATCATAACAGGATTTACATAAATACATATGAATTCTTCGGTTTCGTAATCGTTTTGCTTCAAAGGAGTCGTCCTCTATGCTTTCTATATTGTCACAAATCGTGCACTTGACCTGCATAATTTCACCTCAATATCAAAAAATAAATATATCTAAAAAACAATATATGCTATCTTTGGCTTTCATGAATCTGTCTCTAGTGTATCATAAGATAGTTCCATTCAAGAAATATCTGCCATGTTTATTTTAAATTATATAGGGGAAAACTTCACTAAACAACAATCCAAAGAAAGGGCGATTCGATGAAAAGACGATATTTATATTCTGCTGGTGCAGCAAGTGTGATTGGTGCTACCGTAGCCGGGTTTTTTTTGAAAGATAAGGATAATCGAGACAAGGTAAAACAAAAAATAAAAAATTATCAAGACGGTATTCGATCAACATTTGAAGATGCAGGGGTACCAGATCAGTCTGCAAATCAAGATTTAGCTCAATTAGAAAATGCTAAAATGGTTTCAGAAGGTTCTCAATTTGGAGTGCAATATTATACGGAAAATAAAGAAAAAAATACGAGCGAACAGCAACAATAAGAAAAGCGTTTCCGCAAAACGGAAACGCTTTTCTTATTCGTTATTATGTTGATTGGATTGTTTTTCTTCCGTATCTTCTAACTTTTGTTTATCTTCTTTTGGTATTACTTCTTTGTTTTGGTCTGGTTCTTGTGGGCGGTTTTCGCTAATAGGAAAATCGGGCATATAACGACCGACAATTGCAGCTACTTCGTCTACAACCGCATGAACTGGATGTCCTTGGCTAATCTTATCAGCCATTCCTCTAATTCTTTCATTACCATCTGCATCAGCCACTACGACGGCAGTTTTGCCATATGGATCATGATATAAAGCCTCTAATACACTGTATTTAATGGTGCCAACTCGTGATCGATCAAGGTCTTTGTCGACATCAATACCGACAACTGCATAAGGACCTGCAACGACGGAAGTAGCACTGTTAACATTTGGTACATTACTAGCTATATTGGCCAAATGATCAGCAATTTCATTATTTGAAAGATTTTTTTGTTGGGTAGGGTCTGAATTTTTAACTTGAATCATTTGATTATTCTTTTCTTCATCGGATAATGGTTTCTCTTGACTTTGCAGTTGGCATCCTGCAAATATAACAATACTTACCAACATAATTGTATATAACGGTATCTTGTTCACCTAAAATTCCTCCATCCTATTTAAGCCGATTACTTTTATTTTGGATGAAAAAATATAAATTATGCAGAAGTTATAGCGGATGTGATTTAACTAAAAAAAGAGCTTGTTTGTAAACAAGCATCTTTATTGAAACCTTACAGCCGTAATGTGTTTAATTGGATTTTCGCGGTTGGAACCATCTTTATAATATAAATGGACCGGGCCGTCTGCATGTAATGGTTTGCCCTCTTTAGAAAAAAGAAAATAACTATTATATAAATCCGAAATAGGGATCGTTATATCTCCTTCTTTTGTTACGAGGATAGCTGAAGTAGCCTCATCTTCAATCTCTGCATTATTCAGAAAATCATCTAAAGGGATTACATACGAACTTTTTAGCATTTTCTCACGCTCAAATTTCTTTATACTCCGATTTACAGGTGGTTTGCTAAGCTGGGAAACTTCTCTATCCCATCTTTCAGAGACACGCTTTAATTCATCGGATTCTTCAGAATGAGATGCTTCAGATTCAAACGCTTTCTCAAATTCGATTTTTCTGTCATCAAAAATCCATACGGTTGGATCTAGTGTAATGGGATAAGTAACTTTCCCGGTAATTGGTACGATCATTTATATCACCTCTTAATAGTTGTCCTAGTCAAGGATAGCAGAACTAGAATTTTTTTTCACTTCTAATAAATAATATTTTATTTTAATTTTATTTGCATTTTATCGATGCTAACGATAATATAATATAGAAAGAAGTCTTTTACTCGGAGGGGATAGATTTGATTCATGAGGTGACAGTAAATCATCGCGAAAAAGCCCATGCCCTTCTTAAGGCTGATGCTGAAAAAATTTTGCGACTAATTGAAGTTCAGATAGATAACCTCACTATGCCACAATGTCCATTATATGAAGAGGTATTAGATACACAAATGTTCGGGCTTTCAAGAGAAATTGATTTTGCTGTTCGTTTGAACTTAATCAACGAAGATGAAGGTAAAGCACTCCTTGAAAACTTGGAGAGGCAGCTAAATATACTGCATGAAGCAGCGCAAAATTCCGTTTGATTCAACCTTGATCGGCCTTTGCGGTTGAACGAAGAAGCAAAAACTTTGCCTACATACCATCATGGCAAGGTTTTTTTGTTTCATCATTCGATTTATATAGAGAAAATAGAAAAAACCGCTTGTATCACATGAAGTAGGGAGAAGGACAATGTTACAAAAATTAAAAAATTACGATTTTACATTAATGATTACACCAATCCTATTAGCCGCATTTGGATTAGTCATGATCTATAGTGCAAGTATGGTATTCGCGGTAGTTCAAGAGTACTCAGCGACACATTATTTAACCCAGCAATCGATTCGGTTCGCAATGGGACTTGCCGGTTTTATCATATGCTGTTTATTTCCATATAAATATTATCAAAAATTGATGAAGCCATTAATTTTGGGTGTTATTCTATTATTAATAGGTGTGTTACTATTTGGATCGAGTGTTAATAATGCTCAGTCGTGGTTTTTGGGAATCCAGCCCGCAGAATTTGCTAAATTAGCACTAATTTTGTATTTAGCTTCGGTTTATTCTAAAAAACAAGATTACATAAATGAGTTTAGTAAAGGTGTTCTACCACCGCTTATTTTAACAGGGATTATTTTAGGTTTAATTGTGATGCAACCAGATATCGGTACAGCTTCGATTATCTTCTTCATTGCTTGTTCTGTCATTTTTAGTTCTGGCATCCGTTTCAAACATTTATTTATTTTAATTGGAATAGGTGTAGCTTTACTGTTATTAGCAACGCCTTATATGATTACGGATGAGCGGCTATCGCGTTTTACAGGCGCCTATCAGCCATTTCAAACACCAGATTCTGATGGATATCAACTAATACAATCCTATGTAGCTATTGGAAATGGCGGTTTACTAGGAGAAGGGTTAGGGCAGAGTGTACAAAAACTTGGTTATTTAACTGAAGCTCACACCGATTTCATTATGGCTGTTGTGGCTGAGGAGCTTGGTTTTGTTGGAGTTGTAATTGTTATAGGAATGTTAGCCATTATCGTGATAAGAGGAATTGTTATTTCCAGAAAAGCACAAGACAGCTTTGCTGCATTGTTGGCTATTGGAATTTCTTCGATGGTAGGCTTACAAGCATTCATTAATCTAGGGGCAATTAGTGGCTTACTTCCGATTACAGGGGTACCACTTCCATTTGTTAGTTATGGCGGTTCATCTCTTTTGGTGCTAATGATATCAATGGGGATTTTAAATAATATAGCAATGCATGTGAAGAAAAGAGAGTTAGAACCAGCAGAAGAAAAACAAGAAGACAAAGAAAACAGAGTACTACAAACCTATCGAGGAGGAAAAACATGGAAGAACACAAGCAGATAAATAAAATATTAGTTGCGAACCGTGGGGAAATAGCAATACGCGTTTTTCGAGCTTGTACTGAATTAAATATCCGTACCGTTGCAATTTATTCAAAAGAAGACTCAAGCTCTTATCATCGCTATAAAGCAGATGAGTCTTATCTGATTGGGGAAGGAAAAAAACCCATTGATGCATATCTTGATATAGAAGGAATCATTTCACTTGCTAAACGAGTAGGGGTAGATGCGATTCACCCGGGGTATGGTTTTCTATCTGAAAATATCTTGTTTGCTAAACGTTGCGAAGAAGAAGGAATTACTTTTATTGGACCAACAAGTAGACATTTAGATATGTTTGGGGATAAAGTGAAGGCTAGGACCCAAGCTATTCATGCAGGGATTCCCGTAATTCCAGGAAGTGATGGTCCAGTACATTCACTAGATGAGATTGAAACGTTTGCTGAAAAGCATGGGTTTCCGTTGATGATCAAAGCTTCACTTGGCGGAGGCGGCCGTGGTATGCGGATTGTCCGCAGTAAAGAGGGCTTAGCCGAAGCTTATGATCGAGCGAAATCCGAAGCAAGAGCTGCATTTGGTAATGATGAAATTTATATAGAGAAGTTAATTGAAAATCCTAAGCATATTGAAGTACAAATACTTGGTGATCATGCAGGAAATACCGTACATTTATTCGAACGGGACTGTTCTGTTCAACGAAGACATCAGAAAGTAGTAGAAGTAGCACCAAGTACCTCGCTACCCGAAGAATTAAGAATGAGAATTTGTGAGGCCGCTGTTAATTTAATGGCCAATGTAGAATATGTGAATGCAGGAACGGTGGAGTTCCTTGTGACAGATAATGAATTTTTCTTTATTGAAGTCAATCCACGAGTTCAAGTTGAGCATACGATAACAGAAATGATTACAGGGATTGATATTGTACAAACACAAATTAAAATCGCTGAAGGCCAAAAGTTACATGACCGATCCATCGGGATCCCCATTCAAGAACAAATTGTCACAAATGGATTTGCCATTCAATCTCGAGTAACGACGGAAGATCCTTTAAATAACTTTATGCCGGATACTGGGCGCATTATGGCTTATCGTACTGGTGGAGGGTTTGGAGTTCGATTAGATGCTGGTAATGGCTTTCAAGGAGCAGTTATATCCCCGCATTATGATTCACTCTTAGTAAAAGTTTCTACATGGGCACTTACATTTGAGCAAGCTGTACAAAAAATGGTCAGAAACTTAAAAGAATTTCGGATACGTGGAATAAAAACAAATATCCCATTTTTAGAAAATGTTATCTTGCATGAGCAGTTTTTATCTGGTGTCTATAACACTACGTTTATTGATCATACACCGGAATTATTTGTTTTTCCGAAGCGTAAAGACCGTGGAACAAAAATGTTGACTTATATTGGTCATACGACTATCAATGGTTTAGATAAAAACGGCAAGAAGGAAAAACCGGAGTTTCCTAAACTGCAAATTCCGAATTTTGATGCAACAGAAAAAATTCCGGCAGGAACCAAGCAGATCCTCGATGAGAGAGGCCCTGAGGGACTTGCGAATTGGATGAAAGAACAAAAAGAAGTTTTATTGACAGATACCACTTTTCGGGATGCACATCAATCGTTACTTGCAACCCGAGTAAGAACAAAAGATTTAAACCAAATAGCTGAACCAACAGCGAGATTACTACCTAATTTATTTTCAGTAGAAATGTGGGGAGGAGCTACGTTTGATGTTGCGTATCGTTTCTTAAAAGAGGATCCATGGGAACGTCTATTAAAGCTTCGTGAAAAAATGCCAAATGTTCTTTTTCAAATGCTATTGCGAGCAAGTAATGCCGTAGGATATAAAAATTATCCTGATAATTTAATCAAAGAATTTGTTGAGAAAAGTGCGACTGCGGGAATTGACGTTTTCCGAATTTTTGATAGCTTAAATTGGGTTGAGGGAATGCAATTAGCAATTGAATCAGTGAGAGAAAATAATAAAATCGCTGAAGCTGCTATGTGTTATACAGGAGACATTCTTGATGTTGGACGCTCGAAATATGATTTAGACTATTATAAGAATTTAGCGAAAGATCTTGAGCGTTCTGGAGCCCACGTTTTGGGTATTAAAGATATGGCAGGCCTATTAAAACCAGAGGCTGCTTATCAGCTTATAACAACGTTAAAAGAAACAATAAGTTTACCGATTCATTTGCATACCCATGATACCAGTGGTAATGGAATTTACCTTTATGCTAGAGCCATCGATGCAGGTGTAGATGTAGTAGATGTAGCGGCTGGCCCCATGGCTGGTATGACATCACAACCGAGCGCACAAACGTTATATCATGCGTTAGAGACACATGAAAGACAACCGAAAATAAATGCAGCTTCCTATGAAAAACTATCCCATTATTGGGAAGGTATCCGTAATTACTATCGTGATTTTGAAAGTGGTATGAAGGCGCCACATACAGAAATATATATGCACGAAATGCCTGGGGGACAATATAGTAATTTGAAACAACAAGCAAAGGCAGTTGGGTTAGAAGAAAGATGGAATGAAGTTAAGTCCATGTTCCGAAAAGTGAATGATATGTTTGGTGATATTGTTAAAGTAACGCCTTCTTCAAAAGTAATCGGAGATATGACATTGTTTATGGTTCAAAATAATCTGACAGAAGATGATGTCTATGAGCAAGGGGAATCCATTGATTTTCCTGACTCGGTTATTGAATTTGCGCAGGGCTATATTGGTCAACCATATCAGGGATTTCCTCAAGAATTACAACGAATTATTTTAAAAGGGAAAGAACCATTAAAAGTTCGGCCAGGAGAATTACTTGATCCAATTGATTTTACACAGCTAAAAGAAACATTATTTAAAACATTGGATCGGCCAGTTACGAGTTTTGATATGATTGCTTACGCTCTTTATCCTAAAGTATATATGGATTATCATAGGTTCTATGATACGTATGGAGACATGTCTGTCTTAGATACACCTACCTTTTTCTATGGTATGAATTTAGGAGAAGAAATAGAAGTAGAAATTGAACAAGGAAAGACATTAATTGTAAGACTAGTATCCATATCAGAAGCTCGCGCAGATGGTACACGAGTAATCTACTTTGAATTGAATGGACAAACTCGAGAAATTGTTGTAAAGGATGAAAGCATCCAGTCTGAAATAGAGGTACGTCCAAAAGCTGATAAAACAAATGAAAAACATATAGCTGCAACGATGCCGGGAACGGTAGTTAAAGTGCTTCGTAATGTTGGAGATAAGGTAGATAAGGGAGATTATCTATTGATTACCGAGGCGATGAAAATGGAAACAACTGTCCAGGCACCGTTTAGTGGAACAATTAAAGGCATCCAAGTCTCAGACGGAGATACGATTGCTGTGGATGATTTATTAATCGAATTTGAATAATAAAAAACCGAGCAGTTTATCGAACTGCTCGGTTTTTTACTTACTGCTGTGTTGTACAGAAGTAGCTTGACTTGTAGTATGTATCTGTTTTGCATATCTTCCACTTCGATTGGCTAATAGGACAAAATATGTAATCATAGCAAAATAAAGGGAGATAACTAATGCATGCATTAATGCAGTTCCAAGGTGTAATCTCGTAAAGATAATCATAGCTCCAAAGAATACTTGTAATGATATAAGCAATAAGACTGTGATCCAGCCCCAATACATAACTTTATTGCTACGATAATGCAGTAACATTTTAAAGACTAAGGTAACTGTCCAAATAAACAATAAACCAGCTGCAAGACGATGCCCCATTTGAATCCACTGAGGGAAGGTATAGGCTGAGAAACCAAAAGGTTCATTGTTATTACAAAATGGCCATCCACCGCAAACTAGATTAGATTCTGTGTGCCGAACTAAAGCTCCTGTATATACAACCAACATGGTGTAAATGGTCAATGCATAAATTTCAAAACGATGTGCCTTTTTTATAAATAAAGCCTTTGCATCATATTTTTTATCGACTTCAAAAACAAGTAACATCAATAGAAAGACAGATGCAAACGAAATAAGTGAGATGCCAAAGTGTGCAGCCAATATAAAATCAGATTGTCCCCACATCACTGCCGCAGCTCCAATCAGTGCTTGTAGCACAAGAAATAAGACAGATAAGACAGATAAGAATTTTACTTCCCTAATATAGCCGATTTTCTTCCACGCTAAAATGGCTAATCCTACTACTGCAAATCCAACAATACCAGTAACCATCCGATGGCTTAATTCGATAATAAGCTCAGGTGTTATCGTGGATGGTACAAATTCCCCTTCACATAGTGGCCAACTGTCACCGCAACCATCGCCTGACCCCGTTTTGGTAACAAGTGCTCCGCCCAGCAATACAAACATCATTCCAACCGTTGCAATTACAGAAAGCCACTTTAAGATTTTGATCATAAGTATAGCCTCACTTTATTTACGTTAAAAATAGTATGTTTACAAATCCGCTAGATTCATCATAATATTAATACCTAACAAAAAGCAATGGGATGTCCTCAAAATAGATTGAGTTGACACACAATTGTTATAGTATCATGTTTTCATTGCATTTTCACTATGGAAATACAAAAAACGCTTGCATTGTTCCCTGTTGTTTGCTAGAAATAGTGTAGAGACTTTGCATTGATGTGTTTTCGAATAACTACTACATACATAATGGATGAAAAAATTGTAATCATTTTGATTTTGTGACAATTAATTCACAAAATCGTCACAAAAAGAAATAGGAATTACAGTAAAATAAAACTGAGTAGTTATTAGATTGTAAAACAATTCCATGATACAATGAACGCTGGGGATACTTTGAAAAGGTTTTATTTTTAATAGGTATACCTTTGTCTTATTATGCCTTGGAGGTATTTGAAGGGGGGGATATAAGCATGGATAAAGTAGAAACAGCTACTTCTCAAGTAGTCGGTAATGCGAATGTTGCTGATGAACAACGGTCAGCTTCTCTGTTAACAGATATAAAATCATTGATAAAAGTAGGAATTATAAACTCTAATTTAATTACTGTATTTGCAGGGTTTTGGCTTGCATTATACTTTACTGGTTTATCGTTTGTAGCTAATATTGGAACATTTGCATTAACGATGGTTGGAAGCGCTCTTGTTATTGCTGGCGGCTGTATGTTAAATAATTGGTATGATGCCGATATAGACCCAATCATGACAAGGACAAAATCACGTCCTACTGTTACTGGTACGATCTCGCTTCAAACCGTTTTGACACTTGGCATATTAATATCTGTGCTAGGATTTGGTCTATTACTATTCACATCTGTACAAGCGGCATTATTTGCCTTTATGGGCTGGTTTGTATATGTCGTTTTATATACGATGTGGTCGAAAAGAAAGTATACGCTTAACACCGCAATTGGAAGTTTTTCTGGAGCAGCACCGCCATTAATTGGTTGGTCAGCCGTCGAGCCTAATTTTCATATTGTTCCGTTTATATTATTTCTAGTTATGTTTATTTGGCAAACACCTCATTTCCTTGCATTAGCCATGCGGAAAAGTAAAGAATATAAAGCAGCAGGTATACCAATGCTACCAGTAGTACATGGTTTTGAATTTACAAAGCGACAAATTGTAGTATATATCGCTTGTTTATTGCCTTTGCCATTTTATTTGGCATCACTAGGTACTACTTTTGTTGTCATAGCTTCCATACTAAATGTTGGATGGCTGATAATAGGGCTTAGCGGCTTTTTTATGAAAAATGATTTGAAATGGGCAAATTTCATATTTATCTATTCCTTAAACTACCTAACGATCTTTTTCTTAATGATGGTAGTAGTTACATGGAATACAACATTTAGTTAACTTATGTCCTTAATTAAATTTAAATATAAGGAGCATCAAGAAAAGAAAGAGAGGTATGGATACATGAAAGGTTGGATGGGAAAAGTCAAATCTGTATTCCTTTTAAGTTTACTTGCGCTAGTGTTAGCTGGTTGCGGTAAGGAAAACTTAACTGCCTTTGTACCTAAAGGGTATGGTGCAGAGTCTTCCATGAATTTAATCATTTTATCTTCACTTATTATGTTGTTTGTTTTTATTATCGTATTTTTGGTTTACGTTATTACCCTTGTCCGTTTTCGCAAGAAGAAAGGACAAGAAGATTTCGTTCCAAAGCAGGTAGAAGGTAATAAAACACTTGAAACAGTATGGACAGTAATTCCAATTATATTAGTACTTGTCCTTGCAGTACCAACAGTTGCTGCTACATTTGATTTGGCAGATGAATCTGGGGCAAAAGACGGTATTAATATCGACGTCACTGGTAACCAATATTGGTGGCACTTCAGTTATGCAGGTGAAGAAATTCAAACAAGTCAGGATTTATACATTCCAACAGGAGAAAAAGTTTACTTAAACATGCAATCATCTGATGTGATCCATTCATTATGGGTTCCAAGTATTTCTGGTAAGATGGATGTCAGTCCTGAAAATGAAAACACCATGTATATTGAGGCAAATGAAGAAGGGGTTTATTGGGGAAAATGTGCAGAGCTATGTGGTCCTTCGCATTCTCTAATGGATTTCAAAGTGGTAGCAGTTAGCCCAGAGGAGTATGAACAATGGGTGGAAGAAATGAAAAAGGTTGATCCAGAAGCTCAACCACAAGATGCTGTAGCCCAAGATGGTAAAGCAGCATTTGAAGAAAATAATTGTATGAGTTGTCACGCAATTGGATCATCACCTGCAGCAGTTGGACCCAACTTAACTAATTTTGGAGATCGCTCGAAAATCGCAGGTATATTAGAACCTACGAAAGAAAACTTAGTTCAATGGATTAGAGATCCTGAATCCATTAAGCCCGGAAATAAGATGACGGGGAATTATCCTGAGCTATCTGAAGAAGAAGCAAGTAATATCGCAGAGTATTTGCTGCAATTGCAGCCATCTGAGATAACACCAGAGAGTGCAGGTAACTAATAAACTAAAGGGTGGAAGATGTAAAAGGGAGGTTTGAAATTTGAGTATTGCAGCTGCTCAAAAAAAGGGCTTCGGAGCTTTCATTTGGGATTACTTAACCACGGTTGACCACAAAAAAATAGCGCATTTGTATTTAGTTGGTGGTGGTTTTTTCTTCCTACTTGGTGGTTTGGAAGCAATGTTTATTCGTATTCAACTTATTAAACCTGAAAATGATTTTTTAAGTGCAGGTTTATACAATGAAATGATTACCATGCATGGTACAACGATGATATTTCTGGCAGCCATGCCGCTATTAATTGGTTTAATGAATGCCATCATGCCATTACAAATTGGGGCTCGTGATGTAGCGTTTCCATTTTTGAATTCACTTGGCTTTTGGTTATTTATGTTTGGAGGAATTTTACTAAATTGTAGTTGGTTCTTAGGAGGAGCACCTGATGCAGGGTGGACGTCTTATACACCATTGTCTACACAATCTCCAGGTCATGGAGTTGACTTTTATGTTCTAGGTCTACAGATTTCAGGGGCAGGTACCCTCATGGGGGGCATAAACTTCTTAGTAACGATTGTTACAATGCGTGCACCAGGTATGACCTACATGCGCATGCCGCTATTCACCTGGACAACATTTGTTACAAGTGTACTCATCCTTTTCGCGTTTCCAGCTTTAACTGTTGGATTGTTCTTATTAATGTTTGATCGGATGTTCGGCTCTGCATTTTTTGATGTGGCATTAGGTGGTAACGCCGTTATCTGGCAGCATTTATTCTGGATATTCGGTCACCCAGAAGTATACATACTGATCTTACCTGCATTTGGGGTATTCAGTGATATCTTATCAACCTTCTCTAAAAAACGTTTATTCGGATACACAGCAATGGTATTTGCAACCATTCTAATTGCGTTTTTAGGATTTATGGTATGGGCGCACCATATGTTTACCGTGGGATTAGGGCCTGTCGCCAATGCTATTTTCGCCATTGCAACAATGGCCATTGCCGTACCAACGGGTATTAAAATATTTAACTGGTTAGCAACCATGTGGGGCGGAAGTATAACAATAAATTCAGCAATGCTTTGGTCGCTAGCATTTATTCCTTCCTTTACTATAGGTGGAATGACAGGGGTAATGCTTGCTTCAGCAGTTGCCGATTATCAGTATCACGATACGTATTTCGTTGTTGCGCATTTCCATTATGTCATTGTAGGTGGGGTTGTATTTGGTATCCTAGCAGCGCTTCATTATTGGTGGCCAAAACTTTTTGGGAAAATTCTTAATGAAGCAATGGGTAAATGGGCATTCTGGTTATTCTTTATTGGATTCCATTTAACGTTCTTTATTCAACATTTCCTAGGTTTAATGGGGATGCCACGTCGTTATTGGGTATTCTTAGAAGACCAAGGGCTTGATACCGGTAACTTGGTTAGTACGATTGGCGCTCTACTAATGGGTCTAGGTGGTTTAATCTTTGTTATTAATATTATTTATACGGCATTTAAAGGAGAGAATGCATCTGGAGATCCTTGGGATGGTCGTACGTTAGAATGGGCGATTCCTTCACCACCTCCATTCTATAACTTTAAACAGACGCCACTTGTTCGTGGTTTAGATCCATTATGGATTGAGAAAACAGAAGGAAAAGGTGAAATGACTGGTGCTGAACCGATTGGTGATATCCACATGCCAGATGGATCGATTTTACCATTTATTATGTCGATTGGTTTCTTTATCGCTGGTTTCGGGTTTATTTATCAAACGGATCAAAAAGCATGGTTACTGGCAGTATTTGCTGGAATGGGGATAGCACTACTATGTATGCTTATTCGCTCATTAAAAGATTACCATGGCTATCATATCACCAAAGAAGAACTAGAAAGGGAGGCTGACTAAGATGAGTCACGATCATTCCTTAAATCCAGAAACAATGCCTCAAGAACCAGAAAAAGCTACCCTGGAAGGCAAGAATAAATTTCTTGGGTTATGGTTTTTCTTAGGCGGTGAAACAGTCCTATTCGCAAGCTTATTCGGTACCTATCTCGCGCTTAGGAATTCAACCGCAAATGGTCCAACTGCACAAGATTTATTTGGACTTGAGCTTGTTTTCATCATGACAATGTTACTTTTAACTAGTTCATTGACCAGTGTATATGCAATGTATCATATGAAGAACAACGATTTTAAAAAAATGCAATTATGGCTAGGAATAACTGCTTTCCTTGGTATAGGTTTCTTAGCCTGTGAGATCTATGAATTTTATCACTATATCCATGAATATGAATTCACTTTTCGATCATCCGCATTTGGTTCAGCTTTCTATACACTAGTTGGCTTCCACGGTGGACACGTGGCATTCGGGTTAAGCTGGTTAATTGCTATTATGGTAAGAAATGCAAAACGAGGATTAAATCTTTACAATGCACCTAAATACTACACATTTAGTTTATACTGGCACTTCATCGATGTGGTATGGGTATTTATCTTTACAGTCGTATATCTAATGGGAAAGGTGGGTTAATTCATGCCGGATAACACCAATACCAACTCATTTCAAAAGCAGAAAAATAAAGATGAAATGAAGAAACAATTAATTTCGTTTGCTTTAATGATTGGTTTTACCATTATTGCATTCGCGATTGTAGCTGCAGAAGTAATGGATAAAATGTTTGCTGTACCTTTACTGCTAGTACTGGCGGTAGTGCAAGTAGCATTTCAATTTTATTATTTTATGCATATGAAAGATCGGGGACATGAGTTTCCTGCTATGATGATTTACGGTGGTGTTTGGGCAGCTGTATTAACAATAGCGGCCCTTGTAGCTATCGTATGGTGGTAGATAGAATAAAGAAAGGTCGGGGGCATTGATTTCCCGACCTTTTTAAATGGTTTTTGGAAGGGATTAGCGGTTCAGTTACCGAATCTATATTCATATTTGTTGCTTTGTTTCTAAAAGTCGTCACATTATACACGTGTGTTATTGTTTCTTATAAGTTATAATGGTGGGGACAATCCTTTGATTTGAGGTGAATCGAGATGTGGTTAGAGTTGCAGATCTTTGGGTTTCGTGGGTTATGGAGTCCATACTTTCTATTATTTATCATCGGATTAAGTGTTGCCTATTTTCTAATAACAGGACCATATCGGCATAAAATTGGCGGAACAGATAAGCCAACAAATAAACAACAGGTAATGTTCTATACAGGGATGGTTCTTCTTTACGCAGTCAAAGGGTCGCCAATTGATTTATTATCCCATATCATGTTGTCGGCACATATGATTCAAATGGCGATTTATTACTTAGTTTTTCCGATATTATTAATTCAAGGTATTCCTGTTTGGATTTGGAAAAAGGTGATTTACGCACCAATTATTCAACCAATATTTAAATTAGTTACAAAACCATTAATTTCATTATTATTATTTAATGCATTATTTTCTATTTACCATATTCCTGCCGTATTCGATTTTGCAAAATCAAACACGGTGGCACATACATCGATTTCTTTAACTATTCTAATCACCGCGTTTATTGTATGGTGGCCAATTTTATCACCAATTAAAGAGCTAGATACAATGCGGCCGCTTGTCAAAATTGGTTATATCTTTGCAAATGGTGTATTAATTACACCTGCATGTGTTCTAATCATCTTTGCAGACCATCCGTTATTTGCTGCTTATAGCCAAGACGGTGCATGGTTACAAGCCTTAGCTTTGTGTGTACCTGGAGAAGTTCTACAAGGAATTTCTTTTAGTATATCAGGACCAGAAATGTTCTCACCAATGAGTACACTGGAAGATCAGCAACTAGGTGGAATTATTATGAAAATTATGCAGGAAATAACATATGGGATTTTGTTGGGAAGAATATTCTTTAAGTGGTTTAATAACGAAAGTTTGAAAGTCGATCCATTACCAAAAGATGTACAGCATGAACTTCGCTAAAGAAAAAATTCCCGTTTTTCTTTACATAAACGGGAATTTTTTCTATGAAGTGTAATTGCATTTTTGTTACTATGCTATAGAGAAGGGAGTTAGCAAGATGCCTATCTTACCATCAATCAGTACATTCTTTATTGTACTAAGTGGTATCTTAGTAGCTATCGGGTGGCGTTATATTGTAAAAGGTAATGCCAAAAAACATAAGAAGACAATGATAGCTGCTGCTATTAGTGCTTTGATCTTTTTTATCATTTATGTATCACGCACGATTTTTATTGGTAATACTAGTTTTGGAGGACCTGATGATTTAAAAATATACTATACCATTTTTCTAATCTTTCATATCACATTAGCAACAACGGGTGCTATTTTTGGAATTGTAACGTTAACGTTAGCTTTTAAGCGAAAAATTAGGATACATAGAAAGATTGGGCCAGTAACTAGTATCATTTGGTTTTTTACAGCAGCAACGGGTACCGTTGTTTACCTTCTTTTATATATTTTGTATGAGGGTGGAGAAACAACGAGTTTAATTAAAGCGATACTAGGAACATAATAAAAGGGTTGGAGTTCAAAACTCCAACCCTTTTATATTTTAACGTTCCAAGTAATAATACCTGCTTCTTTTGCAGAATTAAATGCGATAACTAATAATGGACCAAGAATGAAACCAAACAGTCCTAATAACTTTAGACCGATAAACATGGATATTAGTGTCGCTAATGGGGATAACCCAATGTGTTGCCCCATTACCTTTGGTTCAACAGTTCGTCTGATCGCTAATAAGATAATAGCCAGTACTGCTAATTGTATCCCCATGTTCGTATCTCCTGCTAAAAACATAAAAATAGACCATGGTCCGAGAATTGCTATGGAGCCAATTATTGGGATGAGGTCAACAATCCAAATAATCAGTGACATAATAATGGCAACTTCAGGTGCAATGAAGAAAAGTCCAATTAGGGTCACGGCTAATATTATTAAGCTTACTAGGAACTGAGCCTTAAAGAATCCGAGAAATACACTTGTCAGTCTTGCATTCATAAAGGAAACTTTTTCGGCTGTTTCTTTTGTCATTAAGTGGTACATCTTTGCTTTAAGTATTGGTAATTCAAGCATAAATAAGAATAAAGCAATTAAATAGACGATGAAGCTAATCAAGTATTGAGGCACTTTTGCAAATACTTGAGCAATATTTTCTAATGTAATGGTTTCTTGAGCAGTTCTACTAAGAGCATTGAGATTTGATTCAATACTATTGGATACTTGGTCGACAAATTCTTTGGGTAAGTTATCCGTATATTGTTGAATATCTGATTCCCAATTTTCATAGATACGATTTAATTCATTAAAATGGGAAGGAACATCTTCAACAAAATTGACAACTTGTGTTACTGCCCTAGTAACTGTAAATGTCCCAGCTACTGCTAAAACTACAAGAAAAAGTAAAAAAACAATCGTTACCGATATTTTACGATTTAATCTCAGTTTTCGCTGTATCATCCGTACAATTGGATTTAGGAAAAGGGCTGTAAAAAAAGCAACGATTAATGGGATTGAAATCGGTAAAATAAAGATGAAAAGCAGGATGGCAATGATACATAATAAGATGATGGTCCAATGGCGTTTTGTAATATTACGAAACAACGTATTACGATGGCTCCTTTCCTCATAAACAAACAGATTCATATACTATACAAAATATAGCATTTCTTTACTTATTTGAACAGAATTACGGATGCGATAGATAATAGAGGGGTAATCTATATTGGACTCATAACCGTGCAACCATAAGAAAAATCATGATAAGTGTAAAAAACCGGCTACTTTTTCCATGGAAGTAGTCGGCTATCGTATTCAAGCATTAAATTGATCGATTTCTGTTTTTACTTTGCTAACTAAATCATTTGCCCGTTCTACTAAGTTCTCCGGGAATATTTCTTCTTCTCCATATTCTACACCATGTGGGTAGTAGTGTTTCCCTAACAATGGGGTCATTAATTTAATGACTGCGTTTCCACGATCAACATCGCCTTCAATTGCATATCCTTGGATCCGGATATAGTATGTAATGTTTTTTTCTTTCGAGTCCATTCGATAATCATACGTAACACGTTCATAATCCCATTGCCCAGCCCGAATAAATGCGTGTTTTGCAGTTAAATGGTCCAGTGGTTTTAAATCAATAACCTTGTCTTCTAATCCAGTATTTTCTAATCTCATTTTATCCACCTCACCTAAAGAGTCCTCATTATCTTATATTAGTATGAATTCCAAAAACTTGCAATCGAAAAGGCTACCAAAGTGTATTGTTTGCTGTGCTACTTTATTTTTATTATGATACGTATAAATAATAGAGAAGATAGCATTGTTTATCTATGTTTTGCATATACATACGATAAAAACGATAAGGAGACCAAGTGATGCGATTTATTCGAAATCTAATTCTTTTATCTCTAGTAGCAGTCGTAGGATTTTATTTTTTGGAACGAAATGATGTGTCTCCAGAAGCTACCATTCAATCCATTAGTCAGACTGTAAAAGAGAAGAAACAAATGCTTGAATCAAAAGTTGTTCCAGAACGAGAGGAAGAAGTGCCTTTAGAAGGGGAATTATTTCAATGGTTTGGAAAATCGTCCGATGACTTAGAACAACAGTTAGGAGATCCAAATAGAAAAGATCCCAGTGCATATGGATATACTTGGTGGGTTTATACAGATCAATCAGAACAATATGTACAATTTGGTGTACAGAACGGTGAAATAAAAACGATCTATGCTACAGGGAATCAATTAAATATGAAACCTGTATCCATTGGTGATTCATATGAAGAAATTGGTAAGGAGTTTTCATTTACGGAAGAAGTGAATTATCGAAATGGTCTGGCTTCTTATACATTCAAGCTGAAAGAAGAAGACCAAAATATGCGTCCACTTGTAAAAATATCAGATTCGATTTTTATGCAACTCTATTTCGATACATTTACAAATAAGTTATCCTCTGTACGTGTATTAGACGCTGATACACTATTAAAGCATCAGCCATATGAACTAAAGTATCGTGGAGATATGCCGTCAAAACCAGATTTATCTAATGAAGAATGGCAGAAAGTTGAAGAGGGAATGGAAAAGCAGATTTTCGATATAACGAATGTTATGCGGAACCAGTATGAGAAAGACCAATTAAAATGGGAAGCATCCGTTGGCGAAGTTGCATTTTTGCATAGTAAGGACATGGAGAACAATAATTATTTCTCTCATTCAAGCCAGGATGGAAGAGGATTAAAGGAACGACTAGATGCAGGAGACGTTTCTTTTACTTCAGCTGGAGAAAATATCGCGGCGCAGTATCCAGATGCTGCAGCTGCAATGGAAGGATGGCTTAATAGCGAAGGTCATCGGGAAGCATTGTTAAGCGATAAATTCACGCATTTGGGTGTGGGGGTATATCGGCTATATTATACACAGAATTTCCTAGCGAAGCCTTTTTAAGTAGATGGAGAGGAAAAGCTTACCACATAAAAAACGTGGTAAGCTTTTTTCACATCTATCATGATGGAACATAAAATGAATAGTACAGATGACCATATAAAAGAGGTGATGAGGATGAATGATACGAACTTGCATCCTTCAGTTAGTGAATTTAAACAGTTTATTAATCAACATCCCAAGCTGATTAAGCATATTAGAAAAAATGGCAGGCCGTGGCAAGAAATGTATGAAAAATGGGTGTTATTAGGAGAGGACGACCCATATTGGGAATCATTTAAAAGCGATAGTGAAGACAACAAAGAAGAAAAGAAAGAAAGTAAAAAAGATAAAAACTCGGAACTGTTTAGTCAGTTAGTGAAAATGACGGAGTCCATGGATTTGGATAAATTTCAAAAACAAATGGATCAATTCAGCTCGTCATTAGGAACAATTCAAGAATTGATAGGGCAATTTCAGAAGACAAAAGAAAACAAACAACCCCCAATTAATGAACGCATGGGCTGGTTCCGTGATTAAGGAGATAAATAATGGATCGAATGTGTTATGAATATTTACAGCGTAACCCGGAATTAAAACAGTTTGTTCGACTAAATCCTGTATGGTATCGTTATTTATCCAGAGATCCAAGTCTAATACCTGAGATGAAAAAAGAAGCAAAACGGTATTATGGAAAGACATTTCCCCAACAAGTTGAAAAGGTGAATAACCAAGTGCAAATGATTGGAATGCTTATGCAGTTCGCTGGTGCGATGAAAGATTAGTTATTTCCAGATCTAACAAAAGATGATAAGATGAAAGTGGAGGTGTATAGGATGATAGCGACAATGGAGTATGTAGATATTCTAGATCGTTCTGAGGAATTAGGAAGAATGGTATTGGATTCAGACGTTATGGAAGCCTATAATCAATCCCAAAAAGAACTTAATCAGGACCCTAAAGCACAAGAGCTAATTCAAGCGTTTAGTGATATAAAAACTCATTATGAAGATGTA
This sequence comes from Virgibacillus salexigens, assembly GCF_014905415.1. GTDB lineage: Bacteria > Bacillota > Bacilli > Bacillales > Amphibacillaceae > Virgibacillus > Virgibacillus salexigens. Next base: position 270,329 of record NZ_BNEO01000002.1, read on the forward strand.
CAGAGATTTGGCAGGTATCATCCGGATTACAATTCAATTATGAAAGAAGTACGCAAAGCGAAAAGAGAAATGGATATGAATGATAAAGTAGCTTCTTTCAAAATAGCTGAACGTAATCTGCAGCAATTATTGGATGAAATCAGTAATTATGTTGCACATAGTGTCAGCGAACAAATTAAAGCACCTAAAGACGGCGCAGCATTGACTGATAGTGGTTGTGGCTGTGGAAGCGGTGGAGGCTGTGGATGTGCCTCTTAAGTTAAAATCTTAATTGTTGTTAGTGAGGATAAATGATATGCGGACAAAACGTCAAGGAATTATCGTTTGGTTTCAACATATGAAGAATCTGAAACAAATTAAACGTTATGGTCATTACCTATATAGTTCAAAGAAAATGAAGTATGCTGTCTTGTATATTGATCAGGATCAGATAGAAGTGATAGAAGCTAAACTATTAAAGCTTTCTTTTGTTTCGAAAGTCGATCGTTCGTATAAGCCTTTTATAAGAATAGATTTTGAAAATGCGAAACCAGACAAGGCTAAACAATATGATTATAAGATGGGCATTTAATCGATAAAAGCTGCGATATCACTCGCAGCTTTTATCGTGTACATGAATTTTACTTAAAAAAAGAAAAAACCTGCAGAAATAAATTATCTACAGGTCCCTTTGTTTTCCTGTTAGAAAACAAAAAGGCAAAGGGAGAGGAGAAACCGGAAGAAGAACTTATGGGGAAGAGTAAGTCTTCTCCGTGTTTGAAACAGCTAAGCTAATATATTAGCTGTTACATTAACCTAGTATGTACGTTGAAAAGAAATTTATACGCTTTCAAATAATATTTTTCTGAAGAATAATTCTTATTTTAGTTTCTTAACTTTTGTGGTAGGATAAATGTCGAATAGTAGTTAATTGAGGTGGAGTTATGCGCATAATTGCAGGAGAGCATAAGGGGAGACAACTAAAGTCTGTCCCCGGAAAGATGACCAGACCAACTACTGATAAAGTAAAAGAGGCTGTTTTCCAAGTGATTGGCCCATTTTTTCAAGGTGGGATAGTTTTAGATCTTTTTGCAGGTAGTGGAGGGCTAGGAATAGAAGCTTTGAGTCGGGGAATGGACAAGGCAGTATTTGTAGATAAACAGCCAAAAGCGATACATACGATTTATGAGAATATTAAACAATTTGGACTCGAAGAGAGAGTGGAAGTATTTAGAGCGGACGCATATCGTGCGATGCAAGCTGCTGCTAAACGTAATCTACAATTTGATTTGGTTTTGCTTGATCCTCCCTATAAAAAAGTTCATTATGAAAACCTACTACATGAACTTATCAAGCTCGATCTATTGAAACCAGAAGCTAGGATCTATTGTGAGCATGATCTATCCGAAAAGCTACCAACAGATTTGAGAGAGCAACACTTAGAGATTGTTAAACAGTCGAATTATGGTGGAACGATAGGAATCACGATTTATAAAAAGAATTAGAAGGGAGCACTTATCTTGACCAGACTGGCAATATGTCCTGGGAGTTTTGACCCGGTGACTTATGGACACTTGGATATCATTCAACGAGGCGCAAAGATATTTGACCATGTGATTGTAGCTGTATTTAATAATCAATCGAAATCACCTTTATTTACGGTAGAAGAACGAATTGATTTATTGGAAAAGTGTACTACTGATTTACCAAATGTTACGATTGATTCTTCTAATGGTTTATTGATGGATTATGCCAAATCGAAAAACGCCCAAGCAGTTATTCGGGGGCTTCGGGCTGTAAGTGATTTTGAATATGAAATGCAAATAACATCGATGAACCGAAAGTTAAATAAAGATATTGAAACCTTTTTTATGATGACCAATAACCAGTATTCGTTTCTAAGTTCGAGTATTGTGAAGGAGATCGCCAAATATCGTGGTAATGTAAGTGATCTAGTACCTGATGCAGTAGAAGCAGCACTAGAAAGGAAATTTAAACAGCTTTAAAGTAAAAGAGTCGAACAGACATTTTGTGTACTTCATCTAATGTCTGTTCTTTTTCTATAGGCAATAATTAGCGCTGCGCATAGAGATAGAATAGTTACCATAGGTCCTATTTCTGCTAATTGATTCAAAATTGTAACCCATAAACTATCACTTGTGCTTATCGATACTGGGATATCATTTGTATCAAAAGCTTGCTTATCTAAATACAATGGTTTGTAAAGAATGATTGTTAGAATGCTTGCAATAACACCATGAAGAATACGAGCAAAGAAGTAGGGAGCAAATCGTATATCCGTTTTTGCTAACACACTAGCAACCTGTGCTTGGACACTAAAACCATTAAACCCTAAAATAAAGCTAACAAGGATAGCTTGTATGAGTAATGTATCATTAACATGGGAAATGCTTTGTGCTCCAATTGTAATTTCAAATAGCCCGGAAAGTAATGGTAAAGCAAAGTCAGGGGACATTGAAAATAGCTGTAAAAGCTGTTCAAAGAAGATGCCGATAATAGAAGATAGTCCTACTAAAAAGAACAGTTTCGTTAAAACTGAAAATAAAACAATGAATCCTCCTACGGTTACTAGTGTTTTAACCGAATTAATCACTGAATCGCCTAAGATCTCGCCCAGTGGGCGTTTATCGCCTAACCTGGTTTGATGCATTTCGTGAAAAGCGGCAGTTAGCGACACTTTTCCTTTATGTTTTTTACTAAGCTTGTCTTGCTTTCTACCATAAAATCGCATGCATATCCCAACGATTGCATTACTGATATAATGACAGGCAGCTAATAAAATTCCGAGTTTTGTATCATGAAAAAAACCGACGGAAATGGCTGCAAAAATAAACAAAGGACTAGAAGCATTTGTAAAGGATACAAGCCTTTCTGCCTCGATTTGAGATAACTGTTGTTCTTCTCTTAACCGACTAGCAATTTTAGCCCCAGTCGGATAACCGCTGGCCATCCCCATCATCCAGCCAAAACTGCCAACTCCTGGTAGGTTAAACAGCGGGCGCATGATTGGTTCAAATAACACACCAATAAACTTCACAACACCAAAACTGATTAAAAGTTCTGCGGTTATGAAAAAAGGCAATAACGAAGGGAAAACAACTTCCCACCAGATATTTAAGCCACGAATGCTTGCTTCCAGTGCTTGATCTGGAAATTTTATTAAGGAAAATGCAATAAATGCAGTAATACTAGAAAATAAAATGGTTTTTAGTATTTGTGTCAATGTTGCGCCTCCTAAATCATTAGCCTTACTCTGTACTTATTCGGATGATAGTAGTAGAATTGGAATATCGTTGTTAGGGCTTTCTTTAATAAATGTACAAGTCTATTTAAATATACGCACATACATATTAATTTTATGCCATACACTTTTTAAACAGGGATGTTAATGGTGGTAGTGGAGGGTAAGAAATGACAAAAAAAAATTTAGCTAGCTTGCTACTGGTAATCGTCGCTGTCTATTTTTTGGCAGTTTATCAGCTCCCGTATTATATTTATAAACCGGGCGGAGCAGATGCTCTAAACCCAATTGTCGAAGTTGAACAAGGTTATGACAGTAAGGGAGACATGCATCTCGTGACAGTCAGTGGTGGACAAGCTACGGTTACGCAATACATATTAGCAAAGGTACTACCACATCATCAGGTAGTTCCAATAGAAGATGTATTCCCAGAAGGGGTTACGGATGATGAATATATGCATGTACAATTACAAATGATGGAAAATTCCCAAGAGGCTTCGACCGTTGTTGCTTACGAAGCAGCAGAAAAAGATATTACCATTGATTATAATGGAGTTTATGTTGTTTCTGTAGTGGAAGGAATGCCGGCTGAAGGCAAGCTTGCAATGGGTGACAGGATTAATGGTATTGATGGTAAAGAAATAAATGAAGCAGATGATTTAATAGAATATGTTGAAGGAAAGAAAGCAAATGATACCATTACCGTTGAATTTGTTAGAGATGATAAACAAATGACAGAAGAAATCGTCCTGAAAAAATTATCCGATTTAGGAAATAAACCAGGGATCGGAATTCAATTGGTAACCGACCGTGCTGTATCAGTGAATCCAGAGGTTCATTTTTCTAGCGGTAATATCGGAGGACCAAGTGCTGGCTTAATGTTTTCTTTAGAAATTTATGATCAATTAACAGAAGCGGATTTGACGCATGGATATGAAATTGCCGGTACTGGCGAAATTGACTATGATGGGAATGTACATCGAATTGGAGGAATTGATAAAAAGGTAGTAGCTGCCGATAAAGAAGGCGCAGATGTCTTTTTTGCTCCAAATGAAGAAGCTGGTGAAGAATCAAATTATCAAGTAGCTCGTAAGAAAGCAGAAGAAATTGATACCGATATGAAAATCGTTCCAATAAGAACATTTGACGATGCATTGCAATATTTACAGGATTTAAATTAAATAATAACAGGCCCTCCTTCTCTAGGGGGCCTGTTATTTCGTTTGTATTGGTGGATTTATTTCCTGTCTACGCAAGGTAATTTTATTTGTTGGTGGTAGAATGCTATAATAAGCATTACTTGCGCGTTCTTCGATTTCTAGCATCGGATGCATATGACGGCCGATTTTTTGAATAATTGGAACTTCCATCTGTTTCTTTTGTTGATGGATATAGGCTTGACCTGTTCTGTTAAAGCCAAGAATGCGTACATAAGGCAACTTTGATGGAGTGGATAAAATATCAATTTCCTTCTTTTTGGTATTGGTAAGAATATGTACAAACATGCGCTGTAATCTTGTCCAAGTATAACGCTTGGTTTTTAACTTCTCCATCCATTCGTTAAAGGAGCATACATTTCTGGCTGTTTTTTTAAGGCGATGTTCGAGCCCCTCATCAACTCCTTGAATCAGGGAAAGCTCTTGCAAGGATAATGTCAACACACGGTAATGAATATAAGAGAAATAATGATCCCAAGAATGCCATAACGATGCCTTGCTTTTATATTCCTCTATTTGCAATTTGGTAGCGTCAGGTATCGCATTCGTAATTGATGTTGTCAGTCTATTTTTATTTGAAAGTGTTTTTCGAATACTTGTTGCACTAGCGATCGTACCTGTTATGGATTGATCATGATAGCCACTTTGGCTTCGCTTGATGGTTAGAGGTGTAATTGACAAATTATAATCTAATATTGTCTTAACATAACTGAACCCTAGGATATTATTGGGTTTCGTCAAATCCATTTCTTCAGTGGAGATGTTGGTCTGCTGATAGGCTAAGCTGCTCGCTTCTGGAAATGACGCTCCATCTGCTAAATGACGCTTTAGTGTTTGTTGGTATTGATTTCGTTTTTCTTTAAAAAGGTGATAACTTCGAATAAAATGGGAAGTATCTCCAGATTCACTGCCAAAGCATAAACTTGTAATTCCAAGTTCTTTTAGTGTTAATATAGACCCTTTGGCAAATAAATCACTACTTTGCACCGCAAATGGATAAGGGAGTTCTACAACAATGTCAACCCCATTGCTAAGTGCCGCCTTTGTTCGAGAAAACTTATCAATAATAGCCGGTTCGCCGCGTTGTAAAAACGGACCGCTCATGACTGCAATTATACAGTCTGCCTGTGATGCTTTTTTTGCTTGCTCCACATGATATACATGACCATTATGGAACGGGTTATATTCAACTATTACTCCACATGCTTTCATTTCACCATCTCCCTGTAAGTATGTGTTTTATTGTAGCAGAAAGTTTAGACATTCGCATTATCAAGGTGTAGGATGACTATTGTAAAGAATTAAGGGAAGACTTTTTAAAGATAGAATGAAGTATTGATAAGGTTAAAATCTGTAAAGAAAATATGTTGACAAAAGACGTGTTTTCTTTTAAAATTACTCTTGTTGCCTTGAGGTGATTAAAATGAAATTTGCATTGGCTCAGTTGAAAAAAAGTGCTTACAATGAACCATTCACTTTTAATGAAAAAGTAGATGTTTCTGAACTGGAAAAAATGAATAATGATATTCGTCAGATTAAACCTGTGGACGTCTATGGACAGTGTTTTTTCCAAGGAGATAAAATTATCTTTTCCTTTCATATTACAGGAGAAATGATTCTCCCTTGTGCACGGACATTAGTAGATGTACCATATCCGTTTGATATACAAGCTGATGAAGTCTTTACGACATCATCCTTTATTACAAAAGAAGAGGCGGAAGATGAAATTCATCCAGTTGAGGGGGAAGTGCTTGACTTAGCCCCGCATATAAAGGAAAATGTTCTATTAGAGGTTCCGTATCGAGTATTTTCTAATGAAACAAATAACCAGCAGAATCCTCCTTCCGAAGGGGAAGGCTGGGAATTTATTTCGCAAGAAAAGAACGAAAAGACGATAGATAAGCGTTTTAAAAAATTGGAATCATTACTGAAAGATGACGAGACGGAAAAGTAATAACGCTCGGTTTTCTTATCTTCTATGAAGGAGGTGTAAGTCATGGCAGTACCTAAAAGAAGAACTTCTAAAAAAGTAAAAAATCAACGTCGTACTCATAAAAAATTACACGTACCTGGCATGGTAGAATGTTCAAATTGTGGGGAATTGACAAAACCACATCATGTATGTAAATCATGCGGACAATATGACGGGAAAGAAGTAGTAAGTAAGTAATTTGGAATAATTTAAAATTACGAGTAAACAGGTCACAGTAAGTGATCTGTTTTTATTTTTGTTAAAATATAGTTTGTCTATTTGCTGTAGGGAAAAACTAATAGTTGCTACTTGTATTGACGAAGAATGGGCATGAAAACGGCACGAAATTATTTAAAAATGAAAAAACTGTTAAAAATACATTCTATCACTCCTAGTTTTCGCATACATTGATAGCAAATGTATAAGGAGGGATGATATGAATGCAACGCGACAAGATGCCTGGACAAAGGATGAAGATATTTTACTTGCTGATACAGTCTTACGCTATATAAGAGACGGGAAGACACAATTAGAGGCCTTTAAAGAAGTAGCTAATAAGCTATCAAGAACTGCTGCTGCTTGTGGGTTTCGATGGAATGCTTCTATTCGCAAGCAATATCAGGATGCTATACAAACAGCGAAAGAAGAAAGAAAACAAGGAAATCGAAAAGATATTTGGAGTTTTTCTGAACCGCATGATCATGAAAGAGAAACAATAGAGACAGCTATTTTGTTATTGGAGCGCATGAAGTCCAACTTTGGAATTACGAATGAAAATCATCTAAAAGCACATCAAGAGAAGACAGAACAATTAGAAAAAGAAAATGCCCAATTAAAGGAAGTATTGGCTCGTTATGAAAATGCCTGGGAAGAAATGGGGAAACTTTGGAACTGGGTAAAACTAGAACCAGAAAAGGATTTACAAAAGTTGAAGTGAAAATAGAATGTGGAATTATTTATAGAACTTTTCTTCACGTTTATACATCCATTTACTAAATCAGTGTAAAGAAGACAATCTCTCGTATTTAAACACATCACTTTAAATAGACAATTAGTGTCTATACTGTTAAGAGGGATGATTTTCTTTTAAAACAAAACCTTGCCTGTTAAAAAAAGACATGAATGCATTCACACATTCATGTCTTTAGTTGTATATGGACGCCATATTTAATTAGTGTGTTCTTGTTCTTTAACACCTTCAGGTAGCCAAATTAACGGATTTTCCCCTAAATCCCTTTCCATTTCATAGTGAGCTTTTTGGAAGCCCATTTTTTCCCAAAAACCATGAGAATTAATGCGTGGATTTGTTTTAATTGGTATATTGTATCCTTTGGCAAAATCGACAAGTACTTTACCGTAGCCTTCCCCTTGATATTCAGGTAAGACTTCTAATTTCCACAGAGTTAAATAATCTTGGGCTGGCTCAAAGTAAAAATCGTATTTTTTGTTTATTTTATAAAGACTCATGCGGGCAATTAGACTGTCACCAATATAAATTCCGTAAAATGGTGAATCGTTTTGATTCTCGATCATATTGTTTTCAAGATCTTCAAGCATCGATAATTCTTGATTTCCATACTCCTTAAAATGTTTAAACTTTTCAAGTGTTTTATAATTGATCATGAGTTTTTCCACTTTCACAGCTTGCATAATAACTCCCCCTCGTATCTGTGGTGTATGGTTTTGTGAAATTATTTTTGCTTTTCTATATATTTATTATAATATAAAAAGAGGACAGATGAAATAAAAGAATGATAAAAGACCAATAATGGCATTTTTGTGGAGGGATTAGAATGGGGAATGGTCTTATCTATATTTTCGCATTTTTTATTACAGCTCCAATCGTAATTACATTTATTATTTATGTGATTGCTTATATGGCAAGCAATTACCGATTGAAAGCCTTCCATCATGCAGTAAATTGGACAACATGGTTATACATTATTTCCGTGATTGTTTTAACAAAAATGATCTTCGGAGTGCAAATGGTTGGTATCGTCATTGTATTATTGCTAATCATACTAGGTGCTATTATGTTTTCGCAATGGAAAATACAAACAGAAATCATACTGAGAAAAGCTTTGAAAATTATGTGGCGATTTTCTTTTTTATTGTTTGCATTTCTATATATTGGACTTATTTTGATTGGTGTTATTCAAAAGATAGTCAGTTAGCATTTGCTTATAAACAGATGACATGAAATTTTCGTTTTTTTTATGTACAATACATGAAGGACATTACATATAGAAGGAGCATGGGATCTATGCAGGTCGACCCTATCGTTTTGGAAAAACAAAACAAACTAGTAAAAGATTATCGAGATAATGCGGGGCAAATCACCGCTTTTTTTGACTATCCAATACCAAATAAGTTTTATCAGAGGTATCAAGATCTCAAAGAACGATGTTTTAAGCGAGAAGCGCTAAGCCAAGTACTACGTACGATTAATAAGCAGTGGGGTGCTCCGTCATCTACATATCATAATATCGATCGACTTGAAAGAGAAGATAGTGTTGTGGTTATTGGTGGACAGCAAGCTGGATTATTAACTGGTCCAATGTATACCATTAATAAAGTGATATCGATTATCCAACTTGCGAAAGAACAGGAAGAAAAATTGCAAGTTCCGGTGATTCCTGTTTTTTGGATTGCCGGAGAGGACCACGATTTTGAAGAAGTAAACCATGTATTTTTACCACATGAACAACAGATGAAAAAATTCAAGTTGCATGATCAAAATTGGGAAAAACGATCGTTGTCTGAAAAGGCAATCGATCACAACAAAATGGAAGAATGGCTCGACTCCTTGTTTGTTCAATTATCAGAAACAGATCATACGAAGGGTTTGCATGAACGAATTAAACAGTGTTTGTCTCAGTCTAATACCTATGTAGATTTCTTTTCAACGTTAATTTATCAACTATTTCCTGATCATGGATTAGTATTGATCGACTCAGGAAACCATCTCGTGCGTAAACTAGAAAGCGAGTATTTTATTCAATTAATCGAAAATCAACCCAAAATTAGTGAAGGGGTATGCAATGCGTTAATGGGTTTAGATCAATATGGTTATTCAGTATCGTTAGAAGTTGAAAAATCAGATGCGCATCTATTCTTTCATAAAGATAATGAACGAATCCTACTCCGACGAACAGCAGATGGACAGTGGCAGGGAAAACAAAATGAAGTGCTATTATCGACAGAGGAAATAATCTCAGTTGCCAAAGAAAATCCAGAGAGTTTAAGTAATAATGTAGTAACAAGGCCAGTAATGCAAGAGTTAGTCTTCCCCACTCTAGCTTTCATTGGTGGTCCGGGTGAGATAAGTTATTGGTCTGCTTTAAAACCAGCTTTTCATGCACTGGAAATAAATATGCCACCAGTATTACCACGTCTTTCCTTTACTATTATTGAGCGGCAAGTGGAAAAGTTATTAAAGGAATATCATATTTCTGCCCACTATGCAATCAACTATGGGACAATGGATGAGAAAAAGCAGTGGTTTGAAGAAAAGAATCAACCTGCCGTTGACAAAGTAGCGCAGCAAGTTAAAAAAGCTGTTGAAGAAGCACATGTACCGTTAAAAGAATTGGCTAAAGGCATGGGTAATGATTTAGGTGATTTAGCTGATAAAAACTTATATTACTTGAAAGATACGATAAACTTTTTAGAAGATCGGTTGATAAAAGCGTTAGAAGAAGAGCATTCAGAAGAGTTAGCAGCATTTAATTCCCTACACTGTACACTACAACCAGAAGATGGGTTGCAAGAACGAATATGGAATCCACTACCTTGGCTAAATCGTTATGGTTTAGAAATTATAAAAGAAATTACTGATCACTCTTTCCCACTTGAGAATGAACACTATGCTATTTATTTGTAATAATAGGGATAATCCCCCACTTTCATTTTATTTTATAAATTAAAGCCGTTATACCTTGGTATAACGGCTTTTTTGTTTGTTTTAAATTAGTGCTTAATGGTTAATTTTATGGCAGAAATAAATAAATTTAAAAAACTAGTGGTGAATAGTGGGGCAATGTGGTAATATAGATTGTACGAAGGTGGGGCGGACTATATGTTCATGGGTGAATACCAACATAACATTGATACTAAAGGTAGAATCATTGTCCCTTCTAAGTTCCGTGAAGAGCTTGGAGAAAACTTTGTTGTGACTCGTGGACTGGATAAATGTCTGTTTGCTTATCCAATGGAAGAATGGAAATTATTGGAAGAAAAGTTAAAAAAACTCCCACTTACAAAAAAAGATGCAAGAGCTTTTACACGGTTTTTCTTCTCTGGGGCTATTGAATGTGAAATAGACAAACAGGGAAGGATAAACATTCCACAAACTTTACGAAACTATGCTGCTTTAGAAAAGGAATGTGTCGTGATTGGAGTATCAAATCGAATTGAAATTTGGTCCAATGAAAATTGGGAAACGTATTTTTCTGACTCAGAGGAATCTTTCACAGAAATTGCTGAAAACCTCATGGACTTTGACATTTAAGTGATGAATTTTCATTTCAACTCAGATTACCGATTATGGATAACAAATGCAATCAAAAGCGGCAAGGGTAGAAATGGGTGTATGACATGTTTGAACATTATAGTGTCTTAAAAGAAGAGACGATTAAAGGGCTGAATATTCAACCGAACGGTATATATATTGACTGTACGGTTGGTGGAGGCGGTCATTCTGAAGCAATCGCATCACAATTAGGTGAGAATGGGTTATTGATTGCTTTTGATCAAGACCTAGAAGCTTTAGAGGCGGCAAAACATCGATTAGCTGCTTACCAAGGTCGCATTTTATTTATTCATTCCAATTTTAGCCAACTTGAAGAAGCATTGACTAAACAACAAATTAAACATATTGACGGTATTTTATTTGATTTAGGCGTATCTTCTCCTCAATTGGATAGAGGAGAGAGAGGTTTTAGCTATCAACATGATGCGAAGCTTGATATGCGAATGGATCAAACAAAAGACTTAGATGCATATCAAATCGTAAACCATTGGGAATATAACGACTTAGTGAAAATTTTCTTTCGTTATGGAGAAGAAAAGTTTTCAAAGCAAATCGCCAGGAAAATTGAAGCATTCCGTAAAAACAAACCAATTCAGACAACACATGAGTTAGTAGAAATTATTAAAGAAAGTATACCTGCGCCAGCAAGACGAAAAGGCGGACATCCTGCGAAGCGCATCTTTCAGGCGATACGAATTGCTGTTAATGATGAACTAGGTGTTTTTAATGAAGCTCTTCATCAAGCAGCACGATCGATTGCTGTTGGAGGAAGAATTACGGTAATAACCTTTCATTCTTTGGAGGACAGGCTATGCAAACAAGCCTTTAAGAAATGGAGTACTCCGAAAGAGACACCAAGGAATTTGCCTATTTTGCCTAAAGAAAATCAAGCACCATTTCGTCTAATTACAAGAAAACCAATTGTTGCAAACGATGAGGAGTTAGAAGAGAATCGTAGATCACGGTCTGCAAAGCTGCGTATCATTGAAAAAGTGACGGACTGGAACGAACAATTTACGTATGAGGAAGGGTGGAGAAAATAATGAGTGCAAATCATGCAAGAACTTGGGAACCGACAAAACCGCAGCAAACGCCAAGCCAAGAACAATCTACAACTGTAAGGGTTCATAGACAGGGGTGGATAACGAAAGGAGAAAAATTAATATATTCCATTGTAGCAGTCTGTATTATTATAGCAGGTATATACATGGTTTCTTTTTCTTCGTCAACGGACACGGTAAATCGTGAAATGCAGCAATTAGAAACTCAAGTAAACACACAAAAATCAGTCAATGAACAGTTAAGCTTTGAAAAAAAAGAATTAAGCCGTCCTGAACGTATAACAAAAATCGCAAAAGAAAATGGGTTGAAAATCCAAGATGCTAAAGTAAAACAAGCACACGAGATGAACAACTAAATAACTAATTACTCAAGGAGAACATGTTATGAGGAAAAATAAAACTACTCACTTCATGGCAGGGATTCTAATTATCTTTTTTGTTGGTATATTCTTGACGTTGACAGGGCGTTTTCTTTATATACAAGCAACCGGAGAAATTAATGATGTTTCATTGGAGGAATGGGCAGATAAAAAACGAACAGCTTCTTATACATTACCTGCTGAACGTGGAAAAATATATGATAGTAATGGAATGACTTTGGCGTATGATCGGCCAACATATCGTTTATACGCCATTGTTGATGAAGCTTATTCCGAAGATTTAGAGGAGCCAAAGCATGTTAAAGATCCGGAGAAAACTGCGGAAATGCTGGCTCCTCTATTAGATATGGAAGAAAGTGATATTCTTAAGCGTTTAAAGACAGGAATTGAAGAAGATAGGTTCCAAGTGGAATTCGGTACGAATGCGAGAGAACTTTCACAACAAAAGAAAGATGAAATTGCTGCCTTAGACCTGCCAGGAATTAATTTTGAGGAAGAAGCAGTGCGATTTTATCCAAATGGGATGTTTGCTTCACAAATCATTGGTTTTGCTAGGGAACTTGAGCAAGAAAATGAGAATGGTGGCACAACACAGGAAATCAAAGGAATTGCCGGTATGGAAAACCAGATGAATGCCTTGTTAAGTGGAAAAGATGGTCGTATTTCTTACCAACGTGACAATTATAATACAAAGCTACTTCATCCTGAAGAAGTGGTTACAGAACCAGAGGATGGAGATGATGTTTACTTAACAATTGATCAAAAAATACAGATGTTGTTAGAGGATACCTTAACACAAGTGGATGAAGAATATAATCCAGAAAGAATTTCAGCTGTAGTTATGGACCCGAAGACTGGAGAAGTTGTAGCTATGAGTAACCGTCCTAGTTACAATCCAAATAATCCTGAGGATGTAGAAAATTGGTATAATGATGTTGTCTCTACACCGTTTGAACCAGGTTCAACCGTTAAGATGTTTACTTGGGCGGCGGCAATTGAAGAAGGTGTCTATAATGGGAATGACACGTTTAAATCCGGAAGTTATCAACCGAATGAACAAATAAAGCCAGTACATGATCATAATGGTGGTGAAGGATGGGGGACGATCACGTATGATGAAGGTTTTCAACGGTCGTCTAACGTCGCTGCTTCTAAATTAGCATGGGAAAAGATCGGTCCAGATAAGTACTTAGAATATCTAAAGGCATTTCAACTGGATCAAAAAACCGATATTGATTTACCGAATGAAACGGCTGGCGAGATATTATATAAATGGCCTGCTGAAAAGCTGACAACCGCTTTTGGGCAAGGTACAACATTAACACCGATTCAACAAATGAAGGCAGCGACAGCTATTGCAAATGATGGTAAAATGTTACAACCCTATGTGATAGATAAAATAGTTGATTCTAACTCTGGAGAAATATTAAAAGAGAAATCACCAAATGTGGTAGGTCAACCTATTTCAAAAGATACTTCTGAACAAGTGTTAAAACTCCTAGAATCTGTAGTAAATGGTGAAAAAGGTACCGGAAAAATGTATAAACTAGATGATTATACTGTCGGAGGTAAAACAGGTACTGCGCAAATTCCAAATCCAGAGGGTGGTTATCTAACAGGCAATGAAAATCATATCTTTTCATTCCTAGGTATGGCACCAATAGATGATCCACAGTTAATGATGTATGTATCTGTGAAACAACCAAAGCTTGAGCCAAAAGAAGACGGTACGATACCAACAGGTTCCGAACCCGTATCCTTTATATTTAAAAATGTAATGGAAAATGGTTTGCATTACTTAAATATAAATCCGGATAAAGAGAAGACGGAAGGTGTGAATAGAGTTGAAATTCCTTCCCTTATTGGAAAGAATGCAAAAGATATTGAAAAAGAATTATCTGAGAAGGGATTACAAGTAACAGTAGCTGGTAAAGGGGAAATTACTGCAAGTAATGTAACGGAAGGGGATAGTGTATTACCAAATGATCATATTATTTTGGTAACAGAAAATCCAAAGATGCCTAAAATTATTGGCTGGTCATTAAGAGATGCTTTACAACTAGCTAATCTATTGGAATTAAAAACAGAGACATTTGGTAATGGTTATGTTGTAACACAGAATATAGAATCAGGAAAAGCAGTCAAAAAAGGTGATTATTTAGGAATTGAGTTAGAGCTCCCTAATCAAGAACAACAAAGTGAGGAAGAAGCAGAAGAAGAAAATAATGAAAGTTAAAACCAGTAGAGAAACAGTGTTCTAATCCAGTTTCTTTGTTCATATAGTGGATACAAGCATGTCTACGAAAAGGAGATGTACTATGAAACGTGTATCCGCTGTAACGACGAAGAAAAGGATAGTCGCTGTTTTTCTTATTGGCGTATTAATTTTTACGGTTATTGATATTCGCTTGGGCTATGTCCAATTTATGATAGGTGATAAATTAATGGGACAGGCTACTGAACTATGGACAAGAGATATCGAATTTGAGCCGGAAAGAGGAAATATCTTAGATAGGAATGGTGAAGTACTTGCAGAAAATGTTACAGCTCCTTCTGTAGTCGTCGTACCAAGACAAATTGTGAATCCAAAACAAACTGCTGAAAACTTAGCGTCTATTCTAGACATATCTTATGATAAAGCATATGCGTATGTCACTAGGGATGCTTCGAGTGTCAACATCCATCCAGAGGGACGAAAGATTAATGAAAAACAAGAAAAAGCTATACGTACACTAGATATGAGTGGTGTTTACTTAGCAAAAGATTCGAAGCGACATTATCCATACGGAGACGATCTTTCTCATGTATTGGGTTTTGCCGGGATCGACAATCAAGGATTAATGGGCCTGGAGCTATATTATGATGAAAAATTAAGTGGAGAGAAAGGCAGCCTTTCGTTTTATTCCGATGCTAAAGGGAGAAGATTAGATCGATTAGCAGACGACTATTCCCCGCCAGAAGATGGATTAGACTTAAAAACAACAATTAATACGAAGGTCCAAACAATTATGGAACGTGAATTAGACTTGGCTGTATCTAAGTATAATCCAGATGGCGCGTTAGCAATTGCTGTTAACCCTAAAACAGGTGGTGTATTAGGGATGACAACAAGACCCAATTTTTATCCAGAAAATTATCAAGAAGTAGATTCCGATATCTTTGATCGAAATTTACCAATTTGGAGCACATATGAACCAGGTTCCACATTTAAAATTATTACGCTAGCGGCTGCTCTGGAAGAGGATGTAGTAGATTTAGAAAACGACCATTTTCATGATGATGGGGATATTTCTGTTGGTGGTGCCGAACTACATTGCTGGAAAAGCGGTGGGCATGGACATCAAAGCTACTTAGAAGTAGTACAAAATTCATGTAACCCTGGCTTTGTAAGTCTAGGACAAATGTTAGGTACAGAAAAGCTATTCTCTTATATTCATAATTTTGGGTTCGGCCAAAAAACCGGAATTGATTTGCAGGGCGAAGGTAATGGGATACTATTCAAACCAGAAAATGTGGGTCCAGTAGAATTAGCTACAACAGCATTTGGCCAAGGGGTATCTGTAACACCGATTCAGCAAGTTATGGCTGTAGCGGCTGCTGTAAATGGAGGCTATCTATATGAGCCTTATATAGCAAAAGAATGGGTTAACTCAAAAACTAATCAAGTTACTGAAAAAATAGAACCAACACTCAAGGAGCGTGTGATCTCAGAATCCACTTCAAAAGAAATTCGAAATGCCTTAGAGAGTGTTGTCGCAAAAGGAACAGGTCGTCCGGCTTATGTTGATGGTTACCGAGTAGGCGGAAAAACTGGAACCGCCCAGAAAGTTGGACCGGATGGAAGATACATGGAAAATAATTATATTGTATCATTTATCGGATTCGCACCTGCAGATGACCCGGAAATTGTGGTATATGTTGCAGTAGATAATCCGAAAAATACCGTGCAATTCGGTGGTACTGTCGCAGCACCAATTGTAGGAAACATTATTGGAGATAGTTTACCAGCTATGGGAGTTGAACCTCGAACTGGAGGGTTGGATAAAGAGTATCAATGGCCAGAACAACCTAAGGTCGAAGTACCAGATTTAATGGGGCTAGAAAAGAAAGAGTTATCCGAATACATGACGAACTTATCTATTCAAACAAGTGGTCAAGGCGATTATATTGTGGATCAAGAACCGAGTCCTGGTACAAAAGTGGAACAGGGCTCAAAAATCAGGATATATTTATCGGAAAATAATCGTTAAACAAGTGGAAATTTGCTATAATAGATAAGCAGAAATCAATAAGAGGGTGATACCACCCTCTTAAAAATTGTTATCTATGAGAATACATATGTGGGATATTATTTTAGAATGGGATGTTACGAATGAATTTAGCAGAATTAATAAGCGCATTACCTTTTTATGAAACGAATGCAAGACTGGATCAAATTGAAATTTCGAATATTGTCATGGATTCACGTGCTGTAAAACCAGGCAATTTATTTGTATGTATTAATGGTTATACCGTGGATGGGCATGACTTTATAGTGCAAGCAGTACAAAATGGAGCACAAGCGATTATTGCTGAAAGACCTGTAGAGGCGGAGGTACCAACCATTGTTGTACCTGATACACAACGTGCCTTATCTATGATAGCAGTGAAATTTTACCACAATCCTTCCACGAAACTTCCATTAATTGGTATTACTGGTACGAATGGGAAAACGACAGTTACTTATATATTAGAAAAGATTTTTAATGAATTTAAAAGAAAGACAGCAGTTATTGGAACCATTCAAATGAAAATAGGTAGTGAAACATATCCGGTTACAAATACAACTCCTGATGCGTTACTACTACAGCAATCTTTTAAAAAAATGCTTGATAAAGGTGTAAACCAAGTAATGATGGAAGTGTCTTCCCATGCGTTAGTCCAAGGCCGTGTCTATGGTTGTGATTATGACATTGCAATTTTTACGAACTTATCGCAGGACCATCTAGATTTTCATAAGGATTTGGATGATTATTTACGAGCAAAGAGTCTGTTATTTGCTCAATTAGGAAATACCTATAGCGAAGAAAATCAAAAGTATGCTGTAATTAATCAGGACGATGATGCTAGTACGCTTCTTAAAAGCAGTACTGCCCAACATGTTATCACCTATGGAGTGAAGCATGCTTCACAAGTCATGGCAAATAATATTACCCTTGGTTCAGGTGGAACAACTTTTCAATTACAGACACCTATTGGTGAAATAATGATTCAGAGTAAATTAATTGGAATGTTTAATGTCTATAATATGCTAGCTGCTAGTGCAGCTGCAGTTTGTTCGAATGTTCCGTTGTCCGTTATCCAAGCCGCGTTAGCGAAGATATCTGGTGTAGATGGTAGGTTTGAGCCAGTAGATGCAGGTCAATCATTTGCAGTCATCGTCGATTATGCACATACTCCAGATTCGTTGGATAATGTTCTGCAAACCGTTAAAGAATTTGCTGAGAATAATGTATTTGTGATTGTTGGTTGTGGAGGAGATCGTGATCGATCGAAGCGTCCTATCATGGCAGAAATTGCTTTGAAATATGCAGATCAAGCAATCTTTACATCCGATAATCCACGTACAGAAAATCCACAGGCAATTTTAGATGACATGACAAACGGTCTGCATCAAGATGAAAATTACCAAGTTATTGTTGATAGGAAAGAGGCGATCCATGTTGCAGTATCGCAGGCAAAAGCCGGTGATGTAATTCTTATTGCTGGTAAAGGCCATGAAACATATCAGCAAGTTGGAAATACGAAATATGATTTTGACGATCGCGAGGTCGCTAAAGAAGCGATTCAAATTAAGGAGAAATGATGATGTTTACGTTAGAATGGCTAGCTAGTTTTTTACAAGAATTCACTGGACAGTTAAAGAACCGATCTATCGACCATGTGTACACAGATAGCAGACTAGAGAAGCAGAATGGGTTATTTATACCAATTATTGGAGAGAACTTTGATGGTCATGACTTTGCAGAACAAGCAATTGACAATGGAGCAACCGCCATTCTATGGGATACAACGAAGAAGCTTCCAGCGAATATACCGAGTACCTTTCCTGTATTTAAGGTGGATAACACCATAAATGCGCTCCAACAAATTGCATTTCACTACCGACATGAGGTTAACCCAACTGTGATTGGAATAACTGGTTCTAATGGTAAAACATCAACAAAAGATATTGTAGCTGCAGTTATGAATAGGAAATATCGTACACATTTTACAGATGGTAATCTAAACAACCATATTGGACTGCCGTTGACTATTTTAACGATGCCTACAAATACGGAAGTGTTAGTATTAGAAATGGGAATGAATAATTTTGGAGAAATACAAACACTTTCTGAGATAGCAAATCCGGATTATGCGGTCATTACAAATATTGGTGAATCACATATTGAGTTTCTTGGTTCTCGCGAAGGAATAGCTAAAGCAAAACTCGAGATTACCAGTGGACTTGCGGAGGAAGGTCAGCTAATTGTTGATGGTGATGAAGCATTATTACAACATGTTCATCACAAGCGGAATGTTCAAACATGTGGTTTTCATAAAAATAACCAAAAGCGAATATCGTCTGTACAATTAAAGCATCAGCAAACGATCTTTAAATTAAATGACGAACCATACACGATTCCTTTTTTAGGAGAACATCATGCCAAGAATGCTGCTTTTGCAATACTATTGGGTGAACTTCTTCATATAGAGAAAGAGGAAATACAAACTGCTTTTTCTAACATGGAAAAAACGGCTATGCGTTTTGAGTGGATTACAGGTAGAAATGAAGCTACACTAATTAATGATGCCTATAATGCATCACCCACATCAATGAAAGCAGCCATTCGAGTTGTAAAGCAGTTAGCTCACTTTCAGGAAAAGATTCTTGTACTTGGGGATGTATTAGAGTTAGGTGAACAATCTGAAAGCTATCATCGTTCCATCGCTGAGGAGATTACTAAACCAATTACGAAAGTATTCACATTTGGTAACGATGCGAAATATATTACAGAAGCACTGAAAGCAAAGCAGATGACAGATGAAATTTTGGCAATGCATTATACTAGTCAGGATGCATTAGTGACAGATTTGAACCCATATTTAAATCAAAACACGGTAATATTATTTAAAGCTTCAAGAGGGTTAAGGTTAGAAGCAATTATCAATCAATTAATTGAATATTAGTTGGACGGTTTTGAACAAGGAGGAGAAATAATGAATATTTCCGTTTTATTAATAACTATAGCAATAGCGTTTCTAATTACCGTCCTTTTCTCTCCAATTTTTATTCCATTTTTACGACGATTAAAGTTTGGACAAAGCATTAGGGAAGAAGGACCACAATCTCATATGAAAAAGACTGGGACTCCAACGATGGGCGGCCTAATGATAGTGTTTAGTGTTATCATTACTTCAATTATAATGGCTGCTAAAACTAGTCCGGATGGTATTGGCTATGAGCTGTGGGTATTACTTCTGGTATTAATCGGCTACGGCCTTTTAGGGTTTTTAGATGATTTTATAAAGGTTGCAATGAAGCGCAACCTTGGCCTTACTTCAAAACAAAAAATGCTGGGCCAATTAATTATTGCACTCATTGTTTATTTCATTTTAAGAGACCAGGGCTTTCCTACTTATATTTCTATACCTGGAACTTCTGTTCAATTAGAATTAGGCTGGGGGTATGCTTTATTAATCATTTTCATGCTTGTTGGTGCATCAAATGCTGTTAACCTAACCGATGGTTTAGATGGATTGCTCGCAGGAACTGCCGCAATTGCATTTGGAGCTTTTGGTATATTAGCATGGTACGGTTTCCCTCAAAATGAAGTTACCATTTTTTCATTAGCTGTAGTCGGTGCATTATTAGGTTTCTTAGTCTTTAATGCACACCCTGCGAAAGTCTTCATGGGAGATACTGGTTCACTGGCACTAGGTGGGGCAATTGCAGCCATTGCAATTTTAACCAAATTAGAGATATTATTAGTTATTATTGGCGGTGTTTTCGTCATAGAGACATTATCAGTAATTATTCAAGTAATTTCTTTTAAAACAACAGGAAAAAGGGTGTTTAAAATGAGCCCACTTCATCATCATTATGAATTATTAGGATGGTCAGAATGGCGTGTAGTTACTACTTTTTGGCTAGTTGGTCTCATTTTTGCAGCTTTAGGTATTTATATTGAGGTGGGCTTAAATTGAGGAAACTTAAAAACTTTCCCTATCAACATGTATTAGTTTTGGGGTTAGCCAAAAGTGGTACAGCTGCTGCAGAAGCTTTATTGAAGAATGGGAAAACAGTACGAATAAATGATAAAAAGGCAACGAAAAATGATCCAGAAGTTATTCGATTGGAAGAGATGGGCGCAGAGGTAGTTATTGGCTCCCATCCTATTGATGTGCTTGACGGCATAGACATTCTTGTCAAGAACCCAGGAATATCTTATGAGAATATTATTGTTGATGGAGCAGTCCAACGTGGAATTCCAGTGATTACTGAAATAGAAATTGCTGCCCAATTAACGGATGCCAATATTATTGGAATCACTGGTTCAAATGGAAAAACGACAACAACAACCTTAACAGCAGAGATGCTAACACAAAGCAAGCAGCCTGTAAAAGTTGCTGGAAACATAGGAATTGTTGCCACTGAGGTAGCTCAAACCATAAACGAAACAGATAACCTCGTGCTAGAACTATCTTCATTTCAATTAATGGGAATTCAAAACTTTAAACCAAATATTGCTGTGCTATTGAATATATTCGAAGCACATTTAGATTATCATAAGACACTTGAAAATTATAAACAAGCGAAGTTTAATATCTTTAAAAATCAAACAAGTGATGATTACTTGGTGTACAATGCGAATGATGAAAGTATCATAGAAGCTGTAAAAGCGTCTTACGCAATAAAAATTCCATTTTCCGTTAAAGAAAAGGTAGCAGATGGGGCATGGATGGATGAGAATTCCTTGTATTTTCAAAATGAAAAAATAATTGACCGATTGGATATCGCTTTATTAGGAGAACATAATTATGAAAATATCCTAGCATCGATTGCTGCTGCAAAATTAAGTGGTGCAACGAATGAAGGGATACAAAATGTCTTATCTATTTTTACTGGTGTAAAGCACCGACTTCAATTTGTAGGTAAGCACAAAGAACGGATGTTTTATAATGATTCAAAAGCAACAAACATTTTAGCTACTCAGAAGGCGTTATCTGCTTTTGAAAAACCAGTTATTTTGTTAGCTGGCGGTTTAGATAGAGGCAATGAATTTTCTGAGTTATTACCATACTTAAATCGCGTGAAAGCAATGGTATTATTTGGCGAGACGGCTGAAAAAATTAAAATGTTAGGGGAAGAGGCAGGGATTTCATCCATTTGTTTAACGGATAATGTACAGACTGCTGTACAAGAAGCATATAATATATCGGAAGAAAAAGATATCATTCTTTTGTCACCAGCATGCGCTAGCTGGGATCAGTATCGAACATTCGAGGAAAGAGGAGACATGTTTATACAAGCCGTGCATACATTAGTATAGGGGCTTGTTTAAAGACATGATAAAAATGAATAACACTTTAAACAACACCCCTAGTTTCAATTATGAAGAGGGGTGTTATTTTGCTGGAAAAATTAAAGAATTCCAAATCACATGCCTCACCTGATTATTTCTTATTAGGTGTTATTATTAGTTTACTTTTAATAGGAGTTATTATGGTTTACAGTTCGTCTTATGTTTGGGCGGAATACAAATTCGGGGATGCTTGGTACTATGTGAAAAGACAAGTATTGTTTGCTGGTGCAGGAATAATAGCAATGCTCTTTACGATGCAAGTACCTTATACCACATGGAAAAAATACGCAAAGCTAATTCTACTGGCATGTTTTGTTTTGTTATTCTTAGTACTTATTCCTGGTATAGGAATGGTTCGTGGCGGTGCACAAAGCTGGATAGGGATTGGAGCCTTTAGTATTCAACCATCTGAGTTTATGAAATTAGGATTGATTATTTTTCTGGCTACTTATCTAGCAGCTAACCAAAAATATATCACTTCGTTCAAAAAAGGTTTCATTCCCTCTATTTTATTAATATTTACTGCATTTGGCCTAATCATGCTACAGCCGGATTTAGGTACTGGTATGGTACTCGTACTCACTTGTATGATTATGGTATTTACTGCTGGTGCTCGTTTATCTCATTTTTTTGGACTAGCAGCATTAGGGTTAATCGGTTTTATTGGTCTAATTGCTTCTGCTCCTTATCGGATTAGTCGGATAACGGCTTTTTTGAATCCTTGGGAAGATCCATTAGGGGATGGATTCCAAATTATACAGTCTTTATATGCGATTGGACCGGGTGGTTTAATGGGTCTAGGATTCGGGAATAGTTTACAGAAGTATTTCTATTTACCTGAACCACAAACTGATTTTATTTTTGCTATATTAGGAGAGGAACTAGGCTTCATTGGAGGTACTATTGTATTGTTGCTTTTTTTACTCCTTTTATGGCGTGGTATCAAGGTTTCACTTGAAGCACCTGATAATTTTTCCAGATTTTTAGCATTAGGTATTGTCTCTATGCTTGCGATTCAAGCAATGATTAATATCAGTGTTGTAATCGGCTTAATTCCTGTTACAGGTATTACGTTGCCGTTTTTGAGTTATGGCGGCTCCTCTTTAACACTAATCCTGTGCTCTGTTGGGATATTGTTAAATATTAGTAAGTATACCAAATTATAAGCAAATACAAGCGAATAAAAGCCGTTTTCTGGTAGAGTAAGATTTCAGTGAGATTAAAATCTTGTTTTTACCTTAACTCTACTACATCAAGTAAGGGATAATGTGATATACTCTTTATAACAGTGAAGAAATGGCATTTTTTGTGCCATTTCTTATTGTTAATTTAGTACAAAGGAAGAAATGGAGATGGCTAAAAAAAAGATTGTTTCGATAGAAGATCGTATTCCGAAGTTGAAACAGGCAAGGAAGAAAAAAGCAAATCGACGATTAATATTTTATCTTTCAATTTTTTTCTTTTTAATTTCCATCATTGTTTATCTGCAATCTCCATTAAGTCAGGTGCGAACGATTGAAATAAAAGGAAATATTTTCCTGACAGATGAACAAGTGCGAGAACAAAGTGAAATAACGGAAGGTATGAATATTTGGACGATGGATAAATCTGCAAATGAAAAAGCCTTAAGTAATAATCCTATCGTTGCTTCCGTTGACATCAATCGCCATTTACCCTGGACAGTATCTATAGAAGTGGAAGAGTATCATCGTGTTGGATATATACAAAAAGATACGAGTTATTATCCAATTTTGGGAAATGGAACAATGCTTCAAAGTATGGAAACAGGAACGTTCTATGGGGACGCTCCATTAATTACCAATTTTGAAGAGGAAAGTTATTTACATAGGATGACAAGTGAGCTTGAGAAGTTACCAAAAAGCCTTCTTAAATTAATTTCAGAGATTCATTGGGCACCAACAGATGATAATAAAAATAAAGTCGTATTATACATGAACGATGGTTTTATGGTAGATGCAACGATACGTAACTTTGCTGAAAGAATGGAAGTGTATCCTTCTATCGTTGCTCAACTAGATGAAGAAAGTAGAGGAATTATCCATATTGGCGTAGGTGCCTACTTTGAATCATTTGATAAGGGTACTAGTTCAGAAGAATCAGAAGCGGAAGTTAATGGAGAAACAGAGGAAAATCAAGAATAGGTAATTAAATTACCGACGAAAGTCATAAGTTCCGCTTTGTTTACGAAATAGTTTAATAGAAGTGGCATGCTTATCGACTTCCTGATTAATAGGATGATTCTCTACGAATTGAGAAATTTGCTTCATTTTTTTAAAAAAATACCGAAAAATAAAGGGAATCCTTTGTTTTATGTGGAATAACCTATATATATTTTATTTTTAGGGAAAGTCTATACTATTATCATATCAGGATAATTACAGAAATGGATAGAGAGAAGTTTGCATGAAGCAACTTCTGAAATAGGGGGTGCCTTACTTGAACAACAATGAAATATTAGTAAGTCTTGATATAGGTACATCAAAAATCAAAGTAATTATAGGTGAAGTGTTAAATGATTCACTAAATATTATTGGAGTCGGTTCTGCAAAATCAAACGGCATGAAAAAAGGTGCTATTATTGATATTGATCAGACGGTCCAATCGATTAGAAATGCGGTTGAACAAGCCGAAAGAATGGTCGGTATGCAAATTGATCGTGTTGTAGTGGGAATTAATGGTAGTCATATACAACTACAACCTTGCCATGGAATAGTAGCGGTTCAAAGTGAAAACCGCGAGATCGATGATGAAGATATAAATCGAGTTATTGATGGAGCACAAGTTATGTCTATTCCTCCGGAGCGAGAAATTATTGATGTGATACCTAAACAGTTCATCGTAGACGGGTTAGATGAAATCAATGATCCTAGAGGGATGATCGGTGTACGATTAGAAATGGAAGGTACGATAATTACTTGTTCCAAGACAATCTTACATAACATTTTAAAATGTGTAGAACGAGCAAACCTACAAATAGCTGACATTTGCTTACAACCGCTTGCTGCCGGTACAATTGCATTATCCAAAGATGAAAGGAATATGGGAGTTGCACTGATCGATGTTGGAGGCGGCTGTTCAACGGTCTCTGTATTTGAGAATGATCAGTTAGTCTCTACAAGTGTCATTCAGCTTGGTGGCGACAATATAACAAAAGACCTTTCAATTGGACTCAGAACATCAACTGAAGAAGCCGAAGATGTTAAATTAAATCATGGACATGCTTTTTATGATTATGCATTAGAGGATGAAGTTTTTGATGTGTCAATTATTGGAAGCAATTCGAAACAAACGTATAACCAACTAGAAATTGCAGACATGATTGAAGCACGAATGGAAGAAATTTATGCATATGCAGAGCGTGAAATCAGGAAAATGGGATATCAGGGACTGCCAGGCGGGTATGTGCTAACTGGTGGTACAATGGCAATGCCAGGAGTACTAGAATTGGCAGAGGATTTATTCCATTCCAATGTACGTATTGCTATACCTGATTACATTGGGGTAAGAGAACCACAATTCACTGCTGGTGTAGGAATCTTGCAATTTGCCTATCGTAATGCGAAAATACAAGGAAAAGAGTTATTTCCTACAGTTATAAGACAAGATCATCAAGAAAATCAACAACCAAAACGAGTGAAAAAGCAACAGAAATCTAATGAACCGAAAGAGAATAAGAAAAAGGAATCTGGGATTGCTAATTTGTTTAAGTACTTTTTTGATTAATTACTTATTCTACGTAAACTAGTTTTAGATATGAAGGTTTATAGTAGATTTAAATGATTAGCTATCTAGAACGCTTGTAATTTTGCATATTAGGAGGAACGAGATATGTTGGATTTTGATACAAACATGGAAGAATTAGCTACAATAAAAGTAATCGGAGTTGGCGGTGGCGGGAATAATGCCGTTAACCGTATGATTGAACATGGTGTTGAAGGCGTTGAATTTATTGCTGTTAACACAGATGCTCAAGCGTTGAATCTATCAAAAGCAGAATTAAAAATACAAATTGGCGGTAAATTAACACGTGGTCTTGGTGCGGGTGCGAACCCGGAAGTCGGGAAAAAAGCTGCGGAAGAAAGTAAAGAGCAATTAGAAGAAGTGCTACAAGGAGCAGATATGATCTTTGTTACTGCCGGAATGGGTGGAGGCACAGGAACGGGTGCTGCACCAGTTATTGCACAAATTGCTAAAGATCTTGGTGCTTTAACGGTTGGTGTCGTTACACGTCCTTTTTCATTTGAAGGAAGGAGACGTTCTACACAAGCTATCTCTGGAATCGAATCATTAAAAGGTGCAGTAGATACATTGATTGTCATTCCAAACGATCGGCTATTAGAAATTGTAGATAAAAACACTCCGATGTTAGAAGCCTTCCGTGAAGCGGATAATGTTCTACGCCAGGGTGTTCAAGGGATTTCTGATCTAATTGCTAAGCCAGGTTTAATTAATGTGGACTTTGCCGATGTAAAAACAATCATGTTTGATAAAGGTTCAGCTCTTATGGGGATTGGGGTTGCTACTGGTGAAACAAGAGCAACGGAAGCTGCTAAAAAGGCAATTTCCTCACCATTACTAGAGACATCAATCGATGGTGCACATGGTATTTTAATGAATATTACTGGTGGTACTAATCTAAGTCTCTATGAAGTTCAAGAAGCAGCTGATTTGGTAACATCAGCTGCTGATAATGAGGTAAATGTCATCTTTGGTTCGGTTATTAATGAGAATCTAAAAGATGAGATCGTGGTTACTGTGATAGCTACAGGTTTTGATGAAACGAATAAACAAATGGAGCAACAAGCCAAACAGCAACGTCCTGTAATTAATCATAAGCAGCATGCTGCAACTCGTATGAATGATGATTTACCAACACGAGATAATAGAGAGCGTGAAACAGAAGTGCCTCAACAACAGAACCGTCCACGTCAAGAAGAAGATGGGTTGGATATTCCGACTTTCCTTCGAAATCGAAACCGAAATCGGAATCGTTAATTCGATGATGGATTTAAAAGCAAGTGTCTATATGGACATTTGCTTTTTTATGGAAAATTTTTTCTAATTGTTTCATGGTAATCAGGCAAGCGCCTTTCCCAATTGCAATTTTCAACATAGTTTAAGTAGTAGGTATTAGTACACTCTTCGTCCGTACCCACCAATTCGGTTGCGCCAGATCCAGTTCCAGGGGCCAAACCTAAATGATGTTTGCTACTTTCTAAATAGTACTTGTTCGTCAATGGATTTACAGATGAAGAGTCACCACGGTTTAGGGAATGTCCCAAGAGATTAATCATTGTTGAGCCAAGAAATTTAGTTTATGTAAGGCTTAGTGATGGCACCATTGTGGTGATTAATGAAAGCAATTATGAAGTTTTAGGGACAATAATCTTGGAAACTACCTACTGAAATTGATGTTTTGCCATAGTTTTTAAAACGACTACCTTTACCTTTTCGGTTTCTAGAAGCCACTTGCTGGCTTCTTTTTTTATTTCAATTTTACCCGACAATCTTTCTAATAACTCGGTAAAATTAGTCAAGTAGTTCGTACAGGAAATGACAGACTTTGCTTATTTGCTCCGTTATACTTTAGACACTATAAATTGAATAAAATATCTAATCTTTCAAATGACAGAATACGTGAAAGGAAGGAAAGGTGTGACTATTTATCTGGATGCTGTTTGGGCATTAAATTTTTTAATTGATTTAATGCTTATCATGCTAACTCAGGCTTTAGCAAGAGATAGTACACGAAAGCGTCGGCTAATTAGTGGAGGATTTGTAGCCTCTTTACTTGTGCCGATTTCTATTTATTTTCCTGACTCGTTTTTGACAACTGTAATAGGAAAATTGTTATTTTCCTGTTTAATTATTTATACGGCATTCGGATTTAAAAATTTTTACCGTTGGAGCAAGCTTGTATTCATATTCTATTTCGTCACCTTTGCTATTGGAGGTGGATTAATCGGTATTCATTTTTTATTCCAACAACCATTTAATATTGACAATAATGGTTTTTTAACCTTTCATAGTGGGTTTGGCGATCCAGTTAGTTGGATGTTTGTATTTATTGGATTTCCAATTGTTTGGCTTTTTACAAAATCCCGTATGGACAAGCATGCTGTGGAAAAAATACGCTATGACCAATTATACCCAGTTTCCATCGTATTAAATGGCAACAGTTTTTCTACTACTGGTTATATAGATAGTGGAAATCAATTGACCGATCCGATAACGAAGAAACCAGTTATTCTTTGTGATGAGCCCTTTTTAAAACAATGGTTTTCAGAAGACGAGTGGGAACAATTAAAAAAATGTAACGAATCATTGCAAATAGAAAATCTACCAACGAAATGGGAGAGCTCTATACAACTGGTACCCTATCAAGGAGTTCAAGGTAGCAGCATGTTTTTACTTACCTTACGTCCTGACAAATTAATTGTCTATTATGGCGAACAAAGAATTGAGACATCGAAAGTATTAATTGGAATACAATTTGCGGAACTAACGAAAGACAGAAGTTATCATTGTTTATTGCATCCACAAATTATAAACCTAGCCACAATCCATTCTGCATAAAGGGGAGATAGTATTGAAATTAATAAAATTACGGTTACGTCTGTGGTGGTATAAGGTATTAATTAAATTAGGTATCAAATCAGAAGAAATCTATTACATTGGAGGAAGTGAAGCTCTTCCACCACCCTTATCAAAAGAAGAGGAACAAGAACTTCTTGCGTTACTACCAAAAGGTGATAAATCAGCACGAGCTATATTAATTGAACGTAACTTACGATTGGTTGTTTATATTGCTCGTAAATTTGAGAATACAGGTATTAATATTGAGGACTTAATAAGTATTGGAACAATTGGGCTTATAAAGGCTGTAAATACATTTAATCCCGAGAAAAAAATAAAATTAGCAACTTATGCCTCACGCTGTATTGAAAATGAGATATTAATGTACTTAAGACGAAATAATAAATTAAAATCCGAGGTTTCTTTTGATGAACCATTAAATATTGATTGGGATGGCAATGAATTGCTTTTATCCGATGTGCTGGGAACAGATGAAGATATTATTACCAGAGATTTAGAATCAAGTGTAGATAAAAGTTTATTAAAAAATGCGCTTTCGCAGTTAAATGCACGCGAAAAACAGATTATGGAATTGCGGTTCGGGCTTATTGGCGAAGAAGAGAAGACACAGAAAGATGTTGCTGATATGTTAGGTATTTCTCAATCATATATTTCACGGTTAGAGAAGAAAATAATTCGGCGACTAAAAAAAGAATTTAATAAAATGGTCTAGCCTTGTGGCTCTAAGTTAAATCGATTATTATTGCTTCTTTAAGAAAAAGGATTCTGCATAAAAATCTTTCCAGTCGGAGATACTGTCCATGAACAGCATCACCAACTGGGAGGGTTGAACGTAGATGACAAGACATAAAGTTGAAATATGTGGTGTTGATACATCGAAGCTACCTGTACTAAAGAATGAAGAAATGCGGGAATTATTTAAAAAATTGCAGCAGGAGGATGGAGATTCATCTGCGCGGGAAGAACTGGTCAATGGTAACCTAAGACTTGTTTTAAGTGTAATTCAGCGCTTTAATAATCGCGGAGAATATGTCGATGACCTGTTTCAAGTAGGTTGTATCGGACTAATGAAATCCATAGATAATTTTGATTTATCCCATAATGTGAGATTTTCCACTTATGCTGTTCCAATGATTATTGGGGAAATCAGAAGGTACCTGAGAGATAATAATCCAATTCGAGTCTCTAGATCTCTACGAGACATTGCTTATAAAGCTTTACAAGTTAGAGAAAAACTTATAAGCAAAACATCAAAAGAACCAACACCAATGGAAATAGCTGAAGAAATGGGAATCCCTCATTCAGATATTGTATTTGCATTGGATGCTATTCAAGATCCAGTATCTTTATTTGAACCCATTTATAATGATGGCGGCGACCCTATTTATGTAATGGATCAGATAAGTGATGATAAGGATAAAGATTCAACATGGCTTGATAAACTATCATTAAAAGAAGGGATGTATCAATTAAACGAACGTGAAAAAGATATATTAAATAAACGGTTTTTTCAAGGGAAGACACAAATGGAAGTTGCCGATGAAATTGGTATCTCCCAAGCGCAAGTATCTCGTTTAGAAAAAGCCGCAATTAAACAAATGAATAAGCAAATGTTCGAATAACACTTATTTTATAAGTACGAGACAATAGGGAAGAAAATTCACTCTTTCCTATTGTTTTTTTGTGTTCCATGAAAGATTGACTTTCAAGCGCATATATATAAAGTAAGGTGAGGTGAATAACATGATAAAATTATCCGAGTTACAAATTAAAGAGGTTATTATTATCGATAGTGGCAGAAGGCTAGGTCATATTAGCGATTTAGAGATTGATACGAATAATGGTAGAATCCTTGCTATCGTAATTATTCCTAAGGATAAGAAAAGTGGTTTATTTGGTAAGTCAGAGGAGTTCGTTATCCATTGGAATCAAATTGTTCGAATTGGTTCAGATGTTATCCTCGTAAAGGATGTAGAGAAACCGAAATTATATAATGAGCCAATCGTACAAGAAAGAAAATAAAAATACCTAAATCTGTGGTAAAATAGATCAATAAGTAACTTCAGGGAGGAATAACGTTGAAAGATGCCTTTATTAGACAACATGAGACATGTTTACATATCGAAAAATGGCAGCAATTACATCCCAAATTAGTTGCTGGTTTTACCACAAGAAACGGTGGTGTCAGCTCCGCCCCTTATCAATCTTTAAATGGAGGGTTACATGTCAATGATGATCCGTATCATGTCCTGACCAATCGAGAACGTGTAGGTGAACATTTAGGCTTTCCACTAGATAAGTGGGTTTGCGGGGAACAGGTACACCAAACAAATATTAAAGTTATTGAAGACACGGATAAAGGAAAAGGAGCCTCTGAACTATCGACCGCAATTCAAGGAGTAGATGGGTTAATTACAAATAAGACAGATATACTATGCACAGCTTTCTTTGCTGATTGCGTTCCTTTGTTCTTTTATGATCCAAAAACGTCCTTTGTTGGTATTGCTCATGCTGGTTGGAAAGGGACAGTCAATCAAATTGGAGTTGAAATGGTAAGCGCGTTAAAACAGCAAGGTGTGATATCCAGTAATTTAATGGTGGCAATTGGACCATGTATAACGAAGAATTATTATGAAGTAGATCAACACGTCATTAATCATATTCCGCTAGAGTGGAGAGAGAATGCTGTTTCTTCTAGAGAAGGAGGTCGATATTTGCTTGATTTAAAACAGTTAAATATAGATATCCTTTTACAAGCTGGGGTTTTACGTAATAATATAGATGTAACCAATTACTGCACATTTCGTGATGAAGACTTATTTTTTTCACATCGAAGAGATCATGGAAGAACAGGTCGAATGTTAGGATTTATTGGCTTTTCTTCATGATTATACGAGGGAGGAGAATTGGGAACAATGGATGTAGCAACAAATCTAGAACAAATCCAGCAGAAAATTAGACAGGCATGTCTGAATACTAGCCGAAATCCAGAAGATATTACAATAATTGGTGTGACAAAATATGTTACAATAGAGCGAACAAGAGAAGCAATTGAGGCTGGGGTTACGAATCTTGGTGAAAATCGTCTAGAAGGTTTTCAGCAAAAATACGATTCTTTTCAAGATAAAGCCATTTGGCATTTTATTGGGACATTACAATCTAGAAAAGTAAAAGATGTTATTCAGCAAATTGATGTATTGCATTCCTTAGATCGTATTTCCTTAGCAAAAGAAATCAATAAACGAGCAGAACGCAAAATCGACTGTTTTGTACAAGTGAATGTAAGTGGTGAATCATCAAAGCATGGACTTGCACCAGACGAAGTAGCTAATTTTATTAAGGAAATCGAAAAATATCCTCACGTACGCGTCATTGGTTTGATGACAATGGCACCTCATATTAAAGATGAAGATCGCTTGCGTTCGATATTCAAACAACTAAAAAAGTTACAATTACACATTCAGGATAAACAGCATGCTCACGCACCTTGTATGTATTTATCGATGGGAATGAGTAATGACTATCAGTTGGCAATTGAAGAAGGTGCCACTCATGTTCGAATTGGAACAAATTTAGTAGGGTGAGGTGAACGAAATGAGTATTAAAAATAAGATTAAGAATTATTTTACGATGGATGATGAGTATGAATATGAATATGTTGATGTAGATGAATTTGATAACGAGCAACAGCAGTCTTCATCAAAAGAGAAGCATAGAAATGTCGTCAACTTGACCAGTATGCAAAATCCTACATCTAAAGTCGTACTGTGCGAACCAAGAACGTATAATGAAGCTCAAGAAATTGCAGATAACATTGTTAATCGCCGAGCGGTAGTCATTAATTTACAACGCCTTGACAGTAATCAAGCAAAACGAATCGTGGATTTTCTTAGTGGTACCGTATATGCTGTAAATGGAGATATCCAGAAACTTGGAGCACAAACGTTTCTTTGTACTCCGGATAATGTGAATGTTTCTGGTACCATTACAGATGCATTCTCAGAAGATGAATATGAAAAAGGATGGTAGCAGCAGATGTTTGAATTATACCGTATATTAGATTTAGCGTTTGTGATTTATAGTTACGCGTTAATTGTTTATATTTTTATGTCTTGGTTCCCTGGAGCACGTGAGTCCTCATTTGGAGAAATGTTAGGCAAAATATGTGAACCATATTTAGAGCAATTCCGTAAGTTTATTCCACCACTTGGTATGATTGATTTATCTCCAATTGTAGCGATATTTGTATTGTATTTAGCTAGAATGGGGTTAGGTCAATTTTTCCAAATGTTTGTTTTCTAGAGGGTACATAGGATGGATATATATCAGCATTTTAGAAAAGATGAAGAAGCTTTCATAGACCAGGTTTTTTCTTGGCGAGAGCAAGTATCGAAATCTTTTCAGCTTAAACTAACCGACTTTCTTGATCCACGTGAACAGCAGATTGTGGACATGCTGATGGGGACAAAGGAATCAGATATTCAGGTCATGTTTTTCGGTGGAAATCCACATACCGAAAGAAAACGTGCAATTATTGCTCCCTTTTATGAACAGATTGCAGAAAAAGATTTTCAATTGACGATGTTACAGACCAAGTTTCAAAGTAAATTTGTTAGTCTGACCCATCGCGATGCAATGGGAGCTTTTCTATCTTTAGGAATAAAACGAAAAAAGCTTGGTGATATTTTAGTAGAAGATGGTATTATCCAAATTGTTGTAGCTGAAGAAATTGCAGCTTATGTGATGGCAAATCTAAATGCAATAAAAAAAGCAACGTTACAATTAGAGGAAAAACCTTTAGACTTCCTACAGGTTAAGCAGCTAAATTGGGAAGAAACGGAAAGTACGGTTTCTTCTTTGCGATTGGATACTATCGTTAAAGAAATTTATCGTATTTCTAGAAAAGATGCTGCGGAATATATAAAAAAAATGTATGTAAAAGTGAATTTTAAAGTTGTAGAAGATGGGAAATTCCAATTGCAAGAAGGGGATTTAATTTCATTAAGAGGAAAAGGAAGAAGTAAGGTCGTAGAAGTGAGAGGAAAAACAAAAAAGGACAAGCTAAAACTTACAACTGCAATCTTAAAATAAATTGCAGGACTTAGCAGATATTTGTCGAATAGACATGGTAGGATGTGATGATTCGTTCTTTGATCTAAATTAAAATAGGAGGTGGCTATCGTGCCATTAACACCATTAGATATTCACAATAAAGAATTCACAAGAAGCTTTCGTGGATATGATGAAGATGAAGTAAATGAATTTTTGGATCAAGTAATTAAGGATTATGAAATGGTCATTCGCGAGAAAAAAGACCTACAAGAACAAGTCGATCATTTAAATGAAAAGCTTGGTCATTTTACTAATATTGAGGAAACATTGAATAAATCCATATTAATTGCTCAAGAGACTGCTGAGGAATTAAAAGGAAGTGCCTCAAAAGAATCGAAATTAATCATTAAAGAAGCAGAAAAAAATGCAGACCGTATTATTAATGAGGCATTAACCAAATCGCGTCGGATATCGATGGATGTAGAGGAATTAAAAAAGCAAGCAAAAGTATTCCGTACACGATTAAAAATGCTTGTTGAAGCCCAATTAGACATGATCGATACGGACGATTGGGACCAGCTATTTGATACTGAGCTTGGTGAGGACTTAGATTTAGTTGAAAATGAGTCATAAGCCTTGACGGTTGTTGATATTTTACATATAATTCATAAACAGATAGCTTTACTAAAACAAAATTGTTTAAAAGCAAAGATAGAGCCAGTATAGAAGTGTTAAACTGTTAAGCGAGCTAGGGTATGGTGAAAGCCTGGTACAGATACGCTTTTAGAATATCACTCTTGAGCTTTCATTATGAAAGTAGTAGTAATGAACGGTTATTCACGTTACGAATGCTAAGTGGATTTGACAGGTATGTCAAATTTATAAGGGTGGTACCGCGAGCCTTCTCGTCCCTTTTGGGGATGAAGAGGGCTTTTTTTGTTTAATTCAAAGGAGGAATTAATATGGAGTATAAAGATACATTACTTATGCCAAAAACAGGCTTCCCTATGCGAGGGAATCTGCCGAATAAAGAACCGATACGACAGGCTGCATGGGAAGAAAATAATATTTATGAAAAAAGTTTAAATCGAACAAAAGGCCGTCCGCTATTTATTCTTCACGATGGACCACCATATGCAAATGGAGATTTGCACATTGGTCATGCATTGAATAAAATTTTAAAAGACTTTATTACCCGTTATAAATCAATGAGTGGTTATTATGCTCCATATGTTCCAGGATGGGATACACATGGACTGCCAATTGAAACGGCATTAACGAAGAATAAAAAAATTAAACGTAAGGAATTGAGTATTGCTGAATTTCGTAAGTTATGTGCGGAGTATGCATTAAGTCAAGTAGATAATCAACGAGAACAATTCAAAAAATTAGGTGTCCGCGCAGATTGGGATAACCCATATATTACGCTTACCAAAGATTATGAAGCTGCCCAAATTAAGGTTTTCGGGGAAATGGCTAAGAAAGGATATATTTATAAAGGCTTAAAACCGGTATATTGGTCTCCTTCTTCTGAATCAGCACTTGCTGAAGCAGAAATCGAGTACCATGATAAACGGTCCCCTTCTATTTATGTTTCCTTTGAAGTAACCGAAGGAAAAGGATTACTAGAAGATGGAGAAAAATTCATTATTTGGACAACAACGCCATGGACGATCCCTGCAAATTTAGGTATAAGTGTTCATCCTGATTTGGATTATGCAGTAGTTGCAGTTGGAAGCGAAAAGTATGTTATTGCTCAAGCACTCATAGAAACGGTAGCAGAAACGCTCGAATGGCAAAATCCTGAAGTAGTTAAAACATTTAAAGGTGAAGAAGCAGAGAAAATTGTGGCAAAACATCCATTTTACGATCGAGAATCTCTTGTTATGTTAGGAGACCATGTAACTACAGATGCAGGTACAGGTTGTGTACACACAGCACCAGGGCATGGGGAAGATGACTTTTATGTATCGAAGCGCTATGGGATTGATGCATTATGTCCAGTGGATGAAAAAGGTGTATTTACCGACGAGGCACCAGGTTTTGAAGGTCTATTCTATGATACCGCAAATAAAAATGTATCAGAAAAACTAGAAGAAGCAGGTGCATTACTAAAGCTTGCATTTATTACACACTCTTATCCACATGATTGGCGTACCAAGAAACCAACCATATTCCGAGCAACATCGCAATGGTTTGCCTCTATAAAGGATTTTAGACAAACCATTTTGGATGAAATTAAAGCAATTAATTGGTACCCGCAATGGGGAGAGACACGGCTATATAATATGGTAAGAGATCGAGAAGATTGGTGTATTTCTCGTCAGCGTACGTGGGGAGTACCAATCCCAGTATTTTATGCAGAGGATAAAACACCAATTATTACAGATGAAACGATTACGCATGTGTCCAACTTGTTTAAGGAACATGGATCTAATATTTGGTTTGAATGGGAAGCAAAGGATCTGTTGCCAAAAGGATATACTTCCGAGCATAGTCCAAACGGCAACTTCACAAAAGAAACAGATATTATGGATGTATGGTTTGATTCTGGCTCTTCACATGAAGCAGTATTGTTAGGTAGGGAGGATCACTATCGACCAGCGGATGTGTATCTAGAAGGTAGTGACCAATATCGTGGATGGTTTAATTCTTCTCTGTCTACATCAGTAGCTGTAACAGGAAAATCACCTTATAAAACGGTTATAAGTCATGGGTTTACCCTGGACGGTAATGGTCGAAAAATGAGTAAATCATTAGGGAACGTTATTCGTCCTGCAAAGGTTCAAAAGCAACTTGGTGCTGATATTTTACGTTTATGGGTCTCTTCTGTAGACTATCAAGCAGATGTTCGGATTTCGGATGATATATTAAAGCAAATTTCAGAAGCTTATCGAAAAATTCGTAACACAATCAGGTTTATGCTAGCAAACTTGGCAGATTTTGATCCGAAGCAGGATCGTGTTCCAAATGAAGAATTAGAAGAAGTAGATAAATATATGCTTCATCGCCTGAAGAAATTAGTAACAGAGGTTCGTAACAACTATGATAATTATGAGTTCTCACCTATCTTTCACCAAATTCATAATTTCTGTGCGGTTGATCTTAGTTCATTCTATTTAGACTTTGCAAAAGATATTTTATATATTGAGGCTGCGAATAACCAGCGTAGACGTAGTATTCAAACAGGATACTTTGAAATCGTTACTGCGCTTGTAAAATTATTAACACCGATTATTCCTCATACAACTGAAGAAATATGGGAATATATTCCAGGTGCAGAAGCTGAAAGTGTTCAATTAACGGATATTCCGAACCCTGAAGAAATGTCAACGTTTAATGATACAGCTGAAAACTGGGATCATTTCATGCAAGTTCGTGACGATATCTTAAAAGCGTTGGAAGAAGCTAGAAATGAAAAGGTAATTGGAAAATCTCTTGAAGCAAAATTAACCATTGTTCCAAAAGATGAACAAACGAAAACCATCTTATCATCGATGGATCAGCTTCATCAGTATCTCATTGTTTCACAAGCAGATATTAGTGAAAATGCATCTAATACGAAAGCTTATGAATATGTTGATGTAGCTGTTGAAAAGCATCCTGGTGAAACCTGTGAACGTTGCTGGGTATCTTCTAATACCGTTGGGGAGGATGAAGCACATCCTACCTTATGTACGCGTTGTGCAACAGTTGTAAAAGAGCATTATCAACAATAAATCTTCTGATCTAGGATCATGAATTGCGATACAAAAAGCCCCCTGAATTATTGTTTTACAGGGGGCTTTTTATGTTTCGTTGATACATACGCAAGTAATAAGTGGCATCGAACAGTTTTAGTTATGAACAATGCTTTTCGATTTATTGAATGCAATAAATATAAGTAAAGCAATAAAATAATAATGAATTTAGATAATTATTTATTGTAAAACGATAAATATATTGGTAAAATTGAATTGACGATAACTAAGCGAGGTGCTTTTATGAAACGAGAAACACTCTTCTTAAGGGTAGTTGTATTTATTCTTGGAATTCCGATTCTTGGTTTGTGTATAGTTGGATTACCTAGATTAGCCCAAATATATAATTCATGGCTCCCTGAGTTGGCTTATCTACAATATCCTTTGCTTATTGTTTTGTATGCTACGGCAATTCCTTTTTTCTTTGCTCTGTATCAGACATTAAAACTTTTAACTTACATTGATAAGAACAAAGCATTTTCGGAATTATCGGTGATGGCCTTGAAGAATATAAAGCACTGTGCAACTACAATCAGTGCCTTGTATGTATTAATTATCCCAATTTTATATCTAATGGCAGAGATAGATGACGCTCCAGGTATTGTTTTGCTCGGCTTGGTGATCATTTTTGCTTCCATTGTTATTGCGGTCTTTGCTGCTGTTCTTCAGAAGTTGTTAAAGAATGCCATAGAAATAAAATCAGAAAATGATTTAACGGTCTGAGGTGAATAACATGGCGATTATAATTAATATTGATGTGATGTTGGCGAAACGAAAAATGAGTGTAACAGAACTATCTGAACGGGTTGGTATTACAATGGCTAATCTTTCTATTTTGAAAAATGGAAAGGCAAAAGCGGTTCGAATATCAACTTTAGACGCAATTTGTAAGGCATTAGAATGTCAGCCTGGAGATATTTTAGAATACCGAAGAGATGAAGATAGTCATGATTAATAAAATTGGGACACTTAACATGAAAAGAAAGGGAAAAATCGTTATAGCTCTACAGCAACTTATTCGTTTTGGGTGGCAACAGGCCATGTCTTGTTTATTTCCTGTCGTTATCTTTGCCTCTTTAGCTTTGACGCAAGTCATTCCACTTCCTTTTCTCCCAAGGTATGACTGGTTACTCCTGATCTGTTTACTAATGCAGTGGTGGATGGTGTATTCCGGGCTAGAAACCAAGGATGAACTAAAGGTGATTACATTGTTTCACGTTATTGGACTTGCGCTTGAACTTTTTAAGGTGCATATGGGTTCCTGGTCTTATCCAGAGGAGGGGTATGCCAAGATTTTGGGGGTGCCTTTGTACAGTGGATTTATGTACGCAAGTGTAGCAAGTTATCTTTGTCAGGCATGGAGGAGGCTAGAGGTTGAACTGGTTAGATGGCCATCGTTTTTGATAGTTGTACCGCTGGCAGCTGCGATTTATTTGAATTTTTTTACCCATCATTATTGGTTTGATATTCGTTGGGTTCTATCTGGTCTTATAATTATCGTTTTTTGGAAATCATGGGTTATATACGAAATTAATGGGACTCAATATCGTATGCCAATCGTATTTTCTTTTACCCTCATCGGATTTTTTATATGGGTAGCTGAAAATATTGCAACGTTTTTTGGAGCCTGGGAATATCCCAATCAGGCCGATGCATGGAGTATCGTTCATCTAGGGAAGGTGAGTTCCTGGCTGTTATTGGTTATTGTTAGTTTTCTTATTGTAGCGACATTAAAGCAGGTGAAAAAAATAAGCAATTAAACAATAGGCCTGCCATTGGGGATCTTACGTTTATTTTGGGATACTCTAATTCTTTAAACACGCATAAAATATTTTCAATATACACTTATGCGTGTATTATATTTTATAGAATGAAGAGGGGCGTAACTATCTATCTTCTTCATACCTTTTATTTTCTAGTAGTTATTTTTATTCTCTCTATTTCTAGGAATGAATGTAGGTTATGAATCATATTTAAGAATTGGTAGCAACTATGAAAGATGCTTGTGCTTTTGCTTGATTGTGATATATTGAAAATACTTGATGAAACCATTATGCTATTAAGGGATACAAATTAGAATAAATCGGGGGAAAAACAATGTATTGGTACTACTTGATTGCACTAATAATGATATCCATTGATCAACTAACGAAATGGATAATTGTTAAAACAATGGAGCTTGGTGATCAAATTACGATTATTGATAACTTTTTTTACATAACCTCACATCGAAATACAGGAGCAGCATGGGGAATATTAGAAGGTCAGATGACATTTTTCTATATCGTAACCGCTATTGTGGTCATCGTCGTTATCTATTATATGCAAATGTATGCAAAAGAGAGTAAATGGCTTGCAATCGCGTTAAGCTTGGTGTTAGGAGGAGCCATTGGTAATTTCATTGATCGTTTATTTCGTCAGGAAGTAGTTGATTTCTTTGATTTTATTATATTCGGTTATGATTTTCCGATATTTAATGTAGCTGATTCAAGTCTCGTTATTGGTGCATGCCTGATTATCTTGGCAATGATTATGGATGAAGTAAAGAAAGGAAAAGTCAAATCATGACAACATTTGAACATACTGTAACTGAAGAGCAGCATCGTACCCGGATTGACAAAGTATTAGCTGATTTAAATAAAGATATATCTCGATCACAAGTGCAGACGTGGATTGCTCAACAATTCGTTTATGTAAATCATGAAGTCACGAAGGCTAATTATAAATGTCAATCAGGTGATATTATTCAATGGTCGATTCCAGAAGTTGAACCGTTAAATCTTACACCAGAAGCAATCGACTTAGATATTGTGTTTGAAGATAGCGATTTATTAGTCGTTAATAAACAAAAAGGAATGGTTGT
This sequence comes from Virgibacillus salexigens, assembly GCF_014905415.1. Taxonomy (GTDB): domain Bacteria; phylum Bacillota; class Bacilli; order Bacillales; family Amphibacillaceae; genus Virgibacillus; species Virgibacillus salexigens. Next base: position 310,609 of record NZ_BNEO01000002.1, read on the forward strand.
TCATCCATCTCCTGGTCATCAACATGGTACACTTGTACATGCCTTATTGTATCACTGTGATGATTTATCTGGAATAAATGGTGTGGAACGTCCTGGGATCGTACATCGAATCGATAAAGATACAAGCGGTTTATTGGTTGTTGCTAAAAATGACCAAGCACATCAGCGTTTAGCAGAACAATTGGCAAATAAGGATATAAAACGAACCTATCAAGCAATGGTTCATGGTGAAATTCCACATGAAAAAGGAATGATTGATGCCCCTATTGGGCGGGATCCTAAAGACCGTCAAAAAATGGCAGTTGTGGACAATGGGAAAGCAGCGATAACCCATTTTCAAATACTAGATCGATTCCCGGGTTATACACATGTCGAATGTCAACTAGAGACGGGAAGAACCCATCAGATTCGTGTTCATATGAAATATATTAATCATCCATTAGTAGGTGACCCAAAATACGGTCCAAGAAAAACAATTGATGTAAACGGACAAGCATTACATGCAAAAGAGATAGCATTTACCCATCCAACCACGAAGGAATATATGCACTTTGAAGTAGACTTACCAGATTATTTTCAGGAATTAATTGCCTATCTTCATAAAAAATATTGACATTCGAATTATCTTTTGTAATAATTAAACAGATGAATTGATAAGGCCCTTTAATAATAGTCCCGTGAGGCTAGAAAGGATACGGAAATGATTCGAGTAAAGAATCCTAATCCCTTTTTTCCTCATGGAAAAGAGGGATATTTTTGTAAGTAGAGGGCCTGTAGGAAAAGTTTTCAAACGATTGGTTGGTGGCAGAATGAAGAAAAAAACGGATATCTTAGATAAGCCGTCAATAAACAGAGCATTGACAAGAATTGCGCATGAAATACTGGAAAAGAATAAAGGTGGGGACGATCTAGTACTTGTTGGAATTAAAACAAGAGGAGTTCCGCTTACCAAACGATTACAGGAAAAGATAAAGCAAATAGAAAATATGGATGTGCCAATCGGTGAATTAGATATAACTTTATATCGTGACGACTTGGATAAGGCTACAGATGGAGAAGATCCAAAATTAAAAGAGACGAATATTCCTGCAGATTTGACTGGGAAGAAAGTCGTTTTGCTAGATGATGTTCTATTTACCGGTCGTACAGTTCGAGCTGCTATGGACGCAGTAATGGATATTGGCAGACCTTCACAAATTCAACTTGGTGTATTAGTAGATAGAGGTCATCGAGAATTGCCAATTCGGGCAGATTATGTAGGTAAGAATATCCCAACTTCTGATAAAGAAATTATTATGGTGAAGCTGGAAGAAATTGATGGCATGGAAGACACTGTTTCAATATATGAAAAGAATCAATAAGATAATACTAAACCTTTAATTAGGTCCGAGAGATCTGAAAGGTTGCCCAGACATACGTGTATCGTTTTACATGTATACCTCTTTGCGACCTCTAGGCAAAGAGGTTTTTTTATGGATTTATATCTTACAATCATTTGCACGTTTCTTTTACAACATCAGTTAGTCAAAATTATTCACTTAAGGAGGATCTATGCGACATTTCTTTTCTGTAAATCAGTTAGATGAAGTTGAAATTATGGAGATATTACGTATGGCAGAACAATTGCAGCAAAAGCAGTGTGCAATTGAACAGCAGAGGTTTGCTGCGAATTTATTCTTTGAACCTAGTACCAGGACAAAAATGAGTTTTTTGGTAGCTGAACGTAAATTAGGAATGGAAGTACTTGATTTTCATCAAGAAACCTCTAGTACGCAAAAGGGGGAATCATTATATGATACGGCAAAAACCTTTCAAGCTATTGGAGCTGACCTATTAGTAATTCGTCATCCGGCGGATGATTGGTTTCATGAACTAAAAGATCAACTCTCCATTCCGATTATCAATGCTGGTGCAGGTAAAGAAGAACATCCGACTCAGTGTATGCTTGATCTATTAACGATCTATCAAGAATTCCAACAATTCAATGGAATTAATGTTGTTATCTCAGGTGATATCTTGCATAGTCGGGTTGCAAAATCAAACGCTCAAACTTTAAAAAGACTGGGAGCAAACGTATATTTATCCACTGTTGATGGTTGTAAGGATGAAACGCTTGATTTTCCTTATATAACCATGGATGAAGCTGTAGAGATCTGCGATGTTTTAATGCTATTAAGAATTCAACATGAGAGACATCAAGAAGTCGCCATAGATCAAAGTAGTTATTTAAGGAAATTTGGTTTAACGAAAGAAAGGGAAAGAAATATGAATCCTAGTGCTATTCTTCTACACCCAGCTCCAATTAACCGAGGGGTAGAAATAGATTCGGATCTCGTAGAATGTGAACGTTCTAGAATATTTAAACAAATGAATAATGGTGTATATATACGTATGGCTATTATCACAAAACTATTACGAGCATGGGGGATATCGTATGAAGCAAATACTCAAAAACGTGAAAAAGTTGTCATCAACGGGTGATTTTGAAGCATGTGAATTATTCATAGATGGTAAGTACATCTCAAAGGTAGATACAAAGATTTCAGAACCGGCTGATCAAATAATTGATGGCAATGGACATCTTCTTGTTCCAGGATTTATCGACGTACATGTTCATTTACGTGAACCTGGAGGGGAGCATAAGGAAACAATTCGAACAGGCACCATGGCAGCAGCAAAGGGTGGCTATACAACCATTTGTGCAATGCCAAACACCAATCCAGTTCCAGATACTAACGATACGATAGAAAGTTTATTCGGGAAAATTGAAACAAATGCACATATTCGAGTATTGCCTTATGCAGCAATCACGAAAAATTTGCAGGGAAAAGAATTAACAGATATGGAGGAATTATCGAGAAAAAATTTATTTGCCTTTACAGATGATGGAGTTGGGGTTCAAACAGCTGATCAAATGCTTCAGGCTATGAAGCTAGCAAAAGCAGGGAATAAAGCAATTGTGGCCCATTGTGAGGATAATTCCATAGTTTATGAAGGGGTCCTGCATCACGGCGAAGTAAGTGAGCGGATGCAAATGCCTGGGATACCTTCTTTGAGTGAATCTGTCCAAATTGCTAGGGATGTCTTATTAGCAGAAGCAACTGGTTGCCATTATCATGTATGTCATGTTAGTACGAAAGAATCTGTCAGGGTTATACGAGATGCCAAACGAGCAGGGATTCATGTATCAGCAGAAGTTACACCACATCATTTAATACTGAATGAAACGGCGATACAGACAGATGATGCAAATTATAAAATGAATCCGCCTTTACGTGCAAAAGAGGATCAGCAAGCATTACTGGAAGGATTATTAGATGGCACCATTGATTTTATTGCGACAGATCATGCGCCACATGCAACAAATGAGAAAGAACAGGGGTTTTTAAAAGCACCCTTTGGTATCGTTGGACTGGAAAATGCTTTTTCATTGCTTTATACACATCTTGTTCAACCAGGTAAGATAACGCTTCAACAACTTATTAATTGGATGACGGTAAAACCTGCAGAAACATTCCAATTGCCATATGGCAAGATGGAAGCTGGCTGCATAGCCGATCTAACTTTGATTGATTTGCATGCAACTGCTTCAATTAATAAGCATGATTTTTATTCAAAAGGAAAAAATACACCTTTCCATCAATGGGAAGTAACTGGATTGCCAGTGTTAACGATGACAGAAGGTAATATTGTTTATGAAGGGGAGCTGATCGGATGAAAAGACAACTCGTATTAGAAGATGGCACCGTGTTTGTTGGCAATAGTTTTGGAAGTGAAAAAGAGACCGTTGGTGAATTAGTATTCAATACTGGAATGACTGGCTACCAAGAAATCATTACAGACCCTTCTTATTGTGGGCAGATTGTCATGATGACCTATCCGTTATCAGGTAATTACGGTATTAATCGGGATGATTTTGAAACAGTTACCCCATTTATACATGGATTTATTGTTAAAGAAGTAGCAGAACATCCTTCTAATTTCCGTAATGAAGAAACACTTGATCACTATTTGCGAGCAAATGACATTCCTGGTATTTATGGAATTGATACACGCCAGTTAACAAAAATTATTCGAAGATATGGAACGATGAAGGCAAAGATCGTGGATGCTGCTATCCCTGCTAAGGAAGTAGTAAATCAGCTAAATGAAAGTAAATTAGCTACAAATCAAGTATCCCAAACTTCAACCATTAAACCATATGTAGTTCCTGGAAGGGGAAAACGAGTGGTCGTTGTTGATTGCGGTATGAAGCATGGGATTTTGCGAGAACTAACCAAGCGAGATTGTCACATCACGGTTGTTCCCTATAACTACAGCGCAGAAAATATGTTGCGGTTAAAAGCGGATGGTATCATGCTGACAAACGGACCAGGAGATCCAAAGGATGTCCCAGAAACGATTGAAATGATTAAGCAAGTGTTAGGGAAAGTACCGATCTTTGGTATTTGTTTAGGCCATCAACTATTAGCACTGGCTTGTGGTGCAGATACGGAAAAGATGAAGTTTGGTCATCGTGGTTCGAATCATCCAGTAAAAGATCTTCAGACAGATCGAACCTATATTACGTCACAAAATCATAGTTATGCTGTAAAACAAGCTTCATTATCAGGAACAGAGCTAAAATTAACTCAAATAGCTTTGAATGATCATACCGTTGAAGGAATTGAACACGCAAGATATCCTGCATTTTCTGTACAGTATCATCCAGAGAGTTCACCGGGGCCTGAAGATACCAGTCATTTATTTGATTCATTTTTAACAATGATGGAACAGGGGAAAAAGGAGGAAGTAGTCTATGCCTAAAAACACAAACATAAATAAAATATTAGTAATTGGTTCAGGGCCTATTGTCATAGGACAGGCAGCAGAGTTTGACTACTCAGGGACACAAGCATGCCAAGCACTTAAGGAAGAAGGATATACGGTAATATTGGCAAATTCAAATCCAGCTACAATTATGACAGATCATACCGTAGCGGATAAGGTATATATGGAACCATTGACAGTAGAATTTCTAACAAAAATAATTCGTACCGAGCAGCCGGATGCTTTGTTACCTACACTTGGTGGACAGACAGGGCTAAATCTCGCTGTCGCTTTAAATAATACAGGTATATTACAAGAATACCATGTCGAATTATTAGGAACTTCTTTAGAAGCTATTCAAAAAGCAGAGGATAGGGAAAAGTTTAGAAATTTAATGAATGAATTAAATGAACCCGTTCCAGCAAGTCAAATTATCAATACGGTGGAGCAAGCCTGTAATTTTGCCGATTCCATTGGTTATCCAGTAATTGTTCGACCAGCCTATACACTTGGTGGAACTGGCGGCGGAATGTGTAACAACGAAACCGAACTAAGAGAGATTGCTCGTAATGGCTTGTCACTATCTCCTGTTACTCAATGCTTAATAGAGAAGAATATTGCTGGATATAAAGAGATTGAATATGAAGTTATGCGAGATAAGAATGATCAAGCTATTGTTGTTTGTAACATGGAGAATATTGATCCTGTAGGTATTCATACAGGAGATTCGATGGTTGTTGCTCCTTCCCAAACATTAAGTGACCGAGAATATCAATTATTACGAAATGCGTCGTTAAAAATTATTCGAGCACTGGAAATTGAAGGAGGATGTAATGTTCAACTTGCAATCGATCCAGATAGCTTCCAATATTACATTATTGAAGTAAATCCTAGAGTAAGCAGGTCGTCAGCACTTGCCTCAAAGGCAACAGGTTATCCAATTGCTAAAATGGCAGCAAAGATTGCTATTGGTCTAACCCTAGATGAAATAATCAATCCGATTACTGGCAAAACATACGCTTGCTTCGAGCCTGCGCTTGATTATGTTGTAACCAAAATACCTCGCTTCCCGTTTGATAAATTTACTGCAGGAGATCGCAATTTAGGAACGCAAATGAAGGCAACGGGAGAGGTAATGGCAATTGGACGAAATTTTGAGGAATCTTTATTAAAAGGGATTCGATCTCTTGATATAGGAACGGATCAACTATGGATTAGTAGTTTACAAGATGTCAATAATTCAATTCTGTTCGAGCGAATGCAAAAAGCAGATGATGAGCGGATCTTTGTTTTAGCAGAAGCTTTACGACGAAATATATCCGTGGAACGTATTTTTGAACATACGAAAATTGACCGCTTCTTCTTAATGAAGTTAAAGAAACTAATCGATATGGAAGAGCAGCTGAAATATAATAAGCAGGATAGTGAAATTGCCTTAGCTGCTAAGCGACTGGGATTTTCAGATGCACATATTGCCCGACTTTGGGAACAGTCAGAAGATGCTGTTTACAACTATCGCATTAATAACGATATTTCTCCCGTTTATAAAATGGTAGATACATGTGCAGCAGAATTCGAATCCGAAACACCTTATTTTTATAGTACGTATGAATCTGAAAATGAATCCATCCCGTCTAGCCGAAAAAAAGTTCTTGTCCTTGGCTCAGGTCCAATCCGTATTGGCCAGGGAATTGAATTTGATTATGCTACTGTTCACTCTGTATTAGCAATTAAAGAAATGGGCTATGAAGCAATTATTATGAATAATAACCCAGAAACTGTCTCTACTGATTTTAGCATCTCTGATAAGTTATACTTCGAACCCTTAACATTGGAAGATGTTATGCATGTTATTGACTTAGAAGATCCAGTAGGTGTCATTGTTCAATTTGGTGGTCAAACTGCTATTAATTTAGCAGCTGGGCTGGAACGTCGTGGTGTTAAAATTTTAGGCACCAATTTAGAGGCGATTGATCGGGCTGAAGATCGTGACAAGTTTGAAGTGCTGGTTGATGACTTACAATTGTTACGACCAGATGGCAAGACGGTTTTGAATATGCGAAAAGCGAGAGAAGTAGCAGATTCAATTGGTTATCCCGTTCTTGTTCGACCTTCCTATGTTATTGGTGGAAGTCGAATGGAGATTGTTTATAACGAGGATGAATTGGAAACGTATCTTGCTAAAACAAATCACGTGTCCGATGCGCATCCAATTTTAATCGATAAATATATCACTGGTATGGAAGTAGAAGTAGATGCTATTAGTGATGGTGAGACAGTAATTATTCCTGGAATTATGGAGCATATTGAGCGGGCAGGAGTTCATTCAGGTGATTCCATTGCTGTATATCCGCCACAGCGAATAAGTAAAGTAGTCAAGCAAAAATGTTTAGAAGCTGCGACACGTATTGCTCATGCGTTACAGGTCAAAGGACTTATTAATATCCAGTTTATTGTTTGTGATCAAGAAGTATATGTACTAGAGGTGAATCCTAGAGCAAGTAGAACGATTCCATTTTTAAGTAAAATTACTGGAGTAACAATGGCAAATATAGCTACAAAATGTATACTTGGGCAAAAATTAAGTGATCTAGGGTATACTACTGGCATTCTTCCTGAAGATAATCAAGTTTCTGTTAAAGTTCCAGTATTTTCATTTGAAAAATTACGAAGTGTAGACACCATTTTGGGACCGGAAATGAAATCTACCGGAGAAGCCATTGGCTATGATAAGACATTAGAAAAAGCATTATACAAAGGGTTAATTGCATCAGGCATTAAACTGCCGCAAGAAGGAGCGGTTCTATTAACAGTTGCCGATAAAGATAAGGAAGAAATGCTTGGTAATGCAGCAAGATTCCATCAATTAGGCTTCCAGTTATACGCTACAGAAGGAACGGCAGCATATATAAGGGATGCTGGAATACCAGTAACCAAAGTTGAAAAAATTGGAGTTGCAGAACCAAATGTACTGTCCATTATTGAAAATGGTGATGTACAGTATGTTATTAATACATTGACTTCCGGTCAGCAGCCGCGGTCGGATGGCTTCCGTATTCGTAGAGAGTCCGTAGAACACGGGATTGCTTGCTTAACTAACTTAGACACAGCGAATGCAATCCTAAATGTAATTGATTCCATGACGTTTCAAGCTAAACCAATGGTGGATAAAGAGGTAGCCAGCTTATGATGCGAAAAGAAAACATGATCATTAAACACACTAGAATAATCGCATTAGATACAATAGAAATGGTGTTAGAAAATGAATATATAAGTCAGAATGCTGTTCCGGGACAATTTTTACATCTTCTATTAACAGGACATATGTTAAGGCGGCCAATATCAATTGCACAAGTGAATAAACAAGAAAATACGGTGACAATTCTTTTTAAAGTTGTCGGTGAAGGAACAAGGACATTAGCTTCAAATTCCATAGGAAGCACAATTAATGCATTAGGACCAAGCGGAAATGGGTTTCCGCTTGAACCTAATGCTCATTCAACAGCACTTATTATAGGTGGTGGTATTGGTATACCTCCACTCTATTATCTGGCCAATGAGTTAACGAAAAAAAAGATTAATATTGTATCCGTGTTAGGTTTTCAATCCAAAGATTATGTTTTCTATGAGAATAAATTCAAGCAGCTAGGTCGCTCAATAATTGTAACAAATGATGGATCTTACGGGGAAAAAGGGTTTGTAACTAACGTGCTGGATCAGATCGGAGCATTTGATTGTTTTTATTCGTGTGGACCTTTACCGATGTTAAAAGCTATAACGACACAACTCAAGGACATACCTGGATATATCTCTTTGGAAGAACGAATGGGATGTGGTGTAGGTGCTTGCTTTGCTTGTGTTATCCCTGCAGTTCCATCTGGAGGTTATAAAAAGATATGTCATGATGGACCTGTCTTCCATACGAAGGAGGTACAGTTATCGTGAGTTTAGCAGTAGAACTACCAGGTCTATCATTAAAAAATCCAATCATGCCTGCCTCTGGATGTTTTGGATTCGGTAGAGAATATAGCGAATTCTATGATTTAAATAGATTAGGTGCGATTATTATGAAAGCTGCCACCAAACAAGCTCGATTCGGAAATCAAACTCCCCGAGTCGCGGAAACTGCTGCTGGTATGTTAAATGCTATTGGTTTGCAGAATCCAGGGGTAGATAAAATTATAGAAAACGAAGTACCATTTCTAGCAAACTATGCTACTCCGATAATTGCGAACATTGCTGGCAGCACATTAGAAGAATACAAAGAGGTAGCATCAGCGTTTAATGCAGTAAAGGAAGTGGCAGCCTTAGAATTAAATATCTCTTGTCCAAACGTAAAAGAAGGTGGTATTCAGTTTGGTACAGATCCAGAAATGGCTGCAAAGGTAACCAGCGTTGTAAAGGAGTCAAGTAATTTACCGGTCTATGTAAAGCTTTCCCCAAATGTAGTAGATATCGTAGCCATGGCTAAAGCTGTGGAGCAAGCAGGAGCGGATGGTTTATCTATGATTAATACGGTAACTGGGATGCAAATTCACTTACCATCAAAACAACCATTACTTGCTAATCAAACGGGGGGGTTGTCTGGACCCGCTATTAAGCCAATAGCCATTCGAATGATTTATGAAGTCAAACAATGCGTTAGCCTTCCAATTATAGGAATGGGAGGTATTACTACTGCAATTGATGTTCTCGAATTTTTACTGGCAGGGGCTAGTGCTGTAGCTGTTGGAACAGCAAACTTTCAAAATCCGTTTGCTTGTACAGAGATCATTGAAGAATTACCAAATACATTGCAAACATATGGTTTTGCATCGGTGAAAGATGCAATTGGAGAGGGGATTAAATGATGGACATACCTATTTTTCTTGCACTGGATTTCCCAGATCTGGATAGAACAAATATGTTTCTAGAGCAAAATAATTTGCAGGGAGTACCTGTAAAGGTAGGCATGGAATTATTTTATCGAGAAGGCCCAAAGATCATTGAAAAGTTAAAAGAAAAAAATCATCCTATATTTCTTGATTTAAAACTTCATGATATCCCCACCACGGTAAATCGTGCGATGCAGAATATTGCCAAACTAGAAATAGAGATGGTTAATATTCATGCATTAGGTGGCAGTGAGATGATTTTACAAGCAAAAGAAGGGTTATTAAAAGGCAATCCCAATCATGATACAAAGTTATTGGCTGTTACTATATTGACTTCTATGAATAGAACAATCATGAATGATCAGATGTTAATTCCTGGAGACATTCAAGCGAATGTGATGTATTATTCACAGTTTGCTAAGCAAAACGGTGCAGATGGAGTAGTCTGTTCTGTTCATGAAGCAGCTAAAGTAAAAGAAGTATGTAGTCAATCCTTTTTAACAGTTACACCTGGCATTCGTTTGTCCCAATCTAGTAAGAATGACCAAAAACGGATTGCTACCCCTTCTTTTGCTCGAAAAAATGCAGCAGATTATCTTGTGGTTGGTAGAAGTATAACCAAAGCTGATAACCCCTATGAGGCATATCAGCAATTAAAAAGGGAGTGGGAGAATGAATAAGTATCATGACATTACCCGTGAGTTACTTCGTATTCAAGCAGTGCAAATAAAAACAAAAGGATATTTCACGTGGACCTCAGGTATTCAATCTCCTATCTACTGTGATAACCGATTGACAATGTCTTATCCTGATGTACGCCAAAAAATTACCGCTTCCTTTATTCAATTAATGGAGGAGCGGCAACTAACCCCCGATATTATTGCCGGATGTGCTACTGCGGGGATCCCCCATGCAGCATGGTTAGCACAAGAACTAAACCTACCGATGATCTATGTTCGTTCAAAACCGAAAGGTCATGGCAAAGGGAATCAAATCGAAGGAGAGCTGGCAGAAGGAAAGAAAGTACTTGTAATTGAAGATCTTATTTCTACAGGAGGATCATCAATAGAAGCAGCTGAAGCAATTGAACATGCGGGAGGCACAATAAGTGCGGTATTTTCCATTTTCACTTATGGACTTAAAAAAGCAACAGATGCCTTCTTGGAATCAGGTTTTTCCCAATATAGCCTTACAGGATTTGATCAATTAATTGAAGATTTGAGAATAAACCGTGAGATTAATGAACAAGAAGCCGTAGAATTATTAACATGGAGAAATAAATTAGCATAACAACCACATTTCTTGGAGATATTCTTTCTCTGAGAAATGTGGTTGTTACTATGTTATAGCAGTTTTTGAGCAACGACCATCCATTCGTCGATCGTGAATTGTTGGATCTTTCCATTGGCTTGCTTGAATTCAAAGTAGGACTGGATTTCTTGATCTGCCTTTAACATATACTGATGCACTTTTTCTTTAGCTGGAAATTGATGTAATGTTCGATTTATCCAATTAGTATAATTTAATTTTTTCTTACGATATTCTTGTTGAATAACTGTTAAATGATTCTCTTTAAACAAGTGATTCCATTCATTCACGGACAAGCAACGTACATGACTATAATCCCGCATTTTCTCCAATCGATTCAAAAAGGATGCATATCGGGGTACTTCAGGAACGGTATTATCAATAAATAGAAATTTACCATTTGGTTTTAAAACACGATTCACCTCTTGAATAAACTGTTCTGGATGTGGAAAATGATGTGCAGCTATACGGCAGGTTACCATATCGAATGTAAGATCTAAAAAAGGGAGATTCTCTGCATCAGCAAGAACATATTTAATATTCGCATATGCTTGTAGATGTTGTCTGGTATTTTCTAGCATCGCTTTTGTTATATCCGTTGCGAAAACTTCTCTAACAGATGGTGCAAGACGTTTTGCAGCATGCCCTCCGCCTGTAGCAATATCAAGTACCGCCATTGTCGGATCTGGATCTAACCAGGTTTCCATTTTTAATAAATCATCCCCATATGCATGGGTTGAGCTTGTAACATAGGCATGCTTGTTCTTTGAGAAAACTCGTTTCACATTGTCTTTTTCGTTCATTTTCCATCTCTCCTAAAAAAATATGTGCTTTATCACATGCACACACCCCTTGGATAAAGAACATCTTTATTACTATTAGTTTATGTAATATAATGCAATAAGTAAAATATTAAATTATAATCATGATAGATAATTAAAAATTATCAAAAGGGATGGTGAATATGAAAATTGATGATTATGAACTTCTGTTAAAGCTTAGCGAAATCGGAACAATACGAGGAACAGCTAAGGCAGTACTTATTTCTCAGCCTGCAGTAACACAACGCTTAAAGTATATTGAAGAATATTTTGGGCATCAGGTGTTTATTCGAACGCCTAAACGATTACTACCTACACCAGAAGGAGAAATTGTTCTCAAACATGCAAAAGAAGTAATTGATGGTGAAAGGTCTCTAAAGAATCAATTGGCCCAATCCAGTGAAGATGTTCAGGGGACCCTGTCTATTGCATGTTCATCGCTGATTAGTCAGCGTTTTCTGCCAGCTATACTGGGGAACTTCACTGCACTTTATCCGAAAGTAGCCATTGATTTAGTTACTGGAATTAGTGAAGATATTAAGCGAGATCACAAAAACTATCATGTTTGTATTATTCGTGGGGAAAAATTAAAAGAAAGTACGTGTATTCAACTTTTTGATGATCCACTTTACATATTTGATACGGAACCTTTTCCACATGATTCTTTAAAAGAAAGACCGCTTATTTCGTTTAGTACAGATGATAGTATGCATGAGCTTGTCGATAATTGGTTATATGCCCATCAGGATAAGATGAAACCAGTAAAGACCATTACAGTTGATCAAATCGAAACATGTAAACAATTTATGAAACAAGGTTTAGGCATGGCCGTACTTCCTGAAAGTGTGTCTGATACCATGCGCGAAGAGTACCCTAATCTGCCTTTAACTTTGAATAACCAAGTTGTTTCTCGTCATACTTGGGTTTGTTTTCAAGAAGGGGTTCGAGCGTTACCGCAAGTAGATCATTTTATTGATAAACTAGTAGAACTATTATCGACTTGAAAAGGGATGTTTAAAATATCGCTAGAAAAGGTATACCATTATTAGATTAGAAAAAGGGAGTGTTAGATCATGAAAGATGTTATTTTTACATCAAATGCAACAGCAAAAAACGGTCGAGATGGACATGTTAAATCTGACGATGGATTAATTGATTTAAAACTAGTAAACCCAGCGAATAATAAAGAAGATAAAGGTTCTAATCCGGAACAGCTATTTGCTGCAGCTTATTCTGCTTGTTTTGATGGAGCTTTAAATTTGGTAGCATCAAAAGCGAAAAAAAACATCGACTCAGAGACGACTGCGGCAGTCAGCTTTTTAAAAGACCCTGAAGATAATGGATTTAAAATCAGTGTAGAGCTAACGATTAAAATAAAAGGTGTCGAGCAATCAGAAGCAGAAGAGCTTGCTGACAAAGCACATCAAGCTTGTCCATATTCAAAGGCGACGAGAGGGAATATTGAGGTTCAATTGAATCCACAGGCAGTATAGTTTGTAAACAAAGAAGGATGATCCAGTTATCATGGATCATCCTTCTTTTATTTTTAATTTCGTAACGAGTGCTTCACTTGGAGTAACAAAAACCGTTTTTTGATTATCATACGTAACATATCCTGGTTTTGCTCCGTTTGGTTTTTTCACATGACGAATTTTTGTGAAATCGACCGGTACTGTTGAAGAATGACGGGATTTACTAAAATAGGCTGCTAAAATAGCTGCTTCCTGAATGGTTTCTTCACTTGGATCTTTAGTCCGAATAACAACATGTGAGCCAGGAATATCTTTTGTATGAAGCCAGATATCATCACGTGCTGCTAATTTCATTGTTAAATATTCATTCTGTTTATTGTTTTTGCCGACTAGCAGCTCTGTACCATCTGATGACCGGTATTTTTCTAGTGTTGGTTTTGACGGTTTTTTCTTCGCCTTCTTTTGTTTGGTTTGTTTCTTTAAATATCCTTCTTCACGAAGCTCTTCACGAATTTCTTCAATATCCGCCATGCTAGCAGCATCAATTTGCTGAATTAGTTGCTCCAGATAAGCGATTTCTTCTTTTGTTTTAATAATCTCTTTCGAAACGATTTGTTCTGACGTTTTCAGTTTTTGATAGGTTTTATAGTAGCTTTGTGCATTCTCACTTGGAGATTTATTGGGATTTAACTCGATATTCAGTTCAGACTGGTTTGGATCATAATAGTCGATTACTTTTACTTGTTTATCCCCAGGCGAGATAAGATGCATATGCGCCGTTAATAATTCCCCTATTTTTTGATAGTGTTCCTTGTTTTCTGCTTTTTTAATCGTCTGTTCATGTTTTTTTAATTTACGCTTATTTTTGTCTTTCTCATTTTTAAAAAATCGATAAAGGTCTTTCGCTTGTTGTTTAACACGATCCCGTTCAGCTTTTCCTGTATAGTAGTCATCTAACATTTTGTTGGTGGAAGCATATGTGATCACTTCCCCGGGACATGAATGTATGGGTATGACATGAAATTCTTCTTTTTTGTCTATATATATAGCTGGTGTGTACTCGGATTGAAGTAACTGCGTTTGTACCGTGTTAAAAACTTGTTTATACGTATTAGCTGAACCAAGATTGGCGCGACTCACTAGTTCTTTAGCGATAAATGGTGAAAAGCCGATAAGATTTTGGACAATTTGTGTATCTAACTTACCAGCATTAAAGTCTAATCGCTTGATAAATTGTTCTTCATTGATATGAAGTGGATTTAACTTATCTGGTTGTGGGGGCATTTGATATGGATGTCCAGGTAATATGGTGCGATGCCGGTTTTGGGCCATAGAAATATGTTTCAAACTATCTATAATGTGATTTTGTTCGGCATCAACTAACATAATATTACTGTGCTTTCCCATTAATTCAATCACTAATTTTTTAGTTGTCAAATCACCAATTTCATTTCTTGTCTTTATCGTGAAAGAGACAATTCGCTCCAATTTGTACTGTTCTATATCTTCAATGATTGCTCCTGAGAGATGCTTTCTCAACACCATACAAAACATTGGCGGCTCTTTCGGATTATCGAAACTAGCAGCTGTTAAATGAAATCTCGCATAAGAAGGATGAATGGATAATAACAAGTTTACATTGTTACCTCTACTTCTTACTGTAAACAACAACTCTGTATTGGTGGGCTGATATATTTTAGTTATTTTTCCAGGAATAATGTCTTTATTCAATTCCTCTGTTACTGCGTGTGTAACGATACCGTCAAATGGCATAAAATCACCTCAAGCGCAATTATAGCATTTTTTGGGACAAGTCTGCATATATATCCATTAAAGACATGAAAAACATCGAAACTAACATAGAAACAAGCGCTATGATTTGGAGGAATGAGGAATGAATTGGTATCAATTGGATGTAGAAAACGTAGAACAAAAATTACATGTTACAGCGAATCGTGGGTTAAATGATAGACAGGTAGAAAAGAGACGGAAACAATACGGAACCAATGCATTAGAAGCTCAGAAAAAGGTACCGAAGTGGCTAATCTTTTTGAAACAATTTCAAGATTTTATGGTACTTGTTTTATTAGCGGCTACATTAGTTGCTGGGCTGCTTGGTGAATATATTGATGCGATTGCCATTATGGTAATTGTACTTGTTAATGGTTGTATCGGTTTTTTCCAAGAACAAAAAGCGGAGAAATCGTTAGATAAATTAAAAGAACTATCTGCTCCAATGGCTCATGTTTTACGTAATGAAAAATGGAGTAAGATTCCTTCACAGCATGTAGTTGTTGGAGATGTGGTTCGAATTTCCAGTGGAGACCGGATTCCTGCAGATGTTCGTATCGTTAAATCAAATAGTTTAGAAACAGAGGAGTCTGCTCTAACTGGGGAATCTTTACCCGTTATGAAACACGCCACTGCGATTAGGAAAGATAAGCTAGATGCACAAGACCAAGTTAATATGGGATTTATGGGGACATTGGTTACAAGAGGAACAGGAGTAGGCATAGTTGTTGGTACGGGAATGAATACAGTAATGGGACAAATCGCTTCTTTGATGGGAAACACAAAGAAAATATTAACACCATTGGAGCGGAAATTATCGGAATTAGGTAAGATATTAATTGTTGTTGCGTTATTATTAACAGCGCTCGTGGTAGTCTTAGGCGTATTACAAGGTCACCCAGTGTATACCATGTTTTTAGCAGGTGTATCATTAGCTGTTGCAGCTATTCCAGAAGGATTACCAGCTATTGTTACAGTGGCCCTATCTCTGGGTGTTCAACGGATGATACGTAAAAAAGCGATTGTAAGAAAACTGTCTGCAGTAGAAACACTTGGATGTGCTTCGGTTATTTGTTCAGATAAAACAGGAACGATGACGGAAAATCAAATGACAGTAAAAGAACTGTATTTAAATGAAAAACAAATCTATGTAACTGGTGATGGGTATGATATACGTGGTGATTATTTCATCGATAAACAAAAGGTAGATCATACATTTCCGAATATGCAATCGATGCTTTTATATGGCATGCTTTGTAACCAGGCGTCGCTCATAGTAAAAAAAGGGAAATATTTTATTGATGGTGATCCAACTGATGGTGCTTTACTTGTCGCTGCACGAAAAATCGGGCTAACTGTTTCAGATGAGGAATCGTATAAAGTAATAAAGGAGTTTCCGTTCGATTCAGAAAGAAAGCGGATGAGTGTGGTGCTTGAGGATTCTAATGACCGACGATTTTTAGTAACAAAAGGTGCACCTGATGTTTTATTGCCTCGATCCTCGTTTCATATGAATGAAATTGGAAGGCAGTTATTAAAAACAACCGATCAACGTAACATTGAACATGCCATCGATCATATGGCGGCTAAAGCGCTGCGAACATTAGCCATTGCTGTTAAACCATTATCTAAACAAGATGACTTGGAATCATCCATGTTAGAGAAAGATCTAACGTTTATTGGTCTATATGGAATGATAGATCCTCCAAGAAAAGAAGTGAAAAAGGCCATTGCTGAATGCCGAAATGCAGGTATTAAAACAGTAATGATTACTGGTGATCATGTAAAGACTGCTCGCGCAATTGCGCAGAGTCTTGATTTACTGCCCAATCATGGACAAGTGTTAGAGGGGTATCAAATAAATGAAATGTCAGATACGGAATTAGAAGATATAATTGAAGACTCGTACGTTTTTGCTCGAGTGACACCTGAACATAAATTACGTATTGTTCATGCTTTCCAAGAGAAAGGCCATGTTGTAGCCATGACAGGAGATGGGGTTAATGACGCTCCGGCTATTAAAGCTAGTAATATAGGTGTGAGCATGGGAATGGGTGGTACAGATGTAACCAAAGAAGCATCGTCACTTATTCTTATGGATGACAATTTTGCTACAATTAAATCAGCTATTCAAGAAGGACGTAATATATATGAAAATATTAGGAAATTTATCCGTTATTTGCTAGCATCCAACGTTGGAGAGATATTGGTAATGTTGTTTGCCATGATGCTTTCGTTACCACTCCCACTAGTTCCCGTCCAAATTCTCTGGGTGAATCTTGTAACAGATGGATTACCGGCAATGGCACTAGGACTGGATAAACCAGAAGGAAATGTGATGACACGTCGACCAAGAAGTTTACAAGAGGGTGTGTTCGCAAGAGGGCTTGGTTATAAGATTATTAGTAGAGGAATTCTAATAGGGATAGTGACGTTAATAGGCTTTATGACTACGTATCAAAATGATCCAGAAAATTTAATTTATGCGCAAACAATTGCCTTTACAACCCTAGTGATGGCTCAGCTGATTCACGTGTTCGATTGTCGAAGTGAAAATTCTATTTTTTCACGAAATCCGTTTGAAAACCTTTATCTCGTATTTGCGGTACTTTCATCGCTATTACTTTTACTAATTGTAATCTATTGGGAGCCATTACAACCTGTCTTCCATACAACTTCCTTAAGTATTAGAGATTGGATGTATATTGGTGTATTAAGTGCCTTACCAACCGTGCTATTTGGATTCACTAAAAAATAAAATAACAAAATATCATCTACTAATTTTTGACCTGCCTCTATTTGAAAGGGCAGGTTCTTTCATTTAAATAACATTATTTTATAATCGAAAATAACGGAAAATGTAAACATAACACTTTTCAAATTGTATTCCATCCGCTTATAATTAGATGTGGAGTGATTTTAATGGCCTTTAGTATGACTGGATATGGAAGAAGTAGTATTTCATTTGAACAAACAAATATTACGGTAGAGATGAGAAGTGTTAATCATCGATTCTTAGATGTTAGTGTGAAATTACCACCTTCTTTTTTATTTATGGAAGATAAAGTGAAGAAAATGGTACAGTCTTTATTTCATAGAGGAAAAATGGAAGTGTTTATTCGTATTGAGGGAAATGACCTTATTCAAAGGCGTCTAACAACAGATTGGAATCTTGTTGACCAATATATGAATGAAATGAAGCGAATGAAACAACATTACGATCTCAATGATCATGATATTCCCCCAACGATTATTACAGCGCTTCCCGAAGTGTTTACAGTACAGGAAGAAGAAACACAATCCGATCATCTTAAAAAGGAAATACTAGCTGTTGTTAAAGATGCATGTCATCAGATAGTTGAAATGCGCCAAAGTGAAGGTGCGTACTTAATTACTGATTTGCAACATCGACTACATACGATGGAAGCTACGATCGATAAAATTAAAATGAGGCGATCTGTAGTGATTCAAGAATATCGTGAACGGATAAAAAATAGAGTAGAACAGCATTTAACAGATGAAATAGACTTGGATAATTCTAGAATCCATCAAGAAATCGTGCTTCTAGCTGAAAAAGGAGATATTTCTGAAGAAGTAACTCGGTTATTCAGTCATATTTCTCATTTTAAACGTACGATGGTATTAGAGGGTGCCATTGGCAGAAGACTAGATTTTATTGCTCAGGAGATGCATCGAGAAGCAAATACAATCGGTTCAAAATCAATGGATGGGATGATAAGTGAGCATACAGTAGCATTAAAGAGTGAAATTGAAAAATTAAAAGAACAAGTACAAAATATCGAATAATATTTGAGTTTTGGGTCCTATTTTACGTATAATGATACTAGAATAGAGAGTAAGAATATACGGAGGGTTCATTTTGAGTTTACGATTAATTAATATTGGTTTTGGAAATGTTGTTTCAGCAAATCGAGTAATTTCCATAGTTTCTCCGGAATCAGCTCCTATCAAACGAATTATTACGGTAGCAAGGGATAATAATAAGTTGGTAGACGCTACATATGGAAGAAGAACAAGAGCCGTTATTATTACAGATAGCGACCATGTCGTGTTATCAGCTGTTCAACCTGAAACGGTAGGGCAGCGTGTATTAAGTCATGAGGAAGTATCGGACGAAAATTAGGAGGAAATGTTTTGATAGAAGAAAAAGGAATCCTTTTTATTCTTTCCGGGCCTTCCGGTGTTGGAAAGGGAACAGTTAGAAAAGCACTTTTTAGTCGGGATACGGATTTAAAATACTCAATTTCGATGACTACTCGTCAGCAAAGGCCTGGTGAAAAAGATGGCGTAGATTATTTCTATAAAACAAAAGAAGCATTTGAAGCGTTGATTGAGCAGAATCAACTACTAGAATACGCAAAATATGTCAATAATTATTATGGCACGCCTCGTAATTATGTGGAAGAAACATTAGCGGCAGGTCATGATGTGTTTTTGGAAATCGAAGTCCAAGGTGCACTTCAGGTAAAGGAAAATTTTCCTGAAGGTGTTTTTATCTTTCTGTTTCCCCCAAGTTTGGAAGAGTTAAAGAATCGCATCGTCCATCGAGGCACGGAGTCCGCGGAGCTTGTACTAAATCGATTAAAAGAAGCGAGAAAAGAAATAGAAATGATGGATGCTTATGATTATGTTGTAGTAAATGACCATGTAGATCTTGCTGTTGAAAAAATACAATCGATTATACAAAGTGAACATTTAAAGCGTGAAAGAATAGCAAAACAATATAAACAATTATTGGAGGATGAATTGTAATGTTAGAACCGTCTATTGATTTACTGCAGACTAAAATTAATTCAAAATATACACTTGTAACCTTATCGGCCAAGCGTGCAAGACAGATTAGTGAAACAAAAAAGGTATTGGTTGATAATCCTAAGTCGCATAAGTATGTGGGCATGGCACTTGAGGAAGTGTATGCAGAAAAGCTTTATTTAGAAGAGGAGTTATCAATATAGCCGGTCATAAACAAGTACCCTCGCGATGTATAAGCGAGGGTTTTTTCTTCTACTTTTAGTTTGTGTTATAACTATTAATAGAGAAAACCGTTTATGTATGGAATGTAGAAAGGGGATTTGAGGTCAATGGTCAATCAAAAGAATATTCTGCTCGGTGTTACTGGAGGAATTGCAGCATATAAAGCTTGTGCACTTACAAGTAAACTAACGCAAAAAGGTGCGAATGTAAAAGTTGTAATGACAGAAAATGCAACTAAATTTGTATCTCCTTTAACTTTCCAAGCGCTTTCTCGTCACGCTGTCTATACAGATACGTTTGATGAAAAAGACCCTGCTAAAATTGCACATATTGATATTGCTGATTGGGCTGATATAGCTATATTAGCGCCAGCAACTGCTAATGCTATTGGGAAACTTGCAAACGGAATTGCGGATGACATGCTATCCACCATCTTATTAGCTACGCAAGCAGATGTTTATATTGCTCCAGCGATGAATGTACATATGTATGCACATCCAGCAGTAATTCAAAATATGAAGCAATTAGACGGATGGGGATACCACTTTATTGAACCTGGAGCCGGATATTTAGCTTGTGGCTATGTTGGTAAGGGGAGGTTAGAAGAACCAGCAACCATTATTGAGACAATAGAATCTCATCAGTTATCAAAAAAGGCAGAAGGCAATGTTGTCGACAAAGAAAGGTTTTTACAAGGTAAACATGTTTTGATCTCTGCTGGACCGACTAGAGAAAAGGTTGATCCAGTACGTTTTTTCACAAATCGTTCCTCAGGAAAAATGGGGTTTGCTCTAGCGGAAGCAGCTGCTCAAGCAGGGGCTGAAGTTACTTTGATAGCTGGGCCAACTTCGCAAGTTGTCAGCCACCCTCAAATAAACCGAATTGATATTTTAACGGCTGAAGAAATGTATCAAGCGATGCATGCGAACTTTGCAAGTAATGACATTGTTATTAAAGCAGCTGCGGTAGCAGATTATCGCCCAAAAATAATCTATGATCAAAAGATGAAAAAGCAAGATGGTGAATGGCAAGTGGCCATGGAAAGGACTAAAGATATATTACATTCGCTTGGTGAACGAAAAGAAGGTCAATTTCTCGTGGGTTTTGCTGCGGAGTCCGAAGAACCAATTGAGAATGGATTGAGGAAGTTAGCATATAAAAATTTAGATGCTATTGTTATTAATAATATTGCAGCAGAAGGTGCAGGGTTTGAAGGAGATACGAATGTAGTCACGTACATCAATAAGCATCAAAACACGGAATCGATTCCTTTAGCATCAAAAAAAGAAATTGCTACACAGTTATTAACATTAATTGCAAACGATTTGAAGGATGAGGTCGTGTGAATATAGCCAATGTAATTGTTGATGTGCCTGCAGCTTCGATTAACCAAACCTTTGACTATAGAGTCCCTGATAAATTTAAAGATATAGCAACAATAGGTATGCGGGTAATTGTTCCGTTTGGTCCTAGGAAAGTGATGGGTTTTATTGTTGGTGCTACTGAAAATTCTTCGTATAATAGCTTGAAGTCGATTATTGATGTGTTGGATCTTCATCCTGTACTAACAAAGGAGTTATTAGATTTAGGGAAATGGCTAGCCAATCAAACGGTAAGTTTACAGATTACTGCATTACAAGTGATGCTTCCACAAGTATTAAAAGCCACATATAAAAAAGAGATTGTGCGTAATACCGAAGCGTTGCTTTCTAAAGAATTGGAAGCCTTATTTGCTGGTAGAGATAGCATCGCCTACGAGGAATTTACTGCGTCAACCTTAAAATACGGGGTTCTTTCTAAAGCTGTGAAGGATGGTGATGTATCCATCGAGTATTTGGTTAAATCGAGAATCACAAAAAAATTTCGAACCATGCTCAAACCAGCAAAGCAGCTGCATGAACTAGAAGAGCAATTGCTCGATTTACCAAAGAATGCTAAAAAGCAAAGGCAGCTCGTAAACCATTTTTTGGAAAATCCAAATCCAATAGAAAAACAAAAACTGCTAAAAAAAGTTCAAACAACGGCTAATACAGTTAATATATTAAAGGAAAAAGGATTAATAGAAAGTTATCAAACCGAATTATTCCGTAACCCTTATGAGAATCACCTTTTTTCACAGACAACTGCTTTACCCTTAACAGACCAGCAAGCAGCCGCTATAAAGCCGATGAAAGAAGCAATTGCTGAAAATGAACATCATGTTTTCCTGCTGCACGGTATAACTGGTAGTGGTAAAACGGAAATATATTTACAGGTTATTCAAGATGTCATTCATAAAGGAAAAGAAGCAATTGTATTAGTGCCGGAAATATCACTAACTCCACAAATGGTTAAACGATTTAAGGGAAGGTTTGGATCTAATGTCGCGGTCATGCATAGCGGTTTATCTGCGGGTGAGAAATATGATGAATGGCGCCGTATTCAACGAAAAGAAGTGCAGGTAGTAGTAGGAGCGAGGTCAGCTATATTCGCTCCATTTGAACAGATTGGTGTCATCATTATTGATGAGGAACATGAAACTAGCTATAAACAAGAAGATCAGCCTCGTTATCATGCGAGAGATGTGGCCATCTATAGAGGAGAAACACATCAGTGTCCAGTCATCTTAGGTAGTGCTACACCGACTTTGGAATCCTATGCTAGAGCCATGAAGGGTGTCTATAAGTTAGCTACTTTGGATAAACGAACGAATAATAAGATGCTTCCTCCAGTCGAGATTGTTGATATGCGTGATGAGCTTCATGCTGGAAACCGCACGATGTTTTCGAGAAAACTGAAAGAGGAGATACAGCAATGTATCCAAAAAGGAGAGCAGATCGTATTACTTTTAAATCGTAGGGGTTATTCTACTTTTGTTATGTGTCGGGATTGTGGACATGTAAATGAATGCCCGCATTGTGATATTGCACTTACTTACCATAAGAAAAGCAGCCAGTTAAAATGTCATTACTGTTCTTACGAAGAAAAGGTTCCTGTGCACTGTCCGGAATGCGGAAGTGATACCATCCGTTATTTTGGAACGGGGACGCAGCGAGTAGAAGAAGCATTAACGCAATTGATACCAGAGGCCCGTGTAATAAGAATGGATGTAGATACAACTAGACGTAAAGGAGCTCATGAAAAGCTTTTAAATCAATTCGCTAACAAAGAGGCGGATATTCTATTAGGTACGCAAATGATCGCTAAAGGCTTAGACTTTGAGAATGTAACTCTAGTAGGAGTTCTTACTGCAGATTCAATGCTGCATTTGCCAGATTTTCGCTCATCTGAAAAAACATTTCAAATCTTAACTCAAGTAAGCGGACGAGCTGGCCGTCATGAATTGACAGGAAAAGTAATTGTTCAAACCTATACACCAGATCACTATAGTATTGAACTTGCAAGCAAATATGATTTTATGACGTTTTATAAACAAGAAATGCAAATGAGGAGAACATTTCAGTATCCGCCTTATTATTTTTTGGCACTTATAACAATCTCTCATCCTAATCAAGTTAAGGTAGTTCAAACGACGCAGCGTTTTGTTCAAATGTTAAACAAATTGGTGAAAGACGAGACGATAATTTTAGGTCCAACTCCTTCTGCTATCCCGCGTATTAAGGATAGATATCGTTACCAATGCATGATAAAATACAGAAATGAACCAGAGTTGCGAGGGTATTTAGCCAAAATTTTAGATCAATTCTCTGCTGATATTCGGAAAGAAGATATTCTAATCACCATAGATATGCAACCATATCATCTCATGTAAACAACCCCAAAACCAGAAAGTAGGTAATAAGATGAAACGAATTGTTTTTATGGGAACACCAGATTTTTCTGTTCCAGTTCTTCAAACACTCATTCATTCCCCTTATGAAGTGGTACTCGTTGTAACACAGCCTGACCGCCCGAAAGGAAGAAAGCGTACGATTACTCCTACACCTGTGAAACAAGAAGCATTACAGCATGATCTGCCGGTTTTTCAACCAGAAAAATTAAAGAATAATTATGAGGAGATTCTTGCATATCAACCTGATTTGATTGTAACAGCAGCGTATGGTCAAATCCTTCCAAATGAATTATTAACCACACCGGAATATGGATGTATTAATGTACATGCTTCATTACTTCCAGAATTACGTGGTGGTGCTCCGATAC
Source organism: Virgibacillus salexigens (assembly GCF_014905415.1). GTDB lineage: Bacteria > Bacillota > Bacilli > Bacillales > Amphibacillaceae > Virgibacillus > Virgibacillus salexigens. The sequence continues at coordinate 334,819 of NZ_BNEO01000002.1, forward strand.
ATTATGCGATTTTACAAGGGAAAAAAGAAACAGGTGTAACCATTATGTATATGGTGGAAAAGTTAGATGCTGGTGATATATTAACACAGCAAAGTGTCCCGATTGATGCTGATGATCATGTAGGGATACTACATGATAAACTTTCAAAAGCCGGTTCACAATTGTTAGAACAAACCATTCCAAAGCTTTTCAAAAAACAAATTCAACCAATACAACAAGACAATGATAAAGCTACCTTCGCAAGAAATATAAGACGGGAAGAAGAAAAAATTGATTGGAGTAAGAATGCAGAACAAGTCTATAATCATGTTCGAGGTTTGCATCCGTGGCCTGTTGCATTTACGAACTATGAAAAAAAGCCAATGAAAATTTGGTGGGGCAAGCCAGTAAAAGATAGGAATAACGGGTATACTGCTGGTGAAATTATTGATAAGCCAAACAATGCAAGTATTGTTGTAGCATGTGGACATCAACAGGCTTTTGAGATTACGGAGATACAGCCTGCTGGTAAAAAGCGGATGACTGTAAAGGATTATCTGCAAGGTAATCCAGATCGAATTAAAATCGGACAAATAATGGGTGAATAATTTAAATGCAAACAAATCAGTTAAGAAATTCAATTTTAGATGTGCTTATACGTATTGACAAAGACCAAGGGTTTAGCCATCTTGTTTTAAATGAGGAATTAAAGTCTGGAAGAATTCTTGCGAAAGATGAAGGTTTATTTACCGAAATCGTGTATGGGACGATACAACAAAAGATGACGTTGGACTTTTATTTAGAAGCATTCGTCAAACAAGGGAAAAAGGTACAGCCTTGGGTGAAAATGCTATTACGCATGTCGATATATCAGATGGTATACTTAGATCGGATTCCAGACCATGCAATCATACATGAAGCTGTAGAAATTGCTAAAACACGGGGGCATAAAGGAAGTGCTTCTTTTGTGAATGGAGTACTACGGTCGATTCAACGGAAAGGTGTACCTGAAACAAATCAAATTCAAGATAGGAATAAAAGAATAGCAATAACTACAAGTCACCCTATGTGGTTAGTCAATCGTTGGATTGATCAATATGGATTAGAGATTACCGAAGAAATGTGCAAGACCAACACGAAACACAAGCCAATAACCGTACGTGTTCAACCCTTAAAAGTAACCCGAGAGAAAGCCATACAGCAGTTGACTAGTGAAGGATTAGAAGTTGAACCATCACTCTTCTCACCTCAAGGTATAATTATCGTGGATGGAAATATCTTGAAGAGTAAATTATTTACAGAAGGTTATGTTACTATACAGGATCAAACTTCCATGTTGGTTGCTGAGATTCTCCATCCTGAACAAAATATGAAAGTATTGGATGCATGCAGTGCGCCAGGCGGTAAAGCAACACATATTGCAGAAAAGATGCGCAATCATGGAGAAGTTTATGCACATGATCTCCATGCGAAAAAAGCAAAATTGGTTAAGGAAAAGGCAGATCAATTACACTTAACCAATATTCAAGCTTTAGCCTATGATGCTAGGAAATTACAAGAGTTGTATCCTGTTCATACGTTTGATCGTATTTTGATCGATGCTCCTTGTTCAGGATTAGGTGTGATTAGAGGGAAACCGGAAATTAAATATCATAAAACCGAAAATGACATTGAAAAATTGTCCTCTATTCAATTGGATATTCTAAATCATGTCTCTACATTATTAAAAGAAGAAGGAACTATGGTTTATAGTACGTGTACAACCGATAAACTAGAAAATGAAACCGTTGTAAGACGGTTTTTGGGCCAAAATGAATGCTGGCAAGTAGATAAAACGTTTTTTGATGAGTTGCCGGAACCATTACGTGGTTCAATTGGCATTAGTTCAGTTGGACTTCAGATTTTCCCTCATACATTTAATACAGATGGCTTTTTCCTTACAAGATTGAAGCGAAAAAGTAGTGAATAGACTTCTTTTATTACAAAGATTGTGTAATACTGTAAGTTAACAAGGTTATTGGATGAACAAAAGGGGTGAAATAATGAAAGCTCATTTTTTAACTGACCGGGGACTGGTTAGAACACATAACGAAGACTCTGGCGGGATTTTCTACAATACATCCGGCCAATTTTTAGCAGTAATAGCAGATGGAATGGGAGGACATCAGGCCGGAGATGTAGCAAGCCAGATGGCGACCTCTTTATTAGAAGAAAAATGGGAACAGAGTGGAAAATTACATACACCAGAAGCGACAGAAACGTGGATTAGCAATGTAATGATTGAAATAAATGCCTCCATTTTTCAGCATGCTCAAGAAAACGAAGAATGCCACGGAATGGGCACTACAATTGTTGTAGCTATTGTTATCGGAGATTTTATGACAATTGCACATATTGGTGATAGCAGATGTTATTTTTATACAGAAGAAGGTTTAAAGCAGGTTACTGAGGACCATTCTCTTGTCAATGCGCTTGTACAATCCGGCCAAATTTCAAAAGATGATGCAATAAGTCATCCACGAAAAAATGTGGTTTTAAGAGCATTAGGAACGGAAGAAGAAATTGATAGTGATGTTAAAACCCTAGGATTAGAAGAAGATGATAAACTCTTATTATGTACAGATGGCTTAACAGATAAAGTGCTTGATGAAGAATTATTTGAATTAATGCAAACAACAGATGGGTTATACGAAGCCGGTGAAAAAATGATAGCTCTAGCAAATGAACGTGGTGGAGAAGATAATATTTCCCTTATTCTATTTCAGTATACCGCTGCTGAGGAAGAAGGTGAATGGTTATGTTAAACGGCCATCTACTTAGTGATCGTTATCAAATTAAAGATACAATTGGTGGCGGAGGGATGGCGAATGTTTATTTAGCAAGAGATATAATCTTAGAAAGAGATGTTGCTATTAAAGCGCTGCGATTAGAGTATGCAAATGATGAGGAGTTTATTGCTCGTTTTGATCGAGAGGCTCATTCAGCAGCAAGTCTTTCCCATCCGAATATTGTTAACATATATGATGTAGGTGAAGAAGATAGTCTTCTCTACATGGTAATGGAATACGTAGATGGTATGACACTTAAGGAATACATACAAAAGAACGGTCCGTTAGATGTTCAGGAAGCACTGGACATTATGAAACAGATAGCGGCAGCAATTGCTCACGCTCATGCTAACGATTTAGTTCATCGTGACATTAAACCGCAAAATATCTTAATTGATGCATATGGTCAAGTAAAAGTAACTGATTTTGGTATTGCGATTGCTTTAAGTGCTACGGCATTAACACAAACAAATTCTATCCTCGGCTCGGTCCATTATTTATCACCTGAACAAGCCAGAGGAGGAATGGCTACGAAAAAATCTGATATATATTCAATTGGGATTGTACTATATGAGTTATTAACTGGGAGGCTGCCTTTTTCTGGGCAATCTGCCGTTTCGATTGCATTAAAACATTTACAGAGCGATACACCATCTGTTAGGAAATATAACCAGGATGTACCTCAGAGTGTGGAGAACATTGTATTAAAAGCAACTGCAAAGGATCCGTTCCATCGTTATGAGACAATTTATGATTTAGAAGAAGCACTGGAGGTCGCGTTGCATCCAGCGAAACTAAATGAGGAGGTATTTACACCTCCATCGGAAGCTGGTGAAGAAACAAAGGCTATTCCAATCATAACGGATGATGTCGGAGACAATGTAAATGATGGAGATACAATCATTCATCAGACCAATGGGCCAACCAAACCTTATAAAGAACCGGACAAGCCGACTTCAAATAAGAAAGCAAAAAAACAAAAGAAGAAGAAAAACAAAAAGGCAAAAAAGCAACAAAGGAAAAAAAAGAAATGGGTAATTCCAGTCATTGTACTGCTATTATTAGTAGCAACTGCTGTTACCTTATTTGCGTTTCCTGATTTATTTCAGCCAAAAGATGTAACTATTCCCGATGTAACGGATAACTCATATACGGATGCAGTTAGCGAATTAGAGGAACTAGGACTGGTTGTTAACCGCGAAGAAGTATTCTCGGAAGATATAGAAGAAGGCAATGTAGTTAGAACGAGTCCTGAAGCTAGCAGTACGGTAAAAGAGGGGTCGAATATTACCGTATTTATTAGTAAAGGAAAAGAAAAAGTAACGTTTGAGAATTATGAAGGAAAGGATTTTGATCAAGTAAAAAGACTCTTGGAAGATGAAGGATATGAAGTTCTAGATCCATATGAAGAAAATTCGGACCAACCTGTTGGTGAAATTATCAATCAGATTCAACCTACAGCAGATAGTGAAGTAGTCCCAAGCGAAACAAAAGTTATATTTCGTGTGAGTAGTGGACCGAAGACCATTAATTTAAATAATCTTAAAGGAATGACTGAGGCAGAGGCAAGAGATTATTTAGAAAGCAATAATTTAACTATGGAAGTTGTAGAGGAAAATTCGGAAACGACACCGGAAGGGGAAATTATTCGTCAAGATCCAGGTACGAACACGGAGTTAGAAGAAGGTCAGTCAGTAACTGTTTATATTTCTACAGGACCAGAGAAAAAGCCTCCAGTTTCACATACAGTCACATTTACTGTACCTTATAACCCAGATACATCAGGAGAAATAGATGAAGAACCAATCGAACAAACGGTCCAAATTTATATTGATGATATGGAACATGATATATCAGAAGTATATAAAGAAGATACAATTACTGAAGATACAGAGTATGAATTTACATTGACAATTGCTCCGGATAGTAAAGCAGAATATATTATAAAGCGCGATGACGATACGATATCAGAGAAAACAGTAACTTATGAAGAAGGTGAATAAATGGCAACAGGCAGAATTACAAAGGCTTTGAGCGGATTTTATTATGTTGAATCAAAAGAAGGCGAAACATATCAGTGTAAAGGCAGGGGGGTATTCCGTAAAAGGAATATTACCCCACTTGTCGGTGATATGGTGACCTTTGATATTAGCGGACAACATGAAGGATATATTGTAGAAATACATCCACGAGAAAATGAACTGGTTAGACCGCCGATTGCCAATATAACTCAGGCTATTATTGTCTGTTCTGCAATGAAGCCAGCCTTTAATACGACCTTGCTTGATCGGTTTCTTGTATTAGTGGAATCAAAGGATATTCAACCGGTTATTTTTCTAACCAAAATGGATATTGCAGGTCAAGAAGAAGCAAATCTTGTCTCTTATCAACGTGACTATGAAAATATCGGCTATCAGGTGGAGATGCTTTCTGTAGAGAATATCGAAACACTTTCCGTTGTTGAAAGTTATTTTAAAGATAACATTACTGTAATTGCGGGACAGTCTGGTGTGGGCAAATCTTCATTATTAAATGCTATTGAACCGTCTTTATTATTAAAAACAGGAGAAATTTCCGATAGTTTGGGTAGAGGGAAGCACACTACTAGACATGTTGAATTAATTCCACTGTATGGAGGGTTGGTAGCAGATACCCCTGGATTTAGTTCTTTAGACTTTCAAGATATATCATTAGAAGAATTGGCAGATTGTTTTCCTGAAATAAGAGAGAGAAGGCAAGGTTGTAAATTTCGAGGATGTATGCATCATAAAGAGCCCAAATGTGCTGTGAAAGCAGCGGTAGAAGAAGGCGAAATTCCCAGCTATCGCTATGACCATTATTTACGTTTTTTCGAAGAAATACAAACAAGAAAGCCGAGGTATTAGTAATGACAAAAATTGCACCATCTATTTTATCAGCGGATTTCGCAAAGCTTGGTAAAGAGATCAACGACGTAGAATTGGGAGGAGCAGATTATATACATGTAGATGTGATGGATGGTCGTTTCGTACCGAATATCACTCTTGGTCCATTAGTGGTAGAAGCAATTCGTCCAACAACGAAGCTACCGCTAGATGTTCATTTAATGATTGAAGATCCAGATCGTTATATTGAGGAATTTGCAAAGGCAGGAGCAGATATTATTACCGTACATCAAGAGGTAAGCCCTCATCTACATCGAACCATTCAATTAATCAAGGATCAACAAGTAAGAGCCGGTGTAGTAATTAACCCAGCCACCCCAGCTGAATTATTATTACCAGTTTTAAGTGATATTGACATGGTATTAATTATGACTGTAAATCCAGGGTTTGGTGGGCAGTCATTTATCGAAAATACGGTTAAAAAGATTAGACAAGTTGCCCAATGGCGTAAAGAACAAGGACTTGAATTTGAAATTGAAGTGGATGGTGGAATTAAAGCATCTACTGCTAAATTATGTTCCGATGCGGGTGCTGATGTACTAGTAGCAGGGAGTGCCATCTTTTCTCAGCAAAATCGTCGACAAGCGATTGAAGATATTAAAGCGGCATTAAAGGAGTAAGTATTGAAAGTGAAAACTATTGCTATAATTGGAAATGGTCCAGAGTGGTACCCTGATTTTTCTAGCTTACGGAACACCGTTGACTTTTGGATAGGTGCTGATCGTGGGGCATTATCAGTCATTAAACATCGGTTACAACTGGAATATGCAGTTGGTGACTTTGATTCCACAACAGATGAAGAGAAAGCAACAATCATTTCCTATGCCAATTATTTTAACGAATATCCGTCTGACAAAGATGAAACAGACTTAGAGATTGCATTGAATAAAGCGTTCGAGCTAGAACCTGATATCATTTATTTAATTGGTGTTACTGGTGGAAGGATGGATCATGAGCTCATTAATATTCAATTACTATATGAAATCGCTCGTAAAGGTATAAAAGGGATCATTCTGGATAAAACAAATTATATTGAATTAACATTTGCTGGAGAATATTCTATCGAATATGACGATACCTATCCCAACATCTCGTTTGTTCCGTTTTCGCACGAAGTTAAAGGGCTTACCTTATCAAATTTCTATTATCCATTGATGGATGCGACCGTTACATGGGGGTCCACACTTTGCATATCAAACAAGCTTATTGGAAATAGTGGTACTTTTTCGTACAACGAAGGCATACTATTATTAATAAAGAGTCGTGATACGATTCCTAGATAGCTTTGTTTGTTAAAAGAGGAGGGCGAACTCATGAAATTTTATACGATTAAGCTCCCAAGATTTATCGGTGGATTTGTCAGAGTTATTATTGGTACCTTCAAGAAAGAGAAGTAAAATTGAATTTGCTTTTGTCAGATGACAGAAGCTTATTTTTTTCTTAATGCATAGAAACAAGCACCTTTTATTCAAAAGGTGCTTGTTTCATAACTAATGTGATAAGTGGTATTTTCGTATATTAAACGCGCTCTACTTTTCCTGACTTTAAGGCACGTGCAGAAACATAAACTTTTTTCGGTTTACCATCTACCATAATACGTACTTTTTGTACATTAGCTTTCCATTTACGCTTATTGGAATTCATAGCGTGAGAGCGTTGGTTTCCACTGCGAGTTTGACGTCCAGTTACAACACATTTTCTGGCCATGTTATCCCTCCTACTTTTCCATGTAATTGCATTTTCATACTTATACAATTTACCATAACTCCTGTTAGAATGCAATGAATCTTTTTCTACTCAATCCATGAGAATAACATTATTTCACATATCAAGAGAAAAGCCTTGACAGATTAACGTAAATCGTACATTGTTATAAGGGGTATTTTTTATATACGTTTATCTTTACTTTTAAAATGGTTCTGCATGTAGTAGAATGTTTTTAGGTAATGTGAGCAGGTATTATAAGGAGGATTCATATGTCCATTGAACTTCATACAAATGATGGTCAAGTAACAATAACGAATGAGGTTATTGCCACAATCGCCGGCGGTGCGGCAGTTGAGTGCTATGGTATAGTAGGGATGGCATCTAAAAGTCAAATTAGAGATGGAATTGCTGAAATATTAAAGAAAGAAAATTATTCCAAAGGAGTAATTGTACGTCAAGAAGACAATAACTTACATATTGACATGTATATTATTGTAAGTTATGGAACAAAAATATCTGAAATTGCGCATAATGTTCAATCGCAAGTAAAATATACGTTAAGTCAATCATTAGGATTAGAAATTGACTCTGTTAATATTTATATTCAAGGAGTTCGCGTTTCACAAGAGTAAGTTACCGAAAGAATCGCACTAGTATTCATTTTAACCGTATGGAGTGTCGGCTCTGACGTTTGTTATAAATTAGTCGTGAAAGCTCTTGTTTATAGAGGAGGAAATATAAAAGTGAGTTTACAGAAGATTGATGGCTCGGATCTGACCCAAATGTTCCTGTCCGGAGCACATCATTTATCAAATAATGCAAAAAACATTGATGCTTTAAATGTATTCCCTGTTCCGGATGGTGATACAGGAACAAATATGAATTTGACGATTACATCTGGTGCAAATGAGGTTAAGCAAATTAACAGCACCAATGCTTCCGTTGTGGCTGAGGCATTCGCGAAAGGATTATTGATGGGAGCTAGAGGCAACTCTGGAGTGATTTTATCCCAAATTTTTCGCGGATTTTCAAAAGGGTTAGAAAAAAAAGAAGCGGTTACATCAGACGAACTTGCTAAGGCGTTTGAAAGCGGGGTATCTACTGCTTATAATGCTGTAATGAAGCCTGTTGAAGGAACGATCTTAACAGTGGCAAAGGATTCAGGTAATCAAGCTGTTGCCATTGCCAAGAAAGAAAAGGATATTATCCAGTTAATGGATCAAATTGTAGTTGAAGCGAAAGCATCTCTAAAACGGACACCTGATCTGCTTCCTGTATTAAAGGAAGTTGGCGTTGTTGATTCTGGTGGCCAAGGTTTGGTAACTATATATGAAGGGTTTTTAGCTGCACTAAAAGGTGAAGAACTTACAGAGGATAATTCGAACATTGATATGGATGAAATGATTAATGCGGAACATCATAAAGTCACACAAGATTTCATGGATACCTCTGATATAGAATATGGGTACTGTACAGAATTCATGGTTAAATTTGAAGATGAAAAATTAGCGGAGCACCCTTTTGATGAAACTACTTTCCGTAACGAACTTAGTGAACATGGAGATTCCCTATTGGTAGTTTCAGATGATGAACTTGTAAAAGTCCACATCCATGCCGAATACCCTGGGGACTGTCTAACGATGGGACAACGGTATGGAAGCCTAGTCAATATGAAAATCGAAAATATGCGTGAACAGCACACCGCTCTTGTCGGAAATAAAGATAAATCACAAGTATCAACAGAAAAAGGAAATTATGCAATTGTGACAGTTGCTATGGGCAAAGGATTGAAAGAGCTTTTAGAAAGTCTTGGAGCGTCTGTCGTAATTGAAGGTGGACAAACCATGAATCCAAGTACTCAAGATATTACAGATGCAATCCAACAAGCCAATGCAAAAAATGTACTCATCTTGCCAAACAATAAGAACATTTTAATGGCTGCTGACCAGGCAGCTGAATTAGCTGATGAAAATGTACGAGTTGTACCTACAAAGACTATCCCTCAAGGTATTAGTGCAATGCTTTCTTTCCATCCTGATGCAAATCTAGATACTAATCAGCAAGCAATGGATGAAGCTCGAAAACAGGTTAAGACTGGTCAGGTTACTTATGCAGTTCGAGATACACAGATAGATGGAATTACCATTGAAAACGGTAATTTTATGGGGATTGAAGATGGAAAAATTATTGCTACAGACCCAGATAAACTAGAAACAGTGAAGTTACTACTTAATAAGATGATTTCCGAGGAAGACGAGATATTAACAATTCTTCAAGGGGAAGACGTTGAAGATAAGGAAGTTCAAATATTAGTTGAATATATTGAAGAAACCTATGAAGATATAGAGATTGAAGTACACAATGGCAATCAGCCGATATATTCTTATATTTTTTCTGTAGAGTGAATGACAAGACTGGCGAAACGCTTTCGCCAGTCTTGTTTTTAGTTATTTTCTGAAACTTAATTTATTAGAACGCTTAAGTGTTGGGGCTGAGTTGTTTCGATCATGGAACAGGCGATGAAGACAGTGATTGTCGAAATATAACATTTTAGGACTAATTAAGGAGCGAAGGCACCTTCCACTTTGCACTGGAACGAGTGAGCGGAGCCGAAATCACCTAACGTAGGCTTTACAAAGAATGCGCTTATCCATGGGAAAGAGAATGATTTGTACTCCTAATAGCAAGAAAAAAGCTTGTAGCAAAACAACTGTGTGTTCTCTACAAGCTGAAATCGCCCAAATAAACGGCAATTTTCATATTCCGATAATCTTCATGATGAAATCAAATAGGAATAAACCAGATATAACAACTAATGCTGTTGATAATTCGCGTTGTTTTCCAATCGCAAATTTCACGATAGGGTATGCAATAAATCCAAATGCCATACCGTCAGCAATGCTATACGTGAAAGGGATCATGACAACAATTAAAAAAGCTGGAAGAGCTTCTGATAGATCATCTAAAGGTAAGTGACGGATATTTTGCACCATTAGAAAGCCAACAATAATTAGAATTGGGCTGATTGCAGTATTGGGAATCATTGTAATCCAAGGTATAATGAATAATGTTCCTAAAAACAATACTCCTGCAATCACAGCTGTTTTTCCAGTTTTCCCTTTGGAAGCAATCACAGCAGCATTTTCAGCAGCTGATACAGTTGGTGAAGTGCCGAAGAATGCGCAAGTAATTGTTGAAAATGCGGTGACTTGATATGCTCGTTTATAGCTTTTATCACGTTGCAACATGTCAAGCTGTCCATGTAATAGACCCATGTTTTCGAAAATTAGGATCATCGCCAATGGAAATACCGCAAGCCAAAAAGAGAGCTCATTAATCGCTGAAAAGGAAGGAAGAAACAGCAGCTCATCCCAAGTAATTGATAGAGCTTTATTTCCAGTTTCAATAATACCTGCAATGGATGCAAGGATCGTACCTGCTATCATTGTTAGCAAAAAGTTAGCTGGGATATTCTTTACAAATAAGAAAATGGCAAGGAACAATGTTAATAAACTAACAATTACGGTTGGAGAAGTAAAGTCTCCAATTGCAACGATGGTATTCGTGCCACTCTTAACTAATCCGCTTTTTTCTAAACCAATTAAGATAAGAAAAAAACCTAAGCCAACTGTAATTGCATGCTTTAAAGAGCTAGGAATAGCGTCTTTTAAGATCACACCTAATTTAGTAAATGCCGTTATTAGAAAGATAACAGCAGCAATTAGAATGACGGCTAAGCCTTCCTGAAATGATAGGTTTGTTCCTTGTACAATGGAGTACGCAAATAAAGCGTTGATTCCCATTCCTGGTATAAGAATTAACGGAAGCTTCCCTACGATTCCCATGATTAAAGTGCCAACAAAGCTTGCAAGAATGGTTGCGATCATGCCGCTTTCAATGGAAATACCTGCCTCACTAAGAATTGATCCATTAACAACAATGATATACATTGTTGTTAAATAACCAATAATACCAGCAATCAACTCTTGCTTTAAGTTTGATTGCAGATGATCTTGGTGTTTACTATCAGGCATATTAACTCCTCATTAAATTCCTGTCCCTCTCCCACCCGATTATAAACGTATAATCCACAAATTAATATTATAGCTTTTTTATTAAACTTCGTCAATTTCCCTTATACTGAAGTGGAATTGCAACCACGCATACAATTTCATTCGTTTATAATAATAACGAAAATGATTATTAATCGTTTTTTTGTTATAATTTAAAGAGGGAATATATCATATAACGAAATTTTAGTTGCAGTTTTTAAATGTTCCCAGTAAGTTGATTAAACGTGTAAATGGGCGGTGGTTAATAATGAAATATAATTCAGTTTTTGATATTATTGGTCCGGTAATGATTGGGCCTTCTAGTTCACATACAGCCGGAGCAGCTAGAATTGGAAAGGCTGCAAGATCTCTATTTGGAAAAGAACCAACATGGGCAAAAATTCATTTATATGAATCCTTTTCCAAAACATATAAGGGTCACGGTACCGATTTCGCATTAGCTGGTGGCCTTTTAGGTTTTGATACAGATGATCCACGTATGAAAGATGCCCTGGAGCTAGCAAAAGAGCAGAATCTTAAGATTGAATTTATTGAGGATAGCGCTGCAGTTGATCATCCTAATACAGCTCGTATTATAGTTGGAAATGACACAGAATCTCTTGAGTTAGTAGGAATATCCATAGGTGGTGGAAAGGTAGAAATTACAGAACTAAATGGATTTGAACTACGTTTATCTGGAAATCATCCAGCTATATTAATTATGCACAACGACCGATTTGGAGCAATCGCTTCGGTAACAACGATCCTAGCTAAGTATCAAATTAATATTGGTCATATGGAAGTTAATCGGAAAGACGTAGGAAAAGAAGCACTCATGGTAATTGAAGTTGATCAGAACATTGATGATTCGATATTGAAAGAATTGGATAATGCAGATCATATTATACAAATCTCAAAAATTGTCAGCTAGATTTTAACAGGAAAGGTGGGAATCTTATGTTTCGTACGGTAAAGGAATTAGTGGAATTTGCAGAGAAAGATAGCATTTCGATCTCTGAGGTAATGATTCGCCAGGAAATGGAAGTAAAGGAAAAGACACGTGAACAGTTATTTGAAGAGATGGAAACGAATCTACAAGTAATGGAAAATGCAATTGAAGATGCGTTAAAGGGAGTTGAATCAGTAACAGGTTTAACCGGTGGAGACGCCGTCTTAATTCAAAATTATATGAAAGAAAAAACCCCGTTGTCTGGTAACTTATTGATGGATGCAGTTAGTAAAGCAATGGGAACAAATGAAGTTAATGCCGCGATGGGAACAATTTGTGCCACTCCGACAGCTGGAAGCGCAGGCTGTGTACCTGGGACACTATTTGCGGTTAAAAACCAACTTCATCCATCAAGAGAACAAATGATACGTTATTTATTTACAGCAGGCGCTTTTGGGTTTGTGGTTGCTAATAATTCATTTATCTCTGGTGCAGCAGGTGGGTGTCAGGCAGAGGTAGGTTCAGCAGGAGCGATGGCATCTGCTGCTATTGTTGAAATGGCTGGAGGTACTCCGCAGCAATCTGCTGAGGCTTTCGCAATGACATTAAAGAATATGCTTGGTCTTGTTTGTGACCCTGTTGCTGGATTAGTGGAGGTTCCTTGTGTAAAACGAAATGCAGGGGGTTCATCATTAGCTATAGTTTCAGCAGATATGGCATTAGCAGGTGTTACTAGCAGAATACCATGTGATGAAGTTATCGGTGCTATGTATCGTATTGGTAAGCAAATGCCTTCAAGCTTACGTGAAACTGGCGAGGGTGGACTAGCAGATACCCCAACCGGACGTTTTCTAAAGGATAAATTATTCGGAATAACAAGTTAGAAGAGTGGAAAAGAGTGATTGTCATGCTACTAGATCCCGTAACAAATGTAAAAGGAATCGGAGGGAAATTCGCAGAAAATCTTGCATTATTGAATATTTATTCGGTTGAAGATTTATTAAACTATTTCCCCTACCGATACGATACATTTGAAATAAGACCACTTAGTGAGTTGGTTCATGAAGATAAAGTTACGATTGAGGGAAGGGTGATTCATGATCCTTCTCTTACTTTTTATGGAAAGAAGAAATCAAGACTCGTTTTTACTGTTGAAGTAGAAGGAGTTGCAGTTAAAGCTGTAATGTTTAATCGGGCATTCGCCAAAAAGCAATTAAAACAAGGTGATACGGTGACGTTAACAGGAAAATGGGATGCACACCGATTGCAAATTACGGTTAGCAATTATAAAAAGGGGCCAGCAAGTCAACAAGCGGAAATTCAGCCCTTCTATTCCTTGAAAGGTGATATTTCTAATATTAAATTAAAAAAGGCAATTCAACAAGCTCTCTCTTCGTATGCCGATCGCATACAAGAAATTTTACCAGAAACCTATTTAATAAACTATAAGCTGCCATTAAGGAAAGATGCGTATCAGTCCATGCATTTTCCTTTAAATCGTGTTGATTTAAAACATGCTAGGCGCCGATTTATATACGAGGAATTTTTATTGTTTCAATTAAAAATGCAATTATTACGGAAATTAAAACGTGAGGCGACGACAGGAAATGCACAGCAATATAAATCGGATCTTGTTCAGGACTTTATAAAAGGTTTTCCCTTTACACTAACTGCTGCCCAACAAAAATCGCTAAACCAAATACTTGCTGATATGAAATCCTCGTATCGAATGAATCGCCTGTTACAGGGGGATGTAGGTTCAGGGAAAACAGCGGTAGCTGCCATCTGTTTATATGCTTCGATTACAGCCGGAAAGCAAGGTGCCCTCATGGTGCCGACTGAGATTTTAGCTGAACAGCACTTTCACTCATTAGTGGAACTGTTTAAAGATAAAGCGAAAATTACATTACTCACAGGTTCAGTAAAAGGGAAAAAGAGAAGAGAAATTACTGAACAAATTAGAGAGCATCAAATACATATTGTTGTTGGAACACATGCATTAATTCAAGAGGATGTCGTTTTTAATGACCTTGGATTTGTTATTGTGGATGAGCAGCATCGCTTTGGTGTAAAACAAAGGCGAGCACTACGTGAAAAAGGGCTGTTTCCAGATGTGTTATTTATGACAGCTACGCCAATACCCAGGACTTTGGCGATTACTTCATTTGGTGATATGGATGTATCGGTGATTGATCAAATGCCTCAAGGACGAAAGGAAATAGAAACATATTGGGTGAAAGAAAATACATTAGATCGTGTGCTGCAGTTCATCGAAAATCAAGTTGCGAAGGGAGAACAGGCTTATGTAATTTGTCCACTTATCGAAGAGTCTGATAAATTAGATATTCAAAATGCTGTCGACGTTTTCCATCAATTACATAGTTTCTATTCAGAAGAAGTGAAAATTGGATTAATGCATGGAAGATTATCGACCGACGAAAAAGATGCGGTTATGAAAGAGTTTGCTGAGAATAAAGTACAAATCCTTGTTTCGACAACGGTTGTTGAAGTTGGGGTGAACGTTCCAAATGCAACTGTAATGGTTATTTATGATGCGGAACGATTCGGGCTATCACAATTACATCAATTACGCGGACGAGTTGGTAGAGGAGCTAAGCAGAGCTATTGTATATTAATTGCTGATCCTAAGGGGGAAACAGGAAAAGAGCGAATGCGGATTATGGCGGAGACTACTGACGGATTTGCCTTATCGGAACAGGACCTGCAATTACGAGGTCCAGGGGATTTTTTCGGGAGAAAGCAAAGTGGTGTTCCAGAGTTTAAGGTTGCTGATATGGTCCATGATTATCGAGCTTTAGAGACGGCTAGGAATGATGCTCAATGGATTATTGAAAACAATTTACTCGATAAGCCAGAGTACCAGTATCTTCAGCGCTATGTAGAAAATAATGCTGCTTTTAAAGAAAAGTTAGACTAAAGAAATATTTGCATAAACAGAAAAGGTATTATATATTACTATTAGGACCAAGTCATAAATAATGATATGGACGGTGCAAGAATGAAGCGACCAAAGGCTGATCGGCAACGATTATTAAAAGATACAATAGAACAAACCCCATTTATAACGGATGAAGAATTAGCGAAGAAATTTGAGGTTAGTATTCAAACCATACGTTTGGACCGAATGGAACTGTCTATTCCAGAATTACGACAACGCATAAAGTCAGTTGCGACGGATCAGTGGAATGAAACGGTAAAAGCATTACCATTGGAAGAAGTTATTGGTGAAGTCATAGATCTTGAATTGGATAGCCGTGCTATTTCTATCTTAGATATTGGATCGGAGCATGTATTTTCTCGTAATAAGATTGCGCGTGGTCACCATTTATTTGCGCAAGCAAATTCATTAGCAGTAGCTGTAATAAACGATGAATTAGCATTGACGGCTAAATCTGAACTGAAATTCACGAGACAAGTAAATGAAGGAGAACGTGTTATTGCTAAGGCTACCGTAGAAGGAAAAGCGAAAGGGTTAACACTTGTTCAAGTGCAAAGTTTTGTAGAGAATGAAATGGTGTTTACAGGCAATTTTCATATGTATCAATCCAACGAGCATAAAGGAGAACACTAAATGAAAATAGCAATAGATGCAATGGGAGGCGATCATGCTCCAAAAGCAGCCGTTTTGGGTGCCATGGAGGCGGTCTCCCAGATTGAAGCATTAGAAATTACGTTAATCGGTGATGAAGAACAAATTAATCAGTACCTAACAAATGCAACAAATATCCATGTCTTACATACCAAAGAAGTAATTACTTCAGAAGATGAGCCTGTGCGCGCTGTTCGCAGGAAAAAAAATGCTTCCCTTGTATTAATGGCTCACGAAGTTAAAGAGGGTAACGCAGATGCTTGTATCTCAGCAGGAAATACAGGAGCGTTAATGAGTGCTGGCCTATTTGTTGTGGGAAGAATTAACGGTATCGATCGTCCAGCTTTAAGTCCAACTTTACCAACGATTGATGGACAAGGTTTCCTACTGTTGGATGTCGGGGCAAACGTTGACGCAAAGCCTAACCACTTACTTCAATATGCAATAATGGGATCCATTTATGCTGAAAAGGTTAGGGGGATTAAACATCCAAGAATAGGCTTATTAAATGTTGGTACCGAGAATGGTAAAGGAAATGATCTTACCAAAAGAACTTTTCAGCTATTACAAGATGCCCCTCTCCATTTTGTCGGAAATGTAGAAGCAAGAGATGTCTTAGCAAATGTTGCGGATGTCGTCGTGACAGATGGTTTTACAGGAAATATAGCTTTAAAAACAATTGAAGGTACAGCTGAATCCATGTTTTCTATGATAAAGGACACATTTATGACATCAACGAAAACAAAGATTGCCGCAGGATTAATGAAAAACGATCTAAAAGCTCTGAAAGGTAAGTTGGACTACTCGGAGTATGGGGGTGCTGGCCTTTTTGGTCTGGCTGCTCCTGTAGTTAAAGCACACGGATCCTCTGATCAACGAGCTATCCTGAATGCAATTAAACAAACTTGTCATATGGTTAATAACCATATAACAGATACAATTAAGCAAACAGTGGAGACAATGGAATTGGATAAGGAGGATTAATCATGAAAAAAGTAGCTTTCATGTTTCCCGGACAAGGGTCTCAAGAAGTAGGAATGGGAAAAGAGTTATATGAAACATATCCAGATATGAAACAGCTATTTGAAGAGGCAGATCGTACGCTTAATACAGATTTAACCAAAATAATGTTTGAGGGGCCGAAGGAAAGATTAACAGAAACAGAGAATGCCCAACCTGCTTTACTTTTAATGAGTGTAGCACTCCACACACTTTTGTTAAAACATGAGGTACAACCAGTTATGACCGTTGGACATAGCTTAGGGGAATATAGTGCATTAGTAGCCGCAGGTGCTATCTCATTAGAAGAGGCACTTCCGTTAGTAGCAACACGTGGTAAGCTAATGGAACAAGCTTTCCCAAAAGGACAAGGGACAATGGCGGCTGTATTGGGATTAGATGTCGAAACTATTCAAGCAGGATTAGACGAAATAGATGATGAGATTGTAGATCTTGCAAATTTAAATTGTCCTGGACAAATCGTTATTTCTGGATCTGTTAAAGGAATAGAACAAGCTACAACTATACTAAAATCTAAAGGTGCAAAACGGGTCATGCCATTAAATGTTAGTGGGCCATTCCACTCTCGTCTAATGAAGGCTGCAAATGAATCATTCGCTAATTATTTAAATGAAGTGTCGATTAAAGATGCAACCATACCGGTATATGCAAATGTTTCAGCTTCACCTGTTCGCGAAAGTAATGAAATCAAGGATTTATTAATTAAGCAGCTTTATTCGCCAGTTCGTTTTGAAGAATCGATAATGAATATGATGGACCATGACATGGATGCATTTGTAGAAGTCGGAAATGGTAAAGTATTGAGTGGTTTGGTTAGGAAAATAAATAGAAGAACAAAAACATTTGCGGTCCAAGATACAGCGTCTTTAGAAGAATTCATAGCTTGGTATAGGGAGGATATTTAATGCTTAACGGGAAAAATGCGCTAGTAACAGGAGCTTCACGTGGTATTGGTCGTGCAATTGCATTAGAATTAGCAAAGCAAGGTGCAAATGTTGCCATTAATTATTCTGGGAATGAGGCGAAAGCCCAAGCAGTAGCTGAAGAAATTAAACAAATGGGAAGAGAAGCATTCATTGTACAGGCTGATGTTGCAAGTGAAACAAGTGTAAAAGATATGATGAAAGAAGTAGTATCTCAGTTTGGATCATTAGATATACTTGTTAATAATGCTGGAATTACGAGAGACAATTTATTAATGAGAATGAAAGAAACTGAATTTGATGAAGTTATAAATACCAACTTAAAAGGCGTATTTGTTTGTACAAAGGCTGTTACCAGACAAATGATGAAACAACGATCTGGGAAAATTGTGAATGTAGCTTCTATTGTAGGTATTAGCGGCAACCCTGGACAAGCAAATTATGTTGCTGCAAAAGCAGGAGTAATTGGGCTAACAAAAACAACTGCGAAAGAGCTAGCTTCCAGAAATATCCATGTTAATGCAGTTGCGCCTGGGTTTATTTCGACAGATATGACGGACGCTCTTACAGAAGAACAACATAATCAGATGTTGCAGATGATACCTTTGGAAAAACTAGGGGAACCAGAAGATGTTGCTAAAGTCGTCCGCTTCTTAGCAAGTGATGATGCTAATTATATTACCGGTCAAACGATTCATATCGATGGCGGCATGGTTATGTAATCATCCATTTACTAATTGAAAGGAGGTGAAATGCCGTGGCAGATGTATTTGATCGTGTAAAAGATATGATTGTTGATCGTCTTGATGTGGAAGAGTCAAAAGTAACTATGGAGGCATCTTTTAAAGATGATTTAGAGGCAGATTCATTAGACGTTGTTGAACTAGTAATGGAACTGGAAGACGAATTTGATATGGAAATTGCTGATGAAGAAGCTGAAAAAATAAATACAGTAGGAG
Source organism: Virgibacillus salexigens (assembly GCF_014905415.1). GTDB lineage: Bacteria > Bacillota > Bacilli > Bacillales > Amphibacillaceae > Virgibacillus > Virgibacillus salexigens. The sequence goes on from NZ_BNEO01000002.1 coordinate 353,770, forward strand.
ATGCTGTTAACTACATAAATAACATTAAGGGTTAACAGTTGAAGAAAGTCTCGCATGAAGCGAGGCTTTCCGTATATTTTTAACAAATTGAGGTGCCGACATGAATATTGCTCAGTTAGAACAACAATTGGATATTCAGTTTCGAGATCATAATTTAATAACGCAGGCATTTACGCATTCATCCTATGTGAATGAGCATCGTGATGAAGGATATGCTGATAATGAGCGTCTGGAATTCTTAGGAGATGCTGTATTGGAACTAGGCGTTTCCCAATACTTATTCCGGGAGCATCCGCATATGCCAGAAGGAGAAATGACTAAATTACGCGCCTCTATTGTTTGTGAACCTTCGTTAGCAAGTTTTGCTAGAGGATTAGAATTGGGGCAGTTTATTCGTTTAGGGAAAGGTGAAGAACAAACAGGCGGCCGTGATCGCTCCGCTTTACTAGCAGATGTTTTTGAAGCTTTTCTAGGCGCCTTATATTTAGATAAAGGATTTAATGCGTCTTTACAATTTCTTGAAACGTTTGTTTTTCCTAAGATAATAAATGGTGCTTTTTCCCATGCGATGGATTACAAAAGTCAATTGCAAGAGTTAATTCAACAGGTGCGAAACCAGTCCGTGTCTTATAAGATTGTCGAGGAAAGAGGGCCTTCACACCATAAAGAGTTTGTTGCAAATGTATTTTTGAAGGACGAAGTATATGGTTCAGGTGTAGGCAGAACCAAAAAAGAAGCAGAACAGCGTGCCGCCAAAGCAGCGATAGATAAGTATAATGTTTAGAAAAAGGCTGTACCAAAATACAGCCTTTTTCTATGCATTATGATGATTGTTTCCGTACAGCTCTTAATTCTTCAATGAATGCTTGCGTTTCTTGTGCACTTAAATGGCCTTTTTGGTTAATCATATCATACATGAGCTTTAATTCATTATACTTGTTTAAGTCATAATCTTTTGGATCCATAATCGTGCGATTAACGACATCTAATCGTTCTGCAATCCCATCCAATAGTATTTTCAGATTTTCCTCTGTTGGTTGCTCTAAGTTCAATATTCCCCACTCCTTCCATATAAACTTGAGTATGTATAGCATCATCTCTTCTTTTGTTCCTATGTTTATGATAAAATAAATGCGGTAAAAAGCCAAATTGTATTATTTAATATTAATAAAGTATATTGTAATAGTTTAATGAGAATCTTCGTAAGTAAAATTGAAGATGTTCTTTAAGATAAATAGGAGAATGTAATATGTATTTAAAAAGGCTGGAAAGTGTAGGCTTTAAATCTTTTGCTAAACGGATAAATGTTGATTTTGTACCTGGTGTTACGGCAGTAGTAGGACCAAATGGCAGCGGGAAAAGCAATATAACGGATGCCATTCGGTGGGTGCTTGGAGAACAGTCAGCAAAATCCTTACGAGGATCGAAAATGGAAGACATTATTTTTCAGGGCAGCGATACACGAAAAGCATTGAATGTAGCAGAAGTTACATTGGTACTCGATAATCACGATCAACAACTTCCATTGGATTATGAGGAAGTAAGTGTTACGAGGCGTGTTTTTCGATCTGGTGAAAGTGAATTCTTTATTAATAATCAGGCTTGTCGATTAAAGGATATTGTAGATTTATTTATGGACTCTGGGCTCGGGAGAGAAGCATTCTCGATTATTAGTCAAGGAAAAGTTGAAGAAATATTAAGTTCCAAAGCCGAGGAACGAAGAACGATATTCGAAGAAGCTGCTGGGGTATTAAAATACAAACAAAGAAAAAAGAAATCGGAATATAAATTAGCAGAAACACAAGAAAACCTGAATCGTGTAGAAGATATTATTCATGAAATTGAACAACAAATTGAACCATTAAAAGCGCAGGCAGACACAGCCAGTAAATATTTGCAATTAAAAGATCAGTTAAAAGAAAAAGAGATAGCTTATTTGCTAGCTGAAATAGAAGTACTACATAAACAATGGGAAACCAAACGAAATGAATTAGAACAAGCAAAACAAAAAGAACAACATATAAAAGCATCCATTGAACAAAAAGAAACAGCCCAAGAAGAACGACGACAAATGATCGAGCAAATAGATGAAGCGATTGAAAAATTACAAGCAGATTTGTTAGCAGCTACGCAAACATTAGAAAAATACGAGGGAAAAAAACAGCTTTTTCTTGAAAAGAACAAGCATTTTGAAGAAAATAAAACAAAATTAGAGGCACAGAAAGACGATACTTCAGTTCGAATTGGAAAATTACATGATGAAGTAATACAAGAAAAGAAGCATTTGGCTGAACTAGAACAGACGAAACAAGAAACAGCGGGTATAGTAAATCAATTAGATCAGAAACTCCAATTAGGTAAAGAAAACTTAGAAGAGAAAATAGAAGATTTAAAGTCGGAATACATTGAGTATCTAAATAAACAAGCAGTAAAACGGAATGAAAGACAATCGATCGAAGAGAGACTTCAACAACTGAATGGTAAAAAAGAAAAACAGGAAACGAAATTCGCTGATCTCGTTCAGGAAAGAGAAACACTTCAACAGCAATTGCAACAAATAAGCAAAGACTTACAAATACAAGAAGCCACTTCTTATGAAAAAGAAAACAAAGTAAAGGCATTAAAACAAACATTGGAAATGAAACGAAATGAGTTTCAAGATGCACAAACGAAATTATATCAAGGCTATCAATATGTAGAAAAAATAAAATCAAAAAGAGAAATGTTAGAAGAAATGAAAGAAGACTTTCAAGGGTTTTTCCATGGCGTTAAAGCTGTGTTAACGGCTCGAGAGAATGGTAAATTATCGGATATCTACGGAGCTGTCATTGAACTCATAGAGGTCCCCAAACCTTATATTACTGCAATTGAAACCGTGTTAGGCGGGCAAGCACAACATATCATCGTAAAAGATGATAAAGCTGCAAGAAAGTCAATCGGCTGGTTGAAACAAACCAATAGTGGTCGAGCAACGTTTCTTCCATTAAGTACGATTCAAGAACGATCTATACCAGAGAATACGGTCCGTAACATAGAGGAACATGCGGGTTATATTGGTATCGCTGCGCAATTAATCGATACGACTAACCACTATCAAAAAGCAATTAATCATTTAATGGGGCATGTGATTATTGCTCAATCATTAAAGGATGCAAATGAAATTGCCAACATGGTGATGAGACGTTTCCGTATTGTTACATTGGAAGGAGATGTGGTTAATCCTGGAGGTTCAATGTCTGGTGGGGCACAAAAAAAGACCAACCAGTCATTGTTTACTCGAGAGAAAGATTTACAGGAAATGACCGAGAAGCTAACAGAATTCCAAGAAAAAATCTTGCGTTTTGAACAAAATCTTCGTGAGCAAAAACAAGCTGTTCAAGAGGTAGAACGTCAATTAACACTTGCTGAGTCGTCACAACAATCGGAGCAGCAGCATTTACAGGAATTGCAATCCCAACATCGTGAATTGGAAATGAAAATACAGACGATGAATGAAAACTTACAATTGTATGATCAAGATAAGCAGCAATTTGATGAAGACACTGTACAAATGAACAAAAGGCAAACAGCTATCGATCAAGAACTACAACAACTAACTGTCAATGCAAAAAATCTAGAGCAGGAGATCGAAACCTTAACGAAGCAGCAAACAGAGGTTAAAGAAAATAAAGAAAAACTTCAGGAAGAGATGCATCGTAATCAAATTCTCCTTGCAGAGCAAGATGAGCGAGTGAAGAGCCAACGAAATAAAACAAGTACGGTTCAAAAACAACTGACAGAATTACAGAATCAATACGATGCTTTCCAAGAAGAAATACAGCAGTTACTAGGTTTCCAAGAATCAAATGAAACCGAAGAAGAAATTGATGAAACGATTACAGTGCAAATGGATAACAAAGCGCAAATCACCAATGAAATCCAGGAGCAAAAAACAAAACGAGCAGAGCAATCGCAACAATTACAAGATAAAGACCATGATTTAAAGCAAGACACAAAGCAGTACGAAATAATCAGGCAAGATATTCAACAGAAAGAAGTCCAGTCAAATCGAATGGATGTCGAACTAGAGAATCTTCTATCGCATTTGCAAAATGAATATACGATCAGCTATGATAAAGCGAAGCAATCCTATGAAAAAGCTAAAAATAAAGAGGAAGCTCAAGCTATAGTAAATCAACTAAAACAACAAATTGAAGGTTTAGGTACTGTTAATTTAGGTGCAATTGATGAATATGAGCGAATTGCTGAACGTTACAACTTTTTAACGGAACAGCAAACAGATCTAGTAGAGGCAAAGCAAACATTATATACCGTAATTGCTGAAATGGATGAAGAGATGATCAAACGATTTGGGGAGACGTTTACCAAGATAAAAGACGAGTTTGCAATTGTATTTCAGCAGCTTTTTGGTGGTGGACATGCGGAATTAAAATTAACCGATCCTCAAAACTTATTAGACACAGGAGTCGACATCGTTGCACAGCCACCAGGAAAGAAACTACAGCATTTAGGATTATTGTCTGGTGGAGAAAGGGCACTAACTGCAATAGCACTACTTTTCGCGATTTTACGCGTTCGTCCAGTTCCATTTTGTGTCTTAGATGAAGTAGAAGCTGCTTTGGACGAAGCTAATGTAGTTCGATTCGCTAAGTATATTAAGTTATTTAGTCAAAATACCCAGTTTATCGTAATAACTCATCGTAAAGGAACAATGGAAGAAGCGGATGTACTATATGGTGTAACGATGCAAGAATCCGGTGTATCAAGGCTTGTGTCTGTGCGCTTAGAAGATACGGAAGAATTAGTAAATGCTTAAGGAGGCGGTTTTATGGGATTCATGGACAAATTAAAGAATAAATTCCAAAAAAGTGAAGAAGAAGTAGAAGAAGTATCAGCCAAATATAAAGATGGAATGAAAAAGTCACGCCAAACGTTTTCTGGGAAGATTAATGATTTAATCGCCCGTTATCGTAAAGTGGATGAGGAGTTTTTCGAGGAATTAGAAGAAGTTTTGATCTCTGCTGATACGGGTGTTGCCACTGTAATGGATTTAATTGACGAATTAAAAATGGAAGTAAAGCGCCAAAATATAAAGGATTCTGAACAAATGAAGGAAGTAATTTCAGAGAAGTTGGTTGAGATTTACTATGGAGATGAAGATCCTAAAACGGAAAAGCTTCAATTACAAACAGGTCAATTATCCATTATTTTAGTTGTTGGTGTGAACGGTGCTGGAAAAACTACATCAATCGGAAAGCTAGCTCATCAATTAAAAAGCGAAGGGAAACAAGTTATACTTGCAGCTGGTGATACGTTTAGAGCAGGTGCGATAGAACAACTGGATATTTGGGGAGAACGAGCAGGCGTCGATGTCATTAAGCAAACTGCGGGGAGCGATCCTGCTGCGGTGATCTATGACGGAATTAAAGCTGCTAAGTCTCGGAAGGCAGATGTATTAATTTGTGATACAGCAGGTAGGTTACAGAACAAAGTAAATTTAATGAATGAATTAGCGAAAGTAAAACGAGTTATTGAACGTGAGGTTCCCCAGGCACCTCACGAAGTATTATTGGTTTTAGATGCAACCACTGGTCAGAATGCACTAAATCAAGCAAAAACTTTTGCTGAAGCTACAGATGTTTCTGGTATTGTATTAACGAAATTAGACGGCACAGCAAAAGGTGGCATTGTCTTAGCCATTCGCAATGAATTACAAATACCGGTTAAGTTTGTAGGACTTGGAGAAGGTATGGAAGATTTACAGGAATTTGATGCACATGCATTTGTGTATGGATTATTTGCGGACATGTTAGAAGAGGATGAATGAGTCATTGCTTGACACGTAAACGTATCGTTCGTTATTATAATTGTAAAGGTAAATCACTTAACAAGGGGTGTGGATTATGCTAGAAAAAACAACACGTATGAATTATCTTTTTGATTTTTACCAGGCATTACTAACACCCAAACAGCGCAATTACATGGAAATGTATTACTTGGAAGATTATTCTCTAGGTGAAATATCAGAAGTGTTTCATGTATCCAGACAAGCTGTCTATGATAATATAAGACGAACGGAACATATGTTGGAAACATATGAAGAAAAGCTTTTACTGTACGATAAGTTTCAGCAGCGTCTACAAGTTATGGAAAGCTTAGAAGAATTAGTAAGGGATAAAGATAATCAGATACAACACCTTATTGATAAATTAAAAGAATTAGATTAGGGGGACACCTTCTATGGCATTTGAAGGCTTGGCCGACCGTTTGCAAAGTACAATCAAAAAAATTACTGGTAAAGGAAAAGTTTCTGAGCAAGATGTTAAAGAAATGACAAGGGAAGTACGTCTTGCCTTACTTGAAGCCGACGTAAACTATAAAGTAGTAAAAGATTTAATTAAAAGAATTAAAGAAAGAGCTGTTGGTCAGGAAGTAATGGATAGCCTGACACCAGGTCAGCAAGTAATTAAGGTAGTAAAAGATGAATTAACCATATTAATGGGTGGAGAACAAAGTAAAATTGCCGTCGCTGATCGAGGTCCAACGGTTATAATGATGACTGGTCTGCAAGGTGCTGGTAAAACGACAACTTCAGGTAAATTAGCTAATCTACTTCGTAAAAAGCATAATCGTTCGCCATTACTTGTTGCTTGTGATGTGTACCGGCCGGCTGCGATTAAACAATTAGAGACACTTGGTCAACAGCTTGATATGCCCGTATTTTCTATGGGAACCGAAGCTGATCCGGTGGATATTGCGACAAAAGCGATTGAAAAAGCAAAGGAAGAACATCATGATTATGTCATCATTGATACAGCAGGACGTTTGCATGTTGACAATGAATTAATGGAAGAATTACAAGATATTAAAGCAAAGGTCAACCCTGAAGAGATTTATCTAGTTGTTGATTCTATGACAGGACAAGATGCAGTGAATGTTGCTGAAAGCTTTAATGAGCAGCTGGATATTACTGGAGTTGTCTTAACCAAATTAGATGGTGATACACGTGGTGGTGCTGCTCTTTCAATTAAAGCTGTTACCGACAAGCCAATCAAATTTGCTGGTATGGGAGAGAAGTTGGATGAATTAGAAGCATTCCATCCGGATCGCATGGCCTCGCGTATCCTAGGTATGGGAGACGTACTTTCGTTAATAGAAAAAGCACAGACCAATGTAGATGAAAAGCAGGCAAAAGAATTAGAAGAAAAAATGCGTACGATGTCATTTACTTTTGATGACTTTTTAGAACAAATGGGACAAGTAAAAAACATGGGACCTTTAGAGGATCTAATGTCTATGATCCCTGGTGCAAATAAAATGAAGGGTCTAAAAAATGCCCAAATTGATGAAAAGCAAATTACGCATGTAGAAGCTATTATTCAATCAATGACTAAAAAAGAGCGTCAAGATCCAAGCTTAATGAACGCAAGTAGAAAAAAACGAATTGCAAAGGGTTCCGGAACTTCTGTATCACAAGTTAATCGGTTGTTAAAGCAATTTGATGAGATGAAGAAAATGATGAAGCAAATGACAAACATGCAAAAAGGAAAAAAAGGAAAGGGAATGAAATTTCCGTTTATGTAAGACTGTATTCGTTTAGATTGATGAAAACTTTTCTTGATAGACGGCGTTATAACATTGTAATGCAAAAACACTTTACAGACTTTTAGTTTTCTGCTAAAATCTAAAAATGTGTTAAATATTTATTTTGGAGGTGCAAGTACATGGCTGTTAAAATTCGTTTAAAACGTATGGGATCTAAAAGAAATCCATTTTATCGTATTGTTGTAGCTGATTCACGTTCTCCTCGTGATGGACGTTCTATTGAACAAATCGGAACTTATAATCCTGTTGTAAATCCAGTTGAAGTTAAAATAGATGAAGATAAAGCACTTGACTGGATGACAAAAGGTGCAAAACCTAGTGACACAGTTCGTAATCTATTCTCTAAAGAAGGCATCATGAAGAAATTCCACGAGCAAAAAAATCAAGTTGCAAAGTAGTGTGATATCATGAGAGCCCTTATTGAATCTATTATTACGTCACTTGTAGATCACCCTGAAGACATTAAAATTACAGAAACGGAAGAAAATGCTAAAATGGTTTATCATCTCTCCGTTCACCCTGATGATGTTGGTAAGGTGATTGGAAAAAATGGACGAATTGCTAAAGCAATCCGTACGGTTGTCTATGCAGCAAAAACAGATAGCAATAAGCGTGTTTATTTAGATATTATGTAAAGGGAAAGGGGGAAATCCTTTCCCTTTTTACACATTACCTGCAAATATATTGATGTTTTGTGAGAGCGAGGAATAATTGTGAAGATAATCAAAAAAGTCCTAATCAAGCAAATAATCACAGAGAAAAGTAAAGAGAAATTAAAAGCTAATTTTCATGATCATAAAATGCGACTTGAACAAGAGTGTCAACAGCTTCTGTTCGAACAAAGAAAATTACAAAATAAAGCAGGAATATCAAAACCAGAGGTTAATGAACGATTTCAGCAAGAAATTAATAATCGTAAGGAAAAGATTAAGCTTGCTGATTTTAAAATGGAACAGTTGGACATGTTAGAATTGGGAAGCGAAATTACGGAAAAAGAAGTTGAAGCTCTTGTTGAGGTCTCTGAAGGTTCGCATTGGGAAGAAGTAATGGGAGAACGTGCTATCGTTATTAAAGATGGTATTGTCATTCGAATTGATGAATAGCAGGTGAGAATAATGACAGATAAAATGTTTACAGTAGGAAAAATAATTAATACACACGGAATTAAAGGGGAAGTCAAAGTACTGCGTATAACAGATTTCGAGGAACGATTTGAAATTGGAAATACCCTTTATATTATAAGAGCTAATGATGATCCTCTTACAGTGACCATTACTGGTCATCGCATGCATAAAGGATACGATCTTCTTCAATTTAAGGAGTTTACAGATATAAATGATGTTGTTGGATTTAAGGGATTAGAGTTAAAGATTACTGAGAAACAGTTAACCGAGCTAGGTGAGACTGAATTTTATTATCACCAAATAATTGGATGTAAGGTATATACCCAAGAAGATAAAGAAATTGGGACGATTAAAGAAATCCTTTCCCCAGGCGCTAATGATGTATGGGTGGTAGGAAGGCATTCACGAAAAGATGTATACATTCCATACATTACAGATGTCGTGAAAGAAGTTGATGTTCAATCCCAAAAAGTAATGATTGAACCAATGGAAGGACTGTTGGATTGATGCATATTGACGTATTGACATTATTTCCCGAAATGTTTAATGGTGTGTTACAATCCTCCATTTTAAAAAAAGCACAAGATAAAGGCAAATTCACTTACCAATTAGTTAATTTTCGAGATTATACAGTAAATAAGCATCATAAAGTGGATGATTATCCCTACGGTGGCGGAGCTGGGATGGTTTTAACCCCACAGCCGGTATTTGATGCGGTTGATGCAATTATGAAAGGCAAAGAATCAAAACCAAGGGTTGTACTAATGTGTCCACAAGGTGAAACCTTCAATCAAAAGAAAGCGGAAGAATTGGCCAATGAAGAGCACCTAGTGTTTATTTGTGGTCATTATGAAGGATATGATGAGAGAATTCGAGAATATCTTGTTACAGATGAAATTTCAATTGGAGACTACGTCTTGACCGGCGGAGAATTAGGTGCGATGGTCGTAATGGATAGTGTCGTTCGGTTACTTCCTCAAGTATTAGGAAATGATACCTCAGCTCCTCAGGATTCATATTCAACCGGACTGTTGGAGCATCCCCATTATACAAGACCAGCAGATTTTCGAGGGATGAAAGTTCCGGAAGTTCTGTTATCAGGGAACCATGCTAAAATCGAAGAATGGCGGAAAAACCAGTCATTACAACGGACATATCAACGCCGAAATGATTTATTACATGATTATCCTTTAACAGAAAAAGAAAAACAACTTCTAAACGAATGGAATACAAATAAGTAGTTGAAGTCTATTATTTCATATGGTATATTAAATGTTGTGCTTAAAGTTTCGTCTTTAGGTACTATAAACGATGTTCCGCTGTCCCTTAGGAGATAAGAGCATTGGTTTGGAAGGAGTGAAGCAGAATGCAAAAAATTATTGAAAACATTACGAAGGATCAATTACGTACAGACCACCCTGATTTCCGCCCAGGAGATACAGTAAAAGTACACGTTAAAGTTGTAGAAGGTAGTCGTGAACGTATTCAGGTATTCGAAGGTGTCGTTATTAAACGTCAAAACGGTGGAATTAGTGAAACATTTACTGTAAGAAAGCTTTCTTATGGTGTAGGTGTAGAACGTACATTCCCAATGCATTCACCTCGTATTGATAAGATAGAAGTATCTCGTCGTGGTATTGTTCGTCGTGCGAAACTATACTACCTACGAAATCTTCGTGGTAAAGCAGCTCGTATTAAAGAACGTCGCTAGTCGGAAAACGCATGTATACGAGTAAGGTAAATTCTTTTAGAAAGGAGCTTGGCAAATGTGCACAAGCTCCTTTTTTGCACATGAATTTAATGGCAATAGTCTCATACACTAAATAAGTAGTATAAGTAATTATTTTGCCAACAAAGTTGGAGGGGGAAATATGCCAAAACGGAAAAAAGAAAGTAAGAATGAATGGTTGGACTGGTTAAAGGCTCTATTGATAGCTTTTGGTATAGCGTTTATTGTTCGCATGTTTTTCTTTGCCCCTATTGTCGTTGACGGACCATCCATGTTGCCAACTTTACATAATGGTGATCAATTAATTGTAAATAAATTTACGTATCATTTACATAAACCAGAACGTTTTGATGTGGTTGTTTTTCATGCGTCATCCAAAAAAGATTTTATTAAACGTGTGATCGGTCTGCCTGGAGAACATGTTGAAGTGAAAGATAATGTATTGTACATTAATGGAGAAGAGGTAAAAGAACCATTCTTAAAGTCCAATGAAGGCAAGTCTCAGCCTTTTCAAATTCATACCGAAGATTTTACATTGGAAAATCTTCCAGGTGGATATCAAGAAATTCCAGCAGACCATGTTTTGGTATTAGGTGATAATCGTGGGAATTCAACAGATAGTCGAGTGATTGGCGTAATTCCAATGGATCAAATTGTTGGTAAGACTAGCTTACTGTACTGGCCGTTAGATAGAATGCAAATGATGGGAAAGTAGGTTAAATAATGACCATACAATGGTTTCCCGGGCATATGGCAAAAGCTCGGAGAGAAGTAGAAGAAAAATTAAAGCTTGTTGATTTTGTGATGGAGTTAGTTGATGCAAGGGTGCCTTTATCATCACAAAATCCAATGTTGCAACAAGTATTACAAAATAAACCAAAAATGATTGTTATGATGAAAAAGGATTTAGCAGATCCAGATATTACAAATCAGTGGATAAATTATTTTTCAGAAAAACAAATTCCTGCTATCGCAATTAATGTTAATGATAAAACCGATATAAAGCAGGTTATCCAGCTAGCAAAGGCACAGGCCCAAGCAAAAATGGATAAATTACGTAATAAAGGAATACAACCACGGGCAGCTCGTGCCATGATTGTTGGTATACCAAATGTCGGTAAATCGACATTGATTAATCGATTAGCAAATAAAAAAATTGCTAAAACGGGGGATAAACCAGGTGTCACGAAGCAACAAATTTGGATTAAAGTAAAAAACGACTTTGAATTACTTGATACGCCTGGAATACTGTGGCCAAAATTCGAAGAGGAAATTGTTGGGTATCGACTTGCGGCGATAGGGACAATTAAAGATCAATTATTATCATTGCAGGATATTGTGGCTTATGTAATTACCTATTTGCAGAAGCATTATCCTGAAAATCTGGAAAACCGCTATGTCATTAATCGAAACATGGAAGATATGTGGGAAATATTTGTCCATATCGGCAAACAAAGAGGCGCTTTAGGGAGTGGTGGTAACGTAGATTTTGCAAAAGTTTCCGATATCGTAATGAGAGACTTACGGACTGGAAAACTAGGTAGAATTTCTTTGGAAACACCTGCAGAAGTATAATACCGTTCATAAACCATAAGGCATGCATCTATTGATGGATGTCTTGTTTCATGTAACGGGTAGTTTTTTGAAATTATAGTCCTTAACATTTATTGCTATATCACCGATACTAAATAGAGAGATGGTGTGATGATGAATAAACATTCAATAACTGTATTAAAACAATTATTTGAAGCTGGAGAATTAAGTGAAGAATTAATTGCTAACTTGCGTTCCGATGAACGAAAAGGTGTTCAACAATTAATAGCGAGTTATGAAAAGAAACAGCAAAAAAACAAGGAATTGCAGGAGAAATTTTTACAAATGTCAAGTTATGAACAAAATTGTTTTGCAAAAGGAATGGAATATATTGCTGGAGTTGATGAAGCTGGCAGAGGTCCTTTAGCTGGGCCAGTAGTTGCTGCTTCAGTGATATTACCTGCGAATTTTGAACTGCTTGGTCTTAATGATTCAAAGCAGTTAACGGAATCCGCTCGAAATCGGTTTTACCAAACAATTAAAGAAAATGCGATAAGTTACGGTATATCTATTGTAAATAGTGAAACAATCGATCAAGTGAATATATATGAAGCTGCAAAGCTAGCAATGAGGGATGCAATTAAGCAACTGCGTCCATCCCCAGAGCATGTATTAATTGATGCTGTTGAGTTGGACAAGCTTTCATGCCCATTTGAATCCATCATTAAAGGAGATGCAAAAAGTATTTCCATTGCAGCTGCAAGTATCCTAGCAAAAGTAACCCGAGATCATTATATGAAAGCATTACATAGTGAATACCCCATGTATGATTTTGCTTCTAATATGGGGTATGGTACCAAACAACATATGGAAAATATAAAGAAATACGGGGTTTGTCCTTATCACAGGCGTTCATTTGCACCAGTTAAACATGTTGTCTCTTAATCGTAAAGGAGGAAGGGCTCTGTGCATGTATCTAGCCTTCATCGTCAATTTATATCCAATCCCGCTTTGTTGACGAAGCCTTTAAAACCAGGGCAAATTGTGCAAGGGAAAATTACTACCATATATCCAGATAATCAAGCACAGATTCAACTAGGTAATCAGCGCATCATTGCTCAATTACAAGCCTCCCTAAAGCTTGGCGGCAATTATCATTTTCAAGTCCAAAGCATGGATGAAATTTTGGTGTTAAAGGTTTTAGGAGAACATAATAATTCACAATCAAAACGAAGTTTTCCATTGTTAGATCAAGTAGGATTGAAAGCATCTAAGTATGCTGTATTGCTGATGGAGCAATTAATACGGGACCATATCCCTTTTGACAAAAACCAATTAAAGCAAGCATTTGAGTTATTGTCAAAACGCAAAGATAAAGGACAGGCAATCCTAACACTCAAAGAGATGATACGATTTCAGTTTCCAATTACTTCAGCAGTGTTCGAGGCTTTGCATGCGAAGCGAACGATTTCATTGACGCGACAGATGCAAGGGCTATTGGACTTTATCCAAAAACAAGAAGAACAGCACGCTCCGTTGCTAGAAAAACAATTGATGCAATTGCTCCGACCTTCTGCTAATACAAATCTTGTTGTACAACAGTTTTTAAGTCGAGCTTTAGCAAAGCAACCAAACTTACATGTATTGTTACAGCATATAGGATTTACAAACAATGAGCGTTTGAATAGGAGTAATTTAATTTCTAACTTATATGGATTAATTATAGATAAAGGTTTAAACATAGATAAAGCAGCATCCATTCTAAATAACTGGGAAAAGCAACTTATACTTTCTAAGAATAATCCATCTGTTTTCACCAAAGGAGAATGGCAACAATTCAAGCAACAAGTTATGGAGTCATTTCCACAACTGCAAAACATCAACTCTACAGGTGATATTGCTGAAGGGCGGCTTTTAGATACTTTAAAGTTGTTGCAAAAGCAAGATGTATATTCAGAATTAAAAGATGTCTTGCTACTGATTCAAAGACCAAATCATTTGCCATTTCCAAAGGAACAATTCTTATCTTTATTAAACCAGTACTTACATGTATCTGGGATGGATTATGAACATGGCTTAGTTAATAATAAGCTGCAAGAAGCAAGCATCAAAGGAAACTTGCTATCCCTGTTGCGTAACAGCGAAGGTATATTTCATGAGCGTATACAGCAAATACTCCATGGAATAAATGGCATACAAGTACAATCCGTAATGGAGTTAGAAAGTAGTTTCTTGCAATCCCATTTAATCGTTCCCGGAAGTAAATTAGGGTTCAAAAATGATATAGAACTAAACATAGAGGGGAGAAAAACGAAACAGGGTAAGATTGACCCTGATCATTGTCGAATACTATTTGTTCTCGATCTCATGCAGATGAAGGAAACGATGATTGAAATGCATATTCAAAATCGACATATTGCAATCACGGTATTTAATAATCATAAAAAACTGCATGAACTTTCAAAATCTCTCCAACCGTTATTAAAAACCGGATTACAACAGATGAAGTATACGCTAACTTCTATTTCATTTAAACCTATTGAAAATGCCGAAGACAACAAGCAATCATTAGATAGGCAGGTTTACCATACTCAAGGAGTGGATTACAAAGTATGACTGGCAAATATAGCAAGGCAGCAGCTCTTCGATACGATGAAACGAAACAAGCAGCTCCAGTTGTTTCAGCAGTGGGTAAAGGGTGGGTAGCAGACGACATCATAGAAAAGGCAAAAGAATATAATGTCCCTGTATTAGAAGATGCTACGTTAGTAGAATTAGTAGCACAGCTGAATATTAATGAATCAATTCCTGAGGAATTATACGAGGCCGTAGCAGAAGTATTTGCCTTTATTTATCGAATGGATCAACAGCTAGAGCAGTAAATACTAATAGGAGGTACAATATTCGACATAACATTGACAATAAATTTCGGTAATTCTTGTGAAATTTATTGTTTTTTTATACAATGGAAATGCAGTGAAATTTGATGGGAGGATTAAGGATGAACATTCATGAGTATCAAGGCAAAGATATTTTGCGAAAATATGGTGTTAATGTTCCTAATGGATATGTTGCATATACGGTTGACGAAGCTGTAGAAGCTGCAAAAAAATTAGGAAGTGACGTCACAGTAGTAAAAGCACAAATTCATGCTGGTGGACGTGGTAAAGCCGGTGGGGTAAAAATCGCAAAAAATTTAAATGATGTGCGTACATATGCAAATGAAATACTAGGTAAAACATTGGTAACACATCAAACTGGACCAGAAGGAAAAGAAGTGAAACGCCTTTTAATTGAAGAAGGCTGCGATATTAAAAAGGAATACTATGTTGGGGTTGTACTTGATCGCGCAACTTCTCGTGTTGTTATGATGGCATCAGAAGAAGGCGGAACAGAAATTGAAGAAGTTGCAGCAGCAACTCCAGAGAAAATATTCAAAGAAGTAATTGACCCAGTTGTTGGATTATCAGGCTATCAAGCTCGTAGACTTGCATTCAATATTAATATTCCAGATGAATTAATTGGTAAAGCTGTCAAGTTTATGACAAGCTTATACAATGCTTTTGTTGATAAAGATTGTTCAATTGCAGAGATCAATCCATTAGTGACAACAGGAGATGGAGAAGTACTAGCTCTAGACTCGAAATTAAATTTTGATGATAACGCTTTATTCCGTCAAAAGGATGTGGTTGATTTACGTGATCTAGACGAAGAAGATGAAAAAGAAATCGAAGCTTCCAAATATGATTTAAGTTATATTCCGCTAGATGGAAACATCGGCTGCATGGTAAATGGAGCTGGTTTAGCTATGTCTACCATGGATATTATTAAACATTATGGTGGCGATCCAGCAAACTTCCTAGATGTTGGTGGCGGTGCAACAGCAGAAAAAGTAACGGCAGCATTTAAAATCATTCTTTCAGATGCCCATGTCAAAGGAATTTTTGTGAATATTTTTGGTGGTATTATGAAATGTGATGTTATTGCTGAAGGTGTCGTAGAAGCTACGAAACAAGTTGGACTTGAAATTCCATTAGTCGTACGTCTTGAAGGTACGAATGTTTCAAAAGGGAAGCAAATTCTTGAGGAGTCTGGATTAAATATTACATCAGCGAATTCAATGGCTGATGGAGCAGAAAAAATTGTCTCCATGGTGAAGTAATAAATAGAATACGATTGACGTTATTATCAGATCTTGCGGAAAGGACGGACGAAGATGAGTGTATATATTAATAAAGATACAAAAGTAATTGTCCAAGGGATTACTGGTGGTACTGCAAAATTTCACACCAAACAAATGCTTGATTATGGCACGAAAATTGTTGGTGGTGTTACTCCAAAAAAAGGTGGTACTGAGGTAGAAGGTGTCCCTGTATTTAATACTGTACAGGATGCAATTGACGAAACTGGTGCTACAGCTTCGGTTATATATGTACCAGCCCCATTTGCTGCGGATGCTATCTTAGAAGCTGTGGATGCAGAACTTGATTTAGTAATTTGTATTACTGAGCATATTCCCGTAATGGACATGGTAAAAGTGAAACGTTATATGGAAGGGAAAAAGACACGTTTAGTTGGACCGAATTGCCCAGGAGTAATTACTGCTGATGAAAGTAAAATTGGTATCATGCCAGGCTATATTCATAAAAAAGGTCATATAGGTGTTGTTTCTCGTTCAGGAACATTAACTTATGAAGCTGTTCATCAGCTATCTGAGGAAGGATACGGACAGTCTACTGCCGTTGGTATTGGTGGGGACCCAGTAAATGGTACGAACTTTATTGATGTACTAGATGCGTTCAACCAAGACCCAGAAACATATGCTGTAATTATGATCGGTGAAATTGGTGGAACAGCGGAAGAAGAAGCTGCTGAATGGGTAAAAGCAAATATGAAAAAACCAGTTGTCGGATTTATCGGTGGTGCTACTGCTCCTCCAGGAAAACGTATGGGTCATGCTGGTGCCATTATTTCAGGTGGAAAAGGTACTGCTGACGAAAAGATTCGTATCATGACAGAATGTGGCATTAAAGTAGCAGAAACGCCTTCTGTAATGGGCGAAACGATGATTAAAGCTCTTGAAGAAAATGGCATTAAAGAAAAGTGTAAAACACATTAAGAAAACATTAGGGAACTCAATCAAGGTTGGGTTCCCTCTATACTATTGGAAAAGGAAGTGTCAAATTGAATGATCAACAAATTCGACTTCTTCATCTGAGCAGATGTCGAGGTGTCTCGCGAGCGTGGTTACGCAAATGGTGGGATGATCTCTGTTTAACAGAGTTATATCACCTAACACCTCAACAAATTTGCCATGATTTTCAAATGCCTTTAAAGAACGCTATTGTGCTTCAAAATGATCTACATCACTATCCCCTCTTACGTCAAATTGAAAAAGATATAGCCAATTATCAGGTAATTACAATACTTGACGATAATTATCCCCCTATGTTAAAAGCTATTAAAGATGCACCACTTGTGTTATACGCATCCGGAAATCTCTCATTAATAAATCAGCTTCCGTTATTAAGTGTAATCGGTACGAGACTGCCATCAGGTGAAGCAATGAAGAAGGTAATTAAAATATTACATCCCTTACTGCTACAAGAATGGGTGATTGTCAGTGGAATGGCCAAAGGAATAGACAGTTATGCACATGAGGTTACTTTGAATAAAAATGGGTATACAATAGCTGTATTAGGTGGTGGATTTCATCATATTTACCCAAAGGAGAACACAAGTTTATTTCAACAAATTAGTAATCGTGGATTAGTTCTTTCTGAATACGCCCCTGAATCCCCTCCTGCAAAATACCATTTTCCTGAAAGAAATCGAATCATAAGTGGCTTGAGTTTTGGCACATTAGTGATTGAAGCTAAAGAAAAGAGTGGGACATTGATTACGGTTGAGCAGGCATTAGATCAAGGAAGAGAAGTTTTTGCCGTCCCAGGTTCTCCATTAAGCTTACAATCCACAGGCTGTCACAAAATGATTCAAGATGGTGCGAAACTAGTAACGAAAGCACAAGATATTTATGAAGAATGGGAAACGATGAAACATGCATACGTATAACCGTAATGATGATGAAAGGATAAAAAATAAAATATATTCTAATGAACCCTTAAAATCCTTTGACAACAATGGATTTAGAAAAGGAAAATCTTTACAAATTTGCGTTACTTTTATATGTGTATGTTTGACAAATGTACTGTATATATTTAATATTAGTGAAGATTTCTAAATTTTTTCGATTGAATGGGTTTGCATATAAAATAGTTATATTGTAGAAACAATCCAGTAATAAATGAAATAAGATTATACTATCACCTTATAGTTCTATGTGATAGTTCATGGTTTTCTATTGATAACCTCATTTTGGGAGGAAATGTTATGTCAGATTATCTAGTAATCGTCGAATCACCTGCAAAAGCAAAGACGATTGAACGTTATTTAGGAAAAAAATATAAAGTGAAAGCTTCAATGGGACATGTCCGTGACTTACCAAAAAGTCAAACGGGCATTGATACAGAAAATGGTTATGCTCCTAAGTATATTACGATACGTGGTAAAGGCGATGTTGTAAAAGAATTAAAATCAGCAGCAAAGAAAGCAAAAAAAGTATACCTTGCAGCCGACCCTGATAGAGAAGGTGAAGCGATTGCGTGGCATCTTGCTCATATTTTGAATATTGATGGGGAATCTGAATGCCGTGTAGTATTTAATGAGATTACCAAGGATGCTATCAAGAATTCGTTTAAACATCCACGTTCGATTGACATGGACCTTGTCGATGCGCAACAAGCCAGAAGAATCTTGGATCGTTTAGTCGGATATAATATTAGTCCTTTACTATGGAAGAAAATAAAAAAAGGGCTTAGTGCTGGAAGGGTTCAATCTGTAGCAGTAAAACTAATCATTGATAGAGAGAAAGAGATAGAGAACTTTAAACCAGAAGAGTATTGGTCCATTGAAGGACAATTTCAAAAAGACAAAGATGCTTTTGAAGGATCTTTTTACGGCGTAGATGGGAAAAAGAAAGAATTGAAAACAGAAGCGGATGTTCAAGAAATACTTCAATTAATAAAAGGGAAGACATTCTCTGTTAATAAAGTGAACAAGAAGGAACGTCGGCGTAATCCAGCGCAGCCTTTTACTACTTCATCCTTGCAACAAGAAGCAGCTAGAAAGTTAAATTTTAAAGCGAAAAAAACGATGATGGTTGCGCAACAATTATATGAAGGAATAGATTTGGGCAAAAAAGCAGGAGGAATTAATGGTTTAATTACGTACATGCGTACGGATTCAACACGTGTATCTGATGCAGCAAAAGATGAAGCAAAAACATATATTAATGAACAATATGGAAAGGAATTCCTTGGTGTAAATAAGAAACAGAAAAAATCAGAGGGGGCGCAAGACGCGCATGAAGCAGTTCGTCCCACTTCGGTTGCCAGAGATCCAAAATCGCTAAAAGCTAGTTTATCCAGAGATCAGTTTCGTCTTTATAAGTTAATTTGGGAACGTTTCTTAGCAAGTCAAATGGCACCAGCAATCATGGATACAATGACCGTGCACTTATTAAATAATCATGTTGAATTTAGAGCAACTGGGTCAAAAGTAAAATTCAAAGGGTTTATGAAAGTTTATATAGAAGGTACGGATGATAAGAAAAAAGAAGAGAATAAATTTCTCCCTGCTTTATCTGAAGGGATGGAAGTGGAAGCGAAGGAAATTAAGCCGAATCAACATTTCACACAGCCTCCTCCAAGATATACCGAAGCTAGACTTGTACGAACAATGGAAGAATTAAGCATTGGTAGACCGTCTACGTATGCACCTACTTTAGATACAATACAACGACGAGGTTATGTAAGTATTGATAATAAACGGTTTAGCCCAACAGAACTTGGTACCATCGTCACAGAAGTGATGGAAGAATTTTTTCCAAAGATCATCGATGTCGATTTCACTGCAAAAATGGAAGGTGATTTAGATGCTGTTGAAGAAGGGAAAACCGAATGGTTCATCATTATTGATCAATTTTATAAAGAATTTGAGAAACGATTAAAAAAAGCAGAAGAGGAAATGGAAAAAATAGAGATAAAAGATGAACCGGCAGGAATTGAATGTGAAAATTGCGGCCATGAAATGGTATATAAGATGGGACGATACGGGAAATTCCTTGCCTGTTCTAATTTTCCTGAATGCAGAAACACCAAGCCGATTCTCAAAGAAATTGGTGTAAAATGTCCGAAGTGTAAAGAAGGAAATGTAGTAGAAAGGAAATCAAAGAAACGCCGCGTATTCTACGGTTGCGATCGATTTCCAGAATGTGATTTTATATCATGGGATAAACCAATAGCTCGTCCTTGTCCAAAATGTGACTCCATGCTTGTAGAGAAAAAAGCTAAAAAAGGTACACAGATTCAATGCACAAATTGTGAGTATAAAGAAGAAGCTCAAACTTAACTGCTCGTACTACACGAGCAGTTTTCTTTTTGCAAAAATATACACATTCATTTCAAAAGTTTGAGTTTAATTAAAAAAGGATACATAGCTAATAAGGGAGGCGCTAAACATGGCGGATAAAAAACATTATTTTATAACTGTAGATACCCAAGATATTCGAGAGTTCTCCGTGCCTGGAAGTGGTGTAGAATATGAAATCATTGCAGATACAAGTGATATTGAAGAAATGAAAAAGTTATTTATGAATAAGGATAAATACGCTGTTAATGCTGTTGAGTATTTAGCGAAGCCTTTTGATGAATGGGGAGCAGATGACGAACGTGATGGGTATAGTGAATATTTAGTGAAAATTTATCAAGAATTATACCGTTTAGGGACAATTGAAACGAAAGCAAAAATAGATGAGTTAGGCATTTTAAAGTAGCAAAATAGAGGGAGTAGACGGATTCGGTAAGGTGTAGAAAATTTCTTTTTTTCAATATAGATGTAAATTGTTGACTTACTATCTCGAAACAGATATAATTACGCATTGGTAAGGATAATTACTTGACAGTAAGAAAATGGAAGTATGTCAAAATAAATTCATCAAGCATGTTAGTAAATAGCTTGGGGTGACATCAATTCAGAATTTTGTTACAATTTAGTTAAGTTTATTGCTTATCACTATTTTCTATGTTATGATTTATTCGCTGCTTAACGGGGTGAAATTTTGAATAATTACATGAATTATTGGCAATCCTTTAAGGAGTATTTGCAAATAGAAAAAAATGCTTCGCCTTATACTGTTAAATATTATCTGAATGATCTGGAAATATTTTTCGATTTCCTGAATTCAGAAGGTATAGCTGATTTAAAAGATGTAGACCAAAGGGTTGTTCGTTTATTCCTTAATCTATTGTATGACAGGAGGTTAAGTAGAAGATCCGTTTCAAGAAAAATATCAACGCTTCGTACTTTCTTTAAATATCTAGAAAGGGAAAACCTAAGCGCAGGTAACCCATTTGTGCATATTCATTTACCGAAGACAGATACGGCAATACCGGGTTTCCTATATAAAGAAGAGTTGAAGAAATTATTTGAAGTCAGTGATCTTACTAAACCACTAGGTCAACGCGACCAAGCAATTTTAGAGCTTCTGTATGCTACAGGAATGCGAGTAAGCGAATGTCAACAGTTAACCATAGGCAACATTGATTTTTTTATAGGCACCGTATTTGTTAAAGGTAAAGGCAGAAAGGAACGCTATATTCCTTATGGTAAGTTTGCCGAAATTGCCCTGGAAACATACATACAGGATGGTAGAAAAGCGTTACTGTCGAAATCAAACCAAGCAACGAATGCTGTCTTCCTGAATCATCGTGGTACGCCTATTACTACTAGAGGTATTCGCAATTTGTTGAATAAAATGGTAGAAAAGGCGGCTCTTACTGTGCATGTACATCCGCATAAATTACGCCATACATTTGCCACACATCTCTTGAATGAGGGAGCCGATCTCCGAAGCGTTCAGGAATTACTAGGTCATGAAAATTTGTCTACTACACAAATCTATACCCACGTAACAAAGGATCATTTGCGCAGCGTATATATGAAAAGTCACCCAAGAGCAAATGATTAATTTATGGAGCGAAAGAGGTGAGAGGTGTGACCAATGAAATGCATGCCACCACAATTTTTGCCATAAGGCATAACGATCAATGTGCAATGAGTGGTGACGGTCAAGTAACGTTAGGAAATGCAGTTGTTATGAAACATAAAGCTAAAAAAGTCCGTACTTTATATAAAGGGCAGGTGCTAGCAGGCTTTGCCGGTTCTGTAGCAGATGCATTTACGTTATTTGAAAAATTCGAAGGTAAATTAGAGGCATTTAATGGAAACCTTCCTCGAGCAGCGGTTGAACTTGCAAAGGAATGGCGAAGTGATAAAGTATTAAGAAAACTAGAAGCAATGCTCATTGTAATGAACAAAGACAATATGTTTTTAGTTTCAGGTACAGGAGAAGTAATTGAACCGGATGACGGGATATTAGCGATTGGGTCTGGTGGGAATTATGCACTTAGTGCTGGTAGAGCGCTAGCTAGATATTCTAGTCAAATGACAGCAAAAGAGATAGCTCAATCAGCATTAGAAATTGCGGGAGAAATCTGTGTGTATACGAATGATCATATCACACTTGAGGTGCTTGAATAAAAGGAGGCCTTTTGGCATATGGGTATTGATTACACACCGAAGCAAATTGTTGGACAGTTAGATAAGTATATTATTGGACAGAACAGCGCGAAGCGTTCCGTAGCTGTAGCTTTACGAAATAGATATCGAAGAATGCAGTTAGAAGAGTCTTTAAAAGATGAAATTGTTCCCAAGAATATCTTAATGATTGGTCCGACGGGTGTTGGTAAAACAGAAATAGCAAGAAGGTTGGCGAAACTAGTTGGAGCCCCTTTTGTTAAGGTGGAAGCTACCAAATTTACCGAAGTAGGTTATGTTGGTCGCGATGTTGAATCAATGGTAAGAGATTTAGTAGAAATGGCTTTGCGTATGGTAAAAGAAGAAAAAATGAAAGAAGTTATGGGCAAAGCTGAAAAAGAAGCGAACAAGAAATTAGTTAAACTGTTGGTCCCACAAGCGAAAAAAGACAATAATGCAAGAAATCCTTTTGAAATGTTATTTCCATCACAGTCTAATGATGAAAGTGATGAAGAAAACGAACCTAAAGAAGAAGAAATTCGTAATAAGCGGCAGCGAACCGAACACCAATTAGCATTAGGGGAGCTGGAGGATCATATCGTAACCATTGAAATCGAAGAACAAAGTCCTTCGATGTTCGATATGCTTCAAGGCTCAGGAATGGAACAAATGGGCATGAATATGCAGGATGCATTTAGTCAGTTTATGCCAAAGAAGAAAAAGAAAAGAAAATTACCAGTATCAGAAGCCAGGAAGGTTTTAACACAACAAGAAGCTAGTAAGCTTGTTGATATGGAAGAAGCTGCACAGGAAGCCATTCAGCGTGCAGAGCAGTCAGGTATATTATTTATTGATGAAATAGATAAAGTTGCTGGCAAACAAGAAAACAGTGCAAATGTTTCTCGCGAAGGTGTGCAGCGTGATATCCTTCCTATCATTGAAGGTTCAACAGTTGTAACCAAGCATGGTGCTGTGAAAACAGACCATATGTTATTTATAGCAGCTGGGGCTTTTCACATGTCTAAGCCCTCTGATTTGATTCCTGAGCTTCAAGGAAGATTTCCAATACGGGTAGAACTTGACAAACTTTCAACCGAAGATTTCAAGCGCATTCTGAAGGAACCTTCAAATGCATTAATTAAACAATATAAAGCTTTATTGAAAACGGAAGGTATAAATGTTACGTTTACAGACGATGCTGTAGATAGATTAGCCGAAATTGCTTATGAAGTAAACCAAGAAATGGATAACATTGGTGCAAGAAGGCTTCATACAATTTTAGAAAAACTATTGGAAGATCTATCATTTGAAGCACCTGAAGTAAATATGGATACAATTGACATAACTCCAGCTTATGTTGACGAAAAATTAAGTACTATCGCTAAAAATAAAGATTTAAGCCAATATATATTATAATTACAAAGATCGAATGGAGGATCCTTATGGAACTATTAAATCGTGCAAGAAAAATTAATGCTATGTTGCAAAAATCTACCGGAAAGTCAGTTGATTTTAATGACATGTCTGCTTCGCTAAGGGAAGTAATTAAGGGGAATGTTTATATTCTTAGCAGACGCGGTAAACTATTAGGGTTTGCAATTAATCAAGAGATCGAAAATGAGCGAATGAAATCAATGCTAGAAGACCGTCAGTTCCCTCAAGAATATACAGAAGGATTATACAATATTCATGAGACGACAGCGAACCTTGATATTGACAGTCCTCAAACTGTATTCCCTGTAGAAAACCGTGAGTTATTTAAATCTGGTTTAACGACGATTGTTCCAATAATCGGTGGCGGGGAAAGATTAGGCACACTAGTGCTTGGACGTCTCACAGAAAGTTTCAGTGAAGATGATTTACTACTAGCAGAATATGGTGCAACGGTAGTTGGTATGGAAATTCTTCATGAAAAGACGGAAGAAATTGAAATGGAAGCTAGAAGCAAAGCTGTTGTACAAATGGCAATTAGCTCCTTGTCATACAGTGAACTAGAAGCAATTGACCATATTTTTGAAGAATTGAATGGCAATGAAGGATTACTAGTGGCAAGTAAAATCGCTGATCGTGTTGGTATCACAAGATCAGTTATCGTAAATGCATTAAGAAAACTGGAAAGCGCAGGAGTAATTGAGTCTCGTTCTTTAGGTATGAAAGGTACGTACATTAAAGTACTTAACAACAATTTCCTAGTAGAATTAGAAAAATTACGTTCAAGATAAGTTGTAAAATTACATTTAATTTTAGCCAGAGCATAGAATGCTCTGGCTTTTTTGTCGTTCATAATTTTAGTGTCGAATTTATGAATATTTCAGGACTTTTTATATAAGGGATTTCTGTTACATATGAACTAGCAAACAAAAAGAAAATCAATTTTTCTTTCGTTTTTAACATAAAAACGGCAATTTCACTTACACTTTAAAAGTGAATATTTAATGATTAGTAAAAAAAGGTAGATAAATAGTAAATATTACCTATTATAAATTAACCATATTTTGTTCTTTCTGAGGAAAATGTCGAAAAGTAATAGACTTTGTTAAATATATGACTTAAACTGTTCGTAGATAATTGATTTTTTTTGGCTGTTGTTAACAATTTGAAACAGGTACATTTTGGGAGGTTATGTTATGAGTTTATTTAGTGGAACAATACATACACTAGAAAATTCGTTAAATTACGCTACAGCAAAGAATCGAGTGATTGCACAGAATCTTGCAAACATCGATACGCCTAATTACAAAGCAAAAGATGTAGCATTCAAGAAAGTTTTGTCGGATGCATTAGATTCACCATTGCAAGCAAGACAAACAAATTCAAAGCACATACCGTTTAACCAAGAATCTACTAGCGTATACCAAACAGTTACTAATTCTGCTACATCTTATAACCATAATGGCAATAGCGTTGATGTAGATAAAGAAATGTCGGAGCTTGCTGAGAATCAAATTTATTACCAGGCGTTAACCGATCGGATTAATGGGAAATTTAATAGTTTACAAACAGCGTTAAGAGGAGGAAGCTAAGATGTCCATATTCCACGCACTCGAATCTAGTGCAAGCGCACTAACTGCTCAAAGACTACGAATGGATGTCATTTCCTCGAATATTGCTAATGCTCAATCTACGAGAGCAACGGTAAATGAAAATGGGGATTATGAACCATATCGAAGAAAAATGGTTACAATGCAGTCTGAATCAACCAACTTTAAGTCTTTGTTAAACCGTGCGAAGAATTCTGGACAGCCAGGAGGAGTAAAGGTAACAGAAATAACGGAAGACGAGACGCCGTTTAAATTCGTTTATAATCCTTCACATCCAGATGCGAACGAGAATGGATACGTTCAATTACCAAATGTCGAGCCTTTAAAAGAAATGGTAGATTTAATGAGTGCCACAAGATCGTATGAAGCGAATATTACGGCATTAAATGCGAGTAAATCAATGTTAATGAAGGCGTTGGAAATAGGAAAATAATCGAAAGGAGTATTCGTAATGATTCAGTCTATTAATAATCAAATACCGCAGCAAGCAGTACATAATAATGGGTTAGAAGCTCAGGCAACGGTGGGAGAAGCACAAGCTAATTTTGCGTCTATGTTGAAAACGGCCATTGATGGAGTGAACCAAACACAAGTCGCCTCTGACCAGCAAACAAAGGCTTTAGCTAATGGCAGGGTAGACGATTTACATAATGTGATGATAGCAGCACAAAAATCTAGTATAACATTAGAAGCGACCGTACAAATCCAGAAGAAGGTAGTAGATGCCTATAAAGAAATGATGAGCATGCAAGTTTAGTTGTTCACAAACAGTCAGGAAGGGTATTTACACTTAGCACGTTAGTGGGGGAAGTCATGAACGAGAAAATAAAAAAATTCAAAAACACTACTACGGCTTTCTGGACCGATCGTACCAAAAGTCAGAAGCGGATTTTTATAGGAACTATGATCATTATTGTACTACTTATTACGGCAATTTTATTATTTGCCTTTCATTCTAAGTTCGTACCGTTATACAACAACTTATCCGTTCAAGAAGCAGGGCAGATTAAAGCGGAATTAGATACACGAGGTGTTCCTTATGAATTACAAGAGAATGGAACAACAATACTGGTTCCTGATGAACAAGTAGATAGCTTACTAGTTGATTTAGCAGGTCAAGGGATCCCTAATAGCGGCAATATTGATTATTCATTCTTTAGTGAGAATGCTTCATGGGGTGTTACCGAGAATGAATTTAATGTGATGAAGCTGGATGCAATGCAAACAGAATTAGCAAATTTAATGAAGGGAATTGACGGTATAAATGATGCTCAAGTGATGATCAATATGCCAGAGGAAGCGGTTTTTGTTAATGATACACAACAAAATGCAAGTGCTTCGATTGTATTGAATACAAAGCCTGGTTATCAATTTCAAGAAGGGCAAATTAATGGTTTGTATCATATGGTATCCAAAGCAGTACCAAATTTACCAATAGAAAATATAGCGATAACAAATCAATATTTTGAGAGTTTTGAACCTGGTAACACGACTGGAAATGTACAAGACACTTATACATATCAACAGCAGGTTAAGCAAGATATTGAGCAGGATATTCAAAAACGTCTACAACAAATGTTAGGTGCCATGGTGGGACTAGAAAATGTGATCGTGTCGGTTACTTCTGATATTGATTTTACGCAAGAGAATCGTACAGAAGAAATTGTCGATCCTGTAGATTTAGAAAATATGGAAGGTCTTCCTGTAAGTATTGAAACCATCCAAGAAACATATACAGGTGACGGTGCGGCTGCAGCTGGGTCACCTGCTGATGAAGGAGATATTCAGACTTTTCAAGGTACAGACGAAGGGGATAATGGCGAGTATGAGATGGTGAAAGAGACGATCAACAATGAGTTCAATCGAATTCGAAAGAATATTGTTGAGAGTCCATACAAAGTAAGAGACTTAGGAATACAAGTGGCTGTGAACGCTGTGAAAAATGAGAATGGCAGTGAAGTAGAGTACTTAACACAACAAGAGGAAGCGACGGTGGAAGAAGGAATGAATTCCATTATTACTACTTCTATCGATAGAGAATATGTAGAAAATATAGAACCTGAAGAGAAAGTATCGATTGTTTTTCAAGAATTCACAGGTAAGCAAACGGCATCATCAGCTACAACACCAGTTATTCCTGCGTGGGTTTATATCGTAGGAGGAATTGTACTTCTAGCAATCATTATTCTTGTGATTAAATTACTTCGCAACAGAAAAGCAGAAGAGGTTGAGGAAGAAATTGACAGCGAGGAACCAATTAATGTTCCAAATATACCAGAAAAAGAAGAATCTGAGTCAATGGTTAGAAAAAGACAATTAGAAAAAGTTGCAAAAGAAAAACCGGAAGATTTTGCGAAACTATTAAGAAGCTGGATCGGAGAAGATTAGGAGGTAGTTGATATGGTAAGACAGATAGGCGTATTAACAGGAAAACAAAAAGCAGCAATACTTTTAATCTCCCTGGGTCCAGATGTTTCCGCACAAGTCTATAAGTATTTATCAGAGGAGGAAATTGAGAAATTAAGCCTAGAAATTTCCTCCGTAAAGAAAGTAGATAATGAATTAAAAGATGAAGTATTAGACCAATTTCATCAAATTGCTGTAGCACAGGATTACATATCGCAAGGCGGGATAGGTTATGCCAAGACGGTTTTAGAAAAAGCTTTTGGTAAACAGGAAGCTTCTAATATTATTAATCGGCTAACATCTTCCTTGCAAGTGCGTCCATTTGATTTTGCTAGAAAGGCGGATCCTCACCAGGTTTTAAATTTTATTCAAGGTGAGCATCCACAAACCATTGCATTAGTACTTTCTTATTTAGATGCTGAGCAATCCGGGCAAATATTATCTTCATTGCCACAGGAAATGCAAGCGGATATCGCGAAGCGAATTGCTACGATGAGCTCTGCATCACCGGAGATTATTTCTCAAGTTGAAGAAGTCTTAGAAAAGAACTTATCTACCTCCCTGACGGAAGATTATACACAAACTGGTGGTATCCAAGCCGTTGTTGAAGTATTGAATGGTGTAGATAGGAGTACGGAAAGAACCATTTTGGATGCATTAGAAATTCAAGATCCGGAGTTAGCTGAGGAAATCAAGAAACGAATGTTCGTGTTTGAAGATATTGTTATATTGGATAACCGAGCCATTCAGCGGGTTATCCGTGAGGTGGAAAATGAAGACTTACGGTTATCATTAAAGGTTGCAAGTGATGAAGTAAAGGATATTGTATTTAAAAATATGTCTCAACGAATGGCGGAAACATTTAAAGAGGAAATGGAATATATGGGGCCAGTACGTCTTCGTGATGTAGAGGAGGCACAAACAAGGATTGTTGGGATTATCCGAAGGTTGGAGGATGTTGGCGAAATTGTAATTGCTAGAGGTGGAGGTGACGATATTATTGTCTGACGATACGAACCAATCAACTAGGCAAATTAAAATCAAGCCGGTCCATTTACTAACAAATCAAACATCAACCACGGATGAATTAGCGAGAATGCAGACAGATGTTAACGAGGAAGTTCATAAAGCCCAAGCACAATTAGAACACATAAAGGTAGAAAGTGAAGAGTTACTGAGGCAAGCTCGGGAACAAATTAATAAAGAAAAAGAATTGTGGCAGCATGAACGTCAGTCCTATATAGAAGAAGCGAAGAAACTAGGATATGAAGAAGGGTTCTCTACTGGTGAAAAGGAGAGTAGAAGCAAGTATCAAACTGATTTAGAGAAAGCAAATCAAATTATTACAGCAGCCAGAAGAGACTACCACTCGTTGATTGATGAAAATGAAGAAGCCATTTTAACACTTGCGATACATACAGCTGAAAAAATAATGAAGCAAATGATTAACCAACATCCCACATCATTCCTTCCTATTATTAAGTCAGCAATCAAAGAGCTAAAAGATCAATCCATTATTTCCATCTACCTTCATCCCAATCAATTTGAATTTGTACTTCAACATAAAGATGAATTGAAATCTATTCTTGAGAATGATGCAAAGCTATCCTTTTATGTGAATGAAGAATTGGATGAGTATGGATGTAAAATAAAACATCCATTCGGACAAATGGATGCAGGTATTGATACACAACTGCAAGAGCTTCGACAAGTGCTATATGAAATTGTGGGTGAAAAGAATCAATGAACGTGTCGACATATTTAGATGCTATTGATATGGCTGACCCATACAAGCGTTATGGGAAAGTTTTACGTGTGGTGGGAATTATGATCGAATCCAAGGGACCAGCTGCTAATGTAGGAGAAGTTTGCTATATTCATCCAGCCAAAAACCGTAATTCCCCAATCATCTCAGAAGTTGTCGGTTTCAATAATGAAAAAATTCTATTAATGCCATACTCTGAAGTTTCAGAAATTGGACCGGGCTGTCTTGTAGAATCTACCAAAAAACCATTAACTGTAAAAATTGGCAGAGGTTTGATTGGAAAGGTAGTTGATTCTTTAGGAAATGCTTTAGATGAAACGCCGTTACCAAAAGGATTGACTCATTATTTGACTGAACAATCTCCGCCAAACCCAATGCTTCGGCCGCCTATTGAGAAGCCGATACAAGTAGGTGTAAAGGCAATTGATTCGTTATTAACGGTTGGAGAAGGCCAACGAATTGGGATCTTTGCTGGAAGCGGCGTTGGTAAGAGTACATTATTAGGGATGATAGCTCGTAATAGCAGCGCCGATATAAATGTCATTGCATTAATTGGGGAAAGAGGTAGGGAAGTAAGGGAATTTATTGAAAAAGACCTCGGAGAACAGGGATTACAAAAATCAATTGTCGTTGTTGCAACATCTGATCAACCAGCGTTAATGCGAATCAAAGGTGCCTATACTGCTACAGCAATCAGTGAGTACTTTCGTGATCAGGGATATCGGGTGAATTTAATGATGGACTCGGTAACAAGGGTTGCTATGGCACAACGAGAGGTAGGGCTGGCTACAGGGGAACCACCAACTACTAAAGGGTATACTCCTTCTGTATTTGCTACATTACCAAAGTTACTAGAACGTACGGGAACTAATGAAAAAGGAACGATAACTGCCTTTTATACCGTATTAGTTGATGGCGATGATATGAATGAACCGATTGCTGATACAGTTAGAGGGATTCTTGATGGTCATTTTGTCATGGACCGTAAATTAGCAGAGCGTGGTCATTACCCGGCAATTAATATCTTAAAATCGATTAGTCGAGTAATGAATCAAGTTATTAATAGCACACATAAACAAACAGCTAATGAAGTACGGTCTCTAATTGCAGCATATGAAGAAAATAGGGAACTGATTCAAATTGGTGCTTACAAACGAGGTACAGATAAGGAAATAGATCGAGCCATTTCTTATTATCCAAAGATACAGTCGTTTCTCAACCAAGATATCTATGACAAAAGTTCGCTATCGGAGTCTATTGAACAAATGATGGATGTACTAAACGGGAGGTAAACATGAATGGCAGAAACCGTTGTTCTAAATAAACTATTACATGTCCGAGAAAGGGAAAAAATCGCTGCTCAAAAAGTATATCAGCAATCGATTGATTTCTTTGAAGCAATTGGAACACAACTATACGAGTTATTAAAAAAGAAAGAAGCAGCAGAGGCGTCTTATGAAGCATCACTTTCGGATATGACAACACTTGAAAAGTTAAGAGAACAGGTTAGATATATTGAAGAATTAAATCATCATATTGTCCGCTTGCAGGAAGAGGTTAATCAAGCAAGAAATAATATGGAGTCAAAACAAGAGCAGTTAACGAATGCGCATATCGAGATGAAGAAGTTTGAGAAACTGATTGAAACGAGAGAAAAGAATGAAATAGAAATACAGCAAAGAAAAGAAAAAGCATCAATGGATGAATTATCGATTTATCAATTCTTAAATCATAAAAATAGGTGAAGTGCATGGTCAAAAAATACGATACGGATAAGAAAAAAATGAATCCTGTTCTTTGGTTTTTATTTGCAATTGTCATTCCGATTACTGTCACAATTACACTTGTATTAATCATATTAAGTGTCGCTGGAATTGATGTAACAGGATGGATGAAGGAAAAAGCGAATGGGATTCCGGTTGTTTCGAATGTAATTGACACAGAAGATGAAGCAACGATACAGCATGAACAAGAACGCATCCAGAACCAATTAGACAAAAAAGATGCAGAAATGAAGCAACTTAAATCAGATCTTAATGATAAAGAAGCTGCGGTCGAACAATTAGAGCAAGAAATTCTTAAACTGGAAAATAGTCAGAAAGAAAATAAAGAATCAGAAACTGCTCAAGGTGAAGAAGAAATAAGTTCTGTTAAAACAATGGCTAATTCGTTTAAAGATATGGATAAAGAGCAAGCTGCATCAATTATTCAAAATTTAGATAATGAGATTGCCTTAGCCATATTAAAAGAAGTATCCAATGAAGTACGTGGAGAAATCCTTGAGGCAATGGATTCCAAGGCAGCTGCTGCATTAACGCAGCAATTTATTCAAAGTGAAAATTAACTTTTGATGAAGGTGAAAGGAGGTGAAGGCATGAACAATGGGGCTACTCACATATTTCAGCAATTACAATCGTTACCGAAGTTGATGAATCCATCAAAAAACAGTCAATTATCGAATGAAGCGCGGCCATTTCTGTTTCAACAAATTCTAGGTAAACATCATGCTTCTGATGATACGCTAACAAAACAAGCATTTGCTAAGGGCGAAGCACCGCAGCAAGTTATGGGTGAATTACCCTTAATGATAACTGCGAAACAATGGGAGGATATCCAATCAGAAAGTTCTAAACAGGTTAATAAGAATCTGACTTTGGAAATGGAAAGTGCTTCTGAACAAGTCGAATGGATGGGACATGTCAATGGGTCGTCTGAAAAATGGAAGCATATCCAATCAGATAATGTATTTATGCAATTATTTGCTGAGGTGAAGGAAATACTTGGGTCTTTAACAACGATACAAGAAACTTCCAAAGTTGCTCCAAAAGTACTTCAGCTTTTACAGAAATGGACAAATGAAGTAAATAAAAATGGGGCCCACATTTCAAAAGACCAAATACCTTTGCTGTCTAAAACAAACTCCAAAGAAGCAGCTATTTGGCAAAATTTCGTCCAAGCTTTTGCAAAACGAAACCAATTAGTCCAAAAACAGCAATATAATAGCGACGCAAAAGTGACGGTTCAAGATGTGGCAAAGTGGTTATCGAATACGTTAGAACAACAAGGAATGAAGGATACTGTTGGAGGATTAGCTTATTCATCAACGGTTCCTAGTGCGAAAATTGAACAACATGCAATTTATATCAATCCGACTCAACAGAGCTCAAACAGCACGGGAAAACAATTCATGGAACAGTTTCAACATATTATTAAGTCCAGTCGGTTTATGGCTATGCCTAATGGTACGAATCAACTCAATATATCGATAAGACCTCAGAACTTAGGGGAAATGATCATCCGTTTAACGCAAGTTGAGGGAGAAATGACGGTTCGAATACTTGTAAGTTCACAAGCAACGAAAGACATGCTTGAATCAAATATGCAGCAATTGCGCCATATGTTTTCTCCACAGCAAGTTGTTGTCGAGAAACAGGACTTCCAGTCGCAACAACCATCACAACATATGCAAAAACAGCCTGATACGAATTCAGAACAATATTCAGATCAAGACCAGCCAAAGGAAAACCTGGAACAGGAACAACAGGAACATCCATTTAATGATGATTTTGATACCCAATTGAAGGAATTACTAATAAACGAACAAGCATAGGAGGTGTAAGAAATGGCGAAAATTGATCCTTCATTATATTTAAACAACCAAGCAACTAGAACTCCTAGTCCCGATCTTGGGAAGGATGAGTTTCTTAAGATATTAATGACTCAATTACAAAACCAGGATCCAACCAATCCAATGGACGATCGTGAGTTTATTTCTCAAATGGCACAGTTTTCTTCGTTGGAACAGATGATGAATATGACGAATTCTATTGACACGCTCGTTCAAAGTCAGCTTGTCTCTCCAGTAATAAAGTACAGCCACATGATTGGTAAACAAATATCTTATCAAGCTTATGATGAGGAAACAGGAGAAAAACTTGATATTGAAACAGGTAAGGTAGTGGCTGTGAGTCAGCAAGATGGATGGGCGATATTAGAACTTGATAATGGAGAAAAAATCTATGCCGATGCTGCACTTGAAGTAAGAGATCCAACCGACTCTGAAAGCAATAATAATCAAGGTGATGAAGCAAATGAGTAATGTGGATCATCGGATTCACCAAATTTCAAAACATGCAATGCAACCTCTTTATAAAACAGATAAACGAACGGAGGGGGCAAGCTTTAAGGATATTCTTGCTTCACAGCAGCAAGAAATCAAAGGGCTGACTATTAGTAAGCATGCAACAGATCGATTACAGGAAAGAAATATTCAAATAACCGAAAAACAGTGGAGAATGATCGAAAACAAGGTAGCTGAAGCGAAGGAAAAAGGGATTACTGATTCTCTTGTTGTGCTGGAACAAGCATCTCTGCTAATTAGTACAAAGAATAATACAGTAGTCACCGCGATGGATCGAAATGATGCAATGAATAGAATCTTTACCAATATAAATGGAACAATCTTAATTGAAGAATAGGCTGGACCCTATTGGGAAGCCAATTAGCTGTTGACTGATGGATACAGTGTAGTTAAAAAATAACGAAAAGGGGTTACGAAGATGTTACGTTCAATGTATTCAGGTATTTCAGGTATGAAAGGATTTCAAACGAAGTTAGATGTGATTGGTAATAACATTGCCAATGTTAATACTTCCGGGTTTAAAAAAGGTAGAGTAACGTTTCAAGACATGATGAGTCAAACTACCGCAGGTGCTCAAGGACCGACAGCTGGTAGAGGAGGAGTAAATCCTTCACAAGTTGGTTTAGGCTCTCAGCTAGGGTCCATTGACAACATACACACACAAGGCTTCCGTCAAACAACAAATAACCCACTCGATCTAGCGTTAGAAGGTGATGGCATGTTCGTATTAGAGGGAAATGGAACGACTTATTATACACGTGCTGGAAATTTCTACTTAGATGATAATGGAGCTATTGTGAATGCAGATGGTTACTACCTTCAAGATATGAACAATGAAGCGATAACTATTCCAGAAGATGCGAAGAGTTTCAGTATCCAATCTGATGGTACCGTTAGTTATATTAATGCAGATGGGGAAAGTCAAGAAGCTGGTCAAATTGCTTTAGCAAATTTTTCGAACCCAGCCGGTCTTGAAAAAGCAGGAAGCAACCTTTTCTTAACGAGTGAAAATGCCGGCTATAATGGCATAACGACACCTGAAACAGAGGGTACTGCTTCGATCGTTAGTGGAGCTCTAGAAATGTCAAATGTTGACTTATCCGAAGAATTCACGGAAATGATTACTGCCCAACGTGGTTTTCAAGCAAATACGAGAATTATTACAACTTCTGATGAAATCCTTCAAGAATTAGTAAATCTAAAACGTTAGTAAGGGGGGAGGGGGTGTTTTAAAAGACACTCCCGCCTATAAGATGATTTCGTTAACACGTTTAAATGGAGAAGTTTTTACATTAAATGCAATTCTAATTGAACAAATTCAGGAATTTCCTGATACTACGATTACGTTAACAAATGGAAAGAAATTGGTTGTTAACAATAAACAAGATGAGGTACTCCAGTTAGTCAAGAATTACTATCAGCAAATCGGACTCGTAGTTACACAGAAGGAGGTCAATGACCAAAGTGAGTAGATTGGTGAAAACGATGATGATTTCAGTAGCTATATTAGCTATTGGCGGAATCGCTGCGTTCATGATCTTTTGGAATATGGATCCGAATAACCACAAAGGGAGTGCAGCATCTATAAAAAAAATAGAAGATTATGCTTATGAGACTCCCGAAATTACAACGGATCTTAATGATGACAGCTTTGTTCGCATTCAATTTCAAGTCATTACAGATAGCAAAGAAGCAAAGGAGGAGTTGGGTAACCGTGATTTTCAATTAAAAAATATACTGATCAAAGAACTAACTACAATGGAAGAGGAAGATTTCAAAACAGGTTTAACAAACTTAGAAGAAAAAGTAAAAACCAAAATTAATGAAGTAATGACGTCAGGGAAGGTCACAGATGTTTATACAATTAATAAAATCTTGCAATAAAATTACGTATTTGAACTCCATAATGGAGGTGAAATCAATTGGCAGATGAAGTTCTTTCTCAAAACGAGATTGATGCACTGTTATCCGCTCTTACATCAGGAGAAATGGACGCCGAAGAATTAAAGAAGGAAGATAAGGAAAGAAAAGTTCGAGTTTATGATTTCAAGCGTGCCTTACGGTTTTCTAAAGACCAAGTTCGAAGTATCTCGCGAATTCATGAGAATTATGCACGTTTACTGACCACTTTCTTATCTGCAAAATTAAGAACATATATTCATATTTCAGTTGCATCCGTTGATCAAATCCCTTATGAGGAATTCATTCGATCTATACCGAAAATGACGATTCTTAATACATATAGCGTTTATCCATTAGAAGGAAGACTAGTAATGGAAGTTAACCCTAATATAGCTTATGCCATGCTTGACCGCACACTTGGAGGAGCAGGAAGTGGTCTAAATAAAGTAGAGAACTTAACAGAAATTGAGACCATTTTAATGTCACAGCTGTTTGAAAAAGCAAGTGAAAAACTGAAAGAAGCCTGGGCATCTATTGTAGAGATTGATCCGGTCCTTGAAGAATTTGAAGTAAATCCGCAGTTTTTACAAATGGTATCTCCAAATGAAACAGTGGTTGTAGTCTCATTAAATACAACGATTGGAGAAGCTACAGGGATGATTAACATATGTATTCCTCATATTGTCTTAGAACCAATTATCTCTAAACTTTCTGTACATTATTGGATGCAAACATCTAGTAAGGACAGAGATGAGGCTGCATACGAGAAATTAACAAAGAATGTTCAGCAAGCAGCCATAGAATTAAAAGCTGTACTTGGTGAAACCGATATTTCGATAGAGGAATTTTTACAGCTAAATAAAGATGATGTGATTCGTTTAAATAATACGATAGAAAGTCCACTTACTTTAGCAGTAAACAACCAACCAAAATTCTTCGTACAACCAGGTACTTATAAAAATAGATTGTCTGTACAGATAATGGAAGAATTTAAAGAGGTGAACGAAGGTCATGAATGATGGAATGCTTTCTCAAGAAGAAATTGATGCACTATTGAAAGTTAGTGCAGAACAAGATAATGAATCTGACAATAAATCCGACACAGTGCAGTATTTAACGAGCATAGAAGAAGATACACTCGGTGAAATTGGAAATATTTCATTTGGTAGCTCTGCAACTACTTTATCAACGTTATTAAATCAAAAAGTTGAAATTACTACACCGAAAGTCTCTGTGATGGAGCAGCAAGAATTAGAAGCTTTTACATTTGAACCAGTTAGTATTCAAGTGAACTATGTGGAAGGCTTCACTGGGAAAAATGTGTTTGTAATTAAAGCCGAGGATGCTGCAGTTATTTCCGATATTATGCTTGGTGGTGATGGTACGAACCCCACAGATGAATTGAACGAAATTCATATTAGTGCGGTACAGGAAGCGATGAATCAAATGATGGGGGCCGCTGCTACGAGTATGTCTACGGTCTTTCAGAAAAAAGTAGATATCTCACCTCCAACCATTCATTTAGAAAATCCTGATAATCAATCGGAAATTGCCTTAGATGGAAACCCATTTGTTAAAGTATCGTTTCAATTAAAGGTTGGTAATTTAATAGATTCGAATATTATGCAACTAATGCCAGTCCAGTTTGCTAAGGAACTTGTTAATCAATTATTACATGAAGAACCAGCGGAGAAAGAATCTTCAGCTGCGTTGGAGCAAGTGGAGGTGCCTATGTTTAATCACGAACAAAGTCAATCACTTACATCCGAACAAAAAGATGAAACGCATGTTTTAGGGAATGCAACAACTTATCAACAATCGATCGAGCAAGCGAATTTTTCTGAATTTGAACCAATCCAATTATCTAATAAAACACAACGTAATCTAGACATGCTGTTAGATATTCCACTAAAAGTTACTGTCGAGTTAGGAAGAACCAAACGTTCTATTAAAGATATTTTAGAATTATCCTCTGGATCAATTATTGAACTAGACAAACTAGCCGGTGAGCCAGTAGATATTTTAGTAAATGAGAAATTAATTGCAACTGGTGAAGTTGTCGTTATTGATGAGAACTTTGGCGTGCGAGTTACGGATATTGCTAGTCCGACAGATCGAATAATGAAATTAAAATAATCAATGAATAGATTCATAGGAGGAAGTTAAAATGGCAAATCGTATTTTAATTGTAGATGATGCAGCTTTTATGCGAATGATGATTAAAGATATCTTAACAAAGAATGGATTTGAAGTAGTGGCTGAGGCGCAAGACGGAGGCGAAGCGGTAGAGAAGTTCGAGGATGTTTTACCTGATCTAGTCACCATGGATATTACCATGCCAGAGAAAGATGGAATAAGTGCTTTGAAAGAAATAAAAGCAAAACATCCAAACGCAAAAATCATTATGTGCTCAGCCATGGGACAACAGGCAATGGTCATTGATGCCATTCAAGCAGGAGCAAAAGATTTTATTGTTAAGCCATTCCAGGCAGAACGCGTGATTGAAGCAATTCAAAAGGCATTGCATGAATAAAGTGAGTGAAGAATATTGAGAAAATATATCTGTTTCTGTAGCATCATTTTATGTTTCTTTATTCTGATACTGACACCAAGAGAAATAGCTGCAGAAACAACATCTGTAAATGATTGTATTGAACAACAGAAAGATTGTGAACAAACAGAAGAAGCACCTACGTCGAATTCGGAAAATGAGAGTGAAGTGAAGACACAGACTGACCCATTATGGTTAAGTATGGTGAAGTTAGTATTTGCATTATTGCTCGTATTGGGACTGATTTATCTCCTGTTACGATTTATCAAAAAACGAAATGTTTTATTCAGTCAAGTGAAGACGTTGGAGAATCTTGGTGGTATATCACTTGGGCAGAATAAGTCCATACAAATTATTCGCGTAGGTAATAACTATTATTTAATCGGTGTAGGCGAAAATGTGGAGTTATTACGAGAAATTACAGACCAATCATTTATTGATGAATTAACTCGAAGAAATAGCTCCAATTCGGATGATGGATTCTTTTCATTGTTTCATAAAATAGGAGTAAATGGGAGACCCCATAGCTCAAAAGGAAAAGAAAGTTTTGATGGTCTTTTTGCAAAGGAACTGGATAAACTCAAGCAAAATCGAACTGACTTAATAAAACAATTCAACAAGCAAAAGGAAGATAAGCATGAATGAATTTATCGATATGTTTTCTGGTTCCGATCCGACAAATGTAGCAACTTCGGTTAAGCTTGTACTCTTACTCACAATTTTGTCACTTGCTCCGAGTATTTTAATTTTAATGACAAGTTTTACTAGAATCATTATTGTACTGTCATTTGTACGAACTTCTTTAGCGACGCAACAAATGCCACCGAATCAAGTGTTAATTGGCTTAGCTCTTTTCTTAACCTTTTTTATTATGGCTCCGGTGTTTAATGAGATTTACGACGAAGCCTTAGAACCATTATTTAAAGAAGAAATTTCGCTAGATGAAGCCTATGAAGGGGCTAGTTTACCCATTAAAGAATTTATGGCTGAACATACGAGACAAAAGGATTTGGCACTGTTTTTGAATTATGCTGAATTGGAGCAGCCAGAATCAGTACAAGCGATTCCACTTACTACGTTAGTACCGGCATTTGCCATTAGTGAATTAAAAACGGCGTTTCAAATGGGGTTTATGATATTTGTACCATTTTTAATTATAGATATGGCAGTAGCTAGTGTTTTGATGTCAATGGGAATGATGATGTTACCTCCTGTAATGATTTCATTACCATTTAAGATTTTATTATTTGTCTTAGTGGATGGCTGGTATTTAATTACGCATTCACTACTAGATGGTTTTTAAGAAAGCATTAAAGGGGGATCTATTCGATGAGCAGTGAGTTTGTTTTAAGTCTTGCTGAAAAAGGCGTATTTACAATCTTGTTAGTGACAGGTCCATTATTAATTTTAGCATTGGCGGTTGGATTGTTAGTGAGTATTTTCCAAGCGACAACACAAATACAAGAACAGACCTTGGCCTTTATCCCGAAAATTGTTGCTGTATTAGTTGGCCTGATTTTCTTTGGACCATGGATGCTGACGGAAATGGTAGAGTTTACTTCCGATTTATTTCAAAATATAAATCAGTTTGTAGGGTAATGTATGTTAGATGTTATTGATGTTAATAGTCTTCCAGTTTTTTTATTAATTTTAGTACGTGTTGTAGCCTTTTTTGCAACGATGCCATTATTCTCATATCGTACTATTCCTAGACCGTTTAAGCTTGGTCTTAGCTTCTTCTTGGCTTTCCTCATATTTTATACAGTAGATGGAGGAAGTATTGCCTTTGATGGGACCTATTTGTTTTTGATTATGAAAGAGGCGCTAGTGGGCCTTCTAATCGGTTTAATTGCCTATATCATTCTTTCCGCTGTACAAATTGCTGGTGGTTTTATTGATTTTCAGATGGGATTTGCAATTGCTAATGTAATTGATCCGCAAACAGGCGCTCAGAGTCCGTTAACCGGCCAGTATTTTTATATTATTGCTTTATTATTCTTATTATCGGTGAATGGCCATCACATATTAATAGATGGAATAGTAAATAGCTATCATTTTATACCTATCGATAGGTTCATTCCTTTTCAAAACGAAAACATTGCTCAATTTGTAATAGAAACGTTTAATCAAATGTTTTTAATAGCTTTTCAAATAGCGATACCTATTGTGGGCTGCTTATTTCTTGTAGATGTAGCCCTGGGCATTGTGGCAAAAACTGTACCACAATTAAATGTATTTGTTGTTGGTCTCCCATTAAAGATATTCGTTAGTTTTGTAGCTTTATTGTTTTTTATGAGCTTATACATTGTTTTAGTAAAGCATTTATTCGAAATACTATTCACTACTATTCGAGGTTTAATGCAATTATTCGGAGGTGGATAGCATGCAGCTAAAAATAGATTTACAGTTTTTTGCTGGGGAAAAGACTGAAAAGGCCACTCCAAAAAAGAGACAAGATGAACGTAAAAAGGGTAAGGTAGCTAAAAGCCAAGATGTAAATACCGCGATTTTATTATTATTTTCATTTATCGTTCTTTTTGTGTTTGGAAGCTCGATGAAGGATGGAATGACTTCCTTATTTGAACATACATTTACAGAATTCATTCATTGGGATGTTACAGAGGCAACGGTACATCAATTGTTTACTGGGGCTACTGTTGAAATTGCTAAAATCTTAGCGCCAATTATGCTGATTGCATTAATTGCAGGAATTGCCTCCAACTTTTTGCAAATCGGATTTCTGTTTACTACAGAATCGATAAAATTTGATTTAAAGAAAATTGACCCAATTCAGGGAGCGAAGCGGATTTTCTCCGTGCGCGCTTTAGTAGAATTACTAAAGTCATTATTAAAGATTGTTTGTATTGGTGCAGTTACGTTTGCGGTTATTTGGATTTACAAAGATGATATGATGATGCTTGCTTTTAAAACGGCCGATAGCGCCCTTGCTTTCTTTGGTCAGGTAACGATGGTGATGGGGATTACGGCTACAATTGTTCTACTAGTTCTATCTGTGCTTGATTATGTTTATCAGCGTTACGACTATGAAAAAAACCTGAGAATGTCAAAACAAGATATTAAAGACGAGTATAAAAATATTGAAGGGGATCCTTTAATTAAATCTAAAATAAAAGAAAAACAAAGGCAAATGGCAACTCGTAGAATGATGAGTGAAGTTCCGCAAGCTGATGTAGTTATAACAAACCCAACTCATTTTGCGATAGCGATTAAATACGATGAAGCAAAGGCAAGTGCACCTTATATTCTTGCTAAAGGTGCAGATGAAGTCGCCTGGAAGATTAAAGAAATAGCTAAGGCAAATGAGATTATTACTGTAGAAAACAAGCCGCTTGCCCGTTCCTTATATGGTTCGGTGGATATCGGTGAAGTGATTCCCGAAGAATTTTTTAAAGCTGTTGCAGAAATATTAGCTTATGTATACAAGCTGGAGAACAAAGTTTAGGCATTAAGGAGAGACCTCAATGAAAGCAAAAGACTTATCCGTCCTTTTAGGTGTTATTTTAATTATTATTATGTTAATTATTCCATTACCAGGATGGATGCTAAGTGTACTTATTCTATGTAATATTTCTTTGGCACTTATTGTAATTTTAGTATCAATGAATACACAAGAAGCTCTGCAGTTTTCTGTATTTCCAACACTTCTTTTGCTATTAACATTATTTCGTTTAGGTCTGAATGTTTCGACCACTCGATCCATTTTGTCGGAGGCAGATGCTGGAGGTGTTGTTGATACATTCGGTTCTTTTGTTATAGGTGGAAACCCCCTTGTTGGGTTCGTTGTTTTTGTTATTTTAGTGATTATTCAATTTCTTGTAATTACCAAAGGATCAGAGAGAGTTTCTGAAGTTGCTGCGCGTTTCACTTTAGATGCGATGCCAGGTAAACAGATGAGTATCGATGCTGATTTAAATGCAGGGTTAATCTCAGAACAACAAGCAAAGGAGCGCCGTGAAAAAATAGAGAAAGAAGCGGACTTTCATGGGTCCATGGATGGTGCCAGTAAGTTTGTTAAAGGGGATGCTATTGCAGGTATTATTATCGTTTTAATTAATATTATTTTTGGATTAATTATCGGCATGGTTCAAATGGATCTGTCATTTCAAGAAGCGATTAATACCTTTATGCGTTTGACCGTAGGGGATGGTTTAGTTAGTCAAATACCAGCACTTCTTATTTCTACTGCTACGGGTATTGTGGTGACCAGAACGGCTGGACAAGGCAATTTAGGTACGGATGTTACTGGACAGCTTATGCAATATCCTAAGTTATTATTTATTGCTGCGGGTACCGTCTTTTTACTAGGTTTAACGCCAATTAATTTCTTTTTAACAACGATCTTAGCTGGTTTACTCGCTTTAAGCGGATACATGTTATTAAAACAATCTGAAACAGTTATTCAACCTGATGTAGAGGAAGAGGATCAGACAGAGAGCTCTGCGATGAAGTCTCCAGAAAATGTCGTACATTTATTAAATATGGATCCAATTGAGTTTGAATTTGGCTATTCATTAATCCCGCTTGCAGATGCGAACCAGGGTGGAGATCTGCTTGATCGAATTGTCATGATTCGCAGGCAATTAGCAATTGAACTAGGAATTGTAATACCGGTCGTACGAATTAGAGATAATATTCAGTTAAATCCAAACGAATATCGTCTTAAAATTAAGGGCAATGAAGTCGCTCATGGTGAATTGCTACTTGATCATTATTTAGCCATGGCACCTGATATTGAAAATGATAACATGGAAGGGGTAAACACAACAGAACCAGCTTTTGGTCTTCCTGCAAAATGGATAAATGAAGAGGTAAAGGATGAAGCTGAATTATCGGGATACACCGTAGTAGACCCACCGTCCGTTGTATCGACTCATTTAACCGAGGTAATTAAACAACATGCGCATGAGCTACTAGGTAGACAAGAAACAAAACAGTTAATTGATCATTTAAAAGAATCTTTTCCAATTTTGGTAGAAGAAGTAACCCCAGAGCCCTTAGCAGTGGGCGAATTACAAAAAGTATTAAGCAAATTATTAAAAGAAAAAGTTTCCATAAGAAATTTACCTATCATTTTTGAAACACTTGCAGATTTTTCAAAGTTAACGAATGATACCGAATTACTAGCAGAGTATGTCAGGCAATCCTTATCTGCACAGATTACCAAGCAGTATACCGAAGCAGATAAAAGCCTAAAAGTAGTGACACTGTCAGCGCAGGCTGAAAAGGCAATCGCTGATAGTATTCAGCAAACAGAGCATGGCAGCTATTTATCAATGGAACCAGATATCCAACAGAAGTTGATTGAGCAGACACAAGGAGAGGTAGAAAAGCTAACGTTGCAAGAAGAAAATGCACTCCTCCTATGTTCACCAGCAGTACGTATGTATGTAAAACAATTAATCGAACGCTTTTTACCACAGGTGGTTGTCTTATCCTTTAATGAGTTAGAACCGAATGTACAAGTACAAAGTGTTGGGGTGGTGAATATTGCTTGAAGGTGAAAAAATATGTGGCTCATTCGATGCCGGAAGCTATGAAACAAATCAGAAAAGAGTTAGGTAAGGACGCAGTTATTCTACATTCTCGAGAGGTGAAGCGGGGGAGCCGTATCTTTGGGCTTGGCAAAAAAACGAAAATTGAAGTTGTAGCTGCGAAAGATTCTGACCCGCTGATTTATAACCAAACCCGTCAAGAAGGATTGACTGCAGAGAAACGGCAGGCGAAGGAACCAAAACAAGAATCTAACTCAAATGTATTAGAGGAATTACAACAAGTAAAAAAGCTTTTATTTCAATCTTCGCTTCAAGGTATCCAATACCCAGTTGATTTTCAAGTAGTATATAATCAATTACTTGAGCAAGAAGTTGAGGTTGAAATAGCAACCTCCATCATGGAAGCAGTTATCGAGCGAGAAAAAACAGCAAAGATCCATCATTCATCTTCTGAGCTTGCTGAAGAAGTGAATAAGGAGATTGAAAGGCGGTTGCAATCCACTCATTTTGAAGGTATATCAGAACAAAGCCAAATTATCTATTTTGTAGGGCCAACTGGTGTTGGCAAAACTACAACATTAGCAAAAATTGCTGCAACATCCAAATTACAGGAGCATAAAAGTATTGCCTTTATAACAACAGATACATATCGAATCGCTGCTGTAGAACAATTAAAAACGTATGCTCAATTATTAAATGTACCTTTAGAAGTAGCGTATTCAAATGAAGAATTACAAAAAGCGATTATGAAATTCGCTGCCTATGATCTCATATTTGTTGATACTGCAGGTAGGAATTTTCGAAATGATCAAGATGTAATTAACTTCCAAGAAGGTTTACCAACGAACGAAGCATCCGAAGTATTTTTAGTATTATCCTTATCCGCTAAACCAAAGGACATTCTAGATGTCTA
This sequence comes from Virgibacillus salexigens, assembly GCF_014905415.1. Taxonomy (GTDB): domain Bacteria; phylum Bacillota; class Bacilli; order Bacillales; family Amphibacillaceae; genus Virgibacillus; species Virgibacillus salexigens. The sequence continues at coordinate 398,649 of NZ_BNEO01000002.1, forward strand.
TGATCAATTCAGAAGTATCGCAATAAAAGCAGTTATTGCTACGAAAATGGATGAGACGAGACAATATGGAAGTTTATTAAATATTACTTTAGGAAGAAAAATAGGGATTGCCTATATTACGAACGGGCAAAATGTACCTGATGACATAACGCGACCTGATGCCAAAATGATCTCCAACTTTATCTTAGGTGAACATAATGAAATATGATCAAGCGGCGATACTTCGTCAAAAGATGCAAACGTTCAACCAACTGTATAACTCAAAAACGATAGCTGTACTAAGCGGAAAAGATGGAGTTGGAAAGTCGAATATAACCGTTAATTTCTCCTTGGCGCTAATAGAGAGCGGTAAAAAAGTTCTGGTTGTTGATATGGATATAGGAATGGGGAATAGTGATATTTTATTGGGGTTGCAGGTAGAAAAAACAATGATTGATATGTTCGAGGATAATCTTTCTCTTTTTGAAATTATTCAGACCGGCCCCCGAAACCTTGACTATATCGCAGCAGGTTCAGGTTTATCTTCTATTTTTTCCATGAAGGATCATCATAAACAACTGTTTTTCAATCAATATGGCCAAGTTATAGGTCTTTATGATTACGTTATATTCGATATGGGGGCTGGAGTCACCCGGTATGCAATGTCTTTCGTGTTAGCATCAGACGAATGTTTTATTGTAACCACACCAGAACCAACAGCTATTACTGACGCATACAGTATGATAAAACATATTCTTCATTATAATCATACCATTCCTATACAGGTTATAATGAACCGCTCCCAATCAGGGAACAAAGGTTGGAAGCTGTTAGAACGGTTTACAAAGGTTGTCGATCAATTTCTTCATGTTCAAATTGGTGCATTAGGTGTACTTCCATATGATAAAACGGTAAATCAGGCAGTTATTAACCAGACACCGTTTTTCGTTGAAAAAGAAAGGTCTACTATTTCTAAAGCGATGAGGAAAATGGCAGGCGATTATCTTAAAACACAGAATAATAGACAGGATTTCACTTCCTCCTCTTTTTTACAGAAGTTAAAACAGATCGTGAAAGAAAGGTAATCTTATATGCACTTCATACGAGTTATTATTATTGATGATTCTGCGTTTATGCGTAAGGTCCTTACAGACATGTTACACAGCGATGATCGAATAGAAGTAGTTGGTACAGCTAGAAATGGAGAGGATGGGCTTAAAAAAGTAAAAGAGCTGCGCCCTGATGTTGTCACGCTGGATATTCAGATGCCAATTATGGATGGGATTACAACGCTAAAGGAGTTGATGAATCTATATCCAGTCCCTGTAGTTATGTTGTCCAGTGCTACGAATGATTCTACGAAACAAACAGTCCAAGCCATCTCAAGTGGCGCAGTAGATTTTATCGAAAAACCTTCTGGTCCAATATCTTTAGATATTGAGTCAATGAAACAAGATATTATTCAAAAAGTGGTTATGGCTTCAAGAATAACCTTTCCAGTCGGTGAACGAAGTAAAAACAATAGAATGACTGTTTCAAAATTAGAAGCATTCTCTACGAACTACAAAAAAAATATTGTAGCAATCGGAACTTCTACTGGCGGCCCGCGAGCGTTACAACAAATTATCGCTCGTTTACCAGCAACAATTAATGCTCCGATCCTTGTCGTACAACATATGCCTGCGGGGTTTACAAAGTCACTTGCCATACGATTAGATCAATCATCTGCACTGAAGGTAAAAGAGGCGATTCACGGTGAAGTTATAGTGAATGGCACCGTATATATAGCACCTGGTAATTTACATATGAAACTTAAAGTCGTTGGAGCAACTACCTCAATTGTTCTTACGAAAGAAGCGGTGGTAAATGGACATCGTCCCGCTGTTGATACGTTATTTCATTCGCTTGCTGAAATAGAAAGCGTGAATAAACTAGCGATTATTCTAACGGGAATGGGAAGTGATGGGACGAATGGAATAAAAAAATTAAAGGAAACAGACGAAAACACGATGGTTATCGCGGAGTCTGAAGAGACGGCGATTGTACATGGAATGCCAAAAGCAGCGGTTCGGACAAATTTAGTTAATCAAGAATTGCCTTTACTAGAAATAAGTAGGTTAATTACCAAATTAGTATAAATGGAGGGGAAATAGGTGGATACAACGGAATACTTGGGTGTCTTTATTGATGAAAGTAACGAACACTTAGAAGTTTTGTATAATCAATTATTAGTGTTAGAAAAGAAACCGCAGGATAAATCGATTGTTGAAGAAATATTTCGTGCTGCTCATACATTAAAAGGGATGTCTGCCACGATGGGTTACAATGATCTAGCTAATTTAACACACAAGTTAGAAAATGTGTTTGATGCAATTAAAGAGGGTAACGTAGTCGTCAATGCCGAAGTAATTGATATTTTATTTGATGCAGTTGATCATCTGAATGCAATGGTAGAACATATTTCTACTGGGGGAGATGGATCCCGTAATGTAGAACAAATTGTTGATCAATTAAAGCGGATTGAAACAGATGAAGCAGTGACAATATCCAGTACAAGTAAAACATCAACCATTGAAAAAAAGAAGCAATATTTGCATGAAGTAGATGAATTTGAGTTAACCATATTAAAAGAATCAGCTGATCGTGGATATACGAATTTTGAAATAACAGTAACATTAAGAGAAGACTGTTTATTAAAAGGTGCGAGAGTATTTATGGTCTTCGAGGTACTCGAAAAAATGGGAGAGATTATTAAATCGGAGCCTAGTGTTAATCAGTTAGAAGAAGAGGAATTCGATCAATCATTTACCGTTTTATTCATATCGGAACATTCAAAAGCGTATATTGCGAGCAGTATCAACAAAGTCTCGGAGATTGAAAAAGTGGATGTTTGTCCTTTCTCTGTTACAGCTTATGAAGAAAATCTGGAAAAGTCGAAGGAACTGAGAAATCAAGAGAAAGAGACAACCAAGGATATCACTGATGGGACAAAGAACCAGACGAAGACTGCTACGCATAAAACAGTCCGTGTAAATATTGAACGATTAGATATACTAATGAATTTATTTGAAGAACTTGTTGTGGATCGAGGAAGATTAGAGCAATTAGCAGTTGATTTAGAACATGCTGATTTACAAGAAACAGTAGAACATATGTCACGTGTATCGAATGATTTACAAAATATTATCCTAACGATGCGTATGGTGCCAATTGAACAAGTATTTAATCGATTCCCAAGAATGATAAGACAATTAGCAAGAGATTTACAGAAAAACGTGGACATAGAAATTATTGGTGCAGAAACAGAATTAGATCGAACCGTCATTGATGAGATTGGGGATCCTTTGGTTCATTTAATTCGAAATGCAATTGACCATGGTATTGAGAAGCCTGAAGAGCGACTAACAAAAGGGAAACAAGAAAAAGGAACCATAAAGCTAGAAGCATATCATAGTGGAAATCATGTATTTATTGAGATAAAAGATGACGGGGTCGGCATTAATAAGGAGAAAGTTTTATCAAAAGCATTGAAGAAGGGGATTATTACAGAAAATCAAGCTGAATTATTAACGGATCAACAGGTGTTTGAGTTAATTATGGCTAGCGGATTTTCTACAGCTGATACAGTTTCAGATATATCAGGAAGAGGTGTGGGGCTAGATGTGGTTAAGAATACGATTGAGTCATTAGGCGGTCGAATTCAAATCGATGCTAAGCAAAATCAAGGTTCGACATTCTCCATTCAGCTGCCATTAACACTCTCAATCATTTCCGTTTTACTGATTGAATTGCAACAAGAAAAATATGCGATACCACTATCCTCAATTATTGAAACGGCAATTATACATCGAGATGACATTATGCATGCACATAACACAAAAGTAATTGACTTTCGTGGGAAAGTCGTCCCGCTTTCTTTTCTTAATGATATTTTTGAGGTACCTACTACAGATGAAGAAGACCCGTACCTTTCTGTAGTAATTGTTAAAAAAGGGGAGAAGTTGACAGGGTTAATTGTCGATTCCTTTATTGGACAGCAAGAAGTTGTACTAAAATCATTAGGAAACTATTTATCCAATACATTCGCTATCTCAGGAGCAACCATTCTTGGAGATGGGGAAGTTGCTCTAATTATTGATAGTAACTCTTTAATTAAATAAGATGGAGGGATTAACATGGAAAATGAAGTAATGAGTAATCGAAAAGTAATTGTTTTTCAACTAGGAAATGAGGAATATGCAGTATCTGTATTACAAGTAGGATCAATAGAAAGAATGATTCCCATTACCAGAGTTCCGCAAACAGCAAATTTTGTGAAAGGTGTCATTAATTTAAGAGGAGTAGTCACGCCCATTATCGATTTGCGGTTGCGCTTTGGGATGGAGGAATCCGCTTTTAATGAATCTACACGAATTATTATTGTTTATGTAGATGACATGGAGGTTGGCTTAATCGTTGATGCAGCAAATGATGTGATCGATATTCCGGAAAGTGAAATAGAGCCAGCACCAGAAGTAATAGGGTCCGTTGATGCGGATTATATTGAAGGTGTAGCCAAACTAGAAACTCGTCTACTTATACTTCTTGATTTACAGAGTGTATTAACAGAAGATGAAATTCACGAATTAAAATCTGTTGAAGGATAGTAGAAATGGAAATATCAAACTTAACCATGTTACAAAAAGATGTTCTGCGTGAGATTGGTAATATTGGAGCAGGAAATGCGGCAACTTCTCTTTCTAAGTTAGTTAATAGAAGGATTGACATGCAAGCCCCGGTAATCAAAATGGTGAATTATGAAGAAATAATGGGTTTGATAGGCGGACCTGAAGAAATTATAACGGCAATTGTTTTTCGAATAGAAGGGGAGGCACCAGGAACAGTATATTTCATCTTATCGGTTAACGAAGCAGAAAACTTAATTCAAGAGATCATTCAAAAGCCAGAAGTGAAATTATCGGATTCGCCATCTAATACATTAGCCATTTCGGTCTTAGAAGAAGTAGGTAATATACTAACAGGTGCTTATATATCAGCTTTATCTGATTTGACACAGATCAATATGTACCCATCTGTCCCTTATTTTAGTTTAGATATGGCTGGAGCAATATTAACAGCAGGCTTAGTAGAGTTATCACAAATTACTGACTGCGCGATTATTATTGATACAAAAATGAACCCTTCTACTTTACAGGATGAAATTAACGGTAGCTTTCTATTTGTTCCCGATCCAGATGCATTCCATGAACTATTTCAGTCCTTAGGAATTAATGAACATGAATAAAACAGAGAATGTAATTAAAGTCGGCATTGCTGATTTACATGTTATAACAGTTCCGAATATAATACGCACTTCTGGTCTAGGTTCTTGTATTGGAGTAGTGATTTATGATGAGGGTATACAAGTGGCTGGCTTAGCGCATATCTTATTACCCAATTCAAAGCTTGCTAGACAAAGTAATGCCAACCCATATAAATACGCGGATACAGCTATTGAATCTTTAATTCATCAACTTGTGGCAAATGGTGCCCGAAAAGATTATTTAAAGGCAAAGATTGCTGGAGGAGCGCAAATGTTTCAGTTCTCTAAAGGGTCTAATTTAATGAGTATTGGTTCTAGGAATACAGAAGCTGTTCAAACACAATTAAGTGACCTTCATATTCCAATTATTTCTTCTGATGTAGGTGGTAACACTGGAAGAACGATAGAATTTGATCCAGCAACAAGTAAGTTGAAGATAAGAAAGGTAAATTGTGAGGCTGTCTATATATAATTGCTAAGTATATTGTAAGAGGAGTGAATGGAATGACCGTAAATGAAACTCTTCATGAACAGAAACTATGGGATTATTGGGTAAATGATCAAGATCAAAATGCTGCTAATATGCTAATTGATAAATATATGTATCTAGTAAGTTTCCATGTGGAGAGAATTGCAAGTCATTTGCCGAGTAATGTTCAAAAGTCAGATGTAAGGAGTTTTGGGTTAATTGGGCTATACGATGCATTAAAGAAATTCGATGTAAGCAGAGAACTGAAATTTGATACATATGCCTCTTTTCGAATTAAAGGCGCAATCATGGATGGATTGAGAAGGGAAGACTGGTTACCGCGATCATTACGGGATAAAACCAAAAGAATTGAACAAGTATCTCAACGATTAGAGCAGGAAAAAAATCACAATCCAAGCGTAGCAGAAATTGCAGAGGGAACAGGAATGTCAATTAAAGAAGTAGAAGCTGCTATTCGTGACTCACTTGTAGCGAATATCCTTTCAATTGAAGAAAAACCGAATGATCAGAAACTAAAATTAAAAGAAGGAATTGGTTACACGATCCCTGATGGCACAGCAACTACTCCTGAGGAAGAATTACTAAAAAATGAATTAAAAGAGGAATTAATGGAAGGAATTACTTCGTTGAATGACAATGAACAACTGGTTATTAGTCTTTTCTATCACGAAGAATTGACGTTGACGGAAATTGGACAAGTACTCGGATTAACCACGTCTCGAATCTCACAAATACACAAAAAATCGATCGTAAAGTTACGAGCGACTTTGCAAAAGATACAAGCCTTATCTTAATCGCTTGCGATAAATTTGTTTACACATAATAGTATAGAAATAAAGCTCAAAGGGAAGGATTTAATGACTTCATTCTTATTAATTATTAGTTTTCTGTTACATGGTATCTCTTTTATCACCATCTATTATTTGTTAAAGTTAAGTCGATCCCAACAAGTGAATGCCAATGAATTACAAACACTATTGGCATCTTATCTAGATGAAATTAAAACGGAAAATCAGCATCTAGAAAGACAGCTATCACAGGGAGTTACAAATGAGGCCAATTATTCGAAAGAGCAAATAGCTGCTAACCCGGATGCAGCAGGTGAACAATCAAATGAAGAAAATATAGACTTGCCTATAAGCGAAATGGATCAAGTAGAAGCCTCGCTACAAGCAAGAGTATTACAAATGTATTCAAATGGAAAATCAATTACTGAAATTGCTAGAGAGTTAAATTGTGGAAAAACAGAGGCAGAATTGATAATTAAATTTCAGTATCACCAATCCATTCGTTAAATAATGCCATTTATTACGAAAATTTGTCATTACTACTTGATAACCTTCATGCATTATGATATATTATTTTTTGGTGTGAATACTATGTTCATAGAAAGAACAAGTACGTAATTACACACGTTCAGTAATTTATAATTAGGGTGCCTTTGATTGAAAGGTCTGTTTATGAAGATGATCTGAACGGAGGATAAAAACCAATTAGGAGGAATTTTTAATGTCAGCAATTTCAATGAAACAGCTGCTTGAAGCTGGTGTGCATTTTGGACATCAGACACGTCGCTGGAATCCAAAGATGAAAAAGTACATCTTTACAGAACGTAACGGAATCTATATCATTGACCTACAAAAAACAGTGAAGAAGGTTGATGAAGCATACAATTATGTGAAGGAACTTGTTGCAGATGGCGGAACCATCTTGTTTGTTGGAACGAAGAAACAAGCGCAAGATTCTGTTCGCGACGAAGCAACGCGTTCTGGAATGTTCTTTGTGAATCAACGTTGGTTAGGTGGTACACTTACGAATTTCCAAACAATCCGTAAACGTATTAACCGTCTAAAAGACATTGAGCGTATGGAAGAGGACGGTACTTTTGAAGTACTACCGAAAAAAGAAGTCGTTGATTTGTTAAAAGAAAAAGATCGTTTAGTTAAATTCCTTGGTGGAATTAAAGAAATGAACAAATTACCTGATGCGTTGTTTGTTATTGATCCACGTAAAGAACGTATTGCGATTGCAGAAGCACATAAGTTAAACATTCCAATTATCGGAATTGTGGATACCAACTGTGATCCTGATGAAATTGATTATGTCATTCCAGCTAATGACGATGCAATTCGCGCAGTCAAGCTTTTGACTTCAAAAATGGCGGATGCTATTTTAGAAGTGAAACAAGGAGAAGAAACAGAAGTAGTTGAAGCTGAAGAAGAGCAAGTGGTAGCTACTGCTTCTGAAACTGAACAAGAGTAATTCAATTGAAAGGTGAGGGTGATAAGAGGATGAGAGCCTTTTATCACCCTTTTTAAAGAAAACATTGTCTATTTCTTAAGGAGGATTTTTGAATGGCTATTACTGCAAAATTAGTAAAAGAGTTACGTGAAAAAACTGGCGCAGGAATGATGGATTGTAAAAAAGCACTACAAGAAACAGATGGAAATATTGAAGCAGCCGTTGACTATTTACGTGAAAAAGGTATTTCTAAAGCTGCCAAAAAAGCAGATCGCATTGCTGCTGAAGGGGCTACCCACATCGCCGTTGATGGTAATGTTGCTGTATTACTTGAAGTAAACTGTGAAACGGATTTCGTAACAAAGAATGATCAGTTTAAACAATTGCTTCATGACTTAGGAAAACAATTGCTTAACAAACAGCCAAATACGGTTGAAGAAGCGATGCAACAAGAAATGGAAGGCAGCGGAGAAACTGTCGAAAACTTTATTAATTCTGCAGTTGCAAAAATTGGAGAAAAACTTTCCCTTCGTCGTTTCACTGTCTTAACGAAAACAGACAATGATGCCTTTGGTGGATACTTGCATATGGGTGGACGTATTGGCGTACTTACATTACTAGAGGGAACAACGGATGATCAAGTAGCTAAAGATGTTGCTATGCATGTAGCTGCAGTAAATCCTCGTTATGTTTCTCGTGATGAAGTATCTGAAGAAGAAGTCAATAAAGAACGTGAAGTACTGAAAACGCAAGCTTTAAATGAAGGTAAACCAGAAAAAATTGTTGAAAAAATGGTTGAAGGCCGTCTCGGCAAGTTCTTTGAAGAAATTTGTCTGCTCGATCAAAACTTTGTAAAAGACCCTGATCAAAAAGTGAAAACATACGTAGCGGATAAAGGTGCCTCTGTGAAGACCTTTACTCGTTATGAAGTTGGCGAAGGTATGGAGAAACGAGAAGAAAACTTCGCAGATGAAGTAATGAATCAAATCAAAAAGTAAATTATTGGTCAGGTAGGGAGCACATTTGTTTGTTGTTCCCTATTTCTCCATATATCCTCAAAACAATCAACTACAAAAAAATATTTTCTATGGAGGTTATTATGACAACAGCTCGTTACCGTAGAATCGTACTTAAATTAAGTGGAGAAGCTTTGAGTGGCGAAGAAGGGTATGGCATTGAGCCTAAAATAATTCAGTCCATCGCTAATCAAGTCAAAGAAGTCGCAGAACTAGGTGTAGAAACTGCTATTGTTGTAGGTGGTGGCAACATCTGGCGTGGCAAAGTTGGCAGTGAAATGGGTATGGATCGTGCTACTGCTGATTATATGGGAATGTTGGCAACAATCATGAATTCGCTCGCCCTTCAGGATGGACTTGAAAATATTGGCATTCCTACTAGAGTACAGACATCAATTGAAATGCGACAAGTAGCAGAGCCATACATACGAAGAAAAGCAATTCGTCATTTGGAGAAAAAGCGTGTTGTCATTTTTGCTGCTGGTACTGGAAATCCATTCTTTTCAACAGATACAACTGCAGCATTACGTGCTGCTGAGATAGAAGCAGAGGTTATTTTAATGGCTAAAAATAATGTGGATGGAGTTTACACCGACGATCCTAAGATTAATAAAGATGCAGAGAAGTATGAAAACCTATCTTACATGGAAATGCTTAATGAAGGGCTCGGTGTCATGGATTCTACTGCTTCCACATTATGTATGGATAATGATATCCCATTAGTTGTGTTCTCAATCATGGAAGAAGGAAATATTAAACGCGTGGTCCAAGGCGAAGTTATTGGAACCACAATAAGGGGGAAATAATGATGTCTGATGACATTATGAAGCAAATGAAAGACAAAATGGAACAAGCTGTTCAAGCTTTTTCAAAAAATTTAGCTACGGTTAGAGCAGGTCGAGCGAACCCGAATTTATTAGATAGTGTTTTTGTAGAGTACTACGGAATGAATACACCGCTAAATCAGTTGGCGTCTGTAACAGCTCCGGAGGCGAGATTACTTGTAATTACCCCATTTGATAAATCAGCGATTTCAGATATTGAAAAGGCGATACAAAAGGCTGACTTGGGAATTTCACCATCAAGTGATGGTAATATCATTCGGATTAATATCCCGACGTTAACGGAAGACCGTCGTAAAGATCTAGTTAAAGTGGTAGGCAAGTATGCAGAAGAAGCAAAAGTACAGGTCCGAAATATTCGCCGAGAAGCAAATGATCAATTGAAAAAAGCGGATGGGCTTTCTGAGGACGATGTACGTGGTGCACAAGATAATGTACAAAAAGCAACAGACAACCACATAGCTAAAATAGATCAACTAGCTAAAGATAAAGAAAAAGAAATTATGGAAGTTTAGTCCAAGACCATGTAAAATAAGATGTATTAGCCCTCTTGTTTAAGGGGGCTTTTGTATTCTTACGCAAAAATCGTTATAATATTAAATGATTTGAGTGAATAACGATGATTTATCCAATGGATTTCATAGAATCAACATTTACGACATATAGATAATATGGTAGAAATGACATGGATAATCAACAGCATTCGGAGGACAAAAAATGTCAATAAGACTTCCTTTTATAAAAAATAAACAAAAAGAACTAAGTCAATTAACTACAATTGATAAAGAGAATACTCCAGATCATGTAGCTATCATCATGGATGGAAACGGAAGATGGGCAAAACAAAGATCTTTACCGAGAATTGCTGGGCATAAAGAAGGTGTTAATTCAGTTGTAAAGGTGGTAAGGGCAGCTCATCAATGCAATATAAAAGTGTTAACACTCTATGCATTCTCTACTGAAAATTGGAAAAGGCCAAAAAAAGAAATTGATTTCTTAATGAAATTGCCGAAGGAATTCCTGCATGTTCATTTACCGGAATTAATGGAGAAGAATGTGAGGATTCAAACAATAGGGGATTTTGAGGCTCTCCCCAAGCATACGAAGGACACCATTCAACATGCAATGAATAAAACGAAGAATAATGATGGATTATTGCTTAATTTTGCTTTAAACTATGGAAGTAGAGACGAAATCATGCATGCGATCAAGAAAATTATGGAAGATGTTAATGGAGCAAAAATTTCAATTGATTCCTTAGATGAACAAGTTTTTTCAAAGTATCTGTATACGCGAGGGCTTAGTGACCCTGATCTATTAATCCGTACGAGCGGAGAACAGCGGTTAAGTAATTTTCTGCTATGGCAGTTAGCTTATACAGAGTTTTGGTTCACAGATGTTCTATGGCCAGATTTTTCTGAGGAAGTATTTCAACAAGCAATTGAGGAATATCAACAACGTCAACGACGCTATGGCGGAATTTAGGTGAGAATCGTATGAAACAACGGATTATAACAGCTATCATAGCACTAATTTTGTTCGTACCCTTTGTCATCATTGGAGGGACGCCGTTTAATCTCTTTGTTTATGTAATGGCAACAATTGGTTTTTTGGAATTAATTAGAATGGGGAGTATTGCAAAGTACTCGATCCCTTCTTTATTAGGAATCGGTCTTTTATGGACCTTTTTATTAAGTGAACGTATAGACTTAGCTTGGTTAACAAAATCAGACATCCTTATGTTAATTGTACTTTTACTATTATCGTACACCGTCTTAGTTAAAAACAAGTTTACCTTTGATCATGCAGGTGTTGTCTTACTTTCTGCCATCTACCTAGGAATGGGTTTTTATTATTTAACTATTGCTAGAGGAGAAGGGATAGAGGGCTTAGCTACAATCTTATACATCTTTTTAATTATATGGGCAACAGATACAGGAGCTTATTTTTTTGGACGAGCTTTCGGTAAACATAAGCTATGGCCAAAAATAAGTCCAAATAAGACAGTAGAGGGTGCATTAGGTGGTGTAGCACTCGCAGTACTAGTCGGTGTTATTTTTCAGTTTATTTACCCAGTCGAGAACACATTCATTGGAATTATTTGTGTATCCATATTGGCATCGGTTTTTGGGCAAATTGGTGATTTAGTTGAATCTGCGTTTAAGCGGCATTATGGCGTGAAAGATTCCGGCAATGTTCTTCCTGGTCATGGAGGGATTTTAGACCGATTTGATAGCTTATTATTTGTGATGCCTATTTTACATTTCGTTGGATTTTTTAACTAAGCAATGACAAATATTTAGAGTTGCAAGGGAATATAATGAGAATGAAGCTATAAAAGATTAATACTTCTTTAAAGGAAGGTGCTCTATTTGACTACAGTTATCGCGTTTATATTGATGTTCGGGCTACTTGTATTTATTCATGAATGGGGCCATTTAATTTTTGCTAAACGCGCTGGAATGCTGGCTCGTGAATTTGCAATTGGATTTGGCCCGAAAATATTCTCGTTCACCAAAAATGAAACAGTATATACCATTCGTCTCCTTCCGATTGGTGGATACGTAAGAGTAGCTGGTGAGGATCCAGAAATTATAGACTTAAAGCCAGGTCATCATGTCGGTCTTGAGTTTAATGAATCTGGAAAAGTAGATAAGATAATCGTCAATCATAAATCAAAGCATCCAAATGCTCGAATTATTGAGATTGAAGAATCAGATTTAGATCATAAACTACAAATTAATGGTTATGATGTAGATGATCAAGAGGAAAGGTTATGTTTTGAAGTTGATCCAAAAGCATCATTTGTGATGGACGAAAGGGAAACACAAATAGCTCCTTATGACCGTCAATTTGCTTCTAAATCAGTTGGACAAAGGGCAATGCAGTTGTTTGCTGGTCCAATGATGAACTTTGTGCTTGCGATTGTTATCTTTTTAATCCTTGGTGTTATTCAAGGTGTCCCTGTTGAAGAAGCGAAAATGGGACAAATACAACCAGATAGCCCTGCACAAGAAGCAGGTATAAAAAGCGATGACGAGATAATTCAAATTGAAGATCAACCTATTTCAACATGGGAAGAATTCACTACGATTGTACGAGATAATCCTGGTGAAGAGTTAGATATAGTTGTTCAACGTGAAGGAGATGAAGTACCATTAACAGTAGTACCTAAAGAAGTACCAGCTACGGAAGGACAACCGGCATTTGGCCAAATTGGTGTTTACCAAGCGTTTGAAAAGTCACTTTTAGGTACGGTCACATATGGTTTTACACAAACTTTTGATACAACAAAACTAATCCTGACAAATCTAGGAATGTTAATTACTGGACAATTACCGATCGAGACGCTTTCTGGTCCCGTTGGAATCTACGATGCAACGGATCAGATAGTGCAAACTGGCTTTATGAACTTCCTGATGTGGACAGCGATGTTAAGCATTAACTTAGGAATCGTCAACCTAGTACCATTACCAGCGTTAGATGGTGGGCGCTTATTATTTGTTGGCCTGGAAGCGGTGCGGGGAAAACCCATTTCTCCCGAAAAAGAAGGTCTCTTTCACTTTGTGGGCTTTGCATTGTTAATGCTACTCATGATTATTGTAACTTGGAACGACATTCAACGATTATTTTTATAACAATTGAAACGAGAAAACCCTTGTCAAAGATGTGCAGGCAGGGGTTTTCCATCTTTATAATAGATGTGTTATTTTAAGACTAGAGAATCATTTGATTCGTTGACGGTACAGGAGGATGAAAATGAGTATTTCAAGGAACGAGAAAATGGATGTACTGTTAGAACAATTACAGATCTCAGATGATCATTTACCTTATTTCTCTGGCAGCTATTTAAATAAATTGGAAGTGTATAAACAGACGAAATCATGGCATTTTCATATTTATACAAAACAAGTACTTCCTTGGGAAGTGTATCAAGTTTTTAGTAGTAAATTAAAAGAGAGCTTTCAGCAAATAGCGGAAGTGGATTTATTTATTGAAGCAGAAGATAAAACATGTGATGTAGAAACAACTTCAAAGTACTGGCAGCATTTTATACAATCATTTACCAACCTTTCACCTGCCTACAAAGAAATGGTCCAGAACCAAACTCCTCGGGTTGAAAATAATAATATTATGTTAACTGCAAGAAATGAAGCCGAGGCTACGGCTTTAAAAAAACGTTTAGAGGAAACATTTAGGCAGTATTGCTCCAAGGCAGGCTTGTCCACGTATTCTTTACGAATTGAGGTCAAAACCGAAGAAGCAGATTTTCAAAAGTTTAAAGAGCAAAAAGCATTAGAAGATCAGCAACTCGTTCGTAAAACTGTTCAAGAGAAGGAAAAGCGTGATCAGAATAAAACGCAAAATGACAATAAGCCAGTTATGCTTGGCTATAAAATTCAAGATGAGCCGATTTCGATGGAAGAAATCCTTGAAGAAGAGCGTAGAATTACCGTGCAAGGCTATATATTTTCCGCTGAGATTCGAAAATTACGTTCAGGTCGTAGTCTACTAATTATAAAGGCTACAGACTATACGGATTCACTACAAATTAAAATGTTCTCTAAAGGCGATGAAGATGCTGAAAAATTTGAAGCTGTTAAGGAAGGCATGTGGGTTAAAGCAAGGGGCAGTATTCAAACAGATATGTACACAAATGAATTAGCCATGATGGCTAATGATATACATGAAGTAAAAGTAGCCCCCCGTAAGGATCTTGCTCCAGATGATGAAAAGAGAGTTGAGTTGCATGCTCATACGACAATGAGTCAAATGGATGCGGTAGTCTCACCAGCAAATTTAATTAGTCAAGCAGCGAAGTGGGGACATAAAGCAGTTGCCATTACGGATCATGGTGGAGTACAAGGATTTCCCGATGCATATGCAGCAGGTCAGAAACATGATATAAAAGTGCTGTATGGAGTAGAAGCAAACCTAGTCGATGATGGTGTACCTATCGCCTATAACGAAAGTGATTTGGATTTAGAAACAGGTACATATATTGTATTTGACGTAGAAACTACTGGATTATCTGCAGTGTATGACACTATTATTGAGCTTGCCGCAGTTAAAGTTCACCAAGGTGAAATCATAGATCGTTTCGAATCTTTTGCTAATCCACATCATCCACTATCACAAACGACGATAGACCTTACTGGGATTACAGATGATATGGTAGAGAATGCACCTGAAGTAGACGATGTAGTAAAAGACTTTCATGAGTGGATGGGTGATGGTATTCTCGTAGCACATAATGCTAGCTTTGATATGGGCTTCTTAAATCAAGGTTTTAAAAAAATAAATTATGAAAAAGCTAGCAATGCTGTTATTGATACATTGGAATTGGCAAGATTCTTATTCCCACAATTAAAAAATCATCGATTAAATACATTATGTAAGCATTTAGACATTGAACTTACCCAGCATCATCGAGCCATTTATGATGCTGAAGCAACGGGCTATTTATTGTGGAAACTAGTACAAGCATTGTTGAAAAAAGAAATTATAAATCATAATCAACTTAATAATCATATGGGAGAAGGAAATGCTTATCAACGATCCCGACCATTTCACTGTATTTTACTGGCCCAAACACAAGAAGGGCTTAAAAATATTTATAAATTAGTATCACATGCACATATTGATTATTTTTATCGCGTTCCACGAATCCCGAGGTCGTTAGTACAAAAAATGAGGAATGGGATTCTTATTGGATCAGCATGTGATCAAGGCGAAGTTTTCGAAACGATGATGCAAAAATCCGAAGAAGAAGCTGAAAGTGTTGCTGATTTCTATGATTATATTGAGATTCAGCCACCAGCAAACTATTCCCATTTGATTGAAAAAGACCTCGTACAAAATGAAGCACAAATCATGGATATTATTAAAAAACTAGTTAAATTAGGGGAACGCATAGAAAAACGTGTGGTAGCAACAGGTAATGTGCATTACCTTGATGATCATGATAAAGTCTACCGACAAATTTTAGTAGCTTCTCAAGCTGGAAATCCATTGAATCGAGTAACATTACCGGAAACACCGTTCCGAACAACAAATGAAATGGTAGAAGCTTTTCATTTTCTCGGTGCAGAGAAAGCGAAAGAAGTAGTTGTTACCAATACATCACTGATCGCGGAAGAAATTGAATCTGTTTCGCCAGTGAAAGATGGCTTGTACACACCTACGATTGAAGGTGCAGACCAAGAAATGCGTGATTTATGTTATGCGCGTGCGAAAAAAATTTATGGGGAACCTGTTCCCGAAATTGTTACGAATCGATTAGAAAAAGAATTAGAAAGTATTATCGGTCATGGATTTGCAGTAATCTACCTGATTTCCCATAAACTTGTTAAAAAATCGTTAGATGATGGCTACTTAGTAGGCTCACGTGGATCGGTTGGATCTTCTTTTGTAGCAACGATGACCGAGATTACAGAGGTGAACCCATTACCTCCACATTATGTATGTGAAACCTGCCATTATAATGAGTTTATTACGGACGGTTCAGTTGGTAGTGGATTTGATTTACCGGATAAAGAATGTCCTAACTGTCAAACACCACTTACAAAAGATGGTCAAGACATACCTTTTGAGACGTTTCTTGGATTTAAAGGGGATAAGGTTCCAGATATCGATTTGAATTTTTCTGGTACGTATCAACCCCGCGCCCATAATTATACAAAAGAGCTGTTTGGGGTGGAAAATGTTTACCGTGCAGGAACAATAGGTACAATAGCTGAGAAAACAGCATATGGCTATGTGAAAGGATATGCGTCCGATAAACAGCTCGTCTATAAAAATGCAGAGGTAGATCGACTAGTTCAAGGTTGTACTGGGGTGAAGCGAACGACTGGGCAGCACCCTGGTGGAATCATTGTGGTACCGGAAGACAAAGAAATTTTTGATTTTACACCAATTCAATTTCCTGCTGACGATCGTACAAGTGAATGGAGAACAACCCATTTTGATTTCCATTCGATTCATGACAATTTGTTAAAGCTAGATATTTTAGGACATGATGATCCAACCGTAATTAGGATGCTTCAAGATTTAAGCGGAATAGATCCTAAAACCATCCCCACAGATGATCCTGATGTCATGACGATTTTTTCGGGTCCAGAAGCACTTGGGCTAACTGCAGATCAAATTAATTGTAAAACAGGAACATTGGGTGTTCCTGAGTTTGGAACAAAATTCGTACGACAGATGTTAGAAGATACGAAACCAAATACATTTGCAGAATTAGTGATCATTTCCGGGTTGTCGCATGGTACAGATGTATGGCTAGGTAATGCGCAAGAGTTAATAAATGATGGGATATGTGAATTACCTGACGTTATCGGATGTCGTGATGATATAATGGTATATCTCATGCATAAAGGGTTGGACGCTTCATTAGCATTTAAAATTATGGAATTTGTACGAAAAGGGAAAGGCTTGCAGGATGAATGGATAACAGAAATGAAGAAACATGATGTACCAGATTGGTATATTGAATCTTGTAAGAAGATTAAATATATGTTCCCGAAAGCTCATGCTGCCGCCTATGTTTTAATGGCTGTACGAATTGCCTATTTCAAAGTACATCATCCGATTTTCTTTTATGCTGCATATTTTACTGTTCGTGCTGATGATTTTGAATTAGATACGATGATTAAGGGTTCTCAAGCTATTCGTAAGCGTATGGAAGGGATTACTGCTAAAGGAAACGATGCATCTCCAAAAGAAAAAAGTTTATTGACCGTTTTAGAAATTTCATTAGAAATGTGTGAAAGAGGCTTCTCCATCAGCAAAGTTGATTTATATAACTCTAGCGCTACAGAATTCATTGTTGATGGTGATAAACTAATTCCGCCATTTAATGCTGTAGATGGCTTAGGAACGAATGCTGCTATTAATATAGTAAAAGCAAGGGAAGAAGGAGAATTCTTATCAAAAGAAGATCTTCGTGAGCGTAGTAAAATATCTAAAACGGTATTAGAGTATCTAGATAATCATGGATGTTTAGAAGGAATGGCAGAACAAAATCAATTATCTCTTTTTTAAATAGGAAGCATAGATTAGTAGAAAAAATCATGTTTATTATAAACCGAACTTGGAAATAGTGATAATAGAGCTGATAAGCTTGCGTGGTTTGTAACCGTATGGTATACTTATTTTGGTAAGTAATGATACGAACTTTTTGAAAGAGTGGGTCTATGCCCACTCTTTCTTCATACCTCTTTTCAACTTTTGTTTATTGCCCCCTTGCCACAACTCTCGGCAGGGGTTTTATATTGAAATAAGGTTATGAAAATGAAAATACAAATAGTTGTCTATACTAGTATGTAAAAACAGCATAAAGGAGGATATGAGTTGAGTTCTCAAGTTATTAAAACAACTGAAGAATTAGTTCTTCCTATCCTGGAACAAAAGAATCTTGAGTTAGTTGATATTGAATATGTAAAAGAAGGTCAAAATCGTTTTCTCCGAGTTTATATTGATAAGGATGGTGGTGTCGATATTACAGAATGTGGAGAGGTATCTGAGGAACTAAGTGAGAAGTTAGATCAAGCAGACCCAATTACGAATGCTTATTTCCTAGAAGTATCTTCACCTGGTGTGGAACGACCGTTAAAAACGAAGGAAGACTTTGAAAAACATGTAAATCAAAATGTTTATGTTAAACTGTATGAGCCAATCGATGGCGAGAAAGTGTATGAAGGAATACTTAAGGATTTTCAAAACAATGTATTAACCATTGAATATAAATCAAAAACGCGTAAATTATCAGTAGAAATTCCATATGACAAGGTGGCTAAAGCCAGACTTGCTGTTACGTTCTAAAGGGGGAGAAAAAAGGTGAGCACGCAGTTGTTTGATGCAATTGATCATTTAGCAAAAGAAAAAGGTATTGATAAGGATATTCTATTGGAAGCGTTAGAAGCAGCTCTAATTTCTGCTTATAAAAAGAACTTTAAATCAGCGACTAATGTTCGTGTTGAGTTGAATGAAGAGACTGGTAAAATGGGTGTGTTTTCCAGAAAAACGGTTGTTGAAGAGGTAGATGACAATCAAGAAGAAATAACCGTTGATGAAGCAAAAGAAATAAATCCTAATTATGAAGTCGATGACGTTGTAGAAGTTGAAGTTACACCGAAAGACTTTGGGAGAATTGCTGCTCAAGCTGCTAAACAAGTAGTTACACAGCGAGTAAGAGAAGCTGAACGCGGTGTCATCTTCTCGGAATATTCAGATCGAGAAGAAGATGTAATGACTGGTATTATCCAGCGGAAAGATTCTCGATTTGTTTATGTGAACTTAGGAAAGATTGAAGCTAAACTTGCCGAAGCGGAACAAATGCCAACTGAAGAATATTATATACATGACCGAATTAAGGTATTTGTTACAAAAGTAGAAAACACGAGTAAAGGTCCACAAATTTATATTTCTAGGTCGCATCCAGGTCTATTAAAACGTCTATTTGAGATGGAAGTGCCTGAAATATATGATGGTATTGTTGAGATTAAATCTGTTGCAAGAGAAGCTGGAGACCGCTCAAAGATATCTGTGCATGCGCCAGATCCTGAAATAGACCCAGTTGGTTCTTGTGTTGGACAAAAAGGACAACGTGTACAAACGATTGTGAATGAATTAAAAGGCGAAAAAATAGATGTAGTCGAATGGTCAGAGGATCCGACCGTCTATGTATCAAATGCGCTAAGTCCGTCCAAAGTTGTTGAAGTATTAGTTGATGAAGAAGAAAAAGCAACAACCGTAATTGTTCCTGATTATCAACTATCATTAGCAATTGGGAAACGTGGTCAAAATGCGAGGCTTGCTGCTAAATTGACCGGCTGGAAAATTGATATTAAGAGTGAATCAGAAGCGCGTGAAGAGGGGCTTCTAAATGAAGAAGAAGCCTACTCTAATAACGAAGAAGACATTTTTGAATAAGGGGGATATGACGTGGCACAGAAAAGAAAAATCCCTACTCGGAAATGTGTAGTTACAAATGAATTGAAACCAAAAAAAGAATTAATACGCATTGTGCGTAACAAAGAAGGAGAAGTCTTTGTTGACCCAACAGGAAAGAAAAATGGGAGAGGCGCTTACCTATCTAAAGATATAGGCGTAATTGACAAAGCTGAAACTTCAAATATTCTTAGTAGACATCTCAATGCGGAAGTGGATGCTTCATTGTTTGATGAGTTACGAGAGTTTGTGAGTAATCAAAATGAATCAAAATAAATATTTAAATCTTATAGGTTTAGCTTTTCGTGCGGGTAAATGTTCAATTGGAGAAGACTCCATTCTTAAACATATCCGATCAAATCGTGCAAAGCTTGTCTTGATTGCAAATGATGTTGGTCCTCAAACAAAAAAGAAACTAACAGACAAATGCAAATCCTATAATGTTCCATTTGCCATAGTTGATGATAGAGATACACTGTCTAATGCTATTGGAAAAACCCATAGAGTAGCAATTGCCATTTTAGATGCAGGGTTTGCTGATAAGATAAGATCGTTACTTGGGTAATAAATTCGGGGGTGAACGTATGAGTAAAATGCGTGTATATGAATATGCAAAACAAAATAACATATCCAGTAAAGAGGTAGTATCCTTTTTAAAAGAGCAAGGCGAAGAAGTAACAAATCACATGTCAACGATATCTACAGAAGTGGTAACAAAATTAGATAATCAATTTAAGAAAGCTAAACAGCCAGAACAAAAGGAAGCGCCGAAACAACAAGATGCAAAACCGGCTGGTAAGAATGGTTTTCATAATACGCAGAACAAACAGAAACAGGCACCAAAAGATCAAAAGAAAAAACCAAATAAGCCAAATAAACATCAGCAAAAACCTCATGGGAAAAATCAAAAAGGTAAAAAAGGCAAAGGGAGTAATAAGCCTGCTGGTAAACAACAACAGCAGCAACCTGAAAAGAAAGAGACACCGAAGCAAATTACTTACCATGGTACGTTAACGGTAAGTGAATTAGCAGAGAAATTGAATAAAGAGGCTTCGGAAATAATTAAAAAATTAATGTTTCTAGGTGTAATGGCTACTAAAAACCAGGATCTTGATGATGATTCAATCGAACTTATATGCGATGAATTTGGGGTAGAAGTTGAGAAAGAAATTATTTTAGAAGATACTGATTTTGATAAATATATTAAAGAAGATAAGCCTGAGGATTTGGTAGAAAGACCAGCAGTTGTCACTATTATGGGGCATGTTGACCACGGGAAAACGACACTCTTGGATTCCATCCGTCATACAAAAGTAACTGCAGGGGAAGCTGGTGGAATCACACAGCATATCGGTGCCTATCAAGTAGATAATGATGGCAAAAAAATCACGTTTCTTGATACACCTGGTCATGCTGCCTTTACTAGCATGCGTTCACGTGGTGCGCAAGTAACAGACGTAGCAATTCTAGTAGTAGCCGCTGATGATGGTGTTATGCCGCAAACCGTTGAGGCGATCAACCATGCTAAGGCTGCAGAAGTACCGATTATCGTCGCTGTAAATAAAATGGATAAAGAAGGGGCTAACCCAGATCGTGTGATGCAGGAATTAACAGAATATGAACTGGTTCCCGAAGACTGGGGTGGAGATACTATTTTTGTGAACCTTTCAGCAATAAAAGGGGAAGGTATTGATGATTTACTAGAAATGATTGTACTTGTTTCAGAAGTAGAAGAATTAAAAGCCAATCCGAATACTACTGCATTTGGAACAGTTATTGATGCCCAACTTGATAAAGGGAGAGGCTCTGTTGCTACCCTACTTGTTCAAAACGGGACATTACATGTAAGTGATTCGATTGTTGTAGGAAATACGCATGGGCGTGTTCGAGCGATGGTAAACGAGCTTGGTAAACGTGTTACAGATGCTGGGCCATCGACACCAGTGGAGATCACTGGATTAAACGATGTTCCTCAAGCAGGTGATCAGTTCCTTGTCTTTAAAGATGAGAAAAAGGCGCGTCAAATTGGGGAGGCCCGTCAACAAAAACATATTCAAGAAAATCGAAGTGAACAATCGAAAGTTAGTCTAGATGATTTATTTGAACAAATTAAACAAGGTGATATGAAAGAAATTAATATCATTATTAAAGCAGACGTACAAGGTTCTGCAGAGGCGCTTGCTTCTTCTTTACGAAAAATTGAAGTAGAAGGCGTCAATATTAAGATTATTCATACTGGGGTCGGTGCAATTACGGAATCAGATATTATTCTTGCAGCTGCTTCAAATGCGGTCGTGATCGGATTTAACGTACGACCTGATGCAAATGCGAAGAAGGCTGCCGAATCTGAAAAAGTAGATGTAAGGCTTCACCGAGTTATATACAAAGCAATCGAAGAGATCGAAGCAGCGATGAAAGGTTTACTTGATCCAGAATATGAAGAAAAAGTAATTGGCCAAGCTGAGGTAAGAGAAACATTTAAAGTTTCGAAAATAGGTACGATTGCGGGTAGTTATATTACAGATGGAAAACTAACCAGAGATTCAGGTGTACGCCTCATTCGCAATGGTGTTGTGTTATTCGAAGGCGAAATCGCAGCATTAAAACGATTTAAAGATGACGTCAAAGAAGTAGCCCAAAATTACGAGTGTGGCGTAACAATCAAAAATTTCAATGATATTAAAGAAGGAGATGTCATTGAAGCATTTGTAATGGAAGAAATTGAGCGCAAATGATCCTATATGCTGAAGTAGAGTGCATGTTGTATGAGGGACGTTCTTTAAAGCAAAAGCGCTCCGTTATTAAACGGTTAATCTCGAAGTTAAAGCATGATTTTAATGTAGCTGTTACTGAATTGGATTATCATGACTTGTGGCAACGCACAAAGCTTGGCATTGTGACAATTTCTACCGAGCAGAAACATGCAGAACAAGTGATTCAGGGAGTATTACGCGTAATTGATTCATATACTGAACTTGAACGAACAATTACCGATGTGGAAAAAATCTAACTTACAGCTCCCTTGTTCTGTAAGGAGTTCAATGACGAGGTGATGGAAATGGCAGATTTACGTTCAAACAGAGTAGCTGAACAAATGAAAAAAGAGCTTGGTGAAATTTTAACTCGAAAGATCAAAGATCCACGCGTGGGATTTGTGACGGTAACTGATGTGGAAGTTACTGGTGACCTGCAGCAAGCTAAAATATTCATATCTGTATTAGGGGATGAAAAACAAAAGCAGGACACATTATTAGGCTTAGCAAAGGCAAAAGGATTTATCCGCTCTGAAATAGGCCAACGGATTCGTTTGCGAAAGACACCAGAGTTAATGTTTGAATTTGACGAAGCTTACGAATATGGAAATCGAATTGAAACCATTCTTCGCGATTTAAATAAATAATGTCTTCAAAAAATCTGACCTATGATAGGTCAGATTTTTCCTTCATCCCAGTAAAGAAAATGGAGGTACAATAATAGATGAATGGAATATTGTCGTTATGGAAGCCGAAAGGATTAACTTCTCATGATTGTGTGGTTAAAGTAAGGAAATTATTCCAAACGAAAAAGGTTGGTCATACTGGCACATTGGATCCAGATGTAGAAGGTGTATTGCCAATATGTATTGGACAAGCTACTAAAATTGTACCCTTCTTAACAGACACCAGAAAAACATACACGGGTAAGCTAAAATTAGGCATATCAACCGAAACGGAAGATGCTTCTGGCGATATTGTAGATAAAAAAAAGGTAACTACGTTTCCAAGCTCAGGTCAAACAAAAGCGGTTTTTCAAGGATATACTGGTTCCATTAAACAAAAACCACCAATGTATTCTGCAGTAAAAGTAAAAGGCAAAAAATTATACGAATATGCTCGGGCAAATGAAGTTGTTGAACGGCCTGTGAGAGATGTAACTATATTCAAGTTAGAACTTATTCAGCAAGAAGAAGAAGAGAATTGCATATCTTTTCGGGTTGAATGTTCAAAAGGTACCTATATACGCACGCTTTGCGTTGATATTGGTAAATCACTTGGATATCCTGCTCATATGGTCTCATTAACAAGAGAAAAAACCGGTGCATTTTCAAAGAAAAATGCAGTTACATTTGCTACAATAGAAGAGGCAGTCGAACAACAGAAAGAATCTGAACTTTTATATCCCTTACAAAAAGGGCTTTCTCATCTTGATTGCCTTTATGTAAACCATGAGCTTATGGAAAAAGTACTTCATGGACAAAAACTAATCCGTACGAATGAAATGCATACGGATCCATTTACGGTAATGTATCAAGATAGGGTTCTAGCTATATACCAGGTTCATCCTGAAAAACCAGCGTATATAAAGCCAGTTCGGGTTTTCAGTAAATAATAAAAGTGCAGGTGAAACACGGTGCGAACATTTGAATTAAAATACCCGCATTCTTTAGCTTTGGCAGATCTACCAGAGACTGTAACAGCAATTGGTTTCTTCGATGGCATACACAAAGGACATCAACATGTTATCCGAACTGCTGTCTCAAAAGCAAAAGAAAAAGGTATGGAAAGTGCTGTTATTACATTTTATCCGCATCCCACTGTCGTATTAAAAAAAGATGTACAGCACGTCAGATACATAACTCCCTTGCGTGAGAAAAAGGAAATTCTTAAAAGGCTGGGTGTCGATCGACTTTATATCATTAATTTTAATCATGACTTAGCAGCTCTATCACCACAGGATTTCGTTGATCATTTTATTAAAGGCCTTCACATCAAACATGTTGTAGCTGGGTTTGATTTTTCCTATGGTCATAAAGGGAAAGGAAACATGGATACAATTGCAGAACACGCTGCGAATGCATTTACAACTACCACAATTAGTAAAGTAGAATTAGATGATAAAAAAGTCAGCTCTACAAGAATTCGTGAGTTGTTAAGCATAGGAAATGTTAAAAAGGCGAATGAATTGCTTGGTCGCCCACTGACAGTGGATGGTATCGTTGTTAAAGGGGAACAGCGGGGAAAAGAAATGGGGTATCCAACTGCGAATATTGATACAAATACAGAAGCGTTGCTACCCAAACCAGGAATATATGCGGTAAAAGTTATATATAAGAATGAAAAATATGAAGGAATGGCAAGCCTTGGATTCAACCCTACCTTTGATACCGGTTTAACCGAACCTGTACTCGAAGTGAATATTTTTGATTACAATAATGACTTATATGGTGATGAATTGTTTGTAGAGTTTCATAAATTCATACGTGATGAAGAAAAATTTGCTAGCATAGAGCAATTGATCACAGAATTAGATCAGGATGAAGTAATAAGTCGTAGTTTTTTTTCCAAGCCGCATTAACGAAATTACTTGCATTTTTGCTAAAAAAATTGTACGATAAGGTACGTGGAACCATCGCTTGGCAAAACGTAACTCCGACGTTTGCTAGGGGAATGGGGATAAAAATAATATTAGGAGGTGAGCCAGATGGCTATTACACAAGAACGTAAAAATGAAATTATTAATGAATACAAAATTCATGATACGGACACTGGTTCTCCAGAGGTACAAATTGCTGTACTTACTGAAGAAATTACCAAATTAAACGAACATTTACGTGTTCATAAGAAAGATCATCATTCACGTCGTGGTCTTTTGAAAATGGTTGGTAAACGTCGTAATTTATTAAATTATTTACGTAATAAAGATGTTACACGTTACCGTGAACTAATTAAAAATCTTGGCCTACGCCGATAGATGTAAAAAGCAGGAGAGATCCTGCTTTTTTTATACATTAAGAACATTCTCTATCTAACCCGCTTTTGTCTTAAAACATGTTTAGATCGTTGGTAAGAAATTAGATGGCAGATAGTTACTGTGTAAGCTTTTTTACATGAAAATTGACATTTTATCGTATGGATCTTATCCTTTTCTTTTACTTTCTTGCACCTATTTGTATAAAATAGTGCATGGGTGATTGTTTAAAAGGTGTGTAATCATAAAAATAGTTAATTATCTACATAAAATTTACAATCATGCTTATAAACTATAGAATGAAGGTTAGAATGGTTAATTGAAAGGAGTACTTAAACTAATGGCAGAAGAAAAACACCTATTTTCTACCGAAATTGCCGGTGAAAAATTTACCGTCGAGATAGGCGAGTTAGCAAAACAAGCAAATGGCGCTTGTATGGTACATTATGGTGATACGTCTGTATTGTCTGTAGCAACTGCGTCAAACGAACCAAAGGACCTGCCCTTCTTCCCGTTAACGGTAAATTATGAAGAACGGCTATATGCAGTTGGCAAGATCCCAGGAGGGTTTATTAAACGAGAAGGAAGACCAAGTGAGAAAGCTATTTTGTCATCACGATTAATTGATCGTCCGATTCGTCCATTATTTCCAGATGGCTTCCGAAATGAAGTACAAGTAATTAGCACCGTTATGAGTGTAGATCAGGATTGTCCATCTGAAATGGCAGCGATGATTGGATCATCGATTGCATTAAGCGTTTCTGATATCCCTTTTGCGGAACCAATTGCTGGCGTAAACGTTGGTCGTGTTAATGGTGAATTTGTAATTAATCCTACCATCGAACAAGAAGAACAAAGTGATATTGAACTAACCGTTGCTGGTACGAAGGATGCCATCAATATGGTAGAGGCAGGAGCTAACGAAGTACCTGAAGAGGTAATGTTAGAAGCAATTATGTTTGGTCATCAAGAAATTGCTCGTTTAGTTTCCTTCCAAGAAGAAATTGTACAAGCCGTTGGAGCAGCTAAAAAAGAAGTTATTTTATTTGAAGTTGATGATGAGCTGGCTACAAAAGTTGAAGCTGAAGCTTCCACAAAACTGCTCAATGCAATTCAGGTGAAAGAGAAGCATGCGCGTGAAGAGGCAATCAGTGCGGTGAAAGACGAAATTCTCGAAGCTTATGATGAAGAAGACAAGGAACAATATACACAAGTCAAGGCTGTTCTTGACAAAATCGTTAAGGAAGAAGTACGCAGACTAATAACGAAAGAAAAAATTCGCCCTGATGGACGTAAAATTGATGAAATTCGTCCATTGTCTTCACGAATTAATGTATTACCAAGAACACATGGATCTGGATTATTTACAAGAGGGCAAACCCAAGCGTTGAGTGTTTGTACATTAGGCGCTCTCGGAGATGTTCAGATATTAGATGGGCTTGATTTAGAAGAGTCTAAACGATTTATGCATCACTATAACTTCCCTCAATACAGTGTAGGTGAAACAGGACCGATTCGAGGACCAGGTCGTAGAGAAATTGGTCATGGTGCATTAGGTGAACGTGCTTTAGAGAAAGTCATTCCTTCTGATAAAGACTTCCCTTATACTATTCGTCTTGTTTCTGAAGTGTTAGAATCAAACGGTTCGACATCACAGGCTAGTATTTGTGCATCTACGTTAGCGATGATGGATGCTGGAGTTCCAATCAAAGCACCTGTTGCAGGTATAGCTATGGGGTTAGTTAAATCAGGAGACGATTACACAATTTTAACTGATATTCAAGGAATGGAAGATGCCTTAGGAGACATGGACTTTAAAGTAGCTGGAACTGCTAAGGGTGTTACTGCATTACAAATGGATATTAAGATTGAAGGTCTTTCTAAACAAATATTAGAAGAAGCATTAACTCAAGCAAAACACGGACGTATGCAAATCCTTGATTCCATGCTTGCAACGATTAAAGAACCAAAAAATGAACTATCTGAATACGCTCCTAAGATTTTAACGATGAAAATTAATCCAGATAAGATTCGTGATGTTATTGGCCCAAGTGGTAAACAAATAAACCAAATCATTGATGAAACTGGTGTTAAAATTGATATTGAACAAGATGGCAGTGTGTTCATTTCATCTACAGATGCAACGATGAACGATAAGGCGAAAAAGATTATCGAAGATCTTGTACGAGAAGTAGAAGTTGGACAAATGTATCTTGGAAAAGTGAAGCGTATTGAGAAATTTGGAGCATTTGTTGAATTATTTAAAGGAAAAGATGGGCTCGTCCATATTTCAGAATTGGCCGAGGAGCGAACAAATAAAGTGGAAGATGTCGTTTCAATTGGCGATGAAATAATGGTTAAAGTCAAAGAAATTGATAATCAAGGCCGGGTTAACCTTTCTCGAAAAGCTGTGTTAAAAGAAGAGCGGGAAAGAAAAGAAGCTGCAGAATCTCAATCCTAATAATGAACGAAAACAAGAAGCTGGCCGCCCAGTTTCTTTTTATTTTTTAAAAATGGAGATGCATACAAACGCTACAAAGTTAATCATACCTTGTCCCTCTTACTCATATATATGAGTCAAGGGAGGGATATGGATGTACAGATATCGGCAATTGATTCATTTTTTTGTATTTATCATTTTAGTCGGATTAACGTTTGATTTAGGGACAACTCCTGTTGCAAATATAAAAGAAACA
Source organism: Virgibacillus salexigens (assembly GCF_014905415.1). Classification (GTDB taxonomy): domain Bacteria; phylum Bacillota; class Bacilli; order Bacillales; family Amphibacillaceae; genus Virgibacillus; species Virgibacillus salexigens. The sequence goes on from NZ_BNEO01000002.1 coordinate 426,896, forward strand.
CCAGAAATAATGGAAGCCGTGAAAACAGAAGATGTGTTATATAAGGAAATTGAAGCAAAGGCGAGGGAATTTGAAGAAGCGCCCCAAAATGCTTATATTGATAGAGTTTGGAAAAAAACACCTGGAAGAAATGGTTTACAAGTCAATATTGAAAAGTCCTATGATAAGATGAAAGATAAAGGGGAATTCGATAAGTCATTATTGGTGTTTGATCAAGTTACTCCTGAAAAAAATTTAGAGGAATTACCTGCATCGCCTATTTATCGTGGTCATCCAGAAAAACAAATGGTGGCATTTTTAATTAATGTCTCTTGGGGAGAGGAATATGTACCTGAAATTTTATCTGTATTAAAAGATAATAATGTAAAAGCTACGTTTTTTATTGAAGGAAAATGGGCAAAGAATAATGCTGAGTTAGTAAAAATGATTCATGAACAAGGGCATGTCATTGGGAATCATGCATATAATCATCCAGATATGTCTAGAATGACAAATCAGCAAATTTTGGATCAAATCGTTCAAACGAATGATATTATTAAAGCAATAATTGGTAAAAGCCCAAAGTGGTTTGCACCGCCAAGTGGCAGCTTTAATGAACATGTGGTTCAAGTTAGTCATGAATTAAACATGCAGACGATACTATGGACCGTCGATACAATTGATTGGAAGAACCCATCCGTTTCTGTTATGATTAACCGAGTTAATACTAAAATCCATCCAGGTGCAACGGTGTTAATGCATCCTACAGAAGCTACAGAACGAGGTCTTGATTCGCTTATTAAGGCAATTAAAGCGAAAGAATTAAAAATCAATACGATTGAGAAGCTTATAGAATCCCAACGATAACATCTAGCTAATCACTTAGGAGGAAAAATCTTGATAGAAAAACATTCGTGTAAAAACGGTTTACGTGTCGTATTAGAACGTGTACCAGCAGTTCGTTCAGTAACCATTGGTATATGGGTGTTAACTGGATCTAGAAATGAAACAGAAGAAAATAATGGCATCTCTCATTTTTTAGAGCATATGTTCTTTAAAGGAACTAAGAATCGTTCCCCTCAAGATATCGCAGAAGAGTTTGACGCAATTGGTGGACAAGTAAACGCCTTCACGTCTAAAGAATATACATGCTTTTATGCAAAAGTTTTGGATACACATAAAGATGCTGCATTAGAAATCCTTGCAGATATGTTTTTTAATTCCACATTCGATGAAGATGAAATGGAAAAAGAAAAGAAAGTAGTATATGAAGAGATTAAAATGTACGAAGATACACCAGATGATATTGTACATGACTATTTAGCAAAAGCGTCATATGGTAGCCATCCTTTAGGGTATCCAATCCTAGGGACAGAAGGGCATTTAAAGTCATTTACACCAGAAAAGCTAAGAAATTATATGAATAAACGATATACACCAAAGAATATTGTGGTTTCAGTAGCTGGAAATGTTGATTCTTCATTTATACAGTCCATCGAATCATTTTTTGGCAGTTATCAAACCTCGAATCAACCTACGGAAATTACAAAACCAACATTTATCAGTGGGAAAATCGAGCGTCAAAAAGATACGGAACAAGCACATCTGTGTATGGGATATGATGGTCTAGCTGTTGATGAAGAAAATATTTATAGTTTAATTATTATGAATAATGTCTTGGGAGGTAGTATGAGCTCAAGGCTATTTCAAGATGTAAGAGAAAAACAAGGATTGGCGTATTCCGTTTTTTCTTACCATTCCTCTTTCATAGATAATGGCTTATTAACGATTTACGCAGGAACAGGGAACGATCAATTAGAACGTTTAACCGACGTCATAAATAAAACAATCGAAACATTTATTTCAAATGGGTTAACCGATAAAGAATTACAAAATAGTAAAGAACAATTAAAAGGGAGTTTATTATTAAGTTTGGAAAGCACAAACAGCCGCATGAGTAGGAATGGGAAGAATGAATTAATCTTACATGAACATCGTACATTGGACGAGATGGTACAGGTTATCGATGCGGTAAATCATAGCTCCATACAGCAAGTAATGGAAACGTTATTTAAACAAGATCCCTCCATCGCTTTAATTGCTCCAAGTCGATAAAAATAACCTATATCAACATAGGTTGATTTTTTTTGCATATACTTGGTAATAACCACGTTAAGAAGGGGTGAAGAGCGGTTTGCGGTATAAAGATATAAGTGGCAAAGAAATTGTTAATGTAAATGAAGGATCACGATTAGGTGTTTTAGGACAAACTGACCTAGAAATAAATGAAAATACCGGTCAAATCGAAGCATTCATTATTCCGAATTATAAATGGTTTGGTTTGAAAAAAGAAGGAGAAGAAACAAAGATTCGCTGGAATGCAATTAAAAAAGTTGGCGAAGACATGATTATTATTGATACGGAGAAAATAAACTAAAAAAGAATGAGAAAAACATAAAATCTTTTATAGGCTGGTGTCCCGACAGGGGATACTAGCCTTTTTTCTTGTCCATATACGAAAACCTAATCACTAACATGCTTCAGGCACATAAGCTATAAAGAAATATGAATTAAAATTGTACGTTTGGAGGGTGTTCACAAGAATGAGTCAAACAATTGCAGTTATTGGTGGAGATGCCCGTTATCTAGAATTAATTCGGCAGCTTCAAGCCTTGACTGAAACCACAATTGTGCTTGTTGGTTTTGATAAATTAGAACAAGGGTTTACTGGTCTTAAACAATTAGATATATATGATGTCGAACCAAGTAAGCTAGATGCTGTTGTGTTACCAATAACTGGTATTGATCAGGCAGGGCGTGTAGAAGCTGTTTTTTCTGAAAAACCAATTTATTTAACATCTGACTGGTTTCAACAATTGCAAGAGTCAACGCTCGTATTTACTGGGATTACGAATAGCTATTTAACCGAAGCAGCAGAAAAAGCTTCCATTCAATTGATACCATTATTAGATCGAGATGATGTTGCTATTTATAATTCGATACCTACAGCAGAAGGTACCATAATGATGGCAATTGAGCATACTGATTTTACCATCCATTCCTCTCGGGTAATGGTTGTCGGTTTTGGAAGAGTTGGCAACACCGTAGCTAATAAATTTTCTTCTTTAGGTGCAAAAGTATCTGTAAGCGCAACAAGGATTAAAGATTTAGCACGTATTACAGAAATGGGGTTAACAGCAGTACCATTAGAAGCATTAGCTGATCATATGCAGGAATGTGATTTATTAATTAACACGATTCCTGCTCCAGTCGTTGAAAAAGATGCAATGAAGCATTTACCATCCCATGCTGTCATTATTGACTTGGCATCAAAACCTGGTGGTACAGATTTTCAATATGCAAATCAACGTGGGATAAAAGCAATATTGGCTAAAAGCTTACCGGGTATTGTTGCTCCAAAAACCTCAGGGAAAATTCTAGCAGATGTTATCAAACAATTTATAACGAAATAAGAGTTAAATTGCTTTTTAAAAACATAATAACGAACATTCAGAAAGGCTGTATTAAAGCCATTCTGAATGAAGTTTTATGTCACTCACACTAGATGAATGATAAACCTTTTGGGAGGCGATTAGATGGATTTAGCAGGTAAAAGAATTGGATTTGGTTTAACAGGATCGCATTGCACATATGATCAAGTTTTTCCGCAGATTGAACGATTAGTAAAGCAAAAGGCAGAAGTTGTACCGATTGTAACGTATACTGTGCGTACTACTGATACAAAGTTTGGCGAAGCAGCAGACCATATCGAAAAAATTGAATCAATTACTGGTAAACGTGTGATTACTACAATGCCTGAAGCAGAACCATTGGGGCCGCAATATCCGTTAGATTGTATGGTTATTGCACCTCTAACAGGTAATTCTTTAAGTAAAATGGCAAATGCATTAACGGATAGTCCCGTACTCATGGCCGCTAAAGCAACGATGAGAAACCAACAACCAGTTGTGTTGGGGATATCTACCAATGATGCACTTGGATTAAATGGAGTTAATTTAATGCGTCTAATGGCAAGTAAATTTATTTATTTTGTTCCTTACGGGCAAGATGATCCATATAAAAAACCAAATTCACTTGTAGCTAAAATGGATCTATTATCTGAAACAATTGAATCTGCATTGGAATTTAAACAACTTCAGCCGGTTATTGTTCCTCATAACAGCTGATCTATGATAAAATGATAAGCTAGAAGTCTATTAAACTTGTATTTGAAGGGAGCAATAGGAGAGATGCCACAAAAATCAGCATATAATGTAGCGGTAGTAGGAGCAACAGGTGCAGTTGGGCAAAAAATAATCCAATTATTAGAAGAGAAGGATTTTCCAATAAATGAATTAAAGCTGTTGTCTTCCAAACGTTCAGCAGGATTAAAACAATTATTTAAACAAACCGAAATTACAGTCGAAGAGGCTACTCCTGAAAGTTTTGCTGGGGTGGATATTGCGTTATTTTCAGCTGGAGGCTCTGTATCTAAGAAATTAGCACCGGAAGCGGTGAAACATGGAGCTGTCGTTGTTGATAATACGAGTGCCTTTCGCATGGATGAAGATGTGCCATTAGTAGTACCTGAGGTGAATAAAGATGATCTCCTTAAGCACCAAGGGATTATTGCTAATCCAAATTGTTCAACCATTCAAATGGTAGCAGCTCTAAAACCATTGCAGGATGCATTTGGCCTTAAACGTGTTATCGTTTCTACTTATCAAGCTGTTTCAGGAGCAGGTAATGAAGCAAATAACGAGTTAGCACAGCAATCAAAAGATTATCTTGATGGCAATGAGACAGAAGCGAATATTCTTCCGGTTAAAGGTGATGAAAAGCATTTTCAAATTGCGTTTAATGCATTACCACAAATTGATGTGTTTCAAGATAATGGATATACCTTTGAAGAAATGAAAATGATTAATGAAACCAAAAAAATCTTACATTCGAAAGAATTGCCTGTAGCAGCTACTTGTGTACGTCTGCCATTCTTCACCTCGCATGCGGAAAGTGTTTATATTGAAGTAGATAAGCAAGGATTAACTGTTCCTAAAATATGGAAAGAGCTTGAAAATGCAGATGGTGTGGTTGTAGAAGATGATCCGACTTCACAGGTCTATCCAACGCCTTTAAGTGCGACGGATAAGGAAGATGTATTTGTCGGCCGTGTTCGAAAAGATCCAGACCAAGAAAATGGGTTCCATCTTTGGGTTGTATCCGATAATTTATTGAAGGGTGCAGCATGGAATACGGTTCAAATTGCTCAAACATTAATTGAAAATAATTGGCTGCAACGATAGAGGTGTTACCATGGGAATATTAGTCCAAAAATTCGGCGGTACTTCCGTACAATCAGAAGAAAATCGCGAACATGTCATTAAACATATAAAAGATGCATTAATGAAAGAATATAAACTGGTGGTTGTTGTTTCAGCATTAGGGAGAAAACCTGATCCTTATGCTACGGATACGCTATTAGGTTTAGTTGACTTTCCAGCAAATAAGAATTCAACTCGTGAATTAGATATGCTCATGTCTTGTGGAGAGATTATTTCATCTGTCGTATTATCAAATGAATTGCAAAAGCATCATATAACTGCCACAGCATTAACTGGTGCTCATGCAGGCTTTGTTACGACAGATGATCATACCCAGGCAAAAATAAAAGAGGTTCAGCCGGATCGAATTTTAAGAGAGTTAGAATCACATGATGTTGTCGTTGTTGCTGGTTTTCAGGGAATTACTCCCGAAGGTGATATCACAACCATTGGAAGAGGAGGTAGTGATACAACAGCAGCTGCGCTTGGAGTTGCATTAGATGCAGAACGTATTGAAATTTTCACTGATGTAAATGGAATTATGACCGCAGATCCACGTGTAGTGGAATCAGCTAGGCCACTCGATATCGTAACCTATACGGAGATCTGTAACTTAGCTTATCAAGGAGCGAAAGTAATTCATCCAAGAGCGGTTGAAATAGCGATGCAAGCAAAGATACCGATGCGTGTTCGTTCAACTTATTCACAAGAGGAAGGGACGTTAGTAACTTCATCACGAGTAGATGGGATGGATGTTATTGATCGATTAATAACTGGGATCGCTCATATTTCCTCTATCACGCAAATACGTGTGCAGACAAAAGAAGAAGCGTATGGGATGCAATCAGATGTATTTAAAGCAATGGCAGAAGCTGGAATATCTGTTGATTTCATTACGATTTCTCCTACAGGGGTAATATATACAGTACCTAATGCTTTTACTGAAAAAGCAGTCCATATATTAGAAACGCTTGGTTTTCACCCAGAGATAACAGAGAACTGTGCGAAAGTTTCTGCCGTAGGTGCAGGAATGACTGGAGTACCGGGTGTTGCTGCTAAGATTGTGCAAGCATTAACGGATGCAAATGTCCAAATTCTTCAATCCGCAGATAGTCATACTACCATTTGGGTATTAGTACAAGATAAAGATTTGAAGACAGCAGTTAATGCGTTACATGATGTTTTTGAATTAAGTGATGCAGGCAGTCCTGCTAATTAACTGAAAAAAGGTGATAAGAATGAACTTTGGTCAGGTACTAACAGCGATGGTTACACCATTTGATGCTAATGGAAATATCGATTATGACCAAACAACGGTGCTTATTGAATATTTGCTAAGTAATGGCACAGATGGTTTAGTAATTGCAGGTACAACAGGAGAATCACCAACTTTAACAGCGGATGAAAAGATCAACCTGTATAACCATGTTGTAAAAACAGTTAATAAACGTGTACCTGTTATTGCCGGGACTGGAGGTAACAATACAAAAGCTTCGATTGAATTATCGAAAGAAGCACAACAATGTGGTGTCGATGCAGTAATGTTAGTGACACCATATTATAATAAACCAAATCAACTTGGTTTATATCAACATTTTCGTACGATTGCCGAGCAAACTGAATTACCGATCATGCTTTATAATATTCCAGGTAGATCGATCATTAACCTAACTGCAGAAACGACAATTGCATTAAGTAAACTGAGTAATATCGTTTCTATTAAAGAATCGAGTGGAGATTTAGATCAGGTCTCGGAAATCATAGAAGGTACAGAACATGATTTTAGTGTTTATAGTGGTGATGACAGTATGACATTGCCAATGCTTTCTATCGGTGGTTCAGGTATTATTTCTGTTGCTTCACATATTATCGGAAAAGAAATGCAAGAAATGGTAACATTTTTTAAAGAAGGTAATGTAAGAAAAGCAGCACGCCTGCATCGAAAATTGTTACCGATAATGAAGGGCTTATTTTCAGCTCCTTCGCCTTCGCCAGTAAAAGCAGCATTGCGCCTGAAGGGGATTGAAACTGGCGGCTTAAGGTTACCGCTAGTCGAGCTTTCTGATCAAGAAATACAACAATTAAAAATGGTAATAAAAAATACCGACTAATATTAGTCGGTATTTTTCTGTCTACACTACATAGGAATAATACTTTCTGGAATTTAAATGCATGCAGGTTGTTATTTACGCTCATACTAATGGAAGTTATAACAATTAAGGAGTGTGCATAAATGAATAAAGAACCGGAAAAGAAAGATGACCAAAATCAAGAGAATAATTCTTCTGCCTTGGTTCAAAAGATTCAACAATTAGGACAATCCAATGTACCTCAAGCTCCAGATTCCAATATCCATGTATTATCGATTATTGGACAAGTAGAAGGTCATGTACAATTGCCACCTCAAAATAAAACAACCAAATACGAACACTTATTGCCTCAACTCGTTGCCATTGAACAAAATCCTAAGATTGAAGGGGTAATTATCTTACTTAACACAGTTGGTGGGGATGTAGAAGCGGGATTGGCATTATCTGAAATGATTGCTTCCATTTCTAAACCGACAGTATCTATCGTACTGGGAGGCGGTCATTCTATCGGGGTGCCAATAGCTGTAGCAACGAATTACTCATTTATTGCTCCAACAGCAACAATGACGATTCACCCTGTCCGATTGACAGGTTTGGTAATTGGTGTACCGCAAACGTTTGAGTACCTTGATGAAATGCAGAATCGTGTTGTCGATTTTGTAGTAAACCATTCTAATATTAAAGAAGAGAAATTCAAAGATTTAATGTTTGCTAAAGGGAACTTAACAAGGGATATTGGTACAAATGTAGTAGGAAAAGATGCAGTTGAGTATGGATTAATTGATGGTGTCGGTGGGGTAAAAGAAGCAATGGAAAAAGTAAATGAACTTATTAAAGAAAATGGAAATGGTAACCAAGAAGCACAGGTGATTCAATGATTTTATATACACCACTTGCAAATGAGGATGTTTTTCCACCGGCTAATGATAATAGTAATCGGCTTACGATTGCTTATGAAGGCAGACATATGTATTGTGAACAAAAGACGGATGGATCTTATGAAGTATTACAATTGCTTTCTACCGATCCACAAGATTTTTTAAACGAAAAATATCAACCTGGAACAATTTTATCGTAAATCACGATATCCAATATTTTCATACAGCTGTTTTATGATATAATCAAAAGTAAATGCTGTGTAGGACCCTTGCCATTTTTTGGGCAGGGGTTTATTCTTCTTGTATAGTTGCCAAGATAGATTGAGGTGAGATAATGGCAAAAAAACGCAAGAAACGCAAAACCAAATTTAAAAAACAGCTGAAACTAGAGTTGATTGGTTTAGTGTTTATTTTTTTGGGAATATTTGGTAGTGGAGCCAGTGCGATCAGTGATGGCGCAATACCTGGAGGGCTAGAACATTTATTTCGGTTTTTATTAGGAATATGGTATTTTGTTGCGTCAGTACTATTACTTATTACCGGTTTTATTCTTGTAGTCAAGCGTAGATTTCCAGACTTTGCGAATAAAAAATTAATTGGGTTTTATATTGTTTTTGCAGGTATACTATTATTAACGCATATTCAAATGTTCGATGAAGCAATAGCAACAAATTCAAACCTTTCGATTATCGGCACCACTTGGGAGAATTATTCAGAATTTCTAAATAGCCAACTAACCTCTGGATATTTAGGTGGGGGGATGGTTGGTGCATTATTACTAACATTTTCTTATTATTTATTTTCACTTGCTGGTGCAAAAATAGTTGCTGTCTTTTCCATTGGTATTGGGATTATTTTTATGACAGAACTATCTGTTGGTGATATCTTTTCTAAGTTTTGGAAACGAATATCGACAACCATGAAGCAGGCAAATGAAGCTAGAAGGGAAAAACGAGAAGCAAGGCAAGCTAAATCAGAAACTCCTTCTAAAGAAGTAGAAGAGCAAGCAGATGATGAGGTCGTCTATCATATAGATGAAGAGCCGGTAATTCAAGATTTTACGGATGTAGCCTATTCAGGTCAGGAACCTGTACCTGAGTCACCCACTCCATCAGAACCGGTTGATGTGACGCCAAATCAAGAGAAAACAGAGGATGCTCTTGAAAACATGCCAATGACAGAAACAGAAAACTATGAATATGTATTGCCATCAATGAAATTGCTGGCGGAACCTGCTCATAATTCACAGCAGCAAGAAAAATCACAAATCCAGGCGACAGTTAGAAAATTAGAGCGTACATTTACTAGTTTTGGGGTTAAGGCGAGGGTAACCAAGGTACATGTTGGACCAGCAGTTACCAAGTATGAGGTTTATCCAGAAGCAGGAGTTAAAGTAAGTAAAATAGTCAGTCTTCATGATGACTTAGCACTAGCTTTAGCAGCAAAGGATATACGTATTGAAGCACCAATACCAGGGAAATCAGCAGTGGGAATTGAAGTACCGAATCAAGAAGTTGCGATGGTTTCATTACGAGAAGTACTTGATAGTATGGGAAGTAAGGAGTCAAAACTATTATTCGCTTTAGGAAGGGATATTTCGGGAGATGCGATAGTTTCAGAGTTAAATAAAATGCCGCATTTACTTATCGCAGGTGCTACTGGTAGCGGTAAGAGTGTATGTGTGAATGGAATTATCACTACCATTTTAATGCGTACCAAACCACATGAAGTAAAAATGATGATGATCGACCCGAAGAAGGTTGAATTGAATGTGTATAACGGGATTCCACATCTATTGGCACCAGTTGTAACGGATCCGAAAAAGGCATCTAGAGCATTGAAAAAAGTTGTTTCCGAAATGGAAAGAAGGTATGAATTATTTTCTGACACAGGGACCAGGAATATTGAAGGTTATAACGAATATATTCGGAAGCATAATCAACGTGAGGGCGATACGCAACCGAATCTACCATATATTGTTGTTCTTGTAGATGAACTCGCAGACCTCATGATGGTTGCTTCTAATGATGTGGAGGACGCGATTACACGATTGGCTCAAATGGCCAGGGCAGCTGGTATTCATTTAATTATTGCAACTCAAAGGCCTTCTGTAGATGTTATTACTGGTGTGATTAAGGCAAATATCCCATCAAGAATTGCTTTTAGTGTATCCTCATCAACAGATTCAAGAACGATACTTGATTCTGGAGGAGCAGAGAAGTTATTAGGAAGAGGAGATATGTTATTCCTACCAGTTGGTGCATCCAAGCCTACTCGTGTTCAAGGAGCCTTCTTGTCCGATGAAGAAGTAGAACGAATCGTTGATCATTGTATTGAGCAGCAAAAAGCATCCTACCAAGAAGAAATGATCCCAGAGGAAACAAACGAGGTCGTTGATGAGGTAGATGATGAATTATTTGATGATGCCGTACAATTGATTACGGAGATGCAAAGTGCAAGTGTGTCCATGCTACAACGGCGATTTAGAATTGGTTATACACGTGCAGCACGATTAATTGATGCCATGGAACAACGTGGAATTGTAGGGCCATATGAAGGTAGTAAACCTCGTACAGTTCTCGTTAGTCAGCCGACAGAAGAGCAGTCTTCTTAGAAAGGGCAGTATAATACCAGTGCTGGTATTATACTGTTTTTATATTTTTTCTTTCATACGATTATACATTCGGGGTCTTTTTGTCGATGGATGTCAAAATTGGAAGAAAATTTTTAAGGAATTTGTCCTAGAAGTATTTATTTATTAAGTAATACATGATATGATTTATGACGAATAAACCAGTCAAACGTCAGATGTCGGATTTCTTGATGTAAGAAATGATTTTGTAAGGAGGGATACAGCTTGTCTATCAAAACCGATTCGAGGCACTTATATTTACAAGTAATTGATGAAATTAAACGTGATATTGAAAACGGTAAGTATAAAGAGAAAGAAAAACTACCTTCTGAATTTCAATTATCAAAGCAATTAGGTGTGTCCCGTGCAACATTAAGAGAAGCATTACGAATACTAGAAGAAGACAACATTGTTAATCGCAGACACGGTGTTGGGACGTTTGTTAACCCAAAGCCAGTTTTTTCTTCAGGTATAGAGCAGTTAACCAGTGTAACGCACATGATTGAACAATCTGGTAAATCTGCTGGTTCACAATATTTATCAACAGAAATCATTGACCCAACAAATGAAGATAAGCGTAAATTTGGCCCAAAACGTATGAATCGATTAGCAAAAATTGAGAGGGTTCGTACCGCAGATGACCAACCTGTCGTTTTTTGTATCGATAAAATACCCGAAAACTATATACCAATGGATAGGGTGCATAAATCGGATTCTATCTTTAGTCTGATGGAAGAATACGCAAATAAACGAGTTGCTTATGCTGTCACATATATTGAAGCAATAGGTTACCATGATCGAATATACGATATACTGAACTGTCATCCGGAACAAACGCTCTTATTATTAAAGCAAATGCATTATACCGAAGATGATGAACCCGTACTTTATTCTGCGAACTATTTTCGATCCGATATGTTCAGTTTCCATGTTTTACGAAAACGACTCTACTGAATCCCCGATTAAAAAAATGAAGCTTTACTCAATATGTAACGGCTTCCATTTTTTTAAATATATTTTTCCTAATTTTTTAAAAATTAAGGAGGTGATCTTACATAATTGATAGGAAGGATTAGATGATTCAAACGTAAGATGAAAAAACATAACAGGGGGGCTTTTAAGTGAAGAATCGTACATTTATTTTACTATTTGCAATTATGGCGAGTGTCGCTGTTGTTCTTTCCGCTTGTGGTGGAAACGAAAGTAGTAACAAAGATAATGCAGCTGCAAATAAGAGTGAGTCCGAAGATTATTCAGTAGCGATTGTTACGGATGAAGGCGGTGTCGATGACAAATCTTTTAATCAATCATCTTGGGAAGGCTTGAAAGCATGGGGAGAGGAACAAGGATTATCGAAAGGGAACGGATTTGACTACGCGCAATCTTCTGATGAATCCGACTATCTGCCGAATTTAACTCGGTTAACGAGAGATGGTTATAATCTTATTTTTGGAGTGGGCTTTTTATTACAAGATGCAGTTACAAAAGTAGCTGAGCAAAATCCAGATACGAATTACGCTATTATTGATACGGTAGTAGAAGCGCCAAATGTTGCAAGTATAACATTTGCTGAGCATGAAGGATCTTTTCTGGCAGGTGTAGCTGCTGCTATGAAAACAAAAACAGATAAGCTTGGTTTCATTGGAGGAGTGGATTCAGACTTAATCAATAAGTTTGAGGCAGGTTTTGAGGCAGGAGCAAAATCAGTGAATCCGGATATTGAAGTGGATATACAATACGTAGGTAACTTTAGCTCGGCGGCTGATGGTAAGCTAATTGCCACCCGCATGTACGAAAATGATACGGATATTATTTATCATGCTGCAGGTGCAGCTGGTAATGGGGTGTTTGCTCAAGCTAAAGACTTGAAACAGAATGATCCAGATCGTGAAATTTGGGTCATTGGTGTTGATCGTGATCAACATGAAGAGGGCAAAATCGGTGAACATAATGTTACCTTTACATCTATGGTAAAACGTGTCGATTTATCGGTTCAGGAAGTCAGCGATATGGGAGCAAAAGATGCATTTCCTGGTGGTGAAGTGCTTGAGTTTGGTTTAGTAGATGATGGGGTGTCTCTTGCAAAAACAAATGAAGAAGCAATGAGTGATGATATCATATCCGCTGTTGATGAATGGAAAGAAAAAATTACGAATGGCGATGTGACCGTTCCAAAAACGAGAGATGAATTAAAGGAATTCGAAGAAAGCTTATAATATAAAACGGAGGCTGGATAGCCAGCCTCTTTATATGTACATATTTTTTCGGAAAAATAGCAATCATTTGTCTTTTAAAAAGGGGGCAGCAATTGAATGGAATACGTCATCGAAATGTTAAATATAAGAAAAGAATTTCCTGGAATCGTTGCCAATGATAATATTACTGTTCAACTAAAATCTGGTGAAATACATGCACTATTAGGAGAAAACGGTGCTGGAAAATCAACTTTAATGAATGTGTTATTTGGATTGTATCAACCTGAACAAGGAGAAATACATGTAAAAGGTAAAAAAGTAAACATTTCAGATCCAAACGTCGCAAATGATCTAGGGATAGGAATGGTCCATCAGCATTTTATGTTGGTAGAACCGTTCACAGTCACCCAAAATATTATTTTAGGAAGTGAACCAACAAAAAAAGGGAAAATTAATCTAAAAAAAGCAGAAAAAGAAGTACAAGAATTATCCGATAAATACGGATTGCGAGTCGATGCGACTGCGAAGATAAGCGATATCTCGGTAGGTATGCAACAGCGAGTTGAAATATTAAAAACACTTTATCGAGGAGCAGATGTGTTAATTTTTGACGAGCCTACGGCGGTGTTAACTCCTCAAGAAATAACCGAGCTTATTGAAATTATGCATGCTCTAGTGGCTGAAGGTAAATCGATTATTCTAATTACGCATAAGCTAAAAGAAATCATGCAAGTGTGTGATCGGTGCACTGTAATCCGTAAAGGGAAAGGGATTGGTACCGTCAATGTCGAAGATACCAATGTTAATGAGTTAGCATCATTGATGGTTGGTAGAGAAGTTTCTTTTAAAACAGAAAAAAAACCCGCGGAACCAAAGGAAACGGTACTTGAAATTAAGAATTTAATTGTAAAAGATACAAGGAAAGTAGAAATGGTAAAAGGGCTGAATTTAGATGTGCGAGCTGGGGAAATTGTAGGTATTGCCGGAATTGATGGCAATGGTCAAACGGATTTAATAGAAGCCATTACTGGCTTAGCAAAATCTAGTTCAGGTAGCATTCAATTAAATAATAAAAAAATAACGAACCTCTCACCTCGAAAAGTAACAGAAAGCGGAGTTGGCCATATCCCTCAAGACAGGCATAAATTTGGACTTGTACTTGATTTTCCAATTGGTGAGAACATGGTGTTGCGAACGTATTACCAAAAACCGTATTCCAAATATAAGGTGCTGAATTATAAAGAAATTTACCAAAAAGCTAAAACACTAATTGCTGAATATGATGTACGTACGCCAAGTGTGTATACGAAAGCAAGGGCGTTATCCGGGGGAAATCAGCAAAAAGCTATTATTGCAAGGGAAGTGGATCGTTCTCCCGATCTGCTGATCGCCGCCCAACCTACTAGGGGCCTTGATGTAGGAGCTATCGAATTTATTCATCAAAAATTAATTGAAGAGCGGGATAAGGGAAAGGCAATTTTGCTACTGTCCTTTGAATTAGACGAGATATTAGATGTAAGTGATCGGATTGCTGTTATTTTTGATGGAAAGATAGTAGCAGATGTTCATCCTGATGAAACCAGCGAACAGGAATTAGGTTTATTAATGGCTGGCAGTAAAACCAAAGAGGCAGGTGATCATCATGCATTCGAATAAATGGTTTAACATTTTGGTTCCAATTATTTCTGTCATCATTGGACTATTGTCTGGTGCAATTATTATGCTTGTCTCCGGATATAACCCGATACAAGGCTATGTCGCTTTATTTAATGGGGCATTTGGTGACCTGTATTTCTTTGGAGAGACAATTCGTCAAACAACGCCGTATATATTAACTGGACTTGCGATCGCTTTTGCTTTTAGAGCGGGGTTATTTAATATCGGGGCAGAAGGCCAGGTAATAGTAGGCTGGTTAGCAGCTGTTTGGATAGGTACCTCAATGGAAGCACCTATGTATATTCACCTTCCATTAGCCTTATTCGTAGCAGCATTGGCCGGAGCATTTTGGGGATTCATCCCAGGTTTATTAAAAGCACGCTTAGGTGTTCACGAAGTTATTGTTACTATTATGATGAATTATATTGCTTTATATAGCGCCAATGCCATTATTCGTCGTGTATTAACAGATAGTGCAGATAAAACTGAGACCATTGCTTCCAGTGCATCATTGGCATCTGAATGGTTAGAAGGATTAACATACTTTTCTCGCATGCACTATGGAATTATGATTGCTTTATTTGCAGCAGTGATTATGTGGTTTATTATAGAACGAACAAATATCGGTTATGAACTTAAGTCGGTTGGTTATAATCAACATGCATCTAAATATGCAGGGATGAGTGTAAAACGGAATATCGTATTAGCAATGGTTATCTCAGGGGCTTTTGCAGGTTTAGCAGGATCAATGGAAGGGTTAGGTACTTATGGTAATATGACCGTTAGCTCTGGTTTTTCCAATATTGGCTTTGATGGTATTGCTGTCGCTCTTTTAGGAGCAAATACGGCAATTGGTGTGGTACTGGCAGCATTTTTATTTGGTGCATTAAAAGTTGGAGCGCTTAATATGCCAACACATGCTGGCGTCCCAAATGAATTAGTAGATATTATTATTGCATTGATTATTTTCTTTGTAGCATCTAGTTATATTATTCGGTGGATAATACTTCGCTTTAAAAAGGAGGAGAAATAAATGGGGGTTATTGAATTATTGCAATCGATTATCCCAACTGCATTATTTTATTCTGCACCTTTAATTTTCACAGCTTTAGGCGGAGTATTTAGTGAGCGCTCCGGCGTCGTGAACATCGGTTTAGAAGGATTAATGGTCATGGGGGCTTTTGTTGGAATTGTATTTAATCTGACATTTGCGGATGTGTTGGGAGCTTGGACACCTTGGGTGTCGATTATAGTCGCTATGATCGTTTCCGCACTGTTTTCTATTATTCATGCCGTGGCATCTGTTTCATTTCGCGCAGATCAAGTAGTTAGTGGGGTCGCAATTAACTTTCTCGCATTGGGATTGGGTGTATTTTTAACAAAGCAATGGTATGACAAGGGACAAACAGATATGGTAAGTCAACCATTCTATACAACTGACATTCCATTACTAGCAGATATTCCAATTATTGGGTCGATTTTCTTTGAAGGGATATATATTACCTCATATGTAGCGATCATCCTAGCTTTTTTTGCATGGTATGTATTGTATAAAACGCCTTTTGGTTTAAGACTTCGAGCAGTAGGTGAACATCCGATGGCAGCGGATACAAACGGTATTCATGTTTATAAAATAAGGTACATTGCCGTGATTATTTCTGGTGCAATGGGGGGACTAGGCGGTTCTGTGTTTGCTTTAACGATCGCTCTAAATTTCTCTCATGCTACTATTGTAGGGCAAGGTTTTATGGCGTTAGCAGCTGTTATCTTTGGAAAATGGCATCCATTAGGAGCAATGGGCGCTGCTCTTTTCTTTGGGTTTGCACAAAGTCTAAGTGTTATTGGAGCCGGAATTCCTTTCCTTGCAGATGTACCACAAGTATTTCTGTTAATCGCACCATATGTCCTAACGATATTAGCATTAGCCGGTTTTATTGGCCGGGCAGAAGCACCGCGAGGGAATGGAGTACCTTATATTAAGGGAAGTAGATAAGTTATTACATTTACGGTTTGCGTATTATATTCGCAAGCCGCTTTTTTTTACTTTATAATGGATGATAAATGGAAAATTTGTGAAGAATAAATAAGTAAAAAATTATCAAGTATACAGGAGGATGGTTATGCGTGAAATCACCGAAATTGTAAAGGACATGGATGGATCACAGCTTCATCTTATTCCCAATAAAAAATATAAAACCATAACTTTAGTGATTAAATTAAAAGCACCATTAACGAAAGAAACAATAACTAAACGTGCGCTGCTTCCATATATTCTCAAGCAGGGAACAGAGAAATATCCTACCAAGCAAAAATTGCAACTCAAGCTTGATGAATTATACGGGGCTTCTATTTCCATTGACGGTGCCAAAAAAGGTGAGAATCATATTATAAGTCTGCGTCTGGAAATAGCGAATCCTAAATTTCTCAAAGATGCGTCTACGATTGTAGATGAAGGCATTCATTTATTACACGAAGTCTTATTTAATCCAAATATCGAAGGCTCAGGATTTGAACCAACCATTTTTAATCGAGAAAAGGATACACTAAAACAAAAAATACACGCAATTAAAGATGATAAGATGAGTTATGCAAATATGCGATTAATGGATGTAATGTGTGAGGGTGAACCCTATCAATTACATGTACATGGTTATTTAGAAGACTTAAAGGATATTACTCCGGAAACGCTTTATACTTACTATCAAGAGATGCTCGTATCCGACCGAATAGATATCTATATGCAAGGTGATATGGATGAGCAGCTGATGGAAGAAAAAATAACTACAGTCTTTGAACGCTTAACATCAAATAATTCAATCGTTAAAAAGACAAGGACATCTTCTGTTTCTAGTGATAAGCAACCAAAGGAAGTCATCGAAACCGATCAGATTCAACAAGCGAAATTGCATATTGGGTATCGCACGAATGTTACATTTGAAGATGAGGCATATTACGCCTTGCATGTATTTAACGGTATTTTCGGCGGTTTTCCTAGTTCAAAACTATTTATAAACGTACGTGAAAAGAATAGTCTAGCATACTACGCTGCTTCTCGAATGGAAAGTCATAAAGGATTATTACTTGTATTTAGCGGCATTGCTCCTAGTGATTTTGAAAAAGCAAGAGAAATTATTCGAGAACAAATGGTTGCGATGAAACAAGGGGATTTTACAACAGAGGCATTAGAGGAAACGAAAGCGTTAATAACGAATCAATTATTAGAAACCATGGATCATCCACAAGGCACAATTGAATTCTTATACCAGCAAGTATTATCCGACAAGCAAGTAGAGCCATTAACATTTATTGAAAAAATTAAACAAGTAACCAAAGAAGATGTCCTTCATGTTGCCCAGCAAATCCAAGAGGATACACTGTACTTATTAACTTCTGCGAAAGGAGATACCCATGAATAAACATACGTATCAAGATATGGATGAAACTTTGTATACGAATAAATTAGATAACGGTCTTACCGTGTGTTTACTGCCAAAACCTGAAATGGCTAAAACACATGCATTATTTACAACAAATTATGGCTCCATCGATTTACATTTTACTCCCATCGGGAAAGAACAGGTTATCTCTGTGCCAGAAGGGGTTGCCCACTTTTTAGAACATAAGCTGTTTGAAAGTGAGAAAGGGGATGTATTTGCTGATTTTTCAAAGCAAGGAGCTTCTGCAAATGCGTATACATCATTTACGAAAACGGCTTATTTATTTACGGCCACGGATCAAATTGAAAAGAATGTAGAAACGCTAATCGATTTTGTTCAAGATCCTTATTTTACGGAAGAATCCGTAGAAAAAGAAAAGGGAATCATCGCACAAGAAATAAAAATGTACGATGATCAGCCAGATTGGCAATCGTTTATGGGAACGATTAAAGCAATGTTTAAGAATCATCCAGTAAATGTTGATATTGCTGGTACAGTAGATTCAATTAATCAGATTACAAAAGATGATTTGTATACCTGTTACAATACGTTTTATCATCCAGAAAATATGATTTTGTTTGTTGCTGGGAATTTTAACCCAGAAGATATGATGAAGTTAATTGAGCGAAATCAAGCGAAAAAATCATTTAAGGAAATGGAATCATTAAAACGAGAGTTCCCAGAGGAACCTTCTGCAGTTGCTGCGAAAACGAAGAAAATTACGATGCCTGTCTCGATTGCTAAATGTACGGTGGGCATTAAAAATCTAGCTAATGGTCTTTCAAGTGATGCGTTCTTAAAAAAAGATATCCTCCAAGACATGATCATGGACCACTTCTTTTCGAAAGGTGGCGCATTTTATCAACAGCTTTATAGCGAGCAACTAATTGATGATAGCTTCTTTTTTGAAACCAATTTAGATCGTGACTTTGGTTATACCTTAATTGGTAGTAACACCGAGCAACCTGAAGCATTTGCATCATTATTGAAAAAAATGTTACTAGAAATGAAAAACACGACACTTTCACAAGCAGAATTTGATCGTATGAAAAAGAAAAAAATCGGTCAATTGCTTCGTTCCATGAACCGCTTAGAAAATGTAGCTAATGCTTTTACACATTATCATGCAGCAGGAATCGATTTTTTCTCCATTCTGCCAGCAGTCAGAAATCTAACATTAGAAGATGCTCAGCAATTTGTGAAGCAATGGATAGATGAAGAGCGTTTGGCAGTATGCACGATTGCTCCGGAGTAATAAGTCATGGGGAAAAATATTTTAATCGTTGGGGCAAGCGGTGATATTGGAATGGCAATAGCTAACCAATTAGTTATCGAAGGTTATCAATTGCTGCTTCATTATCATCGTAATAAACAAGAAGTAGATCGGATTATAACAGAATATCCGACTTCAATTGTAGCGATGATTGAAGCAGACTTAAGCTCTCAAGCAGGTTGTAAACATTTTCTTAACCACCTTGTATTTACAATTGATGGGGTAGTGTTTGCAAGTGGTAGAGGAGAATACGGGTTATTTCAAAACACAGATGAAACCGTTATGGACGACATGATACAATTGCATGTGAAATCCCCATGGATGATTACCAAACAAGTTTTACCGGCAATGATCAAGCAGCAGGCTGGGAAGTTTATATTTATAACGTCTATATGGGGTGAACAGGGCGCTAGTAATGAAGTGATCTATTCTTCTGTAAAAGGCAGTCAAAATAGTTTTGTTAAAGCACTGGCAAAAGAAGTTGCACCTAGTGGTATTTCTGTTAATGCAATTAGTCCAGGTTTTATAAATACGAAGATGAATCAGCATTTATTGCCAGGAGAAAAAGCCGAAATATTTGCTGATATACCAATGAACCGTGCTGGAAAGCCGCAAGAAATTGCTGACATGGTATCTTTCCTATTATCGAATAAAAGCAATTATATCCAAGGAGAAGTAATTAATATTACAGGCGGCTGGTAATTTTCTTCTGCCTACATGTATAAACTAGGAAGTATTTCAAATACTATGCATGTATAAATTGAGAAGGAGGAGAAAAGTATGTCAGTTCTTGATAACTTTGATTCATGGAAAAGCTTTCTTTCCAGCAAACTTACACAGGCGCAGCAGCAAGGAATGAGCGACAAGACCATTCAAAATGTAGCCCAAGAAGTAGGCGATTATCTTGCACAGAATGTAGATGCTAAAAATAATGAAGAAGCAGTGTTACGTGATTTATGGAATGCAGCATCTGAAGATGAGCAACAAGCGATCGCAAACACAATGGTTAAATTTGTTCAAAATCAAGGAAACCAACAGTAAACAATATGTCGATACGCTGAAAGAAGCTGTTCAAAAGCAGCTTCTTTTTAATTTTTTGGATAATCACTTTTCACATTAGGGAAAATCCTTTATTATATATTTAGATAGTATCAAAAAAGAAGGCTCATAAGTAAAGTCTCGGTAAAGGAGCTTTATATGGAAAAAACAGAGTGGTATCTTGAATATGAAATTCAAATTAATCGACCTGGTCTATTAGGTGATATATCTTCTTTATTAGGTATGCTATCCATTAATATTATTACGATAAACGGTGTGGAAAATGCTCGTAGAGGAATGCTTTTACTTTCCAAGTATGACGAAAACATAACACGATTAAAATCCATTTTGCAAACCATGGACATGATTCAGGTCACAAAACTGCGGAAGCCTAAGCTTCGAGATAAGATGGCAGTACGTCATGGAAGATACATACATAGAGACGTAGATGATCGCAAAACGATTCGTTTTGTACGAGATGATCTTGGCCTGTTGGTCGATTTTATGGCAGAACTTTATAAAAAAGATGGTCATAAATTAATTGGTATTCGAGGAATGCCCAGAGTAGGTAAAACAGAATCAATTGTTGCCGCAAGTGTATGTGCAAATAAACGATGGTTGTTTGTATCCAGTACCTTATTAAAACAGACCGTCCGTAGCAAATTAATTGAAGGGGAGTATAACCCTGATAATATTTATATTATCGATGGAATGGTGTCGACAAGACGAGCGAATGAGCAGCACTGGCAATTAATTCGGGAAGTCATGCAGCTTCCTGCTATTAAAGTGGTAGAACATCCAGATATATTTGTACAATCAACAGAATACAAAATGGATGATTTTGACTATATTATTGAATTACGAAGTCATGAAGAAGAAGAAATTACTTATGAACCTGTTCAAAGACAACAATTTGGTCAAGAAGATGGTTTTTCGATGTTTGATTTTTAAATTGGATGGTGTTTGGAATGGAAATTGGAGCAAGACTAAAAGAGGCAAGGGAGGCAAAAAACCTCTCTTTGGAAAGCCTACAAGAAACAACAAAGATACAGAAAAGATATCTAATTGCAATTGAGGAAGGCAATTTACATATTCTTCCTGGAAAATTTTACGCAAGAGCTTTCATAAAAGAGTATGCCAATGCAGTAGGGGTAGATCCAGATGAACTAATGGAAGAATTCAAAGAAGAAGTTCCAAAAACGGAAGAACCGACGGAGGAGCATTACAGTCGGATGCAGCGATCGCGTAAAAATAACAATACCGATAAGCCATCATCTAACTTTTCCTTATTTCCTACCGTAATTGTAGTATTATTGATTGTCGGTATTATTCTTGTTGCCGTATTTTTTATTTCTCAAAGTATGTTTGGTAAGGGAGAAAATGAGCCTATTAATCAAGATGGGGATGAGGATGTCATTATTAATGATGACACAAGTCAAACGCAGGACTCCGAAACAGCTAGTGACGAAAACGAAGAAAACAAGGACAGTGCAGCGAATGAAAAATCGGAGGATGCATCTATTGATGATGAAGCAAGTCAAGAGGAAACAGAACCGAAGGGTGAATTTTCTACTGTAGAAAAGGGAACAGGAAATACGCCTGAATCAATTGTAGCATATAATTATGCAGGTGAAGAAGTTACTGCAACCTTAGAAGCAGAAGGAGATACTTGGCTTGGAGTGAAATCGGAAAGTGATGAAATTTTCTTTGAAGAAGCTATGTTCAATGAAGAAAAGTCACCACTTGAAATCGATCTAACAGGACAAGAGCGTGTATTTTTCAAAATCGGTAATGCTTCTGTATTAACGATTACGGTTAATGGGGTTGAGATGGAATATCCTGTGGATTCAAGTACTGTAAGACAAAATATTTGGATAGAATTGAATCAAGAAGCTGAATAAATCAATTGACCCTTCCTTTCAACTTTTTGGAAGGGTTTATCACTTTTCGTTGAAATACTAGGAGGATAAAAACAAATGAATATACCGAATAAAATTACCATTTCTCGTATCCTATTAATTCCAATCTTTATCATTCTTATGAGTGTACCGTTTAATTGGGGAACATGGAATATTGGAGAAGCAGAGCTACCCGTATCTCATTTTATAGCTGGGCTGTTATTCATTATAGCAGCAGCAACAGATTGGGTAGATGGTCACTATGCCAGAAAATATAATTTAGTAACGAATTTAGGGAAATTCCTAGACCCGCTAGCAGATAAATTACTTGTATCCGCAGCACTAATTATTTTAGTTGAAGTGGGGGTAGCCCCTGCATGGGTTGTTATCATCATTATTAGTCGAGAATTTGCTATAACTGGACTCAGACTTGTTGCTGCGGGTGAGGGAATTGTGTTAGCAGCGGGTAGCATGGGGAAATTAAAGACAGCTACACAAATGGTGGCAATTGCTGTTTTACTGCTTCATAATTTTCCATTTTCCTATATTGGCTTCCCTTTTGGAGAAGTGATGCTATATATTAGTCTTCTATTCACTGTCATATCTGGTGTTGACTATTTTGTGAAAAATTGGCATGTGATGAGGGATTCTAAATGATAAAACAAGTGAAAGCAGAAATTGTTGCGGTTGGAACCGAATTATTGCTTGGACAAATTGCAAATACGAATGCTCAATGGCTTTCTCAGCAATTAGCCAACTATGGAATTAATGTCTATAACCATGTGGTTGTTGGTGATAACCTCACGCGTGTGGAGGAATCGTTCTATCAGGCACAGCAGCGATCTGATCTGATTATTGTAACTGGTGGTCTTGGACCAACCGATGATGATTTAACTCGGGAAGCTTTTCAAAACATCAGCCAACTTTCCATGATCGAACATCAACCATCCATGGAAAAGATAACAGCATATTTTGCCAAACAACAAGCAACAATGACGCCAAATAATCGGAAACAAGCAAGAGTATTTGAAGGTGCTGAGGTTTGGTTAAACAATGCTGGTATGGCTCCGGGGATGTGTGTGTCTTTTCAAAATAGAACATGGATCTTCTTACCTGGTGTGCCAAGAGAAATGAAAGCATTGGCAATGGAGCATCTGTTCCCGCTCGTTCAACAATTAGTAGGAAAAAATGAAATTATTAAGTCGAAAGTGTTGAAGTTTATTGGTATTGGAGAATCTAAATTGGAGCATGAATTGAAAGATATTATTCAAGCTCAAACAAATCCAACGATTGCCCCGCTAGCTCAGGATGATGGGATTGTCATTCGCTTAACTGCTAAGAGTGAGTCAGATCTTCAAGCTAGTCAACTAATTGAACATACAGAAGACCAGATAATAAATCGAGTAGGCTCATATTTTTATGGATCTGATCAAGACACGTTAGAAGGGAAAGTGATCGACCTTCTAATAAAGAAACAGAAAAAACTTGCAGTAGCTGAAAGTATAACTGGAGGTTTATTTACAGGGAAAATATCTTCTGTTTCTGGCGTTTCTTCTGTTTTTGAAGGTGGAATCGTCAGTTATGCTGCGCATGTTAAGCAACATGTATTAGATATTTCGGAAGAGACATTGACCGACAAGGGTACCATTAGTGAAGCATGTGCACTTGCCATGGCTAAAAATGTTGCTGCTAAGCTAGGAGTGCCTGTTGGAATAGGATTTACTGGTGTTGCTGGACCGGATGAGGTTGAGGGACAACCTGTAGGGACCGTGTATATCGCTATCTATGATGATGGAAAAGAACAAGTAGAAAAATGGATGTTTCAAGGTGATCGTAATACGATTAGAAATAGAGCCGTATTAAAGGGAATGGAACTTCTCTACAAATGGCTAAAATCATAAAATATAAGTATAAATGATTATCATTTTAAATAATTTCATTACTTGGGTTAGCTGTAAATCTATTTTTATCTCATTTCCGCTTCAGAAAAAGGGAACATTTATTCGATTTATTGCTTGGCAAACGATGAAAAAGCATGTATGATAGAACTAGATTATTAAAGGAGGACGACGCTTTGAGTGATAGAAAACAAGCTTTAGATATGGCGTTAAGACAGATAGAGAAACAGTTCGGTAAAGGGTCTATTATGAAACTAGGCGAACAAGCAGAACAAAAAGTGGCAACCATCCCTAGTGGTTCATTAGCATTAGATGTAGCTCTTGGAATTGGTGGGTATCCTCGTGGCCGAGTTGTTGAGATTTATGGTCCGGAATCCTCTGGTAAAACAACCGTAGCGTTACATGCTATAGCTGAAGCACAACGTCAAGGGGGACAAGCCGCTTTTATTGATGCGGAACATGCGTTAGACCCTACTTATGCACGTGCTTTAGGTGTTAATATAGAAGAACTTTTACTTTCACAGCCAGATACTGGCGAACAGGCCTTAGAAATTGCTGAAGCACTTGTGCGTAGTGGTGCAGTCGATATTATTGTGGTGGATTCAGTTGCTGCCCTTGTGCCAAAAGCTGAAATTGAAGGTGAAATGGGTGATTCCCATGTTGGGTTACAAGCTAGGTTAATGTCACAAGCCTTACGTAAATTATCTGGAGCAATTAATAAATCAAAAACGACGGCGATATTTATTAACCAAATTCGTGAGAAAGTTGGCGTTATGTTTGGAAATCCTGAGACTACACCTGGTGGACGGGCGCTGAAATTCTATTCCTCCGTTCGATTAGAAGTACGACGAGCAGAGACGTTGAAGCAAGGGAACGAAATGGTAGGAAATAAAGCAAGAATAAAAGTAGTTAAGAATAAAGTTGCCCCGCCATTTAAACAAGCAGAAGTAGATGTCATGTATGGTGAAGGGATATCTAAAGAGGGCGAAATTATTGATATTGGCTCCGATTTAGATATTGTAAACAAGAGTGGTGCTTGGTATTCTTATAATGAAGAACGTCTTGGTCAAGGACGGGAAAATGCCAAGCAGTTCCTAAAAGAGAATACTGATATGATGGCAGAAATACATGCAGCAATTCGAGAGCACTATGGTTTAGACGAAGAGCCGAAAGAAGAAGAACAACAAGTTGGTCAAGAAAGCTTAGATGTATAATGCTATTTACATCCCCTTGCGATAGAAGCAAGGGGATTTTTACTATAAGAATAATGTATTACCAATATTTTCAATCAATATGAGGTGAAGTTGTGACGTTTCCTTGACATTCGTATAGTACACAATTAAAATTAAATTTGTATAGATTTATCATATCAATGATATAATTTATTGTTATTACACGCATTAAAACTGTTACATGCCGACAATAATGAATTGTACAATTTTATAGCAATAGGAGGTGAAATCATGGACAGTCTTATACTCATCTCCATTTTGCTTGTAATCCTAATCGTCGGTATTGTTGTTGGTTATCTGATTCGTAAATCTATTGCAGAAGCAAAAATCTCTAGTGCAGAAACATTAGCAAAGCAAATCGTTGATGAAGCACATCGAAATGCTGACGCTTCCAAGAAAGAAGCGCTTCTTGAAGCAAAAGATGAAAACCATAAGCTTCGTCAACAAACGGAAGACGAACTTCGTGAACGGAGAAATGAAGTTCAAAAGCAAGAAAATCGTCTGATGCAAAAAGAAGAAAATCTAGACAGGAAAAGTGAGTCACTAGATAAGCGTGAGCTTATGTTAGAAAAGAAAGAACAGTCTCTAACAGAAAAACAACAACAAATTGAAGAAATGGAAAGCAAAGTGGAAGCTATGATACAAGAGCAGCAAACGGAGCTTGAGCGCATTTCGGGATATACTACAGACCAGGCTAGGCAGATTATTTTAGAACGAATTGAACAAGATGTTGCACATGAATCAGCATTATTAATCAAAGAAGCAGAAAATCGTGCAAAAGAAGAAGCGGATAAGAAAGCTAAAAACATTCTATCATTAGCTTTACAACGCTGTGCTGCTGACCACGTTGCTGAAACAACCGTATCGGTTGTTAATCTTCCTAATGATGAGATGAAAGGACGTATTATTGGTCGTGAAGGTCGTAATATTCGAACACTTGAAACGCTGACAGGAATTGATTTAATTATTGATGATACACCGGAGGCAGTAATACTATCTGGATTTGATCCAATTCGTCGAGAAACTGCTCGTATAGCGTTAGAGAAACTCGTACAAGATGGGCGTATTCACCCGGCTCGTATTGAAGAGATGGTGGATAAAGCAAGACGCGACGTCGACGAATATATACGTGAAATCGGGGAAGAAACAACATTTGAAGTGGGAGTGCATGGCTTACATCCCGATTTGATTAAGATTCTTGGGCGTTTAAAATATCGTACAAGCTATGGACAAAATGTCTTGAAGCACTCAACGGAAGTAGCATACTTATCAGGTTTGCTTGCTGCTGAACTTGGTGAAGATGAAACATTAGCAAGAAGAGCTGGCTTACTGCATGATATCGGAAAAGCAATCGATCATGAAGTAGAAGGAAGCCACGTTGAAATTGGTAAAGAGTTGGCTGTTAAATACAAGGAGCATGAGGTTGTTATTAATTCAATAGCTTCTCACCATGGTGATGAAGAGCCTACTTCGATTATTTCCGTGTTGGTAGCTGCAGCGGACGCGCTTTCTGCGGCTAGACCTGGAGCTAGAAGTGAGACGCTAGAGAATTATATTAAACGATTAGAGAAATTAGAAGAAATTTCGGAATCGTTCACAGGTGTAGAGAAATCATTTGCTATTCAAGCTGGTAGAGAAATTCGAATTATGGTGAAACCAGATGAAATTGATGATGTAGAATCTGTTCGAATCGCACGAGATATTCGTAAGCGTATCGAAGGAGAACTTGATTATCCAGGTCATATCAAAGTAACTGTAATTAGAGAAACGAGAGCAGTTGAATACGCAAAATAAAAAGTGGTCTGAGGGCCGCTTTTTATTTTGCGGTGGAATCAAGCTATGCTTTGACAATACATACCCATTGTGGAAAACTGAAAGTACTATAATAGATAGGATGATTGAATAAATGAAGATATTATTTATAGGAGATATCGTTGGATCTCCAGGAAGAAATATGGTACAAGAATACCTACCAAAATTAAAAGAAAAATACAAACCAAACCTAACAATCGTAAATGGAGAAAATGCAGCCTCAGGAAAAGGGATTACCGAGAAAATATATAAACAGTTATTAGATTGGGGAGCTCAAGTAGTAACTATGGGTAATCATACTTGGGATAAAAAGGAAATATATGACTTCATCGATGATGCTTCGAATATGATTAGACCAGCAAACTTCCCTGAAAACAATCCAGGAAAAGGAATCATTTATATCAATATTAATGGTGTGGAAGTTGCGGTAATTAATCTACAAGGAAGGACGTTTTTGCCGCCAATTGACGATCCCTTTACAAAGGCTGATGAATTAATAGAAGAAGCAAAACAAAGAACAAACATCATTTTTATCGATTTTCATGGTGAGGCAACCAGTGAGAAACAAGCGATGGGCTGGTATGTTGATGGTAGAGTAAGTGCTGTAGTAGGTACCCATACCCATACACAAACAGCAGATGAACGTATATTACCAGCAGGAACCGCATATATATCTGATGTAGGAATGACAGGCCCGTATGATGGTATACTGGGAGTTGATAGAGAATCGGTAATGAACCGTTTTTTAACTTCTATGCCAGTACGTTTTGAAATTACAAAAAAGGGAAGAAGTCAATTAAATGGTTTTTTTGTTACCATTGATGATAAAACGGGAAGGGCAAAAAGTGTAGAACGTATTTTAATTAATGATGACCATCCGTTTTTCATTTGATTATTTGAATGTTTTGAATTATTAATGCATAATAGGGTAATAAGCTAACATCTCCAGGAATATAGTAGGTATAGAACTATAATAGTAAATGAAGGAGGTACTAGTAATGGAAGTATTAAAAGTGTCAGCAAAATCAAATCCCAATTCAGTAGCAGGTGCACTTGCGAACGTCTTAAGAGAACGTGGATCAGCAGAAATTCAGGCCATCGGAGCTGGTGCACTAAACCAAGCTGTGAAGGCAGTAGCAATCGCCAGAGGATTTGTTGCACCTAGTGGAGTAGACCTTATCTGTATTCCAGCTTTTACTGATATTTTAATTGATGATGAAGAACGTACCGCAATCAAATTAATTGTAGAACCTAGATAGATATGACGGAAGAATAGAAAATAAAAGTGTTACGACTAATCGTAGCACTTTTTTTATGACAATAAGGAGATATAACTTATCTGATAGATGTCTTTTTATTGGAAGGCATCAGATTAATATTGTTAAAATAAATAGAAACGTTTATACTGTAATAATGGGAAAATTATCTTCCAATCAATAGAAAGGAGATATATCATGAACGAAGAACAGCGTAATCATCAAGCGCAAATTAAACAGGTCGATCCAATGGACAAAAGATCCAGTCAAGATAAACCTTTAAGTGAAAAGACTAGTGCAGATTTTGCGAAGTATTTTGAAACTACCTATGAACCACCAAATTTAAATAAAGCTAGAAAACGTGGTCGCGATAAAGTAAATGTTCATTATGATTTTGGTATTCCTGAAGATATGGAAAATATCGGTAAAGGCAAAAAGTTTTTAATACGTACATATGGCTGCCAAATGAATGAGCATGATACGGAAGTAATGGCGGGAATATTAACAGAAATGGGCTATGAACCTACTTCTGAAACCAATGAGGCAGATATTATCTTATTGAATACTTGTGCAATCCGAGAGAATGCTGAGAATAAGGTGTTCGGTGAAATCGGTCATTTAAAGCCGCTAAAGTTAGAAAAACCTGACTTGATTTTAGGAGTGTGCGGCTGTATGTCGCAGGAAGAATCCGTTGTAAACCGGATTATGAAGAAACACCAACATGTTGATCTTATATTCGGAACACATAATATTCACCGCCTGCCGCACCTTGTAAAAGAAGCAATGTTCGGTAAAGAAAAAATTGTTGAAGTATGGTCAAAAGAAGGCGATGTTATTGAAAATTTACCGAAAGCTAGAAAAGGAAAGATTAAAGCTTGGGTAAATATTATGTATGGTTGCGATAAGTTTTGTACATATTGTATCGTACCAATGACTCGCGGAAAAGAGCGAAGCCGCTTACCAGAAGATATTATTCAAGAAGTACGTCATTTAGCAGCTCAGGGTTATCAGGAAATCACTTTGTTAGGACAAAATGTAAATGCCTATGGAAAAGATTTAGAAGATATGGAATATGGCCTTGGTGATTTAATGGATGATCTTCACCGGATTGACATCCCAAGAATTCGATTTACTACCTCTCATCCAAGAGATTTTGATGATCGACTAATCGAAGTGTTAGCCAAAGGTGGTAATCTTCTTGATCATATCCACCTTCCTGTCCAATCTGGGAGCAGTGAAATATTGAAGAAAATGAACAGAAAATATACCAGAGAATCCTATTTGGAACTCGTTCGCAAAATAAGAGAAGCCATGCCTAATGCAACCTTGACAACTGACATCATTGTCGGATTCCCAAACGAAACCGAAGAGCAATTTGAAGAAACAATGAGTTTAGTTGAAGAAGTAGGTTTTGAAGCTGCTTATACCTTTATTTATTCTCCACGTGAAGGAACACCAGCAGCACGTAAAAAAGACGATGTTCCAGAAGAAGTAAAAAAACAACGGTTATATCGCTTGAACGAGTTAGTAAACAAACAATCTGCTGAATCAATGAAGAAGTATCAAGATAAAGTAGTTAAAGTCCTTGTGGAAGGTGAAAGTAAGAAAGATCCAGATATTTTAGCCGGTTATACAGAGAAGAACAAATTGGTTAATTTTAAAGGACCAACGTCTTCAATTGGTAAGATTGTAGAAGTAAAAGTAACAGAAGCGAAAACGTGGTCATTAAATGGTATAATGGTAGAAAAAACAGTTGAGGTGGAGTAGTATGGCTGAATACACACGAAAACAAGTACTTGATGAGGCCAAGAAATTAGCAGGCATGCTTGCAAGCACAGAAGAAATTGACCGCTTTAAGCAAGTCGAGGCTAAAATTAATGAAAACAAAAAAGTACAGCAGTTAATTACAAAGATAAAAGCATTGCAAAAACAAGCAGTTAATTTACAGGCTTATGGAAAAAAAGAAGCTTTAAAACAAGTAGAAGAGCAAATAGATATTTTTCAAGCTGAGATTGATGCTATTCCAGTAGTTCAGGAATTTAAAGAATCACAAGTGGTAGTAAATGATGTATTGCAGCTTGTTTCTGGAACCATCGCAAGAGAGGTTACGAATAATGTTATAGAATCAACTGGTGGCGATATCCTAGCTGGAGAAACAGGGTCTAAACTAAAAAACAAATCCGGCTGCAGCCATTAACAATTGGACAGGAAAATAATTTCCTGTCTTTTTTTCCATCCTTTCTTCCTTTTTCATAAATAGCTATGCACTTTAGGTATTTGTCTTGCATAAAATGACTATGAAAAAAGAGGAGGTAAAGGTAATTATGAGTTTTCTAGATAATGAATATAGAGAGATCATTACGAAAGCGGTATGTGGCAAAGGTCGCAAATTCTCACAAGAAACACATTCCATTTCGCCATCACATAGACCTTCAAGTATTCTAGGATGCTGGGTAATTAATCATTTATACAATGCAAAGAAAAAGTCCAAAGACACAGTTGAAATCAATGGCAGCTACGATATTAATATTTGGTATTCGTATAATGATAATACAAAAACAGAGGCAATTACAGAGCGTGTAACTTATTGCGAAAAGGTTCCATTGTCTGTAAAAGATGACCACTGTTTAAATGATGACTTTGATGTGATTGCGAAAGTGATTCAACAGCCTAATTGTCTAAACTGTAATATTGAAAATAAAGGGCATAAAATTGTGGCGGAAATTGAGCGGGAATTTATTGTGCAAGTAATTGGCGATACGAAAATAGCCGTTCGTGTAGACCCTAAACGGGAAAAATTTGAAGATGACGATGACCATGTTTGGGATTATGAATTAACCGATGATGAACTCGAAGAAGTAGAACCAGATTTTCTTCATAAAGATTAAATAAAATTACGAGGGATTCTATTCCTCGTAATTTTTTTGTTTTGTGAAATGTGAATGATCGATCGTATCGATTCATCGAATGTCTGCGATATTATATGCTATAATAGCAGAAGAATACTTGGGATTTTTGGGGGATAAAACATGACAAAGAATACACCAATGATGGAACAATATTTAAAAATTAAAGCGGAGCATCAGGATGCATTTCTTTTCTTTCGATTAGGCGATTTTTATGAAATGTTCTTTAATGATGCGATTGAAGCGGCTAGAGAACTAGAGATAACTTTAACGAAGCGAGATTCAGTCAAGCAAGAACCGATCCCAATGTGTGGTGTTCCATATCACTCTGCAGCGAATTACATAAAAGTATTAGTTGATAAAGGATATAAGGTTGCTATTTGTGAACAGGTGGAGGATCCCAAGTCTGCAAAAGGCGTAGTTAAACGAGAAGTTATTCAATTGATTACACCTGGAACAGTAATGGAAAAGAATATGTTAAATGAGAAGGAAAATAACTTTATAGCGAGCCTATCCCATTTTAATCATTCCTACGTGATCGTTTATAGTGATTTATCAACGGGGGAAAATCGCTTGGTTCTATTCGAAAATGGGTGGGATGCCGTCCTTCATGAATTATATCATCAGCCAATTAAAGAAATTGTAATATCCTCCGATTTACCCGAGGGATTGCAGAACCAATTGCGTGAACGGCTTCATGTCACCCTATCTTATCAAGATGAAGTAACTTTTAATGCTGAATATCGCAGTCTTTGTGAGAATTTACATGATGATCGTCTGTTAACATCACTAAGTAGACTGTTAAATTATATACAGTATACGCAAAAACGATCACTTGAACATATGCAGCCAGCAGAAATAATTCATTTGAGTTCCTATTTATCATTGGACATGTATTCCAAACGGAATTTAGAGCTTACAGAAACAATGATGAAGAAAGAAAAATACGGGAGTTTGTTATGGGTATTGGATAAGACGGTAACAGCAATGGGAGCAAGAATGCTTAAAAAATGGTTAGAGCGCCCATTGTTGAACAAACAGCTGATAGAAGAGAGACTTGAAATCGTCGATCGTTTTTATCAGCAGTTTATGGATCGTGATGATTTACGGGAGACCTTAAAGTCAGTGTATGATTTAGAAAGACTCGCAGGAAGAATCGCATTTGGCAACGTGAATGCACGTGATCTCCTACAATTAAAGGAATCATTATCAAAGGTTCCTCGATTAAAAACGATTTTAAAACAATTTTCACAGCCTGTTGTCCAAAATCTGGCAGATCAGTTTAATTACCCGGAAGCGGTTGTTGATTTATTAGAAACGAGTTTAGTAGGGGATCCTCCCATTTCTATTAAAGAGGGAGGGATCATTAAAGACGGCTACCACCAACAACTTGATACTTATCGTGATGCTTCGAGAAACGGAAAACAATGGATAGCGGAACTCGAACGGAAAGAAAAAGAAGAAACAAATATAAAATCATTAAAGGTAGGATATAATCGAGTATTTGGCTACTATATAGAAGTAACTAAAGCCAATTTACATCTGCTTCCTGAGGGGAAATATGAACGAAAACAAACCCTAACAAATGCAGAAAGGTATATTACTCCAGAATTAAAGGAAAAAGAACAATTAATATTAGAAGCGGAAGAAAAGAGTGTCGAGTTAGAATACCAATTATTTATTGATATTCGTGAAAAGATGAAAGAACATATCCCTGCATTACAGCAATTAGCCGAAGCGGTAAGTTATGTAGATGTCTTACAAGGATTTGCTACGGTAAGTGAAGCGAATAATTATGTACGTCCTACTTTTGTAGAGAATCAGTTATCCATTGAAAAAAGTAGGCATCCAGTTATTGAACAAGTAATGAAAGAAGGTACCTTTGTTCCAAATGATATTGTCTTAAATGAGGATAAAAGTATTCTATTAATAACTGGTCCAAATATGTCCGGAAAGAGTACATTCATGCGTCAATTGGCGCTAACGGTAATTATGGGTCAAATTGGCTGTTTTGTTCCTTGCGCGTCCGCTGATTTACTTTTATTTGATCAAATCTTTACGCGGATTGGAGCGGCTGATGATCTTGTAGCTGGACAGAGTACTTTTATGGTAGAGATGCTTGAAGCAAATCATGCTATTTCGAATGCGACAGATCGCAGCCTTATCTTGCTTGATGAAATTGGCAGAGGGACTAGTACGTATGACGGTATGGCCTTAGCACAAGCAATTATTGAATATATCCACAATCATATTCATGCAAAGACGCTTTTCTCTACACATTATCACGAATTAACTGATCTGGAGCAAACCTTGCCAAGGTTGAAAAATATTCATGTTCGTGCTGAAGAGTATGAAGGGAATGTTGTCTTCTTACACCAAATTAAAGAAGGAGCGGCTGATGAAAGTTATGGCATTCATGTTGCTAAGTTAGCTGAACTACCACCGTCATTAATTGAACGTGCCAGTTCGATATTACAAGAATTAGAAGGTACAGCTAAGTCACAACTATCTGTTCAACAGTCAGAGACAGCTGCAACCGAGGAATCGGGACAGCTATCCTTTTTTATAGAAGAAGGGAAACAAAAACCAAAACAGCATACAACCGAAGAATCTGATATTGTACGTGATTTAAAAGATATTGATTTATTTGATATGACACCGATGGACGCCATGAATGAATTGTACCGATTGCAGAAGAAGCTTAGAAAGTAGAAAGGATTGTTTGCATGAAAATTATGCAGATGCCAGATGCACTTGCTAATAAAATTGCTGCTGGGGAAGTAGTGGAGCGACCTGCTTCTGTGGTAAAGGAACTAGTAGAAAATAGTATAGATGCAAACAGTACATGGATAAAAATTGACATAGCGGAAGCAGGCTTACAAGAAATTAAAGTAACAGACAATGGTGAAGGGATGTCGGAAGAAGATTGTGAACATGCATTTCTCAGGCATGCCACAAGTAAAATAAAGAACGAAAATGATTTATTCCATGTTCAAACACTTGGTTTTCGTGGAGAAGCACTTGCTAGTATAGCTTCCGTTAGCCGATTAACGGTCCAGACTTCTACTGGTGATGAAGCAGGTACGTATTTGGAATTGGAAGGCGGCAAAATTACTCAGAAACAAAAGACCACTGCCAGACAAGGTTCAGAAATCACCATACGTGATTTGTTTTTCAATACACCTGCTCGTTTAAAATATATGAAAACCATTCATACCGAGTTAGGTCACATTACAGATTTACTGAATCGATTGGCTTTATCTCATCCTGAGGTTCGTTTTGAAGTGACTCATAATGGAAAAGGATTATTTAAGACGGCAGGAACAGACGATTTATTACAGGTTATTTCACAAGTTTATGGAATGAATGTTGCGCGCCAAATGCTTTATGTAAAACATGAAACATTGGATTTTACAATCGAAGGTTATATTGCAAAGCCGGAAGTGACTAGAGCATCAAGGAACTATGTTTCTACGATTATTAATGGAAGGTATATTAAGAGCATCCCGTTAACCCAGGCGATCATGCGGGCATATCATACGCTATTACCAATTGGACGTTCGCCTATTGTCGTCTTATCGATCCACATGGATCCAATACTGGTCGATGTAAATGTTCATCCAACCAAACTGGAAGTTCGCTTTAGTAAAGATAAGGAGTTATTTCAAGCGATCGAACATACCATAATTTCCAAATTCAGACAGCAGACCTTAATTCCAGAGGTTCAACATAAGCCGGAACCAAAAGAAAAATCCGTACAGCACCGGATGCATTTTGATGATCATGACTCCTATGCTGCATCCAATGTTTCAACTGATTCAGTTCAACCTTCTTTCGTTCAAAATGAACCGTTGATCAATCAATCCGAAGTTCCAATAATAAAAGAACCTCAAGAAGAAACGTATACGGATGGTCAAGAAGCGCAGAACGAAATGCAAAGCAATGTCAATTGGAATAAGGTAAACGACTTCACTTATCAGCAAGAAGATAGTTCTTCAATACAAGATACACATGATCCACGGATACCTATCATGTATCCCATTGGACAATTACAAGGGACCTATATATTGGCACAAAATGAAAATGGGTTATATATGATTGATCAGCATGCAGCACAAGAACGGGTAAAGTACGAATTCTTTAAAAAGAAACTAGGAAAGCCAGCGAATGAATTACAAGAGCTACTTATCCCGTTAACTTTTGATTTTTCTAAAGAAGAAGCAATATGGATCGATCAGTATAAAGAAGAATTAAAAGCTGCAGGTTTATTTTTTGAGTCATTCGGGCAACAAACATATATTATTCGCTCCCATCCTAATTGGTTTCCAACTGGATTTGAAGAAGAAGTCATTCGAGAAATGGTTGATCAAATTATGAATGAAGAGAAGATTAATGTTGAAACCATTCGTGAAGAGGCTGCAACATTAATGTCATGTAAACGATCCATTAAAGCAAATCACTACCTGAATCAAGATGAAATGTACCATTTACTTGACGATCTGAGGAAAACCAGTGATCCATTTACATGCCCGCATGGGAGACCAATTATCGTCCATTTTACAACCTATGAATTGGAAAAAATGTTTAAACGTGTCATGTAAAGTATAAAAATAGCTTCACCTCCAAACACTAATAGAAAATAAGTGAGGTGTACGCTATGGAAAACCAAAAATTAATCCAATTCCTGAATCAATTACTTTCCAATCAATTTGTACTATATGTGAAACTCCATCGTTATCATTGGTTTGTTCAAGGTCGTCATTTCTTCCAGTTACATTCCCAGTTTGAAGAAATGTATCAAGAAATGGCGAAAGACCTTGATGAAGTAGCTGAGCGAATTCTAATGATCAATGGGAAGCCATTTGCAACGATGATAAAGTATTTAAAAGAAGCAACACTAGTGGAAGCCAGTGCGGATGATAAAGAGAATGAGCTGATGAGCCAATTAATTCATGATTTTGAACAAATAATTACGGAAATTCGAAATCAAGGATTGCCTGAAGCGAGACAACTAAATGATGCTCCATCAGAGGATTTACTTATCGGTATTCAAGCGAAATTAGAGAAATATATTTGGATGTTAAAAGCTTACATTGCATATGAATAATGAGATAAAAATAGGGGAATACTCATGAAAAAAAAGGTTATTGCAGTCGTAGGGCCTACGGCTGTAGGCAAAACAAAATTAAGTATTGCAATTGCAAAGCAATACAATGGGGAAATTATCAGCGGAGACTCTATGCAGGTTTATCAAGGAATGGATATTGGGACAGCAAAGATTACCCACGAAGAAATGCAAGGGGTGCCTCATTACTTGATTGATATAAAAAAGCCAGATGAGTCTTTTTCGGCTGCTGATTTTAAGCATTATGTTATGGAGTATATTGATCACATAACAAGTAAAAATAAAATTCCGATTATTGTTGGCGGAAGTGGTTTATACATTCAAGCAGCTCTATACAATTATAATTTCCCAACGCATAAAAAGGATGATAGAATAATTCAACGAATCGAAAAAGAAATCGAAATGATGGGGATTGAACCTGCTTATCAGCGTTTACAGCAAATTGACCCACAACAGGCAAGCAGGATTCACCCAAACAATCATCGGCGAGTAATTAGAGCATTAGAAATCTATGAATCAACAGGAAAGACGATGACAGCTTATCAAAAACAACAGCAAACCGAATCGCCATACGATTTAAAACTGATTGGTTTAGAAATGGATCGGACCATGTTATATGACCGGATTAATCAACGGGTCAACGAGATGATTGAAAAGGGATTAGTTGAAGAAGTTCGTTCCCTTTACCAAGCTGGGTATGCACAGGAACAGGCAATGAGAGCAATTGGCTACAAAGAGTTTATCCCTTATTTTGAAGGTGAGAGCTCCCTCTCTGAAACAATCGAAACATTGAAACAGAATTCCAGAAGATATGCAAAACGGCAATATACTTGGTTTAGGAACAAGATGAATGTTGATTGGTATTCAATCATACCTGAAACAATTAATGAAAAATTTAGAAAAATTTTGTATGATCTTGCAGGATTCTTAAAAGATAGGTAGAAACTAATATATATAGACAGAAATGAGGAGGAAGTATGATGGCGCAAACCGTTAACATTCAAGACCAATTTTTAAATCAGCTAAGGAAGAACCATATCTCGGTTACCATGTTTCTAACAAACGGTTTTCAATTAAGAGGGGTTATTAAGGCTTTTGATAATTTCACAGTGTTAATGGAAACAGATGGGAAGCAACAATTAATTTTTAAACATGCGATTTCTACCTTTTCCCCAGTCAAGAACGTTGAACTGGAAAAGGAATAATATTGAGAATATGGGAATAGCCCAGTAAATAAAAAGGGTGGCACGTACTGCTGGATTAGTCGGTAAAGGTGCCGCTCTTTTCTATTGGCTACAACATATATCGATATTCTGTAATAGGGTGCTTCCCTCGGATAAGAACTGGGTCAAACGGCTATTTTGATGATTAATGGATAATTTTTAAGCAATCGAGAAGAAATTTCGAGCATTTATATGTGATAAACTAAAAAAGACTCAGTGACATAACGAAAAAAAGGAGGATTTCATCATGGCGAATCCATCCAATAATAAGAGAATAGATTCTGCTTCAAGAGTGATTATGGCTTCACCACAAACCATTTATCAGTCATTCATAAACCCGGAAGCATTGGTTTCTTGGCTTCCACCGAAAGGAATGGCGGGTCATATTGACATGTTTGACCCCCGTGAAGGCGGAGCTTATAGAGTAACCCTTACGTACGAAATGGATCACTCAAATTCTGGAAAAACTTCGGAAAACACCGATGTAGCCCAAGGGAAATTTTTGGAACTAGTTCCAGACAAGCGAATTGTTCAATCCGTAACGTTCGATTCCGAGGATCCAGAGTTCTCAGGTGAGATGACACAAAAATGGTTTTTGGAAACCATTTCAGAAGGTACAAAGGTCACTATCGTTTGCGAAAACGTACCTGAAGGAATACGAAAGGAGGATCACGATGCAGGTTTAATGTCCACACTGGAGAATCTCGCTATCTTTACCGAATGACATACTATAAAAATCATTATGACTTTATAAATAGGATCGATCTTAAGTAATCGGGTACAATGCTCGATTATAGAACTGTCCCTGATTTTTGAGAACAGAGCCATATTCTGGAGTAAGTCATTGTAAAATGAATTTTTGCAAAAATGAGATTTCCTGAGGGATTATCTTTAAAAGGAATAAATTGGAGGGAATAGAAAATGGAGGCAAAGACACTTTTGTTACAAAAATGGGCAAGCTGCTTAGATGAAAGAGACTGGTTTCCGCCACTTGAAAAAGCGCTAGAGGATATTACTTTTGAACAGGCAATTTGGAAACCAACTGATGGGGCAATGAATTCCATTTGGGAATTAGTGTGTCATTTACTTTTCTATGAAAAGAGATTTCTGATGCGATTTCTTGGTGAAACTGCGAATGAACCACAGGCAGAAAACAATGAATCTACTTTTCGATTACCAACGAAGACGGTAGATAATTGGAAGAAAACAAAACAAGAATACTTTTATGTTCATCGTGAGCTTGGAAAAATATTAGCAAAATCAGAACATGAGGATTTGTATAGAAAGGTTCCAGGAGAAGATAATTCATTAATGCTTGAACTGAAGAGTTTAGCAATGCACGACGCCTATCATATAGGGCAAATTGTATTCCTAAGTAAAATGCAAGGAGCTTGGGCAGGAAAATCCAGCTCTTAAAAAGCTTCATTAGCTTTACAGTCAGATCCTTGAATTACTAAAAAAAGAAAGTGAGGTTCGTATATGGTGGTTGCTAGCATAGAAATCCAAGATTTATCCATTAAATCCTTGGACTCAACTTTAAATAAACTTTCAACTGCTTATAAAAGCATGACTGAAAAAGTGTCAAATATAAGTCTTGTTAAAAAAAGGCGAAACGCAGTAAAAATTGGTTTAGAAAGTTTCAAAGACGATTGGAAAGGGGAAGCGTTTTTTTATGACGAAGAAATCATATTGGCCCCTAAGGATACTTTACAAGGTTTTATTGCATCTATCGAAAAACAGATAGCAAAAGCAAAAGAAGGCAGTTCGCAAAAAACAATAAATGAGCGTCGCTTAACTGCACTTAAACTGGCAACTGAATCCTTGGAAAACCGACTTAAATAATGCTATTCCACGATTTTTAGGTGTTTCAGAATAAGGTGCGAACCAGGTAAAGGATTGTGTTTGAAATATAGTAATGGGTATTTTTCAAGAATTAGTAAGGAGTGAAGAAATCGTGATTCACAAGATGGGATTATTTGAAATACCATTTAACTCCATTAAATTAGGTAGAAAAATTGTTGAAGTTCGTTTATATGATGAAAAAAGAAGAAAGTTAAATATTGGAGATAAAATTGAATTTGTACAAATCCCTGACAAAAACGATGCTGTAACAGTGAAAGTTACAGGTCTAAGAAATTATAATACATTCAAAGAAATGTACGAAGACATTTCCCCTAGCGATATAGATACGGTTGGCGAGTCTGTTGAAGAAATGGTGGAAAATACATATAAAATATATACTCCAGAAAAAGAAAAGGAATGGGGGACATTAGCCATATCAGTTAAGTTAGAAGCGTAATATTATTCTGCGATCGGTGCGCAAGTGCCACTCTTTTAATGTGATATCCCCTCGATTCGATATACTAAACAATAATTTTAGGAATACCCCCTTTTTCATCAACTGCTGTGCTATAAAATAGAGAGGGAACAGAATAAATTGGTCGTCCATTTTAGAGAGTTCTCGACCATAGGATAAGGTTACTCATTTCTATATGAAATAGGTTAAGTAAGAAGTGAAATATCTAAAGAGATTTGGGATTTATTGGAAGTGATGATGATCTAGTATAATGGGCTTGTACATGAAGGTTTATTTTCTGTTTGAATGAATACGAGACTTAATTTTAGGAACTGATTCAAAATATCTTTTGAAGAATTTCTTGTCTCCTCTATTGAATTCGTCTTCGACTTAGCGTTTCCCTTTTTAAGGTACATTTCATTAATTCAACTGTAAAGGGGAGGTTTAATGAGCAATTACTTGCTGGGCTTTATCCTTGTAGGGTTGGTTGGTACTCTTAGCTTAGACATACTCATCAGGAAAAAACATAACATTGTTTTTGGTATCCGTCTATATAAACCGGTTAATAATACCCATAAATGGATAGAAAATACTTTGTTGATTGTTTTTATCTTTAGTGTTCTTATAGCAGCTTTGTCTCTTTCCTATATAGCAATTTATGTATTATTGTTTTGTTTTCTAACAATCCTGATGAGTATTCGTACTGTGATGGAATATAAAAAAGGTATAGAGGAAGAAAAAGAATATATAATTAGCTTTGTTTGGGCTATAGGTTATAGTGTAATTTTTATTGGTTCAGCTTTTTTTATGTTTAGTTGCAGCTTTTGGTACTCCCTTTTAGCATCCTATGTTAAAAAGCTATTTGATTGTTCAAGACTCGGGACAGATCGTGGAATAACTTAAAAATTGGTCAATAATATGATGAAAAATCAAATTAAAACAGAACAATCGACGTATATCTGGAATAACCTTCGTCAGAAATAGAGTGATGCTTTTTATAGGAGGTATTAGCAATGAATTTAAAGAGGTTTTTGCCAGCTATTCTAGTAGGATATCTAATTACGATGTTGCTATTATATTTTATTTTTCATTATTTTTCTTGGGGATTTGTTTTGGGTTCTATACTCGGTTTAATCTTATTCGCGCTTATAATAACGTTATCTAAGAAAGCGAACTAAATAAAGTCGCAATTGGGCATTTTTTCTGGCAAAAGAAACATCCTTCTTCAGTTGGCCTAGGTTATGAAAGAAGAGGATAATATTAGCAAGCGAATACATCATCAGTAGCATCTTACTTTTACTAGGATTTATTGGAATATTTCTAGTCTTTTTTACTATTCAGGCTATTTATCTTTTAAGCGAAACGTTACTATTAAACTAAATAGCATTTTAAAGAATAAAGTTTAATGAAGGAGATTCTAAATGGGGTTTTTTATGGCAATTGCACTTGTTGTAATAGCTGGAGGAATCGGAGTATTTGTAATTGAAAGACTTAAATATAAATATAACCAAGGTACCCTAGGTAAGAAAAAATTAAAAAGCATTCAATATTTATTAGATAGTTTAATACCTTTAGGAATGTTCTGCGGTTGTAGCATAAGCATAATTTCAGGCATATTTGTCCCTGTTTTTTACTAATCACAGTTAGTTTAGGAACTGGATTAGGTTATTTATTTAGATATTTTGCTTATGAGATGTTTAGTAAACAAGAAATAATCATTGATAAATAACTACTTTTCTATATCGAGTGTTAAAATTTAAGAACGGGGGATCAAAGATGTCATCGCCGAAACATATTATATCAGCAGCAGTTATTGTATTAAATGACCATAAAGAAATACTATTAATTAAAGGACCTAAAAGAGGATGGGAAATACCTGGTGGACAAGTTGAAGTAGGTGAATCCTTAAAGAATGCGGCAGTTAGGGAAACAAAGGAGGAATGCGGTTTAGATATTGAGGTTACACAGTTTTGTGGTGTATTTCAAAATGTCACTGCTTCTATATGTAATACATTATTTTTAGGTAAACCAATAGGAGGAGAATTAACTGCGACTTCAGAAGCATTGGAAGTCAACTTCTTCCCTATCGAGAAAGCATTGGAAATAGTAACTTGGAAAAATTTCAAGCAGAGAATTCAATATAGTTTAAATGAGAAAAGCCACCCTTTTTACGTTGAATTTTAAAATAATTTGTTTTTAGATAAAGGCTAATTTATAAAATTATTTTAAAAGTGGGGTATGTATGTGACTAATCAGAGGAGATGGTTTATTGATTAATCTGTTGGAGAATATATTTCAACTATCGGCGATACTACTACTCCTATGTTCTTTCTATTATTATAGACATTTTAAGAAAATAAAGCGAGAAAGAAAGCTAACTTTCATTGAATTATCTATTTATATCCTAACTCAAGCTGCAATCTTTCTCTGCTCAGCAAGTTATTTGCTTCTTTTTTTAGATAGAAATTATTGAAAAATGTATTTCTTAAGAAGCGGACAGACTGCTAAATAAATTTGAATATCTAGGGGGATGTATTTGAGTGGGAAAAAGGTAACTTCTTTGATATTTATTCTTGGCATTTTATTAGGAATGTTTATTATTCCGTCCATTTTATCCTTCTTTGGAATCCCTACGTTTGGTTATCTGTTAGCGAGTGTATTCGGAAAAGATAACCCTTTGGTACTGACCATTTTATTATTAACCATCTGCTTGGTAATCTTTAGTGTTTATAAAAGACCAAGAATGTAGGTTAGGATTAGAATGAATTTGTGAGCGATTTATTCCCTGTTTTTAGATATATACAAACAGGTTTAAAACGCGATTAGATGATTTTATCAAAGTTAAGAGGTTGCAAATTTGCATAAGGTAAAAGCAAAGAATGTATAGGGGATTCTATCACTATCAACAGTGGTAGTGAGTGTTTTTTTCTTCTTAATAATAAGAGGTCCTAATGCAAACTTGATTCTAGTTATCTATGTATTAAGCAGGACTTTCAGTATTTGGGATTATTTTTGCTGTAATATCTTAAAAATGGTAGTTTGTGATAACAGGAATCGTACTGAATAGCGCAATTTTAGCAGTGGCTTATTTTCTTTTGCTTGCGGTAGGTATTAGTGAACCATAAAATATTCAAGTATTCTGGTATTATGCTGACTAATTATTACAATACGAAGAGTCAGGGAAGAAAAGATGACCAGCTAAACGTCGACTATGTATCTGCTCCTTTCTTGAATAAGAGCGGAAAAGGAGGAAGTTTAAAATGAAAAAAGCATTACCAGTTAAGAACCAAATGAATGGGGTGTTTGTTCACGTAACTAATCTGAAGATCTCAACAAAATGGTACACGGAATTGTTAGGGTTAGATGTTGATTTAGATAAAGTCGTTTCACCAGTCTATAATATACCTTTAGTCGGGACAACTTCTCTAACTCTAGATGACCATACGTTTGATCCTGAATTCAAACATAGTATAAGCCCAAGCCCAATTTTTAATTTATATGCTCCAAATATTGAGGAAGCGTATAAATATATTAAAGACAAAGGCATTGAAATTGTGAGAGAAATAGAGCGTGTAGGCGATACAGCCTGGTTTAATATAAAAGATCCAGACGGAAATGTCGTTATGATTTGTAATTGCTAAATATTCCTTTCTAAAAAAGCCCAATTGTTATTAAGCAAACGTGCGGAAGAAATCAGTCATTTCCTTTGTGAAGATTAATATAAAGGGGGATTAAAAATGCCAATTTGTCAAAATTGCGGTGAAAAATGGTCTTGGAAACAAACCATTAGAACTACCTTTAGATTAAAATGTCCATATTGTGGTAAAAAACAATACGAATCCGCTTCATCCAGAACAAGAGCTGGCGTGTTCGTGCTTATTCCTATAGTGTTTTTACCTATAAACGCTTGGTTAGAAATTTCTGTAAGCGCATCATTAATTATTGCCATTTTTATTTCATTTTTAGTATTAGGTTTGTATCCATTTGTTTTAAGTTTGTCTAATGAAGAAGAGCCTTATTGGTAAAAGGATGTTGTTAGAGTTAATTTAAATTAATGGACGAATCGCAAATAGGCAACACCCTAAGAAGGGTGCAATTTAAATCAATCATGCGATTCATAAATTAAATCAATTTTCTAACTTTAGATGTAATCCTTGGTTATTTAAGGGGGAGTTTGTTTGATATTCTTTGCAGAAATATTGCTGGTA
The DNA here is from genome assembly GCF_014905415.1 of Virgibacillus salexigens. Lineage (GTDB taxonomy): Bacteria > Bacillota > Bacilli > Bacillales > Amphibacillaceae > Virgibacillus > Virgibacillus salexigens. The sequence continues at coordinate 471,249 of NZ_BNEO01000002.1, forward strand.
GTCGCTTTAGCAATATTAGTTTTTAGCTCCTTTATGTATTTAAGAGATTTGACAAATAAGAAGAAGCATAGGAATCTTTCATCTTTTGAGTCTGTCATGTACATAATCATTGGGGTTGCAATTCTTACACTTGCTGTTAGTTTGCTGGCTTTAACATTTGTTGGGTAATCGTTGTGTCTGGCGGGTACATTTCTGGAAGAAAGGATATGCTTTCAGTATTGTTGAAACGAATCAGATTGCTAAAAGGAGGTTATTTTGCAATAGGGGATTCTGGAATAACTAATTGTGGGGAATCATAGAATTTTAATGCTGTTCTTAAGAGAGGAGAACAAAATGAAGTTTTATGTTGCATCAAGTTTCAAAAATATAGATAAAGTACGTTACGTTAGTGAACAGTTGAAAAATAAGGGTTATATCCATACATATGATTGGACTAAAAATAAAAGAGCTTCGACATTTAAAGAATTAAAACAAATTGGTCAAAAAGAAAAGAATGCTGTGATTGAATCTGATTTTATAGTGATTCTATTACCAGCAGGAAAAAGTAGCCATATTGAGTTAGGGATAGCCCTAGGACTAAATAAGAAAGTTATTCTCTATTCACCAAATGATCAAAGGAAAGACTTTGCAAAGTCAAGCACTTTTTATCATTTATCAGAAGTTTTAAAGTTTACTGGGACCTTAGATGAGTTGGTGAATTTTCTAACTGTAAAAGAAAAAGATTAAGACTATTGGATTTAGAGAAAAACTAAAAAGAAGGAAAGATGAAGACTCTTGTTAAAGCTAATATTGAAGATTTGGATGAAGGTAATTTTAAAATCATATACTTTAAATCAAAGTCGTAGTTATTCCTGAATAGAGGCATATTGTTGCTTGAAATATAGCCAAAGAGATAATTTCATTTGCTTATTCAAGGGTAGAGCTAGATTGGTGAAAGAGGATTCCAGCGGCCTCATTGAGAATTTTAACAAAGGCGTATCTTTTTATTTGAAATATTCGTTTACATAAGTAAAGCGAAAAAAAACGAAAATATTAGATTGGAGGACTTAGTATGAAAATTGCTGCACTTTATGATATTCATGGGAACCTACCAGCATTGAGTGCGGTACTAAAGGAACTTGAAGAAATTAAACCAGATTCAATTGTCGTTGGAGGGGATATAGTTTCTGGACCTATGCCTAGGCGGTCTTTAGAACGGGTTTTATCATTGGCTGATACGGTTAATTTTATTCGTGGAAATGGAGACAGGGAAGTGGTGATGGCTTTTGATGGTATACCACTCCCCTCTGCTATGTCGGAAAAGGGACGTGAAAACCAACAATGGGTAGCTAGTCAGTTAACCCGGTCTCAAAGGGATTTTCTATCAGAATTACCAACAACGATAACGCTTCCCGTTGGTGGATTAGGCGACGTTTTATTTTGTCATGCTACGCCGAGTAGTGATGAAGAAATATTTACGCCGCTTACCCCGCAGGAACGGATCACCAATATTTTCTCAGACGTCCAGCAAAAGATTGTCGTTTGTGGTCATACTCACATGCAATTTGAGAGACAAGCAGGTGATATACGTATTTTAAATGCTGGTAGTGTAGGGATGCCATTCGCTGATGAACCAGGAGCATACTGGCTTCTACTTAGTCCAATGGGAGTTGAATTTCGTCGGACGACATACGATTTTGAAATGGCTGCAAAATGGATCAAAAGAAGCGGAGACCCACAGGGGAAGGAGTTTGCTGAAAAGAACGTGCTTGAAGTTCCAACAGCTGCTGAGGCTGCAAGATTATTGGAGAAAGCATAATATACATTTATTTCAATAAAAGGGCGCAGTTGCTGAAGAAAAGTCTAATCTTTGGAGGGGAAATATAAATGTAGCTCCACTAATTAAAGGAAATGAAGTGTTTTTACGGCAACCAATAGAGAAAGATGTTGAGGATTTTTTTAATGTTGAGGTAAGCAAAGAACTTGTCAAAATGTACGGTGGAGATACAAAAAATATATCCCCAAAGACTATGGAACTAGCGAAAAATTTCATAGATGCCATAAAATCAAATAAGCTGGAATGGTGTGTAGAATTTGAAGGACGATTAGTTGGACAAGCAAGGCTATCAATTAATAAAGCTGATAATCGTGACGTTATGCTGTGGGTTTATTTGACCCCTCCGTCTGGAATTTAGGATTAGGAACAGAGATTACACAATTAGTATTACAGTATGCTTTTTAAGAACTTCACCTACATCGAGTCGATTTGCGGGTGCTTCAATATAATAAACATGCAATAAAGTGCTACGAAAAGTGTGGTTTTATTCAAGAAGGTGTAGAAAGAGAAGGAGCTTTAATTGAGGTAAGTATGAAACAGATGTATTTATGAGTATCTTAGACAGAGAATACCAATTTATAGAAGATACATTTATAGAAATGAGTTAACGGTAAGTTAGTTCGACAGGATAGAGTAGCAATCATTATCATTTTTGACTTTCTACAATCGTGCCCGTAGAATATATTTTAGCTTCATGAAGTAAATGAGCAAAATGGAAATTGCAAGTTAGAAAATGTGTTATTCGGACATTCCTTCCCTTTTTTAAGAATTATTTGTATAATTAAATTTGTTGGATATTAGGTGAGGGAGGGGATTCAAATGAAAAACTATAAAATTATAACAAAAATCCATACGATGGTTTATGCCCCCTCATTAAGAAGTTAATGATATTAAAAATTTAAAATTATTTTTTAAAAAGACCTTCGTATTAACGGAGGTCTTTATTTATTCCAAGAGTATCTAACAAAAAATAACAATTTAAGGAGAGAAGTAATTATGAAGATTAGGAAATACAGTGTAGATGATGAATTGGGATGGGTTCGATGTAGAGTGCTTTCTTTTTTGGATACAGCATATTATGATAACGTTTTCAGTGAAAAGGAAAAGTATGAAAATCCATCAATTGAATTAGTGGCGGTGATTGATAACGAAATTGTTGGTTTAATAGATATTGAATATGAGACAAAAGAAGGGGCGGTCTGTTCAAGAGGAAAGGGAATAGGTGGAATGATATGGCATGTAGCAGTCCATCCAGATTTCCGCAGGAGAGGAATAGGTAAAAAACTACTCCTAAAGGCTGAGGAAATGTCCAAGGATATTGGCCTGAATCGTCTTGAAGCATGGACAAGAGATTACTGGGTAAATAGTTGGTATGAGGCTAATCAGTTTGAAAAAGTAGAATCGTATCTGCATGTATATTTGGATCAAAAAGAAGAATTAAAGTCAGTTCTAAAAAGTGAGGTTCCAAAATTGTATCCAGTCCAAGCATTCGCACATTATCTTGGTGAAGATAGAGAGTGTGTGAAGAGTAAATTTAAGCGAGTTCACGAGTGTATTTGTTTTGTGAAAAAACTAATTTAGTTTATTCCTCAATCGGGGAGAAATTGTGGAACAAGGATTGAGGCCCGATATTGAAAAAAGCGCTATTTGTTGAATAACGAATTGAGGCCATTGGCACTACCTAGGAGGAATCGGTGTCTATATATAGAATAATGTAAATAAGGAGTATTCCTAATTAGAAAGGAAGAATAGCATGAAAAAGAGATTCGATAAATTATAAACTCAATGTGAAAGGTTAGGTTTACATCATTCAAGGGCCCTCCAGCATGAATCAACTATCTATTAAAATTATTAATTTTCGGAGGGATATAATATGAGAAATGAACAAGAAATGATGAACTTAATCTTAAACACAGCGAAGGATAATGAGCGAATTAGGGCCGTATATATGAACGGTTCCCGAACCAATTCTAATGTGCCAAAAGATATTTTTCAGGACTATGTTATCGTTTATGTGGTAACAGAAACAGCATCTTTTATACAAGATAAGAGTTGGGTTCATGCTTTTGGAGAGATACTCATGATGCAAGAACCTGACAAGAATGATGTCAACAGGGAGATGAATGTCGATTTCACTAAGTCTTATGGTTTTTTAATGCTCTTTATAGATGGAAACCGAATAAATCTTACTCTTGAAACAAAAGAAATGACGTTAGATAGGTATGGAGAAGATATGCTTACTCTTCCAATAGTGGATAAAGACAATCTTTTACCTTCAATCCCTAGTACTACCGATTTAGATTACCATGTCGACAAGCCAACTAAAGAGGAATATGATCATTTTACGAATGATTTCTGGTGGTGTTCACAAAACGTTGCGAAAGGCATTTGACGTGATGAACTCCCATATGCAAAACAAATGTATGAAAATACTATGAGAGCTTCTTTAGTTAAAATGGTTTCTTGGTGGATTGGCATACAGCAAGATTTTGAAATTACTACTGGAAATTTAGGGAAATATTTTAAAGAATACCTTCCAGAATCTTTTGGAAGTTGTACAAAGAAACTATTCTAATTCTGATTATACAAATATGTGGGAATCAATCTTTGTTACTTGTGAATTGTTTAGAATTCTATCTCAAGATGTTGCTGAACATTTTAATTTCACATATCCAATTAAAGATGATAGAAACATGACTAAATACCTTAAACATGTTAGAAAATTACCTTCAAATGCAAATGAAATATATATTAAGTAAATGAATGCACCCTGCAATGTATGTGGGGTGCTTAATCTTTCAGCAATAGGGCCATTTAATTGAGAAAGAGGAGGGATAAGAATGGATCAAAAAAAGCAAACAAGACCATTTACTATCACAGGTTTTGTGTTGCTCGCCTTTGCTTTTTTGTTCAGGTGGAAATTCATATATAGCGAACCTGTTGTTGATCGGTTGCTTGGCTTGATTGGTGTAACTGCGTGGTCTAATGGTGGTAATAGTGGTTTTCATATTAGAATTATTTCTCTTATACTATTATTCGTAGGTCTGTTTTTTCTGGTCAAACGATACAGCGGTAAAATGATTTTTCGTTTTCTTTCTTGCAATGATACTCATACCCACTAACTTGTTTGCAACCGTGTAGCAATCAAACTTTGCAAATGGTATTTATGCGTTAGAATTCCAACAGGACGGAAGCAATTGTGAATATGATACAAATGATTCAGATATTGTTGAAGGCAATTGTAAAATCTCCATTGTGTAGTAGCGATCCTGTTTCTTTTCGTGTTTCAATAGACCAAAAATATGATCACAGTAGTTTCAATGTAATGGATAATTAATCTGAAAGACCACCAATTAAAACTTGATGCTAATGAACATAGGACAATTGACATTAATTTTAAACATCGGCTTCAATCGTTAAAACATCAAAGTGTAGGCGGCCAACTTTATATATTTAATCTCATAATCGCTGATGATGATAATAAAAGGCGGTTGTAGACTTCCCCGTCGGGATTTTTATGCAGCATGGCTGTAGCGTGCACTTTAACAATAGCAACTAATATCAGAAAAGACTATTCAAGAAAAGGGCGCGAAAAATTGAATAACTCATGCAGTAAATGATCGATAAGCTTTATTTTAAAGCAACACAGATTATGGATAAAAAGGACAACCCCAGACTAGTGTGCCAACAGACATTATGTTTATGACATCTGTCACAAATCAGTGCCTTATATCGTTATAAGTGTAAAACGTAAAAAGGAGCTGGGGAACGATGAAGGATTTGACATGTATTATTATCGGAGGCGGTTATGCGGGGCTTGCCGCGCTTAAGGCAATAAAGAAAAAATTCCGGGGCATGGAGAAAAAAGGACGGCGGATTCGATTTGTTTTGATCGACAAGCAGCCCGGTCACTTGCGCAAATTAAGGTTGTTCCGTCCGACCACGGCCGAGGAAGAGATTATGATCCCCTGGAAGCAATTGCTTCTAGAAGGATTCGAATTCGTGCAAGGTACGGTTACGTCCGTGAATAGTAGGGGAAAAAGAATTCGATATACGAATGCAATAGGAAATGAAGCCCGAATTTGTTATGACCTTTTAGTCGTAGCAGTGGGTAGCACCGTTCGGCGATTGAATGCCGAGCAGGGCGGCATCGCCTTGATCGAACCGCAAGCAGCAGAAGACATCCGGGAACACTGGCGTACCAATCTGCGGAAGGCTGTTGATGAAAGGGACCCTGAGGAACGAAAAAGACTGATGACAATAACGGTCGCGGGGGCGGGCATCAGTGGCATCGAGACATCCGCCGAGCTGGCACTCGCCATGCGGAAGGAAGCAGCGACGCTAAGGCTGAATTCGGCTGATATCTCCGTCTATTTGCTGAATGCACAGGAACGACTGCCCCCAGAAGGGGGGGAGAAAGTTGGACGAAAGTTGGGTCAAAAGCTCAGCCAATGTGGAGTGACAGTGCTTCACAATCGTAAGGCAATGCGGGAGGAAACAGGAATCGTGATGTTGAACAATGGCGATTACCTGGCGGCTGGCCTATGTATATGGACGATTGGTCTGATGCCGAATCCGGTCCTTCAAGGTATGGGCTTGCCGCTTACTACTGAAGGCCAGGTACTGGTGGATGAATGTTACCGTGTCCAGGGAATGCCGGACGTATACAGCATTGGTGACTGTGCGAGAATCATCGATCCAAGAACGGACAAAGCGGATCAGATGACGTGTCTTGAAGCTGGAATGCAAGGGATTCGACTGGGGAAAATCGTGATGGCCGATTTGGAAGACCGTCCCGCGCCAATTCACAAATCGGTCAAATCAAATATGGACTACTTCAATATTGGCTTGGGGCAAAATGGGTTTTTTTGGATACGCAAATGGGGACTTGATATGACCATGACAGGTAAGGTTCCGGGGAAAATTAAGAACCTGGTAGAGGATTACGCCAGCATGCTACGATAGAAACAAAGAGACAAGCTTGCAATACTTTCTAACAGCCAGGAAAAGGAGAGACAGGCGAATGGAAGAACTGTACGATCAATATAGAGCACTGCTGTTCACGCTGGCTTATCAGTTTACAGGCTCTGCTACTGACGCGGAAGATGCGGTACAGGACGTGTTTTTAAAGGCGTATGACATACATCTCGAACGTTTGGAAGAGCCAAAGGCATACTTGTGCAAAATGGTAACCAATCGCTGTCTCGATCTGCAGAAATCGGCGCGGAAGAGGAGGGAAGTGTACATCGGTCCGTGGCTCCCCGAACCGATTCGGACACCCAAAGCGGATACTCTCCAAACGGTCTTACGCCACGATATGCTGTCTTACGCTATCCTTGTACTGCTGGAGCGGCTGACGCCAACAGAACGGGCGGTTTTCATCTTGCGTGAGGCACTGGGTTTCAATTATCCCGAAATCGCCGATCTGCTTGACAAGAGAGAGACGAATTGCCGTAAGCTGATGAGCCGTGCGAGAAGCAAGGTGGGAATATCCGAGGAGGAGCGAGTCACGGCCAAAACGGCCGATTTGAAATGGGTTAGCCGATTCATCACATCCCTTGAGCAAGGGAACGTTAATCATGTGATGTCTTTGCTGAGCGAGGATGTCACGCTCGTCTCCGACGGAGGCGGAAAAACAATCGCGTTTAAGCGTCCGATACAAACGCGCGATTATGTTTCCCGCATCCTGGCCAGCGCGTTCGACAGCATAAAGCCCTATTATCATGAGCTTCACTTCGAGGTCGCCCCTTTAAATGGTGAGACTGGTATAATACTTCGTTCGGTGGACGAAATTGTTGCCGCAATATTTCTACAACTCCATCGCGGAAAACTTGCCAAGATCTATATTGTACGAAACCCGGATAAGCTTACCCGGGTTTAGGTACAGTGATAGATCATAAGAGTTAATAATTTATCATAAATGACATGACAGGTATAACGGATTAATTTTTTGAATGTGAAATAGGTGACAGTGTTAATATTATGTGACACGCAATTTACAAGCTGTCGGTTATGCCGTTAACGGGTGCTGTTCTGGAATAAAAGCAGCGTCCCAATCACCATTGTTGGGCCAGGTTCACCTGAAAAAGATGCGTTAACAAGTTTTCACAAGCAAAATTAGGTGCAGCAGTTCAAATGTTTATTGGAAGCATTGATGAAATGACTGTAAGTACTGGTTTATTAATAGAAACCAAAGATAGTTCGGTATTTATGATGTGATGACAAAGGAAACATTTAGAGATAAAGGCTTTGGCAGCGAAATGTTTCAATTTCTTTTAAATACCAGAGGATCAAACAAAAACCAGTTGTATTACAGGCTTCAGTGATGGGAAGAAAACCTATAAAACATTTGAGTTTATAGATGTTGGAGAAATGATTATTTGAATAATGCCTCCTTCTGTTATAGAGCCAGTTTGTGGAATAATATTTCTCCTCTAATTACAATTGACATTGACGTAACGTCATAGCTTATAATCGAAATTGTTCTAAGTGATATCACGTTTTCAATTGAATAATAAGGAGATAATTTGAATGGAAATAATTATACAAGATACATTAAATCTTTATAAAGACATGCTTAAGTTACCAGAAGGCGAGAGAAGTGAATTTTTTAGCGAAGAGTTAATTAAACCTTTTAATAGGATGTTTGAAATCATGCATATGCCTAAGATGCCTGAAGCCATGGGATGTATTGAGATTTCTGGACGCGATTCCAAGATGATAGAAATGTTAGATAAGCTCGAAAAGACTGATGCATGGAATAATGCAAAAAGGACGATTGAAGCTGCAGCATCTCGCTTTGAAAATGCCGGCATTCCCTTACCGGAAAAAGTTGTTGTAGGAATCTTTTTAGGAGACCCAGAACACTTAGCAATGTTTGAAGGATACACGGGTATGGGATCTATACCTGGATATATATTGATAATGATAGATCCGAACGAAAAGAATCTTCCAAAGCTGAATGCATGTATTGCCCACGAGTTTCATCACAATGTGCTTTTCCATAATACAAATTGGAATTTTATGACTGACATAACAGTTGGAAGATACCTTGCTATTGAAGGCTTGGCTGAAAGCTTTGCAGCTAGTATGTTTGGAGAAGAGCATATTGGCCCCTGGGTAACAGGTGTACAAGGAGCGGATTTGGAAACCGCGAGAAGAATAATTTCAAAATCACTTGATGTCAGAGGGTTTATGGAAGTTCGTAAATATATATTCGGGGAGCACCCAATGATGCCAGAGACTCAAGACTTCGGAATGCCTTTCTGTGGAGGCTATGCTGTAGGATATCATGCAGTACAGGCATATCTGAGAAAGCCTGGTATTTCAATAGAAAAGGCTACGATTACTGATGGCGATGAAATCATAAAGGCATCTGGCTATTTTGAAAATTAAATTAATGTAATAAAGCATGCTGATTGTGCAGCATGCTTTATTACTACCTAATAGTTTTGCAATAATACATAATTGCTCGATAAACGAATCCACTCAAATCTTCATCACTAAATTGGTTGATATAGTTTTTCCATCTCTTATCAGATTTATAGGTATTAGCAATACATTTTAAAATTTCTGTATCACAAGTCATATTTTGTTCCATGTAATTTTTCCATTCTACTATTAGTTTCTGTATATCCTTAGAAGAAGGAAGTTTATGTATTTGTTCTGCTAATTTTTTAAATACTTTTTCCATATTGTTTGCAAATTCATCATATAAATTTTCTTTTTCCTTATCAGATAGTTTTTCTATATTCTTCTCATACTCTTTATATTTCTCTGTTTCACCAAATACCATTTTGGCTTCACGGCTATATTGTTCTGATAGTGGCAAAATTGGTGAGTTATTAAAGATATTCAAATTAAATATATCTTTTCCTGATACATAATCCTCTAAGTCACTAATAATTGCACCTAAACGTTGTTGTTTTTCGATCAGTGTTTGATCATGTATTTTTAAAATTTGTAGTTGTTCTTGTTTCGATAGCTGCATAATATCTGATATTTCTTTTAAAGAAATATCCATTTCTTTAAAAAATAAAATAGTTCGAAGGCTTTCCAAATCTTCACGGCTATATGCTCGATAACCATTATTAGACAAGCGAATTGGTTTTAATAAATCTATTTTATCATAGTAATGTAGTGTTCTAGCAGTGACACCTGTTATCCGTACAATATCTTTAACAGTAAAAATATGCTTTTTCATTTCGAAAACCCTCTAATTAATTTTAAAATTATGTGTATTTATATATTTCACTCATTTTGTAATATATATTATACGCTTTAACCTTACGTCACTGCAACAGGGTTCGGACTTTTGTTTATTTTATAAGTTCGCCTAAAAGGTAAAGGAAAGTTCTTATTAAAGTAAAAAGTAGCTTTAATAATATTTTAGTATCGGGCGCTTTAACGGAGTAACGAAAAAGGCGTATATATATGTTATAAATTGGGCTTTTTAATTTGGGAATTTCCTTAACGTTGTAAATCCGTATTTTCCTGACGCTACCCCGTAAATTAGATGAACTAGGAATGGTAGTCGTACCAAAAGAACTTCGAGATAACGAAATAAATTTTACACTTTACAATACCTAACTGGGGTATGGTAAGGTAAAAAAGAATTAAAAATAGGAGGTAATTTAAATGACAAATAAAACACTTAACGTACAAGGCATGTCTTGCGGACATTGCGTGAACTCTATTGAGGAGAGTGTAGGAGAACTGAACGGTGTTGAAACGCTAAAGGTTCATTTGCAAGATGGAAAAGTCGATGTAATCTTTGATCCAGATAAAGTGAATTTGAAAGATATTATAGAGGTTATTGAAGAACAGGGATACGATGTTGCCTAAGTAGGATGATCGTGCTTACGCAGAGCGATCCCCTTTTAACAAAATTTTGTACCTTTATGTTCAATAGCAATTGACCTGGGGCTATTTTTAACGCGCATTTTTATAAACTAAAGGGAGGTAAGGGTAGAGTGAAAAACTTTCACCTTGAAGTCTACACCAGGCCCACTTGCTCTGATTGCCAAGACTTGAAGAAATTCTTGCAAGTTCATCATATTCCTCATAAAGAATATGATTTAGCAAAACAACCATTAAAAGAGAAGGATCTTATAAAGATAACAGGAAATAGAATCGTTCCGGGGCTCGTATTTTCTAAGCCGTCCCTTTTGGGTTTGAGGAGAAAACCGAAGAGCATGATAGGGTTTGAGAGAAATAAGGATGAAATTAAGCAGTTATTAAATGTAAGATAGCTGACATTTAATAACTAGGTATGTTGGGGAGGTTTTTTTATTAAATTATACCCTTCCTACGTAAGGTAATTTTAATGAAAAGAGGGAGAAATTATATGAATACCGATGTCAAAAAAACGAAAATCGCGGTAAATGGTGGAATAGGGTTCGGGGCAAAACTAAATCCCAAGCAACTTGTGACAATCTCAAAATATATGAGTGAAGATGATGAACTTGAGTTAACTACTTTTCAACAACTCTATATAGAAATTCCGGAGAATAGAAAAGAGGAAACCATAGAAGAATTTGAAAGTGTTGGGTTGGCATGTTATCCAGTTGGAAACTTTGTAAAAAGCTTGAGAACCTGCAATTTCTGTAAAGGAGAAGAACGGGAAGGGATGCCAGTAGCAAAAGAATTAAATAAACGCTTTGCTGGAAAACCTGTACCCTTTACCCTAAAGATCGCCTATACAGGTTGCCCAATAGGTTGCGGAGAACCTATGCTAAGCGATATAGGTGTTATGAAATTTAAGGATCATTACAATTTATATGTTGGTGGAAAAGCAAAAGGAAAAGACGCTGCGGTTGGTTTCTTGCTGAGGGAGAATCTAACACCAGAGGAATTGTATGATATCGTAGATAAGATTATTTCTGCCTATTCACATCTGGGTAAAAAAAGGGAATCATTCTTTAAATTTTGGAAAAGGATAGGTAAGGATCAATTGATAAGTTAATATAAAATGCTTTATCCGTTGTGGATTAATAATAGGTAAGGACTTATAATTCACCTTTTCACAAACAATTATTTTAATATTAAAACAAAGATTAAACTGTAACACTGGAGGTAATATCATTATGTCTACACATTCACAGACACTTTCGCAACCTGACCCTAAAAGATGGAAGGCATTGTTTTTATTATGTTTTGCAAACTTTCTCGTAATAATGGATGCGTCTATTATTCAAATCGCATTACCGTCAATTCAAGAATCACTCGGATATACCCAAGAAAGTTTACAATGGGTGATGAGCGCTTTCCTTCTTATATTTGGAGGTTTCCTGTTATTAGGGGGTAAATTAGCCGATTTATATGGTAATCGCCGTATTTTTAACTTAGGTGTTTTTATTTTGGCTGTTTCGTCCTTGTTTGCAGGTTTAGCCTGGAATGAGATAAGTTTAAATATATTCCGTGGGATTCAAGGATTGGGTTCAGCATTAATTGCACCTTCAGCTTTGTCTATGGTAATGCGACTCTTCAATTTCAGCACTCCCGAAAAAGAAAAAGCACTTGCTTTTTGGGGCTTATCCGGTGCAGCAGGTGGTGCATTCGGAATTGTTTTTGGCGGACTCATAACCGGATTCTTCGGATGGCGCTGGACATTGTTCATCTATGTACCATTAAGTATTCTTGTTTTGATTCTTAGCCCTAAACTATTACAAAAATCCGGGCAAAGACTTAAAGGACGTATTGATTATGTTGGTGCTGCTTTAGCCACAGCATCTTTGATGTTAATTGTTTACGGCATTGTATCAGCGGAACACAGTGGCTGGACATCAAGTAATGTTGTGATTTCTCTTATTGTCGGAGTTGTTCTATTTCTGATTTTTCTTATCGTAGAATCCAAAATGAAAGAAGCGCTATTACCACTCAATATATTTAAAACACCTAACTTAGGTATCGGTAATGTCGGTGTCTTTTTAACACAGGCAGCATGGTTCCCATTAATATATATGTTGATCCTTTATCTGCAACAAGTGTTACAATACTCTCCGACAGCCGGCGCAATGGCAGTATTGCCTGTACCTTTGTTTATGGCTTTCTTCATAATTGTCGTGGCAGAAAAAGTATTGGCCAAATTGGGTATAAAAATGACTATGGTTGTTGGTTTCGTGATTCTCGGCTTAGGTAATATTTTATTTTCGCAATTTGCAACAGTAGATGGTACTTACGTCTTAAGTGTATTATTCCCTTCATTTGTAGCAGCACTCGGTAATGCACTTGCTTATTTAGCGTCTACGACAGCGTCTGTATCGGAAGTAGAGCCGAAAAAATCAGGACTTGCTTCCGGTTTATACAATACCAATTTCCAAATTGGTTCCGCAATTGGTCTAGCTATACTGGTGGCTATTGCTGGAGTAGCAACTGCTTCCAGTACAGCCGGGTCTCAGTTAGTTGCTTTGAATGAAGGTTTTCAGCAGGCATTTTTCTGGGGCGGTATCATAGCCTTTTTAGGTGCTGTATTAGCACTTCTGTTTACCCGTTCACCAAAGCAGGAAGAATCTAATAGGTAAAAATAGGGTAAGTCCCAGGGTTATATAGCCGGGACTTGACCTTGAAATAAAAGTGGTAAATTAAGCCTGTACTTTCAATCTAATATTAAAGAATTTTCTAGGTTATTTTACAAAATATGAAGCTTTTGTTGACAAATATACCATATGGGGGTATAGTATAAGTATAAACAAAAAGGAAGTGATTGAGTTGGATAAATTCTTACGTAATCAACCAAGTAAACCAAGAACACGAGATGAAAAGGAGAAAACCATTAACCGTTTAAAGCGAATTGAAGGTCAAGTTCGTGGAATACAGAAAATGGTGGAAGAGGATCGATATTGTGTAGATATTTTAGTACAAATTAGCGCCATTCAATCCGCATTAAAAAATGTAGGTTTCTCTGTCACGGAACGACATATCAATCATTGTGTCAGTGATGCGATCAGAGAAGGTGAAGGTACAGAAACGATTGAGGAATTAATGAGTGTATTGAAGCAGTTTTCCAAGTAATTAAGGGAGGGAACGATGATGAGCGAAACAAATCATGCAACACTTGGTATAACAGGAATGACCTGTGCTGCTTGTTCCAATCGCGTTGAAAAAGTTTTAAATAAAATGGATGGAGTAGAAGCCCAAGTCAATTTAACAACAGAAAAGGCGACCGTCGATTACGATTCAGAGAAGGCTTCTATTGAAGAGATTACAAAGAAAATAGAAAATACTGGTTACGGTGTACTAACGGAAAAAGCCGAATTTGATGTTTTTGGGATGACTTGTGCAGCTTGTTCTAACCGTATTGAGAAAGTTTTGAATAAACAGGATGGTGTTAAGCTTGCAACTGTAAACTTAACGACGGAAAGTGCAACGGTTGAGTATAACGCTGGATTAGTCGATCAAAAGGCTTTGATTGAGAAAATCCGAAATGTTGGCTATGATGCAAAACCTAAAGCTGAAGCATCAGAAAAGCAAACACACAAAGAAAAGGAACTAAAACATCAGAAGACGAAGTTAATCATTTCAGCTGTGTTAGCTTTACCGTTATTAGTAACAATGTTGGTTCATTTATTTAATATGACGATTCCAGATATATTCATGAATTCGTGGTTCCAATTTGCTTTAGCAACACCCGTTCAATTTATCATCGGATGGCAATTTTATGTTGGCGCCTATAAGAACCTTCGTAATGGTGGAGCGAACATGGATGTACTTGTTGCATTAGGTACGAGTGCTGCCTATTTCTATAGTTTATACGAAGCATTTAAGACTATCGGTAATCCTGAATATATGCCGCATTTATACTTTGAAACGAGTGCTGTATTAATTACGTTGATTTTATTTGGTAAATATTTGGAGGCAAGAGCCAAAAGCCAGACAACGAATGCACTATCCTCTTTGCTAAATTTACAGGCAAAAGAAGCTCGCGTAATAAGAGATGGAGAGGAAATCATGACGCCAGTTGAGGAGGTTGTCGCCGGTGATCGGTTAGTTGTAAAACCAGGCGAAAAAATACCGGTAGACGGTATGGTTATAAAGGGGAAAACTTCTGTTGATGAATCGATGATTACGGGGGAATCCATTCCAATTGAAAAGGACGTGGACGCAGCTGTTATCGGATCAACGATAAACAAAAATGGCTCGATTGAAATGGAAGCGACAAAAGTAGGGAAAGATACCGCCCTTGCATCGATTATCAAAGTCGTGGAGGAAGCTCAAGGGTCAAAGGCACCAATTCAACGGTTAGCTGATGTTATTTCAGGTTATTTCGTTCCAATTGTAGTAGGTATTGCCATCCTAACATTTATCGTTTGGATTTCATTTGTCCAGCCTGGTCAATTTGAGCCTGCCTTAGTTGCGGGAATTGCTGTACTTGTTATTGCTTGTCCATGTGCGTTAGGGCTTGCAACACCAACTTCTATTATGGTAGGTACAGGAAAGGCTGCTGAAAGTGGAATTTTGTTTAAAGGTGGAGAACATTTAGAAAAAACACATCAGTTAGAGGCAATCGTTCTTGATAAAACTGGAACGATTACAAAGGGAAAACCTGAAGTAACAAACTTTACAGGTGATGAGGAAACATTACAGTTGCTTGCGAGTGCGGAAAAAGGTTCAGAACATCCACTTGCTGAAGCCATTGTTGCTTATGCAACAGAGCATGATGTTGATTTTGTGGAAGTAAAGGAATTTGATGCTATACCTGGTCATGGTATTGAAGTTAAAATTTCTGGAAAACACGTTCTTGTTGGAAATCGAAAATTAATGCAAGATCATCATGTCGATGTTGGTGGTGCGGAACAAGAATTGATTGATTACGAAGTTGAAGGAAAAACAGCGATGTTAATTGCCATTGATGGAAACTATCGTGGAATTGTCGCGGTTGCTGACACCATTAAAGAAACCGCACCACAAGCAATTAAAGAATTGCAGGATCAAGGCTTAGAAGTGATCATGTTAACAGGGGACAACGAACGAACAGCGCAGGCTATTGCAAAACAAGTAGGAATCGACCATGTAATTGCGCAAGTATTACCTGAAGAAAAGGCAGATAAAATCAAAGAAATTCAGTCACTAGATAAAAAAGTGGCAATGGTAGGTGACGGTGTGAACGATGCACCTGCATTGGTTACTGCAGATATAGGAATCGCCATTGGGACCGGTACAGAAGTGGCAATTGAAGCTGCTGACATTACAATTCTAGGTGGTGAGCTATTACTCATACCGAAAGCAATTAAAATCAGCCATTCAACGATTAGAAATATTCGTCAAAACCTCTTCTGGGCATTCGGCTACAATACAGCAGGGATTCCAGTTGCAGCTATTGGGCTACTTGCACCGTGGATTGCAGGTGCGGCAATGGCATTAAGTTCGGTAAGTGTTGTTTCGAACTCCCTTCGCTTAAAACGAGTGAAACTATAAATAGACAAATTTAAAGGAGGTGAAAAAGTCATGGAGAAAACGTTAAATGTGCAAGGCATGACATGCGGTAATTGCAAAATGTCAGTTGAAGGCGCATTAAAAAAACTAGATGGCGTATCAGCAGCTGAAGTTAATTTAGATACTGGTAATGTAGAAGTTACTTTTGATGAATCAAAAGTACATGTTGATGCCATGAAAGAAGCTATTGAAGAACAAGGTTATCATGTAAGTGCCTAAATATAAAATAGGAAAGCTGGTTTTCTGTTTGGAAACCAGCTTTTATAAAATAAGATGGGAAAAATATAGCCATGTGGTTCCCCCCATTAATAATACCCCCAGCATTAGCCAAAGCCAACCTTGATTCCACAAACTTTGAGTCAGACGAGACATTTAAAATTTTGATTAATAAAAAGGAAGAACAGATCGAGACAGTTGACAATATGGATTTTGACAATGCAACAAACGGGGCCATTTAATGGAACAAGGAATATTAATTCTGAAGAGAGAATGTTACTAAGAGTAAAATGTTTTCCGGTAGAAAAGGGGTATTTATATGACAAAATGGTTAGGGTCTGCAGGAGTTTGTGTTATAGAAAAAAAGTGCTGATGGTACTTCAGGGAACAACGGATGAACCAAAGCGTTGGTCTATTCCTTCTGGTAGCTTAGAAGAGGGAGAGACTTTTGAAGAATGTTGTGTTAGAGAAATAAGGGAAGAAACGGGTCATGATGTTGAAATAATTCGACCTATTTTTAAAAAGGAAAGTCAATACGGAGAAGCTAGATATTTTGAAGTTAAGATTACTGGTGGAAAAGCAAAAATCCAAGACCCTGATAATCTAATTTATGATATAGCTTGGAAATCAGCAGAAGAAATAGAGAACTTAGATTTATCATTTCCAGAAGACAGAAAATTTTTAATCGATTACATTCAAAAAATATAAAATTAAATTACCTTCTTCCAAAGAGGGCTTTGCTGCGATATCTGTAGTTTAAGGCTATTAATACTGTTGATCGATCTTCCGTAATCGGGGCATTAAATGGAATAATGGAAACTTAAAATACTTGAACTTCGTCTAAGTATCATAACAAAACAATAAAATAAATTAACTTTCAGGAGTTGATTATCATCGCATTACACAGTTCAATTTATGAGGTTTTAAATGAGTATATAAGCCTTTGGACAGAAAGGTTACCGAATCAACTAGAGGGTTTATATTTACACGGTTCAATTGTACTGGATGCTTATACTTATGATTCAAGCGATATAGATTTTGTTGTTATAACAAAAAATCGCTTAACAGAAAAAGAGATACAAATACTAACAGATATTCATAAGGTTATTGCCTGCAAGTTTGTCAAACCCGATTTGGACGGTTTGTTTATTGTTTGGGAAGATTTAGGGGAAAGTCGCCCTGCCGATAATGTATCCTTCCCTTACTATAATGGAGGCAAGATAGGATTTAATACACATTTTAATCCAGTTACTTGGTGGCTCTTAAAAAAGAAAGGAATAAGTTTACTGGGTCCTGATATAACAGAAAGACCTTTTAATGTTAGTTCCAGATTACTAACTTCGTATGTATTAGAAAATATGAATTCTTACTGGGCAGGCAGGGTCATAAAAATTGAGAATTCAATAGAACAAATAAAAAACTTGCCAACCTCAGGTATCGATGAAGAACTTGAATGGATCGTTCTTGGTTTGCTGCGTCAATACTACACCTTAAAGGAATTAAGTATAATTTCAAAGGTTGGAGCAGGTGAATATGGCTTGTTAAATCTTCCAAGAGAATGGCATAACATAATCAATGAAGCTGTAAATATTCGAAGGAAAATAAAGGATACAGTTTTCAATTCTGATGAGAAACGAATTAACGAAACCTTGCAATTTTCTAAATATTTGATTCAACACTGTAATAACATTCCACAAGAACATTAATTTGAGGGTTGTCGCTTGCTTTTTCTGTTTAATTAGCCTGACATTGCAATAATTATAGATACTTTCTAAATTCAGCTAAAGGGGGCAATAGTGGAAGATCCTTATTAAAGTCTTTTAAGATTATCTTGAATTCGAGTCTTCCACATAAGGGCGCAATTGTGGCACTGAACTGCACCCGATATTGCTTTAATTAGCCATTTAATTCAGGAAGTTTTATTGCACGAACGAGCAGGATTATAGGATAAAGGGGTAATTTTAGTTGAATTTTAAAAGTGAAATAAGTCAAATATTATCAAGAAAAATTATATCTGCTACAATTTCTGGTTCCTTATTTGCAATATTTTTAGGTTTGTTTGTACCAAATCCATTTGGTGGAGATATTAGCTCTGTTGGTGAATATCTTCAGGCGTTCGTACTATCAGTTCCTATATATCTTATGTATAGTCTTCCAGTTATCTTACTGTATGGTACAATAACTTCTACAATAAGTGACTATATAGCTCGTTTAATTTCAAATTACACAAGTAAAAATTTAAAAATATACTTCTCAATGACTTTACACATTATTTTTGGTTTAATTATACTTTGGTACAGTTTATTAGCGTCTTTTTTATATTTTATAACTGATTATATTTTAAGTAAGAAGGATATTTGTAAATGGAATAATGCTCTTAAAAGCTTGGTAATTCCCATTTTAGTCTGGATTGTATTTATGGGGAGTGTATATATTATGGAGATGTTCAGGTGAATACTTATTCAAGAAAAGGGTGCACTTCTTGACTAAGTGCTTCCTTCTAGGTTGAAGCCATTTTGCTATAGGGAGTTGATGTATTATTTTAGAAGTGTTATTTGGTATTAATTATTTTTTTAGCCATACTTGCCATATGTTTTTTGCTAATATATTGGGGAGTTAGCCAAATATATAAAAGTACGATAAAGCCAAAGGTAAACTACCTTACGGAAATAAAAAAGAAGCTAGATTCCTTAGAAGAGAGAATGGAATCATTAGAAAGAAAAATAGATCAGAAATAGTAGTAATATAAACTACTTCTCATTTCCATAATCGTGCGCACATCTGGAATAAGAACTTAATCAATCGGGCCATTATATGGAATAACTTATTGTGCAAATTATAGGAATTTGAGATGATTGTTACTAGGCTGGAAAGAGGGTTTAATCAATTATAAATATAATCGTTGTTATTTTTAGGAGTGTGTAAAAGTGGAAATTCGTTTTGTGGAAAGTTCAGATTATTATGTTCTATCACCTCTAATTAATAAGTGGTGGGGTGGTAGGCAAATGGCTGATATGTTACCTAAGTTATTTTTTGATCATTTTAACAATACTAGTTTTATCGCAGAAGAAGATGGAGAAATTATAGGTTTCTTAATAGGTTTTTTATCGCAAACTCATTCAGATGAGGCGTACATACATTTTGTCGGAGTTCACCCTGAATATCGAAAGCATAATATTGGAAAGACCCTTTATAATCAATTTTTCAATGTAGTTAAAGAAGAAAATAGGAAGATTGTTCGAGCAGTTACTTCCCCAGTTAATAAAGTTTCTATTTCTTATCACACAAGAATGGGCTTTGATACTGAACAAGGCGATAAAACAATTGATGGTATTAAGGTGAAAGCAGATTATGATGGACCAGATCAAGATAGAGTATTGTTTGTGAAAGAACTTATTTAAGCAATTGGGGTGCAGTTCAGAATAGAAATAGCGTCCAAACCACATATAAAGAGCCAAAATGCATTGTGGAATAACGGTTTATCAGGTCATGGGGGTTATATGAGTGGATGTACAGATTAAAATAGCACAAGTAGAACAAAAAGTTGTAGTAAAACACTTACTCGAATTATACAAATATGATTTTAGTGAGTTTGATCCTGAGGATGTAAACGATCAAGGGTTATACGGTTACAAGTATTTTGATCATTATTGGACAGAGCCAGAACGCTTCCCTTTTTTAATTAGAGTTAATGGAAATTATGCTGGATTCGCCCTGGTTCGCAAAATAACTCAAGAGGGTGAAAACCCCGAATCTTATTTTTCGATGGCTGAGTTTTTTGTTATGAAAAAGTACCGAAAAGATGGCGTTGGTAGGAAAACGGCATTTTATTTATTTAATTCGTTTCCTGGAAAATGGGAGGTTGCGGAAATGGAGGAGAACGTACCAGCGCAAAAATTCTGGAGAAAGATCATTTCTGAGTATACTAGGGGTAATTATAAAGAAATTCAAAAAAACGATTGGGAAGGGCCAGTCCAAACGTTAATTACTGGCTAATTGTATGATAATATTCCTCTTTAGTGCCAGCCAATATCAAAATAGACTATTCCAGAATAGGGCGCAGTTGCGTAATAAATTTGTTTATCAGTTTGGGCCATATTGTTTATTTGTAAATTGTATAAGGGGGGTTATAAATGGTTATATACAGTTTAAATCAGGCATTAAACCTTCAGGAAGAAGGAAAACTGGAAGAAGCTAATAAGATATTATTTGAACTTATTCAAACGGATAACAACAATGGATACTTGCATTATCTTTATGCATCGAATTGTGACTCGTTGGGAAAGGAAAGAGATGCCTATCCATATTATGAAAAGGCAATTTATTTAGGGCTTGATAAAAATGATTTACAAGGTGCATATCTGGGTTTAGGTAGCACTTATCGGACATTAGGTATGTATAAAGATTCGGAACGGGTATTAAGTGAAGGAATTAAACAGTTTTCAAACGATAATGCACTAAAAGTATTCTATGCTATGACACTTTATAATTTAAACCGTTTTAATGAAGCTACAGAGCTGTTACTCAAGTGCATTGTGGAGACGTCCAATGATTCAAATTTAAATCACTATAAAAGGGCAATTGAATTCTACGCTACTAGACTGAATGAAACTTGGTAATGTGTTGATTGATCCGGAATCGGGCGCGAGAGCTGAAGATCAGCATAATATTCTTCAGCTTTTCTTATTCAAGAACAAGGCAGTTATCTGGAAAAGTGAGGAGTGAATATTTTGAAACCTATTCAAAAAGCATATGGTTATGTGACTCGGGTTAAAGAAGGAAAGCCACAAGTGTTAGTATTTCAGCACCCTATTGCTGAAGCTGGTATTCAAATACCCAAGGGAACAGTAAAAGAAGGTGAAGATACTTTTAACGCAGTAATAAGAGAAATAAAAGAGGAAACTGGATTAGACAATTTTGAGGTAGAGGATTTAATAGCTGAAGATTTTTGGGAAAATGATGATGGAACCATACATAATAGATTTTTTTATAAGATAAAAGCGACAGAAGTTAAAGACGAGTGGGATTACCAGCCAACTGGTGGAGGGGAAGAAGATGGTCTTATATTCCGTTTCTTTTGGATATCATCTAAAGATGAAATCAAACTAATAAGAGGTCACGCAGATTACTTCGACTACATATTTAATTAATGAGTCCTAGATAATACCAACAGGTATTGTTTCTTACCTTATTCAACATAAGGGCGCTTTCCTTGAATTAGGAGAGGGTCTTTCTTAATGAATAGGGCCATTTAATTGAATAAAAGAAAAGCTTTTGACCAAAACGATAAGAAATTTTTTCCTTTAAATATGATAAACTTAAAGAAATTGACTCTGCAACATTAATAAAAAGGGATTTTCCCTGGGGAAAAGTGTTAAGTAACAGAGGTTACATAAGTGTAAGTAGGAGGGGAAAAAATGAGGAAGATCATTAGTCAAATGATGATATCGCTTGATGGTTTCATCGAAGGAACGAATCAGGAGTTGGACTGGCATCATGTTGATGATGAGTATCATAAGTATGCGGAAGAGATGCTGCATTCTGTTGATGTCATTTTGTATGGGAGAAAGACTTATCAACACATGAAGGATTTTTGGTCCACTGAATTTGCAATAGAGAGTTTTCCTGTTATCGCAGAAAGAATGAACCATTTGCCTAAAATTGTGTTTTCAGAGACGTTGAACGATGTGGACTGGAATAACACAACACTTATCAAGGAGAAAGTTAACGATTCCATTATGAAGCTTAAGCAACAGCCGGGGAAAGATATGATTATCTTAGGAAGCTCGGACTTTGTATCCTTTTTAACAAACATTGGTTTGATCGATGAATACCAAGTAATAGTTAATCCGACCATTTTAGGTGGAGGCAAGCCTTATTTCAAAAACATCACGAACCGAAAACTATTAAGGTTGGTGAAAACTAAAGAGTTTCAATCAGGGAATGTCCTACTTTGTTACCAATTAGCATGAGTAACTCGTCGAACAAAGGCGAGTAGCATAGCATCAACCATTAACAAATAAGATTCAATAGGTTTATTCCGCAAATTAGTAACTTATTGTGAAAATAATGGTAATTTAAAATAATTGTTATTAAGTTAAAGAGCAGAAAAGTGAGGGGAATTTATAATGGATAAGAGATACCCAATTGGACGATTTGATTATCCTCATGAAGTACAAGAAAAAGATATTCAAATGTGGATTAAAGAAATGGCAACACTACCTAGTCGTTTAAATGCGTTAACTGTATCCCTTGATGAATTGAAATTAACAAAAACGTATAGAGAAAATAGCTGGAATGTACGTCAACTTATTCATCATATTATCGATAGCCATTTAAATGGGTATATTCAAATGAAATTAGCCTTGACAGAAGAAAATCCAGTGGTTAAAACGTATGAAGAAAGTGAATGGGCAAGGCTAATAGATTATGAGTTGCCCATAAAAGTTTCATTACAGTTATTAGAAAGTCTTCATGGACGCTGGACATATTTACTTAAAAATCTAACAGCTACTCAATTACAGCGTACATATCAGTATCCTGATGGTAGTAAAATGCGAGTTGAACAAAGTATCGCACTTTACGCATGGCATGGTAATCACCATTTGGCACATATTCAGCAAGCTTTAAATAATTAACATTTTGGTTGCTTTTCTTGAATATCTATGCAGCATGGTATTCAAGAACAATATTCCATTATCGGGCGCGATTCTGGAGTAAGAATCTGCGCTCTATTTATGAACCGGACCACGATTGTTGAATAATTAAAATATTGAAATGTATTGGGAGGAACGGACTGTATGGGGGGGAAAATGGAGTTAACAAAGGCTGTAGATTTTTTTGTTCGAGGTGAGTATTACTGTAGTCGCCAACCTGTATCCCAAGTTCATGCTTACGATTCTATAAAACATCTTGCTTTTGGTACAAATGTTGATGGCAGAACTGACGAGTTTATCGTATATAATTCAAATCCTACTCACGTTATTGATACCATAAATAAACTAGACATAAAAAAAGACTATTGGCTTACAGTGTTTTCTGATGAAGGACTGCATATTTATGATGCTGAGGGATATACGATCAAAAGAACAGAGTTTCTTATGAGTTTAAATCTGGATAGCTGGTCTTTTGAAACAGAAAATAAGATCATCAAGTGTGTCAAAACTGAGGAAGAAGCGCGACGTATCAATCATTTTTTCAATAATTCAGTTATCGATCTTAAGAAATTAAATGATCCAAATCTGCATTTTTACGTTGTTGAGGAAAACGGGCATCCTGTATCTCATGGAAGCTATGCACTACTAGATAAAACCGTATTTTTAAATAATGTATTTACTTCAAAAATACATAGGGGTAAAGGAATGGCCATAGAACTTTGCCGAAAAATGCTTATTGATGCCAAGCAGGAAGGTGCTGTCCAGAGTGTACTTATTTCTAGTCAGATGGGGCATCCTTTATATCTAAAATTAGGTTATCTAGATGTATCAAAGATGTGGGTGTTCGAAAGAAAACCTTAAACAATCGGGCGCAGTTGTTGAATAAAGACTGCGCCTCAATATTGGAGAAAAGGGCCATTTAGCCCAATAAGTAGTTACGTATGTATCAATTATCCAAGGAGGTTGGAAAAACTTTGAAGAGAGTGGATGTTGCCTATGTACTTCTATATGATAGTGATGAAGAAAATATATTGATGGTGAAAAATAAAGGAAGCCAATCCGCTTACTATACACTACCTGGTGGGGAAGTGGAAAATGGAGAAACTTTAGAAGACGCAGCTATTCGCGAAGTTAAAGAAGAAACAGGGTTAAACGTTGAACTAGACGGTGTTTTTGCAGTAAGTGAAGCTTTTTTTGAAGAACGAGGGCACCACGCAATATTCTTTTACTTTTAAAGGTAGAATTATAGATGGTGAAATAAATATATTATTTCCAGAAGAGATTGAAGAGGTAACTTGGATGGAGGCAAAAATAGCAAAAAAGTATGCATATATACCGATTGTAGAAAAAAATCTTATAAATGGTGAGTCCATTATTCCATATATTCTTCGTGGGAAGGTAGTTCATAACGCTTAAAACTTCTTCAACATTCGGGCGCTATTCACTAATAAGGAATGGCGCCAATATGGCGTATAAGGGCCAGTTTACGGAAGAAATGAAAGAGTCTTTCTTTGTATATTGGGAAAGGCAATTAATTCAATATGGGGGAGGGTATTACGAATGCGTGTGGCTGCAATTTACGATATTCACGCGAACTATTCGGCATTAGAAGCTGTTTTAGCAGAAATCAAAAGAATAGATGTTGATCTAGCTGTTGTGGGGGGAGATTTGGCTTGGGGACCTGAGCCACGTCAAGTAATGGATTGTTTGATGGATTATAAAGAAGAATTCACTTTTATCAGGGGAAACGTTGATCGTGAGGTTCCCTATCGCTACGGGAAAGAAAAAGGATTGGATGACTTTACAGCAGAATTAAACCACTGGTGTGCAGATCAATTAACAGAAGAACAGTTGAAGTTTCTAAAAGGGCTGCCCGAAAAGGTAATTTTGAACATAGATGGGTTGGGAGAAATCCTATTTGTACACGGTTCGCCTCGCAGTGATGAAGAGGCAATTCGTATGGATACTCCTGAAGAAGAGATTCTACCAATGATCGAAGGTGTTCCGCAGGATATCATTGTTTGTGGTCATACTCACATTCAATTTGACCGTACAGTCGGTGGAAAACGCATCATCAATGCAGGAAGTGTCGGATTACAAAGCCGGGCTAACGGTGCTTGTTGGGCTGTATTTGGTCCTAATGTTGAATTAAATGTCACTACGTACGATACAAAAACGGCTACCGAAAGAATTCTCAAATCCAATGCACCTTTCAAAGAGGATTTTACTGATCATTATTTAAATCCACCTTATGAAGGACCTTAACCAATGTACATTGCAATTATTTGACTACACATTGCTTATTCAAGAATAGGGCGCAATTCCGGAATATGAATAGCCAAATAACTTCTTTTATTATTTTCCCGTTGTTTTTCACCGTTGCATTGTATTTTTACCAAAGAAATTATGATTTGATGTTGTTTAACTTTAAAGAGGAGGAATATTTTATGAACCATTATAAACTGTCAGACTTCATTCGGGATTTAACTAATGTAGTAGAAACAACTAATTCTGATAGTGAACGAGTTCCACAGGCTGAGCACCATCTCAGTAAATTATTGTCCAGTAAGTCATGGCTTCCCATGGAAAAAATGTATGCAGGAAATAACAGTTATGGTCGTCATTCTCTTTATCGCGATCCACAAGACCGCTTTGAGATTCTTGCACTCATTTGGGAACCTGAACATAGTACACCATTACACGACCATGATGGAACATGGGGGGTAGAGGGAGTTTTTTCAGGTCGAATGAAGATTTTTAATTATTTACAATCAGAATCGTATTCTAATCAAACTACTAAACTAAGATATGCTGGTACAATGACTATAAATGAACAAAGCACTGGAGAGCTATTGCCACCAGCGGATTGCCATATTTTGAAACCTCAAGGGGAAGAAACGGTCATCACCATTCATGTTTATGGAAAACAGCTTAAAAAGTTTCGGGTATTTGAACAGACTGATCAAAAAGACATCTACCTTACTCATCAAAAAACTGTTGGATATACTACAGAAACATGTCTTGAGGGCAACGAAATTAACAAGATAAGATAAAAGGTTTATTCAATTATCGGGCGCGTTTGTGGCATAAAAAGAATGAGTCTAATTATTACTACCCAATCAAGTGGTATTAGTAACCGGCACGTACGCGCGTACATCGTGCCGGTATTTTTCATGCTTGCAGGTGTTACTCTTGGCGTAATTAAAAAAAGATGGATAGCGATTTGGAAAAAATTTGATACAATTTATGTGTGGTGCATGGAATACTTTGAATTCAACCATCAAGTTATTTAGATGAGGAAACAATAATTTTATAAAAATCCCTAAATTAATTACTGGAACTATTTAATCGTTTAAAAAGTTAATAACGACAGAAAGTGGTTAAAATGCAGGAATATTATTATGCAATAAAATTAAATGGTTTCTCTACAAAATAATATCAATAGAGGGATCAGTAAATTGGCGTCATTCAAGGATATTTTGGCAATATATTAAAGAAAGTGATAGATGGGCTCGTAGCTGATGTACCTATGTACAAAAACCTAGAACATTTAAAGGACAAATTGCTGTAACTTACTCTGACGGTGACTGCGGTAAATATGAAATTCTCATGAGAAACAGTAAGGCTGTCACATTCGGTGCCAATAAAGTAAATTTTAAGTACAGTGATAAACATTATATATTATACAAAAAGAGGTCATTGAAAAAAGGTTTGACTCTAACACCTGATCCAGCAAAACTATTTTAGGAGAAAAATTAATAGCTGATTGAAATATACAAGTTGGCGAGCAAAAAATACTTGAAATTTTTCATGCTATTCTTTTCTATACGCAACAAAGGAGGAATGCAATGTTCTCTAGCGTCAATATCGTATATAAGGATCATTTTGCGGAAAAGAGAGGGAAAATATGAACTGGACAATCGGAGTTAAGATGTGGATTGGTATTTTATTTTTTGTTGTTTTATCTGCTGTTGTTTTCTATTCTACCTATGTCGTGGAGCAAAAAAGTCTAATTGTATCCTTATTTGGATTCTTCTTTGTGTTAGTTTTGGGTATATTTGCTTTGATGTTGGATCGTTCGCCCAAATGGAAAAATTATAATTTATTGTTGAGGACAGCAATAGTCTTACTTTTGGTGAACATCACATTTTTTATAATAGATTTCGTTTTATTTTCTGGAGGTTTATCCAATTTTCTTATTTCTTCAATAACCTTCACAGTGGTTTATTCCGGTGTGATGTTTTTTAGGTATAAGCGTGGGTTGGAATAAAACGCCACTTAAAAGTCTTCTAATCTTTAAACCAATCTTCTTCAAATCAGGTGCTATTCTTAATATAGAGATGCGTTTAAATTGCTTATAAAGACTAGTTTATGGAGGGATTAGTGATGAAGCTAAAGCGTTTTTTGCTGGCTTTTGTGGCAGGATATCTTTTATGTATGTTAATTGTATATCTTGTTTTTGATTTCATTTCTTTAGGTTTTGCTCTGGGTTCTGTATTAAGTATAGTTTTATTTGCGATTATAATAACCGCATTAAAAAAAAGAACGAAATAAAGAAACAATCGGAAGCAAGAGTGTGAGAAGATTTTGTGTAGGATAACACTACATGAAATAATTCGGGGTGATAATATGGGCTTTTATCAAAATTGAAAAAACACTTGTGGTACTTGTGAAGAAATTAAACTTGATGAGTTCATGGCAGCAATCGCAAAATCGCCGGAAAAGGGTGCTCTGGAATAACAGAGTCGATCACTAATTAATGGGTGGAATCCACAAATGGGAGTATTTATTGTGAAATTTGCTTTACAAACAAATATAAACAAATTTAAGTTACTTCGATAATCTTTCAGCTATTGAGCGAAATCTGGAATGGAAATTGAACAATAGGATCAGTTAGTGGAAGAAATAGCAAAAGGATAAAAATATTAAATATTAGGATTGATATAGTTGAGTAAGAAGGCATTTCATTATATAACATTATTATTTTGCTTTTATTATTGTCGTATATCGTATTAGGCTTATTCGGGACTGGAATGAGTGAAGGGGGAATTGGCTCCGAGATGTATATGCTACTGAAGTTTCTTTCGCATCTTAGTCATCTTTTATATTATTCAATTTAAATACCCCAAAAAGACTTGGCGATTTCTTGGTTTCTCATTATGGTAAAATTTTTATGTTCTTGGGCAACAGATCTTGGTGCAAAGGTTGGTCTAATGATTGCATAACAATCGGGCCAGGTTTTGAATATGAAGCTTGATATTTATGTTAAGATCATAGTTACATTGTGAGACATGAACTTAAACTAACGAGGAAGGATTGCGAAAGGAGAATTGAATATTAGGAAATTAAAATCTAAAGGGTGAGAGCGGAGAGGAAAGTGAATTGGGTGAAAAATTATAAAATGAAAGACATAATAATAAGGATTGCTGCAGTGTCGGCTTCAAGTATTATCATTTGGAATTTTATAACCTATCTTAGTGATACGTTTATGGCTCAACAATATAGTCCTCTTAGCCACTTCATAATTGCTCTAATCACAACTGTTTTAACCGTTATTCTCTTACAGATTGCACTAAAAACTGACAAAACTTCATGGAACCAACTTGGGCAGTTAACTGTTAGAACAAATATTTTTTCATTTCTTCTTGGTTTTTTTCTCTGGACAATTCCTGCATTTATTGGCTTATATATTTGTTTAATGCTTGGGTGGGTTGAAATAAAAGTTTATACAGATTTGAGTTACCTATTGATGAGTATTTTGATTTTATTCATAACTGTATTTTTTATAGAAGCCTTGCCTGAAGAACTTGTTTTTAGGGGATATATCTATCGTTACTTAAATGCGTTATTCCCTCATTGGGGGACAATCATCTTACAAGCTTTGTTGTTTTCCTTATTTGCCTCTTTTATAGGGGCGATGTATTCTGTTGAACAGCTTCAATTTATCCCAGGTTTTGCAATTATTTTAGGTGTGCTTAGGGCTATATCTGGAAGTGTGTGGACATCAATTGGATTTCATGCTGCAATTATGACAGCAACACAAATTTTAGGACCTATTCACGGACATTTTGATGTGAGTGGGATGTTCACACTTCAATTTTTATCATTTATTTTGCTACCAAGTGTTGTTGGAGCGATTGTATTGTCATTTATTTATTCAAACCACAATTGGAAAAGAAAAGTACCTTTTAATTAAAAACAAAATGGATTTCTTCAACAAAGGGCGCGTTAACGCAATTAGGCTATGGAATTATTTTGAAAAGGGAGATATAGTTTGTTATTGTGGATACTTATTATTAAGAATAAAACTATGATAGAGAGGCAGAGAAGTAAATGGAAAGAGAAAATGCAGAGATCTTGTTAACGGGGAACATTACATATGAGGATTTTAAACTGCATAATGCTTAACATATAAGAAAATATCTTATGGGGAATTTTATATTTCAGGTAATCATATTAAGTGCTATAATTGTCTTACTTTTTTATAAAATAGGGATTTTCTTATCTTTCTTATTTGGGTATTCAATTTTCGTGGCTTGGATTACTATAATATTATCTTCTTTACTTACAGCTTCTTTTATTACGGTTCCGTTAATATTGATACTTAAATTCATACTACGGATAAGAGTTCGTAAAGAATTTCAAAGCGATACACAAATAAGACACGATCTTTCTTATTTGATTAGTGAACAAAGAATTCATCAGAAAAGAGGAAGTTCGAATACATATTTTGAATGGGGAGATATTTTTAAAGCATACGAACATAAGAAAATGTTTCGTTTATATGTTTCTAGGAATAAAGCCATTCTTTTACCTAAGAGATTTTTTAATACTAATAAAGCCATCGAATTATTAAAATATGGTCCATAAAAATTTAGACGATAGAAGTGTAATCATGAAATTAGTCTTTCATTAAAGGGCGCGAATCAGGAATAATGTTGGAAAAATTAGGGGTGTTTTTATTAAATATTTAGTTTCAATTCTAATCCTTTTTGCAATTATATTAAGTGCCTGTTCTGATAATGAAAAAGTTAAACAAGTAAAGGATAAAGATTTATCGGGGTCGTTATTGATTCAAAAATCGGTAAATAATTCATCATCTGAAGAATTGACTAAAATGGTGAATGAAAAACAAAAGATAAAACAAATATTAACTATTATAGAGGGACTTAAGGTAAAAAGAACAACTTCTGAGTAGGTATTTGAGAAAATGAAAACACAGGATAATTATACGTTTGCCTTTTCTGAAGGCAAAGAATTAAAAGTAGGTAAGAAAGCTTCGTATGCTTTTTACGTATTAGATGATGGAACCTTTATATTTCCATATAGTGATGTTAATTCACTACAAGAACCTCTAATTACGATTAAAAAACACAAAGAACTATTAGGGGAAATAAAAGAGCTAAGTGAAGTAGATTTCTAGAAAATGTTTACTATCCTCTCAAAGTTAAATCGTAGCTGAAGGACATCAGGCAAATAATACTGTACCTTCTTATAAACGGATTTTACGAGTTACCATAGGTGTACCGCAATAGCCTGCATATCTGGAATCGAAATAGAACCTCCGAATAAATCGTTAACTAAGGGTAAATATAACTATAAATAAAGTGAATGTACCTAGGAGGTCTACGGTTGAATAAACGAATTGTTAGGAAAATAACAGTGCTGCTGTTAATAGGCTTCGTTGGTCTTGACTTTACCGGATTCAGTGAAGTTACGTCAGCAAAAGTTAAAGGCAGTTCAAATCAATTAATTACCCATTATGAAATGATTAACGAAAACATCAAATTGGAAAATGCTATACACGACTCTTTAAAAGAGGTATTTAAGAAAAAAGGCTTTCCAGATGGCCGTGAATTAACCATTTCCCATGCCCAAAAAGAAATTATTTTTGTATATAGGCCTTATGCCAAGAGTGATTTAAATTATTTATACGACCTTAAACAACGTATTGAACAGGTCCTGAAATCAAAAAATTATAAGGGTTATGATGTTAAAGTTCTTGCTTATGCCAATGACACCAATGTGACAGAAAGGTTAAAACGAGAGCAAAAAATGATGAAGGAAGTTGCACAGAAAATGGAACAGATCCATCAAATACAGGTTCACGCAGGAGGTGGGATTACATCCACCGATGGCCGCCATGAAACACTTAATTTGTCTTTTTATAAAAAACATAAAAAGATTAAGGACCCTCAAAAGATTAACAACTATCATAAAGAATTTATCAAGCTTGCTGAAGAAAAAGGGCTTAATGTTAAGGACTTCCCAACATATTTTACTGATGGTATAAAACGAAACTGGGAGTTGAAAATTATTCCAGCCATCAACCAGGGATTGAAGGATATAGAAGGTCTTCAAATTACGTCTACGACCGTATTAACTCCTAATGATCCTGTCTTTATTAATACCTCGATAAACAGCTCAGATCCAAGTGCCAAGGAAATTGGAGAACATATTGAGAAGCTCGTGAAAGGATTATTTCAATACGACAATGTAAGAAAATCGTTTCCCGGCACTCAAAAAATTTATGTTCTAAGTGAAGATAATAAGAAAATAAATGAAGGGTAATTAAACGGGCGCAAGATTAGAATAAAGAGGTGAAAAGACTCAAAAAATTTTGTCACTATTTGATAAAATAGCGCAGCATAATAAAGCTTATTCTTTAGGTAGAAGTAGTCTTATACGCCCCATTATTAAAATGATTTCTCGATCACCATAATGCTTAGTAATTTATTCATATAGGAATATTTGGTTGAATGGAAAGAACGGAAAAGCGTATTAGTGTAATGAAACCAACGGTAGCTCCAAATGAGCTACCGTTATTTTAGTTGAAATATCCTGTTTTTATTTAAGAATTATTTAAGAATTACCTAAGAGTGATTTTATATTTGGTTTGTATGATTGATACAGTGTTCAAATACAGGGAGGAAACAATTTGCGAAAAATAGATCAGAGAGTTCGTATAGGTAGGATTGTCTACCTTGTATTAGCCATTATTTTTACATTAAGTGTAGTCACTCAAATCTTTTTGGCAGGCATGGCTATTTTTATAAGTCCGGCGAATTGGATGAAGCATATGACATTCGTTCACTTATTTGGATTTAATATACCGGTTTTCATGTTGGTCTTTGCATTTATCGGTGCCTTACCACACTGGGCGTATTGGCAAGTGTTAGGGATTCTAATTTCGATGTTCCTAATGTATTTCACCGCGAATATTTCAGCTAACTTACCATTGTTAGGTGCGATGCATCCCGTTTTTGGTGTTCTATTTTTTGTAATGTCCTACTCAATGGTTTCAAAAGTATGGAAATTCACATTCGATAACAAAAATAATCTGAAGGGAAAGGCGTAATATGAGAATATTTCTAGGAATACTTGTCGGCTTAATCGGAGGATTTGTTCTTGGAATTGCGTTATCAAGTTTTATTGGAGTATTGGGAATGATATTATTTAACGAACCAATTGGTATTAAGTATCTTTCGTATTTTACGACCATTATTTGTGCAGTTATCGTACCGATTATTGACAAAAAACAATCTGAAATTAAATAAGTGATATGCTAAACTCATCTTAACGACTAGTTTAAATTCATAGTTGATAGTAACAATAATGTAAGTAGGTGAAGGTCATGTCCATTAAGCAACGATTAATATTATCTAACATAGGGATGGTGATGCTTCCGATTGTTGGGTTTTTATTAGTAGAAATAGTATTAGGATACGTTATGTTTGTTATTCTTAATGGCAGCATAGAAGGTTCGGATTTACAGTTATTTTTTAATTTGCGATTGATTTCGATTGTACTCATTTTGATTGTTACGAATGGTTTACTGACGTATTACGTGTCCAGGAGTATTATTATACCGATAAAGCAACTAATCTTTTCGGCGAGGAAGATTAGTGAAGGCGATTTGGAATATAGAATTGTAACTAATAAGAAAGATGAGCTTGGTGAGCTTTCCAATACGTTTGAATTGATGAGGTTAAGGCTAAAACAGGCAAAAGAGAATCAAGCAAGGTATGAACGCAACCGCCAGGAGCTGATTGCGAGTATTTCACATGATTTATCGACGCCATTAACATCGATAAAAGGCTACGTAAAAGGAATTCAGGATGGAGTTGCAAATAACCCGGAGAAACTGGAACGGTATATGGATATCATTTATAAAACGGCTAACAATATGGATGGTCTTATCGATAATTTATTTCGATATTCCAAATTAGATATCGAACAAATCCCGTTTACGTTTGAAGAAGTAGACTTATATTCTTTTTTCACAGATTTTATTGATGAATTGGCTTTTGACCTGGAAAAAGAAGAGGGGATAGCTGCTCTGAGGGCTGATAAAAATGATGATTATATCGTGAAAGCAGATCGTGAGCAATTAAGGCGGATCGTGACCAATATTGTTCAAAACAGCCTGAAATATATGGATAAAGAGTATAAGAAGATTGGGGTCTACTTAAAATCTGAGTCCCGACAGGTCAAAGTTGAGATTAATGATAATGGAAGCGGGATCGCTAAGCAAGATGTTCCCCGTATTTTCGAAAGCTTTTATCGAACAGACACTTCAAGAAATTCCTCTACAGGGGGCAGTGGACTTGGGTTAGCGATTGTTAAAAAAATAATCGAAGAACATGGTGGTAAGGTTTGGGCTGAAAGCGATCAAGGGGAAGGGACAAGTATTTATTTTACACTTAGGAAGGTGTCGTCTTGAAAAAGATTCTAATCATTGAGGACGAAATGCATATTGCTGAATTGGAAAGAGATTATTTAGAAGTAAACGGATATTTCTCTGATATTGCAACTACTGGTGAAGAAGGAATAAAACTAGCTTTACAAAACAATTACGACCTTATTATCCTGGACTTATTGTTGCCAGGTGTTAATGGTTTTGACATTTGCAGACAATTGCGAGATTGCTTGGATATTCCTATTTTAATGGTCACTGCACGAAAAGAAGATATTAATAAAATACGCGGATTTGATCGTGGTGCTGATGATTATATCCAGAAGCCTTTTAATCCTAGTGAACTTGTCGCTAGGGTGAAAGCCCATTTGTCCAGATACGAACGGCTCGTTGGAAAGAATCATGAACCAAATGAAATTCGTATAAAAGGTCTGCACATCGATTTGAATTCACGTAGGCTTTTTGTTAACGAAGAGGAAAAAGAGTTACGTGCGAAAGAGTTTGATTTATTAATATTGTTTGCTTCAAATCCAGACCGCGTGTTTGCGAAAGAAGAATTATTTGAACGGATTTGGGGGATCGACTCATTCGGAGATATTACAACTGTAACCGTCCATATCAGAAAATTAAGGGAGAAAGTAGAGAAAGATCCCTCCAATCCAAAGTATATACAAACAATATGGGGAGCAGGCTACCGGTTTAAAAAATAAATAAGGAATTATAAGAGCGAAGTTCATCGAGAGCTTCTTTTTTTATACCTAAAATGAATTAAGGATTCGTTAAGAATTGTATAAGAAGAATTTAAGCTTTATTGATTATGATGGTTTTAGAAAAATAACAAAGGGACACATCCTTGAGTGTCAAATAAAGGAGCTTTGATTATGTTAATAAAATTTACGTTTGGAACAGTACTAGTCCACCTCTGGTTCAATGGCTTTTGTTGGGAAGTATTTTGGTGGATACGTTCTTGTTGTATCCGAATATTTTTCATAACATTCCCAAGTCGTTGGAGCTCGGAATGGAATTTATGGCAGTGGCAAGCCCGCATACCTATTTTCCACCCTTAGGAGCAGCAAGTATTTTAACAGGAATTCTGGCGTTGATGCTAGCCTGGAAGACCGAGCCAGTCCGATATTGGATTTTATTCAGTATCCTTATGATTGTGTTAGAAGGAGCGACATCCATTGTATTTGCATGGTCACGTAACGAGATTCTGTTCATCGAAGGGGTAGATGTTCATTCTGTTGAATTCTTAAAACGAACAGCACAAGAATTCCTTATCGTTCACGGATTCCGCGTTGCCTATAACATCATCGGTTCCATTTTAATGTTTGTTGGATTTATCAAGTACTACAAACACAATTTTATATCTAAAGAGGCGGTTAAGGGAAATGTTTTATATTGGACAGGTAATAGGTTATAATAAAAGTAAATCAGAGAGATGTTTGTCTTGTCATGATAAATAGGAGGATGAACCATGTCAAAATTGACGAAGGTTGTAAAATTGCTGAACAACCCCAAAGTGAAAAAAGCAGTTAAAGAAAAAGGTGTACCGATGATTAAAAAGGAAATTGAAAAGAGGAAAAATAGATCGAAGTAAGGCGATCGCAGATTGTTGCGGTTGTCTTTTTTGTGGGGAAAATTAGCGTCGTTAAGGGCGCTATAAAACAGGTCCGATTTTGAGAATCTTGGTTTGACTATACCACAAACGATGCTTTTCTGGAATAAGAACTTGATCAATCGGGCTAAGTTTTGGAATAGGCTTAGGGTTTAAAATACATATTTATCTGATTTTATGTTAAATTTTGGATAAATACTTTTTTATGAAGGTGGTTGTATGAAGAAAAAAATATTTGGACTCTCATGTATAGGTATCATAATTATGGGATTATTTTTGGTTAATGGAATGATTAGTACATCAGAAAATGAATCCAACGTAACGAAAGCAAAAGAAGAAAATAACATGGATAACAAAATGAACGAAGATAATGAACAAGGGCCAGCAACAAAACCTTACGGTGATCAAGAGCGTATGGAACGATTAGAAAAGGGGATTATGTTGTATGGTGAAGGATCTAAAGGTGGTTATTATGGCACAACAGTAAATAGTGCTTATTCTGAAAAAATAAAACCAGAAGAATCAACATCTAACAATAATTATTCTGTCGTTGTTAGTTTTACTGTGAAAAATGTTCGTGATGATGGGAAGACAGTTAACCCTTCGGAATTACAGTTTGAATTGCGTGAAGAACCAGGGGACAAATCTTATGAAGGACAAGTTCTTCCTGACAAAAACGCTTTAAACGTTCAAATCGAACCAAACGAATCAGTGACATTGGATGTTTCTTTTGAAGTTCCAAATGTTGCAGATGAATACATGTTTTATGTTGTAAGTTCTATTGACCCTACCGATGTACACTGGAAAGTTAATGATTTAACATCAAGCACAAATTAATAATAAGTAGTAAAAAGGCTCTTTTCAGGGATCACCACCAGGAAAAGTCTTTTTTATTGCTTATAAACGTCATTGTATTACTTGATTTGTTTAGAGTAATCAAATCTAGCTTCTCTTCAAGATGTTTCATTTAATCCTCCACAATGGAGGCAGATCTGGAATAAGAACTTGATCAATCGATCCGATTTGACGGAAAGATAGCATCTTAAAGGATATTTTATTCATTTGTCGAATTTCTTACTAAGGATAATAATTAAGGGAGTTGATCTCTGTTAAAAGAAAATTGGAAAATTACTTAGGTTCTATCGGGATATAGGCTTTGAGTCATCCTTCATGGGTAGTGAAGAACAGCCTGTCATTGTGTTTGGAATATTAGGGGAGAATCAGTTTGCAGTTTGGTATTATTTCAAATGTACTTATGACTTTTAGTTTTTTACTTTGGTTATTTAATTGCTGGAAATTCTAATGTATAACTCTTTACATTAACGGGCGCTTATCTGGGGTAAGAGGCGCCCTTTCTTCTGTATTTGTAGAACAAATTTATGATAGCGCTGGAGGAAATAAGGATGAAGATTAAACGGATTGTTGCCAATGTGGAAACTCAGGATTTTACAAAAGCTAAGCACTTTTACGAGGAAGTTCTTGGACTTGATCAATTAATGAATATGGATTTTATTGCAACATACGGATCACATGAAAAAATGGAAACGCAAATTAGTTTCCTTTCAGAAGGTGGTTCCGGCACTCCGGTGCCCGATTTGTCAATTGAAGTTGATGATCTTGATGATGCATTAGCCCGCATAAAAGAAGCAGGTATTCCAGTTGAGTATGGACCGGCTAATGAGCCATGGGATGTACGCCGTTTTTTCGTTAGGGATCCGTTCGGAAAGCTTGTCAATATTTTAGTCCATCTATAGATGAATGCTTTAAAACCTGTATATCAAGATGCTATCGAGCCAAACTCTAAGAGTCAAGAGAATACCTTTAAAGGGGCCCTCTTAGCCTATCTTTCCGAATTGGTTCAGCATATTGTCAGCCACGGCACATATCATCGCAGAAATCTTACGGATATGATATGTCAACATGGTTATTCGAGTTCACCTACTGAGTATGCTTTGTATCCTTATGAAATCAACTCAACGAAAAAGTTTTTTAAATTCTATACGGATGGTAAATAAAGTTTATATCTAACTTTCGCAATCGAGCGCAAGAACAGAATAAGGGGAAGGAGGGTTATTTCTTGTCAAACGGATTACTTC
Source organism: Virgibacillus salexigens (assembly GCF_014905415.1). GTDB lineage: Bacteria > Bacillota > Bacilli > Bacillales > Amphibacillaceae > Virgibacillus > Virgibacillus salexigens. The sequence goes on from NZ_BNEO01000002.1 coordinate 508,780, forward strand.
ATCATATTGAGATATATGTTTCCGATTTAAAAAGGTCAATTGATTTTTGGTGTTGGTACCTTGAGGAACTAGGATACGAACCTTTTCAAAAATGGGAAAGTGGACAGAGTTGGAAAATTGAGGATACCTACATTGTTTTTGTCCAAACAGAAGAACGATTTCTTGACGTTCCATATCATAGATGTAGAGTAGGTTTAAATCATTTGGCTTTTTATGCGGACTCACGCCAACACGTTGATGAGATGACTAAGAAATTGAAGGATAAAGGAATTACCATACTTTATACAGAGCAGCATCCTTTCGCCGGGGGAGATGACCATTACGCCATTTACTTTGAAGACCCAGACAGAATAAAAGTAGAACTCGTAGCACCTTAAAAGTTCTGCATACAGGCGCTTTTTCCCGGATAGGAATCTATGCTCTATGTTAGAACAAAGCCATTTTGTGGAATAGGAAAATATTCAAATTCGCCTAGAGAAGGATTATTATGAAATTTTATATTTTTGATGTCTTTGCTGGGAACAAATACCAAGGAAATTAATTGGCAGTCTTCCTCCCTGAAGGGGGTATAAGACAAGAGGAAATGCAAAGGGTTGCAAAGGAGATGAACTTTTCTGAATATAATATTAGGATTACAAAAGAATGGGGGATATAATGTAAGGTTTTTACCCCTGATTCACAGATACCATTTGCAGGCCATCCGACAATTGGTACTGCTTATGTCATTCAACGTGTGATTGAGAAAGATAAAAAATGAAATTAAACTGAATTTTAAGGTTAGAACAAGTCCCAGTGGAATTTAAAGACCAAAATGTATGGATGGCACAGAGGTAGCGATTAATCCGAATTTAGCATATTACTAATTTGAGAAAGTACTAAAAGATAATGTTTTATTCATTGATTTAAAAGAAATGGTAAATAGATATAAAACACAAGGCCTTTGTGGGGATCTTTGTAATCAATTATTAGAAAGTTAGCTGAAAAAGTAATTGTTCCATATAGGGCTCGTTTATTAATAACGTGTTTTTTTCCAAACTTCAATTTTTAAAGGAGAAAGAATGTACATAAGAACAGAAAGATTAATTATACGTAATTTTGAATTACTTGATTGGGAAGAAGTACATACGTATACTTCCCAAAAGAATGTGATGAAATATATGCCAGAAGGTGTATTAACGAAAGAAGAAACAAAGGAGCTTATTAAGAAAAATCTTGGTGATTCAGCTGAGAAATTCCCAGTAATACTAGCTGATGAAGATAGTTTAATCGGGCATTTAGAGTTTTTTAACTATTTTGGTAATCATTCTTATGAAATAGGGTGGGTATTTAATCCTGAATATTATAATAAAGGTTACGCATCCGAAGCTGCATCTGCAGTAATAAAATATGGCTTTTCGGATTTAAAGATACATAGAATTGTAGCTACATGTCAGCCAGAAAACATTCCTTCTTATCGTGTAATGGAAAAGATTGGAATGAGAAGAGAAGGTTATTTTAAAAAATGCATCCCTCATGGTGATCAATGGTGGGATGAATATTCCTATGCTATTTTAAAGGAGGAATGGGATAAGTAAATGTTTTCAATGCTTTTTATGTATTAAGTGATATAACTTCTAACCTTTTTCCTTACAAAGATTTCAATTCTTTGCAGAAGCCTTAAATCTTTACTGAAAAAACATAAGAAACGATTTAAAGATATCAAGCGGTTACTAGATATACGTTTTTAATATTAATCCATAAATAAAAGGGTGCATTCCTTAATAATAAGGATCCCTTACGCCATAAAGAAGGGAGAAATCGATGCTTAGATTACGTATAGGCTTGGCTATTATTTTCTTGTTACCTATTTTGGGGTGTTCAAGTTCAATTAATGGAAGTGATGAAAAAACTAATGACATTTATTCAGGAAGTGTCTATTTCACTGGGACAATCAATGAAATTACAGGTAACACGGCGCTCGTGTACGGTAAATTAGGAAGTACAGAAGGAAATGTATATGTGGATCTTTCCGTGAATAAAGTTGATAAATTTCAAGTTGGGGACAAGATAAATGTTGAATATGATGGTATTATTTTAGAATCGCATCCCGCTAAAATTAATACACTTTCTGTCGAATTGATGGAGTAACTATAAAGAAGGTTTCCTGACAGACAAGGAACCTTTGTTGAATATAAAATCGGTGTTTATCATTGGGGCGTAATGCTGAATAATTAAGATTTAAATAATAATATAAAACTTTAGAAATTACACACTAAAGGGGTATTTATTTAATGGATTTATTAGAAGTTCTAAATTTAATAATAGTTGTAATTATTATTATGGCGATATTTATCACATTTTTACTTCAATTGGGCCATTTCATCGGATATAAACAGTTAGTAATCCTCGTTAAAGAGGATTCTCTTTTGCTGATGATGTAAAGTATATTTGACATTTTAAGTACATATGATATGATGAAAATATGTAAAATATTTTTGACATTTCGGATGAGGAGGAATGAAATATGGATTGGATTTTTTTCACTTTATTCATCATTGCTTTGATGATTAGTGTGATTTTAATTATTTTTACGCTTGTATCTTTGACGCCTTTGGGAGACGAAAGAAAAAACTTTATCAAAATGAAAACCCAATCTTACACGTTTGCAGTAGTTATCGGATATGTATTAATCGAGCTTTTTAGAAAAGGATATTTGAACATTGAGATAGAAGGGGCATACGAAGGGATAAATCCATTTACTTTTCTTGTGACAATATCAATTGTGTATTTGATCTCATTATTATTTTTCAAAAAGAAGTACGGTGGTTAAATGAAAAATTATATTAAAGAGTTAAGAAGTTCTTCTAAATTATCTCAAGCAGAATTGGCTAAAATTTGCAAAGTATCCCGGCAAACAATTAATGCAATCGAAAACGACAAGTATGACCCTACCTTACAATTGGCTTTTAATATAGCAAATGCATTAGATACTACGGTGGATAGGCTATTTGTCAATAACCCCAAATATTCAAAAACCTGAGACCGGATGTTTATCAGTATGCGAAGTAGAACTTTGCCAAAGTCCCCCCTTAACCAGACGATCGCGATAATCGAACAACTGTATGCTGGGATAGAACCGTTTTATTGAATAAGGCTTAAGCAGTGGGTTGGATTCTAATTTGAATCTGCCCTTTTTTTGTTTTTAATATTGACCAACAAACAAACACACACATATATAAACTTTTATATGATTATATTTTATTTTAATTTTGTATAATTTTACTTTACTTTTATATAAAAATAATTTATGATGCGATTATAGAGGAAAAAGGAGGTTAGCGACTTTGAAGGAGGATTTTGAAGATTATATTGAAAACAAAGTGTACGAACATAGGGTTTTAAAGAGAATGTCACAAAAAGAGTTGGCGGATGCTGTTGGCGTGTCTAAACAAACCATATTTGTTATGGAAAAAAATAATTACTCCCCTTCTCTTGTTTTAGCTTTTCGAATAGCTGATTTCTTTAACGTAGATGTTAACGATATTTTCACTTATGTGAAAAGCAGTGATCAAAATGAAAATTGAGTCTGTTTTTAATCCTTTAAAAACCTGGGTGGAAGAATCAACTGCTAATTGGAATATGCTTATTGGCATCGGTTTTGTAATGCTTTTAATCGGATTGGCTCTAACGTTCGTATTTCTACTAAAAATGGGAAAAGCTGATGAAAGAACAATTCAAATACAATTAAAAAATACCCTTATTATGTTATTTGGAGTAATTTTATGCGATATCATTTTCCCAAAAGAATATATGTGGCAAATTTTCTTCTTATTTAAATATTCATTTGCATTCATCGCTTCAGGAATATATCTAGCTTTTCGATATAAAAAAGATTTTTTAAACTAAACAAGAGGATCAGACATTTGAAACGCAATTATCTAAACACAAAAACACATAACATTATGCTAGCTGAGGCTGATCATCAATAAGAGGAGACGTAGAACTTAACAGTTCAACTAAAGGGCCAAATTGTGGAGTAGCGCTTAAAGGAAAATACAGTATTTTTCAAAGATATGGTTAAGGATTTAATGGAAATAAGGGAAGTTTAGTTGAAGAGCTGTGTTTATTTTAAGCCCAATAATACGTCCATTTTTTTGGAAAAAGTTAAGATACAATAGAAAGTGAATAGAATCTATATGCTAAACTTTATGTAGGGGTGTAAATATGAAAAATATTTCCATATTAATTGCTGATGACGAGGAGGAAATTGCTGATTTAATTGCTTTTCATTTAGAAAAAGAAGGGTACCAGTGTTTTAAAGCATCGGATGGACAAGAGGCTGTTCGTTTTGTCGAGACTCAGGTCTTTGATTTGCTGATTTTGGATATTATGATGCCGAAAATGGATGGATATGAAGTAACTCGTCGCATTCGCGAACAGCATAATATGCCTATCATATTTTTGAGTGCTAAAACTTCTGATTTTGATAAAGTACAGGGGCTGGTAATTGGAGCAGATGATTATATGACTAAACCATTCACCCCCATTGAATTGGTTGCTCGTGTAAATGCTCAATTGCGACGCTTTATAAACCTGAATCATCCCCAAAAGGATAATAAAACGCAACTAGAATTTGGTGGGTTATTGATTTCCCCTGACCAACGCACGGTTACTCTATATGATGAGGACATTGAGCTAACACCAAAAGAGTTTGATATTTTGTATCTACTGGCCAGTCATCCAAAGAAGGTTTACAGTGTAGAAAATATTTTTCAGCAGGTGTGGGACGAAGCATATTTTGAGAGTGGGAATACCGTTATGGTCCATGTTCGTACAATAAGGAAAAAGCTTAAAGAAGATAATCGAACACACAAATGGATTAAAACTGTGTGGGGCGTGGGGTATACATTCAATGGTTAAATTCTCAAGAAGTTTTCGTTCCAAAATGATTATAATATTTGGCTTAAGTATGCTACTGTCAGGTACCATCACGTATATCATTTATAAAACCCTTCAATATTTTTATTACACGGTTGTTGATTATAAAAGTCCATTAGCCCATTTCCGTCAAATCATTGGAGAAATTGGAGACATTAACTTTTTTTTACTAATATTTATCCCACTTTCGATATTGTTTTTCTTCTTACTCACGAAGCGCTACGTGACCTATTTTAATAATATTTCTAACGGAATTCACTATCTCGCTCAAGGCAACTTTAATCACCGTGTTCAAATCCTTTCAGATGATGAATTCAGGGATATTGCGCAAGATATTAATTTAGCTAGTGAAAAATTGAAACAGGCAACTGAAAAAGGAGAATTCTCGGAAAGCAGTAAAGATCAGTTAGTTGTAAATTTAGCTCATGATCTGCGTACACCGCTCACCTCTGTATTAGGCTATTTAGATTTAATCCTTAAGGATGAAAATTTGACGAAAGACCAAGTTAAACATTTTTTAACGATTGCTTATACTAAATCTCAGCGTTTAGAAGGTCTTATTGATGAATTATTCGAAATAACGAGAATGAACTATGGCATGTTGCCAATTGAACAAAAAAATATTAATTTAAGTGACCTCCTTAATCAATTGAAAGAAGAATTATATCCTGTCTTTACGAAAAATGATTTGATCGCCCGAATGAATATGACTCCTAGCTTACCTATTACCGGTGACGGAGAGCTGTTAGCACGTGTGTTTGAAAATCTTTTGATCAATGCGACTCGGTATGGATACGATGGTCAATTTGTAGATGTTAATGGCTATATTGAGTCGAGAGAAGTGGTTGTACAAGTTGTGAATTATGGAGATAGTATTCCTGCGGAGGAACTCCCGCATCTCTTTGATATGTTCTATACTGGAGACAAAGCAAGAACTCAACACAAAAATAGCACTGGTCTTGGATTGTTCATTGCGAAGAATATTGTAGAGCAACACAGCGGATCAATTACTGTTCAAAGCAGCTTAACACAGACAGTTTTTGAAGTTCGATTACCAAAAGGAAAGTGAAGCTTTACGAAATAATGAAGATAGAATAACTTCAGATACCTGATTTAAGAAAAATTTAAAATTTACCCCACTCTTTTTTTAAGAAGTTTTCGCTACCCTTTTAAGCAAAGAGAAAATAGGAGGAAGCTAAAATATGAAGAAGTGGGGATTTTTAATTTTATTACTAGTGTGCTCATGTTTCGTTTTCGCAAATAATGTTTCTTTTTTTGAATCAAAAGAAGATATAGCAAACGTAGAAGTACAAGAGTATGATCAAGAAGAGGATAGAAAGGCTTATGATAATATCCAAAAAATAAAGATTATAGAAGAACAAATCTATCAAGGAAATCTGCTTTTAGTCAATAGTGAATATCCTGTTCGCCAAGAAGGTATTAAATCAGATGTCGTCAATCTTTTTACGCACAATGAATTGGTAAAGGGATTCGGATTGTTATATAACGATACGTATTTGTCAGTGGATATAGCACGTGAATTTTCAGAAATGATTACTGCCGCAGAAAAAGAAGGAGTTGATAATTTTTGGATTACTAGTGGCTATCGGAATTTTGATGATCAAAGGCAACTTTATCAAGAAAAGGGCTCTGGTACTGCTTTGCCAGCCGGATATAGCGAACACAATTTGGGCTTATCGCTTGATGTAGGAACCACTCAAACGACGATGGCTAAAGCACCTGAAGGGAAGTGGATAGAAGAAAATGCTTGGGAATACGGGTTCATTTTACGCTATCCAGAGGATAAAACGGACATTACTGGCATTCAATATGAACCGTGGCATATCCGCTATGTTGGTTTGCCTCACAGTGCGATTATGAAAGAAAAGAATTTCGCTCTAGAAGAATATTTGGATTACTTAAAAGAAGAAAAAGCCATTTCTGTTAGTGTGAAAGGGGAAAAATATCAGATCTCTTATTATGCTGTTAATAAAAATACGACCATTCATGTGCCTTCCAAACTTCATTATGAGATATCAGGCAACAATATGGATGGTGTGATTGTGACAGTGTTTCCCTGATAGGCATGCACTAGCATCAGCATCGCATCAATGTTGATATCAATACCAATTTTGTCGATAATCAAATTACAAAAAGTGCTTTTTCCACTACCGTTATTACCTGCAAATAAAAAGAATCACCGTCTTTATTTAAATATATCAGATTGGTGGTTTAGTTATAATATTTTTTGTCTTTTAATTTGTTTTCTTCACATTCTAATGAGTATCGATCAGTGTTCAACAAAAGGCGCGCTTGTCGAACAAGGCGACCTTTTTGAATCCATATTCTGGGGTAAGAAAGATAATAAGATAGTTCATCTTGAATTTGTAAGTATGCCATTAAAGTTGCGGTTTAATTTTAAATGAACTGAATATTATTTATAATTAAATTAGGAAACGAAAGGAGGGAAGAAATTGATTAAAGGAATTTATGAAGCACATTTACCTGTCAGTAATCTTGAAACATCTATTGAGTTTTATAAAAAATTAGATTTAGAAATTGCATACCAACAAGAAAACTTAGTATTTTTCTGGATTGAGAAAGGGAGAAGCTGGTTAGGGTTATGGGAGACAGATAAAGTTAATACACCTTACCATCCCTCATTAAGACATTTAGCCTTACAAATAGATAGAGAAGATATGAAGAGTATTAAAGAGTGGTTAAAAAAAAGAGGAATAACTGTCTCAACTAATTTTGGCTTCCCACCTGAAAAACAGCCATTGGTACTACCGAATAATCCTCAGGCTCATGCAGCTATTTATTTTAAAGACCCCGATGGTAATAGTCTTGAATTAATTACTCCTTTGAGGATAGATTTCGAAGAACAATTTAACATGATGACTTTAGAAGAATGGGAAAAAGATAATAAGGTTGAGAAGTAATGTACGTAAGCTATAGGGGAAAAGCAGTAGATTGTTTTTACTATTATCTTGAAATCAAGTCTTCCATAAGGGCGCAAAATGGAATAAGAATTTGCTCCTGTATTGTGCATAAGGGCCTAAAAAGGAGTTTTTACTTATGATGGAGAACCCTACAATATAAAACTATTCTTAACAAAGAGAAAAGGAAAGTAGGAGTCGCTATGGTAATACTGGGAAAAGTGGTGTACTTAAGACCAATCAAAGATGAAGATTTCGAAAGTATTTATAATTCTTGTCAGAATGAAGAGTTCCTTTATATGACTGGAACTCGTAAGACATTTACACTTGATGAAATCACAGAAAAGTATAAACAGTTCAGCAAAGACCCTACCCGCTATGATTTCGCCATTTGTCTGTTAGATAATGACCAGATTATAGGTGATTTATCCATTTTAGAAATTGATTCAGATAATAAAAAAGCAGGGTTTAGAATATCGCTACATAGTCGAAATACTGTAAACAAAGGTTATGGTACTGAAGCAACTCAGCTTGCACAAAAGTTTACTTTTGAGGAGCTTAATTTAAATCGTTTAGAATTAGAGGTGTTCTCTCACAACATTCGTGGCATTAAAGCATATGAAAAAGCAGGGTTTAAAAAAGAAGGGACACTAAGGCAATCACTATATATGAACAATACATACTCTGATGAAATTCTTATGGGAATGCTTCAAAAAGACTATAAACAAGGTTTGTCGTAGTTCTTGTGATACCAGTCATATTTGGATAAACTACAGTTAAGCAATCGGGCGCTTTAACTTAATAACACAAGCAGAAAATGATCAAACTTTTTTATGAAAATTCTCCGGAACGAAATATTTTGAGAACCTGTTTTGATCAATCTTTTTTCAAAAACAGGTTCTGATCTTTTTATTGAATCAGACTTTACAGCCCTATTTTAAACTAACAAAAGTTTCCTCTGTTCGATTTTATTTCGTTTCTGATAGAGGTTAGCTTTGCCATTTTGTTATCGTTCGGTTGACAAAACCGTCAAGCTTTTTTATATCTTTTTTACCTTCGGTAAACGCATAAATAACGGCAATAATGATTAAAATTTGAAACGTATTAAAATGTCCTGTTCTCATAAAATCGAGAATACCGAGTGTCAATAGCCACAAATCACTTAGCAACCATAGTAAAATAAGATATTTATTTAGCCGGTTTAGTTTGAACACATATCTTAACAATAAAAATCCAATGATACTGCCCCAAAAAATAATTTCCCCTGCAACAAAAAAATACCATTTGTAATCAAGAATGAAATCGATCACCAATCGTTGCCCTCTTGTTTAATTGTATTTTTAATAAAAAATACATAGAACCCTTGTCCTATTAGAATAACAAACCAAATAAATGTGATAAAGATCCCTGTTTGCTCCTGGTAAAACCATATTTCACCTTCCAAAATAGATTGTTGTATACTAGGAAAAAATTGAGGCATAGATTCCGTTCCCGTTCGTAACAACATATTGATGATGATGTGAATAACGATAAACAACGTTATATGTTTTATAAAATCCTTGTGAGCGCTCGTTTCTCTTGGTAAACTCATGATTTATCAATTTCCTCTTGACTTAAGTAATACAAAGTTTGGTCCATATATTTAATGAGCTTTTCATCTAATCCAAATATAATTTGGTTATTTTTGTTGGTGGAATCAATAAAGTTAAAATATTTTTCTTGTAGTTTTACATCTCCTTTGAACCAACTAGATATACAATGCTTCCATTGTTTTGCAAGTTCTTGCGCGATAGGTGAGCTGGGGTGGGCATGCATATTCTTACGTGTTTCTTTAATAAGTTCGATTGTCCATTGTATACGTGAGTCGTCACTTCCTATTAAGGGTAGCTGTTCAAGAATTTTTATTTCATCAACAGTAAATATATCTTGTGGAAAAGTTGCTGGTATTTCACCATCAGTAAAATCAGTTCTATCCAATCTCTTTATCAATTCAAAAATATGCGCTTCATTATAGTGACCAGACATTTCAATTGTTTGGGACATACTCCTTAAGATAAATTGTTTTCGTCTTAATTCATCAATCTTGTTTGATGCAAAATTTATTTGTTCACTTAATGAATGAATCCAAGCATCTTCCGGTTTTATAAGAGCTGCTTTTTCACTTTTGTCAAGTAATTCTTTAATCTGATCTAACGTATAGTCCATTGATTTTAACGCTAGAATAGTCTGAAGTTTTATTAACGCTTTAGTATCGTAATAACGGTAACCACTATCTTTGACTTTGGTCGGTTTCAAAAGTTCAATTTGGTCATAATAATGCAATGTTCTTCTGCTCACATTTACTCTATTTATGATCTCTCCAATCGAATAAATAGGATTCAACTCCTCATCCATCATTCTTATTTTATAGCGCTTATTGTTATTATTAACATTAACGTTAACGTGAAAGTCAAGTTGAAACAAACATTTTATCAGCTAATAAAATCTAAGACTATCAAGAATTGTGCACAAATCTGGAATAAGAACTTGAACAATAGGGTCATTTAATGATGTAAATTATATTAAAATTAAAATAATTGAAAAGTGAAGAAGGAGCATTTTAATATGGCCCCAAATTTGGAAGTTATGCGTATTTTATTACCTGTTGTAATAGCAGGTGGAATTGCAGTATTTGTAGTTATTAGGGTGAAACATAAATATAAGATAGGTAAGCTGGGTAAGAAAAAATCAAAAGGTACTCCATATTTATTAGATAGTTTAGTACCACTTGGAATGATGGTCGGCTGTGCTGCTGCTATACTTCTTAGCCTATTTTTCTCAATCTCCCTACTATCTACAATTGGCTTAGGAGCAGGGATAGGTTTATTATTGGGGTATTTTGCTTATGAGATTTATAGCAAAGAAAAAGAGAATTATTCATAAATAGCTTTCTTCCAGAAACGGGCGCAGTTGAAAAGATGGTACTTTCCTCTTTGAAATGTATACTAAATATTACAATTTTTATTAAAATTAATTAGTTTGGGAAGCATGCAATTGGACTATAAATAATCACCATTCATAAAAGGGCCAGTTTGTGGAAGTACCATTTGTTTACCACAGTTCTACAATAATTTTTAACACGTTAGAAAATTTGCTTTTCCTTCCAAAATTCATTTCAAGAACTTATCCGACTTTTTCAGCCGCTTCTGGTTGTTTTTAATTTTGATGATTTTACAATTAATTTTTTCTTATCCTGATAAGATGTGTTAGATTGTTGATTTATTAGTAAACTTAACTTTTCAATAGAAAAGCCTACAGATAAAAGTGATTTCATATCAACTAGAAAGTCAACAATTTCTTCAGTATATGTACGATAATTTCAACCCTTTTAACTAATGAAGATAAATCCAAATTTGGTGGCTAAGAAGAAGGGTAGGGGACAAGCGAGTTTGGATGGAAAATCCAGAAAGAAGAGGATGCAATGATAGCAAATGTTGGTGTCGTAAAAGGACTAGATTGTGAAATACTATTTTACTGGAATCGCTGCTGTACTAAAAAAGGATTGCCTTGGTGGCAATCCTTAATCCCCACTGTTTTTAACGGCATTTCCAACGGATTTTTCATTTCGGTAACTGGCAGCTGTTCAATTAAAATAGCTGGTATTTAAAGCATGAAAAACATTTGAGCTCACGTAGCGGCATTGTTACTTTTAATGTAATTGAATCATGCCCATTTTGTAGTTCTCCTTTATCTTTACTATTTAAAGCGACAGTATTTGTAGTGATTATTATTTTATTTTATCCTCTAAATGTGCTATGAATTTTGCGGGATTTCCGCCGACAATGGTATTAGGTTCGACATCTTTCGTAACGACTGACCCAGCCGCAACAATGGAATTTTCACCAACTGTAACTCCCGGAAGAATGGTTGCATTAGAGCCGATCCAGGTTCTCTCCTTCAATATAATTGGTTTCAAATACATGGTTCCTCTATTTAATGGATTATAGTTATGGTTTATGGTTGCCAAAACAACATTATGGCCAATTAAACTTTGATCTCCGATGAAGATTTGGCCTTGATCTTGAAAACGACATCCAGAATTAATGAACACGTTTTTCCCTATTTTAATATTTTTCCCGAAATCAGTCGTGAATGGTAAAAACAACGAAAAGTCTTCATCTAACTCCTGACCGACAATTTGTGAAACTTGTTGCCTGATCTGCTCATTTGTATAAACACCATTATTCAAGTGTGTACACAAACGTCTCGCTTCATCGGATACTGCTACCATCGCCTTATTTACTTCTGAACCAGCATGGATCACACCCTCATTTCTCATTTTGAATAAAAGCTTTTCTAGTTCCATTTTATACGCTCCCTTCTAGTCTGTATTTCTCACTTAAATAAGTGCTCGCTACCCGCTGAGTAGATAGGAATTTTGTGCTGAATCGATGATTATTCCCATCTATTTATTCACTATTTGGCTTTTTTAATCGCCAATTATGCTTCTTCGCGCGGTGTGACTTTCATTGTCGGACTGATTGGTCACTGAGTCATCATTGGAGGTACATATGGACTCTCCCCATACTTTTCTCGATAAGCTTGATTAATATTTTCCGTTAATTATGCGCCCGTTTCAATCGGTATATAGTAAACGGAATAGGAAACTTCTTTGATAACCATTTGTCCCACGCCTTATTCAATGGCGGATTGATACCATCTGGAACGTTGTCCGTTATAAGCGCGAACATATAAATTGCTATTAACTACAACTGACCAAATCCATGTCGGTGTTCTATACGTTTTGCCATCACTATAAAAGGGAGACATGAAAATCGTCTTGATTACTAAAAAATTCTAATTGTTCATCTGTCCATCTAGTCATCGCTGCCTTCCTCTCGTTAATTAAATCTGATAGCCTCTTTATTACCAAGGTTGTGTGGTCGGCCCAATCGTAAATTCATTCACATTGGTATCCTCCGGCTGATCGATTGCAAATGCAACAACATTGGCAACACGGTCCGGACCGATTTGATACTGATTGTACATTGCATTTGTCCCCTCTGCGGTTTCTTCATCTGTGATCGTTTCCAATAACTCCGTTTTGATGGCAGCAGGGTAAATGGTTGCTGTTCGGATATTGGTTCCTTCTTGTGCGGATTCCATACGCAACACTTCCATTAAATCACGAACAGCCCATTTCGTTGCACCATAGACGGCACCACCAGGATAAGCTTTGAGTCCAGCTACTGAAGAAGTTGTAATTACATGACCAGATTTTTGTTTCTTAAATTCCGGAAGAACTGCTTCAAGACCATTTAAAACACCTTTTAAGTTTACATCAACCATTTGATTCCATTCATTGCTCTTCAGTTCGGACAATGGGGAGTTCGGCATTAAACCGGCATTTAAAAAGATGACATCGACTTTGCCAAATTCCGTTTTGGCTAATTCAACTAATTTCTGACTATCTTCTATTTTTGTAACATCCGTTACCTGGTAAATGGCTTCTCCTCCGTTATTTGAGATAGCTTCCGCTAATTCGTGTAATTTATCTTCACGACGAGCCCCTAATACGACTTTCGCTCCTTATGATGCTAATAATTTTGCGGTAGCCTCGCCAATTCCTGAGGAAGCACCTGTAATAATAATTACCTTGTCTTTGATTGCCATAATACTCTCTCTCCCTTTTAGCTATAATTCCAAGAGAATACGCTTGTATAAATTTGAATAAGAATTTAAGTTAAAAATATCCTCTATTCATTTCACCCCTTACGTTTTTCTCTTAAAAAAAGTTTAAACCTTATAGTTAACTCTAGGTCAATAGATAAGTTTATGCATTTTTCAGATGGCTTTGACTATTAGCAAGTACCTTGATATAATCACTTTTATGTTTAGAGTTAACTCGAAATCTAAATTGTGAAAAAGAAAAGGGGGAGAAATGATGAAGACATATTCTATAAGCGAGGTTGCTAAAGAATTAAATCTTACCGTATATACCTTGCGTTACTACGACAAAGAAGGACTTCTGCCTTTTGTAGAGCGTACAGCCAGTGGAACAAGAGCGTTTAAAGAATCCGATATTGACGCTTTAAAAGTAATTGAATGTTTAAAAGCCACTGGAATGCCTATTAAGGAAATAAAAAATTTTATTGATTGGTGTTCTGAAGGAGATTCCACTTTGCGACAGAGATTTGACATGTTTATGGAGCGAAAAGCTACGGTAGAATCACAACTGGAGGAATTAAACAAGACTATGGAACTCATCAAGCATAAATGCTGGTATTACAAGACAGCTTTGGATGCCGGGACGGAAGATATTCATAAAAATGATAAAATAGAAATTCCTATTAACTAATGAACAAAATATAGTTTTCAATTATTCCTTAGAGACCGTCAAGTGCGATGACTTGAGGATTGGGAAAGTGCAACAGAACGGCAGGATTATTAAATAAACGAGAATTCTGATTATAAAGGTAGAAGAACGATCTTCCGTTAACGGGCGCTTATCAGGAATAAGAACACATCTATTATTGTCTCATCGCACCGGAAATCATATTTTTTTGAACTTTTTAATGCTCGGATCGGCCCGTTTTTTCTTAATTATTTCAGAGATAATTTACGTGATCCTTAGGGAAACAATCGAAACAAACAATCTTTCAGAAATTAGATCACCTATTGTGTAGTATTTTGTATTGTTATAATAAAATACTTATTGCAGGAATTTTCCATTGAAACATTTTTACTATAATGCTAACATAACTTTAATTGAATATTTCCTTTAATGCAGTCCAGAGAGGCTGAAAAGGGTGATATAAGCTAAACATCTGATTATGGTATATCGATGGATATTTATGCCCTTTTGTCCTTTATGACAATAGGGCATTTTTTATGTCTGCATGTTGGCTGGGGTATTTATTATTAACTTAGTCTTGTGAGGCTTGGATAGAGAATGGTAGAAAAATTCACACCCCATTCCCTTCAAAGCAAGGATCAAAATTTATTTCAAAAAATTGGAGGGGAACGTATGAATTATCAGAAAAAAACAGTAATAGCATCTGTAGCAGGTTTAACATTAGAAGGTATGGACATTATGTTTATCTCTTTTGCCATGTCGATGATTATTACACATTTTAATGTCGATTTAGCAACAGGTGGACTCATATCCTCTATTACAAACACAGGAATGCTTGCTGGTGGAGTGATTTTTGGAGTTTTAGCAGATAAATTTGGTCGAGTACGAATTTTCACTTATAGTATTTTTCTCTTTGCAATCGGTACTGCTTTAACTGGGTTTGCCACAAATATTGAACAGATTTACGCTTATCGATTTATTGCAGGTCTTGGTGCTGGTGGAGAATACGGAATTGGCATGGCACTGGTTGCAGAGGCATGGCCAAAGAATAAACAAGGTAGGGCATCTTCATATGTAAGTCTAGGTGCTCAATACGGTGTCATTCTCGCAGCGCTGCTAAGCGCTATGATCCTTCCAGCCTTTGGATGGAGAGCACTGTTTTTTGTTGGATTAGTACCGGTGATTTTTGCATTCGTTGTGCGAAGAAATTTAGATGAGTCACCAGAATGGGTAGCTGCTCAAAAACAAAAAAAGCTAGACAACAGGAAAGAAAAAGGCAGGTTAATCCAGTTATTTGATACACCTAGAGCTACAGCGACGACAATTTCTTTAGCGATCATGGCAACTGTTCAGATTGCGGGTTATAATGGTTTGATGATTTGGTTGCCATCCATGTTGCAACAATCACAAGGATTATCAGTTTCAAGCTCCGCGATTTGGACAGTTGCTACTGCAGCTGGAATGATTATTGGAATGCTAACCTTTGGACGATTTATGGATAGATTTGGGGTAAAACTTTCCTATGGAGTGTTCCTTCTTGCTTCTGCATCAGCTGTATATTTATACTCGTATGCGGAAGGAAGTGTAGGCGTACTAGTTGGTGGGGCCATCGTAGGATTCTTTGCAAATGGAATGTTCGCCGGGTATGGAGCTTTAATTAGTAGTCTTTATCCAGTTCAAATTCGAAGTACTGCTACAAATGCAATTTTTAACTTTGGTAGAGCTTTAGGAGGCTTGTCTCCAATCCTGGTTGGGTATATTTTGCAAGAATATGATATGGCAGTAGCGATGAGTTACTTAGCAGTTTTATATTGCCTATCCTTTATTATTATGCTTACTTTAAAAAGTAAACAGTCAGAGGGTAGCGTCGAATCGCAGCGTTCTGCTTAATTGAATTAATAACCGTTCCGTGTTGATAAACATTTCATAATGGTCGTGCGAACAATTAAGTGCTTCCTTCTGAAACGGGCCAGATTGTGGAATAAGTGCTAATGATATATTGAGTAAAATAATGTTTCAGCCTCTAGTCTGAGGAATTTGAGTTCAATTAATAATACAATTTATTATGAACGATATATTTATGGGGGCGGATCATTATAAATGTAAAAAAAGCATTAAAAAGACCATTAATAAGTTTTGTTATCACAAGTTATGTAATATTTTTTGTGTTTTTTATGGTAATCGGTATAAGTATCATT
The DNA here is from genome assembly GCF_014905415.1 of Virgibacillus salexigens. Taxonomy (GTDB): domain Bacteria; phylum Bacillota; class Bacilli; order Bacillales; family Amphibacillaceae; genus Virgibacillus; species Virgibacillus salexigens. Next base: position 525,168 of record NZ_BNEO01000002.1, read on the forward strand.
TTAGGTGCACCTGAGAGCGTAACAAACATCTTGCAAATCATCTCTGCATGGTCAACAACCTTAGCATTTGTTATATTATTCAAAAAGATCTATCCGGGATTAAGATTAAAGGATTTTGTAAAAGAGCAATTTGCTCCAAAAATTAGGCTTTCAGTTCTTAGCATAGCAGTAATTATTCAAGTAATAATCATCGCTGTGACTATATTTCTTCTATCTATTACAAACGATACTCAAAACTTGGCTTTGTCATTTACAGGTCTTGGATTATTGTTTTTTGCATTCCTAGATACTTTAGTAAGAGGACCTTTAGGCGAGGAACTAGGTTGGAGAGGATATGCTTTAAATGAACTTCAAAAGAAGTACTCTCCTTTAAAATCAGCCCTAATAACAGGTGGTTTATGGGGGGGTGGCACACGCCACTATGGTTTGCCTCGGGCTATACCGGAATGAATTTAATCAAGTACATTGCGCTTTTTTTGATTGGAATTATATCTTTTTCGATTATTGTGACGCTGTTCTACAACCTAAATAAAAACCTGGTGATACCTATTATTATTCACCAACTATTTAATTTTTCTCTGGTGTTGATTAAAGGAGATTTATTAGACATTTTGGTATATGTTATGCTTACTTATTTTGTTACCGCAATTATATTAATTGTTATAAATCCTAAGGAAGTTCTATACAAAAAAGGCATATGGAATTGATGTTAAGAAATTACCAATTTAATTATGGAGGTCTTGTGAGATTTTACATCAAGAAATAAACATAAATCAATTTTGATTGTAGTTTCTTCAACAATTGGGCACTTTACCAGAGTAACGAAAAAAAGTCCAATTTCTCAATTTTACTGAGAAATTGGACTTTTTATATTGTAATTTCCTTAACGTTGTAAATCCGCATTTTCCTGACGCTACCCTATTAAGTCCTTCCTTTCTGGAGATAGTTTACCGTACGGTCATTATTCCTAGAAGTCGGATTCTTTATGCATTCAATTTTGAATATTTATGAGTTTTGCAACACCCTATCCTCCTAAGATATAATTTTAAAAAAAGATATTTAGTGAGGTAGTGTTATGACAGGTGATATGCTAACAAAAAGTTTGGATTCTAGCTTTGGTAAAGTAAAATATGATGTACAGGGACAAGGGCCGAATATTGTTCTCGTTCATGGTACTTCATAATCTACATTTAATTGGAGACATATTATTAATGCCTTGAGTAATTGGTTTACTGTTTACTACTATGACCTTATAGGGGATGGAGAGTCAGAAAAAGGAGATATCGATGTTTCTTTAGGATCCAAAATGGAGCACTTAGCGAACTTCTATCTCATTGGAAGCTAGAAAACCCTTACATCATTGGGCATGATTTCGGCGGTTCAACAGTTTTAAGAACCCATTTATTAAATGAAGTTTCATTCAGTAAAATAATACTTGTAGATCCTGTCGCTGTAGCACCGTGGGGATCAACATTCTTCCGTCATGTAAAGAACTATGAGGATGCTTTTCAAGGTATACCTGAATATATTCACGAGGAGATCGTATCGACTTATGTGAAAGGAGCAATGCACAAAGAAGTAAGTGTTGAAACGCTTGAAGGTATAAAGAGACCTTGGTTAGGTAAACAAGGTCAAGAAGCTTTTTATCGACAAATTGTACAAGCAAATCAAAAATATACAGATGAGGTAGAGCCACTGTACAAGTCAATAAACGTGCCAGTGTTAATCTTATGGGGCGAAGAAGACACTTGGATTCCCTTAGAGAGGGGTCAGAAATTGCATGAGAGGGTTTCAACATCTTCATTTGTAACAATACCAGAAGCAGGACATCTGTGCAGGAAGATCAACCAACAACCTTGTTATCTCATATATTGAAGTTTCTTCTATAATATTCTTTCAACAATCGGGTGCGATTGTCGTATTATGCATATAAGAACTTTGGGGTTTGAGAAATGGGTAGAGATAATGAAACTCCTGAATTAAGGCGAGAAAGAATAAGACAGCATGAATTGAAAAAATCTTTTAGCAGTATTCGCGGAAGTAATCTTTCTGATAGTTGGCGGATTGAATTGGAAGGTAACTGGAATAATTATTCTTGTATTAATATTAGGCATTGCGGTTTACGCTACTTCGTTCCATTAAAGCGCTTTCACCTAATACGTGTCAGTATCACAATAAGGGCAACTTGTTCAATACGCAATGGGGGATTGATATGTCGAGTCAAACTGGTAGCGATTGGTTATAAGATAAAGGGTTATCTAATACGGATATTGATTTTTTCGAAACGTTTTTAACCTTTATACCTACTGCTAGACTACTTAGATTTTAAGTAATTTTAATTCTTTTGTTAGAAAATTCCGAGGAATATGGAACTTAATCAGTAATAGCTACGTAAAAGCGTGTTAAGGGAGAGAGCGGTCAATGAAAAAAATTATTAGCTGGTCGATAATATCATCAATAATAATTGCTATAGCTGTGTGGGTTGCAAGTATCATTTTCACTTTTTCATATAGTGAGTGGAGTTTTTTTATTGGTCTAGCCTTATCAGTGATAATTTTCTTTTTTAATAGTAGTAGTGGAGGAGCCTTTTCAAAAGGAGCGGCTTTGGAGACAAGCGAGTTTGAATGGAAAAACCAGAAAGAAAAGAATGAAATGAGAGCAAATCTTGGTGTCGTGTTCTATGGATCTGTTCTTTATACGATTATCAGCTTAATCGTTATAATTACCTTATATTAATAAACCTAAGTGCAAAATCGCCAGCCATTATGTTTATTACCGAAGAACAAAACGACAAGATTTAAAGTATAATTAAATAAAAAGTAACCTTTGGTGACTATAGGGAACCCTGAAATAACCGTTAATAAGTTAAAGTGCGCAATTATGCAAGAATCTAAATTCGAGAAAATAATTTTTGGGTGTTGAAATCTATGCATTTGTTTTAATTGTAGACATTTTGGAAACTTTAAGGATTCCAACCAACAGAGTCACACAACTTAATAATGTATGATAGAAATAAAGCCATTCTTCAATTGAAGAATGGCTGATTATTTAATATTCTTGTTCTAATGAACTATATTTAATATTTATTAAATATATAATCAGTTTTTGTTTTTAATTTAGCAAAGTTGCTTTTAAATTATTATTTGAGGACTACTTTTTGGGGATTTCTGTTGTGTATCTATTGTTGCCGTCAACAATTACAAAAAAGGATGAGTGAACTGATTTAAAAAATAGTTACTTAGCTATTAAAAGATAAAACTTGATGTTTTAACAGGCGTGATAAGCAAGAATTGCGCTCTTTTTTTATTTGAAGTTCCATTTTATGGAAAAAATGAAACCATGATTAAGAACTGACGTAAGTAATAGAAGGGGAATTATTTATACCCTTATGGTTAGTGAAGAAATGAAATTTATTTTGTTTGTTTCCAAAAACTGGTTCTAATAAAGAATAAGTATTATTGAACTCTAGGGCATATAGGGACTACTCGTAGATATCTTAACAGACGGATAAATGTGTTGATATATATGTTATTATAATAAATTGCTTTAATATTTTTTAGAATTACAATCAGTAATGAAACTTTATGAAAAATTCAGTAGATAACATGGAGCTTCTGTTTTCACATTTCATTTAACGCTTTTTGGGAGTTTTTTATATATTTTATAACTAATTATATTCTAAGTGAGAAGGCGCTAATAGAATAAATACATGCAAATTAATGTAAACGTGGAGGGAATCTTAAAAAATAGTTATTAAGCAAAAGAGTAAGAGGGTGTTTAGATGAGTAAAAATACTTGATAAATGGGATGTTATTTTGTGGATTGTTTTCGTAATGTCTTTGATTATAAGTTGGGTGGCTGTAGGAGTTCTATTTTATGAGATGATTGAAAAAAATTCAATTGAAAATGCATTACATTTCAAACAAGATATATCTACTAGGAAGTCTATGAAGATATAAGTATTTAAATTTTGACTCTCGGTTTCAGTTATTGGACTCTGTAGCGGATAGAAAGTAGTACATCAGTATTTGGCATGTCACAGTATTTCTGGGAGGCTAGTATGTTTAAATTGAATATTGAAGTACCATTATTTTTTTGTTTTTTTAACAGTAAAGCAATTAATCTTACATGATAATACTAATTGGATACATAATATAGGCATTTCTATTATGTGTTTTTTATTTTATAATTTTTGGGAATGGTCGAAAAAACCATACGATTGGAATGAAAAGAAAAAAGATAGTAAAGGCAATTTTGCGAGACGAGCTAATAGTCAAAGTTGGGGGAGTGATAGCTGCTTTAGTAATGATCTGTTTAAAAAAACGGGCGCAAATCAGGAATAAGGATGGACGCTAAATTTCTTTATAGGGCCATTTTCACAGAACAAGGATGGGGTAAAAAGGCAAAGCAAAAGTTATACTTTTAGGTTATTTTCTACTGTTTCCAATAATTTGGTCTAAATTTCGGCATCGAACTACTAGTGATTGGTTAAGGAATAAGTACCTAATACTGATATTAACTTTTAGATTTTTTGCTAAGGAACTGAACAATAAATTAAATGATATTATAAAACACACTTCAAACGTCTTTTCCTGATAAAAAGGCAGCGATTGAACTCAACTTAACATCAGTTTGAAGAATGGCTGCAAGATAATGGAATAGACATTGATTTAAGTGATATGCTGACTTTGATGCGTGAATTTATATAACCAGCTATTAAAAGTCAGTTATACCGTTAGTGGCCGTAAAAACGGAATAAAGATTGGCATCCAACCTTGCGGAAATAGGCCAATTTATTGAATAAGCATACAAAGGGGAGTATGTATGTCAAAGTATTTCAAAGGGAAATTTTTAATTTCAAAAATTATGTTAACTATTATACTCCTAAGTATAATAACACTATCTCAGTACGGAATAATTTCTAATACATTAAATTCATTTTTGACGGGAATAGCTCTTATTGTATTTTTTCTTGTGGATAGTAACTTGAGAAAAAATGAATTGTATTATTAAACAAAAGGGCGATTTTCTGGAATAAGAACTTGATCAATCGGGCTAGATTAGACTTTTTATGGTAAGTCGAAATAAATATTCCGGAACGGTGAGAAAAGGAGGATATTTTGATAGATACTATTATATTAATTGGACCAATTTGTGCGAGAAAAAGTACGGTAGATGAAGAGCTTTCAAAAAACCGGAATTCATCGACGACCAATGGATGATTTGATTATTATAAAGTAATGGATTTTAGTAAAGAAAAGCAAAATGAAATACGTGAAAATTATGGTTATATGGCTATGTATGAGTATTGGAAGCTATTTGAAGCACATGCAGTTAAAAGGGCGTTAGAGGATCATCCCTATTGTATTCATGATTTAGGTGCGGGACATACCGTTTACGAAGATGAACATTTATTTAAGGAATAAATAAAGGGTGTCCTAAATAACTACGAAAATGTATTCTTATGCTACCAGGTCTAAATGAAAAGGAATCCATTAATGTTCTAAATAAAAGATTAAAAAGATGTAACCACTAACAAAGATACGTATAAACTTAATGAACACTTTGTTAAACACAATTCTAATAAGCTACTAGCTAAATACAGCATTTACACAAATGTCAACTCAAGAAGAGTTTGCTGATAAGATAATTCGAATATCTAATAATAAGTAGGATTGGATTCTATGACAGTTGCTTAAAAGACCGCTGTAGTTATTAAGTGAGGAATTAAATCCTTCTTCATTTATGCCTTCAAAGGAATAGAATATGTTCAGCAGTAAGGCCATTTTGTTGAAAAGGTTTAGGGTTTTAAGTACATATTTATACTGATTTTATGTTAAATTTTCTGTTGAGCTAAAGAAGTAAGGTAGTGGAATAAAAGTGCTTTTCTAATAAAAAACAAAAGGGGAAGAGTATGGGGAATTGGTTAACTGAAATTATGAGTGAGTTTGGTTATGTGGGAATTATGTTTTTAATTGCTTTCGAAAATATTTTTCCTCCAATACCATCTGAAGTAATACTAACGTTCGGAGGTTTTATGACAACCACATCTAAACTTAGCATTATCGGTGTAATTACATCAGCAACAGCAGGTTCCGTTATTGGAGCTATTGTACTATATATGATTGGTTTACAACTTGATGTAGCAAGGCTAGAGAAGATTGTAGGTAGATGGGGGCATATTCTTCGTATAACAAAAAATGATATTCGTAAGGCTGATTCTTGGTTTGATAAATATGGTCCTTGGACGGTCTTCTTTTGTCGTTTTGTTCCTTTAATTCGTAGTTTAATTTCTATTCCTGCTGGTATGTCAAATATGAACGTTGGCTTATTTCTGTTATTTACCACAATAGGAACTTTGATATGGAATATAATTCTCGTGTATCTAGGTGCTTCAGTAGGGGACTCTTGGGAAGTGATTGTAGAATATATGAAAATCTACGCAAGACTGATTTACGCTATACTATTTTTAAGCGTTATTATTTTATTATATTTATTTATAAAAAGAAGACGGTAGGGGATGAGTTACTTTCAATAATAGTTAAATGTAATTCGTTACCAAAAGAAGAAATTTTAACAGACGTGCGTCCTTTATGGTTAAAAATCTTCTTAGATAAGGCAGGTGATAAAATGGGAAGATGGCTATATGTATTTTATGCAGTAGCATTAGCGGTGATCTCTATATTTACAGGTGAAATAGTAACCTTTATTATGCTTGGGTTTATTTTGATTAGTCTTCAAAATATTCATTCCACCTTAAAAGAGTTAGTGAAAGTTAATAAGGAAAAAGTTTAAGTAGTAGAAGCTGTTTTGTTACATTTCGTACATTCAAACAGCAGAAGCTTATTTAAATAAGTAACTGTGTCCAATTTTGGTAAAGGGTTTTTAATAGTGGCCTGTAATCTGAATAAAAATCAGCATCTAAACGACATTAATAAAGCCTTATGATAAATTGAAATGGAAAGAGTTTTTGACTTTTTAACGAGGTGATAGCATTGGATATAATCAGATGGATTGTTCCGTTATTTGTTGCTCTAGTGATATTCCTGATAATTGGCTGGTTCACTGGAAATAAGGAGTATGGCACAAAAGATGATGAACGATCTCAACTCATCAAACAGAGGGCTATCGTAGGGAGTTGGATTTTTTTATTGATAATGTTAGTTATAAATATTATTTTTAACTTTTTCGGCTTAAGAACTGGATTACTTAAAGGCGCACCGTTTAATCATCCGGAAATATTTTATTTGATTATTCTGGTCGTTAGCTATTTTATTTACTATCGGATTTACAGTAGACGGTTGAGCAGCAATGAATAATAAAATTCAAGAACTTCGAAAGGCAAAAGGGTTTACACAAGATGCCCTAGCAAAAAAATGTAAAGTAACACGACAAACAATTAATGCCATCGAAAATAATCGATACGATCCTACCTTGCAGCTCGCTTTTAAAATAGCCACTGTGCTTAATACAACAGTTGATAATTTGTTTACAAATTAAGCTAAGAAGAATTAGGAAACGGATCATTTTAGCTATTTCGCAACCGGGCTGGGCTTTAACGAATAACATATTCATTGAGGAAGTCCTTGTTGACCGAAAAACAAAGAGGAGGAGGTTTATTGAAAGGAACTACTGCTGCTAATGAGTTTGAAAATACGTTAGATGCTGTTAATAACCTTACCGAGACGAGAGGATGCTAAATCATTGTTAAAAATAATTTATGGCTTTGAAATACTGCAACCACTGGAGATGGCGGGGATAAAATGAAATTAGAAGTTGTAGGTAAGGTATCAAATATTTATAAACGTATTGCTGAATTAAACAATTTGAGAGAGGAGAGAGTAAAAGTTCTAAAAAACTGAATAGCGTTTAGGTATTTTAAAATCGGCGCATAGGGTTGATCAATGTTTTTTTATCCATATTTGTATTAGCTTCAGTATTGGGATTTGCATATTTAATCAAATCAAAAATAATTAAAAATAATACATATGAAAATACCTATACGAAACTTTTTCATTAAAAACCCCCACTTTTGTTACTTATAAAGAATATCCTAAGATAAGGATTATTCATCCCTACAAAAGTAAGCGACAATAATATTGCACTTTTGATTTGAATATATTGATTTGTATCTGAAAATCAATTTAAAACAAATAATCTTTTCCGAATTTATACATAAACTTGTTTTGAAAAAACCCTGATTTTTTAACTTAGTGATAAAATCAGGGTTTGTTTTTTTAGAATGTAATTATTTCAGAATGTCATCCGCTTCATCTAATTTTAAACTATATAAAAGCAATGAATTGGCTATAAAGGAACTTGAGGAAGAAGTAAAGCCTGAAATCGAAGGAATTGAAAGAATAAGTATAACTATTTGGATAAAAATCCCAATATCACTGTTTCCATGCAGAAAAATTCTGATACAATGTACTGGTAAAATTTTTAATGCAATAAGAAATTATCTGGTGAACTCAAGTTTATTTGAAGGAGGGGGAACGATTAAAAAATTATTGTTACTTTGTCAGGTATCCTATTGCATTCTGATATTCAGTATACTCCTAATAATTAATTTGAGTAAAGAATACTCAATAAATCTAATCAATGTACTTATTGTCGTAGGTATATCAATTTCGTTATTCCAAGCATATTTACAGTACCAAATAAAAAAGAGAAATTAATCTACATGTACTAGAGAAAAAGAAGATCAAAACCAATGTACGGATACATAAAAGTAGAATTATACGATTTATCGGGAATATTGTATGCGGTTTATACAACTTTTATAGGCTGGAATATTGGTCTCAAGCGAAAGCTGTCTACCATCTATCGACTGATGAAAGGGTTGGCTGGAGAAATTATTACAATGTATGTAGGTGAACTGATCGGTTTTTCTGTTACTTTATATGTCTATAGAAAATAGATAATGCTTCAATCGTTAAATGAAGGTACATATAAAAGGGGGCATCATATGCTTAATATTGGAAGTTTATTGTTAGGACTTATAGCATGGATACTTCCTATTGTAAATATGGCAAAATATAATAATAACGATTTTCAGAAATGGGCTATAGTTTCTTTAAAATAAGTATTAGCTTTTTGTGTTATATCATTATATATACAAATTTTAAGTGGAAGTTTGCTAGTAACAATTCAGGATTGGAGCGCACTAATGGATATAAGGTCAAGTGTTGTGCTAGCAGTAACAATTCTTCTTATCGTTACGTTTATATTAAATATTGTGTCTCTAATGCTACGTCGTACTAAATCAAATGATTAGTAGGTCCCTAATTGCTTTCTACAGATCTATTGATAAGCTAATGATATGGAACAATACATATTAAAAAGCAAAGCAGTTTGAATGAAGTAACACCACTTATCCTACGAAAGCACAGACTTCTCATTAAAGAGGGGGAATGTTTATGGCGTGGGCCTGTTTTAGCTTGAGTTATTTATTTATTATAAAGCAAAGGGCGAAGCTAAAACTTAAAGTGTTTTCGTTATTGGCTGTGATCTGTTTCGCATTCAATTCATTGTTATGGAATGAAAAAATCTTTGTGTTCGTCACGGATATAAACCCATTTTTACCAATTGTTTCAGGAGTATTGGGAATTATATTTGGGTGGTATGGGATGAAGGGTGATGTAAGAATAAGTATATTACTAGCAAATACTTTGACTTTCATCCTTTATCTTCTATTATTCATCTTCTTTGGTCCATGGGCGCCTTAATAGAGGGTGTGAAAAGATGGTAAAAACGAGACATCATATTGTCTCGTTTTAAAATATTATAGGGGTGACCGTTCTCCTGTTACATACTCTCATCTATACCGCAACAAACAAGAAAAGAATTAATGAATTTGAAAATTAATGAAGACTTAATTATTACTATTAGGGTAACGAACTTTTCTGGTGTTAATAAACAAGAAATAAATTGGTGGTACGTGGAGAAATAGATGGAGAAACATATGACCACACGCCTTAATCAGGAGGAAGAAAAATGGCTATCTTTTTTTATCTTGTAGCTCTTTTACTAGGTACGTATGGAGTTTGGAAACTGTATCAACAGAATCTCAAAAACAAATCGTTTTTTAGGAAGCTAGGACTTATACTCATCGGATCTTATATATTAATTGCCGGTGTATTCTTTTTTGTCCTCATTTGATTCAAGAATAATGAAGGACATTAAAAAGTCGAACTAGGTTAATTCGACTTTTTTACTGATTTTCTAGAAGATATTCTCAATCTGTGAATTAAAAAACTTATATGAGTTAGTAGTTCTAAAGTAGGTTTTTAAAGTGGAAAATAAAATATTTTTCATTCCCTGCTAATTATCTAATTTTGTAGCATTGTTTAACATTACAGTTGAACTACCCCCGCCCAAACTTAATACAAGTCTCAAAGAATGGTATCAGTGAGGATTCTCCAGATAACCCCTCAACCTAGTAATAAGAGCTAGCTTATACCAAACATAAATGAACCACCTCCAGTAGGTGAATTGAACTGGTTCTCACGTTATTCCTCACGTTATTCACAAAATTATATGGCCAAGAAAAAGTGGTGCAAATTACATCAAATTAAATGAAGATACACAAGTAATTTACTGGGGGGGTCAATACAAGTACCTTCTTTTTAATATTCTTGGCTAGTTGTATCCAATATCTTTTTAAATTTTTTAGGCAGATGTCACACCTTTTGTTTTTATACGTATACTAACAATGACAGAGGGGTGATGACATGGAAACACAAATGGTAAAGAATAAGAATGGGCAAGTAAACATTATTTTAAACAATAAACATACCTCACATTTATCGTATTCGCATGCGAAAGCTCCGACGAAGAAGAATCCTTTTAAACATATTGATCAAGCTTTTTCATCATTTGTGGGAATGAAAGACCTAAAAGAGCGTATTAAAGAAATATATGCTACGGTAGTGATAAGTGAAAAAAGGAAGGAACTTGGCTTATTAAATAACAAGCAGGTACTTCATATGTTATTTAAAGGAAACCCCGGAACAGGAAAGACAACAGTCGCTCGGAAATTAGCGAAGTTGTACTTTGAAATGAACTTATTATCAAAAGGACATTTTATAGAAGCAGAAAGAGCGGATCTAGTCGGTGAATATATTGGGCAAACAGCTCAAAAGACGCGCGCCATCATTCAAAAAGCACAGGGTGGTGTCTTATTTATTGATGAAGCGTATTCGTTAGCGCGAGGTGGTGAAAAGGATTTCGGAAAAGAAGCTATCGATACGTTGGTCAAACACATGGAAGATAACCAACATGACTTTGTATTAATACTTGCTGGCTATCCGTATGAAATGGAACGATTTTTAACATTGAACCCTGGATTAGAATCAAGATTTCCATTTATTTTGGATTTTCAAGATTATGATTCTCAAGAACTACTTTCTATTGCCAAACGAATGGCTGCAGAAAGGGAGTATCAACTAACGAGAGAGGCAGAATTGGAGTTGAAAGCTCATTTACTTAAGAAAACCAAGGAGTATAATCGGAACTTTGCGAATGCTCGCTATGTCAGAAATATAATTGAAGGAGCTATCCGTTTGCATGCAGTACGACTATTAGAAAACGAACACTTTACTGCTGATGATTTAATCCATCTAACTGCAAAAGATTTACGATTATAATATATCTTACGCTAAAGATAGCAACGGTGTATTCTAAACAAAGAATGCACCGTTACCTTCTTTCCTATGAATTTTTGGCGATTCTTTTTGAGAATTGGTACATGTTTGGTATGATAAAAAGATAAACATGTTGTAGTAAGTGAAGATGCAGAGAAGAAAGAGGTTCTGTTTGTGACGAAAGAAAAAATTGTAATTATTGCCGTAAGAAAAGCAGATCAAGATGAAGAACGATTCACTTCATCCATTGAAGAACTTAAATCTCTAAGCAATACAGCTGGTGGAGAGGTCATTGAAGTGATGACGCAAAAACGAGAACGAATCCATCCTGCTACATACATTGGTTCTGGAAAAGTGACTGAAATCAATACAGTGATTGATGAATTGGATATTGACTTAGTTATTTCTAATGATGAATTATCACCGGGACAACTACGAAACTTAGCGAGCTTGTTTGGCATTCGAATCATTGATCGCAGTCAATTAATTTTAGATATTTTTGCAAAACGAGCTAGAACAAAGGAAGGGAAACTTCAAGTAGAACTAGCACAGCTTGAATATATGCTACCAAGATTACGTGGACAAGGGACAGAGATGTCAAGGCTTGGTGCTGGGATTGGGACTAGAGGACCTGGGGAAACAAAGTTAGAAACCGATCAACGTCATATCCGTAGGCGTATTTATGAAATAAAACAACGATTACAAACAATGGTAAAACAAAGAGAGCAATATCGTAAAAGAAGAAAAACCAATGATGTTTTCCAAATTGCAATTGTTGGGTATACCAATGCAGGTAAATCTACTCTATTCAATCGCTTAACAAACAGTCGTTCTTTAGAGGAGGATCAGTTATTTGCAACGTTAGACCCTTTAACTAGACAAATAAAGCTGCCATCAGGTCTTGAAATACTAATCACCGATACGGTTGGATTTCTACAAGATTTGCCAACATCCTTAATTGCAGCATTTAAATCAACATTAGAGGAAGTCACGGAAGCAGATTTCTTAATCCATATGGTGGATGGTTCGGATCCTGATTTACATCAACAGCAAGATACCGTAATAAAATTATTGGAAGAATTAGATGCGGATACGATTCCAATGCTTACCGTGTATAATAAAAAAGATCAGATGAATACAGCTATGATTCCAATTAATCACCCAAATATATTAATTAGCGCGCTTCAACCTAACGATATTGATCGACTATTACAAAAAATAGAAGCGTTACTAAAGACGGAATGGGGATATTACGCTGTTTCCATTAATCCTGATCAGGGCAAATTACTACTTCAGCTAGAACAACAAACCATTATTGAGTCAAAACAATTTGATGAGACGGATCAAGTGTACCAAATTAAAGGATATATGCGGAAGCACATCCCATTAAATCGGTTAATAGAGGAGTAAGAGACAGCCAATGATAGAACGATTCATAGAACAAGCAGAAATAGATTGTAAAGCACAGCACGAACGAATAACAGCCACAGTAGAGAAAAACCAACGAAAGGTACTACAAGCTTTTAAAACCTATCGAGTCAGTGATTCTCACTTTCAATCGACAAGTGGTTACGGTTATGACGATCTTGGTAGGGAAGTATTGGAAAGCATCTATGCCGAAGTTTTTGGTGGCGAAGATGCGCTCGTACGTCCTCAAATCGTATCAGGCACCCACGCAATCACAACCGCTTTATTTGGCGTTTTACGTCCTGATGATGAATTACTGTATATTACTGGAAAGCCTTATGATACATTAGAAGAAGTAATTGGAATTAGAGGCGAAAATACAGGATCGTTACGAGATTTTCGAATCGATTATAAGCACGTAGAATTAAAACGAGATGGGATAATCGACTTTCTCGGTGTTAAGCAAGCAATAACAAAAAACACAAAGATGATCGGTATTCAACGATCCAAGGGGTATGATGATCGCCCTTCATTTACCATCGATGAAATACAAGAGATGGTCCAATTTATTAAAGGAATTGATGAACAGTTAATTGTTTTTGTGGACAATTGTTATGGTGAATTTGTTGAAGATAAGGAACCCTTACATATAGGGGCAGATCTAATAGCAGGATCACTTATCAAGAATCCCGGCGGAGGTTTAGTTAGAGCTGGTGGCTATATTGCTGGTCGTAAAGATCTTATTGAACAATGCGCCAACCGACTAACAGCACCTGGCCTAGGGAAGGAAACAGGAGCAACCTTACATACACTCCAAGAAATGTTTCAAGGATTTTTCTTTGCCCCCCATGTAGTTGGAGAAGCATTGAAGGGCGCAATATTTACAGCGCGAATTATGGAGCTGACTGGATACAAAACGACGCCAGCTTATTCGGAAAAGCGCACCGATTTAATTCAATCGGTTACCTTTAATGACCGTGAACAAATGATTGCCTTTTGTCAGGCTATTCAAGAATATTCTCCTGTAAATTCCTATGTGAAGCCATATCCAAGTCCAATGCCGGGATACGAAGATGAGGTGATCATGGCAGCAGGTACATTTATTCAGGGAGCTAGTATTGAATTATCAGCGGACGGGCCATTACGTACTCCTTATATTGCTTTTGTTCAAGGTGGGTTGACCTATGCGCACGTAAAAATTGCTGTAACGGAATCATTAAAAAAGTTGATAGAACAAGGTTATTCCTATATAAATGAGGGTATATAGACAAAAGAGCGGTTCACGCTCTTTTTATGTAAGAAAACCTAACATTTTATTGACATGTTATTTTACATAACATATAATGGTAGTGAATTAAATATGAGGGGGTCATGAATTGAATGATCAAGATCGCCGTTCAATGCCCTTATTTGGAATTGGAATTGTCATAAAATTAACAGAATTGACTGCTAGGCAAATAAGGTATTATGAAGAGCATGCGTTAATACATCCAGAACGGACCAGTGGAAATCAACGTCTATTTTCATTTAATGATGTAGATAAGCTGCTTGAAATTAAGGATTTATTGGATAAGGGTTTGAATATTGCTGGAATTAAGCTCCTACTTAGTGGGGAAGAAGAAAAAAGGGTACTAGGCAATAAATCGTCTGAATCATCCGATTTATCCGACAAAGAATTACGAAGAATCTTGCGAAACGAGCTAAAAGAGCCAGGGAGATACGGTAAGACAAATTTGCGTCAAGGCGAACTCTCCAGATTTTTCATTAATCATTAGTGACGTTTAGGAAAACAAAGATGTTTAACTTGAATGTTATAGACCTGTTTTTCTATTCAAATAAATAAAGTTCATAGGAGGAGAAACAATGGGAAAGAGCTTAACGAAAGAAGAAATATTACAACGAATTAAAGAGGAGAATGTTCGATTTATTCGTTTACAATTCACGGATATGTTAGGAACAATTAAGAATGTTGAAATCCCTCTAAGTCAGTTGGATAAAGCACTAGATAACAAAATGATGTTTGACGGATCTTCGATTGAAGGGTTTGTACGTATTGAAGAGTCAGATATGTACTTATATCCAGACCTAGATACGTTTGTTGTATTCCCTTGGACCTCAGAAAAAGGAAAAGTAGCACGTTTTATTTGTGATATTTATAAACCTGATGGTACACCATTTGAAGGCGACCCGAGATACAATCTAAAAAGAAATCTTCAAAAGATGGAAGAGCTAGGATTTGATGCGTTTAATATTGGTACAGAACCAGAATTCTTCTTGTTTAAACTAGATGAAAAAGGCGATCCTTCTCTTGAATTAAATGACCATGGTGGATATTTTGATTTAGCTCCAACTGATCTAGGTGAAAACTGCCGAAGAGATATCGTTTTAGAGTTAGAAGAAATGGGCTTTGAAATTGAAGCATCACATCACGAAGTAGCACCTGGACAACATGAAATTGACTTTAAATATTCCGATGCAGTAAAACATGCAGATGATATTCAAACATTCAAATTAGTAGTTAAAACAATTGCTAGAAAGCATAATTTACACGCAACCTTTATGCCAAAACCATTATTTGGTGTTAATGGATCAGGAATGCATGTAAACATGTCTCTATTTAAAAATGGCGAGAACGCATTTTATGATACAAAAGGAGATATGGAATTAAGCGAAACAGCATATCAATTTATTGCTGGAGTAATCAAACATGCGAATAGCTTTACAGCTGTGACAAACCCAACGGTAAATTCCTATAAACGTTTAGTGCCAGGTTATGAAGCACCTAGTTATATTGCATGGTCTGGTTCCAACCGCAGTTGCCTCATGCGTATCCCGAATTCTCGTGGTGTAAGTACGCGTGTAGAAGCTCGTAGTGTCGATCCATCAGCCAACCCGTACTTAGCGCTTTCTTCTTTATTAGCTGCTGGCTTAGATGGTATTGAGAAGTCTATGACTCCGCCTGCTGCAGTTGATCGTAACATCTATGTGATGACAAGAGAAGAACGTGAAGAAATCGGTATTCAAGACTTACCTAGCACCCTTGCAGATGCCTTAGAAGAATTGAAGAAAAACCAAGTTATTGTGAATTCACTTGGTGAACATTTATTTGAACATTTTGTAGAAGCAAAAGAAATCGAATGGGATATGTTTAAGACACAAGTTCATCCTTGGGAAAGAGAACAGTACTTGAGCACGTACTAAGACTAGCCTCATAGTGGTGTTTAAGCGAGTTGTTATCTTCGTCTGATTAAGGTTTCTACTTCCCTGGAAAACTACAAGATAATAATATTTTAAAAATATCGCCCATTAAGCTTTCTGTTGGGCGATATTTTTTGTGCGATTTTTTTGGAAACATGAGCGGTAAACATCGGAGGTTATTTTCATGCTTCCACTGTAAAAAGAATAATTTTATGAAGGTAAAGCAGCGTATCTTTGCTTAGGAAGCTAAAAAAAACGATCCCTAAGCGTTGTAAAAGTAACGATTTTTTATAGGTGGTTAATGTATATGATTTCATTTGTTAAAAATGATAAGAATAAAATAGAAATAGAAAAGAAAATCTTCAATTCAAATATGGAATATAATTTAATCGCATTCAGTAAAAAACAATTAAAAACAAAAGACATTTTAGACCAGTACTCTGAATCAAAAAAGTTAAAAACAGAAAGATACTTAGTAAAGAAAGATGGTATTTATATCGGTATATTAGAATACGGGATGGTAAGCCCCCGTACAAGAAAACCTTGGTTAAGCTTGCTAATTATTGATAAACAGTACCATAGAGAAGGGCTGGCAAAAGAGGCTTATAACACTTTTGAAAACCAAATGAAGGATAGACAAATTGATCGTATTCAAATTGCAGTCCACGCTGTAAATAAAAAAGCATTCGTTTTTTGGACAAAGTTAGGGTTTAAAACATACGATCAAAGAATGCTTGAAGGTCATCAATTCTACAGTTTAGAAAAACAATTAAACTCCACTGAAATGAAATGAACTACTGGTTAAAGATAAGAAATATACAAAATACTTCATAATTAATGACTTTAATGCATGTTCAATTCATACAATGCTTTTGAGGTGAGAAAAATGCCAAGAATTAATTACAAAGATTCAGATGTTGCCTTAATGGCAAGGATGATGCGAGCAGAAGCCGAAGGTGAAGGAAAACAAGGTATGTTGTATGTTGGGAATGTCATTGTTAATCGTGCGATAGCGGATTGCTTAGACTTTAAAGATGTGAGAAACATTCGCGATGTCATTTTTCAGGTACAAGGCGGTAATTATTCTTTTGAAGCAGTTCAAAAAGGCAACTTATTTTATAACAGAGCACGATCTACTGAAAAAAGATTAGCTAAAAAGAATTTAGATTATTGGAGACAACATCCCGGGAAATATGCTCTGTGGTATTTCAACCCATATGCTCCATGTCCTCCGACATGGTATGATCAACCCTTTTCTGGACAATTTAAAAACCATTGTTATTACGAACCAGCAGCCGGATCCTGTGACAGTGTTTATAGTGGTTAAACATGCTTTTTATACTTGCACCCCCATAAGGTAGTGTGAAACCTACTTTTTTGGGGGTTTTACATGTACCCATTTACTAAGGAGTCATTTTCGATAAAACCCTCATTAAGCATAAAACTAAACTAAATGAACAAATTATTATATAAATCATTCACTAAGCGAACTAGGAGATTTATATGGAAGAAATAATTGCTACTTTGTTCCGTACACCACTGATGTTTCTGATTATTCTTCTCTTTTTTAGATTAACCGGAAAGAAAGACGTTGGTGAGGTCAGTGTCTTAGAAATTGCCATAACATTAATGGTCACAGATTTAGCCGTGATTATTATTGAAGATACGGAATTATCTATCTTAAATGGTCTCGTCCCCATCGTAATTCTAATTATCATTCAATATATACTCTCGTATGTTACATTAAAAAATCAAAAGACACGGGATATTATGGATGGCAGACCTTCCTTAATTATAGAAAATGGTCGATGTAACCAAGTTGAAATGAAAAAAATCGGGTACACCCTTGATGACCTATATACTGAACTTAGGAATAATAACATTGCTGATATTTCAAAAGTTCAGTTTGCAGTACTTGAATCTTCCGGAGACTTAAATGTTTTTGATGATCAAACCAAATTTAGTCTACCTTTAATACTTGACGGTGTGGTTCAGACAGAACAAGTTAAAATAATGGGAGTGAACGAAATGTGGTTAATCCAACAGTTAGAACAGAAAGGGTACACAGATTTATCATCTATTTTTATTTGCAGTTACACAGGTGGGAATCTATACATTGAGGAGAAACAAAAATAGTTGGTAATAAGAACAAAGTGAAGGGAACTAAGCGAATAAATTCTTTAAATAATTGGCCGCTTTTCTCTCTGACCCTTAGAGGGATTTTGGATGAAAAATGCTACATTCTATAATAATTGTACAGTAATCAAGTAGACAATATGCGGGTGAAAAAAATGACATCTATATTTTAGCATTCAATATAAAGATTTTTGTTTGAAAATTTTGTCAAAACGATGCTTGTAGAAGAGGATACTTTTACGAATTAACAAGAAGAAAAATGGCGGCTTCCATAATTTAAATTTTAGGAAGCGTACATTAGGAGATGTTCAACTTAAGATATTTTATTTTCCATATTAAATAGCTAATATGTGAGGTTCTTTAATATAGCCGGCATATTTATATAACCTAAATATGCGTTTTTACTCTTAACTTTTAAAAATAATACTTTATTCAATATGAGCGCAATTAGTAACAATATTAATATAGCTAAGCTTATTTGCTTTTTATTCTGCAAAGTTATGGAAGATCATTTCTAAATGAGGAGATTTTATATGCCGTTTGAACAATGTAAGCACATAAAAACCGTAATGTCAGGTTTCAGCAAAAATTGGTTCTTTGTAGGTGGTTGGGCAATTGATCTTTTTCTAGGAAAAGAAACTAGAGTTCACCATGATATTGAGATTGGTATATTTAGAGAAGATCAAATTGAATTGAAACATTTTCTAAGCAGCTGGGAATTTAAAAAAGTTGTACATCGTGAATTTATACCTTGGTACAACGAATATTTAGTATTACCTGTTCATGAAATACATGCTATAAATAAAATGGATAAGCATGAATTAGAAATTCTCTTAAACGAGTCTGACACCGTTAATTGGAGGTTTAGAAGAGATTTAAGAATTTTATATCCTTTAAAATCCGTGTTGAAGTATTCTGAAACAGGCTTACCTTATTTGGCTCCGGAAATAGTTTTATTATATAAGGTAAGAAACACAAGAGAAAAAGACCATATTGATTTTTTATCTGTTAAAGATATTCTTCACGCTAAGCAGAAGTATTGGCTCCGAGAAGCAATAGAAATGCATGAACCAAAGCATGAATGGCTCCAACTATTAGGTTAGATATATTTCAAAAACGGATGTATTTCTGGAGGAAGGATATGCTTTAGTATTGTTGAAACGGGAAAAATTACGGAATAACTCTAAAAAAGTAAGGTCTCCTAGGATGTTGTTAATTATGATGGACTTAAAGAAGAATTCTTGAAGAACAAATTAGAAGGGAAAATGAAATATGAATGTTCTTTTTAGATTATTTGTATGTAAAGGACATTGAGGAATCTTTGAGATTTTATCAAGACATTATCGGGTTAAAATTATACGGTAGAAATGAACGGTGTGGGCGTTTTAAATATGATTGTTTTTCATTATTAATTACTTCTGATTCAAACTAGAGGATTAAACCGCTATTCGAAAGAATAGATACAGCATGAATTGAGCAAGATCTAAGGATTCTACAAGAAGGTCTTGATGACCAATAAGTTATTCCAGAAACGGGGGCTTTAATTAAAGAGAAGATAGAAAAAGGGCTTGGTTCTGTGAAACGCAAGCCCTCTTTCTATCTTTTATTTCATAGTATACAATCAACAGATTTAGTAGAGGTAGGTTGATTATTCTGCTGCTTTTTTATGTTTGACAAAATGACTCCAACTAACGTGATAAGTCCACCAATTAATGTATAAGTAGTTGGAAGTTCTTCAAGCCAGATCCATGCTATAAGAAAAGTAATAGCAGGGGTTAAATAAAGTGCACTTGTTGCTTCTGATGCTCCAGTTCGTGAGGTAATATACGCTAGAGTAAAGTAAGGAATAACGGTTGGGAAAACGCCTAGATAAATCACTGTTAGTGTTATATCTATGGGCGCATGAATAACTGCCTCTCCAAGACCTGGAGAAAATATCATCATGAAAATCGTACCTGACCAAATCGTGTACATCGTAAAAGCAATAAAACCGTATTTTTTTAGATAAGTATTTTGAAAAACAAAGTAAATACTTTCTGAAAGGGATGCAACTAAAACTAGAATAATTCCGATATTTAAAGAAAAATTTTCAGTTGTCCCAGCTAAAGAAATAAACGCAACACCACAAAATCCAGTCAACGAACCTATCCATCCCAAAAATCCAAACTTTTCACGGAAAAAGAGAAAAGCCAACAAAGCTGTGAATATAGGTGTTGTTGACACCAATAAACTAGCAACTCCTGCACTAACTGTTTGTTCTCCATAATTTAGTGCTGTCTGATAGGCTGAAAAGCCTAAAAAACCAAGTAATAAAATTATTGGAACATCGTTTCGTTCTGGTAAACGAATTCCTTGAATAACTGCTACAAGAACCAATGTTAATGATCCAATTAATAGTCGTAAAAGGGATAAATGTTCAGGTGAATAAGCAGTCAATGCAGCTCTTATCCCAGGGAATGCTGACGCCCATAATATATTTGTAAGCAAATGAGCAGAAGTGAGTTTAAAATTTATAGATTTTGTCATCAATACACCTCATCTTATATTTTAATCCAACCAGTTAATTCAGATATTTCTCATCTTAATATCACTTTGGTAAAATGTCTTCAACAGGTTAAACAGAAAAATACCAACCAATTTTAACTGGATTACGAAAAAGGAGTACTAATGAAAAAGCCAAAATACCAATTGATTGTTGATTTTATAAAAGAAAAAATTTCCAAGGGTGAGTGGGCGATAGGCGGTCGGATACCAAGTCAACGTCATCTAGCAAGAATGTTTGATGTCAATCGAAGTACAGTCATAACAGCACTAGAAGAACTAATGGCAGACGGACTGATAGAAGGAAAAACAGGAAAGGGGACTGTCGTAATCAATAACACGTGGACGTTGATGGGAAACCGAACCTCAACCAATTGGAATGAAAATGTCACATTAGGTATTCATAAACCGAGTGTTTCGACGGTACAGGAGATCAATAAAGCTGAATCTAATAATAATTTGATTCAATTAAGTAAAGGAGAATTATCTCCAGAGATGTTTCCTTTAGAAGAAATGAGGTCCATTGTACAAAGGGTTTCGAATCAACTGACACCCTTTGGGTATGAAGAACCAAAAGGAAATATAAAGTTACGCCAAGCAATTAGTAATTATCTAAAAATGAGAGGAATGGACATTTCCCCCTCATCCATTCTTGTGGTTTCAGGTGCACTTCAAGCTTTACAGCTTATTTCAATAGGACTTCTACAAAGAGGGTCAACTGTATTTTTAGAAGTGCCATCGTACCTTTATTCGTTGACTGTTTTTCAATCTGTGGGTATGGAGTTGAAGGGATTACCAATGGATAAGGAAGGGATTAAGGTGGATTCAATTTATCAGACAAAGGAAAGAGGAAAGAGTATTTTATATACTATTCCAACCTTTCATAATCCAACAGGTACGTTAATGCAGAAGAAAAGAAGGGAGGAACTCATTAAATACTGTGAAAGAGAACAACTTCCCATTATTGAAGATGATGTGTATCGTGATTTATGGATGGATTCCTCACCGCCAGAATCATTGAAATCAATGGATTGTCATGGGAATGTATTATATCTAGGGAGTTTGTCAAAAACATTGAGTCCTGGTTTGCGAATTGGTTGGATAGTTGGTTCAGAATCAGTTATTAACCGATTAGCTGATTTAAAAATGCAGTCGGATTATGGATCAAGTACGTTGTCTCAGCACGTTGCAACAGAGTGGTTATCTAGTGGATTATATGATCAACATCTTGAAACTGTAAGAGAACAGCTTAAAGTTCGAAGAGGTACGGCTTTAGAAGCTTTGAACAAACATTTAAGGTCTTATGCTACATGGGATATCCCAACAGGTGGGTTCTTCATTTGGATTAAAATAAAACCTATGTTTAAAGTGAAAAGACTGTTTGATAAAGCATTATCCAAAGGTCTGCTTCTTAATCCTGGTAGTATTTATGCAGAACACTCAGGACAGTTTATACGATTGTCCTTTGGGTTTGCTTCGCTAGATGAAATTAGAATAGGTATATTTCAGTTAAGTCAAATCATTAAAAACTAATAAGGACTTGGAGAGAATAGAAGAAATAGTTGGTGTAATAATAGAATTTGGTATGTTGACAGTACAATTCAATGAAGGAGGGCTTTAGCGAAATAGCCTTTTCTTTTAGAATAATGATCCTCTTGAATCATTACATTTAAGGATTTTAGTAGTTGATAAGAGAGGTTGTATCTATCCAGAGCTATAGTTTTTATAAAAAATGCATTAAAAAAGAGTAGAACAATTAATATTTAGGACAAGTATCAGACACTGTGTTAGGTGTTGCCTGATTAGTTTTGTGATAAAATGAAGAAAACCATAAACGAGGATGTGTATCATGACGAAACATCGGATTTATACAATGAGTTTCGCAAGTGTCTATCCGCATTATGTTACAAAGGCGGAGAAAAAAGGAAGGACGAAAGCAGAAGTCGATGAAATCATCCGTTGGTTGACAGGATATAGCCAGGGAGAGTTAGAAGCGCAACTGGAAAAGCAGATAAGCTTTGAAAACTTTTTTGCGGAAGCTCCTCAACTGAATGCTTCTCGAACTTTAATCAAAGGTGTAATTTGCGGTGTTCGAGTGGAAGACATTGAAGAATCAACAATGCAGGAAATTCGCTATTTAGATAAACTGATCGATGAATTAGCGAAAGGTAAAGCGATGGAGAAGATTTTACGAAACTAATGATAAACCAGAGATCACTGATTCTGTAATAGAAATAGAAAGAAGCGGTGTTTTTTTTGCGGATTAGATGTGAAGGGTACAAAAAAGCGTATATTGAACTGCCACACCCTCAACACAGAATTCTTTAGACGTAAGAGCCGATGGAAGACAAAATCTTACATATAGGTTACAAATTATGGTGTAAGTAGCATCTATTCTAAATAATAGTTTCGACAATCGATTTAAAACAGTTTTGTTGAAAGAAGCTGTTAATCCTAGTAATTAATAAAAGTGGTGAAAGTTTGAAACCAGTACCATGTATTATATCGGTTTTTCTTTGCATTTTCGTAGCATTTTTAAATTTTTCAGGACAGCATTATATATACGGCATCTCTATGGCTGTTACTTCTTTGTTTACCCTAAAGGAATTAATAAAGCTATCAACTAACAAAAATAGCAAACCATATTAGGGACAAACATTGGAAAAGAATTACCTTTTTTGATCTAGCTATAGATAATACAATTGTAGGTTAGAACTAGCAGGTAGTGTTACGGTAAAACGCGTTTAAAATATAGGATTTCAGAAAAAACGACAACCCTCTATTTCTCTCTATTAGTAATGGGTTCTGCTATAAGATTTGATAATGAATGTTCTGCATTCCTATTTCCATTTCGCGCTTCGATTTTAAATAGATAGACCATAATGCCACGAGGAACAATACCAATTAGTAACATGGAAATAAAATCAAGGGTTGTCGCAGATGGTTTTAAGTAGGCAAAAGCATTTATGTTCACTAAGACATAATTGTAGTATCCAAATATAAGTAAAACGGAAAAACCTATATATATAAGTAGAAATTTTTTCCATGAAGATGAGAATTGATATATTAACATAGTAATTAAGGGGACATCTGTAAAGACATCTCCGAAAAAATCTGGTTTAACAGGAGACAAAGTTATATAACTCGCCCAGTAACCAAAGTAATCTCCAATTGAATGATAAACTATAAATAACACGGACACGAAAGAACCAAAAAGGAGTATCTCTATTAATCGCTGTTTGTCCACAAAGTAAAAAAATAAGACATAACAAACAAGTACTAAAATGACAATTAAAAACCACTGAAGGGAAAATAATTCCTGATTAAGCCATTTATTTAAGTCTAAGTTGTTCAATTCTTTAGATTTTTGAAGTATTTCTTCATTGGTAACCATATGAATCTCCCTCATAAGCAAAGTTGTTTTTATTATTGTCAAGTCCTTTATATGTATTCAAAGTAAATCGAAGGTTTTTAAATTAGATTGCCATCTTATTGACAGGCGAATTACTCAGTTCAAAGGAAGAGTATTAGGTCAGACGATGGTGAAAAATTGATTTATATAAATAACACATAAGACAACTATTATACGACATATTGTAAGTTGGAAGTATAATGACAATTTACAATAAGGGAGTGTACCGCATGTTTTATCATGTGAAGGAATTACAATACCATGCTAAACCAGATCGACCTGATCCTGTATATGCCAAGAAACTGCAGGAAATTTTAGGAGGGCAGTTTGGCGAAATTTCGGTTATGATGCAATACTTATTTCAAGGCTGGAATACAAGAGGGGATGGGAAGTATAAAGATTTATTAATGGATACAGGAACGGAAGAAATTGCTCATGTTGAGATGATTGCAACCATGATAGCTAGGTTATTAGATGGTGCTCCAGATGTAGAATTGGAAGATGCAGTGAAAGATCCGGTAGTTGCTGCGATTATAGGTGGAACGAATCCGCAGCAAGCTATTGTTTCTGGGTTAGGTGCTATGCCTGTAGATAGTGTAGGAAACCGATGGACGGCTAGTTATGTAGCGGCAAGTGGAAAC
The DNA here is from genome assembly GCF_014905415.1 of Virgibacillus salexigens. GTDB lineage: Bacteria > Bacillota > Bacilli > Bacillales > Amphibacillaceae > Virgibacillus > Virgibacillus salexigens. Next base: position 550,148 of record NZ_BNEO01000002.1, read on the forward strand.
TTGTTAGCTGATTTCAGAGCAAATCTAAATGCAGAATCTCAAGGCCGCCTGCAAGTAGCTCGACTATATGAAATGACGAATGATGCTGGTGTTCGTGATATGCTCTCCTGGTTGTTAGCCCGCGATACGATGCATCAAAATCAATGGTATGCAGCTATATGTGAATTGGAAGAAAAAGAAAACATTGTAGTACCAAGCACGTTTCCTAGAGAATTAGAGAAACAACAAGTTTCCTATACGCTATTTAATCTATCTCAGGGAGACGCAAGCGCCGAGGGACGCTGGGCTCATGGCCCGAGTATGGACGGATATGGTACATTCAACTACGTAGATCGACCAATTGCTTTTGGAGGAGTACCTCATTTAGAACCAGCACCACCATATATTTACGATACACCGCTGTGGGCGCTTCGTAAATCTGATGATCCGCCCGGACCAAGTATGAAATAATAGTTTTTCATCATTTCCAAAGATACCAATTTTCTTCTTTTTTTATTTTATATAATTCACCTATTCTTTCTTCCACGAATCCTTTTTCTTTTAAACATTTTAAATAATAGGCAATATGATGTCGATCCTCATTGCTTTGTACATCATCTATTGCAATAAATTTGGGATAATTCTTGTTTAGTTCAATAAGTAAGCTGATCTCAATTAAAGAACATTTCATATGTATAGCATTTTTTAAATATCTTTCCATCATTTAATCACTCTCTTACGATGTAAATACCAAGTAATTATAGCAAAGTGGCTGCATATAAAATAGCTATATAACCTATTTTTTACAAAAATTTAAAAGTGTAGATATATGTAGAAATTAAGAAGGGAGCCTTCTTAATTTCATCGATTTGTTTGATTTGGTCGGATGATATCATTAACTTCTTTGACAGATGGTTTTTTTCTTTTAGAAATTAAATCGTCTAGCTTCTTCACAGCATCATCAAACTCACGATCGGATATCTGCTTTGAAGCTAACATTGAGCAAAGCATAGCATAAGCCATCGGTGTTGTATCTACAATTACATTTACATCTACATCGGAATTACCGCTGTGTCTTACGGTAGATTTGTTTGAAATTTGATTATCGGAGTGACCATTTTCATTCGGCCGGATTGGAAATAAATTGTTTGCTCTTGGCAATGAGTTTCCCTCACTTTCTAAATAAAGGTAGTGGGATATGAGACATATCCCACTTTCTTAATGCTTAATAGTCACATTTCTTCTTTTTCTTCTTCTTCTTCTTTCTATCTGAATCACCAGCTTCGGATTCTTCATCAGAATCTGAACCACATTTCACATAGGAATTACCGCTATTAGAGACTTTTGCAAAGTTAAAATTACGATTTTTGTTCTTTAAATCGTTGTCGTTATCATTGTCGTTATCGTTTTCGTTAAAGAAGAATTCTCCGTCGAAGCTATCACCATTAGCATCAGTTACACCTTCTACATCGTCATTAGAGTTGTCAAAAACGCGGTTGTTTCTTCCACAGTTATGCTTTCTCCACATATCATCTTTTCCTCCTTTTCGTTGAGATAATGCTATTATATTCAAGCAACGAGAAGCTGAAATGGCTTGTGTCTTATGTCAAAAGTTTGTTTTACTAGAAAAGATGACGTAAATCCATAGAATACAAGGTTTTGGTAATTGAAAATAAGGTAACTGTCTAGGAAGTATTTGGCTCATTTATGGGTAATAGAGGAGAAACTAGCGAAGATGACCAGCCCGTAATAGGCATTCAGATAAGGGAAATATGTAAAACAGCTGTTAGGAAAAAGGCAGTTGTCTTAATTAATACCTTCAATGATAATAGCTTGTAGGTCGGACATGGACCGACAAGCAATAGTTTGTCTTTCATAAACAGCTCTCCTATACTTGGTCTTCCTTATTTGAAGATGCGGTTTTTGTTTACCACTTGATTACTGTTGTAGCAAAAAAACTGCCAAGCGGCAGTTTTTAATGAATAGTACGATATAATCCAATTACCTTCCCTAGGATGGTAACATTATCATAAATTAATGGTTCCATCATTGCATTTTCAGGTTGGAGACGTATGTGGTCTTTTTCTTTAAAGAATCGTTTCACAGTTGCTTCATCTTCATCTGTCATCGCAACAACAATATCACTATTTTGTGCTGTGTTTTGCTGCTTAACAATAACCATATCCCCATCTAAAATTCCCGCTTCAATCATACTTTCACCTTCAATCACCAATACAAATAAATTATCTTCTGGATTGGCACTAGTAGTTGGAAGCGGAATAAATTCTTCAATATTTTCTACCGCTGTTATCGGTAATCCAGCCGTAACTTTACCAATAACTGGGGCATACCTCGCTTCCTCTCTAGGAATTTGACTATCGTCTGAAAGATCAATCACTTCAATTGCTCGTGGTTTCGTAGGGTCTCTGCGAATATACCCCTTACTTTCTATTCTTGATAAATGTCCATGAACAGTTGAACTAGATGCTAGACCAACAGCTTCAGCGATTTCACGGACAGAAGGCGGATATCCTTTTTTCGTTACTTCATCTTTAATATAATCAAGTATCATTTGTTGTCTTTTTGATAGTTTGGTCATGCATTGATCACCTCGCGCATAGAATTAATTATTACTAGTTTACCATCGGGTAATTCTAAATGCAAACGTTCGTTCGAAAAATCGGTTGACAAGATCATATGTTCGTGTAATACTATAAACAGGAAAACGAACAACTGTTCTAAATGATGAGGAGGGATTTTTGCAATGTTTCAGAAACTGACAAAAACAGACGCATTTTACCTCATAGCCTTTGCACTAACTTTAGGTTTCTTATATTATTCTATTATTACAAGTTAAGGAATTTGGATAGGAGATTGGTATTTTGCGCGCCATTATATACTGTAGAGTAAGTACAGATAAAAAGGAACAAGAAACATCATTAGCAAGACAAAAAGATGAGTTATTAGAATTGGCTGCAAGCCATCAGTTTACAGTGGTAACTTGTATTCAGGAACAAGAAAGTGGATATAAAGTAGATCGTGAAGGTATATTTGAGATACTTGAATTAATTTCTGATGGGAAGGCAGATTGCTTACTTATTCAAGATGAAACTCGTTTAGGAAGGGGAAACACCAAGATTGCGCTTTTCCATCATTTACATAAATTAGAGATACCTATCTATACCTCTTATCATGAAGGAAAACTGGAATTATCCGAGGCGGATTCAATGGTATTACAAATTGTTGGGATTGTAGAAGAATACCAACGTAAAATACATAATGCAAAAATAAAAAGAGGGATGAATAAAGCAATTCAAGATGGCTATGATCCAACTAAAAATCTAGCTAACCAAAATAAAGCCCCAGGAAGAGAAAGAAAAACATTCCCAATAGAAGAGGTAGTACGATTAAGACAAAATAACTTAACCTTCAAAGAAATAGCCACAACTTTAAATGGTTTAGGTTATTCTGTATCCAAGGCAACGGTTCATCGCAGGTACCAAGAGTTTCAAAATACTTGAATATATGATAGGGTATAGGTAAGATATAAAGGCAAGAGCAACGTTTGTGTTCTTGCCTTTTTATGTTGAACAACACTAAGAATTCGGAAGTCACTGATAAACTCTAATGGAGGTTATATATATGCTTTCTAAAGAAAAAATCGAACGTATTAATGCGTTAGCAAAAAAGGCAAAAGCTGATGGGCTAACCGATAAGGAGAAGAAGGAACAACAAACATTACGCCAAGAGTACTTAAAAAATGTACGAAGTTCCTTCAAAAACCAATTTAAATCAATGAAGGTGGTAGATCCAAAAGGGAACGATGTAACACCTCAAAAAGTAAAGGATATGCAAAAAAAAGATAAAGAATAAAAATAAAGGAAAAGAAAAACAAATTAACGAAAATGTTGTTTTTGCTTGTGGCAACTAATGTTTCGTTATAAAATGATAAGAGTACAATGATGAAAAAGTGGAAGGGGTTTATTATGTCGAATACTATTGAGCAACAATCTATTAATACAATTCGTACGTTGTCGATTGATGCTATTGAAAATGCTAATTCTGGTCATCCAGGTTTGCCAATGGGTGCAGCACCTATGGCTTATACACTTTGGACTGATTTTATGAATCATAATCCGAAGCATTCTAAGTGGTTCAATCGCGACCGCTTTGTTCTTTCAGCTGGACATGGTTCAATGCTGCTTTATAGTCTGTTGCACTTATCAGGGTATAATGTAACCATTGATGATCTGAAAGGCTTCCGTCAATGGGGATCTAAAACTCCTGGGCACCCGGAGGTACATCATACGGATGGGGTAGAAGCGACAACAGGTCCACTTGGACAAGGTATTGCAATGTCTGTTGGAATGGCAATGGCTGAAGCGCATCTTTCAGCGAAATTCAATAAAGACAACTTCAACATTGTTGATCACTACACCTATGCTATTGTAAGTGACGGTGATTTGATGGAAGGTATTTCCCATGAGGCTGCTTCCTTAGCAGGCCATTTAGGATTAGGGAAATTAATTGCCTTATATGATTCGAATGATATCTCACTTGATGGTGATTTAGATCGTTCTTTCTCTGATAATACAGAAGAGCGTTTCAAAGCTTATGGATGGCAAGTCTTAACAGTAAAAGATGGAAATGATCTAGATGCTATACGAAATGCCATCAAATTAGCTCAAGAAAATACAGAACAGCCTACTTTGATTGAAGTGAAAACCATTATTGGATATGGTTCACCGAATAAATCAGCATCAGCTGCATCTCATGGCGCACCATTAGGTGGAGATGAAGTAAAATTAACAAAAGAATTCTATAAATGGACCCATGATGAGTTTCATGTCCCTGAGGAAGTTTATGAAGATTTTAATGAAAAAATTGTAAAAGATGGTGCTGAAGCGGAAGCATCATGGAACAAGTTATTGGATTCTTACAAGGAAACATATCCGGAACTTGCACAAGAATTTGAATTAGCATTAAAAGGTGATTTACCAGCAGGATGGGAAAAAGAATTACCAGTATTTGAACCAGAGCAGGATACATTAGCTACTCGTGCTTCATCTGGGAAAGTACTTAATGCCATTGCTGATACAGTTCCAAACTTCTTTGGCGGCAGTGCTGATTTAGCAGGTTCAAATAAGACGACGATTAATGAAGAAAATGATTTCTCACGTAATCATTATGCAGGAAGGAATATTTGGTTTGGTGTCCGTGAACATGCTATGGGCGCTGCATTAAATGGAATGGCATTGCATGGTGGATTGAATGTTTATGCTGGTACATTCTTTGTATTTAGTGATTATTTACGACCTGCAGTACGACTATCTTCTATTATGAATATGCCAGTAACCTATGTATTCACTCATGATTCGATCGCAGTTGGTGAAGACGGTCCAACACACGAACCAATTGAACAATTAGCTTCATTACGAGCAATGCCAGGTCTATCGCTAATCAGACCAGCAGATGGGAATGAAACTCAAGCTGCTTGGCGCTTAGCATTAGAATCAACTGATACGCCAACAGCGCTTGTATTAAGCAGACAAAATCTTCCTACTTTAGAAGGAACGAAAGACAATGCATATGAAGGTGTAAAACAAGGAGCATATGTTATAAGTGACGCTGAAAAAGTGACACCAGATGCAATCTTAATTGCAACAGGCTCTGAAGTTCAATTAGCAATTAAATCTCAAGCTGCATTAAAAGAAAAAGGTATGGATGTACGAGTTGTAAGCATGCCATCTTGGGACCGTTTTAATTCTCAAGATGATACGTATAAGCAAAAGATCCTTCCTGCAGAAGTGAAGAACCGTGTTGCAATCGAAATGGCTTCTCCATTTGGCTGGGAACGTTTCGTAGGTGAACATGGAAAAGTAATTGGTATTGATACATTTGGCGCTTCTGCTAAAGGAGAAAAAGTAATAGAAGAATATGGATTTACTGTAGATAATGTTGTTAAACAGGTAGAATCTTACGTAGATTAATGCATATATAAAGATGGTCTATATTGTTTAGACCATCTTTTTTTGGCTTCGACAAAAGAAGTGGTTTTTTGTAATACAAACTGACAGATTTTTAAATTAGAATACGTAATAATAGTTTTTATAGAGGAGGAAAAGACTATGTATACGTATTCTATATTTTGGATAAAAGAAGAAGTAGCTACCCATTACTTCCATAAAAGTGGCATCTTATATCGATTCTTCAAAGATTATCAAACAGATCCAGAAAGAGAGGATTTATCTAAACAGTTTAAATTTATTACGTATGAATTTAATGAAAATGTAGTCATTGATTACCTCAAAAAAAATGAAACATTTACTATGATGAAGCAAGATAACCATCATACTTTAAAAATATATAACAAAGAAACCTATATTTCTTTACATATGAGTGAAAAACAATTAAAATTTCGTTGTAAAACATTACAGGATGCAGAAGCGTTGCTTTTCCCGATGTTACGCCAATTTCAGCCATTACTCTTCATCGTTGGAGATAATATTCAAAATTTTGGTTGGATAGCACCACTTCTGAGATACAGTAAAACAGGAAGGGAACAAGTATTGTATTCTTTTCTTTGATTTACTATACTGTATAGGAGACAACACGAAGGAGGAAAGCTTTACATGGACACGATTTGGGTCGTACTAATTGCTATAGCAGCATTAATTGCTGGTGTTGCTCTTGGATTTTTCATTGCGAGAAAATATATGATGAGCTATTTAAAAAAGAATCCGCCAATTAATGAGCAAATGCTTCGTACGTTAATGATGCAAATGGGGCAAAAGCCATCACAAAAGAAAATTAATCAAATGATGCGTGCAATGAACAATCAATCAGGAAAATAGGCACTTATTGATATACTTAGAAGCGTTCATAGCGTCAAATATACCCCTTACTTTTGTAACTCTATGAAGTAAGGGGTATTCTATTGAAAAAAATAATGAATTTTTGGTTTATTGTCAAATATAAATAACGTAAGCAGGCTTGTCATTTGATACAATGAACACATCAAAATAGAAGGAGGGGGACAATGTCTGAAATAAATATATTTATTGCCTTTGGAGCAGGATTTCTCTCTTTTATCTCTCCTTGTGTATTACCGCTTTATCCAGCTTTTCTTTCTTATATAACAGGGATGAGTGTAAGTGAATTAAAAGATGATAATAAAATGCTTAACGTTAGAAGTATCTTACATACACTGTTCTTTCTATTAGGTTTTTCTGCAGTGTTTATTATGATGGGCTTTGTAAGCTCCAGCTTTTCGCAATTCTTATTAATGTATCAGGATATTATTCGGCAAATAGGTGCAATCCTAATTATCTTTTTCGGATTAGTAATTATTGGTGTATTAAATTTTGATTTTTTGATGAAAAATAAAAAAATCACTTTTAAAAATCGGCCTGCCGGGTTTGCTGGTTCCTTTTTAATTGGGTTAGCGTTTTCATTAGGGTGGACACCTTGTACTGGTCCTATATTAGGAATTGTACTATCGTTAGCAGCTACTAATCCGGATACGGGTATGCTCATGATGATCAGTTATATCTTAGGTTTTTCTGTACCTTTCTTTCTTTTGTCTTTCTTTATTGGTCGACTTACTTGGATCAAGAAACATAGCTCAAACCTAGTAAAGATTGGTGGTTATATTATGATTTTTATGGGGGTTGCTCTCTTCTTTGATTGGATGACCGCTTTAACTTCCTATTTGGCTGGATTATTTGGCTTTACTGGTTTCTAATGGATTTTCTTTTATTTTTATATTAAAATAAATAATATATACGCTATAAAAAGGGGCAACACACTATGTACAAAACGAACGATCTTATCCTACGCACCACTACATCTCTAATTGCCTTTATATTACTAGGATTTGCTGTTTATTTACTGCTTGCTGGTCATAATTCTCCGGGCGGTGGATTTGTAGGTGGTTTAATGACATCAGGTGCCATCCTACTAATGAATATGTCTTATGGGTTTGACGTTGTTAAGAAAGTATTACCAATTAATTTTACAAAATTAATTCCAATAGGGCTTGCTATTGCTGTTGGTACTGGAGTAGGATCTTTCCTATTTGATGTTCCATTTCTATCACAAACATTTGATTACTTTCACTTTCCTATTTTTGGGGAGATAGAATTAGCAACGGCAATGATCTTTGATGTAGGAGTTTATTTAACCGTCGTGGGTGTTATGATGACAATTATCTTAACGATAGCCAATGATAAGAAATAGTAGGAGGGAAGGCGATGAGCAAGATTTTAGTTGTGGATGATGCTAAATTTATGCGAACAACCCTTTCTACCTTATTGAAGCATAAACAACATGAAATAATTGGGGAAGCAGAAAATGGAGAAGAAGCGATCAGTCTCTATCAAGAATTGCGACCAGACTTAGTACTGATGGATATAACTATGCCAGTCATGAACGGCATAGACGCCATTAAAGCAATTATGAATATGGATGAAAACGCAATTATTATTGTGTGCTCTGCAATGGGTCAACAAAAGGTTGTCGTTGAAGCGATAGAATCGGGTGCCAGAGACTTTATTATGAAGCCTTTTGATGAGAATCGTGTAATTGATACAGTCAATCGCGTGCTGAATTTACAGGATGAATCCATGACGAGTAATTAGGCAATAGAAAGAGTGATTACATAATGTTTTGGTTCATTGCAACGACAGTAGGTGCTGCTATTATGGCGGTATCTATGATTTTTATACGGCTAAAAGCTGCTAAGAAACCTGCTTCCGTAAAGAAAATTATTCTACCTCCATTTTTTATGAGTACAGGTGCGCTAATGTTTTTGTTTCCCGTATTTCAAATAAGCTGGTATCAGGTAGTTGAAGCAATTGCAGTTGGAATGATTTGTTCTATCTTTTTAATAAAAACATCCAAGTTTGAAATAAGGGATCAAGATATCTATTTAATCCCTTCAAAATCGTTTATTTTTATTCTATGTGGTCTACTTATTTTTCGAATTGCTGTTAAAGTTGCGATTGGAAGCCATATATCAGTTGGAGAAACGAGCGGAATGTTTTTCATGTTAGCTTTCGGAATGATTGTAACTTGGAGGCTGGCTATGCTTTATAAATATCTACAACTGGAGAAGCAGTTAAATATGAAAATAAATTCATAAAAAGCGCCAGGATAATCCTGGCGCTTTTATTTGCGATAATTGGTTTCCCAGTTATTTTGGTAATCTTCCTTCGATTGAAGAAAAAATTGCTCATAAGGGGCAGTATCAATGTTCTTCTGTGCTAATTTCTTTCGTAAGAACTTATGGTCACGCTTAGGAGTTGCAATGATATAGCCTTCAATTAATGTTTCTTGATTAATCACTTGCTGATTCTTCATAAGCGCAACTTCTCCAATTTTACTAGCTATTTTATGTCGAGCTACATCACGGAATAATTCCGGAACCGGAGCTACTAATTCTTCTAATAAATCTTTCTCCTTTTCATTCCACATATCCTTTGTTTTATTAACATAGTATTCCTCCCAATCCATCGTTGATTTACCATCTTTTTTTGGGAGTTTTTTAAGAAATTTTCGGAACATGAAAAAACCACCGATTGTCATAAGCCCAATCATCAAAAAGCACCAGATAATTATTAAATAATCAACAATAACCGACATAATTTCACCTTATTCTTCTATTTTTTCCCAAAAATTCGCAGGAATGTGACAAAATTTTTAATTATTTAATTTATTTTTTTGATCACTTATAGTAAGATTACTAATAATTGGATGTTTAGTTATGTACGTAGATAATATTATTATAAGTTGAAAAAGCTTTACAAACAAGTGTCATACTATCAAAGATTACATCATATCATAGTCTGTAGAAGAAAGGAATTGTTGAAATTTGCGAATAAAGGGGGAAAAATGATGGGGTACGATAACCGAATGAGGGATGATAAGGAGACTATCCATATTGCTGAAACAGAACCAACGCAGCTGAATAACCCACAATTATCCTCACTGCCTTCATTTATGCTTGCATGGGTTGAAAATAATAGTCATGATATCATTCTAGTTTTGGATGCATTAGGGAGGCTTACTTATGTTTCTAAAACAGTCGAATCGATCCTTGGATACCACCCATCTGATTTAGTGGGAAAGTTATGGCATGAGTTGATTTCTGCTGAAGACGCAAGTTATATGAAAGACAATTTTGATGAAACACATACTCAGACGCAAAGTTTTACAATGAACGTAGTAAATAGGGATGGAAAGTATATTTGGTCTGAGTGTTCTGCTGCAAAAATCGTAGATCAGGAGAATGGTAGAACTTATTATTTAGCCACAATTGCCGATATTCGTGATAAAAAAGAGGTAGAGGAGATGATGATTCGATCTGAAAAGATGTCAGTTGCTGGTCAACTAGCAGCTGGGATTGCTCATGAAATCAGAAATCCGCTAACTTCGCTAAAGGGGTTTTTACAATTACTGCAGGCTGGTGTAAAACGTAAAGAAGAATACTATAACATTATGATAGAAGAAATAGAAAAGATGGAAACCATCACTTCAGAGCTGCTTTTCATTTCAAAGCCGTTAACAGATAATAAGAAAATGGAATCCATAGCTGCGATGATTCACGATGTCGTTGTCTTATTGCAACCCCAGGCAAAAATGAAGAATATTGAAATTGAATATACGATATCTAAGAAAGAACAGATATTCTGTGATCGATCACAAGTAAAACAAGTACTTATAAATTTAGTGAAAAATGCAATTGAAGCTATGGATGATGGTGGGAAGATTCGACTAATTACACATTCCACAGATACCCATGTAGAGATTAATATTGTTGATGAAGGTCCGGGCATTCCAGAAGAGATTATACATAAATTAGGAGAACCTTTTTTACAACAAAACAAAGCGGTACTGGTCTGGGTATCATGATTACAAAACAAATATTAGAAAGACATCATGCATTTCTTGAGATTAAAGCGAATGAACAAATGGGTAGTACATTTCGCATCCTTTTTCCTGTGATTATGAATTAATATAAGTTTCATTGATAATAAGTTATGAGGAGATGCAGAATTATGTATAAGTAATACTTATCGCATCTCATAAATTATTGCTATAGGGATTAAAGGGTTAATGGTTTGTTTTATGTTGCCATATCCTTTAATATAGAAGAAGTGAGTAAGAGTTTTTTGATTTTTATAGTTTCAAAGATAGTGATACGTATTGCCGATTGTTACAATTTGCGACAACGTATGATGAAAGGGGTACAAACATGGGGAAGAGTAATTCATTTAATGCAAAAAAGCAATTTGAACTCAATGGAAAAACTTACAATTATTATCAACTGAAAACATTGGAAGAAGCTGGATTAGGGGAAATTGGACGTCTGCCATTTTCAGTCCGCGTCCTTTTAGAATCCCTTGTTCGCCAGCAAGATGGGCATCAAATTAAAGAAGAACATATTGAAAAACTAACCAAATGGGGTAGCAAAGAGGGAGATGGAGTAGATGTACCATTTAAACCATCTCGTGTTATCTTACAAGACTTTACTGGCGTACCAGCCGTAGTTGATTTAGCTTCGTTACGAAAAGCAATGGTTGATATGGGTGGCGAACCGAATGAGATTAATCCAGAGGTTCCAGTAGACTTGGTTATTGACCATTCGGTACAAGTTGATCAATATGGTACAAAAAATGCACTTAAAGCAAATATGGATTTAGAATTTGAACGAAACGCAGAACGATATGAATTCTTGAATTGGGCGCAAAAAGCATTTGACAATTATCGTGCTGTTCCACCTGCAACTGGTATCGTGCATCAAGTAAATCTAGAGTACATTGCCAATGTAGTTCACGGATTGGAGAATGAGAACGGGGAATATGATGCTTTTCCAGATACACTTGTGGGAACGGATTCACACACTACGATGATTAACGGCCTTGGAGTACTTGGCTGGGGTGTTGGAGGAATTGAAGCTGAAGCAGGTATGCTTGGACAGCCTTCTTATTTCCCTGCACCAGAAGTTATTGGTGTTAAGTTTACTGGGAGCTTCCCAAATGGAACGACTGCTACAGACTTAGCATTGAAGGTAACCCAAGTACTTCGCGAAAAGAATGTGGTAGGTAAATTTGTCGAATATTTCGGTCCTGGATTAAAAGATATGCCACTTGCAGACCGAGCAACGATATCAAATATGGCGCCAGAGTATGGAGCAACTTGCGGATTCTTCCCTGTAGATGAAGAATCATTAAATTATCTTCGGTTAACTGGTAGAAGTGAAGATCAAATTAATCTAGTAGAGAAGTATTGTAAATTAAACAACCTATGGTATTCTTCTGAAGAAAAAGATCCTGAGTATACAGAGTTAGTAGAGATTAATTTATCAGAACTCGAACCAAATTTATCTGGTCCAAAGCGACCTCAGGACTTAATTGCACTATCTAACATGAAAAAAGAGTTTAATAAAGCAGTTACTGCACCTTCTGGAAACCAAGGCTTCGGTCTTGATAAATCAGAATTTAAGAAAGAAGCAGTAGTTGAGCATCCGAATGGTAATTCTTCGGTTATGAAAACAGGTGCATTAGCAATTGCAGCTATTACTTCATGTACAAACACGTCCAATCCGTATGTAATGCTTGGAGCAGGTTTGCTTGCAAAAAATGCGGTAGAAAAAGGATTATTGGTTCCTGATTATGTGAAAACCTCACTAGCACCAGGTTCAAAGGTAGTTACCCGTTATTTAGAAGATGCAGGATTAATGCCGTATTTAGATAAATTAGGTTTTAACTTAGTTGGGTACGGTTGTACAACTTGTATTGGTAACTCCGGACCTTTACGTGAGGAAATTGAGCAAGCAATTATGGATAACGACCTGACAGTGTCATCTGTTCTATCAGGAAACCGTAACTTTGAAGGAAGGATCCATCCATTGGTGAAAGCAAACTATTTGGCCTCTCCTCCTTTAGTTGTGGCTTACGCACTTGCAGGTACAGTTGATATTGACCTTACGAAGGATGCGTTGGGCACAGATAAAGACGGAAAGCCTGTTCATATGAATGAGATCTGGCCAACAATGGATGAGATTAAAGAACAAGTGGAGAAAGTGGTTCAACCAGAAATTTTCCGTAAAGAATATGAAGATGTATTTAGCTCGAATGAGCGTTGGAATGAAATTGATACAACAGATGAACCATTGTTTGATTGGGACAGTGAATCTACCTATATTCAAAATCCACCGTTCTTTGAAGGACTGGCAAAGAATGCTGATTCTGTAAAGCCATTAGAAAATTTACGTGCAATTGGTAAGTTTGGTGATTCAGTAACAACAGACCATATCTCTCCAGCGGGTGCAATTGCTAAAGATATGCCAGCAGGAAAATTCTTACAAGATAAAGGTGTTTCTCCACGTAACTTTAACTCCTATGGCTCTCGTAGAGGAAATCATGAAGTTATGATGCGTGGTACTTTTGCAAACATCCGAATTCGTAATTTACTTGCACCAGGAACAGAAGGTGGCTATACAACGTATTGGCCAACAGAAGAAATCATGCCTATTTATGATGCAGCGATGAAGTATCAACAAGATGGTACAGGTCTCATCGTTATTGGTGGAAAAGACTATGGTATGGGATCTTCACGTGACTGGGCAGCTAAAGGAACAAATCTTTTAGGTATTAAAACGGTTATCGCTGAAAGCTTTGAACGAATTCACCGTTCCAACTTAGTAATGATGGGTGTACTGCCATTACAATTTGAAAATGGGGAAAGCGCAGATAAGCTAGGTCTAACAGGTAAAGAATCATTTACTGTTGATATTGATGAAAATGTGAAACCACATGATCTTGTTAAAATTACTGCCGTAGATGAAGATGGTCAAACAACGGTATTCAATGCTGTTGCACGTTTTGATAGTGAGGTAGAGGTTGACTACTATCGTCATGGTGGTATTTTACAAATGGTTCTACGTAATAAGTTAGAAGTATAGAAATATATATCTGGAAAAAAGTCTCTGTTGAGTCATACTCACAGAGACTTTTTTGTAGAATGAAAATAGCAGGAAAACATGACTATTTTTCGAAAGTTAATGTAGTGAGCTTTACAAAGCATTGATTTTTCCATACTATTTGAATTAGCATTTATATATCTGAATAGAGGTATTATTAAAAGCAAGGAGTCCTTCATATGTATAAAAAGATATTTGGAGTTGTAGTAATTGTAGTATTGGCTGGTATTGTTCTCTTTAACTATATAGAGCAACAAAATCAAACCGCATCAGACGAATCCAATGCGTATAATGATAGTGGTGATTCAGAAACACAGGGAGGCTCGATTTCTTCGGTGGATGAAGAAAACATGCTAAAAGTAGGTAATACTGCTCCTGATTTTACATTAGAAACATTAAATGGAGAAACACTGCAACTGTCTGAATTACGTGGTAAAAAAGTAATCTTAAACTTTTGGGCAACCTGGTGTCCACCTTGCCGTGAAGAAATGCCTGCTATGGAAAAATTTTATAATGATCATCAAGAAGAAGTAGAGATTGTAGCTGTTAATTTAACAGATTCTGAAAAAAAGGAAGAAGATGTACATACGTATAATGAGAAATATAAATATTCGTATCCAATTCCATTGGATCGGAAGTCCGATGCTCGTAACGCTTACCAAGTAGTAACTGTTCCTACCACTTATTTTATTGATAGTGAAGGCAATATTCAGCAGATTAAGCCTGGCCCAATGGATTATGAATTTATGGAAGATACGGTTAATTCATTTAATTAACACGTATAGATTGTTAAAGAATTGGAAATGCTTCTTTTAAAAAGGAGTGAGTAGCCATTTCTTTAAAGAAAAAACGAACATTTGATGAACTGGTAAAAGAGAATAGACAACAGATTTTAAAAGATAGGTATTTATTAGATCGAATTGAAGATCAGTTGGAACGCAAACGAAAATCGAACCAACAAAAAGAAGCACAATAATTAGTTAACCGTTACCAAAAGGGAGCGGTTATTTTTTTGTGGAAGTTTTTTCTAGGTATAATGAACAGCATACTTGAAAAAATAGGAGCAGATAATTGAAAGGAGTGAAACAAATGGCCGAAGATAAGTACCGAGCAAAGCCGGATGATCGTAGTGATAATGAAGAAAAATTGCAAGACATGGTTCAGAATACAATTCAAAATATAGAAGAAGCACATGAAACCATGCAATTTTCATCAGGTGAAGAGAAAGAAGCAATAGAAGCAAAGAATAAACGGAGAGAACAAGCGATAGAAGGAATGAGAGAAGAAATCAAAGACGAACATCGAGATAATCAATAACTTGATTCCCGAATGCAGCATGCATTCGGGTTTTTTGAGTCTTTCTAAATTACGATCTTCTCCATTTATGTTAAGCTAATTAGGGAGAACGACTACGGGAGGAAATATCGTGCAAAAAGTAAAGACACCAATTGAAGTAAGATATCAAGAAACAGATCAAATGGGAGTAGTCTATCATGCAAATTATTTAGTTTGGTTTGAGATAGGCAGAACAAAACTGATTGAAAGTCTTGGATTTCAATATACAGATATGGAAAAGCATGACATTGTTTCTCCTGTTACCAATGCGAATGTTCAATTTAAAAAACCTATTCGTTATGGCGAAAAAGTTTGTATAGAAACATGGTTGGAAGCTTACAATGGCATTCGAACCACATACGGCTACTGTATACGAAACGAAAAAGATGAAATAGCGGTAAGTGGAACTACTGAGCATGTAATTGTTAAGAAAGATTCATTTCGCCCTTTATCTTTAAGAAAAACTTTTCCAGCTTGGCATCAAGCATATATGAAACAACTCAAAGGAGAATAAATATGGCATTTGGAATCAATCGCCAGGAACTAAGGAATTGGAAAAAACAAGTAGAAGCTGGAGAAATTGCTTTTTTAACGCATTACTGGTTGGATGAGCGATTTCCTGATTGTACAACCGTAACAAAGGTGGGGTGTCAGGATATACATAAATTACAGGCGTGGGGCAGAAATTATCATCTGTCACCACAATGGATTGATCAAAAGGACAATTACCCACATTTCGATTTATTTGGAGAGAAACAGCGTTTTATCTTAAATAAAGAACAACAGTGGGAACAAATAAATCGGTTTCAATTATATTAAAAAGAGCTTGTTTCAAGCTCTTTTTAATATATAGGCTTATTTAGTTTGAATGTATTTCATTTCTGGTTCGTATTGCTTATGATTAAGATTAATTTTAAGGTCTTTATCATCGAAATACCAAGCATCTTTTCCTTCTATAAAGAATGTAATCCCTTCTACTTCCGTAGAAGTATGCATATCAACGGGCTGTTCCTTGCTTACCCCTAATGAAAACCCAGGCACATTTCCTCCAATACCGCCATATCTCACGAAAAAGCGCATATGAGATTCATCTTCCTCGATATCAAATTCTTTTTTATACCATTTTGCAGCTTCTTTGCTAATTTGTATGTTCATGAAAAACAGCTCCTTTATGACTGGAAGTACCTTATTTCTTTTTTTCTTCTGGTACGTAGTCTACACCACCGCGATGAAAAGGATGGCATTTACTGATTCGTATTATTGTCAAGTAACTTCCTTTAAAAAAACCAAATCGCCGATAAGCTTCTAAACCATACTCAGAGCAAGTCGGATAAAATCGGCAAGTAGGAGGCTTAAAAGGACTAATCGCCGAACGATAAAATTTTATTAAGCCAATGAAAATATACTTCATATTTACCCTTCTTTTTATCATTCATTATCTTTATCGTAGGTAACAGAAGCCACTGCATCATGCATATGAATCGATTCTTCATTTTGACAAGTTACTTTGAACTGTCTAATTTCTGAGACCTCATATAGATCAGCAGCAACTAATCGTACCATATCTTCCACAAACCGGGGGTTTTCATAAGCTTGTTCTGTTACCATTTTTTCATCGGTACGTTTCAGAATAGGGTGCAGCCTTGCACTTGCGTTACTCTCAGCAGCTTCTAGTAAGATTTTTTTCCAGTCGGATGTTGTTTCATCAAAATCTTCAATAATCTTCACATCCATCGTTACATTGCCTCGCTGATTATGTGCACTGTATTCACTTATTTCTTTAGAACAAGGACAAAGTGTTGTAATAGAAACAGATAAAGATAAACGAATATCATAACCTTGTTGCTTGTCGTAGTTTACGCTAATCGAAACATCGGCATGGTTTAGTCCCGCAAGTTGTGTGTCTGGAGCATTGCGCTCATAAAACCAAGTATAATCGACTCTTAAAGACGCATCTTGCTGGTCCAAACGTTCAGCTAACTCTTTTGTAAAGGTTTTTAATGTCGTTAGATCAGTGGAAAACCCTTGTCGATGATACTTAGCTAATTGTTCATTAAATCGACTCATATTGGTTCCTTTATTGGAATGGCTTAAGCTAGAACTAAAAGTAAACTCACCGATACTTGTTTGAACAGTTGGTGCTATTGAACTATATATCGTAATTGGATGTTTAACTTTCGTAATTCCGACGGCATCCAAATCAAACAAAAAGTCTTTTTTTGTATTCTGTAAATCTGCCATATGAACTTTATCAACAGGTTTTGATCTTGGGACCGGCATTACAGAACCAAATAATTTATGACGTTGTGCTTTGCTAGGTAATTTTTTCTGTGGGAATGTTTTTGTGTTTTCCATAACATCGTCCCCTTTCTCTTCAATAATAAAAGTATACTTTACCGCATTTTAAGATTCAATTTTCTGGCTTGGTGCTCCTACATCCATGTGATTTTTGGTTCTGTTTTGTTTTTAATTCGCTTTAAGTTATCCCAATGCCGATAAATGACAAAAATAGTTAGTACCGTAATAACAATAAAAAGTCCGATATTATGAAAGAAAATCGAAGCAATAATTGAAACGACTCCAGTAATGATGGATGAAAGTGAAACATATTTTGACAAATACAGACTAATAATAAAAGTTAAGATCATAATTAAAAACAATAATGGGTTAATACCAAGTATAATCCCGCCGGAAGTGGCAACGGCTTTACCGCCTTTGAATTTAGCAAAAATAGGATACGTATGGCCTAATACAGCAAATAGCCCGATGACAAGCCGATAAACATCCGCATCCATGAAGAGAGGGATTAGAGTTGCTACTGTACCTTTTAATATATCGGCTAAAGTCACAATTATTCCAGCCTTGATTCCAAGTACACGAAAGGTATTGGTTGCTCCTAAATTCCCACTTCCATGCAACCGAATGTCTTTATTATAACCAACTTTTCCAACTATAAGTGCAGAAGGAATGGATCCTAATAAGTAAGCAATAATAGCAAAAATAATATATTCCATATGCATTCCTACTTTCCCAATTATGATAATTTATCAACGATATGTGAATCAATCTCTGTTTAAAACTATAAAAAATAGGCTTTTCTTATTTTAGCATGAAGTCAAGGTTTTAAGAACCATAATTTCAAATATGTTTGGAATCGTTTCATTGTGGGAAATCACTATAATGCTCTATGATAGTGTTAAAAGGAGAGGCTAAGGAGGAAGTTATGATTGAATTTAATCATGTGAAGAAAAAATATCCAGATGGAACCGAAGCGATTAAAGACATTTCTTTTCGGGTAGATAAAGGAGAAATGGTAACCCTGATTGGACCAAGTGGTTGTGGGAAAACAACG
This sequence comes from Virgibacillus salexigens, assembly GCF_014905415.1. GTDB lineage: Bacteria > Bacillota > Bacilli > Bacillales > Amphibacillaceae > Virgibacillus > Virgibacillus salexigens. The sequence continues at coordinate 568,798 of NZ_BNEO01000002.1, forward strand.
ACGATGAAAATGGTAAATCGATTAATTGAACCAACATCGGGGGAGATATCCATAAACGATCAGAGGATTAATGGTTTTAATATTCATGAACTTCGCTGGAATATTGGTTATGTACTTCAAGAAATTGCACTTTTTCCACATATGACAATTGAAGAGAACATTGCAGTTGTTCCTGAGATGAAAAAATGGAAACAAAAGGATATACAAAAACGCACGAGTGAATTATTGGATATGGTAGGACTTGAACCAAGTACATTTAAAAAACGGATGCCTAGAGAATTATCAGGTGGTCAACAACAACGAATCGGTGTAATTAGAGCATTGGCAGCTGACCCAGATATTATTTTGATGGACGAGCCCTTTAGTGCATTAGATCCTATCAGCAGAGAGCAATTACAGCAGGATATTCAATCATTACAGAAAGAGATTAAAAAGACAATTCTGTTTGTTACACATGATATTGATGAGGCAATGGCTTTAGGGGATAGGGTATGCTTAATGAAGGGTGGAGAAATTGTCCAATTTGATAAACCACAAGATTTAATTCTTCAACCTCAAACTCAATTTGTTCAAACATTTATAGGAGAACGAAAATCGCCATGGCAAACAGCGGTAGATGTGATAGCCGATCAGACACAGCAATTTGTGATATCGAAATCTGTATTTGAAAAAGGCGAATGCAATGAAATGACTACTTATATCGTACGTGATGAAAATAACATGTATGAGGGAATTGTACAAAATGGATCTTTCATAGAAGGTGTTACGTTAGAAAATAATCTCCCTCTTTATAAAGCAGTCGAAATAATTGAAGCTTCAGAGCAAACAATCTACCCAGTGATCAAATCAAGTAAGCTCGTGGGTGTGATTCGCTATCGAGACATTGTTGCGTACTTAAAGAGTAAGACCACTATGGAAAATGGGGTGGTCCAATCATGAGTGATTTTATTACGGTATTCCAAAATCGACAAGGTATGTTGTTGGAGACCATTTGGGAACATTTACAGATATCGTTGATTTCTTTAATTATTGCGATTATCATTGCTGTACCGTTGGGGCTCATGTTAACAAGGTATCCAAAAATAGCGGAACCCATGATAGGCGTATCTGCTGTTTTACAAACGATACCAAGTCTTGCTGTGTTGGCCTTCCTTATACCCTTTTTTGGGATTGGTACATTACCAGCAATTATAGCTTTAACAGCTTATGGACTATTACCTATTCTACGAAATAGCTATACTGGAATTAAAGAAGTCGATCCAGCACTAAAAGAGGCTGCTACTGGAATGGGAATGAACTCACTCAAGCGGTTAACAAAAGTAGAGTTACCAATAGCAATGCCTGTTATCATGGCTGGGATACGTACATCAATGGTTCTAATTGTAGGCACCACCACTTTGGCTGCATTAATTGGTGCTGGGGGACTAGGCGAACTTATCTTACTTGGACTGGATCGAGGGGCAGATGTTAATTTAATACTTCTAGGTGCTATTCCAGCGGCATTATTAGCAATTATTCTTGATTTTATTCTAAGAGGTTTCGAACGTATATCTAGAAGAGCAGGATTTAAATCATTTATTTCCATGCTTATTATCGCTGTTTTAATTGTTGTTTCCCCATTAATTTTTAATAATTCAAAGCAAGCGGATCTAGTTATTGGGGGTAAATTAGGTGCCGAGCCAGCAATATTAATCAATATGTATAAATTATTAATTGAAGAAGAAACCGATTTAAATGTGAAATTAGAACCAGGTCTAGGGAAAACTGCTTTTGTATTTGATGCACTTCAGCAAGGAAGCATCGATATCTTTCCAGAGTTCACAGGCACTGCAATCGTAACGCATTTAGAAGAACAAGCAGAAAGTAATGAAGCGAGTGAAGTGTATACACAGGCAAAAAAAGGAATGGATGATCAATATGATATGGCGTACTTAAAGCCAATGGCTTTTAACAATACCTATGCGGTTGCAACTACGAAAGACTTAGCAGATCAGTATCAATTAAAAACCATTGGTGATTTAAAACAAATCGAAGACCAAATAACAGCTGGATTTACATTAGAATTTAAAGACAGATATGATGGTTATGTAGGAATGCAAGATGTATATCAATTAGATATTGCAAATGTACGGACAATGGACCCTGGGTTAAGACAAGATGCGCTAACAACAGGAGATGTTGACATCATTGATGCTTATGCGACTGATAGTTATATGGTAGAATTAGACTTAGTTTCCTTGGACGACCCTGAAAATCTATTTCCGCCTTATCAGGGGGCACCGCTTATGCGTAATGAAACACTTGAGAAGTACCCTGAATTAGAAGAAATCTTAAATCAACTTGCTGGAAAAATTACCGATAATGAAATGAGACAGATGAATTACCAAGTAGACTACGAAGATCAAACACCACATGAAGTAGCAAAACAATACCTTCAGGAACAAGGTTTACTTGATAAAGAATAAAGGGGTGTGTATAATGGTTTGGGAAAATCCATCAAATGAAACTTTAAAGGATATACTAACGAATGCCAGGACAATTGCTGTCGTTGGTTTATCTAATAATCCGGGTCGGACTTCTTATCAAATAGCTAAAATAATGCAGCAGCAGGGATACCGGATTATTCCAGTAAATCCGACTGTAGAGGAAGTATTAGGAGAAACATCATATGCTTCCTTAACAGAGGTGCCAGATAAGATTGATATTATAAACGTTTTCCGAAGACCGGAATTCTTACCGGAGATTGCAAACGAAGCTGCACAAACCAATTGTAAAGTCTTTTGGGCACAACAAGGAATTATTAATCAAGAAGCGTTTGATTTTTTGAAACAGCGAGATTTTACAGTAGTTATGGATCTCTGCATTAAAGTAGTCCATGCAGTACTAGTAAAATAATGATCTGTACACAAGGATGGCAACTGATTGTCATCCTTTTCGCATTACCATGCGGAATATCAATGAAAGTTAATCTTAAGTGTAGTATACTTAGGTACATGTTTATGGTTAATGTTGACAAATAGCGTTGAAAAAGTAATAAAATAGGATAGTAACGCCTTTGATGAAACTTTACACAAACAAACATTCGTTCTATTATAGAGTATACAAGAGAGCGTAGAAGGGAGCAGGTATGGAGTGACGCAACAACCCATTCAATATAGCGATGACTCGATACAAGTACTTGAAGGTCTGGAAGCTGTCAGAAAAAGACCTGGTATGTATATAGGAAGTACAGATCTTAGAGGGCTTCATCATCTCGTTTTTGAAATCGTTGATAATGCTGTAGATGAGGCCTTAGCTGGTTATGGAGAGGTTATAAAAGTTACCATACATAAGGATAATAGTATTTCTGTTGCGGATAATGGACGAGGTATACCTACTGGTATGCATCGGACAGGAAAACCTACACCAGAGGTGATTTTCACTGTGCTGCATGCTGGTGGGAAATTTGGTCAAGGTGGCTATAAGACAAGTGGTGGATTACATGGGGTTGGGGCTTCTGTAGTTAACGCTCTTTCAGAGTGGCTGGAAGTTACCATTCATCGAGATGGCCACACGTATTTTCAGCGATTTGAGAATGGTGGTAAGCCAGTAGGTTCTTTAGAAAAACAAGGGGCTACGAAAAAGAAAGGTTCGATTATACACTTTAAACCAGATCCAGCTATTTTTAATTCCATTATATATGATTTTGAAACATTATCCGAACGGTTAAGAGAAGCCGCTTTTCTTTTAAAAGGTTTAAAAATACAGTTAACTGACTTAAGAAAAAATCAAACGGAAGAATATCAATTTCCTGATGGCTTAAAAGCATTTGTTCATTACTTAAATGAAGAGAAAGATACGCTGCACCAGGTTGTATCGTTTGAAGGAGAGCAACAAGGTATCGAAGTTGATTTTGCTTTCCAATTTAACGACGGATTTGCAGAAAATATGTTGTCATTTGTTAACCATGTACGAACAAAAGATGGAGGAACCCATGAATCTGGAGCACGCACAGCGATTACGAGAACGTTTAATGATTACGCGAAACGTGCTGGATTAGTAAAAGAAAAAGATAAGAATTTGGAAGGAACGGATATAAGGGAAGGCTTTACTTCGATTGTCTCTGTACGTGTACCTGAAGAAAAGTTGCAATTTGAAGGGCAAACCAAAGGGAAATTAGGATCACCTGAAGCGAGGTCCGCTGTTGATGCCATTGTTTCCGAAAAACTATCGTACTTTCTTGAAGAAAACCCGGATATATCCGGTCAATTAATTAAAAAAGCGATAAAAGCGAAAGAAGCAAGAGAAGCAGCTCGAAAAGCAAGAGAAGATGCTCGAACAGGGAAGAAAAAGAGACGAAAAGATACATTGTTAAGCGGGAAGCTTACTCCAGCTCAATCTAAAAACCCAAAACGAAATGAATTGTATCTAGTAGAAGGGGATTCAGCTGGCGGCTCTGCGAAACAGGGTAGAGATCGAAAGTTTCAAGCCGTTCTACCATTACGAGGAAAAGTAATAAATACAGAAAAAGCGAAACTGCAGGATGTATTCAAAAATGAAGAGATTTCTACGATTATCCATACCATCGGTGCTGGAGTCGGAGGAGATTTTGATTTAGAAGATGTACAATATGACAAAATTATTATCATGACTGACGCTGACACAGATGGTGCCCATATTCAAGTCTTGCTGCTAACATTCTTCTATCGTTATATGCGAACATTGGTTGAAGCAGGTAAGATTTATATTGCTCTTCCACCTCTATATAAAATCTCCAAAGGAAAAGGGAAGAAAGAAAAGGTCGTTTATGCTTGGGATGAAGAGGAAATGAAGCAAGCGATCCAAACGTTTAAAAATGGATATACTATCCAACGCTATAAAGGACTCGGTGAGATGAATGCGGATCAATTATGGGAGACTACTATGAATCCTGAATCGAGGACACTTATCCGCGTTACGATTGACGATTTAGCTCGAGCAGAACGAAGAGTTACCACGTTAATGGGAGATAAAGTAGAACCGCGAAGAAAATGGATTGAAGGCAATGTTGAATTTGGTTTAGACGACGAAAGTAATATATTAGAAAATGAGAGAATCCATACAGAAGAGCAACAATAAAATATCAATTTTTAGGGGGGGTTGGATTGTCACAACCAGAAGCTTATTTAGACCTTCCATTAGAAGAAGTCATTGGCGATCGTTTTGGAAGGTATAGTAAATATATTATTCAGGATAGAGCATTACCAGATGCGAGAGATGGGTTGAAACCTGTCCAGCGTAGAATCCTTTACGCTATGCATGAAGAAAAAAATACACATGATAAAAATTTTCGAAAATCGGCTAAAACAGTGGGTACCGTAATTGGTAATTATCATCCACACGGTGATTCGTCTGTTTATGATGCAATGGTTCGTTTAAGTCAGGATTGGAAAGTTCGTAATGTTTTAGTAGAAATGCATGGGAACAATGGAAGTATTGATGGAGACCCTCCTGCTGCCATGCGTTACACGGAAGCAAGGCTGTCAAGTATTTCATCTGAATTATTACGGGATATTGAAAAAGATACAGTGGATTTTATTCCGAACTTTGATGATACGATTCAAGAGCCAGTTGTACTCCCAGCTAAATTCCCTAATTTACTTGTGAATGGTTCAACTGGAATTTCATCTGGTTATGCCACAGACATTCCGCCACATAATTTACAAGAAGTTTTGGATGCAGTCATTCTTAAGATTGATAAGCCTTCTGTAACAACAGAAGAGCTAATGAATGTTATCAAAGGACCAGATTTTCCTACGGGCGGAATCATTCAAGGTGTTGAAGGAATTAAAAAGGCATACGAAACAGGCCGTGGCAAAATAATTGTACGAGGAAAGACTAAGATAGAAGAAATACGAGGCAATCGTCAACAAATTGTAATTGACGAAATCCCATATGAAGTAAATAAAGCAAATATGGTTAAGAAAATGGACGAGCTTCGTATTGATAGGAAGGTAGAAGGCATTGCAGAAGTACGTGATGAAACAGATCGTACTGGCCTGCGCGTTGTCATCGAACTTAAAAAGGATGTAAATAGTGAAGGTGTTTTAAACTATTTATTTAAAAATACAGATTTACAAATCACCTATCATTTTAATATGGTTGCTATACAAGATAAAACACCAAAATTGCTCTCTTTAAATCAAATACTAGATGCATATATAGCACATCAAAAAGAAGTAGTTACTCGTCAAACCAAATATGACTTAACAAAGGCGAGAGATCGTGCGCATATTGTTGAAGGGTTAATGAAGGCAATCTCTATCTTGGATGAAGTCATTTCTACGATACGTTCCTCAAAGGATAAGCAAGATGCAAAGCAGCAATTAATTACTAACTTTACATTCTCTGAGGCTCAAGCAGAAGCAATTGTTATGTTACAGTTGTATCGTTTAACAAATACGGATATTACATCTCTACAGGAAGAAGCAGAGACACTCCGAAAACGAATTCGAGAGTTAGAGAACATTTTACAAAATGAGAAAATACTACTACAAACAATCAAGAAAGATCTAAGAAAAATAAGAAAAACGTTTGCCACATCTCGTTTAACCGAGATTGAAGATGAAATTGAAGAATTGAAGATTGATATCGAGGTTATGGTGGCAAGTGAGGACGTATTACTTTCTGTAACAAGAGATGGTTATATAAAAAGAACGAGTTTACGATCCTATAGTGCTTCGAATGGCGAAGATTTTGCAATGAAAGAAGACGATCATTTAGTTCGTTTAATTGAGCTAAATACGACAGATAAAATTCTGTTATTTACCAATAAAGGGAAGTATATTTATTTACCGGTGCATGAATTGCCAGATATTCGTTGGAAAGATATAGGGCAGCATATTTCCAATATTGTATCCATTGAAAAAAATGAACGGATTATTGAGTGTATTCCCGTTCGAGATTTTAAAGAAGAAAACTATTTACTTTTCTTTACGAAAAATGGAATGGTAAAAAGAAGTCAGCTAAAGCTTTATGATGCCCAACGATACTCGAAGGCATTAATTGCATTAAACTTAAAGGGTGATGACGAAGTCGTCAATGTACATCGTACTTCAGGCTATTCAGATGTGTTTATTGCCTCGGATAAAGGATATGGCTTGTGGTATCACGAAGGGGATATATCATTAGTCGGCCAACGGGCTGCTGGTGTAAAAGCAATTCAATTAAAGCAAGGTGAGCACGTTGTAAATGGACAAGTATTTGATGATTTATCGGAGCCTTCTCTTGTAGTGCTTACACAGCGGGGTGCATGTAAACGAATGAAACTGCAGGAGTTTGAGAAATCAACTCGTGCAAAACGAGGCGTTGTTATGCTTCGTGAACTCAAAACAAAAGCCCATCGGATTCGAGGATTTTTCTTAGCAAATGAACACGATACGATTAACTTTCAAACGAAAAATGGTGAAATACATCATGTTTATCCATTAGAGCTATCGAATAGTGATCGATACAGTAATGGTTCGTTTATTGTTGATACAGATACACAAGGTGAAGTAATTCAGGTATGGAAGCATGCGCAGTACCAAAAACCTTTTGAAGAAAAAGAAGAATAAAAGTTAGCTTCTGTTAACTGCCTGTAGAGAACGGATAGTTGGTTTCTCTACAGGTTTTTTTGTATGATTGTGTGAATACCATTCTGACATCCTTTATAACTAGTAATAACACTTTAAATTTTCAGGTAACTATGGTATGTTAAAAAAGAAATACAGGGGGAGGGATTGAAACGGAATTACGAGATAAAATTATACAAACGTCCTTATTACTTTTTGAAAAATACGGTTATCATGGAGTAACAGTAAACCAAATTGTAGAAGATGTAGGTACATCAAAAGGGGGATTTTATCACCACTTCTCGTCAAAAGATGAATTACTTTACCTTATTCATGATACATTCATTACCTATGTTTTGGATAAGGCAATGCAAGCAAATAATATGTATCAATCGCCAACTAACAAATTACAAGCTATCATTAAGGATTTTGTAAAGGTATTTGATATTTACAAACCACAAATCTCAGTCTTTTATCAAGAGAACATCTATTTAAAGCAAACATATGAATCGTTAATAAAAGAGAAACGCGACCGCTTTAAACAGCTTATCTTTCAAACCATTCAGGAGGGAAAGGCCAATGGGGAATTTCGCCAGGATTTACCTGTTGAAATAACTGGTATGGCAATATTAGGAATGGTGAATTGGACATATAAATGGTATCAACAAACTGGCAAATACTCCATTGAAGAAATTAGCGACATTTTCGTCGACTTGATTCTACATGCGATTCTCCAACAAGACATTAATAGCCATGCGTATGAATCAATATTAGTTGATAAAGGGTAATTTAGTTGAGTTACAGACCAACCAGTCGGTCTATATCGTTAAGGAGGAGTGACATGGATTTTGAACTAACGAAAGAACAAGCAATGATTAAAAAGATGGTAAGAGACTTTGCTGAAGAAGTTATCCTTCCAAGAGCTATAGAAATTGATAAGGAAGCACAATTTCCCCTCAATATCTTCAAACAGATGGGCGAGCTTGGTTTATTAGGAATTCCTTTTCCTGAAACATATGGAGGCTCAGGTGGAGATACACTCTCGTATGCGCTAGCGGTAGAAGAAATTGGGAGAGTTTGTGGAAGTACCGGACTAAGCTATGCAGCTGCTGTTTCACTAGGTGCTAGCCCTATTTATTATTTTGGAACGGAAGCACAAAAACAGGCGTTTTTACTGCCATTAGCAAAAGGGGAAGCATTAGGATCTTTTGGTCTAACTGAACCAAATGCTGGTTCAGATGCAGGTGGTACAAAAACAACCGCTACTTTAGATGGAGATCATTATATTATTACTGGTGAGAAATGCTTTATTACAAATGCAAGTTTTGCTAAAACATTAATTGTAACCGCTGTCACAGGTAAGAATGATCGAGGAAGAAATATTATCTCTGCCATTATAGTCCCTGCAGACACAGAAGGGGTTACCATTACAAGTAACTATGACAAAATGGGAGTTCGAGGTTCTGATACAGCGGAAATCGTGCTTGATCGGGTTCGTGTACCAAAAGAAAATTTACTTGGCGACCCAGAAAAAGGGTTTAAACAATTTCTTCATACATTGGATGGAGGGCGAATCTCAATTGGTGCATTAGGATTAGGGATCGCCCAAGCATCACTTGAAAAGGCATTGGCTTATGCGAAAGAAAGAAAGCAGTTCGGGAAACCAATATCTGACTTTCAGTCGATCCAATTTAAGCTAGCAGATATGTCGATGGAGGTTGAGCTAGCTAGGAATATGGTACATAAAGCTGCTTGGCTGAAGGATAATAATAAGCCGTTTAGTAAGGAAGCAGCTTATGCGAAACTTTATGCAACTGAAACGGCATTTCGTGCTGCTAACCAAGCAATACAGATTCATGGTGGATATGGTTATATGCGAGAATATGAAGTGGAACGTTATTTACGTGATGCCAAACTATTAGAAATCGGAGAAGGAACGTCAGAAATTCAACGATTAGTGATTGCAAGACAATTGGGTTGTTAATTGAAATAAAGGAGGAATAACGTTCATGGCTTTATTAAATTTAACTGTTGGCGAGTTATTAGAAAGACAAGTAGATTTATATCCTGATCATGAAGCAGTTATCTATCCAGAATTACAATTACGTAAGTCATATCATGCATTCAATGAAATGGTAAATGAGGCAGCTAAAGGATTTATGTCTCTAGGAATTGAAAAAGGAGAAAATGTGGCAATTTGGGCTGATAATCAACCTGAATGGTTAACTACCCAATTCGCAACTGGAAAAATGGGGGCAGTCCTCGTAACTGTAAACACCAGTTATCAGGCAAGTGAACTTCACTATTTATTAGAACAATCGGAAGCAACAACACTGATATTAGCCGAAAGCTTTAAAGGTACATCTTATGTAGACATTTTAAAGAAAATCTGTCCAGAACTCGAAACTGCTGAAAAAGGACAGCTTATTTCTGCAAATTTACCATACTTAAAGAATATTATTATATTAAGTGATACAAACGAGCCGTTTGCATATAGCTGGGATGAAGTCATTGAGCTTGGTAAATATGTGAGTGACGAACAGTTAAGTAAACGCAAACAATTACTGAATGTTCATGACGTTATCAATATGCAGTATACATCTGGTACAACAGGTTTTCCAAAAGGAGTTATGTTAACACATTATAATATTGTAAACAATGGCAACCAAATCGCAGACTGTATGAAATTATCCAATCATGATCGACTTTGTATCCCAGTACCATTTTTTCATTGTTTTGGTTGTGTACTTGGTGTCTTAGCAGCTGTATCAAAAGGAACAACGATGGTATTATTAGAACAATTTCAGCCGGAGAAGGTACTAGAAGCAGTAGCTGCTGAACAATGTACAGCGCTTCATGGAGTGCCAACGATGTTTATATCAGAATTGAATCATCCAAATTTTGACCAATATAATCTATCCAACTTACGAACGGGAATAATGGCGGGTTCAGCTTGTCCAATGGAAGTTATGAAAAATGTAATGGAGAAGATGGGGGCACACGAGATAACCATTGCGTATGGACAAACTGAATCATCTCCTGTAATTACTCAAACCAAAACCGACGATCCAATTGAATTACGGGTAAGTACAGTAGGGAAAGCACATCCAAATGTTGAAGTAAAGGTGGTTGTTCCAGGTACGAATGAAGAACAAGAGGTTGGGTTACCGGGAGAATTACTGACAAGAGGATATCATGTAATGAAAGGTTATTATAATAATAAACAAGCCACCAATGAAGTAATAGATAAAGAAGGCTGGCTTCATACTGGAGATATAGCTGTTCAACATGCAAATGGTTACTTAAAAATTACTGGGAGAATAAAAGATATGATTATTCGCGGTGGTGAGAATATTTATCCACGAGAGGTTGAAGAATTTTTATATCAACATCCAGATGTATTAGATGTTCAGGTTGTTGGTATTCCTGACCAAAAATACGGTGAAGAAGTCATGGCCTGGATTGTGAAGCGAAACGATAACATGATCACCGCAGATGAAATAAAAGCATTTTGTGAAGGAAATATCTCAAAGCATAAAATACCGAAGTATATTGAATTTGTTTCGGAGTATCCGATGACAGCGAGTGGTAAAATTCAAAAGTATAAATTGAAAGAAATGGCTATAGAGCAATTTCAGAAGTAGGAGGGATTTGAAAATGATTGAAAAGATACTAATTGCTAATCGTGGTGAAATAGCGTCTCGAATCATTCGCACATGCAAACGACTTAACATACGAACAGTAAGTGTGTATTCGGAGGCTGATGTAAACTCTCCTCATGTGGATATGGCTGATGAAAGCTACTTGATTGGTCCTCCACGAGTAAATGAAAGTTATTTAAATGTAGAAAAAATTATAACGGTTGCAAAGGAAGTAAAGGCAGATGCTATCCATCCCGGGTATGGCTTCTTGAGTGAGAGCGGAACGTTTGCTGAACAATGCGAGCAAGCTGGGATATTATTTATTGGTCCTAATAGTAAAGTTATTAGACAAATGGGCAGTAAAATTGCGGCAAGGACTGCGATGGAGCAGGCAGGAGTTCCGATTGTACCAGGAACGAAAGAAGCAGTAAATTCAATTGAAGAAGCTAAAAACATTGCCCGGGAGATCGGGTATCCAATTATGTTAAAAGCATCTGCGGGCGGAGGCGGCATAGGAATGCAAGTGGTTCATTCAGAAAACGAGCTGCAGACCGCTTTTGAACATAATTCAAAACGTGCTTTAACTTTTTTTGGTGATGGTTCCATGTTTATCGAACGTAAGATTGAAAATGCGAGACATATAGAAATACAGATTTTAGCAGATCATTTCGGAAACGCAGTTCACCTATTTGAACGAGAATGTTCAATTCAACGGAGGAATCAAAAGGTCATTGAAGAAGCGCCATCCCCTTTTATTTCGGAGCATACAAGAAATCTAATGGGAGAAACCGCAGTAAAGGCTGTAAAAGCCATAGAATACACCAATGCCGGAACGATTGAATTCCTAGTAGATGAAGAAGAGAATTTTTACTTTCTAGAAATGAATACTCGTATCCAAGTGGAACACCCTGTTACTGAAGAAATTACGGGATTAGATATTGTCGAGCAACAAATTCAAGTCGCAAATGGGGAAACATTATCTATCTATCAACAAGATTTGTCAATGAATGGGCATGCATTAGAAGCACGTATTTATGCGGAAGACCCGAATACATTCTTCCCTTCTCCTGGACATATTACCAATTTCGAATATCCGGAGGGTCCCTATATACGAAATGAGGTTGCTGTAAAAAATAGCTACGATGTTACCCCTTTTTATGATCCGATGATAGGAAAATTAATTGTCTATGGCAGAACCAGAGAAGAAGCTATAAAACGATTAAAAGAAGCGCTTATGAACTACAGAATTGATGGAATTAAAACAAATCTGCCGATGTTAAAAGTAATTGCTGATCATGAACAGTTTAAACGAGGGAATACGGCTACTAATTTTGTAGATAAATATTATTTAACGGAAGTAGAAAATACTAAATAGGAGGAAATCGAGGATGGAAATAAAAGCAACAATGGCTGGAAGTGTATGGAAAATTGCAGTAGCTCAAGGAGAATCTGTTGGAGAAGGTCAGGATGTTGTCATACTAGAGTCGATGAAAATGGAAATTCCTATCCCTGCAGACTCACCTGGTACAGTTAAGGAACTGAAAGTTGCTGAAGGGGATTTCGTCAACGAAGGGGATGTCATCGCAGTTATTGAATAAATCGACTATCTAATAATTAGGGGGAGGTTTTGAATGAATTCTCTTGTTAAATTGGAATATATTGATTCAATTGCCATTGTCACATTAAATCGGCCGGAAGCCGCTAATGCAATGTCTAAATCTCTGTTAGAACAACTCTATTCAGTTATTCAACTAATTGAACAGAATCCATCAGTAATTTGTACCATAATTACTGGCACTGGTGATAAAGCTTTTTGTGCCGGAGCTGATCTAAAAGAAAGAGCAGGGATGTCTGACCAAGAGGTGGTTGCAGCAGTTACATCCATAGGAGAAACAGTAACTGCGGTTGAGAATATGTCGATGCCAGTCATCGCCTCTCTAAACGGGGTTGCTTTCGGTGGCGGTTTAGAATTGGCATTAGCTTGTGATATCCGTATAGCTGCCAACCATGTAAAAATGGGATTAACGGAGACTTCGTTAGCAATTATTCCAGGAGCCGGCGGCACACAACGATTACCAAGGCTTATCGGTACTGGGCAAGCAAAGCGCCTCATCTATAGTGCAAAACGGGTTACAGCTGATGAAGCTTTATCCATTGGACTAATAGAAGAGTTATGTGCATCAGAACGGTTAGACGAGACAGCTCTACAGCTTGCAAAAGCGATAGCTAACAATGGTCCAGTTGCATTAAAACAAGCAAAAACAGCAATTAATCAAGGAATGGAGACTGATTTAAGGACAGGGCTAGTATTGGAACAACTAGCTTATCAGCAAACCATTTCTACTAAAGATAGAACAGAAGGATTACTTGCATTCCGTGAAAAACGAATGCCTAACTATGAGGGAATTTAGAATCAGGAGGCTTGGGCAACATGTCTTATTTGGAAGAATTTCAAGATAGAGTGAGCAAAATCAGCCAAGGTGGGCAAGCAAAATACCATCAAAAAAATGAAGAAAAAGGTAAATTATTTGTTCGTGAGAGACTTCGCCGGTTATTTGATGAAAGCATGAATATAGAAGATGCGTTCTTTGCAAATTGTATGGACGAATCATTACCATCTGATGGCGTAGTTACAGGCATTGGCAAGATTAATGGCCAATCTGTCTGTGTAATGGCGAATGATTCCACGGTTAAGGCAGGATCTTGGGGAAAAAGAACAGTAGAAAAGATTTTACGCATCCAAGAAACTGCCGAGAAATTGGAAATACCAATGATTTATTTAGTTGACTCAGCTGGTGCACGAATAACAGATCAAGTAGAAATGTTTCCAGGAAGAAGAGGTGCTGGTCGAATTTTTCACAATCAAATCAAGCTTTCTGGTCGTGTACCACAGATTTGTTTATTGTTCGGCCCATCCGCTGCTGGAGGTGCGTACATACCGGCATTTTGTGATATTGTTATTATGGTTGAAGGAAATGCATCGATGTACTTGGGCTCCCCCCGTATGGCAGAAAAGGTAATTGGTGAAAAAGTATCGTTGGAAGAAATGGGTGGAGCAATGATGCATTGTTCTGTGTCTGGCGTTGGCGATGTACTAGTTAAAACAGAACAAGAGGCCATTGCATATACACAAAAATACTTAGACTATTTTCCAAAAAATTTCCGAGAAAAACCTACAGTTAAAGATAAAAAAGGGGTTAAACAAATAGAGAAAAATTTGGCGGATTTAATCCCTACTAATCAAAATGTGCCATTTAATATGTATGATCTCATTGATCAACTTATTGATGAAGGAAGTTTTTGTGAAATTAAGAAAAAGTTTGCTCCTGAATTAATTACTGGACTTGCTCGAATGGATGGTCGAGCTGTTGGGATTATTGCTAATCAACCACGTATGAAAGGGGGCGTTCTTTTTCCAGATTCTGCTGATAAATCAGCAAAATTTGTGCAACTATGTGATGCATTTAATATCCCGCTTCTGTTTTTAGTTGATGTACCTGGATTCATGATTGGTACAAAGGTGGAGCGTGCTGGTATCATTCGGCATGGAGCCAAAATGCTTGCAACAATGAGCGAGGCAACCGTTCCAAAAATTTCTGTCATTGTCCGTAAGGCCTATGGAGCAGGGTTATATGCAATGGCCGGACCAGGATTTGAGCCGGACTGCTGCTTAGCTTTACCAACTGCTCAAATTGCTGTTATGGGTCCAGAAGCGGCAGTAAATGCTGTATATGCCAATAAAATACAGGAATTACCGGAAGCAGATCGTGCAGCATTTATTAAAGAAAAACAAGAGGAATATAAAGAAAACATTGATATTTATCGATTAGCATCTGAAATGGTAATTGACGGAGTCGTTAAACCGGAGCAATTACGAGATGAGTTAATTCAACGATATTCCCTTTATGATTCAAAAAGCGTTACATTCACAGAACGTAAACATGGGGTATATCCCGTATAATAAGAAGGTAGCACTTGATGGTGCTACCTTTTTATACTTTGTATCAAAAGTAACTAAATCAACATACATTATGTTATCATCAACTATTTTGATTAACCATAAAAATATTATGTAAACTAATGATAACTTTTAATTCTATCTATATAAATGGTATTCTAGAAGTAGAATCACGAAGGAACGGGGGAGCAAAATGGTGGATAATCGAAGTTTCAGGAAAGTGATGGGACAATTTGCAACTGGTATTACTGTTGTATCGGCAAATTACCATCGTGAAATAATCGGCATGACAGTAAATGCATTTATGTCTGTATCATTAGACCCTAAGTTAATTGCTATTTCCATTGATGAGAATGCACGTATGTATAAGAAACTGCAAGAAACAAAGGCATTCGGCATCAGTATCCTAGCAGAAGAACAGGCAGAGCTATCAAAGGTGTTTGCCAGACAGTTGGATCAAGGAAACCGAGTTATCCCATTTGTGCAACAAGCAGATGTTCCAGTCATCAACGGTTCGTTAGCTACCCTATCTTGTGAAGTAAACGAAAAAGTTGTAGCAGGAGATCATATGATATTTATTGCGGAAGTGACTGCAATAAACCAAAATGAAGGGAACCCATCTATATTTTACGGAGGAAACTATCGCAAGCTAAGTGAAATACTTAAATAAACATAACTACTTGCTAAATGCGATAGCGGTAGTTATTTTTTGACTTGTATATTTTTCCTCTGAAAGTCAATAACAGTAATATATGCAAGCGATAATGGAGGGATTTACATGAAGATTAGCGATTTTATGATAGAGGATGTCATATATGTGACACCTGCAACAACGATAAAGGAACTTTTAACCGTTCTTTCAACAAATAAGATAGGCGGCGTACCTGTCATCAATCAAGATAAGAAATTAATTGGTATGCTGACAGATGGAGATGTCATCCGGTATTTACAACCAAATGGGAGAACAGTGTACGATTTATATGCACATGTGATGATTGATCGAATTCAAAATTTCCAGCAAAAGTTAGATGCTGCTTTAACGATGAATGTTACGGAGCTAATGAGAAACAAGCAGATTATTACGGTGCATCCAGATTCAAACTTTGAAGAGGCCGTTAAGATATTCTCCAGCCATGCATTTAAAAAGATTCCTGTTGTTACAGAAGACGATGTAGTAAAAGGAGTTATTAGTAGAGGGGATGTTATTCGGTTCATTACAGATCAATTAGTTCGTCATGATGAATCGTAGATATAACCAGTAGAAATATATACAGTTATCTCGTATAATAGACGCTAGTAAAAAGGATAAGGGATGCGTGAGGAAAAAATGGGCCGTTATGTAACAATGGATTCGACTGAAAAATTATTACATCAATTAGCAGCATTATATCAAAAAATACTTGATAATAAGGATACGGAACATGCAAAGAAAATACTTGACCTTTATGATAAATATAAAAAGCAGGAACTAATGATTTGTTTTGCCGGACATTTTTCTGCTGGAAAGTCTTCCATGATTAATGCATTATTAGGAAAAGAAATCTTACCCAATAGTCCAATTCCCACAAGCGCTAATATTGTTAAAGTTATGTCTGGTAATGGGACACTTCGTGTATTTTATCATCATGAACAACCTGTAGAATATCAAGAGCCATATGATATGGATATGGTTAAACAATATTCAACGGATAAAGATACGATCCGTAAGTTAGAGATTCGATCTTCACAAGCGTTATTACCAAAGGGAACAGCATTAATTGATACTCCAGGGATAGATGCAGCGGATGATGCCGATCGTTTGATGACAGAAGCATCCTTACATCTAATGGATGCTTTGTTTTATGTCATGGATTATAATCATGTACAATCAGAGGTCAATTTGCAGTTTTTAAAGGATCTACAACAAAAATCGATTCCTTTCTACATTATTATTAATCAAATTGATAAACATCAGGAAGAGGAGCTGGCTTTTAAAGATTTTGTCGCCAGTATTAAACAAACGTTTGATTTATGGCATATTATGCCAGAGAAAATTTTCTATTCTTCTTTAAAGGATGAGGATGTACCTCATAATCAATTTCACCAAATAAAGCAGCAATTACAACTATTGCTAACCGATAACAAACAAGAGCTGTTACATTCCGTTCACGCAGTAGATAACATCATTAACCAACATAGTGCTTATTTGCAATCTCAATACGAAGATCAACTAGCCATGTATCGGATTAAGCCTGAACAACAGCAAGAATTATCCAAGGTAAAAGCATTGGAACGCGAAATAAACGATTGGAAAAATAAAGAAGATCACGTAAAGGATGTATTCTTTGAAGAATTAAATCAATCATTGAAGAATGCGTATCTAATGCCAGCCGATTTAAGAGATAAAGCTGCTTCCTATTTAGAATCAAAACAACGAGACTTTAAGGTCGGATTGTTTGGGTCAAAGAAAAAGACCGAAGAAGAAAAAAGACAACGAACAGAATATTTTTTAAATCATCTACAGCAAACGGCAGATACTTCGCTGCAATGGAAGCTTCGCGATAAATGGATGACTATGCTTAAGCAATATCACCTAGATGATGCTAAATTACACGAGGTATTACAGCACTTTGTTATTTCCATCGATCAAAAAGATATTGACAAGGTTATGAAACAAGGAGCTACTTTAAACGGCGACTATGTGATTCATTACACCAATGACCTTGCAGCTACAATCAAAAGTAAATATAAACAAAAAGCAAATGATTTATGGGAAGAAATAGCGACACATATTCAGCATACAAATAAACAAACGATAGATGGTCTACAACAACAATTAACAAATTTACAAGCAGTCCGCAGCAGATTACAAAATTATGCTATGGTTGAAGAGGAACTGGAGAAAAAGCAAATAGAAATTAAACAATTATGGACGGAAGCACAGCCTTCCATGACATCGAGTATTCAGGTGATGGAAGATCAATTAAGTGAATTGCAGCAATCCATTATTCAAGGACAACAATTAACGAAATTATCAACCAAAAAATCTGCTTCGAACAAAGGGAATGATAAGGAGGAAGAAGCAAGCACATCTATTCAGTCAACGAATACGGTAGATGGAATCATTGATGCACTCGAACGTACAACGAACACAATTTATCATCTTCCTGGATTTCATTCATTTGTTTCAGATTTACATGCTAAAAAAAGCCGGCTCCAGGATCGTTCTTATACAATTGCATTATTTGGGGCATTTAGTGCTGGGAAATCATCGTTTGCTAACGCATTATTAGGGGAAGGTGTACTTCCTGTATCACCTAATCCTACAACAGCAACGGTAAACCGAATTAACCCAGTTAATCAAGAATTTGAACACGGCACGGTTCAAGTAAAGGTGAAATCACAAGAATCATTGGAAAAAGATATTAAAACCATTACGCAGAAATTCGCTCCGAAGGTTGATCAACTTCCTGAATTAATAGACTGGATTACAGAACAGGAGTTATATCTTGATGATTCTTTAGATTATATGTACCAAGCATATTTAAAAGCAGTTGTTACCGGTTATCAAAATATGAAACACCGTATAAATGACACGATTGCTTTGAGACTAGATGATTTTCCTTCTTATGTAACGGATGAAACCAAAGCATGTTATTTGGAGTCAATTGATCTTTATTATGACTGTGAATTAACACGTCAAGGTATTCGATTGGTAGATACACCAGGTGCAGATTCAGTTAATGCTCGTCATACGAATGTTGCTTTTGAATACATTAAACATGCGGATGCTATCCTTTATGTTACTTACTATAACCATGCACTTAATCGTGCAGATAAAGATTTCCTGATGCAACTAGGAAGAGTCAAAGAATCATTCCAATTGGATAAGATGTTCTTTATCGTCAATGCTTCGGATTTATCGGAAGATCAACAAGAGTTAGAACTTGTTATGAATTATGTAAAAGGGCAACTAGAACAACTAGGGATACGTTTTCCCAGATTGTATCCGATATCTAGCCGAAATTCACTAGGTGATAAACAAAACAACAAACCACTGAATCCAGAGATGCAGCATTTTGAAGATGCGTTTCATCAATTTATTCACTATGACTTAACTCAACTGACGATTGCTTCGGCAAAGTGGGATATAGTACGAACCTATGATCAATTGACCTACTATATCGAATCACAGCGACTCGATCAGCAACAAAAAGGTACGCTAAAACAGGAGAAGGATGACAAACAAAGGCAGATCCAAGAGGTGATAACGAATTACCATACCAAAACATATTTGACACAAATCAATCAAAAAATTGAAAAACAACTATATTATGTGATGGAACGACTTCGCATTCGCTTCCATGACATGTTTAAGGAAACATTTAATCCAACAACAATTACCGAATCAGGAAAACAAGCAAAGCGGCAATTATGGGATAGTTTACAAAACCTAATTAATTATTGCGAATCTGAACTTATCCGAGAATTGCAAGCCGTTTCTCTCCGTATAGAGTCCCTGATGAAAGAATTGGCTCAGACTGTTTATGCTGAAATTAGCCAAACAAGTAAACAGATAGATCGTTCCTTTTCTCTTCCCGGTGCAGAAATAATGGAGATAGAAACGCCAGCTTTTCAGGGTACTTTGCATGACGATATTGACTTACAACAATTTGAACGTCCTTTAGGATCGTTTAAAAATACCAAATCTTTCTTTGAAAAGAATGAAAAGGAAGTTATGAAAGAAACGATCTACGAAAACTTCCAACCTTTTGCCAAGCGTTATATTCAAGACAATCAATCGATGATGGAATCATTTTATGAAGGGCAATGGCATGGTATAATAAAAGAGATGAAAGACAACCTTTCGTCAGAGTTACAGCAGCATGTAACAAATTATTTAGCAATGATAACTTCTACAATATCGATAGAGACATTATCTACGAAAGAACAAGAACTTAAAATCATTGTAGACAATATAAAGAAAAAGGACGGGGAATCATGAAAAAGCAGCAAATCTTGCTTGTTGATGGAATGGCATTGTTATTCCGTGGCTTCTTCGCCACCGCATTTCGTGGAAATTTCATGAAGACAAGTGAAGGAATACCTACAAATGGCGTCTATCAATTCTTACGATACTTCTTAGATGCAGTACAAACCTTTGAACCAACCCATGCCATCTGCTGTTGGGATATGGGTAGTAAAACATTCCGAACAGAGATGTATGAAGGCTATAAAGCCAATCGCGATGAACCGCCAGTGGAACTCATACCACAATTTGATTTGGTCAAAGAGGTTGTTGAAAGTTTTGATATGCCTAATATCGGATTGGAAAATTATGAGGCAGATGATTGCATTGGAACATTAGCTAGAGAATATGCGATCGATAATGAAGTAACGATTCTAACAGGTGACCAGGATATTTTACAATTAGTTGATAATGGCATTCGTGTAGCAATCATGAAAAAGGGTCAAGGGAATTATGAACTATACGATCATACGAACTTTTACGAAAAGAAAGGAATTACACCAAGACAAATAATCGATTTAAAAGGGTTAATGGGAGATACATCGGATAACTATCCCGGCGTAAAAGGTATTGGGGAAAAAACAGCACTCAAATTAATTCAAGAACATGGCACGATCGACGATATTCTTACTAATATAGACAAGCTTCCAAAAGGTGTCCAAACCAAAATAAATGCAAATTTGGACATGCTCCATTTATCTCGAACATTAGCTGAAATTAAATGTGATGTGCCGATAAGCTGTACTTTAGATGATGCAACCTGGAAGTATGATAAGACAAAAATTACTGACAAGTTTCAGTCCCTTGAATTTAAAAACCTAGAAAAATTAGTTTAATTTTATATAATCGTAATTTTTAATAACTCACGATGTTGTGAGTTATTTTTTTATGCATGGATGAATCCATCACAAAAGGGGGTATAACTCATAATGGTTAGGGGTATATCGCATACCCCTTTAGGGTATAAGTGGAAGGACTGGGGGTATTGGTTATACGCCATAAGGTACTTCTGCACCATATGTAATGAAGGGTTGGCGAAATCATCAAAAATAATTTATAGTTAATCAGGAATACTATGCAATAAGATAATTAAAGGTGGTATCGGGTAAATTGCTGCAAGTTGAAAACTTGAAAGTAAACGCTATTTTAGAGATGGATCAAGTTAAAATAGAAGCAAATAAAGTAACATGTATCATTGGCAAAAGCGGAAGTGGTAAATCGACTTTTCTAAGGTTGCTAAATCAGTTAACTTCTCCTGATGAAGGAAACATCTATTTTAAGGAACAAGATATTACTGAGTTGGATCCAATTCAACTACGTCGGATGATTACCATGGTTCCTCAAACACCTATAATTTTCCCCGGAACTGTGAGAGACAACTTATTAGTTGGGCAGACTTTATCAGGAATGGACCCAACAACCGATAGTCAGTTAATGCAGGTCCTCAATCGGATGTTTTTAAATAAATCACTTGACATGCCTGCCGATGATTTATCTGGAGGAGAAAAGCAACGTTTGGCATTAGCTAGAGCCATGTTATTGAGTGCAGAAGTGTTTTTATTGGATGAGCCTTCTTCAGCATTGGATAATACGACTGCGACTGAAGTCATTGATGCCTTTACAGCATTTGTAAAAGAATCAAATAAAACGATGGTAATGATTACGCATGATTTGCAATTAG
This sequence comes from Virgibacillus salexigens, assembly GCF_014905415.1. Classification (GTDB taxonomy): domain Bacteria; phylum Bacillota; class Bacilli; order Bacillales; family Amphibacillaceae; genus Virgibacillus; species Virgibacillus salexigens. The sequence continues at coordinate 590,657 of NZ_BNEO01000002.1, forward strand.
CTGAAAGAATTGCTGATGCAACGATCGATATGAATCAATACTCTCTGTCGCTTGATCGAAAGGAGTATTCGAATGAGTGAGTCAGATGCAATTGATCTTACACTTTGGCAATTACTCTTTGCTTATGTATTTATTGTTATTTTATGGATCATTGTTCGAGTAAAGGGAATACCGAGAGAGAAATTAATTATTATCTCCACGTTACGTATGACCGTACAATTAATTTTAGTCGGTTATTTATTAATGATAGTTTTTGAACATCCACACCCGATTGTTACGATTGTCATCGTACTGTTTATGTTGGGATTTGCAATTTATAATGTGTTTAAGCGAGCGAATGTCATTATTAATATATCTGTGAAGAAAACAGTAGCAGTAGCAATGGTTCTAGGTATTTCGATTAGTATGATTTATTTTTTATTTGTCGTATTACAGCTAGATCCATGGTATAATCCTCAACTCTTTATCCCGATTGGGGGAATGATTATTGGTAATGCAATGACGGGGATCACATTAGGAGTTAATCAACTATTAATAGGAATGAGAGAACAGAAAGCAAAAGTAGAGGGAGCATTAATGCTTGGAGCGACACCGAAGGAAGCATCCCATTCGATTATAAATGAAGCTTTTGATTCGGCCATGCTGCCAACTATTAACTCCATGGTTGGCATGGGTATTGTATTTTTACCGGGGATGATGACTGGTCAAATTATCGCTGGTGCCTCACCGGTGAGTGCTGTTAAATATCAAATCGCTATCATGCTTGGTGTTGCAGGTACGGTGTCTATTACTGTTATCATCTTTTTGCATTTAGCTTATAAAACTTTCTTTAACCATCGCGCGCAATTACAAGAAACAAAACAAAATGACTGATTATGCAAAGGACGTACGTTTCAAGCATAATTACGTTTATCCTGATAGGTAAAGTTGGAAAAAAATAAGCGATGCTTTTATAATAAAAGAATAAATATTATTAACAGGAGGAACTGTAATGGTGTTCCCTTCCAAGAAAGATCGATGGCTATCCACCTTATTATGGGTGATCGCCGGTTTGGGCTTTTTCATTCCATTAGTTAATGGAGATATTATATCCGCATTCGTTATTCTGCCATTTGCATTATTTTTATTATGGTTCTGGTTTCGAACGGACTACTGTATTAAAGAAGATAAAATCAAAATTCGTTATGGACCGATTCGACAAACCGTTCTAATTAAAGATATTAAAACGATTATAAAAGCGAGAAAAAATCCTTTCGCCGCTGCTCCTTCATTATCACTGGATCGTATCGTTTTACATTGCGGCAAGTTTGATGTAACTTCTATTTCACCTCGAGATCAAGAGGAATTTCTGAAATCGGTATTAGAGATAAATCCTGAGATCGAAATAGATAAACGGTTAGTATGAATGAAACAACAACTAAAGGTGGTTTTACAAGATGAGAGTTGTTAATAATGTTAGTGAATTAATAGGTAATACACCAATGGTTAAACTAAATAAAATTCTGCCAGAAGATGCTGCAGATGTATATGTCAAATTGGAGCTTTATAATCCTAGTCGAAGTGTAAAGGATCGTGCAGCATATAGTATGATCAAAACTGCTGAAGAAAAAGGCTTACTTCAACCGGGTGATACGATTATTGAGCCAACAAGCGGAAATACAGGAATAGGACTTGCAATGAATGCAGCAGCTAAGGGCTATAAAGCAATTATTGTTATGCCTGATAACAGCACAGAAGAAAGAAGAAATATATTACGTGCCTACGGGGCAGAGGTAGTGTTAACTCCAAGTGAAGAAAAAATGCCTGGAGCAATAAAAAAAGCATTGGAATTACAGAAAGAACATCCAGGCAGCTATATACCACAACAGTTTGAAAACGAAGCGAACCCTGCTATCCACCGTACGACAACGGCTGTAGAGATTTTTGAACAAATGGGTGGCGAGTTAGATGCATTTGTTTGTACGGCAGGAACAGGTGGTACAGTAACTGGCACGGGAGAAGCATTAAAAGAGAAACTACCCGATCTTCACATCGCCGTTGTCGAACCAAAAGGATCGCCAGTACTATCGGGTGGTAAACCCGGAAAACATAAGTTAGTGGGTACGAGTCCTGGATTTGTTCCAGATATCTTAAACACAAATATTTATGATGAAATTATGCAAATAGCCGATGAAGATGCTGTGAATATGTTTAAGCAAATCGCTAAGCAAGAGGGCATTTTCATTGGTCTTTCAGGAGCTGCTGCCGTCTATGCCGCGATACAAGTAGCTAAAAAATTAGGCAAAGGAAAACAAGTTGTCTGTATTGCTCCGGATTCTGGGGAGCGTTACCTAAGCATGAATTTGTTTGACAACGAATAGTAAAAAACCAATCATCTTCATTTAGATGATTGGTTTTTTATATGGTAAGATAAAGGAAATCATAACAAACAAGAAATAGTGGTGGAATTACTGTGCGACAAAAAGTTTTCTTTATCATAAGCAGTACAATCATAACCTGTTCCTTACTAGCCGTTATTGAACATACACTAGAAATAAATTATGCGATAAAGTCGTTTAGCAAAATTGGAATGTTCTTTTTAACCATTTGGTTCTATCAAGCAATTTTTAAAGATTATCATTTAAAATCGGTTTTGAGCTTAAAGAAACTAAAAAAACAGGATTTATTTCGTCTTTTAGCTTTGGGGATTGCTTCAGCAAGTATTGTATTGCTAGCATATATTTTCTTACAGCCTTTCTTTGATATAGAACAAATTAAGCATGATTTAACAGATCGCTTAGGTATCACAGCCACGGGGTTTATTTTTGTTGGTGTATATATCACTTTTGTTAATTCTTTTTTAGAAGAATATTTTTTTCGTGGATTTGTATTCTTTCAGCTTCCACGAAAAGTAGGATATATATTCAGTCCGTTATTATTTGCTTCCTACCATATCCCAATGATCGCTTTATGGTTCAGCCCCTATCTAATTGGCGCTTGTTTTATTGGACTCTGGCTTATCGCATTTATATTTCACAAAGTAAATGAAAAAAACCAAACCATTTGGTCATCGTGGATCATTCATATATGTGCTGACATAATGATTATTATGATCGGAACTACGTTATTTTACTAAGAGTGGAATAAGAAAGATGCATGGAGACCAGTTCCTATTTATATTATAAATTTGAAATGGAAGGAGGGAGGACCTATGCAAAAACAAACGGAATGTGGAAAGATCATTATTCTTAATGGAGCGCCAAGATCAGGCAAATCAAGTATCGTCAAAGCTATACAAAATAGCTTTGACGGTATATGGATAAATATCGGTGTAGATACATATATGCAAATGATTCCAAATGATCTGCAACCAGGCATTGGATTACGCCCTGGAGGTGAACGTCCGGATTTAGAAGCAGCTATCGTATCCATGTATCAAGCCATGTATCAGTCAATTCGAGTGCATAGCACGTTAGGGCTAAATGTCGTTGTTGATGTAGGTCATCATGATAGTTATTCAACTTCACTGGAACTGTTACCTATCTGCGCCAATATCATAAAGGAATTACCGGTGTTACTTGTAGGGATTTATTGTCCAATTGACACCATCATGGAACGTCGAATAAACACTTGGCAGAATAAATATGAAGAAGATGGAACGATTCCCCCAAACGTTAAACGTTGGCAAGAAGCTGTTCATAAAGTTGGTATTTACGATTTACAAATAGATACATCGGTTTACTCTCCAAATGAAGCTGCTTTATGCATTCAATTCGAACTTAACGACCTATCGAAGCCATCAGCTATAAACCGTATTGCTAACCTCAGTCAAAGCTGAAAAATGTTTATCCAATGTGAGTAGGTTTTCACTTAGAATTGAATTCCGTAATAAATTTGTTGATTTTTTTTACGTTTATATCTTTTATAGGTTGATCAGTGAGCCGATAAGATTCCTTTAAATCCAGAATACGCTTCACACTTTGATTAATCCGTTCCTCCGATATTTCCCCCGATTGAACTGCTTGCTTCAATGCTGTTAATACATCATTAGCTTCATCATAGCCATGACCTACCATAACTAGGTCGCTTCCTGCTTGAACCGAAAGCACTGCAGCATTCCCTAGATCATAGTTTTCTTTGATTGCACCCATGGTCATATCATCCGTTACGATGAGGCCATCGTAGTTGAGCTTTCCGCGTAATAATTCAGTTACAATTGGCTTTGATAGGGTAGCAGGATATTGTTTATCATATGCTGGCACGAGTAAATGGCCAATCATTATCGCATCTACATTTTGTTTAATCGCAGCCTTAAAGGGCGCTAATTCGAAATCCTCTAATCGGGATTTATTATGTTGAATGACTGGTATTTCAAGATGAGAATCAACATTTGTATCTCCATGACCTGGAAAATGCTTTGTTACTGAAATTAATTCTTGTGAGTGCATTCCTTCTATTTGCTTTAACCCAAATTCAATCACTTTATTTGGAGTCGATCCGAATGATCGATCTCCAATAACGGGGTTATTAGGGTTACTATTGATATCAAGTACTGGAGCAAAATTAATATTGAAACCTAGTGATTTCACTTTCTTGGCAATGGATTGACCGGTGTGATAAGCCCAGTCAAGATTATTAGAATTCCCGATTTCTTCACTAGAAGGAGTAGCAAGAAAATCGTTTGGCAGACGAGTAACACGACCTCCTTCTTCATCTAACCCCATAAATAAGGGAACTGAATTAGTTGTATTTGCTTGTTTTAATTTATTAATCAACATTTTCGATTGATGGATAGATAATAGGTTTTTACTAAAAAGGATAATGCCGCCAACTTTCCGTTTTTTAATTAATTGATTAATGTCTTGATCCATCGTATCTCCATCAACCCCAACTATTACTAGTTGTCCAATTTTTTCATCTAAATTCATATCTTTTATGGTAGCTTGTAGGTTATTTTTTGAATTACCTATTCGAAGTTCATTATCTTTGTACTCTGGTGTGAGATCAGATGAAGCTGCTTCCTCGATCTCTACATTTGTGCCATTACAAGCATTTAAAATGAAACAAATGAGCAAGCTGCTTAATAACGTTTTAAAGAAGATCGTCATTCTATTCGTATTCTCCTTTCTTTCATACATGGTTTACTTTAATGATGTATGTGTTACAATACCCATACTACAAGATTGTTAAAAAGCTTATTATATCATCGCAATGTTTCGTTTAATACGGAAACCTTTAAAAAAGAGAGAGAAGGTGAAAGTATGAAGCATTCTATTGCATATCTTCTTACAATGATCGGAGCAAGTTTCTGGGGACTAACAGGCTTATTTGTGGAGACATTATATAGTTATGGCTTTACTGCTTGGGAAATCGTAACCATTAGACTTTTAAGTTCTTCCATGATTCTACTTGCCATTTTAGCTTTGTTCTCTAGATCCTATTTAAAAATCGAGTGGAAACATATTCCGCACTTTATCGGGTTAGGTGTGTTTGGAATTGTATTATTTAATTGGTTTTATTTTAAAGTAATGGAACAAACCTCTATTTCTATAGCTGTCGTTCTCCTATACACATCACCTGTATTTGTTGCTATTCTATCAAAGATAATCTTTAAAGAAAAATTCACCATTCAAAAACTGCTGTCAATCGTTCTTACAATTGTAGGGTGTTCGTTCGCGGTCCAACTCATACCACTTGGCGATTTTCATATGTCGTTTCATAGTATGTTATTGGGAATACTTTCCGCTTTTTTCTGTGCGCTTTATAGTGTGATAGGGAAAATGGTTAGTGCACATTATAATTTTATTACAATTACGGTTTACTCACTATTCATGGGAAGCCTATTTATCGCTCCGACAAGTAGCTTGTGGAAAAAAGCTGAGCATTTCCAATCATCTGAAGTTTGGTTAAGTATTATTGGTATTTCTATCATTTCTACCATATGCGCCTATACACTCTACACCTTCGGACTAACGTATATCGAATCAAGTAAAGCAGCGATATTAGGTGTTTTGGAACCGATTGTAGCTATCTTAGTAGGTGTATTCATCTATAGTGATTCATTAAGCTTATTACAAATAATTGGAATTATACTTGTTTTATTTTCTGCATTTATAACTGTTTTTCAGAAAAGGAGAAAGGTTAAGAAACGAATGCATGGATATTACGCTTATAAAAGCAGGGGAGAATAGAATTTTTTAAATTAACCCATTTTATAATTAGGAGGTGTATAAAATGGGTAAAGATCGTCAAGAAAAGAAATTAAAAGAAAGTGGACGTGTTGAGTCTGATCGAGATGTTGGCCTTCGCTATAAAGGTTCTACGAAAATGTCGAGTCCAGAAGAAGCAAGGAAATTAAACGATGGTGAAAAATAATACAAAAGCGGCTCTTGAGAAAAGAGAGTCGCTTTTGTTTTTTACGTTGAGGAATTAGCAACGATATAATTTTATACCGTACACCTGAAACAAATTCCAGATTTAATCGTATATCTATAAAGGCCATCGATAACATATATATACGTATTATAATCATTGAATTGGGTCGATGATATATTCAGATGAGAGGAAGAGAAGCGATGGGGAATTTTACAAAAATAAAAGAGTGCCCTAAGTGTGGTGAAAGAGAAATAGGGATTGGCCATCAACGAGGATATTCCGATATTACTCCGAAAGGAAAGGTTTTAGGATCAGCAATTGAGTACATTGTTTGCACAGAATGCGGCTATATTATCGAAGGATATGTCAAAAAACCAAATCGATTCAAAGGTACATTATAGTAATGAAAAATCCGTATTCAATTTAGAGGTGTATATAAATGAAAGAATGGTGGAAGAAAAAGAAAGGAAAAACAAGAAAGAGGAAGAAAGATAATGATCATTATACTTTTTGGGATTTCGTACTAGATGTACTGTTCTGGATACCTGAGCTGCTATTTTTCCCTTTACGATTAATCTATTGGCTAATAAAGGGAATCGGAAGACTTATTGGGAATATAGTTGACTTAATCTAAACTTGTACGGAGTGGTAAATGAAGCAGGGGAGAGTGTAGATTGTCCATCTTAATCTTTCCATAATCTCAACCTTAGCTGCGTTCCAGGAAAAATCTCGATAATTTACACAAAACAGTACGAATTTTTTTGTTATTTAAATATATTTCAATGCAAACTTTTACAAAAAGACGGAGTTAAAAGGAGTTAATGATGGATAAGCAAAGAACGATGAAGGAAGTCGATCAGTTAATAGATGATTTGCCAGATAATATTCAAACGATTACGATTACGTTAAGGAAAATGATTTTAGAAGCTTCACCGAAACTTGTGGAAGTATGGAAATGGTCGATGCCAAATTATATGTATAATGGATTGGTTTGCTATATACAAACCGCAAAAGAACATGTTAATCTTGGTTTTCATAAAGGAAATGAACTTCAGGACAAGTACCATTTGTTACAAGGTACAGGAAAAACCATGAGGAGTATTAAAATCCGAAAGCTCGAAGACATTCAATCAGAGGAATTCACTTCAATTATTAAAGCAGCCATCACATTAAATGAATCATAATAGAAAAGGGGAATGGGATAAAGTGAATGGATGGTTCCGATTGTTTTATATTTCCTAGTTTACATAATATATATTATAGGAAGTTAAAGCAAAGAGGTGAATTTTATCTCAAAATAAAAGTATACTCTTGATAGTGAGACGGAATAAAAAAAATCACTATATGATTTGATCAATATAGTGATTTTTGCGATCTATTTATTTAATTTAGCTGGATCAATTTGCTTTAATGATTTATTTGCTGGTCCTTCGATAACTTCACCTGTATAAGAAAAACGTGAACCATGACATGGGCAATCCCAACTGCGTTCACCTGAATTCCATTCAACTTCACAACCTAAATGTGTACAGGTCGTATCAACAACATGAAGCTGATTTTCTTTATCTTTATAAACACCTGTTCGATTACCATTAATCCTAGTGACTGTTGCTTGATCTGGCGCTAATTGATTAAGCTGATTTTCCGTGTTATCCAATTTTCCTTGAATCATGTGTTTCGCTACATCCATATTTGTTTGAGCGAACTTTCGAATCGATGGATCGGCTTGGAATCGTGTTGGTGTAAACAATGCTGTATAGTCACTATGTTGTTCAACAATTTGCGAAGAAATAATTTTAGCAGCGACTGTACCATTTGTCATTCCCCATTTACGGAAACCGGTTGCAACCAAAACTGCATCTTCTGATTTTTTAATTGGTCCAATATACGGCAATTTATCCAGCGTAGTTAAATCTTGTGCTGACCATCGATAATCACAAGATTTCATGTCAAAATTTTGCTCAGCAAATTGTTGAAGTGCTTTGTAATGATGCAATGTGGATTTTCCTTGGCCGGTTTTATGATTCTCTCCACCAATTAACCATAAGTCACACCCTCCCCACTTCGTTGACCGAATTGATCTGGTTGGGGTTTCCGCATTAATATACATACCACCAGGATAAGGCTTTCGAGATTGGATTCCAAGAACGTAGGCTCTTTCGGCATACATTCTTGCAAAATAATAACTATCTCGGTCATAGAAAGGAAAATGAGTTGCACAGATAACATATTTGCAAGTTATGCGATGTGCCTCTTTGGTTACAATTGAAGGATATTTGTTATATTCGATATCAATTGCAGTTGTGTGTTCGTAATAGGCTGCATCCTGGTTGCAACTTTCTTCAATTAATGTTAATAGATATTTTAACGGATGGAATTGTGCTTGATCCTTCATTTGTAGTACAGATTTCACTGGAATATCTAAAGGCATTGTTTCACTTAAAGTACTATTAATATTTAGTTGCCTGTAGGCGTTATACTCATTTTCTAAGTTATCTAACCATTTATCGGAGTTGGTATAAATAAATGCATCTTCTTTTTTATAATTACAATCAATGTGGTGTGTTTTGATAATCTCTTCAATAAGTTGTTTAGCTTCATCGGCAGCCTTTAAATAAAGACCGGCGTTTTCAATGCCCATATGCCTAATCAATTCATCATAAATTAAACCATGTTGAGCGGTGATTTTTGCTGTTGTATGTCCAGTTGTTCCGTTTAATAATTCATCTGCATCAATTAAAGTTACTTTAATATTTTGCTTCGAAAGTAAGTATGCTGCTGTAATTCCAACTATTCCCCCTCCAACAATACCGACATCTGTTTTAATGGAGGTATCTAAAGGCCGGAATTTGGGTAATGATAACGTATCTCTCCAAAACGAGGTTGATTCAGAAGGGATTTGTGATTTATCCAATGGATGGCCACTCCTTTTATTAACTATACTATTATTAGTAGTATAAACACTCCTCGTTATTTTAACCGATTAAATCAGGTTTACCTTTCAAATAAATCGGATATTGTGTTAAATGAGGTGATATGCAATGAACGTACATGCTAAGATAAGTGGAAAAGTTCAAGGAGTTGGCTTCCGTTTTTCTGCTAAGCAGAAAGCAGATGAAATAGGAATAACTGGCTGGATTCGAAATAATCCGGATGGAACGGTTGAATTGGAAGCTCAAGGAGAGAATAAGCAATTAGATCAATTCTTAAAAGACTTATCAAAAGGATTAAATCCAGCTATAAAGGTTCAAGAGGTAGATCAAAGCAAATTTGAAAGTTCAACGAATTTTAATTCCTTTAAAATAAGCTAAATAGAAAGGATCGTTGGTTGATCCAACGATCCTTTCTATTTATTGCTCTTCTTATTGCTCTTCAAAGAACTTACGGTTAAGAGCGATATATTCATTTTCTTCCTCTGGTACTTCATCTTCCATATAAATTGCTTCTACCGGACATACAGCTTCACACGCCCCGCAATCGATACAAATGTCAGGGTCAATGAAAAACATATCTTTTCCTTCTTCTATACAATCAACAGGACATACTTCAACGCATTCTCCTGCTTTTTCATCTTTACAAGGTGATGTAATAATAAATGCCAAGTGGTTCTCCTCCTTTTACCGTTCTGTTAAATTATGTTAAGTGTATATAATAATTTAATTGTAATTATAACGCATTTACAATGAAAAATAAAAGCCATTTTGCTGAAATAGCACTTGTTAATTCCATCATTCTACACATTTTTCATGAAAATAGCCATATAATTTAGTATTCGTAATATAGGGAGAGAAATACAATGGAAATAACTGTACGGCAAGGAGACACATTACACTATTATAGTCAGCTTTTTGATATTCCGTTACCATTAATAGAAGATGCCAATCAAAGGTCACAAGTTTTTGCTGAAGAGACGGTGTATATACCAGGGTATCAATCCATTCCTTATATAATTCAATCCGATGATTCATTTCAAACAATTGCTACGAACAGAAATATCCCTGTCGACCGGATTGCCTTACTTAATCAAACCAGCATTGACAACAGTTTAACTGTTGGGCATAGCATATGTCTTCCTAAAAAAGTAACAGAGCTAATCGTAACAGACCTTAATGATTACACCTATGAAAAAATGCAACAAGATCTACATAAAATTGCAAAACTCTATCCATTTATTACGCTGCAATCCATTGGCTCATCCGTAATGGGCAAAGATTTGATTGAGGTACAAATTGGAAATGGTTCAAAACAGGTTCATTTAAATGGTTCTTTTCATGGAACAGAGTGGATTACGACATCGGTTATTCTAAAATTTATTAATGAATATGCCATATCCTTGACGAATCAGTTACCAATGCAAGCCATTGCCACATTACCTCTTTATCAAGCAGCTCGCCTATCGATTGTTCCTATGGTTAATCCTGACGGAGTCAATCTTGTTATAAAAGGTTCTGCATCTGCAGCAAAATATGAAGCGAATGTATTAGATATAAATCATAATCAGGATGATTTTTCTAATTGGAAAGCAAATATTCGAGGGGTGGATTTGAATAAGCAATTCCCTGCATGTTGGAATGTGGAAGCGAACAGAAAGCCAACTTCACCTCAGCCCAGAGACTTCCCTGGCTACATGGCATTAACAGAGCCAGAAGCGATTGCGATGGCGAATTTAGCGAAGCAACGTCATTTTATGCGGCTTCTTGCTCTACATACGCAAGGAGAAGAAATATACTGGGGTTTCGAGGGATTTGAACCAGCCATTTCCCAAAAAATAGTTAATGAATATGCGCAGGTTAGTGGTTATCAACCGGTTCGTTATCTCGATAGCTTTGCTGGTTATAAAGATTGGTTTATTCAAGAATTCCAAAGACCTGGTTTTACATTGGAATTAGGGTTGGGAGTAAATCCTCTACCTTTTGAACAGTATCCAATTATTTATCAAAAGACACGAGGAATTTTATTGGCAAGTCTTTATTTATAAAGATCTTGCCAAATTATGTGTTGAGGCGATTCCAATTCCTCGCAAAACTGTAATGCGTAAATATCTGGATTTCGCATCGTCTTCCATTGTTCAAAACCAAACGTATGATCAAAATGATTTAGTAATAACGCAATTAAGTTCCCATGACTGACGATAATAATATTTTGGTAATCATTTTGCTGCACTATTTCATCTAGTATTGGATACGCTCTTTTAAATGCATCATTTGATGATTCCCCACCAGGTAAAGCAAAATCAGGTTCTTGAAAAGAATGCTCCAACACCTCTAACCAGTCATCAATTGGCTGCACACTCAACATACGTTCTTGAAGTCGCTCATCAATATGTATAGATAGATCTTGCTTCATCGCAAACGGTTTAATACTGTCGATTGCCCTTAAATAAGGACTAGAGATAATACAATCAATTCGTTTGTCCAATTTGCTGAAATAATACGCTAATTGTTCTGCCTGTTTTAAGCCATTTGTTGTTAAAGGAGAGTCTCGATGTTGACCATGAGCATGACAATGCCTTACGAAATAGATTTGTTTCTGTACTTGCACGGAATAATCCATTACCCAACCTCCATTCTTAAAACAGAATAATACGAATTGACTAATACATGTTTAGTATACCATTTTTAGTAAAGAAATAGTACGATGCATAAAAAAACCAGGGTAGTTTATCCCCTGGTATTTCCATTCAACAAGTAATTTTTATACTACTTCAAAATAGTCTTTATGAAATCCACCGATTCGATCACTATTGTCAATAATAAAGTAAAATTCTTCTGTTTCATTTTTTACGTCGTAAATTTTACCTGGTGTCAATTTATTATTTACTACGAATTTCTTTGCATCAGCATGTACACATTTTAATTGTTTGATGGTTTCTCTATTTTCCCAGTCTAAATGAATCATTTCACTTCTCCTCTATAGTTTACATAATATGATTATCGTTTACTTGTTTCCGCCAAATAATCGTTGATACTCGCCATAGCCTGCATCCTTTAATTTATCTTTTGGGATAAATCGCATAGCAGCGGAATTCATACAATAACGGAGTCCTCCCTCATCTTTAGGGCCATCATCAAATACATGTCCTAAATGAGAGTCTGCATCCTTACTTCTTACTTCTGTACGAACCATCCCATGGGAAGTATCTGTGTTTTCTTTTAATTGATACTTATCAATTGGTTTTGTAAAGCTTGGCCAACCACAGCCGGCGTCATACTTATCTTTGGATGAAAACAGCGGTTCTCCAGAGACGATATCTACATAAATACCTTCTTGCTCATTATCCCAGTATTCATTATAAAAAGGTCGCTCCGTACCATTTTCTTGTGTTACTTGATATTGGATTGGCGATAATTTTTGTTTTAAATCTGTGTTATCTTTTGCGTTCTTCCAATTCTGATTAATAAAATCTTCCCTTCCAGATCCCTTTTTATATAAGCGGTAGTGGAAGGACTGTTTTTTGTAGTAATCTTGATGTTCTTCCTCCGCTGGATAAAAAGGCTTTGCAGGAAGAATTTCAGTAACAATTGGCTTGGAAAATTTACCGCTATTCTCTAAGTCTTGCTTTGATTGTTCCGCAATTTGTTTCTGTTGCGGATTATGATAGAAGATCGCTGTTTGGTAGGACTCTCCTCTGTCATTAAATTGACCATGCGGATCAGTTGGATCGATTTGCTGCCAAAACGTTTCTACCAGCTTCTTATATGGCATGATGGTTGGATCAAATTCAATTTGTACTGCTTCCACGTGGCCGGTAGTATTCGAGCAGACTTGTTGATAAGTTGGATTTTCTACTGTTCCTCCTGTATATCCCGAAGTCACCCGAATAATACCTGGTCGTTCATCAAAAGGTTCAACCATACACCAGAAACAACCTCCAGCGAAAGTTGCGAATTCTTTTGTTGTTTCACTCATGCTATACATCCCTCCTGAGCATTTTCTTCTATTTTTCCCTTTATAGAAGAAAAAATCAAGCTAGGCGTCTTAAAAGTTAAATAAACAGTTTCGGTACGGATTGCCCTTTTTTTTGTTCTGCGATATCAGAAGGTTCACTATCTGATGACTCTATCCATTCCGAGCTGCTTTCTTCTTCCTTTGCATCTAGACTTTCCTCTATTTCATCTTTTTGTTCATCATTCGTACTCTCCATTGAATTAAAGGCCTTCATCATACGATACATTGCTGGCAGGTTTTTTACCATTGGTCCATATTCCTGTACAATAGGAGCTGCGTTTTGAACTACTTTAATCACTTGTTGAACATTATCTAATGTTCCAGAGAGACCACCCACTCCTTTGCTCAGAAATCCAGTTCCGGAACCAGATTGAGGCTGTAGAAAGCTTAAAAGATTTCGTAAATTACCTCCTCTAGTCTGAGGTTGTTGTGGTATCATCCCTGAAAATGGCCGATTAGGAAATGGTGTATTAGAAAATGATTGATTACCAAATGGACGCATGAAGTTACCCGGGTTCCCCTGAGGCGGCGTATCAAATGGGAATTGCCCTTGTTGATTTGGTGGAAATACCATCCCGATTTACCCCCTTCTTATAACAAATCATCTGTAAATAGTGTACGTAAACCCATCCAAAAAGTGTAGGCATATATGAAAATAAATTGATTATTTCCCGGGCAACCGCAAGAACCAACAGAATCCCTTAAATTCAAACAATGTAATGGCAAAAAATTGCTAAAGTGTGTCAAAACGAAAGCCTAATTTCGATCCTTGCGGCGTTGGTGTAATCTGAAGTTTTGCATGTATTTCATTTTTTAATTGTGGGACGTGGGAAATGATCCCTAACAACCGATTACTATCTTGCAAATCTTTCAGACAATCAATCGCTTGTTGTAAGGATACCTCATCGAGTGTTCCAAAGCCTTCATCAATAAACAGCGTATCAAGTTTCACCCCGCCTGTATGTGCTTGAACAACATCTGCTAATCCTAATGCTAAGCTGAGTGCGGCTTTAAAACCTTCCCCACCTGATAATGTCCTAACAGATCGCTGCTGTCCTGTATGGTGGTCTAGTACCTCAAGGTCTAATCCACTTTGAGCTCCACGTTTAGCAACTTGGCCACTCCGAATTAGCTGATATCGATGATTTGTCATACGATCTAAACGTAAATTGGATTGTAGCAAGATCTCATCTAAAAAGGATGCAAGTACGTACCTTTCAAAAGAAAGCTTTAATTGATTATTTCCATTTGCTAATTCTGCCAATTCACCGATAGTGTAGTATTCCTTTTCTAATGCTTCTTTCGCTTGTAAATGTTCATCAAGCTGCTCTTTTATTGCTAAATCATTTTTTCTTTTCATGTGAAGCGCATATATATGGTCATTTAACGCTTGAATTTCCTCTTGTAAGGTTGAAACCACATTCTCTAGATACGTAGAATTAGGACGGTCTTTTCCTTTAATTTCATTGTTTAATTCATCGATACGATAATTTAGTTGCATCACTTGGTTTTCAAAAGTAGTTATCTCGTTTTCTAATTCTTTTATTTCATCGGGTGCACGTTTCGCTTTATGATAAGCTTCTATAGATACGAACCCATTATCTTCGATCGTTGTTAGGAATTGGCGGTGATAATAATCGAAATTTTCTTTTGTGTTTTTTTCAAATTGAATCCGCTGTTCCATAATTGTATTCTCTCGTTGTAATTGCTCAGATACCTTTTGGTAATGCTGCTCTACTTGTAACCATGTCTCCATTAATTGAGAAAGAATCGCTTCTTTATTCTGTAATTCTTTTTCAACCGATTCTGGGTCGCTCATGGTTGAAGGTAAAAGCTTGGATAACTCATCAATACTTGTTGATAGCTTCACATCCTTTTCAACCGTCTGTTGCACGGTTGAAGAAATTTGATCAAACGTTTGTTTGAATTCTTCATATTGCCGTTTTAACTGATCCCTTTTTTCTTTTAATTGCTTATTCTTCAATAATTTATTCTCTATGACAGCAAGTTCTTTTGATTGTGTTTTATGAAGTTCCGTCTGTTCTAGATACGCTTGTTTTAATTGTTGTATGTTTAATGTTGGGATCCATTCTTTTATCTCTTCATACAGTTTATCTACAAGCTCTTTCTGATATTTGCCATTTGATTGACAAGCAATAAAGCGTTGTTGTTCTTGTTGGAAATCTGCTTCCTTTCTTTTTACTTCCTGTTTTAATTGATCTATTTCAGTAGTTGGATCTTCCTTCGCCCATACAGTTTCTACCTTATGCGGATGTGCTTCAGAACCACAAACAGGACATGGTTGACCTGGTTTTAGCTGATGGACCAGTATGGATGCATAATGCTCATGCTGTTCTTGTTCCATTTTCTCTAATTTATTTCTAATTGCCGTTAATTGATTGTGCTTTGACCGATAAATATCTTTCAATTTTTGGTATTCTTGTCTTAAATTCACTAATTTTTCATACTCGATTTGAAGCTTTTCTAATTTAAACAAGTGATCTGCTATACTTTCCGTTTCTGCTTTCTTTTTATAATAGGCTTCCGTGATGTTTTCATCTTCCTTTAGGGATACTTCTGCACGGTCGATGTTTGTTGATATTTGTTTTAGTTGATCATTATAAGAAGCGAGTTTTTTCTCTTTGTTCATTCGTTCTTGCTTCATTTGAGAGGCTTCCTGCTTCAACTGAATTAAATGCGTAACTTGATCACGATATTTTTTTGTCTGATTAACCTCTTCCTTTAGCGTCTCTCGTTGCGTTTCATTTTGTTTTTCTTGATTATATTTCGATTTTACTTGTTCAAACTCAGCTTGAATATGATTGATTCTCTCCTGTTGTTTCTTCAATTCTTCCTTCTGTTTGTTCCATTCTGCCTCTCTAGCCTGTTTTTGTTCCTCAAAAGGGATAATATGTTGTGCTGTCTTTGCCTCAGAAAGTATTTCTTTGTTTGTTTCTATTGCTTCCACACGTTGGTTTAATTCTTCTTTTTCCTGTTTACGTTTTTCTAACTCAATAAACTTTTCTTCCAATCTTTTTGCTGCATCCAATCTTTCTTGAGCCTCTATTAACTCTTTTTGCTTGATCGTTTTGTTTTGGGTTTGTTGTTCAATTACTCTAAGGTTTTGGTTGATTTCATTTTCTAGATATAGCAGATGATCACGAAACCGATGGATTTCTTCCCCTGGTGCATGATGTGTCCATTCTATTTTATTTAATTCAAATTCTATCAACTGTTCATGCTTACCGATTTCTTCTTTCATATCTTTCGCATCTGCTTTGAGTTGTTCTGTCATTTGCTCGTAAAGATGAGTATGAAAGATTTTTTGAAGGATGTTTTCCCGCTCTTTACTGTTCTCTGAAATCAGCTTACGAAATTCACCTTGGGGGATGAGCACCATCTTTCGAAATTGTTCATAATCAAATCCGAGGCGATTTTCAATAGCTTCATTTACGTCTTTAATACGAGAAGTAATTAATGATTTTGTGTTGTTAATCATCTCGTATAGTTCTGCTCTAGCAGGTTCATCCGTAAATCCCTCGCCACGTTCTTTTGGTTTAACTTGCTTGGGATTTCTTTGTACTACGTACATGCGTTCGTTAAGTGAAAAACAAAACTCTACTTCCGTTGTATCCGACATCCCAGCGAAATGACTACGTAATGTATCCTGATCCCTATCGGAACCACTTGCTTTTCCGTATAGGGCATAACAAATGGCATCGAAAATCGTAGTCTTTCCAGAACCAGTTGGACCGGTTATCAAAAAGATAGATTCGTCCCCTAGCTGTCTAAAATCGATCGTCTGCTTCTCTAAGTATGGTCCAAATGCTTTAAAACTTAGTGAAATTGCTCGCATATTATGACCTCCTCTCCTTATCTATGATTGTTGCAACCACTTTATCGATATGTTTCATACTGCTTTCAGGTATTGGTACTCCTTTAATTTCTTCATAGAAAGAAGCGAATAATTCGGTATGAGAGCGAGACTGTTTCTCGCGTATTTTTTGTAGATCTAGTAAACTATTTCGTGAAGTTTGTACTTTTCGTTCTAGCCGTAAAATATTTGGGTAAATTTTTCTTAATTTATTCATTGGATCAATAATTTGACCTTCGTCTAACAACTGAATATGTAAGAAATCTTCCTTATTTTCTAAAGGATCTTCAAGTAACGCATGAAAATAGCCCTCTACGATCCGCATATCATGTTTAGGAATTAAAGGAATTCGATTAATTTGGCAGACACCTTCCTGATCTAATTCAACGATGGTTATTGATTTTTGTTGATTAGACTCAGAGAAAGAATACTTTAAGATGGAGCCACTATATCTTATCGTCTTACGATGTATTCGCTGCGGTTGATGCAAATGCCCCATTGCTACATATGAAAAAGGCTCGAATAGCCTAGCATCAACATATGAAGTACCTCCAATCATAGATAATCGTTCTTCAGATTCTGTCTCCATTCCCCCAGCTAAAAAGGCATGTCCAATAAATATATGACGTTCACTCAAGTCGTATTTTCTGTTCATTTTTTCGATAATTGCTTCCAAGGCTTGCTGATGCGATTGAATAGAATCATCTTCAAATACACTACGTACTTCAGCAGGTTCCGTATAAGGAACTAAATGAAAATAAACAGGTCCATGTGCATCATGAAGAACTACTGGCGAAGAATTCCCTTTAAACTTAGCTTCTAAATAAAGATGCTGTTTACGAAACAGATCACTCCCAAATTCAAGTCGATCGGGACTATCATGATTACCTGATATTGCTAAGATGGGGATGTGGAGTTCTGTAATTATTGTTGTAAATATTCGGTTTAATAGTTCGACTGCTTCTTTAGGAGGGATCGCTCGGTCGTAAAGATCACCTGCAATAATAATAGCATCTGGTTCCTCCCTTCGAACAATATCAAGAAATTGTTCTAATACATAAGCTTGCTCTTCGGTCATATGAATATTGTTAACTATTTTTCCTAAATGCCAGTCGGCAGTGTGTATGAATTTCATCGTTTTCCTCCTATAACACATAGTTTAACAAATCATTTGCTGGAATAGCTATAAATCAGATATCCTTTTGTATTCAAGTCACCATACAAATGGTTCTTTTTATATAAAAAAGACGCCAGAGATACTCTCAGAAGCGTCTTTTAATCTTCGTGCATTGTATATGTATCCCAAAGATCATCAAACACCATTAAGGCGGTTGGAAATGGACTATTCCACTCTAAGTAATTACTAAGCTCGTCATAATCTTTTGATTGCTTTGGAAAATAATGATCTGCAAAAGCCCATTCTGCTAAGCGACTTGCATCATCTACTTGTTTACTTCCACGATAAGTCATTAAAAAATGATAAAATGATCGCAATCCTCTTCTCCTCCCGATTAATCAAAGGTATCACTTTCCATAAACTCCTTATGCTTACGCTGTTTCTTTCGATAAACAATAGCAGCCAGATAGATACTTATTTCGTAAAGTAGAATTAAAGGTATTGCTACAACGAGTTGAAGTATAAAATCTGGTGGTGTCACAATCGTACCAATTATGACTAGGATAAGATAGGCATATTTTCGAGTTTTCCGCATGTAATCAGGAGTTAAGATGCCAATGGCTGTTAAAAACATGGCAATGATTGGAATTTCAAATAATACAGCAAATGGCAACGTTACACGTATTAAGAATTTGAAATATCTGTCCACGGTAAACATTTCATTAAACATACCATCATTTAACGATAATAAAAAAGGTAGAATTAGTTCAATGAACATATAATAACCAAACACAAGCCCACCAATAAATAATATAAATACAGCAGGTATATATGCCAATGTTGCTTTTCTCTCTGTATTTGTTAATCCTGGTTTTACAAATAACCATACTTGTAATGCAAAAATCGGAATTGTACATGCAATAGCTACAATCCCAGCAAGCGTGAAATAAATCCAGATGATTTCACCCGGACTAATTACAGTCAGCTTCATCCCAATGTCATGTTGAAAAAAAGCATAAATCTCTTTCGAATAAATAAACCCAACAATAAAAAAAACGATAAAGAAAACCGCCGTAATAATAATTCGATTCCTTAATTCAGATAGGTGGTCCGTTAGATTCATTTCCTTATCTTCAAAAGATTTGTCAGTCATTCTGTCACTCTCCTACTACCAAAGCATGTACATTCTGTTAACATCTTATAACAGCTTTAACACAAAAGAAGATGCAAGGGTTGTACCTTACACCTTCGCTTATCAGTTTTTATTAGACGATTTCTTTTCTGTTTTGTCAGAAGAATCTTCATCCGATACGATACCTTTTGTAGCATTTTTAAATTCTTTTAACGAACTCCCAAATGCTTTTCCGATTTCCGGAAGTTTCGAAGGTCCAAAGACAACTAGTGCAATAATTAGAATTAGGATTAATCCAGGAACACCTATACTTGAAAACATTCCCCTTCACTCCCTATGATTATTTACTGCTTTTTTCATCCGTAATCATATCTTTTGTTTCGTTAATCTCATCTTTAACATCACTCGTTAGTTCATTAGCAGACGTTTTAAATTCCTTTAATGTTTGTCCAGCAGCTTTTCCGATTTCCGGTAATTTCTTAGGACCAAATATCACTAAGGCAATGATTAAAATTAATATCAATCCTGGAAAACCAATACTAGATAACATGGTAGCACCTTCTTTGAATTAATAATTTTATTATAAGCAACTTTTACCAAAACATAAATTTATTTCATTTAAAATTCATAGAACATCCAATTATTAATGAAGCGCTTATAGTGTAACATGTTTCCTTTTCTAGAAACAAGCCTCTTTCTATAGCCTGTTCCATTTATTTCCCCTTATTCATGAAGTAATTACTTTCTATCATATTGAAGGAAATAGTATTCATAGGGATTGGTCTCATTTCTTTCTCCTTTTACTTTTGAAGATAGTATCCAATCTTCCGTTGAAAAACTTGGGAAGTAAGTATCTCCTTGAAAACGATGATCGATCCATGTAATATACATTCGATCTGCATGATGTATGACTTGCTCAAATATGTTCCCGCCACCAATCACAAAATATTCGATATCCGGATGTTCCTCATTCCATTCATAGATGGTATGAATGTCTTTGATAACTTCTAGATTATCTGAAGTAGGTAGTTCACTTTTTGTAAGTATGACATTTCTTCGGTTAGGTAAAGGTCCGTTCATTGAATCAAATGTTTTTCTTCCCATAATAATGGTTTGACCCGTTGTTTTTTCTTTGAAAAATCGTAAGTCTTTTGGCAAACGCCACGGAAGATCATTGTTTGATCCAATTACATGATTTTTATCCATCGCTAGTAATAAAGAAATCAATTGCTACACTCCTCTCTTAATTAAACAGCAATAGGCGCTTTAATGGAAGGATGCGGATAATAACCGATTATTTCAAAATCAGAAAGCTCAAAATCAAAAATAGAGGACTTTGATTTGTTTATTTGTAATTGAGGCATTTCTCTTATTTCTCTAGAAAGCTGCGTCTTTATTTGATTGACATGGTTGGAATAAATATGTGCATCCCCAAGAGTGTGAATGAACTCCCCAGGTTTCAAGTTACATTCATGTGCAATCAGTAACGTTAACAATGCGTAGCTTGCTATATTAAACGGAACGCCTAAAAACACATCTGCACTACGTTGATATAATTGACATGAAAGTTTACCATCAGCAACGTAAAATTGGAATAATGTATGACAAGGTGGTAAGGCCATTGTTGGAACATCTTCAGGATTCCAAGCAGATACAATATGCCTTCTAGAATCTGGTTTGTTTCTGATCGAATCAATGACATTCTTTAATTGATCAATCGTATTATTTTGAGAAGTCTTCCATTGTCGCCATTGTTTTCCATAAACATCCCCAAGTGTGCCAAACTTGTCAGCAAAAGTATCGTCACTCAGAATTTTTTCTTTAAATCGTTCCATTTGTTGCTGGTATTGTTCATTAAATTCTTCGTCTATCTGCGAGCGATGCCCAAAATCCGTCATATCTGGTCCTGTGTATTCATTGCTCTTCACCCAGTTTTCGAATGCCCATTCGTTCCAAATATTATTATTATGTTGTAGCAGATAACGAATATTTGTATCGCCTTTTATAAACCAAAGCAGTTCACTCGCAATTAATCGAAAAGGGACTTTTTTCGTTGTAAGTAATGGGAAACCATCTTCCAAATTAAAGCGCATTTGATGACCAAAAATGGAATAAGTTCCCGTATTCGTCCGATCATGTTTGTTCACACCATTGTTTAAAATTTGATTACAAAGGTTTAAATAAGCCTTTTCTCCAGTAACCATATGTATCCCTCCAGATTTCTTCTTCCATTCTATTTATTGTACCACAATCCATAGCTTGGCTCTAAATTTGTAACATAATCGTAACTCATAAACACCTAAATCCGACATAAACCTGATAAAGAGTCAGAAAAAGAAAGGGGATAGCTTGATGAATCAGACTGTCGAACATATGGCAAAGCGTTCATTGCTTTATGGTTATGTGCTAAGTCAACCATTGGTTAACTATGTCGATGCACATCCTGAACTGCAAAATAAGCTATTGTTTGAGTCGGATCAGCTTGAATTTGGAAAACATGGAGAAGCTGTTAGGCATATGCAGCAAAAATTACATACGCTATCCTATTTTGACAAAGAAATAGATGGAAGGTTTGGGGTCTTAACCGAACAGGCAATTAAAAATTTTCAAGCTGAACATAATTTAACCATTAATGGAAAAGTAAACAATGATACATTACGTACCATGGTAAAAGATGAGAAAAAGGCATATAAAGAGCAATTAGAAAACTTTTCTGATGAAATAGAACCCGGTATGTATAATGCTAAAGTGAAAATTGTCCAAAAAGCACTGCAATATTTTGGTTATTATGAGGGAGAACTAGATGGTATTTATGGACCATTAACCAAAAAAGCATTAGAAATTGCCGAAGAAGAGCATCACATGGAATTAATTGATGACCATCAACAAGCAGTTTCTCCTGCTCCAACCGAACAAACGAAGTCAGAACAAGTAAAAGCTAAAGCTAAGGATACCTCCCCGGCTTCTGTAAAAAAACAACCTAATAAGGACGTTGAATCAAATGAAGTGAAAAAAGTTACTGTACAAGGCAATAATGCAGCATCAATTGTAGAAGAGGCTCGAGCGCAGCTTGGAACTCCCTATAAATGGGGAGGAGAAGATCCAGGAGGTTTCGATTGCAGCGGTTTTATTCAACATGTGTTTACAGAACAAGGGATCCAAATTCCTCGTACCGTTAATGAAATTTGGAATTTTTCCTCCCCTATTTCTGATCCTTCTATCGGGGATTTCGTTTTTTTTGAGACCTATAAACCTGGACCATCTCACATGGGAATTTATGTCGGAGATGGAAAGTTTATTCACGCTGGTGAATCAAGAGGTGTGGAAATAAGCAAATTAACTAATCCTTATTGGGAAGAACGTTACATTGGTGCAAAACGAGTAATGCAGCAATAGTGTTCTTTATGATACGATTAGTAACTGAAAAGAGTTGCTACATTAGCAACTCTTTGTCTTTGACCATTCTTTTTCAAATTGTAGGAGATAGACCTCCATAAACCGATGACGTTCATCAGCGATTTTCTTAGCTGCCTCCGTATGCAACAGCTCTTTGATTTTCAAAAGTTTATCATAAAAATGCTGTATTGTATTATTTTTATTTGTATCATGATTAATATAATTCCGATTTGCTCCACCATAGGCAAATGCTCGTGCTATTCCAATAGCTCCAATAGCATCTAACCGATCAGCGTCTTGCACAATTTTACCTTCGAGCGTTGTGGGATTGCCACCCTTACTAAATGACACGTCTTGAATAGCTTCTTTCACTTTGTTAATTTGATATTCGTTCATAGCAATACGTTGTAAAAATAGATCTAATTCTTTAATGGTTTCCTCTGGATCTGTAAATAGTTTCGCATCGCCAACGTCATGCAACCATGCAGCTGCTTCACAGATAAACAAGTCTGCATCTTCTATTTTAGCAATCTCACCCGCAGTTGTTGCTACCCTCTCCATATGAAAAAAATCATGGCCAGTGTAATCATCGCTGAATAAATTACGAATTAATTTCTGGATTTCAATTAATTGACTTAATTCTTCCATTAGAATAAACCAACCGCCTTTCCATCTGACGTAACATCCATTTCTAATGCCGCTGGTGAACTTGGTAATCCAGGCATGGTTAAGACATCCCCAGTCAAAGCGATGATAAAACCAGCACCGATAGATGCACGTAATTCACGAATGGTTATTGTAAAACCATTTGGACGACCTAATAATGTTGGGTCATCTGACAAAGAATACTGTGTTTTAGCCATACAAATTGGAAGGTTCCCCCACCCTTGTTCTGTAAAGAATGCAGCTTGCTCACGTGCCGTTTTTGTCAGCTCAATATCTTTAGCACCATACACTGTCTGAGCGATTATTTTCATCTTTTGTTCCAGAGGGTCGTCTAGATCGTATAATGGCTGATAGGATTTCGTTGAACCTTCCACTTTTGCTATTAATTTATCGGCTAATTGTACCCCGCCTTCTCCCCCATCTGCATGTACAGTAGTTACGGCAACATCAATATCTCTTTCTTCGCACCATAGTTGAACAAATTCCGTTTCTTTTATCGTATCGGTTGGAAATTGATTAATGGTTACAATATAAGGAACTTGAAAAGCTTTAATGGTATTTATATGTTTTTCTAAGTTTGCCATACCGTCCGCTAATCCAGCTAAGTTTTCCGTATCAAGATGACCTTTTTGTACTCCGCCATGCATTTTTAAAGCACGAATGGTAACTACAACGACGACGGCAGCCGTGTCGATAGTGCCAATCCGTGATTTAATATTAAAATACTTCTCAGCACCTAGATCTGCGCCAAAACCAGCTTCAGTAACTACATAATCCCCTAGTTTTGCCGCGGTTTTTGTAGCAATAATGCTATTGCAACCGTGGGCAATATTAGCAAATGGTCCCCCATGAATAATTGCAGGTGTATTTTCAATTGTTTGTACCAGATTTGGCTTCATCGCGTCTCTTAAAAGCAATGTCAGTGCTCCTTCTGCTTGAAGATGCTTGGCCGTTACAGGTCTACCGCTATATGTATATCCTATTACAATTTTAGCCAATCTCGCTTTTAAGTCATCAATATTAGTAGCAAGACATAAAATGGCCATGATCTCTGAAGCTACAGATATCGCAAATCCATCTTCCCTTGGTATGCCTTGTTTTGTACCGCCGAGGCCAATTACAATTTCTCTTAAGGACCGATCATTCATATCGATAACACGCTTCCACTCCACCCGTCTAGTATCTATATTTAATTCGTTGCCTTGATGAATATGGTTATCGATAATAGCGGATAATGCATTATTAGCTGATGTTATCGCATGAATGTCTCCTGTAAAATGAAGATTAATATCTTCCATCGGCAATACTTGAGCATAGCCTCCACCTGTTGCTCCGCCTTTAAGGCCCATCACTGGTCCTAAAGATGGTTCCCGTAAAGCGACAATTGCATTTTTCCCTAGTTTATTAAATGCTTGTCCAAGTCCAACAGTGACCGTAGACTTCCCTTCTCCAGCAGGAGTTGGATTTATAGAAGTGACTAGAATAATTTTCCCGTTCTTCTTATTTTCTAGTTTGGTTAATAGTTGATCGGATAGCTTTGCCTTATTACGTCCATAAGGCTCCCAATCATCGGAGCTTAGTTTCAATTTCTCTGCAATCTTATGTATAGGTTCTACTATTGCCTCTTGTGCAATTTGAATGTCTTTCTTCATGATGCTGCTCCTTTCCTATTTCAAAAAGTTTCAGATGGATGATCATTCAACAGCTATTATTATACCTTTTCATGAATTAAATTAATAGCTTGAATTATTAAAAATGTCGAATTACCACAGCGTATATTCTTGACTCTAAAAGTGAAATGAGCTATATTAGACACAAGCAAAGAAGATGTACGGATTCATTAATGACTCAGGCGGCTTCTATAGAAGTGGATGCACTAGTGATCCTACTCTTCTATAGGAACTGCCTATTTTTATGTTCTGTTATCTGCTTTGTATTACCACGTTTTCAAAAAAGAAACGTGAAGGTTTTTAGGAGGATTAATTCATGGAAAATGGAGTAGTAAAATGGTTTAACGCTGAAAAAGGATACGGTTTCATTCAGCAAGAAGAAGGAAACGACGTATTTGTACACTATTCAGCAATTCAAGAAGAAGGCTTTAAAACCCTTGAAGAAGGCCAAGAAGTTTCTTTTGATATCGTTGAAGGTGAACGTGGACCACAAGCAGCTAATGTTGTTAAAAAATAACTAGAAACAAAATTATATAAAGCGGTAATCTGTTTTGCCAGATTACCGCTTTTTTTGATATCCTTCTATAAGTTCTTGCTTTTTTCATCCAGCCTAAGTATAATAACATTTGTGTTTTTCGCGGTTCGAGAACTCCCGCGTTACCAAAACTAAGGAGGAATTCGATGCCAAACGAACTGATTTGGTTATTATTTGCAATTGTAAATTTCTCATTACTTCTTATCTTCTATCGATTATTTGGACGAACTGGTCTTTACGTATGGATCGGTATGGCGACCATCATTGCTAATATCCAAGTATTAAAAACTGTAGAACTTATTGGATTAACAGCAACCTTAGGTAATATATTATATGGTACTGCGTATTTAGCTACCGATATCATCAACGAGAAACATGGCAAACAAGAGGCCAAAAAGGCAGTCTGGCTTGGTTTCGCTACATTGTTATCAATGACAGTTATGATGCAAATTGCTCTAGCCTTCCAGCCTGGCGCCGACGATATTGCTCATGAGGCACTTGCTACACTTTTTGGTATCATCCCTCGGGTCGTTCTTGGCAGTCTGGCCGCGTATATGATCAGTCAGTATTTTGATGTTTGGATTTATGATAAATTAAGAAGTTTATTTCCAAGTGATCGACAACTTTGGATAAGAAACAGCGGAAGTACAATGATAAGTCAACTTGTTGATACAATGGTCTTTTGTACAATCGCTTTTTATGGAGAATATCCAACAAGCGTGTGGTTGGAAATCGTAATTACAACGTATGTTATCAAATTTGCAGTTGCAGTAATTGATACACCATTTATGTATATTGCAAAACGAATGCATTCAAATGAGCAAAAGTAAACGGAGCTAAGATCAGCTCCGTTTTTATATCTTCGTTTCTTTCAATGCTTTTTCTTCTATTGGAATACGGACAAATAGCAAAAAGATGTGCAACAGTGGAAATAGCATCGCTGTAAAATAAGCATGAAATAACAAGGGAATGACAAATAATTCAACCCCAACGATAATATAGTTTGGATGCTTCACAAACTTATAGGGTCCTTCATTTACAATCGAAAATTGAGGAGAAATAATAATCTTCGTATTCCAGAATTTTCCTAAAGTAGTAATACACCAAATTCGAATACATTGAGTGATGATAAATAATACAAATAAAGAATAACTAAATTGGAACGGCTGATTATTTCTCCATAATGCCTCCGCTATTAAAAAAACGAAAAACAATGTGTGAACGATTAGAAACCATTTGTAATGGTCCCTCCCTTTTTCTACTCCACCATGCTCTTTCATCCATTTTTCATTACTTCTGGCAATTCTTAATTCAATGATGCGTTGAAGTACTATACAACTAAGAATGAGCCACATATAAATCGGCATTATGTTATCCACTCCATTAATAGTAATTCCGAACTAAATCCAGGTCCCAGTGCAGAGATAATACTTTTCGTATTTTCCTGAATAGGTTCTTGCATCCACTCTCTTAACACATAAAGAACGGTACCAGAAGACATATTCCCATGTCTTCGTAGAATACCAATCGAATGTTTGAATTTGTTTAAATCAACCTGAAGTACATTGCCCATAGCATCGATCACTTTTTTTCCACCTGGATGTGCAATGAAATGATCAATGTTCTCGGGACTCAGATGATATTCTCTAAAGAATTTCTCCAGATGTTCCCGCCAGAACGTTTCCACTAAAGCGGGGATACTTTTGGAAAAAATCACCTCAAAGCCACTATCTGTAATATCCCAGCCCATGACTGATATACTGTTTTTCTTTGTATAGGAGTGAGAATGTAAAAGGCGTGGAATTGGTCCTTTTTTGTTTTGAATCAGTGTTGATTTTTCGCCAACTGCTAATACAGCACTAATCCCGTCTCCAAACAAAGCGCTTCCTATAATATTGCTCTTTTTAATATCCCCTTTTTGGAAGGTTAGACTACATAGTTCACAGCAAATTATTAATGCAGACTTATCCGGATTTGCAGTTAACCAATCATGTACTCTAGCTAATCCTATGGCTCCACCAGCACAACCAAGCCCCCATAAAGGCATCCGCTTTACATCTTGTCTGAAAGGTCGTTCATTCATGACATGTACATCTAAGGACGGCGTAGCAATTCCAGTACTAGATACAAAAATAATCATATCAATATCTTCATAGGCAACAGATTCTGTTAGAAAGGCTGAATTATCTAAACAATCATCCATCGCCTCGATGATATATGATTTGGCCAATTTAATAAACAACTCATTTCTTTCTTTAAAGGAATGTTCTTCTAAAAACCAATTTGGAGGTACGACAAACTGACGTTCATCAACCTGCGCATTGTCAAAAACAGGTAATAAGCGTGAAACATGACGTTTTGATTGGTTAAAGATTTTTTGAACAATCTGTTTCACTTCTGCTTGTTCCATATGATATTTAGGAATACCGACACCTGCTGAACAAATATACGTCATTTAGTCCTCCTTACCAAGTAAACATCACATCCCTAAAATTGATAGATGGTTGCATACTTTTCTTGTAGGTAACAAATTAAGTGATCGGGATTCAATGGTTCTTTGGTAACGTCATGTATGATCTCTAATGGATTTTTCACCTTACCATATTGATGAATCGATGTTCCTAACCACTGTTTTATCTTTGTAAAATCAGCCGACTTTACAATTGATTCAATATCTAACTGTTGATTCATCGTTTGATAAATTTGTGCAGCATACATATAGCCCAACGCATAGCTTGGAAAATACCCAAAATCTCCACCAGCCCAATGAATATCCTGTAGAACTCCTTCTTTATCAGAAGGAGGTACAATTCCTAGATAGTCTTTCATTTTTTCATTCCATAGAGCAGGTAAGTCTTTAACTTGAATGTCATTGTTTATCAGTAACTTTTCTAATTCATAGCGAATCATAATATGAAGAGAGTACGTTAATTCGTCTGCTTCAATTCGAATAAACGATGGTTTTACTTCATTAATAGCATGGTAGAATTGATCCCGATCTACCTGTTGAAAAGCTTTTGGTGCGTACTGTAAAAAAAGATCATAATTTGTTTCCCAAAATGATTGACTCCTTGCTATAAAGTTTTCCCAAAATAATGATTGTGATTCATGTATTCCCATAGAAGTTCCAGTAGCCAAAGGAGTTCTCATCAAACGATCATCTATATTTTGCTCGTATAGCCCATGTCCGCCTTCATGAATCGTACCAAAAACAGCCATTCGAAAGTCCTGCTCATCATACCGAGTCGTTATTCGAACGTCATTTTTATTCAATGCAATAGCAAAAGGATGAATCGTTTCATCTAGACGTCCAGCCTGAAAATCATAGCCCATTTGTTCTAAGATTTTCTTTGTAAAAGCTTCCTGGTCTTTCTTTGGAAAATGGTTTTGTAGCAATGCTGGGTTCGGCTGATTTGAGCTGTTTGTAATTTTCGTTAATAGGTTAAGTAGCGATTTGCGAAGACGTGGAAATACCTCGTCTAGCATTTTGGTTGTTACACCTGGTTCAAAATTATGTAAAAGAGCATCGTAGATGTTATCTTCATACCCCCAATACGTAGCGAATTTACGATTAAAGTCCATTAATTTTTCTAAATCGGGTTGAAATAAACGGAAGTCCGCTTTCTCCCTAGCTTCTTGCCAAACCGCTTCTGACTTTGTTTGCGCCATTATAAATAATCGATATTCCTCTGTAGGAATTTTTCGGTTTCGCTCATAATTTTCTTCACAAACTTCCGCTATTTTCAATAAGAGAGGGTCAGTAGAGCTTTCTTTTACAGCATCAATATAATACTTCATTTCATCAGAAGTTTCTAATTTATGTATTTTTTCACCTAATAATCCAGCTACTTCTGACCTTTGTTCTACTCCTTTTTGCGGGATTTTTGTACGCATATCCCAATGAATTAACATAAGTGCTTCTTGATAAGCACTTATGTTACCCAAATATTTTTTAAATTTTTCTATGACATGTGTTATTTCCCCCATTATAATTCCCCTTTCTCTTTTTTTCCGAAGTACTGATAATAATCTGTACGTATAAAACCATTAAATAATTTTCGCTTTTTTGTAGCTTTCTGACCATATTCTTTTTCAAATTGTTCAAATGCTGTCAAAATATAAACACTCCAACTGTGGTGATTCTTCATAATTGAACCAAGGTCTTTCGCTAACGCTGCCGCAATTTCTTTGTCACCTAATCTTTGCCCATAAGGAGGGTTACCAATTAGATAGCCGTTAGCATCTTTTATGGTCAGATCACGAACTTGCATTTGTTTCCATGAAACTAAGTCGCCTAAACCCGCTTCAATTGCATTTTGTTTTGATATTTCTACCATTTTATGGTCAATATCTGAACCCACGATTGTTAATGCTTGATCGTAATTTGCCAAATCCTCTACTTCTTCAAAGGCCTGATCCCAATATTTACTTCTAATGAGACCCCAATCCTCACTAACGAATTCCCGATTAAATCCTGGTGCGATATTCTGTCCAATTAGTGCCGCTTCAATAGGAATTGTTCCCGAACCGCAAAATGGATCAATTAACGGCTCATCCGGTTTCCAATTCGTCAATTTCACCAAGGCTGCGGCTAGCGTTTCTTTTAATGGCGCTTCTCCTTGACCTACCCGGTATCCTCGTTTATGTAAGCCTGTTCCGGATGTATCAATGGTCAATGTCGCCATATCCTTTAATAACGCAATTTCTACCTTATATACAGGTCCTGTTTCTGGCAATTTCGATACAATTCCATGTTTTAATTTCAGCCTTTCTACAATTGCTTTTTTTGTAATTGCTTGGCAATCTGGTACACTATATAATTTGGAATGAACAGATTTACCAATTACTGGAACTTGGCCATCCTCTGGTATATATTCCTCCCATCGTAACTCCTTCACCCCTTCAAATAACTCATCAAAGGACGTAGCATGGAACGTACCTATAAGTAGTCTGACTCGATCTGCAGTACGAAGCCATAAATTGCATCGTGGAATTGCCGAGATTGGTGCATCAAATAGTACTTTTCCATTTTCCACTTTTGCTTCATATCCTAATTCTCTTACCTCATTGGCTACAATCGATTCTAAACCCATAGCAGCCGTTGCAATCAATGTTACTGTGCGCATGTAATAATTCCTTTCTACCGTGTAGATTATTTTCCATTAGTTTATCATATCCTGTGCTAGAATATGAACTTTCTGTTACACTAAAAAACCTTTCTGATACCTCAGATGAGATTCAGAAAGGTTTTAATACAAATAATATTGTTATGGGACCGATTAAATACTCGATAAGCCATGTTCTGTACCATTGTACTACAAACGGTGGTCAAACCTCGTACGTCGGTTGCGATCATCTATCTACAAGTAATAACTTGTCCCTTTTTCGGTTCAACTTCCCTACTAAAGGATGCCCCTACCATTATTTGGGTTGCTCACTCGTGGGGTTTACCTCGTTCCACCCAAGAAGTTTCCTTCTCAGCTACGTCACTGTGGCACTTTCAAGGATATTTCCATATCTTTTAAGACTTAGGAAATAAACCTGCCGTTAACCTACTGGTTACCTTGACTTATGATTTCGTCAAGCACGAACACTACAGACATCGCAGTCTGTGTGAGCATGGACTTTCCTCTGTATTAAATACAGCGATCACATGAGTATTTAACGAATAACCTTATAAATAATACCATAAACAATTAAAACTTTCAAGTGTTAGCTACAACAAAATAGATTAACTTTCTGTTTCAGCGAATTTTTTACCGAATACTGCTTTTTCCAAATTAGACAACCGTTTTAATACATCATAATTCACTTGAGGGTTTGGATTTGGTTGAACAGATCGTGTTTTAGGTTGTTCTGTCGTTGTTTTCTTCAAGCGATCATTCTCTTGCTGTAATCGTTCCAATTCTTGTTTAAATACATCATAATCTTGGATAATTAGATCTAAAAACTCATCCACTTCCTCTTGATTATAACCACGCATAGCCGTTTTAAAATCTTTCTCAAGTATATCTTTACTACTTAACTGTACTCGATTTAAACTCATTTCATCACCTCGTCATGTTTACATGGTTCATTATACTTGTACCACTTTTATTTACCATTGTATTAATTCTAATTCCTTTTATGTCTATTTTTCTTTTCACTTATTATAGCATTAAATGATCAACCTGAAAAATGAATCTCCATTTCATCCTCCATCCCTCAATTAAGTTTCCCTTTTTAATAGTACATATAATAACATACTTTGCGCAAAACAACCTAAATCAATTTGAGTTAATGCTTCAATTTTATTCAGCCGATAAATTAGTGTATTTCGATGGATAAATAGTAATTTTGCAGCTTTGCTTAGATTTAGGTTGCAATCACAATAGGTTAAGAAATTCTGCTTTAATTCAAGGAAATTCTTCTGATGGTATAAATTTCTTAACCGTAATTGAATAATTGAGTGAATATCATTTGTATCGTAAAAAGGAAATAGTTGAGCAAGTACATTCCAATCATAAAAAGAGTAAATTGCAGGATTAATTGTCGTTTGTTTCCCCAACTTTATTAAATTCTCCGCTTCTTCATAAGAAAAGCATAGTTTATCCATCGATTCATATTTATTACCAACGGCAACCGTAAAAGCATTCAAATGATAAACGTTAAGCATTTCCATTAGCTCTAAGCTATTCTTTTTAAAATCTGCCATAAATGAATGGTAGTCAGTTATATCATTAATGGCCTTTAAAAGGACAATCTTTTGCGGATTTAAGAATGCACAAGCAGCCGTTTCAGCTTGGTATGCCTTTCGTATGCAATATAAAATTTCCCTTCTTAAATATTCCATTGAAAAAGCATGGTTTTTAGCTGCCTGTACCGTTGTGATTAACGAATTTCCGATATCTATGACAATGCAGCAGCGCGGTAACAAGTATTCCATATGCAAAATAGAACAGTACTCTTTTAATTTTTCGATATTCCTTTTATTTTCCAACAGGATATATTGTATGAATGATTCTGTAATTTTTGATTCTAATTCCTCAATATGGGAATGAATCGTTTCATGCCACATTGTTTCAACATAGTTTTTGATTAATTCTGCATACGGCATTACCTGATGTGGATCACCTATAATTCCTAGTACACCAGCCGTTTGATGCTCAAAACAAAGAGGTAAAGCAATGCCTGGAAGCACATTTTCCATCGTTGAAACCGTATTGTCATCAAATAAAATAGCCTTGTTTAATTTGATGACTTCTACAGATGGTTTATGTATTTTACCAATTCGATCTGAGTTGGTATCTCCAATTATATACCCCTGTCTATCACTCAGACTTATTGGAAATGGAGATATTTTTGAAACCGTTTTCACTGTTTGTTGTGCAAATTGTACAAAACGTTCCACCCTAATCCCCTGCCTTATTACATGCTTTTTTATTATTTTAACATAATTTAGATTATTTAAAATAATCTAGTTTACCTCCAGAAATTTGTTGAATTTATCCCTAGATTTACAATCTGTTTTTAATTTATAACCAATGTATAGGTTACTAATTTACATATGAGGTGAATGCTAATGTACAAATCGGACATTATTATTGTCGGTAGCGGAGTAATTGGCTCAAGTATAGCTTACAATTTGTTGAATGATGGGTATACAGGGGAAATTGTTGTCTTCGAGAAAGACTCCCTTAACGAATTTTCATCAACTTCAAGAAGCGCAGGAGGAATAAGGCAACTTTTCACCACAACTATTAATATTCAAATTAGCCGCTATAGCTTACAAAAATACAAAACATTTCCAACAGATATGGCTATTCGTGGAGAAAAAGCAGAAATTGATTTTAAGCAACGAGGGTATTTATTTCTTGCAAAAGCAGAAAATACCGAAACATTACAAAGACAATGTGCTCTACAACGACATTTTGGTGTTCCTTCCGATTTCCTATCCCCATATGAATTAAAAACACTTATTCCAGAATTAACTATTTCTGATTTAATAGGTGGACTTTATTGTTCGGAAGATGGTTATCTAGACCCTTATTCAGTAATGCAAGGATATATAAAAAAGGCCAAACAATTAGGCGCATCTTATGTATATAAAGAAGTTGACTCGATTTTGAAAGAAAATCATCGAGTAACTGGGGTCCGATTAGCAACTGGAGATATATACAAAGCTCCTATCGTAATAAACTGTGCTGGTCCTTGGGCTGCTGCGTTAAGTGCAAAGTTAGATTTACCGCTACCAATTATTCCCTTAAAGCGGCAAATTATTCAATTTGATACTGCCGAACCTTTATCGAATGAATTGCCATTAACAGTTGATCCTACGGGTGTTTACTTTCGGCATGAAGGAAAACAGATCATTACTGGTTATTCTGAAAAAGTGGAACCAGGTATTGATTTTTCATGGAAACGATCTTTTTTTCTAGATCAACTATGGCCTATATTGGCCGAAAGGATGTCTCATTTTGAGCAAGCTAAAATTATTAGCGGCTGGGCTGGTATGTACAGTTTTAATTCAATGGATCAAAATGCCATTATTGGCGAACACCCTCAGTTAAAAGGTTACTTTACTGCATGTGGTTTTAGTGGTCATGGAATGCAGCAAGCTCCAGCTATAGGTAAAGGAATATCCGAACTAATTCGATTGGGGCAATACGAAACACTCGATCTTCGTCCGTTGAGATTTGAGCGTTTTAAAGAGAAAGATCTAGTAATTGAAGGTGCCGTTGTCTAACTTCAGTTGGATAATGTATATAAAGACGTTTCTATACGGAACTGATTATGAGGAGGATTTATGAATATTATTGCTGTTGAATTTTTTATCTATTGTCTTGTCCTGCTTACGATTGGATATGCCTTTAGCAAACGGAGTAAAACCCATTCTGAATTTTTATTGGGTGGAAAGAAGTTACCAGGATGGGCACTTGCGTTTTCGGAACGGGCTACAGGGGAATCGGCATGGCTGCTTCTAGGTTATACGGGATTTGTATTTATGACGGGATTATCAGGGATATGGGTAGCGGTAGGCATTGCTATTGGAATTATATTTGCTTG
The DNA here is from genome assembly GCF_014905415.1 of Virgibacillus salexigens. Lineage (GTDB taxonomy): Bacteria > Bacillota > Bacilli > Bacillales > Amphibacillaceae > Virgibacillus > Virgibacillus salexigens. Next base: position 625,394 of record NZ_BNEO01000002.1, read on the forward strand.
GTTATTTTTAGCGAAGAAATTTATGCAGGAAACAGATAAGTATCATGTACTGACTTTACCAGATTATTTAGCTGTACGATTTGGACAAAAAGCGAAAGTGATTCGTTGGCTGACAAGCATTTTAATTGCCAGTTTTCTTATGTTTTATGTAGGTGCGCAAATGGCAGGAGCAGGTAAAATGTTATTCACTACATTTGGTATCCCGCATGCTGCAGGAATAATCTTAGCAACCATTGTTATTATCATTATAGCTTTTGCTGGTGGATTTATTTCGGTAGTATGGACAGATATGATACAAAGCGTCATGATGGTGATTACATTAGTTGCCCTGCCTATAATGGCATTCTTTTATATTCAATCACATGGTTTGTCCATAACAGAATCACTTTATCAGGCAGGACCAACCTTTAACTCCTGGTTTGGTGGTCTCACCGGTTTTTCAATCGGAGTATTGTTCTTTAATAATTTTTCATGGTTTTTTGGGTTTCTAGGAGGTCAGCCACAACTGAGTGCTCGGTTTATGGCACTGAAAAATAATAAACAGGCAAAACAAGGTAGCATTGTAGCCATTACTTGGACTATTCTTGCATACGGCGGTGCCTTTATGATAGGACTAGCAGCAATTACTATGTATGACCAAGGTTCATTTAAAGATGTTGAAATTATATTACCCACCATGATTTTAGATCTTTTCTCTCCATGGATAGCTGGATTACTCTTGGCAGGAGTGTTAGCTGCTATCATAACCACAGCTGACTCCCAATTAATGGTTATAACGAGTTCAATTAGTGAGGATATTATCCATAAAACCTTTAAAATGGAGTTTTCAGAGAAACAATTTGTTTGGATTTCTCGGCTCACTATAGTCGTATTCGGAGTAATAGGAATGATAATCGCATTAGTTTCGGAGTCTTTGCTTTATTTAGTTGTAAGTTGGGCATGGGCTGGTGTTGGTTGCACCCTTTCCCCTGCTATCCTCTTAACGTTTTTCTGGAAAAAGTACTCTAGTGCTGGAGTAGTTGCAACGGTGGTATCAGGTCTGATTTCAACGATTATATGGATTAGTACACCATTGGAAGGAATGATTACTTCTAAATTTACCACTTTCCTTATTGCTGGGTGTTTAGGGGTTATCTTTAGTTTAGTTCTTCCAGACCAAAACGAAGCAAACGTTCCTAAAGAAGAAACAATCTAAAAAGAGCTAATCAAATAATATTAATAAAGAATAATCCGAACGATCGAACTACACCAATTTATAGACAGATCATCGTTCGGATTTTATTATAACCTCTTGCTAGATTATAATTTAATTTTTGTTTAAATCGGAAGGCTGAAATGAGAAAGGCAATAATTCATTCATTGAGACTGTCTTTACCTCATTTTTTAAATTCGTTAAATGGATAATCATATCACCTTTGAAAAATTCACTCATTACTTGCCGACATGAACCACATGGCGGTACCGGCCGTTCCGTATCAGCAATAACAGCCATTTCTATAAATTCGTCCTCTCCATCAGCAATTGCTTTAAAAATAGCAACACGTTCGGCACAACAAGAAACTGGATACGCTGCATTTTCTATATTACATCCAGTGTATAACTTTCCGGATTTGGTAAGCAATGCTGCACCAACGGGAAATTTGGAATATGGTACGTAAGCTTTCGATAACATCGTATGTGCTTCATTTAATAAATCTTGTTTATTCAGCATCTCATTTTCTCCTCCCAACTTGTGGAAGGATATTATAAGAAAAAAATCGCTACTTGTAAAGCGATTACAGATCCACCTTGTTTAATTCGTCCATCAGTTGATCAAAAATATATATAACAGAATGGTTTAATTCCATATATCGTTTTCTTCTGACATCAATGTAATAACTATGCATAAGTAATAGCTCCATATTTTCCTTCGTTGAAACGATTTGTTGTGGATGAACATTTACTTTACGTTCTTTAACGAATTGTAATGCTAACGTTTCCCATTGTTGTAAGCGGTCGTATATTGGTGTCGTTTCCTCTTTAACTTGTAGAAACAAAGCTCGATCTTTTCGGTTTTCCGGAGGATCATTCTGTTCATAATGGTATTTTAAATTATCTAAATAGCGTTTTAACGTTTCTGTTTGTTCAATTAAATTCATGTTGAATGCCGCCTTTTTATGATTAGTTATTAAGCATATTTTAACATATAGACAGCTATGCGAACGATTTAAATACTTACTTTCTTCCATGTTGTTCTAAATGCATTTATCTCATTCATTTGATCATGGTAATGATCAGAAATATCATTTTCTATTTTCATCATTAATTTTTGATCCATCCAACGGATTTGATCAGCTAGATGCTGTAACGATACTTCTACCGTTCGTCGATCCGCCCCTTGCTCACTTGCATCCATTTGCTTTGCTGCGTTGTTCATGAATTCCCCTCCTTTCGTTCGTACTTCATTATTATATTTATTCGAGAGGATCAATTTCTCTCCTGCACGTTCGACAAAACTAGAAGAAAGCTTACAAAACGAATAAAATTGCTCATTTTTTTAAGGATTTTTGACAAACTATTCTATAAGGGAGGTAGTTACCCATGAAGGAATCCAAGAAAAAACCCGCAAAAACGGAAAGCATTCGCTCAAAATCATTAAAAAAGGGAGATAAAAAACTGGATGGGCCTAATCGTCCATCAACGTAAAAGGGATATGAGTTTCATATCCCTTTCCTTATCCTTTGAACACGCGTTTTACATAGTAGTAGGCAAAGATCAGCGAGCGCTTTTTATAGAATTCCTTTCCTATCCAATTACAGCCGTTCCTTTCTTCTGAGTTCCACCATTTCTTTTTGATACCCCCCCATTTGTACCAGTCCTTTCGAATTTTATCTTGATGTGAGATAACAGGGTATACCATTCTTAAGAATGGAGACGCTGGAAATGGGAGGTTTAGAAACCGTTCATAATCATAGCGTGAACCTGTATGTTCACATTGTCTTGCAAAGGCAAATATTTGTTTAAAAGTGGATGGGGAATATAAAATGGATGCTAATTGTTTTCCAAGTTCAATACGCTTTGTTAAACTCGTGAATTGATGTACAAACGCTCCATAAAGTTGAGCCGATTTTGTTGGTAGCAATACTGCATTCATCGTGAGTAAATTCTGTAGAAAATAAGGAGCCTGATGAAAAACACGTTTTTTGAAAAAGGATTGTCTAATTACTGGCTGCTCGATTACATTTTGTTCATTAATGATTAATGCTATCATTATTCGATTCGTATCAGCAGTCTTCCAAAAGTAATTCCATTCTTTCACCATAAAGGAAGAAACGTGAAAATAAGGTAATAAATGAAATAATGGTTGATTTAATTGCAAGGAAAGTCGATAGACGAGTAACTGTGGATAAGCATCCGAAAAAATGAGCCAATTGGCACGTTCATATGTCATGAATAGTCTTTCCCTTTCCTGTTCACCTAGCATCAATTGAAATGGGGGTAAATATAAATCGGTCATATTATACCCTGCATTTCTTGATACAAGACTTGCTAAGAACGACCATTTAATCTCAGGAAATTGTAAGTAGAATGTAAAATAGGCATCAGTACGTGTAATATTATCTACATTATGTGTCTTGGTAAGATTTGTTATATAATGGATGTAGTGTTGCAGAACTTGGTCATCGTACATGGCTACCATCCTAGTTTTAAATTTTTGTTTTAACATGTACGACTTTTGTAATATTTATGCGTTATTTTAAATGGTTTTTCTTTTCTTTTATGATATGGTAATAGGCAAGGAGGATCCAAGGATGAATTACCCAAATGGAAAGAAAGTAAAGACCAATCAACCAATTAACGCAAAACAAAACACAAATATATTTAGTAATCGGGGAATGACATTAGAAGAAGATATCAATAGTACAAATACGTACTATAGACAATCGAATAAAGCAGTTATTCATAAAAAACCGACCCCAGTCCAAATTGTCAAGGTGGATTATCCTAAACGAAGTGCAGCTGTGATTACGGAAGCGTATTTCAAACAGGCTTCGACGACAGATTATAATGGAATCTATCGGGGCAAATATATTGACTTTGAAGCAAAAGAAACAAAAAATAAGACACTCTTTCCGTTAGCAAATGTTCATGATCATCAGATTGAGCATATGAAAGCTATTGATGCACACGGGGGAATTTGTTTTATCATTATTCGCTTTGCTGCACATGACCAAACATTTTTGTTACCAGCGGAGAAACTTTTTTCGTATTGGAACGTCAAATTAAATGGTGGAAAAAAATCGATATCTTTTGACAGCCTGCAAACTGAAGGATATCCTATCCCTTTTCAATATAGGGCAAGAGTTGATTATTTAGCTATCATCGATAAGCTTTATTTTTAGAGACGGAGGAATGAAGCGATGGCAGACAATAGCCAATCTCGTTCAGCGAGAAGAAAACAGAAAAAAAATAAAAAGAAACCGTTATGGAAGAAGATCGTATTATCTTTATTAATTATTCTTATCGTAATGGGAATTGGAGCTGGAGCGACCGCAGCCTATTGGATTGCGACAGCACCAGATATTAATGACGCGAAGTTATCAGATCCATTAGCCTCCCAAATTCTGGACAAAGATGGAGAAGTATTCGCAGTCTTAGGGGAACAAAAACGAACGAAAGTCAATTATGATGAATTGCCACAAGGATTAATTGATGCTGTTACCGCAACGGAAGATGCAAGATTCTTCGAACACTCTGGAATCGATCTGCGGCGGATTGGTGCAGCAGTTATTGCTAATATCACTAATGGTTTTGGATCAGAGGGTGCCAGTACCATTACTCAGCAAGTAGTAGAGAAGTCATTTTTAACACCTGAAAAAAAGATTAGCCTAAAAGTACAAGAGCAATGGCTCGCACTACAATTAGAAAGAGAGTATTCTAAAGAAGAAATCTTAGAGATGTATTTGAATAAGATTTATTACGGAAGCGGTGCATATGGTGTAGCAAAAGCTGCTGAAACGTATTTTGGTAAAAAAGATTTAAGTGAATTGTCATTAGCGGAATCAGCTATATTGGCTGGGTTACCACAACGACCAAGTGCATATAACCCATTTGAAAATCCAGAACTAACAAAAGAAAGAATGAATACTGTGCTAACGCTCATGGTCCGCCATGGAAAGATATCACAGGAGGAAGCGGATAAAGCAAGAGAAGTTGACATCCCTTCCCTATTACAAAAATCTAGTCCCGATTCCACTCCATATGAAGCATTCTTACAGCAAGTTCAAAAGGAAGTTGAGGAAAAAGTGGATGGCGCGGATATTTATACAGATGGATTAACCATTCATACAACCCTTGATACCGATGCACAAGAACATGTTGAATTCTTGCTAAGTAATCAGGAAGATAATCCAATTTCCTATCCAGATGACGAAATGCAAGCAGGAATGGCAGTGCTCGATACGAAAAGCGGAGCGATCAGGGCGATCGGTGGAAATAGAGGAAATGATCCAGGAGACTTTAATTATGCCCTGCAAACCAAACGACAACCTGGATCTACAATGAAGCCAATAACAGCTTATGGACCGGCTATTGAATATGATAAAATCTCAACCTACCATCAAATTAACGATGATAAGCCATATCCAATTCCAGGTACCGATGCTTCTATTCGAAATTGGAACAGACAATATGGTGGATGGATGACTGCCAGACATGCATTGAACCAATCATTAAACGTTCCAGCAGTTAAAACGTTAGAAGAAGTCGGCTATGAGAATGCGAAGAAATTCGCTGAAAGCCTAGGAATTAAATTTGCCGATGATAAAATGACAATAGGTGACGCAATTGGTGGTACAAGTACAACTGTAAATCCGCTTCAGATGGCTGGGGCTTATCGCGCCTTCGGAAATGAAGGGATTTATAATGAACCTTACGCCGTGACAAAAGTTGAATTCCCAGATGAACGCACGGTGGAGACAAAGCCAGAATCAGAAGCGGTCATGGCTGATTATACTGCTTATATGATGACGGATATGTTAAAATCAGCTATTTCTGAAGGTACCGGTAAACTAGCTGATATTCCAAGCTTACCAGTTGCAGGTAAGACAGGTACAACAAACCTTTCGGATAAAGAAGGAAGCCCGGATTCGTGGTTTAGTGGATATACAACCAACTACACTATATCGGTTTGGACGGGTTATAATGATAACCAACGCACATTACCAGATACAAAAGTACCGCATGCATTGTTTAAAAATACCATGGCAGAACTATCCAAGGATATAGAGACCAAAGATTTTGTCAAACCAGACTCTGTTGTTGAAGCTAAAGTAGAAAAAGGTTCTAATCCTGCAGCAAAACCAAGTGAATACACCCCATCAGCTTCGATTATTACTGAACTGTTTGTAAAAGGTACAGAGCCTAAAGAAACATCTGAGAAGTTTGATCAATTAGATCCAGTCAGTGGCTTAGAAGCAAGCTTTAATGAAGACAGCAATACCATTGATGTAAATTGGAAATATGATTCAGATGCGGATGTTTCATTTGAAGTTAGCATGAAGGTAAATGATGGTGAAATGCAAACACTGTCTACTACAGAGGAAAACGAAATGGAAATTACTGAAGTAGAACCAGGAGCTAATTACACCATCCAAGTAGTTGCAGTTAATAATGAAGACGAATCATCACGAAGTGAACCGAAGACCGCAACTGTTAAATCTGGTACAGAAGAGGAAGATGAAAACGAGGAAGGCAATATTCCTCCAGTTGAAGGGCTATCCGCCCAATACAATGAAGGTAATTCAATTATTGATGTAAATTGGAATTACAATGGTCCCCCTGCTTCCTTTGAAGTCTCGGTCAATGGGCAGACACAAACGGTAGATTCCAATGGTCTTGAAATCAGTGGCGCTACACCTGGGCAAAGCTATACAATTACTGTAACACCAGTTGGAAAAAATGGTAATAATGATGGTGTCAGAGGTCAAAGTCAAAACACCAGCGTTACGGTGCCAAATGAAGAAAATCCTGATGAGGGCGGCGGTGGCGATCAAAGCCCTCCACCAGATGAAAACAATCCAGAGGAGCCGCCAGCTGATGATGGTGAGCAAGAGCAAGAACAAGAATCTCCTGGAGAAGGAGAAAATCCAGACAGTCGACCCGGTCAAGGTCAAGAAAACCAATAAAATTATGATGGCCAATACTAATAAAAAGAGGTAAATGCTAATTCGCATTTACCTCTTTTCGTTTTCGCATCCGTTTTTGTCCTTCTCTGCAAATTTCTAAAAGAGGACATTCTGGACAATTTGGATTTCTTGATTTACAGTGATAGCGTCCAAAGAAAATCATACGATGATGGGTTACACTCCATTCATCCCTTGGAACTTTACGCATTAATGTTTCTTCTACTTCCGTTACAGAATCTTTCCATTTACAAATTCCTAATCGCTTAGATACCCGTTCTACATGAGTATCTACAGCGATTGCTGGTTCATCAAAAGCTACAGAGGCTACAACATTGGCAGTTTTTCTCCCTACACCAGCCAATTTGACCAGCTCCGCTTTTGTTTGAGGGACAATCCCACCATATTCTTCTAACAACATGGTACAAAGTTTCCGGATATTTTTTGCTTTGTTACGATAAAGCCCAATTGATCTAATATCTTGCTGTAATTCTTCAAGGGTTACAGCTAAGTAATCCTCAGGTGTTTTATATTTTTTAAATAGTTCTTTTGTTACTTTATTTACGAGTGTATCCGTACATTGTGCAGACAGTAATACAGCAATTACGAGTTCAAATGGATTCTTATGTTCTAATTCACATTGTGCATCTGGGAACATCTTTTTCATTTCATCTAAACAAAATCTAATTTCCTTTTTTGTCAGCATACTACTATTCTTCCCCTTCTAACCAATTATAATAGAATGAGGTATCCCTCTTTTTGCTTGTTTCTTGTGTACTTGATTGTCTTGAATGGAATTGCTTACTTGAATTTCTTGCTTGCTCCACCGTATGAATCCCTTTTTTCTTCCACTCTCTCAGTATTCGGTCAATGTACTTAAAATTGAGTTTTCCCATTAATACAGATTCTCTTAGCCCCGCTTTGATTAATGCTGGAGAGATATGATCCTGATCAAGCCAGGCATTAATTGTTTCAATTTCAAATGGAGAAAGCGGTCTACCAAACTCTTGTTCAAATAATATAAAAATGGTCCCATCAGTAGGAGCTTCTTCATGCTCAACCGCATGATCGTTTTCTTCGTCTTGGAATAATTTTTCCCAAAGTGGATTTAAACAATATGCCTCTGTTAATTTTTCGCCTTGCATTTCTTGCTGTTTAATTGTAAGCATTCCTTTTTGGATTAAACCTCGTAGTAAATTTGCACATTCTTTTTCATTCATTGTTACATGGGCGGCTAACTGGTCAGGGGTTGGAAAGTCAACTTTATCTTGTATAAAGCGTTGCAATTGTAATAGAAGCATCACTTCTTTCTCATCAAGATCTAGTGATGTATATGATGTAAGTAACCTTGAAGGAATCGATAATTGATTCAATAATACGTCCTGAATATATACTTGTTGCTTTAACATGATTAAGCACCTCTTTTAATGTATCAAACGTAATGATAAAATCCCTTGCTTATTTTGGCAAGGGATTTTATACAAAGACTTAAGGATATAGCCGATTAAGCAAGCGAGGAAACGGAATCGTTTCACGTACATGTTCCACTCCAGAGATCCAGGCAACTGTTCTTTCCAATCCAAGTCCGAATCCTGAATGAGGTACACTACCGTATTGTCTTAATTCTAAATACCATTGATATGCATCTCCAGTTAATCCATGCTGCTGATACCGTTCCTGCATTAGTTCTAAATCATCAATCCGCTGAGAACCTCCAATAATTTCTCCATAACCTTCCGGAGCAATTAAATCAGCACATAATACAACATCTGAGCGGTCAGGATCAGGTTTCATATAGAAAGCCTTGATCTCAGCAGGATAATTCGTAATGAAAACAGGCTTATCAAAACTTTCAGCTATCGCTGTTTCGTGAGGTGCACCAAAGTCTTCTCCCCATTCAATATCCGTAAATCCCTTTTCTTTCAATAATTCGATTGCAGCATCATAAGATATTCTCGGAAACGGTGCGTTAACTTTTTCCAATTTGGAAATATCTCTGTCTAAGGTGTTTAGCTCCAACTTGCAATTTTCTAGCACACTTTGCACGATAAAGCTAACATAGTTTTCTTGAATTTCGAGACTTTCGTCATGATCGACAAATGCCATCTCTGGTTCAATCATCCAAAATTCAATTAAATGCCTGCGTGTTTTGGATTTTTCTGCCCGAAATGTTGGCCCAAAAGAAAATACCTTACCAAAAGCCATTGCAGCAGCTTCCATATACAACTGTCCACTTTGTGATAAATAAGCTTCTTCATCAAAGTATTTGGTATGGAATAATTCCGTCGTTCCTTCTGCTGAGGAACCCGTTAATATTGGCGGATCAATCTTAACATAGTCATTGTCATTAAAAAATTGATACGTAGCACGAATAATCTCGTTACGAATCTTCATTACGGCATGTTGTTTTTTGGAGCGTAACCATAAGTGACGATGATCCATTAGAAATTCGGTTCCATGCTCCTTTGGTGTAATTGGATAATCCGTTGATTCATGAATCAGTTCAATATTCGTAACTTGCATTTCATATCCAAAGGGTGAACGAGTATCTTCAACAATCTTCCCCGTTATATAAACAGACGATTCTTGCGTTAAATTTTTTGCTAATTGAAATGTTTCTTCGCTTACATCGTTTTTCACAACAACGCCTTGAATAAATCCAGTTCCATCGCGTAATTGTAAAAACGCAATTTTTCCACTAGAGCGTTTATTGGCAAGCCATGCTCCGATTGTAACTGATTGTTCGTTGTATATTGGTGCCTGTGAAATAGTTGTTTTCAAAAAAATAACCTCCCAAAAAAGCCTAAGATTGATGCCTTATAATAAATTGCTTGATACGTTGAGCAGCTTCTTTTAATGCCTCAGTAGAAGTTGCATAGGATAGTCGTACATTATTTGGTGAGCCAAAACCAGATCCAGGAACAAGCGCAACCTTCTCCTCTTCCAACAATGCACGGACCCAATCATCTACAGTTGTAAATCCATTACTTTTTGCAGCTTCTTCTACATTAGGGAATAGATAGAAAGCGCCTTTTGGTTTCACGCAAGTAACGCCTGGTATATCAATTAATAAATTATAAAGCATGTCTAAACGCTCTGCAAATACTTGCTTCATTTTTTCAACTGGCTCGTCGTTCATCGAGTATGCAGCTAAAGCGGCATACTGCGCGATAGACGTAGGATTTGAAGTTGAATGAGAAGCTAAGCTGGTCATCGCTTTAATAATCTCTGAAGGCCCAGCAGCATAACCAATTCGCCATCCGGTCATCGAATGGGATTTTGATACACCGTTGATGACCACCGTTTGTGCTTTTAATTCATCGGATAGTTCTGCAATGGATACATGATTATCGTCTGAATAAATTAACTTTTCATAGATCTCGTCGGAAACAATAAGAACATTATGCTTTAGACAAACTTCCCCTAATTGTTTCAATTCTTCCCTACTATACATCATTCCTGTAGGGTTACTAGGGGAATTAATGATAATGGCTTTTGTTTTTTCTGTTATTGCTTCTTCAAGCTCTTTCGGGGTCAATTTAAATTCGTTCTCTTCTTTTGCTTCAATAAACACGGGCTTACCTCCGGCTAGCTTCACTTGCTCCGGATAACTTACCCAATATGGTGCAGGAACAATTACTTCATCGCCATCATTTAATAGTACTTGAAATAGTGTATATAAAGCGTGTTTTGCTCCTGTAGTAACAATTATTTGATCCGTGGTATACGTAAGCTGATTATCCGATTTAAATTTATTAACAATTGCTTTCTTTAATTCTACAATCCCGCCAGATGGAGTGTATTTAGTCATACCTTCTTTCATTGCCTTTTCAGCAGATTCCAGAATAAATGATGGAGTATTGAAATCTGGTTCACCGGCACCTAAAGCAATGACGTCATACCCTTGTTGCTTGAGTTCTTTTGCCTTTGCTGTGATTGCTAATGTTGATGATGGAGTTAATGTTTTTACTCTGTTTGCTAATTTCACTATGATCACCTTTCTAATTAAACATACTTTTTAATCGATATTGTTCATAACGGGAACCATCATAGATCGATACATAATCAAGAACGTAACGATTGGAAGCGTCAATATATGTAAGTTCCCATAATTTATTATCTTCTACAAGTGCAGGTGTTACTTTAACTAGTTCACAATCACTGCACTGTTGTTCCCATTCATTAATAATAGCATCCTTACTAATGATTTCCGATTGATTAACGGTTGTGAGATTCTTCTCTTTTCCTTCTAATGGATAGAAGATAATTTTATCTTGTTGATCATCTGTCCCAAACACCACATGATATGCTTCATCGCCATGAAATGTCTCCACTTTGGATATGTCATTTAAGGTATTTGCTTTTAACAGCTGTTGTTTGGTTTCTTCATACCCAGCTGTTTTACTATCTTTTAGATCAATGTATAAATAAATCATATAAATAAAACAGGAAATAAGGAAAATTATTATAATTAGTAAGCTCCAAGTTAACCATTTAGGTCCGGTATATAGTGAAGATGGCCTGATCTTCATGGTTATCATCCAATGCTAATCCGAACATTAAATCCTGTTCTTTTAATGTTCTATTTAATGTATCAACAATTTTATATATTTCTGATGAATAGCGGAGCTTTACGGTTGATAAAATCTCAACATTATTATCCATCTTTTCCCCTCCAGTAAAAATACTTCTTGTTTTATCAAATTTTGTTAGACATACAAATGCGAAACATGCGAAAGCTACATATATGCTGTTGTAAATAAAACCATAATCTTAGTATAACAAGGTTAAGCGAAAAATTGTTTTGTTTTTATTTATTTCGGCAAATTTTTCTTACCCCATTCCACTTTCTTTTAGCTGATACTCTAAAAAAGAGTATCAGCCTTTTTAAAACCATTTTTTTGCTTTTTCCATAAGCAATGGTGTGGTCTCATAGGACAAGGGAACATTCGGTATGGATTCAATAAAGTACTTTCCATATCGTGCCTTTATTATCCGCGTGTCACAAACAAATACAATTCCTCTATCGCTGGTTGAACGGATTAATCTGCCAAACCCTTGCTTAAAACGAATAACTGCATTTGGCAATGAAAATTCCATGAACGCATTCTTTCCTTGCTCTTTTAAATAGGTTGATTTTGCTTCATGGACTGGATGATCAGGAGGCTGAAACGGTAGACGAACAATCATTAAGCAAGAAAGAGCTTCACCAGGAATATCTACCCCTTCCCAAAAGGAACTAGTTCCTAGCAGTATCGCTTGATCAAAGGTTTGAAAGTTTTTCTTTAGGCGAGTCCTACTACCGCTTGATATCCCTTGGGCAATTAGCGCATATTTTCCGATATCCAAAGATTCTTTTAAAATCGTATGTGATTTTTTCAACATATCATACGATGTAAAAAGGACAAGCATTCTTCCTTTTGTAATTTCTGCTAATGATAAAATAGCTTCACAAGTTGCATAGATAAAATCATCCATTTTTCCGTATTTAATGTCGGGAAAATCATTTGGCACCATTAATTGGACCTGGTCTTGATACGAAAATGGGGAAGCTATCTTTTGGGTAATAAGTCTTTCTGAACTTACACCTAAACGAGCTTGAATAAAATCAAAAGACTGCTTCATCGTTAACGTTGCACTAGTCAAGATAATACTGTCTTTCACTTGGAAGAAATGATCTGCTAACACACGCGCTACATCTGTCGGTTCACTGTATAAATAAACTGCATTTTTTGCTCCATAGGTTTCAATTTCAATCCATTTAATTTGTTTATCTGTTTGTGCGATTAAAAATAGTTGCTCTAAACGGTCGATACATTCTTGAAGATGCTCCGTATGAACTTGAATCTCTTCTTTATCCTCTGTCTGAAAATCGAATTGCTTAACCAAGTGGAATTCAATTAAAGCTAGCCCATGAATTAGATCACGAAGATAAAATGTAAGCCGCGTTACCATTTCCTTAATAACATTCCATTTATCTGGTATCTCTTTACCATCTTCAAATCTATATTGCGTTCTTCCGATATCGCTTAATGATTTATCTGACTTATGCTGATCTAATACATACTGGAATAAGTGTCTAAACAGATCATCTGTTTCATGCTTTGCTTCTTCAAGCACAATATCCCAATTTTCCAGAGGTAATTGTTCCCGCGCCCCATTATAATGACTTAGTATTTTACTAATAAGTTTATTATCTTCGACTTTTCCTAATTGGTTTAACATATATTGCAGATGAACATAATCCAACTTTAACCCATAGTGCCGTGATGCAGTATCTTCTAAATGATGAGCTTCATCTATAATGGCTTTATGGTAGCTGGGTAATAGCTGATAATCATTAAACATATCCGTACATAGAAGAGCATGGTTTGTAATGACAATATTGGCTTGCTGTGCTCTTCTTCTTGCCTTTTGATAATAAGATCTTGAAAACCATGGCGACGATGGATCGATATTATCTTCCATATCTGCAGAGATCCGTGAGAAAAACATATAACCGCTAGAAGGTAACTGGATTTCGTCAATATCACCGGTCACAGTATCTGTTAGCCATACAACGATCATTGCTTTCGTTAAGGTAATATCATAATTATCATGCTGTGTATGAGACAGCTCCTGTTCTAGTCTCTCTAGACTAATATAATGTGATTTTCCTTTCAGTAAGGTAGCTTTAAAAGGAAAACGAACGAGTTGTCTTATCATTGGGATCTCATCTTCTAATAATTGCGTTTGCAGCTGTGTAGTAAATGTACTAATAACAATCCGTTTATTTTCAGTTATCGCTTCATAAATGGTAGGAATAAGATAAGCTAGCGACTTGCCAGTTCCTGTCTCTGCTTCAATGAAAGCATGTTGGTGACCCTGAAACGCATCAAATACAGTTTCAGACATCACTCGTTGACCTGGGCGCTTTTCATAATTTACAATCTTTTGCTCCATGGTACCGTTATCTTCATAAATTTCATCCAATAACTCTCCAAAAGAACAATCGGGAGTCATTGGACTTTCTTTATCTTGTTTTGAACGTCGATAGGCTATCCCATGATACGAGTCCATGTTAGGATCCTCTTCTGTTTGAAACATGAGCTTTTCTTGACAATTATGTAGTAATTCATACACGTCAGACTTTAATGTTTTTTCTAGATGTAGTAACTGAACAATGGTTTCATATGGCAATGATTCCATTTTTTCTTTAAGCTTTAGAAATAACTTTGCCGTTACAAATGCATCCGATAATGCACGGTGAGGTTCATTGTGGTTAATTTCCAAATATTCCGTTAGCTGGCTTAATTTGAAACTTGGTGAAGTTGGAAATAAAATTCTTGATAGTTCAACCGTATCCAGTACTGGATTGATCAATTTGGGTTTACCGCAATTTTCGAGCTCTACGTTTAAAAATCCAAGATCAAATGGCACATTATGCGCAATTAAATAGCTGTCCGTAAATAATTGGATGATCTCATCAGCGTTATCTTCAAATGATGGTGCATATGCGACATCGCTATCGGAAATTCCTGTTAGATTTGTAATAAATAATGGTATTTCTTTTTTGGGATTGAGTAAGGTGGAATAACTATCAACAATGGAATCATTCTCAATAACAACAATTCCTACTTCAATAATTCTATCCTCTTTACCAGGTGCGTTTCCGGTTGTTTCTAGATCGATAACTACATATCTATTCATAAATTACCACCTCACTTCTCCATGCATTTGCTCAGGTCCCTTTACATCATAACAGGATTTTGCTCTTGGTCAACCAATGATAAATGTTAACTAATAATTATCGATCACCTTTATTGAACCAATCTATTTCTCCAGAATACAACTTTTCTAAACTGCCATCTTCATTTTTTATTAGTAAAGCCCCATCTTCAGCAATGCCGCTAAAAATGGCTCTTCTTGTCTCGTGTAGGTTTTGAATCGTAATTAATTCACCTAATTTAAAACCATAAGCTTCCCATCTTTTTTTAATTTCTGAGAAACCTTTCACCATGTAATTATCATATGTCTGTTCAAATTCAGAAAGAAAATGCTGCATGATTGATTGAATTTCCCATTGTTTATTTGTTTCAATAGACAGAGAAGTTGCTCGCTCTTGAATCTCATCTGGCCAATCTGACAACTCCTGATTTACATTTAACCCAATTCCTATAACAACATACTGAATTTTATCTTGTTCAGCTTGTAGTTCTGTAAGAATTCCAGCACACTTCTTTTGATTTGAAAATAATATATCGTTTGGCCATTTAATCAACGGTTTCGTATTTGATATCTCACTAATTGTATCTGCCAAAGCTACAGCTGTTAACAAGGTCAACTGTGGCGCAAGGTAAGGAGGTAATTCAGGTTTCAATATCATACTAAGCCACATGCCGCTTCCTTTTTTTGAATGCCACGTTCTGCTCATGCGTCCTCTGCCAGTTGTTTGTTCATCAGCTACTACAATCGTACCATGTCCTTCGTTCTGTTTTGCAGCTTGATGCGCTAAAATTTGTGTGGAACTGGTCATTTCACGATGAATTACTTTTTTCCCTAGCCAATTCGTTTTAAGCCCCCATAGAATAGTGTTTTCTGTTATTTTTTCTGGGGACTTAATGATTCGATAGCCTCTTTTTGATTTTGCTTCAATTTCATAACCGTCTCGTTCAAGTTCCTTCATATGTTTCCAAATCGCACTTCTCGATATATGTAATTGATCAGAAAGCATTTGGCCGGAAATGTAAGATTCTTTATTCTCTGCTAAAAGTTGAATTAATTTATTTCGGGTGGATTCCATTTTATCCACTCCTTTATCGCTTGATAGTTATTAGGTACTCCACCTGTAACAACTTGCTTTTCAATTTCATTTAATAATAGCTTCATCCATGGCCCTTTTGAATAATCCGGATAGAACCGTATAATGTCATTACCATTTATCGCTAATTCCTTACGTGATTGAATAGGGAGCAATTGCTTGATCCTTTTCATTTTTTCTACTGTTATATTTTCCTCGGGATAGAATAAATGAATAATTCTTTGAAAGCTAGTAAATAACGAAGTAGGTAATTTGTAAATTAGCCATCGGCTTAGTCCTTCGCTTTTAAATCTGTCGATGTTATGAACAATCAACTGTGCTTCATTCTTCAACTTATTCGAACACTTCCAAGATTTCACCCAGTTTACCACCGATATCGAAGGGTCTAAAAGGTGAAATACAGCAATTACTTCACCAAACGAAGATAGCGGTTCTATAGTTGTTGGTAATTTGTAAATTAATTGCTCATGATCTTTAAACACAGGTAAGTGCTTGTAGATTTTCGTTTCAAATAAATAATGTAAACCATGGCCAACGTATTTACTAGCAAAAAATTTGGTGAATTCATTCGTGATCCGCTCAATCGCAAGACTCTCTATATCTTTTTTTACTTGTACCATATGATCAATTGTTACTTGATCAATCGTGAAACCGAGCTGACTACTAAAACGTAGTGCCCGAATAATTCGCAATGGGTCTTCTTTAAACCGTTCTTTTCCATTACCGACGGTTCGAATAATTCCATTTGTTAAGTCTTGCTGCCCATTAAATAAGTCAATAATATTTCCATTTATGTCCATAGCTAACGCATTAATTGTGAAGTCACGCCGCTCTAAGTCTTTATCAATATTATTTATATACGTTACCCCGTCTGGATGACGTTGATCCGTATAAGTTCCATCAACTCGAAAGGTAGTAACCTCATAGGATTCCTTATCATAGCGAACAATTACTGTTCCATGTTCAATTCCAACAGGAATAATGGAATGGAACATTTCTTGTAAAGCTTCTGGCTTTGCAGAAGTAGCAATGTCGATGTCTCCAATCGGTCGCTGTAATAAATAATCTCGAACACAACCACCTACAAAATAGGCTTGATGTTGATGATTTTCAATTGTTTCTAGAATTTTAATTGCTTTATTAAACGGTGTAGAAAACATTATATTCACCAACTTTATGGACTACTTAGAATATCATTGTATAACTTTTCATACTGTGCGACAATTTTTTCTGAGTGAAAATGGTTATTTGCATGTTTTATTGCATGTTCAGAAAAAGCATGCAATTTTTTCTGGTTGGATAGTAAATCAATCGCGTAATTAGCTGCCTGATCCGTTTCTCCCAATTCAACAATGTATCCTGTTTTTCCATGTTCAATTACTTCAGGGATGCCGCCAATGTTTGTACCAATACAAGGTACACCACAAGCCATTGCTTCTAATAATACGAGGCCGAAGCTTTCTTTTTCTGACATCAGTAATTTTAAATCACTGATACTTAATAAATCATTGATATTTTTTTGTTTCCCTAAAAATAATACGCGATCTTCTATTCCTAACTGTTTCACATATTGAAATGCAGAGCTATATTCAGGCCCATCGCCAATTAACAGTAGTTTACTTTGAACCTGCTTGTGTATTTCATAGAAAGTCCGGATAACATCTTTAAGGCGTTTCACCTTTCTAAAGTTTGAAATATGAACAATGACTTTCTCATCTGGATGAATTCCATACTCTTGTTTAATAGCGGGCATTGACTTTGGATAATATACCTGTTCATTAACAAAGTTATAAATGACATGGATATTCCGGTTTACGTCCAGTAGGTTTGATGTATGCTCGGCTAAGTGTTCGGATACTGCAGTAACTGCATCGGATTGCTCGATTCCATGCTTAATCATGTTTTTAAAAATATCATCAATAGCTAACACCGTAATATCTGTACCATGTAATGTCGTTACAATCTTAACTTCATGATCCGCGATATCCCTTGCTAAAAGAGCACTAATTGCATGAGGCATGGCATAATGTACATGTAATATGTCTAACTTTTCACGATTAATCACTTCAGCCATCTTAGCTGCTAACGCTAAATCATATGGTGGATACTGAAATACAGGGTAATGGTTTAACTCCACCTCATGATAATAAATTCGCGGATTAATTTGATTTAATCGAAAAGGTAAGCTGGATGTAATAAAATGTACCTCATTTCCTTTTTCCGCTAGAAGCATCCCTAGTTCGGTAGCGATAATACCCGAGCCACCAACGCTAGGATAGCACGTAATTCCTATCTTCTTCATTCTTTGTTTTCCTTCTCTTTCTGTTTTACAATCTCTCTCCATTGAAAATCACCATTGTGTAATCCTTTGATAAATATTTCTGAAGCAGCAATGTTTGTAGCAAGTGGGATTTGATATACATCGCATAGTCGCATTAATGCACTTACATCTGGTTCATGAGGCTGTGCCGTTAGTGGATCACGAAAGAATATCACCATATCCATTTCATTATTAGCAATCATTGCCCCAATCTGTTGATCACCGCCTAATGGACCTGATTGAAATAAATGGAAATGAAGTCCTGTCGCATCTGAGATCATTCTTCCTGTAGTTCCAGTAGCGTATAACGTATGTTGTGTTAAAATATATTGATAAGCCGTACTAAAATTTATAATGTCTTGTTTCTTTTTGTCATGCGCAATTAATGCGATATTCATAGTATCCCACCTTATAATATATTTTCTAAACCATACGTAAGCCCTTTGGATTCTAAGACGCGTTCTATACAAAATTTAACTCCATCCATAAAGGATGCGCGGTCAATTGAATCATGTTTAATTGTTAGTGTTTGGCCCGCACTACCAAAAATAACTTCTTGATGTGCAACTAATCCTGGTAATCTGATGCTATGAACTTTCATTCCATCTACATCAGCTCCCCTTGCTCCTGTAAGCGTTTCTTTTTCCTCTGGATGACCTTGTTGTTTAACAGTTCTGTTTTCACTAATGAGTTCCGCCGTTTTAATTGCTGTTCCGGATGGTGCATCTAACTTGTTATCATGATGTTTTTCAATGATATCAACATCAGGAAAATAAGAAGCGGCCATTTTTGCAAATTTCATCATTAGTACAGCCCCAATAGCAAAGTTTGGGGCGATAATACATCCAATATTTTGCTTCTTAGCAAGCTCGTCCAATTCAGCGAGCTGATTCTCAGTAAAGCCGGTTGTACCTACCACTGGGCGTATTCCATGATTAATCGCACATTTCGTATGTTTATACCCTGCTTCTGGGACAGATAATTCAACAAGAACATCAACTTCTTTTTGTTGATCTAAACAGGTTTCAATATCATCGTAAATTGGTACCGTTGCATCTACAGACGATATTATTGAGTTCAGTGTTTTCCCATCATTTTTTCGATCGATACATGCAACTAACCGAAAATCTTCCTCATTTAAAACCATTTTAACAGCTTCTGAACCCATTTTCCCTCTAGGTCCAGCAATTACTACATTTATTGCCAATTTGTCATTCTCCTTTGTATGTAAAACTAGTCTTTTTTCGTCCAACGATCTTTATCACGTGTTTCAATTTTCGATATGGATGTATGAAATGCTTCTGAAAGATCTATTTCTAGTGAATTCGCAAAACAAGTTAACACAAAGATAATATCACCTAACTCATCTTCCACTGTCTTTTCTTGCTCGGTTGACTTTTTTGGTTTTTCTCCATGGTAATGATTTACCTCTCTAGCTAATTCACCAACTTCTTCTGTTAGTCGAGCCATTAGACTTAATGGGGAAAAATAGCCCTCTTTAAATTGTGAGATATACGTATCTACCCGTTCTTGTATCTCCTTCGTTGTATATATGTTACTTTCCATGCTTCATCCCCCCTTAATCTATATTAGTTGCTAATATAATGTTAGCTAATCCCTGCCGTTTTGACAAATCATTTATTTGAAGGATGAAATGAAATTGTTCTTTTTAAATAGATTGACTATACTAATACTAGAACATAGCATTAAAAACATAGGAGGTAATTAATTGATTTTTGGCTTAAAAATTAAAAATATAGCATTTATTCTATTTGGATCAGCCATTTTCTCCTTTGGAATCGTTCATTTTAACATGCAACATAATTTAGGAGAAGGCGGTTTTACCGGTATTACATTATTACTATACTTTTTATGGGAGTGGGATCCCGCTATAACGAATATTATATTAAATATCCCATTGTTTTTAATTGGATGGAAATTTCTAGGGCGAAATACATTTATATACAGTATTATTGGCACTGGTGCGGTATCATTATTTCTTAGTATATTTCAAGTGAAACCTTTTGCTATTCACCTTGAATCAGATATGACACTTGTCGCGCTGTTTGCAGGTGTGTTTATCGGAATTGGTTTAGGTATTATCTTTCGATTTGGTGGAACAACAGGTGGCGTTGATATCATTGCCCGATTAGTTAATAAATACGTGGGATGGAGTATGGGAAGAACCATGTTTCTCTTCGACTTTGTCGTCATTATGACATCCGTATTTGCTATATTAGATTTGAAACAAGGAATGTATACGTTAGTAGCAGTTTACATCGGGGCGCGAGTGATTGATTTCATTCAAGAAGGAGCTTACTCAGCTAAGGGTACCACTATTATTTCCAGTCATAGCGATGCTATAGCTGCCAAGATACTTAAGGAAATGGACCGTGGTGTAACTGTATTAGAAGGAAGAGGTAGTTTTTCTGGCGACAAACGTGATGTACTGTATTGTGTAGTAGCAAGAAACGAAATTGTCCGTTTAAAAACTATTATCCACAGTATAGATCCGCATGCGTTTGTTGCTGTAAGTACCGTTCATGATGTATTAGGAGAAGGTTTTACTTTAGATGAAAATAAGAATCCGATTGAAGAATAAGTTTCTGCATTCGCTCCTTTCACTCCGAACACTAGCAGGCAACCATCTTCTTCATAAAACAGGACTAAAGGTCCACCCCATTTTTGCTTGTAGAGAAAACCCGTGTTTTTCTACAAGCTTTTTTGTGCGCCAGTGCGGACAAATACCAATCGCTTATTATTATAGTTACCAGATGATTTCTGGCAGCCACAAACACCTCTATGGACGTTTGCAGGTGTAACATGAACATCCGTAATACTGTTGTACTTCAAATCCGTGGTACGGTGATCAAGATAAAAGAACCTTTCTGGCCAATTTTCCGAAGGGACAAAGTTTTTCATGGATAAAGGAGAAATCGATGTTGTGGTCAATCTTCCGGAGTAAGTGGTCTTCAGGAACAAGTTTCTTCAATCGTCACATCTCCAATTTAATTTGTTGATCTTTTCTTGATTGGAACATAACCATCAGCGCCTTTAGAAATTCTATCTTAAGAATAACAAAAGAAAGATGGAATTTCAGAAAAAAAAAGACTGTCGGATTACTTTCTCGACAGCCTAGATGGGATGACTAACCCATTTTGTTTATTATTCGTTGTTTGCTGCAACATACATCAAAATGAATCGAACCAATTCAGCAACAGCTACAAGTGCAGCTGCAACATAGGTTAACGCTGCTGCATTGAGTACTTTCTTTGTTTCTCTTTCTTCGTTATTTCGTATGACACCTGACGAAACAAGTTGGGCCATCGCTCGATTGGATGCATCAAATTCAACAGGCAATGTTACAAGCTGGAATAACACAGCTGCTGACATGAAGATAATTCCGAAAAGGAATAAACCAGATAGGTTAAGCAGTATGCCGCCTATAATTAGAAAGAAGGAGATATTTGAGCCGAAGTTAGCTACAGGTACTAAGGCATTTCTAAATCTTAGAAAGGCATAGTCTTGAGCATCCTGAATAGCATGTCCTACTTCATGGGCGGCAACAGCAGAAGCTGCCATTGATTGTCCATGAAAGTTTCCTGTGGAAAGTCGTACAACTTTTTTTCTTGGGTCATAGTGATCAGAAAGGGTCCCTTTCGTTTCTTCAATACTTACATCGTAAAGCCCGTTTTCATCAAGTATTCTTCGAGCCACTTGAGCACCTGTCATATAAGAAGATGTCGCTTTTTTAGAATATTTTTTATACGTGTTTTTAACCTTGGACTGTGCCCAAATTGGGATAATCATTAACAAGGCAATATAGATAAGGTAACCACCAAAGCCACCTAGCATGTGCATTCCTCCTTATTTAAGGTCAATTTTAGTCAAAAAATGAATATTAGTCAACTGTTTTGTCTTGTTTCGTTTTTGTTTTTGTTTCCTTTTTTGATTCCCCTCTATATTTTCTCCAACTAACATAAGTTAATGTAACACCAATACAACCCCCGACAATCACTACTGTCCAAATTAGCGGAAGCAAATCATTATTTTGTTCTGATGATGTACTTGCTTGCAAGAACACTCCAGCCTCAGTGGAGGCAGGGTGTATGTAAAAACTACCAATCATCCCTATGACCGTAATTAGGCATGTCATTACCAAACGCTGTTTATTATTTTTCATAGAGATCACCCCATATTTTTCTTATAACACTAATGTATGATCTGGAGATATATTATATAACAGCGAGATAATGGAGTTCTGATACTTTTATCCTTTCTGCCGTGATGCACTTGTTAGAAAATAAGCAAGTGCAATGGAAAGGATACTTAGCCAAAATGTGAAATAGCCAATTTCATTCATATAGTTAGTTAACGAAGCATACACGGGCATCTGTTCAAAGACATAATCAATCACGTCATTATGCAATGTCCAAATTGCAGCTACGACAATATGACGTAATTTTAGCTTATAATAAGGAGCATATAATAACCCTTGTATCGCCATTGCACCGTGTGAGGCCATCAACATATACCCTTGCCAGCTCAAAGAACCGTCTATTATTAAAGTAAGCAGATTCATGATTACAGCCCATACACCATATTTAAATAGTGTAATCATAGCTAATGCTTCTATGTATGGCACATTCTTGCGAAAAATGAAAAATAAAAGGAATATGGTAAAAAATAAACTCGCTGTTGGACTATCAGGAACAAAAATGAAAAATATCGGTAATGTCTCACTTAATTGACTTTCGTACCACATATATCCATAGATCGTCCCTAGTAAATTAATAACAAATAAAAGAATTAAAAAACGGCGATCTAATAAGATGTACTTGATCAAGAAATCCCTCTTTTCTTACATCATAAATTGTTCATTGGCTTAAAAAACACCTTCACCAACTAGTGTGGCAAAGGTGTTCTTCATTTTAATTATTCTGATTGCTCTTCATTAACAGATACAATAAAATCAGTTAACTGTTGAAGTTCTTCATCTGATCCACTGAATTGTCCAGGAGGCATTGATCCGATCCCTTCTTGTGCAATTTGAGCAATCTCTTCAGCAGATTTATCGATTCCGATTAATGATGGAGCTGCTGCACCACCCTGCAGGTCATCTCCGTGACAGGACATACAGCTATTTTCATAAACTGCATATCCTGGATCTTCCGTGTCAATTTCCACCTGTTCGCCAGGCGGAATAGGTTTATTGGCTTCTGCGCGTGACTCCCAATCCACGTGAGAAGCAGATTCATACGTAAGCCAAATTACAGAAGCTAGTGCAAGTAACATCATACCAACAGCGACAGGACGCTGATGTGGTCTTCTTCCAGGTCCATTATCTAAGAATGGTGCAATTAATAACGCACCAAAAGCAATACCTGGCAATACTAGAATTCCCATAATAATGAAATCGCCACTTGCAAATTCATATTTGAGTAATTCATATAGGAACAAGAAGTACCAGTCCGGCAATGGAATGTAAGATGAATTTGTTGGGTCAGCCATTCCTTCTAATGGTGAGGGATGTGCTAATGTTAAACATAAAAATCCAACTAGAAACACAGCACCTACTAACCATTCTTTTAATAAAAAGTTGGGCCAGAAAGCTTCTGTTCTACCAGGATATTCAGAATAATCTTTTGGTACATTTGGTTTTCTTTCAGCAGAGATCCGAGAATCTCCGACAAACTTCATACCTTTACCCTTATGCAATGCTTTCCCCTCCTTTTTATAGCGGTCCAGATATTCCTTGTCTACGTATTAAGATAAAGTGTACTGCCAATAGCGCAAATAATGCTCCTGGCAAGAAGAATACATGAATGGCAAAGAAACGTGTCAACGTTTGTGCCCCTACAATATTCGCATCACCAGCTAATAGCGTTTTCAATTGTTCCCCAATAAAAGGAACTTGTTCAGCAATTTCAAGTCCGACTTGGGTTGCAAAATATGCTTTGTTGTCCCATGGTAATAAGTATCCAGTGAATCCAAGACCAAGCATGATAAAGAAGATTAGAACTCCAACCATCCAGTTAAGTTCACGTGGTTTTTTATAAGCTCCTTGGAAAAACACTCGCAGTGTATGTAATAACAGCATTACGATAACCACACTGGCACCCCAATGGTGCATCCCACGTACGATTTGTGCATGTGCTACTTCTGTCTGTAAGTAGTAAACAGATTTCCATGCATTTTCAATATCAGGTACATAGTACATCGTTAAAAACATTCCAGATAGGATTTGAATGACTACTACAAAGAATGTCAACCCTCCAAAGCAATATACAAATGCAGAAAAATGATGTGCTGGGTTAACATGCTCTGGTACCTCGTGGTCTGCAATATCGCGCCAGATTGGCGTAATGTCTATGCGATCGTCAATCCAATCATAAATTTTTTGCAGCATAACTGATTACGCCCCCTCTCTTGGTACTGCGTCGCCTAGGAATAGCATTCCATCTCGTACTTCTTGTTCATAAACATCCAAAGGTTGTAAGGGTGGAGTTCCAGGCACATTTGTTCCATCCTTGTAATATCGTCCATCATGACATGGGCAGTAAAACTGATCTGGATATTCATCACTTCCTTCCCAGGATACGACACAACCTAAGTGTTTACAAATTGGGGAAAAGGCTTGAATTTCGTCATTTTCATCTTTAAATACCCAAGCTGATCGATTTACCTCAGATTCATACCAACCATCCACTTGTTTTACTTTCCAATCAATACGCTGTGGATCCGTGGTAATATCTTCGACAGCTAAACTGACGTTTGTCAAGTCTCCATGACCAGATTCCTGCAAAACTGGGTCAACCGCCATACGCAACATTGGTGCCAGCATGCCTGCTGCCATGAATCCACCAACCCCTGTAAGCGTATAATTTAAAAACTGTCTACGGGATACTTGCTGCTTCTTTTCACTCATGATTTTCCCCCCTCTTTTTACAATAATCACGGACAATAATAGTTTAATCAGATTACTAGGACATTAACCATGATAGCGCAAACTGTTTGTCCGGTCAATAAATATTGCCATTTGTTAACAAAAGATTTTTAATTATTTTTACCAATATGAACGGATTAATTCACTTACCTGTTCTACTTGATCTCGGATGAATCGATGCATCTCTGCTGAATGCAAATCACCTGACTTCATTCCGGGTAACCATAACAGTGTGCCATCCAAAGCTTGTTCATGTTTTTTCCATGATGAATCAAGTGTTAACAAGAAAATATGCGGAAACGGCTGCTGCTGGATTTCCTCGATCCACGAATGAATTCGATTTACTTCCTCTTCCCTATCCGCAGCTTTCACATAGTTGTAGGTAGGGGTTAACATGATACGACCTGTTAGTTCTTTCTCCAGTTCGTTTGCTAGCACCGAGGTTAACTCATTTTGAAAAGCGTTTTTTTCAAGTTCTGTATCCCCAGTCATTTGATAAGGTATTAATGGAATGAGAATGGTGTCGATATATTCTTTCGCTTCTAAATATTGTGCTACATCTGCCTTCTTCCATTTCATGTACGAATCAGCCTTTCTCTTAATGTTTGACATCTTTTTCAAAAATATTACACCTTGAGTAAATCTTATCTTAAAGATGCAAAAAAAATCAACCTATTGCCGAAGCAAATTCGGTTGATTATCGTTATTCTCTTCAAGCATCTTCAGTTGTTCTGAAAGTTTTAGGAATGCTACTTGATCCATATCATCGAGTGCACGGTCTATCTGTTCATTCAATTTCTTCTTTTTAAATTCAAACAATGACATATCTAATAATTGCTTTGCTAATTCTTGATCCTTTTGCGTTATAAAATATTCATCTGGGATAAAGGGGTTCTCTTCCAGTACAGAGATATATAATTCATTTTGATACGATTTACTAAAATTCAATTGTAAATACAAAGCTTCATTCTTATTTAATCGAATATCATGAAATGATTTTTCAGCGTCTGTCGTCACCAATTGATTTTTATAAAAACGAAATGCTGTTTCTTCTGAACAATGGCTTGTCATAATTATACCTCTTGGACAAAACTTTGCTTCCCTTACAAAGTGAACATTTGCAAGTAACTCATCATGATTAACCAAGTAATTTAAGATCCATACACTCTCACGTTTTTTTAACTGGTAATGATTCAAAAACCACTGGATGAAGCTTTTTTTATCTTCTACGGATACTGGAGTATGCATGTTTATTAGCCCCCTTCATAATCCAAGTAAAGTCTATCTATAAATCTTCTCTATCTGACTGCTTTAACCGATGTACAAATTCGCTGATGTCATCATCAGTTGGTTGCTGTTCAAGATATTTTTCAAAGACGGGAATTGCTTCCTGTATCCTCCCTTCTTCTGTTAAAAAGTAACCATATTCCTTTAAAAAGTCGCTATCATCTTTAAGGTTATTATATGCAGCATGATAGTGTTTTAATGCATCTTTGAATGATTCTGTTTCATTATACGCTCGAGCAAGTTCCCATTCATAAAGGGGATCATCTGCTCCTGTATGTTTTATTTCGATAATCAAGTCAATAATTCCTTTAAAATCGGATTTATTTTTTAGTAATTCAATTAAGAATAAGATTGCTTCTTTAAAATCTGGGTCGATTGCTACTGCTTCCCTAATATATTTCTCACTTTCTTCATCCTTATCCAATTGATGGGCTAAAGTTCCAACCATGAAAAAGAGCTCTTTATTAAATTCATCGACTTTTATTCCTTTTAATGCTGTATCATAGGCTTTTTCTAATAACCCTTCTTCTTCATACACTCTCGCAAGCTGATAGTATACAGTGTGATAATAGGTGTCTATTTCAATTACATGTTCCCATGCTTTTCTTGCAATATCGCTGCGCCCTGCTTGATAAGCAGTAAACCCATATTTAAATAATGAGTCAGGGTTTTCGCTATCTTCATCTTGATAGTACGTAAGGGCTAATTCAAATTCTCCTGATTCGGCATAAGCTTCCGCTAATCGATCGTTAATGGAAATATTAGCAATTTCCTTTGTTCTTGAGAGAATCTTTTCATAATAGGTGGTTGCTTTTAAATAATCTCCTGTTGAAAAATATAATTCACCTAATGCAAAATCAATAATTGGTTCATTTGGTTCCGCTTGTTTCGCAGCTAGCAGTTTTTGTTCAGAGACTTCAAATAAACCTTGAGCTTGATAAAGGTCGGCTAATTGGATAAGCGTCTGTACGTAAGCTGGGTCCTCTTCATCATTTATTTCATTTAACAATTGAATGGCAGCTTCATCCTCTTCAAGTTCAGTATAAATATCTGCCAGTGTTACTTTTAATTCTCCTTCATTTGGGTACTGTTGTACTAATTCTTCCATTAACGCTTTGGCTTCATGAAGATATCCCCATTGTATAAATAATTCAGCAATGGTGTACCTTTCTTCTTCATCTGCCATAGGTAGGTAATCTTCTAATAGCTCGATCGCCTTCTCACTTTGCTTTGCTTCCATTAGTCGAACAGCTTCCATTATTGTTTCCACATTTGACTTCCTTTCTACACATACATCATCATGAACCTAATCATAACGAAAAAAAAGATGATGTTCAAAATAAAAGCATGGGCATAGCAAATAAAGGAGCTGTATTAAAAACAGCTCCTTACCACTATACCCACAATTCATAACCATTTATTCATTTCTTTCAGTTGTTTAGTAACTGATTAGTTATTAAAAAAGATCAATACCCTACAAGCGATCATTCTTACTTGATCAAATGATCTAAGTCCTTATAGAAATTTGGGTAAGAGGTGGCTACAGGCGAAATGTCGTCAATGATTACTTCGCCATTAGTTATTAGAGACGCAACAGAAGCCATCATTGCTATACGATGATCGTGATAGGAAGCAACTTCATTGCCGGTTAACGGTGTTTTTCCGTGGACGATTAACCCGTCGTCTGTTGCTTCAACATCTGCACCTAAACGAGTTAATACTTCCGTAACGGCAAGGATTCTATCCGTTTCTTTCACGCGTAATTCTTCTGCATCTTTAATAACCGTTGTTCCCACTGCTTGCGTTGCCAGTAGAGCAATGATAGGAATCTCATCGATTAACCTAGGTATCATTTCCCCTTCGATGGTAGTACCAATTAAAGGAGATTGCGCAATTCGGATATTCCCTAACAGTTCTCCTCCTTTAGAATGAACTTCTTCTACTATTACATTAGCGCCCATCGCTTTTAGAACATCGATTATTCCTGTTCTCGTCTCATTTAGACCAACATGCAACAAGCGGATACTGCTTCCTTGCACAATTGCAGCTGCCGCTAAAAAGAATGCTGCTGAAGATATATCTCCTGGTACATAAACATCATTAGCAGATAGCGTTTGATTTCCTTTAACAGTAATTTCTTTCCCTTCAATCTCTATATCGGCACCAAATGCTTGTAACATGGTTTCTGTATGGTTCCTCGTTAAGGAAGTTTCTACAACTGTAGTTTCACCATTTGCGTACAGACCCGCTAATAATACGGCTGATTTCACTTGAGCGCTCTTTACTGGTAAATGATAATGTATTCCTGATAAGGTGTCACCGTTAATTGCCAAAGGTAGATAATTTCCATCCTTTCTCCCATCAATATGAGCTCCCATTTGACATAGTGGGTCTACGACTCTGTTCATTGGCCGTTTGGTTAGAGAAGCATCACCATAAACTGTTGTAAAAAAAGGAAGTCCAGCTAATATACCAAGCATTAATCGAGCTGTAGTACCTGAGTTCCCAAAATAAAGCGGAGCTGTCGGCTCTGTTAACGCTTGACGACCTTTTCCAACAATTTTTAATTGAGAACCTTCTTTATCTATCGAAACTCCCATAGCACGAAAAATATCTACTGTACGCATACAGTCTTCTCCATCTAAAAAATGACTAACAGTAGTTACGCCGTGAGCTAATGCGCCAAATATGACAGAACGATGAGATATAGATTTATCACCAGGTACTTCAAGTTCACCTTGTAACGGTGCATTCACAGCTGATAATTTTAATTCCTTCAATTGATCACGTCCTTTATTCTACCAATGGTTCATCCTTATTTTTCGATCATTGTTTCGTATCCATGCTGCTGTAGTATTGCTTCACTAGATTTTTGTACTTGTTCCGTAGAAAAGCTTAAACGTAATGCCCCCATAATTCCTTCTCTTATCTCTAATATTTGTATATTATTAATGCTGATATCGTGGGTTGCAAGTAATTGGGTGACATTAGCTAATGCACCCGTCTGATCTCGAATATCGACATATAGATCGTAATAGGATGGAATGGCTCCTTTATCAGCAGATCCTAAACCATCCCGATAATTCTTGGCTAATTCTAAATAGTGAATCATTTCTTTTTTTTCATTTTGGTCTAAGAGCTTTTTTAACGTTTGCATTTCAGTGATCCACTCTTTTAAAAGCTGGGACATTTTCTGTCGATTATGGTAGAAAATGTCCTGCCAAAGAATCGGATTACTTGAGGCTATACGGGTTATATCACGAAAACCTCCTGCTGCTAAATTAGGTAAATATGTATGTGTTCGCGCCCAATTTTTCGCTTGATGTACAAGTGATGAAGCGATTAAATGAGGGAAATGGGAAACTACCCCAGTCATCTCATCATGCTCTTCAGCATTTAAGGTGATAAACTTGCTTCTCGTGGGCAATAATACTTGCTTTAGTTCTTCTACATCTTGATCGGAACTACGATTAGTCGGGGTCAGTACATACATCGCATTTTCAAATAAATGCGGTTTAGCAGATTCAACCCCTTTTTTATGAGAACCAGCCATCGGATGCCCACCTATAAAAGCAATCTGTTTATTCGTTAAGCGGTTTGCCGTTGTAATAATCGATTGTTTTACAGAAGAGACATCACTTACGATGATGTCCTTTTCTAATGCCATATTATCCATTTCATTTAAGAGAGTAATCGATTCTGAAATTGGTGCCGCCAAGATTACATAATCCGATTTCTGTACAGCCGTTTTAAATTCACTAGATGATTCATGGATAATTTCGTTTTTCTGGGCAAAGTCAACCGTATACGGATTTACATCGTATCCGATAACTGTATTCTCTTTTACTGTAACAAGTGCTCTTGCTAATGAAGCTCCAATAAGACCAAGCCCTGCTATCATTATTGTTCGTTTCACACTGACGTCTCCTTAGCTTTTATTATAACTTACCAATAGCTGTTGAAATCGCTCCATATCTTCTTTCAATCCTAATGTTAACCGAATGGTATTAGGGATACCTAATAATTCCCCCGGTCTAACAATAAACCCATGTTGTATTAAATATTCGAACAACTCCGTTCCACTATTTGGTGTTGAAACAAGCATGAAATTAGTTTCAGAAGGATAATACCCCCAGTCAATATCATGTAAAAACTGTTGAAAAGAGAGCTTTACTTCAAGGTTTTTTGCTTTCGTATCCTGAATAAAATCATCATCCTCTAAGGCGACCAGTGCTATCTGTTGCGCGATTGAAGTTGTATTAAACGGTCCCCGTACGATGTTTAATTGTGTAACAATTGCTTCATTTGCTATACCATAACCAATTCGTAGTCCAGCAAGACCATACGCCTTGGAAAATGTACGGAGAACGATTAAGTTTTGGTAGTTATTGATTTCATTAATTGCTTGGATATCCTTATTTGGATCAACATATTCATAATACGCTTCGTCTAATACAACTAAGACATTATCTGGACAATTATCCATAAATTGAATAAATTCCTGTTTTGCCATAGGATTACCGGTTGGGTTATTAGGAGAGCAAAGCCATACCACATTTGTCTTCTTATCAATGGCGGCCAACATTGCTGGTAAATCATGATAACCCTCTACCGTTGGAATCTCTTTAACCTCCGCTCCTTCAATAATTGCATTATGTTTATATTGCGGAAAGGTTGGTGTAGCCATGACAGTATTTACGCCCTCATATAAAAACGTACGGCAAATCATTTGAACAATTTCCTCTGAGCCGCTTCCAAAAACCAGTTCTGTCTCTTGAGCATTTAACTTTGCAGCAAGTACAGAACGTAATTCTTTCGTATAGCCATCAGGGTAAATATCAAATGATGGGATATATTCATTTAGAAATTGCTTTACTTTATCTGAATATCCATAAGGGTTCTCATTTGAAGACAGTTTTACAATACGGTCTAAATTGTACATTTGTTTGATTTCTTGGATCTGTTTTCCTTGTTGATACGGAGCCAATTGTTTAAGTGCTGCTTTTCCTTCCATCATTGCTTCTCCACCTTTCCCGCTAAATCTGGTCGTAAATGAACCGCCTCATTATGAAAAACATGTTGAATAGCAGCTTGATCTATATCTGTATTAACAATCATCATGACCCGAATACACGATGGTAAACTATTTGGTACTTCAATCTCTGCCATACACATTACCGGTACATATGTCCAACCAGATAACTTTCTAAGCGCCTTTGCCGGAAATGCAGCATTTAGATCTTTCGTTACAGAGATAAAAACATGAGATACATCTTCTGGCTCTACATTATTTTTTGTTACCATTTCTTCAATTAACTGCCTCGTATTCTCAATAATCATGTCAGCTTTATTTTCTGAAATTGTTGTTGCCCCTCGAATTCCTCGTGTCACTTGGTCACCAGCTTTCCTATAAAAGAATTTAAATGACGTTCCATATCCTTATCCGTTACCGTACGTAAGGTTGGTTCACCAATGTCTTGCAGCAATACCATTTGAATCATCTTACTTACATTCTTTTTGTCCTTTTTCATTTTCATCATTAGTGATTGGATATCTTCCGTTTGGATGATCAAAGGAAAATTATTTTTTTTAAACCATTCATGTAATTGATCATACGGTAAATGAGTAGAAAGTATGGATTCACTTATATGAAACGAGAATAATAAACCAATAGCTACTGCTTCTCCATGTGTTAGAGATCCATATCCTAACTCCGCTTCCAAAGCATGGCCTAATGTATGTCCCAAGTTTAAAAACTTACGAATACCTGATTCTTTTTCATCCGCTTCCACAATACTAGCTTTTACCTTTATTCCCATACGTAGATGTTCTTGTAATTCCTCCGCCGAAAGTGATGCCAAATCTGTTTTTAACATAGCCCGAAATGTAAGTTCATCTGAGATTAATGCTTCTTTAATTAGCTCTGCATACCCAGATCGTATTTCCTGTTCGCTTAATGATTGCAATGTTTCAACATCATAAATAACTGCTTGTGGAGGATAAAAGCTGCCAATCAAATTCTTCCCTAGTTGGTGATTAATCGCTACTTTCCCACCCACACTGCTATCGTGAGCTAATATCGTCGTTGGCACTTGGATATAGTCGATTCCCCGCATAAAAGTAGAAGCCACAAAACCTGCTAGATCTCCGATAACTCCTCCTCCTAATGCAACGATAAGTGAATTACGATCTAGACCATATTTAATTGCTTCCGTTTGTAATTGATAATAATACTCTATACACTTTGTTTTCTCTCCAGCAGGTAGTATCGAAGTATACACGTATTCATGTGTTAAACCCGATTGTATATCAGACAAATATAAATCAGCAATATGCTCATCTGTAACGATAAAGATGGAAGAGTATGCCTTTGTTACAAATGTTGAAATCTGTGATCGAATTCCATTCCCAATCATAATACGGTATGAATGCGAGCTTGAATTTACTACGATTTCATCCACCTTCATCTTAAAAACCTCTGATCTCTTCACGGTATACTTCTAACGCTTGTTGCAGCATAGGAAATTGATCACTTGAAAATTGTTCTGTAATGGCCTTTGCCAATTCAAATGCGACGACATGCTCCATAACTACCGAAGCCGCCGGTACTGCACAGGCATCCGAACGTTCAACACTTGCTTTAAATGGTTCTTTTGTTTCAATGTCTACACTTTTAAGTGGTCGTTTCATTAGCGTAGGGATTGGTTTCATAACACCTTTAACAACAATCGGCATTCCCGTGGTCATTCCACCTTCGAAACCGCCCAGACGATTTGTTGTTCGATAATATCCTTGCTCTTCATTCCAGGCAATTTCATCATGTACTTCGCTGCCATTTCGTTTTGCAGCTTCGAATCCAATTCCAAATTCCACACCTTTAAAAGCATTGATGCTTACAACACTACCAGCTATTCTACTATCTAATTTACGATCATAATGGACGTAGGAGCCTATCCCAGCAGGCATACCTTCGACATATACTTCTACAACACCACCAATAGAGTCACCTTCTTGCTTTGCCTCGTCAATTGCATGCATCATTTTTTCTTCCACCGATTTATCTAATACACGGACTGGTGAATCTTCAGAACGAGTCTGTCTATCTGCCATAGACAACTCCTCTTTATCTGCTGCTACAATTCCAGCTATTTCTTTTACATATCCTGCAACTTCAATACCAAGATGTTTTAATAGTGTTTTTGCAACAGCACCTGCAGCCACACGTGCAGCTGTTTCACGAGCGGAAGATCGTTCAAGAATATTCCGAATGTCACGATGACCATATTTTAAAGCACCATTTAAATCTGCGTGTCCGGGTCTTGGTCTCGTAACAACCCTTCTTATCTTGGTATCGGCTTCTATTGGATCTTCTCCCATGATATCTATCCAATGTTTAAAATCATCATTATGTATAACAAAAGATAATGGAGAACCAAGGGTATAACCATGTCTTACTCCACTAGTAATCTCAACGAGGTCTTTTTCAATCTGCATCCGTTTTCCCCGCCCATGACCCTTTTGTCTCCGAAGTAAGGAGTTATTTATATCTTCTTTTAAAAGAGGCATTCTAGCTGGTACGCCTTCTATTATTGTTGTTAATTGTTTGCCGTGTGATTCTCCTGCAGTTAAATAGCGCACATTACATTCTCCTTTATGAATTTTTTCTAATTACTATATCATATCTTCTCGTATTTTTGGCAACAAAATCAGAAAAAAAATAATTTGTCATAGAATCTTGGCATTTATCGGGATAGTGTATGAGCAACGTAAAAAACTCCTATCGGTGAGATAAGAGTTTTGAAAGATCCTTTTGATAGAAAAATGTTTCTTTTAATTTTAAGTTATACTTTTCCGGGTTAAATATTTGTTCTGTGCTGCCTACAAATAACACTCCGCTTTCTGTAAGCGTGTTACTGAATTTATGATAAATGCTTTCTTTTGCTTGATCAGTAAAGTAAATTAAGACATTACGACAAATGACTAAATCTACATTATTTGGATATTTGTCTGCAAGTAAATTATGCTTTTTGAACGACACTTTTTTCTTTATCGTTTGATCAAGGTAAAATAAATCATTTTGTTCAGTAAAATAGTTAGACAAAAATGCCTCGGGCAGGTCTTTCAGAGCAGCTTTTTGATAGATAGCTTGCTTTGCCTTATCTAAAACTGTCTCATCAATGTCTGTAGCTAATATTTGGTACGTTGCATTAGGATAGTGAGTCGCAAGTAACATTGCGATACTATACGGTTCTTCCCCAGTCGAGCAAGCGGCACTCCAGATAGTAAAAGACTGCTTATTAACTAAGCTAGGTAGTATTTTTTCTTGAAGCACTTCCCAGCGTTTTGGATTTCGATAAAACTCAGAAACATTTATCGTCATACGATCAAGGAATTGCCTCATCAAATCTTGATTTCTACACAATGCTTCATAATATTCGGCAAAAGAAGCATACCCATATTTATTTCGTAATGAAGTTAACCTTCGTTTCATCTGGGACTCTTTATATAATTCTAAGTCAATATCTAGCTTTCTTTTTATATTTTCTTTAAAAAGATGATAATCTTTTTCCATCCGTTCCGCCTCTTTCACATCATCCAAATAATCTTCAAACATACATAAAATGAAAACCCCCGTTTAAACGGAGGCGTTCTTTCCCATTAATAGATCCATGCTGTATCTTGTTTCGTATAACTCGACAATTCATCATTGTTAAAAAATAGTCCAAGCTCTCTGTTTGCGCTTTCAGTAGAATCAGAACCATGGATTACATTTTTACCAACAGTTATCCCGTAATCCCCGCGAATTGTTCCCGGCAAAGCCTCTGACGGATTCGTTTTCCCCATCATTTCACGAGCGATTGCAATAACATTCTCACCTTCCCATGCCATTGCAAAAACAGGACCAGATGTAATAAATTCCACTAATTCACCGAAAAAAGGCCGTTCTTTATGCTCTGCATAGTGCTGTTCTGCGAGATCTGGCGTTATTGTCATTAGTTTTGCCCCTACAAGCTGAAAACCTTTTGACTCAAAACGCTTAACTATTTCACCGATTAAATTACGTTGTACACCGTCTGGTTTTACCATTAAAAATGTTTGTTCCATGTTTCAACACACCTCATCATTATGTATTTTATCTAACCGATAAAATTCTATCAAAATTATGTAAAAATTACAACGGGGCAAGACAGTTATGAACGCCTTTTTCCGATATACTTACCAATTTCTAATAAGGTGTTTTTAGAACGACTATTTGGGATTTCATTTAACTTCTGCAAGGCTTTATTGAGATAACGTTCACTTATTGCATAGGAATCCTCGATTGCACTTGTATTTTTAATATCCTGAACAATCACTTTCACTTCTGCTTCCGAGACGGTTTGATCTGTATGAAATAAGTTCTTGATTTTGTTACGAAGTGATTCATCTTTCATTGCCATGAAAACAGGAAGTGTTAAATTACCTTGTAATAAGTCATTTCCAGCAGGTTTGCCAAGTTCTTTTTCAGAACTAGTAAAATCAAGAATATCATCGATGATTTGATAAGACATGCCAATATTATATCCGTACTGATAAAGCCGATGCGCATCCTTTTCATTTACACCAGAAGCAATTGCTCCTAATTTACAGCTGGTAGCAATTAATAGCGCCGTTTTACGCTTAATTCGCCGTAAATAAGTTCGTAAATCCTGATTCCAATCAAACTTATCCTTGATTTGCTCTATCTCACCTTTACATACTTCTACAATTGTTTTTGAGAGTAGGCGATGGATCTTAGGATCACGAAGAAGTGTAATTTCTTCAAGCGCTCGAGCTAAAATATAATCGCCGGTGTACATGGCAACCCGATTCCCATACAATTGCCTAACTGTAGGCATTCCCCGTCGGATTTCCGCATCATCAATTACATCATCATGTACCAGGGTTGCAGTATGAATCAATTCTAATGTTATTGCTACGATTTTTAACCTCTCTAGATCATACGTACCTATCTGTCCAGATAACAAGACAAAAACCGGACGGATTCGTTTACCACCGGCTTTAAGTAGTTCAGTTGATGCTTCACGTAAGACAGGATGATCTGCCTGTATCATTTGATTAATACTTGATTCTATTTCTTCTAAATCTTTTCTTAAATATCCATAAGCTTTAGCTAATTTCATGTATGTCACCTTTTTAACTTATTAAACATGCCTCTTACCTTTGACACCCATATGCATGGCAGCTACTCCGCCTGTATAACTTTTGACTTGGACGTTAGAAAAACCAGCTTCCAAAAACATTTGCTTCAACCTTTTTTTATCAGGAAAATTCTTAGCTGATTCATTTAACCAGGCATACTCTTTATAGCTTTTGGCAAATAATTTTCCAATTAATGGCATAATATGCTCAAAATAAAAATAATAGAATTGCCGATATATTGGTAATGTTGGCTGCGATGTTTCGAGACAAACAACTTTACCTCCCGGTTTCAATACCCGATACATTTCCTTAATAACCGTCATATAATCTTGAACGTTACGCAAACCAAAACCGATCGTTACATAATCAAAGGTTCCTTCTTCAAAAGGAAGTTCCATTGCATTTCCTTGTATAAATCTTACTTGCTTTATACCTTCCTGTTGTCTCTTTTGCTCTGCTACCGAAAGCATATTGTTACTAAAGTCAAGCCCAATTACGTCTCCAGATTTACCGGTTTGTTCTGCAATGGACAGAGTCCAATCACCAGTGCCGCAACATACATCCAATGCGTTTGAACCGGTTTGGACATTCATCTGTTTCATTACATCTTTTCGCCATGCTTTATGACGTTTAAAAGAGATAATAGAATTCATAGAGTCATATTTAGAATAGACTTTTTCAAACACATGATGAACACGCTCTTCTTTCGATTGTTCTGACATTGTCTTACCCTTCTTCCACATTAGATGTATTTATTGGCAACTGATGATGAATATATTGAATAAGGCCCGTATTATCTTTGTTAACCTTGTTTAAATCTTCTTTTAAATGATTTATCGCTTTATTCAAAAGCGTATTTAACTGACTTATCTTAACCACAGTTGCTGACTCATTTCCAAATCCGTTAATCGAAATAAGGGGATAACCTGTTTCTGACAATCGCTGCCGTTCTACGTTTAATTTTGTTACAAATAACCACTGTTCTGCAACTTTGCCAAGTATCGTAACATGCAGGTAGGAAGCCACATGAATAATTAATAAAGCATCTATTCTCTGGAATAGTTGCAAATAATCTTCAAAAGAGGATACTTCATTATAATAAAGCTTCATTTTCTGTTCATTGATCTCTTTTATCGCAGTTGCTAATTGGTGAATAAAATCAAAATCATCAATTTCCGATAATAAAAAATAGTAAAGACCACTATAGTAATCACCAGCAAGGACATGAAGCTGTTTATTTAATTTTATTTCCTTATTCTCATTTTCATCTGTATTGCTAGGAACATAATCATGTGTATCTAGGGCAATCTGCACGAGCATTGTAGTTACGATATACCTTTCTTTTTTATAATCAGGTAATTTCGTATTAGTAATTATTTCTACTAATAACCGCAGTTTGTCCTCATTGATGACGGGCTTATTGATATATCTTTCTAAAAATGAATGTTGTATTTTATCTTCTATGTGTTGTTTAAGGTATCTAATGTCCATACCTGAAGTATTCAAAGAAATCACCTGAGCCCTTTCATCCAATCTAATCATGCTTTAGCTATTATAGCATAATTTATGTAGCTTCGTTAATCAAGCATTCTGGATAAAAGCAGAAATTATAATTCCTGTTTCTAACTACACTTCATCATTCTCTATTTCCCCATGACTCGTTTGGATCAACGCTTTCCCTCGAACTTTAACTGCGGAAGTGTGTTCCGTAAATTGTGCAATCATTATTTCGCCCTTATCAAGCTTTTCAGAATGATGGAATCTCGTATCATTACCTCTAGTAAGACCAATAACATTAACACCATCTTCTAATGCCTTAATAACAAAAAAGTCTGATGGAATAGTTGCTTTGTCCATTTAACCCCTCCTCAATCGATATCTACATAAATAATGAATTATCTCCAAACCAATGTCAATTTTTCGCACAAAACTAAAAAAGAGGATACGCTAGTTGCGTATCCTCCCGGCCCTATGTAAAATATATTATTTTACGCTGTCTTTTAGGGCTTTTCCTGGTTTAAATGCAGGAACTTTGCTTGCTGGAATTTCGATCTCTTCTCCTGTTTGAGGATTACGACCTTTACGAGCTGAACGCTCACGTACTTCAAAGTTACCGAATCCGATTAACTGTACTTTTTCACCTTTTTGTAGTGAATCCATGACAGAATCGAAAACTGCATCAACTGCTTTCGTTGCGTCTTTTTTTGAAAGTTCACTTTTCTCAGCTACAGCATTCACTAAATCTGTTTTGTTCATGACATTCACCTCCTCCCATTAATCATCAATCGACATTGGAACAAATAATGAAACTATCATCATTTGTTCACCATTTTGCCAGTTTTTATACTTCATGTCACGTAATTCATTTAGTGACAAGGCTTATATTAACCGAGTTTGCAGCAAAATTCAACAGTTAGCACCCAAATTTTACTTATTTCTTTATGAATTGCTTTGATTTTAAAGTAAAATTTACATATTTAACCAAATATTAGAGGCGCAAGCTGAAGTCAATGCCAGCAATACTTTTCGGCTTTATTAAAGATATACGACACCTTATAAAAATATCCTGCCGTTATATCAATTTTTTTTTGGGAGAATGGTATTTTCATAACTTTTTTATTGGTAAAGAATTAAGGATCGGGGCGACCGTTACATAAACGCCGACTAAATTCGGCTTGTACTAGGATCAGCGTTACCACACAAAGCGCAATGGCGAACTTCATTGATCATGACTTCCGCGGGAGATAATAAAAGAATGTTCGGATATTCAAGATCGACTAGTCTTTCTTTATCGCACGGGAGTTAAGGAAGCCTCACTAGACGCTGATGAACTTAAACCGGAAGCAGTTAAGCTACATTGCTTGATTCGCAATCCAGCATTGATTGAAAGGTTTTATGCTTCTAGAAAATAAAAAAGCAGCTTATAATCAGCTGCTATAAAATAATTGCTATGAGACCACCAGATCCTTCATTAATGATCCGCTCCAGCGTATCTTTTAATTTATATCTTGCATTTTCAGGCATTAATGCAATTTTAGCTTGAATTCCTTCCCTAACAATCGAACTTAATGATCGTCCAAATATATCGGATTCCCAAATGGACAATGGATCCTCTTCGAAGTCTTGCATCAAGTATCTAACAAGCTCTTCACTTTGCTTCTCTGTTCCAATAATTGGTGAGAATTCAGATTCCACTTCTACTTTAACCATATGGATAGAAGGGGCTACAGCCTTTAATCTTACGCCAAACCTTGATCCTTGCCTAATGATCTCAGGTTCGTCTAGAATCATATCCTCCAATGCAGGTGCAGCGATTCCATAACCTGTCTGCTTGACCATTTGAAGAGCTCCAGACACTTGATCATATTCACGTTTTGCATGCGCAAAATCTTGCATGAGTTGCAATAAATGATCCTTGCCTCTAATTTCCTCTCCTACAATTTCCTTTAAAACTTCATCGTATAGGTGATCTGGTGCGTGTAAATCGATTTCTGCGACCCCTTCACCCATCTCCATTCCAGCAAGCTTGGCTTGGTCAATATATTCAAACTCTGAAAAGTCTCCTACAATTTGATCAACATCTCTTAATCGTTTTATATTTTTTACTGTGTCTTGAATAGCTTCTTGATAATTTTTTCGTAACCAATGATTTTCATTTAATACCATTACCCAACTAGGAAGATTAACATTTACCTCTAATACTGGAAATTCATATAATGCTTCTCTAAGCACATTATTAACATCATGTTCTGTCATGGACTCAATACTCATGGAAAGCACTGGAATATCGTATTTCTCAGAAAGATCTTGACGTAATAACTCGGTTTCTTGGCTACTGGGTCTTTCAGAATTGACAACCATGATAAACGGTTTTCCGACTTCTTTCAGTTCATCCACCACTCTAGCTTCTGCATCTATATAGTCATCTCTTCCAATCTCGCCAAAAGAACCATCTGAGGTAACTACAACACCGATAGTGGAATGTTCTTGTATTACCTTTCTTGTACCGATTTCAGCTGCATCATGAAAAGGGATTGGCTCTTCATACCAAGGTGTATGAATCATTCGTGGACCATTTTCATCCTCAAACCCTTTTGCCCCTTCAACTGCGTATCCTACACAATCGACTAACCGTATATTGACATCGAGACCCTCATCTACATTGACAGTAACTGCTTGATTAGGTACAAATTTAGGCTCCGTTGTCATAATGGTCTTACCTGCAGCGCTTTGCGGTAATTCATCATGTGCTCGTGCTCGATCACTTTCTTCTTCGATATTCGGTAACACAACCAACTCCATAAATTTTTTTATGAAAGTTGATTTTCCGGTACGGACTGCTCCAACAATACCAAGATAAATATCTCCATTCGTCCGTTTCGAAATATCTTTAAAAATATCAACTCTTTCCAAAAGATCCCCTCCCGATCTCCGTTCTTTTTTCATTACGAACAAACTACGAATAATTGACATTACAAGTCTATGATGTTGTCCTATCAAAATATGCCTTAAATATGTGTAAAAGATTTAAAAAAGATAATTTTGATGACAATTTACAATGGTAGTTTGACAAAAGGATTACTAGTTCCTTCAAATTCCATCTCTAAACCGTATAGGCTACGGTAACGATGGATATAGCTGTTGATATGTTCGTAAAAGAAAAAGCAAATAAACCCTTGAAACAATATATGTTACAAGGGTTTTAATATGATATATTTTTATTTATTTTCAGGATTAAATACTGGTTCACCATCTTTTATCGTATAAGGAAACGAATAAACCGGAACAAATGGTGTATGATCTGTTAGTATATATCGAATATCATCTCCGGGCTGATAATGATGCTCATAGTCAGACAGCGCATTATTTAAATCAATTCGATAGTCAACATAGAGATTTCCATCAACATCCATAACAATAGGAAGTGACTGATTAGAATATGGACTATTTACTGTAGGAGCACTTTTCATTCCTAACTTTTCATAATCGATCGTATATATTCCTTGATTAATTTCTTCTCCAAATGGAGGATATATATGATCATTTCGATACATGTCTAGTTTTACATTGACGCTTCGAATCGCTTCACTTGTTTGTAAATCGATTAATTTAACTTGCGGGTTTTCCTCTGGATTGATTAAGGTATATTGATATACACCGCCATTTTCGTAAGCATTACCTGGAATTTCTGTTAAAACATTCGCTTCTTTTAACTTCGAAAAATCGATTAAGTATTTTTGAAAAATAGGGGTGTCACTTGGTTTCGTCCGAATTGGCACCAATCCTTGATTTTTTTCTTTATATTGGTCTACTGCAGATTGAACCGTTTCCAATTGATCCTGATTTGGTACTTGATTTTTCGATAATTCATCTTGAGGGTATAGGCAACCACTTAATACCATTGTACATACAAACGCTAACATTATATTTAAATATGTATACTTCAAAAGATAGCCTCCTTAACTTAACCTGTTGGGCCACTAAACACAATATAAAAAATAATTAAACCACCAGAAATTAATGATAGATAAGCTAAAATGGACACGATTCCCGCAAACCAACCATTAAGTTTATACCTAGCTAATAAAATCAACCCCATGGCTATTAGTAATAATAACATCCCCGCAAAAGAAATATACATTTTTAACATGGATAGTGACATTCTCTTCACTCCTGTATGACAAACTTTTCATTGCATCATGTATTATAACATAAAGGCTTGTCCTCTCGTCTAAAAATGAATTAATTCGAAATAGTTTGTATCAAGGGGCAGATTGCAAATAAAAATCCGAGATGAAGGGGGCTTACTCCATCTCGGTTTGACTAAATAATTATCCACAGCAACTCTATCCATGAATGCTTGTGCGATTTATTTTATGCGAGTATACGGTTGATTGTATCCTCACTTGCCCAAGTACGCTTATTTTTTAAATATTTTATTCAACGAATTCATATCCATTGGCATATCGTTTTTGACAATTGACTCAACAATTTTGTCTTCTTTTTCTTTAGATATTGGTTTATTAGCCAATTTACTTAAATGACGTACAAGTTTTCTTACTGTTTTTTCATCAGAAAAATCAGCATGCTTTACTGAGTCTGCAACTTTATAAACGTCATCTGCATTGATGTTTGATTTTTGTTGTATTTTGTCAAAAAGACCTTTTTGAAAATTATTCACGTACTCGCCTCCCTGCTAAGTTAACTCATCATATTATATGCAGGAAGAGGTGCACGTGTTATCAGGAATACCTCTCCATTAATAATTTAGCTAAATCATCCATCTCTTCTCGTTTTGTCCGATTCATGAGCTGTTCAACAATATCTTTTGGATCTTTATCTTCAAATAAAAC
The DNA here is from genome assembly GCF_014905415.1 of Virgibacillus salexigens. Taxonomy (GTDB): domain Bacteria; phylum Bacillota; class Bacilli; order Bacillales; family Amphibacillaceae; genus Virgibacillus; species Virgibacillus salexigens. The sequence continues at coordinate 668,445 of NZ_BNEO01000002.1, forward strand.
TTGATAAATCCCAGTAGTAATTGGCATTTCAACTTGTTGTTCTTTGGCAAACTGGTATGCAGCTTTTACTGTTCTAACTCCTTCAACGACCATTCCCATTTCTGTAAGCACATCATCTAATTTATGCCCTTTACCTAGTAAATTGCCTGCTCGCCAATTTCTACTATGTACACTTGTACAGGTTACAATTAGGTCACCAACACCAGGTAAGCCTAAGAAGCTTAGTGGATTTGCACCGAGGGACGTGCCCAATCTTGCGATCTCTGCCAAACCTCTAGTGATTAATGCTGCTTTGGCATTATCTCCATAGCCGAGACCATCAGAAATACCTGCACCTAAAGCAATAATGTTCTTCAAGGCCCCACCTAGCTCGATGCCTAATATATCTGGGCTAGTATATACTCGAAAAGCTTCATTAATAAATAAATCTTGAGCTATTTTAGCATTTTCAAGATTGATCGAAGACACAGTAACAGTTGTTGGTTGACGCAATGCGACTTCCTCAGCATGACTAGGTCCAGACAGAACAACGATATCTTCTTCTTGATAGCCTTCTAGTTCCTCACCAATCATTTGAGAAACTCGCTTTAACGATAGTGGTTCAATTCCTTTTGTAGCATGAATAATTGTGACATTGTCGTCTTGGGTTACTTCATTAAGTTGTTGACATACCTCACGTATTGCTTTTGTAGGTACCACAATTACAACTGCTGACACATTGGATAAAGCATCTTTCAAGTTACTATAAGCATCTATTTGTGACGGGATTTCGACATCCAAATATTTTTCATTTCTTCTCGTTTCATTTATTTGTTGTGCCTGTTCTTGTCTATGTGTCCACAACCGTACATCATGTCCATTATCTGCTAATACAATACTTAATGCAGTTCCCCAACTACCTGCTCCTAATACTGCTATTTTAGACATGTCTTCTCCTCCTTTATTGTCGCTTTCTTGCAAACAGTTTTATTGGTGTACCAACAAAACCAAATGCTTCTCTTATTTTATTTTCTAAAAAGCGTTGATAAGAAAAGTGCATGAGTTCTGGATCGTTTACAAACACCACAAAGCTTGGTGGTTTGACAGCTACTTGTGTACAATAGAGAACCTTTAACCGTTTTCCTTTCAATGTAGGAGTTGGATTCATTGCAATAGCATCCATAATGACATCATTTAATACATTCGTTGGAATTCGCTTCGCATGATTCTCACTAGCTAATTGAATAGCGGGGATCAATGTGTGCAACCTTTTTTTGGTTTTTGCAGACAAAAATACAATTGGAGCATAGTCTAAATATTGAAAATGTGCTCTAATGTTCTTTTCAAAATCTTTCATGCTTTTTTCATTCGCATCTATTGTGTCCCACTTGTTAACTACAATTACGATTGCTCGTCCCGCGTCATGTGCGTATCCAGCTATCTTCTTATCTTGTTCTCTTATTCCTGTTTCCGCATCAATTAAAACCAAAACAACATCGGAGCGTTCGACTGCTTTTAGTGCTCGTAGAACACTATATTTTTCTGTCGCTTCATAAACTTTTCCACGTTTACGCATTCCCGCAGTATCAATGATAACATAATCCTGATTATCCTTATGAAGCTTTGTATCAATGGCATCACGAGTTGTGCCTTCTATTTCACTTACGATCACACGTTCTTCATTTAGCATTGCATTTACTAATGAAGATTTGCCGACATTCGGTCGCCCAATTAAACTAAAATAGATGGTATCGTCGTCCTCATTATTCAATTCTTGTTTGGGAAAATAATCAACGACAGCATCTAACAAGTCACCTAGACCAAGTCCATGTGATCCAGAAATAGGGTATGGTTCACCGAAACCTAATGAATAATATTCGTAAATCGTTTCCCGCATTTCCGGATTATCCATTTTATTAACACCTAATACAACTGGCTTATTTGATTTGTATAGCAATTTAGCTACTTCTTCATCCGCTCCAGTTATTCCTTCCCGACCATTTACCAGGAAAATAATGACATCGGCTTCATCAATGGCAATTTCTGCCTGATAACGCATTTGCACTAAAAGCGGTTCGTCTCCTAACTCAATTCCACCAGTATCAATCACATTAAAATTTGTTGTTAACCATTCTGCTTGTGCATAGATACGATCTCTGGTTACGCCCGGAATATCTTCAACGATCGAGATCCGTTCGCCAACTAATCTATTAAAAATAGTTGATTTTCCTACATTTGGTCTACCTACAATTGCTACAACAGATTTCCTCATGAAAGGAACATCCTTTCTCTTTACATTCAATTTAAAAGTAAATATGTTTAAAACAGCTTATTCAGTGGTTCAAACAAACAATTACCGATTATTTGAACAACCTCTATAATAGCAAAACTAGTTCATATTCACAATTAAATTTGCAAGACGAGTTAATGTTTCACAATGATAAATAATTCATCACTAAGCTCATGTGCTATACCATCCGTAATTGCTTCAAGGTTTGCGGAGATTTCCTCTGCTTGTTGTCTATTTTCGCAAATAAAAATGGGAGCACCGCCATCGATGTTTGCCTTATTGGTGGTTATGACTGCAAGTATTGCCTTTTCAATTTTCATTTAGTACTGCCCCCTTTTATTTGTAAACCCTGATTCTGAAGGCATACGGATGGCATTTTCTAAAACAGGAACTGCGCCAATCACCTTTTTTGCTTTTGTTACCTCTCGAATCTGTGGTAAGATAAAAATTCCAATTCGGCCATCATCTAGGTCGCGTTTAATTAACGGAGTTAGGGCTGGTGTACCAGAATCTCTAAATACTCCTAGTGTAACGGATACATCATGTAGAACTGCTTGACGTTGACCAAGATTAGCAATTGTTGTAATTACATTCATATTTTTAGGCGTTAGAACAAACCCCATACCATATTTTAATATTTCTTCTTGTCGTTCAGGTAACCCAATATTCATGATGTATATATTATCTACATATAATCCTGCACCTTCAAAATGAAGATCATGATGATCAATTTCAACTATATCTTTCATTGTTTTCCCACTCATTAAAACTTTAGAAATCATGAAACATACAACTGTTGCAAGTATTGCTAAATAAATATTGAAAACGATAAATACGAGTGTACCAATAAAGGAAGTAAATATAACTAAATAGTTCCTACTTTCAAAGGAAATGGCAATACCTTCTATATATGTTTTTCCTCGAGGCACTAATTCAAAACCATCTACTTCTGTTAACGTATTACGTTCCATATTTCGAACTTCTCTAAATTGTGTTGCGGCAACAGTTAAAAAAGTTACAGCGGTAAATTCTAATTCCATAATTGCAGGAATAGCTACAGAACCTAGAGATGCAGCGATAAAACCTAAAGAAACATGTATTACTTTACCATGTAAATATGTAGGGTATTGTCTATAATCTGTTCGTAACATTAAAATACGGACGACTGTCCCGATAATAACTCCAAATAAAATTGGTAACGTATATTCATTCATGCTGTCACCTCAATGCATGCTTTTTTTATAATATATCCATTTGTTCCTCCCTCTTTGTAGTATGTCTAGAATTAAGATTATTACTATAACAAAAAGTAGAATATCAAAGAATTGTAAATCTCCAATTATTTCTGGAAATCCATAACTTGACATCGTAAGGCTGTACATTAGCTCACCGAATGTCAGTCCCGTCAAACAAATAGCAAATCGTTCTTTCGTGTATTTCGTACATAATACGATTAAGAGGATGATTGCAAAAGAAATAAGAATTACGCGAGGCATAATTATCCATACAGGCGCATTTTTTTCCCATAGGAGGATTCCTGCATAGCCAATAGAAAGGGTGAATGAAGCAAATAAAAGGTAAGCTAAATGCTGCAACTGTATCATCCATAAAACAGCCGTAATAACTAAACCCAAATAGGATAGTGAAACGGTATAGATCTGAAAAGAGAGGATAACATTAGCCGAAATGATAATAATTAATATAGCGAAGGAGAGATAACTTCTCATTTGATTTTTTTTCATCATAAATACGATTATAATCCAAAGCATCCAACTGAACCAATAGAATAATAATCCACTGCTCATCACTACCACCCATTAGCATTATAGCTGGTTCATAAACTTCTTATACAAAAAAGCATCCCATCGTATCTATGGGATGCTTTCGTATCTTTATTTATATTTATTTAGTTTATCTCCAATAAAGTCTCCTAATTGGAATCCAGATTGTTCTTCATCTTTTTCATACTGTTTATATTCTTTCGTTTCTTGTTCCTGTTCTAATTCCCGAATGCTTAATGAAATGCGCTCGTCATTTTCATCTACATCCAGTACTTTTACTTTAACTGATTGACCAACTTCTAGAATTTCTTGTGGTGTTCCGATATGTCTAGTAGCAATTTGAGAAATATGAACAAGACCTTCTACTCCAGGTTCTATTTCTACAAAGGCGCCAAAGTTCACAAGGCGTTTTACTGTACCTTCAACTACGTCACCGCTTGTGATTCGTTCTTCAATGCCGGACCAAGGGCCCGGAATCACATTTTTCCTAGAAAGGGATATACGTTCGTTGTCTTGATCAACGGATAGCACTTCCACTTTTATTTGGTCACCTTCTTTGACAATTTCAGAAGCATGATCAACATGTTCATGTGCTAATTGAGAAATATGAACAAGCCCATCTACACCTCCAATATCCACAAATACACCGAAGTCAGTTATCCGCTGTACTTTTCCTTCAATTACTTGTCCTGCTTCAAGAGATTGTAATAATGTCTTTTTCTTTTCTACTAGCTCTTCTTCTTCCACAGCACGGTGAGAAAGAATAACTCGATTTTGTTCACGAACTAAATCTACAATTTTAACCGAAAGTGTTTTTCCTTTGTAATCAGTAAAGTCTTCTACGTAGTAAGTTTCTACTAATGATGCTGGAATAAACCCCCTCAAGCCAACATCAACTACTAACCCACCATTAACTATTTCCTTTACTTCTGTTTCAAACACTTCTCCTTTATCGTATTTTTCTTGAAGTGCTTCCCAAGCTGCATCTGCATCAACTGCTTTTTTAGACAGAATAACATCATCTTCATCTATTTTCTTAATTTTTACCGTTAATGTCTCCCCTTCACTTACAGCATCACCTGCTGTTTCAATATGAAGGTTAGAAATTTCTCCTATTGGTAGAATACCTTCTGTTTTATAACCAATATCTACAAGAACCTGTTTATCGTCTACTTTAACCACGGTTCCAGTTAGTGTATCGCCTACATTCACATTGGTTAGTTCTTTTTTTGCTTCACTCATATCGATAGCCCTCCTAAATACAATTCGAAACCCCAAATAACTTTCTCTCTATTGTTACTTAAGATTCTTTCATTAACCCTAATACTAACAGAATAATAATAAAAAATATTCCTTTTTTATAACTTCTAATAATTATAAATATTTGTCAAGTAAAGTAGTTTCATTTATTGAAATCAATTAATTTTTTAATTTCGCTCATAATAACATCTGCTGTTTCTTTAGTAGTTGCTTTTGATGTTCTTAATTCTTCCATAGGAATCGGTTGACCGTATACTACTTTCAATTGTTTAAGCGGTTGGTATGTTCCTATGATTGCGCAAGGTACGATAACCGCATCTGATCTTAGTGCAAAAAAACCAGCTCCAGAAAGGGGTTCTCCTAACTCTCCTGTTTTACTTCTCGTCCCTTCTGGAAATAGACCGAGGGTATGCCCATCTTTTAACGTAGCTAAGCCTTTTCTTAAAGCATTACGGTCACTCATGCCTCGCTTAACTGGAAAAGCTTGAATATTGGATAATAACCATCCAATAAATGGTTTTTCAAATAATTCATCTTTTGCCATAAAAGAGATATCTCTGGGAGAGGTAATCCCAACCACAGGAGGATCCAAATTTGAAATATGATTAGAACAAATAATAACTGGTCCCTTATTCGGTACATTTTCTTTTCCAATTACTTTTATACGATATAAAGGATAGAAAATCAATGCAACCACAGATTTAGCGATTTTATAAAGATTCATTAGCTATCCCCTTTAGCGTTCCGTTTTATTCTTTTTGATTTTTGCTGCTTCATTAAATATTCGTTGAGCTACTTCCTGAATCGATAACGAAGTTGTATCAATTTCTATCGCATCACTCGCTTTTACTAGAGGGGATGCTTCTCGCTTAGAATCAATTTTATCTCTTTGTTCTATTTCCCGTTTTAATTCATTTAAATCAGATGAAATACCATTATTTATGTTTTCCTCATACCTTCGTTTCGCTCTTTCATCGACCGAAGCAATTAAAAATATCTTTACTTCTGCATTTGGTAATACATGGGTACCAATGTCTCTACCATCCATCACTACATCTCGTTTGTTTGCCAAGTTCTGTTGGCGTTTTACCATCTCTTTTCGGATAGCTGGATGTTGGGCAACAAAAGAAACATTGTTGGTAACTTCGATGGAACGAATAGCAGCCGTTACATCTTGATTATCCAATAAAACAAGCTGCCCTTTATCGCTTTGTTGTAACTCGATTATCGTATTAGATAATAACTCTACTAACGCATTTTCATCATTTACATTAATGGAATTATTGATTGCTTTTAATGTTAGGGCACGATACATGGCTCCAGTATCTATATAAACACACGAGAGTTTCTCTGCTACTATCTTGGCAACAGTACTTTTCCCTGCAGCCGCTGGCCCATCAATTGCAATTGTTACAGTATAGTTTTTCATGAATAATTTCCATTCCTCTCAATACGTAAAGTTCAGTTTGGCCATTGAAAAAACTTGGCATAGCCAAGTTTTGATAAAATAAACCTATAATAAATATAACATATTCTATAAAAAATGGTCTATTCCAACAAAACGCCCGTTGACTTTATTTTATGATAATTCCTTTTTACGTGCTTCCCTCTGCTTTTCAAAGCAATAACGAATAATCATTTGCTGATCTTGCTTAGCAATGTTTAGAAATTTCATAGCAGCAGTAGGGTTTTTATGTTTCTTTTCTTCAAGAATAACAACCTCAGCAATTGCTTTCAGATAGGCAAACCCATGATTCTTTAAAGGTAATGATAAAAAGATTTCTACGTTATTCTCTTTTAAATCCACGTCTTTCGGAATAATCACAGAGATACCGCCTCCACTTATATTCCGTGTAACCGTAGTAAAGGGCTGAAGACGATCATCCAGAGGATGAACAGCCACGTCAATAGCAGTATCCACTCGAACAAATTCCCTGCGCTGTATACGCTGTAAATCAGATGGGAATTCAATTGCTAGTGCAGGAACATTTAATTTCACTTTCGCAACCAGTTTTGAAAGAAAGCTATATATGTTTTCGTTCTCATCTACGTAGGTTATTAAAAACGATGTCCCTTTAGGGAAGAAAGAAGTTTTATGTGTCTTTATATCTATGGGATAATCGATAAATAAAAATGTTTCATTTTGTTCGATAACTCTACTGCGGAACTTTTCTGTATAAAATTCACCGGATTTCCGAAGCTCTATATTAAGTAATGTCCCTATTTTCATCTATTTGTCTCCCCCTATATGGTTTTTAATATCAACTAAAAGTAATTCAATATACCTATTATTACAGAAAAATTCGAAAAAAGGAAGACAGATGTATGTCTTCCTTTTTCAGCATTAAATTATTATCGTTATTATCCACTTAAAGCACTTGTCTCGATAAAGCCACACATGGGTGACTTTATCGAGCAATATAAAGAAGTGACTCTCTCCTGTTATGTTGCACTTGCATAATTAATTTCCGAACCGCTTAATTTTTCAACACGTTCTTCTCTACCATCTTTTGCATTTATAAATATGCGATATGTTTCATTCCCCAATGTTCCAAGGAACTCATAGGTAAGGACTTCTTCACCTAAGTCATTGTCAATAACAGCAAGAAACTGTTCTTGAATCTCAACATTAGGATTCACCATTTTTTTTGCCTCTTCTTCACTTATTTCTGGCTCTGGTGCCTCTCTTTCGCTATGGTTCATAAAGTAATCATTTGCCGTTAACCCTAATACGTCGCCATTATCTAATGCAACTTTTACTTCCATTGCATCTGAGTAGTATCGTACCCCATCTTTCGAATACAAGAACGAATATGCGCCAATATTATCAAACTGATTACTTTGAAATACCGTCATATTTTCAAAATTGAATTGCTCCAAATATTTTTTTGCTTTTTCCATACCAGCATTTAAACTAATTTGTTTCTTTCCCACCGGACGGTCTACCAATAACGTAATTGGGTGCCCTCCTTTTTGTGAAAGATCCATATAGGCACTTTTCTTATCGTTACGGTAAGAAATACTATATAAAGGTACGTCTGCACCTTTACCACTTGTGCTAATATTCAGCTTGTCTCTATTCTTGACATTGAATAACTTCTGCGCTTTTGCCAGGGCTTCATCTTCACTAATTTTTTCCCCATTTAGGTACTTATACTCATGCTCTTTTACTGTTGTATTCGATATAGAAGAATCGCCATTCCCTTCAGAGAAACCTTCTACCGTTTTTTCGATCGTTTTTAATCCATCAATGATTGTATTATCTAATTGTTCATCTTCATTTGCCATTGCTAGTTGTACATCCATCCAACGTAGATTATTATCTAGCGCAACATGCTGAACTTGTCTTAATTCGTCTTTGATATCACCGGATTGTTTGTACAAATTCTCTAACGATTTGGTTTCTTCATCAGATAACGGCTCAGATTCTAAATTTCTCACCGCAGTTCGATAGGTGAAATCACCAATTTCAGAAAGAAATTCCTCGGTTTTATTAAATGGTAATAGACCTAAGGGTAATTGACTTACATCTGATAACGCTTCTGAAGTAATACGCCAAATCTCAACCAATTGTGGAGATAAGCGTTGTTCCGAATTCATAGCTAAAGCAGACCCAATTTTGTCATTTAATAAATCAACATGATACGTAAGCTCATGGAAAGCACGTTGATACGTATTTTCCGCTTGGATTAGTACTGCGTTTTTTTCTTGATGTTCCTGATAACCCCAAAATGCTGTACCTGCAATTCCAATAGATAAAACAGCTATAAGTATCCAGCGAATCATTATTTTCACACCTTTCTATTTACAAAATATGTGTTTCCCAATCTTTTTAATTTGCGGTCTAGACCAAATCCAAGCAGAAGTTGCAGTATCGGGGTTGAAATAATACTGTGCATTTCCCGAAGGATCCCAACCATTTATCGCATCTAATACTGCTTCTTTTGCAGTTTCATTTGGTGTTAACCAGATTTGCCCATCGGCAACAGCTGTAAATGCACGAGGCTCAAAGATAACTCCGGATACCGTATTTGGAAATGTTGAACTTTCTACACGATTAAGAATAACTGCAGCTACTGCTACTTGCCCTACATACGGTTCCCCACGAGCTTCACCGTAAACAGCATTTGCCATTAATTGGATATCATTTTGTGAGTAACCTTGAGGGACATTAACTGCGGTATTGCTCTCCGTATTTCCAGTATTATTACCACCAGATTGGTTCGTACCACCTGTACCCTCTGTACCACCATAATGAGTAAAATCTTTGCCTTGATTAATTTGATTTTTAACATATTGTTCGTTATATTCAGTGGCTTGTGTTAACTTTTGCTTTGTAGTTGCACCAGCTAGACCATCGATTTCCAAACCAAATTCATATTGAAAATTACGTAAAGCCCAATAGGTGCCCCATCCAAATACACCATCTATTTTCCCATTATAAAATCCTATATATTGGAGTCTCGCTTGAAGCTCAATTACATCATCACCGACAGCACCTTGTTGTATTACTTGGGAACTAAATGCATGAACCGTTTTTGGTGGTTGAGCAATATGAAACCCAATAAATAAAAAACTCATAATTAAAAGTGAAACCGGTAGTTTTTTATTGGTCATACGTTTTCCTCCTGCCATACATGTATTATGATACCTATTTTTTGATTAAATCTTGTTTTTATTCATAAATAGATATAGAAGGATTTAGCTATAATTGGAAAATCATATTATCTTAAAAGCTTTTACGTAATAAAAAACCCCTGTACAACAGTACAAGGGTTTTTTATCCTTCTTTTTTTGTCTTAGCCATAATCAAATGGTACGTTGATTCATTGGCTATTTTAACTCTACGCAGCCCGATAATCCATAACCCAATCATAAACGGTATGAGTATAATAGCCCAATAACTTGATACCTGTATGAGTATATAATTATAGATTCCGTGTAAAACATAAGGGAAGAAAAACGCATAACAAACATTCTTTCTCCGGTTATCAGGGTTCATTTTTGCTTTACCAAAATAATAGCCCATTATTACTCCGAATAGAGCATGAGAAGATACTGGAAATAAAGCTCGCGTGAATGCATAACTAATTCCATTTGTAAATAGATACAATATATTTTCAAGTGTAGCAAATCCTAAGCTAATTGCTACCGCGTAAACAATTCCATCGTAATGAGCATCAAATTCTGAATGATGATATATGGTATACATGAAAATAAACCACTTAAAGAACTCTTCTAAGAAACCTACAATTAAAAAAGATTCCAAGAAATTATTCGTAATGATTTCTTCAGACTGTATCACATATTGGATAAACATAATAGGAAAAACAAGCAACATTCCAAGAACGAATGTCCTAATTATTAATGGTAATGGCTCTGAAAAGCGATCCTTTAAATAGAAAAATGACATTAAAGCTAAAGCTGGTGCTATACCAGCAGAGAAAATAGCAAACATGGCCTTTAACCTCTTTCACATCCAATACCATTATCGTACCATTAAGTACTACCTTCTGAAAATAGCAAATCAAGCAGATTTTAATTAACTTACGTGCTATTATCTGTCTGGATTAAACAGACGCTCCATATTCATGTGCTTACTGGCTATTCCAACCATTAGTCTAATTCTTGCTTTTTTACTGTCATAATCTCTACCTAAAATAACCCCAGCTTTTTTTAAGTCAAATGTACTGCCTTCATAATCATAGGTTGTATATACTTCACCTTCAACAGCAGAGGTTGTAATCACAACGTATATTCCTTTTTGAATGCAATGCGCTATTTCGGCCATCATATTCGGTGTAACCTGACCTCTTCCTACTCCCTCTAAAATAATTCCATCAACACCGGCTTCCCTCGATGCTTTAAGAAATCTATCGTTTGCTCCCATATAACATTTAATGATATCGATCGTAGGCAATGCAGTTGAAATAGATATAGGATAGAATTCATTCTCTAAAGGTTTTTGAAACATATGTACGGTTTCATTGTCAATAATACCTAGATATCCAAAGCCAAACGAATTAAATCCTTGAATATTTGAGGCATGTTCTTTCTTTACATATCTTGAATGAAAGATTCGCTCATTAAATACTACCACTACTCCAACATCATTCAAGTCTTCACTACAAGAAGTTAAAATAGCATGCTTTATATTAATAAAAGCATCTGTGCCAACTTCACCAGGTGAGCGTTGTGATCCAGTAAATACAATTGGTTTTTTATGATTTGTAATCAAATTAATGAAATATGAAGATTCTTCCAATGTATCTGTTCCCTGAGTGACCACTACTCCTGATACATCATCTTTAGCTAATTGATAATCAATTCGATTCTTTAACTCCAATAGATCTTCAAAGAGAATATGCATACTAGCCTTTTGGAATAATGATTCCACTTCAACATCAATGTAACCTGGTATGTCACATAATTCCACAATTTCTTCTCCACTGATGACACCTGATTCTAAAAGGCCACTGTCAGCTCTTTTTCTACTTGCGATGGTGCCTCCAGTAGCAATCAAAACGACTTTTTTTTTCTCCATTAGAAATACCTACTTTTTAACTAAAATTTTTTGTTCCATTCTATGCAGAAACATATACAACAATAGCATATTTGTTTTGACAGAATTCGTCAATGTGATAGAGAAAGTCTAGAAGAAACAGGACGATAAAAAAAAAGGATGATAGCAAACACTACCATCCTTTTTTTCTTATCGAATTCGCAATGGCTTCCCCATGAAACCTTCCATTTTCAATAAATATTTTATTATTATTGTATCCTGCAGCTACAACGCCCGCAATATATATACCAGGAACATTTGTTTCATAAGTTACCTCATTAAAATATGGCTGGCCTGATGCTTCATCAATTTTAACGCCCATAAAAGATAGTAAGGATAAGTCAGGGTGATATCCTGTCATGGCAAACACATAGTCGTTATGAAGTGATTGTTTCTGATTGTTTTGCTGATAAATTACCTTACTATCTGTTATTTCGCAAACGGTCGCATCAAACAGCATTTTAATCTTTTCTTTACGAACAAGAGAATCAAATTCAGGAAGAATCCACGGTTTGATGCTTTTCGAATATTCACTCCCACGATAAATTACTGTAACGTTTGCTCCTGCTTTGTGAAGCTCAAGTGCAGCATCTACCGCTGAATTCTTGCCGCCAATAACGACAACATCTTTTCGGAAATAAGGATGCCCTTCTTTAAAATAATGCATCACTTTTTCCAATGTTTCGCCGGGGATATTCATCATATTAGGTTGACCATAATATCCTGTAGCAATAATCACCTGTGCAGCCGTATAGGTTTGTTTATTTGTAGTAACATAAAATTGTTTTTCATCTTTCTGAACACCTGTGACTTCTTCAAAAGTATGAATACGTAACTGTTTTCGTTCTGCCACCGAACGATAGTAAGCAAGTGCCTGATTACGAACTGGTTTATGTTTTTCCGTAATAAATGCTACATCCCCAATCTCCAATTTTTCGCTAGAGCTAAAAAATGTTTGGTGTGTTGGAAAATTATAAATGGCATTAACAATATTTTCTTTTTCAATAAGCAAAGGGTTATATCCATTTTTTTGAAGTTCGATTGCGCAAGACATTCCACAAGGTCCTGCACCAACCACGATTATTTTTTCTGCTTGCATGCTTCATCACACTTCCTTATCTAAAAACTCGCTGCTTTTTAGTCGCCATAACCAAAAAAACTCTTATCTTACTACACAGGATAAGAGTTTTTTCGTCATAATTCGCGCTTCGTACATTTCTAATTATACCCAACCACGGAATCTCGAAGCTTCAGCCATCTTTCTAACTCCAATCATATAAGCAGCTAATCGCATATCTACCCGTCTGTTCTCAGCGGTGTTGTAAATGGAATTAAACGATTTTATCATAATTTCATGAAGCTTTGTATCAATTTCTTCTTCCGTCCAGTAGTAGCCTTGATTATTTTGTACCCATTCAAAGTAGGAAACGGTTACTCCACCAGCAGAAGCTAGAACATCGGGTACTAATAAAACTCCTCGCTCGCTCAGAATTCGAGTAGCTTCCATTGTTGTTGGACCATTAGCCGCTTCTACAACGATGCTTGCTTTTATCTTATCAGCATTTTTCTCCGTGATCTGATTTTCAACTGCTGCCGGCACTAATATATCACAATCTAACTCTAATAGTTCTTGATTGGAAAGAGTGTTGTTAAATAGCTTTGTAACGGTACCAAAGCTATCTCGTCGATCTAATAAGTAGTCGATATCAAGGCCTTCTGGATCATGGAGAGCACCATACGCATCAGAAATACCTACAACTTTTGCACCAGCGTCATGCAAAAATTTAGCCAAGAAACTACCAGCATTACCAAAGCCTTGAACAACGATTCTTGCCCCTTTTACATCAATACCTTTTTTCTTGGCAGCTTCGTTTATACAAATTGTAACCCCTTTTGCAGTTGCAGATTCCCTACCATGTGAACCCCCAAGCACAATTGGTTTACCTGTAATAAATCCTGGATTATTAAATTCATCAATACGACTGTACTCATCCATCATCCATGCCATAATTTGTGAGTTAGTGAATACATCTGGTGCAGGAATATCTTTGGTTGGACCTACAATTTGACTAATTGCTCGTACATATCCTCTACTCAATCCTTCTAACTCGCGAAATGACATTTCTCTAGGATCACAAATGATTCCACCTTTTCCACCACCATAAGGTAAATCAACAATACCAGCTTTTAAGCTCATCCATATAGAGAGTGCTTTTACTTCCGTTTCCGTAACATCCGGATGAAACCTTACGCCACCCTTTGTAGGTCCTACAGCATCATTATGCTGCGCACGATATCCAGTAAAAACCTTTATAGAACCATCATCCATTCGAACTGGGATCCTTACTGTCATCATTCTTATCGGGTCTTTTAATAATTCAAAAACTTCATCAGGGTAACCCAATTTCTCCAATGCAGTTTTTACAACAGTTCGTGTTGAGCTCAATACATCCATTTTTTTGTTCGTTTCTTTGGTAGAGTCTGCTGCGTTATCGGCTACCATGAATTTACCTCCTAGAATATCTCTAAAATATTTATTAATAGCTTTACTCAGAGATTAGTATACACCTTCACTGTAAATATGCAATAAAATAACTACATTTTTTATAACTTCATGAGACAAAAATGTATATTTACTATGCTGAAGAAAATCACCTCATGTAATCGGTGTCTTCAGTTTAAAAAAACTTTATTTTAACACCAGACCTATCGTAACATTTTCCTTAAAAACCATCTAGACTTACACTATAATTTAATGGAACATGTGATGAATCTGCTCCACTGCTTGATTAGCATAGATCACTTTACCGTATTCCTTTAAACGATAAGAAGTGATTATACTTGGATATGCATATTCAGACATTACTGCGATAATATCCTCTCTGCTTTGTCCTTTTAAATCATCATCATTTAGTAACATATAATAGGTATCATCCATATGGTATACTTCACCACCATCTATTGATAGTGCTGTTAGGTAAGAGGCAACTTGAATAATATTCTCAAAATCTGTAAATGAAAACAACAATTCTTTACTTTCATCAAGCGTGACTTTCATTTCAATAAAATCATCTTCTGGGTCAAATTCTTCTATTTTTTGTGTAACAACAACGTGCATTCCTTGTGCTTGCATTAGATGAACTTGTACGAGTAATGCTCCTTCAAGTTCAAATCCCAATTCTGTACTCGCTTCATACATCATATCACTAAACAGGCTGCGGACACTTGACGCATCATACCATAAATCATCTTTATTAAACCCTCGTTCCATTAAGTCGTCAAAGGTTAAAAATATCGTAAATTGATTATTAGACACTCTTTCAATACGCATATAGTATCCTCCTTTTGAGTCGCATTAGAATATACAACTGAAGCAAAGCATCATTTTTGCAGTAATATTACACTTCATATTAAACATCACTTACTACACTATATGCTCAGGATGTTATTCTTGAACTTGGCAACCTTACTTTTATGTCTTTTTCTCTAAAGTAATGACATGACACTGAGATCTGGTACCTAAACGAAAAGGCAAAGTTGTAAAACCATACCCTTCACTTACTAATATAGATGTATTTTGCACATTTTTAAAGCTTCCTGACTCGTATGGCCCGAATCCAAGGAATCGAATTTGCCCCCCATGTGTGTGGCCTGATAATACAAGCTGAATGGCTGCTTTTTGTGTATCACATAATGTATAAAAACCCATTGGATCATGTGTCAGTAATATTCTAAAATCCCCAGTAATACCTTTGTTTGCCATCTCGAAATTAGGTTCTCCGTATTTCATACAATCTAGTGCAAGTAAAGTGATTTTTTTTTGATGGTTCATTAATTCTTCATTTGTATTTTTTAGTATCGTAATGTTCTCAGCCAACAGCAATTCGATTAAATCATTCGTATTTACTTCATAATCATTATTACCCCAGATAAAATAAATCGTAGGACATAGTTGTTTAAGTAAATGCAAATTCTTTCTTGTTCTGCTTAGTGGAACATATTTTTCTGTTAAATCTCCACCAATCACTATAATATCCACATGCTTCTTTATTTTATCAATCGTCTTCTTATTTATTCTACGTCGATGAATATCTGAGATGAAAAAGATGCGAAACATATGAAATTCTTCTGGTAAACAATTATGCTGTATGGAATGATAATGCGTAGTATCCAAATATGCTAAATAAATCATGGAACCTATTATAATCAGAATCAACAATGCGCTGCATAAAATTATCAACCTACACTTACCCCTTTATCTACTTTACCTTTTTATATAAGTTCCTCTAATGGTAGAGCATTATTAATCATTTGTATTAAATCTTCACCAAACCAAAGATATGCACCTAACATAAGAATTAACAAAACTGTAAGAATCAAAAGGAATCGTTTAAATGGCACACTTATTTTAATATGTGTGGGTGCTTTTTTATTACTATGAATTTCCTTACGTGGGGGTAAATTAAGGATATCTACCTCTCGCGACCGATGTCCTTCGTTTGCTTTTTTTTCATCGGAGGCATTTTCTTTATCTGTATTCTTTTCAACTTCATTTAATAAACTTCTGAGTTCTTCTGCTTGATCTTCTAATTTTTTAGCCTGTTGACTCATTTTTACCAACCTCGCTTTTCAGACGAATAACTAATCCAAGTAAACAATCTACAATAAAGTGAGCGACAATCGTTACAACTAAATTTTCCGTTAAGTGAAATAAATATCCAATATAAAAACTTATTAACAATACTCCAATGAGCAATACGGGTTTTCTCAGGTATCTTAAATGAACAAGCGCAAAAATAAAACTAGCTATGAGATACCCGAATGACGTCTGAAGTACACCACGAAATAAAATCTCCTCTGCAAAAGCTACCATTAAGGATATAAGAATAATGAACGTAACTGACTGATTACGAAAAAGTCGATCATTAATTCCACCATCATCATAGTAGGAAGGCGGTAAAAACCGAATCAGTAATAGATCAACACCAACTATGATAAGACCTGGTAAGACACCATAATAAAGGATATCTTGATTATCCCACGCAAATAATCGCAGCCAATCACGAAAGAAAGAATCAAATAAAATAAAGCTGCCTGCCAGACTAATAAAAATTAACACGAATTGCGAAATAATGAGTTGTGTTCTTATTTCATGATCTTCCATATGTTTTATTTGTTCACTCTGTTTCATCTTTAACTCCAACTAGTAGTTTTCCTTTTAACTTGTCTTGCCATGTTTCTGTCATTTCTTCCATTGGAACTATTTGTACTGGACTCCAATGATCCCAACTGAAACCACAATTAGTACAGCATTGATATTTAGGCGTTTTATAACCTGATTGAAATTCATGATAAAGATACTTTCTAAGACAATCTTTCTGATGTACCCAAGTTAAAAATTTATTTAGTTTTGCTTGTTTCATGGTAATTCTATGTTGACAATATTCATTAATTTGTTGCCTGGCACGAAGCCAAACATTATTTTTGAAAAAAATCGTGTTATCTTTTATTATCCCGTGGTGTTCAAGTTGATAACAAATAAAACGCCACTGTACTTCATTTATATGAAATCGATTCATCGCTTCTCCCTTGACTGGCAACGGCTGATCTGCCATGTACAGATTATATAAATGTTCAAATATAACCATTACATCATGTTTAGTTGGCAGATCCTTCTTAATAATATTCTTCGGTAAATGGATATCTTTTTTGGAATATAGTAAAAAACTAACACTTGCCTCACCGTCTCTGCCGGCTCTTCCAATTTCTTGAATATAGGATTCGACCTGAGTAGTTAAGTGATAATGAATGATGAGACGTATATTTTGCTTATTAATCCCCATACCGAAGGCGCTGGTACAACAAACAATATCCAATTGATTATTCATAAACTGTTGCTGAATAGTTATTCGATCATGTTGGTCCATGCCACCATGATAAACAGCAATGCGATAACCTAAATTTTGAATTAAGATCTGCGATACTTTTTCAGCAGCCTGTCTACTTGAAAAATAAATTAAACTTGGGACGCGGTATTTTTTACACAAAGCGATGATTTTCGCATTCTTTTCCTGATCATCGTTCACTTCCTTAATACAAAACGCAATATTATCCCGATCCATGTCATATACATGCTTTACCATTTTTTGATTACCTAAAGCTTGAATAATATCTTCTTGAACTTTTGGAGTAGCTGTAGCACTTAATGCTAATACAGCTGGATAATTACACACATGAATAATTTCGTGTAACTTTAAATAATCTGGTCTGAATTCATGGCCCCATTGTGATATACAATGGGCCTCATCAATCACAAACAAGCTAACTTTTACCTCACCGAGCTTTTGTTGTATCTGATCATGCTGTAATAATTCTGGAGAAACATAGACCAGCTTATAATGACTTAGGTTACGGAGCACATCGTTACGCTCCCTATAGTCCATAAAACTATTGATCGCTACCGCTTGCTTAAAATTCATCGCTTTTAATTGTTTAACCTGGTCAATCATTAGCGAAATAAGCGGTGAAACTACAATAGTTAAACCTTCTAATAATCGAGCTGGCAATTGATAACAGATCGACTTCCCTGATCCAGTTGGCAAGATTCCTAAAACATTCTTCCCTTCCATTATGTCTTGAATAATTTCTTTCTGACCTAATCGAAAAGAAGGATAGCCGAAAAACTTATCTAATTGGTTTTGTAATAAAGTATATTGTTCAGCTAATTGATCCATTGGATTCTACCTCATTTTGTAAGACTGCCAATACTAAGCGAATTTGAAAATACGATATACGGTTATCAACGAAGTCTTTAATCGTTTTTAGCCTATATGAGTTTGTCTGATAGAAAGCTTCGATAATTTCTTGTTGATCAGCTTTAGAGACATAGTTTTCTATGGAAAAGTCTGAATCGTAAAGTGCTATTTCAACAATATGGTCATAGATTGTATTGACTTTTAAATTTCTTTCATTCGCTATTTCCTGTATTGTATTGCCATTATGTAAGAATTGATGTGTTATTTGAGCCGTATTGGTTAAATAAACGGAAGAAGTTAAATCTTTTGCAATAAACCTTAATATCGGAAAAGGCTCTTCTTTCATAACTATATCTATAAGAAAGTGTAGAAAACCAGTGATGATTAAATGAACCGTTTTGGTAGATCGGTTATGTTGTTTAGCTAATTGATTTATACTTTTTCCATAAGATTTATATCCCGTCAAGCGATCCACAAACATTTCTGCTACTTCTACTGGAAATCGATGTAATACCTGAAGTAATTCTTCATAAAGCTTAGATAAGAATTGATTGGTAACTGGCTTTATTGCACTGTAATTGCGTTTTACCCAATTCTCAACATCTTTATTTTCAATTACTGGAATAAATTGAAAGTAGCCCATTTTACTATTTGTAAGTGTTTGTATTAACAATCGTAATCGATCAAAATAAGTATGGGAATTAGCTCCATATTGCGCCCCTTTAAATAGGTTTAAATAGAGTTGATCATTTTCTTTAACTAACCAGCGTTCTCCTTGCCTCGATATTCGATACAGTTGCTTTTCATCATCTACCTTTATAAGTAATTGCTCCGCTTCACATGCTTGAATAAGTTGATCATAATCAGACTTATCTATATTAGTATCAATTCCAAAAAAATTCTTTAATTGATAAATGTGCATATCCTGTACCGTTTGAATCGATCGTTTCCCTGTTATAATATAATAAACAGCCGAAACGGATCGTTCCGTTTCAATTTGCGAAACACAATATAAAATGATTCCTTTTAGTATCATAAAATCGACTCTCCTTGATATTCATGACCATCTTCTTCGTATCGGGCTGTTTTTATTGAAAGAATTCCATTTCAGCTTTACACTAAAAGAAGATATAAAGACTTTACCGATAAGGAGAAATAGGAATATGGCGTATTATACAAGAATAGACAAAGAAACATGTATTGCTTGTGGTGCGTGCGGAACTGCAGCTCCTGATATATACGATTATGACGATGAGTGTATCGCATTCGTAAAAACCGATAATAATCAAGGAATTACGGCAGTTAAAAACGAATATATAGACGATATGATAGAAGCCTACCAAGGATGTCCTACAGATTCAGTAAAAATTTCGGAGCATCCGTTTAAGGCTGCCTCTTGTAATAATCAAGCGTGATATATATATTTATATTCTACAATATCCATATCCATAGAAAAAGTGTTTTAGCAGAATCAAGTCTAAAACACTTTTTTATTCGCATTAGTTAACTTCTACCGGGTTCACGGCTTTAGGAACAGGGACAGGCTTGGTTAAGTCATATTCTCCTATCTGTTCGCTGGAAAAGTTGTTAAACTTTACTCTGTTGTATTCATAACTTTTGGCAGTCATTAATATAGATTCAATCAGTAATATCCCGTTCCTATTGGTAAGCTCTACATTATTTGTAAGTGTAAATTGCAGTAGGTCATTAGCAGTTGACACTTGATATTGAAGTTCTTTTGGTATCGTTTGTTTAATATACTTATTTTTACCCCTCGTTTGCAACTTTTGAATGGCAGCATCTATCGATTCAGATTCATTGTTCGATATTTCAATTAAATGACGTTGGTTGTTTCTCTCATATAACTTATAACTATACTTCACTGTATCCTCTATCGAAAGTGAGTTCACGTTCCCTAAAGCTCCTAGGTCCACTTGATCCTTATTTCCTTTACTGAAATAAGCCATATCGATGCCATAAGGTCGAAACATGTTGCCGACCATTCGTTCAAACATCCTTGGCACCGCAGACCCTTCCCCTAAAGCAAAATGATCAGGTAATTGCAAAGTGACACGCTTTGCATCTTCATCTATTTGATAAGTAATGCCATGAAACAAATATTGGTTTTGATTTATCTTAAGTCTATCTATATATTGATCCAAATGATTGTAAGCAGTCTCCAGTTCCCTGTTTGTTGAAACAACAAAAGCAAAGGGAATCGTATGTTGTATTTGTTCATCTGCGATGGAAGCATAAAGAACACGATGATTAGATGGTAGTTCATGGAGAACATATGAATCATTTTCTTTTGCAGGATCAACTGCCATATGTTCCTCTTTCGTTTCTATGCGGTTAACATCTCTGGAAGCATCAGTCTCAACACTTGATCTGTCTTCTTGATTGGCGGTCCATTCACTTGTATTATCTTCACTCGTTTGAAAAGAATTAAACAAATCAGGAACAATAAGAATTAAAATAATAGCAGCTGTTATAAGAGCTGTCACCGGTAATAATCGTTTATTACGTTTGTTTTTCTCATTCTTTTCCATTTGTAATAAGAATTTTTGATAAACCTCTTTTTTTGATCGATGATCCGTAACTTCAGGAAGGTGCTTAAGCCTATTTTTCAAGTTTTGCTTCTTTTCGTCTTTATTCATCCACGATCCCTCCCTTGCTACGAAATTCTAATTGTTTCCTTAACTCTTTTAACCCTCTATGTTGTGTGGTTTTCACTTTACTCTCGGTAAAATTTAATATTTCTGCCGTTTCTTTAATGGAAAATGATTGTATGTATCGCAATATAATGACGCTTTTTTGGTCGAACGTGCAATGATCAAGACACTGGTAAATAGCTTGTATTTCTTCATTCTGAATAGCTAATTCTTCTGGTAAAAAAGCATGATCTTCCACAAGCTCTTCTTTCACTGACCAGTCAAAGAAGGATAAGATTCGTTTTTTTCGTCTGGTTTGTTTTCGAAAATAATCGATCGTTACATGACGAGCAATGGAAAACAGCCAGGTTTTAATACTGCTTTCTCCCTTAAAGCTTTTATGTGATTTTAAAACTTTAATGTAAACTTCTTGAACCAAATCCTCCGTTGTAGATTTATCCTTCACCATATAAAATATGAATTGATAAAGATCATGATGGTAGTTATCATATAACTGATCAAAAACGATCTTCATAAAGGTCCTCCGTTCACCTAAATAGTCGATGATTCCATAAAAAAGTTACATAGTGAATTATACTTCATACTATAAATTGACTAAATCAGTAGTGCAATACTTATTCAAATAGTGACCTGTAGTAATTTTAATTCTCTATTCAAATAAAATCAGCTTGTGAAACAAGGTAGTCTCACAAGCTGTCCATCATCTTATTTTACATCAATCCACGTCATCCTATATTTTTTAATTAAATAGTTTATGATTGGAAAAAAGAAACTCATAAATAAAACATTGCCGATTGCATGATTAGTATCAAAAGGGATTCCAGCAATATAATACGGCCAAAATGCACCACTGATTTGATAGGTAGTTAAAGAAATAATAAATCCATAAAAATAACCACTCAAGAATGATAATAACAGGATATAAAGAAATGGCAGCCGGGGAAAAAATTTACCGATCCATCCACTTATTATTCCAATGATTCCCCAAGATACAGTTTGCCATATTGTCCATATTCCCATGCCTAAAAGTATATTCGAGACAAAGGATATAATTAAAGCTAATAATACACCTGCTATTGGCCCTAGTGTCAAACCAGATATAATGATAATTGAAGTCACTGGCTGTACATTCGGTATAAAGACAAAGAAGTACCGACCAACAATTGCCAAAGCTGCTAACACTGCTAATAACGTTATTTTATATGTGTTCACTCAAATTATTCCCAAGCCTGGAAATCAAATACAACCTTATCATCTGGTTTTAATTTATATTCTGCAGCTCCAACGGTAGGCATGTCCCCATTTACAGTATAAACCCACCCTTTTTGTTCGCCTTCTTTCGCTGATAAACGTTCAATTGAGGTTATAAATGTACCATCTTGTTCTGTTTCAATATAGAAATTCTCTTCCATTACATCCATGAGAATGGCGCCCTCTTCAATAGGGATTTCTTTTTCATGTAAGTATTCCTCACCATTATCTTTTGAGATTGTTATCAAGACTTTTTCTTCATTTTGCTCGGTTTGGGTTTGCTGGTTCTCCGACGTTTGATTCGGTTCTGCAGGAGCACCTTGTTCCTCTGTTCCACAACCTGTTATGAAGACTAGAATAACCAGTATAGGAACAAACCGTTTTAGCCATGTTTTCATCCGGATCATCCTTTCTATTCCTAATCATCGTAACCATACCATAACCTGGATCAGGATTCCATATTTTTCGGAATACGGAAAGTAAAAGCAGTTCCCTTGTTTACTTTACTATTCACATTAATTGAACCATGATGGGAATCAACAATATTTTTGGCAATCGCTAACCCTAACCCAGTACCTTTTTTCTTCTTATCCTTTACCCTTGACTTATCTGCTTTGTAAAAACGTTCAAATACAAATGGAAGATCCTCTTCTGGAATTCCACTACCACTATCTTCAATCTCAACCTGAAATGCACGTTGATCATTTATTACTTTTACCCGGACAAACCCATGTTTACTTGTATGACGAATGGCATTATCAATAAGGTTTGTAAATACTTGTTCGATTCGGTCTGGGTCAAAAATTGCATAGGATTGGATAATTTGTTTGTCTAAGGAAAGAGAAATTTGGTTATCGTATGCTAAACCATTGAATTTCTTCATAATTCTTTCTACATATTTTTCTACATCTACCGATTCCATACTTAAATGGATGTGACCTGCTTCCATTCGAGCAAGGTCTAATAACTCATTGACAAGCCTTCCCATCCGTAATGATTCATCATGAATGATTTGTGCTAATTCATTTTTATCTTCTTTTGACTCTGCAATATCATCAACAATGGCTTCGCTATAGCCTTGTAGCATTGAAATCGGTGTACGTAATTCATGAGAAACATTTGCAATAAAGTCCTCTCGTAATTTGTCCATTCGCCTTTCTTCTGTCATATCGCGAATAACTGCTACCGCACCACGCACATAATTTTGATCATATAATGGGGTCATCAGCATGACCCAATTTCTACCTTGCAAGCTGATTTCATGAATGGCTTCCTTTTCTCCATTAATCACTACTTGCAATACTTCTAGTAATTCTGACGGAAGTGTCCTTTCTTCGGTATCATTTTGTAAATTATTCTCATAATACCAGTCTTCGATAAATCGATCTGCTGGACTATTGGTAACAATCATGTCTCCCCTTCGATTTAACGTAATTACTCCATCAGCCATCGAGCTTACAATACTTGATAATTGCTCTTTTTCTTGTCGTAACGCATTTAAATGAAACTTAAGCTGCCTACCCATTCGGTTAAACGCTAAAGCTAATTCTCCAATTTCGTCATGCGTTAATATTGGGACTTTTGTATTGAATTCTCCCTTTGCAAGATCAAATGCAGCTTCTCGCATCTTTATAAGGGGAGAAGTAATTCGTGTCGATAAGAAAAATGCAAATATAGTTGTTAAAACAATCGCAATTCCTGCTGCTAAAAAGATAATTTTCGTTGTTTCTGCTTTTGTTTGATCAATAACGTCTAATGATTGATAAACATAGATAGCTCCATCCTCATTTTCAATTGGAATACCAACAATCATTGCTTCCATCTGATTTCTAGGGAGAAGCATCTGTTTCCGTATTTCTTGGTTATTTGTTAATACATCGGATAATCCCGCCTCATTCTCAATCCAACTAGATTTTAATTCGGGTAAACGATTATCCTTTCCATCGTCAGATACCCATAGATCGCCATCATTAAATACTACGGCAACCCTACTTGCTGGATCTTTAACTCGTTCCGTCATTTCTTTTACAATTTGCCGATCATCATGCGTATTAACAAGTAAAGAAACCTTGGTCGCAGTTTGCAACATATCTTCTTCTGCTTCTTGTATATGAAAATCTTCAAAAAACTGCAGCAATAATATTGTTAAAATAAATAATACAAAAGAAACTAGCAATAAGATGGTTATTGCTAGTTTCCCCACCACACTTCTCCAAAACATTATTGATCATCCACCTCGAATTTATAACCGACTCCCCATACGGTTACAATCATCTTGGCAGCTTCTTGGGAAACTTGATTTAATTTCTCGCGAAGACGCTTTACATGTGTATCAACTGTTCGCAAGTCCCCAAAAAATTCATATTGCCATACTTCTTTTAATAAGAGCTCTCGGTTAAATACTTTATCCGGCGATTTGGCAAGAAAACATAACAATTCATATTCTTTTGGGGTTAAACTTACCTCTTCGCCATCCGCTGTTACTCGATGTGCATCATTATCAATTGTTATATGTGGGAAAACCATAATATTTTTGGTTGTTGTGTCAGTTTCGTTAAATGTTGAGCTTGTCACTCTGCGTAGAAGGGCTTTCACCCGTAAAACAACTTCTCTTGGACTAAAGGGCTTCACAATATAATCATCTGCTCCGATCTCAAACCCTTGTACGCGGTTTGCTTCCTCTCCTTTAGCAGTTAACATAATAACAGGTGTATCTTTTTGTTTCCTTAGCTCCTGGCATACTTCAACCCCATCCATTCCCGGCATCATGATGTCTAACAAGATCACATCATAGTCATTATTTAACGCTAAATCCAGTGCAGCTGTACCGTTTTCTGCTTCTTCAACAATAAAATTATCCCGTTCCATATACATTCGAATTAATCTTCGTATTCTATCTTCATCATCTACTACTAATACTTTTGCTTCTGTTTCCATGTTTGAACCCCCAATCATACCTATTCACTTATGAGTATAAACTATCCGGTGTTAAAAGTATAAGAAAAAACAAGGCATCACTTTCGAACAATGATGCCTTGCCTTCAATATAGGTTAAGCATACGAGTGTAAACCTGCTAGCACAAGGTTGACAACAATTAAATTAAACATGATAATGGCGAAACCAACAACTGCCAGCCAAGCTGACTTTTCACCATGCCATCCTCTTGATAATCTTAAATGTAAGTACGCTGCATAGAAGAACCAAGTAATGAGAGCCCATACTTCTTTTGGATCCCATCCCCAAAATCTCCCCCATGCTTCCTCAGCCCAGATCGCAGCAAAGATAAGTCCACCTAACGTAAATACCGGAAACCCGATAGCTACTGCTCTATACCCTATCTCATCTAAAAGATCAGGCTTGGCATTTTTCACAAGCGGTTGAATTGCCGCACCAATCCGTTTTCTAAAGACAAGCCTTAATAATAGATAAAGACCTGTACCAAAAATAAATGACCAGATTAATGTGTTAAACTTCCTTCCTGCATCTGCACCATGCATCCAACCAGGTGTTTCAAACCAAGGCTCCATCACCCCATCTGTAAGTAACGTACCATCCGTTGGCCCAGCAATAGCAGGCATATGATATTCCGTTTCGACGGTAGTATTACCAGTAGTTGGGTATTCGAACGTTGCGTTATAATTCATCACATTAAATAGTGTTGAAGCTAGAATAAAACCGACGAACAGGATTAACGAATAAATCGTTATTTCCAGCCAAGTCGTTTGTTTTGTAGTTTTGGTTTGATCGACTTGTCTAATTAAATAAATTAAACCCGCCACAAAACTAATGGTTAAAATACCTTGTGCTAACGACACTGTAGTTACGTGAATATATAACCAATGACTTTGTAATGACGGTATGAGGGGTGATACCTCGGTAGGAAACATACTTGCATAGGCAATAATGATTAATGCCACAGGCAGCGCAAATAAACCTAGAACTGATAATTTGTAAATAAAGTAAATAATAATAAATCCTAGGACAATTGCCATACCGAAGAAGGTCATAAACTCAAACAAATTACTAACTGGAGCATGACCACTCCCCATCCACCTCGTTATAAAATAAGCGAATTGAGAGAGGAAACCGATAATCGTTAAAGTTATCCCAATCTTTCCTGCTTTTCCATCCGACTTACGTTTGTTGCCAATTGTAAAAGAAAAAAATACTGTCGCAATTAAATAGAGAAAGAAAGCGGTATAAAGTAATGTACCGCTTAATTCAATTAAGTTATTACTACTCATGAAACCCCTCCTAATTAGCTAACATGTGAAGCTATTCATCCAATTCCTGCTGGTCTTTTACCATATTTACATTTGTGCCGGAGATTGATTTTTCAATATCCTTTGTTACGCCATGCCAATTCTTATTAGTATGGGCAGCAAGTAAAATCCCGTTATCTTTCGGACGAATCCACACCCTGCGATGCTGCCAGTACATTCCTTGAATTACCCCAATCATAAAGATGATTGCACCTACTAGGAAGTATGGTAATGAATAGTCCTTTCTTATACTTAAACCACTCACGTCATGTGTTTCAAAATTTGTTATGCCCACTTTATAGTCATTTTCACCTGTTGCATCTATATTTTTACCAATACCTAGAAAGCTGATCTCAGGTTCACTACCATCAGGTGGATGTACCATCATAACAAATGCTGGGTTTCGCGGATAGTTAGTTTCTGATGCAGGTTCCCCATTATCATCTAAATAATAATCTGGATAATAATTCGTTACTTCTACTCGAAAGCCATTCTCCAATTCATATTCTGATTCTGGGGAAGTTAAATCTACCGTAAATGAACCCAATGCATCCTCATCAGGGTCATCGGTTTCATGGATTTTAAATGACATACTGGAGAATTCATTTAATTGATATCCAGATTGATAAACCGCATAACCATCAAATTTCGCAGGTTGATTCATTCGAATATTGGAATCAATAATCTTTTGTAATTCTGGCTCTGCTCCTGTTACTTCTGGTTCTTGAGCTTGGTAGATAGCAACATTAGTCTGGTAATTACTAGGAACTTCGCCACCCTCTTCGGCGATTGCTTCTTCAAACCGCTCATCGTTTGGATTATGGTTTTCTATAATAAAATCTTTATTTTCGATATAATACGCTTGGTCTGTTCCTGGTAAAACCACCTGTTCACCTTCACGAACCCAAACATACTCATCCATATAAAAAAGCGGAGTTGTTCGCAATAAAGCCGCTAATAAAATAATAATTAAACCAATGTGGTTAACATATGGTCCCCACCTGGAGAATCTACCTTTTTCAGCAAGAATATGGCCATCTTCTTCCGTCAACTTATATCGTTGATTCTTCAGACCTTGTTTAACACTTTCTAGATCTTCATTAGTAACCTCGTCTGTCTCACTAAACAATCGTTGCCTATTTAAAAATGTCTCATGCCTTTTGGCTTTTTGATTGCGTAGCGCCTTGAATAATGGTACAAATCGATCTAAACTACAGATCACTAATGATACACCTATCAGTGCGATTAAAATCATATACCACCAAGAACTATATAGATTATGAAAACCTAATTGATAAAAGATTAAGCCAAATATTCCATATCTTTCCTCATAGAAGATAGCTGGATCGCGAGAAGCCGCATCTGCTGGTATGTATTGTTCTTGCGGAAATATGGAGCCTATTGCAGAAGCGATTAATGCAAGAACGATTAACCATACTCCCACTTTTACGGAGGAGAAAAAACTCCAGATCTTGTCCACTATGGACTTATTATAAGTCTGAGATCGACGTGCTGTTCCATCGTAACGCATATTAAGTAATTTTTTCTTATCATTGCCATCGATATGTTGATTTTCTTCAATCGGTTTTCCGCATGCTTCACAAAGTACTGTACCCTCTGGGTTAACATGACCACATTCACATTTAATTCTTTTCATATAAATCCCTCTCCATAACCATTGTCCATTACTTTGGCTGTATTTCCTGAAGATATCCTTCTAACCGCTCCAAGGTTAAGGCACCATTGATTACTTCGACAATTTCACCTTCAGGATTTATAAATATTGTGCTAGGGATGGGGCCAACTTTATACAAGTCTTGCACTTGGCTATCCTTATCATGAGGTATTGGAAAAGTAAGATCATATTTTTCTATAAAACGGTTTACCACTAATTCTGTAGAATCCAAGCTAACTGCTACAATCTCTACTCCTTTCTCCTTGTATTCTGGATAAAGTTTCTGCATATATGGCATTTCCGACTCACACGGCTTACACCACGTCCCCCAAAAATTCAACATAACTCCTTTACCTTCTAACTCACTTAAGCGAATGGTCTCCGCTTCATTATTACTATTAATTTGTTTTAATTGAAAATCTGGTGCTTCGTCCCCTTCTTTATAGACAATTTTATCCTCCTTCAAATTAGAAACAACAGCAAAAACTACTGCCCCTACTAAAACGACAAGAATGATTGACCTGAAAATTAAGCGGTTTCGCTTTTTCGTTTTCTTTTTTTGCTTCATTTCTTCTAGACCCAAATGAATCAACTCCCAGAGTCATTATACCATTAAGATTTTCATGTAATTTTGACTATTCTTCAACAATTTTAGTTGCCATATTTCGCATCTGTTTCACTTCTTTTGGTGTTAATGGTCGATACTCCCCTGAATTCAACCCATCCAATGTTAGCATACCGTATTTTTCTCTTTTTAATTTCATGACTGGATACCCTAATCCATCCATCATTCTTCTTACATGACGGTTTTTTCCTTCTCGTAATGTCAGCTGCAAAATCGTATGATTCTTTTTCTTATCCGTAGACAATATACGGTAATTAACTGCCTTTAATAGGTCATTATCGGATCGAACCCCTTTT
Source organism: Virgibacillus salexigens (assembly GCF_014905415.1). GTDB lineage: Bacteria > Bacillota > Bacilli > Bacillales > Amphibacillaceae > Virgibacillus > Virgibacillus salexigens. The sequence goes on from NZ_BNEO01000002.1 coordinate 697,854, forward strand.
CTTAGTTGATTCAATTCACTCTTTTCCGGGGTACCTTTAATCTTTGCAACATATACTTTATCTACTTGATATCGTGGATGCATTAAAAGGTTTGCAAATTCACCATCATTCGTTAGTATCAGTATGCCAGATGTATCATAATCTAATCTTCCGATAGGAAAAACACGTTCCTCGATCTCACCGAGTAAATCAGTTACAACTTTTCTGCCTTTATCATCAGATAAACTGGAAATAACTCCTCTTGGTTTATAAAGCATAAAATAAACAGGGGTTTCTTTTTCTAAAGGAACACCGTCTACCTCAATTTGATCATCCGGGTTAACCTTCGTTCCCAATGTAGTGATTACCTTCTGATTAACTTTTACTTTTCCATCTTGAATTAGTTTTTCTGCTTTCCGTCGTGAAGTTATTCCACTTTGTGCTATTACTTTTTGTAAACGTTCTTGTGTGTTCATTATTATCACCATTACCTTTATATTTTCAACCATAATAATAGCGTTAACTCTCTGTTAACGCTAGTTTAAAGTCTTATCCAAATAATATGGATACAATTACGATTGAAGCTATTATACCAACTAAATCAGCTAATAGTCCAACTTTCAATGCATATCCCATTTTTCTAATTCCAATTGCTCCAAAATAAACCGTTAATATATACAGAGTGGTATCCGTACTCCCTTGCATTACAGAAGCTAATCTTCCAATAAATGAGTCAGGGCCATATGCATCAATTAGCTCCGTTGTCATCCCTAAAGCTGCTGTACCGGATATTGGTCGTACAATAGCCAGCGGAATAATATCAGGCGGTATTCCTATAAACGATAAAAATGGTGAAATAAGATTTATAAACGCATCTAATGCTCCAGAACTTCGTAAAATCGATATAGATACAATCATACCTACTAAAAAGGGAAGTAAAGAAAAGGCCATTTTGACTCCTTCCTTCCCCCCTTCAACAAACAATTCATAGGATGGTACTCGTTTAACGGTTGCAGTAATTAACACAACTAAAATGAAACAAGGTATTAACCAAATACTCATTGAAGTTATAAATCCCATAAGTTAAATCCTCCGCCTGCTATGATAATAGAAAAATCGATCAATTAGAATTGCACTAATGGAGGAAATGAGCGTCGCTAGTATCGTTGCACCGACAATTTCAGTAGGTGAGGCAGAATCATACTGCATCCGAATTGCAATAACCGTTGTGGGGATTAACGTTAGACTAGAAGTATTCAAAGCTAAAAATGTAATCATTGATCGTGATGCAGTATCTCCTCCACTTATTTGTTTCATTTGCTCCATCGCTTTAATCCCCATCGGTGTAGCAGCATTACCTAAGCCAAATATATTTGCAGTAATATTAGATAATATATATCCTATTGCTGGGTGGTCTTTTGGAATATCGGGAAAGAGACGGACTACAACGGGACGAAATAATTTCGCTAATAATTCTAAGATACCTGCCTTTTCAGCAATCTTCATGATTCCTAGCCAGAATACCAGTACACTAATTAATCCTATTGTCAGTGTTACCGCTTCATTTGCACTCTCGAATATAGCTTCGTTGACCTTGTCCATTGTTCCATTAATCATGGCATATATAATTCCAATAGCGGCCATTCCTGCCCAAATAATATTTACCATGTTGCACTCACGCCAGTAACTTCTTGTAATGCAGATAGGAACGATTCAATAATCGATTGATGATTTATATCCTGCCCATGATCTTCCTGCAAGATGTTTGTTTCAGCAATTTGCTTTCCATTTAAATAAAAAACGTTTTTTCCAATTATTTGCTCTTCCCTTTGCTTGGCATTTTCTAAAATATAGAGTTGGTTCGTAACTTGGGAGACTTCTTCATCACGTAATGGGTATGTTATCTCATGTTGTATATATCCAGATTTTGCTTCTGTGTCTTGCGAAAATCGATAGGAAATCGGTTCTTCCTCAGCAATTGTTTCCATATTATAATTGTCAAATCCCCACTCAAACATGGAAATATGATCTCTCCAATCGTCCGGAGCGTCTAATGTTACAGCGATTAGATTCATCCCGTCCTTCTGCGCAGAAGAAACCAACGTTCTTCCAGTTTTCTTCGTGTAACCTGTTTTACCACCTGTGCAATATTCATAAAATTGTGTAAGGAGTTTGTTTTTGTTTTTCCAACTATATGTTCTATTTTCAGATAAATAGGTTTGCGAACCGGTTATATCTTGAAATGTTTCGTTTTTCATGGCATAACTCATTAATATTGCCATATCATACGCTGTCGAGTAATGATTCTCTGAATCTAGTCCATGTGGATTATCAAAGTGTGTATTATCCATTCCAAGCCATTTTGCTTTTTGATTCATTAAATAAACGAACCCTTCTTCACTTCCACCAATATGTTCACTTATAGCAACTGCCGCATCATTTCCAGAGCGTAGCATCAATCCATAAACAAGATCTTTAATAGTCATTTTCTCACCCTGCTCTAGATAAATAGAAGAACCTTCCGTATAGATTGCTTTTCGACTAGCCTTCGCTTTTTCTTGCATTTTACCAGACTCTATCGCAATTATTGCCGTCATAATCTTTGTAATACTGGCAATCGATTCTTTATCATGAGCTTGTTTTTCAAATAATACTCGACCAGTTGATTGTTCTATCAAAACTGCATTACGCCCCGAAACCTGGGGATCAGCTTGTCCTATGGAAGGGAAAATCAATGAAAATATAAAAATAGCGATACAGACAATTGCAATACGCATGAGCAGGTTCCTCCTACATTGGTGTTGTCTGTATAGTTTATGCATGTACAAACAAGATATGAACAAAAAGTACGCTATCAATAGAGATAGATCGCAGACAAATTAATAAGACAGGCAGAATAACCTGCCTTATTAATATAATTCCCACTTTACTTTCATTGCTTTATTGAGTCGATTAGCTACATCTTTCCAATTTACGACATTCCACCAATTATCAACATATACTTTTTTATCTGTTTTATATTGTAAATAATACGCATGTTCCCATACATCTAAAACGAGAAGAGGTATAATGTCAGCTATTTGGAATAATTGATGTTTTTCAAATGATTGTACGCCTAATTTTCCATTTCTAGGATTCCAAAATAGGATAGCCCAACCATCGCCTTCGACAGAGTTAGCTGTAGCAGTAAATAATGCTTTAAATCGATGCCATGATCCAAAGTCTGATTCTATCGTTTGTAATAATATACCAGAAGGTCGTTTTGCTGCATCAGGTGTCATATTAAACCAAAATATCGTATGCAATTGGTGACCAGAGCCATGAAATGCTTGTTCTCTTAACCAATATTTTATGAGATCCTTATTTAGCTTTTTTCCGTACAGTTCTTTTTCTGCTTTATTTAAACCATCTACATACCCTTGATGATGGACATCATGATGTAAACGCATAATTTCTTCACTGATGTAAGGTTCCAGCGCATTGTATGCATATGGTAATGGAGGCAGCTTATGCTGTCCATAATCAATACTATCCTCCTTAGAGCCTTTATGTTGCGATTGATGGATCTGATATAAGATTCTTTCGCCTTCATTATGAACAGTAGTCAATTTTTCTGCTGATCGTAATTGCTGCATTTGTTTCAATTGATTCACATCATGTTGCCAATTATCCAGCTGACTTAACAGTTGTTCTTGATTTTCAATCTCTGATTTTTCGATTGTGGCTCGTGCTTGATTTCCCCATTGGATAAGATTATCTAGGTATTCATTAACCGAACGATCCATATCATCACCTCAAGGTAGCATATGCCTATATCGGGTTGATGTGAATCAAAAAAATGTAGTCCTATGCTTTCTTCATGCGCAAACGACACGAGAACCCGTTTAGAAAGGCTACATTCGTACAAAAGTATCTTGTTCCTATAGTAATCCAAACGATTTCACTCGACGCCGTTGGGATTAGTTGTTTTACATCCCCTAAAGGTTTATTTTCACACAAACAGAGCCTGTGGTTTAAAAAGACATAATTAAAAAAACTGGCGGTTTGCCAGCTTTACTTCGGTTCATTTTCATTTATATTTTCACTAAATCGTTCAAAAAACAAATCTGCCTCTGACTCCAGTTCTCCTTCAGTTTCTGGATTTTCAGGTAGAGGAGGCAAATCTTCGAGAGAAGTTAGTCCGAAGTATGTTAAAAATTCTTTTGTGGTAGCGAAAAGCATCGGTTTACCTACCGTATCTTTTCTACCAACTTCTTCGATTAATAATCGGGAAAGGAGCGTTTGAACAGGGCGATCACTCTTAACACCCCGAATATCTTCAATCTCTGTTCTCGTAATTGGTTGCTGATAAGCGATAATTGCTAATGTTTCAAGAGCAGCTTGAGACATTCGTGATGTTTGAGGTGTTTCTAATAATCTTTTATAATATTCGCTATGTTCTGGTTTTGTTGTCAAATGGAATACTTCATGTGCTTGCATTAGCATGATACCACGGTCTGTGCTTTCATAATCATATTTTAATTCTTCCATTAAATGTTCAATTGTTGCTTCCGTTACTTCCATTATTTTTGAAAGCTGTTTTATGGTAATCCCTTCATTTCCGGAAGCAAACAATAATCCTTCTACAATCGCTTTTAATTTTGATATTTCCACCCTTATTCCTCCATACGAAACACATATAATGCATCCAATTGTTTTTCTTGTTTACAATAAACTTGATTATTTTTCATTAATTCTAATAATGATATGAAGGTTACTACAATATGGGATCTAGTTTGCGTCGTAAATAAGTGATCAAATAATATTCCTTCATCTGACAGATTAACAACTTCAAGTACTTCTTTCATACGTTGTTCTATAGATACTTCCATACGCTTAATCTTCGTATCTAAAGGAGTATTCCATTTCTTACGTTCAAACATTTTTCCTAGAGCATTAATCATATCATATACAGATAAATCGCCTTGGACAACCGTTGTTGTCTCACTTAGGTAGTTATCAAAGTTTGCAGGTGGCCTTGTATACAGTTGATTAGCCTCTCTTTCTTTTTCCTGTAATTGTGCAGCAGCTTCTTTATATTTTCTATATTCAATTAATCGATACATTAATTCTTCACGAGGATCCTCCATATATTCTTCAACTTCGTCATCTATCTCCGGTTTTGGCAGTAGCATTTGGCTTTTAATTTCCACCAGCGTTGCCGCCATTACAAGATATTCGCTTGCTACATTTAACTCAAGCTGATGCATGGTGTGAATATAATTCATGTATTGTTCTGTGATTTGTGCTACAGGAATATCATAAATATCAATTTCGTATTGATTAATTAAATGGAGCAGTAAATCAAGCGGTCCTTCGAACGCATCTAATTTCACCTGATATGCTTGATTCAATTTATTTCGTCCCTTTCCTTCTAAAAATTAGTGCAATAATTATAAACGCCCATACACGATTGAATATCCCGTCATACGTTATTACTGTAAGATAAATGTTATTAAAGACATTTAGGCAAAGAAGAAAAAGGAGGTATTTCATCATGAGTGGTGGATATGGTTACGGCGGAGGTTTCGCGTTAATCGTAGTATTGTTCATTTTATTAATTATTGTCGGTGCTGCTTGGCTCTAAGTCATTGATTACATGGAGCAGCACGAAAATAAAAGCCGGCCCTTAAGAGGGCTGGCTTTTTATTCATCGTTTTCCTTCTCTTCCTTTGAATCACCATCGCATTTCATATAAAATTGCTGAATTTTATCACTTGCACAAACAGCATATTTGTTATGATAAAGCCTCTCAATTTCATTGACCATTTTTTTGCCAATTCCGAGATTACGATGAGAAGGATTTACGGAAACATGCTGAATAACAGCATTTATTTCATCTTCTATCCTTACCCCGACAGCACCAAGTATATCTTCTTCTTTCCACAAATATAGATGCCAATCTGGATTCGTTTCATATTCTTTTATCGTTTGTTGCAATTTCTTTACATCTTTTTCTTCTGGCATAAAAGATAATAAACCCATTGCGATTTTTTCTTGATTCTTCTTATAGCGAATTAACATAAATACCCCTCATTAACGTAATAACTTACGTATACATCGAAAGCTTGAATTCATTTGATGTTCGTTTAATCATTTAATGTATTATCAAATTAGCTACTTTTGGAGTTTGTAATTATATTTATGCATGTTTTATCTAGTTTGTCAAATTTAGCTTTTTTATAGATACAACATGGTTCAATTACCTTTTATTTGCTTTAATAATAAGTTAAAAACGACATATCCGTCTGTTCTTTTCCCTTGATAGCGAAATGGTATCAGATTAATAATAGATAACCAAGCATTAAATAGCAAAAATAACTGAATTAATGAGTTAGCATTCATTTGATAGAAAAACCAACAGATAATGACGACGACGCCACTCACAAATGGTCCAAATATGGAAATGAAGATTATTTCTAAACGAGTGTAGCAAGGTTGTCTCTCACTTGTTGCAACTCCTCCCAAAAAGAACAACGGATAAATTATCATGTGGACCTTACCCACTATAACGGTTTTTCCTTTTTTTCCAACCCCAATAGATATGTAGATTCGATCTGCTCCAATGAGCCATGCAGCAATAGCATGGCCAAATTCATGTATGAATATACTTACTGGAGCTACTAACAATAATAAATATACAAGCTTTACGAATTCCATATACGTCGTCATCCTTCAAGAAAACAAAGCATGCTTATGCAGGATAAATGTTTACTTCTTTCATAACATCCCCATTTTGCATGGATTTAGCAAATTCAATTCCTGAAGTAACCTGCCCGAATACGGTATGGACACCATTTAGATGAGGTTGAGATTCATGTACAATGAAAAATTGGCAACTTCCAGTATTTTTTCCGGCATGTGCCATTGATAGCGATCCCTCTTGATGTTTATGTGGATTTCCTTCTGTTTCACAATCGATGGTATAACCCGCTGAACCCGTTCCATTTCCAACTGGGCATCCACCTTGACTAACAAACCCAGGGATCACGCGATGAAACGTCAATCCATTATAAAAACCTTCATTTGCTAGCTTTTCGAAGTTGGCAACTGTATTCGGAGCTGCTTCTTCAAAAAGATCAAATTCAATTTTATTATCATTTTCCATTAAAATATACCCTTTTTTTGCCATGCTATTAATCACCTTTTTCTATTAGACTATCGTTTATTTTATCATTTAATTTCAACGAAGAAAAGAATTGTTACTATCGGTCGTTATTCATAACTCAAATCATTCCGCGTAATGTCCTGATATGTTTCCCGTTTTAATACTAACTTATCCTCACCATCTTCAATAAACACGATCGCAGGTTTTGCAATCCGATTATAGTGGTTAGCCATCGAATAACCATAGGCTCCTGTAGAAAAAACAGCTAATATATCATTCGAATGTACTTGCGGGAGCGGGAGATCCCAAATTAGCATGTCACCAGATTCACAACACTTGCCTGCTACTGAGACTTCACTATCTGGAGCTTGATTTGCTTTGTTTGCAAGGATTGCCTCGTATTTTGCCTGATATAATGCAGGCCTTAAATTATCGGTCATTCCTCCATCAACTGCTATATAATTCCTGATTCCTGGGATCTGCTTAATAGCCCCAACTGTATAAAGTGTAATACCCGCATTCCCCGCAATAGCTCGGCCAGGTTCTAACCATATTTCTGGCATTGGAATAGCTAATGCTTCCACCTGTTTCTTTACCTCATTTACGAGTTCCTTAACGTAAACTGCATATGGTATTGGTGCGTCCTGTGAAGTATAGCGAATTCCATATCCGCCCCCTAAATTCAATACTTCTGGAATAAATTGATACGTATCTTTCCATTTTTTAAGCTCTTGAAATAATACTTCTGTAGCAATTAAAAAACGATCTGTTTCAAAGATTTGGGAACCAATATGACAATGTAACCCTTTGAACTGTATGTGAGAATGTTGAAATAATTGTTGAAATGCTTGCTCTGCCTGTCCGTTTGTTAGATTAAAGCCAAACTTAGAATCTTCATTCCCAGTCATAATATATTGATGTGTTTTAGACTCAATTCCTGGAGTAACACGCATGAGTACATCCATCTGCTTGTCTTGTTCTTGTAATAATTCAGCGACAAGCTCTATTTCTCTAAAATTATCTACCACAATACAGCCAATATTATGATCAATTGCCATCCGTAATTCATTCATACTTTTATTATTTCCATGTAAGTGTATGTTTTCAGTTGGAAAATCCGCCTGTAACGCGGTAAATAACTCACCTTCAGAGACAACATCCAAGCACATACCTTCTTGTTTCATCACTTGTAACATAGCTACCGTTGAAAAAGCTTTGCTGGCATAGGCTACTTTAGCAGGTACATTCAATTCTTTAAACGTCTCAATAAACGCGCGACAATTCTCTCTTATAATATGTACATCATAAACATAAAGTGGGGTACCGTATTTATTTACAAGATCTATACTATCCACCCCACCAATTTCCAAATGTCCATGCTGATTAACTTGAAATGGGTGGTTATCAATTATCATGGTATATGTCCTCCAAGCAATTCTTTCGCAATTATATTTTAAAACTTTATCATATTGCTGTACAAAAGAAAAGAGCTAACCTTAGTAGTAGCTCTTAGTTATTATTTTTTTCAGGCTGTCGGTAATTATTCTTGGGATGCACTATACTCGGACGACTATTCGTGAATGGCATCGGAATCCTTACCAACGTATGCAGCATCGCTCTAGGGTTAAATGGTATAAATGGCCATAGGTAAGGAGTTCTTAATGACTTTAAGCTTGCTAAACCCAAGAGGTGTACTAAGAACATGCCGATAAATCCGTAAAGCCCATATAACCCAGTAATAATAACAAATAAAATATTAACTATCTTATTCGAAACACTCAACTCATAACTTGGAGTAACATATGTACCCACTGCACTAATGGACACATATAAGATTACTTCTGGACTAAACATACCAACATCGATTGCAATTTGACCAATAAGCACAGCTGCGATAAGCCCCATCGAAGTTGATAAGGGTGTCGGTGTATGAATAGCAGCCATCCTTAAAAACTCAATTCCGACAATTGCCATTATGATTTGGATCGGAATCGAAATATTACCGTCTTCATTTGGTCCAATAAACGCTAATTCTTTCGGCAATAAATTTGGTTCCATTACAAACAGTAACCATAATGGAAGCAAGTACATCGAAGCGAAAACAGCTAGAAATCGAATCCAACGTATAAAAGTACCAATTGCTGGTGTTTGCCGATATTCCTCTGCATGCTGTAAATGGTGAAATAAAGTAGTCGGTAAAATAATCACACTTGGGGACGTATCTACTGTTATTAATACATGCCCTTCTAATAAATGGTTGGCTGCAACATCGGGCCTTTCAGTATATCGTACTAGTGGAAACGGAATCCATTTGCGATTAATAATAAATTCATCAATTGTTTTATCAGCCATCGAGAGGCCATCAATTTCAATTTGTTCAACCCTGTCTTTAATAAGATTGATTAAACCTTCATCTGCCACATCATCAATGTAGCTGAGACATACGTCTGTCTTTGATCGCTCACCAACCTTTAGCATTTCATTTCGTAAACGTGGATCACGAATCCTTCTTCTAGTTAGTGCTGTATTTTCAATGATATTTTCTGTATACCCATCACGGGAACCTCGAACAACACGTTCAGTATCAGGTTCTTCAGGTGTCCTGCCTGGATAATTCCTAACGTCGATGATAAATGCATACTTCTCTCCATCAACAAAAAGAACAATGAGACCTGACAGCATTTGATCAATTGATTCATCCATTGTTTTTGCTTTTTCCACCTGCTGATGAAGCAGCCGATTTTCAATGATCTCTGGAAGTTTTTTGCTGTTTGACTCGTGGTCATTCAAATTAACCAGTTCTTTAAGTAAATCCTGAATAATAATGGAATCACATAACCCGGTCACATAATATACTTGAACTTTACGCTTTAACAACACAACTTCACGAAATCCCAAATCAAATGAGACTCCAATGCCCAATCGTTTCTCCATATATTTTTCTGTTTCTTTAATATTAGGAGAGACATGGATTTTTTGGTCATGTTCTTTCTTTTTCATATGTATCCCTCCACTCTCATTGTTTAACAAAGTATATCCATTGAAATAATGAACCAGCTATTTTACCAAATACAATCGCCATCAACAGCCAAAGCATATGTTTGTCCACTCCTATTCGCTTGTAAAGAATCGGAAAAACATTTAATACTTCTGTTAGTGCCGCTGCAAGCATGCCATTAAATATTCCCTGTAATAATCCCCAAATGGCGAGAAAAATCACCGAATAATTCCATGTTGAATTGGTAAACGATAAATACGTCCCAAAGATACTCGCGAACAGAATGCAAGCAGTATATATATTTAAAAACATCTCTGTTTTGCTTAATTGGATTAGCCTGGGAACAATCCCTAGCACCGTGATAAAAGCAACGTAACCAGCCCCTACAGCAATACCTGCAGAAAAACCAATGATAACCTCAATGAAGTTACTTAGAAGTATTGGCATCGTTTAATTTATTCTCGTATTGAATGACATAATTATCTAGGTCTTGCTGATAATTATAAATCTCAACTTCTAAGGGGCTTGGTTCTTCGTTAAATCGTTTATTAAACCAATGATTAAAAAACAATAACATACCGACACCTAGTCCAAATGAATACGGTATTTGAATCCAAAGTGGAAACTCTTTTACTTCACCTGTTAATAAATAATGAATCTTTTGCTGTACTTCTTGCATACTTACATCATAATGAAAGTTCATAATTGTCATAGCAGTACCAACAAATAATAAAATCCATACGCCAATCGATAATAATAAAGAAGGGGATTTCTTTTTTGGTTGTACCCGAATAATCGTCTGCGTCGGGCCGATTAATTGAAATTCTAAATCAGCATAATCCTTTATTAAGTGATCGATAATCAAAAAGCTATCGATAATGATAATATTTTTATCTTTTTTGGTTACATGATAAATCGGCGTGTTTTCTAATCTCCTTTTGACATTTCCGTTAGTTGAAATAAAAGCAATATCCTTTAATTTGATTTCTTGGTATCCAGATAGCTCTATATTCTTTTTCATACGTAAATAAACTTGTTCAGCCATAATGATTCTCCTCAAACAATTTATGTATCAAATAGTATTTGCCAAATATCCATTAATTATCACGAATTCTATACTTTCGTTTCGAAGAAATCTTTCCTACAAGACAATTGGCAGCATGTTCGAGTATATTGGGGCTGGACATAACTAAAATTCGTCTCAGCAATCTCATACTATTACCACAGAAACACACCCCGATTAACCGACAATGCCATCCACTTCAAACATAACGAAAAAAATCATCACCAAGGTGATGATTTTTATGAATCTATATTGATTTTCATCTCTTGCAGTATCTTTTTTTCTAATCTAGAAACTTGAACTTGAGAGATACCTAGCCTATCAGCCACTTCAGATTGTGTTTGATCCTTATAATATCGCAAGTAAACAATTAATCTTTCTCTTTCGCTTAAGCCTCGAATTGCCTCTTGTAAAGTAAGTTTCTCAAACCACTTTGAGTCTTGATCAGATATTTGATCCAATAAGGTTATTGGATCCCCATCATTCTCGAACACTGTCTCGTGGATGGATTGTGGTGATTTACCAGCTTCCTGTGCGTGTACAACATCTTCAGGTGAAATATCTAATTCACTGGCAATTTCATTAACAGTTGGTGACCTTCCTAGTTTTTTTGTCAGCTCATCTTTTTTCTTTCGAATACGATTACCAGTTTCCTTCAAGGATCTACTAACTTTTACTGTCCCATCATCTCTAATAAATCGTTGAATTTCACCGATTATCATCGGTACGGCATAAGTTGAAAAGCGAACATCATAAGATAGATCAAACTTATCTATTGATTTAATTAATCCAATACTTCCAATCTGGAATAAATCATCGGGGTCATATCCTCTATTAATAAATCGTTGCACAACGGACCAAACGAGACGGATATTTTTTTCGACTAATATATCTCTAGCTGTTTTATCTCCCTTTTGGCTTTTTTCGATGTATACTTTTACTTCTTCATCCGTTAACGTCTCGTTTTTATTATCACCTTTCACATTAACATTCATAGGCAAGACCCTTCACTAGGAACACACCGTCTTCGTATTAGTAAGTTGTTTTGTCATGTGAACCGTTGTTCCTTTTCCTGGATTAGATATGACCTCAACCGTATCCATAAAGTTTTCGATGATTGTAAATCCCATACCAGATCGTTCCAGTTCAGGTTTGGAAGTATAGAGGGGTTGTCGAGCTTCATTAATATCATTGATTCCAATACCTTCATCCTTTATAGTTAGCTCTACTTCCCCATCTATTAACGTACAAGTAATATACACTTGATGATGAGGCTCATTATTATAGCCATGGATAATCGAATTCGTAACGGCTTCCGATACTACCGTTTTTATTTCCGTTAGCTCGTCCATTGTTGGATCAACTTGACTTACAAACGCAGCAACGGTAACTCTAGCAAATGATTCGTTTTCACTGATACTTGAAAACGCTACAGCCATTTCATTTTTCATGATGCCACCCCCAAGGTTTCCAATGCGAATTCCTCATTCTCCTCTAGTCGCACGATTTTAAATAAACCTGACATTTCAAACAACCGTTTAACTGGTGGAGAGATGGAACAAACGACCATTTCTCCGCCTAGTTGTAATACTTCTTTATACCTACCTAGAACAACACCTAATCCAGAACTATCCATAAAGGTCATTGCTTCAAGATTTAATAGCACATGTTTAACATCGTTTTTGTACATAATTTCTTTCCATTCATTCCGTAATTGTTCTGCTTCGTGATGATCTAATTCGCCTGAAAGCCGAACAATTAGCACCTCTTCTTTGATAGCAAACGTTGAACTAAGACCCATGGCCTTTCCTCCTTTATTACATTTCTGTATATAAATCTTTCTGGATTCGCTGGGTCATTTCCTGCTACATGACAAAAGAAGAACTTTTTCTTAAAAATTAGCATGAATTATTCATTTTTCGCCATTCTTTGCAAGGTTCGCTTGAATAATGTCAGGTAAGATGCTTTTTCAACATCTTCTTCTACTGTTAAATCGGATCGAGAAATGATTTTACCTTCATTTTTCACCAATAATTCTCCGATTGAATCCCCTTTGGAGATAGGGAGGGTATAATCTTCATGTAGTTTAATCTCTGTAGTAACTTTATCCATGGATTCTCCCTTTTTATGAAGGGTGCTTATCGACTCGGAAGCCACCACATCGAGATGATTGTTTTCAGCTTTTAACATATTTAGCTCTGTTATTTTATCCCCTTTTTCAAATAGTTTATTGGTTTGAAAATGGTTGAATGCATAATCAAGCATTTGAGTTACATCAGCATTTCTATCCTTAGTAGAACCAGCGCCCATAACAACGGCAATCACGCGCATATCTTCTTTTTCAGCAGTGGCTGTTAAACAATATTTTGCGTCATTTGTGTACCCCGTTTTTAATCCATCGACTCCAGGGTAAAATTTGACTAATCGGTTTGTATTAACAAGCCAAAACTCATTATCTTCCCCTTTACGCAAATAATCCTCGTAGATGGAGGTATAATTAGTGATGGTCTCATACTTCAATAGTTCTTTTGCCATTACAGACATATCGTAAGCGGTACTATAATGATCTTCAGCTGGAAGTCCAGTTGCGTTTTGAAACTTTGTATTCTTTAGATTAAGTTCCTTTGCTTTTTCGTTCATTCTTTTAACAAAAGATTTTTCACTTCCAGCAATTCTTTCTGCTAATGCAACACTCGCATCATTCCCTGATGCTACTGCTACCCCTTTCAGTAAGTCATTGACACTCATCTCTTCTCCCGCTTCTAAAAATATTTGTGATCCCCCCATGGATGCAGCTCGTTCACTCACACGAATGGTTTCATCTAATTTTAATTTCCCTTCATCAATTGCTTCCATAATTAATAGCAGGGTCATTATTTTTGTCATGCTAGCGGGAGATAACTGCTCATGCTCATTTTTATTAAAAATCACTTTCCCTGTATCACGTTCCATAAGGATTGCTGACTTTGCGTTTTCAGCAAGATTTTCTGAATCGGGTGCAGCTTGGTTGTTCTCCTCCCCATATACAGTGAAGCTAAGGTTTGACATTAAAAAGACAACAATGGTTATAACTAATAGACCTTTTTTCATTCTTCTACCTCCAATAGATACTGAAACTAATGTGCAACTTCATTCAATAAGGATCTCTCCCCAGAAATGAGTCCAAGCTATATCATAAGCCTTCACATGAAGTAGGTTTTCCCCCGTGCAAACTGAGTAGTATAAAAAGGGAATTTACACTTATTCAGGTGAGTAAACTATCTACGATTAGGATAACCATTTCCTCCTTCAAATATACTCCTATATGATAAGATAACACCGGCTAACATCCCGGCATTTGATAAACGAAAAAACGGTTTGAATGCCATTCAAACCGTTTGGATGAGATAAATCTATTTTGTCACTGTATCATAAATTAAAGTAGGTGCTTCAACTGCCTCTTTCGTGATTGAAATACTTTTATAGAGTTTTTCTTTCACTTCTTCCACTTCCTCTGAGTTCGAATGAATAGTTAACAGAGGCTCACCAGCATCAACTGTATCACCAATTTTTTTATGAAGGACAATACCAACTGCTAGATCAATTGTCGATTCTTTTGTAGCTCTCCCTGCACCTAACATCATCGCTGCTGTTCCAATATCATCTGCGATGATATTGGCTACAGAACCTGAAGTTTTTGCTGGCAGTTCTACTTTATATGTCGCTTGTGGTAATGAATCTGGATGATCAACAACTGTCGTATCTCCGCCTTGTGATTTAAGAAATACCTTAAACTGTTCCAGTGCTTTCCCGTTATTAAGATTATCTTGTAATTTCAGTCTTGCTTCTTCTAACGTCTCTGCCTTATTCGCTAACACAACCATCTGACTACCAAGTGTTAAACAAAGCTCTGTTAAATCGTCTGGCCCATTACCTTGTAATGTTTGAATTGCTTCATGTACTTCTAATGCATTGCCGATAGCATTGCCCAAAGGTTGACTCATATCAGATATCACGGCCATTGTATTTCTACCGACTTTATTACCAATGGTAACCATTGCTTCAGCCAAAGCCTTTGCATCTTTTAATTCTTTCATAAATGCCCCTGCACCAGTCTTCACGTCTAATACGATCGCATCTGCCCCAGAAGCTATTTTCTTACTCATGATGGAGCTTGCGATTAATGGTATAGAATTCACTGTTGCAGTAACATCTCTTAAACCGTACAATTTTTTATCCGCAGGTGTTAAATTACCGGATTGTCCAACAACTGCCACTTTATTCTTATTAACAAGATCAATAAACTCATTGTTGTTGATCTCTACATGGAATCCAGGCACAGCCTCTAATTTATCAATTGTTCCACCAGTGTGTCCTAATCCTCTACCACTCATTTTGGCTACAGGCACACCTACCGAAGCAACTAGTGGAGCAAGGATAAGTGTTGTCGTATCCCCAACACCACCAGTTGAATGTTTATCCACTTTAATACCAGCAATATCAGAAAGGTCTATTTGGTCTCCTGACTCAACCATTGCTTTCGTAATTTGAGCACGTTCTTCATTGTTCATATCCTGAAAATAAATAGCCATTAATAATGCACTTACTTGATAATCAGGAATTTCTCCATTTGTATAACCATTAATAAAATAGTTAATTTCCTCTGTTGTTAATGCTTGACCGTCTCGTTTCTTTTCAATAATGTCATACATCCTCATTGTTATCACCTATTATCTTTGTGGTAGTGTTTCTATTACTTGTTTTACAAACTTTAAGAACGATTCTTTTACTTGTTCTGTGGTTTCAATAACTTCATCATGCGTAAGAGGCTGGTCTAATATTCCTGCTGCCATATTCGATATACAGGAAATCCCTAGCACGCGAATCCCCGCATGTCCAGCTACCATAACTTCTGGTACAGTAGACATTCCTACTGCATCACCGCCTAAAGTTCGAAGCATTCGCACTTCCGCAGGCGTTTCATATGCTGGTCCAGTATTTCCAACATAAATCCCTTTTTGTACGTTTATATGAATTTGCTTCGCACATTCCTCCGCATGGGCAATCAACGATTGATCATATACATTAGACATATCTGGAAAACGGACACCTAATCGATCATCATTTTTACCGATTAACGGACTGTCCCCCATATTATTGATGTGGTCCGTAATGATCATAAGATCTCCTGCTTGGAAATTCTCGTTAATCCCACCTGCTGCATTTGTCACCATAATAGAATCAATACCAAGTTCCTTTAATACACGTACCGGGAACGTAATTTGCTTCATGGAATAGCCTTCGTAATAATGGAAACGCCCTTGCATTGCTATTACTTGTTTCCCCTTTAATTGTCCTGCAACTAACTGACCTTTATGACCAGCCACCGTTGATTCAGGAAAGTCGGGTATATCTTTATAAGGTATAGTTACTGGATTTTCAATTTCTTCAGCAAGCACACCTAAACCAGAACCTAAAATTAATCCAATTTCGGGCTTTTCCTCTAATTTCGTTTGCAGATAAGTACTTGCTTGTTTTACAGCATTGTAATTCATGATACTACTCCCCTTTTGGTTGAATATTTTTTAGAAAGCTTTCTCCATGCTCTGGCATGTCCACCCCGAAGTTTTCTGAAATTGTTGCTCCAATATCAGCGAATGTTTGACGAATTGGAAGTTCTTCTCCTTTTGATATGCCATTATAATAAACAAGTAAAGGTACGAATTCTCTTGTATGATCGGTACCATGGTGAACAGGATCATTTCCATGATCGGCGGTAATAATTAATAGATCATCATCCTGTACTTCTTTCAATACTTCAGGTAGACGGGCATCATATGCTTCTAGTGCCTCGCCATAGCCTTGTGGATCTCTACGATGACCATATTTCGCATCAAAATCAACTAAATTTAAGAAGCTGATTCCATTAAAATCTTTTTTCATGGATTCCACTAATTTTGTCATACCATCATCGTTATCTTTTGTTCGTATAGCTTCAGTAACACCTTCTCCATCATATATATCTGAGATTTTCCCTAAGGCGATAACATCAAAATCATTCTCCTGTAATTCGTTCATAACGGTTTTACCGAAGGGTTTTAATGCGTAGTCATGACGATTAGATGTTCTTTCAAACTCACCAGGTTTACCAATAAAAGGACGAGCAATAACCCGACCAACCATATACTTTTCATCTAAAGTCAATTCTCTGGCAATTTCACAAATGCGATACTGCTCTTCAATTGGTATTATTTCTTCATGCGCGGCTATTTGCAAGACAGAGTCAGCTGACGTATATACGATTAATGCTCCTGTTTCCATATGTTCTGGACCTAGTTCATCGATAATTTCTGTTCCAGATGCCGGCTTGTTACCAATCACTTTTCTCCCTGTTCTTTCTTCAAGATGGTGAATTAATTCATGTGGGAATCCATCTGGAAAAGTGCGAAATGGCTGTTCAATATGCAAACCCATAATTTCCCAATGACCGGTCATGGTGTCCTTTCCATTGGATGCTTCTTGCATTTTTGTATAATATGCCTTTGGTGCATCCGCTTTAGCGATACCTGCGATTTTCCTAATATTACTTAACCCAAGGCTTGCCATATTCGGCATACGAAGCCCCTTCATATGCGCAGCAATATGCCCTAATGTATCTGCGCCTTTATCATTAAAATCTTCTGCATCAGGTGCTTCTCCTATTCCAACAGAATCCATTACAATTAGGAAAACACGATTAAATTTCTTCATGTTATATAACCTCCTAAATATTATATTCCCATTAAAGCTATTCACTATGTTAACGAAATCATTTTGTTGTATGATGTCAGACAACTAAAATCAAAAAATTTAAGCTCTTGGGTGATAGCTTTGGTAAATATCTTTTAATCTTGATTTTGTCACATGCGTGTAAATTTGGGTTGTAGATATGTCTACATGTCCTAGCATTTCTTGAACTAGACGTAAATCCGCGCCATTCTCTAGCAAGTGTGTTGCAAAGGAGTGTCTCAGTGTATGGGGAGTAATCGGTTTATTTATATTTGCCTCTAACGCTGATTTCTTCAAGATCTTCCAAAATCCTTGTCTTGTTAGCGGTTTACCATGTTGGTTTACAAAAAGGATTTGGCTATCTGTTTGTCGTTTAACCAATTTCCCTCGAGCATGCTGCAAATATTTTTCGATTGCCTGTATAGCGGCATTCCCCAATGGAACAATTCGTTCTTTTGCTCCTTTTCCAAAACACTGAACAAAACCCATCGTTAGATGAAGATCAGAAATTTTTAATGCAATCATTTCGCTTACACGTAACCCTGTCGCATAAAGTAATTCAAGCATCGCTTTATTTCGAATATGTAACGCACTATCCTTGGTTATATTTAATAAACGATCTATCTCTTTCACAGATAATATATCTGGTAATTTCCGCTCTTTCTTTGGTGTTTCAATGTGCAGACTGGCATCATGCGATACAATCTGTTCACGTAATAAAAAGTGATGAAAGGAACGGATAGAGGCTATATGCCTAGCTATTGTAGCAGAAGATTTATTTGTATCCTTTAATTGATAAAGGAAGCTGGTAATATCTTTCCTAGTTACCTGCTCCCAATTCGTCTGTTGAGCAACAGTTTTCAAATAATGGATATATTGCGTTAAATCTCTTTTATATGAAGTCAATGTATTATCTGATAGACCTCTTTCAATCTTTAAATAATGGAAAAAATCCTCTGCATTTTCTGTGAGCATTGTTCTACTCTCCTAAACGGAAAAATAAGTTCAATCGATCAAAAAAACTAGGCTCTTCGTTAAATACTTTCACCGCTGGTCCTTCAGGAGGATCATACCGATGATATTGTTCATATTCTGTATGCATTACACGTAACCCAAAATAAAATAAAAACGTACACGCAATAAAGATGATAAATACTTTTATCATATCCCACAGTATTCTCTTCATGAACTTTTGCTCCCCTAATCAAAATATATCCTATTAAAAGATATGCCAGAAAAGAAGAACAATATACATATTCCTATCATTCTATAGAAAAAAATCCTGTAATCAAAATGTACCGTTTTTATATAGGTTTGTAAATGATTTTCTTTTTTAAGATGAACAGTTTACATTCTCTCACAAAAATAGAGGCAACTTGTTAGCTAGATGCATTGACTGTAATTGTTTGACATTGTTTACAGATTCCATGAAATGTCAAACGATGGTCTTTCACTTGAAAGCCCCATTCATTTTGTACAATTCGTTCTACATCTTCTAATAGATCATCTTCAATTTCTTCTACTGAACCACATTCTGTACACACCAAATGATGATGAAAATGTTTGGCTCCTTCTTTTCGCAGATCATAACGCGATACACCATCACCAAAATTAATTTTATCAACGATCTTTAACTCGGATAATAATTCTAAAGTACGATAAACAGTTGCCAAGCCAATTTCTGGTGCTTTTTCTTTCACTAATAAGTACACGTCTTCCGCACTCAAATGGTCATCTTCTCTTTCCAATAACACGCGTACAGTCGCCTCTCTCTGAGGCGTTAATTTATAGCTTTGTGAGTGGAGCTGTTTTTTTATCCGATCAATTCGATGTTCCATGGCAGGTTCCCTCCCTCATATCCCATCTTTATTATATGCACCTATATGAACTGTGTCAAAACAAAATATTATTATTTTATATTTATAATAATTATAGTTTAAGTTTGATTATTAGTAAAATGATCGAATTAAGAGCTGCATGGCTTCATTTGCAATAAAGGTTTCCAATATTGCAGCTACACATGAAAATGCGATGAGCAATGAGAAAACCACAACATATTTTCCAAATGGCTGAAAGACGGGTTGAGCAATTTTTCGTGTGAATAATTTATTTAATAACGTCAAGGAGAAAATCATGGATAAGCTACCTGCAATAATGTAAATCGGTATAATTAATATATTTTGCGGTGCAATCGATAAGGCAGAAAGAAGCAAGCCGTCAAAGCCTAGCTGATTGACGATAAATCCTACAGAAAAACCAACTACAAGTCCCTTAATAAAGATAAGTATCCAGATAATGGGAAGACCAATCACGGATAGACCAAGTACAAAAATAAGCAATAAATATTTCATATGGTATAAAAAACTGCTCTTAAAAATAGCTAATTTTTCCATCTCTTGATTATCAACGATTTGTCCAAAAAAGCGCTCTAAATAAAAAAATAAATCCTGTTTTTGGACAAAATTCATACTATTAACTAGGATTGCTCCAAAGATGATCCCTGTTAAAAATAAAATAACCATAAATAAATAAATCGTAGCATGTTCCTTTATATGATTGAGTAGCACCGTTTTGTTTTTATGCATTGGAATCCTCCATTCGATATACTGCTATAGTAAAAACTATGAAGAATTCCATTTAAAAATACCAAATTTTCCATATGAATCTATCGAAAACTTAATTATTTGATAAACCCATATCTTCCTCCCCCACCTGTCTCAATACGTTGTTTTCCATTTCGCATCTCAACAATGCTGCTGGCAACTTGTTCTGGGATAACTTTTTTCAGCTCTTCTAATGGTGCATGGTGAATGACATTCATTTCCGTCCCAAAATTTCTCAATAGTTTCTCATACGTTTTCTTTCCTAGTTTTGGAAGATATTCTAACGGAACTTGATATACATAAGGAGGTCTATTTTTCCTTGAATCGTATGAATTTTTTATATCTTTTAGTTCATCAATACGATTTACAACTCCTTTAATAATCTTGGTATCACCACAAAACGGACATGTAGTGCTTTTACTTGTTACTTTATTAAAACAAGTACTGCATACTGTTGTATGGTACTTGCCAAGCCGGGGATTCATACCATAATTCCTTGTAACTTGTCTCCCTTTTAAACGATGCAGCGCTAGGTAAAATTCTCGAAAAGATGGGAATTCCATGGATATTTCTTGATATTCTCTTGCGATTTTACTTAAAGAATGACTATCTGAATTAGATAAGTAAGTAAAGTCGTGCAGCTCCTGAATTTGATCAGCCATTTGGGAATCCGAACTAAGCCCCAACTCAATCCCATCGATAAAACGTGGGTCGAATACTTCCTTTAATGTATTGTAAACACCTTTTCCGTATAAACTTTTAAATGGTGTAAATACATGGGCTGGAATAAACACCCCACCAAGTTCCTTTACTTTTCTTTGTAATTCTATACCAGAACCATAATACCGTTGGGAACTTAAAGTTATATTTTTCATTCGTTTACATAACCACTCGGAAAAAGCCTGCATCTGGGCTAACGTTGGAAGATAACATAAAACATGAATTGGACCATGACAGTGCTCATCATATATTTCAATTTCAGAACCTAGAATTAATGTAACGGATTCAAAACGAATACCTCCGTCTTCTAATTCCATAGCTTTGTTTGTTTCTATAAGCTGAGTAATTTCCTGCTGCACTGCTGGTGATTGACAATCAATCACACCTATTAAGTGAATACCTTTATTACGACTGGATTCTTCTAGTATAGCTTGAATGGTTAAATTTTTTGACGCCGTTATTTTAACTGGTTGATTATATATATCCCTACCAATATGAATGTGCATATCAGCAAAATACGTAGATAACACTTATTTCATCCCCAATGCATGTAAATAGAGAATAGCATAGTTCGTCTTCGCATCGTGAATTCGCTCTGCTTCCACATACTTTTTTGCCTCTTCTAATGTTAACGCATGTATCTTAATGAATTCATCTTCATCCCCTGCTAATGGTTGATCTACTACCTCCAATTGATCAGAAATATAGATATACATTATTTCGTTTGCAAAACCAGGAGACGTGTAAAAGGATGTAACAAATGATAATTCATTCGTTGTGTATCCTGTCTCTTCTTCTAACTCCCGAATAGCCGTCACTTCTGGATCTTCCCCTGGCTCTAGTTTACCAGCAGGAATTTCCAGTAACGATTTTTCTAATGGTTTGCGGTACTGTTCAACAAAAATGATTTTATTATCAGCTGTTATTGGAATTACTGCTACAGCTCCAGGATGATTTACAATCTCTCGTTTAGCAGTTTTTCCATCAGGAAGAAGCACGTCATCTACTTGTAAATGAACAACCTTCCCATTATAAATAACTTGTGTATTTGTTGTCTTCTCTTCAAAATTTCGCATTAATTATCACCCTTAAACATTTTACTTTCATTCTATTTTAGCATATTTTCTTCCATTTACACTTCAATCGATTGTTTTGCTTTATCGTTCCATATCCATTTACAATAGAATTAGAAGTACAATATTCGCAATTGGGGGTTGTAACAATTGAACAAAAATAAGCTTGGAAATTCAGGAATTGAAGTATCCCAGCTTACCCTTGGATGTATGTCATTAGGAACAGATTTCAAGGAAGCTAAGAACATCATTGATTTTGCGTTGGATCAAGGAATTAATCATCTAGATACGGCAGATTTATATGATTTTGGAATAAATGAAGAAATTGTTGGAAAAGCAATTAACGGGAAACGAAAAGAAATTGTTTTAACTTCTAAAGTAGGAAATCATTTTAATAAGCAGACTGGTGACTGGTTTTGGGATCCATCTAAAGAACATATCATTCAAGGTGTTAAAGAAAGTCTGCAACGATTAAATACTGATTATATAGATTTTTATATGCTACATGGTGGTACTATAGATGATCCTATCGATGAAACAATTGAAGCATTCGAATTACTAAAGCAAGAGGGGACAATACGTGCTTACGGTATTTCTTCCATACGACCAAATGTCATTCGTGAATATGTGGGGCGTTCCTCGATCGACGGGGTAATGATGCAATACAATCTATTTGATCGCAGGCCGGAGGAGAAAATACTAGATTTTCTCTATGAACACTCTATCAGTGTGCTAGCTAGAGGCCCATTAGCAAAAGGAATGTTAAGTAACCATGCGAATCAACAAATAGAAAAGAAAGGGAAGGATGGCTATTTGGGTTATTCCAGAGAAGCATTACTACAAATCAGCGAGCAGCTAAATGAGTGGAATCCTACCACGAATCGAAATGAATTATCACTTAAATATGTATTAAAACATCCTGCTGTAGCTAGTGCAGTCTTTGGAGCTAGTTCGGTAAACCAATTAAAAGAAACAATTGATGGCGATTTCCATTCCGAATTACCAGATGAAATTTATTCTGCATTGCAACATCTGTCAAGACCGATTACTTATCAGACACATCGATAAAAAATAAAAAGCATATCTAGTTTGTTATAAAAATGGCAACTGTTGCACTTATGAGAACAGTTGCCATCGCTTATTTTGTATATTGAATTTGCTGCATACCAATAAATGGATTTAATATACCTTCCGGACTTGAAAGGCGTAACATGTTATTATTTACCACTTGTAACGACATTTGCTCTGCAAAGAAAGTAGTTTGTTGTTTCTCAATATATATTTGGAAATAATGATTATTCACTGCTTGATACGTTGATTTAATTTGATCTGTTAATCGAATAATTGGCACTCCATTCACCCCGCATCCACATCCTTCCGTATCATACCATAATAATAAATACGGAGCTTCTGAGCTTAATAGGGGTTCCAGCAAATCATATGCTTCCTTTGAAATTGTTAGTTTCATGCTTCAACACTCCAGTGAATTTACTTTTTGGTAAATTGTTTCTGTAAAATTCGTTCAAAAGCAACTGGAAATAATTGGTATAACCTGCTTCCTATTTCCATCCACAATGGTAAATTAATTTCACGTTTCGATTCAAATAAATGGTTTACTATTTTTATAGCTACTTTATCTGGATTTAGCATGTACTGTGATACATTTTCTTGATATGTTCCATTCGGATCAGCTGTTTGAAAGAAGTCTGTTTGCACTGGACCAAGATTAACCACAGTAACAAACACATTGGTTTTTTTTAATTCAAGCCGCAGTCCATTTGAAAAACCAATGACTGCATGCTTTGTCGAACTATATATAGCTGCTTTAGGCGTAGCTATTTTTCCAGCTTGTGATGCGATATTAACGATATGTCCTTCATTAAAAGAGTCAAAATGAGCTAGAAACCGCTTTGACATTTGAATTAATGCATGAACGTTTAATTCAAACATATTATCCATTTCTTGCTGACACATTTCTAAAAAATGCGCAAACTTACCGATACCTGCATTATTTATTAATCCATGTATTTGTTCATGTTCAATGAGGATAAATTCGATAACTGCTTCCCTATCCTTTTTTACAAGCAAGTCAGCTTCGTATACATAACTTTCTATTTGATAGTGTTCCCAGATACGCTTCTTGATAGCAGTCAACTTACTGATAGATCGTGCTATCATTAGCGGCGTGCCCCCAGCTTCAGCAATACGCCAAACCAATTTTTCTCCGATACCGCTAGATGCACCTGTAATAATGATTTTCTTACCAGTTAACTGTTTTTGCATAAACCAAATGCCCATCCTTTACTGTCTTATAAATACGAGCTTGATCCTCTAAATAGTCTAATTGTCCAAATGTGACGGACATTGTTAAATCAATCTGACTTTGAAATTGTTTTGGAAATAGTTCCATACACACTTGGTATGGTGTTTTTTCACCATTATCTAACAGATGGTATACTTTTTCTGCCCTTTCCTCGTGTTTCTTTAATCGTTCCTGTATTAAGGAGATAGGATGCCGAACGACTTTGCCATGTCCTGGGAGCACATTTTCGATTCCAAGTTCCATACACTTTTCTAAGTTTCTTCTATACTGAAGCATCGGCTTAGGGCGTTGATCGATAGATTGGCCAACTTCTTGAGGCTCCATTAGTGGGTTGGACGAGATATGCTTCAATAAATGATCCCCTCCTAATAATATCTGATCTTGTTGTCGTAAAAAAGACAGGTGACTTTGGGCATGTCCTTTAGTTTCAATGACTGTCCATTCTTGGTGTCCAGGTAGTATATCACCATCATCTATCGTATTCGTTAATTCTCCTTCTCCAATAAAAGCCAATGTACTTTCCTGTAGTTCCAACCCAGCTAATAAATCTTCTGGTACGCCTGATAATGTAAAATACTGCTTAAAGAATTGACGATAATGTTTAAAATAAGCAGTATCACGTGTAATCCACCTATTTACCTGGTGATGAGCGATAATATGTTGAACTCGTGGAAATTGTTCAATTAAGCCAATATGATCTGGATGATGGTGTGTCAAAATAATTTGCTCGATATCATTTGGACCATAGCCTATTTCTTTTAATTGTATTTGAAAGGCTTCCCATGCTTCCTTCGTTTTTACACCTGCGTCAATCAAAGATAGAAGTTCCCCTTCTAAAATATATACATGAACATCTCCAACTGCAAAAGGGGTTGGTAATGTTATCTGACTTATTGTTTTATCGATTACTTTCATCTAAAATTCCTCCACTGAATGATCATTCATTTTCTGTTATTTTACCCCTTTTATATTTAATTGTCGATTCATTTACAATGAAAGCATTACGTATGAAACAGATGATGGATAGCCTGTGTTAGGATTTTCGGCAAATATTCAAAGCTATATGTCAATTCTAAACGTTCCGTCCATTGATGAGGATCCCTACCTAAAGGTCCGATATTTAAAATTGGCATGGTCAGTTGCTGCATCACATCTTCTGGCAAATTAAAACCATTATTTTGTAATGGCATATTTAATGTTAAATGCTTCATTTGACTGGTTGTTGAAGGTGGTCCAATAAAACTAAGGTCAGATAAGCCTGTGAAAAACTCGGAAACAGTTAAGGCAACTTGAAAGTTTTTCTCTGTGTAGTCCTTGATATGTTGCATTACCCCACGTATATACGGGTCATTATCTGAAGTAACCGCTGGATAAAATGGAGGACTATAAAATAAAATAATCATGGGTGCTAAATCTTTACACATGGACGCTAAATCCTGAACAAGTAGAGTAGAGAAATCACGATCCCCTTGATTGCGCTGACTTACTAACAAATTCTGTCTGCGAACGACTTCATCTTTTCCATTACGTTTAACCGCTTCCTGATATAATTCTTCATACATCATGACATTTACGGTTACTGGTGGCATCTTTAAATCAGTTGCAATTTCGGAGAAGTAATCTGCTTTTTCAAGTACATAACTCTCAATTTGACTTGCAGCAACCATTGCACCATGAAGCAGCTTCGAATTAATCTCATGAAGGGATTGTTTAAGATATAAAATGTTGTACATCGCGATCGCAGCTTGTGGAGTTTGTACGGAATAATTCTCTTTTAAGTCTCGTTGCATTAAGCTTATTGGAGGAGGTGTTATTTCCTCGCCTATTTTTTCAATAAATGCTTCATTTAATTCTAGTTGTTGAGATAAGAAACTAATCATTAGATTTGGATTAATTCCAGAAAATGGTTCACTTACATGTGATTCTTTTCCATAACAATAAAACCCGGGTAATATTTTACCGATAGAGCCAGTATATACATAGTAAGCGGAATCTCCAGGGTACTTACTAAACATTGGCTCTCCATTTAAGCAAGCAAGATACGTTAATTGCTCTTTTTCTTTTATTTCCTGCAAAACAGGCAGTGCCGTTAACATCCCTTTCGAGTTGACTTCTTCATCAGGTACCGTAAGCAATAATAGATTCCCTTCAAACTCACCATGCATTGCTTTTTCAAGCATGGATAAATGTAGACTAAGTCCTGCTTTCATATCCATCGTCCCTCGACCGAATAACCAATCTCCATTATTTAAATCTTGCTGTATGGTTTCCGAAAGCTTGTCTTTGATTTTCAACATCTCTTTTGTAAGTTCCTTCGGATGAAAGGCAAGGTTTTGTAAGGAACCATAATCATTGACTTCTACCACATCAAAATGACTTAATAATATAATTGTTTTATCTGTATTAATCTTGCTTCTAACAAATGCCGTAAGTAATCTTCTGCCATCGTTAAGCGGATGTAAATTCAAATCTGAAGGATTAGCTTGAAAATATGGCTTTTGCTCGAAAAGATGATACATATATTCCGCTAAAGCAATCTCTGCGTTTGACCCTGTAATGCTTTGATAGTTCACAAGCGAACATAATAAATCGGTTAGCTCTTCTTTCGTCTGCCAATTTTTCACTACAATCCCTCCACCTATTCTTTAATATTGGTAACACCATAAAGAAAGATAAATTGACTTTTTATCAATCATCCAACACAATTTATAAGAGGTGAACCGTATGAATACCAAAATATTCGCACATCGTGGAGCAAGTAAATATGCACCTGAAAATACAATGCCTGCTTTTAAGTTAGCCTGTAACATGAACGCAGACGGCATTGAAACAGATGTTCAACTTACAAAAGATAATATTCCTGTCTTATTCCATGATGAACAGCTTAAACGAACGACGGGTACAGTAGGTTACGTAAAAGACTTTACCTATGAACAATTAAAACAGTTGGACGCAGGAAGATGGTACTCGAACGAATTTGAACATATAACGATTCCATCATTAGATGACTTTCTAAATTGGATTAAAGCGAAGCCGTTATATTTAAATATTGAGTTAAAAAATTATAAAATAGACTATAAGCATATTGAATCCATTGTCTATGATGCCATTGCATACCATCAGTTACTAAATCGTACCACAATTTCAACGTTTAATCCAAACAGCATTCGGAGACTTAGAAACAAAAAAGACACGATCGGTGTTGCTTTTTTAACTTCTAAAAAATACAAGCGCCTTGTCTCTTTTGCTGAAGAGATGGGAGCAAATGCGATCCATATTAAATATCGACTTTTAAACAAACGACTCGTTGAAGAGAGCCACCGAAGGAATATGAAACTGCGCGTATATACGGTGAACAAGCCAGCAAGAATAATAAGATCTTTAGAGACGAGTGTTAATGGTATTATTACAGATGTTCCTGATCAAGCAATCCATTGTAAGAAAATAATTAAAGAATAATAACTAGGAGGTTACTACACCATATGTCGCTTTTATTAGAACCTATAGACGTTAAACATGTTACACTTAAGAATCGTATTGTCATGTCACCAATGTGTATGTACTCTTGTACTGCTGAAGATGGAAAAATCACACCTTTTCACATTACACATTATACGTCTCGTGCTATCGGCCAAGTAGGCTTAATCATGTTAGAAGCTTCAGCAGTCCAAAAAGAAGGACGAATTTCCCCTTACGATTTAGGGATTTGGGATGACCACCATATCAAAGGGTTAAAAGACCTTAACGCTACTTTACATAGTTATGGTACAAAAACAGCTATTCAGCTGGCACATGCTGGTAGAAAAGCAGAACTGCCAACATCCATTTTTGCACCATCAAACATTGCCTTTAATGAAAATTACCAACAGCCAATTGAAATGAGCCTTAAAGCAATTTATCAAACAATTGATGCGTTTAAACAGGCAGCAAGACGAGCTTCTGAGGCAGATTTTGATATTATTGAAATTCATGGTGCACATGGATATTTAATTAATCAATTTTTATCTCCGTTAACCAATCAACGAAATGATGAATATGGCGGGAGCGTTAAAAATCGATATCGATTTTTAAAAGAAATCATTTCTTCCATAAAAACCGTGTGGCAAGGACCGATTTTTGTAAGAATTTCTACAGATGAGTACCATTCAAAAGGAAATACCTTGGATGAGATCCTTTATTTTACAGAACAATTAAAGCAAGATGGTGTTGAATTAATAGATTGTAGTTCAGGTGGTGTTGTTCCAGCAAAAATAAAAACTTTTCCAGGATATCAATTAACACGCTGTGAACGGATTAAACAGCAAATAGGAATATACACCGGTGCAGTCGGTTTAATTACAACTGGAATTCAAGCAGAAGAAATACTACAAAATGACCGTGCAGATCTTGTTTTTATTGGAAGAGCTTTATTAAGAAATCCCTATTGGGCAAAAGAAGCAGCTGATCAATTAGGTGATAATATTGATCCACCCAAGCAATATGTAAGAGCATGGAAATGATTTGGAGGTTTGGCAATGGAGTTAGTTTTTCTTGGGACAGGGGCTGGTGTTCCCTCCAAAGAACGGAATGTATCAGCGATTGCACTGAAATTATTACAAGAACAGAATTGTATTTGGTTATTTGATTGTGGTGAAGCGACCCAACACCAAATTCTTTATACATCAATCAAGCCTAGAAAAATTACGAAGATTTTTATCAGTCATCTGCATGGAGATCATATTTATGGTCTCCCTGGACTCTTAAGTAGTCGATCCTTCCAAGGCGGAGATACTCCTCTAACAATTTACGGCCCACAAGGATTGAAGTCTTTTATAGAAACAAGTCTAAATATAAGTGGTACACATCTTACTTATCCTTTAACGGTTATGGAAATAAGTCATGGTTCTATTATCAAAGACGAAGAAATTACGGTTTATATAGAGGAATTAGATCATGTCATTCCTAGCTTCGGTTTTCGAATCGTGGAAAATGATAAACCTGGAGAATTACTCGTTCATAAATTAAAAGAAATGGGAATAGAACCCGGTCCAATTTATCAAGAAATTAAGGAAAAAGCGTTTGTTGAAACTTCAAACGGGAAACGGATTTACAGAAAAGACGTTATAGGAGAAAATAAAAAAGGAAGGATTATAACTATCTTAGGTGATACGAGGCTATCATCACGCTTTACTTCCTTTGCAAAAAATGCAGATGTCCTTGTTCATGAATCTACCTTTAGAGAGGATAAAGAAGCACTTGCAGAACAATATTTCCATTCTACTACTTCACAAGCTGCAAGGCTTGCAAAAGAAAGTAATTGCAAACATTTGATTCTCACTCATATTTCATCACGCTATCAAAAGGAAGAAAATGAGCAACTTTTACAGGAAGCCCAAGCCATCTTCCCGCAAACTGATTTAGCACATGATTTTTCTACTTTTACAATTAAATAAAGGAGGGCTTTCCAATGACACAAGTATCATCTATTATTTCTAATCAGCGCGCATTTTTCTTAAATGGGAATACAATGGATTATACAATTCGAAAAGAACAATTACAAAAACTTAAGCAAATGTTAAAGGAAAATGAAGCAGCAGTATATCAAGCTCTGCGATCAGATCTAAATAAATCGAAACATGAAACATTAACGACGGAACTTGGTTTTTTATTAACCGAAATAGATTACACAATGAAACACTTACGTGATTGGATGGAGCCTACAAAGGTTTCTGCCCCTATCACACATAAAGGTACTAAAAATTTGATTTTGAAAGAACCCTATGGTGTATGTCTGATTATTGCCCCATGGAATTATCCTTTACAATTAGCTCTTGCACCAGCGATTGGTGCTTTAGCAGCCGGAAATTGTGTAGTTATTAAACCGTCTGAAGATGCACCTGCGACTTCTTCATTATTAAAGAAACTAATTGAAAATACGTTTGATCCTTCTTTCATAACCGTTGTTGAAGGTGCGAAGGAAACGTCACAAGCACTTTTACAAGAACGATTTGATAACATATTCTTTACAGGAAGTACGGAAACTGGAAAAATCATTATGCATGAAGCAAGTAAACATTTAACACCAGTAACACTTGAACTTGGCGGGAAAAGCCCAGCAATAGTAGATAAAGATGCAAATATCAATCTAGCTGCAAAACGAATCGTCTGGGGAAAATATACCAATGCAGGTCAAACTTGTGTAGCCCCTGATTACTTATATGTGCATGAGAAGGTTAAATTTAAATTATTAAAAGCGATGAAAAAATATATAAGAAGTTTTTATGGTAAGAATCCACTAATTAATAAAGATTATATTCGAATTATTAATGAAAAACATTTCGACCGATTATCTAATTTCTTATCGAATGGATCAGCTTTGCATGGTGGTGAATCTGATCGTATGTCCTTAAAAATAGAACCAACGATTCTTGATAAGATCACTTGGGAAGATCCTGTAATGCAAGAGGAAATCTTCGGGCCTATTCTTCCCGTATTGACATTCAAAGATATTGAAGATGCAGTTAGTATGATTAGATCCAAAGAAAAACCACTTGCATTATATTACTTTGGAGAAAACGACAATACGCAGCAGCAAATAATGCAATACCTCTCTTTTGGCGGCGGTAGCATTAATGATACCCTTTATCATTTAGCAAATCCACATCTCCCGTTTGGTGGTGTTGGCTCTAGTGGTATGGGAGCCTATCATGGCAAATATAGTTTTGATACATTTTCTCATAAGAAAAGTATTATGAAACAAACAACTAAATTTGATTTTCCATTCCGATACCCTGGTAGTAAATTATCAGAAACAATTATAAATAAAATAATGAAGTAATGACATAAAGCAAAAGAGGCTTTTCTAAACAAATGAGACGCATGGCATATGACCTTGCGTCTCATTATTTTCTAAAGTCATCTAAAAAATCCTTTTGAAAGCTTGTCGTTGGTTTTTGATCGTCTATCGTTTGGGAATCCCATGAAACGAATGTATTCTTTCCGTATTTTTCAGTTAGCTCATCAATTGTTTCATACAGTTTTTCTTTACTGGCTTCTTTTTCATAAGTGAATAAATCCAACTGTTGGATGATGGAATGCTTTTCTTCAACATCTTGAACAGTAATCCCCAATAACCGAATCGGCTCCAAGTTCCAATGCTTTTGTAATAATTCATGGGCTACCATCATAATATCCTCTTTTGTTTCAATATAGTCTCCTAGTTTTTTGCTGCGCGTAATCGTTTTTCGATCATGGAAACGGATCATTAACTGAACACTTCTGCCTACTGCTTGTTTTCGTTTCATCCGTTTTTCTACATTTTCACTAAGTTGTTGGATAAGTGAATGCAGTTCTCTCTCATCCGTCGTATCAAATGGAAGCGTCTTGGAATTGCCGATACTCTTAAATTCATAGACAGCATCAGGGTCTACAGGGCTAGTATCAATACCGTTTGCTTTATTCCGTAACCGTTCTCCATTGATCCCTAGCACCTGTTTTAATGAATATACATCTTTCCTTGCTAAATCACCAATTGTATTTATGTCAATACCTTTCAACTTTGTTGCCGTTTTCTCTCCTACGCCATACATCTCATGAATAGGTAAGGGCCATAGTTTTGAAGAAATTTCTCGCTTTCTTAGGATCGTTATTCCCTGTGGTTTTTTCATATCTGAAGCCATTTTAGCTAAAAATTTATTCGGTGCAATCCCAATACTGCATGGCAAATCAAGCTCTTGCAGTATCCTCTCTTGCAGTTGGACAGCTGTTTTAATTGGGTCTCCTCCACTTTCGGTAATATCCATATAGCCTTCATCGATCGAAACAGGTTGAACAAATGGAGTAATATCCGATAGCATCTTAAATATTTCTCTTGAAGCTGCACGATATCTATCAAAATTGGGACGCATAACAATTAACTCAGGGCATCGTTTTTTTGCTTCCCAGAGGTTCATTGTTGTTTTTACACCCTTCGATCTTGCCTCATAACTACTGGTTACGACAATACCTCTTCTTTCTTCGGGATTACCAGCAATTGCTAGTGGCTTCCCTTTCAGTTCTGGATTATAGGCCATTTCAACCGAAGCATAGAAACAGTTCATATCAATATGAAAGATGACTCTTCGCCTACTAACACGGTCTTTCATAATTATACCCCTTTATAAACTAGATAGCTTCGTATTTATTATAACATACAAACAGATAAAAACCCTCTAAGCACTATGCTTAAAGGGTTTCATGAATCCTATTTAGCTGATTCCTGAATAATCGCAGTTACTAATTCCGTAACCTTCACTAAATCTTCTACTTTAATTCGCTCATTCGTTGTATGGATCTCTTCATAACCCACAGCTAAATTAACCGTAGGTATGCCATGGCCAGAAATAACATTTGCGTCACTACCTCCACCGCTTTGTAATAACTTACTTTCTCTACCTATGGTTTTGGCAGCACTACTAGCTACTTCAACGACCTTATCTCCAGCTTGTTGTTTAAAACCTGGATACATCACTTTGATTTCAACTTCTGCAGATCCACCAAGTTCTTGTGCAGTGGTTTCAAATGCTTCTTTCATTTTAGCAACTTGCATTTCCATCTTTTCTGGTACTAAAGATCGAGCTTCCGCCAAAATCTCCACATGATCCACAACAATATTTGTTTGCTTTCCTCCTTCAAAACGTCCAATGTTCGCAGTCGTTTCTTCATCAATTCTTCCTAACGGCATTTTAGCAATTGCCTTTGCTGCTAAGGTAATTGCTGATACTCCTTTTTCTGGAGCTACACCGGCGTGAGCTGTTTTTCCTTTAATGATTGCATGCACTTTCGCTTGCGTAGGTGCAGCAACAATAATATCTCCAACATCTCCGTTACTATCTAAAGCATAGCCATATTTCGCATTTAACATAGAAGCTTCTAAAGCTTTAGCTCCCACTAAACCGGATTCTTCACCAGCAGTGATAATAAACTGAATATCTCCATGTTCCAGATTATTCTCCTTCACAGTTCGAATTGTTTCCAAGATTGCCGCCAACCCAGCTTTATCATCTGAACCTAAAATAGTAGTGCCATCAGATTGAATATAGCCATCTTTTATCATCGGTTTAATCGATTGTCCCGGTACGACAGTATCCATATGAGAAGTGAAATAAATTGGCTCAACACCTTCTTTATTTCCTTGCCAATTACAAATCAAGTTTCCAGCGCCATGACCGGTTATCGCTTTACTGTCATCTTCTATCACTTCAAGCCCTAGTTCAGAAAACTTCTGCTTCAGTAATTTTGCAATTTCTGATTCATTTCCTGTTTCTGAATCCACTTTAACTAACTCAAAGAATTCATCTACGAGTCTTTGTTCATTAATTTGTACCATTTTAATCCTCCTAAATTCTAGTTCGTTCTCATAATGGGATATTACCATGTTTTTTAAACGGGCGATTTTCTTGTTTATTTGCTAACATATCAAGTGCTTCAATTAACTTGCTCCTTGTCTCACGCGGATCAATAATATCATCAATCATCCCTAAACTTGCAGCTTCATATGGATTGGTGAAACGTTCTTGGTATGTATGCATTTTTTCCTGTTTCAATTGATCAGGGTTCTCACTCTTAGCTAACTCTTCTGCAAATAAGACATTGATCGCACCTTCTGCTCCCATCACAGCTATTTCAGCATTCGGCCAAGCATAAACAATATCTGCCCCAATTGATTTACTATTTAATGCCACATACGCTCCACCATATGCTTTCCTTAATATGACTGTTATTTTGGGCACGGTAGCTTCAGCATAAGCATAAAGTATTTTTGCACCGTGTCGAATTATTCCTGAATGTTCTTGTTTTACTCCAGGGATAAAACCTGTTACATCTTCCAATGTTAACAAAGGGATTTGAAAAGCATCACAAAAACGGATAAATCGAGCAGCTTTATCACTTGAATGTATGTCTAGACCTCCTGCCAAATACTTCGGTTGATTACATACTAGTCCAACTGACTTACCATTTAGTCGCGCAAACCCGATAACTATATTTTTAGCAAAATAGGGTTGCACTTCCAACAAGCTATCCTTGTCAATAATATGATGGAGCACGTCCTTTACATTATAAGGAATTCTACTGTTAACGGGCACTATATCTATTAAATCATTTTCTCTTTTCTTTTCATAATCATTTGCAGTTTCTTGCGGCTTTTCTTTACAATTCGATGGGAGGTATTGTAAAAGCTGTTTAACTAACTTCAAAGCATCTATTTCCGTTTTTGCTTGGAAATGGGCATTGCCGCTTTGGGAATTATGAATGGCTGCTCCACCCAATGCTTCAACAGAGATTTGTTCGCCTGTTACAGTCTCAATAATCTTTGGACCGGTAATAAACATTTGTGATGTTTCCTCTACCATAATAATAAAATCAGTAATTGCAGGAGAATAAACGGCCCCACCAGCACTTGGACCTAGAATTACAGATATTTGTGGTATCACACCAGAGTATAGGACATTCCGATAGAATACTTGCCCGTATCCATCTAATGCAGATACTCCTTCGTGAATACGTGCTCCACCTGAATCAATTAACCCAATAAATGGCATACCGTTTTTCGCTGCTAAATCCATCGCATTTGCAATTTTCTTACCATGCATTTCACCAAGCGCTCCACCGTATACAGTAAAATCTTGCGAAAATAAATAAACTGGTATCCCCTTTATTTTACCATAACCAGTTACAACACCTTCTCCATTTGCTTCTTTGTTAGGGGAACGTTGCATCATAAAAGGATTTAGTTCTACAAATGTATCCGTATCGACTAATTCACGAATACGCTCTCTAGCTGTTTGTTTCCCTTTTTGATGTTGAGTAGCAATTCTTTTTTCACCTCCGCCTAATTCTAGATGACGTCTCTTTTCATAAAGTTCTGTAATTTTATCATACATATCCATTAGCTTCACCCTTTTCACAAAGCTCTACAAGTACACCGTTTGAAGACGCTGGATGGATAAAAGCAACCTTTGTATTACGAGCTCCAAATCGAGGGTGGTCATCAATTAACTGAATGCCCTGTTGATGCAGAGAAGTTAATTGTGAGGAAATATCGTTTACAGTAAATGCAATATGATGAATCCCTTCCCCATATTTTTCAATATAAGTATAAATTGGAGAGCTTTCATTTAAGGCTTGCAACAATTCAATTTGCATTGTTCCATGTTGAAGGAGTACAATTTTCACACCCTCTGTTAAAATCGTTTCTGTAGTAATAATATGTAAACCTAAGCGATCGACGTAAAAAGAAAGAGCTAGATCTAAATCCTTTACCGCTATTCCTATATGAGACAATTCATTTGTTGTTGAATGTGTAAAATCTTTCATGTTTTTCCCCCTAATCGGTTTATAGTTACATCCTATTTTTGTCGGACTAGGCACAGAACAACAATTAAGGCTAGTACTTGTCCAATTTTCGATTTCACTGTAAAATGTGGATATAGGATACGGTAATAAAGGGGGACTTTTGTATGGCAAAAAAGTCAAAACGAGAACGTACAACAAAATTAATTGTCTACATTATGATAATTGCGATGCTCCTATCTACATTAACTGCTGGTTTAGCTATGTTTATTTAAATAATTAATTGCAATGTGATGTATATGAAAACGTAGCATAAAAAAAGACTAGACTTTACGTAAAAGTCCAGTCTTTTTATTTTGTTAATTTTTTTCTTATATTTATATCACTTTCTTTATATCTCTTTTTTAAAAGTAGATAATCTTCTATATCATGTAATAATCTAAATAAATTCGCCCTTGTTTCAAATTCTTCTCGTGAACAAGGAAGATCCTCATTATCAAATTCTTTTTTTAGCTGTTCTAACTCTTCTAAGTAAATAACAGCTGTATTTCCTGGGTGAACAGCTTCTGACAGCCCTTCAAAAAATGCTGCTATCTTTTCAGTAATGGAATCTTTTTTTGGTAATTTTGTTACAAGGGGTAGCATCCGTTGTAGTAATTCGTATTGCCTAGACCGCATTCGGAAGTAATCACGATATGGATGCTTATTCCTTAATAGATGATTTTCTTTATCCCGCTCAACTAAATCTGCTGCTTCTTCCAATAACTGCCCGATCTTTGTAATTTCTTTACCATCCCAAACAATATTTCGATTACGTACGTATAGAGCAATCTCATACAGTACAACTTGAAAATTTTGCTCTAACTCTTTTTGTTTTGCCTTTAATTTATTATCTAAGCTTGGCATATATATATTTAATAGTAAACCTGTTCCTATCCCTATTACAATGAGTAAAAATTGATCTACTAAAAAGGCATAATCTAAATATTGAGCGCTGTATAAGTTTAGAATGATGACAGAGCTTGTTGCAATACCTTGGGTAATATTTAAGAATACCGTTACTGGAATGAATACCATTAGTAAGACCCCAACAACCGCAGGATGGTACCCAATATAATGAAAGAATACAATAGATAACATACTAGCAATGATGCATGCTAAAAAGCGATTCCAAGCACTGAGAAACGATTGTTTTCTTGATGGCTGGATACATAATATGGTTAAAATACCTGCTGAAACAAAATTTGATAGTCCCAATAATTGAGCAATCCAAATCGCAATAGGTGTGCCTATCGCAGTTTTGATTGTTCGATAACCTATCTTCACGCTCTATTCTCCTTTATGCTGCTCAATTATCCTTAAAAATAAGTTGAAAGCTAAAACTTCGAAAAAATAAGGCTGACCTACGATAACATAGAGACAGCCCCATATACGAATTACCCAGATTTATACTTCTTTACAATGTTGATCAAAAATAGCTTGAAGCTTGCCGATTACATCCATCGCATTATGCCCTTCAATATCATGACGTTCTAGCATTGTAACGATTTTACCATCTTTTAAGAAAGCGAAAGATGGTGATGATGGCGGATATCCTTCAAAATATTGTCTTGCTTTTTCAGTTGCCTCTTTATCTTGTCCCGCAAATACAGTTACAAGTTGATCCGGGCGTTTATCATAGTGAATGGCGTTTGCAGCCGCAGGTCTGGCAATCCCACCAGCACAACCACAAACAGAATTTACCATAACTAACGTCGTGCCGTCCTGAGCTAGTGCTTGATCTACATCTTCAGGAGTTGTTAATTCCTGATAACCAGCCTCTCTAATATCCTTACGCGCAGCATCTACAACATCATTCATAAATATATTAAAATCCATTCAAATCAAACCCCTTATTTTAATGTTCTCTCACCTATAGATAGGATACCAGCATCCTGCCTATATTTCAATGATATACATTTATGTGAGATAGCATTAATAATGAAATACTAATAGATGTTTATTGTATTTTCATTCATATTTTCTAAGAGCTCCTTCACACGTGCAAGGAACTGACCACATACTAATCCATCCAATATACGATGGTCAAGCGATAGTGAAAGGTTTACCATATCACGAGCTGCAAACATATCATTGACAATCATAGGACGTTTTACAATCGATTCTACCTGCAAAATCGCTGCCTGCGGATGATTAATTACCCCCATCGAATGGATCGAACCAAAGGATCCTGTATTATTTACAGTAAACGTCCCTCCTTTCATATCATCACCTGTTAGCTTTCCTGATCTAGCCTTCATAGCTAATTCATGAATTTGCTTAGCAATTCCTTTTATACTTTTATCATCCGCATGATGAATAACTGGTACAAATAATTCTTGATCCTTAGCTACAGCAATCGAAAGGTTGATATCTTTACGTTGAATGATTTTATCTTCTGCCCACGTACTATTTAGTTGTGGAAACTCTTTTAAAGCTTGAGCAACAGCTTTTACAAAGAAAGCAAAGAACGTAAGCCCGTACCCTTCCTTTTGTTTAAATGAATCCTTGATTTGATTCCTGTAAGTAACAAGATCCGTTACATCTACTTCAACAGTCATCCAGGCATGTGGAATTTCTTGTTTAGAACGTACCATATTCTGAGCAATTGCTTTACGAACGCCTGTAACGGGAATTTCAACATCTCCAGGTTGCGACGTAGGTCCCGATTGCTTGGATGCAGCAGTTGTTGTATCTGTTTTTTTATTTTCTTCCGATGGAGATGATTCCATGGTAGTCGTTTTTTCTTTCGTCGGTTTCGTACCTGATTCGATGATCTTTTCAAGGTCCTTTCTGGTAATTCTTCCATGCTTACCTGAACCTTCTACTTGTTCTAAATCAATATCATTCTCTTGAGCGAGTCGTAATACCGCTGGTGAATAACGTTTTTTCATGGATTGATCCTTTACAGTGTCCTCTTGGACGTCTTCTAATTTTGATTCCCTCTCTTGATGTGTTTCTTTTGAAGTCTTTGCTGTATTACTTTCTTCTGTCTCGATGTAACACATTAAATCTCCAACTTGAATCGTATCGCCTTCTTGAGCTACTAGCTCTTTAATTGTTCCAGTAAATGATGATGGTACCTCAGCATTTACCTTATCAGTCATTACTTCTGCAATAGGATCGTATTTATTGATCTTATCTCCAACACGAACGAGCCATGAGCTAATCGTACCTTCTGTAACACTTTCGCCTAATTGTGGCATGTTAATTTTCTCAGCAGCCATATAACAGCCCTCCTTGTATTAAAATTCCGCTAGTTCTTTCATTGCTTTTTCAACTTTATCAGGGTTAATCATAAAATATTTTTCCATGGTTGGTGCATATGGCATGGAAGGAATTTCGGGACCTGCTAATCGTTGCACTGGTGCATCAAGATCAAACAAACAATTCTCTGCAATAATTGCTGCTACTTCACCAATAATACTTCCTTCTTTATTATCTTCCGTCACTAATAGCACTTTACCCGTTTTCGTTGCAGCGTCAATAATTGCTTCCTTATCTAGTGGATACACTGTGCGTAAGTCTAAAATATGTGCGTCAATCCCTTCCTCAGCTAATTTTTCTGCTGCCTGTAGAGCAAAGTGAACACATAAGCCATACGTAATAATTGTAATATCGGAACCTTCCCTTTTTATATCTGCCTTACCAATCGGTAATACATAATCTTCTTCAGGAACTTCTCCCTTCAATAAACGATAAGCACGTTTATGTTCAAAAAATAAAACGGGATCATTATCACGAATTGACGCCTTTAATAAACCTTTAACATCATAGGGAGTAGAAGGCATTACGATTTTCAATCCTGGTTGATTCGCAAAAACAGCTTCGACGGATTGAGAATGGTACAGCGCCCCATGAACACCGCCACCGTATGGTGCACGGATCGTCATTGGTACATTCCAGTCATTGTTCGAGCGATAACGTATTTTCGCAGCTTCAGAAATAATCTGGTTGACGGCAGGCATAATAAAATCTGCAAATTGCATTTCTGCTACTGGGCGTAATCCATACATTGCCGCACCAATTCCTACCCCTGCAATGGCAGATTCGGCAAGGGGCGTATCTAATACTCTCGCCTCTCCAAACTCATCAAACAAGCCATCAGTAGCACGGAATACGCCTCCTTTTTTACCCACATCTTCTCCTAATACAAAAACATTTTCATCCCGTTGCATCTCTTCTCTTAAAGCAGCGGTTACTGCCTGAATATAAGACATTACTGGCATGACAATTCTCCCTCCTTACTCTTCATATACATATCTTAAGGCATCCTCAGGCTGTGCATAGGCTGCATTTTCAGCATAATCAGTAGCCTCGTTTACTTCTTTAGCAATTTCGTCATTCACCTGTTTTTCAACGTCTTCGGATAATATATTCTCATCTTGTAAGTATTTAGCAAACGTAATCAGTGAATCTTTCTTCTTCGCTTCATCTACTTCTTTACTTTCCCGATATGTCCGATCATCATCATCACTAGAGTGAGCTGTTAATCGATAAGACACAGCCTCAATTAATGTTGGACCTTCTCCATTAATCGCTCGTTCACGAGCATTCTTTACTGCTTCGTAAACGGCTAACGGATCATTCCCATCAACCGTATAACCCGGCATTCCGTATCCTTGAGCACGGTCAGCAACTGTTTCACTTGCAATTTGCTTCTCAATCGGTACAGAAATAGCGTATTTGTTGTTTTCAACCATTGTGATCACCGGGAGTTTGTGCACTCCTGCAAAGTTCAACCCTTCATGGAAGTCTCCTTGGTTCGAGGA
Source organism: Virgibacillus salexigens (assembly GCF_014905415.1). Classification (GTDB taxonomy): domain Bacteria; phylum Bacillota; class Bacilli; order Bacillales; family Amphibacillaceae; genus Virgibacillus; species Virgibacillus salexigens. The sequence goes on from NZ_BNEO01000002.1 coordinate 738,628, forward strand.
ACCCTCACCCAAAGTAACGAGCGATACAATTGGATCTTTTCTCATTTTTGCAGCTAATGCAACACCTACAGCATGGGGTAATTGCGTTGTAACTGGTGATGAGCCGGTTAATATACGATTTTTCTTTTGACCAAAATGGCCTGGCATCTGACGACCACCTGAATTTGGGTCTTCCGCTTTTGCAAAACCTGAAAGCATTAATTCTTTTGAAGTCATACCAAATGCAAGTACCACACCCATATCACGGTAGTATGGTGCAACATAATCATGTTCTCTATCTAACGCAAAAGATGCGCCAATTTGCGCTGCTTCTTGGCCTTGACAGGAAATCACAAACGGTATCTTCCCTGCTCTATTGAGAAGCCACATTCTTTCATCGATTTTTCTAGCCAATAACATCATTTTATACATATGAAGAACCTGTTCATCTGTTAGTCCTAATTCTTTATGACGGTTTTGTGACATGCAAATTCCCTCCTTTAAAATTATCCATGTATTTGTTTTCCATCAACGGCTAACGCTGCTTCTCCAATTACTTCTGACAATGTTGGATGAGGATGGATAGAATCAGCTATTTCCCATGGGGTTGCATCAAGCACCTTCGCTAATCCTGCTTCAGAAATCATATCAGTTACATGAGGGCCAACCATATGTATACCTAATAAATCATCTGTTTGCTTGTCTGCAATGATTTTCACAAACCCATCTGCCTCCCCATAAACAAGCGCTTTACCAACTGCCTGAAAAGGAAACTTTCCGATTTTAACATCATACCCTTGGTCTATTGCCTGTTTTTCTGTAAGACCAACACTAGCTGCTTCTGGACTAGAATAAATACATGAAGGGACATGATTATAATCAATAGGCGTTGGATTTTTATCAGCCATATGCTCAACTGCAGTAATTCCTTCATGTGATGCCACATGTGCTAATTGCATGCCGCCAATTACATCTCCGATTGCGTAAATATGCGATTCCTTCGTTTGATAATAGCTATTGGTTTGAATCGAACCGTTTTCAACAATTATATCTGTATTTTCTATACCAATATTAGTGGTGTTTGGTTTTCTTCCAACTGAAACGAGCATTTTATCAGCTGCAAATTGCTGATTTTCACCATCTACCTCTGCCTCCACTGAAATTCCATTTTCTTTTTCAATTGTATCTGCTAATACTTTGGCATTTTTAACAAATGAAATTCCTTTTTTCTTTAATAATTTTTCAACTTCTTTGGCTACTTCAAGATCTTCTGTTGGAAGGATGTGATCTAAGTATTCAATTACCGTTACATCAACATCAAAGTCGGCAAGCATGGAGGCCCATTCTATTCCAATAACTCCGCCCCCGACAATAATAATTGATTCAGGTAATGCCGTCATTTTTAAAGCATCGTCGGAGGTCATAATATATTCATGGTCGATTTCCAACCCAGGTAATGTTTTTGGAGAAGAACCTGTAGCTATAAGAACATTCTTAGGGATAAGCATAGTGTTTTCCTCCCCGTTTGAATATTCAATTGAAATTGTACCAGGCATAGGCGAAAAGATACTAGGACCTAAAATGCGACCAAAACCATGATATATCTCGATCTTTCCTTTTTTCATTAATCCTTGTACACCTTGATGCAGCTTTGTTATAATGGAATGCTTACGTTCTTGTACTTTGCTAAAATTAACAGCAGTCGCCTTCGTTTCAATACCGAATTCATTAGCGCTTTTTGTTTGTTTATATACTTCAGCACTTCGTAATAATGCTTTCGAAGGTATACAGCCACGATGTAAACATGTACCACCTAGTTCTGCTTTTTCTACAATAGCTACACTCATACCGAGTTGCGATGCTCTAATAGCAGCAACATAGCCACCCGTTCCCCCACCAAGTATTACTAAATCAAATTCCTTAGCCATTTCTTACACTCCTTTGCCAATTAACGTATTAGGGTATGTTTTGGGAACTTCTTCATCTCGCAAAATACGCAATACTCCTTCATTTAAGGCTTTTAATTCATCTTCACCTGGATAAACAACCGTATCTGCAATCCAATCAATTCGTTTAATAATCATATCTGTAAATTCTTTTCCATAGGCTAACCCACCAGTTAGGACAATAACATCAACTTTACCTGAAAGTACTGCACTAGCCGATCCTATTTCCTTAGCAATTTGATATGCCATCGCTTCATAAATTGCTTTTGCACGATTATCGCCTGCAGCAATTCGTTTTTCTACTTCTCTGGCATCGCTCGTTTCTAAATACCCCATTAATCCACCATGACCCACGACCATTTTCATGATTTCTTCGCGAAAATATTCACCAGAAAAACATAAATCAATTAAATCCCCAGCCGGAACAGTTCCAGCTCTTTCTGGGGAAAAAGGGCCTTCTCCATGTAAACCGTTATTTACATCGATTACTTTGCCTTGTTTGTGTGCACCAACAGAAATTCCTCCACCCATATGTGCCACAATTAAATTCATATGTTCATACTTTTGTTGAAGGTCTGTAGCAACTTTTCTAGCAACTGCTTTTTGATTAAGCGCATGAAAAATACTCTTTCTTGGTATTTTGGCAAATCCTGAATAACGAGCAATGTCATCTAATTCATCAACAACGACTGGATCAACGATATATGCAGGTATATTTAATCCAGTAGCTATTTCATTCGCAATAATTCCACCTAAATTTGAGGCATGTTCCCCATTATACCCGATTTTTAAGTCAGAAAGCATCTGTTCATTTACTTGATACGTACCGCCTTGAATTGCTTGTAACAATCCGCCTCTTCCACAAACTGCACTTAGCTTTGAAATATTGATCCCTTCGTAATCAAGTTGTTCCAAAATGATTCGCTTGCGATACGCATATTGTTCAATAATGGTAGAAAATTGATCTAAATCATCTGGATGATGTCGGATCGTTTTCTCAAAAATACAGGAATCATTATCAAAAACACCAATTTTGGTTGAAGTAGAGCCTGGATTAATGATTAGATTTCTAAATTGATCTCGCAATAACATTACCTCCAATATCTAGTTGTACCTTAACGTCTGCTTAAAATATGATGTCCATTAAGTAGGAACTGACTTCTAGAATTTCTTTCGGATTCGATCCGCTCTTCAGCCATTCGATCCGCTGCTACATACGTAGGAATATTATCCCGATTAGATATTTCGAATACTTTTTGTAAGCTGTCGTAAATCGTTTCTACTTTTTTCATCGCTCTATCCCGATTGTAGCCTTGTAATTCATCCGCTACATTGATAACACCACCGGAATTAATGACGTAATCTGGAGCATACACAATACCTTTCTCGTGAATAATGTCACCATGTTTGGTTGATTTCAATTGATTATTTGCAGAACCGGCAATTACCTTCGCCTTTATTCTCGGAATTGTATCATCGTTAATGGTAGCTCCCAAAGCACATGGAGCATATATATCACAATCCACATCATAGATATCCTCAGGTTCAACTGCTTGTGCATCAAATGCAGTTACCGCCTTTTCAACTGCATCTTTATTAATGTCCGTTACAATTAACTTGGCACCTTCTTCATGTAAAAACTCACATAGCGCATAGGCTACGTTTCCAATTCCTTGTACTGCAACGGTTTTACCTTCTAAAGAATCATCTCCATAGGCTGCTTTAGCGGCAGCTATCATCCCTTTATAAACTCCGTAAGCAGTCACTGGTGAAGGATTACCTGAAGAGCCTGATTCGGGAGAAATCCCTGTAACAAAGTCCGTTTCCATATGAATAAGATCCATATCATGTACAGTTGTTCCAACATCTTCTGCAGTAATATATCTACCATTTAAACCTTGTATATATCTACCGAAAGCCCGAAACATTTCTGGACTTTTATCTTTTTTGGGATCACCGATAATGACCGTTTTTCCTCCGCCTAAGTTTAAACCAGCTGCAGCATTTTTATAGGTCATACCCTTAGCTAGTCGTAAAGCATCTTCAATTGCTTCTTCCTCCGTTTTATATGTCCACATTCTTGTCCCGCCTAGCGCAGGCCCTAGAGTAGTATCGTGAATTGCGATAATCGCCTTTAATCCAGAATTCTTATCTTGACAAAAAACCAATTGTTCATAATCATACTCTTCCATATAACTAAATAGTTGCATTATTAATTCCTCCTAGAATGATTTCGATGAGACAAGGGCTAATGAAATAGAATACAGTTTGTTTTCAGCTGTATCTGCCCTCGATGTTAAAATGATTGGTACCTTAGCACCGCTAATGACTGCAGCAACTTTTGCTTGTGCATAATAAACAAATGATTTATATAAGGCATTCCCCGCTTCAATAGACGATGCAAGTAAGATATCCGCATGACCCGCTACCTTTGAATCGATTCCTTTTTGGTTTGCTGCTGTTATTGAAACAGCATTGTCAAATGCTAGTGGCCCATCAATGATACATCCTTTTATTTGATTTCTTCGCTGCATTTGTGTAAGTACGGCTGCATCTATCGTTGAAGGCATAGCTTGATTCACAACTTCTACCGGCGTTATTGCTGCAACCTTAGGCACTTCAACACCAATACCTTGTGCAATTTGAACTGCATTGTTTATTATTTCTGCTTTTTGCTGCAAATCAGGAGCAATATTCATTGCAGCATCTGTAAGAAAAATCAAGCGTTCTTGATTTGGGATTTCAAACAGTGCGACATGAGACAAGATTTTCCCTGTTCGCAAGCCATATTCTTTATTTAATGCTGCTTTTAAAATATTCTTTGTAGCGATATCGCCTTTCATGAGAATATCTGCTTCTTTACTCGAAACGGATCTAACTGCAGCAACGGCAGCTTCGTCAATTTGTTCTGTGTGTTCGATTATGAGTTCCTCGGATGGCCATTGATCCATGACAAACCCTAATTCAGCTGCATCCTTTTCCATTTTATTCTTATCTCCGAATAATTTAAATCGACATAAACCATCCTCAAGAGCCATTTTCACTGCTTGAAGAATTCCTGTATCAGCAGCATTCGCAATTGCAATCATTTGTTTTCTTTCTTGCTTTGTTTTATCTTTTAATTCGTTTAATGTTTTTATTGTTCCCATATCGGCCTCCTTAGCTCCCATTCTTACTATGCAAAAATCATGCCAAAATAAACTTATTGAAAACGCTTCATTTATTAAATGTTTATCCTGCATATCTTTGCGGGTATCGCAAATTATTGCATGCTATTTTTTTCAATTTCGTATTTATCCATTTTATAATACAAACTTCGAATAGATATATTCAGATCTTTGGCAGTCTTCGTTTTATTATAATTATTGCTCTTGTATATACGCTTAATATATTGTTTTTCATAGTTCTCAACAGCAGTCTGTAAGGAATTATTTTGTTCTGTCATTTGTACCATCTCTTTTTCATTCGATTTCCCTAAAAGATTTGGCAAATGTTTCTGTTTTATAACTTCTTCGTTCATATCCATATAAATCATTGCCCGTCCAAGAATATTCTCTAATTCCCGAATGTTCCCCGGCCAATGATAATGTTTTAAAACATCAAGTACTTCATTTGAAATAGAATGAACATTTCTTCCATAATCTTGATTTATCTTCAATATAATATGATCAGCTAATAGAGGTAAGTCAGACAATCTTTCCTGTAAAGTAGGAATAAAGATAGGCAATCGATTCAAACGATAGTATAAATCTTCTCTAAACGTTTTAGCCATTATCGCTTTTTCCAAATTGATATTTGTTGCAGTGATGATTCTTACATTTATGGCAATAGGCTCGGTTCCACCAACTCGTACTATTTCATTTTCTTGCAGTACTCTTAGTAGTTTAGCTTGCATATTTAACGATAATTCGCCTATTTCATCCAGAAATATACTGCCGAAATTTGCTTCCTCAAAGAGCCCCTTCTTTCCACCAGCTTTAGCACCTGAAAAAGCCCCCTCTTCATAACCAAATAACTCGCTCTCTAAAATGGATTCCGCGATAGCTGCACAGTTTACTCGGATAAATTTATGATGTTTACGATCGCTTTCATTATGTATGGCATGTGCAAACAATTCTTTTCCAGTACCTGATTCACCTCTCAGAAGTACCGTGGCTGGTGTTTTTGCACCAACCTTTGCTTGCTCAAGAGCTAATTTCATTTCCGTAGAATTACCAATAATGTCATCAAACGTATACTTTGCTTCCAAATTACGAATAATTTGTCTTGCCCGTTTTAATTCACTCGTTAATGCTTGTATTTCAGAAATATCATGAAGTACACCTACACTCCCTTTCATTTTTCCATCCACAATCACAGGAGCAACATTAACATATACCTCTTTTTTATTTGGTCCTACCTTCATCGTGGCCCCTCGTACACCGCGACGTGTTTGTAGAACTTTCAAATGCATGCTTTCTCCTTCAGAAATATCAGTAGTTGCTGGTTTTCCAATAACATCTGCTTCTTCTAGACCAGTTATCCGAGTATACGCAGGATTTATCATGATTCCTAACCCATTCTCATCTGCTACACTAATTGCTTCATCAGATGAGTAAATAATTGCTTCCAGCATTGTTTTGATTTCTTTTAAATCCGTGTTTTCTTCCGCTAACTTCACGACCTCAGTAATATCCTTAAATACTGCGAAAGCACCTACCAGCAAGTCATCAGCGCTAATAATTGGAATTCGAGTCGTAATAACCTGCTTTCCATTCTCTAAAGTAAGCTTTTGATTTACCTCTTTCCTTCGATTTCGCAACACATGTGGTAATCTCGTATTCGTGATTACTTGTTCAATTGATTGACCTTCGAACTCCGGTTTTGCCTTTCCGACAATAGATTCCGCACTGTGATTAACAAAAGTTACTCTACCTTCATTATTTACGACAATCATACCATCGCGAATATTGTTTAAGATCAATTCCTGATTTCGCATTTGTAGTTTAACTTTATCCAAAAGCGCTTCTTTCTCATCTACCAATTCGGAAATAATATAAGCAACACTACCAGGGATAACGACTGTTTTCCGGTTTCTTGATTCAATTAGATGATCAAGAACAGTTTCATTCCCTGTAGCTTCTATAACAATATCTATATCCTTATTTATCCAATTTTTCCAACTATTATCAATAGGGATGTTGTATCTTTTTGCTAACTCAATACCAGGTGCATTATCTTTTGGATCAATTACCGCTACAATCTCCATGGTTTCAGTAGCATATAATATATTTAAAAGTATGCTACCACCTTTACCTGCGCCAACAATAAGCACTCGCTTCATCTCATCCCACCTTGCATAATTTTGCATACTATTATCATACGATAGCCTGCAATTGAATGCAAATTGTAACTTCATTCCTTTTTTAGAATTGTTTTGATATACTACAATGAGACACTAGATAAGGGGAAATAGCATAATGAGAATTATCGCAGCGCTTTTATTGTTCATTCCTGGAATCATATCTGCTATCGGAATTAAGTTAATGAGGGACTCCTTATTCGCTTCCTTTTATCCGATATTTTTCCACACAAGTATTCAGTTTATTATTGGCTTGATTCTATTTCTTGCCGGAATTGCTTTTATTGGTGGATTTATCATATACCGTGACCGAAAGCGACAACGAACCAGAGAAGAAATAAAGAAGAATAACTAACGAATTAGTCGTAATATGTACCGCTTGGCCTTTTTTTATTTTTCTAAAAAACAGAATTTATGTTATTATTTAAATTAAAAATATCATCGGGAGGAATTTAGCGTGAAAGTAGCAAAATTTGGGGGGAGCTCTGTAGCAAGTGCAGAACAAATAAGAAAAGTCGCAAATATAATTAAGACTGATCCCCAAAGAAAATTCATAGTAGTATCCGCACCAGGGAAAAGATTTAAGGATGACGAAAAAATAACAGACATGCTTATTCAATTAGGAGAAGCGCATCAACGGAACGAAACGATAGATGAATACATATATCCGATTATGAAACGTTTTAATGAAATAGTAGAAGAATTAAACCTGGAGGGGGAAATTCTTGAAAATATAAAAAATACGATCTATGCCATCCTAGAGAGAAATACAACAGTTCTTGAAAAATTAGATGCATTAAAGGCAGTCGGTGAAGATAGTTCGGCCAAAATTCTTAGTGCTTACCTTACGTTATCGGGAATAGAAGCAACTTATATGAATCCTAAAGTCGCCGGAATAATTGTTAGTAATAATCCAGGGAATGCAAAAATCTTGCCAGAGAGTTTTGATAAATTATATGAACTAAGAAATACGGATGAAGTTATGGTTATCCCTGGTTTCTTTGGTTATACCAAAGAAGAGAAACTGATTACCTTTTCTAGAGGTGGTTCTGACATAACAGGGTCAATTGTTGCAGCAGGAGTAAAAGCGAGCCTGTATGAGAACTTCACAGATGTTGATTCTGTTTATTCGGTTAACCCGACCTTCGTAGATAATCCGCAAGAAATAACAACATTAACCTATAAAGAAATGCGTGAATTATCCTACGCTGGCTTTTCTGTATTTCATGATGAAGCTCTAATTCCTGCATACAAAGAAGAAATCCCTGTTTGTATAAAAAATACGAATAATCCAGATGCACCAGGCACGTATATTGTATCTGAAAAAAAACCAAGCGAAAAATGTGTCGTTGGCATTGCTAGTGATAGTGGCTTTTGTAGTATTTACATCAGTAAATATTTAATGAACCGTGAAGTAGGTTTCGGAAGAAGGCTATTTCATATCTTGGAAGACGAAGGAATTTCTTTTGAGCATGCACCATCTGGGATTGATGATATGTCGGTTATCCTGCGAGAAAATGGTTTACCCATCGAAAAAGAAAAAAGAATTTTGGCTAGAATACAAAATGAATTAAACCCTGACCTTATCTCTATTCATCGCAATCTTGCGATGATTATGATTGTAGGAGAAGGTCTAGTAAGAACCATCGGTGTTGCCCAAAAGGCAACAACTGCGATATCAAACGCAAATGTCAATATCGAGATGATTAACCAAGGATCCTCAGAGGTGTCTATGATGTTTGGTATTAAAGCAGAAGATCTAGATAAAGCTGTAAAATCATTGTATTATGCTTTTTTTGATTAAAAGTAAGCGGCATCTATTGTAGATGCCGCTCTTTTTAACTTGCTTTATGTTCTAAACGTAAATGGTCTGCAACCATTGCAATGAATTCTGAATTGGTCGGTTTTGCTTTTGTAATACTTATCGTATAGCCACTTACACATCAAGGGTTCATAAGATTATGTTTGTTTTCATTATCATTTATTTATTGGTCTGCATTATGTAAGTTAGTTGGTAAATATTCACTAACTATTTAAATTATATTACTACCAATTCTATAAGTCAAACGATATTTTCTGGTGTCTTTACTGAAACAAACTGTTATTTTAATTAAAGCTTACCCATACTTCATTAAACCTGTCACGGCATTAATAATTTGATTTGAACTTTCTGACTTTTAGGTAACACTCCAAACTATTTTTTGCTTATTATTCAGTTTGTGCCGTAGTAACATTATGGATTTTCTTTATAAAGTATCAACTTTTCGATTAATATTGATGTTTTCCTTAATTAAGCCCGCCATTTTATTCAACTGTTTGTTTTTTTATTTCATTTAGTTCAATTTCAATTTGAATGGCTGCTTGTTAATTTTTGTTTCAGAAACCATTGCTTCATTACTTAATTTACTCAATCTATACTTTCTAAATCTATAGCATGTTCAATTAATTCCCTTTTTAATTCATTTATGTCCTTATCGTTCGCTACTTCCATACAATAATCGGTGATTATTGTATCGGCAACTTCATCACTATATTCAAAGCCTATATACTGTATTAGTTCTTTCGATACATAATCTAAACTGCCTAAATTAAGGTATTCATCACTAATTTTTTGTCCAAACTCTTCCAGGCTTAACTGATACAATCTATTAATTATTTCTTTACTAGAGATTTTACTATCTTTCATACTAAATACGTTTCTATCAATAATATCATCAAGTTGCCAAAACAATTCATAGGAAGTTAATAATGTCTTTGAAACAATATCGCTATCTAAATTATTAATTCTCATTATTTGTTCTTTAGGTTTCATTTCCTTAATCATCTCCTTCATCTCCATTATAAAGGAAACTTAAGTAAACAAATTTGCTTAATTTCAATTTACTACGATATCTATTGTATCTGTTAGTTATCTGTAGTACCTTTTAATGCTTGTGTAATTGATTCTGAATCTATTTCAAATTCCATCATGTTTATGCTTTCTGTGTGTATTCCAAGTGTTGCTATTAGTTCAAAAATATATTTACTTTCAACTGTTTCTAAACTTTTCTTTACTGTTTTTTCTGTATTAATTGCATGTGAATACGCTGCCCCCATATCCATCAATTTTAATAAATATTGCTTTTTTAATTGCTTCAGTTCATCAGCGTTATGGTTAATCACTTTTAATAATCCTTTTATATATTCCTTGCTTATATCATTCATTTCACTTACTAAAACAAAAATATCTTCTTCTCTGTATTGTTCTACCTTCTTTAATTCATACCCAGAATTCCTTAGTACCTCTTCGTTTTCCTTTAATAATTTATATACTTCTTTTAACTGTTCATCTGTGACACCAGCTTTATTCTGATAACGAGTGAATAATTCTTTATACTTCTGATATTGCTGATTGTATAACACTAAATTATTATTATATGCTTCTTGTAGCCCCTGCAAATTTGAATCATATGAAATTATTAAGTGCTTCAGTTCATCATTTAATTGATGCATGCGTTTAATCGCTTTAGGTGTAACATCATGTTCAGTGGGTTCTTCCTTAGTGGTAAATAATTCTTTAATCCAGCCCGTTAATTTCCTAATCATACAACTCAAACCCTTCTATTAGTTCAATAAGTTTTTCCCGGAATTTTTCAGCATCATCAATACTTTTAAAGTAACGCTTGTAAGTGGTAGTTTCACTATCTTGATTTACTGTAATATTAAGTATTGGATAATCTTTTTCTATTGTGTGTCGTTTGACAACTGCCCTTCTACTTTCTTGTGAGTTTTTACCTTTATTATTTTTCATGTTAGATTCCCTTAGATTCCCTTCAATAGAAATAAAAAAGGCTGAAGCTTACAAAGCCCCAGCTATTTCTGAATTATTTTTTGCTTATTGTATTCTGCCATAAAAGAAGGACTAATTTTCCGATTACGATATACTTCATGTAGTTCAATATTTCCAATGTTAATATCACTACCTTCTTCCATAGCAAACCATTTAAAATATGGTGAATAATAATCAATATAATTATAGTTTTTTAATCCAGCATCAACTTCAACATCACCTATTTTTCTTTCCAGCATATACATTCTAAATTCTTCCTTCGAAATATCAGCTACCTGTTGTAAAAAATCATGTTTTGCTTCCATTAATTTTTTATAAGTTTTTGCTTGTGATTTCTGCTTTTCTAGTTGAAATTGTTGTTGCATCTCTTCATACTTTTGATATATAGTTGCAAGTTCTTCCTGTTCTAAAGAACTGATATCATTTACTTTAGCTTCTGCAACTTGAAGCAATTCCTGTTTGCCTTCTACAATACTTTTAGCTTCCTGATAAACTGATATATCAAAATCACCTAATACATAACCCTTATACATTTCGTGTTTTTCAGCATCTAAAACTTCTATTTCTTTAATAAGACTATCTACTTCCTTTTTAGCTTTTTCAAGTGAATCTGCGAAACGTTTCTTTACCATTTCAGCTTTATCAATTAATTTCTGTATATCTGTAATTACTGTTGATTCTTTATCTTTCATCATTCATTTCCCCTTTTTTCAAATGCATCTAACCGTTCTGTCAGTTCCATAATCGCCCCTGCCTGTTGTTCTAATAAATTCTGAATATCCTGTGTGGTCATTTTGTTTCCACCATCACGAATATCAATTGTTTCTGCATTGGATTCTTGTTTCTTATTTTCATATTCAGCTTTTACCTTTGCTTGTTCTTCAGCTAGTTTCTTTGCCTGTTCCTTTACACCCTGTAAAATATACTTATTCGCCATCCTCAATTTCCCCCGTATTATTATTTGTTTTTAAACGCCGGAACAATGCTTCTTTTTTCTCTTGCAATGTACGATTGTCTCTTGAAGGCTGTCCATTTGGTGCTATTCCCAACTTCTCCATAGCTTTATGTTGTTCGTATTTTACAACATATTGAAAATGGTCTGTGAACATTTGGATATCTTTATCACTTGGATTAGCACTATTAACCCTTTCAAGTATGTGCTTTTTAACAACTTCGTAAGCCCTAATTTCGTCTGAAGAAATGACTTCCCCCTTCAAATCCTGAACATACTTAGAGAAATCTATATCTTTATTCCATTTGCTTAAAGTTGCCGAAGATAAACTGTTTTTGCGACAAAATTCCTGTACTGTTAAACCATCATTTAATTCATTATCAACCCAAGCCTTGGCTATATTTTGCTGTCTTTCTGTTAAACCAGTAGGTACTGGTACTGCATCCATATCTTTAATGATTTCACCCACGTTAACTTCCCCCTTCATATTCTTAGAGTTTCAAATGCTAAATTTACATTCTGTAATGGTTGCCAGCTATCTAATTTTGAAATAACTGGTTTTTGAAAGAAATTAGTGTCTATTAATTTTTCAATAATAACTACTGCACGTTTAACACACTGTTGAATAATAGCACCCTTAATATCCTGTAAGTAACCAAGTGCTTTATACTTATGTCTAGTTGCATAATTACGGTAACAACCCATATGTGAATGAACATTATCTTTGGTTCTTCGATATTTAACACTGTATTTAAATTCTTCATGCTGTACCGAATAAAGTATCTTATCAATTTCATTTAATAATGCATCTATTGAATAGTACCCAGCGTGTAAAGCTTGTTTTATATTTTCTAGTATTTGTATTTGGTGTTCAAGAGTGTTGATTGTAGCCACCCTATAACACCCCTTTCCGATTCTTATTAAGTTTAGTAGCCTGTCTAATATCCTTAATAAGCTGAATTTCTTTATCATGTAAGCCTTCATCAGCAAACACTTTTTTTAATTTCGTTTCTGTATCGTGATTCAACTTTCTTTCACCAAGTTCCACCAATGAGACATAGCTTCTTGATAAACCAGCTTTTACTGCTAATTCATGTTGTGATAAATTGCTGATATTTCTAAGGTACTTTAATAGTCCTGGTTCCATACTGCACTACCTTCCTATTCGATTTCAGTAGCGATATGCTACAATTAACCAATTAAAAAAGTAACCAGCTTTATTAGCCAGTTACTTAAACCCGTAACAAAAGTAAACAATTGAATGTACACAATGGTCCATCTGCTTGTATCATTTAAAGCAGCTAACCATTTCCTACATATAGGTATTTGAAAAGCAGTAAAAGTAAGACGGTAACTAAACAAAAAATGATATACTTGAATAAATAAAAAGCGTTAATAATACTTAGGATGGTGAACGGAATGGAACAGAAAATTTTAGAAATACTTACAGAATTGCAGAAAGAACAGCAAGAACAAAAAGAGTTTAGGCAGGAAGTTAGAAATGAATTTAAGGCACTGAACGATAAGTTGGACTTACTAACCAAACAAATCAAGTAATACAGAAAAATAATAAATATAATCTTGTATCTGAATTAATTACTGAAATATCAAGGGTTAAATTTTGGTGCGTATTTTGTTAAGGCACTAACTTCCAGAGTTACCTACCCCCGTCCCCAGTTGTACCCCCCTTCTTCTTTTTCAGGTTATACTTATTTGAATACTAATTTTCAATTGCTAAGAGTTTAAATAGAACGATTAAAGCCCCTACCCCCTTTTTGAAATAGAATTCACCTTTAGTGCAAATTAATTTAATGTAAGAAAATAGATAAAAACTTACATTCATTTCACCTTGTTTATTGACTTCATCATGTTTATCACTTATTCTATTAACATCTTAATATAAACATACATTCAAAACCCTTATTTTACTGGCGTGGAAAGGTGTCGTATTAAAAATGATGAATAAAAATATAAATCAATTAAAGGATGTTCAACCTATTAGAAGCAAGGAACAAATTGAAGATATGAAATGGTCGCTGAAAAAATGGTGTAATGAACGTGATTACATACTGTTTCTTTTAGGAATCAATTCAGGTTTACGTGTGGGCGATATGCTGAACTTGAAGGTGAAGGATGTAAAGGAGAAAAAGATAGTAACCATTCAGGAAGGCAAAACAAAGAAGAAAAGAAAAATTTATATCACTAATATTTATGATGAAATTCAGTCATACGTTAAAATTGTGCAATCTGAATGGTTGTTTCCTAGTCGTAAAGGTGATAAGCCTATCAGTACTACACAAGCATATAGGCAATTAAATAAAGCTGGTGAAATGGTGGATATACCTGAAGGAATAGGAACGCATACCATGAGGAAAACATTCGGCTATCACTTTTATAAACAGTATCGTGATATGGAAAAGCTTCAACAAATACTAAACCATTCAGATATAAAAGTTACTAAAAGATATATAGGAATAACTGAAGATGAAATAAACGATACACTGGAATCATTTGTACTTTAAAGAATCAGGAAATAAAGCTGGTTTCTTTTTTGTTGTAAATTAATATTCAATAATAAGTGTCAAGTAAAATTTCTTTGCATTATTTCTGTTTCTTTCTGCAAGGTTCGATTAATGTATAAATTTAACCAGTTCCGCAACAGTGCAAACTTTAACTATGTTCACAATTGAGGTAACCGCTATTTCTTTTATAGCACCATATAGTTACCCTGTTCACTCCTTGTGATTACTGCAATTGTAGTTATTAAAGTCCTTTTATCAGTATGTATTAAATGCCTACACTGCCTGTTTTTTATGACACAATTATAATATATAGAAGGTACACTCAGCATCTAAATTAAAAAATCATTTCACTGGATGCACCTGTACATTTTAGCAATTATTTTTCCTATAGACTATCTGTCTTTGCTTCTTCTCTCTCTACATAGTTTAGATAGTTCATATAATCTTCTAAAGCATCATTAATGAAAGCATTTATTTTATCAATATGGCCACCATTAGTGCGTAAATATAACTGTTTTTTAATTTCTGCTGACTTTTCAAGCATATCAGGTTCAGGAAGTTCTTTTTCTTTAGTTTCATAAAGTTCTAACATAAATATAAAATGTTGCACTGCATCAAATAGGAATTCTTCAAAATCTCCATTACAAACATCTATTCCATATTCAGTAGACATTTTCAAAAGTATGTCTGTACGCACTTCCAATGTACTGCCCTGAACGTTACCTATTGGCATATAAGGTATTACTTCAATTTCACCAGTTAAAATTTTTGTGTTTTTCATTGTAATCATTCCATCCCTTTATATTCATGGTAGTTTTAAATTTCTTTACAAACCTACAACAAGATTGATTCCATATTCAGACTAACTACTTGAACTTATTAAAAATTCTCCAAAATCTTGTTAACCTTGTGCAAATCTTTTGAACAACTTCTGTTAAAGTCCTTTTAACTCGTTCCGTTCAAATTACTTACACTTAACTATAGCCACTTGAACTATATCCAGTGTAACCATATTGTTTCATACAAGTACAAAATCAAAACCCATTGTCGAAGAAAGGGCACTTCTCCAATACGATAAATATAGAACCAACCAATCTGAATAAGTACTATCTGATAAATACTCGCCATTTCAGCTTCAGATTAATTTTTAGGTTTTAATAATGTGGGAAGTGGTTTTCTTCCCGTTGCGTAGCAACTTAATCTATTGACTTTTTCTAGGATAATACCAATAAGACTAGAAGGGAAGAACACTAAAAATCAACCTCAATCCCATGTATGCCAACAGTTCAAGTCACTTTGTTCGTGGTACACTCTCACCGCAAATCCAGGCATTTGGGGTACAATTTCACCGCATACATGACATTTTGATAATTTTCATGATGCAAAGAAAAATAAAATTTCGTTATTTGTCTTACTTTGTATCCCTTTCATGTACCTATTGTTGCAAATGTTTATTCTATGCAATTTTTAAAACTTGAAAGGATTGGTAATGTATGACAAAAGAAATTGGTAATTACTCAAATATGGAAACTGGTGAAGTAGTAAGTAATGGATTATTAATTAGAAACCCTGAATCTTATTCCATTATTGAAAAAGAAAAAGAAGCAAATAGAAAGACTTATTTACGTGGTCGGAGAAAGAAAAGTGAGTTTGAAGAACTCGTTGGAAGATTTACTTTTACATTGTCCAGTACCATTAAACAATTAAACCAAGATGATAGATTTACTCAAACTGAAAAGGCACGAATAATCTATCTAGGTACTTATGTTTCATATCAAGAAAAAGGAAGCTACCTTACCCATGATAATGGTAATCTGATATTAAAGAACAAATTACAATCACTGTTAGAAATGACCAACAAAAAAGAGTTTTACAAATTCTATAATAAAATGTTGGAAGCCGGTATTACTCAGGAATATATTATTAATAAGTCCAATGTTAAAGTAGCTTGGTCAAATGATTATAATTTTCGTGGAACCGCACCAGCATCAGAACTAAAAGAGAAGAATCTGATAAAAACTTTTGATAAACAAATACGTGAATTATATAAAGAAAAAGATAGTAAAGGAAAAAAGGTACACACGCCAAACAATCTATATACACTATTCATGTTACTTCCATATGTACACCCTGAAAGTAATATGCTTTGCCTTCATCCTGAAAACAACATCAATGAATGCCAACCATTAACTATAACTGAAATCGCTAAATTGTTTGGATATAATCGCACAAATGATTTAAAGCGTAAATTGTTTAAAGTTAAATTAAAGGGATTACCAGTTTTTTCAACTGTTTCTAATGCTAATTTAACTCATATACTTTTGAACCCGTTTATAGTATATAGAAGTAATAAATCACCTAACGATGCATTAATGATGCATTTTAATGATACTGCTACAAGATTGGCTAATAAATAATAAGAGACGCCTGGATTAATGGAAAGAAAGATAATGCTATATTTTCCAGGCATCCCTATTCTTTACTTCACATTTTCAATATATAATTCATTTATTCCTTTTTCAATTGTCAAACTCGGTTTAATTTTAAATTTATTGAAACGTTTATACCTCATATTATCTAGTACTTCCATTATTTGATTAAATTTGTCCTGACAACAATTTTTGAATTTTTTCCCACTATTACATAAGCATCTATCATTTCTACCTATTTCGTTCTTTATAAACTTCGTATATTTAAGGCTTACGAAAAATTCCCACAGTTCTTTATCTGTATCATAAAAAAATATCTCTTTCTTTATAGTCGAACTAGCTGAGTCTCCATTATCATATATCCCTATAGAACCTACTGGTGATTGAAACTCAAAAGTTTCTAAGTATTTATTAACTAAAGCTATTTTTTCACCTATACACTTAATATAACTATTGTTTATAATACACTTATTTACCTTATTTACTTGGTTCTCAGTCAGAACATTAATTTTTCCTTTGTAAAGGTATTCAGGTGTCTTACCATTAGAATAAGCAACATAATATTTACTTGATAATGGAATAAGAATTATAATATCCTTCAAACCTAGATTCCTATTACTAATATTTAAAAACCTTCCCTTAACATTTAAGGAAGCTGAAGAAATATATTGGTCACTTAAAAGGAAGGCACTTTCATCACTTTTTATTAAGAAAAAATCATAATAGTTAATAATAGCTTGGCTTAATTTCTCGATATAATTTGAGTTCATGATACTATCTAACAAAAGGAATATTCTATGTTTTTTATCAGACATATTAAACGAAAACTCATGTAACAATGCACCACTACGATAATAAAAAATGATAAATTCCTTCATGTACTTATCGATTTGGTTTTTAATAAGTTCAAAAGACGATTGTTCATTTTCGAAATCATCGATTAATTCTAATATATAATTTAAAGCTGGTGAAAAGTATCCTTCTATTTTGCTAAAAAACGTTTCTAATTCATTTACTTCAAGTTCAGGATGTTCGTATGTATATGTTTCTGACATAGATTGCCTATAATTCGTTAGATATACTTTTTTCTTATTTACTAAAGCTTCTGCTACTTGATTTTTCTCATTAGCAAACTTCTCTAATATTCTTTGTGATATGTAATGCTGATTTTTGACTTCACTCATTAATAATACCTCTATTCGCTTTTATCATTTACCTTATAATTCGACAACAGGAAAATAAATCCTTCTTCAACTTACTGTCTGAATTTCTCCCTTTAGCTGTTTATGGTTTGTAAAACAAATAAAAAATCTAAAACAAGTTAAGGGTAAAGGTGAAATTTACAATGATAAGAAAAAAGGAATTAGATTTACAAACAGAACAACATAACAAGTTAATAACAGATATAGTAGAAAAATCACTTGCTGGAATTACAATAGATGAAATTGTGGGGTTAAAGGAATTATGTGAAAAAAACCGATATGAATTTTACAACCGTGTTAAGTTAAAATACATTGCACACTTAGGTTTATTAGGAATTGACTATAAAATAACAATTGAAATTGAAGAAGCAGTTTTCTTTTTCATTCATGATATTATTCACCAGGTATCTACAAATAGAAATGTTGATGATAAAATTGATATTAAAATTTTATAAGTTTGAACAAAAGGGGAACTGATAATACAGTTTTCCTTTTTTGTTTATTTTTAGTCAAATAAGCCCTGTGTATACGGACTGAAGATGGTATTTCATGTGTTACCCATCATTTGAATTGCTGTGCTTCAGATTTACGGCTTTTAAAAATAGTAGTATATAACCTTGATTCACTGATAACAGTTACACCTCGATTGATAAAACCACTTAATTGTAGGTTTTGCTTTTCATCAGCATCAAACCACGAGTGAAAGCCTATGCATGCGGTAAATTAGAATATCTGCAATATCTTTTGCCACACAAACCACGGTTCACCATCTTTTATAACCATTCTTACTTCTTTAGCTACTTCAGAATCACGTAACAACAAGCAAATTCTCAGAATCGCACGTTTTGGGAATAACCTTAAACCCCTGTTAGGAATTTCAATAATGCTTCCATCTTTTAGTGTAGCAATTGTTTTTCCAGCCTTATTTTCTAATCGTTCAAGTTGAAATTTTAGCAATTCAAGCACCTTATCCTTTTTAATTAGTGCATATCCATCAGATTCTAGTTCGCTTTTAAATCTTGTTACCAATGAACCAATGGCATCAATACCAACTTCCGTAAATTTAGCAACTTGCTGTCGCGTTCCCATTTCTAATTGTGGAAGCAACAGCAACCCACCAACTTTATGAAGTACTTCCACACGTTCCATGCAACATCTGACTAGGCTTCAAGCCAATTATAATAAAAAGAAGTATCCCTATTTGGCGGTTTACTTTCCCCCATGTAATAACCCCTGTATTTTATTCTGTCTTTGTAAATCTTTTCAAATAAAGCCGATATACTTTTAGCAATTCCACCAAAATATAAAAACTTGTCCACTTTTGCAATTGCTTTTAACGCGATTCCGTATGTAAATTCAGTGCAGTTACTTCCAACTCGTAAAGCAAGAACTAAAGCACAAGCTTTTATATCATCATGGTAATTTCCTACCTTAATCATTTCATAAAGCTGTTTTTGATATGGATTAGTTAAATATTCATCTAGTTGTTTAGCTTCTTTTTGTAAGATTTGTGAACTGTTCAATAAATCATTCTCGACGGAATCCCCTATATTATTTTTTTCTTGTTCAAAAATAAAATAGTTATAACTGATAGGATTCGTTTTTTTACCTTCAAATCCTTGTGTATCAACGGTTACTGCATTCCCTTGTTCTGCAACCTGTTCTGCAACGTGACCTGCATTTTCGTTATTAATATCTTCAATTTCTTCTATCTCATTTATGTAAAAAACGTTTTTTAGTATTTCCTGATAATCAGCATGATTTTTATAGACAAATACGTATTTATTTTTGCCATCTGCTAATCCGGCAACTAAAAATAGTCCAGTTTCCTTTAAAGCTTTCACGGCACTATAAACAGTTCGTATTGAAACACTTGCCTTTTTTGCTAAAGTTAAACCGGAGACTTTGCAAATACCACCAACGCTTAATAAATATATAATAATATCCAACACTTTATATTTTTTTGTTCCAGTTGGAAATAACCTGTTAAAGCTGCCCGCAAATGATAAATTTATTTCCATAATAATTTGATTTTTAATTTTGATGCTAGGCTTTTCTATATAGTGCTGCACATCTTCATTATATGCTGTATGCATGTTACGTTTTCCCCTTTAATGAAGCAAAAAACATACAATATCCCTTAAAATAGGCATTATTTAAATAAACCCTTGAAATTTTATGATTTTTTCAGTAAAATCAAGGTGATATATTAAGGTATTGTACGGATTTTACCGTATATTTTATGAAGTCCAGCCACTGCAATGGTTGGGCTTTTTCTTATATTTAAATCGTTTTAAAGGCTGTTTCTTTCAGCTAAGGCTTTTGTATTCAATTTCTGTTTGAAGCCTAGCAAATGCCCTTTTACCAGCTTCTGTATACGTTCCAGCTACTCTATTTTTTGTACTGAAAACATCTGAAACCTGTTTTGTGTACCAATGGATAGCTTCTACCGTTGTCATCGTATCTAAGTTCGGTAATTGAATATTCATTTTGTTTTCATCCCCCTAAATCTTCAGATTAGTTAATGGTGAGTGTTTTTGATATTTAACACTGATTTCTTTATCTGTAAAATCCAAGTATGCTTTCTGTGTTACCTCAGCACTTGAATGCCCTAGAATACGTGATAAAGAAACCCAATCGCCACCATTTAATAAGTAGTATTTTGCAAAATTATTTCTTAACTGGTGTGGATGAATATTAACACCAACTTTTTTTCCTGCTTCTCTAATAGACTTTTCAAAATTTCTTATTTCAAGTTGAGTACCACGAATTGTTGGAAAAAGGAAATCACTATTTGAAAACCTGTCATGGTATTTCAACCAGCGTTTTAAGTCATTAGACATTTTAAACGAAAAATACACGTACCTTTGTTGTTTATTTTTTGGATTTTCAATAAGGATTGCTTTATTTTTAAAATCAATTATTTCTGGTTTAATTCCCAAACATTCTGAAATTCTCATCCCTGTATCCAACAGCAAACGTGTTACTACCCAATTTCTAAAACCATGAAAAGTTGTTGTATCAAATTTTCTTAACACTTTTACCATATCTTCACTACTTAACAACGGCTTTTGTTTCCTTTCCGGCTTAATGTTTTCTATATTTTTAACCGGATTTATTTTTAATTCATGTTCTACATTGTGCAAGTAGTTAAAAAAAACTTTTATGTTCCGTAAATAATTAGATATAGTTGTATCACTTATAGGCTTCTTATAATCATGCCTATTACTAGGGTGATTTACATTTAAAGAACCATCATTTGTAACAACTGTGTATTTCCCCCTTTCACGTAAATATTTAATATAATGTCTTATATGTGCAGATTTAACTTTACCTACTTCATCAATCTGAAATTCATTTTCCAAGTAATGACTAAATAAACGTAAAGTTTGTTCATAACTTCTTAATGTCTTTTGTGATAAATTTTTACTGGAACAATAAAGCATAAAATTATCAATTTGCAATTCCATATCAGATAACAACAAAAAAGACACCACCCTTACTGATTTGATTTACAAACCAATAAAAAAATGATGTCTTTTGGAAAACAAACGGTTTATTTATAGCCCTAAAATAGCCAAAAAAGAAGTTTATGGGTATCTATACACTGGTTTACAAATATTGGACAAGTGCTTTAAAACCAGTAGTACCAACGGTTTACAAACCCATTAACTTGCTTTATGTTCTAAACGTAAATGGTCTGCAACCATTGCAATGAATTCTGAATTGGTCGGTTTTGCTTTTGTAATACTTATCGTATAGCCAAACAACGCAGATATAGAGTCAATATTTCCACGACTCCAAGCTACTTCAATAGCATGTCGAATGGCCCTTTCGACACGGGATGCCGTTGTATTGTATTTTTTAGCAATATCAGGATAGAGCACTTTGGTAATCGATCCTAATAATTCAATATCATTAAAAACCATTGTGATTGCTTCCCTTAAATACATATATCCCTTTATATGAGCAGGTACACCAATTTCATGAATAATATTAGTAATGCTCGCTTCTAAATCCTGCTTTTTCTTTTCTTTCCGATTCACCTTTGTTACTCCTGTACTAATTGCACTCTGACCTTGTACCTGTCTAATTTGGTCAGCTAAATTGTCTAAATCAAAAGGTTTGAGAATAAAGTAAGCTGCGCCTAGATCGACAGCCTTCTTCATGACTTCTTCTTGTCCAAAAGCTGTAAGCATAATAACATGTGGTGATTTACCTTCTGATGAACGAATTGCATTTAAAACAGCAAGCCCATCGATATGCGGCATAATAATATCTAGAACAAGCACATCAGGTTCAGACTCTTCTAGCATTGCAAGACAATCTCGACCATTATATGCCTTGCCTATAACTTCAATATCTCCCTGATCTTCGAAATAATCTTCCATTAATTGAACTAATTCCCTATTGTCATCAACTAAACAAACTGAAATATTCTCCACTAAAGCTCCTCCTTTTATGTAATACAAAACTTATCACTATTTTACATATTCTACAGAACTCCCAAATATCCTTCTTTTATTTAAAAAACTTTGGTTTTTTTGAAATTTACTTTAATTTGCTTTCAGATTCTCTAAATTACGATATGATTCGATAATTATAGACAGGTTTGTCGAAAAATATTTGACTAAATTATACCATATTTAACCATAAAGAAGCATTGTTTTCTAATAATTTAAATAAAATTTAACAAAAGAGAGACTTGTAATGGATGGATTCCAAAACAAGTCTCGATATTAACCAGCTTTATTTGTTTCTTCCTGTTCCTTATAAATGTCAATTCCTGCATCTTGAAGCATCCATTCAATATGCACACCATATCCAGAAGTTGGATCATTAACAAAGACATGAGTCACTGCACCAATTATTTTACCGTTTTGTATGATTGGGCTTCCACTCATACCTTGTACAATGCCGCCGGTTTTATTGAGCAGTTCTTTATCGGTTATTTTAATTACCATTCCTTTGGTAGCAGGAAATTTCTGTGGTACGCTACTTACCACTTCTACGTCGTATTCTTCAACTTTTTCGTCATCTAATACGGTTAAAATCTTGGCAGGCCCTTCTTCTACTTCATGGGAAAGTGCAATGGGCATTGGTTTTTTCATTCTTCCATTTTCCATATCGTTATTTAATTTACCGAAAATACCAAACGGACTATTTTTGGTTATATTCCCAATTTTGTCATGTTCCGATGAAAATTTCGCTTGTTTTTC
This sequence comes from Virgibacillus salexigens, assembly GCF_014905415.1. Classification (GTDB taxonomy): domain Bacteria; phylum Bacillota; class Bacilli; order Bacillales; family Amphibacillaceae; genus Virgibacillus; species Virgibacillus salexigens. The sequence goes on from NZ_BNEO01000002.1 coordinate 762,047, forward strand.
TCCTGGAATTCCATTATTCCCTTTTTCAATGGAAGTCACTGAAGAACGAACAATGGAACCATCATGAATTTCAATCGGTTTTTTCGTATCCATATCTGAAATCACATGACCTAATGCACCGTATTTTTTTGATTCCGGATCATAAAATGTCATTGTACCAATACCTGCGGCAGAATCCCTAATATATAACCCAATTTTATAATCATCTTCGTTATTGTCTAAAGCAGGTTTTAATTCCGTATTAATTGTCTCTTTGCCCCGTTTTAATTTTATATCTAAAGCTTCTTTATCTTCTCCAGCCTCCTCAACAAATGGCTTAACATCTTTCATCTTTTTTATTTCTTTCCCATTTATCTCTAAAATTACATCTCCTACTTTAATATCTGCTTCTTCTCCAGGAGATGTATTTCCGTTTTTTGCATTAACTAAATGATGGCCAACAACTAAGACCCCTTTGGTATGCAATTGTACTCCAATTGATTGACCGCCAGGTACAACTTTAATATCGTCCAAAACATTAACGTCTACTTTCTTAATTGGCAGTCCAGCAAATTCATAAAAAAGCTCGCTGTTTCCCGATTCTTTCGTATAAAATTCGTTGGATTTTGCAGCTTGTACTGTCTTGTTCGAACTATTAATTGTTATATTTTCACCCAAGGTTGGTAAGTCAATCGGAGCCCGGCTATTAACCGTAACAATATCATTTGGGATGGATAAATATTTTTGAATAGGGGTTAAAAAAGGAATTGTAACCACTGCTAAAAGGAGTATTAGTCCTATACAGAATCGTAATTTATATTTTTTTCCGTCCAATTATTTCACTCTCCTCGTTCCTTACCCAAACCACCTTTTTTGTTTCTCTGTACTTCTAATTTGACCGAAGCATGTTCGTTTTAAACTGGTGAAACATAAGCAGTCTACCTAACATTTCCTTAAAGTAAGACAGTATTCTATGTATATGTCGGCAAAATGGGAAAGTTCAGTTGCATACATGTATGATATTACTAACGTTGGAATGAAGTATATAATAAAAAAGCCAGATATTTTATTTTCTGGCTTTTTCTTTATAATTATGCTTATTTTTTGATTTAAAGTTAACAGCCATTTCCAACATCTCACGTCCATGCTCGATAGCTGTCTCTGTAAGTTTTGTTCCAGTAATCATTCTTGCTAATTCATTTACTTGGTAATCAACGGATAACTCGATCACTTTTGTTGAAGTATGGTTATTATCCACTTGTTTTTCAATTAATTTATGTGTATCAGCCATTGCAGCTACTTGAGGAAGATGTGTGATGCACAATACTTGGGATTGTTGTGATATATGATGTATTTTTTCTGCGATTGCTTGTGCAACTCTTCCACTGACTCCAGTATCAACTTCATCAAAGATAACACTCGTAACACCTTGATGCCTTGCAAAAATTTTCTTTAAAGCCAGCATGATTCTGGATAATTCACCACCAGATGCTACTTTACTCAACTCCTTAATCGGTTCACCCGGATTCGTTGAAATCATAAAATTGATTTGGTCAAAACCGTTTTCATGAAGACGTATATCCTGATAGTCATCTCGCTTTACGCCTATATCTTTATCTTGTAACAAAAAAGAGACAGAGAATGTAGCTTTTTCAAGATAGAGGCCTTTTAATTCTTCATGGATTTCTTTGGTTAAACTATCTGCTGCTTTTTGACGTAAATCATGTAATTCTTTCGCTTCAAGGTAGGCATCTTTTGCCTTATCATTAATTTGATTTTCAAGTTTTGATAAATGAGAATCTTTATTATTTATTTCTTCGATTTCTTCTTCAATTTGAGACATATATTGTAAGATCTCATCAACGGTAGCACCATATTTTTTCTTTAAACGGTTTATTTCATCTAGTCGAGACTCGATCTCATTAAGTCTTTCAGAATCGAATGCTAATGTTTCAATATGATGTCCGATGTCATGGGTTAATTCTTCGAGACCGAAATAATAATTAGCAATTTCCTCTGATTTTTCAGCAATAAATGGGTCAATATTAGAATTATCTTGTAAGGCCATTTGTGCATTATTCACCCACTCAAGACCTCTTTGTTCTCCGTAAAGAGCATTATAAGCATGTTGCAGAGCAGCATGAATACGTTCGAAATTCGCTAAGGAATTCCGCTCTTCTGCTAGAACTTCATCTTCATGAGGCTCTAATTTAGCATTCTCTAGTTCATTCATTTGAAATTGAAGTAAATCAAGCCTTTGTGCTGTTTCTTGTTCATTTTCACTCAATTTTCGATACTTTTTCTTTAAAGTTGAAAGCTGCTCATATAGAATGCTGTATTCTTTTTTAGCTTGACCAATACGCTCTGGATCATATAAATCCAATAAATGGATATGATTATCTGTATCCATTAATGATTGCGTTTCATGTTGGCTATGAATATCGATTAGTGTTTTTCCGAATTCTTTGAGAATAGCTAATGTCACCAATTTACTATTGACACGACAAATACTTTTTCCATTAGCAGTAATAGTTCTTCGAAGTACAATGTCATTTTGGATTTCTATTCCGTATGCTTGACTCTTTTCATATATGGGATGATTGGGATTATCTATTGTAAACAATCCTTGAATATCTGCTTTCTTTGCCCCATACCTAACAAATTCCACAGAACCTCTACCACCAGCAAGTAATTGTATAGCATCAATAATAATTGATTTTCCAGCTCCCGTTTCACCAGACAATACCGTAAGACCCTCATCAAACGTTATTGAGATTTTATCTATGATAGCAAAATCTTGGATGGATAACTCTGTTAACACGCGACTCTTCACCTCACATTTATCACAGCATTTGAATAAAACGATCTTTAATCGATTCTGAATCAGCCTCTGTTCTACAAATGATTAAACAGGTATCATCACCACAAATCGTCCCCATAATTTCTTCCCAATCTAAGTTATCAATTAAAACTCCAACCGCATGAGCGTTACCAGGAAGCGTTTTTAAAACGATAAAATGGCTGGCATGTTCGATTTTTACAAAAGCATCCATAATTAAGCGTTTAAGCTTGTCCAATGGGTTAAAGCGTTGGTCTGCAGGTAAGCTGTATTTATACTTTCCATTGCTTGCTGGAACTTTAACTAGGTGCAGTTCTTTAATGTCTCGTGAGACAGTCGCTTGGGTTATTTTGTACCCAAGGTTTTTAAGATGATCGACAAGCTCATCCTGAGTCTCTATTTCATTTTCCGTAATTAATGCTCGAATTTTAATATGTCGTTGAACTTTACTCATAGGGCGCCCCCATTTCAGTTTACATCGGTTCTTAATCTTTTTTATTAGAATCAAGCAGGTCTATATGTGCTTTATTTACTACTTTGCCTATTTCTACATCTGTGATACGTTTTCCTTCAAATTGTTTTTTCCAGCCAAAGTGAGCTAGAAACTCAATATTTCCTTCTCCACCTGTTATAGGAGAATAGGTGATATCGAATAATTGGTACTCTTCTGCTTCGGCAAAAGCAACGATTTGTTTAATCACTTGTACGTGAATATCTTTATTCCGAACAATCCCTTTCTTGCCTACTTGTTCTCTGCCAGCTTCAAATTGCGGTTTAATTAGTGCAACAACGTCACTATCAGCCTGAAGTAGTTGCTTTAATACCGGCAATATTAGACGAAGAGAAATAAAAGAGACATCAATTGAAGCAAAATTAGGTTTATCAAAATGCAGCATATCGGGGGTTACATATCGAAAATTCGTTCGTTCCATTACGACCACTCGATGGTCATTACGCAATTTCCAATCCAATTGATTATACCCGACATCAATTGCATAACATAATGTAGCGCCATTTTGTAAAGCACAATCGGTAAACCCGCCCGTAGATGAACCAACATCAACCATAACTTTATCTGCCATCGTTAAATTGAATTCGTCAAGTGCTTTTTCTAATTTTAACCCCCCTCTACCAACATAGGGATATAACTTGCCTTTAACAGTTAGAGGGGTATGCTCATCTATTTTCATCCCAGGCTTATCCAGGCGCTCATGTTCAGAAAAAACAAGGCCTGCCATGACTATCCGCTTAGCCTTTTCACGGGTTTCAACAAGTTCTCTTTCTACTAATAGTACATCTAATCGTTTTTTACTCATCGTCTTTTCCCTTATTTCTAATTTTTAGGTAGTACTTTTATTTTTAACTTTCTTTCTATAATTGAGATTACCTTCCCTGCAAAGAAAATAATTTTAGTGGAGGCATTAATAGCAAAGAATTTACCTAAAGCCTTTCCGCCAACTGTTAATGCTGCAACAATACTTGTTAAGATAACTGAAATCGTTATTTGAACGGTCGAACCTTCGCCGTGCCCTAACAAGTTAGCCATTTGCAGAACAACAATTGCCGAAGCTGTACCACTTACAATTCCTGATATATCACCAATTACATCGTTACAGAAACTGGCAAATCGATCGGCATTTCTTATAATTATTACGGCCTCTTTCGCCCCCGCTATTTTCTCGGCTGCCATTGCATGAAATGGTGCTTCATCTGCTGCAGTAGAAGCTATACCAAGCATATCAAATACAACCCCTACAAATACAATCATAAAAACAATAAGTAGACCAATAATCCAAATAACTCCACTTAAAATCGAAGAAGAGATTATTGAAAAAATAGCCGCTAACACAAAAGTGATAACGGCAATAGTTAAACTAAATTTAATCGATCGTTTTACATGTGGATTCATTTCTTACCTCTATTATATATAAATTAGTGTTATTCCATTATGTAATAGGAATGGTCATTTAAAAGGTAAAAACTGCGGCTTAGGTCCAGTAGGTTTTCCCAAATGAATACCCCATGTTACCATGAAAGGCGGTTCCCCTTTAAATTCATCTTAGCTTTGTCACCAATAGCTAGACTGGATTGCCACTTAGTCCGCACTATAATCCCTTTTACACGTCATATAGAACAGTCTAGGAGATTTCCTCAACAGTTCTTTACCGTCCCCTAGCCTCTTTTGCAGTGTTGATTTCATAGAATGTAAATAAGCAAATTATTGGCCATCTAACTTGCCATTTAAAGCTCTAATCCCCTCAAGCACCACTCAAGGCAGGCTACGCTGCATATTAGGTGTCCCTTACCATATCTGCAGGTTCATACCCCATTCCATAATAATTACTAGGCTTAGCAAATACTACAGAGATGGGCCTCCGCGGTAATCGGGTCAACGCCCACATGCCTTTGTGGATCGCCCAAAAACCTTAACTCCCAGCATAGACCCAAGGCTGGGCGCCTCAAGCCTACACAAGGAACTTCATCGATGTGCCCTTTGGCGGATTTTTAGGCCCGCCTTCAGGATACGGAGAACTGACTAGAATACTGCACCATTCCTTAGTTATCTTTATTATAGCATATCTTAATCATAATTTCTAATTCAAAATTAATGATCTCGTTCACTAAAATAGATGGTCAGATCCATCAATACAGAGTCGGCTGCATTCGCGTTAGCTAACGAACGTTTTGCCTTCTCAATATACCATTGCTTTTTCTCAATCGCTCCTTCCAAACCAAGCAATTTAGGAAAGGTGCTTTTTTGATTGATCTCATCACTACCAACTGGTTTGCCGAGTTTATTTTCGTCTCCAGTAATGTCTAATATATCATCTTGAACTTGGAAAATTAATCCTAAATAGTATGCAAATTCGGTTAATGATTGTAATTCTTTTTCAGTTGCACCGCCTAGGTATGCGCCTGCATAAACAGCAAATCGCAAAAGTTCGCCAGTTTTAAGTGCGTGAATTTGTTCTAACGCTTCTAGTGTAACCGGATGATCTTCTGCTTTCATGTCTAAGATTTGACCGGCCACCATACCTTTTGGCCCACTTGTCTGTGAAAGAAGCTGTAGCAATATTGTTTTTTGCTCATGATTTAATTGATGATCATTTGCTATTATTTCAAAACTATAGGTTAGTAATGCGTCGCCAGCCAAAATTGCAGTAGCTTCATCAAATGCTTTATGATTTGTTAGTTGACCACGACGATAATCATCATCATCCATAGCAGGCAGATCATCATGGATGAGCGAATATGTATGAACGAATTCTAACGAAGCAGCTGCTGGCATTGCTATACTGTTATCTTTACCATACACATTAAAACTGGCAAGTAATAAGATTGGTCGTAATCGTTTACCCCCAGCATTAACGGAATAAATCATGGATTGTTTTAATTGTTCAGGAATCGTTAATCTGTCTATGCAATCATGTAACAGGTTGTCGATAAGAAGCTTTTGGTTATCCAAATACTCCTTGATACTATATTCCACTATTCTTCCTCCTGCATTTGAAACGGGGCAAGGTCACCCTGTTCATTCATTATTTTCGTCATTTTTTCCTCTACATTGGTTAATTTATCATTACAAAGTTTAGAGAGCTTCATCCCTTCTTGATAATAGTCAATCGCTTTTTCTATAGGTGCATCGCCTGTTTCTAACTTCCCTACAATTTCTTCTAATTTTTCCATTGCTTCTTCAAATGAAAGTTCATCATTTTCGGCCATCGTTCTGTTCCTCCTTTACGTCTACTACCCGACAATTAATTTGACCATCTGTTAGTTTTAAAATAAGTTCATCTGACTTCTTTACCTGCCTTACCGATTTAACGATGGTTCCTTCTTGTAAGTACGGAATAGAAAAGCCTCGTTTCATTATTTCTAATGGATTTAATAAACTTAACTTTTCTATTTTATTCGCTAATTGATCGGTTTTTTTAACGAATGATTGTTGCATCAGATATTGTTGCTGCTTTACCAATTGTTTCAACTGATCTCTTGATCGTTGAACTTGTTTATCCGGTTGTTGAGTTAATAATCGGATATGCAGATGATGATATACTTGTTGGTGTTCAGCCAACTTCGTTGTAATCGCCTTGGATAGCTGATCTGTTTTTGTATCTAATTCTTGTTCTTTCTGTTTAAGTAATTGCTCTGGATAACGAAAAGCGTAGGATTGCTTCACACTAGCTACTTGTTGTCTTTTTTGCTTTACTTGCTGATCTAGATCTTTAGCCAACATTCGTTTCATTGTTATAAGCTTGTCTACTAACTCCTGCTTCGATGGTACTGCTAACTCAGCAGCACCTGTTGGAGTAGGGGCTCTTAAATCTGCTACAAAATCACTAATCGTTACATCTGTTTCGTGACCGACTGCAGAAATAATTGGAATTGTCGAGTGATATATTGCTTCAGCTACGATCTCTTCATTAAAACTCCACAATTCTTCAATAGAGCCTCCACCTCTACCTAATATTAAAACGTCAAATATTGAAGAGGCATTTGCAATCTCTATGGCTTCTTTTATGGAAGCAGGTGCAGTTGTTCCTTGTACAAGTACAGGGATTACAGTAACCTTGGCAATTGGATATCTGCGTTTAATAGTTGTTATAATATCGCGAACTGCAGCTCCAGTTGGTGATGTTATCACACCTATATGTTTGGGTAAGACAGGGATTGTTTTCTTATATTGTTCATCAAAATATCCTTGTTTTTGTAATTTCTCTTTTAATTGTTCATAAGCTATATATAATGCTCCAATACCATCAGGTTCCATTTGTTGTATATATAATTGGTACTGCCCATATACTTCAAATACGCTAATTTCACCTTTAATCAGGACATTCATTCCATTTTCAGGTGTAAATTTAAGCCTTCTGTTATTTCCAGCGAACATAACCGCTTGTATTCGTGTTTGGTTATCTTTTAGGGTTAAATACATATGTCCTCGAGAATGATGCTTAAAATTAGAGATTTCCCCACGTAACCATACTTCACTTAAATGTGGATCTGTATCTATTTTTCGCTTAATATACTTCGTAAGCGCAGTTACTGTAAGATATTTATCCTTCACTGTTCTCGATTCCTTTTGCTGCTTTTATGGTATTTTTTAAAAGCATCGTTATCGTCATGGGCCCTACTCCTTTGGGCACCGGTGTAAGGTATGATGCTTTTTGTGCAACACTTTCAAAGTCCACATCACCCGTTAATGAGCCATCTTTTAATCGATTAATCCCAACATCAATTACAGCAGCACCTTCTTTTATGTAGCTTGCATCAATTCCATTAGCTCTTCCGACAGCTACAATTAAGATATCCGCTTGATTCGTATACTGTTTAAGGTTTTGTGTTCTTGAATGACAATAGGTGACAGTTGCATGATTGTTTAATAATAGTTGTCCAACTGGCTTACCAACGATATTACTTCTTCCTACAATAACAGCATGCTTACCTTCTATTTCAATATCTTTAGATTGGAGCATCGTTAGAATTCCATATGGGGTGCAGGGTAAAAACGTATCCATTCCAGTCATCATTCTCCCAATACTTACCGGGTGAAATCCATCAACATCTTTTTCAGGACGAATTGCTTCAATTACTTTTTGTTCGTTAATATGTTCTGGAAGTGGGAGTTGAACAAGTATTCCATGAACGGAATGATCATCGTTTAATTGATCAATTTGGTTTAATAATTCCTCCTCCGTTATGGTCGTAGGTAACTCAATTAAATCCGAAGAAATACCTGTTTCTAAGCAAGCTTTCTCCTTCCCTCTCACATAGGACTTTGAGGCAGGATTGTCACCGACTAAAACCACGGTCAAGTGTGGATGAATACCATCGTTCTTTAGTGACACTACCTCATCTTTCATTTCCGTTCTGAGTTGCTGTGCTAATTCTTTTCCATTAATTATTTCTGCTGCCATCGTAGACTTCCCCCTCTGTATAATTAATTTACAAATTTAGATAGTACACCATTGATAAATTTGCCTGAATTATCATCACCATATGTATTCCCTAATTCAATTGCTTCGTTTATTGAAACATTCGTTGGAATATCTTCTAAATAATTTAGTTCGAAGATAGCAATTCGTAAAATTGTCTTCTCAACAGAGGCAATTCGGTCAATTGTCCAATTTTCAAGCTTCTCAGATATTAAATCGTCTATCTCAACTTTATACTTTGCTACCCCTTCCACGAGAATGGTTAAAAAAGCATCTTTTGTCTCGTTTTCTAAAAAATGATTCATTGCTTCGATTGGTTGATTATCATTAATATCTAATTGGAACAATATCTGTAATGCCTTTTCTCTTGCCGTGTGTCTGTTCATTATTGGTAACTCCTTTTAACGTATCTTCTACAAATAATAACACGATTATTAACCCAACGCTACAATCAGCAAATGTATCATATATAAAAAAGGATTTCAGCTTATTGATACCTGCTCCGAACCAAACAAATCCAAGGCAATGTGCAACATACATTTGTTGTGGAGGGCTAGGTATCTAAATGAATAAGAGGCCAATCGGATATAAATCCGCTTGACCTCTTGAATTAAGCTTCTATTTCATCGGAGCCTTCTTCCATTTGGATCCCGACAACATGAACATTGATTTCATCAATATCTAAAGCAGTCATATTCTTTAATGTTTGTCTGATATTGGATTGAAGCAATTGAGCTACTTGGGGGATAGATACTCCAAAGTTCAAGATAACAAAAAGATCGATACTTATTCCGCTTTCTGTTAATTCAACCTTTACCCCTTTACTATGCGCTTTCTTTCCAAATCGTTCTGCTACGCCGGACGCGAAATTCCCACGCATTGCGTAGAGACCATCAACTTCTGTCGCAGCTATTCCAGCAATAACTTCGATTACTTCAGGCGCTATTTCTACTTTACCTAGATTATCTTCACTAACGTTCAGTAGAGGTTGTTCACTCATGTGCTCACTCCTTTATTTATAATCGATTCTATTCCGTTTTGTCTTGTACGATGGGATTTTCTTCAAGAAATTTGGTATTGAAATCACCATTAATAAATACTTTATTCTCCATGATTAACCGATGGAAAGGAATGGTTGTATGAACACCTTCCACAATAAATTCATCTAATGACCGTTTCATGCGCTTAATTGCTTCTTCACGGGTATTACCATACGTAATTAATTTGGCCACCATTGAATCATAAAAAGGTGGTATCCGATAATCAGAGTATACCGCTGAATCCACCCTTACCCCAAGTCCTCCTGGTGGTAAGTACATGTCAATAGTTCCGGCAGAAGGCATAAAGTTTTTAAATGGATTCTCAGCATTTATTCTACACTCAATCGCCCAACCTTCCAGCGTAATATCGGATTGTTTAATAGACAGCTCTTCATTATTCGCCACATTAATCTGCTCTTTAATTAGATCCAACCCAGTTACCATTTCTGTTACTGGATGTTCTACTTGAATTCGGGTATTCATTTCCATAAAATAAAAGGAATTACTTGTACGATCAAAAATGTATTCAATTGTTCCTGCACCTTCATATCCAACTGCTTTAGCAGCTTTCACAGAAGCCTCTCCCATTTTCGCTCTAAGTTCTGGTGTTAATGCAGGAGATGGAGATTCTTCAATCAACTTTTGCAACCTTCGTTGAATACTGCAATCACGTTCTCCTAAATGAACGACATTTCCATGTCTGTCAGCCAATATTTGAATCTCAACATGTCGAAAATCTTCTATATATTTTTCGAGGTATACACCAGCATTACCAAAAGATGTTTCTGCTTCTTTTTGGGTTAGTTCAATCCCTTTAAGCAACTCTTCTTCTGAGCGAGCAACTCGAATTCCTTTACCACCACCACCAGCAGTAGCTTTTATAATAACTGGATAACCTATTTCTTCTGCTATCGAAATTGCTTCGTCTTCATTTTCAATAATTCCTTTTGAGCCCGGAACAATTGGAACATTCGCTTCGTCCATTGTTTTTCTCGCAACATCCTTAATCCCCATCTTTTGTATTGCTTCAGGGGTAGGGCCGACAAAAGTAATATTGCATGCACGGCAAATCTCCGCAAAATCAGCATTCTCTGCCAAAAAGCCATAACCAGGATGAATCGCATCGACTTCGGTTAATATTGCTACACTCATGATATTTGTAAAGTTAAGATAGCTGTCTTTACTCTGTGTTGGACCAATACAATAAGCTTCATCGGCCATTTGTACATGTAGTGCTTCACTATCTGCTTGGGAATATACAGCTACGGTTTCGATGTCTAACTCTTTACATGCTCGAATAATCCGAACTGCTATTTCTCCTCTGTTAGCAATCAACAGTTTTTTAATCACTCTTTACATCCCCTTACTTTGTGTTTACCCGGAATAATGGCTGGCCATATTCAACAAGCTCACCATTTTCAACTAGGATTTCTACAATTTCTCCTGAAACTTCGGCTTCGATTTCATTAAATAATTTCATCGCCTCAACTATACAAACAACCGATGATTTGTCCACTTTACTTCCCAATTTTACAAAATCATCTTTTTCAGGGGATGGTGCAGTATAAAATGTTCCTACCATTGGCGATACAATTTCATGATCATATGCAGGCTTACTACTAGGATCCTCTTTCACAGGCTCTTCTACCTTACGTTCCACAACTTGGCGCTCTGCTGGTGTTGCAGCTTCAGCTGGCTCAGGAGAGAGTGAAGCCGGTAAAGCGGGAGCATCTTGTAGTTTTTTCGTTGTACTTGTTTTCTTCAGTGACACTGAAGTTCCATGTGATTCGTACGTGAATTCTTCAATGGTCGATTTGTCAATCAGTTTTATAATTTCTTGTATTTCATTTACATTCATGATTGTTTGGCACCCCTTCATCGTTAAACTTGTTATTAGGTACTAATAACTCCTCTTAATATTCTACGATAAATACATAACAAACTTCAAGATTTATTATGAAGAGGTCATGCACCGTATTCATAGATTTCCGTTTTATTATACCAATGTTACTAGTGGAAAGCGAATGTTTGAACAATCAATGTAAATGAAAAATCCGGGTAACTCAAGTTCCCGGATCGTCAAATAATAATTATTGATTGCTTTCGGTTTCTGTATTTTCAGTTTCGCTGCCTTCCGTTTCATTGTTTTCAGTTTCAGCTTGCGTTTCAGAAGGAACATAGGATACATTAACTTTCTTATCTCCTAATTCATCTTTAACCATTTGTATAATAGAAACAGCGTCTGACTTAGGTAAGCTCTCTTCTACTTTAACTTGTACCGTCACACTATCTTCTTCTGAACGGACTAACACGTCTTCATAATTCGCAGAAGCAATAATGGATTCTTCTAATATTTTTTCTTTCGATGAACGGTCTTCAATACTATCGATTGCTTCTAAAGCTTTGTCTTTTTCTGCAGGCGTTGATGAACTAGACGCTACAATATCTGTGAGTCTTTCTTTTTCCATGTCTCGTTCATCTTGTAATTCCATTCGAATTGTAGTAAATAGCTGATCTTGTCCAACATTCGAAATATCGTCTACTTCTGCATTACCATCTGAATCGGTTGTATCTGAATCTGTTGGTACCGCTTCATTACCATTTCCTTGCCCTTCATTAATATAAGCGAGATCTTCATTGTCTGGAGAAGTCATATAATAAACACTTAATACAATCATTAAACTTAACATCGTTAATAACCAAACTGTTTGCTTTTTTAACATAAAATCATTCCTCCCTTTAATTCTTCTGCATTACAGATACTCTATGCGTAGGAACATCTAATACTCTTGAAACAGCTTCAACTATCCATTTTTTTACAGTTGCATGATCAGCTCCTTTTGCTACGATAAATACACCCCTTACTTCTGGTTTCTTTGTCTGAATAAGCAATGGTACCTCTTTTTCACCTTGTCTAACCAATACTGTTTGCGCTTCTTCTGTTGAATCCTCTACCTCTCTGGTGCCACCATTTTTATCTGTTTCTTTCGTTGTTTGTTGCCCTTTTACTAGATTTTTCTCATAAACTTTTATATTTGTAGATTCTAGATTGACCATTACTTCTGCGTCAGAAACGCCTTTAATTTTGTTTAATAACTCTTGTAAATCTTTGGTGTAAATGGATTCTAGTTCCTCCATATTAGAAGTTGTATTCGTTTTATTGGATGCTGTTTCTTGAGCTGGTTGTTCGGTAGGTGTTTGTTCTATTGGTTGCTGTTCATCCATTGACTCTGGGGATGAAGAAAAGATATTTCCTACAATAAGTAACATTATACTTACCAATCCTAAAATAACGATATATCCTAGTTTTTTAGGTGGTTTCTTACTGCCATCTGCCTTTTGGAAAAGTTTTTCTAATTTTTCTTTCAAGATGCCCCTCCCTCCCATTGCAGTGTAAGTTTTTTATCTTCGAGCTCCCATACATCCTTAAGCAATGCTTTTATCTCTTCATTCTGCTCATTTTCTTTTGCCGTATCAGGGTTGTCCGTATTAATTACAACATCATCAACTATACTCACTGCTCCCTCCCCATCATTTGATTCTCGTAAATAAACAATGACTTCATCCAAATTTTCAAATGTCATCTCCTGTTCATTAGCAAACAAAAACTGTATATCTCTTATCTCTGTTTGAAATTCCTCTTGAAGTGGTTGTTCTGCTAAATCATTTAGTTGGACAGCCATTTGTTCTAAAATATATGCATCTTGTGTGCCATCTATTTCATTTTTTTGAGATTCAATTAAATTTTCCATTGATTCTTCTTCTATCCTGCCTTCCTCAACCCTGTCTATAGAAGCTTCCAAGGCACTTTTAATATCAATATTAAATAGGAAAAAAATTGGTTTTAATAAAATGAGTATAAGAATTAAACCTACTACCAATTTGATATATTTTTTCATTGATCCTGATGGAATAATTAAATCTATGATTGCTGCTAAGAGTAAAAACAAGATAATTTGTGTAACCCAATCAATTAACATTTCCATACTTATCACCCTATCGTAATAGCAAAGTAAGATTACTTGCTACAATTATAATAACGATTGCTAAAAAGAACATAAACGAAACTGCCAAAAGACAGGCTAGAATAAATACGATATATTTACTAATGGTATTTAGTGTCGTTATCACAGGGCCATCGCCAATTGGCTGTAGGACGGCGGCGGCCAATTTGTAGATAATGGCAATAGCAAATATCTTTAATGCCGGGAATAGTGCAATGAATAAGATAATGAGTACGCCTACAATTCCAATTGCATTTTTTAATAATAAGGAAGCACTAAGTATTGTATCCGCAGCATCCGTAAATGTTCGACCGACAACAGGGATGAAATTTCCTGTAATGAATTTTGCTGTTTTCATTGCTACGCCATCTTGAATTGCACTGGCTGCACCTTGAACCGACATCACACTTAAAAAAATCGTTAAAAATACACCCAATGTGCCTAAACCAACCGTTTTGAATAGATTAGCAAGATGTGTAACCTTATAATTTTCATTTAAGCTACTAACAATGACTAATAAAGCAGATAAGAATAGTAAGGGTAAAACGAAGGAAGAAATAATTAAACCACAAGCATGAATAAGAAAGATAATAATTGGATGAAAAAAAGAAACAGCTACGACATTACCAAATGATGCCATAAGACCAAGTACCAGTGGCAACAGAGCGATCATAAAACTACTCATACTATCAATCGCATCTTTCGCATATGTAACTGCTGAATAAAAGCTATTTAATGCTAAAAAAATTAACACGATATAAACAACAAAATAAGCAATCTTGCTTACAGTGCTCTTTTCAAAAGCATTATGCATGGTTTGTAGCATAATGGAAAACAGAGTTAACATAAACAAAGAGCCTAGCAATTTTCCATTTAGAATTAATTCATGAAATAAAAATTCTACAAATCCAATTAGAATATTCTTTAAGGAGATAGAACCTTGATCTTTAATGAATTCATAAACACTTGTTTTTTCAAGTTCAGGCAGATAACCACCGTATTCTTGAACCAGTTCCCCCCAATATTTTTGTACACCTTCCAACGAGATCTCTTTGAGCATACTATCTTGTATTTCAGGAACGTCCGTACTTGCTGAAATCGATGCTTGTCCCAGAAAGAAAAAGAAAAAAGTGAATAACAGGAATACCATTTTTTTAGTTGATTTCATTCCTAATATTTACTCCTTTCTGGAAATTTACGTGGCAGGTAAGAATCGTAAAATTGCCTCAATAACAGCTGTAATAATTGGAACCGCTAATAATAAAATAAATATTTTACCTGCAAGCTCTATCTTAGATGCTACGGATGCTAATCCCGCATCTTTCGTAATACTTGCACCCAGCTCAGCAATATATGCAATCCCAATGATCTTTAGAATGGTTTCCAAATACATGCCATCTACTTGAGCCTTAGCACCTAGTGTTTGAATTAATTGAAAAATACTGCCAATTTGTTGGATAATAGAAATAAAAATAATGATGCCTGTTATAACAATTACAAAAAAAGCAAAGGTACTATTTACATCTTTTAAGATGATAAATAGCAAACTAGCTACAAGGCCCAATGTTACTATTTGTAAAATATCCATATAGCATTACCCTTGATAGAGAAATACAGATTTGATTTGCTGAAATAAATCGGATAAACCATCTATAACGAGTACGAGCACGATAATAAATCCAATTAAGGTGGCAAATTGAGCAATTTCTTCTTTACCCATTTGTTTTAAAATCGTATGAATTAAGGCTACAATAATTCCTATACCGGCTATTTGAAACAAGATAGTAGCATCTGTAAACATCGGGTTAACTCCTTTCCCCTATAGAAGCAGCAATACAATAAATAATCCACATAATACCCCTAAACTCTTTGTCATCTTGCCATATTTCTGATACTGTTCGCTGGCGTCTTCTAATTCTCGATCCAAATGACTTGCAGCTAATTGGATATGCTTTTGTTGTTGAAGAAAATCATGTTGCCCTAACGTTTGTCCAAATTGGAGTAAGATCTCTTTTTCGTTATTTCCTAAACAAGAAATATCCATCAGCTCATCTAAACTATTCTGCCAAACAATACCAAAATCTTTACTTTCCTGATTCATATTTTTATACAACCGATCGAAGAAAGCATGTATTGGAAACGGGGTTTGATTTTTAATCGTGTGAAAAGCATCTTGTAATGGCAATTGACTATACATCATTTCAGCTTCAAGAATCTGTAAAGCATTTTTCACCTGGCGAATATGCTTTGGGCGATTTGCTAAACGATTACTCCATTCAAATCCAATCCACGTCGTTGTACAAATAAACAAAAGTGCACCAACCCATTGCATTGGATCAAACCTCCATTGTATTGTTATGACATTCGTTTTCCCTCTGCATCGTGTATCCCTCGAAAACGTCCCAACGATAATGTGCTGTCTAAAATAAGATAACGATGAAAGATTCTTTGATTTATAAGTGCTTGTATCGTAGGACGCTTTTTTAGTTCTTCTAGTGTTTGTCCATGTACGCTACATACAACAACCACACCAGCGTTTAAAGCTTCCAATAACGCATCCACATCCTTCTTACCGCCGATTTCATCAACAATAAGTATTTCCGGTGACATCGACCGTATCATCATCATCATTCCTTCGGCTTTAGGACATGCATCCATAACGTCTGTTCTTAACCCTAAATCATGTTGAGGTACTCCTTTAATCGATGCAGCGATTTCAGATCGTTCATCGATAACACCTACTTTTTTAGCAGGGACGTTCTTCCAACCTGTGGAAATAATTCTTGCGATGTCTCGAATAAGCGTTGTTTTTCCGGTTTGTGGTGCACCTACGATGAGTGTATTCAGATACCCTTGGTGATAGAGATAAGGCATAATTTTAGTTGCAACACCAATTTTTTCCTTAGCAATACGTATATTCAAAAAAGTGATGAATTGAATTGCTTTAACAGCACCATTTAATGTATTTACTTTTCCTGCTAAACCGACACGATGTCCACCTTCAATTGTCATATATCCTTCTCTAAGCTCTTCTTCCATACGATATAAAGAATATTCACTAAGTTGGTTAATAATGTGTACAAAATCAAGCTTGTTTGGTAAAGCTTGATTGAGCCACTCTTGTTTGGTATGAAAGATTAATTCCAAGGGCCTATTTAGTCGTAAGCGGATTTCTTGTAGCTGATCCCATCTATTCCCAATTCTACTATTTAGTTCATGTTGTATTCCTTCTGGGAAGAGTCTAATTATTTCCTCCATAAATTTTCCTCACTTTTTATATCACTTACTAGTCAATGTATGCTCGCTTGGACAAATTATGACCTATTTACACTAGCTATTACGAAGCATTTATTAATAACCTACTATTATTAATAGAAAGCAGTTAATTAATTGACTATTCTCTGTATTTTTGGAATGCACAAGCAATTAAAAATGGAACAAGAACAAGAATGTATAGTTGAGACAGAAGAAGACTCAAGAGGGGTTTACGCCTAATGGAGAAATGGAAGTCTAACTTCAAAAGGGAGTTCAACAAGGGGCTAATGAAACGTGGAAGAAGCCTTTCTAGTACGATGTGGAAAGAAAAAAATGATGATAGAAGCAGTCCGCCGATATTTCTGCAGATAAACAAAAAGCTGTCGAGTAATACCCGACAGCTTTAACAATTTGATTGAAATTCTATCATTATGCTCTTGATACATATTTTCCATCAGAAGTATTAATTACTAATACATCACCCTGATTAATGAAGAATGGAACTTGTACGATATGCCCTGTTTCAAGGGTTGCTGGTTTAGAACCACCACTTGCAGTATCCCCTTTAATCCCTGGTTCAGTTTCAGTAACTTCCAATTCGACGTTATTCGGAAGCTCTACTCCTAAGATTTCACCTTCATAGGTAATAACAGATACTTCCATATTCTCTTTTATATACTTCAGTTCTTCTTCGATCTGACTCGAAGTAAGCTCAATTTGTTCGTACGTATTTGTATCCATAAAAGCATGTGAATCTCCAGATGCATACAAGTATTGCATTTTTCTTGTTTCTATATGGGCTTTGCTAACTTTTTCCCCAGCACGGAATGTCTTTTCTTGAATACTTCCATTACGTAAATTGCGTAACTTAGAACGTACGAATGCAGCTCCTTTTCCCGGTTTCACATGTTGAAACTCAATTACTTGCCAAATTCCATTGTCTACTTCTATCGTTAGTCCTGTCTTAAAATCATTTACCGAAATCAATTCCTATTCCTCCCATTACAAATAAATTAACTCTTTTGGTGAATGTGTTAACCGCTCGCTTCCAGTTTCCGTCACAACGATATCATCCTCAATACGACAGCCTCCTACAGCGGGAACATAGATACCTGGTTCAACTGTAACGACCATACCGGCTTCTAAATTTTGATCATTTCGAAATGAGAGTGCAGGTCCTTCATGAACTTCAAGCCCTAGCCCATGACCAGTTGAATGACCGAAATAGTCGCCGTAACCGTTCTCTTTAATATAATCTCTCGTAACAGCATCCACTTCTTTTCCTATTACACCTGGTTTAATGTAGTTTACACCTCGTAACTGGGCTTCAAGAACGGTATTATAGATTTTGGTTAATTCTTCACTTATTTCACCAACCGCTACTGTTCGAGTTGTATCTGAACAATAACCTTGATATAAAGCACCGTAATCCAAAGTAACTAATTCTCCTGTCTGGATTTTCTTATCCGAGGCAACCCCATGTGGTAAAGCCGAGCGTTCACCAGAAGCTACAATTATATCAAAACTAGAGGAAGTAGCACCTTGTTTACGCATAAAAAATTCCAACTCATTAGAGATGTCAATTTCACTTACCCCTGGTTTAATATAATGTTGAATATGGTCAAATGCATCATCCGCAATTTTTGCCGCTTTCTTCATTATATCTAATTCATCACTTGTTTTAATTAGACGTAGCGACTCAACTATTCCGCTAACAGGTACTAACTCTGCATCAAAAACGCTTTTAAATTGCTCATATTGCCGGTACGTGACGTGATCTTTCTCGAATCCAAGACGTGTAATTCCCATTTCCTGCAATTGATCTTGAATTTCGAGATCAATGCCTTGTTTATGTTCAACTACCTGAAAACCTTTAGCTTGTTCACTTGCTTGTTCTGTGTATCGAAAATCAGTAACGAATCTTGCATCAGAGCTGCTAATAATTACAACCCCTGCCGTACCAGTAAATCCAGTAATATAACGTCTATTAATTGCACTTGTTATTAAAATGCCATCAACATGATTACTTTCCAATGCATTTCGCAATTTAGTAAGCTTTTCCATGACCTCATCCCTTCCCTGTTATTCTCACTTCATTTATCTAAAACGCAGACTGTATTCAGTTTATCATAAACCTGCACGTTTGAATAACATAAGCTAAACGAAGTAGGTCATTATGCTTTCGCGTTTTTACTATCCTCTTTCGCTCTTTGCAGATCATGATAATCATAGGAAATGGAATATCCGATAAAGGTTCCATATAGAATAAATACGCATAAAGTTGTTACAATGGTATCCATGTCCAAATCAGCTACTTGTGGAACAGTAGAGAATATTGGATTCATAATATAAAATATAATGATCCAAAGAACGATACCAAAGACAACCCCCATCCAGATGGAATTGACTTTTTTTAATAATCCATAATAAACAAGTGCGGTTACTAAAGAAAGTAAGCCGATTGCTATAATGGTAATCACCGTACCCAGCCATGTATCTATCCATTCGGCATGAAACCATGAACTTAATATAAACGATTTCGGAGCAACTTCCGTAAAATTAAAATAGTATAGAATTGTAGCGAATATGCTCCATATAATGCCTCCAATAAAACCTGTAAGTAATGATCTTGACAGGATTGTCATTGGATTTTCATGTTTGTTCTGTTCAAGTTGTTGATTTTGCTGTTTCATTCTAACCACCTCTAATTATTATTATGACCATATGACTTACAACCAATCCTATAAAGTTTAATAATCAGGACAATACTACTATTACAGCGTTCTAACTGAATAGTTCACGGATATAAATATTATTTTCACTTGATTTGATCTAGTTATCTAAGTTGATTTCCAGTAAAATGTAAGAAAAGACTTTCCGATTGGAATAATTTTGAGAAAACAGGAAAGAATTTATATTAAGCTAGCTTAAAAAAAGCGTAATATGCATTCTTTGAAAATCTTTTGTAAAAGCCTGATATAAATTTTTACAGAGTGGTATACACATAATAGGTGGGTATAATGTGAATGATGAAGGAGGACATATGTGATGACTAGAAAATCGATCTCTATACCTGTTTTAATTATCCTTTGCTTAGCCGCAGTTGGACTAATCTCACAATTGTTTACAAATACAGCAAATTTCTTTAGTAGCCTTTTCGTTTCAATCGGAGTTGGTATTGCCATATTCGCTGTCTTTTATTTTGTATTTATAAGAAAACGAACATCTCCCAATGAAATGAAAAAATATAAACAAGCTGTTAAACAATCAAAAGCTAAATACCATCAAGTACAACCAGGAAAAAATACAACAACTACGCCAAAAGTACAACAACCATCCTCTCCAAAAAGAAAACGAAATAAAAAGGCTGCCCATTTACGTGTTATTGATGGAAATAAACATAAAAGAAAGGATCGAGCTTCTTTTTAAAGCTTGATCCTTTCTTTACATTCATATGTAACTATTTCGGCCAATGGGGTAAAAAAGCTTTTGCACTTTCATAGCCTTCATGAATAAGGGAGTCTTTTACTTGTTCACTAATATAAAAATTCGTACTTGTTACACTTTCAACTGGAATGAAAATGATATTATTACTCTGTGATTTAGATATGTACCTTGCATCATGAGCTTCCTTCATTGTTGCAAATAACGCATGTAGCATATCAATTGCATTGGATATTTTTCTTGGTTCCAATTTATCAATTGCTGAAGTACTCAATTTTACACCTAAAATAGGTCTTTTCTTTCTTCCGTGTCTATCTTCAAACACCCATAATGGGAAATTACTTAACAGCCCTCCATCTACGATAAAACTTTTTTTGCGATTCTTGCTTATCATTTTTTTGGGCATAAAAAAATAAGGAAATCCAGCGCTCATTCGAACTGCCTTTGCTACTGAGAAATAAGCTGAATTAATCCCGTAAATACGTTCCAAATCATCTGGTATTACAACAAGTTTTCCTAAAGAAATGTCACTCGCAACTACCTTTAAGTAACTGGGATCAATATCTTTAAATGTATATATACCTTTCGTTGCAAGCTTTCGGTAGATCCATTTCTCCAGTTGATTCCCTTTATGAATACCTAACTGAAAATATAAAAACAACCATTTCGTAAAAGGAAACATTTTTGTTAATGCAGGCGGATCCAATAATTTCTTGAGGTCTAATTCATCTAATAGTATTTCTATTTCCTGATGATCGTACCCTGCGGCTAATAACGAAGCGATAATAGCACCTGCTGATGTACCTGCAACACGTTCAAACGATAAACCTGCATGCTCGATTTGTTGTAGAGCGCCGATAAAAGCATAAGCTTTTACCCCACCACCAGAAAAAACACCATCAATTTTCATATGCTTTCCCCTCTATCGCTTGTTCCTTCCAAACCAGCATATACAGCATATACTGGATAAGGAAGTTTCTCTTATATTTGTAAGCAAAGAAAGGAGCATTTAGAACATGATTTATAATAAACGTTACTGTTCTGCTTCTTGATGCATTTTTTTCAATTCCTCTACGCGTGAACCATCTGCTTTAAAATAGTTAACAACATCACCGATTCGATCAATAGAATTCCAACTAAGGTGATGTTCAATTCCTTCGACATCTACATAAATATTTTCATTATCTACACCGATAATTTCTAGAAATTCTTCTAATAATTCATGACGAAATACTAAACGTTCACCAACTTTTTTACCCTTTGCTGTTAAAATGAATCCTCTATATTTTTCATAATTTAAGTAATCGTCTCGATCTAATTTTTGTACCATTTTTGTTACGGAAGAAGGATGAACCTCAAGTGCTTCTGCTATGTCCGAAACTCTTGCATATCCTTTCGCTTCCATTAAGTTGTATATTTGTTCGATGTAATCTTCCATACTAGGAGTAGGCATTCGCTTTCCTCACTTCCAAGAATAAATTTTAGTCTTATGCAAAACTGTTTCAATACAAAGGATACAGGAAATAAGTAAGTGATACAAGCAATATAAGACGTTTAACTAAAGATTATCTACTGCTTTTGCAGCAATAACTTTTGAAAAATCATGGTGTACCGACTATAATAGATAATGTATAAATGTGATAGACGGGGGAAAAAGCATGGAATTTTTAGTAGTACTCATCGTTGCTTTAGTTGTCTTCGGTGTTTTCCGATACTTTAGACAACGTATGTATTTAAAAACATTAACAGAAGATCAATTTAAAGAAGGCTATCGAAAAGCGCAACTTATTGATGTAAGAGAACCTCAAGAATTTAAACGCGGTCACATACTAGGTGCCAGAAACATTCCAGTTACCCAAATGAAGCAACGATTAATTGAATTACGTAAAGATAAACCAGTGTATCTTTATTGTCAAAGTGGATCACGTGCAGCACGTGCAGCACAACTCCTCAATAAAAAAGGATATAAAGATATTAATGTCTTAAAAGGCGGATTCAAAAAATGGACTGGTAAGATCAAATAAATTATGTTTTTATATAGCCAACAGCCTGGTAGCAAGAAATTTGCCACCAGGCTGTTATTATTTACTGATTTACTTTGATTCGTATTTGAGAATTGGTTTTCTTGCTGCAGTCGTTTCATCCATCCGTTTCACGATGGTATGATGAGGAGCTTCTTGAACCAATTCCGGTTCCTCTTTTACTTCATCCGCTATTCTGAGCATTGTTTCTACAAAGCCATCCAACGTTTCTTTTGATTCTGTTTCCGTTGGTTCAACCATTAATGCCTCTTCCACATTTAAAGGGAAATAAATGGTTGGTGGATGATAGCCATAATCGAGTAAACGTTTTGCAATATCTAATGTCCGCACACCTAATTTTTTCTGTTGTTTGCCAGATAGCACAAATTCATGCTTACAATGCTGCTTAAACGGCAGTTCATAAGTTGATTCTAATTTTCTCATCATATAATTAGCATTTAGTACCGCGTATTCACTTACTTTTTTCAATCCTTCTGCACCCATTGTTCGAATATACGTGTATGCCCGTAAATTAATACCAAAATTCCCATAGTAAGGCTTGATTCTTCCGATAGACTGAGGGCGATCATCATCAAACGTATAAATGCCATCTTTTTTAATTAATAAAGGTTTTGGTAAGAAAGCTTTTAATTCTTCCGTAACTCCTACAGGACCAGAACCGGGACCACCACCGCCATGAGGCCCTGTAAATGTTTTGTGAAGATTTAAATGAACTGCATCAAATCCCATATCGCCTGGTCGAGCGTAGCCCATAATCGCATTTAGATTGGCACCATCATAATAAAGTTTGCCCCCAGCTTCATGAACGATTTTTGCCATTTCCTCGATTTCCGTTTCGAATAACCCAAGGGTGTTTGGATTTGTTAACATGAGCGCCGCCGTATCTTCTCCTACGACTCGTTTTAAGTCTTCTAAATCTACTAACCCTTTGTCATTAGATTTAACTGTTACAGCCTCAAATCCTGCAACTGTTGCTGATGCTGGATTCGTTCCATGTGCAGAATCAGGGACAATTACTTTTGTACGGCGGAAATCACCATTTGCCTCATGAAAGGCACGGATCATCATTAATGCTGTCCATTCACCATGTGCACCAGCTGCTGATTGTAAAGAAACCTCAGCCATTCCTGTAATTTCACGTAATGCTGTTTGAAGGTCATACATCATTTCCATTGCACCTTGAACACTCTTCTCTGGTTGATCTGGATGTATATGACTAAAACCATCCAAACGAGCAATGTCCTCATTTAACTTAGGGTTATATTTCATTGTACAAGATCCTAATGGATAAAAGCCTGAATCAACACCATAATTTCGATTAGATAGACCGGTGTAATGACGAACGATATCTAACTCGCTTACTTCCGGTAGTTCGGGAGGTTGTTCACGAAGATAACGCTCCCCCAACTCTGCATCTAAGTCTATATCTGGGACATCTAATTCTGGCAGACTATAACTCGTTCTGCCTGGTTTACTATGTTCAAAAATAAGTGGAAAATCTTGGTTATACATTGAGCTCCCTCATTTCTCTAACAAACTGGTCGATATCTTCGATTGTACGGTTTTCTGTGACAGCTACAAGCATGTGTCCAGTCATTTCAGGAAAATCTTTCTCTAAGTTGTAGCCACCTATAATACCTATGTCAAGTAATTGATCATTCAAATCAGCAATTGATTTGTTCAATTTAATAACAAACTCATTAAAAAATGAACCATTGTAAACCACTTCCATACCTGCTTCTTGGAATTTTTGTTTTGCATAGCGTGCTTTTTTCATATTAATTGCAGCCATTTGTTTTAAACCATGCTTTCCTAATGAACTCATTGCCACGGAACTAGCTAATGCATTCAACGCTTGATTTGAGCAAATATTAGACGTCGCTTTATCTCTACGAATGTGCTGTTCTCTTGCTTGAAGGGTTAACACGAATCCTCTTACGCCTTCCTCATCCGTTGTTTGCCCTACTAGGCGGCCAGGAACTTTCCGCATAAGTTTTTTTGTCGTGGCAAAATAGCCGCAGTGTGGACCACCGAATTGAGCTGGAATTCCAAATACTTGTGTATCACCTACAACAATATCAGCACCAAAATCCCCTGGTGGCGTTAAATATCCCAATGCCAACGGATTACTAGAAACAATAAACATGGTTTTCTTTTGGTTTACGAGTAGTTCCTGAATCTCTTCCATTGACTCTAATTGCCCGAAAAAGTTAGGGTATTGTACGACCACACTTGCAGTCTGTTCATCTAATTCATTTGCAAGCTGATTCATGTCGGTCTTACCATTCTGTACATCAATTTCAACTATCTCTAGATTAGGGCCTTTTGCATAAGTGTCTATAACTGCTCTACTTTGTGGATGTACAGCTTTCGAAACAAGAATTTTCTTTCGCTTTGTTTGCGCTGCGCTTAAGTTAACTGCTTCTGCTAAAGACGTGCCTCCATCATACATCGAGGAATTGGCTACATCCATACCAGTTAATTCTGATATCATCGTTTGAAATTCAAAAATTGCCTGTAATTCTCCCTGTGAAATTTCCGGCTGATACGGTGTATATGCTGTATAAAATTCAGATCTAGAAATAACATGATCAACAACGGATGGAATGAAGTGATCATATACACCCGCACCTAAAAAAGAACGATAATCATTTAAATTAGCATTTTTCGAAGCTAGTGTTGCTAGCTCCCTTTTTAACTCAGCTTCATTGGCTGGTTTCTTTAATTGCATTTCTGTCTTAAGACGAACCGATTTTGGTATATCAGAGAATAAAGCGTCTGTACTGTCAATTCCGATACTAGCAAGCATTTCTTGTTTATCCTCTACCGTCATTGGTAAATAACGAAATTCCATTTGCAACTCCCCCTATTTTTGCCTTTGATAAAATGGTGTCTGTACCACTTTAGCTACAGCGCTTCTCTTTCTTACTTGGACAACTAATTCTGTTCCCACTTGAGCTAGATCTGTATTTATTAATGCTAGTCCAATATTTTTCTGTAACGTTGGTGATTGTGTACCAGAAGTCACAAAGCCGGCATATTGGCCATTATGATAAATTTCATATCCTGTTCGGGGAATCCCTTTATCAATTATTTCTATTCCAACTAGCTTCCTATCCGTTCCGTTTTCAATCTGTTGTTTTAAAACGTGCTTGCCAATAAAATCAGCATGTTTATTTACTTTTACTGCAAAAGATAAACCAGCTTCAATTGGACTAATATCCTTGCTAATCTCTTGACCATAGAGTGGTAAATTGGCTTCGAACCGCAATGTATCTCTAGCACCTAATCCAATCGGTGCAAGACCACTTTCTTTTCCTTCCTGTAAGATAAGCTCCCACAAATCAATTCCATTTTTCTGATCAATGTAGATTTCAAATCCATCTTCACCTGTGTAGCCTGTTCTAGACACAAGTGCTGGCTGTTCAATCCCCCTAAAAAACACTTGATCTTTGAATCGGAAAAATCGTATATCTGCTAAGTCCGTCTCGGTTAATGATTGCAGAATTCTCTCTGCCACAGGCCCCTGTATAGCCAATTGAACAAGTGATTCTGAAATATTTTGAATTACTAGTTCAGTTGGTTCAAAATCATTATGATCAACGAGCCATTGATAATCTTTGTCCGTATTTGCAGCATTAACAACAAGAAGATATTCGTCTTCATCCAACATATAAATAAGAAAATCATCAACCGTACCGCCGTCTTCGTAGCACATTAACGTATACTGTGCTCGATTTGGTGTAAGTTTACCAACATCGTTTGTAACCATTTTTTGCAGAAAATCTAAACTTTTACGACCTTTTATGATAATTTCTCCCATATGCGACACATCGAATAAACCTGCTTTTGTTCTAGTAATTTCATGTTCATGCTTAATTCCAGTAAATTGAACGGGAAGGTCCCAGCCACCGAAATCAATTGTTTTTGCTCCATACTTTGAATAAGCAGGATACAATGGCGTCTGTTTTAATTCACTCATCTCAGTCACTCCCTTGATTTTCGAATTATTCAGCAATCTGAAAATTAAAAAAACAGAGATTTCATTGGTTGTCAATGAAATCTCTGTCCTTCTACCAGAAAGTTTCATACAAATCGCCATAGGTAATTTGTATTTTCTTCTTGGGTGGTTTACTTCTTACGTAAACACTCTCCAGAGTTGCGTCCTACAAGAGTCTTTTTTGCCTGAGAGATTCGCTGTAGCTTGCTCCTTCGGCGTTACTTAGAAGCATATGGCTTTTCTTCCTAGTAAACTCTCCCCTTGTAATCATTCGCTTTTATGAAAATATGTATAATTGGTTATACTATGTTACAAAACCAATGAAAAATCTATTTTATTGTGAATTATTATACCACATAATATAAAAGATAAAATAGCTATTCTGAATAATCTATAGAAAAAGGAAGGATGTAATGAATTCTATTCATCTAGACAAAGATACAATATTTATTAATGAATTAGAAAACCGTTTAGATATGAATGACCCGGTGTCCTCTTGGGAACTGTTTTCCATGGCTTTTCATGCAGAGAAAACAACGATGACACCAAGTTTTAAAGGGTTACGAGCATTAGAATTCCTCCCCCATGTTGATTTTCTTAAACATCAAATCGCTTCAGCAGAACAAGTAATCGAACAAATGAATGGAAGGGCAATTCTGGCAGATGAAGTAGGTTTAGGTAAAACAATAGAAGCAGGATTAATTTTAAAGGAATATATGATACGTGGTTTAGTCAAAAAAGCATTAATTCTCGTTCCAGCCTCATTGGTAAATCAATGGGAGAAAGAACTTAATGAAAAATTTTATATTCCAGCTGTTGCTCATCGGAAGAATATGAGCTGGGAACATGGAAATATTATTATTTCCTCCATGGACACGGCAAAAAGGGAACCTCATCGTGAAACCATTTTGGATTTGGACTACGACTTTGTCTTAGTAGATGAAGCACATAAATTAAAGAACCATAAAACCAAAAACTATGCATTTGTTCGCACCTTAAAAAAGAAGTACTGCCTATTACTAACTGCAACACCAGTGCAAAATCAATTAATAGAAATATTTAATTTAGTTTCTATTCTCAAGCCAGGTCATCTGGGTAATTATGACTCTTTCTTAGAGAGTTACGGAAAAGATCGAAAAAATATGAAGCAAGATATCTATTTAAAACAATTAGTACAAAAAGTAATGGTAAGAAACACTCGAAGAGAAACTGGGTTGAATCAAGTAAAGCGTCATATCGAAACGATTTGGACAGAGTTTTCTGATGAAGAAAAAGATGTTTATCAACAATTAGAGAATAGTACTGGCTTACTCCCTTCTTTCTCAAAGATTACTTTTCTTAGAGAATTTTGCTCGTCAAGGGAAGCATGTTATTTATCGTTAAAGAAGATGCTGTCAGAACAACCTGAACTTGATACATTTCACCAAATTACCGAAAATATCGAACAATTACCGAATCATAAAAAAGCAGAGAAAGTGGTTGAACTAATTCAAGAGATTGGCGACGAAAAAGTGATTATATTTACCGAATATAGAGCTACTCAACTATATTTGCAATGGTATTTACAACAAAATGGAATATCCTCTGTGCCATTTAGAGGGGGATTTAAACGAGGGAAAAAAGACTGGATGCGTCAACTTTTTAAAGATCATGCCCAAGTATTAATTGCAACCGAAGCAGGTGGAGAAGGGATTAACCTACAATTTTGTAACTATATGATAAATTACGATTTACCCTGGAATCCAATGCGATTAGAGCAAAGAATTGGTCGTATTCACCGATATGGCCAAGATAAAGATGTGCATATATACAATTTTGCACTTAAACACACGGTGGAAGAACATATTATGAAACTTTTATATGAAAAGATTAATTTATTTGAACAGGTGATCGGTCATTTAGATGATATATTAGCGGATCTGTCTATTCCCGATATTGAAAGCGAATTACAAGAAATTTATGCTGAATCGACAACTCCTGGTGAAGCCAAAATCAAACTTCAAAACCTATCTGCTGTAATTAAACAGACACATGATACAAATTATGGGGAGGAGCAAAAGTATGGTAATTGATGATTTGAATCACTTTCTAAAATCCTTTTTTCAAGCACATCATTGTTCCATTCTACGAGATGATAATGGTATATTATCTGTTCAATTAACGGAAGAAATGGATAAAGCTTTAATGAACCGTCCATTCTATTGGCATTATATGAAAAAAATGGGCCATCCAGGGGAGCCGATGCGATTAACGTTAATTACTAATCCTGAAATGCGGAATGAGCAAGGGGAATGGATTCATTTTGGAAGTCCGAGATTACAGCAGATCATACATTATTTACAAGAACAGGAAAAATACACAAAGTTATTTCAACAAGTAAATCCAACGATGAATACCCCCTTATATCCATGGTTAGTAACAAATCTTAAAATCAGTTATAAGGGGAAGTATAAACGGGATGAGCTTTTTTCCATTGGATTAAATTTGATTAACGGAACCATGAAATCAGATATGATGGAAACATTAGATAAGGTTCCACTGCAAACAACTATATCTGATTTTTGTTATACGCTTTCCCCACTTGTTAAATTGAAAAGCGGCTACCTGCGAATTGAATCTGTTCTTGATAGCTATATAGAGAATCAGGAACATAAATGGGCTGAAGATTCGCTTAGAGAGTTACAGTCAGAAGCGGAGTTACTAAGACACTTTTATATAGAAGATACAGAAGATAAACAAATGGAAAAAGAAATTCAGGAAATTACGGAAAGATATCAGCCTCGGATTACATACCAAGTAATCAATGGAGGATTATTTTATTTAACTTCAGACATAGCATAAGCAGGCTCAACTCTGAGCCTGCTTGTTTTTGTTTATCATCATTCGGAATGCAAATGGCAACAAACCTAGCCATCGATTCCCAAATAGAACAGATTTTCTTTGTCTTTTGGTTTTACGTTTTTTCTTTTCTTCTGCAGGCAAATCGATATATGTTACTACTTGCTCTGTCATAAATTTAATGTAATCATTCGTTGACATGTATCCTGCCTCCTCTTATTTTTTATTAGCTTTGCCAATCCAGTTAACAATATTACTGAAAAATACAAAATAAATTTTAAATTGCATGCAGGATTTAGCAATCTATTGTCGAATAAAGTAATATAAAGGAGGTGACAATGTATTGAAGGCTGCAGCAGCCATTTCCAATAACATACTTCAGCAAGCGATTCGGAAGGAAGCTTCTGACATCCACTTTTCTCCTCTTCCGGACAGAATAGATATCTTTATTCGTACACAAGGGAAACGAACGTTCCTTAAATCAATTCCTATACCTTCATACAACATATTGCTAACGTATTATAAATTCACTTCAGCAATGGATATTGGCGAAAGTCGAAGACCACAAAATGGTACCATGCGTTTTCAATTAAACAACGACACCTATTCCCTAAGGCTATCAACTCTACCTGTCAAACAAATGGAAAGTTTAGCTATCCGTATACTCCCGCAAGAAGAGAACCTGCCGATCCATCAGTTATTCCTTTTTCCAAGCCAATTAAATAAAATAATGACATGGATTACCAAGCGATCTGGACTAATCCTAATTACTGGACCAACGGGTAGTGGTAAAACAACAACGCTATACGCTATTTTAGAAGCTATTTTAAAAGAAAAATCCTATCAAGCAATTACGTTAGAAGATCCAGTTGAAAAAGAGATAGCTCAAATTTTGCAAGTTCAAGTAAATGAGAAAGCTGGAATAACATATCAAACTGGCTTTAAAGCTGCCTTACGACATGATCCCGATATAATAATGGTAGGCGAAATACGCGATGCAGCTACGGCTCATTTCGCTTATGAAGCATCTTTATCTGGACACTTAGTTTTAAGTACCATACATGCAACACATGCTTTAGGAACAATCCATCGCTTAAAAGAATTTGGTTTAACATCTTCGGAGTTAAAGCATTCATTAGTTGCAATTGCAGCCATTGAGCTACTAGCATTTGAAACAGTCAAGCACGGAAGAAGAAGAGCTGCTATAGTGGAGCTTTTAGATCGTCATCTGCTTGATATTTACTTTAACGAAAATGACCTTTCGTTCACCGGCTATCAAACATTTCATCACTTACGAAAGAAGGCATTTGCATATGGATTTATACCTAAAACAATTCCTAGTGAAATCTAAAGATCGTATCTCAGATGATGATCAATTACAATTTTTAAAACGTATGCACCGACTCTTAGATAATGGCTATTCATTACTAGATACACTTGAAGTGATGACATGGGATAAACAATTGGCTAATACAGCAGAACAAATAATCAATTCGTTAAAAAATGGCTTTTCCCTTGAACAAGCACTTTCCAATTGTTCCTTTCATTCATCCATCGTTAACTATATTTCCTTTGCTAATACAAACCAGAATATTGAAGAAAATATCCAGCGGTGCTATATGATGTTTGAACAAAGGTTAAATAATTTAAAGAAATTCAAGCACCTCTTGCGTTATCCACTTATCTTACTTAGCCTTTTCCTACCTCTTCTATTTATTCTTAAGCAGTCAGTTTTACCATCATTCCTAGAATTGT
The DNA here is from genome assembly GCF_014905415.1 of Virgibacillus salexigens. GTDB lineage: Bacteria > Bacillota > Bacilli > Bacillales > Amphibacillaceae > Virgibacillus > Virgibacillus salexigens. The sequence goes on from NZ_BNEO01000002.1 coordinate 793,179, forward strand.
ACCAGCAAAGCCCCAGCTCCTCATCCCTAATTATCTTCTCTATCTTTCTGATCGATTGGCTTGGTCTGCTCCTTATTTTGACCTGTCTTGGTATTGGCGGAATCGCCATTTTATGGAAAATATATAACCAGCGTCTTTCCATTGAAAAAAAGCTTCGTGTTTACCAGAGAATACCTATTTTTCGTACGTATATCAAACTACAAACTTCCTTTCTCTTCGCCAGTCAATTTAGTACGTTAATAAAAACTGGAATGTCCTTCAAAAATGTTTTAGATCAAATGATTTATCAAGAAAAACAACCGATTATCTCCTACTATTGTCGACGAATGGGGAAACAGCTCTCTAATGGACACCCAATTCCTACACTCATTTCCCAATTCTTTTTTTTAGAAATGCAATTAACAGCCATCTTTCAACGAAGCAATAATAACCAAGCCTTGGAAACAGATTTATTTCTATATGCGGAAATACTCCTAGAAGAAATACAACGTAAACTTGTTAAGTATTTAACATATATCCAGCCAGTATTTTTCATTATTATTGCCTGTTTTATTTTATTTGTGTATATAACGTTAATGTGGCCAATGTTTCAGCTTGTAAAAACAATATAGAAAGAGGTTAATATAACATGCTTAAGAATAATCGTGGGTTTACTTTAATTGAAATGTTAATTGTGCTTATGATCATATCCGTGCTTATTATACTGATCGTACCCAATTTAAGTAAACGGAGCCAAGAAGTTAGTAACAAAGGATGCGATGCACTTCTTGCTGTAGTTCAAGCACAAGTAGATGCATATTACACCGAACATAACAGTTATCCTATTAGTTTGGAATCGATGATACCTGCATACATTAACGAAGAACAAACAAGCTGTAATAACGATGAGGCATTACTCTATGATAAAGACACAGGAAAAGTTCGTGCTCCAGCCAGCTAAACGAAACGGATTCTCCCTGATAGAAATGTTAGTCGTGCTTAGTATCGTAATGGTTTTATTAGGTATTAGTGTGCCCCCGGCACTATCTATATTAGAGGAGCTCGAAAGCCAATATGTACTTCAAACCTTTGAAACAGACGTCATGAAAATTCAGCATATGTCAGCAATACATCAATCAAGAATCCGTATTTTTCTTTACGAAGATAAATACGCGATTTTGCATAATTCAGCAATAAAAATAACAAGATTATTGCCAACTGGCTGGAAGATTGACAGTACCATCTCTCGGAATATTGAATTTGAAAGGAATGGAAATATTAAACAACCACGTACGTTTTATATACAGGCTCCAAATAAAACATATAAAGTTGTGTTTCCATTTGGTAAAGGAAGATTTCGTATTGAAGAAACATAACGGGTTTACATTGATTGAAGTTACTATAGCTGTAAGTATTTTATTTAGTACCATCGTCATCTTACTCCCATTAATCTCTCTATTACAAACAGAAAGGCAAGTTTTAAGTGACCGAAGAATGATTGCATACAAATTACATGATGAATTACAACCCTATCTATGGGGTGTAAATTCAGACTTGCCAAGTCATTTTGAGAAAAAGATAGAATCAAAAACAGTTCAGTTTTCTATGGTCACCATTACTGAATCATCGCTGCTTAAAGGATGTGCAAAATGGAATAATGCAAAGCAAACGAAGGAAGTTTTTTGTTTATTTGGTAAGCCATGATGAAAAAGGTTTTACTCTGATTCATTCCTTATTCATGATCGTTATCTTGTCTTTTAGCCTGCCATTCTTAAGCTATCTCATTAATTCTGCAAATAATTTCCAAGCATCACCAGATGAGCTTTCCGCCCAGCAGTTTTTTTTATTTCTTAGAAATGAAGTGATGCAAGCAACAGATTACCGGATTAGCCAAAACAAGCTATATCTTGCGTTACCTAATAAAGCGGAGGCCACTTTCAGCTTATATGGGAATATAATTCGAAGGCAAGTAAACGGATTAGGACATGAAATTTATCTTCGTAATGTGAAAGAACTTCACCTTTCTCCTCTTCCCTACGGATTTACTATTAGGATAACGACTCTAGGCGGTGAACAATATAAAAAAGATATTGTTTTCTATGAATAATGAACAGGCTTTTATACTACCATTCGTTTTATTTGTGATTGCCTTAACGTTTATGCTGATCACCACGAACGTGCAACAGTACCAAAGTAATATTTCAATGACTAAAAACCAGCTACAGCAAATCACTATTGAAACGTTAATACAAACTGCCAGGGAAAAATTAAAAGAGAAGCTAAACGAGGATATTAATAACATCTCCCCTCGTACGTTTCATCTACCTCAAGGAGATGTTCGCGTTCAATTAACAGATATAGGGAAAAGTAGTTACCGAATCCTATATATCGTAACTATTCAAGAATCTAAGTATACAACGATTGGTTATTTAGCCATTCCTAATAAAAAAGAATAAAAATATTATAGGATGGAGAAGCTATTCGTGATGAAAAATTTATTTTAAAAAGATTAAAAATTATATGTATGTAAACGATAAATGTTTCAATGGTTTCATTTACAAGAAGGATTTCCTCGTTTATAATAACTATGATAAGGTAACCAAAGGGGGGGAAAGCATGGATCGAATGTTTCGTGTGCTTGCTTTTTGGACAGGTATTTTTACAGTAATGTTCTACGTGGGCGAGATGCCAAAAACTTCATTACTATTCCTCGTTCAAACAGCTTTTTTCCTAACAGTAAGTTATTTAAAACTATCTGAACGCATGTATATGTATTTATTCGGAGCTTATTGTACTGTATTTTTTATTGGCTTTACATGGTATTCAGAATTTATACTCGTACCTGGTTTCGGACACTAAAAAGAGAAAGCCCTATTATTTTACGAAATAACAGGGCTTTCTTTTTTAGAATCTCAAACATATTTAGACATTTATACGCTTCCGATTTATCAAGCAAATGATTGCTTCAACAATTAGTATAAAAAATAAATAGACACCAAACAATGGCATAATTACTCCTAACAAAATGAAGAACATAATAAAACTTATTGATACACCAGTTGATACTTTCGGTGGTGCTGAAATACGACCATTTTTTTTACGTGACAGCCATGTCTTTACTCCCAAGAAAAGTACAACTAGGAAACCGATACAAACCAATACATTAATTAATTTGTTTGGCCAACCGAATAAATGTCCCCCATGTAATGGTATCCCCCAAGTAAACCACTTCTTTAATATTCCATAATCATTATACCCTACTTGCGCTATTAAATTACCGCTATATTGATCAAAATAGTTTGTCTTTTCTTGATATGGACTAACATCCAATCCAGTTACACCAGTATTACTACCTTTGGAAACCGTATATACACCGTCATCACCTATCGGATAAACAATGGAATATGGCTTAGCTATTTGCTGTTTTTCAATTTTCTCCATTAAGTACTGAACCTGAATGCTATGATGGTGGTTTGATTTATCAGAATTCACATCCATCGCTTCATGGTCTGCATGGAATTAGGTACGCTAGAAGACGGTAATGCATTGCTTCTAGTTGCCCAAGGAATTTCATTCATGTCAGAGGTTGGCGGCTGTTGTTTTAAAAGTGGAACTCCAATAGAAGGATTTTCATGAGCTGCTGTATTAATAAAATTCCCCATAAAAAAAGACCAAGGTAATCCAGTAAATATAATAAGAATCATCGGTATAACAATGACCGTTCCTAATAAAGCATGCAACCTTTTATATTTTTGACGTGGAGATGAATGCTGTTTTTTCTGCCATGCCTTGCTCCTATATGTCAAATACAATCCAGATAGTAATAAGAATATCGCCCAGCAGGCAGCTAATTCAACTAGATAATTAACGATTGTTCCTCCAACAAATAAGGAGCTATGCGTATTTCTCATAACGTTTGAATATGTATATTTGGAATTTTGTTCCCCCACTATCTGATTATTATTATCTTCCCCCTGTTCATTCGTCATTGTAAGTCTAGTGTTATAAGGATCATCTAATACAATAATTTTTGATACATCATAGCCCTTGTATTGCTCTTTTACATTCGCTATACCTTCATCAATCGTTAACTCGTCTGTATTATTGCTTTCTCCAAAAAATAAATCGTCGTATATAATATTTTCTATATCCGTATAAAATAAATACCCAATGCCGCTCATGGTTAAGGTTATAAGTAATGGCGTAATAAACAGAGCTGCATAAAAATGCCACCTCCAAAAACGATTATAATTATTTTTTTCAAATTTCAGCCCTCCAGCCATTGTTGTTTTATAACACATTTAACAACCTCCTTTTATTGATTAAGTATAATCAACATACTCTTATAGTAATTAAAGAACTTATGATGCACAACACTCAATTTGTGATATTACGTGAATATTTGTTGAATTATAACCAACAATCACAGAAGGCTCATTATAGTTTAAATTCAAACTAATTTTCTTTATTCTATTGACATGTGATTTTACTACCTATATAGTTGTTACTATAGTAGCTTAACTTATATCCCTACTAACAAAAGAGCAAAGTACATCCCCAAAAAAACCCTTCTTGAATATCAAGAAGGGTTTTTTATTGACTTGTTTTTTAGCAAGGAATAAAGGGGTTAGCTTTTTTTTCATTTGCAATCGATGTTTTGGGACCATGACCTGGGTATATATCAAAATCTTTATCCAGTGTATATATTTTCTGTTTAATACTTTGCTTCAATTCTTCAAAATTGCCACCTGGCAAATCAGTACGACCAATCCCTTGATAAAATAATACATCACCACTGATCATCATTAACTGTTCATGAAATAGAAAAGTAACACTACCAGGTGAATGCCCAGGGGTATGGATAATTTCAAATTGAAAATTGCCTAGTGTCATTTTCTCTGGAGCTAATAATTGATCAGGTTTTTGAGTTTGAATCGTTTCACCAATAAACATCAATGATCCATTCTTTTGTGCATCTTCAAGCCAATCTGCCTCAGCTTGATGGATATAAACATCAATTTCATAAAATTTTCGTAGCGTATCTACTGCACCAATATGATCAAAGTGCCCATGTGTTAATAATATTGCTTTAGGATCTAGCTGATTCGCAGACAAAAATGTCTTCACTTTTTCAGGTTCTCCACCTGGATCAAATACTAATGCTTGATTATCTTGATAAACAATATAACAATTCGTACCTAATGGTCCAAGTGACATTATTTCGATTTTCAAGATATGCCCTCCTTTATATTGATTAGAGTAACAAATTCCTCATGATATACCTCGACAAACGGAAAATAATACTATAAAATAAATATTATAACTGGACTAGTTACATAATAATACAAATGAAATTCCTTAAGCAACATTGAAAAACGAGGAGGATACGTATCATGATGCACATCGTCTTAGCAATTTTATTTCTGGCAGTAGCTTTACTAGCTATTATCTCTGTGATTCGTCAATTGAAATACAAAAATATATTTGCATTAGGATTTTCAGCAATCACAGCTTTAGCTTTTGGTTTTTTTGCAATCGCAACCATAATCTCAGAAATTACAGGCTAGTAGCATAATCACTCACTCCTAATAAAAAGCTGACGTATGGAGACGTTCAGCTTTTTTTATTCTTATTCCACAGTGTATAGGTCCGGGAGGATAATCCGTTGAATCATATGTTCTTGCATCCCCATAAGCTCAACCACAAGATGGAGCTAAATCTGTAAACGAAACCGAATTTCTACTTGTTACGCTTTATATTCTTTAATTTTAATTGTCTAATCTTTCAATGATGGTTGCATTAGCCATACCATAACCCTCACACATTGTTTGCAACCCATATCTCCCACCAGTTCGTTCCAATTCGTGCATCATTGTAATCATTAATCGACCGCCGCTTGCTCCTAAAGGATGTCCTAATGCAATTGCTCCACCATTTGGGTTTAATTTTGCATCGTCGATTTTCATTTCTTCTAGCCAAGCTAAAGCCACGGAAGCAAATGCTTCATTGACTTCAAAGATATCAATATCCGTAATGGAAAGCCTTGCTTGTTGGAGTGCTTTTCTCGTAGCAGGTATAGGTCCTGTCAACATTAGCGTAGGGTCTGAACCTACTACTGATCTTGTTAACACACGGAATCTTGGCTTTAACCCTAGCTTAAGAGCCTTTTCTTTTGACATTAGTAAAATCGCATTTGCTCCATCACTAATTTGACTCGCATTTCCTGCTGTTACACTTCCATTTGTTTTAAATGACGGCTTTAATTTGGCTAATTGTTCCAGACTCGTATTGTTTCTCGGTCCTTCGTCTTCTTTTATAAGTTCAGTCTTCCCATTTTCTAGCGTGACCTCTACGGACATTATTTCTTTATCGAATCTGCCTTCCTTTTGTGCTCGAACTGCTTTTTGATGACTATTTAAAGCAAAAGAATCTAATTCGACTCGAGATAGTCCCCATCGTTCAGCTATCCGGTCCGCGGATATACCTTGATGAATCACTTCATACTTTGACGTAAGTGAGCTAGTAAACGTTACGTGTTGTCGATTCGATCCAATTGGGACACGCGACATACTCTCAATACCTCCTGCAACAACAACGTCCATATCCCCACTTAGAATGGCTTGACACCCAAAATGTATTGCCTGCTGACTCGATCCACATTGACGATCAATGGTTGTCCCTGGAACTTCTTTCGGATACCCAGCTATTAATCCAGCAATTCTTGCAATATTCAACGCCTGTTCGCCAGTTTGTGAAACACAGCCTAAAATTACATCTTCAATTTCATACGCTGAAATTCCCGCACGTTTAATAACTTCCTTTAAAGGCTTAGCAGCTAGCTCATCTGCGCGAATATTACTTAAAACACCATTTTTCTTCCCTACCGGGGTCCTGGCTGCCTCTACAATGACTACTTCTCGCATATTCATTATCCTTTCTCAATGATTTTGTAACCCCTTACAATGAATCAAACATCCCCATCCTATGCGTATGTTTGATAGGTTAATTTATGTTTATATTATCGTATAATCATCATTTGCACCATTCTTTAGTTACAATAGAGCTGCCCTATTGGGACAGCTCTATTGTAAATTATTCACCGCTATTATTTTATCGCTCATTAAATTCAATAAACCGGAATAGATCCCCATAAATCAAGTCATCGGAGTAATCTAATTCTTTTTCTACTTTTTCCCTAATGGGGGTACAAGATTTTGTTTTATTAGTTGCATCTGTTCGATCACTTTCTTGATCCTCAATCGATTCTCCAGTCTTTCGGTCATAACAAATATTATTTGCAAACACATACTCGTCACTAATAAAATTCCCGTTTCGAAGTGCAATAAAATCTTTTCGTGTTTGGCTAAATAAATCTGTTCCAAATTGAATATCGTTTTGTGTTTCTAAGCCTAATAAACTTAATATCGTTGGTTTCACATCAATTTGACCCGATATTTTCGATTCTACCCTTCCTTCTCCATGTCCAGGTATATGAATAAAGAACGGTACACGTTGCAGTTGAACGTGATCATATGGCGTAATCTCTTCTTTATCCAAATACATACTCATTGCTCGATTATGATTCGCGCTAATTCCATAGTGATCACCCATAATTACGATAATGGAATCTTCATATAATCCAGTCTCTTTTAACTGGCTAAAGAATTGTTCAATTGCCTCATCCATATATCTAACTGTAGGAAAGAAATTATTTAAGGTTTTCGAATTGGAATGATAGGGATCAATCGATTGATCTTCATCATCTAATTCGAACGGGAAATGATTGGTTAATGTGATTAATTTTGCATAAAATGGTTGCTCCATTGATTTGAGAAGTGGAATGGACTGCTCGAAATATGGCTTATCCTTCAAACCCCATCCAATTGAATTTTCTTCGGTTACCTCATAAGACTCTTCCCCGTAAAAATGATCAATTCCTAAACTTTGATACATTTGGTCTCGATTCCAGAAACTTTTATTATTAGCATGTAGAACACTAGAATAATAGTTTTCCTCTTTTAATATTTCAGGCATTGCATGATATTCATTCTGAGCATGTGTAAAAAATACCGCTCCTCTTGAAAGAGGGTATAACGAATTTTCAACAATAAATTCAGAATCTGATGTTTTTCCTTGTTCCGTTTGATGATAAAAATTCTCGAAATAATACGTATCCTTATCTTCTGTCAACCTGTTTAAAAAAGGAGTGATCTCTTGACCATTTACATCATTATTTATTACGAAGCTTTGAATCGACTCGGCATTAATAAAAATGACATTTTTACCCTTAGCAACCCCAAATAATGCCGACTTTTCATCTGTTTTAACGTTCTCATTAATGTAATCTTGGATCTTAGGTATTTCATTGCCATCGGCAAATACACGTTGTGTTTTTGCTTTTGTATGAGTAGCAATATCATAAATATGATAATTAAAGAGTCCGATATTTTTGACTAAATATTCACGATCAAACGCACGAGTGAATAATTGTGGGCGCTCCATTTCAGCAAGAAAGAAATTACCAGCTAATAAAACAAGAGACATTGCTAAAGTAAATACTTTTCCATTTCTAGGATAATAAACCGTCCACCTATCCGGTTGCTTCTTGCTTAAATACCAAATGATTATAACATCTAAAAACAATAATATATCTAATGGCTTCACTAATGATAAAATACTTGAACCTAAATCAGCAACATTGCTTCCTTGGAATAGTTGAGGAATGGTGATAAAATCGGTAAATGATCGATAAAACACCAAATTGGCAAATATAATAAGCGTACCGATCAACGCAAGAAACCTTATGAACTTCAGCTGTCTACTTTGTTTTTTTATCCAAACACTTATGGCAAACACTAAGAAAGCTGAAACAAATGGATTTATAAATAATAATAACTCCTGCATTGCATTTTCCAAATCGATGGAAAACACAAATCGATACACCATGTATGTCTTTAAACCAAACAATAAGGTAGCTATAATAAACAATGGTATTTTTCTATAACTTACATCCATAACCGCTTCCCCCTGCTATTTTCACACTCCGTTTTCTTATCGATTCACTTGCATACCTGTCATTTCTTTCTATTATAAACGGTTTATTAAGTTTTTGTTAATATTATTTTATTTCCTTATATATGGTTATTACGATTTTGATTCAAAAAAGTTTCCTTCACCTTAATTTGCAAAGACAACATTCTCTAATTTTTGTTTTACTAAGAATGCTGCACCAATAATTCCCGCATCATTTCCTAATTCTGCTATTTTTAGTTCACAGTATTGACTTACTCGAACAAGTGCATATGTATTAAATGCTTTGCGAATCTCCGACAGCAGCAGGTCACCGGCCTTCGATACGCCTCCTCCTATTAGCACTTTAGAAGGGTTAACCATTGTTCCGATATTTGAAATTGTCATTCCTAATACATCTGCCGTATGAGTAACAATACGCATCGCAGTTTTATCCCCATCAGCAGCTAATTGAAAAACATCCTTTGAAGTAATACTCCCTTTTTCTGCTAATACGTTAGTTAGTAAACTTGTTTTCTCCATATCTATTTGTTTCATGGCTTGTCTAACAATTCCCGTCGCTGAGACGATTGTTTCTAAACAACCATTACGGCCACAGTTACATGGATAGCCATTCGGATCGATTGTCATATGCCCGATTTCGCCGCCCATCCCTGCTTCACCATTCACAATTTCTCCGTTTGCAATAATTCCACCACCAACACCCGTTCCTAATGTAATTGCAACTAGGTTGGCAGCCTGATTTCCTGCACCCCTCCAATTTTCACCTAAAACAGCTACATTAGCATCATTCTCAACATATACTGGTAGCTTCGAACGTTTACGTAATTGATTTCCAAAATCATAATTTTTCCATCCAATATTTACAGCTTCATAAACAAATCCTGTATCTCCTTCTATAAATCCGGGTGCACCTACACCAATTCCAAGTACTTGTTTTGTTGTAAATTCTTTCGCTTCCAACTTATTATTAATTGCTTCCCATACGTCATCAACAATGTGAATACCGCCATTTTCTGTATTTGTAGGTATTTCCCATTTTTCAATAATATCTCCTTGATCGTTAATAAGACCAAGTTTTGCAGAAGTTCCGCCAATATCTACCCCGATAATAAGTTCTTTCATTCACCTGTTCCCCCTTTTTTGTTCAACCGCATCCAATCTCTTTCTTTTTTTATAAGTAATTTTGCCTGAAGATAGCGTTCATTTTCAATAAAATGGAGCTTATATAATTCATCTAATTCCATTGCCATCATTTCTAAATCGCCCATACGATTACCAGTATAAATAAATGTACCATACTTCTTCAGTAATTGTTGAATATCATAAATCGTTTCCATTATTTTTATCACCTATATTATTATACTAAATTTAATATAGAAATAGAAATACAAACTTAAGTCATAAAAAGATCCAAATCGGATTAACGATCTGGATCTTTTGGATGTAGAAATGCTGGTCTCCGATTTTTCAATGGTATTGGCGAACGAAGAAAAACATCTCGAAATGGTCGATATGAAAATGGAAGGAATGGCCAAAAATATGCAATGTGGAATGATTTCATACGGGCTAAATATAATATCCACACTGTAATTCCGATAATATAACCAATGCCGCCTAATAAAGCTGCACAAAGCAATAAGAATATCCGAGCTAAACGATTAGCTAAACTTAATTCATAACTTGGAGTGGCATATGTTCCAATTGCTGCTACTGCCAAATAAAGGACGACTTCATGCGAAAACCAGCCTACTTGCACAGATACTTCTCCAATCATAATGGCTGCTACTAACCCAAGTGCGGTAGCTAAAGAGGACGGTGTATGAATGGCCGCCATACGCAGTACATCAATTCCCATTTCTGCTATTAAAAACTGAATAAGTAATGGAACGACACCAACTTCATCAGGTCCAATATATTGTAAATTTGCAGGTAAGTATTCCGGTTGTTTTGTAAACACGAAATATAAAGGAAGAATGAAGATGGAAGCAATAACTGCAATAAATCGTACAAGTCTTAAATACGCACCTACTAAAGGTTTTTGCCTATACTCCTCAGCATGTTGGAGATGGTGAGAATACGTTGCAGGGGTAATCATCACACTTGGAGATCCATCAATAATAATTATGACATGCCCTTCATATAAATGAGAAGCAGCAGTATCTGGTCGTTCAGTATAACGTACAGTCGGATAGGGATTCCAATGCCGGCCACTAATATATTCTTCAATTGTTTTCTCCGCCATTGGAAGTCCATCGGTATCAATTTTTTCTAACTTCTTTTTTAAATTATCTACCCTTCGATTATCGGCAATATCCTCTAAATAACACACACAAATATCTGTCTTTGATCTTCTACCTATTTGCATATATTCCATGCGTAACGACCGATCACGAACTCTTCTTCGTGTAAGCGCCGTGTTGAATACAATTGTTTCGACATAACCATCGCGAGAGCCACGTACGACCCTTTCTAAATCTGGTTCTTCCGGTGAGCGAGCGGGATAAGTTCTTGCATCAATCATAATGATTTTGTCTATGCCCTCAACAATAAGAGCAGCCGGTCCTCCTAACACCAGATCCGAAGCATTATTTAAATCGGCTACTTCTTCCACTTCGATATAAGGAATATACGTTTTCATTAACTTACTTAATACATCTGGTTGAAAGTCACTTTGTTGTAACTTCGCAAACAGCTTCATAATATAAAGTAAAATATCATCTTTTCCAAATCCATCTATTAAAAACAGAGACATATTAATGCCAGCATATTCTAAATCTCTTTGTATAATATCAAAGCTTTTATCTACTGCTAATCGTTCATTAATATAATCTCGATTTTTTTGAAAGTCCTTAAAAATCGGCTGTTTTTCATTATTCATTAGCTCACCTTTTCATAAATTGTGATAGGTATAGTTTGTTGCAACGCCACCCTATCTATTCATTATGAGTCCAAGGCTTGTTTTAATCATAAATATGAAAAACAGACATATATTGAAACAAGACAAGCATTAAAAGGCGGGGGATTAATGAAAAAATGGCACGTAATCATTACCGTTATAGCTGCACTTTGTGTTATTGCTATTATATATATAATTAGGCTAAATTCTATTCCTGCCATAACCTATTTTCCCATTGACAAGAATCGTTCTTTTTCAAATGCTGAAACAACCATCCAATTATTTTCAGAAAAGGGAAATGATAATTACGAAATTAATTGGAGAGCAGGATCGAGGACAGAGAATTCAGTATACTTACGACAAGATGTCTCTCTACTTTACGATAATGGTCGATTAAGAGGAGCTCTTACTAAATGGGTACAAGATACAGATACCATTCAATTAAAAGAAAAACTTCATCACGAAGACAGTAGTTTGTTTCAATCCATTTCCTTTCATCATGGGGAAGTACATTACCCTGATAGTCAAATAAAAAGTATTCATCAATTATCTAGTGATTACTTATATGTTATTGATTCTCCAACAACCTCTTTAGAATCGTTTAAAACACCTGAAAATAATTATGAAAAAGAGTGGAAGGACTTATTAGAACGTACGACCAAACAACAATTAATTTATCAATGGAACAAGCTCTTCCACCACTTTCAAATCGATTCCAATCATTATCTAACCGTACCACTTACCGACTTAGCAAAATATCAAGAAGAACCCTTACCCTCTTTGACAATGGAACAAACAGAGAAGATTATGGGACAATTATGGGAGGGACTATATAAAAATTACGTTATTCCGGTAGTTAATACTGAAAACGAGGAATTAAACAGTTACATTCCAATCGTATTATTTGATAAAGACCAAAAACACTTGCTTGTTTTATATGAACTGAACGGAAAGAAGAACAAATTAATCCAAAACTACTCCTTTACAGATCAGTAATTAATAAAATGCGAAATGCCCACTAGCTTATTATGCTAATGGGCATTTCATTTAATTTGGTGCATTTCCTATAATTTGTTCGTAGAGGCTTTTGATATCTGGATCGTCAGGGTGCTTTTGGTATCCTTTCTTTATGATAGCTTCTGCCTTATTTCTATCACCCCTGCTATCATACAAGATAGCTAAATTATGAAAAGCTTGCGGTAAACTCGTATCCAATTCAATACTTTTTTCTAAATCTTCAATTGCCTCTTGAGGCTGATTTAATTGAATATATGCATAGGACCGATGAAACAAAATAGCAGCATCTAGATCACCTTCACTATTTAAAGCCTGGTCACCTTGTGAAACAACTGTGTGGTAATCTTCTTGACCAATTAATCGTTCCATTTGCATCACATGATATACTTGATCATTTAAGTTATTACTAAAACCATATTGGATTATGCTAAAGATCAGTATAATATATACTATACATGCAGCAAGCTGCTTGAAGCGCTCTCTATGTTTTGGGAGATGAACAATTGCTGAAGCAATGAACCCTGCTACTAATCCACCTAAATGTGCTCCATTATCTATTTGTGGAACAACCAACCCAAAGACGACATTTATCCCAATTAAAATTAACACATTTGTACCCATCGTCTGAAAAAAGATTCTTCGATTATGTAGTCCAAAAAATAATAAAGCTCCGAATAACCCAAATAATGCTCCCGAAGCTCCTGCAGCTATACTCGGTGAAAATGCAAAGCTAGCTATTCCACCACCAATACCTGCTAAAAAGTAAATAACTAAGAAACGCCACGATCCGAAGATGCGCTCGACTAACGCACCTAAATAATAAACAGCAATCATATTCATTGCTAAATGCAGAAACCCAATATGGAGAAACATCGAACTAATAATTCTCCACCATTGGCCATCTTCAATCATTGCTGGATTGTATTTCGCTCCGAACTCTATTAAAGTATTCGTGTTATCACTGCCACCGCTTACTTCCATCCAGAGAAACAAACTTATACATATAACTAATAGTATATAAGTAAATCGTGGCTTTCCAAAAGAAAAAACAGCTTGAGCTTGTTCCTTAAAATTAACAACACGTTGTTTAACATATGTTTTGTAATAAGATAATTGTTCTTCTTTTTCTTGCTCATCGAGGGATGTATCTTCTAACTCAATCGCCGGAAGGTCCATTTCGATAGCCTTTGTGATTCTGTCCATTTCATCATCATAACTGCTTTCAGAATTTCTTTTCGATAAATAATATACGTTCATCATCGTTGGTTTTTTTTCATTAAGTTGCATCGGTTTCTTTAATACTTCCCAATCATCTACTGGTGTATGCTCCGATATGTAAATATTATGTATGTTAATTGTTTTTGCTTGTAGCAATTTTTTCATTGCCTTTACTTTTTGAAACACAAGCGCTATATCTTTTTTTAAATGATTTTTCCAATCAAATCCTTTTGTTGTAAATCGAATTACTGTCGATTTACTCCCTTCATGTTGTTCCAACCATATCTCGTGTTCTTGTTCACTTACATATAATACATCATACTCCAGCTTGGTGATGAAGTGGTATGCAAGTTTGTACATTGTATATTGTTCATTGATATACATTTAAAATCTCCCCTTAGACTTTCATCATACCAAATCCCCCTAGACTTTTCTCTGATTATGATAAAAGAAGCTGTATATGCACAACTTCTTTTTCACTTAAGTCTCCGTTTTCTCAGGAAAGATTCTTCTTTTGAAACATTCCAGGTATCATATTTGTACGAATGGATGGTATATTCATCGAAAGATTCACTGCTAATTTTCTTAAAAACCCTATTGCTAATAATGTATTCATTATTCGAAAACGCCATTTATACAATAAGCTTACAGCAGCGATCATGCCTGACAATAAAAATAGAATACGCATTGTAACACCTCTTTTTTTCATGGTGTTATTAGTTATGAGCTTCCTTTTCAATTTTATTCATGACGGTTTGTAACGATTTCACTTTCTGTAATCAGTGTTTCAACTGGAAGATCAAATGGCTCTACAGGTATAACATCTACTAACTGCCTACTATGTAAAATAGATATGGTTTTATTAAAATACGCACTTAAGAGTCTATCATAATAACCACCACCAAACCCTATTCGATAACCAGCACGATTAAAGATAATTCCAGGAACTATTAATAATTCTATAGTATGAAGGTTTACTTCTTCCGTTTCTGCTAGTTTGGGCTCTAGTAAATGAGCATATGCCACTTCTAGTTGATCATATGCATAGAGTTGAAAAAACTTAAGGGCATTTTGTTGCGGAAAACATTTTGGTACACATACTCGCTTCTTTTGTTCCCAAGCGGTTTCAATAATTCGACGTGTATCCCATTCAAATGCTTGAGAAATGGTTATTCCAATTGAATTCGAATTTTTCCAAAGTTCGGTTTGGAAAAGATTGGTATGTAGCTTTGCTTCGATATCGTGACGCTCGTCTAAACCAATGGTTTTTAGATTCTTTATCATTTGTGCACGCAATTGATCTTTATTCATCTGTTCCCCACCTTTCCCTTATAAGAAACATAGCATAGGTAATGAGATCATAGTTAAAAGTTAATCATGATAGAACGTAAAATAAAACCCTTATCTAAAAAGATAAAGGCTTTTTTACAACTCATTATTTCGTTTCACGATGTAGTGTGTGTTTTTTAAGACGTGGACTGTATTTCATAAGCTCAATACGTTCAGGATTTGTACGTTTATTTTTCGTAGTAATATAATTACGATCTCCTGTTTCTGTACAAGCTAAAGTAATATTTACGCGCATGTTTTTCCCTCCAAACTTTACCTATATTGCTCCATAACCTGCGATTAATTCATTTCAGACTTAATTATAATATCAAATGTTTGTTAAACTATCAAGTAAGACAACAACTTTTATTCAAAATCAACCAAAAGCAGGCTGTCTATTCAGACAACCTGCTTTTGGTTTAGCTATTTTTTGACTCGGTAGACTCTTCATCACTCATTATTTCTTTGGTGGACTTCTTGAATTCAGCTAACGTCTTACCAATTGCCGATCCAATTTCGGGTAATTTCTTTGGACCAAATATGATTAACGTAATAATTAGAATGATAATCAAACCTGGTATTCCAATATTTGAGAGCATTTTTCCACCTTCTTTCTCTGGATCAACCTATTCTACCATCAGGCAAGTTGCCCACCGTTTTTGCTGTACTTGACAATTCCTTCAGCTGCACGGTAAGCTAAAGCACCAACTGTATCAGTTGGATTATAACCGCTATTATGTGGGAAAGAAGAAGCACCAACAACAAACAAATTATCCATATCCCACATCTGTGAGTAATTATTTACTGCAGATGTTTCTGGATCGCCCCCCATAATCACTCCACCGGTATTATGAGTTGTTTGATAGGTATTAATTTCATAAGGTCCTAATTCTTCCATTGCGTCAATTCGGTCTGCACCCATTTCTTTAAGAATTTCTTTTGCTTTCGTCGCAGTAAATTTCGCGAGTTCTCTATCTTGATCTTTGAAGTCATAAGTCATTCGAATCAACGGATCTCCAAATGCATCTTTATACATTGGGTCAAGATCCAAATAGTGTTGTTTAAAAGGCAGACTAGCTCCCATTGCTCCTATCGATAGCGTTTTATTAATATATTTCATTGAATTCTGTTTGAATTCTTTTCCCCAGGTTGGAGAATCAGCAGGAATAGGATTACTTTGGATCGGTCGCTTTCCAGTTTGAGTTAGCGATAAATATCCACCATGTAAAAAATTAACATCCGAATGATCAAAATTATCGCCATTGAAGTCATCAATTACCATACCTAAAGAACCAGCACCCGCAAAGTTATTAAACTTTTTATCCTCGAAGAATCCAGTTGCAGAACCTTTAATTATTTGATATGCATAATTTTTACCAATAACTCCTCTTCCGGTTGATGGATTATATGGACGACCAATTTCCGAGTTTAATAAGAGTTTTACGTTATTAAATACATAGCTTGTAAGTACCACCATATCAGCTGGTTGTTCAATTTCTTCTCCTGTTGTAACATCCGTATAGAGAACACCAGTCGCTTTACCATCCTTATGTAAAACTCTTCGTACCCAAGAATGCGTTCTTAAGTCGAATTTACCGGTGTTTTTAGCAATCGGAATAACGGTAACTACAGGATCTGCTTTTGCGCCGTATTCGCATCCAAACCGTTCACAAAAAGCGCAATATTGGCAAGCCGCTCTACTTATTCCATCTGGATTTGTATAATTCTCGGATAAGTTGGCAGACGGAATTGTATAAGGGTGATAATTTAAACTTTCCGTAGCTTGTTTAAACATTTTCATTTGTGGTGAATGCAACATCGGTTTCGTTGGATACTTATTTGAACGTTTTCCCCCTAACGGATTTTCTTCTCCTGAGATACCAGCCATCTTTTCAAATTTATCATAATATGGTTCAATTTCATCATAAGTGATTCCCCAATCTTGAATCGTCATATCTGCAGGGATCTTATCCTTTCCATAACGTTCGATGGTGCGAGTACGAATTTCAAAATCATACGGTAAAAACCGGAATGTCTGTCCATTCCAATGAACACCAGCCCCCCCTACACCATCTCCTAAGAGAAAAGAACCGTATTGACGCATCGGCAGCGCACGCATTTTTTCATTTCCTCGAAATGTTAATGTTTCTTTCGATAAATCGGACATTAATTCATAACGAACGGCATAGCGTAATTCATCATGCGCCATATAGTAATCTTCCGTCTCCCGTTCTTGTCCTTTTTCAAGACCAACGACATTTAATCCTTGTTTGGTTAGTTCAGAAGCTATAATACCGCCACCCCAACCAACACCAACGATTACTACATCTGTTTTTGGTAATTTCTTGACCATTCTTATCACCTCTCATTTCATTAATTCCTACATATGATCGCGAAGACTTCTAGGTTCAATTTGTTGGAATTCTTCACTTTCAATAACCTTTGTATAATTCATTTGGTCACCTGGATAATCCCTCATTTTCCAGCCTTCCATATTTCGATTACCCCCATACAGCGGATCGCTATAAACTCCTTCTAATGTCATACTTCTGATCAGATTAAAAAATCCACTTGCTGAGATTGTTGTTAAATTTACATTATCCTCTGCAAAATCTGTTAGTACCGTATCTTGTTCTTCAGCAGTTAGATCCGTGAATCCTTTTTCGAATTTTTCATGACTATAATTCTGCATTTCACGAATACCGATTCGAAAGATTTCCCGGCGCTTTAATCTTCCCTGATACCCTTGTGTCTTCTCACCATGAAAGAATGGTGGGTTCATATAGTCTCTTGCATTAAAACCATAGGACCCAGCTAATTGATGATCAATATAAAAGGCAACTCCTAATGATTTAGCCCCTGGCCCAAGGTCATCTTCTGGAAATATCCGTTCAGTGGCAGCTTCAACTACTTGAAATTCCACTTGATTAAAGTTCATTAACGCTTGATTGAAGTTTTTCGTTTCATTAGCAGCTTGTTGTTGTTCTTTTTCCTCGTTCCCCCACGGGATAACGCTACCTAAAACTCCACCAACTGCTAAACCACCGACTGCAAAACCAGAATTTCTTAAAAACTTTCTTCTTGAAAGACTATCTTTGTCCAATTTTTCTTCTTCATTATGGTTATCTTCAGCCAAAAGACTCACCTCCTTAATTAGTAATCTTATTATGTCACCAAAAATAACCACTCATACATAAAAAAAATCGGGACATAATATTCATAAATCTTATATATGGAGGATAGGTCTATGAAAAGAAAATGTAACAGAATGATGTTGTTTCTCTTTTTAATAACTGCAGCATTATTAACTGCATGTACAGATAATAATGATGGTGCCATCGGTGATACTGATAACACGAATGATATGAATATGGCTAATGTTTCAGACCATGCAAACAATGATAATGTAAACGATCCAAATATTATCCCTAGTGAAACAAGCGATAAAACGAGAACAACAAATAAAAAAGGGACAACCTACAGTGGAATGGGACAGAATCTTTACAGTTCCATCGGAAGTTCAGGGATTCACGAGGGTGGCGTTTCTTCCTTTTTTGAATCTATATTAGAAAGCGAAGGAATTACTGGAGTAAAAGTATTCGTTGTTGACGATTCCGTCGTATTGGCTAGAGATGAAGAAGCTACTACAAGCCATCAATATGACAATATGCAAAAGGATGTCTTAAGTGGAACGGATGGTTTGTCTTCCAAGGGTGAAACGAAAGACGTTGAAAACAACACAAGCGGTAATTCAGGTGACAACCTTGAACAAGCCAAACAAAAAATGAATACACTTTTTAATGGTGATGTAAAGATCTTAACAGCAACCGAACCTGGTGCAGTAGACTTAATTGAAAGCATTAAAAGTAATATTATGGATGGTGCTTATCAAAAGGCATCCGATCAATTATTAGAACTATTAAATAAAACAGAATAAATCCAATCATAAATTACCCCCCTGCTCTACAAGTCAGGGGGGTAATTTTCGTATGATCCACTTTATGTGTATCCGTTAATTTTTATCATAGGTCCAGACACGATTGTGATTCGAAGTTTGAGGAAATTTTTCACCAGCTTTTAGTTTTACCATTTTCGGCTCATTCACACTACTACCTGTCTCACCAATTTCGATATAGACACCATTATTTGGCGCCTTTTGTCCAATGCGAAAGTGGCTATATTCGCCCATTTAAAACACCTCCACTAAGTCGCTATACAAAACATATTCTTTACGGAATTATCCCAAATATACTATCGGTGATAAGAAAATCAAAAATAACTTGGGACTATTCGATTAATTTCGCCAAAATTTTATCTTTGACCATGGCTTTTATACCTTGTTTTATGTTATAACTATTATTGAATACGAAGGAGGTAGTCACATGATATATGCAATTATTTCCATTATTGTCATGGGAATTGTTTTACTTGCTATATCCTTTTTCATGAATGACCGAATTGAAGAGGTTGAAAGTCAGCTAGAACAGTTTTCAATTACAACAATGCAAGATACATATCAAATGAAAAAAAAGATAAAGATCTTGGAAGAAGAATTGCTTACAGAAGATTTTACTGACGAGCGAGTAGAAAATAAATAGTTGGATAGAGGGAGAAAATCAAATGAAACAACCTATACGTATGTTTGGAATCGGCCTTCTTACAGCTGGTGTGATCATGCTTGGGACATACTTTTTCTTTAGCGGTTCTGTAAATACCGTTGACAATTTAACTAATGATGAATTGGTTTCCATTATCGAAGAAAAAGGATACCATGTCTTGTCTAATTCCGAATACATCGCTGCATCCGTTAATGAATCATCAGCCCAGTCGGAAGAATCTAAAGAAAACAATAAGAACGCTGAATCTGACAACAGTTCCACTGATCAAGAGAAAGAAGACGAAGACAGTGCTAATGATAAAGAGAAGGATCAAGCAGAAGAAGACAAGCCCAAGACTTATACATTACATATTGAAGAAGGAATGGCTTCCTCTGATATAAGCTCTTCACTAGAAGAAAATGAAATCATCGATGATTCAAGTGAATTTAATGATTACATGGAAGAGAACGATTATAGTTTACGGGTACAATTAGGAGAGTTCGAGGTAAACAGTGACATGAGTTTGTATGAAATCGCCGAAGCCATTACTAGATAAAAAGCTAAAAAGCAGTATATACTGCTTTTTAGCTTTTTTAATTCAGATTAAAATTTTGACCTTTAACTAAATATAAAATATTTTCCCCAATATTGGTTATATGATCAGCAAATCTTTCTAAATACCTTGCACAGAATGAAACTTGCATAATGTATTGAATCATATCAGAATTTGTGGCAGTTTCCCCTAATAATTCGCTAATCATTAGCTTATTTTGTCGATCCACTAAATCATCCATTTCTGCTAATTGACCTGCAAGCATAATATCCTCTTTTGTAAAAGCCTCTATAGCAGTATGAAGCATCTTTACAATTGATTCACGCATGACATTAATCCTATCTGGAATAATTCTTATCTCATTTACTCCGAGATGTATGGTTGACCTAGCAATATTTTTTGCATTATCGGCCATTCTTTCTAAATCTGTTGCAATCTTTAAGGCAATAATTAAACGTCTTAAATCTGTAGCCACAGGCTGTTGTTTCGCAATTAAAAGGATTGTTTGATCGTTAATCTCTAATTCTTTTTTATCAACCCATTTATCGTCTTCAATTATTTGCTCAGCTAACTTGATATCTTGGTTGTATAATGCTTCTACTGATTGATTTAACGCATGTTCTGCTTGATTAGCAAGATCTATAATTGCTTGATTAATTCCCTGCAATTCTTGGTGAAACTGTTCTCTTGTTTGCATATGTCCCCCTCCAATCCTTTACTTTTAATATTAGAATAACAGAGTACTATAAATTAATGATTGGCCGCATGTTAAGTTTTTGTAAATTTTATTCAAACATTATACAAGCTTTTTCGGAGAATCGCTTCAAAAAACAGAAAAGTCTGTTCGTGGAAACATAGGTGGAAACATAGCATGAACGATACCAACCAATTCATCATAAAAAGCCGTTGAGGTATACTCAACGGCTTCTCTATTTTTTAATCGTTTTGTTTTTCTTTTTCTTCATCACGTTCTTCTTTTATATCGAAATATGCATCCATAATTCTTGAACTAATCTGATGGTTAATTTTGTACGTATTACCCAAACCAGTATTTGGCGCAATAACCGCGAATGCAATCTCCGGTTCTTCATAAGGTGCATACCCAATTAATGACAAGTTCTCTGTTTCCGCAACTTCTTTGCCATTTTCATATATTGCATTCTCAGCTGTTCCGGTTTTACCAGCTGGGTTATAGTCCTTACTAGCGTAATATCTAAATCCAGTTCCGCCCTGTTCTTGGAAAACTTGGCGAAAACCTTCTTGAACGCGTTCGAGATAAGATTGATCCATTTGTACACGATTTAATACTTCTGTGTTTTCACTTCGATAGACGTTACCTAATTGTTCGTCTGATTTTCCTGGGTTACGAATCTCTTTTAAGAAATGAGGACGGACTCTGTATCCGTCATTTGCAATTGTCGAAACGTACTGAGCTAATTGCATGGTCGTATACGTATCATACTGGCCAATTGCAAAGTCCATTAAAAGCCCGGCACGATTCATAGATTCACCTTCATAACCGATTGCCTCATAAGGAAAATCAATTCCTGTTTTAACCCCTAAGCCAAATTGTTGGAAATAATTACGCATTTCTTGCCACGCCGCAGTATTAAATGAAGCTTTACCATTATTAGGGAAAGGATAGCGATTCTCTCCACCCATTTTTAAGGCAATATAAAACATATATACGTTCGATGAACGTTTTAATGCAGCTTGATCATCCACCGTGCCAATCGCACTCGTATGCGATCTTTTTGGTGGTGTACCTTTTATCTTAATGGGTGAATCATTAAAGGTTTGTCCTGGTGAAATAACGCCTGATTCTAATCCAGCTAACACTGTAGCTCCTTTAACGACAGATCCAGGACGGTGGCTATCGTATAATGCTTTATAAGCCGTATTGGAATATTCGTTTCCATCCCTTGTTTGTCCACTTACCGCTAGCAGCTCACCTGTATTAGGATCGAGAACAACAGCAAGTGCATCCGTTAAATATTTGTTTTCGTAAGGGTGTTGTTTATACGCTGCTTGCAACTCTTCCCTTACAATTTTATCCACTTCTTGCTGGAATTCCATATCAATTGTTAGTACGAGATCCTTGCCTCTACTACCCTCTACTACTGTTTCCGTCCCAACAACCTTACCTGACTTTGTAGTTGTGTATTGAATTTGTTCTTTTCGACCACGCAATACATCTTCATAATATTCTTCCAGTCCACTTTTCCCTACACGGTCATTTCGACTATATCCTCTAGTTAAGTAATATTGTTCTTTTTCAGCAGGTATTCCTTGCTCTTGTGTAGTAATTGAACCAAGTAAGCTGTTGATGGATTCACCGAATGGGTAATCGCGATTCCAGTCAGTAGTTGCATTCACGCCAGGTAAAACACCTAAGTGCTCCGAAACCTGAGCATACTCTTCAGCAGTGACATCCTCATTCTTAACAATTTGTGGCGTTAGCGAGTAAGCTTTGTCTAGCTCTTTCTTTATTGCTATTACTTCTAGTTGTTGTTTAGAGAAATTAGCTATTTCTTCTTCCGTAATTCGTTCTAAGATGGTGTTGTATTGCTCTGCGTTGTCTAAATCTGCAGCCTCTTCTTCAGATAGTCGACTATCCGCCTCTTCCTTGTTCTTCAAATACCAGTATTCTTTTTTATTTCTTTCTGTAATACCTTTTAGATAATCTTCGCTATCCATGGAAATAAACTCAGCTAGTTTTTCAGCTACTTCCAAGCGATCTTCTGCTTGCGTCCCTTTAGCTGGAGTATATGTAATCGAATATTGTGGTTTATTATCGACAACGACATTGTGTTTACTGTCATATACTTTTCCACGTGGTACAGGTATTTTGGTAGTATCCTTTACTGTTCGATCGATTTCTTCTTGAAAAGCTTCTCCATTTAAAATTTGTACAACACCAAGTTGTAAAATTAATACAGTAAACATTAGAAAAATCACAAAGAATAGTATGTTAATTCGAAAGGGAAGTTGCGCCTTTTTCTTTCTTTTCTTATTACTCATTACCTCTCCCCCATGAGAAATTGATCTTGCTGTAGCATGTAATCCAAAAATAATTATACCATTTTTTTTATGATTATTTCACCCATTTACCTATTTTTTTCGTCAGCTAATTGTTCTTTAATTGGTACTTCTTTTTTTGGTTCACTTCCTAAATAAATATTTTTAACGATAAGATAAATAATGATATGTCCAGCGCCAAAGATCGCTAATAAATATGGAATAGATTGTTCAGCTGGAAAGAGACTAGTTACAATCAGAAATGTTGTAATCGAGATAATTCTACCCAGATTTACAAATAACTCACGGACAACAATATATTCTACTCGTAGGTCCCTCGCTTTCCAAGCCTTTCCAATTACATCATAAGTTAAAGATACATAAGGAATCGTAATGATTGGATAAGCTAGTCCAATACAAACTGCGTAAATGATCAGTTGGATATAACTAATCTCGAATAAAATGATAGCAATGGAAAAATAAAGAATTAAACTTCCAATTAGAATAGATTTTTTTCGCATGGTAGGTTTTATAACCTTGGTTCCAATAAAATAAAAAATAAGAGACATCCCAGAAAACACTAAATTGAACATTCCCAGTGAAAACTCACTATTTGTAATTAAAAACACCCAAATGGAGATAACAAAGGCAAATATTCCTTCCCTTAGACCCTGAAATATATGTGCATTTAGTATTCGGTTCCAGTTTTTATTATTTGAACGTTCGGCTAAAACGCTACGGAAATAAAAGCCCCCCTCTGCTTTTCGACTTGCTAAAAAGAAACTACAAATAACTGCACAAATAAACATGATAAATGAGATAGTGAAAATAACAGTATAACCAATATTTGCTTCCATTTTTGCAATGATGGTCCCAGCTAACAATGGACCTATCATACCGCCGAAAGATTGTAACACACCTAAAAACCCATTAAAGAAATCTCTTGTATCTGGTTCTGTAATTTCAAAGGTAAGCACATTAAACGCAAGCCAATAAAAACCATATCCTATTCCCAATAAGCTCCCTAGCATAAAGTTAAAATAAGATGCCTTATCTGCAATAATTAATACGCTCAAAAAAAAGAGAGATAAAAAAATTACCCCTAAACGTAAGACAATAACCCGATCCACTCTCTTCGCTAACTTGCCGGCGAGAATAAACGTTAGCGGTTGAAATATATATATAGCTAAATTATAAACAGCAATCGTCGTGAAATCTTCCGATTGCTTCCATAAATAAACATTAACAAATGTATTTGATAAGAATATTCCTAATGAATATAAACCACCTATTACAAGTAAAAATATGAGATCTTTATTAATATCCATTTTTGCTTGGTTCAATGAAAGACTTTTTCGCATAATCCATACTCCTTTTTCGTTCCTTATTAGTGTGAGCAAATGAGTGGAGGATATGCAAAGAAGCTCAAACAAAACACAAAAAAGCATGTGAAGAAAACCTTCACATGCCTTTATCTCACTGAAATATATTATTTAGCTTCGTTATAATTTTTTGCTACCTGATCCCAATTAACTACATTCCAGAAAGCGGAAACATAGTCTGGACGTTTATTTTGATATTTTAGGTAGTAAGCATGTTCCCAAACATCAAGACCTAAAATAGGCGTTTTTCCTTCCATTAATGGAGAGTCTTGATTTGGCGTACTCATAATTTCTAAGTCGCCATTATTTAATACTAGCCATGCCCAACCAGAACCGAACCGTCCTGTTGCAGCATTTCCGAATTCCTCTTTAAACTTATCAAAACTGCCAAATTTAGTATCAATTTTCTCAGCAAGTTCTCCTGTTGGTTCACCGCCACCATTTGGAGATAAGATTTTCCAGAAAAGGCTGTGGTTTGCATGTCCCCCACCATTATTACGTACTGCAGTACGTGAACTTTCTGGTACAGCATCTAAATTACTTATTAGATCCTCTAACGATTTATTTTGAAGGTCTGCATGTCCTTCCAAAGCACCATTTAATTTCGTTACATACGTATTATGATGCTTTGTATGGTGAATGTTCATGGTTTCTTTGTCAATTGTAGGTTCTAGTGCATCGTAAGCGTATGGTAGTTCAGGTAATTCAAATTTTGCCATTTTTCCTTCCTCCTCTAATAAATCTTTTTATTAAAAAGGATTGAATATTCACCCTTTTAATGCAAGGGTATCAAAGCTCCTCTATCGATGCAAATTATATGCATTTATTACCAACTATTCGACAAATAAAAAAACAAGCCAGTTGCTTGTTATAAAATGGTGGCTCGGGACGGAATCGAACCGCCGACACAGGGATTTTCAGTCCCTTGCTCTACCGACTGAGCTACCGAGCCTTTACTAAATTTTGAATTTTCATTATCACTGTTTTGCTAGTAATTATGTATGGAGGAGGTAGAGGGATTCGAACCCCCGCGGGCTGTTACACCCCTGGCGGTTTTCAAGACCGCTCCCTTCAGCCAGACTTGGGTATACCTCCGATAAGAATGAATGGTGGACCCTGCAGGACTCGAACCTGCGACCGATCGGTTATGAGCCGATAGCTCTGACCAACTGAGCTAAGGGTCCTTTGCTACTATTCATTTTTAAATGGGGCGACCGGTGGGGATCGAACCCACGGATGCCGGAGCCACAATCCGGTGCGTTAACCACTTCGCCACGACCGCCATACGATAGTTTATAAATAATGGTGGCGGCGGAGGGGATCGAACCCCCGACCTCACGGGTATGAACCGTACGCTCTCGCCAGCTGAGCTACACCGCCACAATGGCTCCACAGGTAGGATTCGAACCTACGACCGATCGGTTAACAGCCGATAGCTCTACCACTGAGCTACTGTGGAATATTGTTATATCAACTATCTAGTAATTATAGCGACAAGATATAATTTACCATGTTCTACATCTTCTGTCAATGTTTTTTTTATTTCATGCATTCGATATATTATGTAAATGCCGTTGTTAAAACGACAATATTTACTATAGCATCTTCTATTTAGGATTTCAATACAAAATTTAAATTTAGAAAATTTTTATTTTAAATCACCTCCATATTTCATTAACTTATTTATTCCTAAATAATACCATTCCTCTTTTCTCTCAACAAATAAGAAGTTCGGCTGGTGGAGCTATGTATCGGCTTTCCTTATTTGTCTGACATCTTTAATACAAGATACCTTCAGCGTAAAGTAAATAAACAGTGATTTTGTTATACATAAATAAGAAGGCTGTCGAGACATTAGTCTCGACAGCCTGGAGGCAAATCCGGATCATAAGATCATAAAAGATCCTCTGCCTGTTTATCTATTCACCCAATACTTCTTCAGCAATATTTACAGCATGGTCACCGATTCGTTCTAAATTACTTATAATATCGACAAAAACGATACCTGCTGATCCCGTGCATTTGCCTTCATTCATACGAATAATATGCTTCTTACGGAAATTACGTTCCATTTTATCAATTTGATCTTCTTTCTGGATTACCGCAAGCGCCTCTTCTCTATCCATATCCTGAAGTGATTTTACAGCTTGTTTTACGGTTGAAATAGTTAACTCGAACATTTCATTTAGATCTTCGTGAGCTTTGTCCGTTAAATGTACCTTATTCGACATTTTATAATCAATTAATTCTACAATATTCTCAAAATGATCCCCAATTCGTTCTATATCTCGAACCGAATCTAATAATGCTGAATGTTTGGCACTATCTTGTTCGGAAAGTGACTCAGCTGAAAGCTCTACTAAATAATCCGTAATTTTTCGATCAAGGCTATTTAAAGCACCTTCTATCTGTAATGCCATCTCCGAATGTTTTGATGTTTGTGTATTAAGATATTTATTTGTTTCTTCAAGACCCTTGTACGCATACTCACCCATGCGAATAACTTCAGATTTAGCTTGATCTAAAGCTAGGGACGAAGATTGCTGGATAAATATCGGATCTAAGTGTTGTGGTTTATATTCTACTACGGTATCTTCGCCTGGGATTATTTTTGTTACTAACCATGCAAAAGCACCGATGAATGGAAATTGAATAATTGTATTTGTAATATTAAAGCTTCCGTGTGCAAAGGCGATCGTCATTTCTGGATTTAAATTAAACTGTCCTTGTAAAAATTCAACAAATTGTGAGAATAATCCTAGTAATAGCAACCCGATCGTTGCACCTATTAAGTTAAAAATAACGTGCGTATATGCTGCTCGTTTTGCAGCAACTGTTGCACCGATTGATGCTAAAACAGCAGTAATGGTAGTACCAATATTATCACCAAATAATACAGGCACAGCTGCTTGTAGATCAATAGCACCTTGCGCAAACAAACCTTGCAAGATTCCAATTGTTGCACTAGAGCTCTGAACAATAACTGTAAATACTGTACCGATAACAACACCTAGTACAGGATTATCACTCATGCTTACCGTAAGTTCATGGAAAGCCTCTAAACTACGTAATGGCTCCATTCCGCTACTCATTAATTCAAGTCCGAAAAATAAAGCACCAAAGCCAAATACACCTTGTCCAACAGCACTAACTTTCTGATTTTTAAAGAAAAATAATAGGAAACACCCAACTGCGATAATTGGTAGAGCATACTCCCCAATATCAATACCTATAATAAATGCAGTAACCGTTGTTCCAATGTTAGCACCCATAATGACACCGATAGCTTGTCTCAACGTCATAAAGCCTGCGTTAACAAGTCCAACGGTTAAAACAGTTGTCCCGGAACTACTTTGAATCAATATCGTTACAATAATCCCAGCAAGTACTCCCATAAATGGGTTGCTCGTAAATCGATCTAAGATATTTCTAAGACGATCTCCGGCTGACTTTTGTAGACCTTCACCCATATATTTAATACCTAGAAGAAAGATCCCTAGTCCACCTATAAATTCAAATATCAGTGTTTGCACATCAATTTCCAAAATATATACCTACCCTTCATTCATGTTGAATCATGTCGCACCATATCAATATTAAGTATACATAAACTTTTTGTAAAGGTTTATCGAGTATATTTAACATTAAATTTACATTCGAGTCACACTTATTATGTACGAGCTGATTTTAATCATTCCAGATAGGATAAAGAACAAACAAAAAGATAATCGAATTCACTTCGATTATCTTTACACATGAAAGCATTAGCTATTTTTTGGTTCAACAAGGATTTTTGTTCCATCAACTTGAACGACTCTAATTGTTGTGTTTTTGGGAAGCCACTGCCCATTCGAAACCGCGCTATAATCTTTTTCGGCTATGCGAATTGTCCCAACAGGGCGTAAATCTGTTAACGTAACACCTTCTTGATTAACTAATGCTTCATATGTGCTATTTAATGAATTATATCCTGCTTCCTTTGTTAATTGATCTTTTAGGGTAATTTTATTCCACATGTCTCTACGTTTAAATACTTTTAAGAATAAGAAGGAAGCACCAGTCCCAACTAATACACCTAAGACAGCATACAAACCAGCTGCTAAATTCGGTGCAGGTAGTGCTACAGCTGTTAACATGCTGGCTAAACCTATCGTAGCTAAAGTACCATCATTTAATAGTTTGCCATCGATAACAATAAGTAATAATCCGATAAAATAAATAATAACCATAATAATAATCGAGCTTGTTTCAACATATGCACCAAAGTACACGGTAATAAATCCGATACCTAATAAAGCGAATAATCCACGCATATTAACCAAAACTTCACCAATTAAAAATAATGTTGCAAATCCGGTTATAACAAGCCCTATCCAATCCATTTCTAAAAGCGCCAAAGAATTTCCCCCTCTCACCTTCTCCCTAATATATACGTTTTACAACGGAGAATTGTTTCATTATAAGGAGTAGATCTTATGTATATATTGAAGAAATTAGCTATATGGTTACTTATTATACTGATGTTATCCATTATTTATAAAGATATTTCTAATATTTCAATAACAAACGATGGCCCGCAATTAAAGCAGCAGAAAGAGCAGCCGATATTCTCATCATACCATGTCATAACGAAAAAAGTCCAAGCGGGTGAGACTGTCCTTTCAATAATGGAGGAGATTAACCAATCAAAGTTGAATCACTTAAATATAGAGAAAATCATCCAGGATTTTCAAACCGTTAATCCCCATACTGATCCATTCCGTCTCGAAGTTGGAAAATATTACTATTTCCCTGCCTATGAATAAAAAAAGGGGCTGATGACAGCCCCTTTTCTAGACGAAAGGTAATACAAACAAGGTAATTAATATAGAAATTGCCCCTGCTGCTATCGCTATATTTCCTAATGTGTCTGCTCCTCGGCTACGGGACATAAAGCCAAGAATGATCCCTGCAGCTCCAAATATTACTGGCCAAATAAAGAAAGAAATAACGGATAAAGCAATCCCTATCCAGCCAAATGTTGTATTTACATCATCGTCCCCTGCTACATCGGGCTCATAATTATCTGCTGTCATTTCAGCAGCGAATTCCTCGTCACGGGAACTATCTGGCTCAACCCCAACAAAATCTTGATTTTTTCTTTGTTCACCATGATTCGGTGCTTTTTCAACATCTTTCATTCCATTGCGACCTGGATATTGATTCATGAAAGAGACCTCCCTTTTCTTATATTGAGGTGCATCTTTAGCTTATGGAATTTCATCATTTTTAATGGTGTAAGTTAATGGAAGGGAAAAGTTTACCTCAGACAAGATTATTTTTTCTGCTTTGCTGCATATAGTACATTACAATACTTAAAAAGGGAGTAAGTGAATACATGTCCAATTTTCTTAAGGAAATGATTCAAAAAAAGCTCTCACAATTATCTGCAGATGAGCTTTTACACTATGCAGGACAATACGGTTTTTCATTAGATGCCAGGGAAGCGCAGCAAATTGTCATGTATGTGAAACAAAACAACGTGGATCCTTTTTCGGCAAATGGCAGGGAAAAAATGTTAAGGGAATTAGCAAAAATCACTGATATTCAGACAGCCAAAAAAGCGCAAAAACTTTTTAATGAACTCATTCAATCCTATGGACTAAGTCATCTTTTTGAATAGGAATAATACGAAATACTCGTATTATTCCTTCTTTTTGTACTTATTTTTCCCCTTGAATGATTTTTTCTTTCAAATCTGAATCGAAATCACCTTTTTTAATCATGTCAATTTCAAATTTGTAAGGTGCCTTTTTATTTTTTTTATCTTCTCCGACATATGGAGTTTCTAATATTTTTGGCAACGGTTCTAATTGAGGATGATTAATCACGTATAAAAGTGCTTCAAATCCGATATGACCAAAACCAATGTTTTCATGACGATCTTTATGTGCACCTATTTCATTTTTGCTATCATTTACGTGAACCACTTTAATACGATCAATTCCAACTATTTTATCAAATTGATCAAGTACGCCATCAAAATCATTTACAATATTATAGCCACCATCATGAATATGACACGTATCCATGCATACAGATAATTTTTCGTTATGCGTTACGCCATCAATTATTTTTGCCAGTTCGTCAAATGTTCTTCCAATTTCTGAACCTTTACCAGCCATTGTTTCTAAGGCAATTTGTACATCTTTATCTTTCTCTAGTACTTCATTTAGGCCTTCAATAATTCGCTTAATCCCTTTATCGGCACCTTCTCCTACATGTGATCCTGGATGCAACACGATTTGTTTAGCACCAATTGCAGCTGTCCGGTCAATTTCATTCCGTAAAAAATTAACCCCAAGTTCAAAGGTTTCAGGTTTAACTGTATTGCCAATATTTATTATATAGGGCGCATGGACAACAATATCGCCAATACCATTTTCCCTCATATGTTCTATACCACGCTCAATATTTAATTCTTCAATTGGCTTTCTCCGTGTATTTTGAGGAGCCCCTGTATAAATCATGAATGTATTTGCACCATAGGAAGCAGCTTCCTCCGATGAACCCTGCAGCATTTTTTTACCACTCATTGAAACATGAGATCCGATCTTTACCATGCCTAATCACCTCTCCAGTATATCAATTATTTTTTATATTTTTTCTTTTTTAATTGTTTTTTAATTGCTTCTTGCTGCTTCTTCATTTTTTTCTTATAACCTGGTTTAACCTTCGTTGTCTTTTTCACACGTTTCCACGCTTCTTTATCAGCATTGGTAGCATTTCTTCCTCGGACAGTGCGTTGGTTCCAAGGCTTCGCTTCATGCCACGTCCCATTACGTACGTCTGTATACATAATAGGTAAGCCTTTTTGCTCGAGTCTATTAATAAGTAATTCATCTTGCTCTCGGTATATGCTTATAGCAGTACCTTCCATTCCGGCTCTAGCAGTCCTGCCAACACGATGAATATAAAAATCTGCTTCTTTAGGCAATTGAGCATTGATAACATGACTCACACCTTTGATATCTATCCCTCGAGAAGCCAAATCGGTTGCAACAATATATTGATAACGGAGATTTTGAATCTCCTTTAACATACGTTTCCTTTCGCGCGGGGACAAGCCACCATGGATAAGACCATTAGGTATGCCTTTTTCCTGTAGCACAGCGGATAATTCGTTTGCCTGCTCTTTGCCATTGGTAAAGATAATGGCCAAGTAAGGATTTATGGCCTTCGATATTTCATATATAATCGAAGCCTCGTCCCGATGTTTTAAAGCAATTAATCGATGTTCCATTGTTTCAGGCGAGAAATGATCCTCTATTTTTACATATACCGGATGTTCTAAATACTTTTTGAAAAAATGCTGTAATCGCTGTGGAATGGTAGCTGAAAAAACAAGTAATTGAACAGATGGATGAGAGCGCACTAATAATTGGTCGACTTCATTGATAAATCCTAAATCAAGCATCAAATCTGCTTCATCGATAACAAATGAGTTAGCAGAGTAAATGGAAAGAGCTTCTTCTTTTACCATATCAAGAATTCGCCCAGGGGTGCCAACAATAATATGAGGCGGTTCTTTTAATTTTTCCATCATCTTTTGCTTATCTGTACCACCAATTAGCAACTTAGCCTTCCATTGCTTTTCGGCATACGTAATTATCTTTTTGACCTCATCAAATAACTGTGTGGCTAACTCCCTTGTGGGCGCTGTTATAACCAATTGCACCTCACTTTTGTCATCGCTAATCTGATTCATTAATGGAAGTAAAAAAGCATGTGTTTTACCAGAACCTGTTCGCGATTGACCAATTACACTCTTTCCTTCTAATATTGCTGGAATAACCTTTCTTTGCACTTCAGTAGGTGTTTGGAATTCCAACTTTTCAATAACTGATTCCATTATTGGTTGAAGTTTAAATTCCTTAAAATCATCTTTATTCATTTTCGTACTCCTTTTCTACTTACATAAACTGAAATGGATCTGTATTCGTTGTTGAAGTTATTACTTCAATCCCCATATCTTTAAACCTGTCATTCAAATAATTTTTAACAGCATCTTTCATTATTTTTTCTGCATAATGACCCGAATCAATAACTGCCAATCCGATTTGCCATGCATCTTGTGCTATATGAAACGTCATATCCCCAGTTATATAAACATCTGCTCCTTTTAATTTAGCCTGATGAATATATTTTTCGCCACTTCCACCAAGAATAGCAATTGTTTTTACCTTTTTATCTAAATTTCCAGTTACGCGAACATTTTCCATTTGAAACGCGGATTTCACTTTTTCTACAAAATCCCTTAACACCATCTTTTCTTCGAGATGACCAACACGTCCAAGTCCCATAGCCTCTCCTTTATTTCCTAATGGGTATATATCATAAGCCACCTCTTCATATGGATGTGCATCTATCATTTGCTCAAGCACAGAAGATAATTTATGCTCTTCTACAATCGTCTCTAATTTAGCCTCTTCTACTTTTTCAAGTTGATTCGTATTTCCGATAAAAGGATTTGTACCTTCGAGCGGTTTAAAAGTACCTTGACCATGACTGTGAAACGTACAATGACTATAATTGCCAATATGCCCAGCTCCCGCCTTGCTTATCGCTTCTCTGACTTGATCGATATGGGATATTGGTACATAAACAGCCAATTTAACTAGGCTCTTCGATTGTTCATCTACTAATACACGACTAGACGTTAAACCAATGGCATCAGCGAGTTGATCATTTACCCCTCCAATTGCTGCGTCTAAATTTGTATGGGATGCATATACAGTTATACCATGGTTCACTAATTTTTGCATGATTTTGCCTGAAGGTGTATCCATATTTAACTGCCGCAATGGTTTGAATAGTAATGGATGGTGAGCAATAATTAAATCAACATGTTTTTCAATTGCTTCGTCAACGACATTTTCTAAAACATCCAATGTAATCATAATTTTGCTAACAGGTTTATTGTAAGCTCCAACTTGTAACCCAACATTATCCCAATCATAGGCAAGATAGGTAGGGGCAAGTGCCTCCATTACTTTAAAAATATCACGATTTGTCAATTGAATTTGTTTCATTTGTAACCTCCGCAATCCATTTTTTCTCTTGTAAGAATTGATTTATCTTTAATTGATCCGATTGCTTTGCTTGTTTCATTTGCTGAATAACACGCTCTAATTTTTTTGCTTCGGCCTTCCATTTTTTATAAAACGCATAAGGTTTCTTGAGAAGGAGAATTGGTCCGAATAATAATTGTTGTTCATCCAATGTTGCAGGTGTAGAAGGATTGGCATTCCATTCTGATTTGATAATTTCATAAAAATGTCCATTTTCTTCAACTAAATCTTCATCTGTAATTGTATATCCATTGGTAATTAACCATATACGAACTGCACGAGCATCGACATTTGGTTGAGCAATAATTTGGTCGGTAATTTCCAATTTATCCTTTCCTTCATTCAATATACTCTTGATTAATGAACCACCCATACCAGCAATAACCACTTGTCTAGCTTCTTGATGATATAATACATGAAGACCATTTCCTAATCGAACATCAATCTGATCTTCAAGATTGTGACTCTTTACCGTTTCTACCGCACTCCTATATGGACCTTCATTAACCTCACCTGCTATTGCCTTCGCTGTTTGATCATTTTTACAAACATAGCAAGGTAAATACGCATGATCCGAACCAATGTCAGCAAATACAGCCCCTTTAGGTAAGAAAGAGGCTACTCGTTTTAATCGTTTTGAAAGCTTTACATCTGCCATTATTTCCTCCACATTCCTCTATTTATTCGTTATGTTCTTATATAAAGAAAAGCTTTCTGTTTATTAGCAGAAAGCTTCGCTTTTCACCTATTTCATCACGTTTAATTACTTTTTCTCTGCCAGCCATTTAGCCAATACTTCAGCCTCGGCTTCATTGGCCATACCAGCAGGCATTTGTCCTTTACCATTAATAATTACATCTTGAATCTCTTCTTGAGACAATCTACTACCAACTTGTGTCAAATCTGGTCCCATACCTCCAGATAGATCTGCCCCATGGCAGCTTGCACAATTCGATTCAAATATTGCTGCCGGATCATCGGTTGTCTCACCTTCTTGAGACTCGGCTTGTTCACCGCCACCTTCTTCCGCTTGTTGCATGTCATTACGTTGATCTAATCCTACAAATGATAGAATAATTACGCCAAGTATCCCTACTAAAGCAATGATTGCATATGGGATAACAGGGTTTCTTTTCATTACGTTTCCTCCTTATGTAATCCCCATTTCGTTATTAACTGTAAAAGACTATATTTATTTTACTTGAAAAACTGCTTTCTTTAAAGTGTTTACACATGAAAATTTATTAAAACTATTTAAATCTATAGACATAATAGATGAAAAATAGCAACTTCTAAATAATACGATACATTAAGGAAGCCTTGCCGTCTTGATCATAATCCATACATATATGATCAGCATTAAAATACAAGTTGCAAAATAGTCTGAAATTGCGTAAAATGAAAACAAGAAATTGAAAACGTTAACAAAAATAAATTAGGATGATGATTATTAAAAGGAAAATCATTGGACAATGACGAGCATTGTCCAATGACATGAATTAATCAAGAAAATCTTTCAAACGTTTGCTTCTACTCGGATGTCTTAGTTTGCGAAGTGCCTTCGCTTCTATTTGACGGATTCTTTCTCTTGTTACACCGAACACTTTACCAACTTCTTCTAATGTTCTAGTACGACCGTCATCTAGACCAAATCGCAAGCGTAGTACATTTTCTTCACGATCTGTTAACGTATCAAGAACATCTTCTAATTGTTCTTTTAGTAATTCATAAGCCGCATGATCAGATGGAGAGACCGCTTCTTGGTCTTCAATAAAATCACCTAAGTGAGAGTCATCTTCTTCTCCGATTGGAGTTTCTAGAGATACTGGTTCTTGTGCAATTTTGAGTATGTCACGAACTTTATCTGGCGCTAGTTCCATTTCTTCTCCAATTTCTTCTGGAGTAGGTTCTCTACCTAGGTCTTGCAGCAATTGTCTTTGAACACGAATTAATTTATTAATCGTTTCTACCATGTGTACGGGAATTCTTATTGTTCTTGCTTGGTCAGCTATCGCTCTTGTAATTGCCTGTCTTATCCACCAAGTTGCATAGGTACTAAACTTGAATCCTTTTCGGTAATCAAACTTTTCTACTGCTTTAATTAATCCCATATTTCCTTCTTGGATAAGATCTAGGAATAACATACCTCTGCCCACATACCGCTTTGCAATACTCACAACTAAACGTAAGTTTGCTTCAGAAAGGCGGCGTTTCGCTTCTTCATCACCTTTTTCGATTCGTGTTGCTAAATCGATCTCTTCAGCAGCAGATAATAAATCAACCCGGCCAATTTCTTTTAAATACATACGTACTGGGTCATTTATCTTGATTCCCAATGGTACGCTAAGGTCATTCAGGTTAAATTCTTCCTCTTTTGCAATTTGTTGCATACTAGGATCCTCTTCGGATTCTCCTATTACTTCAACACCTTGATCTGCTAGGTACTCATAAAATTCGTCCATTTGGTCTGATTCAAGCGTAAAATTAGACAAACGATCTGCTATTTCTTCATATGCCAAAACACCTCGTTTTTTACCCATTTCTAATAACTGGTCTTTGGCTTGTTCTAAGGTTAGTTCAGATTCATTTTCTTTTGTTTGTGAAGGCTTGTTATCGGCCATGAGTCCCCCTCCTTCCATACTGCATAAAAAATCATTTCGGATGTTTTAGTTGCTTATTTATTTCAATAATTTGCATTGCTATTTGCGCTGCTTTTATTGGGTCCTGTTGTTGTTCAGCCATTTTTTGCTGATCTTTCAACGATTTAATTGTATCCATATCACTATTTTTAGTCCGGATAATTCGAATATAGTCATTCAATTCCTGATCACTGATATCCTCTTGTACTGGTAACATAGCTATTTCCGTAATTTGTTGCTGTAATTCCGAATCAGTAATCCTTTCTAGAAATAAACTGACATCTGCTTCATTTCCTTCTTCGTAAAATGCGTATAAATGAGTTGCAATGATTTTATGGGAATCTATATTAAATCCTGCTCCAATTTCGTCTTGAATTTTTTCAGTGATTCTCACGTTTTGGAGCATATAGGAAATTAATTGTCTCTCTGCATTTTGAAAAGCTGGGAGCAACTTCGATTTCCGAACATTCCATACCGTATTACTAGTATATCTGTTCTTTTGGTGATTATCCTTATTTGTGCCAAACTTTTCGCGATAACCTGAAATTTCATTTGTTAACGTATCAATGGATATACCATATTCTTTACTTAATTCTTTCACATAATATTCCCGTTCAATGGGACTATCAATCATTGCGAGTTGCTTTAATACTTTTTCTATATAGTTTATGCGATCTCCTTCATGATTTAAATTAAAATCTTTCTTCAAAAATCGCATATAGAAACTCATAAATGTATCACTTGCTTTTATTACTTCCTTCTCAAATGCATCTCCTCCATAAGTCTGAATAAAACTGTCAGGATCTATGTTATTTTCCAGATGTGCTATTTTTACTTCACAGCCAGATTGTCTTAATAAAACAGCTGCTTTATATGCAGCATCTAAGCCAGCTCGATCTCCGTCATAACACAGAATTACGGTATTAACATAACGCTTGAGAAGTTTCGCCTGATATTCAGTTAATGCAGTACCTAATGTTGCAATAACATTTCGAATACCCGCTTGATAAGCAGCGATAATATCCATTTGCCCTTCAAAAAGAATAGCTT
This sequence comes from Virgibacillus salexigens, assembly GCF_014905415.1. Taxonomy (GTDB): domain Bacteria; phylum Bacillota; class Bacilli; order Bacillales; family Amphibacillaceae; genus Virgibacillus; species Virgibacillus salexigens. The sequence goes on from NZ_BNEO01000002.1 coordinate 831,001, forward strand.
CATTTTTCTTACGGATGTGCTTTTTGGCTAGATCAAAATTATAAAGAAGTTTTCCTTTATGGAACAACTCACTTTCTGGACTATTAATATACTTTGGCTTACTATCCCCGATAGTAGCTCGGCCACCGAAGGCAACAGTTTTACCCAAATGGTTTCGAATAGGAAATATAATTCTTCCTCTGAACCTGTCACTAATTTGACCGTCTTCCCGTAAATTGATCAAACCAGCTTTTACTAATAATTGCTGATGAAATCCTTTTTTCTTTAAGAATTCAGCGGTAAAGTCCTTTACATTAGGAGCAAAACCGAGTTGAAACGCATCGATTGATTCATCCTTTACACCCCGGTCTTGTAAATAACCATATCCTTCTTTTCCATCCTTTGTATAACGAAGAAGATGATGATAAAGCTTTGCTAACCATTCATGCGCGGACAATATATCCTGATTCTCTTGAGACAATGAACTTTCAGTCGTTTTTGAATTTGTCTCAGGTAGTTGGATTCCACTTCTATCCGCAAGATGCTGCAGTGCTTCAAAAAATGAATAATTCTCCATTTCCATCAGAAATGTAACTACATTTCCACCCTTACCACAGCCAAAACAATGAAATATTTGCTTTTCTTGGGTCACTGAAAATGATGGTGTTTTCTCTCCATGAAAAGGACAAAGACCAAAATAATTTCTTCCTTGTTTTTTTAACTGAATATAATCCCCAATAATGTCTACAATATCATTAGCTTTACGAATTTCTTCGATCACTTCTTCAGGAATTTGATTGGACATAAAATCACCATGCTAATTAATATTCGTCTTTCATTAAAAAAATCCTTCATTTTTCGACAATATTTTTTAAAAAAGCCGAAAAAAATTCCTTCTTCATGTGTAAACATCATCTGTGAAGGACACTCATATCACTAGCTCTCCTAAACTTTGAAAACTAGCTACCAATAAGAAACGACTTGTAGACGCTAATTGTTATCTGTCTTTCCAATACATACTTCTACATAAGTCTTACAAAATCCTTCTTCAAAGATAAGGTTTCTTTACATAAACATACATTATAAACGATACGTATGTTATATCATTACACAAAGACTCATTATAATATACTTTTTTATAAAAAGCTATTAAATCGTTTCTAGTTTTATATTATTGCCAGCAGTGTTGATTCCTAACCATGAAAAAACATTCTACACACTAGATATAGAATGTTTTTTATGAAGTTATCTCTTAAAAACTACTATTTTTTAATGATTTGTCGGATACTATTTGCTGTTTCCTCTACTGCTTTATTTGAAACATCAATTACATGACAGCCTATTTTTTTAACTATAGCATCAAAATAATCAAGCTCTTTATAGATTCTTTCCATGTTAGCATATGTCGCTTGATCACCTAATCCCAACGCTTTTAACCTTTCTTTACGAATTTCATTTAGTTTTGCTGGGCTTATTCGTAATCCAATGCATTTGCTTGGGTCAACGTCAAATAATTCTTCAGGAGGATCCACTTCTGGCACAATGGGCACATTTGCAACTTTTAAACGCTTATGTGCTAAATATTGAGATAAGGGTGTTTTCGAAGTTCTTGAAACTCCAATTAAAACAATATCAGCTCTGGAAATTCCTCTTGAATCCCGCCCGTCGTCGTATTTCACAGCAAATTCGATTGCTTCTACACGTTTAAAATAATCTTCGTCCAGTTTATGAACCAACCCTGCTTCCATTCTCGGAGATCGATTAAACACACGTTCCATTGCTTTTAACATTGGTCCCATAATGTCAATTGCTTCCATATTCAATTGTTTTGCACGTTCATTTACATAGTTTCGAAGACTTGGATCGACAAGTGTAAAGCCAATTAGACCGTTGTTTTCATTAGCAAGCTGTAGTGCATCATCAATCGTTTCTTTATCTTCGACATATGGAATGCGCTGTATCTTATAGGTTCCATCATTAAATTGACTCAAGCCTGCTTTAATAACTAACTCAGCAGTTTCCCCTACTGAATCAGATAATACATAGACAGGTTGCGTAAACATGAATCTACCCCTTCCTATCAATTGATTACAAATCTTTATCCAAAATTAATTCCACAAATGCCTTGGTAATTGTCGTTTTCGTTATTCTGCCAACTACTTCTAACCCTTGGTCTGAATCTTTAATGACTGGAATCCCATCAATTTGCTTATCAATTAAATTCTTAGCCACATCAACTAATAAATCCTCTTTTCTACAAACTGTTATATTCGGCATCCTTGTCATAATAATATGTACAGGGACTGTACTTAAATCTTGTTGTCCAATACTTGCACGTAGTAAGTCTTTTCTAGATAAAACACCTGTTAAACAAGCATAATCATCGACCACAAACAGGGTCCCCACATCTTCCAAAAACATTGTTGATATAGCATCATACACCGATACACTTTCCTTTACTACAATTGGCACATGTTGATATTCATATACTTTAAACTTTTTAATTTGCTCTGTAAGTAATTCTGTTCCTGTTTTACCTGTGAAAAAATAGCCTACACGAGGGCGGGCATCCAGAAATCCCGCCATCGTCAAAATGGCTAAATCAGGACGTAATGTAGCACGAGTTAAGCTTAGCCGTTCAGCAATATTTTCACCAGTAATTGGTCCGTTTTCTTTAACTATTTGAAGTATTTCTTCCTGTCTATTTGATAACTCCATCTCTTTCACCACCTACAAACGATGTGACATCAACTGTTACTTCTATTATAGACTAAATATACTGAAAAGAGAATTGGATCGCTTTACAGAAAGAAAAATTAGAAATGTTGTTTCCATTCAATTTGTGTCAAATCTGCATACCGATTAATTATATTTGCTATATTAGCTAACAACCCTAAACGATTGTTGCGAACTCGTTCATTATCCGTCATGACCATATTATTATCAAAGAAAAGGTGGATAGGTTCAGCTAGTTTAGCAATTAACTGTAAGTTCTTTTCAGCATTTCGATCTGTATCCTGATATGATTCTTCCACAAATTGATATTGTTCATATAACGCTTTTTCCGAATCCGTTTCAAATAGTTGAGGGTCTACACTCGTCGTTTCCGCTTTTTCAGCTAAATTTAGAACACGTACCAAAGCCTCTTGGATAGGCTTAAATGCATCATCATTTCTTTTCTCTGATAACGTTTGTGCTTTAGCTAATGTATAATCGTAAATTCCAACACCATCATGTAAGACTGCTTGAATAATATCCTGCTCCACCGCAGCTTCTTTTAATAAGAAGGCGGCACGTAAGGAGAAAAATTCTTTTAAATGAACAAATGATTGGTCATGATTTGACAATGGAACATTCGATTGCTTAAAGACATCTTGGGCAATTCGTAATAAGTTTTCAATTTGCATATCCCACTTAAATGTTTTAACTATTCGTAATATACCTGTTGCTTGCCTTCGTAGACCGTATGGATCCTGTGAACCCGTTGGCATTAAACCAACAGATATACATCCTGTGATAGTATCTAACTTGTCGGCTATACTTACAATTGCCCCTACTTCTGTTGCTGGCAGATCTCCATTTGCTTGAATTGGCAAATAATGTTCACGAATTGCTTGAGCAACAAGGTCATTTTCTCCATATAAATGTGCATATTTTTCACCAATTACACCTTGTAGCTCAGTAAATTCATTGACCATATTTGTTGGTAAGTCAAATTTACAAATAGAGGCAGCACGGATTGCTAAGGACATTTTATCTGTATTTAGATGAATGAATTTACCTATTTGTTCAGTTAACGCAGTAACACGCTGTACTTTATTCGCAATCGTACCTAATTTTTCTTGAAAAACAACCCGTTCAAGTTTTGCTAAATAATATTCAATGGAATGCTTCTGATCTTCTTCATAGAAAAAGGCAGCATCAGATAATCGAGCACGTAAGACTTTCTCATTACCCTTAATCACCGTATCAATCGCATAATCATTCCCGTTACGGATTCCAACAAAGTAAGGAAGCAGCTTTCCGTCTAATGATTTTACAGGAAAATAACGTTGATGTTCTTTCATGGAAATGATTAAAACTTCATCCGGAAGCTTTAAAAACTGCTGGTCAAATGATCCAAGAAACACTTGAGGGAATTCCACTAAATTACGAACCTCATCAAGTAAGTGTTTATCGACAGGTATTTGAATATCTTTATCCTTCTCTAAAGTATGAATTCCCTTTAGGATTTTTTCTTCTCTTTTTAGGGGATCAACGATAACATATTGGTTCAATAACGCTGACTCATAATTAAGTGGGTTTTCTAGCGTTATATTATCACCTAAAAAACGATGACCAAAAGTCAGGTTACTGCTGGTAACCTTCGCTACTTCAAACGGAATAATTTCACTTCCGAATAAGCCAACAAGCCATCGAATCGGACGTGCATACCTAATCGATTGCGTACCCCAACGCATATTTTTGCCAAAGGTTATCGATTCAATTATTTTATGAAATTCAGGTAGTAAATCAAAAGTTGTTTGACCTTCGATATGTTTTTTAATGAATACATAGGAAGTACCATTAAGCTCTTTTATATATAGATCGTCCGTTGTCTTTCCTTGCCCTTTCGAAAAACCAATTGCAGCTTTCGTCCAATTCCCATCTTCACCTTTGGCAATTTTCAAGGAAGGGCCCTTAACCTCTTCTGCTATCGTTGTCTGTTCCTCAGCCACACCTTTAATCATAACCGCTAATCGCCTTGGCGTAGAAAATGATCGTATTTGCTCATATGAAATTCGTAAATCATGTAACCAAGCTTCTGTCTTTTCTTTCAACTGCGATTCTGCATCATCAATAAACCGCGCTGGTAATTCCTCTAAGCCAATTTCAAATAATGCATTTTTTGTCATTTTATTTTTCCTCCTTTTGCAACATCGGGAAACCAAGACGTTCTCTTTCTGCAACGTAAGCTTTCGCTATACTACGAGCTAGATTACGAATTCTAGTTATATATCCAGTACGCTCTGTAACGGATATAACACCTTTTGCATCTAGGAGGTTAAACGTATGGGAGCATTTTAAAACATAGTCATATGCCGGGAATACTAAACCCTTATCCATCGTTTCTTTCGCTTCCTTTTCATATTTTGTAAATAAGTCAAATAGCATTTCTGTATTTGATTCTTCAAATGTATATTTCGAATGCTCGTATTCTGGTTGATAAAAGATATCCTCTACGGTTACACCTGTCGTCCATTCCAAATCAAAGACATTTTCTTTATCCTGGATATAAGATGCAAGCCGTTCAATGCCATACGTAAGCTCTACTGCCACAGGATTCGCTTCTAAGCCCCCTATTTGTTGGAAATAGGTGAATTGAGTAATTTCCATTCCATCTAGCCATACTTCCCAGCCCAGACCAGCAGCGCCAAGAGTAGGATTTTCCCAATTGTCCTCCACAAACCGAATATCATGTTCAAGTGGATTAATACCTAATTTTTTCAAGGATTCAAGATATAGTTCTTGGATATTATCAGGAGAAGGCTTCATAATTACTTGAAATTGATGATGCTGATAAAGTCGGTTAGGGTTATTACCATACCTACCATCTGCAGGCCGTCTTGAAGGTTCCACATAAGCAACATTCCAAGGCTCTGGTCCAAGACTACGTAATAATGTCATTGGAGACATTGTCCCTGCTCCTTTTTCTACATCATACGCCTGCATAATAATACAATTTTGTTCAGACCAATGTTTTTGCAATGTTAATATCATTTCTTGAATAGTCATTAATCACATATCCTCCATTACGAATTATTCGCTTCTCAGCAGCTATTTCACCTATAAGGTGAATGAACCCTTAGAGAAACTGCTCTTTGCAAATAAATATCCCCGTCTCTATGTCTCTAAACGGGACATAGGGACGGGGATCAACCGCGGTTCCACCCTATTTGCTCTCTTAAAGAGCCACTTTATTTGCATTGCTCCAAAGCGCCCTTCCCCTTTGTTCCATCATCCAGCTCTCACCAATCTGGACTCGCTTTACAAGGATACAAAAGGTACTTTTCTTTTTCACAGCAATGTTATCGTATCATTTTATGTACAAATAATACGTCATTTATCCTTGTCATGTCAACTTATTTTAATAAATCCAGTTGATTTAAAAATTTCCGTGACTTGATAAAATAGCCGCCATAATAATCATAATAAGCATCTAACAGTTGACGTAACAAGCGTTTATTCTCGTTTTTAATCGAAATAGTTCCCACCTGCTGTAAGTTAACTGTTGCAAAAATATGTAATAATTTAGCTACAGCATTAGGTAACGGGATGGCTTCCGGATCCATTCTTCTACATTCCCTGCAGAGCAACCCACCCTCAGTAATCGAAAATACAAACGGAGAATTCCGATTGCCGCAATTACTGCAACGACTTACTAATGGCGCAAACCCACCTTTTGCATATAGTTTTAATTCATACATCATCATGGGAATACTAGGTTCCTCATTTTCAGCAATCCAAGTCATGGTTTCATGCAATTGATGGAATATAGTTAGATCTGGCTTTTTGTCATCCAGTAACTTATCCGTAAGTTCAATAATATATGCAGCATATGCCGTTTTAATGATGTCCTCTCGGATTTTTCGAAATGAATCAATAACTTCCCCTTGTTGGATAGTGCTCAAGCCACTATTAACATAAACAAAGAATTGTGCATAGATGAATGGCTGCGTTACGGCAGCCATTCGACTTTTCGGTTTTTTTGCACCACGAGCGATGGCGGAAAGTTTACCTAATTTCTTACTATATATCGTGACAATTTTATGCGTTTCCCCATAGTCATTTGTCTTTAATACAATACCTTCTATTTTTTCAAGCACATAGATTCACCTTTGCCTCATCTATTCTTACACGTTTTCAATTCTTTACTAATTGGTATCTAATGGTGTTATTTTTTGACCTTCATGCTGGGTTACTTCATTTTTCCGTTCATTTTCTAACTCTTTCATCAATAAATAGGTTTCAATGTTTCCTGTTTGGCTGAATAATTTCCAGGTTAAATCAATCACAAGAAAACCCACCTTTCTTTAATGTTTGAAAATGTAACTTACTACTTAGAATCACCACAACACTAAAAACAATTAGTATAAAAATTTACCATGTTTAATATTCATCGCTTCGAAAACCGTATTCATATAGCTGATTTTGCTTGTTTCTCCAATCCTTTTTAACTTTTACCCAAAGCTCTAAGTACACTTTTGTACCTAGTAATTTTTCAATATCTTCTCGAGCTGCTTTCCCAATATTTTTCAACATACTTCCATGCTTACCAATCAGTATTCCTTTTTGGGTTTTTCTTTCGGTTACAATTGTAGCTTGTATATATAATTTCTGATCGTCTGCTTTTTCCATCTGCTCCAGCACAACAGCTATCGAGTGCGGTACTTCTTCCCTAGTTAGTTGCAATACTTTTTCTCGTATTAGTTCTTGCATAACAAATCTTTCTGGGTGGTCAGTAATTTGGTCTTCAGGGTAATATTGCGGTCCTTCTGGAAGATCTTTCTTGAGGACTTCCAGCATATGATCCACATTATTCCCTTGCAAAGCAGAAATGGGAATAATCTCTGCGAATGCATATTTTTCTTTATATTGATCTATTAAAGGTAACAAATCATCTGGATGAACAAGATCAATTTTATTAATAATTAAATAAACTGGTCTTTTTACTTGATGCAGACGCTCGATAATATATTGATCCCCTTTGCCGTAACCTTCACTAGCATTGATCATAAATAAAATAGCATCTACTTCATTCAACGTATTTTCAGCAGTTTTTACCATGAAGTCCCCAAGTCGATGCTTTGGTTTATGAATTCCAGGTGTATCAATAAAAATAATTTGAGAATGCTCTTCTGTTAACACGCCTTGAATCTTGTTTCTTGTGGTTTGTGGCTTATCACTCATAATTGCAATTTTTTGGCCAATCACTCTATTCATAAATGTAGATTTTCCAACATTTGGTCTACCAATAATTGCTATAAATCCGGATTTAAAACTATATTCCATGTTGCTTCCTCCACGACGTATTTCAAATGTTTTATCCATATCATACTACAAATAAGCTTCTGTTTCATGCAATCGACAAAAGCTTTAAAAACTTTTGGTTCTTTTATTAAAATAGCACTTCTCTAGACAAAATTCACGGATAATTACCCAGTAAACGCAAATTTTGTATTTTCCTTAAAATAGTTAATCAATAATAAATTACCCCCAATTGTTGGATATTAACCAACAATTGGGGGCTTCAGGGAGCTAAAATAAAGCAATGATGTTGGGAATAAATATAAACAGTCCAATTATAAAAGCTGCTACTGCCGCGATCAACACACCTCCAGCAGCCATATCTTTAATTTGTTTGGCTGCTGGGTGAATATCTGGCTTGATGTAATCCATGATTCTTTCAATTGTACTATTAATCATTTCAGCAATTAAGACAATACCAATTGCTATTACAATAAATATCCATTCCATTCTAGATAATCCAAGAATGAACCCTGCAATAATGACAAGAAGGGCCGTTATTAAATGAATTTGAAAGTTACGTTCCAATTTAACTACTTGAACGATACCCTCCCAAGCATAGGAAAAGCCAATCGACCATTTTTTATCTTTCAATTCCAAACTCACCTAATAATTGATCTTGTTTCGCAAACATGTTTTGTTCATCCTCTTTTGACATATGATCATATCCTAAAAGATGAAGAAAGCCATGAATCGTTAGAAAACCTAATTCTCTTTCTAATGAGTGATTATATTCCTCTGCTTGTTCTTTTGCTTTTTCAATAGAAATAACAATATCACCTAATAATAACGGTAAATCTTCATCAATAATGTCTATTTCACCTTCTCCAGTCTCTTGCATTGCAAAAGAGATTACATCTGTTGGTGTGTTCTTTTGTCTATAATTTCGATTAATTTCTTGAATCTCCTTATTACTCACAAAATTAATGGATACTTCCGCTTCTTGGGTAATACCTTCTTTTTCAGCTGCAAAGGTTACCAAGCGTTGAATCATATCAATATAATCACTCGGTACAGAGTTGGTTTTATCATGAAAATCAATATACACTTATTTTGCCTCCTTCATCGGATATTGTATGCGAGAATGAAAAATACCTTTCAATGTATTACATATCGTTCGTTGTATTATATTTATTTCCTTTAATGTTAATGGGCAATCATCAAGTTGACCGTCAGTCATTTTATTATTAATGATTGATGTTACAATTTCCTCAATTTTAACTTCTGTTGGTTCTTTTAATGAACGGACAGCTGCTTCAACTGAATCACAAATACTAATAATAGCGGATTCTGACGACTGTGGTTTCGGTCCTGGGTAACGAAATTGATCCTCCGTAACTGCTGGGTTTTTTCCTTGTTCTTTGATATAAAAGAACTTTAATAAGGATGTACCATGATGTTGTTTAGCAATATCAATGATTTCTTCTGGAAGACGGTGTTTACTTAACATTTCTGCGCCATCATATGGATGATTAATAATGATTTTAGCACTCTCCTCAGGAGTAATGGTATCATGAGGGTTTTTTATTGCAAGTTGATTTTCAATAAAATAATGTGGACGCACAGTCTTCCCAACATCATGATAATATGCACCTACCCTCGCAAGCAAGCCATTCGCACCAATAGCTTCACATGCTGTCTCACTTAAATTTGCGACCATAACAGAATGGTGATATGTACCTGGCGCCTCCGTCAGCAGTTTTTTTAATAACGGTTGATTTGGACTCGATAACTGTAATAATTTGATGTCCGAGAGGATTCCTAATGATGTTTCAAAAAATGGCAGCAACCCTATTGTTAATACGGCTGATAAAAAAGCTGAAGCCGCAGCAAAGGATGTTTGGATAAAAATATCGGATAATGCGTACTTTTCGAACGAGAGAAATATAAATAATACGACAATAATCATATTAGTAATACCAATACCTAACCCTGCTTTAACAATCGCAAGTCGATCTTTCACATTCATTAAGAGGATGATTGCTACTATTTGGGAAAGAAAGAAATAGATTCCTGCTTCCACATGAAGTGATCCTGGTATTTGATTATTAAAAATAACACTACCTAAAATAGCGTACAAGCCACTGAGGACAATCGCAGACCGTTCATGTATTAATTGCTTAATTAATAATGCCCCAGTAGCTATTGGCATTACATAAAATAATTGATTCACTTGCGTTGTATAGATACTAACGATTTTCATCAACGAAAGGATGATTATACTAATTAGTACAATTGAAATTATTTTTCCTCGATCTAATTGATGATGTTTAGCTACCCAATTCATTTCATGTGCAATGATAAAGCAAATCAGAAAAATAAGTAGAGATAAGCCAATGCCGGGGAATAGATTACGTTCCTTATCTAGTACACCTACTAAGTCCAGTTTTTCATAAATCTCATTTGTGATTATTTGTTCTTCCCGAACAATAATTTCTCCTGCTCTAATAACTACAGGGTCAACACTACTAGCAGCTTCTTTCCTAGCATTTGCTGTTTTATCCACATCGAAAAAGGAGTTTTCAACCACAGCGAATTCCGTTAAACTCGTTAACACGTTTTTTATATCTGTATTCAACGCTTCATATTTAATAGTTTGATTAATACTGGTGATCGCACTCTGGGTATTCTCTGTTCGTACGCCATTGTTCATTGTTTCTGTTAGCGATTCCAAGAAAAGCTTCTTTCCATTGTTTCGATCATTTTCTGGGATTTCCACTAACTGAGACAATAAATCATCACTTATTCCTTCGGTAATTTCTGGTGACAAGATTTGCTTTAATCGTTGTACCTTTTCCTGATTTGAAAGAGGTGGTGAAGAAGCATCTTCTGAATTGTCTTGTCCAGCGCCAATATCTTGATCTAACTTATTCACCGCATCAAAAAGTTCATTTACATAAGCAACTCGTTCGTCCGTAATTTCTTGATCAATATCATACCTGTCTTCTACTGCTTGGACAGTTTCTCTCGTTTTCCGTTCTGTTTCTTGTTCATTCTCCATCGTAACTGGCGAACGAATAGTCTCCTGTGCTCTGCTAAAACGCTCAATTTCATACGTTTCGGTATGTACATTATTAATCGTCATTACAAAAAAGAATACTGCTAGTAATATAGTAGCAAGAATAATCATCAGCCATTTATTAGAGCTTTTCTTTATCCATGCAGAAACATTGAATCTCTTTTTAAACAATTGTTTCTACCCCCTTTTAACCAGGAAAATACAGAAATAAGACCCATCTACAAAGGGTCTTACATTCTGGTTCATTTATTTCCTTGTTCATAAGCTTCTATGATACGTTGAACCAAAGGATGACGTACAACATCATTTTGTTCCAGATATACGAATCCTATTCCCTTCACCCCATTCAATAAATGGCTAGCAGCATGCAGACCAGATTGAACCCCTTTAGGTAAGTCAATTTGAGTAATATCTCCGGTGATTACCATCTTGGATCCAAATCCCAAGCGAGTTAAGAACATTTTCATTTGTTCAGGGGTTGTGTTCTGTGCTTCATCCAATATGACAAATGCATCATCCAGCGTTCTACCACGCATATATGCTAGCGGAGCAATTTCAATTGTATCTCGTTCAATTAATCGAATCGTGTGCTCTGCACCTAACACATCATGTAACGCATCATATAATGGCCTTAGATATGGATCTACTTTTTCTTTTAAATCTCCAGGTAAAAAACCCAAACTCTCTCCAGCTTCTACAGCTGGTCTCGTTAAGATAATACGCTTTACTAATCCGTTTTTTAAAGCATGAACTGCCATAACAACTGCTAAATAAGTTTTACCAGTACCTGCAGGCCCTATCCCAAATACAAGATCATTTGCTTTTATTGACGCTATATAATTGCGTTGTCCTAGCGTTTTTACCCGTATTGATTTTCCCTTTGCATTTTTCGTAATTTCATCTTCATACAATGTTTCAAATTGATTTAATTTCCCTTTTTTAGCTAACTCGACTGCATATACTACATCTCGTTCAGTTATGCTTAATCCTTTACGAATAACCGAAAGCAACGCTAATAGTATGTCTTGAACAAGATCTATTGCTTCTTTATCTCCAGACACCCGAACTTGTTCGCCTCTTGTTACAATCGAAATGTTAAGTAATTCTTCTAATTGAAAAAGATTCTTGTCATTTGTGCCAAATAATGCTAATGCCTCATTTGGATTTGAAAGTTGTAAATCAATCTCCGTAAGATTTTCTGGCATACTCAATCTCCTTGACGTAAAGGTTGTGTTTCAACAATATTTTCTTCTACAGTCATATATAAGTTTAGTTTAACTTTACCATTCTCTAATGATTCATGCAAAACTTTTTCAGATACAATTCGAGCCTTTGGTCCTAGCCGTAATCTCAATTCTTCTTTTGCCTGGTTTATCCCTGCTTCGACAGCTTCATTTTTTGTTCTTTTCTGTTTATCATACGTTTTTTCACTTACTAAGGTTTCAATAAGTTTAACAGGAAGTTCCCACTTAAAAAATCGAATTGGTTCTTCTGAAATTTCTCGGTGCGTATTTTCAAACTCTGTCGACCCAAATCCCCAGATAGGCACTCGGAAATCTCCAAAACCTAGATGAAATTTCTTTTCTTGATTTCCCGTCAACTGTTCCGTATTAGCTTGTAGAGGAACAGAAACTTTCACTTCATACCAAGTTGTGGCCATTATCTCTCCATCTGCTGCTACATAACCTACTTGTTTATGCTCATCATCTTCTCGTTCTGCTTCCTCATTCACACCCATATTTCCAGATACTAAAAGATCTCCCGGTTCTACATAGTCATTAACATGTACCTGAGGAACACCCTTTGTTACATACATGTTTTTGATAATCCCTTTTTTGGAGGCAATTAGATTTCTAGGACCAGGTGTTTCTTCTTCTTTTACAACAACCTTTTCAACTCCCTCTAAATAGAAGGTTGTCCCTTTTTGATCAATACCTACCCATAATAATTCAGGAACATCATCTAATAATTGTTGTTGAATTTCTTTCGGTGACTCTAAAGAAAATATCCATGTTCCAGGATGAATTCCATATTGATTTAACTGCTTATTAATTTTCTCTTCAATATCTTTAGGTACTCCCGTTATTTTAACTTCCCATAGAATATTGGATAGAAATAAAATCAGTAAAATACTTAAGAAGAATCCCAGCAATAATTCCTTTTTTCCAAGTAATTTACGTATAAAAAAAGGATAGCCTTTTCGTTGTTTAAATCTGATTTTATATTGTGTTCTTCTTCTTAATTGTTTAATTTGCTTTATATCACTTACCTTTATATTTCCCTCGCAAACATCGTTTTTGGTTTTTCTGACATCCCATACACGTATCCCATAGCTTGTACAATGCTGGAAAAACAACTCCGGTTTTTCCCCAGTAACTGCAATTGTTACATAACCAGTTAATGCTGATTCTTGGATATACTTCATGTCCTCCTCCTTATCCATCGGGTAAGAATTTTATATCGCTTATTGTTCCTTCTAGTAAGATCTCTTCAGGTAGCATCATCTTTAATACAAAGGCTGATCCTGTTACTTGGATATAACCGTTATTTGCTCTTAATTTTAATTCCGTATCCGAATATGTAACCAATCCCTTATGATTTTCAATATATACATGCAATTGGCCAATCACAGTGATTCTAGGAAGTTCAAGTACCACATCTGAAGGAAGTGCAAAATATTTTGTTAACCATGGTCGGATTCCTTGTTGCAGTTTCTTCACAAATGCAGCCCCCTCTCACATTCATATTTATGAAAGTTTGAAGGAGATAAGAACATAATCCGCTCAAAAAACACGTTCGTTTGCCAATTTCATATTCAATGATCAATTATTATGAACAAAAAAACACTCGTAAGTATAAAAACTTACGAGTGAAGAGAATTAAAAAATGACGGTTTATTTTTTCCTTTCATATATCACGTTTTGATATGGTTTCAATGCTCTTGGCTTTCCTAACACCTCAGCCATAATAACGCCATTCACTAACCCTTTCTTCGTCAAATTATTGGATACTTGTTTTTTCAACCGAATCTGTTGTTCTGTCAATTCTTTTTCAACATTTCGTGTCAGATCATTAAAAGCTGTCTCTTTGTTGTAACTCTCCGATTGATCAACTTTTCGATTAGCACCCATTTGACCAGCTAATCTTTCCATTTGCTCTTTATGCTGCTGTTCTACTGAAATCGTCGAGCTGGTTTGTGGCTGACTGGTAGTTGGGAAAGATGCGTCACGATTCGAATTATCTCTCATTGGACGAGGAGTTCGGTTTGGCCGATTTGGGCTACTTTCCTTCTCGCTATTTTTATTCCAGCCATCCCTAAGAAAACCAATGATTCCAGCAATGATTACAAAAATTATAAAGATATTACTAAAAATAGCTTCAATTAAATTCGACAAGGCATCCATCAAACCCCACCTTTATCTATTTATGATCATTTTCTTCATTATTGTCTTCAGATAATTTTCCGATAGACCCTCTCATATCTGTATCAGCATCGATATTCTTGTAATTCATATAATCCATGACACCTAGATTCCCTGACCGTAGTGCTTCTGCCAGTGCTAATGGTACATCTGCTTCTGCTTCAACAACTTTAGCACGCATTTCTTGAACACGTGCAAGCATTTCTTGTTCTTGAGCAACAGCCATTGCTCTACGTTCTTCAGCTTTTGCTTGGGCGATATTCTTATCTGCTTCTGCTTGGTCTGTTTGTAAAATTGCTCCGATGTTTTTACCGATATCCACATCTGCAATATCGATGGACAAAATCTCAAATGCAGTTCCTGCATCTAATCCGCGATTTAATACATTATGAGAGATAGAGTCTGGATTTTCTAAAACTTGCGTATGGGCTTCTGAGCTACCGATTGTACTTACAACACCTTCCCCAACTCGGGCAATTACCGTTTCTTCACCAGCACCACCGACAAGTCGGTCAATATTCGCTCTAACTGTAATCCTAGCTTTTGCTTTCACTTCTATACCGTCCATCGCTATACCAGCAATAAATGGCGTTTCGATTACTTTAGGATTTACACTCATTTGAACAGCTTCTAATACATCACGACCAGCGAGGTCGATTGCTGCACCTCGTTCAAATGGCAATTCAATATTTGCACGATGTGCTGCAATTAATGCATTGACCACCCGATCGACGTTACCACCAGCTAAATAATGGCTCTCTAGTTGATTTGTTTTCACATTCAAACCTGCTTTATGGGCTTTAATTAGCGGATTGATTACTCGATTAGGTACTACTCTTCGCAGCCGCATCCCAACCAGTTGAAAGATTCCAACTTTTACACCTGCTGCTAATGCACTAATCCATAACATAACAGGGATAAATGTAAATAAAATTGCAACAGCAATTAGTATTACCGCAATAATAATTAGCGGCATAAATTCTTGTAATTCCATGTCCATACCTCCTAGGTAAATTATATAATGTAAAAACTTTTCCCAATAGTTCCTCCTACTGGTGCTAAGTTAAACATACGTTAGATTTTTCTGACGACAATTCGTACGCCTTCTACTTTTACTACTTTGATTTGTTGACCTTCATCGATGAATCCACCTTCTGAGACCACATCTAATCGCTCCTGGTCAATCATAGCTGTTCCAGCAGGACGTAAAGGCGTAACGACGATTCCAGCTGAACCTATTAAATCTAACCGATTTTCAGCAGATACATATCCTTGTTCGGAAGTGGTTTGTTCTTTTAAGATAATATGTCGAAAAACTCCTTTATCCATTCCTATTCTTCTAAATAAGATAACCGCGATAATTAAAGTAACTAAAAAGGCAATTCCTATACTCATTGACATGTGGCCAAGATCATAGCCAGACATAAATAAGGAAACGATAATGGCTCCGATACCTAATACCCCAACAATTCCACCTGGCACAAAAAATTCAGCAATAATTAATACAACTCCTAGTATGAGTAAAACAATTGCTTCCATACCTGCTAGTCCTGCAACAATATGACCATAGAAGAAAAGGATTAACGAAATGAGCCCCATAATTCCAGGGATACCAAAGCCTGGAGAAAATACTTCGATTACTAATCCAATACTAGCAATAGATAGCAGGATTGGGATCACTACTGGATTCGTTAAAAACCTTGCAATTTCCTCTGCTAGCGTAGCTTCTTTTTCTACTACAGTAGCATTTGCAAGTCCTAACTCATTTAACAATTCAACACGATCATCTACTGTCCCTTCAGAGTACCCTACCTCTAAAGCTGATGAAGGATCTAAAGTGAGGAATTCCCCTTCGCCCGCATTTAATTCTGGTAGATCTACGCTTTTGTCAGCCATTGCAACAGCATATAACGGATCTCTTCCCTTTGATTCAGCAGCGCTTTTCATTGCGGCAATCCAAGCTGATTGCGCTTTTTGATCAGCTGCAGTTCCATCAGAATTAATCACGCCACTTGCTCCCATTGTAGCTTGTGGTTTCATATAAATCGAATCTGTGTTTAAAGCGATATATGAACCTGCTGATAATGCTTGATTTACAACAAACGATGTAGTGGGAATCTCAAGATCTTGAATAAGAGAAGCTATTTCACTAGCAGAATCTACTCTCCCACCAGGTGTATTAATCTCAAATATAATATGGTCTGCTCCTTCTTTCACTGCCTCTTCTGTTGTTCGACTCAGAAAAGCCTGGAGACCTCTCTCTACTTCCCTTTCAATCGGTATGATATAGACAGATTCACCCTGCCCATCTTTTGCACTTACTTGCATTTCCTGGTTAAATCCAAAAAGTAAAACAGCAAATAGCAAGATCACATATGTAATTAATTTCTGCCCAGGCAAATATGTTCACCCCCTTACAATAGGATTACTATTTATACGAATAAACCGTAAAATGGTTTCAATTC
This sequence comes from Virgibacillus salexigens, assembly GCF_014905415.1. Lineage (GTDB taxonomy): Bacteria > Bacillota > Bacilli > Bacillales > Amphibacillaceae > Virgibacillus > Virgibacillus salexigens. The sequence goes on from NZ_BNEO01000002.1 coordinate 847,953, forward strand.
TTTCTCACCTAATCTTACCATAAGCCTATCTATATTGATACTAATGGCAATAACTTAAGCGTTTTCTTAGATTTTATTAAAAAGCCCCTAATCAATGTATTGATTAGGGGCTTTTAATTATTCGTTACTTAACTGTTTTTGTACAAGTTTATTAATTTGAGAACCATCTGCTTTACCTTTTACTTTAGGCATAATAGCGCTCATTACTTTTCCCATATCTTTTTTAGAAGTGGCATTGACTTCTAGAATCGTTGACTGAACAACTGCCTCAAGCTCTTCATCAGTAAGCTGTTTCGGCATATATTCTTGCAAAATATTGATTTCGTTTTCTAGTTTTTGAACAAGATCTTCGCGTTCAGCTGATTTGAATTCTTGGAGGGAATCTTTTCTTTGTTTAACTTCTCTAGACAATATTGTAATTTCTTCGTCTTCGGATAATGATTCTTTACCAAGCTTAATCGCTTCATTTTGCAACGAAGCTTTTACCATGCGAATAACACTAAGCGTATCTTTGTCTTTATTCTTCATCGCTTGTTTCATATCCTGATTCAATTTTTCAAGTAAAGTCATGCGTTTGCACCCTCTTTAGAATTTACGCTTTCTAGCAGCCTCAGATTTCTTTTTGCGACGGACACTTGGTTTTTCATAGTGTTCACGCTTGCGATATTCTTGTAATGTACCGCTTTTTGATACACTACGCTTAAAGCGACGAAGAGCATCTTCAAGAGACTCGTTTTTACGAACGCGAGTTGTATTTGACATGCTAATTTCCCTCCCTCCGAAGCACAAAACAGATTGTACTAGCATATGACATACTTTCCACATGCCTTTTTAAAGTATAATATAATCCTTTATTTTGGTCAACTGATATTTTCAAGCGTCTCTCAAGTATATATTAATAATCAGAGTCGCTTTTCACTCCTTGTAAAATGGAAACCCCAGCACTTGCACCTATACGAGTTGCTCCCGCTTCAATCATTGCTTTTGTGGTCTCAAGATCACGCACTCCTCCTGAAGCTTTCACACCCATATCAGGTCCAACTGTTTCGCGCATTAAACGAATATCTTCAACTGTAGCTCCGCCTCCAGAGAAACCGGTTGATGTTTTAACAAAATCAGCTCCTGATGCTTTAGCTAATTTACAAGCACGGATTTTCTCATCATTAGAAAGTAACGATGTTTCAATAATTACTTTGGAAAGCGCTTTGCCACTTGCAGCATCTACTACTTGTTCCATATCACTTTTTACTGCTGCATCATCTCCGGATTTCAAAGCTCCAACATTTATTACCATGTCCACTTCTGTTGCACCATCTTTAATCGCTTGTTTCGTTTCAGCTACTTTTACCTCCGTAGAAGTAGCCCCTAGTGGAAAACCAATTACTGTACATACCTTCACTGAAGTATCTTTTAATTCTTCATAGCAATATGGAACCCAGTATGGATTTACACATACAGAAGCAAACTCATGTTCTTTTGCTTCATTAACAATTTGAGTAATTTTGTCTTTTGTAGTTTCCGGTTTTAATTGTGTATGGTCAATATATTTAGCTAAATTCTCAATCATTAGTATCTTCCTTCCTACCTTTGTTGTACGTACCTCTTGTATCATAGCATGGAATGGGGAAAAAATCTATAATCTCTATTTTAATCAATAGGAAAACCCGGTCATCCATGGCCGGGTTTTGATTAATTTGCTGCTTCTGAATAGACGATATCATCAAGTACACGGACAAAAGTACCTTGATTAATAGGATAACCAGCTTTGTTTATTTTTACTCGAACTAACTTACCAATCATATCAGGATTTCCTTCAAACTCTACTTTTAAATAATTATCGGTATAACCTATTAAACGATTTGGATTCTCATCATCAGTTGAATGTTCCTCAGGAATAACCTCTAAAACTTCATGATTGTATTGAGATGCATATGCTTTGGCTAATTGATTCGATAATTCGATTAATTGATGAACCCGTTGATTTTTGACTTCATCATCAATTTGATCACTCATACGGGCTGCCGGTGTACCTGTCCGACGTGAAAATGGGAATACATGCAATTCAGAGTAACCAATTTCCTTTATATATTCATATGTTTCATTAAACTCCTCATCTGTTTCTCCAGGGAATCCAACAATAACATCCGAAGTAATTGCTAAACCAGGTAAAGCCTGTTTTAACTTCATAACTTTTTCTTTATAATAAGCAGTCGAATATTTCCTACGCATTCTTGCCAACACAGAATCAGAACCTGATTGTAAAGGAATATGCAAATGTCTTACAATCTTTTTAGACTGATCCATCACTTGGATAACTTCATCTGTAATTTGGCTCGCCTCAATAGATGAAATTCGGATACGTTTTAAACCACTTACTTTTGTCTCTAAGTCACGTAATAGCATGGCAAAATTATAATCCTTCATATCTTCGCCATAACCCGCTGTATGAATTCCGGTAAGAACAATTTCCTTATACCCAGCATCAACAAGCTTTTGAGCTTGAGCTATGACATTTTCCGACTCTCTGGAACGAAGCAATCCACGTGACCATGGGATGATGCAGAAGGTACAGAAATTATTACAGCCCTCTTGAATTTTTAGAGAGGCTCTTGTTCGATCTGTAAATTCTGGTACATCCATCTCTTCGAATACTCTGTTTTTCATAATATTTGAAACACCATTAATTGGTTCTTTTGATTTTTTATGTTCTTCGATATAACCAATCATGTTTTTTCGATCTTGTGTACCTACTACTACATCTACACCAGGAATCTCCATGATTTCACCAGGCGATGTTTGAGCATAACAGCCAGTTACACACACAATAGCATCGGGATTCTTTCGGATCGCTCTTCGTATTACTTGTCTACTCTTTTTATCCCCAGTGTTCGTAACTGTGCACGTATTAATGACATACACATCAGAATCATGATCAAAATCAACGCGTTCATAACCATGATCCATAAACATACGCCAAATACCTTCAGTCTCATAATGATTAACCTTACAGCCCAACGTGTGAAATGCTACTGTTGGCATTAATTACACCTCATTTCTTCAAAATGATACGAAATACAAGCAAGCGCATATAAGGATGCTGTCTCTGTACGTAATATTCTTGGTCCTAGACGAATTGCCTGAAAGCCATTATCTTTAAGTGATACAGCTTCTGCTTCTGTAAATCCGCCTTCTGGCCCAATACAAACGAATATACGCTGTTGTTCTCCTACCTGTTTTAAGACACTACTTAAAGAATGATATTCACTTGTTTTAGCTTCTTCTTCATATGCAAAAACTTTAAAGTCATAGCTACTGGCTAGATCAATAAGTTCTGATAATGATTGATTTGGATAAATCATTGGTACTTTGTTTCTGTGACTCTGCTCACTAGCTTCCTTTACAATTTTGCTCAATCGCTTTAATTTTTTATCCTGACGTTTTTCATCCCATTTTACAACGGAGCGACTCGCTTGAAAAGGAATAAAACTGGAAGCTCCTAGTTCCGTCCCTTTTTGGACAATCATTTCCAGTTTATCTGCTTTCGGAAGCCCTTGAGCAATTGTTACTTCAACAGGTAATTCTACATTCTGATCTAACCACTCTACAATATCAACATATACTACATTATTATCCAAAATAGTAATCTTACAAATTGCTGCATGTCCATCAGGGTGACTGCATATAATCTGATCGCCAACCTTGAAGCGCATCACACGTTTGATATGATGAACATCATCCCCAATGATTTTTATCGTTTGCTCACTCCATGTTGCAGCAGGAACAAAATATCTTTGCACTTACACCACCTACTTTTGGAAAAATAACACTACACTTTTTGGGCTACAATAGATATCCATTCTTCCATTTCATTCATTTCGACAATCTGAAACCCTTGACTCTCTAGTTCTGTTTTTACGAGTTGTTTTTTATTTTGAATTATTCCAGAAGTGATAAAGTATCCACCCGGTTTTAAGTTATTCCATGCTTCTTTCACAAAACGTACGATAATTTCAGCCAAAATATTAGATACAATAACATCCGCTTCTATATTGACGTTATCTAGTAAATTATTCTGCTTCACCTGAATCTGTTGATCAAGTTTATTTAATTTCGCATTTAAACCGGTACTCTTCACCGCCACATCATCTAAATCATATGCGTATACTTGTCTTGCACCAAGTAATGCGGAAGCAATACTAAGTACTCCTGAACCTGACCCGACATCAATTACTGTGTTGCCATCAGCCAGAAATTGTTCTAAAGCTTGAATACTCAACACCGTCGTTGGATGCGTACCGGTTCCAAATGCCATACCGGGATCCAGCTCAATAATTACTTCGTCCGTGTCTACAGGAGTATACTCTTCCCATGTTGGTATAATGGTAATATGCTTTGATATTTTAACTGGTTTATAATATTTCTTCCACGCTGTTGCCCATTCTTCCTCATGAACTTCACTTAGGGATATATGATTTCTTCCTAAATCAATATCATATAGCATGAGATTATTAATTGCTTGCTTAATCTCATCAACCGTTTCACCTAAAAAACTATTTACTGGAAGATATGCTTTAATATACACACCTTCTTCCGGATACTCATCTGGATTTAATTCAAAAACTTCCCCAAATGTTGTTGGATGCTCTCTTTCCAAGTCCATCGGGTCTTCAATTACAAGCCCACTCGCTCCTGTTTCATGGAGAATATTGGAAATAGGCTCGATTGCTTCATTCGTAGTGTGAATACAGAGTTCAGACCATTTCATTATGGATCCACCCATTTCTTCATTAATCAATTATCTTCTTACTATTGAATGTTTGTTCATTAAATTATGTAAACGGTGGGATAATCCGCACCGTTACTCGCTTTTAAATGCTTTCTTAAACCGTTCAAATAAAGAACTATCTTGTTCATCGGTAGCTTCATTCCCACCAATTTCATTAAATTCCCGTAACAATTCTTTTTGACGATCACTTAAGTTTGTTGGTGTCATTACCTTCACTTTAATATGCTGATCTCCATAACCATAGCCCCGAACATTAGGAGCACCTTTGCCTTTCATACGAAAAGTTTTACCAGTTTGTGTTCCCGCAGGTATTTTCAGTTTAACTTTCCCATGCACAGTTGGAACTTCGAGTTCATCACCAAGTGCAGCTTGCGCAAATGTTAACGGAAGCTCGCAAAAAATATGGTCACCTTCCCGTTGATAGAATTCATGAGGGTTTATTTGTACAACCACAAATAAATCTCCTGGAGGCCCTCCATTTACACCTGGTTCACCTTTTCCTGTTACACGGATTTGCTGTCCTTCGTCAATACCAGCTGGTATCGTAATATGAATCGTCCTACGCTTTTTGACTTTTCCTGATCCGCCACATGTATTACATTTCTCTGGAATGATCTTTCCTGTTCCATTACAGTGGTGACAAACCCGACGATTTACCACTTTACCAAATGGTGTATTTTGTTCCGTATTTAGTTGACCTGAACCATTACAATGGGAACATGTCTTTGTTTTTGTTCCAGGTTTTGCCCCAGAACCAGAACATGTGTCACATGTTTCCTCTTTAGGAAGGGTAATGTCCGTTTCCTTACCAAAAATCGCTTCTTCAAAATCTAACACCATTGTATACTGAAGATCAGCACCTTGCTGTGGCGCATTTGGATCGCGTCTACGTCCACCGCCCCCAAAGAACATATCAAAGATATCACCAAAACCGCCACCGAAATCTTGGGCTCCGCCAAAGCCACCGAAACCTTGGCTTTGTGCACCTGCATGACCAAACTGATCATATTGTGCCCGCTTATTTTCATCCCCTAATACTTCATAGGCTTCTTTAGCTTCTTTAAATTTATCCGCAGCGCCTTCTTCTTTATTTGAGTCTGGGTGGTACTTCTTTGCTAACTTACGATAAGCCTTTTTAATTTCGTCCTTAGATGCATTCTTTTCAACACCAAGCACCTCATAATAGTCTCGTTTACTCACTTGTCAATCACTCTCCCGATACACACTTTTGCATAGCTTCTATCTTACCACCATCTTAACCATCGTGGCAAATGATCATACAAACCAATAAACGTGTAAAAAAGTCAAAGCCAAGAGGATCCTGACTTTGACTTTTTTGTTTACAGGATAAGGAAACTAGGATTCCTTAATATGGTGATATCCTGTTATCGCGTTTATTTTTTATCTTTATCTTCTTCATCATCTACTTCTTGATAATCAGCATCAACTACATCGTCGTCATTACCTGAACCATCTTGTGATTGCTGAGCTTGTTGCTCTTGTTGCATTTGCTCATACATTTTAACAGAAAGCTGTTGTACTTGTTCTTGTAAAGCTTCTTTCTTTTCTTTTATTTGATCTAGGTCATCAGCTTCAATTGCTTTTTGTAATTCTTCTTTAGCTGCTTCTGCTTTTTGTTTTTCTTCATCTGAAACATTGTCGCCTAAATCTTTAATCGTTTTATCCGTTGTAAAGATTAATTGATCTGCTTCATTACGAAGTTCAACTTCTTCACGACGTTGCTTATCTGCTTCCGCATTTTCTTCTGCTTCTTTTACCATACGATCTACTTCATCATCAGAAAGGCCAGAAGAAGATTTAATCGTAATGGATTGTTCTTTATTTGTACCTAAATCTTTAGCACGAACATTTACAATACCGTTTGCATCAATGTCGAATGAAACTTCGATTTGTGGTACTCCTCTTGGTGCTGGCGGAATATCTGTTAGCTGGAAGCGACCTAATGTTTTATTATCGGCAGCCATTTCGCGTTCACCTTGAAGCACATGAATATCTACAGCAGTTTGGTTATCCGCAGCTGTTGAGAATACTTGTGATTCACTTGTTGGAATAGTAGTATTACGCTCAATTAATTTTGTTGTTACAGAACCCATTGTTTCAATCCCTAAAGATAATGGGGTTACGTCAAGAAGAACAACATCTTTTACATCACCTTGAAGAACGCCACCTTGAATAGCAGCTCCTAACGCAACGACTTCATCAGGGTTTACTCCCTTTGAAGGGTCTTTACCGATCATTTTTTTGATTGCTTCTTGTACTGCTGGGATACGTGTAGAACCACCAACAAGAATTACCTTATCAATATCACTAGCTGATAAATCTGCATCAGATAGAGCATTGCGGGTTGGAACCATTGTACGTTCAACTAGATCAGAAGAAAGTTCTTCAAACTTAGCACGAGTTAGGTTCATTTCTAAGTGTAATGGTCCTGCTTCACCGGCCGTAATAAATGGCAATGAAATTTGGGTTTGGGCTACACCGGAAAGATCTTTTTTCGCTTTCTCTGCAGCGTCTTTTAGGCGTTGAGCTGCCATTTTATCTTTAGAAAGGTCAATTCCATTTTCTTTTTTAAACTCTTGTACCATATGATCAATAATAACATCATCAAAGTCATCTCCACCAAGACGATTATCTCCAGCGGTAGAAACTACTTCAAATGTACCGTCACCGATATCTAAAATAGAAACATCAAATGTACCTCCACCTAAGTCGTAAACCAAGATCGTTTGGTCTTCATCTTCTTTATCAATGCCATATGCAAGTGCAGCAGCAGTTGGCTCATTAATAATACGTTCTACTTCTAAACCGGCAATCTTACCAGCATCTTTTGTTGCTTGACGCTCCGCATCGTTAAAGTACGCAGGAACAGTAATAACAGCTTTGCTTACTGGTTCACCAATATAGTCCTCTGCATATGATTTAATATGCTGTAAGATAATCGCAGAAACTTCTTGTGGAGTAAATTCTTTATCTTCTATCTTCACCTTATAATCGGTACCCATATGACGTTTGATTGATTGAATCGTGTCTGGGTTTGTAATTGCTTGTCGTTTTGCTACTTCACCAACTTGACGCTCACCGTTTTTAAATGCAACTACAGATGGGGTTGTACGATTTCCTTCTGGGTTAGGAATTACTACAGATTCTCCACCTTCCATTACAGCCACACAGGAATTTGTTGTACCTAAGTCAATACCAATAATTTTACTCATCATTATTTCCTCCTTAACTACCAAACCAATTATTTATTTACTTTAACCATTGCTGGTCGGATAACACGGTCTTTTAGCTTATACCCTTTTTGCAATTCTTCTACGATTGTATTTGAGGATTTTTCTTCATCTTCCACTTGCATCACTGCATGATGTAGATTAGGATCAAATTCTTCACCTACTGTGTCGATCTCCTCAACTCCTTGTGAAACAATGGCTTCCTTCACTTGGTTATATACCATCGTAATGCCATCAATTAAACCTGCATTTTCATCTGTTTTTTCAACCTGCAATGCTCTTTCAAAGTTATCTAAGGCAGGTAATAATTCTTGAATCAAGTCTTGAGATTTATATTTACGGTCCGCTTCTTTTTCTTTCAACGTCCGCTTCTTATAATTATCAAACTCCGCTTGAATTCGAAGGACACGCTGTTGCAGTTCATCTTTTTCCTTTTGTAAAGCATCTACTTTTGATTGCAATTCTGAGACTTGTTCATTCTTGTCAGCCGTATCGTTCCCTTCATTGGAATCGATAATTTCAATAGTTTCATCGGCTTCTGCTTCCTTCACTGTTTGACCATCCGCTTTTTCCTCTTCTTGCGTAGCGGATGTTGAATGCTTATCCTGTTCTTCCACGTCTGACACCTCCATTTTAAAATAACCATCATTCACTATAACATGTCATGCTGTCGAAAGAAACAATACGAATTACAGCAAGACGGTATAAAACCAATTATTTATCCATTGTTTTTATACCACATATATAATGCATCTGTCATTTCATGAGAAAGAATATTTAATAACGAAATTACTCTCCGATATTCCATCCTTGTTGGTCCTAGTAAAGCGATCGTTCCCATTTGACCTTCTCCAAGATGATAAGCAGCAGTAATTAAACTAAAGTCTTTAATCGCATCCACATCATTTTCTTGTCCAATGGAAACCTTAATTCCGCCATTTGATTGCTTTAATAGATGTGCTATTTTATCCTCATTTTCAATCATTGAATAAAAGGATCTTATTTTATCAACATCATTAAATTCTGGCTGCATGAGCATGTTTGCTTTTCCGCCAATATATAATTTGACAGGATGCTCATGAAAAAGCACTTCATTCAAATATTGATAGGATTTTCCTATGTCAGAAACATACTGATTTAACATCGATACAATCTCCGTATTAAACTTATCCGCTAATTGAATAATCGGTACTCCTGACAATTGGTTGTTAAGAATGTTAACCAACTTTTCTAAATCAGAAGGGTTAATCTCAGTCGGAATAGTAAAGGATCGATGTTCAACATGACCAGTATTTGTAACGAGAATAGCTACCGCAGTATTTGAAGATAATGTTATAATTTGCAATTGTTTCAGCTTTGTCTCAAAAATTTCAGGACCAAGAATGATCGATGTATAATTCGTTAATTGTGATAATACTTCCGCCGACATTTGAACAATTTGTTCAAACTCAAAGAAGCCGTCATTAACAATATGCTTAATGACATCTCCATCTTCATGTAAAATACTAGGTGAAATCAAATGATCCACATAATATCTATATCCCTTTTCTGAAGGAACACGACCTGAAGATGAATGTGTTTTCTCAAGAAATCCCATATCCTCTAGGTCAGCCATTTCATTTCTAATCGTGGCAGCACTATAAGGAATATCGTCTTTTTTTGATATAGCACGTGAGCCAACAGGGTGCGCCGACTCGATGAAATCATCAATAATGACCTGTAAAATCAATAACTGCCTTTCTGTTAACATGATGATCACCTCTGTTAGCACTCATCCCTCTCGAGTGCTAATGCTATTATTAAAGTACCAAATCCACTTTTTTTTGTCAATGAAATGAATTCTACATTTATACTCACACGAGAGCATAATAAAATAGCCTGTAAAGGACAGACTATTATTATTTCTTAATTCATATCCGCAACTTCTTCCTCCAGCAAGAATCTCTCAAATACTTCATTCGCAAGCAACTTGCCATCCTCAGTTAGTTGAAGGTTATCGCCAGCTTCTTTTAACCAATCTTTTCGTTTGAGCTCATTAATGGACGATGCATATAATCTACTAGGAGGAAAACCAAACTTACTCGTAAATGCTCGCTTACTGACCCCTTGCATTTTACGTAAACCTAAAAACATTTCTTCTTCTATTTGTTCCTTTTCACTTATAGGATCAACATGTAATACAGGCTTCCCATCAGCTATTGCTTTTTTTATATATGCGGGTAAAGGCCTAATATTACCATATCTTTCACCTGGTATATATCCATAAGCTCCAGCTCCGAAACCATAATAGAATTTATTATCCCAATACGTAAGGTTATGCTTGCTTTCAAATCCTGGTTTTGCAAAATTACTTATTTCATATTGATTTAATCCATGTTTTTTTGTCGTATCCTTTAATATTTGATACATCTCTACCTCTTCATCTTGCGCAGGTCGATGAAGCTTTCCTTTTTTATGTCGTTGATAGAACACCGTTTTGGGTTCTATTTGCAAAGCATATGTTGACAAATGCGGAAGTCCAAGTGCCATCGCTTGATTAAGTGATGCTTCAAAATGTTTAATGGTTTGCTTTGGTAACGCATAGATTAAATCTGTACTAATATTTGTGATTCCATTGTTTTGCAATAACTCAATAGTCTGATACACATCTTTCACTTTATGCAGTCTACCTAACTCTTGTAACATTTGATCGTCAAAAACTTGGACGCCTAGCGACACTCGATTCACACCGTAAGATTTTAATAATTTCACTTTATCTTCGGTAAAATCCCCCGGATTTGCTTCAATCGAAAATTCCCCACAACGGGATATGTCAAATTTTTGTTTGATAAACGAAAGCAAAGCATCTAACTGGCTTACCGTTAGTGCGGTTGGGGTTCCTCCGCCAATAAATATCGTTTTTACATCGTTTCCATTCTCCGTTACATAAGCATTGATCTCGTGTTTCAATGCCTCAATATAATCATCAGCAAGTTTCTCGTTATAAAAAAACTTTGTAAAATCACAGTAGTGACAAATTTGCTGACAAAATGGGATATGAATATATACAGATTGAATTGCATTCATATTATTGCTCCTTCCAAACATGGAAAAAGGGAAACTGCTATATTTTCTATTAAACAGCTCTCCCCTTCTTTTTCAGATAATAATCATTCATTTTTAATCATGCCATAAAGATTTCTTATTTCAAAGGTATATTCTTGTGTATTTTATTATAACAAGTTGCAATTATCAAGTATGGTTACACCAACGTTTTAAAAGTGTTTAATTAGTGAATCGAATTTAAATGTATCTTGCTTTAATTATATTACCACCTATTTGAGGTCGGCAGGGTAGAATCATATTAGTTTTGAATTTTACTGTCCTTATAAATACCTTTTAAATTTATTCTTCCTTATTATAAAACAAAATCGAGATTGTGGAGTACTTATGAATAAATAAAATATATAAACCTTATAAAAACTTACCTCCCAATCTTAAAGAAGATTAGGAAGTAAGTTTTTATTAACCTAAACTATTACTTTTTTACAGCATGGATGTAATGAATCGTTTCGAAAGCAGACAAATAGTCAGTACGATTATGAAAGAATCGATGATTAATCGTAACAGGCGATAAATGTTCATAAATGAGTAAACCTGCGTCTGCTAACACTTCCTCTATTTCCTCATACGTAAAACACGATTTCATTGGCTCACCACTAGCCGAAGCCATTTGAATCATATTTTGAACTCGATTAGACATTCCTTTTTCTTTAAAAAGTTTATCATCTCCATAATCAAAAACTAGAGAGCTTCCTGATGGAACTTTGGTAAATAATTTATTTATCAAGTTGGCATTTTCCTCTTGTGTTAAATAATAAGAAACTCCTAAAAGACTAAAGAAAGTTTTTTGGTTATCAAACCCTTCATCTATTAGATTTTGATAGGAAAACTTTTGGGTGAAGTCCATAGGAACAAAATGAAGATTACTAGGGATGTTGAAATTAGCTTGATCCAGCTTTTTCTTTTTAAATGCCTGTGTAGCTGGATAATCAATTTCAAATATTTCTAAGCTGTTTTTCAATTCTGGGTGACGGAAACAAATAGTATCTAACCCAGCACCAAGTATGACATATTGTTTTAATCCTAACCTGACTTCATTAAGTAATACATTTTCACAATATGCCGCTCGTGCCAATGGCGTTGGAGAAAGTTGAACCTGAGTAATCCATTTTAATATTTCATCTGTATTACCTTCGAACTTTTGCGCTATTTCTTTATTGAAGAACTGTATGCCTTGGACCATATTGTCTTTGATGTCGTTACATTCTTTTTGCGAAAATAAATCTTTAGCTAAATAATCATCAAAAATCTTAGGTGTATCGAATTGACTATGGTAAGCTCGACCAAAAGCTGCTACTAATGAAGTTAAGCTCGACTCATCTTTTTTCATTCAACAACACTCCTTCATTTAGAGCAATAAAAATAGGATTCACCTGGCCAGGAGAATCCTATTATATAACGTATTATTAAGAAAGTAAATTATAGCATAAATAAATTATTTTGTCAAGTACTTTAAGATGACAGAAATTAAATAATAGAAAAAGCAAGTGGATAAGGAGGATTTATGGAAAAAGAGTACATTGGTAAATGTGATTTATGCTGCGACAGAATTTACTTCAGAAGTGGTCTTTTATATGGAATTATTGAAAGTAACCATGTGCTGATTTGCTTTTCCTGCCAAGAGAAAAACGATGTCAAAGGAAGTGAACACTGTGTTATTTCACTAGGTTGTACTTTAAAAAGAACAAGAAGCACCCATTAAAGATATTCGGAAAAGATTAGATCCTAGCAGAATTCCTTACTCTTGTTCATCTTAACAATAATTGCTTTCTTTCTGAGCTAAGCTATTTGGCAAAGTTTAAGTTTCTTAAATTTGATTTAAATCCTTTACTCATTATTGGGACGGGATTGTAGAACAACGGTAAAAATTCCTCCCAACAATATCAATTTATCTAAATTGTAACACACCGTATCCCCCTTCGTATATTAAAGCTATTTTTGTACAAACTGACAAATAAATGTATTTATATTAAAGGAGCCTATTATGCCCTCAAAACGCCCTAGTTCTACTTATGACATAAATATTAAAGTAGACCTGATTAAAAAAGCAATGTTCCAGTCAGATGATATTAAGACAAGAACACTATACATTCAAGAAATGCAATGCATTTGTATATATCTAGATTCAATGGTAGATAAAAGTTCTTTTGAAAAAAATGTGTTTGATCCGATTCTTCATTTTTTCAACTCAGAACATCTTAAAAAAATACATAAAAGTGATATTTTTCATAGGATTTCCTCCATTATTCAATCTGCAGAAATTAAAACCGAACAGAAAACACAAGATATTGTCCAATCCTTACGACATGGCAATCTCATTCTGCTAATACCAGGAGAAAAGAAAGCGATCATCATACCAGTACCAAATACACAAAATCGTACGATAGCGGAGCCGGAGAATGAAAAAATAATAAAAGGATCACGTGATGGTTTTACCGAAGATCTCAATACCAATGTTTTTCTGCTTCAAAAAAGAAATAAACACGAGAACCTAGTAACCAAAAATTTCACAGTGGGGAGGAAGGCGCAAACCGAAGCAAGGTTATTGTATATTGAAGACTTAGTCGACCATGAGGTATTGAAAGAAATCGTAAGTAGGCTACGTAATATTAAAGCGAACAAAATACAATCTTCCGGTGAGCTAGAAGAGCAGATCGAGGATAACAGCTATACGGTTTTTCCACAAGTTTTATCTACTGAAAGACCTGACAGAGCTCAGGCTTATTTATCAGAGGGGAAAATAGTATTAATTCTAGATGAAAATCCACAAGTGCTGGTATTACCTGTCACCTTTTTCAGCTTTTATCAATCACCAGATGACTATAATAACCGTTGGTTTGTAGGTACTTTTTTTCGTATTATCCGCTTAGTAAGTTTCATCATTGCCATCATTTTACCTTCGCTCTATATTTCTGTTGTATCCTTTCACACTGAAATATTGCCACTCGGTTTACTATATGCACTGAGAGTACAAACCGAGTTTGTTCCTTTAACACCTTTTTTTGAAGCTATTACTATGCAGGTTGTTTTGGAGTTATTAAAAGAAGCATCGATTCGACTTCCGTCACCTATCGCACAAACAATTGGAGTTGTAGGAGGATTAGTTATCGGAACAGCAGTTGTAGAAGCCGGTCTAGTTTCCAATGTAATGATTGTAGTTATCGCATTAACTGCCATAGCTTCTTTCGTTGCTCCCGTTAATCAAATGGGGACTGGAGTTAGATTACTCGCTTTTCCATTTATGATTTTATCCAATACATTTGGGTTTTTAGGACTAACTGCATCGTTCACGCTCCTAATCATACATTTATGTAAACTAAAATCTTTTGACAGACCTTATTTCTATCCATTATCTCCACTTGATATTAATGGTATCAAAGATTCATTTGTGAGATCCAAAAAATAAATCTAATAAATGTCACTTTATAGAAAGGGAATTTAAATGAGTGCAGCGGAACCTATTACAAAATCACAATTATTCTTATTACTTATTCAAGTTCAAATTGGTTTTGGTATCCTTTATCTACCAAATACCTTACAGCAAACCGCAAAATCAGATGGATGGATATCCATTATTCTAGCTGGATGCACTGTACAATTAGTAATTGTGTTGTATTGGTTGTTATTAAGACGTTTCCCTTCTTTATCATATTTTGAATTAACTAAAAAAATTCTCGGTGCACACTTGGGATACATTTTTAATGTAATCATATATATATACCTCATACTGACTTCAACCTATATTTTAATTGCATCGAGTAAATTAGTTAAAAATGTATTACTAACATTTTCGCCTCACTGGGCAATTGGCTTTCTACTGTTAGCAGTATGTATTTATTTGTGCAGCAGCAACCTGCAAATTATTGTAAGGGTATTTACTATATTATCTGTATCCATTATGTTTGTCATCTTGCTATCGTTTCTATCTTTTTCATTACCAATAGAAGTAATGAATTTAACACCAGTTGGGAGTTCCGGCATGTCGAATATAATAAAAGGGCTTAAAGAATCTCTTCTTGCATTATATGGTTTTGAAATCATTTTATTTCTTTATTCAAGTGCAAGACACAAAGGGAAAACATTTTTAAAAGTTATTACATTTTCTAATATTTTTGTAGTAGCGATAACTGTATATCTAACCGTAATTGCTTTCGTCATATTAAACCCAGCAATGATTAATCAATTAAAACTTCCGATCGTATATATGTTTAGGCCCTTACACTTTACTATGATCGATCGAATTGACCTTATCTTTTTACCTTTATGGAGCATTCCTGTTGTAATGTCGATTGTAGTGTATATCTATTTTGCAAGTCATTGGAAAACCACCGCTCCTAAGAAGAATAACTACTTTGTGTATATCAATGGCGCGATCGTTTATGTTCTTTTTCTATTAGCTAGTAAATCGGACCAATCTTTTGAATTATATGCTAAGTATCTTAACTCAATCAGTTATGTTGTTATATTTATGATTCCATTCATTCTATTACTATTCTCCTACATATTGAAAAAAAAGGAGCATCCATCATGAAAAAATTCACTATAGTTGTCTCTTGCATTTTCATTCTACTATCGATGACCGGGTGCTGGGATCAGACCAATTTAAACAAAAAAAGAATTATTAATGGAATCAGCTTTGATATCGATGAACAAAATCCTGAAAACATTCAAGGGGCTGTCCGGGAATTGAACCTTCGCGGCAGTGGTGGTGGGCAATTTGATTTGTCTGATGAAATAATTGAGGCTGATGGAGTAAGTGTTTCTAAAATCAATAACGAATTAGTAAATAAAATTTCTGGAGATATGGATATCAGTAAGGCTTTTTTGGTATTAGTTGGAGAAGATCTTGCAAAACAAGAAAGTATATCCTCTTTATTTGAACCCATTGTTAGGTCCAAACAAGGGTATTTAACATCTAAAGTTGCTATTACTAAGGGGAAGGCAAGCGAAATTTTGTCACTCCAAATAAGTAAAAGTCCTATTGCTTTTTATATATTAAACTTATTTGAAAATGCGGAAAAAGAAACGCATATACCTAAAGCTAATACCTTTACACTTTGGAGTGAAGTAGTAGATAAAGAAAAAGATGCAATGATCCCTTATATTCAAAAATCTGACTTAAATCGTGTAGAGTTATTAGGTACAGCACTATTTAAAAATGATTATTATACTGGCGAGGTATTATCAATAGACCAAACCTCTCTTGCATTATTTATGCAAGGTAAAATCGAGAAGCCTCCCGTAATGAAAATCACTAACGACAATGAAAAAACAGATGAATTTAGTGTTTTCGTAGAAAAGGTTAAGCAGAAGTCAGATTTAACTGTTGATAAATCATCTGGGAAGGTGCAGTTAACGATTAAAGTGGATTTATACGGTAGACTCCAAAGTCTGGCAGGCTCACCAAAGAAAGTGACCAATCAAGAATTAGATAAAAAAGCATCAACATTCTTAACTGAAAATGCAAAGGAAGTGACAGAAATTATAAAGGAAGCACAAAGCGATATATTAGCGATCCAAAAACAACTAAACTCAAAGTACCCAGATTTTCTTAAAAATCACGAATGGGAAAAAGTGTATAAGGAAATCGAGATTACACCTGATGTTAATATGCATATTCAGAGTTCATCAAATTTAAAATGATGGTTCACCGTACATTTCTCACTGATGGAACACCCTATTTAAACGTCGCGCTGAACACCCGCTCTACAATTTGTTTTTTAAGAGCATCCTGAATCCACAGCCACAGTTATTTGACTGACTTTTTTTATCCCATTAAAAACATCCAGAAAGAGGTCCTAGCAGCTTCCTTACTCTTGATACCTACCTACATCTAAAAAAAACATGCGTAATCAAACAGTGGACATCTTCAAAAGGATGGTGAGTGAAAATAAATAGCTCTGCCACCCAATATTTAATTACGGTGGCAGAGCATCTATTATTTGGTATCAATGTCTGTAAGCGCTGATTTAATCATCATTCATTTCTAATACTGCCATAAAGGCTTCTTATTTCAAAGATATATTCTTGTGTATTTTATTATAACGAGTTGTATTTATCAAGTAACGTTACACCAGCGTTTTATAAGTGTTTAATTATTTAATCATATTTAAATGTATCTTGCTTTAATTAATTATTTCCACCAATTTGGGTGGCAGCAGGGTGGATAACTATTATTTTTTAAAAACTTCCTTATTATATAATGAAAAAAGAAATAATAGATTATCTAATGATTATATTACTAGTTCTTAATAGGATAATCATTTGTTGTTTGTAACATTTGCCTATGAGTTGAATATTCTATGAATGAATAACACATAGGGAGGAATGATACAATGCACCATCAGTATAATCCGCACCATGAAATGCATTATGATCAAGGATACAATATGGATAATAACCCACACAAAAAACAAATGTATGAAACGTGTAAAAATTACTATTTATATTTTGTGCAAATTCAAACAATGGATGGGCAGACTTATGAAGGAATCATTGAAGATGTAGATAAAGACAGTGTAACATTGCTTATGCCATATGGCGATATGGAAAGAGAAGAAGAAATAGAACGGCAATACGGCTTTGGATATGGTGGGTTTGGGTACCCTAGAAGGTTTCGTCGTTTTAGACGCTTCCGATTCCCATTTTTCGGATTAAGTCGTTTATTTTTCCCATATTTTTACTAAAATCACCCTTTGAATTGTTTCCCCTTCACAGGTTAATTTTGGGAATTGATTTAATTTATGGATTTTGAAATGATTGATGTTAATTGTCCTTAACCCAAGGTTGGAGCTATGAAAATAAAGACTCTTTACCTTGAAATAATGTTCTTTACTGAATAGGCTCTCCCACCTTCCCAATTGGGGGCATATCTGAAATAAGAGATAACACCAAACCTAGCATTATCTAGATATTTAATGATAGAAGGCTTATTGAACGAAAAAAACACGACACTTTAATAGGGATATACCTTTATCATATTAAAAATGTTGACAGAGAAGATCCGGACTCAGAATTTAAAAAAACATTACGGATTTATTTGAAAAGTTTCATGAACGTTATGGTTATAAACGGATTATGAAAGAATTAAAGAAATTAGGACATTCTATTAACCATAATAAAAAAGTGTATCGCATTATGCGAGAATTGGGATTAAAATGTGTGAAATTCATGAGGAAATCTCGTGAATACAATTCTTATAAGGGGAACGTTGGAAAAGTAGCGAAAAACAGATTATCCCGCCGCTTTTGCACACCTATCCCTCTACAGAAATTAGTAACCGATATGACAGAATTCAAATGTCTAGCCGAAGAGAAATTATATTTAAATCCGATTCATGACCTTTATAACGGGGAAATTATTACTTATGGTATCAAGAAACGCCCCACGTTAGATCTTGTCATGGAACCGTTAAAGGAAATCATAGAGATAGTAAAGAATCGTGCAACCTATCGCACCACCATTCATTCCGATCAAGACTGACATTACCAGCACAACCAATGGGTAAGGGCATTAAAAAAAAATAAATTATTCCAAAGCATGTCACGTAAAGCAACCTGCGCAGACAATGCTTCGATGGAGAATTTCTTTGGTATTTTAAAACAAGAAATGTATTATGGGGAAGAATTAGTAAGCTATGAAGAATTAAAAAGGCGGATTGAAGAATATATCTACTGGTACAACCATAAACGATTAAAAGAAAAATTGGCCGGGTTAAATCAAGTCGAATACCGAACACACCCCAGCCAATCAGCTGCATAATAGAAACGCTAACTTTTAGGGGGGGAGCCACCTATGTTTGACGCTCTTTTTTCATGATTAATAGTGTGGTACAATTTGACCTCTAATCTCCCCAGCGGGATTTTGTTCAGTATGAGCATTTACATACGTTATCTCCTGTTCCATAACATTTATTAAATCTTCTACAGTCCTTATTCCAACCTCATTTGGTACAATGTCATCATCAGTAATAATGCCAGTAACAACCCCCTTCTGAGTCGTGATGCCATTCTGTTCCTCAAGTGTTTCAAGGTTAGCCCCAAATAAAAAAACTACTACTGGCCCATTTTCTGCCCGTTCACCAAAGTGGATGTGCGCCTGAATGAAATTTCTAATATTTCTAACTTCTAGAAAAAACTTTAATTTAGTTCTTTTTCTATTTGCTACAAATTTTGCAATACCAAAAGCATCCGTATTAACCGGAGGGACTTCGTTATCTCCTTTCAATCTAGCTCTAAAGAATTTTTGCATGTTATCACTTTCCTTCCGTATAATTACTACAGTTTATGTATGGACATATTGGTCTGTATAGTATTAAATCCTAATATTGGGAGTGATTAGTACTTAGAAAAGCTCACACCTCGATACCTATCGTTCTTAATAAATTAATACTGAAATTTAAATATAATTGCCTCAATCTTTTTCAACTACAATTCTCTTTTCTTTTCCTTATTTATTTAGACATCTACACAATCCTTTCTTTTACCCACACATAGGATAATACATACTCTATATATAGTAGTGGACAATTCATATAGGTTAATGAGAAAGGGGGAAAAACTTTGACTTATGGAAAGACTTGCAACGGTTGTAATCGGTATCCATGTAAAAATAAAGAAAAATGTCATAAAACTACAAAAAAAGGATCGAATTTTAAACAGGATCTAGATCAACTTAGTATTCAAGATGGGGCTGAACAAGAAACCGATCAAGAGCAAAACACTGCTCAAGTTCCTATCCAGGACGGTTCAGATATGGATACAGACCAAGATCAAATTACTGCTCAAGTCCCTATTCAAGATGGTTCAGACATGGATACAGACCAAGATCAAATTACTGCTCAAGTCCCTATTCAAGATGGTTCAGACATGGATACAGACCAAGATCAAATCACTGCTCAAGTCCCTATTCAAGATGGTTCGGAACAGGATCTAGATCAAGATCATATTACAGCTCAAGTTCCTATCCAAGACGGATCTGAATTAACGCAAACACAAATGCAAGATCAAAACCAAGATGAAGACCAGCTTCAATTGATGGGAGATCAAAGTCAAGAGCAAGGAATGCAAATGATTGAAGGCCATACGAATGCATCACCACTTAATAACAGTCAAACAATTGATACTTCAGTAAGTGGCGTCACTGTCAATACCACTGTAAAGTGTGGATGTTCCATTGATGAAGATGAGGACGATAAACATTGCAATAGATGTTGCAATAAGCATTGTAGAGACAAAATGAGATTTTCAGAAGATTGCTGTGCGAGAGATCTCGCCAAGTTATTAAATCAAGTACGAATTGCACAAAGCGAAATTGAAGATCCAGCAGATCAAGGAGTTGATATCTTTAACGATGGTACTCTTCCATTATCTAATCCAGCTCTAAACCAACTAATTACTATGGTTAACTGTGATACCGTCACATTTCGCCCTGCAGAATCAGTTACTCCCACTCCTAACACTACCCTTCAAATAGATAATGTAACAGGCATTCAAGCAACTGATAATCCTTTGTCGGAAAGTGATATTTTTGACTTTTTACTTTCACTGGGGGCAACTTGCTCCAATGGTGATGACGATGAAGACGACTTTAATTGCAAAAGAAAGAAATTATGTTGTGAAGGAGAAATCCTAAATAACCTGAGGGCAGCACAAACTTTTGCATTAGAGATTAACCTTCTCATCACCGGAATGGACACAGTTGTTGAAGATGTGTTTGTATATAACATCTGTGATTGCATTGCATTCTTTGTTGATGACTTAATTGAGCCAACAACAATTTATGCATTTTCAGTTTGTGATATCGGTGGTTACACAGTATCTTAATTACTAACAAAAAGGAGGATCTTGCATATGGAAAATACAGAAAATAAGAAAAATCATTCGTTTTCGATTTCCTCAAATGTGTCTAGAAACAACTCAAACGAAAATGTAACTATTAATGATGAGAATGTATCTATCAATGATGAGGAATTAGAAAAAGAAATAGCCGATTATGTAAAAGCCACTATCGGAGAGTTAAAAGCTAATTTAAATAAGCAAAAAGAAGATTTTAAATCTTTAATCAAGCAAAATACAATGAATCAGAAAGAAATCATCAAAACTACAGCGAAAAATACAGGAGAAACTATCGGGCAAAACAACAAAAAAGTACAGAATGCACTGGAAGAAGAACAGAATGAAAATGAAGAATAAAACTGGATAGGCTAGACATAGGGTGTTTTTGCATATCCCCTCGAAAAGGTGGAATAAGTAAAATCAGCAACCCGCAAATTGAATTTCTGCTAGACATTTAAGTATTTTTTGACCCTTCTATAAAAAGTGTTGCTTTTCATCCCCACTCTTATCACGGCTTCGACAGCCGTGATATACTTTGTTTCCTTTCGGGATAAACGGCTATAAATGTATCACGATCACGTATTTTTTCTCCCAAAACTTAACGCCATTTTACTTAGCTGTTCGAATCCCTTCTTCTTGACGTTCTCTTGTCCTCTTCCAATCTCTATCGCCACTGAAGAAGGTAATACCAACCCTAACAACATGTTAACATTGGATGGAGAAGTAATTAAATTTGAAGACTATAAAGATAAAACTAAAACAGATACAATTACCAACATAGAACCTACTGAGCCTAAATACAATAACCCTTTTGAAACATAAATGAAATTAATTATAAATAAATAGAAAATTCTGCTATTGGCATTTCAAATACGATAAAAGAAATAACCCCATTTGCTGTAATTGAATTGGTAGCGATGGAAGAGAAAAGGTTAATAATACTGACGTGATGCCATACAGAGCAATCTCGTTCATATCTTTAACATTTCAGAATGAGAAATCTGGTACTTGTACTGGCATACTGGCACAGTATCTCATTGCCTTGATCATCTAGATCATGGATTAACTGTTGACTCTACTGTTTATCCTGCAGTTTATAATAGTCATTATAGTTATGGCGCATGAATAATGGAGGAAGCATATATACCAAAAGGTTGGTCAGATAATTACGATCTAGAATATGATTATGCAGTTATAAAAGTACGACCCATAGGTGATTTTCATGTAGGTGAAGTCACTGGGACGCTTGGTCTGACAGATCAGCGTAATCTAGATTCTGAGACTCTTAGCATCTTTGGATATCCAGGAGATTTAATGAGTGAGGATAATCAGATATCTCAGTGGGGAATGTCTGGTTCTGTTTACAATTGGAATCAAGATATGGTTTATTATAAAATTGATACAAATGGCGGACGATCAGGATCTCCTATGTTAAATAATCAAAACGAAACTATTGGTGTGCATAGAGGTAGTTGGCTTGATTCGGAAACAGGAGAATCTATATACAATGGTGGACCAAAAACTGACGATGAGTTGATAACTTTTGTACTCACAATAGCACCGTAGTACAACTCTATAGAAAAAGAAAAGAATCTCATATCAAATAGGATGATGTCGAACATTATCCTATTTGATATGTATAAAACAATATTTGGAGGTTATGAAGTTTGTTAAGAAAAAGCGTGTCTCTTTGTTATTTAATCATATTATTAATTTCTGTTGTAGGTTGTGCTGCCAATGAAAATCAACAAAAGGACCTAAATCAAGATTTCTCGCTAAAAAATCTACCTAGAGATGCAGGAAAAGAAGGTTATGTAATACAAAAAGGCGAAACTACTTTTTTATTTGCACCTACTTGGCAAGAGGAATTGTTGGAAAAATATGAAGAGAGTAAATTGGGAATAAACTATCCAGATGCAATGTCTGTGAATTTATCAGATGTAGATATTAATTTAGTTGAGATAGAAGTAGGTCAGCCAATACGAGTGTGGTTTGATAGTATATTGGAAGGTTGGCCTCCTAGTGGACATGCCGTTAAAATAGAAATTATAGAAAAATAAATAGCCCTAGCCAACTAAGGATGGGGCTATTTTTAATTACCTTACTCTCATCTACTTACTACTCGCAGTCACATTTAAAGTTAAAAACTCTCATCCCCAAAAAGGCAGGGCGTATTCTCTACTTCGTATAATATCTTACATAATTCGGATTAGCAGTAATATATAAACCACTCTTAATCTGATACATGTGACCGCCACCTACTGGAAACTTGTCCCGAATGACAGTAAACACTTCATCCTTATTTACAATAACAGCTTTGTCATCCCAATTGGCTGTATTGTATGTCCATAAAGAATCTGCAAGTATTTCCACATACCCTTGCTCTCCGTCATTTCCACCATCCTTGCGACTTAATCCTAATGCACTTGCTAATCCTTCTGCATGACCTCTTGCAATTTTAGTTAGGAATGCATCAGATTTTAAAGCTGCAGCAGCAGCATCAGAAGCGTTGTCAATGAACCCATTCTCTGTAAGAACGGCTGGCATTGCTGATTCTCTAACCATGTGGAAGTTAGCTTCTTTTTTACCTCGATCTCTGAATTCCGTTTCAGCCACAATAGCATTATGCACAATTCCGCGTAAACGGTTGGTTTCTGCTTTTCCTGGATAGCTTCCATTATAGGTGTATGATTCAAATCCTGTACCTCCACCAGCATTAATGTGGATAGAAACAAGGTAATCCGCACCCCAATTATTCGCCATATTTGTACGGAATGACAAGGTTACTGATTGATCAGTCGTACGAGATAACATTAAAGAATGACCTTCATACTCATTATTAAGAATGTTACGTAGCTTAAGAGCAATCTCTAAAGTAAGGTCCTTCTCTTTTAATCCATTTGCTGTTGCTCCTGGATCAGAACCACCATGTCCTGCATCAATAAATAATTTTGTCATAAATAAACCTCTCCTTTTTTTGAATAATAATAAGGCACCCATTAATGAGCACCTTATTTCTTAATTAACCCTTGTGCTTGTAATGCTTTCTTTTGAAGTCCGCCTTTTGCAGTTACATAGTTATTCTTAAACCATGCCCATGCACTAGCTGCAGCAGTGATAATCATTGTAATGATTTCTCCCCATATTTCTTCTGTACCAGGGATTGGATTTAATCCAAAGGTAACTAGAAACTGGTTAGCTAATGCCAAAAACAATACAAGTGTACGTACTAGAGTTGCTTTGTCCATGTTCTCACCTCCTTAAAATATAGTTGTAAATAATAAAGTTAAAAAGCCACCGATCACGCCTGTTATAACGGCAGTCACGATAGCTTTTGTTACCATTCTCCTTATCCACTTTGTATCATCTTTTATTTCTTCCAACGTTTTACGTAAAGAGAATATCTCTTTATCATGTTCTCTATCTTTGTACTGAAGATCTCTGATGTCACTTTTGATGACTTCTTGGTCTTTCTTTATGTTTTCAATATCTTTCTGTACAGTGTTTTGCCAAAGATCCACATGTTCCTCCTTCAATGCTCGACCCCCTAACTTACTATTTATCTAACGAAGATCATTAATGACTCTTCTTGACACCTTATTTGATGAGTCAGAGGGCATTTATATCCCTATGCCCTCGTCCCCCTACATAAAAATAACGCCTTATTTGGCGTTTGCATCATCTTTATTATTTTCTTTAAGCTGTTTAAGTTCCTCTTGTTGAGCTGCAATAATCGCTTCATGGTATGCCTTTTCTTGTGATAATATCGATACTTGATTAGATAATGAATTTACAACATACTGCAAATTAACTTCTTGTTCCATTTAAACCACTCCTTCTAGTTTTTCAATAGGTCTTTCAATGACTTGACTTCCTTTTTAAGAGAAACAATTTCATTCTCATTCAAATCGATTCTTTCTGTCTGATGTTGTAATGAACCTGCGATAACATTTAAATAATTGTCTTGAACAATAGCTTCCCCTTCAATATCCAACAATTCATTAGGGCAATCTTCAGCTATCGGTCCATAACTTTCTTTTCGTAAAGTGCTATTCCCATCATCATTTATATAATGGTAACGTTTAATATCTATTTGATTGAAAATATGTTGTGCTGTTTCTGGTAAGAGATCTCGTATATTTTCCTTTTTATCCCTCGTCGATAACTTGTGTAATTCATAATAATGTAAATGATTTGTATAGACTCTCCACAGTCGAAAATTTGTAGTTCCAACATACCCCCAACCACTTTGAGAAGGTTCTAAAACAGGATTTTCGTTTTTAGTACCCGAAAGTCTTCCCAGAAAACGGAAGTACCTCGATTGAAAGCCGTTCATCCCTTCCCCTCTCATTACAAATCGATGTTGCCTAGCATAATAAATTGTGTTTTTCGTATAATGGGTACGCAATTCCATGCCTACTTCTCTGGCATTACTTCCAACCACAAATGTGTTGTTAACGTTCATTCCAACTCCTGCAGAAACATGTCCTGAACCACCGAAAAAACGAATGGTACTAGGATCTGATTCTCCTTTTCCGCCTATATCTCTAATACCGATATGAATACGGACATTTCCATTATTATCAACCGACTCAAATCCTTTATCATTCATTTGTATAGCTTGATTACCATCTGTAACCCGTACGGTTACCTTATTGGCATCAATAACACCTGCATTAATTTTAGCTGCGTTAACACTCTGTATCATAGCATTGGTGATCTTTACATTAGCGATCTTGGCAAAATCAATATTGGCATTCCCGGCAATCAATTCATTGGTAATCACACCATCTTTAATATAGACCTTTCCATTTTTCACAAGTAAATCGCCATCGATCTCTATTCGTTCCGCTTTTAATTTAATGCTTTCAGGAGATTGATTGATAGATGAAATAACCCCATTCTTACTAACTTTCGATACAATTTCATCAGCGTTCAATTTAATCGATGATTCAGCTTCAGAAACCCGAGTGGTCATGTCTTCCATATCAGCGTTGTATATTTTTTCTTTTACACTTAATGCAATACCTTCTGCATTCTCTTGAATGGTCGATTGATTTTTTTGTATTTGAACGCCTTGTTCTTCAACATTCGTTTCAAGGGTGGATACATTTAACGCTATTTCTTCTGCATTTTTCTCGATCGAGCTTACTTTTTGATTGTATTTTTCCTGATCAACAGCACCTATATGCTCTGGGTTGGTTGGTGCTAACGGAATCCATTCTTTCTTGGTTTTATCCCATTGATACAACATTCTAGGACTCTCTGAAGTGTTCACCCAAAATTTATATTCTGAAGGGCTTGGGGCTGTACCTCCTTCATAGATGCCATACTCTATAAAATCAGGAACAATATGCTCCAAATCAGGCAAGTCAAGTTGAGCTGTAGAAGCACTAACTTGTTCCGAGTAATCACTAGTTGTCCCATGCGTATTCATTGCTCGTACTCGGAAATACCACTTTTCATCTGTATCTGCACCGTAATTGTAGCCGCCTACTTTCCCACGAAAAACAAGATTCGTAGGATCAGGTGCAAATCCATTTGTTTGACTTGCATAGACTTCATAGGCAGCTATTGCATACGTTGACTCAAAATCCCATGACAACATAATCCCTTTGAATAAGCCTTCTGCCTTAACGTTGGTAGGGACATTTGGTTTTATATCTGGAAACTTGTCGTCTGTAATTGGACCGCCACCAGCATCCCAATTCCCTGCATTATCTTTTACCTTATCGATGACCCAATCAATCCCGGAATCGTCCGAGTTTAAATCTAGTATATTACCTAAAACAAGCTTGCCATCTCTCGGATTTCCAATGTCATACTCCCAAGACATAATACGTGCTTCAATGAGTACCATTGGCTTGATGCCTTTATCTCGTGCAATCCCTGTATCCCCTAGAAAGACTTGTTCATGTTCATAGCCTGCAATGCCATAAAACGTGAGTATATCCATTTTATATTGAGCTTTTGGTTCTTTTTCATCTTGAACAGCTTGCCATGTTTTTTCTAAAAGAACCTCTGGATCTTCTTCGTCATTATCTTCAAACGGACCAAAACGGTGCATCATCTTTCCTGTGTCATGATCCGGTATACCATGCTTTTCTCTCGCTTCGGGATCTCCCACCCATTCCTGCCCTTTGGGTTTATCTACAGGATCACCTTTTTCCTTTGACCAAACCACATCACGAAACGTAATTTTTCTTGTGTGACCTTCATTTTCTGTTTGTAACGAAGAACCTTTTCCATAAAGCGCCGTTTTAGGATAATACAGCACTGTTCTTGTGATATTCTTAATATCTTTGCCAATCTCAAACCGTTTTCCTGTATCCGACCCTTTTCTGTGAACAATATCTATATATCTTCCAGCTATCCTATTGCCTTCAATCTCAATACGATCAACAATTTCTCCGCCCCAAATTTTAGTCAATTCGCCTAAATACGTGTAGGCATCTTTGAAATAAAAGTTAGTAGAATTCTTGCCTAGTTCTGCCACACTCCCCACTTGCCAACGAGAATTCTCTAAAATGAGTCCAAGCACGTATTTTGCTGTACGATCTTGCGGTCTACGTTCTTCGACTATTACATCGGTTAATTCCTGCATCCCAGGCATACATTTAACGACCTTCTCAGTTGCTTCTCCGTCCTGGTCATCTATCTCACGAATGGTGAACAATCGAAAATTCCCTTTCAAATCACGAAAAGCAACTTGATTTCCACCAATTAAATACGGAGCATCTTCATCAGTCATTGGGAATGAAATGAAAAAAGAGACCGGCTTTTCCACCGTCTCCTTGAATCGTGCTTCTATATAGTTATTGGTGACTGCCAATAAGTTATCGTATTTGTCAAATATGAATAATTTCTCTTTATTCATATTACAGCCACCTTTCCTTGTACTCTACTTCTAATTGCATGGTAGGCACGGTTTTAATTTCATTTTTTTCCGGTTGCAATCTAAAAAAATCGGCATATAATAAATCAACGGCTTTCATTTGTAGTTCACCATTAATGTATACCTTCTCTTTGGCGAAATCGACTATCACCACATCATTCTTTTTAAAGTCATAATGTAGCCGTAATACCTTTTCCTTGCAGCTTAACTGCATATATGGTATTTCATCCTTTATAACGGCGGTAATCATGGGTGCTGTTTCGGCAGTACCTTTGACCTTAACCTCATTCGTCTGTGCTATTTCGATCCAGCGCATCATGCCCCACCCTCTGGCGGTGGCTCTGGTGGATTTAACTGTTCTTCTAACGCCGTTAGTCGCTCACCAAAGTCTACCAACTGCGTTTCCATCATTTCAATTGCTGTTTGATTCTCCTGAGATATTCCTTTTAGACCATCCATCTCACCTTGGATTGTCGTAATTGTTTCGTTTATAGATGTAATATCATTTTTGTTCTTCGTTATATTGCTCTCATTGGTGCTTATTTTCTTGGTATTACTTGCGATGGTTTCTTTATTTGTTTTAACGTTTTTATTTGCGGTATCTAAAGAGGTTTGTAAATCTGAAACATCCTGTTTCGTTTCATCTAAGTTCCCCTGTACCGTAGAAACATTGTCTTGTAAGTTCTTAATGGACGTATCTATCTTCGTTGCATTTTGTGCGAAGTTAGCGATAGAGACATCAATCTTATCCGTTATCTCTGGCTTTACTAGCTTTATATTAGGCGTTGTACTAGCCATTGATCAATCCCTCCCATGTCTGACCTGCATATTCTTCCCATGTGAACTTCTTTAGTGCGATGATTTGATTATGCTTCCCGTACTTAAACGGATCAGAGCATAGAAATGTTAACGTACATACCAATTCATTGCTTGTTTCTTCCGGTGCATCATTCGTTAATAACGTCGCATAAAACGTTGCTTCTTCATCTGTAAACACTAGCGTTTTTTTACTTCCGACTAACAAAGCGTTTAATCTGTTTATGCGTTGTCTTAGCCCTGCATTGGTACGATCAGCTATCTTATATTTCACCTTAATCTCTCGTATATCAAAGGTGGGATCATTGTATTCCAACACTCCGTGCCCTCCGGGAACTTCGGTGGTAGTTATTCGTTGCTTTAAATTCCCACGCCCTTGCACCGTTAGTGTGACAAAACTCCCATTTTCATCCGTTAATACATCATCTAAATTCATCCCATGGAATAGGGTTTGAATAGATAAAGAGGTACTTCGTGTCCCTCTTTCATGTAAATCAACAAAATCGTACATAAAGTACCTCCTACCATTTCATTTTCTCATCGGAGAAAGCATTTCGTTTTTGTTGTTCGTCAATATCATCGACAAATCGAATGAATTCTTGTTTACCAATACGAACATGAATGTACGCAGGCTGTTTCCCAACGCTAACCTCTGTATTTACAGCGTTTTGTACTCGGGCGGTAGCGTTTCGTTTAATTCCTCTCAAACTAGATTTTATCTGTGAAGCTCTGATACTTAAATCTGGATTAAATGATTTTGTTACAGCGTTACTAACAGCCTGAGAAGATTTTTTAACAGATCTTATCTGTTTTAGTATCCCCTCCGAAACACCTGATGTGACCCATCTTCCAACGTCTTTTCTCATTACCTTGGAAGGAGAAGATATGCCAAAGAAACTAGTAAAACTGTTTTTGATTTCTTCACCGATCCCTTTAGCAGCGTTCCATGCAGCTTCTCCCATAGAACCAATACCATTGATAAGCCCTTTGATGATGTCCTTTCCTATATCCATAAGGTCGATATCCTCAAAGAATCCAACAATATTATCCATTATAGTTTCTGCTGTTTTTTTAATGGATTCCCAAGCACCTTCCCAGTCACCTTTAATAATGTCCATGACAGTGTTTATAATGCCGGAGACTAGGTCTATTCCAGTTTGTACGGCAGTCTCAATCACGCCCCAAGCTACTTCAACCACATCCGATATAATCGGCCATACTGTTTCAAATAAACCTTGGATAAAGGATAAAGCATTTTGGATAACCGTCCATATAACACCTGTTACGGTTGAAACCACAGTAGATATGATATTCCATGCTGTTTTTGCGATGCTTACGATAGTATCGCCGTGTGCTGACCAAAATTCTTGGATACGTGTAACTATCTGCTTCACAATATCCCAAACCGTCGTAAGCACTGTTTTTACAACGTTATATACCGCATCCCATGCTTTTTTGGCGATTGATTTAAACTTTTCTTGATTCTCTTGCCACCATGTAACTAATGCTCCAATAACCGTTTTAACAAGGTTAGAGATAAAATTAATAACTGTCGTAAATATATTCTGGATAAACGTCCAAGCTGTTTGAACACCTTGCCTGAAAGCCTCATTCTCTTTCCAAAGTCGGACAAATACGGGAATCAATAATGATAATACACCAATTATAATTCCAATCGGACCAGTCAACGCTATAAATGCTGCTCTTAGCAAAGGTAAAGCTTGAGCGCCTAAACGAGTTACTACGGTTCGAAATTCTGTGAATAAGGGTTTGATCTTTGCCCATATTTTCATAAATACATTGCCTATTGTTGAAAACACACCACTAAATGTTGTTTTCAACAAAAGTAATGGTGGAGCGATAGCTATGGCAGCACCTAGAAATGATGTAAGACCAGCTATAAGTTGTCCTAACCATGGGAAAGATTGCATCATACTATTCGTCCAACTTAGGAATCCATTAACCAGATCAAATAACTTAGATCCAAGGGGAGCCATTCCTTTTCCGAGTTCAATTAAATAGGTGGTTAAATTACCAATTAACGCGATGACCTTAGGTCCGTTTTCTTTTACATAATCGATAAAGGTATGAAATGCCTTCGAATCTTTCAATCCTGCTGTCCATTTCTTGAATTTCTCCGTAAGACCTACTAAACCCGTTTGCATATCTGCAGCGAATGGACCAAATGCAACCATGAGATTCATCATGCCTTGCATAACATTGCCAAATACCTTTCCTAAATTCACCATGGTTGGTTCCACACTTGTATTTAGGAACGTGACAAACGCTTGAAATTCTTTTGTTTGAATGGCTTGTCCCATACTTTTAGATAGCGTATCTACAGCATTAACTGCCCCTTGAAAGGCAGGTTCTAATTGTTTAATGAGTTTCTGCAATCCTTCCAAACTACGAATAAAAACATTCATCACCGGTTTTTCGAATTGCTTAGCGAATTTACTCCAGAACTTACTAAATGATTGAACAGCCTTTAACCCTTTTTGTTGTGATTTGGACAACCCCGCTGTTGCTTGTTCGATTTGTTTTGTTATCTTGGCACGCTCTTCTAAATCGGTTGTGTTTGCTAATTGTTCACGTAACTTTTGAATATCCTCGTTAGCTGCAAACACATCATTTAATGCGGTTGTAGCTACTGACCCAAATGCAACTGCACCTGTTCCTGCTGAAGCAAAAGAAGAAGCTAAACCACCTAATGCTCCCGTTAAACTAGCTATGATAGGAGATAGTGTTGGTAAAAGAGAAAGAAGTCCACCTTTAAATGCATTTGCTGCTACTGTTCCAACTGAATTAATGGTTCTAGCAAGTCTATCCATTTTCTTCTGAAATTCATCTACTTTTGCTTCGAAAGGAATAACGATTTTCTCCCGAGTTAATGCTCTTGCTTTGGCCTGTAATTGTGCAACTTTGCGGAAAAAGCTTACTGTATCTGCATCAATTTCCTTCTCGGCCTTTTCTTTCGTGAAAGCTTCCATCAATTTCTTTGCAACTTTCATATTACGCTTCAATGGTTTGACGTCTGCATTTAACTTGGTATCTTCTACAGATTCGGAAGCTCTTTTGAATTTCTCAGTCACTTCTTTTGCTTGTTCGATGGCTTTCTTAAACTTCCTAGCATTTGCTTTCAATTCTGCCTCGATGGAATAATCAGCCACAACCTCACCCCCTCCGATTATGTTCTAATGCTACTTGCGCCAGTGATAACTGGTTAGGTGATTCCTTTTTGTTCTCAGAGATCTCTTGATCAACTGATTTGATCATTTGATCATAATCAAAGAAATCTTTGAAATCCTTAAACACGTATTCTTCCTTTGGCTTCTTATCTGTTCCTTTGTTTTCTGTAGCTTCGGCATTTCTAATAAGAAAGGCAAGCTTATGCAGCTCGTATTCTTTATCGATTTCTTTATACTCTTGAGCATAACGTTTATATAGAAATTCACTTAAGGTCATCATTTCAACCTCTTTAAGACTTTTTACGTCTAGCTTACGTAAGGCATAGATAACAACCTCATTAAAAGTTAATCCTCTTTCTTTTCTTCCGCCTTCTTCTTTTTCAGTTCCTCTGGAACTAGATTTCGGGTCATAGGTCGCTTCCCCAGTTCTTCAAAGACTTGTTCACCGAATTCTTCAAAACTTACATTTTCAGCGATGTTATCCATTACTTCTTCTAAATCCTCGAAAGACTTCGGTCCTTTTTTGTCATAAGCCGTTGCAGCCTTAATGATCTTTGAAATCGCAATAATGTTCCCAGACTGCAGACGTGGGATTAACATCTCGAGTCCTTGCCCTAGATTCGCCCCTTCTATCTCAAAACCGAGTTCTTTATCAATTTCTGTCAAAGTACGAAGTCCGAATGATAATTCAATTTCTCTACCTTTAAAGTTAATATGCATTTATAATTCCTCCTAAAAAATTAAGTATTAAAAAAGAGAGGGAAACCCCTCTCTAGGTAACGATTAATGATTCACCCAACTTCGCTTCCCCTATGGCTAGGGGTTCCTGAGGGAGTCTCGCCACCTTCTTCTGGTGGTTTGGCCAACCCATCATCTGCGGGATCATCAGCTATTAAATCATGAAACACATAAGATAGTGTCTCGATATCTGCCTCTGGTAACGTGACATAGCCTTTCTGACGAATACCAGATGTTAAGAATGTACCTTCTACCTCTGGATCATCCTCAGCAGGATTCGTTGCCTCCCATTCACTGATATATCCTTGACGATATTCTGCAGCGAATTGCATTTTTTCTGATCCTGTCTCTCCTGTTGTTTTCTTATCGGCAAGATCTACTTCCCACATTTCAACAGGATAATCTTCCACAATGGAATCTTCTAACATCGTAAATGTAGGGTCTTTGACCGATTGCAATGCCGATATAGATACTTCATCTTCTAATGCGGACGAGCCAGACACAGCACCATCTTTTGTTGGCGTTGATTCTCTATCTCGGGAATACGATTTGGAATGTTCCGTTTGAAAAACCAGTTTAGCTGCCTCTTTTGCTTCGCCTAATTCACGAAAATATAATACTTTGTGCACGCCATTCGCTATTTTTGCTGTTTTTGATGTATTAGATTTCTTTGCTGTTTGTGCCATCTTTATCCCTCCTACGTGATTTTGTATTCAACTTGGATAATCCCATGTAGTAAGTTATCCATCGTTGTATTGTCGTACATTTCATTGGAATCTAATGCTAGTAACCTTAAATAATAGTTATCTAGTTGATACAAACGTCTTAATTCCATTTCCAATTTAAAAACCATATCCGAAAATAACGCACGATCATTTGCCATTCCCCAAACATGAACGGTTTGAGATATACGGCTGTTTATAACATCTTTGTTATTAATCACATCGGCACTCGTTACCTCCGCAACATGGACAAATGGATAAGGTGTTTCTTCATCCTTTCCAGGCAAATAATCATACGTATCATAGCCCAGTGCTACTGATTTACTGAATACGGCATTAAACAATTGAACTTTAGGTGAAAGCATTATTTCCCCACCAACCGATCTAAGTCAGATAAAAAGATTTGTTTTTGCTTAAAATAAGCATCATGTAGAAACAATGTTGCTTCCATATATCGAGTACCATAATTTAAATATCCGGCATACTCCGAATTAACAAAAGTTCTGTAATGCATAGAGCCTAATTTATCCGTCATCGTGTTTCGTGCTGTGTGTCCAGTCCAATAACCCTTGTCAAACCGTTGACGCTCTTTGTCGAGTGTTTTTTCGGTCATTTCAATGGTGTTATTCTTTACAATTTCATTTACATCATCTTCGATTTCATCATGCATACGCTCAAATTTAGCCAACAACGCATCGATTCCATCTAGCTCCATTCGCTCACACTCTCCAAATAAAAGACGCTCTCAGACTTATGAGGAATGTGTCTGAGAACGTTATATTTTTGACCATTCATAACAGCTTTATCTGCGTAGTCCTCATATGGACGTTGCAAACGTACGGTGGCAACTTTCTTATTAACGGAACCAAAGACCGCTGCTGTCTTTTCTAATGTCACAGGCGAAGCGTTACAAGGCAATAACACCCCTTCATCGACTTGCACTTCATTTTTGCCAGTCTCCGGATTATATCCCCTGCCTAATGTCTTGTGAAATGTCACTCTATCTGTATACCGCATCAGAAAAACACCACTTTGCCCTGTTTTTCTTCTTGCTTAGGAATATAAGCACTTAGAATCGATAGGTAAGGGGCAAAGTCATCCTCGCTATAAGTAACAGCATGCCCTTCCACTGATTCAGACTTCATCCCCTCACTTCCACGCCTTTGAAATCGAGCAATTGATAGCTCCTCGATAATGAAGTTCAATTCTTCCGGAATATTTGTAAGATCCGTATGCTTTTTTAACCAAAGCTTTAGATGCGATGTGGTATTCGCAATAATGATTTCCAGCGCTTTATCTTGCAAATCATCTTGAATATCTAATACCGTTTTTACATTATCAATCATAGGCATTTATTATCCCTCCTAAGCCTTGGATGGCCAAGGGATATCTTTGGTGGTACCATCTGACAACGTGAAGGTGAGGTTTGTACCATCAGAAGTAATGTCCGTAACACTAACACCCGGATCACCTTTTTCACCCTTGAGAGATGCTAACCATTCTGATTCTGTACCCTCAAACCCGTTATCTTTCGCAATTTGATAAGCACTTTTCCCGTCAGTACCATTTTTTCCGGGATCTCCTTTATTGCCTGCAACATCGATCAAATCATGGAAGTTTTGTTCCGTTGGCACTGCACCAGTCACAAACGTATTTTTTAATTCCTCTTTTGTAGCCATGTTAAAGTATCCTCCTTCTTGTTATTACCCAACTTTTAGGGTTTGTCCAATCTCGGCTTCCCCTATCCCTAGGGGTTCATTAGGGCGTAGAGCCATCTCCTAATACATTCGCAATATAGATCTGATTCGCTGTTGGAAAGGAAGGCATAGCTAAAGCTACAGCTTTCGTCCAACGGGCAACTGGATCATTAGTTGAATAGATTTGAGCAATAACGTTTCCGAAGTTTTGGAAACTTGCTGTGTTCATATAACGCATATTTGCTTCTTCAGGAGTAACACCATGAACTGTTTTTCCTAATTCTCCACCCGGTAGTAATACCAAACTATTTTCAGGGAAGAAACGTTTTGTTGCATAGGAACCGTCATTTTTTTGAACGCGATACACTCGATCGTCAGTAGCTATAGCTGGTAAGCCTTGTTCTTGTAGAAACGAGTTAAGTTCAGCGTTCGTAACAAGGCGAGCACTTTTTACACCAAAAATCCCTCTACGAACAGAATCGTGTCGTTTTAAAGCATTAAATACTTTTCTTGATGTTAGGATACGTTCCGGTGTAACTCCCGAAGACGCAACAACTTGGTTTACAAATCGATCCAGGTCATCAAGGGGATCTGCACTTTTGTCGCTCCACATATCCGTGCCTGTAAGTGTTTCTATTTGACTGTCTTCTACACCATAATCAATCGTTCCAACAAAGTTGTTTTCATTGATGGTTATTTTCCCAGTAGATAGAGCTTCAAAGCGCATCCGCTCAATACGCGTACGTACAGCATTAACCATGTTGTCCACATCGTTATAAATGCGATCAATTACACGTTGTGCTTCAGCATCGGTACGAGCCTGTGTCATGGATTTAATGAGACGCTCCCCCATCTTGATCTTGCGTTTTATCAATGCCGGCTCCATACTCATTTCCTGTAAACCATCACGAGAGCCAACTTGTGATTCTGTATCATAAGAATGTACAGATGCTGATACAGGAGCTGCATTACTTCCTAGTAAATACTTGATTTCAAATTCTTCAGTTCGATCATTCGGGAACAACCCATCTCCAACGGATAGAGGATATTCCCTATTCTGTACATAAGATTGTAAAGCTTCGTCTGTAAGAAATTCTTCAATGTTTGGCATGATTACTGTCCCTCCGTTGCGTTGTATTCTTCAAATTTAATTTCTTTCATGGCTGTTTTGGCTTCTGCAGAAACTTTCTCTGGTAGTCGAGATTCATATACATATCCTTCTACCATAATCCCAGCAGGTTGATCTCCATGCGTTAAATCAATATCGTGTAATAAAATTCCTTCTGCGGTTTCATCATTTGCTGGAAAGACTTTTCCAGCCTTTAGAACCGTACGAGTACCTTCTGATGTTCCCATTGCTTTTTTGGCTGTTCGTGTACGACTAATCATATGGTGACTAGACACAAAAGAAGGTTGGCTATCGTAATTGACTTTCTTTGAAACATACATGTTTTACCTCTCCTTTAAGCCCACAAGTCGGGGGCTTTATTTTTTTGTTGATCCTGTTTATTGCGTAAATCCGCCATGGTATTCGTTTTATTTCTTGAACTTCCACCTGCAGTAGGTGTGTCTTGACGTAATTTTTCTTTGACAGCTTGATTAACAGCTTCATCGAATTGCTTTTTAATAGCTGTAATGCTTACCTTGATCTTCTCATTATCTTGCATACTCAATAGCGACTCAGCAAATGCTATTGGTAGTTCGTTTTCCTTCAAATCAGATTCTATCTCCGATAACAATTGTCTGTTATTAAGTTCACGTTCGCGCTTTTCTAATGCCTCAGCGCGTTTTTTGTAATCGGCTTCTTCCTTTTCTTTCTGAGTAAGCTTTGCATACTCTGCAGCATCTTGTTTTGCTTTTTCAATCTCATCCTGTTTTTGCTTTTCAAGCTTTTCTTGTTGTTTTTTCAAGGCACTATCTACAGCTCTGCTAATCTTACTATCGACTTCTGATTGAGTGAAAGTTTCTTTCTCAGGATCATTTTTTGGATCATCCTTTGGTGGATCAGTTGGCGGATCGTTTGGTTTTGGATCTCCTTCTGCAAAATACTGTAGGTGCATTCTCAATGGTTTTATCTGTTTAGGCATGTCTTTTTCCATTTCATTTCCTCCTATCCCACACACGCATGATTAACTATTTATTTCATGGCACTAAAAAAAGCCCCAGACACGCCATATAAGCCCATCTACGACTAATCGAATGCTATTACTTTATTTAGTTGCTAATGCCCGTGTACGATTTTTTTAGTTTAACGTCTTTACGGACAAATATTATTTATAAGCCTTGCGTTTCTTTTCTTGTGATTGAGCTGATTGAGGTTGGTAAGCTTTTGGTGTTTCATTCATCTTTCTCAATTCTTGATGGATACCCTTTAATGTTTCATTGATTTCAGCTAGTACATGTTGTGTCATAACGTATACTTCCCCTTCCTTTCTTTAAAGAATTTTTCACGCCAATCGCCTAATATAAGAGCTGCGGAACTTCTGCAAAACGGATGCATTGGCGCAGCATTAACACCTGGCTTCATATCTTTTACCTTGAAACGTTTGCCATTTAGACCTCGACAGCGTTTTGTAGTACGATTATCCAGCTTTGCAACAAATTCATATTCAGCCTTTGGATTACCTTCCATGACAGCTTGAAATGATAATCTCATACTTTCTGTTTGAACTCTTGCGGTTTCTGTGATTAATAGCCTTCTAGCTTCAAAGGTTGTTACATCAAAGCGTTCTCTTACTTGTTTTACAAATCGATCGGGATGTACGCCACGTATTATCGAGCTATTGATGATTGTTTCTAACTCATTTCTTAACCCTTTCATGTCATTCCATATTCGAGTGGACCATGTAGCATTATAGAATGATGCAGCAACCAGAGATTTAAGCGTAGATGCAGTAATAGCAATATCGGCACCTAATATTCCTGCTTGTCTTGCCACTTCAGCAATTGCAGCTTGTTCTAAATACGCTTGAAAGGTTTTAACCTGTTCATCTGCCATAGCCACCAAATGAGCGTTTAAATATCTCTTTAATAATTCTTGCCGATTAATACGCATTTTCGTGTTGTATGTGTAAAGCTCCTCATTGGCTTTATCGCTGAAATTCTTTTCTTTAACATATCTTGCAGCAGTCTTTTCAAAAGCTTGCACATCCATTTCAGAAACACGCTTTTTCGCTTCACTCGGAGTTATATTATTCTTTCCTGCATACCTGGTATAAAAAGCATTAATTTCCTTCTCAATTTCACGCAACGCATGCTCGATGATTTCACGAAGCTTAGCTGCTACTTCTTCATCTTTCATTTGTTCTAAAGTAATATTATCCCTTTCACGCTCTACCCAGTAATTTTCCTCTTCTGGCATCTAATCACCTCAATTCTCCATGTAATTAGATATTTGGCTTTTCTGTCGCTCTTTCATTTCTTGTTCAATACGTTTTTGTTCTTCTTCTGGATTTTCAATGATGGATAGAATGTTCAGCTTGGTTTGCTGTGATAACTCTCCACCAAGAGAACTAAACATATCGATTTCATCCTTAAGCGATTTCGGTAAATTAGGGGTAAATGTGATTGAAATATCGTTCACATCAAAGCCACCCTCACTAGCTTTATTTAGAATGTTATTAAGCAATCGATAGCGATCACGTAAAGAACGCTTAAACAATCTTTCCTTTGTTGCTCTAATTTGTTCTAATCCGAATAATTTGTACTTCATGGATTCCCCAGATTGAACACCAGAAAAGTTTTCATCGTTGAGATCAGGTGTATTTGTAAATTTATGAATGTCAGCTTGTACCCTGTCTTTATATTTTTCTACACCAGCAACATCATATTTTTTGTAAATATAGTCTGCGCTGACATTTCCCTCTTTGCCATCTTCATCAATTTCAGGTTCCATATAAAGAAAATTTGCTTCCTTCATCTTTTGTATTTTTTCTCCTGTATCATTGTCCTCCATATAATCCATCATACCGAGACGACCCTTGATAACTAACAAAGCATCATTAAGATCGGTCATATAATTTGCGGTATCTGATTCCGCTGCATCGTATAGATCAATCAAACTTAATACATTTTCAAAATCACCTTGTCTAAATCGATTGTTGGCATATTCAATGACTGGAACAGCTTGAAAATAATGGTCCTTTTCCTCTGGATTTTCTAACTTATAGGATTGCTTATCTTTTACGGAATAGGTATATATTTTATCTTCAGTGTATAATTCAACGATTAATTCTTTGCTGTTCATTTGATCATAGATATAACGGACAGCAGCAATAGGTTTTCTCTCTACCGTATTATCATAAATAACAAAGGTTTCTAACGGACTTAACATGGTAAAACAGTTTTGATCTTCCTTATTTCGATATAACAATTCATAAGCCCGGCCATAGATAGACAAGTCTAAAATCATTTCACTATTATGCGCATCCGCATCATTATCGCGATTAATTTTCTTTAATGTGTCATTAACTGTTTCATCGTTGTGTTGTGTTTTGATTGGTATCCCGACCATATAACCTTGTATAAACTGGCTCACATATTTAGCAAAATTATGTGTTGCTCTATGATCTGCCAAATGCTCCTCTTTTCGGCGTTTCTTTTTTAGGATCGTGGTGTTATTACCTAAATAATAGCTATCCAATTCATCTAATCGTTTACGTTGATACTGCTCATGATGCTGAATCATCTTAGATAAATCGTCTAGATTTTCTAGTAAACTCTCAGCACTCGAATAGGTAAAATGCTTATTTGCTTCTACAGGAAAACGTTGTTTACTTTCACTTGCCATGATAGGATTCCTCCTTTACTAAAAAAATGATTTCAAGGCTTCATATTGTTGGGCTCTGTCTTTCTTCTTACCTAAGTGATAACGCTCCATCGAGTACCTTAAAGCATCCATAATATGGTTGTTTTCATCGACCGGTTCGTTTAACCACTTTCCATCCTTGTCCTGCTTAAACGTGTAAGTATTCAATTCCTCGATGGTATGCGCGCAACTTGGATGTACATAGATTTTAAAGCCTTGCAAGAAGTTCACGCCCTGCATAATACTGTTTGATCCCTTAATTGCTGACCGAATACGCCTTATCCCTTTGTTTCTTAATTCCTGTATCAAGCGTTTTTCCCAATCTGCAGCAATTTTTGATTTCTGTAATCCCTTTTCTATAAGCATTTTGTAAATATCATCGGTTAACATGCCAATTTCATAATGTTCATCATAGACCCATATTTCTTTTTTATCTAAATCGACAACTGAGCTAACGACTGTCGTTGGGTCATTAGTCATACCGAAGTCCATGCCGTGAGTTGTTTCTTGAAGTTGTTTGATCTTTTCTATAGGATCAAATTCTTTGACCTCAAAGTTTTCAAAAACAAGTCCTTCAGCAACGCCCCATTCCCCATCACATACAATTCTTGCACGTCTTGGGTTGGTACGATATAAATCCTCATATCTATCGCGGTCCACATCGTCTAGCCATTCATTAACTCTAAATGTTGTCGTCGTTGCGAACGTATCCTTTTCCTGTGTTTCAGCATCAAAAAAAACCCGCTTTAGCCAGTGTCTTTCTGACCAGGGGTTAAATGTGACAGTTATTTGTTTAAAAAAGTCTTGTGTTTCATATGTTCCACGAATGGACTCTACAACCGTACGAAATTTATCTTCTGTTTCAATCTGGTATGCTTCTTCAAACCAAGCCCAACAAAGAATACCAACATCAACCGTTATTGATGTGATCTTTAGTTCATCATCAAGCCCACGAAACAATATCTTTTGTCCAGTTGGTTTATACGTAATTTCCGGCATACTTTCATTAAATTTAAAAAGATGACTTACTTTCAGCTTATTTGCAGCCCATTTTAAATCGGTGTATGTCGATTGTTTATTGGTATTGGAGAAACGTCTAATTACAAGTATATTAGCCCAAGAATGCTTCATAATCCGATAAATGAAATTGATTGCAGTATTCTTCGATTTCTTACTACCACGAGAACCTTTAACAACTCGGTAAAACTGTTTATTATGCCAGAAACGATTGTAACCTTTTCCGATCTCCTTGGAGACTGAAATATTCACTTGCTTAGTCATCTTCTGGCACATCCTCGACAAATGTCGGGGTGATGTTTTCTACCTGTTGTTTTTCGGTCCACATAGTGTAACGTTTACCGATTAATTCAGCAGCTTTCGTTCTATCACTTGTATCAGATCGCTTTTCATGCTTTTCAACATTAGATCCAAAATCACCATCCCCTACAACCATAAGCACTTCATCAGTAATCTGACCACGCAAAACTGAAGCGAGATATTCCATAACTTCTTGTTGATCAGCTATTTTCTCTGTTTTGATTTCCTCTAATCGGTCATCGATATATGTTTTTATACTCACATTTTCCATTAATTTGCTTGCATTACCTCTAGCGTAAGCCTTACTATAACCAGCATTAACAGCCGACTGATAGATGTTTCCGGTGATGATATACTCATCAGCAAATTTTTGTTGTTTTAATGTTAATTTCTTTTTACTCATGGCATATCACCACCTCCTATGTATTCTTGCATATAAAAAAGCACTCTTTTATAGAGTGCTTTGAATCTTCTTAAAGTCCCATTCTGCTTAATGCTTCTATACTGGCTTTAGTATTTTCTTTTACTTGCCTTTGCTGTTCATCTCTTTCTGTTTTAGTTTCAACAGTAACTTTAATTACGTTATCTAAGTTAACTATTACATTATCTACTTGAATTCTTTTACTTTCAGATTTAACGATTTTTGTGGATAACGTATTGTTATCTTGTTCAAACTCTTGTGTTGTACCATCTATATAGGTAAATATATAGAAATATTTTTCTGTATTCTCCATCGATGCCACCCCCTTTGCCTCTATAATACGACAAAAGGAAATATTTTCCTACATTTTCTGAAGAAAAAATAGCACCCAAGCCTAGCAAAACTCAGGTGCAACACATTTACATACCTAGTACAATATATCGAAAAACAATGCTATTATTTCTGTAAGGAGCTTAGTTATGTTCACACTATCATAATAAGCTTTTTTTCAAGGGCAAAAGTGACATGATAGTGACATGGTATTTAGCAAGTCTTATTTAACTAATGCGCTCTATTTGTGTAAGATTAACAGCTGAACAAAGTAAAGACTTTAATTCCATTATTACAACTCTTAAATATCAACTAAGGGAGTTAGCAACTCACCTTGGTTATTTCACAACTGACCCTTATCGTCCTCTACATACTTTCTAAGAGAATACAGTTTTTCATCCCAGTATTGTTCGAAGAATGTAAGCCAATCTTTTAATTTAATCAGTGGTTCTGGCTGAAGTTTATACCGAGTTTCCTTACCAGACCTCTGCCTAGTAACAAGGCCAGCCTGAAAAAGAACATCCAAATGTTTATTTACGGCAGTACGGGTCATCGGAAAGCATTCCGTAATTGCAGCAATCGACATCTCTTTATCTGCAAGCAATTTTAACATCTTGCGACGGGTAGGATCGGCAATTGCTTGAAACACATCGTATTTCGACAAGGATGCGTCCCTTTTATAACTCGACATATTCAGGAAGGCTCTTTTTGACGATTTTTTCCCAACCGCTGTCCATAATTTCACGAATAACTGAATGCGGTTGTCCAAATTCTGTATCTTTATTCGCATCCCATCCAGAATGAATAAGTGTAAACTCTGTTTTTTCGTCCTCTAATTCTTTTAATTCAAAAGCAAGATGCCAATCCTTATCCCAGTCAAAGCCAAGGCGATTCGGTGGGTCAAATTCTGTAAGCTTACAAGGAGAATTGCCATATTCCCCTGTATAAAGAGTAAACTCCTGTCCCAAAATAGGTTTAAAATCATTTGGCATCCACCATTTTGCAATACCTTCCGACGTTGCAACAGCATCCCATACTTTTTCTATCGGAGCATTGAGTACTACCACTTTACGGATTTCCGGTAATTCTTCCTTTGTTTTCATCAATAAAACCTCCACACCTTAGTTAACACCATTTAGTGTCACAATTAATTGTAACACCAAATGGTGTTATGTCAATTTTAATTATATTTTTTAACAATTTGTTCGATTCATAAATAGAGCAAATTCTTACTCCGGTAATGCGTCCGATAATAGAAACTAATAGTTCTTCCTTCTACCACCCAACTTTTTTGATACATAAAAACATAAAAAACCAGTAACAAAAGAAATTAGTAAAGGTAAGAT
Organism: Virgibacillus salexigens; assembly: GCF_014905415.1. GTDB lineage: Bacteria > Bacillota > Bacilli > Bacillales > Amphibacillaceae > Virgibacillus > Virgibacillus salexigens. The sequence goes on from NZ_BNEO01000002.1 coordinate 891,205, forward strand.
AGCAAGCATTGGCATTATAATTGTCTAATAAAGCAAATAGGCGCTCACTGCAAAAATAAACCAACTAATTATAAGCAAAAAACTCGATAAAAATTCTTTCATTGCAACCACAAATATCACATCCTTATGGTTAAGCATAAGTACCTTCTTCAGCTAAATGGCCCTTATATATGACTCTGGCGCCAATCTTTATTCCAGATTTGCGCCCGATCTTAAGTTCATTTTTCTTCACAACCTTATAATACGACTCATCTTTTATTGTTGTATGTATCTTTTAAGGAATTCACCATTAGTCGATTGTTACCTTAATATTTTCTCCGCTAATTATTACGTCTTCTTTTTTAGAAACGATCCTAATAATATCTTCTACTATTTTTTGAATTGTCGTATCATCAATTTTTGCATCCTTCGGTAAACCTACTGATACGTAAATGTCAATATCCACTTTAACAGAACTAGTACTTACTATTATTCCTATCGACTCCTTTTTAAGTCCCGTTCGCTTTGCAATGGATACTATAAGTTCCTTTTTGATTTCGTTCAATAAATTTATTATTTCATCCGTATCATCTTCATTTATCGCTTGTGCGTATGCTGGGGTGTTATAACTTACTAAAAAAATAATTAAAATAAGACTAACAACTAGTTTTTTCATACTCATCACCTCAGTTTAGTTTTTGAAACTAAACTGGTCTTATTCAAGAAAATATTTACCTCTTGCTTACGATCAAAGCACCAATTCCGCTAATAGAAAAATAGGAAAAAACAAATATCCATATATAGCTTATTGTAATTTGTTCAATCCCCATCGCAGTTATAACAGCTAATGACAGAAAAATTACAACCATAAAGATATTAGAAGAATACAAATAAAATTTTTGCATATTACTAATTGTTCGTTCATCAAAATCTGGAGTTTTATCTTTTTTCTTACGAATTCTAATTATATCAATAGCGAATAGTATTAGTGCGGCAGTAAGCGTACCTAGAAGTCCTGAAAGGTTTAAATCCCCATTAATCAATTGTGTGATTGTGGTTCCCACCAATACACCAATAGCAGCATAAGTTAACATCCATTTCTGATATTTTTTATTTTTCATATTTTTCCTCCTCTTTTAATATAAATACTTCTTCAATTGGGAGTTCAAAATACTTAACAATTTTTAAAGCAAGTTCAAGGCTTGGATTATATTTGTTATTTTCTATAGCCGTGAACGTTTGTCTCGTAACTTCTAATTCTTCGGCCATCCTTACTTGTTTAATACCTCGTTCTTTTCTAATCTTTTTAATATTATTTTTGACAGGCATTTTTTTCACCGCCTAAAAGTAAATATATCTTTACTTATTTATAACATGAATCTTACTATATGTAAATATATCTTTACTTTTTATTGGGAATTATAAATGAAAAACTGCCCCCTTAAAAAGTTCCTCAAAGTCCACCTCTTTTCACCCCTTACTTATATAACTCCTTGAATTTAATTACGTTACAAATAATACTTAAATATTTTTACTTAGAGCAATTATATTTACTTAATTGATTAGTTATCTCAAAAGATTTTGGTTTATTAAAGACCTCACAAAGAAAAAGCACAATTCTTACTGAAGAATTGTGCCTGATTGAGGAAGAGTAAAATAATTAGATAATCCTAAAGTTAACAAGAAAAAAACGATTCAATTTAAGAATATTGATTTGTTCATTTAGATTGTATCTTTCTTAGTGTTACCCCGTTTGAAATAACCCCGATAAGCCCAGTAATTGCAAAAATATATGCTACAAACAACGGTGTTGAAGAAAGTGATTCAGTAAGTATTCGAAACATACCAATAGTAAAAATAAGCAAACTACATACAAGCGTAATAACTGTTTGAGATTTGTTTTTCACATTTCGTCCTCCTAAAAAAATATTCCCTGCTCAAATGTTAATATATATTTTTCAGGGTTAACAATAAAGTTAAATCTGTATGGTAAATACATTACAACTGTTCTTCATACCTTAACCTTCAACAATCTAGACCTATTCACAGTAACGTAATATTTGCTTATCTAAAATACTCTATTCGTCTATTCTGCAACTGCGCTCCGATTCTTGAATAAGCAAAAAGCTGATATTAACTGGTATAATGGATAAAAAAGGAGCTCCTATAAGTTGGTTTTGTAGAATATTAATTAGCTAAATTCCACATAAAAAGGTTGAATTTTTTCATTTAAACTATACTCAATTCTTTGCTTGAAATTTTTCCATGTTACCATTTCTAATGCTTCCTCAATAGGGGAGAAACCAACTTCCAAGGCTTCTGGAGTCGTAATTAATTCTCCTCCAATTGGTCTTCCTAAAAATAATGTATTGCAAATAGATCCACTGACATTTTGAAAAACACCACAAAATTTTATAACATCAATATCTATACCACATTCTTCATTTGTTTCCCTAACTGCTGCGTCCTTTAAAGCCCTAACAAAATAACCTGTCTAACTTTATGGGGTCACTTCAATTCCGGATAAGCGCCCGATAATAGAAGAAATGCACAATATTTAAATACAGTCATTTTCAATGATAAATACACCACCACAATGAGATATTGGATAAAAATGACACTTATTTCTTAGTGAGAAACTAATTTCATTGTGAACTAAATAATATTCATCATTATCCCAGTATTCAATATTATCTAAACGACACTTTTCAAGTTTCTCTCTTGTTTCAAAAGAGACATCACCAATGAATATTTTACCGTTCTTTTTAAGGAGAGATAGCAGGTTAATTATAAATGATATTTTTTCTTTATCATCTAGATGATGTAAAGTATACGTGCTTATAATCGAATCATATCTATTCTCTGTGATTTCAGATGGCAGGCCATTTGAAATATCCCACTCTATCAAATTCGCATTAGGCATTTTAGTTTTTGCGATGGAGATCATTTCTGATGCAAAGTCTATACCATCAATTTGGTGACCATTTTCATATAGCTTACTTGTTAATATTCCTGTTCCAAAACCAATATCCAAAACGTTAGAATTTCTGTTCTGCATTACCTCATTAAAAATTGTATTCAGTATTTTTTTATATCCTGCGAAGGGATATTGATTATTTTTCTCACTAACCTGGACTGTCTTATCATAGTTATCAGCCCATAGATTAAACCCTTTGTTGCTTAACATAAATGCCCCTCCCAAAGGTAATATAGTGCCCAAAACCAATAAGTCAAGGTTTCTTAATGCATTTCTTTCCTAGTAGCATTTTACCAATAAGGTTCTTCTTCACTAGATAAATTTAAAATAAACGGATAAAGACCAAATGTTATAAAAACAAATATGATAGCAATAATTAGTGCTATACCTACAGATATTTCTAACCAAGCATTAATAGGTAAGAACACTACCGGAAACAGCATAAACACGCCACCTCTTGTTCTTGATGAAGCGGATTCATATTGTTTTTTATCGCAATATGGACATACCAATCTGAACATTGTTTTAATCGTTTGTTTCCAAGTCCATTTTTCACCACAGTTTTCGCAAGTGGGCATTTTAATCACTCCTCATCCTCATATCAGTCCTTTACTGTTTAAATTTTAACATAATTTATTACACAATCTGGCCCTTGTGTACGGGTACAGACGTCCATTTCTTATTCCAGAATTCGCCCGTTTGTTGAACTGTGAATTTATATTACCCCAATATTCATCATCGAAATGATTGATAATTATTACTTCTTAAATCTGTTTCCTGTATTAACAGCATAAATATAATTATGCCAATAAATAAGACAAGACCAAAGGCGAATAACCAGTTAATTTCATATGCTTCACTAAATACCCAAAACAACATACTAAATGACAAAGCGAACATCATCTTCCCCATAAACTTGCACAGGGAAACTGTATCATATTTTTCCTTTTCTTCCGGAGGCATTGTATTATAGCCTGCGATTAAGGAGGAGCCTTTACCATTGATCAGTATAATTCCTAATAGAATAAACAACCCAATGACAAACATCATTACAATCATTTTTACCCCCAGTAATAAAATATTTCAATAGCTTGTTAAACATTGGAATGCTATACCAAAATAGAGCAAATTCTTACTCTGAAAAGGCGCCCGTTGATTGAAATGTCTTTATCTGCTATTAGTTGGTTATAGTTGAATATCTGCTTTTAACTATTGTTGTAATCAGCAAGTTTTTTGTCTATTTGAATATGGGGGTTTTCAGTTACTAACAATCGAATAAATTCTGTTTCATTTTTAGGAGATATACTCATTACGTCATATTTACCATAAAGAATTTCTAATCTATCAACGGATAGAGCAGGTGCTGTAAATGGGCTTTTTGTTTTACTCAACCTTTTGATTTCTTCAATCCTTATTGTAGCTCTAAATGGACCAGATTTAACTTTTATAAGTCCTCCTTTAACCTTATACCCCGTTCCAAGCCATATCCATATTAATAACCCTGTTATCAAAACATTTATAATAAAACCTAAAACACTGTTATAGGTTATTAATTGCATACCACCTGTATCTGGAACAAAAATGTAAATTAGAATGAAAAAAATATAAGACCCCAAAACATTAAGAAAAACCAAATGTCTTTCTTAGATGGAAAATACAATTGAACCCCCCCATCCTCTTTGTTAACCATACGTTCTAACAGTTGGAAAGTTTCATTTAATTTTATAAATTTTCACACACATATCAAAATTTAAATAAAAACCCAATTTTATTTGATCTTCTTATTACATTAACGGGCCCTATTGTCCAACATTGATGCTAATTCTTATTCAGGAAATGCGCACGTTTACTGAAGAACGTTCCATTACATTTTTGATTCAAAAACTGTCATAAATAGAGTCTTCTTTCTATGTATAGTTGAGTGATATATCATACATGGTTTTATGAAAAAGTCCAGGCTCTTCAAATGGCAAATTATGTGCAACTCCTGAAAAAAAGATCGTCTCTTTAATAGGTGCGGTTAAACTACTATAAAATTCTTGAACAAGCAAATTTGGCGTATTGAAATCAAATTCGCCCAACAAAAAATAAACCGGACAGTTTACATCCTTAATTTGATCAAGTAAATTCACTGTCATTACTTCATCCCACATGACTCGCATAGAGAAAGTATTACCTTCATTTAATTTATCGATGTCGGTCTCTTTATATTCTGATCTCTTTTGGATGATATGTACCGTTCGTTTAAAAAAATCTGTATCTTTATAGACAACTCCCCCAAATTCAGTAAGCCATTTCCTTTGAATAAATAAATCATTAAGCGTCTTATATGGAGGATGACCGATAGCTTTTAGTTCACTGGTTGCTTTCTGTAACTCATTTCGCTTTGCAAAGTCTACTGTAAAGTTATAGCTTAATAATTCCCCTCGTTGCAAATGTACACTTTGACCCACTCCAACATATGCATAGATTAAATCAGGGTATTTTTGTGCCAACAACATTCCAATAATGCTGCCCCACGAATGCCCAACCACAAATATTTTATCCTTTTTAAACCGGTAGATAAGGTATCTAGTCAATTCATGCGCATCATGTACAAAGTTCTCTATATTCATTGATTCCTCTGATAAGGAATCATTATATGATAAACCCGCCCCTCTCTGATCCCAATTGACTACAATAAAGTCTTTTTCTAATGAAGTTTGATATTCAGGTGCCCATCCAATTTGGGCGTTCCCGGGTCCACCATGAAGAAAAAGAATGACTGGATTATTAATATTTTCACCACGAAGCAAGACCCATTGCTCAACTTGATCAAGCATTACTTTTTCTAAAGAATTGACACTCTGTTTTCCTTCGATCATTGGTGTAAATCTATCCATACATTAGTCCCCCCTTTGCATTATTTAGAAAAAACCTATTAAACAACTATTAGATTTTGCTTCAAAACAAAATCTTATAGTTAATTCTACTTTATTTCGCCACAATCCTGCTCTGTTTAGCTTAAGAAGACTTACTCCATTATATGACCTGATTCATAAATAGAGCGCAGATTCTTACTTCAACTCAAGAATTGCGCCCTATTCTGGAATAATTATTAACTTAGATTGGAAGAAGTAAGGACTGGATTATTGAAAATATACGCCTTTATATAGATGATACATCATAGTTCTTAGTATTAATTTATAACCTTGTAATCCAACTTCATGGAACCACTTATTTCATATTGTTGAGTATTTATGAGTTTCAAATCTTGCCTTGATGTAATGTTATCAAGGTATCGCTTTCCGCTACTGAGGATAACAGGATGGATAACCACACTAATCTCATCTGCCAGCCCCTCATTTATCAGACTCTGTACAAGACCGGCACTTGCCGTAACCATGATGTAACCTTGAATTTGATCCTTAACCTTAGCAATATTCTGACTCAAATCGCCAGAAAGCAGGGAAATGGTGCTGCCATAATCACCCCAGTGAACTTCCCGCAGATCCATATTACGAGTAGCTACATACTTGGGAGTCTTGTTCATGGCATCAGCAAAATCTCCCTTTTGGAACGGCCAAACCTGTGATAATCCTTCATAGGTGACCCGACCCATCAAAAGGGCTTCGGCTTGCTGGACCATATTCAAGATGTCATTCATAGAATCCGTAACACCAGGCATAGCCCACATTGTGAAATTGTTCTCATCTCCACGCGGCCCTGTGAAAACACCATCCAATGTACTGTGTACAGAAACAATAATTTTTCCCATGCACTTACCTCTTTTCTTCGTTATTATTCTATTAAAGATATTACATATAACTCTTGAGATTTCTTCTTCATTACTGAAAAACTCATTACATTATTCAGTTAAATGGCCCGATTCAAGCATATCTTTTATTTAACAACTGCGCCCGTTTGAGGAATAACCAATCAAACAGTTAATTCATAATGATAAAATTCTGTATCCCGCACATATCCGTTTTTCTCATATAGTTTTTGAGCAGCATCGTTATCTGGCGCGGTTTCCAAAGCAATACTTTTTGCACCTGCTGCAATAGCAAAATCTTTCGCCTTATGTAAGAGCATTTCTCCTACCCCTTGTTTCCTTGCTTCCAAATCGACAAATAAATCATTTAATATCCACGCCCTTTTCATTGAAATTGAAGAAAAAGTGGGATAAAGTTGTGTGAATCCCACGTACTTTTGATTGTTCTTAACAACAAATATTACAGATTCTTTATTTTCCAAACGCTCTTTTATGTATTTCTTGGCGCCCTCTAAATCTGATGGCTGCTCATAAAACATGCGGTAAGAATTGAACAAATTTGATACACCTTCTAAATCCTCAATCGTAGCTTGATATGTTTCCATTTGAAATCTCCCTTTTAGTTTTAAACTATACGTTTTATACTTCGATTCGATAAACATTATTTCGTTAAATGGTCCGATTTCGCACTATAGGGCGCAATTCCCTTGTTCTAGAATGGCGCCCTTTAATTGAACTGTTAATATTATATTGTCGCCTGTTTTATAAATTAGATAAGTTACAAAACTGACAAATTTTCCTGAGTCCTTGACATAGTAAACTTTTCATTCCTTCATAAAACCAGTAATTTGACGATACAGATTCTCGGGATGGGTGAGATTAACCATATGGTCAGCACCTGGAATTTCTATGATTCGAGCGTCTGAGTGCTTTCGAAAGTAATTGGCAACACGAAGGTTATCAGGTGAATCCTCTTTACCGATTATCAATAATGTTTTGGCCGTCAATTCTCCTAATCTTTCGATGGCAGGTGGTTGCGGCCAAATCAATTTAACAGCCGGCCATTCAAACATTCGGTTCATATGGTGCTGGAGCATTTGAACCATCAAATTCCGGTGAGGACTCACTGTTACAACACGATACGATGAATCACTGAGCAAAAGCTCGACCATCTTATCGATATCGGGGGCAGCTTCATGAATCTTCTTCATATTCTCTTCAAATTCCTTTGAATAGCTAAACCCAGATAATCCAGGCGCAAGTAATACAAGTTTTGAAACCCTTTCAGGGTAATTCAGAGCGAATTCGGTGGCAATTTGGCCACCCATTGAGTGACCGATGAGTGTCGCCTGATTGATTTCTAGATGATCAAGCAGCAACTGCAAATCTCCAACATGGTTGACGTCTTCTAAAGGGGACGGTGATTTCCCTGTTCCACGTCCGTCAAAAGCAACTACCTTATAGTGTTTCGCTAAAAGAGATGCGACAAATGTCCAGTTCCGTACATCAGCACCACCAGTTAGGAGAACCACAGGATGACCATTACCATTAACTTCGTAATACAAATCCATTAAAATTCCTCCACCCATTACAATTTAATATTAAAACTATGATATCCTTCTTAAATAATCCTGCTTTTTCTTGCTTAACTTACAGTTCAAGAAACACCTTTTAATCTCCTTCCTTATTCTAGAATATGTCCCTTTTCATAAATAAGGAGCACAACTCTTATTCCAGAATTGCGCCCGATTCTTGAATAAACAAGTTGCTCGTATTTCTGATATTTTAAAAGATTATTTGTGTTTACTTTTGAAGAAAAGCATTAGTTAGTTAAAATACTTAGATGCTATATTTTCCGATAATCAGATGTCTGGGAGTGGAAGGTAATTCTTTAAGAGAGTTTTTTAAAAATTCAGGGTAGAGCAACAGATCTTCAAGCTCATTTATAGGAATCCATTTATAAATCAATTTTTCTCCTTCTTCTCCATGAAAAGCCTCGTTATTTACATTTAGTTTCCCTTCTGTTAATGAAACCTTAAAATATAACCCTATTTCATGAAAATTCTTGTTATTATATTCAAAGAAATTTTCAGTAATCCACAGTAAGTTATTAACCTTAACGTCTAATCCTAGCTCCTCTTTTATTTCTCTTTTTATGCTTGACTGTGAATCCTCTAAAATTTCTACCCTTCCTCCTGGCAATGCCCAATGCTTATCATTTATTTGTTTATGTATAAGCACATGATTATTTTCAATCATAATTGCTGCTACCCGGTAATTAAATACAGCTTTTTCTAAATTAAATGTAGCATCCATGGCTTCTCCTCCTAGTTTCTATAAAATTAGAATTCAATATCTAATCTTTCGCTAACTGTTGCCTATATAATTTGCAAATGAAAGGGCTGCCATAGCAAACCTATATTTCTGCAATTGCGCCCTTTTCTGGAACAATCAATTATCCTTTTTATTTTGTTTGCTTACAGCATCTAATTTTTTCTCAATTCTATCCATCTGTTTAGGCCGTTTTGAAAGTGCACGTATGGCAAACACAATTAATGCAGCAATCACTACCAAAATAATAAGAAACACTAATTGGAATATAACATCGTCCCACATAATTTTATTCACAAGAAACACCCCACAAATTACATATTAAATAATTAAGCAATCTGCCCCTATTCTTAAAGAAAAGCACGATCAAACATTTTTTCCTAAATTGTGCCCATTAGCGGAACTTCACTCATTAAATAAGTCTTCATCTGGATAAGCAGCAGTCCAGTGATAAGGTTGGACCTCTGATAAAGTTTTAAAAACTATATCTTTTCCAGGTACACTAACTGCCACCTTTACATTCGGTCCCCAATAAATTAACCTTTCCTGGCATACTCCACATGGAGACAAGACCTTGAATTCTGAATGTTCATTATCACGTACTACGCATATTGAATGGGTTACTTTTTTTCCTAGTTTATGCGCTTCAAGGATTGCCCCTGTTTCTATACAGAGTTCAGTGGAAGCAACAATGACTTCAGGTGCTATACTTGTTAAAATAGTGCCATCTTCTAACGCCATCGCTGCAGCACCACCCCAATCAGAAGGATATTTTTCTTTAATTAATTCAACTGCCGAATCATATAATTTCTTTTCTATATCCATTGTTATTCCCCCTAGTAAATGATAATTGTAGCATATTTTTGTAATTTGGATTGAGTTGTGTTCTTCCGTTAAATGGCCCTATAACAGAAGGACGCGTTATTCAATAAACGCGCCCATTTTGTTGAACATTGAAGCTCTTAACCTAAAGGCTATAGTCTATATGATTTTATTTCCTTTACCTTTCCAGATCTTCCAGTATTACTAAACGTATATACATCGTAGAAATCAATTTTTGTTCCATTTGCTAGTAAAATTACACCATACATTGAAACGAATTTCCTGTGAGTTATCACTTGGTAAATTTCGAGACAATCAATGATATCTTTATTTTCATCCTGCAAAGTAGTAATTAATGAACTTTGACCCTCTATTTTTATTATCTTTTAACTGGTATCATAAGGCAAAACAAGAGCACGAAATAAGGTCTTTCTCGTTCAATGTAATTCAACACAAACTATTAATTGAACTGTAGACAGATTGTCCAATCTCGTTAGCGAAATGCCTAATAGTTACTGGTTCAGGTGAAACACTAAAATGATATTTATCTATAGAAAATCCAATTATAAATATTCCATGATCAGAATACATCGGGATACTCCATTTAATTGACCGTCCAATGTGTGGAAATTATTAGCACCATTTTAAAACTTCCGCCATTTATCACGACGTTCAGGTTATCAACACCTGCTAAAAATGTTTCAAATACTTCCATGTCATTCTCTCCCGAATAAAATTAATTTTCCCCATTATGCCTTATAAAGAACAAACGGGTACAATTCTTATTAACTTCTTGCACCCGAAAGATGGTATGAAGACTCTACTTTAATTATTTCGTTTTTTAACAGGAACCCAAATTTCTGTTGTTGTATCGTCAACACCCTTAACAATTTCAGGTGCTTCATCTAATTCATATCCAGATGTAGGGAACCATTCGGTATAAACCCGTTCCCATGTCGTTGTTAATGCTTCGGGCATTTTTCCAACAGCGTCAAACACAGCCCATGTTTGTTTTGGAATGTTTAGTACTGATAATCCTTCTGGACAGTTTTTGGTAGAAATGACCGCAATGTAATATTCAAGGTCTTCATCTTTTTTTTCCTCTCCATGACATGCATTGGCGGTGATGTTCAGAATTCCTTTTAAATCTACATCTCCATCCTCTAGTTCATGAAGTTTGTTATAATCATCTTCTCCCATTGTACTCCATAACTTAGGATTGAAACCTTCTTCGTCTGTATTTACCAATTCTTTAAAGCCAATGATCTTGAATGATTCTTTTTCAACAAATTTGTAGTTCATTTTTACATCTCCCTTAACCGCAATTTGGAAGGTCATTCGAGGATAAGCTTTCAATGGGACGACTTCATTATTTTTGACTGAACTTGGGGTTACTTCGTGTAGCGTTTGAAATGCTCTTGAAAATGAATCTGGTGAATTGTAACCATACTTAATAGCTACATCAATGACTCTCATGCCACCTTTTTTCAAATCAAAAGCAGCTAAGGTCAAACGTCTTCTACGAACATACTCCGCTAAAGATATACCTGCTATAAATGAAAACATACGTTTAAAATGATGTTCAGAAAAACAGGCAATCTTTGCAATTTCTCCATAATTTATCTCCTGATCTAAATGGTTTTCGATATAGTCTACCGCTGCGTTCATATTTTCAAGCAAATCCATTCAAATAACCTCCTTTCGCTTTTAAGGATAGCAGAATCGTTATTCAATAATCCGATAATTTCTGTTCAGGTTTGTAGGATGTGTATAAATAAGCAAAATAAACTTTATCATGAACAATTTTTCTTTTTCCACAATCTGGCCCTATTTTGCATTACTGGACGCAGTTCCTTGCTCCATAATTGCTCCCTCTACTTGAATAGCAAAATTACTTTTTAGCTACTATTAAGAACCTTTTAGAATTTGTACTTATTCCTTTTTTGGTTCGATTGTTTTCTATGAAATCGTTCAGTATATTAAAGTCCTTCTCTTCCTGACCAAAATAAGGGATGATTGGCGTATGTTTAAGTAAAAAAATAAGGTCTTCAGGTGTTTGATAAAAATCATCAGCGTTGTAATCAAAGGATTGTACATCTGTAAAACCTGCTTCTTTAAGTTCTCTTATATATCTCCCTCTTAATGTTCCATCCACTTCTTCAAGAGCTTGCCCTCGACCAAAAGCTCTTTTTAAATTTAATTTATCAGCTTCACTTACTTGTTGCGTTAAAAAAGTTCCACCAGTTCTTAAAACCTTGGCTACTTCAGTTGCATAAAAAGGTGCGTGACAACTTGAGATTACATCAAAAAAACCATCAGGAAATTGTAAATTATCAGAAGGCATTTGGTGAAATCGAACGTTTGATATATTTGCTTTTCTAAGATTTGTTTGAGCTGTTTCCATCATTCCACTTGATATATCAATCCCAATTAACAGAAGTAACGAAGAAGCAATTTTTAATACATTCTCTCCTCCACCTGTACCGACGTCTAAAAGAATATCTGAACTTTTGCACCTCTTAGTTACTTCTTCATAAAAGTCCCACTTGATGCCTTCAACCGTAACTTGCAATTTACTAAAATCCCATCCGTTTATTTTTCCAACCTTATCGTAAAAGTTTTTATATTCTAATTCATTCATTTTAAAACCTACCTTTCAAATGTTAAAAAACAAGTCACATTAACAGTGTCTTGGCTTCGCAATTAAGCATGTCAACCTACAACGTTCTAAGTTTTTGATTCCGTGAAAAAGATAGACTACTCTCTTGATGGCTCGTACGCGTTTTTTCTATCCCGAAAACTAATTACTTCGAACAATAAGGAAAGACATTCCATTCACCTCATTTGAAAGATTATATTTTTATATTCTCTATTGATGTTAAATTTCCCTGCCCTGTTTATTGATGATTTAAAGCTTAGATTCACATTGCTATTTCCTACTCTTATTCAAGATAATGGCCCTATTCTGAAATAATATTCATTCCTGATAAGCAGCCTTTAATTGAGGAACTCATTTTTTAATATACTCATCCTTAGTCGATCAACAAACTCACCATTTCTTAAACGGTCTTGTCTTAAAATACCTTCTTCAACGTACCCCATTCTCCTATAGGACTTAATTGCCTTTTCATTATCTACTTCCACTCTAAGCCAGATTTTATTTAGTTCTAACTGATTGAATCCCCTTAGCAGCATTTCATTCATTGCAGATAGACCATATCCTTTGCCCCAATAGTTTTTATCCCCGATAGCTATCCCTAATTCAGCATGTTTGTTTAACCTATCAATGTTTTTTAAGTCTATCCATCCTATATGTTTCCCATCCTCGGTAATGATGGCTTTTTGTTCGTATCCGTTTGTTTTGTTAATACACTTTTGGATCCAATTTTGAGTTTCCTCTCTACTGAAGGGTGGATATTTCTTCGGCATATTTAAATGCTTTGTTACTTCTTTATCCAGACACCATTGATAACGGTCTTCAACGTCATTCAACGTTAAATCCCTTAATTTAACACTTGGTAAGTTGGCTTGATTCATTTTTCTTCCCCCATCTTTCCTGCAATCAAATTTACCAACATGCAACAATCTGGTCCAACTGACAGACAAATCTATTACGCAACTACGCCCATTAATTTGATAAAAAGACTAAAATATAGTCTTAATATCGTCCCAACCATATACAAGTTCGTTTAACCCTTTTCCTAATACTTCAATCCTTACGCTATCTATTTCCTTTGCTCCAAGATGCTCATAAAATAGCCTTGATTTATTTTCTTCCAATACTGATACTGCCATTGAAAAAATGTTTTTGTCTTTTAAGCTTTCAACGACAGGTTTAAGCAATAATTTGCCTATCCCTTTTCCTTGATGTTCTTTAAGGATATAAATTGCATATAATTCCCCCTTATAATCAGGGTATTTACCCGTTCTTTCCTCTCCAGCATTGGAGAAACCAACTATTTCACCTTTATTATTTTCCGCAACAAATACATCCTGCTTAAGTATAATATCTTTCCACTTTTTTTCTCTGTTTTCATAAGTCATCTGTTCCAAATACTCATCTGGAACAATATTGTTATATGTAGTTTTCCAACTATTCACCTGTACTTTTGCAACACCTAAAGCGTCGTTTGAATTAGCTTTTCTAATCTCCATAACACACCTCAATTCAAAAATCATTTTTTTCATTAGATGTCCCGATTGCTTAACAACACATTTTAATTATTAGTAATTAAATAATGTGTTGTTATTCTGAATCTAATTTATATCTAATAAATGTAAAAAGACTGTAACCCAAGGTATATGTTATAGTTAAAGTAATAAAGTTAGATACATTTTGACGAAATACAAGAATCAAAATTACAAAAAGAAACATATTTATCAAAACCAGATTAACGATTGTCCGAACGAACAAGGGGTAGTTTTTTGATTTAATTCGACGATCCAAAGTAGTGGCTAGCAACCCCATAAACAACACAAAAAATAATCCAAATAACGATATGGATAGACTATTTTGCTCGACGGTAAAACTAATATAAAAAACAGCTACAGATAAAACAACAAAAAGTAAAATCGTAATCCACACTTCAGTTCTTGTTGTCCATTTCATCTTTATTACCCCTTTAAAGCAATTTTGTTCTGCAAAATGGCCCTTTTCTTTAAGATTAGGATCTGGTCTTTATTCCGGAAAGCCCCCGTTAATTGAAGAATCTATTCAAAGCTCTGTTTAGAGTTTATGCGATTATTAGCTAAATGGAAAATCGAATACCCTATAATATTAAATAACATAAACACAATAACCCAGCCAATATTTAATCTATTTTGGTCATAGGCCTTTTTTAGGGACCAAACAGTAAATGAAAACCAATAAAAGATAACACCTAAAAACAAGACTAAAACACTTAAAGTATGGAAACTTCTTCTTTCCGTTACTATATACCAATTACTGTCACCGTTACCAGAAGGAAGTAAGTCTACAAATAACGATGTGAAAGCAAAATTTCTGCTGTACTCGAAATTTGGTTTTACGCTTTCGACATAATCGAATACCTCCCTATAACCATCTATATCTTTAACATTGTAAACTTCGACTTTTGAAATTTGATTAGTATTCTGGACTATTGTATTTAATTTATTTTCCATACCTTGTGAACCATCTTTAATAATAGAACGTACTTGTGTAGAAACAACTCCATTCTCTTGCAAGCTTTCTGATTCCTTTGACTGAAGAATACTGAAAAAAAGCAAGGCTAATACAATAGAAACTAAAGAAATGTACAACAAAAAATTTGAATAACTTTGAAGATTCTTTTTCAAACTGAACACCCCTTTTGTTAAAGGTATGTCCAAGAAAAGAAAATGATGAAAGGCTATTATTTATCTAACAATATGGCTCTTTTACGTAATACTGGTACTTATTATTATTTCCTGAAAAGCACCCGATTGTTTTATAAATTGTTTACTGTCCTTTATCTTGGTTGTGTGCCCCCATGTTGCATCTCATATCAAATAATAATTCAATCAACGACCCGTGGTAAGGAATAAATAAGCCTTCCGAAATCATATTGATGATGTCATCTTTCGACGCCCACTTTACCTGTTTCACTTCTTCAGTCGGTAGTGTAAGGTTTGAGATGTCTAAACTAGTTTCAATGAGATAATAATCATCAAATCCATTTTCAAAGTTAACAGTTAGGGAGGGGCGGCTGTTTTGAAGATTAAGTGTGTAACCAATTTCCTCTTTTACTTCTCTTTCTGCGGCTTGTTGACTGTTTTCACCCGCAACAGCGCTTCCTCCTACGGTAATATCCCACAAGTTCTTCCAATCTCCTTTATCTGTTTGTCTCTGTTGAATCAACATTTGTCCAAATTGATTAAACAGACAAACATGAATCACTAAATGATAAGCATCTTGTTCGAATGTATCTCCACGATACATTTGCCTGTCCGTCAGATTTCTATCCTTGTCGTAAATATCCCACTTCTCCATACTTCCACTCCTTAATGTTACATTGTCTGTTCCAACTATGACGAATTAGGTCAATCCCGTTAACTGTCTCTATTCAGAATGGTGCACTCTTATTCAATTATCTGGCCCGTTAATTGAACAATATACTCATCTCCACCCCAACACTTCCACAGTTATTTGTATAATCTCATCTCTCCAACGCATTGCCTGCCTTTTACTTACATTCAATTCTAAAGCAATGCCATCCCAAGTCAATCGTTTGTTGGACCAATATTTTACTCTAATTAACTTCTTATACTCATCCGGTAATGCATTATAAACTTGTTCAATCGCATCAGCTATTTCTGTTAGATGATTCAATTGTTTATGAGTGGTTAATCTAGTTGCGATTCGTTCTGTTGGATTACCAGGATTTCTTACTGAGTTAGCCCCTTTTACAATCGTTGGATCCTCTGGATCCTCATCAAATGGATTCATGATGTTATCACGTAATCTAGCAATTTCTTTTAATGTATGATAATAGTTATACCATTCCGACTCAACATGTTTAAATGTTATTTTCTTTGGCTTAATTGCTGTTTGCATGGTTTTCCTCCTCAAAATAAAAAAGGACACCAAACGGACAGCTTATATCTGTCATTTAGTGCCCTGGTTGTTCCAGTAGCTTATTATTTTTCGACCAACACTTTCTGTATTTTTTTCGCATCCTCAATTGATTGATTATAAAGAGTCGTTAATTCATAACCTTCTTCTTTTGAAATCATTCTTGAAATTTCATATATTCTATTTTTCTTCTCTCAAGCGCTCCATTTCAGATTTTACTCTTAGAGATTTTTTACCAACATTTATTAATGGTTTTAAATCGTTGCCATTTTATACCCACCTATTTCGTATACTTAACCTCATATCGACCAAGCTTGCCATCCTGCCATCTCTGAATGATCTCTCCAAATCCCGTTGGTGGCTTATCCAATTTTTCAAGTTTCCCTTCAATAACTCGATATACCGCATCCTCGTTTAAATCTACAGTTGCTTTTAGTTCTTTCATGACCTAACCCCCACATCTTAAAATAAAGCCAATCTGAGCGTTTCTATTTTTAAAATGAATAAATCTACTAATCTAGTAATAAAACGCCCAGAATCGGTAGATATATTTTAATTTGCTATATTTCCATAAGAATCCAATTCATAAATTTCAATCTCTGTCCGTTGATCTTCTTTTTCGCAAGGAATAATCCTTGATTCCATGTGTTTAACCTGGCTATCATCCTTGTACACGATCTTATTGAGAGCATCGGTCACACCTTTGAATAGGTTGTCGATGTCAGCCCTGTTTCCATGTATAAAATGTGTTAGCCTAACACCTACATGCCCCTCAATCGGTTTTCCTTTTATATGCTGCTTAGCAATCCATCCAACTTGCCTTTTATAAACCAGATAACGCTGTGCGTATTTATTTTTATACATGCTCTTTTTAGTCATTCTGACAGCTGGTACTGGCTTTCCTCGTATGGTAAATTGAATCATTTTATCCCCCCTTCATCCGATAAGCAAACGCACGTTTAATCTTGCCTTTTCGTGATTGATGGAATAAAGCAAGAAACACTTCATCTGGATGCCTTCGAATCTTAAAAGCTATCTGCTCTACGTCCTTGCCATTGTTCCATTGCTTAGTAATTTCTTTGATTTGATGCTTGGGAAAAGCAAGTTCTAAATCTTCCAGTACAAATTCGTAACCGCCTGTCTCTGGTAGGATAGGTACATTTGATAAGCTCGCTGTATTCATGCCGACTCCCTCATTGATTGCTCCAATCTAGCTTTTAAGCGTTCCAAATCGCTATCATCCCGAACAAAGTTACAATGACTGTCTGGGCATGGTCTAAATTCTAAAAAGTAGCCGTTATCTATACTTAGACCGCCTGTTCCGTTGCAGGTTTTACACATGAATTATCCCCCTCTAAAACCTCGTCTATTGTTACCTGATTCTTTTCAAATTCTTCATCGGCAATTGCATTTAAATGCTTCTCATAACAAACAGGACCATAACCACGTTCAATGCTCTTTTTATCCTTTAGCTTTCTGCCACAAGTGGCGCATTCTGTGTGATTCATGATTAAAACTCCTTCCTGCGATAATCTCTACCGTTCATTTTGATTGGCTTTGTATCTTCCATCATGCGAGAGAAATTACGTTCGCCTACCCATTCCGTTAACTGTTCGCTATTCAAGTTCGTTGTGAAGATCGTGGCTTTGCCAGATCGTTCATCGAATATTTCAAAGAGTTTTGGTGTTGACCATGCCGTTTTATGTTCAGCGCCAATATCATCAATAACCAGTAAATCTACCCTGCTCATAATTCCTAATAATTCATCTTCTGTCGGTCCACCATTGTTGTAAGTGTCTTTGATCTTTGTTAGTAGCTTCGGCACTGATATAAACACAGATGTATAACCTTTTTTCATCAATTCTTTGGTTATCGATACAGATAAGTGACTTTTTCCAGTTCCATAACTTCCAGAAAATAATAGATTTTCTTTACCAGTAAAATTACTTACATAGTCCATTGCTTTCTGTTTTGCTTCTTGTAGTTGGTTAGTAGTAGGTTCGTAGTTTTCAAATGTAGCCTTTTGCAAAGGTCTATTTAACAAGCTATGGTTATTGAAGTATTTCAGCATTTTTTGTGTTTTTAAGCGTTCAGCACGTTTCTTTTCTTGATCTGCCAATCGAATATCTTCGCATTTACATCCGACATTGACCCTTATCCATTCGCCTTTATTTGGTCCGCCTGTTAGCTGCATTTCTTTTTGTTGCACTTCTCGACGGCAGGCATCGCATTCAAATGTTTTAATTAATCGTTCTTTAGGCTTTCTTACCTCGATCTGTTCCATAGCTACCTCCTAAAATCCGTAATTATAGCCATTGTCCTCAGCTTCTTTTACTCTTTTTGGCTTAAATGGAATGGTGTTATTTGTTTTCTTAGCCTTAAAGTCTGTTTCATATTTGCGAGCATCTTCTAATGTTTTTACGCCAGCTTCCTTCCAGTTCTTCAAAATACCTTCAACCATCTTCACGCCTTTAGCTTCTGCCTTAGCTGCAACTTTCATAGAAGCCATTAAAAGATCTTGTCCCCATTCATCAAACCATTGAGTAATTAACTCAGTGTTATATGGTGATTCGCTAACGCCTTTTTGTAAGTTCAATTGATAGAATTGAAAAACTTCCGCAAATTCCTGTTCGTTACTACTACTAAATAATTCTTTATCATTCTTTACATTCTTTACATTCTTGTTTATGTTCATTTGATGTTCATTTGATGTTCTTTTGTTGTTCAGTTGTTGTTCATTTTCTTGATAGTCAACCCATTTAGATATAGTGACAATGCTGTATTTGTTCGTTTTTTTGATGTTCAACATTTGCCACTTTTCGAGATTGTTCAGATACCGCCACCATGAAATCTCACTTTGCTTATGTTTCGGTTTCATTCCTTTATTTAATTCTTCAGTAAGCGATTTTCTGCCAGTAACAAATTGCCCAGGTTCAAGGGTGATGATTTGATTACCGACAAGAACTTCTCTTTCTTTATGCGTTGCTTTCATTAAGCAAAACATCCATAGTTTAAGGTAATTAGGATCATCCCAAACAGGACTATCCATCAGCTTTCTATACAGTTTTATATATCCTTGCAAAACACCACCCCCGACCTGTATTACCTATTAATCTCACAAACTGCAAACCTACCTGTTACTTTCAAGACTGTATAACCTGGATAACGTTGCATATAATCTAATACCAGACGTTTGATCTCTTCTTTATCTTGCGCCTGCTCGAATATCCAAGCAGGCAGCAAGACTTTTGTTTGATTACTCCCTATCATGATGTTCTTTCCTTTAAATTCTGAGTAACAGAACGCCACGAAATTCCTAACTTGATGTCTGATATTGTTCTCTTTTTAACACCATATTCTCTTGCTAAAGTAACACCACGTTCTCCTCTCATAAGCCTTTCGTGAATATCAACTACCTGTTTAACTGTTAATTTAGCTTGATGATGCCCTTCGCCTATACAACTGTTTAGATTAGTTACATAAGCGTGTTTATTATTTTCTTCTCTTGTAACCCATTCGAGATTATTAACTTTATTGTTTAATTTATTTCCGTTTATATGATTAACCTCATATTTGTTCTCAGTATTTGGAATAAACATAAAAGCCACCAATCGATGCACTCTCATCTTTTTACTTTCTCTATTTCTGTATAGACTCACATATAAATAACCTTGTTTCGACTTAGCTGGTTTCAATAGTTTTCCACGCCTTTTATTACCACCGAATATTTCTCTATCTAACGAACGAACACGACCGAGATTAGAAACCTCATAACCTGCATAACCATCAATTTGTTTCCAAATCTCATTTCTATACAATCAGTTCCCCTCCCCAAAATCTATCTCTTGTTCATCGTTAATCTCTGAAAAATCAGCATCTATAATGTCCTGTTCATCAAATTCGTTAGCTTTTTCGATAGGATCTTTATTGTCCTCTACAATGCCTTTCTGCATATCAATAGAGAGGATACCCCATTTATTCAACATGTTCCTAATAACCGTTTTCTTTGCCATGGCATCCCTATCTTTCTTCCAACCAAAATCTGACTTACTAAACCTTTTCTTATGTTTTTCTATTTCTTCTTTAGACCAATAAACCGTCTTTCTAAAGCCATTGATCAATTCAAAATATCCTGTGTAGCCAATTACCTTGTCCGATTGTTTCTGTTCAAAATCAAGCTCCATTTCTTCTGTTAAACGGTTAAATGACTGTAACTCTCCCTCATAAACCTCGATCACGTTAATATTCCGATATTGCCCTGTTCTAAGTGCTAATTGAATGTAACCTTTATAACCTAGTTGAAATTGTGCTTTTCCGCCGTATGGAACAATCCAGGCATAACCTAAGTTTTTATCGATGGGAAGGTCTAACGTTGCCGCAACTAGCGCACTTGTAACAACGGTCATTGGTTCTGCTTTTTGCAAATATGAGTCGTTTGAATATAGGTTTAATAATGATGACATGAATTGTGGTGCTTTCTTATCAAGCACTTCATCAAATTTCTTTCTCATTGTTGGTGTGCTTAGTAATTGTTTCAGTCCTAAATTATTAGGATTGACCTGATTACTCCCTTGAGTTTTATTAGCGATCTGATTCTTAACTGAGTCATTTGTAGCCATTATTCATTCACCTTTCTTTTAGCAGTAATATGAGTTTCGATTGAACCGAAGTCACCTTCATAATTCTTGCCTTCAGAACTAGGACGATTAAAAATTTTAATTGCGTGTTCAGCGTTGTAAGCTGTGATTTCAAACTCCTTGATTATTTCTTTCACTTCTCTCACAACGAATTTAGGCATATTATCCAATCTCCTTCACGTTAAATTTACGGTATGTGGTGGTCTTTAAAACTGAGTTATAAACATCAGGGTATTTACTCTTTAGAAGCTTGCTGTCGACCCTGTTTTGTTTTACTGGCTTCCAATCCACTTGATAATTCTTTACAAAACCTGTTTCTGCATCTTCAAGCTCTTTTTTGATCTGATTTTCCGTTTGTTTTTGCAGTTCTTGTAATTGATTGATATTGGCTTTCAATTCCAATAAGTTGTCCAACTTTTCTTTATAGTCAAAGCCAAGATCAATGGTTTTTCCTTCTTCTGTTTTGGCATAACGTTCTTTAAGAAACTTCTCAGCAGCGCTTGAACCGTCTAGAGATGGCGGATTATTCCCTAGTACATGGTGATTCCAGAAGTGAACCTCAGCATCGATTATCATTTGAATCAATTCTTCATCACGTTCAATTTCTTTCCAGACAAACTTTTGACCGCCAATTAATACAGCGATATATGCCTTTTCGTAATCTGTAACGCCTAGATAATGCTGTACTTGTACCAAATAAGCTTCTGGAATTTCTTCACTATCCCAGTCTTTAGCTAGAAACATACTGGCTGTTTTACACTCAAGAAGCGCATTTTCACCAACGACCTTCCGATCAATGTTTGCCATAATAAAAGGATGTTCTGGATGCTGTAACATGAAGTTATTTTTACGCACCCTCTTGCTTGACCGGATTTCAAATTCTTTAGCGACCATATCTTCTAGCAAGCTTCCAAAGTAAGCAGCTTCCCCTGCTGTATCTTCTATATTGGTTTGACCTGTTTTCTCTAGCCATAATTCGAAAGGTGTACGGTATTTGTTTAATCCAAGGATGATGGAAGCATCGCTTCCACCAATCCCTTTTGTACGTTCTTGCAGCCATTCTTGATGGCTCATTTCTACTGTGCTTTTAGCCATTGTTAACACACTCCTTAATGAACTAATTTATTTATTTTCGTACCGCAAATCTTGCAGTAATTCACATCTATACGATGTTCAGTGTTCTTACAAACCGGGCATTGATAATTCAAAGTCATTCCTCCCTTGCCCTTATCTAGCTAGTGAAGTATAATAAGGGGAATCGCTATATTTCTACATCAATTATTGAACCCATTCCCAGTGGGTTCTTTTTTATTGTGCTTCTTCATACGTTGCGCCCAACAATTCTAATACTTCTTTCGATTCTTCACTTAATGAATCGACCAAGAAAAACTGATCTTCTAAAACTAAAATGTCATCTTCAGGAAACACATCATTCCCAAGAGCATCCACAGTGTACTCATTTCTTAAATGATTCATTACTGGATAACCAGTATCCATGATTCTTGCGATCAAAGGATGTTCCATCTTATCCCTCCTAACTTGTAATAAGTGTGTATTCAAGAAACACAATCATTCCAATGAAACCAACCCATATCTTGATCATATGGAATTTTTCATCCATAGAGCCTGTCCCTCACTTCTTCAATATTGGTATCACTTTCAGCAAGAGTTTTTTAAGTTGCATCCCATTCATCTTTGTTATATTTCTTGTTACTCATATCTACTAAGTAATCAATTGAGTTTAGTAGTTTAGTAGAATGGATACGCGCTTGTTCCAGATCATCATCCAATAAATTTAATGCTGTTTCATTGAGTAATCCCAACACTCGAAAATATTCTTCGCCGGCTTTTGAAGCTTCCTCTGGTAGGGAATGTTTTTCTAAATTCATCAGCCTACCCCCAATTCTTTAACATTTTCTAAGTCTGAAAAGTCCTTACCAGCATTACGCTTTAGGAAATCTTCTAATTCGAAAGAGGATATTTTCATACTACCGAGCTTTAAGCCTTGTAGATGTCCATACTTGATGAGATCATAGACCTTGTTTCTGTTTACTCCCAAAACCTTTCCGACTTCAGCTACTGTATAGAGTTGCATCATGAAGCTTCAACCTCCACATCGTTTTTTATAGCCAATTCTTTTACTACAGCTATATAAATTTCTGTTAATCTAGCATCATCAGCAATAACATCCATTTTGTTTGTTTTGTCGATTCTTGATTTTGCTGCTCCCTCGAGAGCCATTTTTCTTCGTTTGTTAATAAGTCTTACAGACAGTTGACATTTCGCTCTATCCTCTAATAATTGATAACTTTCATTACGAACATCTTGATATGCTTCAAATCCCCCTCGAAAATTAGCAATTTTATTGATAATGGCATTAATTTTTTTACGCCATTCCGTTGGATTTAAAGCTAAAATGTTACTTACGTTGTCTACTTTGTCATTTGTGGCTTTAATCTCTTCTGATAGTTGATGTGTGGCTAGTTCCGTTTTAGCAATTGCTTTGAATAGTCCATCAAACATTTGTAATTCAGGACTTAATTGTGATGTATCAAAAATTTTCTCCTTCGCTTTAAAGTAGTATTTAACTAATTGACGTTGAACCGACCACGCTAGCTCATCTTGAAATGATTTTACTAACATCAGGTATCCTGACTCAGTAATAAGAGTTAAACCTCTGTTAGGAATTTCTAAAGTACGAATTTCGTCCTTTTGAATAGGTGTAACAATGAAATAATCTTCACCTTCTACAAAGTGCCTTTTATTACTCGTAAAATTCCTTTTGGCAGTTCCGCTTGAACGTTTGTGTAACTCATCAATCTCAGCTAATGTAACTACTCGTTGTCCTTTATATTCCTTTACTTGGATCTCTTTTGCCTGATCATTAATAACAATACTTAACTTATTCACACTAGACCTCCTAATTAACTACGTATAATTTCGGTAGTATTTCACCATTCCGTTTTTCATAGACGGTTACTCCGTGATCGATTGCACATTCTTCCATAATCGACCTTCCAGTTCTGCGCTCGTACAATTCATTGGTTCAATTCATTAATGCTAGACCTAAACACTGCATATACTTGTTTTCATAACAGTGCTTCATTAATAAATGCTGAAAGCTTTCTTTTGTAAAATGCGTATCCATTCCTGCTATTTGTTCTAGATTTGAGTAAAAATTCCAAATTCCATCATCTTCATATCTTTTAAAAGAGGAAACACTGAGAAAATTCATTAATAGATCTCCCTTCCATCAATTGCGATAGTGCGTTAAAGTAATTAAAAAGTTCGACTGGAGATTCTTTAGGGTCAAAACCAGTATTTTTGATAAGACGTCCTAGTTGAATCGTCATGTTGTAAGGATTAGCTGTTGTTGATTCATTTTTGTTCCTCCTTTAACTATTAACTAGATTTTAATTCTATTTTATCTCCAAAAAAAATACAATCTACAGGAAAGTTATAAACTTTTTCTATACGCTTTTGTTGGTTAGGGGTCAAATCACCGGGATTCTTTTCCCATTTAACCAAAGTTGAGTGAGAAATGCCTAGATTTTCACTAGCTTGCATAATAGTGAAACCCGCATTTACTCTAGCTGCCTTTAAAGTAATTTGTGGAGTTCTTAGTTGAATCATTTTATCTTACCTCCTTTCACCCAACACCTTACTAGAATTAAATTCTATAGTCAATATATTTTAGAAATTAATTCTTGTTTTTTAAAAGAACTTTACAAAAAAATAGAAAAATATGCTACAATAAAATTAAAAATGGAGGGAAGTGCAATGGATAGTATGCAAAATATAATATCTAACAATATAAAAAAGATATTAAAAGAGTATAATTTGAATCAATACGAACTAGCCAAAATAGCTGGCGTTTCTGAATCAACAGTAGGTAAATGGGTACTGAAGAAATCAATGCCCAGAATGGGAGCTATTCAAAAGATAGCTGACCACTTCGGGTTACCGAAAAGCTATATATTAGAAGAAAGTAAAAAAGAATTAAAAATGAGCTTTTCGGAATACACCTACTTACCAATCAAGGTTGCTGCAGGAATACCTGAAATGGTAGACCCAGTCACAGAAAATGATTTAGAAACCATATCAATCCCCGATTCTATAATGGGTAAATGGGCTGGGTGCGAAGACATCTATATTATGAGGGTAAATGGTGAAAGCATGAACAAGACTATACCTAATCACTCTTTAATAGCTGTTAAAAAAACCAAAGTTAGCAAATTAGAAAATAACGATATGGTTCTATTCAGTGATCAAAATGAATGCTCTGTTAAGAAGATTTTCAAGCATGGAGATAATTTAATATTTAGACCACATTCAACTGATGAGAGGTTTACAGACTATATAGTACCTATCGAAGAAGCTAATCAGTTAATGATACATGGAAAAGTTGTTCTATATATCGTGGAAATGGATTGAGACGGGTAAAATTCGTCTATTTTTATAAGGAGGGGATGCAAATGAAAGGCGGAGTACGTAAAAGGTATGGATCATGGTATTATTATTTCGACTTAGGTACTGTAGAAGGAAAAAGAAAGAAAATTGAGCGAAAAGCTGTGGGTGCTAACTCAAAAAATGAAGCTGAAAGACAACTTAGAAAAGCTCTTTCAGAATATGAGAATACAGGGGCTTTATTTGAACCTTCACAAACTAGTGTACAGGATTACTTTCAATTTTGGTTAAAAGAATATGTTGAAGTGAACTTAAAACACAACACCATTCAAAATTATAAAGGTGTGTTAAATAAACATATCTACCCTACATTTGGTAGATACAAATTGAAATCATTATCCCCAGAGATTCTTCAAAAATTTATCAACGATAAATACAGAGAAGGTTTTTCAAGAACTACTTTAACCATATTCCATACAATTTTAAAGAATGGATTAAACCAAGCTGTGTACCCTTATAAGCTTTTAAAAGATAATCCAATGCAATATGTCAAGATACCTAAAATGGAGCAAAAAAAGCCATCTAAAAACGATTTAAAGATACTGTCCATGGATACAATTAGGAAAATAACAGGTTATCTTGATGAAAATGATACGTTTTATATACCTTTTCATATCGGTTTAAATACAGGAATGAGAGTAAGCGAGGTTTGCGCTCTTACTTGGGATAAAGTTGATTTAAATATCGGATTCATTGAAATTGATAAGATAATGATTAACAAAAATAAACAATGGGTTTTTGGTACACCCAAAACTTCTTCGTCCTACAGAAAAATTAAAATCGGAAAAACCTTAAACGAAATATTAAAGAAGCATAGCCTTAACCAAAAACAAAACAGATTAAAATATGGTGAATATTATCATGATAGCAATTTAGTCTGTACTAAAGAAAATGGTCAACCTGTGACACCAGCAAGTTGTAAAACCAGTGGTAGAAACATAAGAGATAAGCTTAATATCGACTTCAATTTCCATTCTTTAAGGCATACACATGCTACACTTCTATTAGAACAAGAAGCGCCCATTAAAGATATTCAGAAAAGATTAGGTCATAGTAGAATTAGCATTACTCTTGATACCTACTCACATCTAACGGAAAAAATGAGTAATCAAACGGTAGACATTTTCGAAAGAATGATGAGTGAAAATGGATAGTTCTGCCACCGAAAATTTAATTACGGTGGCAGGACGGTGGCAGAACATCTATTTTTTGATTATCAATAGTCTATATACGCTGATTTAATCATCATTCATTTCTAATACTGCCATAAAGGCTTCTTGAGGAACTTCGACAGAACCTACCATTTTCATCCTTTTTTTACCTTCTTTTTGTTTCTCCAATAGTTTACGTTTACGTGAAATATCGCCACCATAACATTTGGATAAAACATTTTTTCGCATCGCTTTAATGGTAGATCTGGCTACGATTTTATTCCCGATGGCAGCTTGAACAGGAACCTCGAATTGTTGTCTTGGAATTAGTTCTTTCAATTTGTCGACGATGTGCTTTCCTCGTTCATAAGCAAAATCACGATGTACAATAAAGGAAAGTGCGTCAATGGTATCTCCATTCAATAAAATATCCATTTTTACTAAATCAGAGGAACGATAACCAATTATATCATAATCAAAGGAAGCATATCCTTTTGTTTGTGATTTTAGTTGGTCAAAGAAATCATAAACGATCTCAGATAAAGGAATATGGTAGGTAATATTGACACGGATTTCATCTAAATATTCCATATCGATAAATTGTCCGCGTTTTTTCTGACATATTTCCATTACCGACCCAACGTAATCATTCGGAACCATGACTGTAGCTTTCACAAACGGTTCTCTAACATCTTTAATCTGTTGCGGATCTGGCATAACAGAAGGATTGTCTATCGAAATAATTTCGTCATTTGCCTGCTCCACTTCATATATTACACTCGGTGCTGTTGTAATTAATTCGATATTAAATTCTCTTTCAATACGTTCCTGAATAATTTCCATATGCAAAAGACCTAAGAACCCACAACGAAAGCCAAATCCTAATGCCTGTGACGTTTCGGCCTCGTATTGTAGTGAGGAATCATTTAACTCCAGTCGCTCCAATGCTTCTCGAAGGTCATTGTAGTTTTTGGCATCGACCGGATAAAGTCCACAAAAAACCATTGGATTTAAACGTTTATACCCAGGTAACGGTTCGGCAGCTGGACAGCTCGCTAATGTAATTGTATCTCCAACCCTGGAATCACCCACATTTTTAATGGATGCTGTTAAGTAACCAACATCGCCAACAGTTAATTCATGTTTACGAATTGGTTTTGGACTAAAAACGCCCAATTCATTAACTTCAAATTCTTTTCCAGTAGCCATCATTTTAATTTTATCCCCTACTTTAAGTGATCCTTCTTTAATACATACATAAGCAATGACACCTCTGTAAGGATCATATAAGGAGTCGAAAATCAAAGCCTTTAATGGGTCTTCCGTGTCTCCAGTAGGAGCTGGTATGTCTGTGGTTATTCTTTCTAGAATCTCTTCGATACCAATATTTGATTTTGCCGAAGCGAGAATGACATCGTCTTTATCTATACCGATAACATCTTCCAATTCTTGTTTTACTCGTTCTGGGTCTGCGCTCGGCAAATCAATTTTATTTATTACTGGGATAATTTCTAAATCATTATCTAAAGCTAAATAAACATTTGCTAACGTTTGCGCTTCAATGCCTTGAGCTGCATCAACTACAAGAATTGCACCCTCACATGCAGCAAGACTTCTCGAAACTTCATATGTAAAATCGACATGTCCCGGTGTATCAATAAGATGGAAGATGTAATCCTCACCATGATTACTTTGATAATTTAATTGAACTGCATTTAACTTGATCGTAATTCCTCGTTCTCTTTCTAGATCCATCGCATCAAGCAATTGATCTTTCATTTCTCTTTGTGTAATTGCTTTCGTTCTTTCTAATATTCGATCCGCTAATGTAGACTTGCCATGATCGATATGTGCAATAATCGAAAAATTACGCACGTTTCTTTTGATTTTTGCCATTAGTGATGTTCACTCCTACTTACTTTTATCAGTAATTTGGTGATAAAAGTGTTAAATTATCAGCGACAATGACTAGCATTGATTATAGCAATAGAAGCATGGATGTTCAAGAACAACGACGTTACTTACAACAACGAATAAAAAGTTGGGATGAGACATCACTTAAATTGTTACCGGTCGAAGTGACAAATATGAGCTGCTAAAAACCGAAAAAAACTCTCTAAAATAGCAGATGTTATTTTTGATCTGTCTACTTTGAAGAGAGCATATCACTTTTATCTCTGCCTCGTTTAAACTCATTAGAAGAACAGTTGCGAGATTTGATAGAGAACCTCTACAATAACTTCATATAGCCCCGTTACACCAGCTTCAATAATGGAAGCTGTTTTTTCCGTTACAGGTGATGGCCCATCGGTTTCCACAGTTCCATCAGCCGTGGTTTTGTTGGTCGTTCGTTGTACCACCTCCTCTGACTCTGGTTGATTGGAATCAGAATTTGCTTCAGATGGTAAACTCGCCATTTCTATATCATCTGTATTTTTTTCTGTATGACCATTTCCATAGACAACCCCAGTTAAAAAACATACAGCAAGTAATAATAGTACGATTAAAGTTCGAGCCATTTCCCATACCTCCTATGAAGCTGCATTCACTTCTTCAGCATTCCAATACATTTCACTAAAGACTTCTGCAAGAGCGTCTGCCGAGCGATAAAGTTCATCCAGATTATTCTCCACTCCACCAAATTCCAGTAGTAGCGCATTATTTGAAATATCCTGATTAAAAATTCCATTTGTTAGTTCACCCTTTTTGGGTAGAACTCCTCTACTTAAACCTGGATATCGTTCTTCTATCATGTAATGTAATTCAGTAGCTAACTCAAGATTCCTTTCATAGGATTCATGTTCCGCGCCCACTACGATCATAATCCTTGCATAGGATTGTCCGTTGATTTCTTTGGTCGTCTTCTCTCTTCCGATTGAATCTCGATGGATGTCAAATGCATATTGAATATCTTTATTTGTTGAAAAGGCCTCAGAAACTACTTCTCGTGAAGCTTCATAGGATTTTCCATAATCCCATCCCTTTTTATTTAGTTCTGCCATAATATCTGTATGATCAACAGCTGTTCCAATTCCCTTAGTTTGTAATGTTTTAGCTAACCGCTCACTTACTTTTGTAATATTTACTTCTTTATGGTGTGCATGATTAGGATCGGTTACATCTGGTAGATGCGGCAAAAACGACTCACGGTTATGAGAATTATATAGGAATACTACATTTTTATTACCAGTAGTAGGTTCATTTTTACTTTCTACGCTTTCCTGTGATTCTTTTTCTTCATCATCATTAATGACTGCTTGCCTATCTTTTAAAACCTCTTTTAATGGTGGGGAGGATTCAAACGGGAGGTTTGTATAATTCGTCCCTTCCCCAGCAATTAAGATTTGGTTATCAAATGTTGAAAAACCTGGTAATTCATTTCCGATGAGGCTTCTTGGATCATCTGGTTTAACACTTGTAGCTAGTTGAAAGATAGTAGATGAAAAATCAGGAAAAGATTGATCCTTTGTAAAAGCTTGTTGGAAAGCGTGATTTTCTAACCCTAGTAAATATAAAAAAGTCGCACTGTTTATATCACTTGTCCAACTCGTTATTATTCCAGAGGATAACCGATATGCCGGCTTAACAGTTGTTATTAGACCAATTAATATACAAACGATAATTAAACCTGCAATGTAGATATCACTTCTTTTATAAAACAGGTTTACGCCGCTTTTGAGTTTCACGTTCATGGTTCCACCCTTTCCTAATTTCACGACTTCTTTATAGTTCACTCTATGTCGTAAAAATAGAGACTAGAACCAAATCTCTTAAATAATTTAAGACGTGATAGAGAAATACTACCGAGAATAGGAAGTAAAATTATCAACATCCACGGTTTCATGTAGCGCTGCATTTATCCCATTTGCAACAACACTTGCCATATCAACCATAAATCCGTCTACTTCTTTTGGTGTAACCATTAGATTATGCCCTAGTGGAGTTAGTACTTCAGTAATTAGTTTTCTCTTTTCTTCGTCTGGTAGAGTTCCAACAATCCCCATAAAGGTTTGACGCTTTTCTTCATTTGGTAAATCCTCATCTGTTAAACGTTTGTCTCCAAATGATAAGCCTGCAGGTGTTAGTGACTTAGAAGGATCATCTTTTTCCTTCCACTCTCTACCAAAATGTTTTAACAAGAAATCAATTGTGTCACTAGCAATGGTCACAGCATCAACGACAGTTGGCACACCGATAGCAATTACAGGAACACCCAATGTTTCCTTACTAATCTCTTTACGTTTATTACCTACCCCAGAACCTGGATGGATACCTGTGTTAGAAAGTTGAATTGTCTCATTCACACGCTCAATAGAACGAGAAGCTAATGCATCA
This sequence comes from Virgibacillus salexigens, assembly GCF_014905415.1. Taxonomy (GTDB): domain Bacteria; phylum Bacillota; class Bacilli; order Bacillales; family Amphibacillaceae; genus Virgibacillus; species Virgibacillus salexigens. Next base: position 922,229 of record NZ_BNEO01000002.1, read on the forward strand.
ATACAAATCACAAAATCAGGTTGATATTTATCCACAATTCCAAATATAATGTTACTCGTTTCGATCCCCGTTACTCCCATGACACCAGGAGTTACTGCTGCTACTGGGCGATATCCATCAGATACTGATTCATGCTCCATCTCAAATAAATGGCTGGTTACTAAAACTTTTTCAACGGACATTGGACCAAGCGCATCTGGTGTAACATTCCAATTACCTAATCCTACGATTAGACCTTTCCCTTCAATTGGTATATCGTTATTTTTAATAAGTTCTTCTAACTCTTTGGCTAACACCTTTGCCGCTAATTCTTGTCGCTTTGTATCCTGTCGTTTGACACCATCCGCATGGATCGTAATATAGGATCCAGGCTTCTTTCCTAATAAATCAGCTCCTGTCTCATTTATCTCAACATAAGAGATTCTAATCCCATCTTGTTCTCTCTCCTTTATGGTTACACCCTTCACTTTCTGCTCATCAGGGTTTTCTTGCTGCTCAACATACATATCCTTTGCTTCTACTGCTAAATCTGTCCTTACTTGATATGGAACTAACTTGTCATTATTCTCATTCATCGTTTCATCATCCTTTCCGAAAGATACTAATAATAGCGTTAACAAAATATCGAAACTCATACATTTACGGTTAAAGCTATTGAAAAGGTTCCTTTCGTTTGGTAAAATGTCTCTTGTCCAGAGACAAAATGTAATCTGTTTCACTTTAGGATAAAACAAATACATTCGATATTTGTGATGATGTTTTTTAGGAGGTGAAGGAACAATGGCTAATATTAAATCTGCAATTAAACGTGTTGAAACAAACAGCAAAAAACGTTCAAACAACAATACGAAGAAAACTGAAATGCGTTCTCAAATCAAGCATGTTGAAAAATTGATTGCGTCTAAAGATAAAGAAAATGCGAACGCTGCTTTACAAACTGCTATCAAATCAATTGATAAAGCTGTTCAAAAAGGAATTATTCATCAAAACACTGGAAACCGTCAAAAATCTCGTTTGGCTCAAAAAGTGAACCAGCTTGGTGCATAATCATAAAAACGATCCTTCGAAGGATCGTTTTTTATTTAAAACACATTAAGCTGTTTTCCCATTGATTAATTGATAAAGTAAGATTTCAAAGGCTAGATCTTTTTCCATTGTACCTCTTTTTAAAGTAGCATCTGCTTCAGCCAATTGCGTAATGAAGTATTCCAACGTTTCGATAGTAAAATTTCGTTCGCGTTGCATGGCTATCTTAATAACATATGGATGCACTCCGAGTTGTTTTTGCATATGGGATTGACTATATCCTCTTTGCTTCAATAATTTCACACGAAGAATGGTTCGAAATTGAAAAGCTAGTAAACCTATTAGTGCAATTGGTTCTTCTTTCATTTTTTCCAAATCTTTATAAATACTTATCGCCTTATATAAGTCTCGATTCATTACTGCATCAACGAGTCTAAGCGAGGAATCAGTAGTAGTATGGGATAGTAAATCATCCGCAACCTCTTTTGTAATTACCCCATTTTCACCAACAAACATTGCCAATTTTTTTAATTCCGTTTCTAATAAATTCAAATTAGTTGAAAGCTCTGATTCGAGCATATCATACACATTATCTTCAACAGTCACTTTCATTTGATCAGCAAGTTGATTGATCCATGTCTTCAATTCATATTCTTTTATGGGATTACAAATAGCAACTGTTCCTTGTTTTTTTAGCAGCTTGGTTATTTTCTTTCGCTCATCGATCTTTTCATATGGAGCAATGAGAACTAGTACAGAATATTCAACTGGAGATTGAAGATATTGCTGCAATACTTCTAATTTATGCTCAAAGGAAAGCTTATCTGGTTTTGCTTTTAAAAATGATGCATTTGTAGCGAAGATTAGTTTACGTTCACCAAAAAAAGGGTAGGTTTCTGCATCAGCAATAACTTCCTGAATGGGTGTTTCTTCTAAATCATATGTGGACAAATTATCTGTTTCTTCTCCAATTACAGCTTTTGTTAAATATTTCTTTAGGTTCTGTATAAAATAATATTCATTTCCATAAATTAAATATACCGAAGCTATGTTATTCTTTTTAACTTGTTTAGCTACATCTAAGTATGACATGCCATTCACTCCAACTATTTTCTTTAACTATATATAATGGTAAAGCGCAATTCAAAGAATGGCAAGGAATTTAAGAGAGGGAAAGAGAGGAAGCATCTCTCTTCCCTCTCCAATCTATATCAACGCCTGACTCACCTGCCCTAGAAACAGCTGACCAAGCGATATTTGGATTTACCTATAGATTTTCCTTTCTAAGTAAAAAGTATAGATGTTAAGTCTTTCTAAATTTGGGATGATTCATCTTTGACGAAAAAATAACTGCAAGTATGGATTTTTTTAATTATTTAATTTATACTAATGGTGATATAGGAGGGGTTTTTGTGAACGAATTTGAAAAAGAGATTCAATCTAAAAATAATGACGTTGTAGATTCCATTAAAGGCTTTGCGTTCTCCTTTATTTTCTTTCTCGTAATATTTGCTATTGGAGTAATTGTCAGTGTAGCCGGTTCATAATTCCCAAGTTCATTACATAAATGAACGTAGTAAAGAGACTGTTATACAGTCTCTTTTTATTATGTTAAGCGATGATGATATATTCTTATGGCAAAACTTGAAAGAATGTTCCTTTATTTGCTTTAAAATGATATTGAACAGCTCCATGACGATCGGTTCGAAGTATTGACATATCATGTGATTCTAATAGTTGAATCACCTCTCGGGCTGGATGACCATACGTATTATTTTTTCCGACGGAGATTAATCCGATATCTGGTTTCAGCTGGTCTAACATTTGCTTATCTGAAGATGTTTGACTACCATGATGAGCAATTTTTAAAACATCAACGGTTAAGTTTGGATAAGTATGAATTATTTCTGCTTCTTCATCTTTGCTAATATCGCCTGTAAATAACCATTTTTTACCCCCTAGCTCTGTATACAACACTAATGAATTCTCATTTGGTGAGGACTTGTCATTAGTTGGAGATAAGACATGAAAGACAAGGTTTTTCATTTTTATCGTATCTCCACGTTTCACCCTATATAAATTTATTTTCGAATTAGAAACCGGCAGATTCCCTTGATCGTAAAAATCACTAATTATTATTGACTTCACTGTAAAGTCATGGAGAATAAACGGAATACTCCCCATATGATCTGTATCTTCATGACTTATAAAAATAGTGTCAATAGATGAAATTCCTTTCGCATGCAAAAATGGTTTAATCACTTGTTTAAAAACGGAATTCGTTGCTTTTTGATCATTAAAGGAAAAGGTTGCACCTGCATCAATCATTATTACACCTTTTCGGTATGGCATTTCAATGACAAATGCATCCCCTTGGCCGACATCCAACATTGTCACGGATCCCCAAGGAGAAAAATAAGGTCTTGATGCATCACTAACAAAGATAACAACAAGTAAAAACCCGTAATAGAAAGCTGTTGCTTGTTTCTTACGCTCTATAAACTGCATAAACCTAATAAATGTAAGGTAGTACATTAGGATTGCAAGAACAGATAAAGGTCCAATTACAAATGGGTAATTGAAGTAGTGATCAATGATCTCAAGGAAATTTATAAATATAGAGTGAATGGTTACAAATAAATGATCAAAAAATGATTGAAGCAACGATATTGGTGAAGTAATAAGCAATATAAACATAGTTGGAATAACAAAGAGTGTGAAATAAGGAACAATGATGACATTTAAAAGTAAGGATAACGGTTGGAATGTGTAGAAATAATAAAATTGCAAGGGGAGAATCGTCATTTGCGCAACAAAACTAATCCATAATAGTTGGCGAATTCTTGATTCATCTCTTGCGATAACACGCCTTGATAACAATAAACCAAATGTTACAGAAAAGGAAAATTGGAAACCAACATGATAGATAATTGTATTATTAACTAAGATGAGCAAGAGAAAAATCATACTTATTACATCTGTAGTATTAATTCTCCATTTTAATTTCATTATAACAATAACGAGTAGAGTCATTAAACAGGCGCGCCATACAGATGGTTCTCCGCCTGCTAAAATGGCATAAACCGGCAAACCTAACATCATGATCCAATGAGCTGTTTCTTTCGTTGTTACATTCATTTTAATAAAAATAAAATACAACATAGAGATTACTAAACCGACATGCAATCCTGAAATAGCTAAGAGATGACTAAGTCCCCACCTTTGAAATAAATCAATCGTTGTATCATCTATACCAGAGTCATCGCCTAAAACCAGAGCACGAACCCATACAGCGGCATCTTCACTGATATGATGATCAATGTAGCTAAGTAATTGCATGCGAAATTGAAAAATATAATGTAAGATCCCAGCTGTCTTCCGACAGTTTACATCATCTAAATTAGACAGTGTTGCTTCGTAAGCAATCCCTTTTGTCTTTAAAAATTTAGCGTAATCAAATTGTCCAGGATTTGTTGCAGTGTTAGGTAATTCAATTAATGTATCGATCGTACATTCTGCTCCAAACTGCAGTTCTACCAAAGGTTTCAATTCATCCTGGCCGGAGTGGAAATACGTAATAGCAATACTGAAAGGAGAAGCTTTTTCTTGGAAAGTAAATGATATCATTTCTGAGGTTTGGTTGATTGGAGAGATAATTTGACCAGATAGAATTCTACGTTCATTTAGAGGTTGGTTCACTGGATTTAACATAACGTCCAGTTGTGGGATGTAGAAGTAAAAAAAGATAGTGGATAGGAGAGATAGCATAAGTGGTAATGCAGCTATCCTCCTCCTATAAAATAAAAACATCAAACTTATAAACCAAACTACGATGATACTAAATTGTTCGACGAATACAGCAACGATGCTCACAGTAGCTGCAAGCGCTGGATAGTGCCAATTTCCGCTCACAGCCTCACCTTTTGCTTAAATCAAATAATTGGGTAGCCTTCTTTTTCCATGCTTCTAATTCGCTTGTATCTATATCTGTAGTTTCCAATTTACGAAAAAGCTCCTGAATATATATTTGTTTTTCGGTATAAGCGGTATCAACAGCCAAGTAGTTTAGCTCTACTTTTTTCGTTGTCACACCTGCTTCTTTAAATAATTGAATAGCATATTCATGGTTATGATAATCTTCTGCATAATACACCGTACGAATTCCTGCTTGAATTAGTTGCTTACAGCATTGTAGGCAAGGAAAATGTGTAACGTAAATATCAGCATTCTGTGTAGGAACACCAAATTTTGCACACTGTAATAATGCATTTGCTTCTGCATGAATTGTTCGTACACAATGGCCGTCAATGACATAGCATCCTTCATCAATACAGTGAACACTGCCAGAAACACTGCCATTGTAACCACCAGCTATAATGCGTTTTTCCCTAACAATTGTAGCGCCTACCATTAGTCTAGTGCACGTGCTGCGAAGTGATAATAAGTGACTTTGCGCCATAAAATATTGATCCCAAGAAATACGTTCCATCCTCTATTCCCCTTTTTAAGTTGATACATTATTACGGAACTTGAATATCTTCTTGAAATGCTTCAAGCGTTTTTTCACCGATTCCTGAAACATTCAATAAGTCCTCTACACTTTTAAACAGTCCATTTTCTTCTCGATATTGTACGATTGCTTCTGCTTTTGTTGGACCGATACCATTTAATGCTTCAATTTCTTCCAAAGTTGCTTGATTAAGATGAAGCTTATCCTTTTCGTTTACGGATAAGGTTTGGGCTTCAGTATCTCCCTCTTTAACTACAGAAATAACCATTTCATCTTGAATTCGCTGTGCTAAATTAACTTGCGTTTGATCCGCTTCTTCTGTAAAACCACCAGCTATTTCAATAGCATTAATCACACGATCTTCTTCTTCCATTTCATAAACTCCTGGTTTATTCACTTCACCTTTAACATCAACCACCATTTGCTGATCATCTATTAGCGCTTCATTGGATGTTGCTTTGTCTGACAATGGATCATCTGGATCTTTCGGTTCATTCTTATCTATTATTTGTGTCTCATCTTCGTTGTTACTTCTATCGCTCATTACAATCAGTAATATAATAATAGTGATAGGGATTCCGATTAAGAAGAGAATTTTTTTAATACGATCGAAGTACAAGGGTTCACCTCCTTTGTTCGGGGAAAAGGTGAGGAAAGATATTTACCTATACATTCTTCGACAAACACACTTCTAATCCCTTTTTACGAGAAAGTCCTCAGAAGACATAATTATTCTGAGGATTTCTCGACTGAAAAGAAAATTCTTGCAGTATTTTTCGTTATATTATCTTCTTTTACCGAAAAATCTCCGTAGACTTTTATATTTTTAAAACCAGCATCCATTAATAAATTTTTATAAAAATCAATAGAAAATGTTCGCTGATAATGATCCTCGTCAAAGCGAGAATAACTGATACCATCATCATTCGTCATAAAAAAAGTAAGCTCATGATGCATTTCTCCAGGCTGCTCTCCCTCATTACAAAACCAAATATAAGATGCTTCGTCATTAACTTCAGCAAATGTTTCGTTGATATAATGATTTGTTATAAATGAAATAGCATGAATATCAAACAAAAATAAACCAGCTGGTTTCAAAGCATGATAAATACGCTTAAATGTATCCCTTAATTCTGATTCCGTAGTTATATAATTAATAACATCACAGTAACTAATCACTAAATCTTGATATTGCAACCCATCAAGATGGCGTAAATCCTGACATATCCATTGAATCGGAAGTTTTTCTTTGCTACTTTTATGCTCAGCGTACGTAAGCATATCAACTGCATAGTCAACTCCAGTTACTTGATAGCCTTTTTTTGCTAGCTTAATGGCAACTTCTCCTGTACCACATCCTAAATCTGCTATCTGCTGGATGTTTCTTCCCTGAATTAGATTTTCTGTAAATTGTATCCACTGATCATATGGTGCATCCTTCATCAAGATATCATATACATTTGCCATTCGTTTGTAGACCATCGATATCAATCCTGTCCCAATTGAATAGAGACCTGGGAAGCGTCTCCCCAAAGACGTTCTAGATTGTAATAATGACGTTCATCTTTATGGAAAATGTGACAAACGACATCTCCAATATCAACTAATATCCACCTAGCTTGTTCAAATCCCTCTAATCGTTTTAAAGATATATCATGTTCGTCCATTTTATCTTTAATCCCTCTTGCAATAGCTTGGACTTGTCGCTCATTATTACCATGGCAAATTAAAAAGTAATCTGCCACTAAAGATACATCATTCATATCCAAGGCAATGATATCCTCTGCACGCTTATCATCACAAGCTTCCGCAACAAGTTGAATAATATTTTTATTTTCCATTAGTGCTAACCTCCGTAGACCCTTCTAGTTAAATCATTATACGTATGAAATGTATCCGGGTAGATTGTAGCTTGTTTCGACATTAAATACCTAATTGTATTCTGCGATGCCATTAGGCAGGCATGTTCTAGATCTTGTTTAGATGTTTTCCTTACTTCATCCACTCCCGGAAATTTCCTTCCTGGTTCAATGTAATCAGCTAAAAAAATGATCATTTCTAGTTTACTCATTTTTGCTCTTCCAGTTGTATGGTAATGAATAGCATTACGAATTTCCAAGTCTTCCACTCCAAAATCACGTTCTACCATTAGCGCTCCCACTGGTCCATGCCACAATTCATGATGAAAATCGAGTAATGTATTGGGCAAATCAGATGTTTCGATCCAACTTGCCAATTCCTCCTTCGAGCGATATTTTGCATAATCATGTAAAATACCTGCAAGTTGAGCTTTTTCCTTTGATGCATCAAAGCGTATAGCTAATTGAATTGCCGTCTCTGCCACACGTAATGTATGCTCATACCGTTCTATTGTTAAATGAGGTTCTACTTTCTCCTTTATTAGATCAATGTTCATATAATTGATGCTCCTTCATATAGTTATATACGGATGGAAGAAGGAAGTAGTGTACCGATCTGTTTTGTCTCATACGATCTCGCAAGAAAGTCGAAGAAATCTCCATTAATGGAATATCCACTACAGTAATGGGATAAGGAGTTTCTATTGAATAATTCGGCCTTTGTACTCCAACAAATTCAATTAACTGTATAAGCTCCTCTATTCGATGCCATTTTGGCAAATATTCAATCATGTCTCCACCTATAATAAAATAAAATGTCGTATCCGTATGTTGTTCCTGTAAATCCTTTATTGTTTGAATCGTATACGATTTACCGCTTCGCTCCAGTTCGATTGTATTCACTTTAAAAAAAGGATTGTCTTGGATTGCGCGCTTAACCATATTTAAGCGATCACGAGCACTCGTTTTTGTTTGGGCTTTATGAGGTGGTGTATAGGAAGGAATAAACCACACTTCATCTAACTGCAATGCTATCCTTACTTCTTCTGCTATAATTAAATGTCCCATGTGTGGTGGGTCAAACGTTCCACCTAAAATACCAATATGTTTCATCGTGTCACCTACGGCAGATGAATTTGCTTATTTTCTTCAGATTCCTTATACAAGACAATATTATTGCCAATAATTTGCACGACTTCGGCTCCTGTACCTTCTGCTAATAAACGCGCAACAGTATCTTTATCTTCCATACAATTTTGTAATATACTGACCTTAAGTAACTCACGCTTTTCTAAGGCATCTATAATTTGTTCGATCATATTTTGGTTTACACCAATTTTACCTACTTGAAAAATTGGTTTCAGTTGATTTGCTTTTGCACGTAAAAAACGTTTTTGTTTTCCTGATAACATATTATCTTCCTTCCAATATACGTTGTAATTCCTCATCCATTCCGATTACAGACGGCTTTATACCTGTCCATATTTCAAATGCATATTGCGCCTGATAGAGCAACATTGTATGACCGTAATGGATAGAGAGTCCATTATCTTCAGCTTGCTGTAAAAAAGTAGTCTTAATTGGCTGATAAACAATATCACTAGCTATGACTGAATGTAAGTCCTTCAAATCGATAATTGACTGTTCAATCGATGGCTTCATTCCAACAGATGTTGTTTGTATCAGAACATCATATTCTTGAAGTTTTTCCTTTGCATCACTGAACGTTAAAGCAGCAGCATTTTGCGGGCTGATCTCTATAATCGAGTCAGCATTTTGTAATGTACGATTAGCAATATCTATTTTTGCAAACCCCGCATGTTTTAATGCCACAAATATTCCGCGAGCAGCTCCACCTGCACCAAGAATGAGCGCGCGTTTTTTAGCCTTAGCGAACCACTCTGGGTATTTAGACTGTAAGGATCGGACATAACCAATCCCATCGGTATTATAGCCTTTCCATTTGCCATCAATATTCACCACTGTATTCACAGCACCTATGGTCCATGCAGTAGGGTCTATTTCATCAAGAAAGGGAATAATCGCTTGTTTATAAGGTACCGTTACGTTAAATCCATCTAATCGCTCTTTTTTTAACTGAATTAGCTTGTCTTCAAATGGTTCAGTAGGCAAAATTTCAACTTTTTCATACGATCCATTACTTCTTGTTTTCTCCATAAACCTTTTATGTATCCAAGGTGATAAAGAATGTTGAATTGGATAACCAATTAGACCAAATCGGTAGTTCAAAACTTCCCCCTCCTAATTAAATGAATTCCTTATTGAAACAGCTACTCCTTCTGGGCTATGCGCAGCCACTGTTGCACCGTCTCCCATGATACTAACCCAACCGAGACCAGGAAACACGATATCTTGTTTATCTTGTGTAACCTTAAAATTATTTACAGTTAGTTTTGGGAGTTTTTGCAATGATTCCTTATTTGGGGGTGACAAAAGTTCTCCAATATGATTTTCATATAATTCATCTGCTTTTTCAAGTTTCGTACGATGGATTGGCAACTGATTTGAAAAATAACAAACAAAGGATTGCCGAGGACCTTTTACAAAATCCAACCTAGCTAAGCCACCAAAATACAACGTTTGTCCTTCATTCAATTGGTACGTTCGTGGCTTAATTTCTTTGTTCGGTGTAATAAGTTTTAAATCAGCTGATGAAATGTAATGAGCGATCTGTTGTTTGTTTACAATCCCCGGTGTATCTATTAAGGAGGACGTTTCATCTAAAGGGATTTCAATAAAACCTAGTGTCGTGCCAGGAAAGTAAGATGTTGTAATTACTTCACTGAACCCCGTAGATTGTTTAATAAGGCGATTAATAAAGGTTGATTTCCCAACATTTGTCGTACCTACTATATATACATTTTTCTCATCACGAAATGATTCTATTTGCTCGGTTAATTCCTCCATCCCTTGCCCTTTTGTAGAAGAAATCAAACAAACGTCCTTTACTTTTATTCCAACTGCTTTCGCTTGAGAGCGAAGCCATTGTGTAAGTTTTCTTTTATTCACCGACTTCGGTAATAAATCCATTTTATTTCCTACTAATAGCACCGGATTATCTCCTACAATTCGTGGCAGGCTGCTAATTAAACTCCCATTTACATCAAAAATATCTATAACATGGACAGCCAGCCCCTTTTTTTCTCTTATCTGACTTACCATTTTCAAAAAATCATCATCCGTAATAGATACATCCTGTATTTCATTATAATGTTTTAGGCGAAAACATCGTTGACATAAAACATCTTCTTTATTTAACGAGGATGGTGGTGTGTATCCAGGCTGATCTTTATCGGTAGATTGAATTTTTGCACCACAACCTTGACAGTATAAATTCTCCATCTTTAATCCTCCCAGCTAATTTTTCCTTTTTTACGCATATAAGACAATATACGTCGTTCTATCCTGCGATTAAATTGCGTAATTTTACCATCCGTTTGGACAATCGGAACAACTAAGATGGTATAAAAACCTGCGAAATTGCCACCTAAAACATCCGTTAATAATTGATCACCAATGACAACAATTTCTTCATTTTTTAAGTCCATTTTCTCTGCCGTTGTTTTAAATGCTTTACTTAATGGTTTTCTTGCGCTAAATACAAATGGAGTATCCAATGGTTCCGAGAATACTTTTACTCGCTCTTGGTTATTATTGGATATGATCGTTACTTTAATTCCATGTTCTCTCATAAGTTTAAACCATTGAATAACTTCAGAAGTTGCTTCTTTTACATCCCAAGCAACTAATGTATTATCTAAATCCGTAATGATACCTTTAATCCCCTTGTCTTTTAGAACAGCAGGGTGAATATCAAAGATACTTTTTACATGTTCGTTCGGAAGAAAATAATTTAACACACTGACACCTCATTATCACTCTATCTACTAACAGTAAACCTAAGTCTCTATTATAACCATATCCTATACCATCTTTCTAGAATTATAAAGCGAAACTTCATTCCATTTGCTTTTTTTGGAATGATAGTTGAGCCAATCGGACACTTACTGGCAGTCCCACCCTCTTCCCTGTTTCCGTTGCAGAAGGATTACTACTGCTAGTTACATGCGGGGGAAAGCGAAACTTTGTCGATAAAAGAAAACTTCATTGCCAAATAATAAATGAAAGGAACAAATGATTTGTCAATCCTACTTGAAGTATGTAATTTAACCCGAAAATATGCATAAATCGTTCGACAAATACCTTCATTTTTTGCATTGTGGATAACTTTATTAACAATTTTCGAGTTGATTTAATCATGTTTAAGGGAGATTCCAACTTTTTGTACACAAGTTATCTACACCCTCATGTAGATAACTTGCACCTTGTCCTGCCTGTTAGATCATGGTAAATTATTATTAACTTAATTGCAGAAGATTCCCACTTTTAGGAGGGCTGTATTTATGGAGCATTTGTCCGACGAATTATTACTTGAATCCTATTTTACAGCAAATGAATTAAATTTAAGCCCTGATTTTCTATCCCTGATAGAAGAAGAAATTCATAGAAGACGTTTATCGCATAAAATAAAAAACACAAAATCAGGTTAAAAAATTTTAGATATATTATAAATATGTAGAAACACGAAAACCCTTTAAGATTTTATGAATCCTAAGGGTTTTTTATTTTTATTGGTAATTTATTGTGTTAAACTATTTCTTGGATAATTGATACATAATGGCAGTGTTAAAACCATTCATATCAAGCAATTTCCCTACTTTAATAAACGAGTAGTTTGAATCAACATCAGCCCTAGCATTTTACATTTTCCCCGATGGATAACGTACCACATTTTTATCGTTCTCTAATTTCTGTAATGGAATACACAATTACGTACAAAATAACAACAGCGATGATTTTAATGAAGGAGGAGTCCCATTCGATGATTTTTGCAGTACTTGTTCCACTTCTTATTGCATGCTTTATCCCTGCATTAAGTAAACTCAAAGAAAAGATACATACAGGCATTTTTGTCTTCTTTGTTCCTTTTATTATATTTCTCTATTTTGTTCAATTTGTAGGAAGTGATTTCAGTCCAATTCTTGAACAATATAGCTGGATACCCTCTTTGGGCATAAATTTTGATTTTTATTTGGATGGTCTAAGCTTGTTGTTTGTTTTATTAATTAGTGGAATCGGTACGTTAGTTGTACTTTATTCCATTTATTATTTAGATAAATCTGAAAGATTAGGACATTTTTATGTTTATCTTCTTATGTTTATGAGTGCGATGTTAGGGGTCGTTTTATCCGATAATCTCTTTGTACTATATACATTTTGGGAATTAACTTCCATATCTTCCTTCTTATTGATCGGTTATTGGCATTTTAAAGAGCGCTCACGTTATGGCGCATTAAAGTCAATGTTAATTACCGTTCTTGGCGGATTAAGTATGCTAGGTGGCTTTATTCTATTATATGTGGTTACAGGTACAACTAGTATCCAGCAGATGATAAATCAAGTTGATGTGATTCTAAGCAGTAATTATTTGCCACTAATATTGGGATTTATCTTATTAGGAGCGTTTACAAAATCAGCCCAATTCCCATTTCATATTTGGCTACCCGATGCAATGGAGGCTCCCACGCCAGTAAGTGCATACCTCCACTCAGCAACGATGGTAAAGGCAGGTATCTTTTTAGTTGCTAGATTCTCTCCTATTTTCTCTAGTTACGAATGGTTCTTTATTATCGTAAGTGTAGCTGGGATAATCACCCTATGTTGGGGATCTTATATGTCAGTAAGACAAACAGATCTAAAAGCTATTCTTGCATTCTCCACTATCAGTCAACTTGGAATGATAATGGCAATGCTTGGATTTGGAACAACAGCCGCTGTGTTTGCAGCTGTCTTCCATATATTAAATCACGCAACTTTCAAAGGTAGTCTATTTATGGTTGCTGGAATCGTCGATCACGAAACGGGTACAAGGGATATTCGCAAACTTGGTGGACTAGCCACTTTTATGCCAATAACTGCAACTTTGGCTATATTTGCTACCTTCTCAATGGCAGGTGTACCTTTACCGTTTTTAAATGGATTTTATAGCAAAGAACTCTTCTTTGAAGCAAGTATTCATTTAGAAGACCCAAGTTTCTGGTCTCAAGCGATTCCATATTTGGCAGTGCTAGGGAGTATTTTTACATTTGTTTATTCCATGTACTTCTTCTTCGGTACATTTACCGGAAAAAAGAATTTAGGTCAGCTTCCTAAGAAACCACATGAAGCACCTTTTGGTATGCTTGTTTCACCTATTTTATTAGTACTTGGTGTAATCCTAATTGGATTGTTCCCAAATATGGTAAATGCGCCTTTCTTGCAGCATGCAGCTGAGGCAATTAATAGTAACGCAGAGTTTCATAAAGTGAAGTTTTGGCATGGTTGGAATTCACCTGCTCTATGGATGTCATTAATTGTAGTCGCATTAGGTGCCACCCTTTTCTTAACTAGAAGTAAATGGCAGGGAGTTTATCGCCTTCTGCCTGGAAAAGTTAGTTTTAATAAGGTTTACGATGCAATCGTTGCAAATGTAGATACCGTATCTCAGGCTATTACGAAGTATTACATGACAGGATCACTCAAGACATATATGTCATTAATATTAGGAACAACCCTAATCGTATCCTTTGTGTTTATGTTTATAAGTGATGGCTTTGCTATTAATACAAATCAGTTGGCAGATATATCATTTATTGAAATAGCAGTTGTTATGGTAATGATTGCAGCTGCAATTGGAACAATTTATATGAATCATAACGTAGCTGCTGTTCTTGTTTTAGGTGTCGTTGGATTCGGGGTAGCAATATTATTTGTTATTTATCGGGCTCCTGATATTGCCCTTACTCAGCTGGTTATCGAAACTGTCTCAGTTGCGCTTTTCTTATTATGTTTCTACCATCTTCCAAAGCTAAGAAAGTCCACGGATTCTGCCAAGACAAAAGCAATGAATGCAATTATCTCTATTGGCTTTGGTACTTTAATCACATTAGTTGCTATTTCAGCTCATAGCAGTAGATGGTTTGAATCTATCTCTGATTATTTTGTAGAAAACTCATATAAACTTGGTGGCGGAGACAATATTGTTAATGTAATTCTCGTAGACATGCGTGGACTAGATACGCTATTTGAAATTGCCGTTCTTGGTATAGCTGCGCTTGCTATCGTTGGCCTCATTAAAAATAAAAACAATAAGGGGGCAGAATAGATATGGAAATTATCACTTCTATTTTAGCAGGAGTGCTTTTTGCTACAGCTATCTACAATATTTTGCAAAAACAATTGCTACGAATTGTTATTGGTACAGCTTTGCTGTCCCACGGTGCACATATTCTTATTCTCACGATGGGAAGGTTAAAAACAGGACAGCCTCCTGTATTAACCGAAGGCATTTCCGATTATACGGATCCACTACCACAAGCATTAATTCTTACATCCATTGTAATTAGTTTCGGAGTCACCAGTCTCCTATTAGTTCTGGCCTATCGTACGACGAAAGAGAATAATACAGATAATATGGAACAATTAAGGGGTAACGAAAATGAGTAATTTAGCGGTATTACCAATCATCATTCCATTAATATCAGCAATCATTCTGATTTTCTTTAATCAAAAAGTCAGAGTATCCAGGGCACTAACCAAACTGTTTTCCTTAATCAGTTTAGCTACAGCTGGTTATATTACATGGCATGTTTTTGATAAAGGCACCATTGTAATGGAAACAGGCGATTGGATGGCTCCATATGGAATCATTCTAGTCATGGATGGCCTTGCAGCGGTATTGGTGCTAACAACGAACCTGATTGCAACAGCCTGTGCTTTCTATGCACCTCACGCCGAATTAGATAAAAGGGAGAATTTCTATTTTTATCCCTTTTTCTTTTTCTTAATTACTGGTGTGTCTGGGGCATTCACAACTGGTGATCTATTTAACCTTTTTGTATTCTTTGAAGTATTACTTATGGCTTCGTATGGCTTAATTGTGTTAGGCGGGGGCAAAGTACAGTTAAGAGAATCATTAAAATACTTACTCATTAACTTATTTTCTTCTATGCTGTTTGTTACCGCAATCGCTTTTCTATATTCCGTTGTAGGAACTGTAAATATGGCACAAATTGCCCAAAGAGTACAAGAGGTAGATCAACAAGGAATATTAACAACGATAGGGATATTACTGTTTTTTGTATTTGCTACCAAAGCTGCCCTATTCCCGTTATATTATTGGCTTCCTAAATCGTATATTGTACCGAACCCAGTTATATCGGCTTTATTCGGTGCATTATTAACAAAGGTAGGAATTTACTCGATTTTACGTGTATTCTCATTAATCTTTATCCATAAAACAGAGTTGACACATGAGATGTTTTTATGGATTGCTGGATTATCAATGATATTTGGTGTTATTGGTGCATTATCTACATCCAATATTAAATTAATCATTGCTTATAATATTATTCCAGCTATTGGGTTTATTATATTAGGCATTGGCTTATTAAATCCAGATGGAATAAGCGGTACTATCTATTATCTGATTAACGACATGATAATCAAGTCTGCCCTATTTTTACTCGTCGGAGTAATTGCATATGTTGCTGGAACCTCCGACTTACGTAAAATGGGAGGGCTTATTCACCATTATCCGATGCTAGGATGGCTCTTGTTTATTTCCGCGTTGGTTTTAGCTGGCCTGCCGCCATTCAGCGGATTTATTGGCAAGCTTCTTCTATTAAAAGGTGCATTTGAGCAGGGTGAAATAGCTATTGCCATTGTTGGCCTAATCACTAGTTTACTTATCCTTTACTCCGTTATAAAGATATTTATAAATGGGTTCTGGGGAGATAAAGAAACAATGGGTGACATACCAAAAAAATCTACAAAAGGGTTACTTGGTCCCATCGTTATTTTATTGGCAATTTCTGTACTGTTAGGTGTTGGAGCAGAATTCTTCTATCCGAGTATCGAGTCAATTTCTACTTACCTGCTTGATCCGGAAATCTACATTGATTCTGTGTTAAAGGAGTAGTTGTTAAATGGCCTTTCAGATTGTAATTAACTTAATTATTGCATTCATGTGGATGTTTTTAAGTGAATCGTATTCTGTTCCAAGCTTTATCGCTGGATATCTGTGGGGAATTCTTCTCTTATTCCTATTGAGACGATTTGTCCCAGACACGTTTTATTTACGACGTGTTATAAAAATTGTGCGATTAATCCTGCTCTTTATCAAGGAACTATTCTCCTCAAATATGGATATTGTGAAGTTAGTTTATACACCAAAGCCAGATGTTGAGCCTGGTATCTTTGAACTTCCAACCGAGCTTAAAAGTAACTGGGAAATTACCTTATTAGCTAATCTAATTTCGCTAACACCGGGAACGCTATCTGTAGCAGTTTCTCGTGATAATACAAAACTATTCATTCACGCCATGCATATTGACGACAGTGATGCTTCCATATTATCGATCAAGAATACTTTCGAAAAAGCAATTATGGAGGTGACACGATGACAGATAATATTTTAGCTGCAACAGAAGATTTACTATCTGTTGTTGTAATCGTTTGTTTTATAGGTGTTGCTATTTCATTAGCATTCTTATTGTATCGAGTGATTGCTGGCCCGACTCAACCAGATCGGGCAGTGGCTCTTGACGCAATCGGAATTAATTTAATGGGGCTGGCAGGTTTATTGGCAATACACATTGTTACGACAAAACTGAACGATGTCATTTTATTAATTGGAATCCTAGCATTTCTCTCAACGCTTGCAATTGCAAAATATCTAGAAAAGGGTGTTATCATTGATAGAGACTTGGATTAGCATCATTTTAAATATACTTGTAATTGTATTTATTCTTGGTGGAACATTCTTTATTTTATCGGCATCTATCGGGATTGTTCGATTCCCAGATGTTTATACGAGATTACATGCCGCTACAAAGGCATCGACATTAGGAATTGCATGTATTCTTATTGGAGCTTTTCTTTATCTCTATTTAGCACACGGTATTGTTAGTGGTAAATTACTTTTAGCTATCGTATTTATTCTTTTAACAGCTCCCGTTTCAGCTCATATGATTGGCAGAGCTGCGCATGCTTATGGAGTAAAACCACATCTTAAAAATCGCAGAGATGCTTATCAGGATGCAATCAATGAATATACAGAGAATCAATAACAAAAGAAGTGACCGTCTCCCGACAGTCACTTCTTTTTCATAAATATTTATTTTCTACTCGGATAAAATATAGTTACTTTAAAGGATGAGAGGATACAATCATGAAAACACTGGAATTACTGGAAAATCTCCATTTAAAGCAAATTCACGGACATCTACCGGAATGCGTTAATTCGATACATCAAGATTCTAGGGAAGTTACCAACAATTCCTTATTTATTTGTATTTCTGGTCATAAGCAGGATGGTCATGATTACTACCATGATGCAATAAATAACGGAGCTAATATTATTGTCGCTGAGAAGCAGTTAGAAATAGATTTTAACAAATCTGCATTCATCCTAGTTCCTGATACAAAAAGAGCAATGGCACAACTAATCAATAAATTCCACAACTACCCTTCTTCTCAAATGACACTATTCGGGGTCACTGGTACAAATGGTAAAACGACAGTTACAACCTTAATTCAAAAATTACTTCAACGATGCGGGATAAAATCAGCTTTAGCTGGTACAAACGGCTTTCAAATCGATAACAAAAAGTACTATACCGAAAACACCACGAGCGATGTACTCACAAATCAAGCTTTACTAGCTCTATCACGTGATCAGCATGTAAGAAAGGTGGTTATGGAGGTATCTTCCCATGGCTTAGCCCAAGGACGTCTATGGGGAATTGACTATGATATCGCAGTTTTTACAAACCTTTCCCAAGACCATCTAGACTATCATCAAACGATGGAAGCATATGGCTATGTAAAAGGGCTTTTATTCGCGCAGCTAGGTAATGATATGTCCAAATCAAAATATGCCATTCTTAACCAGGACGACCCTTGGTCAGAAACATATAAGATGGCTACTTCAGCCGAAGTTATTACTTATGGCTTACAAAAAAATGCTGATTTCAGAGCATTTGCCATAAACTATACAATCAATGAGACAACATTTACTTTAGAATATCCTGAAGGCAGAGTTACTATCGCTATCAACTTATTAGGCGAGTTTAATGTTTATAACACATTAGCTGCTCTTGCTGCCCTATACGCAGATGGCAATGATATAAAAACGATGATCCATTTTTTACCTGAAATTTCTAATATAACCGGGAGAATGGAGAAATTAGTTGTAAATGCGCCAATTACGATGTATGTCGATTATGCTCATACGCCAGATGCCATCGAAAAATGTATAAAAACAGTTGCTCCTTTTAAACAGAAACGCATCATTTTAGTAGTTGGTACTGGCGGTGAACGAGATCGAGAAAAACGACCGTTGATGGCAAAAAAAGCTTCACATGCTGATGTTGTTATCTTGACAGTGAACGACCCAAGAACTGAAGCAAGCGACAGAATCATTCGAGATATGGAAAAGGGGATGCTACACGATGATTACCTACTCATATCCGATCGCAAACAAGCTATTGAACAAGCGATTCGAATTAGTGAGCCTGGAGATACCATTATTTTTGCAGGTAAAGGACAAGAAAATTATCAAATTATTGGTGAAACAAAACACCCACATAATGACGCACTTATCGCCACTGAATTTGCCAATTCTAAATTCCAACGTAACACGGATTAAAGTACAGGGCTTTATTTATTGTTAAGAGCATAAATTTTTAAAGGACAGACACTTTCTACCTCCTCCGTACATAACAATAAGGTATAGGTGATGGCCCAGACCGTAATATGGAGGAGGAGGATATATTTGTCCGGCATTTTAAGTGCCTTAGCACTTCTTATTAAAGAAGCAATGTTCTTTGTTTCCTATGTTAAAAATCACGCTTTCCCTCAACCCTTACCACCAGAAGAAGAAATAGAATATATTAAACAAATGCAGGACGGAAGTGAAACAGCAAGAAATAAACTAATCGAACATAATCTCCGATTAGTGGCACATATTGTTAAAAAGTTTGAAAATACAGGAGAAGATGCAGAAGACCTTATTTCAATTGGCACAATTGGCTTGATTAAAGGAGTTGAAAGTTATTCCACTGATAAAGGAACAAAACTTGCAACTTATGCAGCTCGTTGTATTGAAAACGAAATACTTATGCATTTACGTGCGTTAAAAAAAGTAAAAAAAGATGTTTCCCTGCACGACCCTATTGGCCAAGACAAAGAGGGAAATGAAATTAGTCTTATCGATATTTTGGAAGCCGAGAATCAAAATATTATAGAATTTATCCAACTCAACATGGAAATAGAAAAGATGGAGGATTATTTCGCTATTTTAGATAATCGAGAAAGAGAAGTCATTGTTTATCGTTACGGCCTTAATGACCAACAAGAGATGACCCAACGAGAAATTGCGAAAAAATTAAACATCTCTCGTAGTTATGTATCACGTATTGAGAAGAGAGCATTAATGAAAGTATTCCATGAGTATTATCGGAAGGAACGAGGAAGATAACGTGCGATCTAAACCAAAGGAGCGCTAGTCTTAAAGATTAGCGCTCCTCCTCTATTTCTTGTTTTATTTGTTTTTGTTTAAATGCAAGCCCTATTCCTAGTACCACAGATAGGAATGCTAAAATCAGTAACACTGGTCCATCGTTAGAAGGTCGAATAAAGGTATTGATCATAGCCCCCAACCATAAGTAACTAGCTAAGATAAGCAAGGCTCCAATAAATCGTTGATAGTCCTTAAATTTATTTTGTAGCTGTTTCAGCCGCTCATTCACCATTATAGCCCTCCTTCTACTTATAGATCGTATCATAGATTAATAGGTTAAGCAGGAGGTAATTAATGGTAAATTATAATTAGATTTCTCTCACTAATTTAATAATTAGATTTGCCGCATTCGTTGCTGCCGTTTCTAGAAATGCATCAAACGATATTGAAGATTCCTTACCAGCTATATCTGACAACGCTCGAATAATTACAAATGGCGTTTTGTATTGATAACAGACTTGCGCTACAGCAGCAGCCTCCATCTCAGCGGCTATCATCGTAGGAAATTTTTCACGAACAAATACTACACGATTAGGATCTGACATAAATGAGTCCCCTGTAGCAATGATGCCTTCTTTTGAGCGGATTCCCATTTGCTGAACTACTTTTGTAGTTTTAGTTACCAATCCTGCATCTGCATCATACATTGCAGGCATACTTGGTACTTGACCATATGCATAGTCAAATGCTGTTGCATCCACATCATGATGGACGACCTGAGTAGATATTACAACATCTCCTACTTCTAATTCTTTTGCAAAACCACCTGCAGATCCTGTATTTATAATGCAGTCAACTGTAAATCGCTCATGCAGAATAGTTGTTGCCATTGCAGCATTAACCTTACCTATTCCAGATTTTAATAAAACGATAGCTTGTCCATTAAGTTTACCACTTATAAATAAACAGTTGGCAACTTCTTTTTCTTGTTTTTCAGTCATTGTCTCTAATACTAGAGCAACCTCTTCATCCATAGCACCAATGATACCTATTGTCATGGCTTCTCCTCCATCACACGCATTCTTAATTTGTTTCTACTTGATTCAATTTTTCTACTTTTGTTGGTTTCCAACCGTTATTATCAACCCATGATAAATAAACTCGGTATATCTCTGTATTATCAGAGTTAGACACTGTTGCTTCTACTTTCTGGTCTCCTCCATTACCTACCCAATGGGTAACCATTGAACTTTCATCGAGGCCAGTCACTTCTGCTGCTGCTCGAGCTATCTCAATTCGATCTTGAGATCCATCATTATAATTCGTAGTATGCGGTCCTTCCTGTTCTGTTCCAATTGGCTCCCAATCACCCGTATAAGCTTCAACCACATTACTATTAGATGATTCAACTTGTTCCTTTTCTACCTCTGCATTATTCTCTGCTTCCGTATCCTCTTCTGTGGATTCTTGTTGATCATTATTCTGGTCCTGGTCTTCTTTATTTGCAGCATCTTCTTCGCTATCTCCTCTAGTAAATTGGTCTCCACTGCTATTATTATCCTCATTATTATTTTCTTCTTGCTCGGATTGATTTTCAGAATTTGATGAGTCGGTTTCTTCTGACGTATTATCCTCGCCACCACCAAATATCAAAAATCCAAGAAATATTATGATTAGAATGGCAACTACCACAAGCAAAATGGAAATAGACTTCGTATTTTTTCTACGTTTTTCAAATTTATTTAGTCTCGAACCTTTATCTAAATCACTCATACTTTTAGCCCTCCCATATCTACTCTACTATAATATCATATTTTTGAAGCAGAAGAATATGATAGAGATATTACAATTGTATCTTAACATTAGACAATTTGTTGTTTCTTCCTAATAACCTAACAGCGGCACTCTAAAAGTGTAGACGCAACAGGATGTTTTTCCGTGGATAGAACTTCACTTTCTCTGAAAGATCTCCAGTTTAATTGGCTGTCGTAACGTACTCGTTTTTTATTCTCCTATCAAAAAAGCAGGCAAACCAGTTTGTAGAAAATCTCTTTTTCTCTCTCATTACATTATGCCTTTCTTCTGACCTAGAGACACGACACGCAATGAATCATAGAGCCAACCGATACAGTTCATTTTGAACTTCTTTAAATAAAGATGGCTGTCGAGTTTCTCGACAGCCTGAAAACGGGCTATGCTCGTTTTTTAGTCAACCTTTACAATTTTAACCTCGATTTCTCCTCCTGGAGTTGTCACCGTAACTTGAGCACCTACTTCTTGTCCAAGCAGACTTTTAGCCATGGGCGAATCATTGGATATCTTTCCTTCAAAAGGATCCGCTTCTGCACTACCTACGATTGTATAGGATTCTTCATCACCATCAGGAAGCTCTTGGAAGGTGACTGTATTACCCAATGAAACAATATTTGGATTATCATTATCATTTTCAATGATTACTGCATTACGAATCATTTTCTCTACTTGTGCAATTCTTGATTCTACAAAGGCTTGATCGTCTTTAGCCGCATCATACTCCGAGTTCTCAGAAAGATCCCCAAAATCACGTGCTACCTTTATGCGCTCAACGACTTCTTGTCTTCTTTCTGTTTTCAAATAATGTAATTCTTCTTCTAAATTTTTCTTTCCTTCTTGAGTCATATAATAACTTTTCTCTGTAGCCATTCTAAACACTCCTTTTTATTCCTTTAGTAACCTCTTAAGGATTACTAACCCCTTTTAATTAATTGACATTGAGTGAATAAACATATTGAAATAACCAAGATATGATTTTCATGTCTCAATTACCTGAAAAAATGTACTAAACATTACTATGGCAGACTTCTTACAAATTTTCAACACTTTTCTTTAATTCTAGGTTTGATTTTTGAAAAGTATTTTTTCAATCTTTGTTGCCATAATGTCTATTGCTACATGGTTTTGTCCACCTTCTGGAATAATAATATCTGCATATCGTTTCGTAGGTTCGATAAATTGCAAATGAGACGGTCTTACATTATTAATATACTGATCGATTACAGAGTCTAAAGACCGGCCCCTCTCATTTATATCTCGCATCAGGCGACGAATAATACGTAGATCTGCATCCGTATCAACATATACTTTAATATCCATTAAATCCACTAATCGAGGATCCTCTAGAATTAAAATCCCTTCTAGAATAATCACATCCTTTGGTTGGACCAGAATGACTTCTTCTGATCTTGTATGGATTTTATAATCATAAACAGGTTTATTAATTTCTTTTCCCTTTAGCAATGCATGTATATGTTCAATTAACAAATCATTATCAAAGGCCAGTGGATGATCATAATTTGTATTTAACCGCTCCTCGAAGGGCAAATGACTTTGGTCTTTATAATAATAATCTTGTTCAATAACAAGAATGGTTTGATCGGAAAATCGCTGGCATATAGAGCGTGTGACAGATGTTTTACCGCTGCCGCTTCCACCAGCCACGCCAATTACTACTGGTCTATCCTGCATGGATAAGGTACTCCCTTCTAAGCTTCACTTCTTTAAACTAATTGCAACTCCATCTCCAATTGGTACAATAGTCGTTGTAAAATCTGGATGATGCATAAGCCATTCATTATAATTATCGATTTTTTTGACCATATTCTTAAATCTTGCTGGTGCCAGCTCTTGCTGGGCAACATACCCCCTAAATAAAACATTATCAGTTAGTATCATGCCCGCTTTATTTAAATAAGGTGCTGATTGCTCAAAAAACCGTCGATACTGACCTTTTGCTGCATCGATAAATATTACATCAAATAATTGATCTTTTTGCAAATTATTTAATTGTTCGAGTGCATCCCCATGAATAACATGTATTTGCTCTTCTTTACCTTGCTTTTGAATATTCTTAATTGCTTCCTGATAACGCTGTTCATCCTTTTCGATTGTGATAATACTAGCGTTGGGAACTGCCTCCAGCATCCTTAATGCAGAATATCCAATTGCTGTTCCGATTTCCAAGATGTTGATGGGGTGTTTTAGACGTAGCATTTGTAGTACAAAATGCATACTTATTGGTTCCATAATAGGTATTTTTTCTGTTTTTGCTTTTTTTTCTAGATCACTGATGTTTTCTTCTCTTGCTGGTAAAATCTTCGATAAATAGTTTATTATTTGTTCATCCATGAAATACCCTCTTTTTAGAATAAATCGGATTCATCCCCCTTCTCATTTAAAATGAAACAGGGGGATGAATCAGTATGGCAAGTTAATTCATATGCTCTTGTTTATTTTTATTATGCTGCTCTAGATTTTCTGCATAATATATCTCTCCATCTCCATCATGTAGAAAGTATAAGTAATCAGAATCTTCAGGGTTCAATGCTGCTGCTAAAGAGCTTTCAGCATAGCTACCAATCGGACCAATAGGTAAACCTTCTACATAATATGTATTATATGGAGACTCTATTTCCAAATCTTCATAAAGTACTCGTTCTTTATGTTTGCCTAATGCATATAATACGGTTGGGTCTGTCTGTAGTTTCATACCTTGTTCAATGCGGTTATAGAAAACACCAGCAATCTTTTTACGTTGTTTTGCTGTACTTGCCTCCTTTTCTATCACCGAAGCAAAGGTAACGGCTTCATGGACAGAAAAATTATTCTCACTAATCTCATCAAGGTATTTAGATACCACTGTATCTGTCTTTTTCATCATTTCATAAATAACTGTTTCAACACTTGGTTCTTTTTCATAAAATTCATAAGTAGATGCGAATAAGTAACCTTCTAGTGGCGTCCGAATTTCTGGATTTAAAATGTCATCCGATAAAATAGAAGGGTATGCTTCCATTAATTGCTCGATAAAGTTCCTGTTATTTACCTTGTTTAAAAAGTCTTCTTTTGTAAAGCTTAATTCTTTTGCATAAATTTCTGCTAATTCTTCCACAGTCTTTCCTTCAGGAATCGTTATCGAATGTACTGGTTCTGCCATAATTTTGCCATTTTTCAGTGAGTCAATGATTTCGTCTAATTTCATCCCAGTTGTAAATGTATATTCACCAGCCTGAAAATTAGATTCATTATTAAATTTTATGTAAAAACGAAAAACAAGCGCATCTTTAATAACTCCGTTTTTCTCTAGAATAGAAGCAATCTGTGAAGATGATGAACCAATTGGTATCGTTACTTTCACTTCTTCATTACTTTCTGGATCCACTGGCTCAAGCGCAGATTTTACATATAAATATCCAGAAATACCACCTATTAACAAAATTAACAATAAAGCGATAATAATAATAGATACAATTTTACGAACGGTTTTGGCTTCTTCACTACGAGCCTCGAGGTTGTCCCTGAAATTGCTATTCTTTTTATCTTTGGACATGAATATCCCCCTCTCATTCCGCTATATTATACTAAAAATCGCTATTATATTCCATTAATTTTATTCTGAAACATAAAAAGCTGATGTCAGAATGTGACATCAGCTTTCATAAATGAAGTGGAACTTATACTTCGTTCTCCTGGTCTGCTAATGTATGGAGCATCTCTTCAACCATTTCCCATTCCTTGTCAGACTCGATTGGAAATAAGGATAAATCATCCTCATCATTATCTTTTTCTTCATAACGAAAAGCATAAACTTCTACTTCTTCATCCTCTGACTGTTCTACAGGGATAACAGCAATATAGCTTTGTTTTGTTTCATCCACATCAAAGGTAAACAATACCTCAAATAGATGTTCTTCTCCATTTTCATCAGGAATAATAATTCGCTCTTTTTCTTCTAATGCCATCTTTTCACTCCTTATCCTTGGTCTAAGTAACCTTGTAAAATCATAACCGCAGCCATTTTATCAATGACCTTCTTACGCTTTTTCCTACTCATATCAGCTTCTAATAAAACTCGTTCCGCAGCCATCGTCGTTAAACGCTCATCCCATAGTTCGGTCTCAATACCATGCATGTTTTTAACATGTTCTGCATAAGCGATCGACATTTCTCCTCGTTCACCGATGGTACCATTCATGTTCTTGGGAAGTCCAATAATAGCTTTCCCTATCTGATGCTCATCTATTAAAGCTTTTATTTCTTTATCTGCAGAAGTAATCTCTTCTTCATTCCATTTTAATGTGGTAATTCCTTGTGCTGTCCAACCAAGTGCGTCGCTAACAGCGACACCAATGGTTTTGGACCCAACATCTAATCCAAGTAATTTCATTGTTCATCCTCGGGTTGCTGCTCTAAGTAAAATTTAACCAGTTCTTCAATTACTTCATCACGTTCAATTTTCCGAATTAGATTACGCGCATCATTATACCGTGGGATATATGCTGGATCACCAGAAAGTAAATAACCGACAATCTGATTGATCGGGTTATATCCTTTTTCTTTTAATGCTTGATGCACAGTGAACAGTATCTCCTTAACATCCTGGTCAAATGGTTCCTCCGAAAAATTGAACTTCATCGTTTTATCAATTGAACTCATCATGACACCTCGATCTTAGAATCATTCTGAAAATGACCCTTAGTGAAATCATTTTCAGAATGTAAGCTTCTTCTATTATCTTAACATGATTATAGAATTAATTATATCTTTTTTACTAGCCGATATACAAATTAGCGATTGGTTTGTTCTATTACATAATCCTTCACTGTAGACAATGCTTGGATGATTTTGCTTGCATCTTTCCCCCCAGCTTGAGCCATATCAGGACGTCCACCGCCACCGCCGCCACAGGCTTGCGCAGCTTGTTTTATGAGTTGACCAGCATGAAATCCATTATCCATTAGATCTTTCGATACACCAGCAGCTAATTGAACTTTTCCGTTGCTTTCCATCGCTAATAGAATGATTCCCGACCCAAGTTTTTGTTTTAAATCATCCACCATATTGCGTAATTGATTCATATCTCCGACATCTACTTTTTCTGCCAATATAGGAACCCCTTCGATGGTTTCTACGTTATTAAGAATAGATGATGTTTCAACATTGGATAATTTAGCACGTAAAGACTCTTTTTCCTTTTGCATATCTTTGATGTCTTGGAATAGGCTTTCTATTTTTTCAGGTACTGCTTCTTCCGCTGATTTTAGCAATTGGGCAGACTGGTGGAGCACACCGAGTTTTGACGATAAGAACTGATAAGCTTGCTTGCTCGTAACTGCTTCAATTCTTCTCGTTCCAGCACCAATGCCACTTTCGGAAACTATCTTAAACAAACCGATTTCAGCCGTATTTACTACATGACAACCGCCACATAACTCAATACTATAATCACCGATTTTAACTACCCGTACAACATCACCATATTTCTCACCAAACAATGCCATAGCTCCCATATTCTTTGCATCTTCAATGTTTTCATGTGTGATATCAAGCGTAATGGCATCCCAGATTCTCTCATTTACAATTTGCTCTATTTGCTCCAGCTCTTCCTTGGATAGTGCTTGATAATGAGAAAAATCAAAACGAAGACGTTCTGGAGTAACAAGTGAGCCAGCTTGATTTACATGTGTACCAAGTATATCTTTTAAAGCTTGGTGAAGTAAATGGGTAGCTGTATGATTTTTCACAATAAAGCTTCTCGTTACTAATTCCACTTCCGCTTTCACTGTTTCCCCTAGTGAGAAAGAACCTTTTGTAACTCGAATACGATGAATATGTTGGCCTTTTGGAGATTTTTGTACATCCTCTACTTGTGCAGTGGCTGTCTCCGTATAGATTACCCCTTTATCAGCTATTTGTCCTCCACTCTCTGCATAAAACGGAGTTCGGCGCAGTAAAACATAAACCTCTTCATCTACACTAACATCACGAACCGTTTTACCATCTTTTATTAAACCCTCGACAGTTGTTTCAGTTTGGGTGTAATCATAACCAATGAAATCACTTTCCGCATCGATCTCTGAAAGCGCTCCGTCTTGCACCTGCATGGAGTCTACTTTTTGACGAGCATTCCTAGCACGTTCTCTTTGCTTTTCCATTTCCTTTTGGAATCCTTGTTCATCAATGGTAAACCCTTTAGCTTCGACATACTCCTCGGTTAACTCTTTAGGGAATCCATACGTGTCATATAAACGAAAGACCTCCACACCAGGGAATACCGTACTTCCTTTTTGCTCTTCTCTCTCCATGATGCTTGTTAAAATCTCTAAGCCATCATGTAAGGTTTCATGAAAACGTTCCTCTTCTACTTTGACCATATTCTTAATAAACGTTTTTTTCTTAACTACTTGATCATAGAAGTCTTTCATGATATCAGCTACTGTATCAACTAATTCAAACATAAATGCTTTCTCAATACCGATCTCCTTAGCAAATCGAACGGCTCTCCGAAGTAATCTTCGTAATACATACCCTCTTCCTTCATTCGAAGGTACTGCTCCATCACCAATCGCAAAACTAACAGTACGAATATGGTCCGCTATTACCTTAAAGGCAGTATCTCCTTCTTTACTATCGCCGTAAGCAACCGATGCTAATTCTTCTGTCTTTTTGATGATCGGCATGAATAAGTCCGTCTCAAAATTTGTTGGGACATCTTGAATAACGGAAACCATTCGTTCTAATCCCATTCCTGTATCAATGTTTTTCTTTGGTAGAGGTGTATACGTATCATCAGGATTATGATTGAACTGGGAAAATACCAAATTCCAGATTTCTAGATAACGTTCATTTTCCCCGCCCGGATATAATTCAGGGTCATTTGGATCTTTTCCATATTGTTCTCCGCGATCATAAAAAATCTCCGTATTTGGTCCACTTGGACCTTCACCAATATCCCAAAAATTCTCTTCTAATCGAATAATTCGCTCTTTTGGTACACCAATATCATGTAGCCAAATATCATAAGCTTCATCATCTTCTGGATGTACGGTTACAG
Source organism: Virgibacillus salexigens (assembly GCF_014905415.1). Taxonomy (GTDB): domain Bacteria; phylum Bacillota; class Bacilli; order Bacillales; family Amphibacillaceae; genus Virgibacillus; species Virgibacillus salexigens. The sequence goes on from NZ_BNEO01000002.1 coordinate 951,076, forward strand.
AAAGTAACTCTTCGTCAAATCCGATCCATTTATCACTCGTTAGGAATTCCCATCCCCATTCGATCGCTTCTTTTTTGAAATAGTCACCAATAGAAAAGTTTCCTAACATTTCGAAGAATGTATGGTGTCTTGCTGTAAACCCTACGTTCTCAATATCGTTTGTGCGAATCGATTTTTGTGCATTTACAATACGTGGGTTATCTGGTATTACCCGACCATCAAAGTATTTCTTCAATGTCGCCACACCACTATTAATCCATAGTAGTGTAGGGTCATCCTTCGGAACCAAAGAAGCACTTGGTTCTACCCGATGCCCCTTTTCTTTAAAAAAATCAATAAACATTTGTCGAACTTGTGCCGATGTTAATTGCTTCATCTTTCCTTCCTCCCGAAACGTAATAAAATGGAATAAAAAAATCCCCTCTCTGCTAATGCAGGGACGAGATATATTCGCGGTACCACCCTAATTATGAATACAAGTTGTATTCACCACTCAGTCATTGTAACGGTATGACACCGACGGGAATTAACCGCACTCCAGTTTAGCTTTCCATGACGCTACCTTTAGGGTTTCTTACAGCCAATGAAAACCCCTCTCTTGAAAGAGCCTATCATGTACTTCGTAACTTTCAACGAATTCAAATTGTAGTGTTGTAAGCGTAATTATAGAAAACATCTTGTTGAATGTCAATAAAGAAGGCTTCTCGTGACATATTTGTAGTAAATGGCTATAAATGATTTCATGGGACGTATTACTCTTCGTGACTTGTATTCAGCTTCATATTAACTTTTCGCCATTCTATCACATGTTTAACAATTACTTTGACAATCGTCATTAAAGGGACGGCGATCACCATTCCGATTACACCGAATAACTGACCACCTAATAACAATGCAAAGATGATAGCTGCAGGATGGATATTTATACTTTTTCCAACTATAAATGGTGACAACAAGTTACTTTCGATTAATTGAATAGCAAAAACCGATAATATAACAAAAATCACTAGTTTTCCTGATATGGTAAATGCAATTGCTACTGCTGGAATAGCACCAATTATTGGCCCAAAATAAGGAATCAAGTTGGTTATACCCATTAATACAGCTAAGAGTAATGCAAAATCCAAGCCTAATAAGAACTTAAAAATTATAAAGGTAGTCAAACTAACAAATAAACAAACAATTAATTGTCCACGAATATAATTACCCAAAGTCTCATCAATGGCATGAACCATTTTGCTTGATGTCGAACGGTATTTTTTTGGTATAAACCCTTTAAAAAAGGCTTTCATTTTGTTATAGTCTTTCAAAAAGTAAAAAACTAAAACTGGGATTACAGTAAGTAGAATAACCAAATCAAAAACCTTCGTGAAACCATTAACTAACCGTGACAGCAACTGGTCCAGACTGCTTTCGATTCGGGCAAAGAGCTGATCAAATTTATCATGTACTGTTTCAGGTAAGAAGGAAGTATATTCATACATTTGGTAAACAAGCTGTTCATACATCTTTATAAATTGAGGAAATTGATCATTTAGCTCTCTTACCTGATACACAATCATGGGATATACACGATAAATTAAATATGCCGTCCCACCAAAGAATAGGATGTAAATCAAAAGAACAGCTATCCCTTTTGGTATATTATAATAATGTAATTGATTAACAATTGGGTATAATAGATACGCTATTAAGCAAGCGATAAGAAAAGGAGCAAATAGATGCCATAGAAACAAAAAAACTGTATGGTAGAACGGAAACAGTTTAATCATTAAATAAAGAAATAAAAACAGGGATATGCCGATCAATAACCAATATAGGAAATTCAAGCTTTTATTACCCTTAAACATATGCACAGTTCCTTAATTATACAAGCTGAACAATTTATGGATTCCCATAAAAGGTTCGTTCATCCTCACTGAATAAATCATTAAGTGAACTTAATGAACCATCGGCTTCAACTTGATGAATCGTTAATTTATTATTGATTACTGACATCTCAATAAAACAGTTCCAACAATAATACTGCTGGCTACCTATTTTCCCAATATCCTTTCCATTACAATTCGGGCATCGCATTTATGAAGGCTCCTTTTATCCATATCTGATATTACCATGCTAACCCGATTGAATGATGTTTATACCTATCTCACATGAAATCATAGGGCGACAAGTTATCCTCTTCACTTTCATATGCGTTATCTATAACCTGATCATCCAGTTTCATCTTCAAGTTTTTATTTAAAGATGTATAACGTCGGTTCGTATCTATCATTCCAACTCCTTGTATAAAAGCTTGCTCCTCACCACAAATAACTAATGATTGCTTGCTTCTTGTTATAGCAGTATATAAGAGATTTTTTCTTAGCATACGACGGTAAGTACGTACTACTGGCAATATAACAATAGGAAACTCACTTCCTTGCGACTTATGAATGGAGATACAATACGCAAGCATAATATTTCGATAATCCTTCCGTTCATATACTACCTCTTTATCATCGTAGGCTATCACAAGCTGTTCTACCTGATCTATGTTTTCTTCTTCTCGGAAGATAGCCACTACTTCTCCAATATCTCCATTATAGACGCCATCTTCCGGCTGATTGATCAGCTGAATTACCTTATCTCCTTTTCGAAACAGTCCATCTTGTGTTTTCACTTCTCTTTTTTGGTCTGTTTTTGGGTTTAGTATTGCTTGAAGCTCTTGATTAAGTTTAGTTATTCCTGCTTGCGAACGATACATGGGTGCTAATACTTGAACCTCTCTCACATCAAATCCTTTGTCCACTGCTCGTGTAAAAATTTTAATAATCACATCAACCATCTGTTGTTCATTGCATGAGATAAAACTGAAGTCTTGATCGTTTTGTAAATCGATTACTTCTTCATTTTTAATTTGATGAGCTAGTTGAATAATCTTTGATCCCTCTTTTTGTCTATACACTTCCGTTAAGCGCACAAATGGAATTCGCTCCGTCTTTAATAAATCTGAAAGCACTTGACCTGGTCCTACAGATGGAAGTTGATCTTCATCCCCTACAATTAATACCTGCATATCATCAGGAATTGCTTTAAATAATTGATTTGCAAGCCATATGTCTACCATCGAAAACTCATCTACAATTAAAAATTTCCCGGTTAATGGCTCATCTTCATTTTTATCAAACCCACTAATCCCATCCCATCCTAATAAACGATGAATCGTCTTAGCAGGAAGATTGGTAGATTCTGTTAATCGTTTCGCAGCTCTTCCTGTTGGTGCAGTAAGAATAAATGGAAACTCGTCCATATTATCGTAATCTTTTGGATCTAAGGATAATTGGTGAATCGTTGCAAACGCATTTAAGATTCCTTTAATAACGGTAGTTTTACCAGTTCCAGGCCCTCCCGTTAGAATCATCAACTTCGAATGGATGGATTGATTAATCGCAGTAAATTGCTCTTTCCCATACGAAAGAATCTCTGTTTCCTCAATTTCACCTATTATTTTCATTAATTCGGCCATTGGTGTTCGTTGTTCAATTGGTTTCGTTAACACTCGTTTCAGATGTGTACCAAACCCATCTTCAGCATAATAGAGAGACGGCAAATACACATTACCATCCTGAATAATAAGGGATTTATCCCCATTTAAAGCTACTAAGCGGTCAGTGATGATAGTTTCCGTCAACTCAGGAGAGGCTAATAGTTGATCAACAAGAGAGACACATTCACTTACTGGCAAATAAACATGTCCATCTTGAACAGATCGTTGTAAAGTATAAACACAACCTGCACCAATACGGTTCGCATGAGTTGTAGAAATTCCCATTTGTGCAGCAATTTCATCAGCGGTACGAAAGCCAAATCCCTCAATATCAAAAACAAATCGATATGGATCTTCCTCAATTAAAGCTATGGCCTCATCTTTATAGTATTGATAAATTTTCTGTGCCATTTTTAAACCAATGTTGTAATTAGCTAAATATACTGCAACATGCTCAAATCCCTGGTTCTCTTGTAACGTCTTACGCAAGGATTTAGCGGATTCCTTTTTAATCCCATTAACTTCTGATAGTGCTTCTTCATCATCCATGATTTTTGAAATTGCATTCTCACCTAATTGATTTACAATTTTTTCAGCGGTTTTCGTTCCTATACCATAGAATAAATCACTAGATAGATATGCAATTAAACCATCTTTTGTATCAGGAATAAATGTTTTATAGGATGTTACTTTATATTGCATACCAAAGCGAGGATGTTTTTCAAAGATACCAAAGAAATAATAACTTGTTCCTTCTTGTAAACTAGAAAAATACCCCTTAATAACAATGTCTTTTTCACTATAAGCTTCATTCGTTTCCAACACGTTTATTTTAGCAATCGAAAACTGTTCCGCTTCATTATGAAAAATGGTATGAATTAATTCGCCTCTAATATAGCCTTTACTTTGTTTATCCTCTTCCATCCAAGAAACACCAACCTATTTCAACTTACGATTCGTTTAATAACGCTTCGGTTTTTTCTTTCCCGTTCGCAGCTAATATATGTTCTGGTTGTATACGCAATGCCTCATTAAAATAGGTGAGGGCTTGTTCTAAACGATCTTCAAACAAGGCAACAACACCTAAATTATAATTGGCATCGCTATGATTTGTTTCCAGTGACAAAACCTTATGAAAGATTTTTTCAGCATCTTTCAAATGATCACTTTGAGCGAGTGCAAGACCATATTGGAATAACGAATCCTGATTATCCGGATCTAGTTCCGTAGCTCGCAATAAATAAGGAAGTGATAATTTATATTGTTCTTGATGTTGGAAAGTCATTCCTAAAAGAAAATAAACATCTGGTTCTTCCAAACCTAGTTCAATTGCTTTCTGAAAGTTTTCTAATGCTTTAGGGTAGAGTGATTGCTCATAATACAGATTACCAAGTCCATAATACGCTGTTGCTGCATGTTTATCTAACTCCATTGCCCGTTCATAAAAACGCTGTGCCCTAGTAAAATCATTCATGTGAAATAACAAATTTCCAAAATTAATATAACCAACGGGGTCTTCCGGGTTTTCTTCGATAACTTCTGTGAACAATGCAGCTGCTTCTTCAATTTTATTTTCTTGCATGTAAGCTATAGCTTGTTTTATCTTATCCACGGTAAAACTCCTAACTATCCAACATAATCTAACATTTGGTCCTGTTTTCTTACCTCATCAATTGTTCCGCCACCGAGACAAACGTCTCCATCATAAAAAACAACAGCTTGTCCAGGAGTGATTGCGCGTTGACTTTCTATGAAATCAACTTTCACCCGATTATTTTCTAAAATGGTAACTTTCACTTTGCTATCTTGTTGACGATAACGAAATTTCGCACTGCAAATAAACGTATCATTAAGGTTTTCTGAGTGGATCCAATTCACATCGGTCGCAATCAGTGCATCTGAATATAGCTTATCATTATCATACCCTTGTCCTACATAGAGCACATTGTCCTTTAAGTTCTTGCCAACAACAAACCACGGTTCCCCTGATCCACCAATTCCCAGTCCTTGACGTTGCCCGATCGTGTAATACATCAAACCATCATGGCGACCTTTGACCTCACCTTCTAATGTTTGCATTTCACCAGGTTGAGCTGGCAGGTATTCGCTCAGGAACTCTTTGAAGTTACGTTCTCCTATAAAGCATATTCCAGTGCTATCTTTCTTTTCTGCCGTAGCAAGACCATGTTCTTTGGCTATCTTACGAACTTCTGATTTGGGGAGATGTCCAAGTGGAAACATTACTTTAGATAAAACATCTTCTGATAATTGGTTGAGAAAATAAGTTTGATCCTTATTATCATCCACGCCACGTAACATGTCATACCGTCCATGATGTGCTTTTACTTGCGCATAGTGTCCCGTAGCTAAATAATCAGCGCCTAAAGACATCGCATGTTCCAAGAAAGCCTTAAATTTAATTTCTTTATTACACATGACATCTGGATTCGGTGTCCTTCCTGCTTTGTATTCATCTAGAAAGTACGTAAATACTTTATCCCAATATTGCTTTTCAAAATTAACAGCGTAATAAGGAATATCCAGTTGGTTACAGACACGAACAACATCCTCAAAATCTTCCGTCGCTGTACACACCCCAAATTCGTCCGTATCATCCCAGTTCTTCATAAAGATCCCTACAACATCATAGCCCTGCTGTTTTAAGAGTAAAGCAGCTACAGAGGAGTCAACGCCCCCACTCATACCAACTACAACTCTTGTGTCTTTATTTTCATTCATATACTTACACATCCTTTACTTAACTAGTCGCTTTACTATCTTCGCAACACGTTCAGCAGCTTCTTTAATATTCTCTGGTGTATTAGCTTGTCCAAAACTAAAGCGAATCGAATTTGTTGTACATTCATGCGCTTTGCCAAACATAGCAGTTAATACATGTGAAGGCTCTACAGATCCAGCTGTACACGCACTTCCGCTGGAAGCAGCAATACCTTCTAAATCAAAATTGGTTAACAGCGCTTCGACTTTTGTACCAGGAAAACTTATATTCACCGTGGAAGCAATACTAGCTTCTATGGCACCATTGACTTCAAAATCGATTCCGTTTTTCTTTAAGATGTTAAGGAATGCTTGTTTATAAGATAAATAACGTTCCTTTCGAATTGATTTATTCTCCATAGCTAATTCAACTGCTTTTTGAAAACCTACAATTCCAGCAAGATTCTCCGTTCCAGCGCGACGTTTTCTCTCTTGCTCTCCGCCAAATTGTAAACTATTTAACTTCACCTTCTCATTCACATATAGAAAACCAATTCCTTTTGGACCATTTATCTTATGAGCGGAAACCGTCAGCATATCAATGCCCATCTTCGTAACATCCAATTCAATTAATCCAAAGGCTTGTACAGCATCTGTATGAAAATATGCTTGGTGCTTCTGTAATAATTCGCCAACCTTTTCAATTGGTTGAATAACACCTGTTTCATTGTTTACATACATAATCGAAACAAGGATGGTAGCATCTGTTAACGCTTGATTTACATCTTCTACATTAATTCTCCCATCTTGGTTAACTGGTAAATAGGTTACCTCAAACCCTTCCTGTTCTAATCTTTCCATCGTATGCAGTACAGCATGATGTTCCTGCGCAGTAGTAATGATATGGTTTCCCTTTTGTCGATTAGCTAATGCTGTGCCAATAATAGCAAGATTATCTGCTTCTGTACCCCCACTAGTAAATACAATCTCTTTCTCACTAGCATGAATGCTTCGAGCCAATGTAAGCCGTGCTTCATCTAATAATCGTCTTGCCTTCCTTCCAAATGAATGAACACTAGATGGATTACCAAATACATCCTTTTCCACCGTGTACATTGCATCTAATACTTCAGAGTGAATCGGGGTCGTTGCAGCATGATCCAAATAAATTTGTTCCATTGTTTATCTTTTCCTTCCTCAAACAATTACCATTTAAATATAAAACATATACGCATCTTGTGGCTGGTCATTATTATGTTCTGCTAAATCCTTTAGCGTAGTCGTATCTAACACATTCTTGACAGCATCTCGAATTCGTAACCATAATGCTTGCTTTGCGGGCTCTTCATCCTCGATTCCTTCAACTGGTGTTATCGGCCCTTCCAATACACGTATAATATCACCAGCTTTTATTTCTACTGGATCTTTCGCTAACATGTATCCACCATATGCACCACGAATACTCTTAATCAATCCTGCATTCCTTAAGGGAGAAGCAAGCTGTTCTAAATAATGTTCCGATAATTTATTTTCTTTAGCAATTTGTTTCAGCGAAGTCGGTCCTTTGCCATGTTGTTTTGCTAAATGAATCATAATTGTTAGTCCATATCTTCCCTTTGTTGATATCTTCATCCATGACACCTCAATTTTAATTACGTTCCAATATTACTAATACATGATATTATAGCATGGAACGTATTGTTCGTGCATGTTATCGAATTTTACAAGCATTAGCAATCTTGTCTAAAATAAGTAACATGTGAGAAACAGTGTTTTATTATAATATAAAGGACGGTATATATGAAACAAAAACCACTCGCATTTCGTATGCGGCCGGACCATATTGACGAAATTATCGGACAAGAGCATCTAGTAGAAGAAGGAAAAATTATTCAACGTATGATAGCGGCTGAAAGATTAGCCTCCATGATCCTATTCGGGCCACCAGGAACTGGTAAAACTTCCATGGCTATGGCGATTGCGAAAAGTCTAGGAAAGTCAGTAAAAACCTTAAATGCGGTCACCGATAAGAAGAAAGATATGGAAATTGTCGTAGAAGAAGCCAAAATGATGGGACAAATAGTGCTTATTCTTGATGAGGTACATCGTTTAGATAAAGGAAAACAAGACTTTTTATTACCACATTTAGAAAGTAATTTAATTATTCTAATTGGCTGTACTACAAGTAACCCCTACCATTCCATTAATCCTGCTATCCGTAGCAGATGTCATTTATTTGAATTACATCGTTTAACTGCAAAGCATGTAAAGCAGGCAATTTACCGAGCGATTTCAGATACAGAACATGGTTACGGAGAAGAAAGGATAACAATCATCGATGAGGCTGCAGAACATTTTGCTTTTAGCGCGAACGGAGATATGCGTAGTGCCTTAAATGGTTTAGAATTAGCAGTTGCATCCACACCAGAAAATGAAAATAGAGAAATTGTTATAACTCTAGAAATAGCGGAAGAGTGCATGCAGAAGAAAAGCTTTACACATGATAAGGATGGTGATGCCCACTATGATGTGTTATCAGCATTCCAAAAGTCCATCCGAGGCAGTGATGCTGATGCAGCTCTTCACTATTTAGGTAGATTAATTGAGGCAGGTGATCTAGAAAGTATTGCTCGAAGAATGATAGTAACTGCTTATGAGGATATTGGGCTTGCTAATCCACAGGCTGGACCACGAGCAGTTGCTGCTGTTCAAGCTGCGGAAAGATTGGGTTTTCCTGAAGCTAGAATCCCTTTAGCAGTTGTTATTGTGGAACTATGTTTATCACCAAAATCCAATACCGCCTATAAGGCATTAGATGCGGCCCTTCATGATATTCAACAAGGAAAGAGCGGAGAAGTACCCATTCATCTAAAAGATTCCCACTATAGTGGAGCGGAAACATTAGGCAGAGGGAATGCGTATAGATATCCACATAACTATGATAATGGTTGGGTATCACAGCAGTACTTACCAGATTCCATAAAAAATAAGCAGTACTATCAACCAAAAGCTACTGGGAAGTTCGAACAGGCTATTAAACAAGTTTACGAACGTATTCAGAAAGATAAAAAGATTTAACGTATAAGATTCCACTCCCGAGGTAACAATAAATATAAAAATAGCTAAATCTATTATTTAGTTAACAATAGAAATTACTAAAGGAGTGGAAAACATAATGGCAAAAGTAAGACAAGATGCCTGGTCACATGAAGATGATTTATTATTGGCAGAAACCGTATTACGACATATTAGAGAAGGCAGTACACAATTAAATGCTTTTGAGGAAGTAGGAGACAAGCTTAATCGTACTTCCGCAGCATGCGGATTTCGGTGGAATGCAGAAATTCGCATGAAATATGTTAACGCTATTGATCTTGCAAAAAGACAACGAAAAGAAAAGAAACGTGCAATGGCAAAAGCTGGGCAGCAAAATACGAGAAAAGCCGTTGTATCTTTACCACAAATTTCGGATAATAGTGTCACTGCAAATGACAACAACGTAACACCAAGCATCGAAGAAGATACAACGTTAAACATGGATATGGTCATACGATATTTAAAAGACATAAAAAAACAGACTATTTCTTCGAATCAATCAAAAGCTTCTCTTGAACAGATGGAAAAGGAAAATAAAAGCTTACAAAACCAAGTAGATACATTGAATAAACAATTAGAACAAACCAAAGTCCAATTAGAAACCATTCAAGAGGACTATCAAGCATTTATTCAAATTATGGAACGAGCTAGAAAAATGACCGTACTAGATGATCAAAGTTCCGTGGCAGCGCCCGCATTTAGAATGGATAAAAACGGTAATCTACAGCAACTTGCTCAAGGGTCAAATTAAATAAAGAAAAATCCTAGATGCTAAAAGGATGCTCTCCTTTCATGCTACCTAGGATTTTTTTATGTATCACAATCCCGATTGTGCCGTCCAGTTTGAAGCTTTGATCCCGCTCTTGGCAGGTGGGTGCTCTGTTCTATATTTGTTATGCTTCCTCTCATTGGAGGCACGCACGCAATATAGAAACCATTTGCGAGCTCCCATGTTTATAGTTGTTCGGTCAAAACACTTTTCATGAACGAACACATCAGGATATGCTTTGATTGAATTTGTAAATTTATTTTAACACGTAAACGAATTATATAGCAATGATCAACTTAAGAAAACAATTAATCTTTTTTAGGATTCAATTGAATGGATAACTCATTTAGCTGTGCTTGGTCTACTTCACTTGGTGCATTGGTTAACAAGTCAGACGCAGATGCTGTCTTAGGGAATAGAATGGTATCTCTTAGATTGCTTCTGCCTGCTAACAACATAACAATTCGATCTAATCCTAAGGCCACACCGCCATGTGGAGGTGTACCATATTCCAATGCATCTAGTAGGAAACCGAACTGCTCCCTTGCTTCTTTTTCCGTAAAACCTAACGCTTTAAACATTTCGCGCTGTAATTCTGTTTTATAGATACGTACAGAGCCACCGCCAAGTTCAAAACCATTTAGTACTAAGTCATAAGCATTGGCACGAACTGCTGCTGGTTCCGTTTGTATTTTATCCATGTCCTCCTCAACAGGAGATGTAAACGGATGGTGCGCAGCAAAATATCTACCCAATTCTTCATCATACTCTAGTAATGGCCAATCCGTCACCCATAAGAAATGAAATGCTGACTCATTAATTAATTTCAACTCTTTACCTAATTTTAAGCGAAGTGCACCGAGACTATCATAAACGACGTTTGTTTTATCTGCTACAAATAAAAGCAAATCCCCATCTTTAGCGTGCGCAGCAGTTAACAATCCTGCCTTTTCCTCATTTGTTATAAATTTAGCAATCGGACCTTTTAATTCATCGCCTTCTACCTTTAACCAAGCAAGCCCTTTGGCGCCATATACTTTTACAAAATCAGTTAATTTGTCGATGTCTTTCCGCGAATAATTAGCAGCTTGTTGCTCCACATTTAATAAAGCTACTTTCCCTCCGGATGCAAGCGCACCTTGGAATACGTTAAAGGTGGAATCTTTTAACACTTCTGAGACATGAATTAGTTCCAGCCCAAATCGGGTATCAGGTTTATCGGACCCAAATCGAGACATCGCTTCGTCATATGACATTCGTTGTAACGGAAGCGAGATATCGATCCCTTTCACTTCTCTCATGACATATTGCATCATTTCTTCTGTCATTTGCATAATTTCATCACTAGTTAAAAATGAAGTTTCAATATCGATTTGTGTAAATTCTGGTTGGCGATCTGCCCGAAGATCTTCATCACGAAAACAACGAGCAATCTGGTAATATTTTTCAAAACCACTCATCATAATCAATTGTTTAAACAACTGTGGTGATTGTGGCAAAGCATAAAATTCACCATCATGAACACGACTTGGTACCAGATAGTCACGAGCTCCTTCAGGGGTACTTTTTGTTAATATAGGCGTTTCCATTTCCAAAAAATCTCGCTGATCAAGGAAATCTCGAACTGCTTTTGTAGTTCGATGTCGCAATTTAAACGTTTCTTGTAATGACCCACGTCGCAAATCAATATAGCGATATTTCAATCGTAAATCCTCTGCTACTTCTGACTCATCTTGAATAGCAAAAGGAGGTGTTTTAGCTTTGTTTAATACAGAAATAGCTGAAACGATGACTTCAATTGATCCTGTACTCATTAATGGATTAACTGTTGAAGGATCGCGCTTTACAACCTGGCCATCTACCTCTACTACATACTCGCTTCGTACGGTTTCAGCCACTTGTAATGCTTGTGCCGAATGATCTGGATTAAAAACAATTTGAACGAGACCCGATTTATCACGAAGATCAATAAAAATCAGTCCTCCTAAATCACGTCGTTTTTGCACCCATCCTTTTAGTCGTACAAATTCACCTACATTCGCTTCTTCAAGCGTTCCTGCCATTTTACGTTGTTGTTCACTCATAATTGATTTCCTCCTAAAAGCTTTGCCTTCATGACGTCTACCACCTCTGAAAGTGGGATATTTTCTTGATTGCCTGTTTTCATTTCACGTACCGCAATATGCTGTTGGTTTAATTCATCCTCACCCAAAATTAATACGTACTTCGCTTCATAACGATCAGCTGCTTTGAACTGCCCTTTCATTTTTTTGGATTGATAATCTTTGTCTACTTGAATTCCATGGTTGCGCAGATTGTGCACAAGACGAACCGCTTCTTTTTCTGCTTGTTCACCAACAGCAATACAATAACAATCTAACGAAGAATCGACAGGAATCTCCCGCTGTTCTGCTTCCAATGCCATTAATAAACGTTCTAATCCCATTCCAAATCCAATTCCAGGAGCATTTGGACCACCAAGTTCCTCAACAAGACCATTATAGCGACCACCGCCTGCTAATGTCGTAATTGCACCAAAGCCATCTGCTTCACTCATAATTTCAAATGCAGTGTGATTGTAATAATCAAGTCCGCGTACAAGATTTTTATCAACATGGTATTCAATCCCCATTAAGGTTAGGTATTCTTTTACTTTTTCAAAATAGCACTGTGATTCATCATTCAAATAATCAAGGATGGAAGGAGCTGTTTTCATTGCTGGATGTTCACGATCCTTTTTACAATCAAGAATTCGAAGCGGATTCTTCTCTAAGCGCATTTGGCAATCACCGCAAAGCTCATTCTTATGTGGAGTAAAGTGATCAATTAAAGCCTGACGGTGATTCTCTCTACTCTCTTTATCTCCTAGTGAATTGATAACCAATTTTAAAGAAGTTAATCCCATTTCCCGATAGCATGTCATTGCTAAATCGATAACTTCAGCATCCACAGCGGGATCCGCACTTCCTAATACCTCAACTCCAAATTGATTTAATTGCCGCATACGTCCTTTTTGCGGTCGTTCATATCGAAACATTTGAGCAAAGTAATATAATTTTACGGGTTGGTTAACCGAACCATATAATTTATTTTCTACAAAAGAGCGTACTACAGAGGCCGTTCCTTCTGGACGTAGGGTAATACTTCTCCCACCGCGATCTTCAAAGGTATACATTTCTTTTTGTACAATATCTGTAGAATCCCCTACGCCACGTTGAAATACTTCCGTATGTTCAAACAAAGGTGTGCGAATTTCATGAAAATGGTATCTATTACATATTTCTTTTATTTTAGCCTCAACAAATTGCCACTTATTAGCATCTTGCGGAAGTATATCAGCTGTTCCCCTCGGTGCTTTATAACTCATATCATAACCCCCTAGTTAAGTTTTCGTATTTCAACCAGATACTGTCTGTTACTGGCAAATTTAGAGTAACAACTACTTGCCAAACCCATCGTTAAAAACATAAAAAACTCCCGTCCCTTCAAAAATGAAAAGGGACGAGAGTTACCCGCGTTGCCACCCTAGTTGATACAAATTATGTATCCGCCTTTACACAGTTAACGCCTGCAAAACGTTTATACCTACTCTTTTCGATATAAAGCCTCTTGAATGTCTTTCATTGGACCAAATTGCAAAAATGCTTCCAGCCAGTGACATTTTTTCTCTGTCCATTTGGGCACCAATTACTTTTTCCGTCATCGGTTCATTTCTATTCGTAATTATGAATGTATATTATATTAAGCTTTCCTTCGGATTATGTCAAGCACGATTAATTTTTTTCTTTAACATTTTTACCTCACCCAAAGAAATCCCTAATTCTTGCGCTATCTCCATATGACTTGTATTACCTTCTAATTCCATAAAACGATGTAGGTTTACCCCAAATACTTGATTATGATTATGAGCGTACCATTGTTTTTCCGGCGATCGCATACAAAAACCTCCTTCTTGAATAACTATAGTTTTGCCTAATAGCAAACTTTTTATTATACTGAAAAGAGGATTTTGATCGTAACAACGCCACGCATAACAACGATTCGTTGTACAAGGAGGTACTTAATGGCGGTAGCAAAACAATTTTTATTATCCAGTATCCTATTGTGTATTGTTTTTGTTCCCTCTATTGCTTTTGCTAAAAATGGCAGCATTTCTGGAAATAATGTAAACATTCGAAGTGGACCTGGAACAAATTTTGGTGTCATTGATCAAGCTAATGAAGGTGAACATTATCCAATTATTCAGGAAAAGGGAGAATGGATTGAAGTCCAGTTATCAAATGGAACTGGCTGGATTATCAATTCTTACATTGATATTAGCCACCCTCAAGAATCAGAAGCAACAACAAGTGTCTCGCCACCATCCACAATAACAATCGCAAATAATCATACGCAAATTCGGAGTGGACCATCCACTGATGAACCAATCGAACATTTTGCGAAAAAGGGCAGCGTATTTAATGTATTATCTGTAGATGGAGATTGGTATGAAATCCAAAACGATGAAGTACATGGATATCTATTGCAAGCATTAGCAGATCCAATTAATTTGCCTACTGCCAGTCGTTTTTTTAATAAAACAATTGTTATTGATGCAGGTCATGGCGGTAGAGATGTAGGAGCTATTGGGGTAGCAGAAACGTTTGAGAAAGACATTGCATTACTTACTGCCATGGAGTTGAAACAAGAATTAACCATGCTAGGTGCTGATGTAAGACTTACCCGTACAAGTGATGAATTTATTCCATTAGGAAGTCGAATAAGTTTTAGTAATTTGGTTGCTACGGACGCTTTTATCAGTATTCATTATAACAGTGTTCCAGAGTCTCCAACAGTTTCAGGTATTGAGACATATTATTATCAGGATTACAATGATGGTTTAGCCTCTCAGATCCAATCAGAATTAGTTAAAGCAACAGGCGCAAACGATCGTGGAACTTCATTTGGCGACTTTCTCGTTTTACGACAGAGCTTAAAAGCTTCTGTATTACTGGAGCTTGGATTTATTTCTAATCAGGAACAAGAATCCTTGCTTGATACAACAGCCTATCAAAAAAAACTAGTATCTGGTATTGTAAATGGCCTAGCTAGTTACTTTGCATCTAATGAACGATAAAGCCAGAACAAAAGGATCCGAACTAGTATCCGAGCAATTATATTCGGAAAGTAGTTCGGATTTTTCTATCGTTCTTTTTTAGAAGGGCGATTCCTGCCATAAGAAATGGATAGCCTCGTCTGTGAGACATAAAACAATAAATTAGCGTGACGCAAGTCGGCCACTCGTTTTATTTTTCATGACTGTCAATAAGTAATGTGACAGGACCAGCGTTTGTAAGTTCCACATTCATCATTTCTCCGAATTCACCGGTTTGTACCTCTACTCCTTCTGCCTGCAACAATTGATTAAAATACTGGTATAAAACAGCTGCATCGGAAGGTTTAGCAGCTCTCATGAAATTGGGTCTTCTTCCTTTTCTAGTATCTCCGTACAGTGTAAATTGGGAAATAGATAAAATACTTCCGCCAACGTCTTTTAGGGACAAATTCATTTTTTGATTTACATCTTCAAAAATTCGCAAGTTGATGATTTTATTAACTAAATAACTTGCATCATCTTTCGTATCCTCATGGGTGACACCAAGTAACACTACTAACCCTGAACCAATCTGACCGATAATTTCATCATTCACAGAGACACTTGCTTGTGTAGTTCGTTGAATTACTGCTTTCATTGAAATACTCCTTTATAGAACTCCAATACTACGGTTATTGCAACGTTCGAGTTACCGTATAAACATCTGTGATTTGTTTAATTCGTTCGACAATTTTGCGTAAATGACCGGTATTATGAATAAGAATAGTAATTTGAATGAACGCCATTTTATTACGGTCTGATCTACCATTTACATACGTAATATTTGTTTTCGTTTCATTTACTGCTTGCAGTACCTCATTTACTAACCCGCGCCGATCATACCCTGATATTTCAAGATCAACATGATATTGCTTCTGATCCGTGCGATTATCCTCCCAATCAACATGAAGAAATCGTTGTTTTGCTTCCTCTGTTTGAGCATTTGGACAATCTGCTCGATGAACAGATACTCCCCTGCCCTTCGTAATATAACCAACAATACGATCACCAGGTACAGGATTACAACATTTTGATAAACGTACTAATAGATTATCAACCCCTTCCACTTTCACACCAGAATCACGTTTTTGCGGCTTTTTATTTTTAACTTCCGTTTTCACTTCTTCGATAGTTTGCTCTAGATCCTGTTTTTCTTTTGATTTTCTTAGTTTATCCGTCAGACGAGTGGAAATTAACGCTGCAGTAATACCTTGATATCCTACCGCTGCATACATATCTTCTTCATTAGAAAAATTAAATTTTTCATATACGCGTTCTAAATTTTCTTGTGTAAGGACATCTTTAGGTTCGAACGATAAATCTCGAATTTCTTTGTCTACTGCTTCTTTTCCTTTAATAATGTTTTCTTCTCGACGCTGCTTCTTGAAAAATTGTTTTATTTTATTTTTTGCTTGTGAAGTTTGCGTAATCTTTAACCAATCTTGGGATGGCCCATACGAATGTTTTGAAGTCATCACTTCAATAATGTCGCCATTCTTTAATTGATAATCAAGTGGCTCCATTTTCCCATTAATTTTTGCGCCAATGGTTTTATTTCCGATTTCTGTATGAATTTTATATGCAAAGTCCAATGGTACAGATCCTGATGGAAGCTCAATTACATCTCCCTTAGGAGTAAACACATAAACCATATCTGAAAATAAATCTACCTTAAGAGATTCCATGAATTCTTCTGCATCATGCGTGTCGTTTTGCCAATCAAGAATCTCCCTAAACCAAGTCAATTTCTCTTCAAACGACTTCTTATCGTTATTAACTCGTTTTCCCTCTTTATATGCCCAATGCGCAGCAATGCCATATTCCGCAATATCATGCATTTCTTTTGTTCGAATCTGTACTTCTAAAGGATCGCCTTTTGGTCCGATAACGGTAGTATGCAGTGATTGATAGAGATTAGGCTTCGGCATTGCAATATAGTCTTTAAATCTCCCCGGCATTGGTTTCCAGCATGTATGAATAATACCTAGAACTGCATAGCAATCTTTAATACTGTTTACAAGGATTCGGACTGCTAGAAGATCATATATTTCATTAAATTGCTTATTTTGTTTCATCATTTTTCGATAAATACTATACAAATGCTTCGGCCGTCCTGATAAATCTGCATCAATATTCATTTCTTTCAATTGTTGAGAAACTTCATTCATTACTTCTTCGATATAAGATTCACGTTGGTCTCTTTTTTGTTTCATCAATTGAACAATTCGATAATATTGCTGAGGATTTAAATAGCGTAAAGCGGTATCCTCAAGCTCCCACTTTATCGTAGAAATTCCGAGTCGATGTGCCAAGGGAGCAAATATTTCTAACGTTTCATTGGAAATGCGACGTTGTTTTTCTGGAGGTAAATGTTTTAATGTTCGCATATTATGCAATCGATCCGCCAACTTAATTAAAATTACACGGATATCTTTTGCCATTGCTACGAACATTTTTCGATGGTTTTCTGCTTGAATAGCCTCTTTGGATTTATATTTAATTTTACCTAGTTTCGTAACACCATCAACGAGCATAGCGACTTCATGATTAAACGCTTCTTCAATCGATTCTATGGAAACATCCGTATCTTCTACTACATCATGAAGAAATCCCCCAGCTATTGTCTCCGCATCCATCTCAAGCTCCGTCAATATACCAGCAACTTGTACAGGATGAATGATATAAGGCTCTCCAGATTTCCGGAACTGATCGGCATGTGCCTGCTCAGCAAATTCAAAAGCTTGGCGAATAAAAGCAGTATCTTCTTCCGTTAGATACTGACCAGCCTTTTCCAAAATATCATCAATTGTCATAATATCGCTTTTTGCCATTAATAATCACCTTTATTCGCTATCTCAAGTTTCTAATATTAATCTTAAATATATTAATTATATGCTTTTTCGACACTTCATGTCCATCGTTAATTTTTGTAAATGCTTAATATCTATGTAAGTTGTATCAAAGAGCTTCACCAATAATAACAAATAGGCCTAACGATCTATATTATCGTCAGACCCATATGAAATGAGTTAGTAACTCATTAATGTTAGTACATCATAACCTTCTAGTTTGTCTAAACCATCTAAATAGCTTAATTCGATAATGAACGCACACCCTGCAACAACACCGCCAAGTTCTTCTACTAATTTAATGGTTGCTTCAATTGTGCCACCGGTTGCTAACAAATCATCTGTAATTAACACGCGTTGTCCCGGCTTTATCGCGTCTTTGTGAATAGTTAAGACATTTGACCCATATTCTAGTCCATAATCAACTTTTACAACTTCTCTTGGAAGTTTTCCTTCTTTTCGCACTGGAGCAAAGCCAACTCCTAATGCGTATGATACAGGACAACCAATGATAAAACCTCTTGCTTCAGGACCAACTACTACATCTATTTCTTTTTCTTTTGCGTAATCAACGATTTCATCGACTGCTGATCGAAAAGCATTACCATCTGCCATTAACGGTGTAATATCTTTAAACTTTATACCCTCTTTAGGCCAGTTTTCAACAATTTTAACATAATTTTTATAATCCATAACTCAGTTCCTCCTTGGGGATCCCCAAATATTCCGCGCATCTTGTAAAAAAGCTTTTTAATTCTTCATAGGTGGAATAATAAAGTACCTTCTCAATCTCAGCCTGTCTTAATCGTTGTTGATAAATGGAAGAAGATCGAAGATCTTTTTTCATCGGTTGAGGATTCGGCTGGATGATTCCATCCGTATTACTTATAAAATCCAATTCTTCAAACACATCTAAAATAAATAAAAGTTTATCTTTCGTCCACCCTTTCGATTGTATCAGAACAGTTATATCACGATCTGCATGTAATTGTTTACGTCTGAGAATAAAGGCATAAACCCACTTGAATTCTTCTCTGGATGGAAATGCCCTTAAATAAGTACTATCTTTCACATAATAACATACATGTATGTTATTTGGTTTGGTATTTTTTATTAACTGTTCAAGATCTGCTATTTCATTTGGCATGTCGATAATAAATAAGCTGTTCAATTGCTCCGGATCATCCAGCAAATCCTGATAGGTCTTGTAATTGATTCCTTCATACTGCGTACGTTCTTCTTTACCGACTGCCAATTGACGAGATTCCTCGTTTATAAAAGGAGATATATCCAATGTACGTTTACCTCGATGGTCAAACAATTGCCAATCATTAATTGAAATATCTTGAATCATCATTTGGGGTTTGCGTTGTCCATTCCACTCATTGATTCCTAATTCACCGACCAATTGAATAGCCGTATGTGGCGTTAAGTAATGAAATAGCTCTCCTAGTCCAAAGCCAATGGCATCTAACATCGCCTTATTCGATTTAAATTGAAGCTTTAAATGATTTTTCAAGCTACCAATCTGTCTTGCTTGTGTTGGCTGCTCTTGTATATGAAATAACGGTTTTGGATTGTGCATTCCAAATGGTGCTAATCGTTCAATCTCCCCAATAAGCTCTTCAGTGATTTCAGATATTGGGATAGACTGGCTTATATCAATAACCTGTTTAAAATCTTCTGCAGTTAATTGACTAAAAATCAACTCATTTAAAGCTGCTTGCAAGACTTCTACTTGTTCTAATTGTAATGTCATTCCTGCCGCTTGAGCATGTCCTCCAAAACTATGAAATAAATGTCTTACCTGCATACAATTTTGAAATAAGTCAAATGCTGGAATACTTCGGGCTGACCCTTTTGCTATTCCTTTATCTGATTTCTTAGCAAGCACGATAGCAGGCCGATCATATTTACGTACTAGCTTAGAAGCAACAATTCCAAGAACGCCCTCATTCCAACCTTCTTTTGCTACAATAATAACACCTTGTTGCTCACACCCATTTAACATTTCCTCTGCTTCATTTACAATTTCAGTAACGATACGCTGACGCTCTTGATTGATTTGTTGTATCGTTTCTGCAATTTCAATTGCTTCCTCTTTAGAATCAGTCATTAATAAATGAACAGCCAGATCGGCATCTTGCAATCTTCCAACTGCATTTATCCTTGGGCCAATTAGAAAACCTACGTCTTCTTCCGTAACTTGATCCTCTATTTTGCAAACTTGCTTCAATGCTTTTAACCCAACATTCGATGTAGCAGAGAGTGCTTTTAATCCGTAGTAAGCTAGAATTCGATTCTCATTCACGAGTGGTACAAGGTCTGCAATCGTACCTATTGCAGTAAATTCCAATAAATGTTTTGGAAAATAACCTAATAAGGATTCGGCAAATTTAAAAGCAACGCCAACACCCGCAAGCTCTTGAAATAAATAATCAGGTGAGCATTTAGGATGTATAATCGCATAACAATCAGGTAATTCAGCTTGAATCTCATGGTGGTCCGTAATAATTAAATCGATTCCAAGTTCATTAGCCACCTCTGCTTCATGGACAGCAGCTATTCCCGTATCAACAGTGATAATTAGTTGATACCCCTCATCATAAGCATTGCGAAAAGCTTTTTCATTCGGACCATAACCCTCTGTAAATCGATTAGGGATATAAAAATTGCAATCTGCTCCGAGTTCTTGCAGTGCTTTTAATAATACAGTTGTTGAACTTACACCGTCCGCGTCATAATCACCAAACACAAGGATTCTTTCTTGATTTTCAATTGCTTGATGGACACGGTTTGTTGCTTTATCTATCATTAGAAGCATATTCGGATTATGTAAGTCAGAAAGATCAGGCGCAAGAAATTTTGAGGCTGCATGTTCTGAAGTTATTCCTCTTTGTAGTAAAAGCTCTTGAATTACAGGAGATAAAGAAAGCGAGTCATCCATCCAATGTAAATTATCATTATCCTGTATCTTCTCTATATAGTTCCATTTTGCCTTACTCTTTAACATAAATTCACCCCTGACTAATCTATTATACATAAATTACATCAGGGGTAGCAACTAGAACTCATATGATAAGATTGGTTAATTATTTCTCATGATGATCCGCTTCCACTCCATTCGCTTCATCGTTTACTGCTATACCAGCCTCTTCTAACTTATTTGTTAAGTTAAATATTTCCGCTTTGTGATGACGGATTTCACGTTGTAATCGGAATATTCTTAAAGCGCCAACAGCAGCGGTAATGATGCCACCCATAAGTACGGAGAACAAAATAATTAGAATCAGTGGAGACTCTGCCGTCCAAAATAAATAATTTACTTCTACTGCTTCCACATTCGTAACTGCAAAAACAGCTACAATAATAACAAATAGAATTGCAAATAATACATAAGATTGTCCTTTCATGTAACTCCTCCTATCAAGAATGTGTCGTAGTCCATTTGATTATGTTCTCCTATTACCCTTACATAAATCAAGCAAACCTCTGTTACTATATAGCAACAGAGGTCATTGTTTTTTATACTTGTGGGCCTTCCACTTTCTTTTTCTTCGTAAAATCAACTGGTTTCTTCTTGATCATCTTGCCTCGCCATACGAGCCACAATTGCGCAGCTAAGAACAAGGAAGAATAAGTTCCAGCCAACAACCCAACAGCAAGCGCTATAGCAAAGCCTCCTATTGATTGTGCTCCTAGAAATAAGAAAGCAAGAACAGCGATTAATGTGGTAACAGAGGTGTTAATACTACGCATAAATGTTTGTACTAAACTTCGGTTAACAATGACCGCTAATTCTTTAAAGGACTTCACTTTTTTCCGTTTCCGGAGATTTTCTCTTATCCTGTCAAACGTTACAATCGTATCATTAATGGAATACCCAACAATTGTAAGAATCGCTGCTACAATCGTAACATCAAATTCAATTTGCGTAATACTAAATATTGCTATCGTGAAAAATGCATCATGCAAGAGTGCAATTATTGCCGTAATCGCAAAGAAGAATTCAAATCGAATCGTAACATAAAGGATCATAAAGATGGAAGCAATTCCAACCGCGTAAGCAGCATTTTTAACTAACTCTTCTCCAACAATTGGTGATACGACACTTATACTAGGCTCGTTACCGTATGCATTGTCAAAATAGGATTTCACCTCAGCTATTGTATCTTGAGACAGTACGGTATCAAATCTGGCAACTGCTGATTCGCCATCTTCACCTGTAGACACAATTGATTTAGCCTCTAAACCTAATTCATCAAATCCTTGCTCTACTTCTTCGGTTGTAATCGTATTTTCTGCTAAAATCTCGATTCGTGAACCACTTGTGAAGTCAATACCCGGATTTAATTTAAAGATAAACAAAGAGCCAATTCCTAATATAACCATGATTAATGAAACCATAAAGAATTTCTTACGATGCTGCACAACGTTTAATGACCGGTTAAATAATTTTGGTTCTTCTTCCCCTTTTTGTTTAATATCTTTGATGTCTGCTCGCTTCACTGCAAACCAGCTTGGACGATTTTTTATGAATTTAGTTTTAATCCAAAGACTTAATAGTAAACGTGTACCGAATACGGCCGTCACAAAACTTACTAAAATACTTACAATTAACATGGTTGCAAATCCCTTTACCGAACTTGTCCCAAATATAAATAAGACAGAAGCAGCCAGCAGGGTTGTTATATTTGCATCAAGAATGGTTGACAGCGAGTTCTTTGTTCCTGCTTTAAACGAAGCGATGATCGATTTACCAGCACGAATTTCCTCTTTGATCCTTTCAAAGGTAATCACATTTGCATCGACAGCCATACCGACACCAAGAATTAAAGCAGCAATACCTGGTAATGTCAGTACCCCATTCATTAATTCAAACACTAATAAAATCAGATAAATATAAATGCTTAAATTAATAACTGCAATGAAGCCTGGAAATCTGTACACAGCAATCATATATAAGAAAATTAATCCTACACCTATAAACCCGGCAAAGACCGTTTTATCCAATGCTTGTTCTCCGAATTGTGCTCCAACTGATGTGGAATAAATCTCTTCCAAATGTACCGGTAAAGACCCAGAGTTTATGATATTAGCTAATTGCTTCGCAGAATCCACTGTGAAGTTTCCACTTATCATAACATTATTCGTATTTAATGTTTCGCTCACACTAGGAGCCGATACAAATTTAGGATCCTCTTTTTGGTATTCTTCAGCATAACTGTCGCCTTCTTTATAATCCATCCAAATCACAAGCAAATTATCTGGATAAGGTGTTTCTGGATTATCCATATTTTTAATTTGACTTGTCACATCAGCAAATTTCTCCGCATCTTTTAACTGCAATGTAACAATCGGTTGATTACTATTAGGGTCAAAGTCTTGCTTGGCACTTCCTTCTTTTACATCGTTCCCATTTAAAAGTTCCTTATCGTTGACATCACGGAACGATAACTGTGCTGCGGTAGAAAGTAACTCTCTTGCCTCTGTTTGGTCTTCTACACCGGCAAGCTGTACTCTGATTCGATTCTCCCCTTCAATATCAATACTTGCTTCACTTATACCTAATCGATTTACTCGATCATTCAAGGTTTCAACGGTGGATTCTAATAAGCCCCTATCCATTTCCTGATTTCCATCAACTGGTTCTGCCTCATAGAGTACTTCAAATCCACCTTGTAAATCCAATCCTAAATTTATATCTTTTGTAATGCCTGTAACCGTTGTTCCAATTGTACCTGCAAAAATAAGTACGATTAGAAAAAAGGCAACTATTCTGCCTCTATTTTTCATCTATCCATGGCCTCCCTTTTTCTTAGGGTGATAATTTTTTATGTAATTTAAACTAATGATTGTTTGTCTCATTTGTTACAGCTTGAATGGATGCCATTAAATCGCCATCCTGGTAAGCTTCTACGGTCAAATAACTTATATAAGCAGCTGTACTCAACTGGAAGATATCTTGTACTACTTCATAAATTCGCTTCTCTGGATCACCCTTCCATACCTTCTGCATTAAGCACTTCCATACGTCATCGGTTGTTGTTTGTTCATACCCCATTAAATGAAACTCTTCTGCCTTACTTTGTAATGCAGGCATCACCATTTCTTTCCATTCTGTTACAGTTTGTACAATTTCCAAAAAAGAACCCTCCTAAATTCGGAGTACTAAAATTCGGTAACTTGTCATGCTTGGCCAAGTGAATCGCATATATATCATTGTATATGAAATTCCATTTTTTGAGAAGGCAGGTCGTATATAATGACCAAACAAACATTTTTACAAGGTACACTTATTTTAATACTAGCTGGTATGATTACACGTTTTCTTGGTTTTATTAACCGTATTGTTGTTGCTCGTCTCATGGGAGAAGAAGGTGTAGGTCTATACATGATGGCACTTCCTACGTTCTTCTTAGTGATTACCCTTACGCAACTCGGTTTACCTGTTGCTATTTCAAAAAGGACCGCTGAAGCCGAGGCTCAAGGGGATCATGCTAAAATTAAAAAGATCCTCATCGTATCTCTAGTAATTACTGGCATATCCAGTATTATTTTTACTACAGGTATGATCTTAGCTACACCATTTATTGCAACTACATTACTAACCGATGATCGCACACTTTATCCATTATTAGCCATTAGTCCGATTATCCCCATCATAGCTATATCATCTGTTTTAAGAGGTTATTTCCAAGGAAAACAAAATATGAAGCCACAAAGTTATGCACAAGTCATCGAGCAAATTATCCGGATTTCCTGTGTCGCACTTTTTGTGAAACTATTACTACCATATGG
This sequence comes from Virgibacillus salexigens, assembly GCF_014905415.1. Taxonomy (GTDB): domain Bacteria; phylum Bacillota; class Bacilli; order Bacillales; family Amphibacillaceae; genus Virgibacillus; species Virgibacillus salexigens. The sequence goes on from NZ_BNEO01000002.1 coordinate 975,972, forward strand.
ATTAGAGTTTGCGGCAGCTGGTGCGATGTTTAGTATAATTCTAGGTGAATTCGTCTCCTTACTTTATATGGTGCGCATGTTCAAGTTAAAAAAACGAATTAAAATCCGCTCTCGTTTCTTTTCCTATTTACGTTCAAGTAGAGACACACTTAAAGAATTGTTCTCCATTGCACTTCCTAGCACAGGTAGCCGAATGATCGGATCGATATCTAATTTTCTAGAACCTATCTTAGTAGCGCAAAGTCTAGCTATTGCCGGGATATCTAGTACATTAGCGACTAAGCAATATGGCGAACTTACAGGCTATGTATTACCCTTATTATTCTTACCAACTTTTATCACGCATTCTCTGTCTACAGCATTGGTACCTTCTATTTCTGAAGCAGAAGCTACAAACAATACGAAATTAATCCATTACCGTATTCATCAGTCTATTCGCATTTCCTTTTCATCAGGAGCTATTGCCACCATTGTACTTACACTCTTTTCTGTACCAATTTTAACATACATGTACGGCACGGGAGATGCAAGCAGGTTTGTATTATTGATGGCTCCATTTTATATTTTACTTTATATACAAGCACCTTTACAAGCAGCGCTACAAGCATTGGATTTAGCGAGGCCTGCTATGTGGAACAGCCTGATTGGGGCAATATGTAAATTTGTTGCTCTATTTATGCTTGCATCCAATCCTAATTTTGGTATTATGGGTGTCGCTATTTCCATGGCATTAAGCGTTGTACTCATTACTCTACTGCATCTTGGATCATTATATAAAGCTATCGGGTTTGGTATTCCGCTGAAAGATATTACTAAAATGATACTACTCTTAACAATGACTTGGGGATTAGGCCAATTTATTAAAGGAATTTATGACAACCTCCAGCCAGGAATACTCGTGTTTATTAGCTTATTAATTGGCTTAACGTTTATTTATATCCTATTCTTATTTTTACTTCGATTTATTACGAGAGAAGAATTAAAACAACTTCCCTTCCTACAAAAATGGCTGTAAAGTGGGTACGTAATCATCTTACAATTTATTAACTAGTTAAAAAACCTGCCAAGTAACAGGCAGGTTTTTATGGTTGCCCCATATATGGTATGAGATAACGGAAATAAATATAAATCGTTACAATGATTAGCGATAGGATCACCAATGGAAAACCATATAACATGAATCGAACAAAGGAGATTTTTTGTTTTGCTCCTTCAGCCAACCCAGCCACTACGACATTGGCGGAGGCGCCAACAAGCGTAGCATTTCCTCCCAAACATGCTCCTAGTGCTAATGACCACCAAATAGGGTCAAGGTATACCATCCCATAACTTTCAAACTCTTGAACTACTGGAATCATTGCTGCAACAAATGGTATATTGTCTACTATCCCTGAAAACAGCCCCGATACCCAAAGTATTAATAAGGTTGTTTGAACGTAATCCCCATCAGTTGAAAGCACAATAGCCCGTGCCAACTCATCAATAATTCCCACTTCCTCCAAACCACCAACAAGCGTAAATAAACCAATAAAGAAAAATAACGTCACCCATTCAACCTTTTCGAATATTTTTTCTGTCGCAAGCTCTCTCTCCGTTAGTAACAATAATAATATTGCACCTGATAAAGCTATGGTAGTTAATTCAACATGGATAAAAGCATGTAATAAAAAACCTGAGATTGTCATGACAAGTACAGACACAGATTGATAGAGCATTGGTGACTTTTTTAAGTAAGCAGAGGCATTTAATCTTAAAAGTTCATCCGTATCCATAGAATGACGTTTTATTTTCTTACGAAAAAGCAAAGTTACCATTAATAACATAATGAAAAACATAATTAGGGCTATCGGTGCAACATGAACCAGGAAGGATGAAAAAGTTAAATGATCAACCGCCTGTCCAATCATAATATTCGGTGGGTCTCCAATTAGTGTTGCAGCGCCACCAATGTTGGAACTAAATATAATAGTAATTAGATATGGAAAGGCGGGTAGCTTGAGCAATTTCGTTATTTTTAGCATCACTGGTACAAAAATTAACACTGTAGTTACATTATCCAACAATGCAGAGCCTAATCCAGTTAAAATACCAGCACCTAACAATAATGGTAGTGGTGCTCCTTTCACTTTCTGAGCAAAACGAATAGCAATAAAAGAAAATAATCCGGTTTTCTCCGTAATAGCTATTAACACCATCATAGAAAAAAGCAAAGCAATCGTATTCCAATCAATATAATGCATGAACATTCGTTCTGTCGTGTAAATACCAGTTAATAGTAATAATGTACCTCCAGCCATGGTAACAATCGCGCGGTTAACCTTCTCCGTCATTATAAATATATAACAAATAATAAATATAAGAGAGGCTAGAATAATTTCCATCTTACACCTACCTTCCCATTCATCTGCTTTTGAACACCTTAATACACTATATGTATTTAAAAAACAAAATATTTTTCGTCTATTATTTTTCAGTCGTGAATACGATTAAATAAAGTGGACAAACAGGAAGGGAGGAAACAACCATGCAGAAAAACCAATTCACTGCATTACTCTATGGTTGGATCACTGTATTTGGATTAATCATGATAGCGAGTTTTATCTTAGCTTTACTACTTCGATTCACCTCATTCAATGAGCCTGCATTATCATGGGTTACACTCATTATTGGTCTCCTATCGTTATTTATCGGTGGTATGGCAGCTGGGATAAAAGGGAAAGCAAAAGGCTGGATAATCGGTGCAATTACTGGAACAGGATTTACACTATTTATCTTTCTAGTTCAATATCTGGGTTATCAACAAGGATTCTCGCTAGAACAAATGTTACATCATGTTGCCTATATAGCCGCAGCACTCTTTGGTGGAGCAGTTGGCGTTAATATTGTGGGACCTCAAGTCACTGAAAGCTAATAATACTAGAAAAAATCCGCTAATCTTAAAATTAGCGGATTTCTTTATGATTTTATCGGTAAAAGTTGATTCGTAATATGATGTTCCATATGCTCAAGATAATCATTGATCAACCAAGATAACGATTTTAACTCTGAATTACCAATATCACAATTTATGTGAAGCTTTTCATCGTCTATTGCTTCAATAATTCTGATTACTTGTTTATTTAGACATATCCATCGTTCCAAAATATCTTTGACAGGGACTACTTGGTAGTTCTGTAATTCTACCCATTTATCTTGGTTATACCCTGTTATTTTATACGGTTCTGCCTCATACTGTATTTTGATAAATCTTTCTATATTAACAATCGCAGAATCACATAAGTGACCAAGGATTTCTTTTTTAGACCATTTTGTTAGGGATGGCTTTATGCAACATTCTTCTTCATCCAACTTCATTAATTCTTCAGGAACTTTATCTATCCAATAAGATATAGACTGCAAGACATTCTCCATTTCCATGTTTCCTCCTTTTTAAATGTAAATTAAAAACCAACAAACCAGTTTGGTATAAACATGGTGTGTTGGTTTTATATCGATCATATGTAAATATAAATGCTCAGGGTATAAGCAACAGACAACATTGCCTATTGCTTATTCCAACGAGTAGAGGAGATTATTGTTTCACTTCACGGATTGCTGAGCGGTCATAAGTTAACTTCGTACCGTCTCCACCTTGAATAACTACTGTATTTTCATCCATGGCATGAACTTCACCATGAAATCCGCCAATAGTAACTACCGAATCTCCTTTTTGTAAATCTGTTTGCATTTGTTTCACTTGCTTTTGACGTTTTTGTTGAGGACGTATGAGCAAGAAGTAGAAAATAACAAACATCAGGATAATTGGTAATAACGAGATAAGCATGTCCATTATAAAATTCCTCCCTTCGGTTTGTTAGAAATTCCTTGCGTTGGGTTTATTAAAACCGTATTGTTCAAAGAATTCTTCCTTGAATGAGCCAAGCCGATCTTCGCTGATAGCGGTACGTACTTGTTCCATTAATTTTAACAGAAAATGGAGATTATGATAAGTAGTAAGCCTAAAACCAAATGTTTCATTACACTTAATTAAGTGTCGTATATATGCACGTGTGTAATTTCGACAAACATGGCAATCGCAATTTTCATCGATTGGTGTGAAATCTCGAGCATATTTAGCGTTTCTCACTACTAATCGTCCATTTGATGTCATGCACGTTCCATTTCTTGCAATTCTTGTAGGTAGTACACAATCAAACATGTCGACCCCACGTAGTGCTCCATCAATTAGTGAATCCGGGGATCCAACTCCCATTAAATATCGCGGCTTATTAGCAGGCAAAAGAGGCGTTGTGAACTCAAGTACTTTGTTCATCACAGCTTTGGGTTCTCCAACAGACAATCCGCCGATTGCATAGCCGGGAAAATCGAGGGAAACGAGATCACTTGCACTTTGTTTCCTTAAGTCTTCATATTCCCCACCTTGGATAATACCAAATAGGCCTTGATCGTCTTTTCGTTGGTGTGCCGTTAGACAACGTTCAGCCCAACGGGATGTTCTTTCCACAGAATCTTTCATATATTGGTGCTCAGCTGGATACGGTGGACATTCATCAAACGCCATCATTATATCAGAACCAAGGTCATTCTGTATACTCATAGCCTTCTCAGGAGACAAAAATAATTTTTCTCCACTTAAATGATTACGAAAATGTACGCCCTCTTCCTTAATATCACGCATATCGCTTAAACTAAATACTTGAAATCCACCTGAATCAGTAAGAATCGCACCATTCCAATTCATGAAACGATGCAACCCTCCAGCTTCTTTAATAATATCTTGTCCTGGTCGAAGCCATAAGTGGTAGGTATTAGATAAAATAATATTCGCATTCATTTCTTTTAATTCTTCGGGACTCATTGTTTTTACCGTTGCCAGGGTTCCAACAGGCATAAATACTGGCGTATCAAATGATCCATGAGGTGTGTGAACTCTTCCAAGTCTAGCGCCTGTTTGTTTACATGTCTTTATTAATTCATATGTGATTGGTGTCATAAATTATTCGTTCCTTTTTATTTTAAATAATTATCATGGCATCGCCAAAACTAAAGAATCGATAACGATGTTTCACTGCTTCCTGATATGCAGCTAGTATCGTATCCTTATCAGCGAAAGCACTTATTAGCATAATTAAAGTGGATTTAGGGAGATGGAAATTAGTAATTAATCCATCAATTGCTTTAAATTCATATGGGGGATAAATAAATATATCTGTCCAACCACTTGCTTCCAGAAACATACCATTATGGTCTCTAGCAATCGTTTCTAATGTTCTCGTTGATGTAGTACCAACTGAAATGATTCTGCCATTTTCCTGTTTAACACGGTTAAGAATTTCAGCTGTCTCTTTTGTCATGTGATAAAATTCCGCATGCATCTCATGCTCTTCCACTTTATCTACGCTTACTGGTCGAAAAGTGCCCAATCCAACATGCAAAGTAATGAATGTAATAATTACTCCCATTTCCTTTAGTTCATCGAGTAATTCGTTGGTAAAATGCAACCCAGCAGTTGGGGCTGCCGCAGAACCTTCCTCTTTCGCATAAACCGTCTGGTAACGCTCTTTCTCTGGTAACTGCTCTTTGATATAGGGCGGTAAAGGCATTTCACCTAACTCATCTAATACTTCATAGAAAATTCCTTCATAATCAAACTTTACGATACGTCCGCCATGTTCCTTCAGCCCCATGCAAGTAGCTGTTAATTTCCCATCACCAAAGCTAATGATGGTTCCCTTTTTTATTTTCTTTGCAGGTTTTGCAAGGACCTCCCACATGTCTCCTTCAGTTTGATGCAAAAGAAGAATTTCGACACTTGCTCCTGTATCTTCTTTCTCGCCATGCAGTCTAGCAGGCAACACGCGTGTGTCATTTAATACTAAGCAATCTCCTGTTCTAAAATATCGCTTAATATCCGTAAAATGGCTGTGTTCCATTTCACCATTTCGTTTATTCAATGCGAGAAGTCTCGACGCGGATCGATCTTTTAATGGTGTCTGTGCAATTAACTCTTCTGGTAAATCAAAATCAAAATCGTCTATATTCATTATGAATCTCCTTACTTATCTTAGCGAAACTTGCCAATAATATAAAAAATAAGTGTTAAAATAATACTTACAACAATTGATGTTACAATTGGAAAGTGAAATACAACATTCCCTTTTTTAAACGTGATATCACCAGGAAGCTTACCAATAAAGCTCCAAATGATACCAACGATTACAAAAATGACCCCTATTATAATAAATAATTTACCGAGATTCATGATCATCCGCTACCTTCAAACCAAAATGTTCATAAGCCTGAAACGTTGCTACCCTCCCACGGGGAGTTCGCTGGATAAAACCAATTTGTAACAAATATGGTTCATATACATCTTCAATTGTTTGTGACTCTTCTCCAATTGTTGCAGCAATTGTGTCTAAACCAACGGGGCCTCCTTGAAAACTCTCAATGATTCCTTTTAATAATTTATGATCAATATGGTCCAGACCTACTTTATCTACTTGCAACATCTGAAGGGCCTCTCCCGAGGTAGCCAAACTTATCTCCGATTCCCCTTTTACTTGCGAGATATCTCGAATTCGCTTTAATAAACGATTAGCAACCCGGGGAGTACCTCTAGATCTCCTAGCAACTTCTACAGCAGCTTCTTGAGAAATCGACGTATTAAAGATATCTGCTGTACGTTCAATAATAGAACAAAGATCTCTGGCATCGTAATATTCTAATCTACTAAGAATCCCGAAGCGATCTCTTAATGGAGCTGATAGTAAGCCAGCCCTGGTAGTCGCACCAACTAATGTGAAAGGAGGCAAATCAATTCTAACCGACCGAGCGCTAGGCCCCGTACCGATTACGATATCCAAAAAAAAGTCTTCCATAGCTGGGTAGAGCACCTCTTCAACTGACCTAGGCAGCCGATGAATCTCATCAATAAATAAAACGTCTCCAGGTTCCAATGACGACAAAATTGCCGCAAGATCTCCCGCACGTTCAATTGCGGGGCCCGATGTAGAACGAAATTGGACTCCCATTTCATTTGCAATGATTGCAGCAAGCGTTGTTTTGCCTAGTCCTGGAGGTCCATACAATAGGACATGATCTAAAGGCTCTTCACGCATTTTTGCAGCTTGAATAAATATACTTAAATTTTCTTTCACTTTATGTTGTCCAATATATTGCTTCAATGTTGTCGGTCGCAGATTTAATTCAATTGACGTATCTTCTTCTTGAAGCTCTCCAGTAATCATCCGTTCTTCCATTCATTATCCCCCTTTCTTAGTTTTTCATAAGTAGACTTAAGGCTTTTCGGATAACCTCATCCGTATTCTTACTCTCCTCTTTTTGTAGCTGAGGTAATATTGCCTTAATTTCCTTATCCGTATACCCCAATGCTTTCAGGGCCTCCCGTGTCTCCGTAATGATCGCTTGATTAGCCATTTCTGTAGGCTGATCAGAATCTTCAACAACGGCTGTAGTAACCACTAATTTCCCTTTAAGATCAAGAATAATTTGACGTGCTGTCTTTTTACCAATACCAGGAAAGCTAGTTAAAAACTTATCATCTTCCCTTTCGATAGCAGCAGCAAATCCTGCAACATCAACAGATGCTAAAATAGCTAAAGCGCCTTTTGGCCCAATTCCTGAGACAGAGATAAGCTTAGTAAATAAATATTTCTCATCTTCATTCTTAAAGCCAAATAATAGCTGTGCATCTTCACGAATATGATGATATGTATGCACGAATACTTGTTCATTTTCAAAGGATTGAAATGCGAAAGGGTTGGCACAGATAATTTCGTAGCCGATCCCTTGGACATCTACTATAATGCTATCATCCTTTATATATGTCAGTAATCCTTTTATATATGAAATCATTGAATCGGCTCCTTTAACCTTCTCCACCATTTTATCACAAGTCATAACAAATGAATAAAACTTCTATTCCTTCGAAAAGAAATAGAAGTTTGACTTACCTTACTCTGAAACCTCTAAATTATGATGAATATCTTGAACGTCTTCATTATCTTCTAACATATCAATTAAATGAAGCATATTGGATTCATCTTTCTCTGAAAGAGAACTGTATGTTTGCGGAAACATTGTAACCTCTGAGTCTGTAATCGTATATTTCGCTTCCCTTAAATGATCCACAACTGCTTGATAATCCTCTGGAGCTGTAAATACTTCATACGCTCCTTCTTCATTATTAATATCTTCTGCTCCTGCTTCTAACGCTTCTAAAGTAAGCTCATCTTCGTCGATTGCTCCTTCTTCATCCGCGATAACGATGTAACCTTTACGGTCAAACATAAACGATACACTGCCATTTTCACCTAAGTTTCCATTATGCTTTTTGAATGCATGCCGAATATCCGCTGCTGTTCTGTTCTTATTATCTGTTAATACATTAACAATAACTGCAACCCCTCCAGGGCCATAGCCTTCATATGTTAACTCTTCAAAACTAGCACCATCTAATGTTCCAGTAGCTTTTTTAATCGCTCGATCTATATTATCGTTCGGCATATTATCTGATTTGGCTTTATCGACCGCAAGCCTTAGAGCAGCATTCGTTGACAAGTCACCGCCACCTTGTTTAGCTGCAGTATAAATGTCTTTTGCGTGACGCATAAATACCTTTCCTTTTTTAGCGTCCTGGGCATTTTTTCGTCTTTGTATATTTTTCCATTTAGAATGACCAGCCATCGGACATTCTCCTCTCTAGAAATTTCCTTTATTACTATATCAAAAAAATGGAACTTATTAAAGTTTTGACTAAGAATAGCAATACAGTAACTGCTGTCGATAGCCAAAGTATAAAAAAATAAACCCTTTTATATAAGGGTTTATTGATTATTTTCAATAAAATTATTGATGATGTTCTCGATTTTCTCCCCATTACTTTTGGCTTTTATTCTCGAATCCAAATTCTTCATACTATCCCAGTGAACATCATCCGTATATACAACAATTTCTTTATCAGTATCAGGTACGATCTTTTTTACCTCTTGTTTAATTGTGTTTGCGGTCCCTTGCCTCTCATCTTCTGCGAGGATAACTCCGACAATAATCCGTTTCTCCGTGGAAGCAACCTGCGCCTGCACAATTTCTCGTTTATTTTGTAACTTATTAGACAGTTTAATTGCCTCATCATTTGTAAAGGCGTCTGAATAACCGTTTTTATAGTTTGCATTATTTGCTTTCTTTTGATGTGTTTGAGGATAGCCACCTTTGTCTCCAATCGTTTGCTCCCGCTGATTCTTTCGTTCGGTTTTTTCTTGATCTGTTTCATAGTGAATTGGTTGCGTATTGCCAGACTGTTGTTGTTCTTCTTGTACATCTTCATTTAAATTTGTTGCACAAGCTGTCAAAACTAGAAGCAAAGAAAGCAATATTAATCCATGTTTGATACGCATAGGAAATACCTCCTTTATCGATTAGTTTGGATAAAGGAGGTATTTTTACACAGTTAATTTAAGGAAATTAAATCGTACGATTAAATTGAGGTAAAGGATCTCGTTTATGTGTTGTTCGTTTATGCATTGCTTCAATTATTTCTTTATCCTTTTCAGGAATTGATTCTCCTTTAATAAGCGCATCGATCTCTGCATAGGTGGTTCCCATTTCTTTTTCATCACTTTGCCCTTCCCAAAGATCAGCACTTGGCTGTTTATTTAGTACGGAATCGGGTACGCCTAAATAATCTGCCAGCTCTTTCACTTCACCTTTTGTAAATTCTACAATTGGTAAAATATCCACGCCACCATCACCGTATTTTGTAAAATAACCAGTGTACCATTCAGCAGCATTATCTGTACCTACCACAAGATAATTATGGTTTGTTGCTACAGTATATAAAGTACTCATGCGTAATCTTGCACTTAAATTAGCTTTTGCTAGCTGGGCATTTTCTTCTTTATATGTTGCGGATGACTTTAATTCTTTTGTAATATTACCATACATTGATGCACGTGCTTCCGTTAGATCTACCGTAATAGTATTAATACCGCAACTTGCTGCTACCTCTTTGGCGTCTTGCATATTTTCCTCACTGGTATTAATCGGCATAAGAACCCCTAAAGAATGGTCAGGGCATGCACGTTTAATCAAATGAGCTACAACCGCCGAATCTATCCCACCACTTATACCAACTAATAATCCATTAACGCCGGCTAATTTCACCTGTTCTTGTAACCAATTAACAATTTGGTCTACTTCTTTTTGCATAATGATCGCTCCTTGAATAATTAATCCTACGTTTTTATTCTAGCATTATTTTCATATCATTAAAAAAATATTGACGTATTTCCCATTTGTTTTGTATATGAATAAGTTCATTATAGCTGTTTGAATGATTACCTTGCCTTAAAAATCGTAACCACTCCCGCATAATATCTACTGGGATACATATTGCGTATAACCAAGCCTTAAGATCGTATTCATTAACCATAGGATAGGAGAGTAGTTTATTTAAATTCCATCCAATATACGGAAGAAAGCGTTGCCCAAGTTGAATTTTATCATAAATAGGTGCCGTATTCCTTACTAAATCAAAGTCAATTAGATATACAGTGTTGTCAACTTTTAGAAAATTATGTGCTGCTACATCCCCATGAATCCATTTTCCATTCATTATGGCTTCTTCTTCATATTGTCGAATCGGAATTTGCATGCATTTCGAAAGATAGTATTTCGCAGTCTGTATAATATCTTGAAATAGGGATGTAAAATGATAATGATCAAAAATGGCTTTGGTTTCTTGAAATAACAAAATACGTTGATACCAACGTATAATATATTCTGTATTGGTACGGGAAGAGCGGGGATAGATATGGACTGCATTTTGGTGAAATTGAGTTATACATTCTAGTGCTTTCCATCGATCTTCTTCATTCATATAATGTAGTTTTTTTCCTTCTAAATAAGGCGCAATTGTCCATACACCATCATCACTATCCAGATAAGCTTTACCATTCGGAAAATGAATAAAAGTATTTATTATCGTTCGATCTTCCATTGCTTCAAAGAATTCCCACTGCCTTTTTACCTTCTGTCTTTGAAGGTGGTGCTTCACAATATATTTCTGTTCATCACTAGTTGTGAGGGAATAAACGGATGGTTGTTTAATCATCCGTATTTTCTTCACCATTAATTCTCCTTTATGAAAGAAAAAAGAAGAGAGACGATGATAGGATTCGTCTCTACTCATACTTCTATTCACTTTGATTATTACCTGATTGTTGTTGCTCGTCACCAAAGCTAGCATATGGAGGATATCCAGGCGGCATTGGGTGAGGATGCTGATACATATCATTTCTAACTTGTGGAGGGTAAAGGTTTGATGGTTGCTGTTGATATATGCCTTCCGGTTGTTGTTGCTGTTGTTGCTGCTGTGGTTGCTGTTGTTGCTGTGGTTGTTGTGGTTGCTGTTGATTCATGCCTTCTGGTTGCTGTAGCGTTGGTGGTACTTGATAATCTTGATTTCTGTACATTCCATATGAAGGTTTAGAACCCCCGCAACCACAGTCGTGTTTTGCATCCATTGCTCCTTGCACCTGTGGCATAGGATGGTGTCCATGATGATGACCAGGCCCACCATATCCAAACGGCGCAGGCCCCATCATTTGAAATGGTACTTGTGGATAACATGGATCCATTACATAACAGCACAACGGTACCATAGGTTGTTGTGGTTGAGGTTGTGGCATCGGATACGGTAAAGGCATCGGTTTAACTTGTTCCTTCTTCGGCTCTTCCTTTTTCATTTCTTTCTTTTCTGGTTGTTTAGGCATTGGCATTTGTGGAAAATTGATCGTTGTATAATTGTGAAAATCTTGCTCCATCATTGGCATTTGCATCTGTGGTTGAGCCGGCATTGGTGGCATTTGATGTACTGGCATTTCAGGTTTCATCATTTTTGGCTTTTCTTTATCATCCTCTTTTATTACTGGTAATGGTTTCGGTGAAACATCTTTATACGCATGCTCTTTTGGCTTTTGTTGCATTTGTTGTTGCTTTACTGCCTTGGAGGATCCTGGGATTTTAATTTTCATACCAGGCATAATCATATCAGGACTTGATAAGTGACTATTGACTTGTTTTAATTCTTCAAAATCAACACCATATTGCTGTGCTATTTCCCATAATGAATCTCCTTTTTGTACAATGTGTATCTTCAAAATGAATCAATCTCCTCTCTTTTCATTTCTGGGCTAATACTCTATATCAACATATGCATGGAAAGTTTAAATGTTGAATAATTTAATTTAAGACTCAGGGTTCTCTTCCAAGTTAGTCATTGAGGCCACGTACACACCTTATTCTTGATGAAGAGGCTAAATATAGAGCCTATAAAGCATGCGACGAATACCTTCAAGTTAGCTGCTCATCTAAATAATTACACTCATGAATAGCGCAAGTACCTTGGTCATCCCCGACAAAATCTTAATTCCGAAGTGATGTTTTCTGCCACAACGTAAGATTGCTTAAGACCTTGAGGGGGTAGACGCTCGAGCTAGACACAACAAAGCAAAACCTTATACTTTCTTAACTTCAAAAAAATCGGCAATCATTTAGATTACCGACTCAATTAACTATCTACATATCATTCATTTGATATACTGGATATGTTCCTAATATTGACACATTGCATCCTAATGCTTCTAATTCTCCAATGACCCCTGGAAATAGCACCTCATCATATTCTTGATTAACATCAACAATGAAGAAATAATTGCCTAAACCGGTTTTCATAGGTCGTGATTCAATCTTTGATAAGTTCATTTTTCTCCAGGCAAAAGCAGATAAAACTTGATGTAAGGCTCCTGCGTAATCACTAGGTAACGTAATTAAGACGGTTGTCTTTTCAGAATATTTTGGGTGATTAATCTTTATCTGGTTTTCCTTCTTACTTAAAACAGCAAACCTTGTATGGTTATTTGGGAAGTCGTGTATATTCTCATCCAAAATACGTAATCCATACAATTCTGCTGCTAATTTATTGCCAATTGCCGCAATCGATCCTTTCTTCTCAGCAACTAATTCAGCAGCCTTGCCTGTTGACGATGTATAATGAATCGATGCATTTGCTATATGCTGATGAAGATATTGATGGCATTGAGCAATTGCATGACTATGTGAGTGTATTTCACTTAATTCTCCGTAACTACCCGTGAATTCAGGATCCACTAATAAATGTTGTTGTATCGGAACAACGATTTCTGCTACAATCGGTAACCTCACTTGATGTACTAAATAATCAATCGTTAACTGCACGGTGCCTTCTATTGCATTCTCAAGCGGCACGACGCCAATATCAATTTCGTCTTCATTCACAGCGTCTATACATTCAGGAATTGTAGCAAAGCTTTGTTTTACTTCGCCATTAAAAGCTGTATCTACTGCTAATTTTGTAAATGTTCCTTTTGGACCTAAATAACCAATCGTTGCTGCCAAAACCATAATCTCCCTTCACTTCTTTTAAAAATTTCTTTAGTAGCCTGGTTCAGCTACCTACACGGATTTATTTCGATTACTCAATAAACTCAAATTCAAAATCTAAAAGACGAATGGTATCCCCATCTTCTGCACCTCGTTTTCGTAGTGCATCATCAACGCCCATTCCCCGTAATTGTCTAGAGAATCGCTGTACAGCTTCATCATGATTAAAGTCAGTCATTTTAAATAATTTTTCAATTTTTGCTCCAGATAAAACATAAGCTCCATCATCATCACGAGTAATTTTGAATGGTGCTTCTTCCTTGTGATAGCGATAAATTACTTTTTCTTCTTGCTCAGGCTCTTCTTCTGGAGATATTTTCGGTATACTATCTAGTGCATCAGCAACAGCGAATAATAGATCTCTGATTCCTTCTTTTGTGAGAGCAGAAATTTCAAAAACTGGATACTTGTCGTCTAATTCTTGTTTGAATTGTGCTAAATTATCTTTCGCACCTGGCATTTCCATTTTATTTGCAGCAATGATTTGTGGACGTTGCATGATTTTTGCATCATATTTCGTTAACTCTTGATTTATCTTTAGAAAATCCTGATATGGATCCCTACCTTCTGTTGCAGCCATATCAATGACATGAACAATAACTCTTGTTCGTTCTACATGTCTAAGGAATTGATGGCCTAAACCAACCCCTTCATGCGCTCCTTCGATTAAACCCGGCAAATCTGCCATCACAAATCCACGATGATCTTTTGTTTCAACCACACCAAGGTTTGGCGCCAATGTTGTAAAATGGTAATCTGCGATTTTGGGCTTTGCTGCACTAACAACAGATATCAAGGTAGATTTACCCACACTCGGAAAACCCACTAAGCCAACATCAGCAATAAGCTTCAGTTCGACCTTTATATTACGTTCTTGGCCTGGTTCTCCATTTTCAGCCATATCTGGCGCTGGGTTTCTAGGAGTGGCAAATCGTGAATTTCCTCGTCCGCCTCTGCCACCATTGACAATAATTGCCTCTTGCCCATGATTGGTTAAATCAGCAATCACTTCATTCGTTTCTTCATCCGTCACAGTAGTGCCAGGAGGAACAGGAATGATTAACGATTTTGCATTTTTACCGTGCTGATTTTGACTCATCCCATTTTCTCCACGCTTTCCCTTAAAATGGCGATTATACCGGAAATCCATTAATGTATTAAGACCTTCATCTACTTTAAAGATAATATCTGCACCATTTCCTCCATCGCCACCTGCTGGTCCACCTTTAGGAACGTACTTTTCTCGACGATACGCAACGAGTCCATTTCCACCATCGCCAGCTTTTACATATACACTAACTTGATCTACAAACATACTTTCACCTCATCTTAGAAACATGGTACAGAGAAATCACATATTAAACAATTCGCTTGTTTGTATACGGATAACGTGTATAAACTCGTTAAAGAATTTAAGCGAATTAGTAAGCTCTCCTGATTTATTATCCCATAAATCATCAAGCGAACCTCTATAACTTCTGTCCTACCTGTTACCATTTCCAATTCAATATCAATTAGATCATTACTCTGATTTTCGTCTTGGACCAATGCCATGATCTGACGACATTGTTCTGTTAATAGCTTGTCTGCTTTTTCTACCTTTTTATTTTCCGTATGTATTCGAAATTTTAATCGCATATCTTGATACATTTGATGAAATTGAAGCACCCACAAGAAGAATTCAAAAGCTTGTAGTTGCATTAATTTCCGCTCTTCATGATAATAGGCAATAGCATCAGACGTTTTTTCCTCTACTCTTTCTACTTTTCCCATGGATGCATAACCATGAATGACTTGTAAATGATTCATCAAGTCATGTCGGTAATGCTGTATTAGCTGAACTACCTCTTTTTCTGTCATGTTACGCCCCCTCACTATGTTCCAAAGTATAGCAAAAAATTAAGAAAAGATCATTCATATTGGGTAGACCTTTTCCTCAGATTATAAAAAACTCCAGCCAACATACTGGCTGGAGTTTTTTATAATACTTATGCTTCTTTAGCAACTGGGTATACACTTACTTTTTTACGGTCACGTCCAAAACGTTCAAATTTAACTACACCATCAATTTTAGAGAAAAGTGTATCATCTCCACCGCGTCCAACGTTCGCTCCAGGATAAATCTTGGTACCACGTTGACGATAAAGAATCGATCCGCCAGTAACAAATTGGCCATCCGCACGTTTTGATCCTAGTCGTTTCGATTCAGAGTCACGACCGTTTTTCGTACTACCTGCACCCTTTTTCTGAGAGAAAAATTGCAAATCTAGACGTAGCATTATTTCCACCTCCTTATTTCGTTTGTATTTTTATAAATTTACTATATTCTTGTTCAATTGAACTTAATGATATAAGCATTCCCTCAAATAGCAATTGTATCTTCTCCATTTTCTCATCTGAAACAGAGGTTGGAATAGTTACATGAAGATACCCACCGTCATTTCCTTGTCTAATAACAAGATCTGTATCGCATAGATCCATAACTGCGTTTACTGCTCCAATGGATACAGCTGATACTCCTGCACAAACCAAATCATAGCCATATGGTCCACTTTCAGCATGTCCAGAAAGTTCAAATGCTGTTATTTGCTCATTTTCACGAATTACGGTTATAACTATCATGTTAGAATCCTTTATGCATTAATTTTGTCAATTACCAATTTGGTATAAGGCTGACGATGACCTTGCTTGCGATGATAATTCTTTTTTGGTTTGTATTTAAATACAGTAATTTTCTTTTGACGACCATGTTTGGCAACTTTTGCAGTTACAGTAGCACCTTCAACATACGGGGCGCCGACTTTCACGTCATCTCCACCAACAAAAAGAACTTTATCAAATGTAAAAGCATCATCTTGCTCAGCAGCAACTTTTTCAATGTAGATTTCTTGACCTTCTTCTACTTTGATTTGTTTACCACCTGTCTCAATAATAGCGTACATACTACATGCACCTCCTTAATTAACTCAGACTCGCCATACAGGTACCTTCATTGGTTTAAAAACCTGTTCTGCGCGGTTGTAGCACTGGTGCTACGATGAATAACGTATTAATGCTACCATGTTTTCAGTACATGTGTCAAGATTACATTCAGGTATTTGATTCATTTTAACAACTTTAACGAACTGCAACTTTCATATAAAATTGGCACAACACAATTTTTACTGGACAATCTATTCATGTATTGTGCAATGGTTAAATTTCTTTCGTACTAACTACTTCAATTTTTCGAAGAGCTTGCGAAGCTAGTTGATCTGCTTCTTTATTTTTATTTCGAGAAACTAGCACATATTCTGGTTCCATTCCCAATTTTTCAAGCTTGGCATCAATTCGATCAGCCCATCTCGAAAGTTCAAACTCATAACATGGCCATTCCCCACGTAATTGATTAATAACAACATTTGAATCACCTATAATTGTAATTGGGATGTGATGTGCTTCTAATGAATGAAGTTCTTGAAGTGCTAAATGAAGTGCTGCATATTCAGCTTCATTATTTGTCTTAAGTTCCTCAACCAGTGCATTTTTTCTGAGACGAAATGATTTATTGTTCTGTTTATAATACAAAACACAACCTAACCCTGACTGATTTGTTTCTGGATCAAACCCACCGTCGAAGTAGAGGATAATATCATGAACCTCTGTTTTTAATTCCTCAATATGTCGCTGTAATTCCTTCATGGACCATGTTGTATCATGCTTATCTACATAAGTGATCTTTTTTAAACGTCCAGTTCTTTCTAAATCCTCCGTTAGTAATAATGCTTTAGGCACCTTCATCTCTTCAGAAAAACAAGTCATTTCAGCACCTTTTGGGGTTCGATACGTAAATTCCATTCTTACTTTCATTTCATTGCCTCCTTGAAAACACCTTTCGTATATATACTTTACCCTAATTATTTTAATTCCTAATAGCAATCTCCTCTATTTAAAAATAAAAAAGGGCAAGCCCAATAAAAGGCTTGCCCTTAGGTTATGTGATCGGCAATTTCTCCAATGCTTTTATTCACCTGTTTATCGTAAAAAAAACTTTTCAAACAGAACGATTCATCTAGAGCATGTCGTTTATAATTAGCATCATATATATGAATATCATGTTTTCTTTCTCGATAAAAGTAAGAAAACACTTCCATTAATGATTCACTAGCCTTAACATGAATCGGCATGCGTCTTGTATTATTTTTTGATTCCTCTTCATAACGTTGCAAAAGGAATCGCATAAAAGCATAATACCGCTGTTTCCATTCGGTTCTATTTTCCATAAATAAAAAAATAAAAATAAAGAATGAGCTTAATGTAAAAGGAAATGCAAAAAGTTGAATAGATAATAAAATTAAACTAGCTATCATCGAACCGAAAATAATGGAATAATATGCTTTCTTATATGGTAATAAAGAAGATAAAAATAATAATAACAGCTTACCGCCATCTAAAGGCCAAATAGGTAATAAATTAAATAATAAAATAATCGTATTATAATAATAAAATAGTTCCAAAACGGGAGGAGGTAATATATCTCCAGTCCCTACGATCAGTAATCCAAGATAAATAATTATATGTTGAAATGGCCCTGCACAAGTAACATACATTTCTTCTTTTAATGGTTTACTCCCATGTTCTTCTGTATCCATTACCCCACCAAATACCCAAAGCATAACTTTTCGAATTCGCCATTTAAAATGGCGCGCAGCCAATAGATGACCCATTTCATGAAAAAATACGATAAATAATAGAATAGCCAGTTCCATAAACGTTCCTGTAAAAAAAGATATGATAATAAATACTAATAAAATCGGATGGAGATGAATTTTAGGAAGACTATTGAGTGTCGTCAACTTTTAACACCTGTACTGGATCGATATAATCGTTATCTTTCTCAATCGAGAAGAATACGGACTGGCTTTCTTGTGTAGGGCTGAATTGGCCGATTGTTTGGTTTGCTGTTACATGCTGATAAATGTGTACATCAATATTGCTCAAATAACCATACGTTGTTTTACTACTATCAGGATGCTGTACAACAATCGTTTTATTTGTTTCTTTATCATTACCAGCAAATATTACAACACCCTCCTGTAAGGCCGTTACTGTACTCTCTCCCGTTGGAGCAATTTTTATTCCGGTGCCGTTTGTTTGAAATGTTTCTGTCACGTTTCCATTAACTGGCATAGCAGAAGCATTACTCGTTACGTTCTCCGATTGATTATCAGGAACAAATGCTAATGGGCTTCCAAAGGTCTCTTGGTACCAAACATTTACTTTAGCAAAAGGAAATTCCTCTGTTAATGCACTACCTGTCCACTCTTTCGGTGATTGTAATACAGGGGATTCTACTTGCCAAAGTAAAGCGACACCTAAAAATAACAAAATAGAAAGTGTACCTTTTAATAAAAAATTTGTTACCGTTTTACCTTTTGATTTTGAAGGATATCCTGGATCAGAAAATACTGGTGCATATCCATGCTTTTCCTCCTCTTGTAAAAAAGGAGGGATCACCTGTTTGCTTGGTTTTCCTTTAGTGGGTACACCTCGGGCTTTTTTTCGTTGTTCGATTGATTGACGTACTTTTTTTACTCCTTTACTCATCATCCTCACAATCCTTCTCAAGCATTTGTACAAGTCTATGAGAGAGATTATAAAGATATGTCAGAAAAAGGCTAAGCTAAAAAGAAATCATTTCTTATACCATTGCGATCCGTATTTTTCAACGAGGATCTTTTGCCTCCAGAATCACATCCCGTTCCCTTTCTGCGGCCGACTGTAAGTTTTTTCGCTTCATTGCCACGGTCTGTGCTGCTTTGATCTCGCCTAAAGTCTAGTCGAAAGGAATTCCTAAAAAGATGGAATAAAAGAAAAACAGCCAAAAAAACAAGGCAACGAGAACCTCTCGATGCCTGCTCCTTAAACCTTTTTATACACGCATTCCGAAAAACTTTTTCACTTTCTGCATCATCCCTTTTTCCGTATCAAGGTTCTGTAAAGGAACGGTTTCACCTAGAATCCTTCTAGCAATATTTCTATAAGCAATCGAAGCTTTCGTATTTGGCTTAAATGCTACTGGTTCACCTTTATTCGAAGCTTTGATAACTTCCTCATCATCAATAACAATGCCAATTAAATCAACGGATAAAATTTGGAGCACATCATCTATATCAAGCATATCACCGCTTTTCATCATATGATTCCGAATTCGATTAATAACTAATCGCGGTGGTTCAACCATGTCTTCTTTTTCTAATAAGCCAATAATTCTATCTGCATCCCTTACACTTGACTTCTCTGGCGTTGTCACAACTATTGCTTTGTCAGCACCAGCAATTGCATTTTGAAACCCCTGTTCTATTCCTGCTGGGCAATCAATTATTATATAATCATATTCTTGTTTTAACTCTGTAATGATACGCAGCATACCCTCTGTAGTGACAGATGATTTATCACTTGTTTGAGCGGCAGGCAGTACGGATAAATAATCAAAACGTTTATCTTTGATCAAAGCTTGTTTTAATTTACACCTTTCTTCAATCACGTCAACAATATCATAGATAATTCTATTTTCTAGCCCCATCACTACATCAAGATTTCTTAAACCAATATCTGTATCTATTAGACAAACTTTTTTCTCCATTAATGCTAATGCTGTTCCAATATTTGCAGTCGTAGTTGTTTTACCAACTCCGCCTTTACCTGATGTAATAACGATCGCTTCACCCATTTTGCATTCTCCTTTCGAACCTGTTTATTTCTTTTCTTTTATGTGAGAGAACTTGTAGTCGATCAATTATGATTTTATCCTTCTCTTCATCAACTAGACCACATTCCATATACACACCATCAGATTCATAGTCAGGAGCACGACTGATATAATCAGCAATTCGAAGTTGACTAGGGTTCATGAAAGATGCTGCTATGAATGCTTTTATGTCACCGTCAACACCAGCATGGGCAATTCCCCGTAAATTCCCCAATATGTAAATATTTCCTGTTGCTGTAACTTTGCCACCAGGATTTACATCTCCTATAAGTAATAGGTCTCCAGTGACATGTAATATCTGGCCCGAACGAACAATTCGATTCATTGCTTTAATTTCGCTATTTGCTTGCCAAAGACGAGCTTCTTCGCGAAGAACGACATCCGATTCTATTGAATGAATCGTAAACCGGTTTTCCTCACATATCGTTTGTTTTAACCGTTCTAGTTGCTCATCATTTAGATAACGATGACCTAATTTCACTCTAACACTGACAATAGGTTCATGCTGGGTTGGCCTACTTTCTTTCATTTTACGTCCAAGCTCTTGTATCGCCTGTTCAAAAGAACAACTATCTTCGATAAATAATGTTAGTCCATCTTTTGTTCCCTTCATCGTAATTAATTGCTTTTTCTCCTGTACCACATGTTCACCTCATTTATCTAACATGAGAAAATTGAACAAAACATTAAATAGGATTGCTTCTTGCCAATTGCTCCCTTCCCCATGCAGTAAGTTTTTTAACAACGATTGGATATAAAGCGAGTAAAAATACTAGATTAGATAGTACTGTCGGTAGTAATCGAATGGACAAATATTCTTTCCAAGCTACATCGGTAATTCCTACTACCATATAAATTAAATAGATAGCGACATCTGCTAGTGCTAATCCAACAATTCCAAGCAAGATCGTCACAAAAATATTACCGTGTAGCAGCTTCTTTAAACCATGTACGACATATATAAGTAAGGCATAGGAAAACATATAGACACCTAGTACCTCTGTATATACAATATCGATAACTAACCCGAATATAAGGGCATACATTACCGAAAAATATGTTCTATCTTTATCGTAAAAAATGGCAATATACACAAGGAAGATAAATACCCAATGCGGTACAATAAGTAAATCATTTGTTAGTAGACTTCCCGGTAGCAACTCCAATGCTACTCCTTCTAGTACCATAATTAAAAAAAGAATGAGGGGCAAGTATAGACGTTTCATTACTCGCCCTCCTCTCCATTTTCTGTATCCTCTTGCACGGCACGATCAACTACAATGACTTGATTTATATCATACATATCAGCAGCAGGTTCAACTAATGCCGTTCGGGTTAGTCCGTATTGATCGGGAACGACTTCTTTCACTTCACCAATTGGCAACCCTGCAGGGAATACACCGCCCATCCCTGACGAAACAACTAATTCTCCTTCTTTTAGATCCTCTTTAGATTCCTCAATAATTCGGAAGATCAGGCTTTCGGTTTCTTTATCAAATCCTTCAACCATTCCAAAAATCTCTTGTCCATCCCTAGAAACGGTACCTGATATACGATTAAATTGATCAAAACCTGTTAGCAGCTGAACGGTTGAAGTACTTTGTGATGGTGCAAGCACTTTACCAACCATTCCTTCTGGAGTTATGACTGCCATATTAGCTTCTACGCCATCCTTTTTCCCTTTATTAATCGTTACTTGCTCAATCCACCGTTCAGGTGATCTTGACATAACAGTTGCTTGGATTGGATTATAATTCCGCATGTTATCGGAATCGGTGAGCTCTAAATTATTTCTTAAATCCTCATTCTCTTCTTTTAATTCTTGAACTTCATAAATAAGTCCTTTATATTCAGCCAGTTTTTCTTTTAATATCCGATTTTCTTTGTACGTATCTTTAAAATCATCCATATTTCCTACAATATCTGTTATAAAATTAATCGGAGCATGAATAATACCTTGTGCCCATCCTACTGTATCATTAATAAATTCTTCTACGCCTGTTAGATTATCTCGATCTCTAAGCGAGAAACCAATTAACGCGACTAGAATAATAAAACCAATTAATATTATAAATAAGCGTTTTTTACGTAAAAAAGACATAGGAACACCAACTTACTCTACAGTCGGACGTGATGATACATTCGGATGGGAGCGGAAGTGCTGAATGTATTCTAAAGATTTGCCAGTTCCAATTGCTACACTTTCAAGTGGATCTTCCGTAACAAAGACAGGCATTTTTGTCTCATCACTAATAGCTTTATCTATTTGTTTTAACAAAGATCCGCCTCCGGACAAGACTATTCCACGGTCCATAATATCTGCTGCAAGTTCAGGAGGCGTATTTTCTAATGTATTTTTGACTGCATCAACTATCGATTCTACTGTATCTTTCAATGATAACGCAATTTCTTCGGCGGTTATGGTAATCGTTTTTGGCAGGCCAGTTAAAAGGTCTCTGCCACGAATATCCATTTCTTCATTTTTAGTAATGTCACCAGCCGTACCAATTTCAAGTTTTATGGATTCTGCGGTTCTTTCGCCGATCATTAAACTATAATGTTTACGAATATAATTGGTAATAGCTTCATCCATATCATCCCCTGCCGTACGAATTGATCTGCTTGTCACAACTCCTCCAAGCGAAATTACAGCGACCTCCGTTGTGCCACCGCCAATATCAACAATCATACTTCCGGTTGGTTCCCATACCGGTAAACCCGCACCAATCGCTGCTGCAAACGGCTCTGAAATAGGAAAAGCTTCTTTTGCACCTGCTTGTTTAGTAGCATCAATCACAGCACGTTCTTCTACCATTGTTATGCCAGAAGGTACACATACCATAACATTTGGCTTTCTAGCAAAATAAGACCGATTCTTCATTGCTTTTTGTATATAGTATTTCATCATAGCTGCAGTTGTATCATAATCAGCAATAACTCCATCTTTCATCGGCCGAATAACTGTTATATTACCAGGTGTTCTACCAATCATATTACGTGCTGAACTTCCCACGGCCTCTATATCGCCTGTTTGTTTATTCTTTGCAACCACAGAAGGTTCCTTTACAACAACACCTTTGCCTTTTACAAACACAAGAGTATTTGCAGTACCTAAATCTATCCCTAAGTCCTGAGAAAAATTAAATATTCCCAAAAAAATCTCCCTTTCCAAATCACATTCATGTGGTTATATGTAGGTTCATAATATCGAATCCAATTATCTCGTTTTAATCGTTAAAAGTAAAACAATTACCACCATGTCCTAATCTTTAATTTTCGTTTTTAGCAATCCAATTAAAATGAAGCTCAACAAGCGCCACTTTCCATGAATAATTGAAAAATGGCGCTACTGAATCATTCGTCTATATAATTATACGAAAAAAAGAATAAAATAGATAGTGTTATTATCGGATCATTTTTGTTCATTCACCAAAAAGTTATTTACCTTTTTATCTCAATACTTCTATATACTGAAATAAGCTCAAATAATACATAATTCTTATAAATACCCTTTTTCCTTTAAAGAAATGAATTTACGATCACCTATTATAATGTGGTCAATTAATTCAATTCCTATCATTTTTCCTGATTCAGCTAATCGCCTTGTTACATGGATATCTTCTTGTGAAGGGGTAGGGTCTCCGGATGGATGGTTGTGGGCAACAATAATTGAGGCTGCTGAACGCTTGATTGCCTCCCGAAACACTTCACGTGGATGTACAATGGAAGCATTGAGACTACCAATAAAAATAGTTTGTCTGTGAATAATTTGATTTTTCGTGTTTAAGAATAATGCAATAAAATGTTCCTGTTTCAACCCTCGCATTTCTTCCATTATGTAGTCTGCTCCATCCTGAGGAGAGCGAACAACATATCGTTCATCTGGTTTATAATCATGCATGCGTTTACCTATTTCTATGGCTGCTAAGATCAAGACACCTTTTGCTGTACCAATTCCTTTTATAGCTATCAATTCTTCTATGGTTGCATCACTTAATAGCTTCAAACCTTCAAAATGCATTAAAACGCGACTTGATAATGTGATTACAGACTCTTTTTTTGTCCCACTTCCTAACACGATGGATAGCAATTCTGCATTCGAAATATGGTTTGCACCTAATCTTAATAGTCTTTCTCTAGGGCGATCATCTTTTGGTACATCTTTTATCATAATAGGTGTAGCGTTCATTCAGACCATTCCTCTGTTATAAGATAGTATTATCTTAGAACACCTCAGAGAATGATACAAATTGGTAATTTCAAAAAGAAATGGAATGAATGATTTACATAATTGCTTTTTCCATAACAAATAATTAGTTAATACGTATTACCTTATGATTTAAAATGGAATTTTCCATCCATTCACTTAATTATTTTTTGCAACAGACATGTAAGCATACCATAGATTTAAGAGAACAGCTCTACTTTGTAAATAATCTCCCTTTTCATTTTCCGATATTGCAGTTTCTATTTCCGTTTTTAACCCATCAAGTTTGTTTCCCTCTTGTGGATACTTATCCAAAAGCTCTTGCCATGTTTTTGTTTGGAAGCCTTCAGTTTCTAGATCTGCTTTCCATATGTCTGTAAATGACTTGATCCAATCACTTTCACTTTGTGTTAGATTAACTTCAAAACTATCCGTTGACCAATTTTTTACATAAATATCCATATCGGCAGCAGCCAGGCTTTTATTCAATTGATCAGCCTCGTTCTCACTAGCAACGGCAGCAATTAATAAAAAGTATTTTCCCTCTCTTTCCCAGGTCATGGTGGGAATCCCATTGTCCTTATAGTTAGTAGCCCATGTTTCAGCATTTGCCTTTTCAGAGAACACGCCTCCCTGTAATACAAATGCTTGAAGTCCATGAATGGTTGTGGCCGTTCCTTGACTTTCATTTTCTTCCTGGTCTTTATTATCGACAGCTGGTATACTTGCACTTCCATTTGCTTGACCGCTATCCTCTATAGTAACAAACATTTTAAGCATCATTATCCCTAAAAATGAACCAATTACTAGGGCAGAAAGGATTGCAATAATAACTGGTTTCCATTTCTTTACTTTCTGCTTTAAGGATTCAAATCGTGCAGCTTGTATTTTGGTCAATCTAGTATAAGCAGGTATTTCACCTTCATCATCTGAAACTGTAGCTGCTTCTTGTTTTTTTCCAGGGGAATCAGATGTCGGAATTGAATCCTGTGTTTCTTGCTTGTTTATATAGAGTTTTACTTGCTTACCATTTTCCCAGACTGTTATTTTTCGCTTGTCCTTATTTTCCACTACCTTTCTTTCCTCCCCGCACTAGATTTATGTTAAACTCTAGCACAGCAAGGTTAAAAAGTAAGACGAAATCTGTCATCTTACTAAAGAATCGTTCAACATATATTTATCTTTTATTAACATTCATGTAGTCACGTACGAACGAAATAAAATGTAATGAACCAGTTATAAAATATACAGTGTTTGGGTTTACCATCTTATTGACTGCTTTTTGCCAATTTGGTTCAACTATCATTTCACCTCCATATTGTTGCATTTCTGTAACACTGGCAGCTCTCGGGTGATTGAAAGTTGTCAAGGTGATCGAAGTAAATCTACCTTGTAATTGGTGAAGCATATTTTCTAAGTCTTTATCTTTAAAGACAGCAAACAATAACGCACGATCCATATACTTATAGTTGCTCTCCATTGTTTCCAGAAAACGAGAGATTCCGGCTGGATTATGTGCACCATCAACAATAATTAATGGGTGATTCTGAACAATTTCAAACCTTCCAATCAGCTTCACCCGACAAAAAGCAGATTGAACTTTGGATATAACCAAATGAAATCCAGCTCTGGTCAGTAATTGAAGTGCCATCATAGCAATGGAGGCATTATCCTTTTGATGTTCCCCAGGCATATTAATGGTTAAGTCATAAGGCATTGCTGGTGATTGCATCCACGTTATGCTATTTCCTTGTAATGCGTGATATGTAAAATTACTGCCAAGTCGATATATAGGTGCTTGTTTTGCAGTTGCCTCCTTCTTGACAATTTCTGTCGCTTCTTGGCATAGTTCCCCAGTTATGACTGGAGTACCTGATTTTATTATACCAGCCTTGTGGGAGGCAATTTCGGAAATGGTATCCCCTAAAAAAGCAGTATGATCTTTAGCGATATTTGTTATAATGGACAGGATAGGTAGAATGCAATTCGTTGTATCTTCCCTGCCTCCCATTCCAGCTTCTATTATGGCTATATCTGTCCGATCTACAAAATAAAAAAGAGCAATAGCAGTAATGATTTCAAATTCACTAGGATGTAACTCCATATCATCCAATTGTAAGATGGCTGGATAGATTTCGGACCAGATATCCAAAATTAAATGCTCAGGGATAGGCTCGTCATTCAGAAAAACATGCCCTCTTAACCCTGTTAAACTAGGGGATGTAAACATACCTACCTGATAATTATTTGCAATTAAACCTTGTTTCACAAATTCTGCTGTAGAACCTTTTCCATTCGTACCTGCTATGTGGATAGTTGTTAGTTTTTCCTGGGGCCTTCCTAAAAGATTAAGTATCTTTTCCATACGTTGAAGCCCCGGCTTAATTCCCAATTGTCTACGATTTTTTATAAAACTTTCTATTTGATTCATTTGTTGAAACAACTTACAGCACCACACTTATCGTTTAATTTTCCTATTTAGTATATCAGAAAGGACAGAAGCAATGCAGTTACACGGTTGGATTATTTATAATGGAAGTTTACCAGGAAAAAAATTTATTGATTTTGCTGAATGGATTCAAGCAGCTGCTATTCATAAAGGAGGTACTGCATCCATTTATAAGAATACTGAGTTGCTTGCGTATCTTGGCGAAGGAAATTTAGAAATCCTACATCTCCAACATAGAAAAGCACCTGATTATATCGTATTCGCAGATAAAGACATCTATTTAGCAAAACAATTAGAAAAGATAGGAATGCGTGTATTTAATAGTGCCGAAGCAATTTCCATTAGTGATGATAAAATTGCCAGCTATCAGCAACTGGCAGCTAACAATTTGCCGATCCCTAAAACATTGATAGCACCTAAATCATTTACGCAGGGGGAACCAGATATGGATGTCATGAAACAAGCCATTCAATTATTTAGTTTCCCAATGATTGTTAAAGAAGCATTTGGTTCATTCGGGCAACAGGTTTACTTTATACAAACAGAAGCTGAGTTAAGGATAAAGCTTGCCGAACTAGAAGGGAAGCCATATATGTTCCAAGAATTCATAGCAACAAGTTATGGTCAAGACTTGCGGCTTCATGTGGTTGGTGACCAGGTTGTTGCTTCCATGAAGCGTCAAGCTGATAATGATTTTCGGGCAAATGTCTCCGCTGGTGGTAAAATGGAAGCCTATACCCCGACAATTGATGAGCAAGAATTAGCAATTGCTGCTACGAAAGCAATAGGGGCAGACTTCGCTGGAGTTGATTTATTGTTCGGACCTGACCAAACCCCGATTGTATGCGAAATCAATTCGAATGCCCACATTCGTAATATGTTTGATTGTACTGGAATTAATGTGGCTGATGATATGATTGATTATATTTATCAGCAATTAACTGATTTTCAAAAAGGAGAATAACATTGCTTAAAGGTTGGATCGTTTACAGCAAGAAAGACTTCAGAGGAAACCAATCCTATATTAATTGGTTTATCAAAGAAGCTGCTCGACAATCACTTCAATTACAACTTGTAATTCGAGAAAACATTACAATCGGTATTGAAAATAATCAACGAAGAGTTTACTTCAACGGTGAGATGATAACGGATTTAGACTTCGCTATTGTTCGCACGATTGATCCCATGTTGAGCACTCATTTGGAAGCATGTAATATCATCGTCTTTAATTCTGCTTATGTTTCCAGAGTTTGTAATGATAAGGCTCTTACTCATCATATTGTTCAACAATTGAATATTCCGATGGTAGATACCATCTATTCCAAAAAAGAGCAGCTCTCTTCTCACCCACCTTTACCTTATCCGTTTATTATTAAGGAAACCTCCGGGAGAAGTGGAAAACAGGTTTACTACATTGCAGATAAGCAAAGCTACCTAAGATGTCAACAGTTACTTCGCACTACTAATCTTGTTATTCAATCTTGTCATGTGCAAATGGGAAAGGATTTACGTGTCTTTGTAGTTGGGAAAAAAATTGTCGCAGCTGTATTACGACAGAATGATACAGATTTTCGGGCCAATTTTAAATTGGGAGGCTCAGCAACATTATATAAATTGAATAATGAAGAACGATGCCTGATTAAGAAAATAGTCGAATACTTTGATTTTGGAATGGTAGGGATAGACTTTTTAATTGATTATGATGGGAATCTGTTATTTAATGAAATTGAGGATATTGTCGGTTCTCGAACATTAAGTAATTCAAGTGATATAAATATTCTTCGTATTTATGTAGACCATATAAGTGAGAAGTTAAAAAGAAGGAAACTGCTCTAATGATAGACAGTTCCCTTCTTTTTATTATCCCCTCAGTTCTTCCAATCTAGCTTTTACCTTCGCCTGTTTATCTAGATAATCTCGCTCTTTTTGTTTCTCTTCCTCCACAACGGCCTGTGGTGCTTTATTAACAAAACCTTGATTTGCAAGCTTTTTCTTGACGCGTTCAACTTCTTTATTCCACTTCGTTAATTCTTTCTCTAGCCGCGCAATTTCTTTATCAAAATCAATTAACCCTTCTAGTGGGAAAAATAATTCAGCACCTGTTACAACCGCAGTCATTGCTTTATCAGGCACATTTACCGTAGTAGCAATCGTACATTCACTCGTATTACAGAAACGCTCCAGATAATCGCGATGTGTTTTCAATTCATTAATTACATCTTGGTTCTCAGCTTGAATTAATAATTTTATTTGTTTCGACATTGGGGTATCAACTTCTGCTCGAATATTACGCACAGATTTAATAATCGATACAAGTCGTTTCATTTCTTGCGAAGCTTTCTCATCATGAAATGCATGATTTACTTGCGGCCAATTTGCTACTGTAATGGACGACCCTTGATGAGGTAATTGTTGCCAAATTTCTTCCGTTATAAATGGCATATATGGATGTAACATACGCATGGTTTGATCTAGTACATAAGCGAGAACAGAGCGAGTTGTTTTCTTTTTCAACTCATCATCACCGTACAGCGGTAATTTCGCCATTTCTATATACCAATCACATAATTCATCCCAAATAAAGTTGTAAAGATAACGTCCTGCTTCGCCAAATTCATATTTATCCGTATTTTTAGTAACTTGTTCAATCGTCTCATTCAATCGTGTTAATATCCATTTATCAGCAAGTGATTTTTCACCAGTTAAATCAATATCTTCATAGCTAAACCCTTCCAAATTCATAATCGAAAAACGAGATGCATTCCAAACCTTATTGGCAAAATTCCATGTGGATTCTACCTTTTCCCAGTGGAAGCGTAAATCCTGACCTGGTGTTGACCCAGTTAATAAGAAATAGCGTAAGGAATCAGCACCATACTTATCTATGACATCCATAGGATCGACACCATTGCCAAGTGACTTACTCATTTTTCGACCTTCTGCATCACGAATAAGTCCGTGAATTAATACATCATTAAAAGGTTTACGCCCCGTAAAGTGCTTCGATTGAAAGATCATCCGGGCAACCCAGAAGAAAATAATGTCATAACCTGTAACTAGTACCCCTGTAGGAAAATAGCGTTGAAAATCTTCACTAGCTGTATTCGGCCAACCCATTGTAGAAAATGGCCATAATGCGGATGAGAACCAAGTATCTAAGACATCTTCATCCTGTTCCCAATTTTCTATATCTTCTGGTGCCTCCTTGCCAACATGAATTTCATTTGTTTCTTTATGATACCAAGCTGGAATTCGATGTCCCCACCAGAGTTGACGAGAAATACACCAATCTCGAATATTTTCCATCCAATTCAAGTACGTTCGCTCAAATCGTTGTGGAACAAAATTAACCTTATCTTCTTGATGTTGTAACGCAATCGCGGCATCAGCTAACGGCTGCATATTAACAAACCATTGAGTCGAAAGATATGGTTCGACCACGGCTCCACTTCTCTCCGAATGGCCTACTTGGTGCGTATGATCTTCAATTTCAAACAGAATGCCTTGATCTTGTAAATCCTTTACAATCTGTTTCCGGCAATCAAAACGATCCATGCCTGCATAGGACCCAGCATTATCATTCATCGTTCCGTCCTCGTTCATAATTAGAACTCTTTCCAAATTATGGCGATTACCGATCTCAAAATCATTCGGATCATGCGCAGGTGTTATTTTCACAGCACCTGAACCAAATTCCATATCTACATATTCATCAGCAACGATCTCAATTTCCCTGCCAACGATTGGTAATATAACTTTTTTTCCAATTAAATCAGCATAACGATCATCTTTTGGGTGAACGGCTACTGCAGTATCACCTAGCATCGTCTCTGGACGTGTTGTTGCAATTTCAATTGTTTCTTTACTACCCTTTATCGGATAGCGCATATGATAGAATTTTCCATTTACTTCTTCATAAATAACTTCAATATCCGATAATGCTGTTTTCGTTTGAGGATCCCAATTAATAATATATTCTCCGCGATAGATAAGCCCTTCTTCATAAAGCTTTACAAACACTTCTTTCACAGCATCTGATAAGCCATCATCCAACGTGAAACGTTCACGGGAGTAATCTAAGCCAAGACCTAATTTTTCCCATTGGGAACGAATAAAATCAGCATATTCCCCTTTCCATTCCCAAGCTTTTTCTAAAAATTTATCTCTACCTAATTCGTACCTGCTCGTACCGTGTTCTTTCAGTTTTGCCTCTACTTTTGCTTGGGTTGCAATTCCAGCATGATCCATTCCTGGCAGCCATAGCACATCATATCCTTGCATTCGTTTCATACGAGAAATTGTATCTTGCATCGTTGTATCCCATGCATGACCAAGGTGTAACCGTCCGGTTACATTTGGTGGTGGTATTACAATTGCATATGGTTCCTGGTCTGGATCATTGCTTGCTTGAAAGTATTTGCCTTCCAACCAAAATTGATACCTGCCTTGTTCTACTTCCTGCGGGTTATATTTTGCTGACATGGAAGTAGATTTCTTTTGTTCACTCATACTAACGCCTCCTAAAACAAATTAATCAACTAAAAAACCCTTTTCATCCCAATAAAGGACGAAAAGGGTATACTTTCCGTGGTACCACCTTTGTTTGCAAGCTCGGCTTGAGCAATGCACAACTTCGTTGAATGATAACGGTAATAAACTCCATTACCGGCTTCTTCTAGTAATGCACTATATTTTCATAGCGTATGTTCAAAGAAGCTGCATCATGGACGACCTTCCATGGTAATATTGCCAAGGAAATTTTCAGCCTGTGATTTCCCTCTCTTTTGGTTATTACCTTGTACTCTTTCCAATCCGCGCATTTTTCAAAATCGTTTTTTAAGGAATAGCTTTATTTTATATATTATGTGTCATTTCGTCAACTATTTCTAAGAGTTTTGCACAAAAACAGGATATCTATACATAGTATATATAAAAGGTGTATGCACACAGGTTAGAGACGAATCAAGAACCCCTGCACAGGATGGTTAAACCAATAATGTAATAACTTGAAAGTATCATCATTATGAAAAGAGAGGTGAATCCTAATGGCTCGCTACTATCGTTACCGCTTACCACCTTGGGCAAGAACATGCATTATTGTAATTGAAAGAGTTACCTTACCCATTTTGGTCTTTCAATTAATCCGTACCCTTTTCTTTCCAACAACGTTTGATGTATTTTTATTAGGACTGTTAGTAGGGTTATTCATTGCTTTTTATTTGGAGTGGATTTAACTTTCTAAGTCATCAATATCAAACGAATCATACTCTTGCTCAATATAGGCCGACAATTGTAATCCAAATAATATTCTCCTAAATACATGCTGCAATGAAACAATTTGTTCAATCATTGTTTCTTTCGAATTACCATGAGCTTCGAGTAATTGAAGATATGGTTGGCAATCTAATAATTGGATGGCTAACATGTAAAGCTCTTTCTTGGATAATTCATTTTCATTCATATAACTATCAAATGCTTGAATAAATAAATTCGTTGGTGCATCGTACATGCTTGTTTCATTTTTAAAGAAAATAGATAAATCCAACGAAGGATATTCGTACATGGCGTCTTCCCAGTTTATAAAAAATATTTGATCTGGTGATGAAAGGATATGTGAAGCTTGTAAGTTCCCATGACATAGACTATAATTCCATGCTTCATCCTCTTTCTGCTCATATAAAAGTTGATCAATTCTTCGCATTGACTCCTTAAGTGCAAAATCAATATCACGATACTGTGTACAAACAAGTAATTCAAAAGGTGACATGTAATGGTTTTTTTCATAGTTTTCAACAAAATGAAGCAGCTTTTTTTGTCTCTCTTCCGTTTCTTTTTGATAA
This sequence comes from Virgibacillus salexigens, assembly GCF_014905415.1. GTDB lineage: Bacteria > Bacillota > Bacilli > Bacillales > Amphibacillaceae > Virgibacillus > Virgibacillus salexigens. The sequence goes on from NZ_BNEO01000002.1 coordinate 1,008,722, forward strand.
TTTGTAAAACGGTCGATAAATGTTTCATTTGGTATGTTTCGAACTCGTTTGGTTTTAGCATGGATTGTTCCAAGACTTTGGAATACATCACGTATAGAACTTTCATTAAAGTTAGTTAATGCTTTTCCTCTCCATGGCGTAAGGTAATAAATGCGATCATGATGTTTTTTGTATATATTTCCTTCCGTTGTTAAATAAACTGGGAGAATCGTATATAAATTCTCTGCATAAGCTTCTCTGAAAACCTTTTCCCACATGGAAACAGTCTGTTCGGATAAGTCGCTTTGCTTTAATGCATATTGTTGATGACCATCCTGGATTCTAAAGAGGTGACCCGTTTCATGTTCTATGTAAAAAGGTTGAACAGAATAAGCATTTAATATTGTTTTTATGGCATCCAACATATCACCACCTAATAACGGAAAACCCCTTGGCTCGATGGCAAGGGGCAGCATTTATTTTTTCTTATGGGGAATATATAATAACTGTCCTTCTGAGACATCATAGTCTTCATCTAATTGATTCTGCTTAATTAACTGTAAGGCCGAGATTTGATAACGTTCTGCAATTGAATCAATGGTATCTTTTTCTTGAACTATGCACAATCTCATTTTTGTATAATTGCTTTCTTCATTTCCCCTAAACATATCAGACAAATAACTGACATCTTTTACAGTTTCTTCATCATCCGTTCGATCATCAGATCCTTCATACACCTCTGGAGCAGATGTTGTCGACTCTTCTTCCCATTCATCATCAGATAGTTCGTCGATATTCACATCTCCATATTCTGTTGGAGATTCTGCTTCATCTTGTGAAGCAGTACCAAAGAATTCTTTTAGTGTTTTCGACTCCTTGTATTTCCATCTACCATCCGCTTCATCATAATGAGATTCACTGGATTCTTCAATCGATTCTTCTACTATTGGTTCTTCTATATCATTTGGCTCCAAAGCTTCTGTATTATCTCTTTCTTCTGTTTCCGATGAAAGCACGGGTAAATCAGACGGCATTATATCTTCGCTATTTACCGTATCAACTTCAGGTTCTTTTAGTTCAAATTGAAAGCTTTCTTCCTCTTCTCCCAAATTAGAAGAAAACGAATCCTCCGGGGTATTTAAATCTACTTCTTCTCTTTCTGCTACTTCATTTTCATTTACACCATGAATCTCAATTGTAGAATACAACCGAAATAAGGATGGATTCGGAATTTCATAATCAAATGTTTGGATATACACGCTAACATCATTTAAATCCGTCACACGATTGGCTGGCACAGAAATTTCCACTGGAAATTGATGAGAAAAAGTCGCAAGTCCATCTCCATTTTCCTCTACTCTTTCAACATAACGTTTCGACTGAAGATTTTCAGCCTCCAAGGATTCTCCAGTTATTTCTTCGGTTTGCTCGTATTCTCCTTTTAATTCAATAATTCCTCTAATTGAAATATAGTCGTTAAACGAATGTATGGAAATATCCGGCTCTAAGGAAACACCTCTCATTTCTTGGACTTCCTGTCCCTTTTCAAAATAGAGCGTTTCATTCAGTTCAAAGCTGAATACCGGTCGATCCTTTGACAATGCTCTTCCTCCTTTCAACATATATGTGCAATATGATTATATGTCTTAATTATCTATATGAACCCTTTTATACGGATATGCTTTGTTCCATAAAAATATAAAAAAGAGTTGCTCTCTATGAACAACTCTCATTCAAATAACAAATTATTTAATTTTAGAAAATGCTTTGCGGATTGCATTTATTGTGTAGTCTATATCTTCGTCTGTATGCGCAGTAGAAAGAAATATCCCCTCGAATTGTGAAGGAGGTAAAAATACACCTTCTTCAATCATTGCTCGATAGTACTGGGCGAAGTAATCGAGATTAGCACTTTGTGCCGTAGCAAAATTGGTTACTTCTTCATCGGTAAAGAATACTCCAACCATCGAACCAGCACGGTTTATGTGAAGTGGAATATTAAATTCTTCAGCAGCTTTTGAGAAGCCTTCCATTAAACGATCGACTTTTTTGCTAATTTCTTGATAAGAGGATTCATCGACAGCTTTTAACGTTTCTAATCCCGCAGTCATTGCTAAAGGGTTTCCTGATAATGTACCAGCTTGATAAATAGATCCTGTTGGAGCGACCTTTTCCATAATCTCTCGTTTCCCACCATAAGCACCTACTGGTAATCCACCACCAATAACTTTGCCAAGACAAGTCATATCTGGCGTTACTCCAAAATGCCCTTGCGCACAATGATAACCAACACGGAACCCTGTCATTACTTCATCAAAAATCAAAACTGTACCATGTTCGTTCGTAATAGTGCGTAGTTCATGCAAGAAATTACCTTTAGGTGGGACAACCCCCATATTTCCAGATACGGGCTCAACAATTACTGCAGCAATATCATCTCCATATTGCTCAAATGCATAACGTACACTTTCCATATCATTATATGGAACAGTTATCGTATTCTGGGCAATTGATTTAGGTACACCGGGACTATCAGGAAGACCTAATGTAGCAACTCCTGACCCGGCTTTAATTAACAAGGAATCACCATGCCCATGGTAGTTACCTTCGAATTTTAAAATTTTGTCTTTTCCCGTGTATCCTCTGGCTATACGTAACGCACTCATTGTTGCCTCTGTTCCTGAGTTAACCATACGTACCATCTCAATTGAAGGAACCCTATCAATAACAAGTTGAGCAAGTTCATTTTCTAATAATGTTGGTGCGCCAAAACTCGTACCTTTTTCTGCTGTTTGCTTTAATTTTTCGACAACACGATCATCCGCATGGCCCAACAATAAAGGTCCCCAACTCAAAACATAATCAATATATTCATTTCCATCAATGTCTTTAATTTTGGACCCTTTGCCTGATTCCATAAAAATTGGTGACATACCTACAGATTTAAATGCACGTACAGGAGAATTAACTCCACCTGGCATTAAATCTACCGCTTCCTTATATGCATCCTTTGAATTCGTAAAACTATTCACAAAAATCACCTCATTAACGTTTAATTCGTAATTATTGATTCAACCATTTGGCTGCATCTTTTGCAAAATAGGTAATAATTAAATTTGCTCCAGCACGTTTCATGGATAATAATTTTTCCATAACTAGCTCTTTCTCATTAATCCAACCATTTTGTGCCGCGGCTTTTACCATTGAATACTCCCCACTTACATTATACGCAACAACAGGAACATCAAATTGATTTCGAACTTCTCTTACAATATCCAAATAAGATAAGGCTGGTTTTACAATAAGAAAATCTGCTCCTTCTTCAACATCTGCTTTAGCCTCCCGCATAGCTTCTAATCGGTTGGCTGGATCCATTTGATAGGTTTTACGATCACCAAACTGTGGAGTACTATCAGCAGCATCTCTAAAAGGACCATAAAATGAAGATGAATACTTTACTGCATAAGACATAATTGGGATATTCGTAAAGCCTGCCTCATCTAAAGCTTGACGAATGACAGTTACAAACCCATCCATCATATTAGAAGGAGCAATGATATCTGCACCGGCTTTTGCTTGGGATACAGCTGTTTTAGCTAATAAATCCAGTGAAGCATCATTATCTACCTCATGACGGTGAATAACACCACAATGACCATGAGATGTATATTCACATAAACAAGTATCAGCAAGAATTAACATCGCCGGAAATTCCGCTTTAATCAAACGCGTTGCTTCCTGAACAATTCCAGTTTCAATAAAAGCTCCAGTTCCTTGTTCGTCTTTTTCCTTTGGAACACCAAATAACATCATCGCTTTTATTCCGAGCTCGTCTAATTCTGTTACTTCATTTAAAAGTAGGTCTAAAGAAACTTGGAAAACGCCGGGCATGGATGGTACTTCCCTCTTCAACTTTTCGCCTTCAATCACAAACATGGGATAAATTAAGTCATCTACACTTAACTGTGTTTCTCTAACAAGCGAGCGCATGGATGCCGAACTTCTTAATCTACGATGTCTAGCAAAGCCTTTTATATCTGTCATCATTTCTTCCCCTTCCTTATTATATCTTCTTGTATACGAGCGATCATACCATCTATTGTATATTCACTTGGCATTAAAATAGATGAAAAACCTAACTCCTTGGCACGTTGTTTCGTTGTTGAACCAATACAAACACAGGTTGCTGCCACATCCATTGTCGTCATTTCCACAAATGATTCAACTGTAGAAGGGCTTGTAAACGTAATATAATCAATTTGACTATTTAATAATTGCTCTCGCAGTTTATTCTTCATACTATAATTAGCATGTGTTTCATAGACTTCCATAGCTGTAAATGCCTTCTCAGCTGCTTTTAATCGATTCGGCAATACATCTCTTGAACGGTTCCCTCTAACAAGTAATATAGACGTGGCATCGGGATAGCTTGTTAGGAATTCTTCAGCCATCGTGGCTGCATTATAAGTACTTGGTATAAAATCCGCTTTTCTACCGTATAAAATCAATGTCTCTTCCGTTTTTCTACCAACCACTGCGATATTTTTCGTATGAAGTATATCTTGATTCACTTGATAGTAGTTAGCAAGCTGAAAGAAGCAATCTACACCATTGGAGCTTGTAAATAAAATCCAATCAAATGTATCTAACCTTTTAAAGTCTAAGTGATTTTCCTTTGTTTTACTGCATTCAATTCGCAATAGCGGAATTTCTATTGGAACGCCGCCCAACTGCTTTATCTTTTCTGAGAAAGCAGCTGTCTTCTTTTTTTCCCTTGTAATGAGAATCCGTTTATTTTGTAACGGGAAACTCATTACTGATCAAGCTCCTCTTTAACTTGATCAATAATTTCTTTAGCACCTTGTTTCATTAGTATTTCTGCTGCTTCTCTGCCAACCGATTCAGGATCTGTACCACGAACAACCTCTTTTAAAATCGTCTTCCCATCAGGTGTACCTACAAGTGCAGTAAGCACAATCGTATCATTTTCTAAATAAGCATAGCCTCCAATTGGAACTTGGCAACCACCTTCTAATAAATGGAGGAAAGTGCGTTCTGCTTTTACAGTACGTGCTGTGTATTCATTATTGATTCGTGCTAGTAGATCCCGCAGTTCCTTATCATCTTCGCGACATTCAATTGCTAATGCCCCTTGTCCAACTGCAGGCACACACACATCCGGCTCTAAATACTCTGTGATTAACTCTTCACTTAGCCCTACACGTTTCAATCCAGAAACCGCTAAGACGATAGCATCATAATCCTCTTCTCTTAGTTTACGAATGCGAGTTTCAATATTCCCCCGTATCCACTTAATCGTTACGTCTGGTCGTGCTGCTAAAATTTGTGCTGCACGGCGTAAACTACTCGTTCCTACAATAGCGCCTTCTTTAAGATCATGTAAAGAAATATTACCTTTCGAAATAAATGCATCTCGATGATCCTCACGTTCAGGAATAGAAGTTATTACAAGCCCTTCTGGCATTGTTGATGGCATATCCTTCATACTATGTACAGCTAAATCAATTTCTTTATCGTACATTGCCTGTTCTATTTCTTTCACAAATAAACCTTTTCCGCCTACTTTAGAAAGCGTTACATCCAGTATACGATCACCTTTCGTTACAATTTTTTTTACTTCTATTTCGTTGTCTATACCAGCTTGTCTTAATCTGTCTATTACCCAATCTGTTTGGGTTAATGCCAGATTACTTTTTCTTGATCCAATTACAATTTTACGCAATGTACTTCCTCCTTAACAGTTAAAAGTGAAAATTCGATAAGGTACTAAACAAAAAGAAATTGATGAGCAACAAGAGAAATGCTGCAGTATTGTACATAGCTGTTGCTTTCCCTTTGTAGTTGTTTATTAATCTTAAGATCAAATATACGATATAAACGCCTAAAACAAAAAACGAACCAATCGTTTTCAGGTCTAGCCAGTAAAATTCAGCGTTCGAAACATATGCCCAAACTACACCTAATATGATGGCAATTAGCAATAAAGGTACTCCAATGGTTACGGATTTAAAAGAATAGTCATCTAACCGATTCAAATCACCAAATCGCCACATCCATTTAAACCCTTTTTTTCGTTTTAATAGTTGATATTGAATAATATACATAAATGATAATAAAAACGAGAATGTAAAAAAACCATAGGATACAATTGCAATTGCTATATGCGTTACTAAAATTTCATGTACTAGCTGAACCCCATGCGTATCTAAATTTTCCTGAGCATTCAATAGCAAATATAATAATAGAATAAAAAAACTAAAAACATTTGTAAAAAATACAATGAAATGTACAGCGAAAAATTTATTTGCAAGTAATGAGATTGTCACTAATACCCAAGCATAAAGAAATAAACTATCATTCAGCGTTATTATTGGAAAATTATTCTTAATGAATACTTCATACAATAAAAAAACGGTTTGAATAATCCAAACCATACTAAGCAACCAGAAGGCGATGCGATTGACCCTCCGGCTGTCTTGAATAAAGTCAATAAAGTACCCAATCAAGCTCAATCCATAGATAATCAGTATGAATTCATAAAGCCATTTCAGTTCCATCATACTAGAATCCTTTCATTAAATGGTCTTTATTTTATCTAACAACGAAAAGGATACCTCTTTTTTCTTCATTGCTGTAGCTGTATCATTTTTTTTTGATTGTTTTTCTAGTTCAGCCTGTACTTCTTCCTCAATACCAAAAATATCAATAAAAAGTTGTAATGTTTCATCTGCTTTTTCTTTCGCAGCTAATTCTTTTGCCTGTGTAACAGGTTCCTTAAGTAATTGATTCACAATACTTTTTGTGTGTTTATTAATCACTTTTCTTTCTCTTTCTGTTAAATCAGGAATCTTTCTTTCAATACTTTTGACAGTTTCAGCCTGGATAGAAAGTGCTTTCTGTCTTAGGGCCGATATAACGGGTACAACCCCTAATGTTTTTAACCAGTCCTTAAATGCAACAATCTCCGCTTCAAACAGTAATTCAATCTCCTCAGCAGCAGATTTTCTTGCTTCTAAATTCTCGTCTACAATATGTTGTAAATCATCAATATCATATAGAAAAATATGATCCAGTTCGCTAATGCTTGGATCAACGTCTCTAGGCACTGCAATGTCCACTAGAAATAATGGTGAACCTTTACGTTGCTTTTGAATAGGTTCGATCATCTCTTTTGTTAATACAACAGAATCAGAACCTGTTGATGTTAACACAATATCGGCAGTATGCATTACTTGAGATAAATTATCCATCGATTCAGCACCAGCATCAAATTTTAATGCTAGAGCTTCCGCTTTTTCTTTTGTACGATTCACTACAGTTATTTGGGATACTCCAGAGCCTTGAAGGTTCTTCGCAGCTAATTCCCCCATTTTACCGGCACCTAAGATGACGACATGTTTCTGGTGCATATCACCAAAGATTTTTTTGGCTAACTCAACCGCTGCGTAACTTACTGAAACTGCATGTTCACCAATAGCCGTATCCTTTTGCACTCGTTTGCCAAATGTAATAGCCTGTTTAAACAATTCATTAAAAATGGTACCTGTCGTTTGCATTTTTTGTGATGTAAGGAAAGCTTGTTTCACTTGTCCTAAGATCTGCGTTTCTCCTAATACCATAGAATCTAGACCGGTAACAACACGAAAAAGATGTTCCAGCGCACCATCATCTTCTGTAATTCGTAAGAAAGGGGTAAATTCCCCCTTATCTACATCAAACCAGTTCGACAAGAATTGCTTAATATAGTAACGTCCAGTATGAAGTTGATCAACTACAGCATAAATTTCGGTCCGATTACATGTTGAAACAATCACATTTTCTAAAATACTCTTTTGATCTTTTAGTGCAGCCATTGCTTGATGAAGATCTTCTTCTGAAAATGCGAGCTTTTCCCTTATTTCAACAGGGGCTGTTCTGTAATTAAACCCTACTTTTAATATATGCACATTATCTACCCCCAAAAATCCTTAACTCATCCATTCATTCATTATAACTTATTATCATTAAAAAATAAAAAGTTTTACTTAATAATTAATATAAATTAAAGCCTTTACTAATTACCATTATAACATGTAAATTTAATTACAATTTCTTAAAATGTGAACATAATCTGAAACAATATGGTAGGATAAACCGTATATGATATAACTCGACTGTACTTTATCATAATGGCCATTAAGAAGCAAGAATCTGATACAGCAACACTGAGGTGATACTTTGAAAAAACAACACACACTTGCAGCTTATTTATTAATTGGAATTGGGATATTTTTTTTATTACAACAATTAAAGATCCCCATCTTTTCTAATTTTTATTCATGGCAAACAATAATCATTCTAATTGGGCTTGTTTTACTTATACATAGTTATGCTACAAAGAATTACCATAATCTTTTTAGTGGAACCATTGTTTTAGGGCTTGGCATTCATTTTTACGGGCTTAGTTATTATTCCTTTTGGATAGATCATTGGGCAATGTATGTACTAATTGTGGGAATTGCATTTATTATTCGTTTTCTACAAACAAAAGAAGGACTTTTGCCTGGTATCCTCCTTATTGGTTTTGCAATTATCATGCTATTTTCTATTCAATTGCCGGTATGGTTAAATTGGATTTACGTGATTATTGATTTTATGGAACGATTTTGGCCAATTATATTTATCGTTTTAGGATTGTATTTGTTAAAACGAAAAAAGTAGCCTGAAAAAAATGCAAGTATATCATAAGCCAATTGGATGGCGCTTTCCACTACCAAAGGCGGTTAAGGCCGTGCTCTAGTAATTAGCATTTGAACGAATAAACGATAAAATCCCAACTACGATCCGTATTCATATGCTCGGATGATAGTTGGGATATTTCTTATCTAAATCACTTTTGTTTCGGGCTCTTTTCTACAATACAGAGCTTAAAAATGCTTGGGTCCTTAATTCTTGTGGATAATCAAATACTTCTTTCGGTGTACCTGCTTCCACAATTCTTCCTTCATGCATATAAATTACCCAATCTGCTACTTCTCTTGCAAACCCCATTTCATGTGTCACAATAACCATTGTCATGCCCTCTTTTGCTAATTCTTTTATCGTTCCTAGAACTTCCCCAACAAGCTCTGGATCTAAAGCTGAGGTAGGCTCGTCAAATAACATCACCTTTGGGTTCATTGCGAGAGCTCTTGCTATAGCTACACGTTGCTGCTGTCCACCAGAAAGTGTTGAGGGATAGACATGAAGTTTATCACCCAATCCGACTTTTCCTAATAGTACTTTTCCTTCACTTACTGCCTGTTGTTTACTTTTACGCTTGACATGTGTAGGCGCTTCAATTATATTCTGCAGTACTGTCATATGGGGAAATAAATTAAAATGCTGAAAAACCATTCCTATTTTTTTACGAATCGTATTAAGATCATGCGTATTTTGTTCTATTCGTTCTCCATCAATTATAATATGCCCGCTATTTTTCAATTCTAAAAAGTTTAAACAGCGTAACAAAGTACTTTTTCCTGAACCGCTAGCTCCAACTAGTACAACGACTTCTCTTTCTTTCACTGTCAGGTTAATATCTTTCAACACCTGCAGATTTCCAAACGATTTGTTTAAGTTATTTACCCGTATCATTTCCATTGTATTCATTCATTTTTTGCCTCCCATACGATTTAGTCACTTTTAGCCAGTTTCTTTTCTGTTATGTTCACAAAATATGTAAGTATTAGGACAATGATCAAATAATAAATAGCTACAGTAATAAAATAAGGTAAATAATCAAAACTATTTGACCCCATCGTACTTGCTACTCCAAATAGATCTTGCATGCCAATAAATGAAATTAATGAGGAATCCTTTATACCAATGATGAACTGATTACCTAAAGAAGGAATTGCTCGTCGTATCGCTTGTGGTAAGACAATTCGTCTTATGGTTAAGCCACTACTCATACCAAGAGATCGCCCTGCTTCAATCTGCCCTTTATCAATGGATTGTATTGCACCACGAATTATTTCGGCTATATATGCGCCACTATGAAAAGCGAGTCCAGCTACACCTGCCCAAAACATTGGGATAAGCAGAAGATCTGTCAAGCCATAATACAAAATAAAAATTTGTACAATTAATGGTGTCCCTCGAACAATCCAAATGTATGCATCCGCTACCCATTTTAAAATCCTTATATTTGAAATTTTTAGGATGGCAAAAAACAACCCTATGATTAACGCAATAATTAAAGAAACGACAGATAATTTAATGGTAATCCATAAACCTTCCATAAACACATCCATACTACCAACAAATACATCAAAAAAATGTCCGATTGCTGAAAGAATCTTTATCAACCCCTTTCATACCATAAGAAATGTGCGCAAATAACGCACATTTCTTTTATTGCTCTGCTTCTTTCTTTTTAGTAATGTCTCCACCAATCCATTCTTTCGATAGTTCCTCTAATTCTCCGTTTTCTTTCATTTCCTTTAATACCTCATTAACTGCTTCTAAAAGTGCTTCATTTTCCTTTGAAATAGCAATTGCTTGTTCACTGATACCTAGTTGAATTCGACTTTCTACATTCAATCCATTATCGATAGCATTAAACCCTGTTACATCATCGGTAATAACTGCATCATGATGTCCCTTTGCCAAGGATTGAAGAGCTACAACGTCACTATCTACTTGAGGAATATTATCGGTATACTGTTTAGCAATTTCAATGTAAGTAGTTCCTCTTGCTACCGATATCTCCTTCCCTTTGAGGTCATCTGCAGATTGAATATCGCTATCTGGCCTAGTATAGATTACTGGACCTGAATAATAATAAGGTTTTGAAAAATTCACCTGTTCCAGACGTTCCTCTGTAATCGTATGACTTGCAACTGCAATATCATACCTCCCCTCAGTGACCCCTGTTACTATTCCCGCAAACTTCGCTCGCTGAGGATTTGGTTCTAGTCCTAATTTGTTAGCTATAGCTTTACCAACAGCTATGTCATAACCAACCATTTCGGTTCCTTCCATATAACTAAATGGTTTGAATTCGCCAGAAGCTGCAAAAGTTAATTTGCCTTCTTCAATTAAGGAATACTCATTATTGTTTTCCGTATTTCCATGGGAAGAAGATTCCGTTCCACAAGCGGAAATAAAACAGATGAATAATAGCATAATCAACATATTCCGTTTTTTCATTGAATACACCCTTTCTTTTTCTACCTGCGTTAAATCCTTATTTGATAAAGTATTAGCATAATTATAACAATTATCTAAAAATTCTCCGAATTCATTTACACCTAGTTTTTTTGCTTTGTATTCAAAAAACTTTGAATTACCTTGTATTCCCTTCGCTTCCCTCACATATACCTAAGCATCCTTTGAGATACCTTAACTATGCCTTCGTTTCGATACCTTCCCAAAAAAACCCGTAAAGGAAACAAAAATCATCTTGTTCCTTTACGGGCTTTTCTTTTTTAGAAATGTTTGCTTACAGTCCCATATATTCTCTTAAAATGGACCATGCCTCATCTTTTCCCTCCCCTGTTTCTGCAGAAAAGGGTAATAAAATATCTTCGGGTTCTAGATCGAATAGGTTTTTTGTACGTTTCAAATGTTTGGCACGTTTACTTTTTGGTACTTTATCCAATTTTGTTGCAATTACCACAACTGGAAGGTCATAATATTTTAAATAATCGTACATCTGAATATCATCATTCGTAGGTTCATGGCGTACATCTGTAATAAGCAGAACTGCCTTTAAGGAAGATCTTTTTTCAAAATAGGTTTCCATCATCTTACCCCATTTTCGCCTCTCTTTTTTTGAGACTTTCGCATAACCATAACCAGGTACATCCACAAAATAGAAAGCTTCATTAATTTTATAAAAATTAAGTGTTTGTGTTTTTCCTGGTTTAGAAGATGTTCTAGCTAAATTCTTCCGATTAATTAATTTATTAATAAACGAAGATTTGCCTACATTAGACCGGCCAGCTAAGGCTACCTCCGGTAATTGATCAGTTGGATATTGTTTTTCACTTACAGCACTTATGACAATTTCAGCGTTTGTTACTTTCATCCATATCCCCCACTAACGCATGTTCTAATACTTGGTCTAAATGGTTTACCGGAATAAATGTTAAGTCATTTCGAACACTTTCAGGTATTGATTCAATATCTTTTTCATTTTCTTCTGGCATGATAATCGTAGTAATCCCAGCTCGATGAGCACTTAGGGACTTTTCCTTTAAGCCGCCAATTGGTAAGACCCTTCCTCTAAGTGTGATCTCCCCAGTCATTCCGATTTCCTTTTTTACAGCTCGTCCTGTTAATGCAGAAACAAGGGCTGTAGCCATTGTTATGCCAGCAGATGGTCCATCCTTTGGTGTTGCACCTTCAGGAACATGAATATGAATATCACGTTTTTCGTAAAACTCTGGATCAATGTTTAAATCATTAGCACGAGATCGAATATAACTAAATGCCGCTTGTGCAGATTCTTGCATAACATCACCTAACTTACCTGTTAAGGTTAGCTTTCCTTTACCAGGGTAATGAGAGACCTCAATCGATAGGGTATCTCCTCCTGCCGCAGTATAAGCTAGTCCAGTTGCAGCACCTACCTGATCTTCCTCTTCCATTAATCCATATCGATAGATAGGTTTACCTAATAAATCCTCTATGCTTTTTTCAGTCACAACAACACGTTTTTTTTCATTCGATATAATTATCTTAGCTGCCTTTCTACACAATGTTGCTAATTGTCTTTCCAAATTACGTACACCAGCTTCTCTTGTATATGTACGTATTAACTTCATTAACGCTTGATCACGTAGTTGTAAGTCACCTTTTGTTAGCCCATTTTCCTTTAATTGCTTAGGTAGTAGATGCTGTTTTGCAATATGCTGCTTTTCTAATTCCGTATAACCGGCAATTGAAATGAGTTCCATTCGGTCTAGCAGTGGTCCAGGAATATTATTTACATAGTTAGCCGTAGCAACGAATAAAACATTTGATAAGTCATAGGTTTCTTCTATGAAATGATCGCTAAAATTACTATTCTGTTCTGGATCTAGTACTTCTAGTAATGCAGAAGACGGGTCACCCCGAAAATCGTTAGCCATTTTATCAATTTCATCTAAAAGAAAGACTGGATTAACCGACTTCGCTTTTTTCATGCCTTGAATAATTCTGCCGGGCATCGCACCGATATATGTTCTCCGGTGACCTCTAATTTCTGCTTCATCACGAATTCCGCCTAATGAAATTCGTACAAAATTTCTATTTATAGAACTGGCTATAGATTTAGCTAGCGATGTCTTACCAACTCCAGGTGGACCTACTAAACAAAGGATTGGCCCTTTAATTGTTTGCGTAAGTTTTTGTACAGCCAAGTATTCAAGAATTCTTTCCTTTACTTTCTCTAATCCATAATGATCTCGATCTAATATCGCTTCGGCATGTTTTATTTCGATTGTATCTTGTGTCTTTTCTATCCACGGTAATGCTAATAACCATTCAATATAATTTCGAATTACCGAGCTTTCAGCTGAGCTTTGTGGTACTTTCTCATATCTATCCAACTCTTTTAGAGCAACATTTCTAATATGCTCCGGCATATCAGACTGCTCAATCTTTTCTTTCAGTTGACCTACTTCGCCAGTTTTGCCATCCTTTTCTCCAAGCTCTTTTTGAATTGCCCTCATTTGTTCTCTTAAATAGTATTCTTTTTGTGTTTTTTCCATTGATGTCTTCACACGTTGTCCTATTTTCTTCTCTAAATCGAGTACCTTTTTCTCATTAGTAATGCTCGTAATTAATTGCTGCAGTCTGTCTTTCACATTTGGTGTTTCCAAAAGTTCTTGTTTTTCTTTTATTTTTAAGGACAAATGAGAAGTGATCATATCCGCTAATCTGCTTGGCTCATCAATATCTGAAACCGTATCAAAAGTTTCATGTGTTATTTTTCGAGATACTTTACTATATTGTTCAAATTGATCTAGAAGAGATCGCATCAATGCTTCCTCTTCATGCTGATCACCTTGAATATCTTTTAACTCTTGAATTTCTACAATAAATTCATCCTGCTGTTCAATATAACGAATGATTTCTCCTCGATAGATCCCTTCCACTAACACACGCATCGTTCCATTTGGAAGCTTAATCATTTGCTTCACAGTTGCTAGTGTACCAATAGAATAAATATCTTTTGGTTCTGGATCCTCCAATCGAACTTTCTTCTGAGCAGCTAGAAAAATCTGCTGGTCATCCATCATTGCCTTTTCTAATGCAGCAATTGATTTCTCTCGCCCTACATCAAGATGCAATACCATTGATGGAAATACTAACAGTCCACGTAAAGGTAGGAGGGGAAGTTGCCTGTTATCATTGGTCATCGTATGTACCTCCAAATATTATGTAATGTAATTATTTATATCATATGTTCTTAAAGTTTATATAAAAGAATTTTATTTGTAAATTATTATCATACGTCATATTCGATTTTTATTAAGCTGTTCTTATCATTCGTTCGCCATATAAAAATATACGAAATATCATGAAAAGAGACCGACTCGTTACTAAGAACATGTAATAAAGTCAGTCTCTTCACATCATTATTTAAATTAGAATAGATTACTGTTACGCACTCTCTTTCGGATGTTTCTTATTACCTTCCATTACGGTACCATCACGATAAACCAACTTCGGACTGCCATTCTCTTCTTCCACGGTTTTCTTCGTAATAATACATTTCTCAATATCTTCTCTTGATGGTAAATCAAACATCACATCAAGCATAATACCTTCGATAATGGAACGTAGACCTCTAGCACCCGTTTTACGTTCTATCGCTTTAGCAGCAATTTCCCTTAGTGCTTCATCTTCAAATTCTAGTTCTACATCATCCATTTGAAATAGCTTTTCATATTGTTTAACTAATGCATTTTTTGGTTTAGTTAAAATTTCTATTAAGGCTTCTTCATCTAATGGAGTTAGACTTCCTACAACAGGAATTCGGCCAATAAATTCAGGAATTAATCCATAACGAAGGAGATCTTCTGGAAGTACTTTTGCTAGCAACTCTCCCATTTCTAAGTCCTGCTGCTTCTCGTTTGCACCAAATCCAATTACTTTTTTACCAAGACGACGTTTAACTACCTGATCGATGCCGTCAAATGCTCCACCGACAATAAATAGAATGTTAGTTGTGTCGATTTGAATAAATTCTTGATGTGGATGTTTACGGCCGCCTTGTGGTGGTACACTTGCAACCGTTCCTTCTAGAATTTTAAGTAAAGCTTGTTGTACACCTTCACCCGAAACATCTCTAGTAATTGAAGGGTTTTCCGACTTACGTGCTACTTTATCAATTTCATCAATATAAATAATTCCTTTTTCTGCTTTTTCAACATCGTAATCGGCAGCTTGAATTAGCTTAAGTAGAATATTCTCTACATCTTCCCCGACATAACCTGCTTCTGTAAGCGAAGTTGCATCTGCCATGGCAAATGGCACATTAATAATACGAGCTAACGTTTGGGCTAGCAATGTCTTCCCACTACCTGTCGGCCCAATCATAGCGATATTACTTTTTGATAATTCCACATCATCTGCTGTATTCTTTGTTGTATTAATACGCTTGTAGTGATTATAAACTGCAACAGAAAGATTCTTTTTCGCTTTATCTTGACCAATTACATAATCATTTAGGATTTCACAAATCTCTTTCGGCTTTGGGATTTCTTTTAGTTCTGTTTCCTCTTCGGTTCCCAATTCCTCTTCTACAATTTCTGTACAAAGTTCAATACACTCATCACATATATAAACGCCTGGTCCAGCAACTAACTTTCGAACTTGATCCTGGCTTTTACCGCAGAACGAACATTTCAATTGCCCTTTTTCTTCATTAAATTTAAACATTCCATTTCACCCCTAAAAGTTTAAATCTGCTCCTACGCATTTCACGCTAGGTTTCAACTTTTATAGTCATCATATCAGATCGAATTTAAAATACAAAACAATAAACCTTTTTTAAAGTTAATTTGTATCGTATATACATTGTTATCTGTATTCATTTACCATAAATAAGTGATCTAATATGGACTTGTTCCCATCATAAATTAATAAGTAAGGATTGACTTCTAGCTTTTATTGTTACTTAACATTAACACATACTATTACTATATGTTAATTCTTTAAATAAAGTCGCTAAAATTACAATTCCTCAAAATCGTTTGTATTAAAAATAATGGAAAACAAGGTGCGAACGCATCGCACCTTGTTTTAGTCTTTGCCTTATCTCGCATGATCTAAACCTTATAATAAGATTTAAACAGCTTTGCTGTGTTCTACAAGGAAATCAATGGCTTTTCTCATTTTTAAATCACCTTTAATTGCGTCCGTATTACCACCAAGCATTTGCTTTAGCTGCTCTACTTCTGCACCATACATAGAAGCCATTTTTTCAAGTTCTGCATCTACATCATCTTCAGAAACTTCAAGACCTTCTTCGTCCACAATTGCTTCTAATGTAAGATTTGTTTTCACTCGTTTCTCAGCATCTTCTCTCATTTGTTCTTTCAATGCAGCTTCATCTTGACCAGAGAATTGAGAATACATTTCTAATGTCATACCTTGCATCTGCAGACGCTGTTCAAACTCTTTTACCATTTGGTCTAATTCCGTATCCACCATAGCCTCTGGAATTTCAGCTTCAGCATTATCGCTAGCTTTTTCAACTAATGTTTCACGTTTTTGGTTTTCGACATCCTGTTTCTTCTGTTCAAGAAGTTGTTCTTTTTTCTTACTTTTCAATTCTTCTAGCGTTTCAACTTCATCATCGAGGTCTTTAGCAAACTCATCATCAAGTTCAGGAAGTTCTTTGTATTTCACTTCATGGATCTTCACTTTGAAGGTTGCTTCTTTACCAGCAAGGTCTTCTGCATGATAATCTTCAGGGAAGGTCACAGAAACTTCGGTGTCTTCTCCAGTTTCTTTGCCAATTAATTGTTCTTCAAAGCCTGGGATAAATTGACCAGAACCGATTTCTAAGGAATGATTTTCACCTTTTCCACCTTCGAAAGCCTCTCCATCAACGAAACCTTCAAAGTCGATAACAGCTGTATCTCCTTCTTCAATTTTTCCTTCTTCTTTTACAACTAATTCAGCATGATGTTCGCGTTGATGTTCTAAATCATGTTCCACATCTTCATCTGTAACTTCTACAGATTGATCTTCCACTTCAAGTCCTTTATATTCACCAAGTTTTACCTCTGGTTTAACGGTAACTTTTGCTGTAAAAACAAGTGGTTGCCCTTTTTCAATTGTGTCAATATCAACATCTGGTTGTGCTACTGGTTCAATGCCTGTTTCTTCAACTGCTTGCATATAAGCATCTGGAAGTACAATGTCAACCGCATCCTGATATAGTGCTTCTACTCCAAAACGTTTTTCAAAAATCCCACGCGGAATTTTACCTTTACGGAATCCAGGAATTTGAACATCTTTGGATACTTTTTTAAATGCTTGATCCAATGCTTTGTCAAATTCTTCAACACTTACTTCAATCGTAAGTACTCCTTCATTGCCTTCTTGTTTTTCCCATTTCGCTGACATAAAAATTCCCTCCAAAATCTATTATATCCTTCATATTTCACGTTCATTATTATATAATGATCTAAATTTACAACCATCTTATTATAACATAATTACTATGCCTTTCAAGCATTTAACGACATTCTTAGCTTTCTTCTATAATACTTTCATATAGTGTTTCACATAGTTCGATCTCTTCTATGTAATGCCTATTTTCGATAGACGATTCTTCCCTGGTGGGAGATGGAATATTTAAATACGATGAGCCCACATATTTCAATGATTCGGCTATCCATTCAGCATCTTCTTCACCTGGCAAAACCGGAAACCTTACATATAAATAATGATTTAATAGTTTAAGCAATAAGTTATATAAGGAAGGATCTTTTTGTTCCAACTCACCGATAATTAATAAAATCTGCTTAAATAAGATTTGATTATGTATATTGGGAACTTCATCTGGTTTTACATTTAATGCTGTATCCCACTTATGAACCTTCACCTTATCCTTATAGTTAATATCCTGAAGCCAAATAAATACAGCTGTTTTAATGACAGGGTGAATCGATCCCTTCATTAGCAGCGATATGACCTCTTGAGTTGGGTCACTCCTCAATTTCCGCAATTTCTCAAGCAATCGCCATTGTTTTCGATAATCCTCAGCCTCAATTGCTTCATGCAACTCATCTAAATAAGTAGTCGTATGCTCTACCGAAACATCTGCCTTCATTTTACTACTCATCTCATATAATTGCTGAAACTGCTCTTGCATCATGGATGGCACAGCATTTGATTGAAATTCATAGTCTATTTGCTTCATCAATGTATCGTATTGATTGGTTTGAAATAGAATCGTTAAATAAATATGTAAATAATGATAATAATGTTCATCCTTATGTTTTAGTAATTCTTCACATATATCTTGAGCTTCATGATGACGCCCTAATTCCATTAAGCAAATTAGCTTACCACTAATGATTTCATAGCTATCAATTTGGTAACTTAATAACTTATTTAATTTTAACAGAGCGTCTTCATATTTTTTTTCTTTCAGAGCCTGTAAACTCTCTTCTTCTAATACTGTCCTCCATTTCGGAAAAAGAATGACATTTTCTGGCAAGTTCTGCATTGTCTACCTCCTCTCATGCGTGTTTATAGTATTTAATTTTAACATACTAGATATACATTCCCGATGCAAAGAAATTTCAAACTTTAAGCTAAGATGTTCTTCCTTTAAATGGGGAATGAAACGTATCCGCATTATAGCATATAACCAGAATTCAAAGAAATGTGACCTAACGATTACATATGGCTCTAAGAGCATGGTTTGATTATAATAGGGTTAGAGGTGAGAATATGAGTGAAGCATTGAAGCAAATCTATTGGGCCATCAAGCTTGGGGAAAAATTAAAATATGAGTTAAGGCATAGCTGGCTATCAAATGGGCGACAAGAAAGTGTGGCGGAACATACTTGGCGATTATCCTTAATGGCGATGTTAATCGAACCTTACTTAGAGGAAAATATTGATTCTGAAAAGCTATTAAAAATGATCATTATTCATGATTTAGTAGAGGCTGAAGCGAGTGATATCCCTGCTTTCGATACATTAAATAACCCAAAACTCCTTAAGCAGAAACATGAAAAGGAAAGAGAAGCAATCGACCATATAAAGCAAATGTTGCCAGAACCCCTTGGTAGCAATGTTTTCGATTTATGGATAGAATTTGAAAACAAACACACCTATGAAGCAAAAGTTGCCAATGCCCTCGATAAGCTTGAAGCACAAATTCAACATAATGAAGCGGATATAGTTACATGGAAGCCCATTGAATATAAAATGAGTTTTATGCTGGATCAACATACGAATTTTAGCCCGATACTTAGTCAATTCAAAGAACTAATCGAACAAGAAGCAGAAGAAAAGATAAACAAGGCCAATCATCTATCGCCGTAGACTAGCACTAATATGTTAAAGAGAGTGATTTCTGTGTTATTGCTGGTCAGGAATATTACGAATAATGCGAAAACATTTATAATAGGAGTGAAATATGTTTAGTAGTATTTTAATGTTTCTTTAATCTTTTACAGGAAGAGGCTCCTAGCACCTTTACTGCTACTATAACAGTTTAAAAAAGGGGGTAATCAATATGACATTAGTGTTAGCTTCTTTTATTATTTCCCGAGCGGTATTATTTATAGTAGTGAAAAAGAAATATGGGAATCAGTCGAAAGCAATAAAAAATGGCAATAGAAAATCAAAATATGCGACATAGTTAAGGGTAGATCTAAGCAAGAGGTTTCATTCGTATGCATGCAACATCGAATCTTGAGCATTCAAAGCCTAATTAGCGAATGACAGCTCGAGTATAGGGAGTAGGAGTCTTAAATCTAGTATATATAAAATACTTGTATCTGGAATGATGTTGATACAGTAGGAAAAAAAGTTCCGTAAAAGATTTGGTAGGGGAATAACAGATGGTGCAGCAGGTAGACAATAAGAAAACATGCCCAAATGTGTTATTATCACAGTTGGGCATGTTTTCTACCTAATTCATATTTCTTAGTGACGTCCCAGGCAGACATATATAATAGGAAGAAACTCGTTATTTTAAAAGGGTTTCTTCTTTTTTGTGTGTAAAATATGTGTAAAAAAGTTTTGTGTGTAAAAGAAGAGAATTAATCCTTATTTTTATTCATCATAAATTTGACCTGTCTTTATAACATTATTTATTTGCCTTTTCCTGTCTTCGTAGTTTTCTTTATCGCTTTCTAATGTAGTATAAAACTCTGGGTTTTCGACGATGTGCTTAACTAGTATGAACAAACGTTCTTCTTCTTCGCTTAATTCGGAATTCTTTTGGAATGCACTATACTTTATATAGTAATGATCGAAGATTTCCTTTTCTTGTTCAGAAATCTCATTTTTTTCCTCAATAACACCATCCATTATATTTAAAATTTGATTTGTGTCATCTGCTATATCTTCGCCTATATTCTCATGTATCTTATCCCCACACCCTACCAACACCACACTTAAAATAACTAAAAGCAAAACGTTCTTCACTTATTGGCCCTCTAGTATCTTTTTTCTACATATTACCATAAATCCAGTACAAAAGTTTCAACCAATTTTAAATTTTATACCATTTGATTCTTCTTTTACTTTCTCCTTTTTCTTGCTTATATTTTGCATAAATTCCTGTATAGATCCTACCTGGAATACTGTTAAATCTCCTTCCTGTATTTCATAGTTGGTGCTGGTAATCATTACTATGAAAGGAAATGGTTTAAATTCATTTGAAATCTTTAGAGCTTCATAGCGTTTGATTTTCTCATTCATTACTTTTTGTGAGTATAAATTGCGCTGCACTTCTATAAAGAATGGTGCACCTTTTATTGTAGTGAATATATCTGGTTCCGCTAATCCTTTTTTATATTTTGGTTCGATTTGAAAAGTTTTTGGAGTAGTGTATTTCCTTATCTGTTTATAGACTTCTACCAGCTGCAGAAAATGAGGTATTTTAGTGGAATTATGTTTAATGGTAGATTGAATCGGAAAATAAACGTAAGGCGTAAATGATTTGCTTACACCTATTTGTTTGTCTCTAACTAAACGTTTTAAAACAGTGTTAGCACATGTCACAGGGTTTTTTAGTCTAGAAAAATATAGCTCTATGATGTCATCCCTACTCATAACCCTAAATCGTTCTAAATCCTTTATGATCTGCAAATCCCTTTTATTCATTTTCAAACATCTCCAATACTTTAGAGTAATTATTTTCTTGAGTGGGTTCCTTCTTTTGTTGCTGTACTCTATATGAATGAAGCAATTTACGGGCATTATCATTATCTAACCAAGGACACTGTATCTCTTGTATACTCGAATTAATTTTCAATAGCATCCTTCCAGGTGTATTAATCTTTTCAGAGCCAGGTGTACCAATAATTTTTGAATTGGTTGCATCAGCTGTCATGAATCCCATTCGCACTGTTAGATTTACCTTTAGCTTTCCATCCAGTAGCTTGGCATCAGGTCTTTGCATTGACAAAATAATAAACACTCCTAATGATCTACCTATGCTTGAGATTTCTTCTAAAATGTCCATAATGTCAGTTTCTTTTTTTAACAAAACAACTTCGTCAATACATACCACGATATAAGGCAATCTTTCTTTTAATTGATCAATTGAATTTACAGCAGCTTCATCTAACTTATTCCCTCGCTTGACCATTTCTCTTTTAACTTTATTAAGAGCTGGCCGTAGTTCATCAGCAGAATGGAAAACACCTTCTACATGCTCGATTTGTTTAAATAGATGAAACTCTGACCTTTTTAGATCCCCTAATATCAATTGCAATTGCTTTGGTGATTTATGTTTTATTAACGTTGTTAGGATACTTCTTATCTCGCTTGATTTTCCTGAACCTGTTTCACCAGCAATAAGAACATGAGGATTTCTAGTAAGGTCAAATGAATGGATTTTACCATCTAAAGTCTGACCGCAAACAATGGGTATTTTTCCTTTTAATGCGCTGTGGATTTCAGGGTAATCATATTTAAACTTACCTGGTAATCCATCTGGAAACACTTTTAATATTCCTCTTTGCTCTGTGATATTCAAATCAATGTATTGTCCAAAATGTTGCTTAAAGACAAATAGACGTTTTTCAAATTCATCTGGATTTATACCTTTAGGGATAGTAAAAACAAATGTGATACATCCTCCCTTTTGATCGAAACGTAATAAATGAGGATAAGCTTCATATTTATCTATTTTTTTAAATAATCCTCCGTTAATAAATGCAGCATTCAAATTTTCTATAAGCTTTCTTTTTCTGTATTTATTTTTCAGAAAAACATATTCAAATGCAGGATAAGACCCCCATAAAATTGAACTAGTTAGTAAAGACCAACCTAGAATCGTGAACATACTTTCTCCTCCCATACATGAGTTATTGTACTTAATATTTTTTTTACCTCCCTCGCCCTCCCTCTTTCAGACAGCTCCACTTCGCTCCGCTTTAAACAAATTTTTAAATACCCTTATATATTGGACGTAGATTCTAATACCTTGGTAGATGTGCCTTGGTAGATAATTTGGCAATTACTTTGGTAGTTACCTTGGTAGTAATGTATGTATAAACGCCCACTAAAATGCCTGTCCATGCGTAAAAAAGGAATTTAGTTTAATTTGGAGAATTAATATTGTGAGGTGGTGTAATGAAATCTAGACTAAAAGAAATTCTAGAGGATAAAGGTATTAAACAAACACACTTAGCCAAGGTAACTGGTGCAAATAAGTCAACGATCAATCGCATAGTAAACAAGGGCGCGATTCCCGCATTGCCGCTTGCTTATAAAATAGCTAAGGAATTAGATAAACACATTGAAGATATATGGTTTGAATAATGTTTGATAAAAAGTAAATCACTGTATATAATAGGAACAAACGTTCTTTGGGGTGATCTTATGAATGAGGAATTAAAACGGTTAGCACAAGATTTCATCATTCTTCCTTTTGCTGCGAAGATTTTCGAACAGGATAGAAAGCGCTTTGCTAAGTTTAAGCAAGGTATCGTATATCAAAGTATGATTGATGCCGTCATAGAACGAATACAGAAAGACATGTCAGCTACAAAACAGAAATTATATACTAAGTATCACCTAGACATAAAACGAATTGGGAACACTACTTATCGATGGAATAGCAGGGGTAATAGTGGTGTGATTGAATATTCTTCAGAGGATTTAAAAGAAATGACTAATCAAGCTATGAAACGTTACATGAATGGAACTGATTTTGAGGTAAAAGATTATTAAATAGGCAAATGCCGTTTCAATATAGTACTTATTCGCATATATTTATTACGATTGTACTTTAATTTTAACAACCTATTAAGTCGTTTTTACCAAGAAATTCTTTAGAGAAATAGCCCCCACATTTGTGAGGGCTATTTTCATGTACTCTAAGCACACGGATATACTCGTTCTGTTTCATGATAAAAAAAATAAACCCGGAGTATGTATAAATGTACTGGAAATTGAAGAGGATATTAACGGGCTTTACTGAGGGCCTAAACTTCTTGTTCCCCCCTTTTACATCCCTAGGTAAGAGGGGGATTTATAATAGCCCTAGCTCAACAAACCGCAAAAATTGAACTAAGGCATGGTTGCAGCAAGGGAGTTAACCCTTATAGATAATATTTAACAACGTATTGAAATATGACAAAGGTACATAATATAATTGAGGCTTTTCTAAGTCTTTCAATTACTCACTTTCTCCTTTTGAATTACAACTTTCTTTCCATGTAAATGTCTTAAACGGGTATAATATAAATGTCTACCTGTTCAAGTTGTTGAACAAAACGCACACTGTTTGCCTCTCGGAATCGAGAGGCAATTTATTTTGTATATAATTATTTATCCATGTCAATACTGTTTAGAGTTAGAGGCTCCTGCCGAGCCAACGAATTATTAAGCCCCTAGTCTCCCTAAAGATATGGGGCTTAATTTTATTACATAGCTTTTTCTAAAGCTTTCTTAGTATCAGGACCATAAATGCCATCCTGTGCTAATCCATGCATGGACTGGAATCGTTGTACTGCATCGGCTGTATTTGGACCATAAACACCATCGATGCCTTTATTTTTAGCGCCCTTATTTGGGTAAAAGTAAACAGATGCCAAGGCTTTTTGTACTGCCTTCACACCGCTACCTCTAGGATATGGTTTAGCAGCTTTATAAACTGCATTAGGTAATCCAGATGATTTAGGCTTGCTTGCTGGTTTATTTGATGAACTTTTGCCAGTTAGAGATCCATAAACCTCTTTACCTGCTAACCCGTCAACAGATAAACCGTAATATGATTGATAACGTGTTACTGCATTTTCTGTGTTATCTCCGTAATAACTATCAATCCCGTTGTTTCTTGCACCTTTATTTGGATAGAATGGAGGATCATTTTCTGCAAGCATGGTTTGTAATTGTCTTACAGGTTCACCATATTCTCCATTACCAAGTGTTTGACCCTTCCAATCACCAGTAACTTTTGTCCATTTGTTAGTGATTTCGGACTCAACTTCCTGTTTTGGAGCTTCAACTTTTCCACCTGAAACTCCTTTTTTAAGTTCTGACATTCTAAAGTTTTTACCTGGACAAGCAGTGCTTCCTAAATCTTTATGTCCTAAAATATCCCCAGCTTGCAGATTAGGGAATTCATCAATAAGCCATACATTTAATGCTATACCAGCTTTTAATTGTGCATCCGTCATATGTTGCGTTTGGAAATTACCTTGATAACCAATGCCTATAGTAGTGCTGTTGTACCCTAAACAATGCGCACCTTGATAAAGCCCCCTAGCTTCATAAATCGTTCCATCAAATCCAATCCAAAAATTATATCCAATCCCTTGCCAACCATTAGAATACCTGTGAAAATTATGCACGTCCATGATATCCCAAGATGGATGCGCCATGTGATGCTGCACTATTTTCACGATCCGGCTTTTACTTAGTGGGTTTAGATTTCCTCTGAATGATAAATTAAGCTTTTTGATATATGGTTTTTTGGCCATCTTATTTCAACCCCTGTTCTTTGAGCCACGCCTCTTGCTCTTGAGCCTTTTTAGTGACGTTATTGTTTTTCCAGTAAGTCCACAAAGATACTCCAACAGTTGCTACTGTAGAAACACCTGCATATACTTGATCCTCGGTAAACGGTAACGGGTCCCAACCATATACGACTAAACCTTGGTTTAACAATAAAATCCCTAATACCACTAATCTTGTAATTGCTGCTTTCATATAAATTCCTCCTTAAAATTTTTGAAATGTTATTTTTCCTTCGTTGAAAATTCTTCTCTTACTTCATCCGGCAAAGTTTTTTCGCTTTCATCAATAGCCTTTAATTTGTCAGCTAGTCCAGGTGGTACAATTACACCAACTGCCGCCAAATTTTCTAATATGGATAGTCCTTCATTAGCCAAATAAAAAAGAACCGTCGCATAAGTGACCGCTCCATTCAATCCAAGTATTTGATCTACAACGTTTGCCAATATAATTACTACTAAAATAAGCACCTTTCGAGCATAGCCAAAAAGGCTTTTTCTGCTCCATAGATTACCGTTTTTCCATGCTTTGAATACCCCTGTTAATATATCTAATGCCATCAATAGTAATAGCAAATGTAAGAACTTAACATCCCCAAATAAATACATCCTTGCAGCTTC
This sequence comes from Virgibacillus salexigens, assembly GCF_014905415.1. Taxonomy (GTDB): domain Bacteria; phylum Bacillota; class Bacilli; order Bacillales; family Amphibacillaceae; genus Virgibacillus; species Virgibacillus salexigens. Next base: position 1,034,521 of record NZ_BNEO01000002.1, read on the forward strand.
TAGATGTTCCAAATTAACACCGCCCATTTATTCATCTCCTCCATTAGGTAAATGACCCCCTAACATAAAAATAATTTCTCGTATAACACTAATAACCACCTATTTGACCCTCAATAGGTGGAAGAGGGCTAACATCCCTAGCCCTCGATTTTCCCCCATAAAAAATACGCCTTACTTGGCGCTATCCATTTCCTCTATTTGTTTCTCCGTTATTTCTTCTATCTGTTTCTTTAATTCCTGTATTTCCTGATGTTGTTCTGTAATTATCGCATCACGTTCAGCAATCTGGATTGATGTGTTTGATATCTGAGCTTGTAACGATTGAATCATGTAATCTTTGTTAGGCTTTTGCATTTAAGCACCCTCCGATATAATTATTTCTAAATCTTGTACACGTTTTTCTAATTCTTTACGGGCAATATATTCTTCTTGCATTCCTTTTATTGCATACCCAAGTAACTTATATATGTTAATTGCTTTACCGTCTGGCGTAGCGATTTCTGGACTTAATTCACTAATGAATCCGACTTGCCAATTGTCGTATACTCCGTTATCTACATCTTCTTGAAGAACATATTCTTTAACCGATAAATTGTTAATAATCGGTAGCCCTTCTACAGCCAAATCTTCAATATTAGTTTTATAGACTATACTAGATGCGTTCCTGAACTCACTCGCCGCGATAGGTCGATAACCGACATCACCATTGTTGTAAAGTAAATTGTTTGTTACTCTAGCTTCCCCGGAAGATGTACCGATGTAGAGGTTAGCATCAGAATCATTTACCCTGATCGAATTTGCTTGTATGAACGAAAGTTGTAAATCACGTAAAACAGGATTACCGTTATTATACCCTCGCCTATCAGTAATTCGTACTTTATCGTCAGCCATTAGGTATAAAAATCCGTCGCCAGGCGCAGCTAAATGTCCTAGAAACCGATCCGCGTGAAAGTTGCCTGTTCCGATATCTCCGTTAATGTTCGTTGCATACACTGTTGGATTAGATGCGTTTTTACTAAAACGAATACCCGACCCATGCGTAGTGCCTTCGGTTAAATTACCGTAAAGTAACGCTCCGTCCGTTTCGCTGGCCGATGCGTTATCCTTTACGTAAAATTGAAACTCATTAAGGCCTGTTCGGGTATACATGAATGGTCGTATATAAACCGAATAATCTTCGCTTTCGATATTGTTCGTTAAATTAGACCTGCTTACAATCGTACTATTCTGCGCTAATAATGCGACCGTACCCCAAGATGAAATTAACGAAACGCCTCGGGATTCTTGGTTAAAACGTTGGCTATGAAATTCTAACGTACCTGCCGTATAATCTTCCTGCGCCCCCGACATCGTAGTTGATAATCCGAGTTCAGTCATGTAAAGGTTGTATCCGGTATCCTCGTTAGAAATCATTACACGTCCGTTATATATACCTAGATTCAATTCGGCAGTATCTTGAATTCCTGCCCAAGTTCTAGTGAATTCTCCATGTGAGATTAATTCCGAACCATTCATATACATATAACGCAAGCCGTCGCCACCACGAATAATAACTTGGTCTGTGTTCAGTAAACCCGTTGTTATGACATCCGCTACTATTCCTTCTGCGGTCGCTGCTACTTTCGGAGTAACACCACCATCAACACTAATCATCCATCCGTTAGAGTTCATCCACATTAACTTGTTAGGATCGTTCTTATCTTGCGCTATGATACCTTGTACGCCATTCTCCGCATTACCGAATATTAATTCCGTTTGCGCTTCTTCTAATTTACGCATTGCTGCTTGTTTTGCGGAAGGTAGTACGCTAAAAGGCATTTCTTTTCGTCCGGCTAATATGTCGGTGATATCTTTCGCTGCTGTGTTTAATCTCGACTGATAACGTTTGGTTAATCCGTCCGAACCGAAGGTTAACTTTAAGTCTAATACGTTACCTTTCCAATCTTTCTTGATCGACATATTCACGATGCGTACTTCCTCGTTTAAACCGATTCGCTCATCGATAAGAAATGTACGATCTCCTAATTCCGGTTGTCCTAATTCGTATCCCTGTTTGCGTAAGTCGAAAATATCGGCTGATACGCTAATTTGCAACGACTCATCGACTAACGTTTTAAGTTGTGTATCCATCGTTGATATGGTCGTAATGTTACCGTTTTTAATTGGCGGCGCTTCGCGTTTACCGATGATGTTCGCGAGTGGTGACGTATATTCTCGAATTAATTTCGCGTCCTGTTCTTCACCTTCTGCAAAATCACCGTAACCTTTTGCGTACGTGTACATTGCGGCTGCATCGATTTCTTGAACGATGTTAGAAGCATTTAACTTGTGTCGATACATGAACGATGTATCCCGTCCGATTTGTCTTTCGAGATAAACCGTAGTACCAACGATCCGAAACTCTATACCATATCGATTTATCGCCTCTTTAAACATGGCAAGTCGAGTGTCACCTTCTCCGAATCCTTTCCATTGAATCGCCTCGAATTGATCGACTAGAACGAATTCATAACCACTGTTTTCGAATATAATCGAAAAACAATTAATCGCGGTCATGTGTTGGTCGTAACGTTCATATATACGCTGCGTGTCGAAATCGTCAAAGAAAAGAGGAACAGCTTTGACTTGTACTGTCAATAACCGCCCCTCACCTTTACGTTTAGCATATACGATTTTATACGTTATTCCGTCCGCTGTTATCTGCCACATTTCGGATACATCGTCAATAAACAGCTTGTTCACTCTTGTCGGCAGTATCTTCAACGATAACGATTGGTTTCCGTTTAACTCTAAATCGGTGGTTGTCGTAGCTTGTAATGCGAATTCATCCCCGTTTAGATTACGTATATACACTTATTCACCTCCTAACTAATTTACCAAACAATTCGTTTTTTTAAGATCCGTTTCTTATTCACTAAAGGTTTCATCGACTCAATTGGGTTGTTTTTGTTAATGTAATAAGCCGACAATATAAAACCAAATATTATCCATGTGTATTTTTGTGCTTCTGCATGACTGGCGATAGAAAGAATCATCCATGCAGTAACAAGAGTAAGGCATAACCATCTATAAGGATTATTTTTACTTATTTTGAGTGAAGAAACAAATAGAATAGCCAACATTGTAACAAAAAACGAAAAACCTAACATCCCATTCTCAACAAGAACCGATAAATAAGCATTATGCGCAGAATAAGCAACTCCAGTATCTGAATTAGCAACAGAAGCTTCTAAAAAAGACCCAGATCCAACTCCCAAAATAGGATTTTGAGTAAACGTTTCTACCCCAGAACTCCAAATACCAGTCCTTCCGTTTAAAGTACCGCTAGTTATTTGATCTTTTATTGTATAAAGTCGTTCTAACTGTCCTTTCGGCAATTGGTAAAGAACATAAGCCCCAACGCCGAATAACGAAAACGTAAATATTTTTCTAAACCTTACTTTATATTTAAATAACAACCAAATCGAACAAATGAATATAAAAACCAATAGGATTAAAGCAGTTCTTGACCCAGTTAGTAATATTGAAAAAGATGCAATGGGCACATATAACATGAAAAGCTTTGATCCATTAATAATTAGATACATTGCCATTGGCAATCCTAACCCCCAGATTATACCTAATTGATTAGGATTGTATCCTTCAATAAAAAATCTGCTAGATGATATTAATGGATTGCTCCCTACGGTTATGAATTGATAAATCGATTGTAAAGCTATTACTGAACACCCTAGCACAAATGCTTTTAATAACCCGTTCAATTTGTCTTGTTTACATGCAAATTCGTAAATTGCCCACGAAATGACACTTAGTTGTAAATATAAAATACTTTTATTTACCGCATCCTGTGGTAATTCTCCCCAATAATACGAGCATAGATTCAGCAAAATAAATAAAAATAGAACCACATAAAATACAGGTAGTTTTTTAAACTCACCTTTAAATAATATCGTTAGAATTATAGAACTAACTAATACAATACCAAAGACTTTATTTATGCTACCTAAACCTGGTATTATAAAATGTTTTTGAAACGGCATAGTGAAAATCGTTAACCATAATGAAAAGTAAGTTAGTTTTTGAAATAAAATTGACAAAATCCCGACCCCATTCTCAATAAATATGTTGTATAATTTTACCACATTTTTCGGGTATTAGGAATGAAGTCTAAGAAATTTGTTCTAATTTGTCAGATTTTTATAAGCTAAATACAACCAATTTAACTGTGCTTCTGTACCTAATGTAACTACTTCTGAACTGTATTGCGAACTATCTCCTTTTGGATGCATTGTATGACTTATTTCAAAGATACTACCAGGAATACCTAAACTACTTATATAAGGTGGTGTTGATCCTCCTGTTCCAACACTAGAATACCCAAAAAACACGTCATTTGATTGAGGGAATAATTCATCTTGTTTTTTCCACTTTAAAGAAAGGTGCGTATAATAATCTTGCGACATATTAATCCCATGCATTTCATCAGAAATATTCCACATAAAATAATTGGGATTAGGATTTGAACTAAAATTATGAAAGTCTGCATAAAAATCAACTTCTTCGTTTTGTAAAATATCCGCTATCATGATTGCTTCTGGCTGTGTTAACGGTTCTTCCCCGCCATAGCCAGCGTATTCTGGATCACTATAAACAACGAACCCTTCCGGAAAACTCCTGTTTATGTCTATTCCGTTAGCATTCTTCTTACCGCCCAAAGTTATTGGATCATCGGGATTATCAATTCCATAAACATTCACGATTGGAATCACTGTAAACTTAACGTTCCATCTCAACGATTCAAGCACATCACTGTTACGCCAGTTTTCGCATATTTGCTTCATAGTTTCGTACACGCACCACCAACTAGCCTTTTCGCTACCATGTACACCGGATACTATGAAGAAATGTAGTAAGTCTGTTTCCGCTTCTATTCGTCCGATTTCTGGTTGTTCCGGTTTAAATATATATTTGTAAATAGGTAATCCAGTTGTTTCGTTGGTAGCAAGTTCTTTTGTTATATAAGTTGGATTATCTGCCATCAATGAATCATAAAACCCGAACATGTCGGTACTCGTTACATCGTGTATCTTCACTGTACTGTCCGGTAAATTCACACTTTCTAGTGTAGGGACATTATACATATTTTGGCTAGTTAATGTTTTTATCTTTCTTGGGGCTTCTTGATTTTCGTTCTCTCCTGCACCTTGAATGTACAAATTAGTGTTAAGCATATAAGGGGAAGTATATACGTTAGCATCTTCCCCTTGTTCCACTTGAATTTTACTAGGTGGTTCTTGGTCTTGGGCTACCATTGCATAAAGATAATTATCACCTTCGGGGATTGTTAGTGTATATTCCCTTTCAGGAGTTGAATGTTTACCTTGCAAGTGAACCGGTTTTCCCATATCAAATATCCCTGTTTCATCGAAAGATGGTTCTGTGGGTGCAGTTGCTATCGTGAATTGATTGGAGTTCCCTTTATCGTGAATTTTAATAGTATATGTTTCTCCCGGGATAACTTGTACCATTAAAGTGTGTTCTTCGCCTTGATAATTACGCCTTAAATATGCTGTTGGGTTTTCAGAACTTGAACCATAATCATAAATATACCAGTCGTGATATTCTCCATCAAATATATTCGGAGTTTTATAAAAAAAGTTTGTTTTACTAGGAACTATCGCATTATCCGCTATTTTACCTGTTGTTACGCTTTCGTCAGCGGGGACAGAATTAATTGGGGTATTACCTGCTATCTGCTCTAAAAATTCTTCACTCATAAATGATTGATCAAGTAACCCTTTATTTTTATCGATATCGTTAACACTTAGATGACCTTTTTTAATTGCGTCATTTAATGCGAGTAATACATCGCCCATTTGTTGTTCGGTAAAATGCCCCTCAATTATCAGGTTATTTAATATCTCTCGCATTTTGAACAACGCTGCAAAGTTATTGTTTATATCTGTTCTAGTAGTTCTATCCCAAAGCGTCCCAATATTTTTTTTTGACATATTCGCCCTCCTTATGCGTAATAAAACCTAAAGTCGAATTCAATTTTTGCATTGCTAACCCCTGTCACCTCAAACTCATTCCATCCCGGCAGCAATTCGATGAATTCTTTTGTTGTTTTCCTCAAATACGCCTGCGAATTTTTTGTAACGTTGGGTCCGTGTATAATAATGATATCTTCATTTGCGAATGTATCTGTTGATTTAAAACGTGTGTTATTTGTTTTGTTCCTCAACTCAATAAATTGATCTTCGCTCGGATGTGGTTTGTAAGGAGTTGCTGTATCTCCTTGTTCCACTTGAATTTTACTAGGTGGTTCTTGATCTTGTGCGGCCATTACATATAAATAATTATCACCTTCTGGTATAGTTAGTGTATAGGTTCTCTCTTGATGGGAAAATTTACCTTGCAGATGGACTGGCCTCCCCATATCAAATATTCCCGCTCCATCGAATACTGGTTCTGTCGGCGCAGTTGCTATTGTGAATTGATTTGAATTTTCTTTATCATGTACTTTAATTGTATATGTTTGACCTGAATCGACTGGGATCATCAACGTATACTCTTCACCTTGGTAATTACGTCTTAGATAAGCTGTATCAGAATAATCGTATATAAACCAATCATTATACGTACCGTCAAACATATTTCTACTCGGCTCGATGCCAATATCAGATATCGTTATTTTTAATTCTTGCTGAAACGGATGTATTGGTCGATTGCCTGCATTGTATATACGGAATTCGTTCGTTTCGTGCGTATAAATCAACGATTCATCATCCGCAATTAAGCCCATGCCGAAACCCCATAATTCGCTATCTGCATCTATTCCATTACGTTGAATATCCTGCGTTGTTCCGATGGATTCAGCATATGGAAGTTCAGTGATATCTAAAAAGAATCTTGCTGTGGCAAGATAAAAATTCATTCTTTCTGGAATATAGGATTCTACAACATTCACTTTGTAACGTTTCCCACTTACATACTGTTCTGATATATAAAATTCGTCCTCATCAAAAAAAGAGAAAACCGCATCCCTTAACAATCGGTAATCTCTTGTATCTTGAGCTTCAAGTAATAACTTAATTTCAATAGGTCTTGTTCCGTGGGTATTTCCGTAAGTTATAATTCCCGGTCTTCCCTCAATCGTTTTATTATTTGTGTTCTTTTGAATTGAAGAAATGAATATATCAAGAGGACGAACGCCTTTTGGAAATTGTTTTCTATTCATATTCTTATCGTAGACTTTAAACAAATAGCTCCGCCCCCCTAAAAGTATTTGTTTGTATTAGAATTAACTGCATTCGTTGTATTAACAGCTGTTGCTAATGTTTCACCATCTATATTGAATGTAAAATTCAAGTATTTAGCCATTGCTTTACCTAACTCTTCATAGTTAATTCCCTTGTTTCCAGCACTATTGCCACTAACTGTAAAAGCTCCTGAATTAATACCTTGCATGTCGGTTCCTTGCATGTCTGGGACAGCCATCTTGCCTAGATTTTCACCAGCTCTTGCTACTCGATTTCCCATAGATTTTATACCTAATTCTAGACCTTCACCTGTATACTCCCCAATTTGTCGAAACACTCTAGAAGGTGATTTAATACCAAGTAAGTTTTTTGCACCTTGGATGGCATCATCTACAACACCTTTAACACTATCCACTAATGAATCAGCCATGTCTAAAACACCATCAATTAGTCCTTGAATGATATTAACACCAATATCTAACCAATCAACATCTCCAAATGCATTAAAAATCGCATCAATTATTTGAGGAATTGCTGCTACTAAATCTGGTATCGTCTCAATCAAGCCATCAATCAGTGCAAATAATATGTCTACACCAGCTGCAATAATCCTCGGTAAATGGCTAAGTAAAGCACCTGCTAATTCAATAATTAATGTAAGTGCCATTTGTATCAATTGTGGTAAAGCATTGGCCAAACCATCAACTACAGCACTCAATAACTGAATTCCTGCATCAATGATCGTAGGTAAATTTTGTAGAATAACATCAAAAATCGTATTAACTAATTTTAGTGTCATATTAATTAGTTCAGGAAGCATACCCAAAACGCCCTCAATAATAGCGTTTAATAATTGAATCCCAGCTTGTATAATTAGAGGTAAATTTTGCACAATTGTACTAATTAACGTATTTAAAACAGTAATCACCGTTGTAATTAATTGCGGTAAATGCTGAATAATTCCTGATACTACAGCATTTACAATTTGGATTCCAGATTGAATAATCATAGGTAAATTTTCTAAGATTACTCTCACTATGGTATTCAACAAATTTAATATAACCTCAAGAATTACAGGCAATGCTATTAGGATCCCTTGTATAAGTGATTGAATTAGCTGTATTCCTAGTTGAATGATTTGTGGAAGAAATAAACTTATATTTTCTGCCTGCATAAGTAAGATATTTTGCCATGCTTCCATTAGCATAGGTAATGCAGTGATGAGACCCTGAATAAGATTTTGTAAAATTTGTACCCCGGTCTGTATTATCATTGGTAGATTTTGCGTAATACCTTGGATAATCGAGTTTACAATCTGCATCCCATTATTTACTAAATTGGTTATTAATACCTGTAACCCTTCTGCAATGGTGTCAAAGCTTTTCACTAATTCAAAGTTTCCATTTATCCAATCCAGTATAACCGCCAGAAAAGCAGTAACCATCGTTACTAAGGGCATTAGGTTCTTCGCAAATTCTGCTAAGGAAGATGTTAAATCTTGCTGTGCTTCTTGTTGTGCTACAACTTCTGGATTAAGTTTTTGATAATCACTATATACATTACTTAAACCTGTTTTTGATAGTTCTTCTAAAACAAAATTAGTTGCCTCTCCATTTTTTTGAGCTGCTGCTAAACCACTGTTAAATTCCTCTAAATTTACACCGCTACGCTCCAATAATTCAGCAAATGGTCCTATAGCTTCTCCTGTGGCAAGCGTTTCTTGTAATCCATCTGCTATCCCTTCAGTTTTTAAGGTATCTGAAAAACGAATTGCAGCCCCATTAATTTCGTCAATAGCTTGTGCCATTTGGGATTCAGATAAATCAGTAGCCATTAAGTTAGATACAGTTTCGATGGCCGAATCCATTTCACCAGATACTGATGCTACTTTCTTTGCATAATCTTCCATAACAGAAGGGTCTAGACCTTGGTTGGTAGCATTCGTATTCAATCTAGCCATGATACGATTATATTCTTCCATGCCTGTAACTAAACCACCAATTGCAGCAGCACCCGCAGCACCTAATGCACCTGCCTTTTTTGATGCATCCCCCAATGAACTCCCTAATCTCCCAACAGATTTAGAGGCTTGTTTAGACTCTTTATTTACCTCTTCTAGATCTTTTTCTACTTTATCTAAGGCCTTACCATCATCAACTTCTTTTAGGCGTTTTTCGAACTTACGAACTTCTGCTTCTGTAAATTGGATTTCTCTTTTAAAAGACCTGTACTGATCCTCACCAATTTCTCCATTTTGAAATTGCTTCTCAACTTGTTTTTGTGCTTTCCTTAAATGATCTAGTTTTTCAGCACTGTTCTCTACTTGTTCGGCTAATAGCTTTTGTTTTTGAGCTGCAGCTTCTGCGTTGCCAGGATCAAATTTTAAAAGTCTCTGAACATCCTTTAATTCGGAATTAAGATTTATGCTACGTTTGTTTACGTTTTGAAGTGCCTTCTCAAGGCCTTGTGTTTCTCCATCTAGTTCAATTGTTATACCTTTTATGCGCTTAGCTATGGTTCCTCACCTCTTTTCAAAGGTATAATAAAAAAGCCATCCATTAGGATGACTTTTCTTCTTTTCTCTTTTTCTTTTCTTCTAGTTTGAATTGGTAGTCCACTTGTTTCATCATTCTTTTGTCATCTTTATAATCTGACACTACTCCCCATGCATAAATGCTCCCAGGGACCCAAAGACACAACCACAATAATAAAGCAATTATTGACTGAAATGGTTTCCTAGCCATTAGAACAGCAATAGGTGGACAAAGTATAGCCCAAAACCTCAACTTAAACTCCCCCTTGATTCTTTCAATTATTTCCAATATATCTTATTCTTTAGAAAGAATCAAAGTCAGCTTGTTTTGCCTGCCTAGCTTTCTTTTCTTTGTCTGGTTTTCGTTGCTCAATGTACTCATCTACAAAATCTAAGCAAGAACCAATTGTCATATCTTCCATATCGTTTTTATCAAGACCAACAGCCTTGCATATAAAAAGAAAAGAATCAGTAGTGAGTGGTTCACCATCTGATTCCTTCTCTAGATTCTTTATTTTTTTTTAGACGACTGTAAGTTGCTGTTTATAAGATCTTGAACTTGAGGGAAGATTTCTTTTAATGGAAAAACCTCAAATTGATCGAGCCATTCCAAAGGCTCTGGGATACTTTTATCAGCAGTTTTCGCCATTGACCATAAAATGTTATAAAATAAATCAAAATCAAGGTAACGCATTGCTTCTTGAATTTTCTCCACATCCATATTTTCTACATCTAAATTTTTAGGAAAAAGCTTTTTTAACGGTGCAAGTTTAAGTAAGTCAGCAAAAAAATCAGATTGAAACTGGGCTTTATACCGCAATGGTGTTGCTGCAGTTGTTTTAAATCGTACCTCTTTACCATCTATTACAATTGTTTTTTCCATTTAATCTCCTCCTCTATTGTGCTGGCCAAGGAATATCTTGGATTGTTCCATCTGACAAAGTAAATGTAAGGTTTGTACCATCAGAAGTAATCTCTGTTACGCTAACGCCCGGATCTCCCTTTGCTCCTTTTGCACCATCTGAACCAGGTTCACCTTTTGGACCAGGGACACCAGCAGCAGATTGTTTAATTACTTTTGCAATACTTCCTGTTGCCACTGGTTCAGCGACATAGCCAATTCCTTCACCTGCAGAGGCAACTACTACGCCACCTTCACCAGCTTCTACAAATTGACCAATGCTCAAATCTTCACCAGCTTCAATTTCCCAAACGATTTCTCCCTTGATCGTTACATATACCTCTTCATTTGCTTCAATATTTCTTGTTGAATAAAAATCGGGTTGCTCTCCTGCAGCAGTTAACCCGATAGCAACGACACTTTCACCATCACCAATAGATAATAAACGATGTGCTGGAACACTTTCGGTTACAGTAGCTTTAAATTGTGCCATTACGCCTCAACTCCTCCGCCTGTAGATTGACCTTTTTCATAAACTTTTTTGTACCAGTTATTATAAACTTCATCCGTTGTATTTTCTGTGGTTTTTGTTTTAACTGCATAGTCTGTATCACGTGGACTAGCAACAAATGTAAGCTCATCTGGTGTAGGCTCCACAGAATCTGTTTTGGTACTGCTACTTACAGTAGGTCGGTTTGCGGAGCAATTATATAAAACATGACGAGTTGCCTTTTTATCACCATTAAATTCAAACATTAACGCAAAGTTTTTGGGTTTTGCATCTGTTTTTTCTGTCAATACTCCATCTGTCTCATCTTGTTCTTCGCCTAAAACGTCAACGGCGAAAGAATCGGGTATTAACGCAATAGATAAAGTGCCATCATATCCTTGGTTATTTGGTGCAGAATAGAAAAGCATATCATCAGCATAAAATTCTACCATGTCACCTCTCGGTTCTAAGCTTAATTCCACCGAGCCTTTTAATGGTTTTGGTGCATCGTAAATAATTTCTCCCGTTGTTTCATCGGTTGTAAATGTGGCATAATGCCCATTTTTCAGCCCGAATTTAACCTTGTTCCCCATTTATATCACTCCTAATTCATAGATTCGTTGAAATAATTGTTCAGATTCTATATAAGACTCGTTTGCAACATTCCAAGCTATTTCATGTTGTTCAAATAGATCTTCTAATACTTTCTCTACTTGCAGATCTTTTTTGTTGGTGTACAATTCAATGTCAGCATTGGTAATCTTGACATACGTTCTGTTATCAGCATGAAAGTTATCTGTTCCTGGTGTTAAATAAGTAATAAAAGGTGGCTCTGGTGGTGGATTATTTTCGTCTGCGATAAAATGAGAATAAGCTACAGGAAGACCTGTAGCTTCTAAGATTGTAACTAATTCCCCTAGTTTCATCCTCGTATCACCTTCTCCACTCGCTTTTCATATTCATCAATGGCTCTATCCTCTGCTGGACCAATGTGGGGATATGCAGGAACACGACCACCGCCACGTTTAGCATGACCTTTTTCCAATAGGTGGGTTAACTGATATTTCGTAGCATTATGAACCACATAGCCACGTTTGGTTTTTTTTGCTCTCCACCCTTTAGCATAAGCACCACCACCCTTATAATCACCTTTAGGACTTGTTCTTTTTAAGTCCATTGCAGTTTCTTTAGATACATCTTTTTGTGCCTCTTGTATCCCTTCTTTTACCTCGTTTGTATATTCACGGACTGCATTGGTGATTTCTTTGGTAATGTCTATCATTGTCCAATATTCCTTTCGCATGTTAATTCGATATCTTTATAACTCGTAACATAGGACCGAATAACAGAATACGTTTGACCCTCAAATTCGACTAACGCTTCATTGTCATATTCAAAGGAATAAATAGAGAATACTTTCTCGGGTTTAAATCCTTTGTTACCTGCACTATAAAATTCATTCCTGCTTACAGAACTCTCACTGCATAAAACGGGTTTTCTGCGAGGTTCTCCATAAGGGATTTGATTCTTAAGTTCATCGAATTTATATTCTTGTTTTATTAAAACCAATTCTTTATCTTTCCTCATATCATCACCCTACCGCTAACTGTGTAACTAAGGTAAAAAAAGCCGGAGAGAATTTAACTTCTCCCGACTTTAATTCCCATAAATCCGTTACACCCATTACAATGACACCAATAGCAAGATCACCATCCAACTTTTCATCAGGAACCCCAGAACCTTTCATGAAAAGTTTAACTGTCATTAACTTTTGTAAAATAAGCCCGTCAATGGCTTCATTTGGTTCTATTGAAATGCCAAGCCCTTTCTTACATTCTTCTAGCAACTTTTCATTTTCCATATCGGATTACCCTTCAATAGCTGGGGATGTGCCTGCTCCTTTTTTAATCAATACAACCCCGTTTCGATCAGCAAGTTTTCCATCACCAATTAAGGTTGATTTGCTAATCCACTCGTCTGTTTCTTCGTTAAAGTAGCGCTTGAATAATAGCTGCATATTGCTATTAAACATGTAATCTTGCAACTTCACTAGGATAGCAACCACATCCCCTTCAGCTGCATCATCAATGGATGGAAGGTAATCCTCGGTGGCAATTACCTCTTTCCCGATAAATCGCTCTGATTGAGTTCCATCTAATCCATAATTCACACGACCAACTGGCTGTCCATTGGCATCTACCATACCAAACAAATACTTATTCCAGTCAGCATCAGCTGCAATTAGTACAGATCCATTTCGATACTTACGAGGAATCTTTCCATAAAGCTCCGTCCATTTATTGTACTTACCATAATCAGCAGGTGAAACTTCCACGATTTGTTCTGCAGGAATATCTGGATCATTGGTAATACCTAAAGGTTGTCCTGTACCAGAACCATTAATAACTGATTCTTCTAATGCGATAATTATAGCCTCATAGATATTATCTGTAACAGTCTGTTCAAATACTGGCATAGCAACCGTACCAGCAACTAATTCAACTGCTACACGACATTGTAGCTTGTGATAAGTAAAAACAATTTTCCCTTTTGTCGTTTTCTTCTGCTTATCGGACATCGATCCAGATCCGACCCATGTTGCTGTTGGTTTAGCACTGGAAAGAGGGATCTCTACCCCACCTTGCATACTTGTTTTTGTAACACGGCTCCAAATCCGACCATAATCATTCAACTTCTCTACAATCTTATTCAAGATATTGGTCGGAATGACTGCCCCAATATCGCCTGTTCCTGTGGTAGCATCTGCACGGAATTCTAACTGATCTGATTTTGTACCATTTGTGACATATTCCATGAATGCGGAACGATATTCCGGTGTATCATATTGATCAGTCGAGCGTTGTTCGTTTTGGCTTTGCCCATTTCCTAATCCATAAGCACCTAAAATATTTGGTTGACCTTGCGGTGTATTACGCTGTTCTGGGTCTTGATGACGATGTTCTCCTTCTGGATCTTCTTCATCAGGAAGAGCATCAGCCATACTACGTAATTCAGCGATTTCTACATTTAATGTCTCTAATTCATTATTAATACTACGCAATTCCTCTACAGATTCGGTTGCTTGGCTCTTTTTACCAAGATCTTTTTTACGTTCTTCCTTTTTATCAAGCAATTCTAGTAATTTCTTTTTCATATTATCTTTCCTCCATGTTTAATAATATTTGATTTCGTAATTGCAAAATTTCCCGCTCGCTTTTCGAGTTATCCAACTGAGACCGGGCATTCTCCAATGCCTTTGCTGCGTTATCCAACACAGACTTGTCACGAGCATTTATGTCAGTTCCCGTGTATGCTGGGAAATTGACGGCACTAACCTCAATAACTTTGTGTATCTTTTGAATACGTCTAGTAGGCATCTCACTGTCCAGGTCTTCCCACTTTTCTTCATCCACATAAAAAATAAAAGACATCCCATCGATGTCTTCACGTTTAACTGCACTATATAACGATTTAGCTTCACTATTTTCCTCTACATCTAAATTTGCTCGGATATATAATCCTCTATCATTCGTTTGTAGCTGCATGGTTGAATTACCATTATTCCTTCTGCTTCTTGCTAATGGGATTTTTCGTAAGTCGTGATTGACACTAAATAAAACATCGTCAAAATCACAGCTATCAAATGCACCACGTTCAATTATTTCATAGAACCAACCACCAATATCGGTACGTTGATCGTAAATGGCTGGATGCCCTTCTATATAAGTACCTGTTTGTTCATCATCGATAGCCCGTAAATCCATCAACCCAAAATTCCGCTTTACTGGTTCGGCCTTATTTGGTAAATTCGTTTTCTTTTTACTCATCCCCGTTACCTCCTCCATTCGTAGTATTTTTACGTCCCATTTGGTACGCATTCGCAAGCTCAACATCAATATAATTAAGCGACATGGTCCGCTTATCTCCATCTCGAATCGGTGGATAACCTAATAAAGCTAATTTTTGATTATCCGTTAGTAACCCTTGCTCCCCAGCTGTCTTAAGTAAATCTAATTTAGCTTTCGTGCTAAGGTACATCATATCCTTTTGATAAAAGACGATCTCATTTCCAAAATCAAGCTCTCTTTGTGAAAACATTGTTTTGGAGAATGCTTGACCTAGACTAATCACTAAAGGCTCTAATGTTTTTTCATAAAACGCCTGATATTGTTCGTCATTATAATCACCAGTCAAAATAGGAACGGAAACACCATAAAAATTAAGAATTTTATTTTGTAAAAATTCAAGTGTATCTTTATCGACAATTTTAGGATTCGGTTTGATGTCTACATAGTCACCTTTTAGATCCATTGCCATAATTCCAGTTTGACCACTTGCTATTGCAGATTCGAATTTTTTCCTTTCTGCTTTTTGTGCTTCATCATCCATCATAGTATTAATGTTAATAATACCCCTAACAGATAGACTGGTTTTTATTGCCTTATCTAACCCTTGTAAAACGGAGTCATTAATGGTCAATACTTTTAATAAAGCCTCATTATCTGGTTGGCCATCTTTCCCACCGCCCATGACATCATTAACAGAAAACTTTTTTCTTAAATGAATGACATCTGCATAAGCCAACGTAAATTTGGTGCCATTCGCAAACTGTAATTCTAAAAATATATCTTGTTTTTGGTCCTGCAAAAATGTAACAACCGTAGGATTAAGAGGATAGAATCCTGTATATTCCCGATACTTTTCTCCTCTTGCATTCGTCTTAATTTCATACATCGGGTAGATAAACGCATTAAAGTTTAAATATAGTTGCCAAATGATTTTTTCAATAAAATCCCTCGTTGTCATTAATTCATTTGGTGAGAATTTAAACAACCGATTCATGGAACTATTAACGGTTTTATGCATTCCTTCGCTGTCAATACGTAAATGCTTGGGCTTTAATTTACTGCATTCCGTTGCTATTACATCAATACACATTTGAACAACATCTGAAGAATACACATTTTGCCCAAACTGTGAAAAAATTGGGCTATACCCATCTAACATTCTTGCTTGCTGGAATTGTTGATTTGTCTTATTTCCCTTAAAAAGGTTTCCTAAAATCAACCGTGATCACCTTCTTTACTACGTGCATAAAAATAGGCAATTGCAAGAAAACAAATGCCCAAGATAATAAACCCTAAAGGTATATAAATTAAAAATACTCCATATGACACTAAAGCAATGCCGAACAGGAGCAAGATATCATCTAAATATTTGTTTATAAACTTTATCAATCCCCATCACCTCCTGATCAGCTGCATAAATTCGTTTCGATTATCGATGTATATCTTATATCCAATAATCATGGTTACAGCTCCATCGATTTTCATGTTTTCTTTGCCTTGTACTTTGACAGGACGCATTTCCATTTTTGAATTCATTTCTAGGGCTGTATTTTCCAAACAGTATTTATCAACTGGATTATTGTTATATATGATCATGTCACTTTTTAAGTCTGCCTCAACCAATCGCATTGGTTCACTCATTGCTCCATATTCTTGTGGTACTTTTTGGCAATCAAAGCCGTAGCCTTCCATTTCCTTTACCCAGTAGATGGCAGACCATTTATCATATCCTACTTTAAATGGACGAATACCATAATCTTTGTAGAGCTTAACAAACCATGCTGTAACAAGACTAAAATCATTTTCATTACCAGGAGAAACTGTAATCAAACCGTCTCGAATCCATTGTTTATAGGTTTCAATTTCATCACGGGCTAAATTGTCTAATTTCGATTCAGGTATAAAATACTGTTGGAACGTATGTTTTTTCATTGTTTCTTTATCAATCATAATTACCCTTGCACTTGCTAAGTCACCTGTTCTGGATAAATCGACAGCGCCAATTGCAAAACTGTTTCGGAATTTTTCAAGCTCAAATGTTTCTTCGTTCTTGATGTCCTCTGTTGTTAGCCAAGCTGTAGCATTGTTTTGTTTAATATTAAAGTCTTTGGACATCACAAAAACTCGCATAGACTTACTTGTTTTAGCTTCTTCAACCATTTTTCGAAGGAAACTTCTCTTTTTAATAACGCCCATACCTGGATTCGATTTGTACCAAGACTCTTCGTCTTGCCAAACTTCTTTCTCACTATCTTGTGTATACATCCAGATTAACCAACGCCGTCTCTCTAGTTCACCGTGTAAAACGGATCTAGCTTCTTTTAATCTTTCATCCAAGTATCCATCGTTAACAACCCCTTCAGTCGTTAATTCAATGAACAACGGATCATCTTGTGTAGATAATGCTTGTCTAATTGGCATAACAGAAGTATTATCTGCTAATTCATGGGCTTCATCTACTGCACCAACCTTAATATTTTTTCCTTCCTTAGCTCCCGTTTTGGCAGATATCTTTTTAATTTGCCCTTTGTTTTGGTAGCTAAATTTCCCACGTTTTTTAGGTTTTCTAGGATTGCCAAAGAAAATTCCTTTAATGTTGCTCCTAGTAACCTTTGATAAGGTCTTGCTTTCTTCTCGCATTGCGTTAATTGCTTGGAACATAAGGTCTGCTTGTTCATAATCATTACTGGAACAAAGAATTCTAGTTCCCAGCTCACCACAAAAGAATTCTGCTAAACATAAAGCTGAAATTAATGGTGTTTTTCCGTTTTTCCTTGCCACTAGGAATAATACATCTTGATAAAGTCTTACATAATGGTCAATTTCATCATCAAAAATTTTGAAAATGTATATTGCCTCTATAAATGCCTTCTGAAACAATTCCAATAAAAAAGGCTTCCCTGAAAAAGGAGCCTCAAAGTGTTTACATTTGGTTTCAATAAACTTAATTCGTTTATGGCCATCTTCAAAGTCAATCAATATTTCTGAATCATTAAAGTGCTCTGCTAGGATATCCAATTGCAACATCAATTCGTTGCCAATAATGATTTCTCCCTTTTTACATTTATCAATATACTCGAGTAAAAAGGAATGCGTACCATTGTAGACGTATGGATGCGCCCATACATTTTGACCATCGATCATTCAAACTCGCTCAATTCGTCATCATCATCAATAATGTTTTTATTCAATACACCATTAAGCGTTTTTACAATAACAGCATAACTATTAACATTTTTAAGATACTGTTTTGCAGCTTCTACAGGTTTTTGTAATTCTTTTCGGGTAGGATGAATGTTTACCATGCCTGTATCAGATAGTAATAATTTCAAATCATGATTTTCCGATTTTAAAAAGCAAGCATCTTCAATAAGCCCTTCCACTAGTTGTCGTTTGGATTCCTCAACATCACTAAATATTTCAGTTAACTTTTCTTTTTCTTTTTCATAAACCGCCCTTTTAGACATGTTTCAAAAAACCTCCAAGCGATTTCAAAATTTTAGCCGTGTGTGTAAATTGCGTCCCCCCCTCGGTCCCCAAATAGTTTTTAAGATTTAATTTATGGGGGGATACTTATAATCCTAACCTCAATAAGATTGTTTGTAATTTACTCCTTAGCTTCACTTACCAATTTTCTTCGGATAATAGTACATTGTAGGACCATTACACTTAGGACATTTCAAGCCATCACGTAACTTGTGTGATGTCTCTTCCCAACCGCATGTTTTATCTATGCAATAATGTGTAGTTCTCTTCCACTTCATTTGTTAGTCGCCTCATTTCGTGTAGGTATCGAACCATTTATTAATATACTTGGTCCACTCATCTTTTCTGTATTGTCTATCGATGTCCTGTTCCAGTCTACTTAGACATTCCTCTTTACTTACATCACAGAAGATAAGCTCTGCACTTAAATCATCGGTCAATCTATCACGCTTATATTTGTCGGCATACCCACCAACTATCCAAGCGTTATGCCATTTGCCATACCGTGTTCGTATATTATCAATTAGCTGGTTATGAATACCTATTACGTTTGTGTATAAATTATCTGGCTTATCGTAGGAAGGAAGCATAGATACTGCAGCATACAATGCATCCATATCAACAACTAAATCCCCACGCTCGATGTTCTGTTTGACTAATGTGGATTTACCACTCATTGGTGGACCATATACCAAGTACACTTCTTTAGCTCCTTGGTACCCAAAGCGCTTATGTTCTTTGTTGTGGCAATCAAAACAAATGAGTTCTATGTTATCAGGATTAAGACTGATCGTATGATCATGAACGTTTTCAGGTGTTAATTCTTTAATGTGGTGTCCGATTATGTCTTTTGACTTTGCAATGATTTCCCCACAATGAGTACATCTATTGCCTCGTTCATTAATCAAATGAAGCCTTAATTGGATCCACTCATCTGTAGCATAGAAGGATTTTAGTATTGCATGTTTTGCCATTACTCTTCTCCTTTACCATGTCTTAGATTCTACAGCTTTTATATCAGCTTTCATTTTCTCTACACGTAAACGATGTTCTTCTTTAACTTCATCTGGTGGCATTGATCTAATCATTTCTTCATATTGTTTTATTTTATTTGATAATGCTCTTCCTGCTGCAGCTTGTGACGTTAATGCTTTGGCTTGTTTATCCCAAGCAAATTGTATTTCGTATTCACGTTCTCCACTAACCTCTTGATACTCTTCAACCATTTCGCCATGTTCATTTACCGTTTCTACTTTTTCCTTGAAGTATTTTTCCTTCTTCAACTCTTTAGTCATATCGTCTTGATCTTTTACAAACATTAACTTTTGAGCACGAATGAAGTTAGTAAAGCTAATAAGAATGTCTTCATACAAAATATCAAGCATGGTCATTCCATCTCTAGCAGAATCATATATCTCTTGGGTTTCCTCATCATCAGGCAACCATTTCCGAAACAACCCATGTTTAACAGCATTATCATTCCCTTTAGGAGCACCGCCACCTTTATTACCAACTGCATTTTTATTTCGATAAGGCGCTCCCCTTTTCGGTGGAGTGTCTGGAATTTCGTCCCACTTATCAACGCTTTTCCACTTTCGAACTAATCCAGGACTAATACCTAATTCTTCTGCAATTTGTTTAGGCTTCTTTTCTCTGTTGCTTTTAAGCCATATTTTAAGGGCTTTTAGTCTATTAGGACTTATAGGTCTAGCCAATCATTAAACACCCCACCTCCAAGCTTAATTGAGTTTGTTTTCACATTTTTAAAATTCACCCTAAACGAGGATAAAGAAAAATGAAATTTAACTGGAAAAATCAATAAAATTAAACATATAAAAATAACCACAAATCTCCTAAAATATGGTTATAGAGTGAAACATAATTTATATTCTGTTGAAGTGATTAGTCACATTAAATCTGTTGATGAATTTCATGTCTTTTAACTTTTTAAAAATGAGTAAGACATAGCCCTATTTTTGGTTCACTTATTTCTTATTTTAGCCTTAAAATAGCTGCATCCATCATGTCTTGTGTTATGCCAATATAACGTAAAGTAACCGATGGATCACTATGTCCAAACATATCCATTAGTAACGCTAAGTTTCTTGGGTCTTGCATATAAAGATGATATCCCCATGTCTTTCTTAACGTATGTGTCCCTATTTCCTGTAATCCAAATTGACTAGCAGCATCGTTCAAAATTTTATATACAGTGCTTCTATCAATTGGCTGGTTCTTTAAACGGCTCTTCGTTTTAATTTGTCTACTAGCAAATAAAAATTCATGATCACTCTTTCCAGAAATATATCTATCTAGATCTTCACGAATGGAAGGATGGATAATGAATTTTTTTCTGTTTTTATTCTTAATTTCTTGAATGTTCACATGAGATCCTCTTACCATCCAAACTCGAATTACACGGAGATCACTTACACGTAAGCCACTGTAAATACCTAAACAAAATAATAAGTAATTACGTAAACTCCTTAATTTGTAATAATGTTTAATTCCTTCAATGACATCTGGATCCCTGATAGGTTGAACAAAATTCATCTCATTCGCTCACCTTCTTTCCATTCATAAAAAATAGCACCCAAGCTATAAGCCTAGGTGCTCACACATATAAACACAATATATCGTAAACAACACGTACCGAGTTCCAAAATAGGATGGATCTTAGTTTTTGTTTACACTAACATAATAACAAGATTTTAGGTGCCAAAACGGACATGAATCGGACATTTTATAAATAAATCTTTCCAATCATCCTTATTGATCTAAAATATTTCCGTAATGTTGGTGACATTTCTCTTATGTTTGATTCAACAACTGTAAGAGTACCTTCATAACCACGAGACAAATGAGAAAAGGAATCCTGTACTTTATCTTCGTCAATAGTTACATCCATTTCCTGCACACCTTTTATGACATTCATTTCTTGATAACTATCGCTTTCCTCGTCATATACCGCATAATAAATTGTGTCCATGTTCATCTCCACCCCAATACCTCTAAAGTAGCTTGTATAATTTCATTTCTCCATCTTCTAGCCTGTCTTTCACTAACATCTAATCTTAAGGATATTCCTTCCCAAGTCATTTTTTTATGCTTACTCCAATACCTTAATCTGACCAATTCCTTATAATCATCTGGTAAAGCATTATATACTTGATCAATGGCATCAGCTATTTCCGTAAGATAATTTAGCTGTTTATTTGTAGTTAATCTTGTTGCAATTCGTTCTGTTGGATTACCAGGATTTCTTACTGAGTTAGCGCCTTTTACAATCGTTGGATCGTCTGGATCCTCATCAAATGGATTCATAATATTTTCACGTAATCTAGCAATTTCTTTTAACGTATGGTGGTAGTTATACCATTCTGATTCAGCATGTTTAAATGTTATTTTCTTTGGTTTAATTGCTGTTTGCATGAATCAACCTCCTAACCTTTATTCATTGAATGCTTGTCGTAGACTATCTTTTAGGATTTCCTCAGCTCTAGGAAAAGTAAGCTTTTCATCCGTTGTAATTTGTGTACATTGTTCTTGCCAAGTTTCACCTATCTTTAACTCATAATCAATAAAGTAAGTGTTTAGTAGACTAACTGATACTACTTTACCCCCATTTATTAAAATTTTCTCATAATCCTGTTTGATTCCAGTAACAATAATCAATACCCATTCTCCTGCCTTTCATGGTTCACTTTATTTTTATTAAGATATGCTTGTTCGATCTGTTCCCAAGTGAAACCTAGCATTTCACCTAAGCCAATAAATAAGGGAACAATATACATGTAGTTGTTGTGATTAGTAATAGAGCTAAAATCTCCAATCTTATCAAACAGATAATTGAATTGAGCAGTAATACTATTCCTTTTCAATCCTTCAACCGCACATAAATTAAAATTCTTGTTATCGTTACCTCTTTCCAACCCAATACTCAAAATAAAGTGCAGGCAGTCTACGTACTCCTTTAATGCCCTTTCATAATTATTTTTCTTATGTGACCAGAACTTGAATACCTCTGGAAGTTCATTAGCTAACTCTCCTAATTCAACTTGTAGAGAGAGTATCTTATCATCAAGCAAATCTTGACCATGTAAATTTTGTTCGTCTTTTATATGATCATCTAGCCGTTTTTGAATTGGCATTAATTTATTTAAATTCATTGTTTGACCTCCTGTTTTATAATCTATTCTTCTTCTAGTAATTGCACAGAGGCTTGCGACAATCCTAACTGTTCTCTATTAGTATTAATTCGCTCTATCCCTCTGTTACAGTAGTCTTGATCTAATTCAAACCCAATCCAGTTACGCTTAGTATTATCTGCAGCAAGTGCGGTAGTACAAGAACCCATACAGTTATCCAAAACAAGATCTCCTCTATTCGTATAGGTCTTAATTAAGTATTCAAATAAGGTTAAAGGCTTTTGCGTTGGATGGAATGTCTTTTTATCTCGAGAATAATCTAGAATGGATCTTGGATAATTTGTATGAGTAGTGGTATGTTCCTTCGTTAAACCCTTTCCTAATAAATCG
Organism: Virgibacillus salexigens; assembly: GCF_014905415.1. GTDB lineage: Bacteria > Bacillota > Bacilli > Bacillales > Amphibacillaceae > Virgibacillus > Virgibacillus salexigens. The sequence goes on from NZ_BNEO01000002.1 coordinate 1,057,579, forward strand.
CCACCTTTCCTTCTACTAGATTTCCTTACCTTCACTAAAGGGATAATCCCCTGCGGATGATACGTTGGTAGCTTTTTATAAAATACGCAGATGTTTTCATGATTTTTCAATGGCATACGCTTAGCATTCTGAAAACCCGTTGTGTGTCTCCCTTTCTTCCAGATCCACTCATATCTAAACCAGCTCATATTACTCGAAATTAGCTTAGTAGTAAAAGGCTGACTAGCTGTTAATACAATAGCTCCATTATCTTTGATAATCCGTTTATATTGCTCCCACAACTGGTCAAAAGGAATAATCTCATCCCATCTGCAGTTCGTTGTTCCATATGGTAGATCACATAAAATCATATCAATAGACTTATCCTCTAATTTCTTCATTCCTTCGATGCAATCACTGTTGTAAATGGTGTTCTTTTCTAGTGTCATTTCGTTTCCCCTCTCGATGTGATAATATATCTACACAAGGGAACGTTTGTTCTTATTTGTTGGAGACTCGGTCAGGAGTCTCTTTTTACTAATTCCACTTTTTCAAAGCTGTGTATTGTTCTTCTGTAAGTTTCACGAATACCGGTTCATAGTGTTCGAACCATCTTTCTACATCGAAACTTATTAGAGCATCATCACCAAACTTGTCTATCATGAATTTTTTGTATGCTTTGGACTCTCCTAAAAGGGCTTCTACATCTTCATCAGTAGGCATTGAATGACCATCTCTAACAATTAAGAATGCATTCTCTAATGATTCATGTGCTACGTCTAAATCTTCATCTGACCAATCACCTGCATCTAGTCCATTTGACAAGTAACGATCTATTTTATTTTTGTTCTTAAATGCTATTGCTGGTATCATCACTAGACCTCCTTCATCCGATAAGCAAACGGACGTTTTATTTTGCCTTTTCGTGATTGATGGAATAGAGCCAGAAATACTTCATCTGGATGCCTTCGAATCTTAAAAGCTATCTGCTCTACGTCCTTGCCATTGTTCCATTGCTTAGTAATTTCTTTGAGTTGATGCTTAGGAAAAGCAAGTTCTAAATCTTCCAGCACAAATTCATAACCACCTGTTTCTGGAAGAATAGGTACATTTGATAAGCTTGCTGTATTCATGCCGACTCCCTCATTGATTGCTCCAATCTAGCTTTTAAGCGTTCCAAATCGCTATCATCCCGAACAAAGTCACAATGACTGTCTGGGCATGGTCTAAATTCCAAAAAGTAGCCGTTATCTATTGCTAGACCGCCTGTACCGTTGCATGTTTTACACATGAGCTTCCTCCTCTAACACGTCATATATCGTCAATTGATTCTTTTCAAATTCTTCATCAGCAATGGCATTTAAATGCTTCTCATAACAAACAGGACCGTAACCACGTTCAATGCTCTTTTTATCCTTTGGCTTTCTGCCACAAGTGGCGCATTCTGTGTGATTCATTAAAAGCGCTCCTTTCTTCTATAGCTTTCACCTTCTAATCTGACCGCAGTGGCCATGTCCATCATTCGATCAATAATTCTCGGACCATTATTGCCATATTTTTTATTTAATTCACTCTCTGAATAGTTGGTTGTACATACTGTTGCTTTCTCTAAGCGCATATCAAAGACTTTGTACAACACATCCGATGCCCATGATTCATGTCCCATTTCGTTAGCCTTTACGTATTCAGATCCAATATCATCTAAAACTAATAAGTCTAGTTCATTAATCATTTTGAAAATCTGTTCCTCAGTTATACCTGAATGGTTGCTATAAGTATTCTTGATATGATCAAAGAGATCTGTAACTTTGATATATAGAACCTTTTTCTTTTTATCTCTAATCGCTTTAGCAATCGCATAAGCAAGATGGCTTTTCCCTAGTCCTGGGGAACCGCTAAAAGCTAAGGAACTTTTTCCATCAAATTCTTTAACAAATTTTATCGCTGCCTGCTTTGCTTTTAACTGTGAATCATATCTAGAATCTGGCTTATATGAATTAACTGATACACTTCTCAAGTCACTCGTAACACGTTCAAAACTTAGAATAAAATTTAAATCTTTATTTTTTATGTAATCATCTCGTGATGGAAGATTTAAATTTTTCTTAAACTGTTCATCTGTACAAGGCTTGCAAGCTCCCATAATTCCTCTTGGAGTATCATATAGTTTGAATACCGTCCCACACCGTTCACATTCTTTTTCTCCTGCTTCTTTAAAAGGAAAGGCTTCTCCAGCAATATCTTTAAATGATTTCATGATTACACCTCCTAGAATCTATCCTTCTGAGGATTGAAGGCTTGTCCATTATTTTTTGTTTTTGGTTCTTTTCCGTAACCCCTTCTCATAAAATTACTTAAAGGATCGGCTTCATCAAGAAACTTCCTAACATCTTTGTCTCTCATAAAATCAGCCAACGGATATTTATGATTGAACCAGTGGATATTACTGTGATAAACAGAGGCATAATTATCAATGGCTTTTGCTAAATCTTCATAACTGTAATCTCTTAATCTAGCTTTTATTGATCTTTTCATTGAATCAGTTAATTTCTGATGGCGAATAATATTTTTTGAAATATAGTGATCAAAAAGATCACGAATGTATTTATTATTTATATCTTTTTCTTTATCTATATCTAATTCTAATTCTTCTTCTGTTCCGTTACCTTGCGTTACTGTAACGTTACTTTCCTCTTTTCCATCTTCCAACCTTTTGTTTTCACGGTGTTTAGCTACTCTTTTTCTTGTTTGTTCTCTTATTTTTTCTAGTCCAGCTGTATTTTGGTGTTTCTCCCAGTTGGAAATACTGATAAATGATTTTTCATCTATTTCAATCATTCCAAAATTTTTAAAAGTAGTTAACGCTAGTCGTACAGTATTTAGTGGACGATTAAAAATTGTTGCTAACATTTCATCTGTGTAAGGAATATTTTCACTTAGATAAATATATCCACTTGCATTTGTTTTACCAGCTTGTGATAATAATTTGATCCAAATGACAAGAATGGTATCAGCCTCTGGCATCTGTTCAATTAGTCTGATTTTTTCATCCTCAAACATTTTGGTACTTAACTTTATCCATTTCACTTCACTCACTATGTTCACCTGCCTTTTTTGCAATCCTTTCACATATTGCAAAGCCATTTTCTACATACAAGACATGATAGTGAGGATAACGTTGCATATACTGCAGTACACTAGAGTAAAATTCATCCTCGCTAATTGGTTGCTCATACACCCATTTTGGAAGCAATACCTTATAAGGAACTAGCATCGTTATCCTCCTACATGTTGGTTTAGTATTATATAGGTCTCCAAGAACGTACCCACTGCATCGATTCATCAAAATCTAATCGTCTTACTTCACGGTAAGTAGGAGCATGAAAGGCTCGATATAATTGACTATATATGTTTGAATACATTTGTTGTTTTGTTTCTAATGCACCTGTTATACCTTCATCCCAAAGCCTTTCAACTCGCTTTTTCACAGCATGATTTAATGATGTAGCTTGTCCATGACTAAGTTTCAGTTCATTATTAAATCGAGATTCTAAGGTAGTAACCTTTACTTTCACATCAGACAGTTCTTCAGATGTATCTAGAGATAGTTTCATAGATGCAATTAACTGTTCTTTTTCCGAAAGCACTCTCGGTTCTTTTAATTGTTTTTCCATCTTTCGAAAGGCAGAAATATATTTTTCTTTAAACTCTGCAGCTTTCTTTCCCGTATAACCCATAACAAGAAAGGAGAATCCATCTTGAGTAATATAAAACATAGGATATTCCTTTCCTCGGACTTCATAATTTGACTCCTTAAAATTTAGGAGTGAAAATTCCGTACTACATTCTAAAGTCCGAATATCTCTAATAACATTGTCATGTCGCTTTTTAAATACATGAGCTACTGTCAAACTATCTGTAACGACTTCCTTATTCTTAATAAAGACTAATTTATCCAAACGGTCATCCTCCTAAATTGATTGTTGTCATACGAAAACCGATAAGCTATAATATAGCTAGATTTATCAAATTTTTATCCTTTGTTCGACTCGCTGCGCCAACAGTGAGTTATTTTTTTGTCTACATAAGAAATAAAATCATCACTACAACGGACAAACTTCCTGCTAGATTGATAGAAAAGTCTTTTGCTGAATACAATGGTTCTCACCTCCTTCAAATCATTAATATTATTACTCCAACCCAAACTGCCAAGGTGACTATCGGGAAAAATACATCTGGATCTGTTAACTTACTCAAAAGAAATTCCTCCGAATAGCTTCCTTTTGTTTTTCAGTTAGTTCTTCTGTTGCATTATCAATATTAATCTTTTGATCACGTAACAAAGCAATATTATCCATCCAATTAGCTGCGTTTCTAAATGATTGAGCAGCTTCACCAAAGTCAGCTAATAGTACATTTTCTAAGCCCTGCATCATGTCCTTCTCATAGTTACTTAGGTTTTTAGCAGCGTTTTCCTGATCACTTTTCATGAACATTGATAGATTAATAGATTCATCCACTTCTATTTCACCCCCTCAAAGAATCTTGCATAGCTAACTTGTCGATAAAGCTTAATCACTTGAGGATTATGATAATTAAACGCTGCAGAGTAAAAATTAGGTATGTTATAGGTTTGTTCCATATCTGTCATTAAAATTGATAACCGGTTTGTTCTTACTGGCTCTTTTGATTCATTGATTTCATTGAAACGTTTACGGAAGTATTCTATTTCTTCATGTGTCATCCAGTGGTTACCCCCTATCTTGAGAATATTTGACCAAAATGTTTATCCAAAAACTCTGCCATTTTATTAGCTTGAAAACTCCAGGTTTGCCCTTTGCTTTTTGGGTAAAAGACAAACCCACCATTTTCTATATCAAGAATTTTTCTGAATTTAGAAGGATAAAGGATATTCTCTTTAATCCATTCACTTTTTCGGTTAATTCGTTTTTCTAGATCCTTCATATTCCAATAAACACCGGATAATTCCTGTTTATGCAATTCTTGAAGTTCTATTTTAGAAATAAGTACAGTGTCTTTTGGAATTGGAATCGATAAGCTAACATCTAGTTGCTGCATTTTTGTCCCCCCATTTATTTCATGTTACATGAAGTTTTCAAATAAAAAAATTTCTTCTATACTTTTGCCAAACTTTCTAGAGATAATAAACATCTCGTTTAACTTAAACTGTGATACTCCTTTCTCTTTGTTTACGTAGGTGCGTAACTCTACACCTATTAAGTCGGCCATATCTTTTTGGGTTAAGTTGTTGTATTTTCTAATGCCTGCCAACTTACATTGAATTACCAATTGATCACCTCCAACCCCTTCAACATGATTTCATATTACATGAAGCCACCCTAGGTGTCAACGATAAACTTCATATAATGTGAAAAAAATGTATAAAAACTTCATGCAATATGATATAATAGTAGTAACATTTTAGTTGAAGGAGTAGTAGTAATGAATGAAAAAGAGTTGGCAGTATTCGTCGGAGAAAGAATTAAAGAAGAACGGAAAAAGAAAGGGTTAACTCAGAAAGAATTAGGAGAGAAAATTGGTGTTAAGCACAACACCATTTCATCATATGAAAAAGGGACTAACGCCCCTGAACAAAATGCAATTTTTAAAATAGCAAGAGCTCTTAATGTGAAAGTTGATGATTTATTCCCTTCTAACTCGCAAGCAAATTCGGCAGACGATTTGCAAAGAGCATTAGAAATGGCAAAGGAAATGGACATCAAAGATATCCAACTTCTAAAAGGGCTAATTGAAAAGACCCTTTCTTTAAAAGACGAAGAAAGGGAAAAGTTTCTTGAAAGTATTAGATTTACAGTAGACTTTTACGATAATATGAATAAATAAGTTCATCTACTTTTTAATCTTTTCTTCCCTGCTATTAACAATATTCACAAAATGGACAAGTAAAACTAAAACATCATCTGTCATAACATCGCCGCCTTTAAGAAGTGTTTAAAAAAACTAAATAAGGAAGGTGTCTATTTGGCTTATAAAGTCGGAAGATGCCTGCTTCAATTTCGTTTGGATCAATCATTTATGACTCAGCAAGAATTAGCTGATAAGCTCGGCGTCACAAAACAACAAATCAGTAAGTATGTTCTCGATCGGCAGAAGATGTCTTTACAGGTTGCTAAGAACATTGCATCTATATTAAATTGTCGTATCGAAGATCTTTACGAATGGATTGAAGTAGGTTCTAACGAGTAGATTTAGTATCTACTCAACGACAAAGTAAGCCAAACAACTTACTTTATTTATACCACATTTTGGTAATAAATTCATTGGTAATTGTTACACCTTTTTAATATATTTGTAACTTTCTTGAAATCATTGTATCATAAAAAGAACAAATGTTCTAGTTTTCTATAAAAAAAATTGGAGGTATCATCATGGCAAGTTTCACAAAACGCGGTAAGACGTGGCAATACACTATTAGTCGTATGGTAAACGGTAAATCCAAACCAATAAGAAAAGCAGGATTTAAAACAAAAAAAGAGGCTCAAGTAGCAGCTTCTGAGGTTGAATCAGAATTAAGAAAAGGAATTGTACCACATTTAAATTTGGAACCTTTTGATCAATACTTTGAGGATTGGTTAAATCTTTATAAAACTAATATATCTAGCAATACTTTAGAAAGGTACAGGAACACTCTTCAAACCGTAAAAGAGTATTTCGGGGATAAACCCCTTCAACAGATAACAAAACGCTCATATCAAACTTTTTTAAACGAATATGCAGATGGCCATGCTAAAACAACAGTAAGGAAATTAAATACTCATATTCGAGCATGTGTGAAGGATGCAATTGACGAAGGTATTATAAGATCCGATTTCACAAGAAACGTGGTTTTCTCTGGGGAAGAATCAAAACGATCTGATCAAAAACATCTAAATTATGAGGATAGTACAAAATTATTAAATGAAATATATAAACGCTTAAATAAATCGTTGGGCTATTATTTATTGCTGTTAGGACTTACATCTGGAATGCGTTTTGGAGAGATTGTTGGATTGACTCGCAAGGACTTTGATTTTGATAATAATGAGATAACGATAAGCAAAACCTGGGGCTATACAAAGAAAATGGAAGAGGGTTTTGGAAAGACTAAGAATGAAAATTCTAATCGTGTTATTAAAATGGATAAGCGAACAATGGTAGCTTTTAATAATTTGTTCAATTCGATGCCAGATAATATTCATCGTCTTGTTTTCTTTAGTCCTCAATCAAAATATAAAGTAATCAGTAATAACGCTGCTAACAAGTTACTCAATACTGTATTAAATGATTTAGATATCGATTCAATTACAGTTCATGGTCTTAGACATACTCACGCAAGTGTATTAATTTACCAGAAGATATCTATATATTATGTTTCGGAAAGATTAGGCCACTCTGATATAGATACTACAATGAATCACTACGCTCATTTGCTTAAAGAATTACGTGAACAAGATGAGAAAAATACAACCAACATATTTGATAATATGGTTGTGTAAAATATGTGTAAAATGAAATCAATTTATATCGTTTTAAATCGACTTCTTACCAGCTTTAAATACAATAAAAAAATACGCCTAAATGTTAACCTATCAACATTTAAACGCATTTTTTATCTTTATTAATCTTAACCTATATTTTCTTAATGACGTCCCAGGCAGGATTCGAACCTGCGACCCACAGCTTAGAAGGCTGTTGCTCTATCCTGCTGAGCTACTGGGACAAAATTTTTATGTATGGAGCGGGTGAAGGGAATCGAACCCTCGTCATCAGCTTGGAAGGCTGAGGTTTTACCATTAAACTACACCCGCAATTTTTATGAGATAAACGCTTATAAATTAAGTAATATGTAATGACTCGTTTTTAACGGACAAGAATCATTATATAAACTTATAGGTGGTTTGTCAATACTTTCTAGTAAATCCATTAAAAAACTCATCCATTCTTATTACATTCAATGGATGAGTTTTAAAGATTATAATTTTGCCTCGTATTGTAAGTCATCAATCACCTTACCATCTGCAGTAAAGAACTCAACGGATATCGATGCTTTTGATTCCCATTCCATTATTGCGTATGTTTTTTCTTTACGCATACGTGGAAGCCTAATGCTTCCAGGATTAATCAATAATTGATCTCCTTGTTGTACAGCTCCAGCAAGATGTGTATGGCCAAAACAAATAATTTGAGCACCTAATTCTTCTGCTCGATAAGAAACATGCATCAAATTTGCTTTCACTTGGTGGAGATGGCCATGGACAATGAAAAAGGTTAGTCCATTAATTGATAACATCTGTTCTTCTGGGTACCTTGTATCAAAGTCACAGTTCCCCATAACTGTATAAAATCCAGCCATTGGTGGTTCGTCCAAATCTAACTCCGAATCTCCGCAATGAATTCGATAATCGACATCGTGACGTGCTTTAATCTTGTCTAATTCGTCAGTTAACCCATGGCTGTCACTTAAAATAAGTACTTTTGCCATTGAAATCATCCTATTCCTTAGTATAATGATCGATTTTTACGTATGGTTTCTTCTAACTGTAAGATCGCGTTCTTACGATGGCTAATTTGATTTTTCACTTTCGGAGATAACTCTGCCATCGTTTCTTGATATCCATCAGGAATAAAGATTGGATCATAACCGAACCCATTCTTTCCACTTGGAGCAATTGAAATATGACCATTACATATTCCTTGATAAAATTGGGTTTCTGTGTTTGGCCTTGCAACTGCTAATACACATATAAACCTTGCCGTTCGATCTTTTTGTGGTACGCCTTCTAATTCAGTCAATACTTTGTTTATATTTGCTTGATCATTTTTATCCTCTCCAGCATATCTCGCTGAATAGACACCTGGCCTGCCGTCTAAAGCATCAATAATCAATCCTGAATCATCTGCAAGTACTGGCTGAGATAAGATATTGGCAATGGTTTCAGCTTTTAATGCAGCATTTTGCTCAAATGTTTCACCCGTTTCTTCTACGTCAGGCAGTTCTTCTCGTTCATTCAATGATACAGCAGCCATATCATATGCATTAAAAAATTCTTTAAACTCTGTCGCCTTGCCTTTATTTTTTGTAGCAATAATAATTTGTTTCATTATTATTCTCCTTTTTCGTCAACGAGCTCACCGATGTGATTTGCATACTCACCTAGTGCTTCACGTTGCTTTTCAAATATACGTTGCATTCCTTCATCTGCTAACTGCAACATAGCCTGAAGTTGCTTATTGCTAAACGTGGCTTCTTCTCCCGTTCCTTGAATTTCTACAAATTCACCGGAACCAGTCATTACGATGTTCATATCTACAAGTGCTTGGGAATCTTCTTGATAATTTAAATCAAGGATTTCGCTATTATCAGGTAAAACGCCTACAGAAGTTGCTGCAAGAAAGTCCGTTACTGGCATTTTCTTAAGCGTTTTATTCTCTATTAAAGTCGAAAAAGCTAATACTACAGCTACAAATGCTCCCGTAATCGAAGCCGTTCTTGTACCACCATCAGCTTGAATGACGTCACAATCAACCCATACGGTTCGCTCACCAATACTATCTAAATCAACAACTGACCGTAAAGCTCTTCCAATTAATCGTTGTATTTCCATCGTCCTGCCACTAACCTTACCTTTTGACGATTCTCGTATATTCCGTTGTTCGGTAGCCCTAGGCAGCATTGCATACTCTGCTGTAATCCAGCCCTTCCCTTGGCCACGCATGAATGGAGGAACTCTATCTTCAATGCTAGCATTGCAAATTACTTTTGTATCACCTACTTGAATCAGTACAGAACCTTCCGGATGCTGCAGGAAATTCGTTATGATTGTAATTGGTCGTAAACTGTTACGGTTTCGTTGATCATTTCTCATCTTAACTCCTCCTTCGTTCAATCATTAGCTTAACATATTTTTTATCGAAACCACTATAGAAATACATGCTATACTAATTTATCCATGCATATAGCATAAGATAATTCTTCAAACATGGGATTTGCGCTTATCCCTACGTATCCTCTTTATAATCATCTTATCTATAAGGATATTATTGCCATTTACCTTGAATAAAAGCATAAAAAAAAGAGGCTTGCTGAAAGCCTCGACCTAATTATATTTCTTCCGTAGGAGTAAATTGCTGTTTAGTTACTGGTTCCGTGTAAGCTTCCCCATTTTCATTAACTAGCTGTTCCACATTTTCAACACTTACTTGGACGGCATCGACCCCTTTAACTTCTGTCATCGTACGTACGATTGTTTCCATGACCTCATCAGAAATCACTGCCTTTTCCCCATCTTTTAAAATATCATTATTGAATTGAAGTTGTAAGATACCATCTTTCAAGGATGGCTTACTTGTTAACGTCGTCGTAGGATTAAATACTTGGGTGACATTGCTTTGTACACCTGGCCCATCAACAAGATTCTCTACTATGGCACTTAGTTCATCAGCATCTTGTTTTTGTTCAACATATTGAGTTACCGGTACATAGTAACGATTTTCATCATGTTCCGCAGGGTAAAACATCGTAACCGTTTTACTTTGCATTAAGTCAGAAGTACCTGTATCCGTAACATTGATTCCATTAGCTCTTGAGTATCCTTGGCTGATCGGTGTGCCATTAACTGGCATCTCGCTTAAGGCTTTTCCTTCCATCTGTAATTGAACGTCTTTGACATTTTCAAATTGAGTTAAGGAATAAGTAACTGCCTCAAGTATTTTCTTTTCGTCGTTCGCTTCATAGTTCGAAAATTCTTCAGATAAATTAACAATCATGGTTCCGTCTTCTTGCAGGTCAATTCCCAACACCTCTGTGCCAGCTGGTAACACTGCCTGAAATCCATTTGGCAAGATCTGCGCTACTGGACCATCTTTAACGAGATACTCCAACACTTGGGAAGCTACTTCCTTTGATTCTGGATTTGGCAGTTCTAATGTTTGGGATGCGACCATTCCATTTGCGTCCATAAGATAAAGTTCTCTTGCAACCGTTTCACTCTTTGGCTGCTCGCCTTCTTTAGCATTTTCCTTCTGTTCTCCTGATTGTGAATCTTCCAAGTTATCAACTGGTTCCGCATTTTGTGGCGGATCCATTTCTTCCTTTAATGATTGTTCCCCCTGAAAGCATCCTGCTAATATAACGGACATCGTTAATGTCCCTGCTATTAGTAATCCGCGCTTGTGCATATTTTTCCCTCCTACGATGGTTTGTACTATTATATATACGAGCCTAGAGTGAAAATAGACCAAGCAATGAAAAAAAATACAGGATTCTTTGATCAAGAATCCTGTAATTGATGTAAATTTGCTTGTTCAATTGTAACCATCTGTAAATGGGGTTCTTTAAATATACTTCTTGAAATTTCAATAAAGATTTCTAAATCGCCTGTTGTATAAAACTGATGAACAGGGTAATAATCGTCTTTATTCAACAGGTGATGCACATCTAAAATCGTACTTGTTTCTCTGGCTGTTTCTTCACTTGAAGATATAATTGTTATTTCTTCACCAACAACGGATTGAATCGTATTTTTTAATAAAGGATAATGTGTGCATCCTAATATTAAGGTATCCATTTTACTATATTGCAGTAGTGGAGATAACGTATCTTCTACTACCTCCCTGGCTTGTTGTCCTTCAAGAATACCTTGTTCTACCATTGGTACAAACATCGGACATGCCAGAGCTGATACTTCCAATTCATCTTTTATATTCTTAAGCGCATTGGTATATGCATTGCTCCTAACCGTACCTTCTGTACCAATAATACCTACATGATTGGTCTTCGTAAATTTAATAGCAGCTCTTGATCCTGGCTGAATTACTCCAATTACAGGTATATTCAAGTTTTCTTTTAACGATTGCAATGCAAATGCGGTAGCAGTATTACAGGCCACAACTAGCATTTTAATATCTTTTTCAAGTAAGAAATTAACCATTTCCCAAGTAAATTGCTGGACTTCTTCTTTTGATCTTGGTCCATAAGGGCATCTAGACGTATCACCTAAGTAAATTAATTTTTCTTTTGGTAACTGTCGCATTAGTTCATGTGCTACCGTTAATCCCCCAACACCAGAATCAATGACCCCAATTGCTTGCTTCACCAGTATCGCCTCTTCTTTGAAGTTTTGTTCTCATTACATTCAACCCCATTCCACTCTAACTTCATATAAAGTGAAATTATTGCTGAATGTATCCATTTTACATTGCACTACGGGAAATTGAAATAGCTTCTCTCTTAAAAACTTCTTATTATTTTTTGTCTACTTCTTTCATTTGTTCATGTAGATAGGAAAGCAATTCATGTAAACCTTCAATTTGTTCCTCTGAAAAGTCTTCCAATACTTCTCCTAGATATGCTTGTCGTTTCTCAATAACCTCTTGAATAATTGTCTCCCCTTTTTCCAGTACATGAATTCGAACGACACGTCTATCCTTCGAATCTCGCACTCTTTCAACTAGCTTATTTTTCTCCATACGATCAACTAAATCTGTTGTCGTGCTAAACGCAAGGCTAATACGGTTTGACAATTCACCAATCGTCATATCTCCTTCTTCTAATAGCCATTGCAGTGCAACAAACTGTGGAGAAGTTATCGGGTAATTATTTAAAATCTGTCTCCCTTTTTGTTTAATAATTCCAGATATATATCGCATTCGTTTTTCAATTCGATTAATGGCGTCTGATGTTTCGTACGATCTCACAAAGTGACCTCCTACAATAATTACATGTATATAGTTATTTTACATAATGAAACAGACTCCCGTAAAGCAATATTCATTTACAATGAAACATTAGCAGTTCATTCATTTTATTCGAAGATGTATTTTTTGCTAATACAACCAAAATTACCTGCATTATTCTTCGTTTATCGGGTAAATATGGAAGGTAAAAATTCTTTTCAAAGAATTCGTTTGTACCCTGGCAAATGTACGCACCGAATCAATGATTTCACATAAGCTATATTGACTAAATAATTTCCCTTCATTCTGCAGCTCTATTGACAGCAAGGAGGGGTTAACATTTGAAGGACAACGAGTATAAACCGAAGCAATTATTAACTAAACGAGAAAAAGAAGTTTTCGAGCTGTTGGTACAAGATAAAACAACAAAAGAAATTGCCCAGGAATTATTTATTTCAGAGAAAACTGTCCGCAACCACATTTCAAATGCTATGCAAAAGCTAGGAGTTAAGGGGCGTTCACAGGCTGTAGTAGAGCTCCTTCGCATGGGGGAATTGAAGCTCTAATCAAATCGGCTTTCCATTTAGGAAAGCCGATTTAGGTTTGTGTTTTACTTCAGATTAAGGACGTTTTCATCTCATCAGGTAAAGGAACAGTTTTCCCTGTCTTCGGATCAATATAGACGAGTCTACCTCTTCCTGTTAATGAAATCTCCTCTTTATCATTTAATACCATATAATGCAGATCAATGGAGGATTTTCCTACATGATTTGCCTTAACATATACACGAAAAGATTGGTCAAAGTACATTTGTTGAATGTAGTCACATTGTAAATCGGATACAACTGGAATCGCTCCAACTTCTCCCTCTTCCACAAACAAACCTTTGGATTTCAGGAATTCAATTCGAGCCTGTTCAAAATATATAAATGGCGATGTATTATTCACATGACCGAATAAGTCTGTCTCTGAAAAGCGGACTTTTATCGGTATGAAAAATAAAAAAGAGGCTCGCCATGTTTCTAGATTATCTATGTATGAAATGCGCAATCGACATCCCTTCCTTGTTTAAAAATATGCTCTTAAAAACACTACTGATCCATTTGGGAAATAAATGGTTGTGATTATCAAATACCAAGTAGAGCGCTATTCTCCTGTATGTAATCTATTTGGATTGTATCTTTCTTCCCTTTTAAAAAGGCCCAACCATCTGGGTAGGGCCTCTTTTAACTATCTTTTTAATGTGCGTGGTCACTTCCAAAGAAGTTTTTGAATGCTTGAATATTTGTTGCACGGTTCATGGCAGCAATAGATGTAGTAAGTGGAATTCCTTTTGGACAAACTTCTACACAATTTTGTGCATTTCCACATCCGTCGATTCCGCCATCTTCCATCAAACCATTTAAGCGCTCACTGGCATTTAGCTCGCCTGTTGGATGTGCATTAAACAAACGTGCTTGCGATAAAGCAGCAGGTCCAATGAAGTTGGATTTATCGTTTACGTTTGGACAAGCTTCCAAGCAAACACCACAAGTCATACATTTTGATAACTCATAAGCCCATTGACGCTTTTTCTCTGGCATACGTGGCCCAGGACCTAAGTCATGCGTACCGTCTAGCGGGATCCAAGCTTTCACCTGTTTAAGCGCATCGAACATACGATCTCTATCCACGATTAGATCTCGTACTACTGGAAACGTCGACATTGGCTCTAGTCGTATTGGTTGTTCCAATTGATCGATAAGTGCGGCACAAGATTGGCGAGCTGTTCCGTTAATCACCATGGAGCAAGCCCCGCATACTTCTTCTAAACAGTTCATATCCCATTGTACCGGTGTCGTTTTCTCTCCATTGGCATTGACTGGATTTTGGCGAATTTCCATTAATCCAGATATAACGTTCATATTTTTTTTGTACGGAATGTTAAACGTTTCCTTATAAGGAGCAGAATCAGGGCCGTCTTGTCTAGTTATTATAAAAGTAACTGTCTGCTTATCAGCCATTCTTACTTACTCCCTTCACTTTTTTTCGTATAATCACGTTTTCGTGGTTTAATTAGTGATACATCAACATCCTCATAGGAGAATTCCGGTGAATTAGATGTTTGATCAAATTGCGCAATTGTCGTTTTTAACCATTCTTCATCATTTCGATCAGGAAATTCCGGTTTATAATGAGCCCCACGGCTTTCATTACGGTTATAAGCACCGAGGGTAATTACACGCGCAAGATGAAGCATATTTTTTAATTGACGTGTGAACATTACTCCCTGATTACTCCAGCGAGAGGTATCATTAATATTAATATTATCCCAGCGTTCCTGGAGTTCTTTAAGTTTTTCATCCGTTTTTAGTAGTTTGTTATTTTCACGAACTACTGTAACGTTATCCGTCATCCATTCACCTAGTTCTTTATGAAGCTGATACGCATTTTCGGTTCCATCCATTTTCATCATTTTCTCAAAACTATCTTGTTCTTCTTGTTCTTTCTCTTCATATAAGCTTGAAGGCAGATCATCAATATGTTTGTCCAAACCTTCAATATATTTAATTGCACTTGGTCCTGCAACAGATCCACCATAAATTGCAGAAAGTAAAGAGTTTGCTCCTAAACGATTGCCGCCATGCTGTGAATAATCACATTCGCCAGCTGCAAAGATTCCAGGGATACTTGTCATTTGGTCGATATCTACCCATAGTCCACCCATTGAATAATGTACTGCTGGGAAGATTTTCATTGGAACTTTTCTCGGGTCTTCTCCAACAAATTTCTCATAGATTTCAATAATACCACCAAGCTTAACATCAAGCTCCTTTGGATCTTTATGAGATAAATCAAGATAGACCATATTTTCTCCGTTTATCCCTAACTTCTGATTAACACAAACATCAAAGATCTCACGTGTAGCAATATCACGTGGGACTAGGTTACCATAAGCAGGATATTTCTCTTCTAAGAAGTACCATGGTTCACCATCTTTATAGGTCCAAATTCGGCCACCTTCACCACGTGCTGATTCACTCATTAAACGTAATTTATCATCGCCAGGGATGGCAGTTGGATGGATTTGAATAAATTCTCCATTCGCATATTTTGCGCCTTGCTGGTATAACTTGCTGGCCGCAGAACCTGTATTAATCATGGAGTTCGTTGACTTACCAAAAATAATACCAGGACCACCTGTTGCGAAAATAGTTGCATCAGAAGGAAAAGCTTTCATCTCATGTGACTTAATATTTTGAGCCACAATTCCTCTTCCGACTCCTTCATCATCGATAACGGCACTAACAAATTCCCAATTCTCATATTTTGTAACAAGACCTTCTACTTCATATCGACGAACTTGCTCGTCAACAGCATAAAGTAATTGCTGACCTGTCGTTGCTCCTGCATATGCTGTACGATGCATTTGTGTCCCACCAAAACGACGAAAATCTAATAGTCCTTCAGATGTACGATTAAACATAACCCCCATACGGTCAAACATATGTATAATACCAGGTGCTGCATCACACATTGCTTTAACCTGCGGTTGGTTTGCTAAAAAGTCTCCACCATATACTGTATCATCAAAGTGAAGCCAAGGAGAATCTCCTTCTCCTTTTGTATTTACTGCACCATTAATACCACCTTGAGCACATACAGAGTGAGAGCGCTTTACAGGAACAATAGAAAACAGATCTACATTGACTCCTGCTTCTGCGGCTTTTATAGTTGCCATTAAGCCAGCTAACCCTCCGCCAACTACGGCAATTTTACGATTACTCATGTCTAATACTCACTCCCTCTTCGATTAATTTAAACCCCGTACGCAAATGTAATTAATGTTCTTATGCCAACATAGCTTAACGCTAAGAAGACAATTACGGTTGCATATGTAACGATCTTTTGGGACTTTGGCGATTGGGTAATACCCCAAGTAACGCAGAAGCTCCATAGCCCATTCGCAAAATGAAAAACGGTAGATACTAGTCCGATAATATAGAACCAGAACATAATTGGATTACTAAGGATACCTTCCATTAAGCTATAATCTGCTCCGTGTGAGCCGATTGCAATTCTAGTTTCCCAAACATGCCAGATTAGATAGACAAAAGTAATAACTCCCGTTACACGCTGTAAGACAAACATCCAATTACGGAAAAAACCATAATTCTTTGTATTGTTCCTTGCTACAAATACAATATAAACCCCTAGAATAGCATGAAACAAAATAGGCAGGTAAATTACTACAAATTCCAACAGTAATCGAAATGGTAAGTTATGCATGAAATCTGCAGCTTGATTGAAGTTTTCTTCACCATAAACAGCAAAATGATTCACCACCAAGTGTTGAATCAAGAAAATACCAATTGGAACCACGCCTAAGAATGAGTGTAATCTTCGAGTTAAGAACTCACGATGCTCTGCCAATGTGTTACCCCCCTTTAGTTTAATCAATTGTTTAGTATCAATTTGTTGTACATTATTCGAAAGATCAACCCAATACAATCTCATAAAAAAAGGAAAGTTCTGCGAGTTGATATTGTACAATTTGTGACATGTTTATTGTACTTCTAACTCTATAAAGCGTCAAGAAAACGGTACCTTAAAATTTAGAAATATTATTCCGCTACTTCTTGCAGAAAAGATCAATGATTTCTCTTTGTATACTTGCGTAAATGCTAGATTATATAGATAATATAACTAGTATCTGTATGTACATCGTTAGCTCATCCCTTATTAAGGTTGACGGGCTGTAACACCCCTTATCAGGAAAACATTTCTGAAAACAAAGAAGGGAAGCGGGGAGATGCCCCATTGGTTAACGATTTACTTTATGGTTGAGAAGAGAGGATGACCTTCATGACAAACAAACGTGATGCCTTGATATCCGTTTCAGAAATTGAAGAATTACATACGGCAGGAGCCGGTTATGATATTCTACGATACATAGGCTTACCTGAATTATTAGGAAAGGAATCTCCTACTCTCTTATATTTTATGGGGAGAATGCTTGCTAGAAAATTCGAGCTTCAGACGATTGAAGACATTGTATTTATTTTCGATAATTTAGGTTGGGGAAAATTAGAGTTAGTCAAAGATAAACGAAAAGAAATGACTTTTCAATTGATGTCCGATTCCATCGCTAAACGGTTAAACGCTTCGTTCGAGGCTGAATTTCGTCTAGAATGTGGTTTTTTAGCAGAGGCACTACAAATTATTCAACAATATGATTGTGAATGCGTGGAGACAATTCATTCACGAATACATCAGGTTGAAATTACTGCTGTATTCACAAATTAAAGAAAGAGCAGTAGTTGATAACTGAATCTATCACCTACTGCTCTTCTAGTTTAGAACCATTTAAATGCTTAATTATGGCATGGGCCGTGTTTTTTGGTATACCTAATTTACTCAAATCTTCAATTGCAGCATGCTTAATATCATTAATGGACTTAAAATGGGTCAATAATAATTTTCTTCTTTTTTCACCTATACCTGGTATTTTATCTAACTCTGATTGAAATGCACTTTTCCCACGTAGCTGTCTATGAAATGATATCGCAAAACGATGGACTTCATCTTGTATTCGTTGTACCAGATAAAACTCCTGAGACTTTCTATCTAAGTCCATTACTTCAGGCGGAAAGCCATATAGGAGTTCGCTTGTTTTATGTTTATCATCCTTAGCTAACCCACATAAGGGAATATCTAATCCTAATTCATTTTCTAATACATCCAATGCTGCGCTCATTTGCCCCTTCCCTCCGTCAACAATGATTAAATCAGGAAGTGGCAATTTATCTTTTAACACTCGTTTATATCTGCGTCGAATAACCTCACGCATTGTATCATAATCATCTGGACCTTCTACATCGCGAATCTTATATTTACGGTACTCTTTCTTATTTGGCTTTCCGTCAATGAATACAACCATTGCAGAAACAGGATCCGTTCCTTGGATATTAGAATTATCAAAAGCCTCGATGCGATGCGGAGTTTCGATATTTATTTTTTCTCCCAATTGTTCCATTGCAACAATCGTTCGTTCTTCATCTCGCTCGATAATGGAGAACTTTTCTTTTAGTGATATTTTAGCATTTTCGGCAGCAAGCTCCACGAGTTCCTTTTTTCTCCCTCGGTAAGGAGTATGAACATCGATTTCTAATAGATGCTTCAATAATTCAACATCTGTTCCTATTGGAACAAGGATTTGTTTTGGTTTAAGATGATTCTGATGCAGATAGAATCTCCCGATATAACTAATAAAGGTTTCTTCTGCCTCATCAAAAAATGGAAAAATAGCTACATCTCGCTCGATTAACTTTCCTTGCCGAATAAAAAATACTTGGATGCACATCCATCCTTTGTCAAAACTATATGCAAAAATATCACGATCGGTCTGATCATTAAGCGTCATTTTCTGTTGCTCCATTACCGACTCGATATGCTGGATTAAATCACGTAGTTCCTTTGCCCGTTCAAAATTAAGTTGCTCACTAGCTTCTTGCATTTTTGTCGTTAAATCTTTTTTTATTGACTTATATCCACCATGTAAAAACGAAACTACGTTCTGGACAATGTCCGCATATTTTTCTTTCGATGGAGGGGTTTCACTGCAAGCGTAACACTGATGCATATGATAATAGAGACATGGCCTTCCAGGTGGATTGTTACATTTTCGAAGCGGGTAAAGCCGATCAAGTAATTTCTTTGTTTCTCGAGCTGCGATAACATTGGGATACGGTCCAAAATACTTCCCCTTATCCTTTTTTACCTTTCTTGTAATTAAAAGTCTAGGATGTCTTTCTGAGGTAATTTTTAAGTATGGATAGGATTTATCATCTTTAAGCATGACATTGTATTTAGGATCATATTTTTTTATCAAATTCATTTCTAAAATCAATGCTTCTATTTCCGAAGAAGTTACAATATACTCAAAGGTTTCAATTTCTTGCACTAAGCGTTGTGTTTTACGGTCATTGGCCCCAGTAAAATAAGAGCGTACGCGACTTTTTAGTAATTTAGATTTGCCAACATAGATGACGGTATCATATTTATCTTTCATAATATAACATCCTGGTTTAGCAGGAAGTACAGCTAGTTTCTCTTTAATTAACTGATTCATATGTCCATCCAATCCCTTTAAAAATCCCTTGTCACAACAAGTAACAAGGGATTTTTCTGTTTACATTCTACTGATTAGTATATCATTATTTAGGCATGTTTGTTAATTAAATCAACTAATGCCTCTTTCGGTTGGAAACCAATTACTTGGTCTACCACATTACCATCTTTAAACAGTAATAATGTCGGAATACTCATTACGCCATATTTGCCTGCAGTTTCTTGGTTTTCGTCTACGTCTAATTTTACAATCTGTACTTTATCTTCCATTTCTCCATCAATTTCTTCAAGAACAGGTGCAATCATCTTACAAGGTCCGCACCAAGGTGCCCAAAAGTCAGCTAATACTAAACCCTCTGCTGTTTCTTTAGAAAAATTTTGATCTGATACATTTATAATCGCCATTCGTATCTTCCTCCTCAAATAAAGCTAAATTCTTACGTTGAGTATACCATCGTTAGTATTACCTTACTAATATTTTGCTTATTCATTAAAATCAACTGGAAATATGCTTATACAGTATAATTAAAAAGCTCTGTAAATAGCTATCTACAGAGCCTTCCATTATCATACCGTTACTTTAAGCTTTTTTATCTCTTCTATCAACAACGGAATCACTTCAAACAAATCCCCAACAATGCCATAATCCGCTACATTAAAAATATTGGCTTCTGGGTCTTTATTTATGGCTACAATTACTTTCGAGTTAGACATTCCAGCTAGATGTTGAATAGCCCCTGATATCCCAACAGCAATATATAAATCAGGTGTTACTACCTTACCGGTTTGCCCAATTTGCAAGGAATAATCACAGTATTCTGCATCGCAGGCTCCACGTGAAGCACCAACTGCTCCTCCTAAAACTTCCGCCAATTCATAAAGTGGTTTGAAACCGTCTTCACTTTTAACGCCGCGTCCCCCGGCTATAATAATATTGGCTTCTGATAAATCTACCCCTTCTGACGCTTTTCTTACGACATCTTTAATTACCGTACGGATATCGGTAATCTCGAGATCCTTTGGTGTGATTTCACCCGAGCGTGCTTCATCTCGTTCAAGTGCAGGAATATTATTAGGACGAATGGTGAAAAAGGTCAGGCCATCAGTAATGATCTTCTTTTCAAATGCCTTCCCAGAATAAATTGGTCGAATAAATTGCACATGATCCCCATCCACTTCAATATCGACAGCATCGGAAATCAAACCAGTATTCAACTTACTTGCAATCTTAGGAGTTAAGTCTTTACCAATTGCCGTATGCCCCATAACAATACTTGTTGGTGACTCTTCGTTTACGATTGCTAAGATCGCCTGTCCATAACCTTCAGAAGTATAAGCTTTTAATTGTTCATGAGAAATGGTAATGACTCGATCAGCACCGTAATAAATCATTTCCTCTCCCAGCGCCTGAAGTTCACCATTTCCACAAATAACGCCTACTATTTCACCTTCTTCATTTATTTTCTTTGCTGCTGCAATTGCCTCATAAGAGACATTTCGTAATGAACCTTCTTTTACTTCACCAATTACTAACAATTTATCACTCACGTAAATTACTCCTCTCTGTCGTTATGATTAAAGTACCTTTGATTCATGTTTAAGTAATGAAACTAGTTCTGTTACTTGATCATTCATTTCCCCTTCAAGAACTCTTCCAGCTTCTTTTTCAGGTGGCAAGAATATATCTATTGTCTTTGATTTCGGAGCAACTTCATCTTCATCCAAATCCAAATCATCAATTTCTAGTTCTTCCAATGGTTTTTTCTTTGCTTTCATTATCCCTGGAAGTGATGGATAACGCGGTTCATTTAGTCCTTGTTGACAAGTAACTAAAACCGGTAATGAAGCTTCAATAATTTCCACATCACCTTCCACATCTTTCTCAATGTTTACCTTATCTCCATCAATCTTTAAACTTGTTATTGTAGTAATGTATGGAATCCCTAATGATTCAGCTAACCGTGGTCCAACCTGACCGCTTGCTTCATCAATGGCAACATTTCCTGCAAGGAGTAAATCCACATCTTTTTCCTCAAAAAACGCTTCCAAAATTTTAGCCGTTGTAAATTGATCGCCATCCTCAAGGTCATCTTCCGTATTAATGAGTACTGCTTTATCTGCTCCCATTGCCAGCGCAGTACGCAATTGTTTCTCAGACTCCTCGTCACCAATTGTTACAACCGTTACTTCGCCACCATGTTCATCACGCTGATTAATTGCTTCTTCCACCGCATATTCATCATATGGATTAATGATGAATTCAGCCCCGTCTTCTTCAATCTTGCCATTGGATACATTTATCTTTTCTTCGGTATCAAATGTCTTTTTTAATAATACATAAATATTCATATCAATTCCTCCTTTAGTTTATCTATCCTGGAAGTTTGGTTTACGTTTTTCGATAAATGCCTGCACACCCTCTTTGGCATCTTCCGTGCCGAATACTTCACCAAAGGCCCTAGCTTCCTCTTCAATCCCAAGATCAAAATTTTTGGTTTTTGCATACGGTAATAGGTGCATCACTTGTTTAATTGATAATTTTCCTTTTGCTGCAATTTTTTCTGCCAAGCGCTGGGTTTCTTGTTCCAACATTTCCTCATGAACCACTTTATTTGCTAACCCGAACGAATATGCTTCTGTACCAGTTATTGGTTCCCCTGTTAAAATCATCTCATAAGCTTTTGCTGTACCTACGTAATGTGGTAATCGCTGTGTACCAGCAAATCCCGGTATAATTCCTAATGTGATTTCAGGTAATCCTAACTTCGTATTCTCTGTAACAATTCTTATATGACAAGCCATTGCTAACTCCAGGCCACCACCCAAAGCAGCACCATGAATAGATGCGATAACAGGAATTGAGAAATGTTCAATTCGATTAAATAATTCCTGCCCCCGTTTTGCTAGTGATTCATAATCAGATGCTTGTTGCAAGGAAGTAAATTCTTTGATATCTGCTCCGGCAGAAAAAAATTTCCCATCCCCTTTAATAACAACTGCCTTGACGCTTTCAGCAGCTTCTACTTCATCTAATTGATGAGCTAAATCATTTAATAGAGTACTAGATAAAGCATTTGCAGGTGGACTTTGAATCGTTAAATACGCTACTTGGCTCTCAATATTTAAAGCTAGTGTCCCCAAAGTTTCTCCTCCTTTTTCCAAAGAATGTGTTGTTATGATAGGGTTAGACCTTCGGTTAAAAGGGTATGAACCTCTTTAGCTTGCTCTATCAGTTGATATTTCCTTTCTTTCATAACCCAATTTGTAACCGTTTCATCTAGTGTACCAAAAATCATTTGACGAACAAGTGGTATATTCAAACTATTTCGGAAAATACCTTCTTTCATTCCCTCTTGAACAATCGAGTCAATTACTGTCAAATATGGTTTCAGTACATTATTAATTTCTAATCTTAATTCAGGATTTGACTGCCTTAATTCTAACTGCGTGACAACTGCTAAATGAGGATCCTTACTTAATTGACTGAAATGCAGCTGAATTAATTCGTACAGCTTCTCATTTGCATTGTTCTTATTTTGAATAGCTTCGGTTATATGGTTAATAAATTGCCCCATTTTTTCTTCGAACACAGAAATTAATATGTCTTCCTTGTTTTTAAAATATAAGTATATGGTTCCGTCAGCTACGCCAGCTTTCTTTGCTATTTTAGATACTTGTGAAGCGTGATAGCCATTTTCTGCAATAACTTCTACTGCCGCTTCAATAATTTGATTATACTTCGGTTTATTCTTTTTCATCGTACTCTCCTAACAATTACAAGCATAAAATGAATGATTATTCATTCATAATGATAGCTTCTTTTTCCCTTAATGTCAATAGATAGCTTGTACTTGTTATTGGAAAAAAAGAGCTTTTCGCTCAAATAGTTGTTGCTTCTTCTATTTTCGTATCATCTTCGACTAATTGTCTGCGTAGTATTTTACCTACTGCTGTTTTCGGAAGTTCATCGCGAAAATCATATTTCTTTGGAACTTTATAAGCGGCTAAATGCTTTCTACAATGGGTATTAAGATCTTCCTCTGTTAGATTAAATCCTTGTTTTAACACAACGTATGCTTTTACTGTTTCTCCACGGTATGGGTCGGGAATACCAGCAACGACCGCTTCCTGTACTGCCTCATGTTCATATAGAACTTCCTCTACCTCTCTCGGGTAAATATTATACCCACCAGCAATAATCATGTCTTTCTTTCGATCAACAATATAAAAATAGCCATCCTCTGTTTGATAACCTAAATCACCTGTAAACAGCCATCCATCTTTCAATACTTGATCCGTTTCTTCAGGGTTATTCCAATATCCCTTCATTATTTGAGGCCCTTTTACTGCAATTTCCCCAACTTCTCCAATTGCGGCTTCCTCCATTGTTTCCATATTAAAGATCTTTGAATCCGTATCCGGCCATGGTACACCAATACTACCATTCCTTCGTTGATGCCATACAAAATTGGCATGTGTTACCGGGGATGATTCAGTTAAACCATAACCTTCAACTAACTTCCCCCCAGTTACCTCCTCAAACTGCTCTTGTACTTCTGTTGGTAGAGGAGCTGATCCACTGATACAAGCTTCAATTGATGATAAATCGTAATTTGTTAATTTTGGATGATTTAACAAACCAACATAAATCGTAGGTGCCCCAGGAAACAATGTTGGTTTTTGTTTGTGAATGGTTTTCAATACCTCCGTAGGGTCAAATTTAGGTAGCAGGATCATTTTCGCACCAATAAGTATCGAATTATTCATAACAGCAGTCATTCCATATACATGAAAAAACGGCAATACCCCTAACACAATTTCTTCACCAGGTTTTGTTTTGTATACCCAAGCGTCACACATTTCTACGTTCGATACCAGATTATAATGTGTTAACATGACTCCTTTTGGAAATCCTGTTGTTCCACCGGTATACTGTAATAAAGCCAAATCTTCTTTTGAATCAATCGTTACTGGCTCATAGGTTGCTCTGGCCGTTTCCATAATATATTCCCATGTATGCATATCCTCTCCTTGCTCTGCTTTTACTACCATATTATATTGTCTTTTTTGAATATATGGGTAAATGATGTTTTTGGGGAATGGTAAATAGTCCTTCAGACATGCAACTATTGTATGTTTAAGATCAGTGTTGTCCTTTACATTAGTCACTCGCGGCAATAAAACGTCCAGACATACGATAAAGGTAGCTCCCGAGTCATTCAATTGATACTGTAGTTCCCTTTCTTTATATAACGGGTTGGTTTGCACAACGATACCGCCAGCCATTAAAGCACCATAATAACAAATCACTGACTGCGGGCAGTTGGGTAACATGATAGCTATTCGGTCGCCTTTTTCCATCCCAAGCATTTGAAGATAATTAGCCATTTTAGCTGCTTGTGTGTAGAGCTCTTCGTAAGCTAACTCTTTACCCATGAAATGAAGCGCTTTCTTTTTTGGGAAACGTTCTGCGCTTTTTTGTAATAATGAATGTAATGGTTTTTCGTCATAATGCATAGAGGGCTTAATCTCAGGTGGATAATGTTGATGCCAGCTTTTTGTGTTTTCCATGGTTTCTCCTCCTTTTATCTTATTTTATACCTATTATACCGATTAATTTCAATTTTTTAAAATTTAATGTAAATTTTTTATTACATTTTTATTTGTCAATATAGAATCATCGGAATGGACTGATAAATATAGGTGTTTTTTTCCGTTTTTTCAACGCTAAGTTTTATACATTTTTACAAAAAAAGCTTGTAGAAAACAGCGGAAACTATTTCTACAAGCTATAACTTCACCGGGCAAGTAATTATATCAAAAATTTTATTTATATAAGCCATATAATTCCTACCACAATAAATACAACGGCCACAACGATTAAAATTTTCGCTAACCTGTCTAGAACCATGTATTCCTCTCCTTATCCTATACTTGCTCCAATGACAAAAGCTAGTCCAATCGATATCATCATGGATATAAATCCAACAGCTTTATTTCCACGACCAATCTCTTCATCTACTTTTAACATCGGCGTTAAAAATTCAAAAATAAAATAGCCTATAAGAAGCAGCAGGAACCCAAGGACTCCCCAGCCTATGCTTTGCAGCAGTGTATCGTTATGTTCAATGGAATAACGGAAAATGGTAGCAATTCCAAATATCTTACCTCCTGTTGCCATCGCCACTGCAAAATTTCCTTTTTTGATTTCTTCCCAATTTTTATATGTCGTTACAACTTCAAACACTGCTAAGAACACAAGCGTACATAAGATTACTACACTATATCTGGCTGCTGTTTCTACAACGATATTTTCCCAAAAAGCTGCCATCAAATACATATCCTTCACCCCGATATATCAGACTATTTCAAACTAATAACGGTAACACCACTACCACCTTCACTCGACGAGCCTGGTCTTGCTTCACTAATTCGAGGATGATTTTTTACAAATGTCTGTACGCCCTTTCGTAATGCACCTGTACCCTTTCCATGGATAATTGATACCTTTGGATAACCAGCTAATAATGCATCATCGATATATTTTTCTAATTTTAATAATGCATCCTCATAGCGTTCTCCACGTAGATCAAGCTCCGTTTTCACATGGTAAGTCGATCCTTTAATAGTTGTTAGAGGTTTCTCAACCGATTGTTTCGTTTTACCTAACAACTGTAAATCTTTTCGTTCTACTTTAACTTTCATAATTCCAACTTGTACAAGATATTCATTCTCATTTACTTTCTCCAAAACAGTACCTTTTTGGTTAATGGTTAGTAATTTTATTTCATCTCCAACCTGAAGTTCTTTCTGTTGCTCCTGCTTACCACCGTAGGATTTTTGTTTCTCTTGTTTCGAAGTAAGTTGCGGTTTTGTCGAATCAAGTATTTTCTTAGCTTCAATCCATTCATGTTCTTTCCATTCAGCCTCTGTTCGCATATTGCGAATCTCTTCTACAATCAACTCCGCATCTTCACGTGCCTTTTTAATAGCAGCTTCTGCTTTCTCTTCGGCTTTTCGATACAAGACTTCCCGTTTTTCCATCAATTGATTCCATTCACGTTGCAACTCACCATGAAGTTTTTCGGTTTCCTCTAAAAGCTGATAAGCCTCTTCATAGTCCTTTGCCGCATTTGTTTGTGACTTCTCAAGTGAAGCAATCATATTCTCCACACTTTTCGAATCGATACCGACATGCTTCTGTGCCTCCTCAATAACATATTGATGAAGTCCAAGCCTTTTTGAAATTTCAAACGCATTACTTCTGCCAGGAACCCCTAATAACAAACGATAGGTTGGCTGCAATGTTTGAACATCAAACTCTACAGATGCATTAACAACTTGGTTACGATTATATCCATATGCTTTTAATTCTGGATAATGTGTTGTTGCGATGACACGTGCGTCACGACTTATTACTTCATCCAAAATCGCCATCGCTAAAGCTGCTCCCTCTTGTGGATCGGTACCTGCACCTAATTCATCAAACAATACAAGCGTTTGATCATCCACATGTTTTAAAATATCCACAATATTTGTCATATGAGAAGAAAACGTGCTTAAATTTTGCTCAATTGACTGCTCATCACCGATGTCAGCATAAACCTGCTTAAAAACTGCAAGTTCACAACCATCGTAAGCAGGTATTTGTAAACCTGACTGCGCCATTAACGTGCATAGACCGACTAATTTTAATGTGACGGTTTTGCCACCCGTGTTTGGTCCAGTAATAACAATCGAAGTAAACGTATTACCAATTTCTATGTCGTTTGCTACAACAGCTTCTTTATCAATTAGAGGATGACGTGCTTGCTGCATTTTTATTATGCCATCGTTATTCATACGAGGCATTGCTGCTTTCATCGATTCACCAAGTTTGGCTCGTGCAGCAATAAAATCTATCTGCCCTAATACACGAACGTTCTCCTGTAAAAAACCCTCCTCGCTTGCAATATGATTGCTTAGTTCCCTTAGTATCCGGTCTATTTCTTGTTTCTCTTTAACAACTGCTTCTTGTAATTGATTATTTAAATCCACTACTGCTTTTGGCTCCATAAAGAGTGTTTGGCCTGATGCTGATTGATCGTGAACAATCCCACCAATTGCTCCACGATACTCTTGCTTTACGGGAAGGACATAGCGATCATTTCGAATGGTGATAATAGCATCGGATAACATACTGCTTTTCGATTTTGTAAAGCTTTCTAACCTTTCTCTCACCCTACTTTCAAATGTACGTATTGATGAACGAATACCTCGAAGCTTTTGGGATGCACTATCCATCACTTGGCCATGATCATCAATACAGCTTTTAATATGCCGTTCTAAATCACGTAATGAAGTAATATGTTCTGCATACTTTTTTAAAATAGGTAATTCTTCTTCCAACTTCATAATAAAGTCCCTTACCTGTCTTCCACCATAAATCGTACTAGCTACATCCATACATTCACTTGTCGTGAGAACTCCACCAATAGAACTTCGTTTTAAACTTGCACGGATATCAAAAATGCCGCCCAATGGTATGGATTTATTTAATCTGCGTATTTGTGAAGCTTCATCCGTTTCTTGCTGTAAATGTACCACTTCTTCCATCTCTGTAGAAGGATTTAGCTGCTTAGCGAAATCCTTTCCTAAACTCGTTTCTGCATGATTTATTAATTGTTCAATTATTTTATTATATTCAAGTACACGAAGAATTCGATCATTCATGTTTTTTACTACTCCTTTAAGCTATCTTATTTATTACGATTAAAGAAGGCTGTTAGCTCATCTGGAGACCACGTATTTAAAACCGTTTCTTGTTTAACCCAGCCTTTCCTCGCTACTCCTACTCCATACTTCATATGCTCTAGCATTTGATAGTTATGGGCATCTGTATTTATTGCCAGCTTCACTCCATTCGCTTGCGCTATACGTGCCCACTCATAAGATAAATCAAGTCGGTTTGGGTTCGCATTTATCTCCAATGCCGTATTAGTTTGTTTCGCCTTTTCAATAAGTGTTTCGACATTAACTCGGTATCCCTCTCGTCTACCAAGCAGCCTTCCTGTTGGGTGAGCAATTAACGAAACATAAGGGTTCTCTAACGCGGTTTCTAATCTATACATAATCTTATCCTCTGTTTGATTAAAGCTGGAGTGTATAGCTCCGATTACAAAATCCATTTCTCGAAGAAAATCTTCTGAAAAGTCTAGCTGTCCATCAGGTAAGATGTCCATTTCTACTCCAGAAAATATTCGAATATCATGATACCTTTCATTTAGCTTCGCAATTTCTTCCCGTTGCTTTCGTAGTCTTGTTTCATTTAAGCCATTGGCTACACTTAAGTACTTGGAATGATCCGTTATCGCAATAAACGAGTACCCTTTAGAACGTGCCTGGTTGACCATCTCTTCAATTGACTGCGCCCCATCACTCCAGGTTGTATGCATATGTAAATCACCTTTTATATCATCCAACGCTAGTAATGGGTACGTCGTTTTGAACGCGTCTGTTTCCCCTGTATTTTCTCTTACTTCTGGTGGAATATAAGTTAAGTTAAAATGATTAAAAAATTCCTCTTCCGTATCAAATGTAAGAACTTCGTGCGTTTCTTCTACTTCAATTCCATATTCATTAATTTTTTCCCCTCGTGCTTTTGCCAGCTGCCTCATAGCAACATTATGATCTTTAGATCCTGTAAAATGATGCAAGGTTGAGGCAAATTCCCGTTTCTTTACAATTCGAAAATCAACATTAATATCATAAACATCCTCTATAACTACCGAAACTTTTGTATCTCCTTTGGCAATAACTTCTTTTATGTTATCCATATTTAATAAAGCGTCTCGGATAATAGTTGGTGAGTCAGTGGAAATAATGTAGTCAATGTCTTTCACTGTCTCTCGCATTCTTCTCAAACTTCCTGCTCTAGAGAATTGATCTATTTCGTTAATTTGAGTCAAGTAATCTTCAATACCTTCAGCGATAGGCAGCATAATAGATAGCGGTAACCGTTCAGGTCGTTTTCCCGCTTCATTCAATGCAGCCACTATTTTCTCTGCAGACTTCTTCCCAAAACCAGCAAGGCTTTCAACCTGGCCATTTTCACATGCGCGCTTTAATGAAGAAGCATCAATTACCCCAAGTTCTTGATATAATTTCGCGAGCTTTTTTCCACCTAACCCTGGTAATTGAAGTAGAGGGAATAAGCCTTCAGGGATTTCCTTTTCAAGTTGCAGCAATGTTTCAGACTTCCCATTCTTCATATATTCTTGAATAACAGCACTTGTACCCTTTCCAATTCCATTTATTTTCGTAAAATCGTCAATATCCGTTAGGGAACGATCATCTCGTTCTAGGGCTTGGGCTGCTTTACGATACGCACTTATTTTAAAAGGGTTTTCTCCTTTTAGTTCTAAGTAAGTTGCTATTCTCTCCATTAATTTAATAATATCTTTTTTATTTACTTTCATTTCCATTCACCTATCTTGTCTATAGTTGTTCATTCAGTTGACCATCCAAGATGAGTACTTTATGCTGTTTCGTTGTCACACCAGAGTTATACAGCTTCGGATATTTTAGAGCGGCTGAACGACGGTTCCTTGCCTATCAAACTTATAAAAAGACTGGTCCCAACCAGTTACTTATTTGTACCTTCATACAATGTAATCCTGTTGATTAGAACCAGCCTTTTCAATATTTATTAATTTGTAAACATATCTGCCATATGATTAAACCATAATTCCTTAATTTTTTCAGAAAAATACGGCGTATGTTCAATCATAAATAAAGCGATTGAAGAATCATTAATCCATGTTTGGACCTGGGCAACCGGTACTAATGCTAAAATATATAAAACAATAAACAATAGTAAGTAGATTTCAATAAATCCTAAAATAGAACCTAGAAGTTTATTGACTGAATTTAAAATTGGTAACGAAGCAACAAAATCTAGCATCGATGCTATCAGTTGAAGGATAATTCTTACTGCAATAAAAATAATCACAAACGCAATTGCATTATAGAATCCATTTTCTAATGGCAATGCTTGTAAGAATTCCGCCCATTCACCGTTTTCTCCTAAGTCAGGATAAGGAATCCATAATGAAAGTTTCGGTCCTAAATCGTCATAATAAAGAGCCGCCGCTACGAAAGCTGCTATAAAGCCCACAATATGAAATAATTGAAGAATAAACCCTCTTTTTAAACCGATTAAAAAACCGAAAATCAATAATATTAATAGTACGATATCCATCATTTTTTTATTTATCCTCTTTCTTTTTTAATGACCCTAATAAAGATGCGTAGTCCTCTTTTAATTTTAAATAGTCATTCATTGTATTTACAGCTGTTAACACAGCCAATCTTGTAGTGTCAAGCTGCCGATTTGCCTGTTGAATTTCACTCATTTTTTGATCAACTAAGCTAGCGACCAATTTGACGTGGCTTTGGGCTTCTGTGCCAATGATCGTATAAGTTCGATTATGTATTTCCACAGTCGTACGTGTTTTTTCTTCCTGGGCCACGTGTTTACCCTCCTCAGAATCTAAATTGTGTTTTTGTATAGAAGGATAGCTACGAATAGAGCTATACCGTTATATTTGTTACTTACCTACTAGCCGCTTGTAACAGAAAATGATCACAAGCTAATAAATTTAGATGTAGTACAGCGAACTAAGCTGATAGCAACCAATGAGAAATGCCAATGTACTTTATTAGTTGCTTCAGTAGGATTTTATGCCTTTGTACTCATCTTATCTTAACATGAAGTATATCGTTTAGGAAACTGTCGACTACTGTAAATGAATCCAACCATTTTTTGTAAATGTATTTCTAAATCGAACAAGGTTTGCTATAGTTTTAGTTACAATGAAGATTGGAGAGATTCATATGCCTCAGGCAGTCTATAAACTTTCACAGCAAACAATATACCAAATGAAGCACTACTATCAAAGCTCGTTAACCACTACACCTCAAGGAGCAATATTTCGAGCTAAAACACCCGAGGCAGTTATTACCGCTTATAAGTCAGGCAAGGTTCTTTTTCAAGGTGCAGCACCAGAAAAAGAATCAAAAAAATGGGCAAACACTAATGAAGTGGTTGCACCTAAAGCAGCATCTCGTTCACAGAGGACACCTCATGCCTTTGTCCCACCAACTACCTTATACACATCCAACCATATGGGTACGGATGAAGCTGGTACGGGAGATTATTTTGGTCCAATAACCGTAGCAGGCGTTTATCTAACTCAAGACCAAATTCATTACTTAAAAACCATTGGTGTCACGGATTCGAAGACAATAACCGATACAAAAATTCGTGAATTAGCGAAAAAAATTACTGCTATGAATATACCGTGTTCGCTTATGGTTTTACGCAATGAAAAATATAATCAACTGCAAAAAAAGGGATGGTCACAAGGGAAGATGAAAGCAGTTCTTCATCAACACGCCATTAACAAATTACAAGAGAAAATACAAGGGCAGCAAATAGAAGGTATCATTATTGATCAATTTTGTGAGCCGCCTATCTACCAGCGGCATATACGATCCGAACAATTATCCTTATTACCTCACACCTACTTTCTAACCAAAGCCGAAAGCTATTCTACAGCCGTTGCAGCTGGTTCGATTATTGCAAGAGCTAGCTTTTTAAAAGAGATGGATGCCTTATCAAAATCTACCGGGATGACACTACCAAAAGGTGCATCAAAAAAAGTCGATGAAACCATTGCGCAGATCATCCATAAATATGGATGGGATTTCTTAAACAAATGCGGGAAGACACATTTCGCTAATACTAAAAAAGCGAATACCTACTTATAAGTTTTAAAAAAAGACAATGAGCCACTAGCTCACTGTCTTTTTATTTAAGAGCGAATATATGCTTGATATTTCTGTGTTACGTCCTCAATAATTTTTTCAAACGATGCTTGTATTTCTTCATCCGTTAAGGTTTTTTCGGGGTCTTGATAAACCAAGCTATATGCTACTGACTTTTTGCCTGCCTCCATGTGTTCCCCTTGATAAACATCAAATACATCAACCTGTTTAACTAACGGCGCCCCTGCCTCTGCTATCGTCTTTTTCACTTCTCCAGCCAAGACATCTTTATCCAATACAAAGGCAATATCTCTAACTATTGAAGGATACTTTGGTATTGTTTTATAAGTCAGAGATGGAGTATAGGCATAAAATACCTCATCCATATTAATGTCAAAAACATATGTTTCTTTTAAGTCCCATTGTTTCTGCAAGCTAGGATGTACTTGCCCGATGAAACCGATTCTCTTATCACCGAGCTTTAATTCCGCTGTTCTACCAGGGTGCATATCCGCAATCTTAGCTTGATTAAATGAAACAGAGACATCTAAATAATCAAACAGCTTTTCTACGATGCCTTTTAGCACATAAAAGTCTACCGTTTTATTATCCTGTTGCCAAGGGTGATCCATCCATTTCCCTGATATTGCTCCAGCCAATCGGAGACGCTCATCAGGTTGTTTCGTTAATTCTCTTTCTTTCGTTAAGAAAACACTGCCTAATTCATAATAGGCAAGATCGATTTGATTTCTTGCTTGATTATGTGAAATGACACGTAGTAATTCAGGCAATAGACTTTGGCGTAAGTATTTATGATCTTCACTCATAGGAAGCTTTAATTCAATAGGAACAAACTGTCCTTCCTTAATTTCTGGACTAATTAATTTGGATACCGCATTATCACTTATTAATGTATACGTACGGCTCTCCATCAGACCAGCGCCCTCTAATAAGCTCTTTACTTTTCGGATCATTGCCTGTTTATTTGTTAATGCTCCAGCCTGTGATGCACCTACCGGAAGGGTGTACGGCAACTGATCATAGCCATAAATACGAGCCACTTCTTCTAACATGTCTTCAAAGATGGTGATATCCCCACGGCGAGTTGGTACAGACACAGTAATTTGGTCGTCATGTTGTTCGAATGCAAATTGCAATCGATGCAGTATATCAACGATCTGCTTCGTTTCCAATTCTGTACCAAGGCGTTTATTGATTTCAGTAGTGTCCATTTCCACTTGCTTCTCGGTTTGGTCCAATTCATCAAATTCTACAACATGTTTTAAAATGGTGGCATCTGCATACTGCTCTAATAATTCACAAGCACGTAATCCTGCTAATTTAACACGGTTTGGGTCAATACCCTTTTCAAATCGTGTACTGGATTCACTTCGTAAACCGGTTGATTTCACAGCATTTCTTACAGCATTCCCGGCAAAAAATGCAGCTTCAAGTAATACATTGGTTGTACCTTCTGTTACCTCTGTATTCAACCCGCCCATTACACCGGCTAATGCAATCGGCTCCTTGCCATTGGTTATGACAAGATGTTCATTAGACAAGGTTCTTTCTTGTTCATCTAATGTAACAATTGCTTCTTCTTCCTTTGCCCGACGCACTACAATCTTATCTGAATCTAATTTATCATAATCGAATGCATGCAATGGCTGACCGTATTCTAACAAAACATAATTAGTAATATCCACTACATTGTTAATTGGTCTGATCCCGGCGGCAATTAAATAATTACGCATCCATAGCGGAGAGGGGTTAATCGTTACATTACGAATGATGAATGCCCCATAATAGGGATTCCATTCTGGTGCTTCTACCTCAACAGAAATAAACTGATGCGCGTCTTCCTCTACCATGGCAGGTTTTGGATTCGGAAGCTTAACAGGTTGATCAAGTATAGCTGCCACTTCGTAAGCAACACCTAACATAGATAAACAATCTGCTCGATTTGGAGTTAAATCAAATTCCAAAATAGCATCGTTCAAATTTAGAATTGGCTCTACTGGCTCTCCTACCGTTACAGCCTCTGGAAAAACAAAGATACCTTCAGCCACATCTTTTGGTACATATTTTTCTTCAATACCTAATTCTTGCAATGAACAAATCATCCCATTTGATTCAACACCGCGTAATTTTACTTTTTTAATTTTAAAGTCTCCCGGAAGAACAGCACCAGGCTTTGCTACCGCAACTTTTTGCCCTTGCGCTACATTAGGTGCACCACAAATAATTTGTAACGTTTCTTCCCCTACATCCACTTGACAAAGATTTAATTTATCAGCATTCGGATGCTTTTCACAAGAACGAATATAACCAACAACAACATTTTCGCTTTTTTCTGCTACATACTCTATTCCATCCACTTCAATACCAGATTTTGTGATCTTTTCTGCCAATTCTTCTGGACTAATTGAACCTATGTTTACATAATTCTTTAGCCAATTTAATGAAACTAACATGTCTCAGCTTCCTCCCTACGCATTATGGTATTGCTTCAAAAACCGGATATCATTTGTGTAAAATTGACGAATATCATTAATGCCATATTTTAGCATTGCGATCCGTTCAGGCCCCATTCCAAATGCAAAACCGCTATATACTTCTGGATTATATCCAGCCATAGATAATACATTTGGATGTACCATTCCAGCTCCCAATATTTCAATCCAGCCAGAGCCTTTACAAACCGAACATCCATCTCCATGACATACTTTACATGAAATGTCCATCTCTACCGAAGGTTCTGTAAAAGGGAAAAAGCTTGGTCGTAATCGGATTTCACGATCCTCCCCATACATTTTCTTAGCAAAAGTATCTAAGATCCCTTTTAAATCACTCATCCGAACATGCTTATCAACATATAATCCTTCAATTTGTGTGAATTGATGTGAATGTGTAGCATCATCTGTGTCACGACGATAAACTTTTCCTGGCGAAATCATTTTTACTGGTTTATTTCCACCATACTCTCTCATCGTTCGGGCTTGTACGGGTGATGTCTGTGTACGCATAAGCAATTCGTTTGAAATAAAAAAGGTGTCCTGCATATCTCTTGCTGGGTGGTTCTTTGGTAAATTTAACGATTCAAAATTATAAAAATCAGTCTCTACTTCAGGACCTCCTCTTACTTCAAATCCCATTCCTATAAATAAATCCTCTATTTCTTCAATAACTTTTGTTAGTAAATGCGGGCCTCCAATTTTTACTGGTCGACCTGGAAGGGTAACATCGATTGCTTCTTTTTCTAATTGTTTTTCAAGTGCAATTTGTTCCAGTTTTTCTCCTTTTTCCTCAAGTGTCGTTGTAATCTTCTCACGAACCTGATTTGCTAATTCCCCTACAACTGGCCTTTCTTCCTTCGATAGTTTGCCCATACCACGAAGCACACTCGTTAAAGACCCTTTTTTACCTAGATAGGTAACTTTAATATCTTGAAGTGTTTTCGTATCATTTGCATTTGCAATTTTTTCTAGCGCATCTTTTTCAATTGCTTGTAACTGCTCTCTCATTTTTGGCACTGCCTCCTTATCTACCTTTTCAGTGTAATTGTAAACAACGGCAATTCAGACTTTTGTTCAATCTTTAAATAAATTGCATATAAAAAGCCTCCTCCCAACAAGGGACGAGGCTTTGTCTTCGCGGTACCACCCTATTTAACACATCCCTAGAAACTACGCAGAATGTGCTCAACTTCTTCCTGATAACGGAATCGATCCGGAATACCTTTACTTGTTTACAAGGTCCAAGTATCTGCTCCAGAGTGAAATGATAACTTCCAATATGATGAAATGCTTCCAGTCTATGGCATTTCTCCCTATAATCATATGATAGTAGGGTTATCGGTCTCCTTCAACGCATTACATATTATTGTATTTATATTATAGAGAATTTATTTTAAGGATGC
Source organism: Virgibacillus salexigens (assembly GCF_014905415.1). Lineage (GTDB taxonomy): Bacteria > Bacillota > Bacilli > Bacillales > Amphibacillaceae > Virgibacillus > Virgibacillus salexigens. The sequence goes on from NZ_BNEO01000002.1 coordinate 1,094,090, forward strand.
AACATTATCCTTTTAAATAATACATAAGAATTCCTGCAGCAACACTTACATTTAAAGATTCCGCATCACCATAAATAGGAATTGTTACTATTTTATTAGCATCTAAAAGAAATTCTTGTTTTATCCCATTACCTTCATTACCTACAATTAATGCTGTTTTTTGTGATGGCTTGAGCGTTGCATAATTTTCTGCATGCTCTAATGCTGTAGCCCACACTTCGAACCCAAGTTCCTGAAGTCGTTTTATTTCTATTTGAAGATCAGCCTGTCTTACAGGTATATGAAATAAAGAACCTTGAGTGGATCGAATTACTTTATCATTAAAGATATCAACTGTATCTTCTCCAACAATTATTTCAGAAAACCCAGCTGCATCTGCTGTACGAATCATTGTACCTAGATTCCCAGGATCTTGAATTGCATCTACAAGTAATACTTGGCCTTTTGAGACTGGTACATACTCTTCTTTCATGGTTATAATTGCAGCAATCCCTTGCGGAGAATTCGTCTGTGAAATCATACCAAATACTTGTTCACTTACGAATACAGTTGGTATGTCATTACAAAATTCAGGAATATGATTCCCTTCCTGAAGAATAATCTCATTTAGTTGCCAGTTACTTTTCCAAGCTTCTTCCACTAAATGAAATCCTTCTATCAAAAATGTGCCAGTCTTGAATCGTTCTTTGCGCTTATGTAATTTTTTCCATACCTTTACTTTGTCATTCTTGACAGAAGTAATCAATATCATCATTCCTCACTATTTAGTGTCTATCCTATCATACATATTTTAAGCAATATAGGTCAAACTAACTCTAGTCTAGTTCTAGACACTTAGCTAGTAGTACTACTTTATCTAATGAGGTGAGGAATTTGGATTTAAATTTACGTAAAGCCATCTTGTCGAATATTGCTTCCAATGATCAAGAGCAATTAGAAGCAACCATTGTTGACGCTGTTCAAAATGGGGAAGAAAAAATGCTTCCTGGTCTTGGTGTTTTGTTTGAATTGATATGGAAACATTCAGATGAACAAGACAAACAAGATATGATTGAAGCACTAGAGCAAGGAGTAAAACAATCTACAAACGGATAAGTGTATATTTTGATCATTCCTTCTCTCCTATACGCATTCGTTAAAAACAAATCAAGAAAGTACTTGCTAACTTGTAGAGAACCCCCGCGATTCTCTACAAGTTTTTGCTTCATATGAATGATAATGTTAGAAACGTTAACAACTCTTCACTTGAATCTTTTAGATAATTGTTTTAAATAAGAACAATTAACCAAAAAGTACTAGAGATACGTTAAAATCAACATGAACTTGCTTTGTTTTAATCACTCAAAAAATAATAATTTTAATTTTGGATTTAGATATTTTTTCCTATCTTCAAAAACGCAAGTGATAAAAGATGCGTTAACTAAAAAAATTACCGGATTCTAATTATTATTTTTAGGTCTTAAATCCTGGTTTTTTGTTTGAATTCAAAGCATTAAACACGCTAGAATCATCAGCATCAAATGAACAGATCTGGAACAATTTGACTACGTTTTAGTAAAGTGATATAACCAATTCAGATACTTCATTGTTATCCTTTTTAGGTATTGTTAATACATATAATTATGAAGTAGAAATAGAGAGGGGAAATGTTTTATGGGAGAAACACGAAGGGGTAAATTGTCGCCTAAAACACTCATTGCTATTGTTATTGGAGCAGTGATATTAATAGGGGGAAGTGTTTCGGCATTTATTTTTTCTAATTTATCCGGAAAACAAGAATATTTTTTAGCGGAGAAGAATTCTATTGAGGTGCTTACTGAAAAATTCGAAGAACGTTACGAACCAGAGATGAGCTGGTTAGAACAAACCGAAGAAAACCCAACAGAATCTACCGTAGAATTATCAGCAGAGTATAATAATCCAAACGGCTCCGCAGGATATGGCCAAATGGATCCGTCACAGTTTATTAATAACTCGACCATCACAATGAAGAATACTACCGACATGGAAAACAAGAAATTGTCTTCCGAGTTAACTGCAGATATTGGAGGCATCCAAATTGACGGTCTCCAATTTTACCTTACTGGTGAAAAACTAATGGTCGGTCTTCCTTTCATTGAAGATTTACTTTCGGTAAAAGGGAATGACATTGGTAGTATGCTACATGAATTAGATCCTTCTAGCTTTACAGGAGAAGAAAAAGTGGATTTTGCAAGCTTTTTTGAAGGATCGTTATCTGAAGAGGACTTAGATTATTTTAAAGAGGCGTATGGAGAGATGATCTACAATGAAATCCCCGAAGACGCATTTAAAGCCCAGGAAGAAACAATTAAAGTCAACGATCAATCGCTTGATACAGAAAAAGTTACCATGCAATTAAGTGAAAATGAAGTAAAACAAATACTAACAACCATTTTGGATAAGTTAGAAAAAGACGAAAAAGTAAAAGAAATATTAAGTCAGCAGATGAAGTTGCAACAATTAGGCGGGACGGCCATGAATAGTGAAATGGAACAAATGATCACTGACTTTGAAACAGGCTTAGCAGATGCAAAAGAAGCATTAACCGATTTGCAAATACCTAATGGGTTAACATCAACAATTTGGATTCATGACGATGTGATCGCCCAACGAGATTTTCAAGTTCAGATGGGGCCTTCATCTGAAGAATTAGTTACATTAGCAGTAAAAGGAACACAACTATTGAAAGAAGACAGTCAAGTGTTTAATTATGATGTAACTTTTGAAGATTCGGTTGATCAAGGTAAGATGAATTTAGCTGGCGACCTATCTTGGAAAGATAATAAAGCAACCGATTCTATTAATCTAACAATTGGAGATATTGTTCTTTCGTATAACGGTACTGAAACGTTAGATGATAATAAACGGGAGTTTGAACGTACCTTCACCATCGAAGATCCTGCTAACGGCGGAGGTAGTCTACTATGGAACGGTTCATCCACTTATAATAATGATCAAATGAACGCTGAACATGACTTCTCTTTAGAAACAGCTACTTTAAGTCAAGAGATGGCATCACTGCATGCTGGAGTAAGTGGTAAAACGGTAGACAGCGTGAAGATTCCTGAAGGAAACAGTGAAAAAGATTTGGGGAATATGAACGCTGAACAATTAATGCAGTATTTCGAAACAGACGTAACTCCTAAATTCCAGCAATGGTTTTTCGGAAAACTTTCTGAATCTGGCAATATGGGGTTTTAAATAGAACATAAAAACTTCTAGATTCATAATTTATTAAGAATGGAAGTGCTCCTATGCATTTCATTAAAATCTTGGTACTTTTAATCAACAGGAATAGGGTGCAAATCCAGAGGAAGTGGCTCACACTTCCTCTTCTTTTCCTTTTTCCATTTATCATTATCGGAATGGTTTTTGTCATTATTGTCTCATTTCTCTTACCTAATGAATCGCAACCAATTCAGTTAGGGCTGGTTGATAACGACCAATCAGAAGAAACGCAGTTACTTTTAGAGATGATGACAGAAGCTTCAGAACTCGGCTCTTACATACAAATAGATAGCATGAATGAAAATGAAGCAGTACAAGCAGTAGAAAATAATCAATTAAGCTCCTATATTATCTTCCCAGAATATTTTACAAAGCATCTTTATCAGGGGGTTTCTGTAGAATTACCGGTTATCGGAAATGCTAACCAACCTATTCGAAGCCAAATGATAAATGAGTTAATTGAAAGTGTAGCAAGACATATTCGATCTTCACAGGCCAATGTCCTAACCATTAATCATTATGCAAAGGAAATGCAATTAAGTGATCAAGAAAGAAACGCGCTAGTTTTTGAACAATTCAAAGAATTTGTCTTCTATACCATTGGTAGAGATCGGATTATCAATGAAGAACAATTAATTAATCAAGCGACGAACAATCCTCTATCCTATTTTAGCTTAGCTGGTTGGTTTGTTGTCCTAACAATTTGGATGTTATTGATGTATATGTTGCTTTACAAAGAAGAAAGAAAAAAAATGCAGCAGCGACTTGCGTTATACGGAGTCTCAGAACTGCAACAAATAGTAGCAAAAGTGATCACAAGTGGTCTGTTTGTCTTTCCTTTAGCAATTGGTCTGTTTTTCATTATCCAACCGTTTGTACAATGGGAAATACAGGGGCTTGGTATCTGGAGAATATTGCTGATAAGCGGAATGTATAGTATTGGCTTTCTCATTGGATTAGCTATTATCGAAAGGATAATAGCTTCTTACCGCTTGCAATTACTCATTCAGTCGTTTTATACCATTGCAATCCTTCTCTTAAGTGGTGCAATCGTTCCAACGATCTACTTTCCACAAGAAATTCAAAAAGGGTTGACTTTGGTATTTTCTAGTGAAGCATTCCACTGGTTACAAGAGATTATGCTAACAAACCGTTCCTTTGTCGATATACTCCCACTTCTCGGCATGATGGTAGCTAGTATTTTTATTTTGCTTGGTTTTTCAGCCATTAAGGAGCGATTACGATGAAATCCATCTTACAAACACGGATAATATTTTGGAAACATCAAATTTTTTCTCTATTGTTTTGGTTATTGCTCCCTATCATTGCTGTCATATCTATCACCCTCCTATCAGAGTCGATTCAGGAAGATAGCAATATACCCGTTGGGCTTGTAATCGAAGAAGACACACCAATGGCCGAAAATCTGAAAGAGAACATAAACCAAGCAGCAATGATCCATGTAGACATCTTAGATGAAGATAAGGCTTTAGCTCAATTGGAAAAGCACGAACTGGATAGCGTTTTTATTATAAGAGATGGCTATCAGCAACAGATCAAAAAAGGTAGTAGAAATCAATTAATTACAAGTTACAGTTCGGATTTATCATTTGCTTATACACCCGTTTCAGAAATGATTGCGTCTTTTGTACAAGAAGAAACAGGTAGGTCCAAGGCAGCCTATACGGTGTTAAACCTTGCTAAAACCCATTATGAGAATCATTCATGGACATGGGAAGAAATTGTTGCTAAAAGTAAACAAATCCAAATGGATCAAGAATTGTTACAAACAACATTTACCTATGCTAACAGTCAATCGGAAGAAACAACAAATTCAATACTGATCTGGAATACATGGGGACTATGGGCGCTATTTTCTATATTATCAACTTTCTTTCTATTTGATTGGATAATAAAAGAAAAACGGTCATCCTTACGTCCCCGATTTGCTTTTATCCGTTATTCATTTAAAACCTATTGCTTGCAAAATCTCATTATCTACACCTTACTATTTTTGATTACAGACCTTATCGCTATACTTGCCTTTAATATTATTCTCGGGGAGGGGATCCACCCCACAGATGTATGGAATGTATTTTCCTTCCGGTTAATGATGAATAGCTTAGTCTTTCTTATAGCTATAAGGGTGACAAATCTCATTTTTTATTATAGCTTATCATTTATCCTTACATTGATCATGACAATTTCGAGTGGCGTAATACTGCCAGTAGAAAGAATTACCAATCATTTTCCGCTGCTTGAAGTGATTCATCCACTACAGATATTCATGGATGCGAACGTCCATCATATTTGGCTATATGTAACAATTACACTTATTGTAATATGGTTTTTAAGAAAGGAGAAGTCTAATGCTTACGGTAAATAATTTATCTATGTCATATGGTAAGAATCAAATCTTTTCGGATTTAACCTTTACCATTCATTCAGGTGAGATCGTAGGCTTAGTCGGTGAAAATGGTGCAGGGAAATCTACGTTGTTAAGGGTATTAGCTACACTACAAAAACCAAAATCAGGAACTGTTCAATTAAACAACTTCACTTATTTAGCCGATAAAAATAAAATACGACGACTTATTGGTTTTGTACCACAGGAAATAGCTATTTGGGATGAATTTACAGTAAAAGAGAACATGCTTTTCTTTGAAAAATTATCATGGAAAAAACGTTCAGAATCAGAACTTCGTCAATTCTGTCTTGAAATGAATTTAGACCAATGGAATAAACCCGTTAAGACATTATCAGGTGGTATGAAAAGAAAGCTCAACATGGCTATCAGTTTAATACATGACCCTTATCTAATTTTACTAGATGAGCCAACTGTCGGTATTGACCTAAAGTCAAAAAAAGAAATAAAAAATTACTTACATGATTTAGCAAATAACAAAGGGAAAGTAATTGTGTATACCTCCCATGATATGGATGAAATTAACACCCTATGTTCACGTGTTTTGTGTATTGGAAATGACCCTTTTTATAAAGATATTCTCAAAAAGGCTGGAAAAAACATCCACGTTTTTTGAAAATCCTATTGCTTCTCGTGGATTCTATAGTAAACTGATTATAAATACATGCAGAAAGTGAGAACGGGATATGGAGATGAGAGATTTACAACAAGTGATGCAGTACCAAGCAATGTCGGTGCTAGCATCAAATACAAATGGCTTTTCTAATTATTCTCCTATGATAGATTTAGCTTTTAAGCAAATGTTAACCGAACAATTAACCAAAGCTACAAACTTACAAGCAGCTAAGCAGCATTTACTGCCTACAGCCCAAAATAATATGATATCACAAATGAGTAAAACGGCTACAACACAAGACAAGACAAATGCAAATCTAGCCATACATCAATTAATCGCAGATGCCGCTGCTACTTACCAACTTGATGAGAAATTAATCTATTCTGTTGTTCAAACAGAATCCAATTTTAATCCAAATGCACGAAGTAACGCAGGTGCCCAAGGACTAATGCAATTAATGCCAGCTACTGCAAAAGCATTAGGTGTTACAAACCCTTATGATGCTGAACAGAATATTAACGGTGGTGCAAAGTATTTAAGCCAAATGATAAAACGTTACAATGGAAATGTTGAATTAGCGTTAGCCGCTTATAATGCTGGACCGGGAAATGTTGATAAATATCAAGGTATTCCACCATTTCAAGAAACGCAAAATTATGTAACAAAAGTGATGCATTCATATCTCACATAATGACAAAGGTTGTTCCAATATTGGAACAACCTTTGTCATTATCATTCAGAGATTAGTCAAAGATCAAGTTATTAACGGTATTCCGATCTAACTTCTTAATTGTTTCTACAATTAGTTTGACAGCATTATCAAAATCATCACGATGTAATATGCCTGCATGCGTATGAATATAACGTGTTGCAATCGTAATCGATAACGAAGGAACACCATTAGCAGTTAAATGAATGGAACCAGAGTCCGTTCCTCCACCAGCCATTGAAGTAAATTGATACGGAATGTTATTCTCTTCAGCTGTTTTTACAACTAAATTACGAACACCTTTATGAGAAACCATTGATGCATCATACAAGACAAGTTGAGGACCCTTACCTAATTCACTATCAGCATCATGGTCAGATACACCAGGTGTATCCCCTGCAATCCCAACGTCTACACCAAAACCTATATCTGGTTCTACTGCATTCGCAGCGGTTTTTGCCCCTCTTAAACCAACTTCTTCTTGCACCGTTCCAACCCCATAAACAATATTTGGATGATCCGTACCTTGCAATTGTTTTAAGACCTCAATTGCTATTGCGCAGCCAATTCGGTTATCCCACGCTTTAGCTAATAATAATTTTTCATTTTTTAGAGGGGTAAATTCAAAATAAGGTACAATGGAATCACCTGGCTTGACACCAAACGCTTCGGCTTCCTCTTTACTGGCTGCACCAATATCAATAAACATATCTTTAATTTCTACTGGTTTTTTTCGAGCTTCTGCTGAAAGAATATGTGGAGGCTTTGAACCAATAACACCAGTCACATCACCTTCACCACCCATAATGGTAACACGTTGCGCAAGCATTACTTGGCTCCACCAACCACCCGTTGTCTGAAAATAAATAAACCCTTTCTCATCTATCCGAGTTACCATGAATCCTACTTCGTCTAGATGACCTGCAACCATAACTTTTGGGCCTTGCTCATCCCCTGTCTTTTTTGCAATTAAACTCCCTAGTTTATCATAAACAACCTCATCAGCAAATGGCATAATATAATCCTTCATCACTTGTCTTGGCTCTTTTTCATTACCAGGAATTCCTTTTGCATCGGTCAGATCTTTAAACATTTTTACTGTATCATCTAAATTTCCCATATGTACTTCACCTCTTCTAATGATTTAATACTAATTATACCTTTATAGCATGAAGGAATAAATAGGATATTCAATTATTATCCTAGGATCTCTCTTCCTATTGCCTATCATTTACTTGAATGATTGCAAATATGCTTGTTTCCCATCAACTTCTAAGCCCTCTCATTTTATTTCGTATACAGTTTGAATCGTAAAAAGTTTCAATTTATCCTAACGCTGTGTGATAGGATAAATTGAAGCAGAGTCTATCTCCTCTGCTTCTTTTTTACATTAGCTTTGTAAGATCAATTTTTTGTTTTCGATGAGATATACATGATCTGCCACACTATCTATAAACATACGATCATGTGATACAAGCAGAACCGTTCCCTCATACGCCTTTAAAAAACGCTCCAATGCTTTAATACAAATAACATCTAAAAAGTTTGTTGGCTCATCTAAAAACAACACATTATATTTACCTAAAAATAACTGACACAATACTAAACGAACAGCCTCTCCACCACTTAAATTTCGTACATCCTTGTTTAGATCATTTCCTGTAGAAGGATTTGCTCCTTCTTGGGAGCTTCCACCTCTTCAAGCTGTTCCATTCTCTGCTCTATAGCTTTCGCTGCACGTTGCATAGCCTTCTGACTAGTATCCTTTATTTGGTCATAAACATCTTGTTGGCCTTTGCTTTTGTTTCTTTTTTGGACATATGACCATTTCCTTGTGTGATTTTCCCTGCTTTCCTCATCTTTTCCTCTGCGGATTTTTAAAGTCGTATTTTTTCTTTTACATATGTTTCATGTTGTTCTTGTTGGTGCTGCTTCTCAAGTTTCTTTTGGTCAACATAATCCGAATAGTTCCCGGTATATTCGGTTACAGTTCCGTTCTCTATTTCCCAAATCTTCGTCACAAGTTGATCTAATACGTACCGGTCATGACTCACAAGCACAAGGGCACCATAATAATGAGTTAATTCTTTCATAAAAAATTGTATACCCTCTGTATCTAGATGCGTAGTAGGCTCATCTACCAATAATCCTTCATAATAGTTTGAGAAAATTTGTGCTAACTTCATCCTGGTTTGCTCTCCACCACTGAAGTTTTCCATTTTCGTTTCTGGGATAGATAATTTCCTTTTTAGATCATAGTCTATCTCACTTTCATCTGGTGCTGTTACTTGATCAAGATAAGCAAAATTTATATAGCTTTTTACATGCCCTTTTTCTGGTTTTATTTGACCGTTCATCAATTTCAACAAGCTACTCTTGCCAGCGCCGTTTATTCCAACAATTCCAATGCGGTCAAACTGGTGTACAGCAAGACGCAGGACGTGTAATACCAATCTATCTAAGAAAGAAAGTTCAACATTTTCCAATTCCACACCTATTTTTTCCATTCCTTTCGCCCCCTTTCTTCTGCTTTTATTCCGACCCACGTCTGAGTAACAAATGGATGATTGTGCATACAAACAACGCTTTCTTTCATTCCATACTTACAAAATACACGCTTACATACATAAATATAACGCATTGGTTTCCTCTTCCTTTTTATATAAAAAAATCACAAGCATCTACCTGTGATTAAAAGTAAAAGGGAAAATCTATCCTAATTTATGAAACGTAGTTAGATGTCATTAACAGCTAAACCTAGCCTTGCTACAACAAAACAAAAAACGTAGACAAGATTAAAAAAAAGGCAGCACAAGCCGCCTTTCTATACATTACATATTTTTATCTCGCTTCCATCTAGCATAAGAGCCCACTTTCAAAAAGTTAGTGGGGAGATGCTCGAATCCAAGCAAGACGTATTTTTCAGATATGAAATGAAGGATGCTAAAAAAGGACAGACACATTCCATTTTACTCTGTATTCACAAACAGAGCCTTTGAACGTATTCAATTACATGTTCAAAGTTGGGAATCGAAGTCTCATAGCATGTGTCATTTTTTAATAATCCTTCTTACAGTTACGTTCAGTGGCTGTTATAGCTATGTTTGGGTTAAAAGTCAAAGGTAACTAGCGGTTCTGCTATTAATGCTGAACCATATTCTTACCCCATTGGTGTTACTTACTACCAGAGGAACCGAAACCACCTATGCCTCTGCTTGTGTTTGACAAAACTTCCGTCTCCGTAAGTTTGACCTGTAAAACTGGAGCTATAACCATTTGCGCAATTCTCATATGTTTTTCTACCTTAAAATCATCCTTTCCGTGATTAATTAAAATGACTTTTATTTCTCCCCTGTAACCCTCATCAATGGTTCCTGGACTATTTAGAACAGTGATGGAATGTTTTAGAGCTAAACCACTTCTTGGCCTAACCTGTGCTTCCGTTCTCTCAGGTAATTCGATTTGTATTCCAGTTCGAATTAATTCCGCTTCTCCAGCCTTGATCACCTTATCCTCAATTGAAAATAAATCCAATCCAGCGTCAACTTCATTAGCTCGATATGGTAACTTAGCTTCATTATGTATCAATTTAATTTTTAATTCCGCTTCCATTTCTATCCCCCGTTTCAAAACTTGCTGTTTCAACTAGTCTTCCATTTCACTCATGAACAACCATGGAAAAAGACCAATACTATAATAATTACATATAATAGAATGGTTTTCAATTATGGCATGCTTCCACTTCTTAAAACCAGAACTCCTATCGGAAGATGTGATGGAAAGCCTAGATAATGAACGGATGATTGTAACACTGGTTCGTTTCTTTTATATACCTATAGCTCAGTCAAATAGAATAGCAGACTTTTTTCAATTACTATTTTCACCGAATATTACATGAAATAGCAAAAATAGTGAAACCTTATTATGTTATCATACGTATAAATGAGTAATAATTTTTCAGGGAGACAGATGGTATGATTATTATTTTATTCCGTATATTAATTTTTGTTGCAATCGCTTTGCTTGTCTACACATGGATACAATATTATCGAAACCCAGAAAGAAAACTACGCATAGCAAAAGCAGAAGGAAATTTTTATCTTTTAGATGAACCAACTAATAGTAAAAAGAATCTTTTGTTTGTTTATAGAGGCTGCTTATTTGAGGGTGAAAAATACGTAGGAACAACCGAAAATTCCTTTGAAGTTGTGGACATTCAAATTACAGTTAGAGATCCATTGGAACTCCGTGGACTAACTAGAGATGATTTGTATTTTCTAGAAAACGAAATGTTAATTCGATACCCATATGCAAAAATTGAATGGAAACATCCCATTAATAAACTTTTAATAACTTCAATCGAATGAGTACCTCTAACTCTAAATAATCTTTTTCTACCAAATCGAATTCTTTACTTACGGTAGTGATAATCGGCATAAAAAAATGAGGACCCTAAATCGTAATTAACCATCTTAATCGTTAATTTTGTAACCTGAAATACGGCATGCTTTACAGGGACAAAGCTTCAGTTAACTCGGGCAAGAAGTATTGCTTACCCGAGTAGAGCATCATGACCTGTAATGTTGCTGCAGAAATCACCCTTATTTCATTTAACAAGATTCACAGTCATGGCTATTATTCTATACAGTAGTACGTACAATTAAAAAACGAATGATAAATAATCCGAATCCTTTTTCCGAATGCAATTTCGCATTTTCAGAAAAATATTCGGATTATTCATTCTTACATACTTTTGATCCTCCATCGTTATTACCTTAAATACTTTCTTTTGTACTAACATGAAAAAACTCTTGCCATTTTATATAAATTTCTTTCCTTCTTAGTAAGTAGAGACATGGCAATAATAATATTAAAAATACGAAGATATAAAGAGGAGTTAAATTTGAAATCCATTGCCCAATAGACGTATAGACAAAAGCCAAAGGAATATTAGATAATATGGATGATTTCGTATATTCTTTAAAACCTGCAGAAATTTCAAGAAGACATAGTGACAGATAAATGGAACAAGGCGGAGTAAGGCAATTTGTGATGTTGTTAATACAGATTCTTTACCAATTAACCTTGATTTCAATTTTGTAAACCGCTTAACAGACTTTGGCATTTTATTTACAATCATATAAAAGATAATACTCGATAGCGTGATCCCTATTAAAGAGTATACTGTACCAGCAACCGCTCCAAATAAAATTCCTCCTGATATACATATAAATACCACAGGTAAAAAGAATAAAGGCCGCAGCAAATGAAAGCTAATGAATAATAATGGAGCAAACAGCCCCCCTGTTTCAATAACAGCCATAAGATAATTCCCAAATACCTCCATGACTCGCCTCCTTCTTGATGTTCTTCTTCCTACGTATAGGACGCGCATTAGTAAATGTATATGACATGAGACGAGCCATTATGACAAGGAAAAAACAACATAACAAACAATAATGACATGTAGCAGTATTAGAATAGGAGAGCCTATTCGAAATGACATATGCTTGGTTTTATGATGAAACGTTTTCATCCCAGCCCAAAGTCCCAATGATCCACCTACAATCGCAAGCAGCCAAAACGTCCGTTCTGGGATACGATATTGTTGTTTCTTGGCTCGTTGTTTGTCCATCCCCATAAATAAGAAGGTAATGACGTTTACACCAATTAAATAAGGTATTAAACTAGACAACAGTTCCATCCACATTATTCCTTTCTCTGACGGATTATTGACTATCCATAGATTAAAAATGACCAAATTCCTGCTTTTTTGCAAGTATTTGGTCATCTCATTCACAAAATAAATATCGGCCCTACTTTTTAGGACGTTTTCTTTATTTTAAAGCATCTTTTGCTTTAGTTACTAATTGTGTAAATGCCTGTTCATCATGGATTGCTAAATCAGATAGCATCTTACGATTAATATCAACGCCAGCAATTTTCAAACCGTGCATTAACTTACTATAAGAGATATCATTTAGACGAGCAGCTGCATTAATACGTGAGATCCATAACTTACGGAATTCACGCTTTTTCTGTTTACGGTCGCGATAAGCATATTGACCTGATTTCATTACTTGTTGTTTCGCTGTTTTAAATAACGTTCTCTTCGAACCATAATAACCTTTTGCTAGTTTAAGGACGCGTTTACGACGTTTACGCGTAACTGTTCCACCTTTTACACGTGGCATAATAATTCCCTCCTAATACAAATCAAAATAAAATAGTAAATTGTTTATTTTCTAGTTATAAAATGCCTTACTTATATGGAAGCATTGTTTTAATTCGTTTAAAATCTGAAGATGATACGGTTGTACTCTTACGTAGTTTACGTTTTTGTTTTTGAGATTTATGAGCAAACATATGGCTTGTATATGCATGCGAACGTTTTAGCTTTCCAGTACCCGTTTTCTTAAAGCGTTTTTGAGAACCTTTGTGGGTTTTCATTTTTGGCATGTTGATTTCCTCCTTATAACAATAACAGTAAGTTAGCAGTCATTACTGCATAATTTATTTTTCATTTACTGGCGCAAGCATCATAAACATATTACGACCTTCCATTTTCGGTTTTGTCTCAATTGTCGCAATGTCTTTTACTTCTTCAGCAAATCTATCCAGCACTTCTCTTCCTAAATCTTTGTGCGTAATAGCACGTCCACGGAAGCGAACTGCAGCTTTTACTTTATCACCTTTTGTTAAGAATTTACGTGCCTGTTTTAACTTTGTTTCAAAATCATGGTCACCAATTCCAGGTGTAAAGCGAACCTCTTTGACATTAATAACCTTTTGTTTTTTACGTGCTTCTTTTTCTTTTTTCTGTTGCTCAAATCGATATTTCCCATAGTCCATAATGCGACAAACCGGCGGTTTCGCGTTGGGAGCAACCAGCACTAAATCAAGGTTCCTTGTTTGTGCAATATCTAATGCTTCTTGACGGGACTTAACGCCAAGTTGATCACCATTTGCATCAATTAAACGTACTTCTCTTGCACGAATTTTTTCATTTACATTCATTTCTTTGCTAATAATCATCCACCTCCAAAAAGTTTATCTATTTGTGATCATTATCGACAAGTCAACTATTTGTTCATGAAAAAAGTGTGGGCATATGCACCCACACGTCTCCATTCGTCTATATCAGAGTTAAGGACCAGTCAACTACCCAAAGGGTGTCAATCAGGTGAGAAGCGGGTGCTTCTACTTGTCTTAGATCATTCAGTTATCATTTTCAACTTTAATAGAATAACACATCATATATATGTTGTCAAAGCCTATTTTCAAAAATTTGTCTTATTGGTTCCAATTACAGGCAGTTAGTTGAACTCTTCCACGCGTATCAAAAGGGACGCCTTCATTTTCCAATAAAGCTCTTTGCTCTGTAAAAGCAGGGGCTAACTCACCGGTTTTCTTTACTACTCGATGACAAGGTAGGTTCCTATCTGCAGGAGCTTGTCGCATGGCCCAACCAACAACCCTTGCATTATGGGGTTGTTCAAGCGCCCTAGCAATCTGAGAATAAGTGGCAACTTGTCCTTCAGGAATCTTAGCGACTATTTGATACACCTGTTCAAAAAAACCATGATTCATGCTCTTTTTACTCCTTCTAATTTAGACGTTCTGGATCATGCTCACCTATGCATCGATTTGTCAGTGATTTCTTGTTTTATTAATGATGTAAATTCAGCAAGCGAATTGGTTTCTGATTGTTTCTCTCCATAGCGCCGAACATTTACTGCATTCTCATTCATTTCATTATCACCTAGAACAAGAGCAAATGGTATTTTTTGTGTCTGTGCTTCTCTGATTTTGTAACCTATCTTTTCGTCTCGTTCATCAATAGAAACTCGAACACCTTCCAATCTAAGTTTGTCCACTACTTGATTAGCATACTCAAGATGAGCTTGTGGTGCAACAGGAATCACTCTTACTTGTTCTGGTGCAAGCCATGTTGGAAACGCGCCTTTATACTCTTCAATTAGGAATGCAACGAAGCGTTCCATCGTTGATACTACGCCTCGATGAATAACAACAGGACGATGTTCCTTCCCATCCTCCCCTATATAAGTTAAATCAAATCGTTCTGGAAGATGAAAATCTAATTGTACCGTCGATAGTGTTTCATCTTTTCCAAGCGCCGTCTTCACCTGTACATCCAATTTAGGGCCGTAGAAAGCCGCTTCTCCTTCAGCTTCGACATATTCTACTTGCATTTCCTCCATTGTTTCTTTTAACATTGCTTGGGCTTTGTCCCACATTGCATCATTATCAACATACTTTTCTGTATCCTTAGGATCACGGTAAGACAATCGGAAATAATAATCCTGAATACCAAAGTCTTCATATACTTTTTGGACAAGTTCAACTACTCGAATAAACTCATCTTTTAATTGATCCGGACGTGCAAATATATGAGCATCATTCAGCGTCATTGCACGTACCCGTTGAAGCCCGGCTAAGGCACCAGACATTTCATAACGATGCATCGTTCCTAATTCGGCTATTCGTACCGGTAGATTACGGTAACTATATAGTTGATTTTTATAAACCATCATATGATGCGGACAATTCATTGGCCGAAGCACTAATTCTTCATTATCCATTTTCATTTCTGGAAACATGTCATCCTGATAGTGATCCCAATGTCCACTCTGTTTGTATAAATCAACGCTTCCTAATACTGGTGTATAAACGTGGTCATAGCCCAAACGCTCTTCTAAATCTACAATGTAGCGTTCAATTACACGACGAATGGTTGCACCTTTAGGCAGCCATAATGGTAGGCCTTGCCCTACTTTTTGTGAGACAGTAAAAATGTCTAACTCTTTACCTAGCTTCCGATGGTCACGTTCTTTTCGCTCTTCAAGAATTTTTAAGTATTCATCCACTTGACTTTGTTTGGCAAAGGCGGTTCCATATATCCGCTGTAACTGCTGATTATTACTGTCTCCACGCCAATAAGCACCAGAGATACTAAGCAATTTAAAGGCTTTTATTTTATTCGTAGATGGGACATGAACTCCTCGGCATAGGTCAGCGAATTCTCCCTGTTTATAAATCGTTACTTGCTGATCGTGTGGAATAGCATCAATTAATTCTTGCTTTAGTTCGTCACCTTTAAACATGTCTTTAGCTTCTTCACGAGAAACCTCCAAACGTTCAATCTCGTGAGCCTCATCGACAATCCGCTTCATTTCTTTTTCGATTTTTGGAAGATCATCTGGTGTGATGGAATGCTCCAAGTCCATATCATAATAGAACCCTTCCTCAATGACTGGTCCAACCCCAAAATTCACATCTTTATATAAACGTTTAATCGCTTGTGCCATTAGATGTGCCGTAGAATGACGCATAATTTCAATACCTTCGTCATCCTTATTTGTAATAATTTCTACATTGCCTCCGTGTGTCAATTCACGTTTTAAGTCATATAAAACACTACCCAGCTTAATTGCTAGTGCTTGTTTCTTCAATCCGGATGAGACAGAACCAGCTATGTCTTCACCAGTTGTGCCAACCGGAAACGACTTCTCTGCTCCATCAGGAAAAACAAAAGATAATTCTGCAGCCATTACAATCACTCCTCCTTCAATATAAAAACGCTCATCCCTCTGCTTTAAGCAAAGGGACGAGCGTTGGTCACGTCGTGGTTCCACCCTATTTTCCGTAAACTCCTTACGGCTTCATACATCTATAACGCAGATGAAACGCTGCTACTTACTAGTAGGCTTCAATAGCAGGGTTCAAAGGTGGTAAATCATTGATGTCAGTAAGAAGCTCTCAGCCTGTGACTTCTTTCTCTTTCCAGACATACCCAATGATTCATGTCCTTTTCATTACCTATATCACAAAAACTTAAATTAATTTATAATGTGTATTATAGCTTCTAATTTTCGGAAAAGCAAGCCCTAATGTTGCTCTTTTTTACTATAGTAAGGAAATGGAAAATGATTAAACGGCTCAAACGTTACTTTTTCTTGAAAAACATTAATGACCGTCAGAGTCTTCGGTTCGGACGGATGATCTCCATATATATAAATCCTCCTTGGAGACATTGCTACAAGGGGAGCTAAATTTAATTCATCCTCATCCAATCCGACGATGTAAAGCGGTTCTTTTTGCATCAACACTCGCAACTCCATCGTTGAAAAGGGTCTTCCATTTTGCTTATAAAACGAAAATGAATTACCTTGTATAATATGGACTGTATCAACGATAGGCTCGCGATTCGAGATATACTCCCGTAACATATTCACAAATTCTTGATGTTCTTCTTCACGTTTATATTCATCAATTGCCAATCCTACATAATGAATCACATAATCTCGAAACACTTTCAACCTAAACTTAACAAGTGAATCAAAGTGAATTGTTGATGTATCCTTAATATTAGCTATGAATAGGGATTCGAGTACTTGATATGGATCCTCTTTTTTACGAACTGTTAGACTATCTTTGTCTTTCCCTGACATAATCCAATTTGTTAACTCCAGTATTTCCTCCTTTTCATCAAGACTGGTATAATAATAAAAATCTTCAATAACGTTTGTAATTAATTTACCCAATCGTTGCGAAATAAATACATTTGTTAATGATTTAGCAATCGCTGATATAAGTATTTGGTTTGGAATTTGATCATCAAATTGAATATGATTCCCCCATTCCTCATGTGTCTTCCAGTGCAGGTTAATATGTTTATTATATTGCCGCACTTTTTCACAAAATCGAATTACTTCCTTATCTGACTCCATAAATAGTTCCACCAATAAACATCACCCTCATCCAACCAAACTGTTACATTATATGGACAAAGGTTTGAAATAATGAGTAATCCATTAAAACTACTTCTCCATGAAAATATACAAGTTTTATAGAATAAGGTTGATATGTTATTAGACACTTGCTGATAAAGAGAAACGATGTAAAAAGTTATCCAGTTGATCCATAAAAGAATGAAATTCTAAAAGGTCCATTTGTTGCTTTGCATCTGATAAAGCAACTTGCGGATTTGGGTGTACTTCCGCCATAACACCATCAGCCCCCGCGGCAATTGCCGCTTTTGCTTGTGGGATAAGTAGATCTTTTCTCCCAGCTGAATGAGAGACATCTGCAAATACAGGTAAATGTGTTTCTTGCTTTAAAATTGGTACAGCTGAAATATCTAACGTATTTCTTGTAGCTGTTTCGTACGTTCGAATGCCTCGCTCGCATAATATCACATTGTTATTACCTTCGTTTAAAATATATTCTGCGGCCATTTTAAACTCGTGTATTGTTGCAGATAAGCCTCGCTTCAACAATACTGGTTTATCTAATTTACCTACTGCTCGTAGCAAATCAAAATTATGCATATTTCGTGACCCAATTTGAACTACGTCTACATAATCATAGGCTTCATCAATACTTTCCGTACTCATAATTTCTGTTATCACAGACATATTAAATTGTTTTGCAACTTCAGAAAGTATTTGTAGACCATTTAGGCCTAATCCTTGAAAGTCATATGGCGATGTTCGAGGTTTGAATGCACCGCCACGCAATAATGTCATCCCTCTTTCCGACATTTGTTCTGCGACATGATAGACTTGCTCATAACTCTCAACAGAGCAGGGGCCAATGATGAAATGAGGTTGCTGATCCCCAATTAACGTATCCCCTACTTTAACAATTGAATTTTCTAGTTGGTGGTCGCGCGAATGTAAGTATACCTTGCTATCTTGTTCTTTTTTAGATGTTTTACATGCTAGCATTTGAAGAATCTCTATGATGGTTTCTGTTTGATAAGGACCTTTGTTTTTAGAGGCTATATCATCATAGGAAATTTCTATTTTTTGCAGCGATTCCTCAACCATTTGTCCCTTCACACATAATAATTCAATCAATGCATCATCAATACGCTCGGCTTTAAACATGGACATTCTCTCCTTTTCTCGTGTTTGCTTACTACATGGTTTACAGTTCATTCGCTAACCAGCTGAATTGACATTCCGTTAGATCATTAAATGACTTTTTATCTGCTTGCTTTGCACAAACCGTTAAGGAATAGCGGCTTAAATCTTTATATCGTTCACACAGATACCCTTTTACGATGTCTTCGGTTGTTGTATTAATCAGTTGTATATTTCTCATACCGGTAACACTAAAAGATTGAAGTGGTATAGATAATCCCTTGCCAGTTGCCTTCACAAAGCTCTCCTTCCCTGTCCATATCTCATAAAATGCTTGCACCGGCCGATCATGTTTAAGCATATTATTATATTCCCTATGAGAAAGCAGATTCTTAACTACAATGCTTTCAAGAGGTTGTACTTTTTCTATATCTACACCAACAGGATAATGGTGTGTCGCTAAGGCCACCCAATCACCAGAATGTGATATATTATAATGAAAAGAAGGAAAAGTTGGTATATTTGGTTTACCATAATTGGTAATCTCTATTCTCTGTTTCCTTAAATCATATCCGGTATTCAGGTAAAAGAATCGATGTAGTAAAAGGTCACCAATTAAAGTGCGATATGCATCATCGAGAA
This sequence comes from Virgibacillus salexigens, assembly GCF_014905415.1. Taxonomy (GTDB): domain Bacteria; phylum Bacillota; class Bacilli; order Bacillales; family Amphibacillaceae; genus Virgibacillus; species Virgibacillus salexigens. The sequence continues at coordinate 1,113,619 of NZ_BNEO01000002.1, forward strand.
ATCGATACCTACTAATTTTTTGTGTAACCCTAGCTGAGATATTAGGAAGTAATCTTTGAATCTCTTGATAACTTCTTTTGCTAGGAAGTTTGCATACATATAGATTAACCAAACCCAATCCCCCTTTGCCTTTCCCACCATATCTAACCTATCTATTCATTAACTAATATTAGCGACGAAGGTAATAAATCCTTCCAATTGGCTTCGATATAGTTCATACAATTGTCTCTATTATCTTCGCCAAAAATCACATTCCAGCCATCAGGTATATCGAGAAAGGAAGGCCAAAGCGAATATTGGCCATCCTTATTTCTTAATACTACATAGCTTCCATTTGGATTATCCATAGGATTTGTCATTATCGTTCTCCTCTCATTGATTAATTCACTTGTAATTGGAATAGTTTCTGCAATAGAACATCGCCAATTTCGGTTAATGGTTCAGGCTGACACATATCTTTATGACGACAATGAATATCATGCACTTCGATATTTCCATTAATATATGGAGTCCATGTATTTGGTGAAATCTCATCAAACCACTCTGGTATAATCGTGGAACGGAAAAACAAGACGTCACCTGAAAATGCTTTCGGCTTGTATTCACTTAAAATACGTACTGAATTTCCATAAGTCTCTTTTAAATTTAAAATCGTTTGATCACTAAGGCTTGCTAGTGCACTGCCATTATTACGTAATATGTTAAGTGCATTCTCAAAATTCAATGGTTCATTGCCAAGACTTTCAGGATCAAATCCACCTAATGCCAGCAGAGCGACAAGTGACTCTTCATCATCTGGTGTATTCTTTATAGGAAGAAAATGACTCGGATAAGCATCTAGCATGGCAACCAATGATACAGTGTCTCCTAATTCTTGTAATTGCGTAGCCATTGCATGTATAACATTTCCACCTAAAGACCAGCCAACAAGCTGATAAGGTCCCTCTGGTTGTACTTGCTTTATCTGTTGTATATATTCACTAGCCATGGCATCTATTGATGAAGGTAAGTGACTAGAATCCGCAATCCCCCTGGCTTGTATACCATATATCGGAAAATCTTTTCCTAAACTATTTAATAATCCTGCATAACACCAACTTAATCCTCCAGCAGGATGAACACAGAAGAGTGGTGGCTGATTCCCGCTTTCTCTTAATGGTAGTAGTACATCTAAGGCATGATGGTCGCTCTCTTCTGAAAGTTGGTCTGCAAGACCCGCTACAGAAGGAGCAGCAAACAATGTACCAATATTCAAGTCTACTCCGAGTACTTGCTTTATCCGCGTCATTAATTGAACAGCCAGTAAGGAGTGACCTCCCAGATCAAAGAATCCATCATCAATACCAACTTGTGGCAAATCAAGAATTTCTGCAAATAAAGCACAAAGAATTTCTTCTTGTGGCGTTCTTGGGATACGATAAGCATTACTCATACCATATTCAGGGACTGGTAATACTTTCTTATCTAATTTTCCATTAGGAGTTAATGGGAGGGTTTCCATCATTACATAAGCAGATGGAACCATATACTCAGGAAGATGTTTCGCAGCGAACGCTCTCCAATTATCTTCCTCTGTTTCCATGTCATACTTACAAGTGCAATAGGCTACAAGTCGTTCGTCACCTGGTTGATCTTCACGTACCATTACCACGACATCATCAATATCAGGATGTTTAGCTAACACTGCTTCGATTTCACCTAATTCAATGCGAAATCCCCTTAATTTAACTTGATGATCGGCACGACCAATATAATCTAAGGAACCATCATGCTTCCAGCAGGCAAGATCGCCAGTACGATACATTCGACTACCACTAGTTCCATACGGATTAGCTATAAAACGATCGGCAGTTAAATCCGGTCTATTTAGATAACCTAAAGCCATTCCATCACCAGATACATACAGCTCTCCTACTGTATCTGGAGGAACAGGATTTAAATAATCATCCAATATATATACTCCTAAATCTGGAATTCCTTGACCAATGATACTATTTGCACTTAATGAAACACTTGCCTTATCTAACTCTTTATAAGAAACATGGACGGTAGTTTCCGTAATTCCATACATATTAATTAACTGTGGATAATGTTGCTCATGTCTCTCATACCATTCTTCTAATCGATTTAAATCTAATGCTTCACCGCCAAAAATGACATATCGTAGATTTAGATTTACCCCACCCAAATGACGATCTGCTTGGATAAGTTGATAGAATGCAGAAGGCGTTTGATTAAGAACTGTAACTTTTTCATCTACCAAAAGATTCAAGAACGCTTCCGGCGAGCGACTGATCTCATGTGGGACAATGACTAACTTCCCACCATATAACAGGGCACCCCACATTTCCCAAACAGAAAAATCAAATGCATAGGAATGGAATAACGTCCATACATCTTCAGCATGAAAATGGAACCAATGATCCGTCGCTCCAAATAATCGAACGACATTCTGATGTGGAACAACCACACCTTTTGGATTCCCAGTCGATCCAGAAGTATAGATAACATAAGCTGGATGATAAGGAGAAAGTGAACCATTACGATCTCTATTTGTCGGATTTGATGTTTTTTGTTTATGCAATTGTTGTTTCGTACTATTTTCATCTAATATAATAATTGAATGAGGATGATTATTGTTAAATTTATCTTTATGCTGTTGATCTGTAATGAGACATACAGGCTTCGTATTGTTATACATATAAGTAATTCGAGCATCTGGATAATTCGGATCAAGCGGTACATATCCTGCCCCTGCCTTTAGAATCCCGAGTAAACCAGTGATCATATCGATTGACCTAGGCATTGCTAAAGCCACAAATTGATTTGGCCCTACACCTTTTGCTATTAGTAAATGAGCAAGCCTGTTTGCTTGTTGATTGATATCTTCATATGTTAATGAAGTATGATTATTACTTACGACAGCCTCTGCATTTGGATGATGGGCTACTTGCTTTTCAAATAAATCAGGTAATATATTTTCGGCTACTACCATTTTCTGTCTGCTCCAACCGGACAAGATCATCTCTTCCTCGTGAGAACCCAATATATTTAGCTTACCAACTGGTTGATCCATATCGACTACTGCTGATTCTAGCAGTCTCAAAAAGCGTTGGAACATATTTTCAATCGTTTGGTGATTGAATAAATCTGTACTATATTCAACCATTCCTTTTACACCATCTGGGTTGCCTTCCCTATTTTTAAATTCTTGAAATTCAACTGTTAAATCGAATTTCGCAGACCCTACACTCTTCACTGTTATATTACTATCTAGTTCAGGTAAATCCAAACCAGGGTTCGGCGTATTTTGCAGCGCGAACATAATTTGAAATAATGGATGCTTTGAACGAGATCGAATTGGATTCAATTCTTCAACTAATCGCTCAAAAGGGACATCCTGATGTTCATAAGCATTTAAGTTTGTACGACGAACTCTTTGAAGTAACTCTCGAAAACTAGGATCACCAGAAGTATTTGTACGTAATACGATCGTATTAATAAATAAACCAACAATATCTTCTACCGCATCATCATTCCTACCAGCAACTGGAGTACCTAAAGGAATATCTTGCCCTGCCCCAAGTCGAGTTAATAATGCCGTAAATCCAGCTTGCAATGCCATAAAAAGACTGGCACCGTTAAGTTGACTCATTTTTAATAGTTGGCGGTGTAATTCAGGAGTGATGGTAAAATAATAACTATCTCCTTTATAGGTTGACTCTACTGGACGTGGATAATCCGTTGGTAAGTCTAATTGATCTGGTAGATTCGCAAGTTCCTGTGTCCAATAGTCCAATTCATTCGCCATCAAGCTTGTCTGACCATTCTCTGATCCTAATAGCGCTTCTTGCCATAATACAAAATCTGCATATTCCAATGGCAACGCAGACCAATTTGGTTTTTCTCCCTTACTTCTTCGTTGGTAAGCTCTCTCTAGGTCCTGTACAAGTGGCCGAAGTGACCAACCATCACCAACAATATGATGAATCAAAAGTACAAGTACATAGTGATCCTTCTCTATTTGTAAAAGCGTTACACGAAATGGAGCTTCTTCTGATAAATTAAAACAATAGTTTATTTCTGAATGAATGACATCATCCACTTTCGTTTTATCTATTTGCCTTTGATAAATCACAGGATTAGCTTCCTTAGTACTTAAAATTAATTGAAGCGGATTTCCTTCCGTTTCTGGAAAAATAGTCCGTAATGACTGGTGTCTATCCACCACATCATAGATGGATTGTTCTAGGGCATCGATATTTAAATCACCCGTTAATTCAATAACTACTGGAATATTATAAGTTGCACTCGCTCCTTCTAATTGATAAAGGAACCATAACCTTTGCTGTGCAAAGGATAACGGTATATTTACTGGTTTTTCCATTTTGTTTATCGGTGGTCTAGCTTGCTTACCATCATTAATCTCATCCGCAAGACTTGCAACGGTAGGTGCTGTAAATAGTTTACTTATACCAATTTCTACATTAAAAATCTGACGGATGTGATTAATTAACTGCCCAGCAAGTAGAGAGTGACCCCCAAGATCAAAGAAATTATCGTCAATTCCGACACGATGAACGCCTAACACTTTAGCAAATAAATCACATATAATCTCCTCTTGTGGTGTCCTAGGCTCTCTATCTGATACTTCTTGGTCCATATCTGGAGCAGGAAGCGCTTTACGATCGAGTTTCCCATTTGGTGTTAGTGGGAGACTCGGAATAATAAGGTACACGGATGGTTCCATGTAATCTGGAAGCTTCTCTTGTATATGTGAACGAATTTCATTTCTATCCAACGATTCATCTGCAACAAGATAGGCTACCAACCGATGATTACTTAACTGGTCTGTTTGTACAATTACAGCAGCTTGTTCAACATCTGGATGTGTCATTAGTACATTCTCAATTTCACCTAGTTCAATTCGAAATCCACGAAGCTTCACTTGGTGGTCAGACCTACTAATATAATCAATTGTGCCATCACTTAACCATTTAGCGATATCTCCTGTATAATACATTCTCTCCCCAGGATGGCTGAAAGGATTAGCTATGAACCTTTCAGCAGTTAATCCAGGGCGATTTAAATAGCCATTGGCAATTCCTTTCCCTGCAATATAAAGATCACCAGGAACATTGGGGGGTAATGGGTTTAAAGCTGCATCCAAAATATAAACTTTGGTATTATCAATGGGTCTGCCAATTAATGCTTTAGCTTCATTATCTCTAATTGGCATAGCGGTTGACCAAATTGTTGTTTCCGTCGGACCATATAAATTCGTTATCTTACAATTTAACGTAAGTAAGTCCTCCATCAGTTTTGCAGGTAGTGCCTCACCACCAACCAACGCTTGTAATCCTTGAATCGTGTTTGGGCGATATGTTACTAGCGTTTGCCAGAGAGTAGGAGTAGCCTGCATAATCGTAATATCTCTTGTTTCAATAGTCTGTGCTAATTTATCCGTATCTTGAATCGTTTCTTTATCAACAATGACAGTTGTTGCACCATTCAAGATAGGTAGAAATAATTCCAGAGCAGAAATATCAAATGCTATTGTTGTTACGGCTAAGAGCCGGTCGCTAGCTTGAAGATTGAATTTCAATTGCATTGACTCGAGAAAATTAATCAAGCCTTCATTTCTCACTACAACACCTTTCGGCCTACCTGTAGAACCAGAAGTATAAATCATATAAGCTGGTTCACTCCCAGAAACAATAGGAGAGGGAAAGGTTTGATTATTCGAGAAAGTTAATTCTTCTTGTATGTTGTTATCATCTAGGTTTACTACGATTATTTTCTCTTTCTCCAATGAAATTTGATCTTTTACTGTCGTAATAACACAAGCAGGTTGTGCGTCTTCAAGCATATACGTAATTCGATCTTGCGGATAGCTCGGATCAATTGGTAAATAGGCAGCACCGGTTTTTATTACTGCAAGAATGGATACAAGCATTTCATCTGAACGAGGTAACATAATTGCTACAAAGTGCCCCTGCTTTACACCTCGCTTACGAAGCAAATAAGCGGTTTGATTTGCTCGACCATTTAATTCTCTGTAAGAAAGCCTCTTTTCTCCAAACTCTACAGCAATACGTTCTGGATTCGTTTTTACTTGCTCTTCAAAACGAGATAAAAATGGCTTATCAGCAATTTCATGATAGGCTGGATTCCAATCTTCTAGCACCTGCTGCCTTTCCTTTGTTAGTAATAAGTTAAGCTTACCAATTGCTTGCTTCGTTGAGGAATTAGCTATATCTACCACAAGTTTTTCTATTCGTTGTAGATGTAAATACACATCCTGTTCACTATAAATATCAGGGTTAGCATCTAAATCAAATCGTAATCCAGAATCATTCTTCTGATCATAAATGTTTAACGATAGGTCCTCAACAGGCCCTGTTGCAAGCTTGTATATTGTTCCTTTTGCTTTTCCAAATCGTAGTGTATAATCAAAAGGCATAATATTTATCTGTGGACCGAACAACCGTTGGTTATCCCCCAATAATTTGAGATCACGCTGCAAATCTTCATGCCTATAATGCTGATGATTACGTATGATACGGATTTCTTGATGAATTTGCTCGATCAGATTATGTAATGATACATCCGGCTGTAACGATAATCGTAATGGCAGCATATTCATCACTGTTGCTGGAACTCGCAAAGATGATGTTCCAAAACGATTCATCATAGGTAAACTCAAAATCACATTTTCTTCTCCGGTCATCCGATGTACATAAATGGCTAATGCTGCAATCACCATATCATGCCAATTACCTTTATATCTCCTCGATTTATTATGAAGGGAAGTAAGGATTGCATTATCCACATAAGTTGTATCACTTATGTAATAAGCAGGTAACCTCGTTGAACGATCTACTAAACTAACGACTTCTGGATAATCTCTAAAGTGATTCATCCAGAAGTCACGATCAGCCTCAAATTTCTCCGAATTTCTATATCCTTGATCTTCGGTTATAACCTTTGTAAATGAGCCCAATGCACTGCCATCATCTAATTTTTCCCCTTGGAGAAATAATGTATACAACGATGCAACCCTTTGATTAATGAGGGAGAAACCGAATGCATCTGCAGCAATATGATGTATTTTTTGATACCAAAAATATCGATTTTCATCAATTTGAAAGATAACCTGTTTAAATAATAAATCCTTTTCGATGTCGATTGGTTGTGACAAATCATCCTTCATCCATCTTTTCGCAAATTGACTAGGGTTGGATTGATCACGAGCATCGAGGTAATCGATAGAAAAGTCTTTCTCTAATTGAATAGATTGCCTTGGTCCTTCATGACTTTCTTCTAAATGAACATGTAAGCTTTCTGCTTCCAAAACCGTTTGCCTAATCGCTTGTTGCAGATGATTGATATCCAACTTTCCTTTTATATCCACATATTCTCCTGTGTTGTAAATAGGATTACTAGGATCTAGTTTTTGAGCATACCAAATCCCTGTCTGAGCACCAGTTAAAGGGTACCGTTTTTGTTTCATTGTCATGTTACCTCCTATCCATAGACACTAGTTTATGTATTTTGTGGTATCCCAGTAATCATTTCCCACCAATCGTTTAGGGTAGGCCTTTCTACTAATTTCATAAAGTTAACTTCAATTCCCTCTTGCCGCCATTCCTCTACTAAACTCATCATGCGAATCGAATCAAGCCCTACGTCTATTAGATTATCCGTATTTCCTAGCTCTTTAGGATCAAGGTCGAGCAAATGAGCTATTTGCTTTTTTAGATTAGAAAACGAAATAGGTTCATCCTGATATGAGGTAAGATCTCGTAAAACAGTCTCTGTAGTTAAACAATACCCACAACGATGTGCAACGTACTGTAAAGCCATATTATGATCTGATTCCGAAAAATCGGCTACTGCATCTGCAACGAAGAATGATTGGATATCTTCCATAAATGCGTCGGTTGCTGTCACTAAACAACCAATATGCGCATACACGCCAGTGATTATTAGTTGATCCCTACCGCTATCTTGTAATATACGTAAAAAATCAGACCTTTTAAAAGCACTGTAGCGCCATTTTGTTAATAGAATATCGGATTCATCTGGAGTAAGTTCTGTAATTATTTGCGTCTCCGATGCATCTTCGCTTAGTCCAGAACCCCAGAAATCTTGTAAGAGAGCTCGATCAACTGGATCTTGATTACCTGGCTGGGCTGTATAAAAAACTGGTATATTCATTTGTTTACACTGCTCTTTTAGTTGTTGAATATGGTTGATTAGTTCAGGTAACGGTGATTGACTAGAGTCATAAGCATTCATAAAATATTGCTGCATATCATGGATAAGTAGTACCGCCCGCTCCGGGTCAACTTGCCAGTCCACTTTATTATTAGGTAAATCTGTGCTTTTTGGCATCGGATATGTTGTTATAGATGGAAGTCCCATCTTATTCACTCCCTTTCATCCTATAAATGATTATATATTGATTTTTTGTGCAATTTGTTGTCGCAATGTTTTTTTACTAACTTTCCCAAATGGCGTTTGAGGGAATGCTTCAACAATCTCTACACGATCCGGTATTTTATATGCAGCCAAGCCTTTTTCCCTTAAAAAATTCCTGAAATCTGCCGGTTTTTCCGAAGGAGATTTTAAAATAAGGAATGCACAAGTTCTTTCACCAAGGAATTTATCGGGCATAGCAACGATTGCAGCATCAAATACATTCGCATGTGCCAATAAGTGGTTTTCGACTTCCTCTGCTGCGATCTTTTCTCCACCTCTATTAATTTGATCCTTATCACGGCCTTCAACAGTGATATAACCATGTTCATTCACACTTACTAAATCACCGGTTCGGTAAAAGCCATCACTAGTAAAAGCTTTCCGGTTATGTATTGGAGCCATATAATATCCTCTTATTGTATAGGGTCCACGAGTTAATAACTCCCCTACTTCACCTATCGGCACGATCGTATCTTCTTCATCTACAATCCGAATCTCATCATATGCTGACATTGGTTTTCCTTGTGTATGTACAATTATCTCGTCTGGATCATCTAAGCGTGTATAATTAACAAGGCCCTCCGCCATTCCAAATACTTGTTGTAACTTACAATCAAACGCAGGTTGAATACGTTTCGCAACTTCCGCACTAAATTTCGCTCCTCCAACTTGAATTACTTGTAGACTTGTTAAATCATCTTCATGACTTTTTATTGCTTCAAGCCATATAAGAGCAATTGGCGGTACAAGTGCAGTAATATTCACCTGTTCTTTTTCTATTAACGGGAATGCTTTATCGGGACTGGACCCCAAAGATAATACAACCTTGCCACCTGCATACAATATTCCAAGTACGCCTGGTGAACTCATCGGGAAATTATGTGCAATAGGTAGTACAGCTAGAAATACACTATTTTCATTAATCCGACAAATTTGATTACTTAAGTGTAATGTATAGATATAGTCATCATGCGTGCGTGGAATTAATTTGGATAACCCTGTACTCCCCCCAGATAACTGTAAGAACGCTATTTCACTTGCTTTAATTTCTGGCTCTTTAAATTCTGCTTGTAAATACAATTCAGAAAGCGACGTGTATTCATTTGTCTCACCATGAACAATGATATGTTCAAGTGAATTTACGCTTTTTTGTACGTCGTTTGCTAATGCTGTATAATTAAACCCTCCATACGTGTCAGGAATGATATACGCTTTGGCTTCCGCAAATTCACAAAAATAGCTAATCTCACTATACCGATGTGCTGGAAGGGCATATACGGGAATTGCTCCTAAACGAAATAAAGCAAAGACGACATCAAAAAATGCAAGTTGATTAGGCAGCTGTACCACTACACGATCTTCTTTTTGTATCCCTAACCTTTGAAGACCTGCTGCAAGCTGGTCTACGTTTGCATTAAAATCACTGTAAGACACTTCTGTTTCACCGTCAGTCATGGCAATTTGGTTTCCGTATTTATTGGCATTTTCTTGCAACAACTGTCCAAATGTTTTTCCTTGCCAACACCCTTTTTCCCGATAAAAAGTTGCAAATTCATCTGGCCAAGTTGGACATCCTGCTAAAACCATTGTGCCATTCCTCCTTTATCCTTTTTCAAATTCCCATTCCTTGGAGCATCGTACCAAATTTCGCTGCAGTCTCAGCCAACTCATCATCAGGGTTTGAACCAGCTACAATTCCAGCTCCTGCATATAATTGAAGGTTGTTGCCTTGTATTTCGGCACAACGAATCGTAACTACCCACTCCCCATTTCCAGATGCATCACACCAACCTACCATTCCAGTAAAAAAACCTCGATCAAATGGTTCTATTTTCTCTATAGCATTACGAGCATCCTCCGTAGGATAGCCACAAACAGCTGGCGTTGGGTGCAACGCTGTTGCTAAATCGATAGAAGTTACTTGAGAATCTTTTAAAGTCCCTGTAATTTCAGTAGAAAGATGCCACATTGCTTCTGTCTTGATTACTGTTGGCTTATTCGGTACATCTAGCTCTAAACAAAAACCTTGTAGTGATTGTTTCACCGCTTCGACAACTACCGTATGTTCATGTAAGTCCTTCGTTGAGTCGAGTAATTCTTTAGCTTGCTGCTCATCCTCAATTGGATCTTTACAACGAGGGCGTGATCCAGCTAACGGATTTGCCACGATCTTTTCTCCCATTTTCGAGACAAGTAATTCTGGACTTGCCCCAATTAATGTTCGATCTTCTAAATGGTCATTTTCGGTACTTAAATGAGCTGCAAATGTGTAACCCGATTTGTTATCAAACGCCAGATTCTTTAATAATTGATGTGTATCTATTCGATTGGCTGAAGTTATATGTAACGATCTCGATAAAACAATTTTTTGGATCGAACCTGCCTCAATAGCATCCAAACCTTGTAATACACCAGCCAAATATGCCTCTGGTTCTGGTACAGCTTGAATTTCAAATGAACTGCTAGATGCTTTTTTGCATTCATCATCCTGAATTGAAAGAGAGGATCCGATACGAATATCTTTTGGGATGACTAGCTTTGCTGCTGTAGAAGTACTAAATGGAATCGCTCCTACCACTATTGGCTTGTTTTGCCCAGCTAATTTAGCCTGAGTCAATGCATTCCTAATTTGATTCGACAACCCATGATTATTTGAAGTATCGACAGTTGAATATACCCCTCTTCCCAAAATCGTCCGTAACGGTGAAGCTAGGAAAAAATCGCCCTTTTGATAATGCTCAAGTAAAGGTGCTTGTCCCCTTTTATTTGTAGCAGTAGCGTTTATCATTTCTAATATCCTCCTTTTATTGTGCTTGTTTTACAACCCTAATGTTGCTCCACCATCTACACAAATATCCTCCATTGTAATATGACCAGCCATATCAGAAGTAAGGAATAATACAGTTCGGGTAACATCCAATGGATGCCCTATTTTACCTAGTGGAATTCCTAGTCGGTATTCTTCTGCAGTTCCGCTGATCGATATTTGTTCTCCTTGCTCATCTTTCCACAACTGTTTAAGCATATCTGTTTCCGTAGATCCTGGAGAAACAATATTACAACGAATATGATGTTGCGCTAACTCTAGTCCTAAGCATTTAACAAACATAGTGGTAGCTGCTTTTGAAGCTGCATAAGCAGCCATTGACATCCGTGGAATACGTGCAGCATTTGAACTCACAATAACCATTGAACCTTTTTGGCGTGGAATCATTCTTCTGCTTACTGCTTGTGCTATATGAAATACGCCAGTAGTATTAATCGCAAAAGTTGTATCCCAATTCGTTTTTGGTAACGAAACAACTTCGTCCAAATAAAGGACACCAGCTGCATGAATAAGTATTTCTATTGGTCCAACATCCCTCTCAATGGTTTCTATTGTTTTCTCAACTTCATCGTAATCACGAATATCAAGAGGGCATGATGCTAGTTGGATCCCCTTTTGCTGCAAATCACTCACAAATGAATAAAGCTTATCTTTCTGATTATCTATTGCGACTACATATGCCCCATTATCAGAAAGCTGTTCAACTATCGACTGTCCCATACCACCTGAAGCACCTATAACGACAGCTACCTTTCCTTTAATTCCCGTAAACTGCATGGTATCACTCCTTCCAACGTTCGTTTCATATAAATAACTATTATTACCTATAATGATAATGAGAATGATTATCATTATCATTATTTAAACTAAATGATAACCGTTCTCATTGATGGAATCAAGTGATTTTTTGAACTTTTTACCAATTGTATGAAAAGTCCTATTTCTAAAGCATTAGTCTAGAAAAGTCAAATCCTTAAAGTATAAGTCTTTTTCATTACTTCATTTAAAAATGGAATAGCGCTAGAGGGGCGATCTAAAGGTGATAATAAAAGGAGGTTTGTTAAACCCGTGCCGTTCGGTCCGTAACAAGATTACGACGGACATTCGTATTATAAAGTCTCTTTTTCATACAGAAGTGTGGGGGGATTCACTACACTAATCGCTTTAGTCTGACACAGTTGAATTAACTTGGTTTTAGTAATCATCCTCGTAAACGTTATATTCCTATAAAAAAAAGAGCTTGAAAATTCAAGCTCTTGTGCATCCTAACGTTATTTTCTTCTATTTTCAGCGAAAATGGGAATTTCTTTACTAATCTGTTTCATCCGTTCAATAATCCGGCCAGCTTTCACCGTTTCAACGCCCGTCTTCGTTTGTGCAAGATGACTTTCTAACTCTTCCATACTGTAATTAGATGTAAAGAATACCGGGAGTCCCTCCATCATTCTATATTGCAATAACGAGCCAAGAATTTCATCACGAAACCAAGAGGATTGCATTTCGGCACCAATATCATCAAGCATAAGTACATCTGCTTTTTTAAAATAATCTAGCTTTTTATTTATCGAATCATCTTTCATCGAAGCCTTCATTTCACGTACAAACTCCGGCATATAAATAATAGTCGAAGAAAGCTGTAATTCTTTTAGTTTGTTAGCTAAAGCCCCTAGAAAGTATGTTTTCCCTACTCCGAATGGACCGTAAAAATAAATCCCTTTTTCAGGTACACCTGACTTAGCTTGTTCCACAAATTGGAGTAATTCTTTAACCGCTTTACTTCGTTTAGGATCTGTATCAATGTTATCAATCGTTGCTTCAAGAATTTGTTTCGGCATATATAAACTCTGAACCATCTGTTGTTGCTCCCGCTGCTTTTCATAATCCTTCCGATTATGGCATTTTTCATAAGATAAATGGATCTCTTTGTCTTCTACTTGTAAAACAGGAGAATAACCTTGAACCATATTCTTACATTCTTCAAAACATGTACATTGATCACACTGCTTTGATTGTGTTTTGTATTCATGAAGCTTTATTAAATTTTTATCTATTTCCGCTTGTGGCAATTGAGGATGTTCGGCTAAAAATGATTTAATCTCCCCATCACTAAGTATTTCTTGTTTTATTTTTAAATAATTTTCCTGGAAGTTCTCATTTTCTCTCATCCACTTTTGCAGCGAGGATTGTACTGGCTTCATATTATTCATCCTTGATCACACTTATTTATTGTTGCTTGAATATTGTTTTAACAACGCTTCTATTTCTTTTTGTTCCTTAGCTTCATCTAAGACTTCTTCCTGGGCTGCAGCCATTTGCCTTTGCTTGCTCTTCTGATCCTTAAACCAATCAGGAATTACTTCTCTTGATTGTTTTGTTCGATAGGTGTTTGGGCTTGTCTTTCCTTTTTGGAAACTATTTCTTTCTTGTTTCGCAAAGACCATAGCTTCTTTAGCGGTTTTCAAATTAGCTCTTGACCAATGACTTGCTATTTTCCCTAAATAAGCTTTAGAAAGCTTCATGTTAGATTGAAGTAATACATAATGAATTAAGACATTCATAACTGGAGAAGGTAAACCTTGTTGGGTCATGATATCACGAATTAACCGTAAATCCTGTTCTGACGCTTGATTGCCGCTAGACAGATCTTCCAACAGTTGCTTTGGAGATATGGTTTCTAAGTGTTGAATCAATTGCTCTTCCTTTGTCTCCGGTTTCTTTCGATCGGTTTGGTTTCCATCAATAAAACTATCCTTTTCTGTGAGCTGCACTTTATTCCCTTTCGATTTTGATTGAAAGACGTCATGACACGCAGCTTTAAATTCATCCACATGGAGGTAGTTTTCATCTGTTAATGCCCATAAAAGGGACTTTTCAATTTCAAATGTCTCTAAATCATATAAAAACATCATTTGGGAAATCAACTTACGGTTATATGAAGTAAGTACTTTTTGTACTGGGATCATCCGTTGTTTCAATACATGCTCAATCCAAGAAAGATCTGTATGCTCAACCATTCCCACTGGTTCTTCTTCATCTTCCACCTCTATTGTACTCACAGGTCTTATCGTCTGAAAGACATCCAGAAAAGAAGCAGTTATACTCTCCCCATACGTATCCATAGATTGTTGTACAAAATACTGTTTTAATCCGTTATATTTGTCCATACCGATATGGTGGTATAAAAGCTGAGATAACATAGGATCTTTAAAAAAGTTTTTTGGTGAGAATAAAGGCTGTAATTCATACGTATAAATATTGTTTGTTCCATTATTTTTTTGATATGTTTTTAACATACCAATTCCTTCTAATTTTAAACGCGCAGCATATATTTCATCTAAAGGTAGATTTAAGTAATTCATTAACGTATGATGAGTTTGGGGTTTCGTATTATTCATTTGTAGGTCTTTCTCATGTAATAACGTTTGGTATAAAGTAACTGCTTGAATTCCAATTAACGGTTGATATAAATGTGTTAAAGATTTTGCGTAGTCAATCGGTAATGATTCTTTGAGAACAACATAATAACCTTCAACAGGTAAAATCTTGCCAATCCTGTTCATCCTCACTCTAATCCTTTCATGTTGATTAATTTTGCTTATCCGTTTTAATTAAATCTTTTAACTCATCAAGAAAAACGCTGATATCTTTAAATTGTCGGTATACGGAAGCAAATCGCACATAAGCTACTTCATCTAATTGAGAAAGTCGATCCATAACTCTTTCACCTACTTCTTTACTATCGACCTCTGAAATCCCTTCATTGCGAAGCTCTTTCTCAACGCCCAATGCAATCCCTTCAATCCTTTCTAATGGAACTGGTCGTTTTTCACATGCTCTAATAATGCCACGAATCAATTTTTCACGGCTAAACTCCTGACGTGCTCCATCTTTTTTAACAACAATTAAAGGAACATCTTCAATTCGCTCAAATGTTGTAAAGCGAAAACCGCATTGTTCACATTCCCTACGTCTCCTTATCGATTGGCCTTCCTCTATTGGTCTTGAGTCTAATACTTTTGTACTTTTGTTATGGCAATTTGAACATCTCATGCCGTTCAACCCCACTCCTCATATCTACCTATGCCTGTTTCTCTTTTGTTATTAACGGTAATTCTTTATTTATATCTTCATAAAGTAGCTTAATTAATTTTGTACTGTAACCGAAGTCAATTGGTAGCAGCGATTCAGTAGTCACTGAAAAATCAACTGCGGTTTGGTACGGTCTTACCATAATAATGGTTGCTATAATAAATGCTTTTTTTCCTTTTTTAAGGTTTACACTAATCTCTCCATGTTCTTTGGATATTGAGTGTAATTCATATACTTGAGAACGCTGGAATAAATCCTCAAGTAAACTCATCCCTTTGTCTTTAGTTGTTTTATAATAATGTGTTTGGAGTGAGGGATCCCAATGATTATCTCTAGTCTCTGCATGATTACTAAAATATTTAGAAATTGTATTTCGAAACGACAATTTTCGACACCCCAATACAGTATATAGATTCCTATGTATAGTATTACTATTTTAACATGTTTTGTATAAAACCTCTAATAGAAAACAAGAATGGGCTAATAATCTGCCATTCCTTTAATAGCAGACTATCAACCCATCATTATATCTTATTTTATTTACATTTGTACATTTTGAATATTTTTCATTTTTACTGGGCCAATACCTCTTGACACTTCAACTTTTTCATAATTATTACATTCTAACGAGCGAGCAATATATTCAACTGCTGTATTCGGATTTATTTCATCACCGCAAGTATAGACATCAATGCTTGCGTAACCATGTTCAGGAAAACTATGAATGGTTAAGTGGGATTCGGATATAATAACTACCCCACTCACTCCTTGGGGTGCGAACTTGTGAAACGTTACTTCACGAATTTCGGCACCAGCTTTCAACGCAGCTTCAACAAATATTCGCTCAATCATTGCCATATTATTTAATTTATCAATATTACATTCCCATAATTCAGCAATAATGTGCCTTCCCATTGTATCCATCGAAAGTTCCCCCTCATGGTATTTTCTTGATACCTACTTCTGCCAAGGGGGGAATGTTAGTCCGATGAGGCCCTAACCCTTTAGGCAGTAAGACAATCAATCAAGAATACAACGAAAAGTATAAACTGTTTCTTCTTTAAATGCAATCTTTTTATAGAGATAGAGCTGCCCCTATTCTTAGCTAATCTGAGCCTGTTGCTGGTACAGGAAACTGCCGACATGTTTTGCCAAATCTAATACCCTTTTCGAATAACCCCATTCGTTATCATACCACGCTAGAACCTTTATTTTATGGTCATCAATTACTATTGTAGATAAGCCATCAATAATAGCAGAGTACTCCGTTGTCGTATAGTCAATGGAAACTAATGGTGCTTCACTATAATCGACTATCCCTTGATAATCTGACTTACTAGCATTTCTAAAGACTTGATTTACTTCTTTAGCGGTTGCTGTTTTCTTTACATCGACAACAAGATCTACAAGGGAAACATTCGGTGTTGGTACACGAAGTGCCATTCCATGAAGTTTACCATTTAGATGTGGAAGTACTTCTCCTAATGCCTTTGCTGCTCCAGTTGATGTTGGTATAATAGATTGCGTACATCCTCTTGCACGCCTGAGATCTTTATGTGGATTATCAATGTTTTTTTGATCATTTGTAAATGAATGAACGGTTGTCATTAATCCATTTTCGATACCAAAGGAGTCATCTAAGATTTTTACTACTGGTGCTAAACAATTGGTCGTACACGAAGCGTTAGAAATAATAGCTTCTGTTTTTGGATTAAATGTATGTTCATTTACCCCCATTACAATTGTATTATCCACATCTTTCCCTGGAGCAGTGATCACCACTTTCCGAGCCCCAGCACGTAAATGACCGCCAGCAGTTTCTTTTGTTTTGAATTTGCCTGTTGCTTCAATAACAATATCGATCTTTAATTCTTCCCAAGGTAATTGTTCGGGAACTCGAGAATTAACTAATGCAATTTTATGGTTATCTATTATAATCGAATCTTTAAGCGCTTTCACTTCCTTGTTAAAGATCCCATGAACACTATCATACTTTATTAGATGGGTTAATGTCTCCGCAGGATAGCTCGCATTGATGGCCACAACATCAAAACGTTCATCCTCAACTGCTTGACGAAATACCATACGCCCAATGCGTCCAAAACCATTTATAGCAATTCGTGTTTTATTCATCTGTGGTCCCCCTATTTTAAGTTATACTTTTTTCGTTCATTTGTTAATTAGTATAACACATTTATAATTGTGTGTGTTCCTTATTTTTGATTTCAGTATAAGTTTTAGTTTTCAAACAATTCATTATGGAGAGTTACTGAATTTAAAGGCTATTTTAATAAGCAGTTACAAAAAAACAGGTTGTCTGCGATTGAGACAACCTGTTCATGTAAAATTAAATGACATTCCAAGATGCTAAAAGACGTTCTAACTGTTCATAGGATTCATATTTGGTTTGATTATTATTAATAACTGCATCTGCCATTGCTGCTTTAGCTTTTACAGGCATTTGTGATGCAATACGTTGTTTTGCTTCGTGTTCAGAATAATTATTCCTCTTCATTAGACGTTCTAATTGCAATTGCTCATCAACATAGACAACAATTGTTTTCTCAACTAACGTGGTTAGTTTACTTTCGAATAGCAGCGGTATATCTAATACAACACAAGTTGCCCCAGCTTTAACATATCCGTCTCGGCGATCAAGCATTTTTTTGCGTACTGCTGGATGTACAATTTCATTTAACTGCTTTCGTTTTGTTTCTTCATTAAAAACAATGTCTCCAAGTTTCTCACGATTTAATGTCTTATCTTCCCTTAAAATATGGCTTCCAAATGTTTCAATTATTTGTTCATAAGCTATCTCTCCTGGATTTACGACTTCTCTTGAGATTTTATCTGCATCAATAACAGGAATATTAAAATCATCAAACATAAGTGAAACCGTACTCTTTCCAGTAGCAATACTACCTGTTAATCCAATGATTAATGCCATCATCTCACCTCTTTAATACCTGACACGAGGTACAAATATGGGTTCCTCGACCACCAATTTTCATTTTAACAATTGTCTTTCCACAATTTTTACAAGGTTTGTTTTCTTGTCCATAAACAAACAGCTCTTGCTGGAACATTCCCATATCGCCTTGACCATTAACGTAAGATCGAATTGTTGTACCACCCTTTATAACAGCTGCTTGAATAGTAGCTATCGCCTGTTTACGAATTTCCTTTATTTCTTTTTGAGTCAATCTATTCGCTTGCTTTAATGGATGAACTCCCGCTCTAAATAATGTTTCATCCACATAAATATTACCTAACCCGGCAACAATTGTTTGATCTAATAAAGCTGCTTTAATTACTCGTTCCGTCTTTTTTAACTTTGTAATAAAATATTCTGGTGTAAACGCATCATCAAATGGATCTGGCCCTAATAAGCATAAAGGCTTATTATCTTGTTCTTCCCCTTTTTTAAATAAATGCATTGTTCCAAATTTGCGAACATCATTATAGCGTAACTGATCTCCATTAGTAAAAGAGAAAATGACATGGGTGTGTTTCTTTTCTGGTTCTGAGCCTGCAGTTACACTATACTTCCCCTCCATTCGTAAATGGGATACGAGAACATAATCATCCAATTCGAATAACAAAAACTTCCCTTTTCGCTGGATATCTGTAATCGTTTGCCCTATGATTTCTGATTTAAATTGTTCCACATCATCAGGCCGTTTGATGATTTTTGGCCACCTTACATCTACATGCTCAATCGTTTTATTTAAGACAAATTGTCTTAAAGTGTTTCGAATTGTTTCTACTTCTGGTAATTCCGGCATCTCCTTATCTCCTTACTTCGCATCAAACCAGCTATCCCCATACGCATAATCCACTTTTAACGGAACGGCGAGTTCAACCGTTTCTTCCATTATAGCTGGTATAATCTCTTTTAGTTTATCTATCTCAGAACGTGGCGCCTCTACGATTAATTCATCGTGTACCTGCAGCAGCATTCTTGCTTGTAGCTTCTCTTCCTTTAACTTGTTATCCAGATCAATCATTGCTTTTTTAATAATGTCAGCAGCACTGCCTTGGATCGGTGAATTCATTGCCGTTCGCTCTGCAAAACTTCTAACATTAAAATTTCTACTCGTGATATCAGGCAGATACCTTCTACGTTTCATCAATGTACTTACAAACCCTTTGTGTTTCGCCTCTTGAACGATTTCTTCCATATATACTTTAACACCAGGATAACTAGCAAAATATCGGTCAATAAATTTTTTCGCTTCTTTTCTAGTAATACCTAGATTTTGGGATAGTCCATAGTCACTAATACCATATACAATGCCAAAGTTAACAGCTTTTGCTTGACGTCGCATATTAGCTGTAACTTGATCTTTTTCAACATGAAAGACATCCATTGCTGTTTGTGTATGAATGTCTATATTATTTTTGAAAGCAGCAATAAGTTTCTCATCATTGGCTATGTGAGCTAATACTCGTAATTCAATCTGCGAGTAATCAGCAGCAAACATTACCCAACCTTCCTTCGCTGGTACAAAGGCTTGTCGTATTTTTCTACCCTCTTCTAGACGAATCGGTATATTTTGCAAATTAGGGTCAATGGAACTTAATCTTCCTGTTTGTGTCAGTGCTTGATTAAAGCGGGTATGAATCTTGTTTGTTTCTTTATTTACTACCTTCAATAAGCCTTCAATATACGTAGATTGTAATTTACCCAGCTGGCGATATAATAGGAGTTTCGGAATAATTTCATGTTCATCTTGCAACTGTTCAAGGACATCCGCAGCAGTTGAATAGCCTGTCTTTGTTTTCTTAATCACTGGCAACTCCAGCTTTTCAAATAGAATTGGCCCTAATTGTTTTGGTGAATTTAAATTAAATGATTCTCCTGCTAAGTCATGCACTTCTTTCTCCAATTGATCCAATCGATCTTTTAAATTAACTCTCATTTCTTCTAAACGTTCTTTATCAACAGCTACTCCCGTATGCTCCATCTCACCTAGTATTAAAGCTAGAGGCATCTCGAGTTCTTTATATAAATCATATTGTTCATTTGCTTCAAGTTGCTGTTCCATCTTATTTCGTAATTCAAACATCACAGTTGCTTTACTAATTACATGTTCAGCTAAAACTTTTTGTTCAGGCAGCTTTAATTTAGCACCTTTACCATATATTTCTTCATCAAAGTAGCAATCATTTCTTCCGAACCGATTTCCAATTGCCGGTATGTCATGATTATTCTCTGATGGATTAAGTAGGTAGGATGCTAATAGCATATCGAATGTAATTCCTTTAATATGAATATCTTCTCTCAAAAGGGCGACGAGTGTTTTTTTTGCATCAAATACGAATTTCTTCTTTTTTCCATCTTCTAACCAATTTTGAAATGAAGTTGACCTCAATGCTTCTTCTGTTGGTAGAAAATAGGCATGCTCAGCATTAACGATCCCAAAGCCTTCAATTGCTAATTGATGATAGTTTTCCCCTAACATTTCAACAATTAACGCTTCTTCACCAGTTATCATATCAGCTGATAATTCGTTAATAACCGTATAATCAATCTCTGCTTTTTCGTAGACCATATCAGCTTCTTCATCTTGTCCATCTAATCGGCTAAGCAATGATTGAAAACCTAATTGTTTAAAAACTTCACTTACCTTCTTCTGCTCATATCCATTGTAAGTAATATCTTTGGTAGAAATCGTTACTGGCGAATCGCGTTCGATCGTAACAAGTTGTTTACTCATAAATGCGTCTTCTTTATGATTTGTAAGTTTCTCTTTTAGTTTTTTACCACTGACTTTATCTATATGTTCATATACATTTTCTAATGTCTCAAATTGCTTTAAAAGCTTAACTGCAGTCTTCTCTCCAACGCCAGGTACACCTGGGATATTATCAGAGTTATCTCCCATTAAAGCTTTTAGGTCAATAATTTGATCCTGCGAAATTTCCATTTTGTTTTTCAAAAAAGTAGGTGTATATCGCTCTACCTCACTTATACCTTTTTTGGTTAGATTAACGGTAACCTTGTCTGAGACAAGTTGAAGCAGATCTTTATCTCCAGAAATAACCGTTACATCCCATTTGTCTTTTCTTACACGCTTGGACAATGTGCCGATAATATCATCTGCTTCATAGTTGTCGAGTTGATAATGAGCAATTTCAAATGCATCTAATACTTCCTTTAATAAAGGGAACTGTTCAGATAGCTCTGGTGGTGTCTTTTGACGTCCACCTTTATACTCTTTATAAGTTGTATGTCGAAAAGTTGTCTTGCCTGCATCAAATGCAACAAGCATATGGGTAGGTTCCTCTTCCTTCAGGATACGAAGAAGCATCGTTGTAAAACCATATACTGCATTTGTATAAACACCTTTATCATTATTCAACAATGGCAAGGCAAAAAAGGCTCGATAAATAATACTATTTCCATCTATTAATACTAATTTATTGCTCATAGTCTCGCCTCCGAAAATTCATCATTAAACATATTTTATCATTCTAGCTTTATAAAGTGAAACGACAGTATAACACAAAAAAGCAAAAACACACTTTAATCAAGAATGTTTTTGCTTCCAGTTACTTTAGGAAGGATGACAGTGATTGTTGTCCCTTCGTTTACTTCACTTTCGATTTGAATATCCCCGTCATGCACCTCAACGATATGCTTGACAATAGCTAAACCCAACCCTGTACCTCCTGTATTTCTACTTCTCGCTTTATCAACACGATAGAAACGTTCAAAAATACGGGGTAGAGACTCCTTCGCAATACCGATTCCAGTATCTTTTATTTGAAGGTAAATACTTTCATCGTCCTCAGCAGCAGATAAATTAATTTCCCCTGCTTCTGGGGTGTAGTTAATGGCATTATCAATTAAATTTAACATGATTTGTTTTACTTTTTCTTTATCCGCTGTTAATTCTACATTAGGTTCAACATCCGTAGAAAATGATAATTTCTTTTCTGTTAATTTATGTTCAATAATTGGAGTAATTTCATGGATGGCTTCTTTCACATCAAATGTTGATAGTACAAGTTGAAAATTCTCTTTTTCTAATCGTGATAAAATTAATAAATCCTCAATTAAAAGTTGTAGACGATTACTTTCTTTATAGATAATTTCTAAGAATTCTTTGTTTTCATCGGATTGATCCGCAGAATTATCAAGCAATGTCTCTGCAAAGCCTTTAATTGAAGTAATCGGTGTTTTCAACTCATGGGATACATTAGCAACGAAGTCCTTCCTCATCAATTCTAGCTTTTTCATTTCAGTAATATCGTAAAGTACAAGAACTGCACCTTTTAAGATATTGCGATCATCAAAGATAGGTGCACCCACTATTTCAATATAGTATTTATCAAGACCTTTAAAATGGGTGAATTCTTCTTTTATATTTCGTTCGTAGAGAAAGGTTTTTTGTACAGTCTCATGGATAATCTCGTTATTTAACACGTCATAATATAAATAGCCTTGGTAGGCTTTTGAAGAATTACCAAATAGAGTAATGAACTTTTTATTTACAAAGTGAATATACCCTTTTGAATCAATTAAAACCAAGCCACTTTGGGTATTTTCGATAATCGTGGATAACTGTTCGGATTGCATCTGTTCTTGAATAGATATCTCACTTAAATTACGTGCAAGTGAATTTATCTTGGTGCTTAATAAGCCAATACTATCGCTTGTAGGATGATGAAACCTTGCACGATAATTCCCCTTCACAATCTCATCGATTGTATTAGTCGCTTTATTTACAGGCTTTATGAAGCGGTCATAAAAGTTTAATAAAAATAATAATAGTACTATAAATTGAATAAGCAGCACTGCAATTAATACAAAGGAATGGCCGATTAAAAAACTTAATAAAATAGCAGTAAATGCTACAACAAGAAAAATACCAATAACATATCCGAAAATTGGCTTCTTAAACAAAAATCGCATTAACTAGGGTCCTCCATTTTATATCCCAGACCTCTGACTGTTTTTATATAAACAGGTTTTTTTGAATCTGGTTCAATTTTATCTCGTAAATGCGAAACATGAACATCCACGATACGAGTATCTCCAACAAAATCATAATCCCACACACCACTAAGCAACTGATCTCTGGATATAACCTTACCTTTATTTTTTGCTAAATAATAAAGTAGTTCAAATTCTTTTCGGGTAAAGGTGATTACCTTATGATGCATTTCTGCTTCATATCTTTCCGGATAAACAGTCAATTCGCCAATTTGTATATACGAAAAATTGGATTTTTCTACTTTTGTTGACCGTCGAAGAATTGCCTTGATTCTTGCAATGACTTCTTTCGGACTAAATGGCTTTGTTAAATAATCATCTGCCCCAAGTTCCAGACCAAGTACCTTATCAAACTCCTCATCCTTAGCGGTCAACATTAGAATTGGTGTGTCTATTTGATTATTTCGAAGATATCTACAAACATCCATCCCATCCATTTCTGGCAGCATAAGATCGAGAACTATTAAATCGTACCCGGTACTTTCGGCTTTCTGGACAGCTTGATTCCCATCATAAGCAACATCCGTTTGGAATCCTGCTTTTTCAATATTGTAATTTAATAATGTAACAATTGACTTCTCATCGTCTACAATCAATATTTTTTCATTCATGTGTACAGTCCCCGTTTCTGATCGCTAGTAGATTATTTGTTACACTCTCATCTTACAATGAATAGGTATTAATGTGAACAAGCTGAGAGTTTGTAAATTAAAATTTACAAACTAATCTGATGCTTCGTTGAAAGAAAAAATACTATCCTCTTACTGAATAGTATTTCCGAGCAGCGATATTTATTCCTCATTCCATATTTGTCAGTTAAAAAAAGTTTTCTAAAGATTGAGCTGTCAGAGTATTTGGCTTACATGCTGGACAAACATAAAGCTTTCCTTTCACCACTTCATTTCCTTCTTGATCGGTTCCAGAGACACTCATCGCTACGCGTTGATTATGATGATCAATAGCAATGACTTTAATAAGAAATTGTACATTCATGTTGTGATAAACTGGGTTCGGAAATGTCATTTCATGTTGTGTTATATGGCTACCTGGACCTGGTAAGTGCATAGATACGATAGAAGAAATCATACCAAATAGCATTACAGATGGTACAATTGGCTTTTTATAATCAGTTAATGATGCATAATCATGCTGAAGATATAACGGATTCGCATCATTGGATAACCCCAAATATAACAATAAATCGCGATCACCCATCTTCTTCGTCTCTGAATACGAATCGCCAATACTTATATCCTTTAACTCTTTTCCTAATGCCCGCCTTTTTCCTAACACAATATCCCCCCTAAATGTAAATCAGTAAATGTAAGCGCTTTCTATTATATCAAAGTCATCATAATATTTCCAATAAAATTCTCTATACATTATAAAAAAGCTCCTATCTATATTGTTATAGATAGGGGCTTTTATCAACTTATTCTAATACATTTAGTACATTTTTAACAGAATCTGCGGATTTATCTAGCGCAGCCTTTTCATCTTCTGTTAAGTCTAATTCAATAATTTCTTCAATTCCTTTACCACCTAATACGGTTGGTACTCCTAAATAAATATCCGAGTATCCATATTCTCCTTCCAAATAGGCAATGGAAGGAAGAACACGCCGTTGGTCTTTAAGAATTGCTTCAGCCATCACAGTTAAAGATGCAGCTGGAGCATAATAAGCACTGCCATTTCCTAATAAACCTACAATTTCTCCTCCACCTTTGCGAGTACGTTCTACAATGGCGTCAAGTCGATCTTTAGAAATTAATTTTTCTAATGGAATACCACCTGCATAAGAATAACGAATTAATGGAACCATGTCGTCACCATGACCACCTAGTACAAATCCAGTTACATCTTTAACAGATAGGTTTAGTTCTTGTGCAACAAAAGTACGGAATCTAGCTGTATCAAGAACGCCGGACTGTCCAATTACACGTTCTTTCGGTAATCCAGATTCCTTAAACACCGTATATGTCATTGCATCCACTGGGTTTGTTAATACTACGATATAAGTATCAGGCGAATAGTTAACAATTTCTTTTGTTACGGATTTCATGATCTTTGCGTTGGTGTTCACTAAATCATCACGGCTCATACCTGGCTTACGTGCAATACCTGCTGTAATAATAACCAAGTCAGAGTCTTTTGTATCTTCGTAATTAGCAGTTCCAATAATGGATGCGTCAAATCCTTGTACTGGACTTGCCTCTAACATATCAAGGGCTTTCCCTTTTGTTGGATCCTCCATATCTGGAATATCTACAAGTACTACATCTCCTAATTCCTTTTGCGCCATCATTAATGCAGTTGTTGCTCCAGTAAATCCAGAGCCAATTACGGATACTTTACTTCTCTTAATAGCCATTTTAAAATCCCCTTTGCACATTAATCCATGTTTTTAATTAGTTCATCTGCGAACTCTGAGCATTTCACTTCAGTAGCCCCATCCATTAATCGAGCGAAATCATACGTAACCACTTTCGAGGCAATTGTTTTATCCATAGCTTTGGTAATTAGATCAGCCGCTTCTCTCCATTCTAAATGTTCAAGCATTAATACAGCTGACAGAATAACAGAAGATGGATTTACTTTATCTAATCCTGCATATTTAGGAGCAGTTCCATGAGTAGCCTCAAAAATCGCATGTCCTGTGTCATAATTAATGTTTGCCCCTGGAGCAATACCGATTCCGCCTACTTGTGCTGCAAGTGCATCCGAAATATAATCTCCATTCAAGTTCATTGTAGCAACAACATCAAATTCATTTGGTCTGGTAAGTATTTGTTGTAAGAAGATATCAGCAATAGCATCTTTTATTAAAATCTTTCCTGCAGCCAACGCTTCATCTTGTGCTTTATTTGCAACATCTTTTCCTTCTTTTTCAATGATACGATCATACTCTGCCCAAGTGAAAACTTTATCACCAAATTCTTCCTCAGCTACTTCATATCCCCAAGCTTTAAATGATCCTTCTGTAAATTTCATGATGTTACCTTTATGTACTAAAGTAACACTCTTACGTCCTTCATTTAATGCATATTGAATACTAGCACGCACTAATCGTTTCGTTCCTTCCTCTGAAACTGGCTTCACACCAATACCCGATGTTTCAGGGAAGCGAATATTTGTTACATTCATTTCATTTTTCAAGAAATCAATCACTTTTTTCACTTCATCTGAACCTTTTTGCCACTCGATACCTGCATAAATATCTTCTGTGTTTTCACGGAAAATTGCCATATCTACATCCTCTGGACGTTTCACAGGTGATGGAACACCTTCAAAGTAACGAACAGGACGTAAACACGTGAATAGATCTAATTCCTGGCGTAATGCCACATTTAACGAACGAATACCCCCACCAATTGGAGTAGTAAGAGGCCCTTTAATAGCAATTTTATATTCATTAATTTTATCAAGTGTATCCTGTGGAAGCCATTCGCCAGACTGATCAAATGACTTTTGACCAGCGTATACTTCCAGCCAATCAATCTCTTTTTTGCCATTGTATGCTTTCTCAACAGAAGCTTCAATCACTCTACGAGCAGCCGCCCAAATATCTGGACCTGTTCCATCCCCCTCAATAAATGGAACAATTGGTTTATTTGGTACATGCATTTGTCCATTTTCTACAATAATCTTTTCTCCCTGTGCCATATCAATGAATACCTCCTAATTTCATTATGCATTTATAGTTTAGCAAAGATTTCCGTTTATGAACATCTTTGTTCCCAAACAAAAATACATGCGTGCTTTCCTGATTAAATTGGTAAGTTTACTTTATTTAAGATTACTACCTTATCGCTTATCAATTGATACATATTCTGGCGACTTCGGACCTGTATATTCTGCGCGTGGTCGGATTAATCGATTATTTTCATACTGTTCTAGAATATGCGCTAGCCAACCAGATACACGACTTACTGCAAATATCGGAGTAAATAAATCATGATCAATTCCCAAGCTATGATATACGGATGCAGAATAAAAATCTACATTGGCTGGAAGCCCTTTGTGTTCCTTAATGTAATCCTCAATTTTGATCGACATGTTATACCATTTGGATTGGCCAGTTAATTTAGTTAGTTGTCTAGACATTTCTCTTAAGAATTTAGCACGTGGATCACCGTTTCGGTATACACGATGTCCCATGCCCATAATTTTTTCTTTATTTTCAAGCTTTTCTTTAATATATGGTATCGCATTTTCTTCTTCGCCAATTTCGGTAAGCATTTTCATCACACGTTCATTGGCTCCCCCATGAAGCGGCCCTTTCAATGCCCCAATAGCAGCGGTTACGCCGGAATAAATATCGGATAATGTAGCAACACACACACGAGCTGTAAATGTAGAAGCGTTTAATTCATGGTCAGCATGAAGTACGAGAGCCTTATTGATTGCTTCCACTTCAATGTCTTTAGGTGATTCACCATTTAACATGTATAAGAAGTTCTCTGAATAGCTGTATTCCTTCTTCGGTTTAATAGGCGCTTTACCTTGGCGTATTCTTGCGAAAGCCGTTACAATTGTAGCGATTTTTGCCTGAATTCGAACTGCTTTCTTCTTATTCACTTCTTGTTCCATTACATCCGCTTCTTCATCATATAAACCTAGTAAAGAAACGGCGGTACGTAATGCTGCCATCGGGTGAACGGTAGAAAGATCATAGGAACGTAAATGGTCAATAATTGCATCAGGCAATTCCATATTTGCAGCAAGATCTGCTCTTAAAGCCTCTAATTCAGCTTTTGTCGGCAGCTTTTGATTCCAAAGTAAGTAGATAACTTCTTCAAAGCTCGAATTCTTAGCTAAATCATCAATCTTATACCCAACATATGTAAGCTGGTCATCTATAATTGAGCTAATTGACGATTGAGTTGCTACAACTCCTTCAAGGCCTTTCGTTGTTGCTGTCATAACAAACCCTCTCCTTTATAAATATTCAGGATATTATCTTTTTTTCGACAATATTCTAATAATAATATAATTACCCCCATTGATAATTATAAAGTATTATGAATCTAATGTGAATTGAAACCGATTAACTTCACTTATAAATTTTACTAGAACTCCATTTTTTTTGCAAAAAGAGTGACATTTCTTCTAATTTATAAAATGTATGGAAAGCACTTTTCGCTTCAAGTACGCTTTATGTTTTAAATAATTATTCTAACTTCTTCGTTTGTCTCATAAGTAATATAGATAGAATCTATATTACTTTAAAATGGGGTTAAATTATGTACAAGCCATTATTTTATCAACTGTTACGACTGCTCATTGTAGTTAGTTTTATTTTCGCCATCTATATCATAATCACAGCAAGCTTTGTATATTTATACCCTTTATTCATTGCCATTTTAATAGCAATGCTTATGAACCCAACGGTAACAACATTAGAAGTGAAATTAAAATTCCCTAGAATGTTAGCAGTCGTTACAACAATGATTTTATTTATTTCCTGTATTAGTGGCGTCTTTTTATTCATTTTTTCAGAGCTTTTTCAAGGTACGTTATTTCTTGCTGAGAAATTACCACAACACTTCCAGACCTTTAGTGGGTATATCACCGATTTCATCAACAATACGATTATGCCGCTATATCAGAAGGTTTTGTCTTATTTTCAAATGTTAGATACTGCACAGCAGCATGCTATTAGCGATAATGTTCAGCAATTCTTGAATAACCTTACTACTTCAGCAACTGGTTTCTTACAAGATTTATTGTTCAAACTGCCCGGTGTTATTACTTCATTACCAGGATCGATAACAGTATTCATTTTTATTTTACTTGCTGTTTTTTTAATTTCAAATGACTATTCTAATTTACGCCAATTAATGATAAGCATGATTCCATCCATTGTAAAAAGCCCAGGAAAAAAAATAACCAGACACCTTAAAAAAACAGTGGCTGGTTATTTAAAAGCACAACTCATTCTTGTATTAATTAATGCTTTTATTGTCTATGTTGGGCTTCTATTATTCCAATTTGAACATGCCTTTACGATTGCACTATATACCGCTTTTGTCGATTTGCTCCCTTATATCGGCTCAGGGATTATTTTTGTACCATGGATGTTCTATTTATTCCTTATTGGAAATTATTCGATGACCATTAACTTATCAATTCTTTACGGAATCATTATTATTGTCAGGCAGGTAATCGAACCAAAGGTTCTATCCTCAAGTATGGGATTACACCCGCTTGCAGCATTAATTATTCTTTTTATTGGGATTCAACTTTGGGGAGTCTCCGGGTTTATTCTTGCACCTGTTTTTCTAATTGTCATAAATGCCTTACATCGGGCAGGAACTTTTCAAGATGTATGGCGGTTCATCAAAGGTTGATTACCATTTACGATATATGATAGTTCGGTTGGTAATTATATGCTTAATAAATTGCTCTATCCGTCGCTTAAATAGCTTCCTTGTAGTTGGAATTACTAATAAAAAGCCTATTGCGTCAGATATAAATCCCGGCGTTACTAATAAGACAGCACCAATTAATATACAGATTCCATCAATGATATAACCAGTGGGGGCTTCTCCATTTCGCATGGATAGCTGCGCTCGCTGCCATGTTTCAATTCCTTGCTGTTTAGCCAAATAAAAGCCTACAGCACCAGTAAGCAGAACTAATAATACGACCCACCAAGGTCCAATCATGTCACCAATCCATATAAATACACCGATTTCAAATGCAGATAATAAAAAAGCAGTCAATAAAAACCATCGCATAAGACAAGTCACCTCTTTCACTACAGGATAAAAGTTAAAAAGGGCATATCGATTGCTTGTTACAAACACCTGGCATCATGTAAAGAAACAGTGAAAGAGATCAATGCACCTCTTTCACTGTCTTCCATTTTAAAGGACTCTGGTATGTCCTTGATAAATATCCCCTTTTGTACCATCAATTGTAATATCTTCCCCATTATTTATGAGGTCAAATACATTTTTGACGCCTACAATTACTGGAATTCCTAGACTTAATCCAACCACTGCAGCGTGTGAAGTGAGTCCACCTTCTTCCGTAATTATTCCACTAGCTTTTTCAATGGCAGGCATCATTTCACGGTCTGTGCCGTATGTTACTAAGATATCTCCTTCTTCAACTTGTTGAATTGCTTCCTCTGCCGATTTTACAACCACTGCTTTCCCATAAGCACTTTTTCTACCGATCCCTTGACCTTTACCAATTACATCACCAATCACATGAACCTTCATTAGGTTTGTAGTTCCACTTTCACCTACAGGAACTCCAGCAGTAATAATAACGCGATTTCCATGTTCAACTATACCAGTTTGTAACCCACGTTCAACTGCTATATCTAACATTTCATCCGTCGAGTTAGCACGGCGCCCCATTACTGCATGCACACCCCAGACAAGTGAAAGTTGACGATTGACTCTTTCTGAGAATGTTACGGCAAGAATGGGTACTTGTGGTCGATATTTTGAAATCATTCTGGCAGTATGACCACTTTCTGTTGGAGTAATAATAGAGCTTACAGATAGGTTCATCGCAGTATGCGTAACAGATTGGCTAATCGCATCCGTAATTGTCATGTCTACATGTTTAGAACGATCACGTAATATAGAATTATGATCTAACCCGGTCTCTGCTTTTAATGCAATATTACTCATTGTTTGTACAGACTCTACTGGATAATCACCAGCAGCTGTTTCTCCAGACAACATGATTGCATCTGTTCCATCAAAAATTGCATTTGCAACATCTGAAGCTTCCGCTCTAGTTGGTCTTGGATTTCTTTGCATTGAATCTAACATTTGTGTCGCAGTAATGACAGGCTTACCTGCAGTATTGCACTGTTTAATTAATCTCTTTTGTACAAGCGGTACGTCTTCTGCAGGAATTTCAACTCCAAGATCTCCACGTGCAACCATTAATCCATCACTTATTTCAAGAATACTGTCAATATTATCTACGCCTTCTTGGTTTTCGATTTTAGGAATAATTTGAATGTGTGTTGCATCGTGCTTTTCTAGTAATTCTTTTATCTCTAGGATATCTGATGGACGTCTGACAAATGATGCTGCGATAAAATCGACATTCTGTTCAATGCCAAATTCAATATCGTTCGCGTCTTTTTCTGTTATCCCTGGTAGGTTAACTGAAACATTCGGTACATTTACACCTTTTTTATTTTTAATCATTCCTGTATTCAAAGCAATTGTCTTCAATTCTTGATTTGCTCTATCTATTTCTTGAACCTCTAGTTCGATTAATCCATCATCCAATAGGATTTTAGAGCCTTCATGTACGTCATTAATTAATCCCGGATACGTAACTGAAAACCTGTCTGCAGTCCCTTCTAATTCTTTCATGGAGACATAGATTACATTTCCTTGAACTAGTTCAGCCTGTCCATCCTTAAAATTTCCAGTACGAATTTCTGGACCCTTTGTATCTAATAAAATGGCTACGGTTTTACCTGTTCTCTCTGCAGCCTCCCGAATACTTTTAATTCGCGCGCCATGTTCTTCATAATCTCCATGTGAAAAATTTAAACGGGCTACATTCATACCTGATTCAATTAATTGCTCCAACTTTTCAATTGATTCTGAAGCAGGACCTATCGTACATACAATTTTTGTGTTTCTCATTTCACACTTCCTCCTTATAATACCTGTAAAGAAATTCTAAAGTTAGATCGATAATTCTTGGGATAGCTTGTACATATCTTGGTTAATTGTATGCTGCTCATTTAAAATTTTCGTTATATCATGATCGACCAAGGAATTATTCTCGATTCCGACCATTCTTCCTGCTTTTCCTTCAAGTAGCAAATCAACTGCTTTAGCACCAAGTCTACTTGCAAGTACACGATCAGACCCAGATGGTGATCCTCCCCGTTGGATATGGCCAAGGACGGTTACTCGTGTTTCTAAATTGGTTTCTTTTTCAATTTTTTCTCCATATTCGAAGCCGCTTCCTACACCTTCTGCAAGGACAATAATACTATGTTTTTTACCGCGTTTATGCCCACGTCTCAGCTTATCAATGACTGTCGAAAAATCCTCTTGCTTTTCTGGGATTAAGATACTTTCAGCACCATCAGCTAATCCAGCCCATAGCGCCAAATCGCCAGCATCTCTTCCCATTACTTCTATGATATACGTTCGCTTATGAGAGGTTGCGGTATCACGAACTTTGTCAACTGCCTCAATTATTGTATTTAATGCAGTATCAAAACCAATTGTAAAATCAGTACCTGCAATATCATTATCTATGGTTCCAGGAACTCCTATACATGGATAGCCTTTTTCTGTCAATTTTTGAGCACCTCTAAAGCTACCATCCCCTCCAATAATAATTAATCCTTCAATTCCAAATTTATTCAGCTGTTCAATCCCTCTTTGCTGTCCTTCATCTGTTTTAAAAGCTTCACTTCTAGCAGAATATAGAATGGTACCGCCACGATGGATAATATCTCCAACAGAACCAATTTCCATTCGCTCAATATTACCTTCCATTAACCCTTGATAACCATATTTGATGCCATAAACTTCTATATTATGATAAATGGCTTTTCTCACAACAGCACGAATGGCTGCATTCATACCAGGAGCGTCACCACCACTAGTTAACACACCAATTTTCTTCATTAAATTATCTCACCTCATGTCGTACGATTTCTCTTTTAAAAATAATTCCTCTCTTTAAGATAATTGGAAACAAGTAAAATAGCAATCGAAAGCATAATGAATTGAAAAGTTTTTACAACATATAACTAGCTATGTAGTATGCCTTCATTCAAGTTAAACGTCCATTTGTCTAAAACACGAAGTAGAGGTTGACTGTAGTGTCAACCTCTTGTCAGTACGTAAAGACGCAATCAAATCTAAATCAAAACTTTGTTTTTACCTTTTAAGCTACTTCCAATAAATAACAAGCGATTTCCTTTACTGTACTGTCTTATATTCGCCTATCTGCTTGTACTTTTCCCATCGTTGTTCCAATAATTGGTCAACAGAATACTGCATTAAAGATTGAAGTGATTTTTCCAATACTTCATCTAGATAAGCAGCTTGTTGATCTAAATCTCGATGTGCTCCACCTTTAGGTTCAGGTATTATATTATCAATCACATTCAGTTTCTTCAAATCATAAGCTGTTATCTTCATCGTCTCGGCAGCACGTTGAGCATACGCAGAATCTTTCCATAGAATAGATGCAGCACCTTCAGGAGAGATAACCGAATACGTACTATTTTCAAGCATATGAATTTGATCCCCTACTCCTAATGCTAAGGCGCCACCACTACCGCCTTCACCAATAACAATACAGATGACTGGCACCGTTAATCCAGCCATTTCCATTAAATTTCGAGCTATTGCCTCACTCTGTCCTCTTTCTTCAGCAGCTTTTCCTGGGTACGCTCCTTTTGTATCAATGAAACAGATAATTGGTCGTGAAAACTTTTCAGCTTGTTTCATATGTCTTAATGCTTTGCGATACCCTTCCGGATGAGGCATACCAAAATTTCTCCGAATATTTTCTTTTGTATCTTTCCCTCGTTGGTGACCAATAACAGTTACAGGCTTGTCTTTGTAATAGGCTATTCCTGCTACAATTGCTTCGTCATCTCCAAATAAGCGATCTCCATGAAATTCAATAAAATCTTCAAATAGTTTATCTATATAATCTAATGTAGTCGGACGCTCCGCATGTCTAGCCAGTTGAACACGATCCCACGGTTTTAAATTACCATATATATCAGCTTCTAACACAGCTAACCTTTTTTCAAGCGTCGAAATCTCTTCACTAAGGTCAATCTCACTATCTTTTGTAAAACGCTTAAGCTCAGCAATTTTCTCCTTTAAATTTACGATGGGTTTTTCAAATTCTAATACTTGTTTCACTTTTCATTCCCACCTTTCTGATGAAACTTAAGCAATAATGAAAGTACTTCTTTCATTTCTAATCGGTTCACCACTTTGTCAAGTTGTCCATGCTTCAATTGGAACTCAGCTGTCTGAAAATCATCTGGCAGTTTTTCTCTGATGGTTTGTTCAATAATCCGTCTTCCAGCAAATCCAATTAACGCTCCTGGCTCCGCAAAATTATAATCTCCTATCGAAGCAAAGCTAGCGGATACTCCCCCAGTTGTTGGATGGGTCATTACAGAAATCATGAGACCACCTGACTCGCTAAACCGTTTAATTGCTATCGCTGTTTTAGACATCTGCATTAAGCTTAGTAAACCTTCTTGCATCCTTGCCCCACCAGAGGCTGTGAAAATAATGAAAGGAATACCTTCAACTCTTGCATTTTCAACTGCTCTAGCAATCTTTTCCCCGATAACAGAACCCATGCTTCCCATACGAAAACTAGAGTCCATAACTGCAAAAGCAGTAGCTTGTCCATCAATTGTTCCTTTTCCAGTTACGACCCCTTCATTAAGCCCAGTTTTCTTTTGATCTTTTTCTACTTTTTCTTCATAACCTGGAAAAGCTAATGGGTTTCCTGTCGTTAACGCTTGATCCCACTCTTCAAAGGTATCATCATCAAATAACGTATCGATACGATCCCAAGCTTGTAAGGGGTGATGATAGCCACAATTCGGACATACCTGTAAATTCTTATTCATTTCTTTTCGATAATATATTTTGTGACATCCGCTACATTTTTGCATTAATCCTTCCGGAACATCCGCTTTTGCTTGTTCACTTGGGATAGACGCATATTTTTTCCGCTTGCCAAAAAAATCTTTAAGCAAGGCAAATTCCTCCTTTTCAAACAAACCCGTGGCAAATAACATAAGTAAAGAACTACAACCATTATATTAAATCCAGGCTTCGAAAACTGTCAGAAATAGTTGTCAAAACTATGATTTATTCGGGACTGTGTCGAATAAATCGTCAATAGAATAATGATCCTTATCTAGAAAAATTTGTATTAGTTCAATATAAAACGATTTATCAGTCCCAACATTCTCTACAGTCGTAGCGAAGTCAAACATTAAATGCCAAACTTTCCATAGTAACAAATTATTGGTTTTCTCAAAAATATAGGTGAAGAAAGCAGCATGTCTGGCATTTTGCTTGGTATAGGTTGCATTAATAATCGTACTTA
Organism: Virgibacillus salexigens; assembly: GCF_014905415.1. GTDB lineage: Bacteria > Bacillota > Bacilli > Bacillales > Amphibacillaceae > Virgibacillus > Virgibacillus salexigens. The sequence continues at coordinate 1,149,123 of NZ_BNEO01000002.1, forward strand.
AATGACTTACCTCTTTTTCAGTTAAATGATATAAAACTAGTTTAACTGCTTCTTTCTCAAGTAAACGTATCGTTTCCACCAAATCAACTTTAACTTGATCTCCTTGTAGAATAAATGATGACAGTAATTCAACCGTTTGATGTGGTCGATAAGTACTTAAAAAAGTACCCTCCCCATGCCTTGTTTCTATCAAACCTAATAATTCCATAGCTCGCAATGCCTCTCTTATCGAAGATCTGCCAGCTTGAAGGTTTTCAGCAAGCTCCCTTTCGGAAGGGAGCTTGTCTCCAGGTTGTAAATCATTACTATCAATAAACTGGCGTATTTCTTTTAATACACCCTGATATACCTTTTGCTTTGATGGCATGGACACAGCCATGACTCACTCCTTTTAACACATTATTTATCATCAATTTGTGTTAATTTTCTAGTCTTTTCAGCAACATCTTCTGGATTTACTTCAATTCTCGCTACACCTGATTCCATTGCGGCCTGTGCAACACTCTTTGCTACAATCGGAGCTACTCTAGCATCAAAAGGTGCAGGGATGACATAATCCTCATTCAATTCGTCTTCCGCAATTAATGAAGCAATTGCATTAGCTGCTGCAACCTTCATTCTTTCATTTATTCTAGTAGCTCTTACATCTAAAGCTCCACGGAAGATACCAGGGAACGCAAGCACATTATTTACTTGATTTGGAAAGTCCGAGCGACCGGTACCAATTACTTTTGCTCCAGCTTCTTTCGCTACTTCTGGCATAATTTCTGGGTCAGGATTCGCCATTGCAAAAATAATGGAGTCATCGTTCATCTTTTCCACCATCTCTTTTGTAAGTGCGCCTCCAACAGATACACCAATGAACACGTCTGCTCCATCAAGCATTTCTTCTAAACTTCCTTCTTGTTTATCTTGGTTGGTATAAGCAGCAACCCGCTCTTTTACATCATTCATACCATAGGAACGTCCTTCATATATTGCCCCTCTAGAGTCACACATAATCATATCGCGCACACCAAAGTTATATAATAATTTAATAATAGCTATTCCTGCTGCGCCTGCTCCATTTGCGACAACTTTTATATCAGAGAAAGATTTTCCTACGAGTTTAAGAGCATTAATTAAACCTGCCACGGTGACAATGGCTGTTCCGTGTTGATCATCATGAAAGATAGGTATATTTGTTTCTTTTTTCAAACGTTCTTCAATAATAAAACAGTTTGGTGCTGCAATATCTTCTAAATTCACTCCACCAAATGTTGGCTCCATTAATTTAACAGTTTGTACAATCTCGTCTATGTTTTGCGTACCCAAACAAATTGGAAAGGAATCCACACCAGCAAAGCTCTTAAATAAGACAGACTTCCCTTCCATTACGGGCAATGCCGCCTCAGCTCCAATATTACCAAGCCCTAAAACCGCTGACCCATCACTGACAACCGCAACCATATTCCCTTTCATTGTATAATCATAGACTGTTTCTTTACGATCATGAATTGCTTTACAAGGCTCAGCTACACCAGGGGAATACGCTAGACTTAACTCCTCTGCATTCGTAACTGGGATTTTTGAGTGAGTTGTCAATTTGCCTTTATTTACTTTATGCAAGTGTAATGCTTGATCTCTTAAGCTTGCCATCTTTACTAATCGCTCCTTTTCGCAGAAAAATACGATACTATATGGTTGCACGAGTGGTCTGACCACATTTAACTCTTCCATTATAACAGATGGTTTTTGTGTGTAAAGTAATCCTGATTATTTAACCTTTGTCTAAAACCACGCTATCCTTACCAAAAAAAGCTTTTAAGTCTTTTAAACAGTCGGTTGTTGGCTGCAGAAAATACGCCTCAGAAAGTTGATAGGTTTTCCTATTTTGCTCTTGAAAGATAATTACAGGAATATTTCCAGGGTAATAGTGAGCCATTTGTTTTAATTTTTCTATACCAGCTTCACTAGCTTCTCCTGTTAGTTTAATAAATAAACGAGTGGATTTCATTTCCTCCAATCGATCATCTGTTAGTTCAATAATAGAAGATAGTAACCACTGAACACCTTGATTTCTACTTTCCAAATTCCCTTCAATCAATACAAGCGTTTCTTCTTTTAACCATCGATTTACATTGCGGTATAGCTCTGGAAAAACAACTGCTTCCATCTCACCTGACTCATCTCCTAATGTTAAAAAAGCCATCGGATCTCCTCTTTTTGTTCGGATTGTTTTAATAGATTGAATAACAGCAGCACTTTTTATATTTTTTTTACCAGCCAACGTAAGCGCAAGTGATAAAGAAACATGACCATGTTGTTTTAATTGCATTCTATATGATTGTAGAGGATGACTTGACATATAAACACCAAGGAATTCCTTCTCATCAGCCAATTTCTTAAACTGTGAAAAATCCTCTATATCTACATAATCGCCTTCAAGTTCAATTTGATCTTGAAACAGGTTAGGCTGGCCAAGAAATTCTTTAAATAATTCACCTTGTTCCATTGCTTGATCAATGGTCGCCAACAAGCTTGCTCTATTTTGATTACTTTCATCGAATGCACCAACCATAATTAATACCTCAAGTGTTTGTCGGTTGACTGCCTTCGATGAAACACGTAAGCAAAAATCAAATAAATTTTTAAATGGCCGTTCTTTGCGAACGCGAATTATTTCTTGTACGGCTTGTTTGCCTAATCCTTTCACTTGTAATAAGCCCATTCGAATTTTATTTCCTTCTACTGCATATTTACCAAAACTTTTATTAATAGAAGGAGGCAGTACATCTAGGTGCAAAGCCTTCAGCTCACGTATATAGGATTGCAATTTCTCTTGCTGATTAACAGAAGAGCTGAGTAACTCAGCGAAAAATGCCGCAGGGTAATGGGCTTTTAAATAAGCCAGCTGATAAGAGATGCGGCTGTAAGCTACTGCATGACTTCGGTTGAAACCATAATTCGAAAAACGTACAATCCATTCGAAAATTTCTTCAGCAACCTTTTTTGAGTAGCCATTACGGACACATCCAGCAATAAAATCAGTTTTTTGCTCTGCCATAAGTTGTTCTTGCTTTTTACTTACTGCTCTTCGCAATATATCTGCCTTACCTAAAGAAAATCCTGCTATTCTATTAGCTATCTGCATAATTTGCTCTTGATAAACTAATACCCCGTAGGTCTTCGACAATATCGGAGCTAAGTCAGGATGTGGGTAAGTGATTGCTTCTTCCCCATGCTTTCTCCTTATAAAGGTAGGAATATATTCCATTGGTCCAGGTCGATAAAGCGCATTAACCGCAACGATATCTTCAAACTCAGTTGGCTTTAATTGCTGCAACACGCGTTTCATCCCCTGTGACTCGAGCTGAAATACACCGTTTGTTTTTCCATGCTGTAACATGGAAAAAGTTAAGTTATCTTCTGGAGGTAGGTTTTTTAAATGGGTATCGTCATTGGAAATATAGCGAATGGTTTGCAGGACTTTTTCTAGCAGTGTTAAGTTACGAAGCCCTAATAAGTCAATCTTTAATAATCCTATTGCTTCCAGGTCATTCATCGGGAATTGTGTTAAATTGCTATCCCCAGTACCCATTGTTAAAGGGATATATTCATTTAACGGCTTTTCCGTGATAACAATACCTGCTGCATGTGTGGAAACATGTCTAGGTATTCCTTCCAACTTTACAGCGACTGTAAAAAGTAATTTTAGCGGCTCAGATGTTTTGATATAATTTTTAAGCTCGTCTGATGCAGTTATGATTTCAGAAATCCGTTGTTTGGCTTGTACAGGAATATGCCGCAATATAAATGATGCATCTTGTTGATTTATATTCATTGTTTTGATTAATTCTCTTATTAAAGAACGTGCAGCAAATGTACCAAAAGTAATGATTTGTGCTACATGATCCCTACCATATTTATGTTGAACATAATCAATCACTTCATCCCGACGCCAATCCGAGAAATCAATATCAATATCTGGCATTGTCATACGCTCTGGGTTTAGAAAACGTTCAAATAATAAATCATATTTGATCGGGTCAATATCGGTTATTTCTAAAACATAGGCAACTAATGATCCTGCTGCAGACCCCCTACCTGGGCCAACTACAATGGGTTGTTCTTTTGCATATTGAATAAAGTCTGCCACAATTAAAAAATAATCACTAAATTGCATTGCTTTAATGGTATTGAGCTCAAACTTTAAACGTTCTCTGATGGTTTTCGTGATGTTAGCATATTTATCATGTAACCCTTCCCAGCATCGATTTTCCAGCCATGTATGAGCGTTTACACCATCAGGGAGTGGAAACGATGGCAGGAAACGTTGATTAAAATCAAACACTACCTCACATTTTTTTTCTATTCGTTCTGTATTTGTTATAGCTTCTGGCCAAAACGAAAAAAAATGCTGCATTTCAGCTGCTGTAGACAAATGACGGTAATAATAAGCAGAAGGGATGTTTTTACCATCCCAATTCTCATTATTTTTGATTGCTTGTAAGCAATCAAAAGCAATTACATCCTTTTCTTGGAGATAACGCACATCATTTATAGCAACTGGTGGAAGCGAATAGCTTGTAAGAAACGACTTTACTGCTTCGTAACGATTCGTCTCCTCGTTCACGCTACTTTCAATCCCTACATAAAAGTCGCCTTCAATAAACATATCTTTTATAATTGCTAATTTTTTAAATGCTTCTTCATAATCATTAGCTTGAATATTGGTAAAGATGCTTGATTGTTTCTCAGAGAATATCCCGATACAGTTTTTGGTATACGCTGCTAATTGATGATCTTCTATATATTTGGCCTCTTGCTGTTGAATCAATGTACTTAATTTAATTAAATCATGATAACCATGATTGTCTTTTGCTAAGAGGGTTATCTCGTCCAGTTTATCTTGTTCCGCGTGGACGTAAACAGACATACCAATAATTGGTTTAATTCCATACTTTTTACATGTTTTATAGAAAGTAATAGCCCCATATAGTACTTGCTCATCTGTCAAAGCTAATGCTTCAAATCCTGATTTTTTTGCTTTCTTAACTAAATGATCGATCGTTATTGTACTATTTAACAGGCTATAACTACTTCGTACTTGTAAATGTGTGTACGACATTTTATCCCGCCTTTAAATTCTCTATGACCCATTATACCAATCTATGTAGAACATGCATACGGAAACGCTGATAACTTTGCATAACTCGTCCCATGTAATCATAAAATGGAAACAACATGACTCACAGGGGAGTGCGTCCTTATGGAAGAACGATTCTTTGAAACTTTTATACACTGTTACTTTATCGCATTTGGTGTAATTATCGGTGGAGCAATTATTGGCAGTATTGGGGCATTTGTGACTGGAGATCCTCCCTTAACAGAAATAGGACGAATAGCAGATCGATTACGGATTTGGGCAATTGTTGCTGCTATTGGTGGTACATTTGATGCGATAGCTAACTTTGAAAAAGGAATTCTAGATGGTTCTACAATGGATTTATTTAAACAAGCTATGTTTATTCTTTCCGCTATGGGCGGGGTTAAGACGGCAATTCTTCTTTTAAACTGGTTAATTCAGGAGGAAATATCGTAATGCATATACCTCCCTACCATAAAAAAGTAACTTGGCAACGTTTTTTCGTTGGTGTGATGGTTGGTGGAGTTGTAGCTTATTGCACTCTGCTTTATATGTATGGATCCATGTATGAATCTCTAATTGCACAAAATAATGCGTTTCGTAGTGAAATAACAGAACTACGGAATCAAAATGATTCATTATTGGAAGATAATGATGACTTAAGTGAAAGACCTTCCGAAGAAGTAACTGTAGAGTCAATAAACTTAACTATCGAAAATATGGAAGAGTTACGGCTCGACCGACTTATAGCTGACAAGCTGAAAGAATTAGTACAACAAGAATTAAAACACGTGGTGGGGAAAGATCTGTCCATTATAGGAGAAAGTGATCAATTACTAGAATCAACTGTCGAAAATAAGTCATTTGAGGTAGAAGAGTTTACATATACGCTTACTATTACTAAATTGATCATTTCTAAAAATATTAAAATTACAGCCAAAGCCGAGCGGACTACATAATGTGAACGTTTCATGAAATATCCGAAAATTCATGGCATTTTCTTACAAATCCAGTTATGATAAAGATAACAAGAGAGTCATTTTCCCGTTTACTTTCATATAATGCTTCAGATGAAAGGAGTGGATTTTCATGTTGGTAATGGATCATCGTGAAATGCGAGATGAAAAAATAGCTCGCTTAAAACAAGGGAACTCCGCTTACGCAGAGTCACGAGAACTTATTCGTTTAGTAAAACGTGGCATTGAAAAAGAACACCTAGATGTATTTTTAGATGAAGCATCTTCAGGATGCTGGTTCATTCCAAATAGCAGTACAAAAAGTAGCTAATCTAAATAACACGCCGTTTCCCATGGCGTGTTATTTTTTCGTTACATTTTTTGTTGATATTGTTCGCATATTTGTTCTAAATCTGCTATAACGTCTTCTGTCTCTTTCCAAGTTGATACAGAGGCTCCCGATGCCATAGGATGACCTCCACCATTATATTTAGCAGCCAAATCATTAATTACGGGGCCTTTAGACCGCAAACGAACTCGAATTGTATCATCTTCTTCGATAAAGGTTACCCATGCTAAAATCCCGTCTATATCGCCTAGCACTCCCACAAGTTGGCTGGTCTCGCTCGGTTGTACTTCAAATCGATTTAGAATAGCTTTCGTTAATTTTATAGCAGACATACCGTTATCAGATAAGCTGAACTGTTCTAAGATATAACCCTTTAAGCGAGCAATATTATCTTTCATCCGATACATACCGTCGTACAAAGCAGTTCGATCAAATGAGAATGTAACTAATTCAGCTGCAATCTTTAAGGTTTGTTTGGTCGTACTAGGGAATAAAAATCTTCCAGTGTCCCCAACAATACCAGCATAAAGTAATCGAGCAGCTTTATCATTACACTTCAACCCATATTGCTTTGTTTGTAAATAAAACTCATAAATCATTTCACTGGTAGAACTAGCAGTTGTGTCTACCCATTGAATATCGCCATATTCATCCACATTTGGATGGTGGTCAATTTTTATCCATTTAGCTGCATATTGAAATCGTTCATCGGATATACGTGCTGTGTTAGCTGTATCACAAACAATTACAAGCGCATCTTTATATTGTTCATCTTTAATAACATCCATTTTTGCTAGGAAAGTTAGCGTTGGTTCTTCCTCTCCAACCGCAAAGACCTGTTTATCGGGGAAGGAATATTGAATGATTTCTTTTAAACCCACTTGGGATCCTATGGCATCTGGATCTGGCCTTACGTGCCGATGAATGATAATTGTATGATACTGTTTAATTACATCAATAATGTCCTGCAATACTATCACCTTTTCTTGTCAATTCTGAAGTCGATATGGCTTATTCACTAAAAAAACGGTACAATGAGTGATGGAAATGGTAAATTAAACTAGGAGCGATAACATGATTATTTTTTCAATACTTATAGTTCTCTCTTTAGTACTTTATGTATACTACAAAGTAGCAATCGTAAAAAGCAATGACGGATTAACCCAAGCTTATTTTAATGGGAAATCACGTATTTGCTTAGGAACATTGGTAGTATCTTTTACAATTAATCAGTATATTCTGTATCAAACCAGAATCGCTTTGTTTATAGGGATTATCCTGATTATTGTTGGAATACCTCAGATCTATCGCGGCATCAAAGAAGTAAAGCATTACCGCAGAGAATGGAAAAGATTAAACCCCTCCTAAATAGCAGCTGACTATCTTTGGTAGTCAGCTTTCTTTAATCGGTTAACGATTAATTAATTGTGCCATTAGCAAGCCCTTTCCTACTAATTTTTGCTCATCGTATACTTCAACATCAATCTTCGCATATACTCTACCAATTTCTAATAATTTTGGTTGTATGTGTAATGTACTATCAATCTGTACCGGTTTAATAAAATAAACGGTTAGATTCTCGGCTACTAGATCCCCTTTTTTATATTGAAGCAACATTCTTCTGCTTGCTTCTGTTATTAAAGCAGTAAATACTCCATTCGATAACGTCCCTAATTGATTGGTCATTTGTGGAGCAACTGTTGTCAAATATACGTCTTTTTTATGCTCGTCCTCGATGATACTTCTAGAAACAATATCATCAATTGTCTCGCCAATTTGAGGTTGTCTTTGTATTTGTTGCAATGCCTTCAGTACATCTTGACGCGATATAATCCCTTTCAAATGATTTGTTTCATCTGCTACTGGCATTACTTCTATGCCTTCCCAAACCATCATGTGCGCGACAGAAGCTAATGATGTTTTAGCTTGAACAATTTTCGGGTTTCTACTCATGACCTTATCAATTATTGTCTGTTCATCGACACCAATAACATCCTTGGATGTAACCATACCGATTACACGTTTTTTATTATCTACCACAGGAAAACGTGTATGGGTAGAATTATTATTTAGTCGATACCAATCTTGAACGGTATCTTTACTGTGTAAATAAAAGGAACTATCAAATGGAGTAAATATATCACCAACTACTACAATTTCTTTCTTAATTAGTTGATCGTAAATCGCACGATTAATCATTGCAGCAACGGTAAACGTATCATAGCTTGTGGATATAATCGGTAACTGTCTTTCATCAGCTAAACGCTTAATATAATCCTCCGTATCAAATCCGCCTGTAATTAATACAGCTGCTCCTTCTTTAATAGCCAGTTCATGTGCTTTAATACGATTTCCAACAATTAATAATGAATCGGCTTCTGTATAACGCATCATTGCATCAAGCTGCATAGCTCCAATGACAAATTTATTTAATGTCTTATGCAATCCTTTTCTGCCGCCTAAAACTTGACCTTCTACAATATTAATCACTTCTGCAAATGTGAGGCGTTCAAAGTTTTCTTTCTTTTTTCGTTCAATTCGAATCGTACCTACACGTTCAATTGTACTAACTAATCCTTGATTCTCCGCATCTTTAATTGCACGATAGGCTGTTCCATCACTGACATGTAGTTCCTTCGCTATTTGTCTTACAGAAATCTTATGACCTATATCCAATGATATAATATGCTGAATGATTTGCTCATGCTTACTTGCCATTAACCCGCACACCATCTTTCAACTGTACTAATGAATTATTTACCATTTATTATACAGTTGAAAACAATGAAACTCAATGATTATAGGTTTGCCGTTGTCTTTCTTCCTGCTGTTCCATAATTGGTGGTCTTATCATTTGTAATAATGAAGCAACATTTGCGCCAACTACGAATAGAAAGAAACCGATCCAGGCTGCCCAGAAAATTTGTTCCATTACGGTTGAGGCATATGGAATAGATGGCCAGGCAACATATAACAAAAATCCTGCCAGCAACAGTCTTAAGATCGTATAATGTCCTCGCATACTCATCCCCTCCTTCATACTTAATCTATGAAAAAAAACATACCTTAAGAACCTAGAACTAGGACAACCTGATAATCATAGGTCAGAGCTCAATTGAATGGTATATGATAGAAGTTAGAATACCATAAAATCAACGAATCACCGTAAAAGTATGTAATTAAACTAGCAGCAATAATGTAAGGAGCAAACGGTATTGGTTGATTTCGTCTACCTAATTTTAGAGCGATAAGAAAGATACCAATGATTGCCCCGATCACACAGGATAAAAAGAAGCAGAAGCATAGTTTTTTAAAACCTAACACAATACCAATAAGTCCAAATAATTTCATATCACCTCCTCCCATTCCTCCTTTACTAACAATAATGATAGACATCGGGATAAGGATTCCGGCAACACCCCCAGTAATCGTATCCCACCAAGGAGTAAGTGGATCGATAATTCGAAAAACCACAAAAATAGGAAGAAAGAATAATAGAACTTTATTTGGAATAATCATATACGTTATATCTGATACTAGTACAATAACAAACATGGACACCAGAGCTAAAGCTAAAAATAATTCAAATTGGATACCAATAATAATGTAGCAATAAACAAATAACATACCTGTTATTATTTCCATAATTGGGTATAAGCTAGAAATTCGGACGCCACAATATCTGCATTTTCCTTTTAGTAAGGTAAACGATAAAATGGGGATAATATCTTTCCATTGAAGGGTTTTTAAACAATAAGGACATTCGGAGCGGCTTGTAGTAAATGATAACTGCTGTGGAGAACGTAATCCAACGACATTCAAAAATGAACCAACGACTGTTCCAATAAGAAAGACAAACCATATAATATAGTTATCCAGTTAACTCCCTCCTATTATAAAAGTGCATTTAGTAAGATATACCTATATAATATATCAAGCTGGAGGAAATGGCTAGATAAAATAATAGACTTTCTTGAATTTTAGAATAATTAAATTTAAGCTAACAGGTTTCCTTTCCTTTCATAATTAACTATTTCCCACGGTTTACGAGAATTTCGTCTATTTAAATAAGAAACTCTCCTTTCACCCACGCTAATGAAGGAGAGTTTCTTTATCAAATACAAACGATATATAGGTCGTTACACTTGCATGGGTTCACCGATGGCCATTACTTGTCCTTTACCAGGATTAACTTGCTTGGCAAACGCTTCGCCGTCCTGTTCAATTAATGGGAACGTATTATAATGTATCGGAACAACAACCTTTGCGTTAATCCATTTCGAAGCGATGAGAGCATCTTCTGGCCCCATTGTGAAATTATCACCAATCGGTACAAAAGCAATATCAATGTCATTCATTTCCCCTATTAACTTAAGGTCAGAGAATAATCCTGTGTCTCCAACATGATAAATCGTTTTTCCTTCCACAGTAAGTAAAATTCCTGCTGGCATACCAGTATAAATAGAGGAACCATTTTCTTCTGTATACGCGGATCCATGAAAAGCTTGTGTTAATTTAACCGTTCCAAAATCAAATTGATGTTTCCCGCCAATGTGCATAGGATGTGCATTTAATCCTCTACCACTCATATAATCTGCTAGTTCGTTAGGCGCTACAATTAAAGCGTTCGTTCGCTTGGCAATATCAATCGTATCTCCTACATGGTCATTATGACCGTGTGTAAGAAGGATAACATCCGGTTCAACCGTCTGCGCATCTAAATCGCAAGCTTCATTCCCTGAGATGAATGGATCAATAAGAATTTGATGGGAGTCCGTTTCTATCATTACTACTGCATGTCCATGATAAGATAATTTCACGATTATCCTCTCCTTTTAAATTTATTTCCTATTATAACAAATTAGCTTTACTTTTGAATGTACCCATTTCTATTTTTAATTAACCTTCTCTTACAAATGCAACCTTCATGGTCATTAAAATGATTGAATACAAACTCTCCATTTTATTTCTATACCCGAAATTTGTTATAATAAAAAACATTACATGGTAAAAGAGGGTGTTAGAATGGCAGAAAGAGTTGAAGCATTATTAAAAAACATGAAAAGTAATAACATTGATAGCATGTTTGTTACATCACAAGCAAATGTATATTATATGACAAATTATTATACCGATCCACACGAAAGATTAGTAGCAGTGTATATCAGCAATAATTTCGACCCCGTATTAATTATCCCAGCGATGGAAGAGGAAGATGCAAAAGCAGCAGGCTGGCAATACGAACTAATTACGTATCAAGATCATGAAAATCCCTGGGAAAAATTCTATCAAACACTGCATCACAATAAGAAACTTCCCCAGACAATCGGGGTTGAAAATAGCCATTTAACGTTGGATCGATATCAAACATTACAAAAATTCTTTTCCAATACTACTGTTATAGACGGAGAGGAATTACTAGCCAACTTACGCGTTATCAAGAGTAAGCAAGAATATGAACGGTTGAAAACCGCTGCAGACCTTGCTGATTTCGGGATCAAAACAGGTATTCAATCAATTAGAGAAGGTGTAACTGAATTAGAAGTAATTGCTAATATCGAATATGAATTGAAAAAACAAGGCATTCAAGAAATGTCCTTCTCAACCATGACTTTATCAGGAGCAAAAACAGCTTCTCCACATGGAACTCCCTCCATGAAGAAAATTAATTCTGGAGATATAGTTCTGTTTGACCTAGGTGTCGTTTATGAAGGGTACTGTTCTGATATTTCAAGAACCGTTGCATTCAAATCCTTAACAGAGGAACAAAAAACCATATATAATACAGTACTACAAGCAGAACAAAAAGCAATTGACGCCTCAAAAATCGGGGTAGCTACAGGACAGTTAGATCAAATTGCAAGAAATCATATCGCTGATGCAGGATATGGTGACTATTTCACGCATCGAATTGGTCATGGCTTAGGAATTGAAACACATGAATACCCTTCAATGCATGGTAATAATGATCTCCCTTTAAAAGCTGGCATGTGTTATACGATTGAACCAGGAATTTATGTTCCAGGAGTGGCTGGTGTTCGAATTGAAGATATGATTTATTTGACCGAGCAAGGACCAGAAGTATTAACTAAATCACCAAAAGACTTACAAATTATAGACTAAGCAAAAGCTATCGAGGTTTTCACTCGATAGCTTTTTAATAGGATTAAAGATTAAGCAATGTATGCGGGTCAGCAAATTCTAATCCGTGAGATACAGCTACTGCTTCATAAGTAACATACCCATTTAATGTATTAATTCCTTTTAATAATGCTTCATTGGCTTTGCACGCACCCTGATATCCTTTATTGGCTAATTGCATGGCATAGGGAACGGTAACATTTGTTAAACCAATGGTTGAAGTTCGTGGTACTGCCCCAGGCATATTAGCAACTGAATAATGTAAAACCTCATGCTTCGTATAGGTCGGATGATCATGCGTCGTAACATGATCACTTGTTTCAAATATGCCGCCTTGGTCAATAGCTACATCTACAATCACAGATCCAGGTGACATTGCTTTTACCATCTCTTCACTAACTAATTTTGGTGCTTTAGCGCCTGGAATGAGTACTGCACCTATAACTAAATCAGATTCAGCTAATGCTAAACGGATATTCAAAGGATTTGACATCATTGTATTAATCGATGATCCAAATATGTCGTCGAGCTGACGAAGGCGTTCCGGGTTCAAGTCAATAATTGTAACATCTGCACCTAGCCCTACCGCAATTTTTGCCGCATTTGTTCCTACTACTCCACCACCAATAACGGTTACTTTCCCACGTTTCACACCAGGAATACCACTTAAAAGAATACCTTTACCGCCTTTGGTTTTTTCAAGAAATTGCGCACCAATTTGCGAAGCCATTCTTCCAGCAACTTCACTCATAGGAGTTAATAACGGTAGAGAGTGATTTGGCAATTGTACCGTTTCATAGGCAATCCCGGTTACCTTATTATTTATTAACGCCTTCGTAAGACTTTGCTCCGCAGCTAGGTGTAAATAAGTAAACAAAATAAGCCCTTCATAGAAATAATCATATTCTTCTGGTAAGGGTTCTTTGACTTTCATAACCATTTCTTGTTGCCAGGCTTCTTTTGCTGTAGCAACAATAATTGCACCAGCATCCTGATACTGATTATCTGTAAAACCAGATCCGATGCCTGCTCCTGTTTCAATATAAATTTCATGTCCAGCATTTTTTAATGTCAATACACCAGACGGGGCCATAGCTACCCTGTTTTCATTGTTTTTAATTTCTTTCGGAACACCAATTCTCATACTATTTACCTCCAATTCATATTATCAGTTAATTGCTAATTATCTAATTATGTATAATTTACAGTACCAAATATTTTATAAAAGGAAAAGAGAAGGGGGGAAATAACCCACCTCATCAACAACAAGGCGGGTTATTTCAACTACTAATTCTTACGGTTATTAAACGTATAAATCCCCTTATTGTTATGCCTTTGTTCAATTACACCGCTTTGGTAACTTTCATTCAGTTGGTTTTGGACAGCTGCTACACCTTTTTCGTCTTCAAAGATGTTCTGTGGCTGATTATCACGCTTTTCCTTTGACAAGCTGATCACCCCCATTAATAGTGTGTCCGTAACTTTGTAAGATTTACTCAAATTATTTTAGCAAAAATGGAAAATCCTGATTGTATCTGGTTATTTTCGGGTATATAACTAATAAGAAAGGAGAGATAATTGTGGAATATAAAAATATTGTTGTAGCAGTTGATGGGTCAGAGGCTTCTGAAAAGGCTTTTGTTAAATCCCTTGATATTGCAAAACGAAATCATGCTCGGCTTATTCTTGCACATGTTGTAGACTCTAGGACGTTTGCAACAGCGGAAGCATATGATCGATCCTTAGCTGACAGAGCCGATGAATATGCAAAAGAGTTACTTGATAGCTATGTGGAGAATGCCAAATCAGCTGGCGTCAATGATTTAATTCGATGTATCGAATATGGTTCTCCAAAGGTTAAAATTGCGAAGGATATAGCCAATGATTTTCATGCAGACTTGATAATCTGTGGTGCAACAGGAATGAATGCTGTGGAACGCTTTTTGATCGGAAGTGTCTCTGAGAATATTACAAGATATGCCTCTTGTGATGTATTGGTAGTACGATAACCTCTAATGGTCAAATTTCAGTTGTTTTCCTGTTAAAACAACTGCTATGCGCCTATCACATAATGACTGACAATTTTTTTAAGACTCGGGATGATTAAATAATTCATGGTATGTCTCATTGTTTCAACGGAGCCAGGCAGCATAAAAATGGCTGTTTGATGTTTGACACCTGCTACTGGCTTCATATGAACATACGGTTCTAACAATTGCATGTCTTGAAATAAATTACCGTATCCAACAATTGGATAATCAAAAAACTCCTCAATAAAATGGGAATTCATCAATCTATCTGAACATTGATACCCGTCGTTAAGGATGATGATATCTATAACAGGGTTTATTGAACTACGCTTTAATGCGGAATGGATGGATGTTTGATCTTCTTCGATAATATCGCGAATTATGTTTGTATATCCATTCTCTTTTAAGCAAGATTGGATTATCCCACCATTCATATCTGTTTCTAATGTGTGCGTGTTACTAATTGTGATAATCATGAAATTTACTGGCAGCTGGTCTTCTTCCATTTTATCTATACCTCCCATCCATTTCTAAAACATTCTATATTTAAAAAAAGGTTTTGCTATGGATAAACCATACCAAAACCTTATTATTAACCAATTTGTGAAAATCGAATCGTGTCTCTTGCAATAACAACTTCTTCATTTGTTGGAATGACAATAACTTTCACAGGAGAGTGTGGGTAATTAATAAATTGTTCTTTTCCACGCACTTTATTCAATGCAGGATCCCAATAAACCCCCATAAACTCTAATCCATGTAATACTCTCTCTCTTATCGTATCACTATTCTCACCAACACCAGCAGTAAAGATAATAGCATCTACCCCAGACATTTTAGTAGCATAAGACCCTAGATATTTATGAATTCTCCCAGCGAAAACCTCTAGCGCCAATTCAGCACGTTCATTTTCATCTGCAGCTTGCTCAATATCACGTAAATCACTCGAGAATCCAGACAATGCTAACATACCACTTTCTTTATTCAGTACATGAACCACTTCTTCAGCCGTTTTTCCGGTTTTTTCCATAATATAAGGAATTAGCGCAGGATCAATATTACCTGATCGTGTCCCCATTGTAACACCTGCTAATGGTGTAAAGCCCATTGATGTATCAATTGATTTGCCGCCTTGGATTGCTGCAATACTTGCTCCATTACCTAAATGACAAGAAATCAATCGTAAGTTCTCTAAAGGCACACCCATTAAATCTGCAGCCCTTTGTGACACGTATTTATGAGAAGTCCCGTGAAAACCATATTTACGAATGCCATACTCCTTATAATACTCGTAAGGGAGACTATATAGATAAGATGATTCAGGCATCGTTTGATGAAAAGCTGTGTCAAAGACTGCAACCATTGGTACATTAGGTAAAATCTCTCTAAATGCATGGATACCTGTAAGATTGGCTGGATTATGCAATGGTGCCAACTCAGATACTTGTTCAATTGTCTTTATCACATCATCAGTGATTAAAACGGAATCACTGAAATGCTCTCCTCCATGAACCACACGGTGCCCTACAGCATCTACTTCGTCAAGGGAAGCAATGACACCAGATTCTTTTAAACCTTCTAATAATTTCTTCACAGCTACTTCATGGTTTGGAATATCCCCAACGAATTTATCTTTCTCACCTTGAACATCCATCGTAAAAACAGCCTCATTAAGGCCAATTCGTTCCACTAGCCCTTTTGCTAAAACATGTTCTTCTGGCATTTGTATTAATTGGAATTTCAAAGATGAACTACCGGCATTAATTGCCAATACATTACTCATTGCTGCTCAACTCCTTCTTATACGTTTGGAACCAATTATTTATCTGTCCTAATATATCCCCCATTGCATTCGTATTCGTAAAAGATGGCATCTTTACCAATAACGGTTGTTTTGGAGAATGGGTATGATGACCTTTTTTCTGTAGAATGAGTATACTTTTTTGATGCTTCTCTGATTTAAAGGCAGTATCTGGCAGTCTTAAAACACCAACCATATGTGCATGCTCATGGATAAATTGTTGTAATTGATCGGATTGATCACTATCGAATAAAAACTCTGGAACAACAAATAGAAGATATCCACCAGCAATTGTATAATTCAAACTTTGTTCAATAAATAAATGATGTGCATAGGAATGGCCTTCATTTGCTTTTAACTTAAATTCATTTGCTCGTAAATCATCCGGGTAATAACCAACAGGTAAGTCTGCAACCACCAAATCAACTGGATCCAATAAGAATGGACGTAAACTATCCTGATGAAAGAATTCAATATTAATTTTTTGTAAATTTGCATTCCATACTGCCAATTGGATTAAGGTTGAATCTACCTCGCTAGCAAAGGCCTCTTTTTCTTGGACTAGTTGATTTAAAACGGCAGTAATTAGATTTCCTGTCCCACCTGCTGGATCAAAAACACGAACAGGGTCCGTTTTGTCACTCAGTAATTTTCCCGCTAAATAACCAATCATTAATGAAACCGTTTCAGGTGTCATTAAATGCTGTTGCTGGGTAGAACCAGTCATTCCTTTTATAATAGCAAGTTGGTTGGCCTTTCTTTTTTCTTCTGATGAGTACGCATCAATGGTTAATTCATCTAATGCTTGTTTTAACTTCGTAGATAAACTTTCATCTATGTCAACTGGTACTTCTTGCGAAAATACGATTTCCATTGTATAACTTAAGCTTTCCAGATAAGGCTCATTAACATGATGTTGAATAAGTTCAGTTGTTTGATCCAACCACTCGTATAGTGTTTCTACATTCGTCTTCTCCATAATAGATTCCTCCATTCGGCCCCTTTAAAAGGTTGGTCAAAAAGTATTCTATTCATAAGTAATAGTTTACGTAAGAATTCTCTTTGAGCACACTTACATAAAGAGCGTTTCTATTGTACCAAATGAATAAGGTCTATGTACAAAGTAATGCAAATATATGTGAACAGGCGATGACAGTAAAAATCCCTCTCAACTTTATGAGAGAGATTCCGCTCATGTTATTCTGCTTGTCCAGCAGCTTCCAGTGCAGCATCATAATCTGGATGGTTACTTACTTCACTGACATACTCAACATAAGTAACCTTATTGTTCGAATCAACGACAAAAATAGATCGTGCCAATAGGCGAAGTTCCTCTATCAATACACCATAATTCTTGCCAAAGTTGGCATCCCGATGATCGGATAATGTATCAAGTTTATTAATATCATGCTTATTTACCCAGCGCTTTTGGGCAAAAGGTAAATCCATGCTCACCGTTAAAACTTTTACATTTCCAATTTTGTCGGCTTCTTCATTAAACCGTTTTGTTTGATCAGCACATACACCTGTATCAATGGAAGGAACAACACTTATTAACTTTACCTTGCCTTGATAATCATCTAAGGTAACTTCTTCTAAATCATTTGAAAGTACTTTGAAAGCAGGTGCTTCGTCTCCTACTTTCACTTCATTACCTACAAGCGTAACAGGATCATGTTGGAATGTAACATTTGCCATATGAATCATTCCTCCTAAAATAATTGTATTCCTCTATCATTATGAAGTGAATAAAGATGCATGTCCAATAATTTACGCCTTCGATTTAGGGAAAAATTTGTGAACAAAATGGCTAGCGCTTTCAAATATAGAACATGTAAGTAATGGATAGGAATCTTATATATCATACTGTGTAGAAATATCTTTTTGTTTCTTGTGTTCTTGTTTCTTCGGTTGTTGTTTATTTCCTGAATCCTTAATGATTTGCTGTACCTTTTCTACAACCTGTGGCGCGAAGTCCAGCATTTTTTCATAAATATGAGCATGGTGATCTAAATGAACCATTTTTATTCCTTTTTCACTTACAATTAAAAAGGCAACTGGTGTAATGGATACTCCCCCCCCACTTCCTCCACCAAATGGAAGCGTAGCCTCTGAATCGTCTTGGGACTGATTACTTGATGAGTTAAATTCGCTACCTCCAGCAGCAAAGCCAAATCCTACTTTTGAGACAGGGATGATAACACTCCCATCAGGGGATTGTACTGGATCACCGATAATCGTGTTCACTTCTACCATATCTTTTAAATTTTCCATTGCGGTCGTCATCAACCCTTGAATTGGATGTTCTTCCATATTAGTCAACTCCTTTATACTATTGCTCTTGTTTTACAGTATGTCTTTTAACAGCAATTTCCCGCATTACCTGAGTACATGCGTTTATAGCTTGTGCTATTCGAATCGAAACCATACAAGAAAATTCCGTTTTAAAATAGATTTGCTGAAAAAGAGGGATAACTTGTAAATCCGGTTTACATGAACCTTTACTTTTTTCAAGAATCCAACCTGATAATATCCCTTTCATTGTCCAAACCCCGCCCGATGCCATTCCTGTAAGAGAAGCATCACCTGCTCCACCTTTCGTATGCCATCGCAACTGATGTAATACGAGCGATCGAAATACGATGGTTAATAATCGATTACTTTCTTGAATAAGTCCAATTAGTTCATGTAGATTCGTTGGCAGGTCTTTAAAGTGAGATTTTTTATCCTCTTCTTTATCTTCTAAGAGAATATCTTTTTTAAACAGTCGAATCGAAAACCAATACACATAAATAGTAATAGAACCATGTTTCTCAATATAAGATGCTTGTATACGAATGAAAAGTTTAGATAGAAGTACAAAAGAAACGAATAAAACCAAGCAGAAAATGAATATAAACCAACCCCACATCGTCTTGTCACCTCGATTTCATATCTGTTCCTATTTTTCCTCAAATTTCCTGTTTTACTCAAAAAAATTAACTTTATTAGGATAATGATTTACAAACATGATAGAATGGGGATAAGCTTCATATTTACACTTATCTATATGAAGAACATAAGTGGTTACATATTAAATAGGAGGGTGACAACAAGATTATGTCAGATCGTAAGAATATTTTTTTCTACTATTTAAATAGTGATGGTCTAAAAAACAAGTTAGACGCATTGTATCAATTAGCAGAGTCTAATGGTTTTACAATTGTAAGCGATTCCGATAATGCCAATATTATTGTAAGTATTGGTGGAGATGGTGCATTTCTACAAGCAGTACGTAAGACTGGATTTCGGCAAGATTGCCTGTATACAGGCATAACTCGGTCTGGCGAATCCGGGTTATATTGTGATTTTAATTTGGATAATTTTGATGAAATGTTAGATACCATTCTACATGAGGAGATGGAAGTTAGACGTTTTCCTGTTATTCATGCGGATGTTAATGGAGAAACCAACTTCTACTGTTTAAATGAAATTAGTGTAAGATCTACCATCATTAAATCAATTGTTATGGATGTCTTTATTGATGATATTCATTTTGAAACATTTCGTGGAGATGGGTTAATCGTCGCAACTCCTACCGGAAGTACTGGCTATAATAAATCGACCAATGGAGCCGTCATCGACCCACGTATCCCTTGTTTTCAAGTTTCTGAATTAGCTTCCATTAATAATAATCGTTATCGTACTTTAGGTTCTTCCTTCGTGCTTCACAATGATCGTAAATTACAATTATCTGTGCAGCAAGATGGAAATGATTACCCTATTATTGGCTTAGATAATGAAGCCTATTCTATTCGTAATATTAAAGATGTCACCGTTACTTTAAGTGATAAAGTCATTAAAACAGTAAAATTAAAAAACAATTCTTATTGGGATAGAGTGAAGCGTACATTTTTATAGAGCTGCGAGGGCGGAGAACGCAATCCTTAAAAAAACAGAAAAACCCATCTTCCTTTATGTTGAAGATGGGTTTTTAACGTACACAATTTCTCCATCTATTACTGTCATTTCAACCCCAATACGATGAATATCATGCGGATTAACATGAAATATATCTTGGTCAATAATCGTAAAATCAGCTGCGTATCCTTCTGCAATAAGCCCCCTTGTATCCTCTTGGTTAATGGCATAAGCGCTTCCTGTCGTATATAGCTGAACAGCTTCAAATATAGATAATGCCTCTTTTGTTAAGTACCTTTTACCATCATATGATGATTTCCTTAGTACTGCCGCTTCTATTCCATAGAGTGGATTAACCTCTTCTATTGGTGCATCTGACCCGCCAGCACAGTGTATGCCATTTGCTAACATGGTTTTCCATGCATAAGAAAGATCTAATCTTTTTTCTCCAAGACGATCAATGACCCAAGGGAAATCAGAAGCAACAAAAGAGGGTTGTATATCAATAATCGCTGGAAGCTCCTTTAATAGTTGTAAAGATTGTGGATTTAAAATTTGCCCATGGATAATCCGATCTCTCCATTTATTTGGCAGCGGATATTTCTTTAATGTCGATGCTACTTCCAAAATGGCTTGATCTCCAATTGCATGAACCGCTACTGGTAAACGATACTTCCTAGCATCTTGAACAATTCTTTCTAATTCTGCCGTACTATGAATATTAAAGCCACAATTACCTTTGTCATCAGAGTAATCATTCGTTAACCAAGCAGTCCTTCCACCTAAAGCGCCATCTGAAAAGATCTTAATTGCACCTAATTCTACATATTGCTCACTACTTAACTCGCCTAAACCTGCCTGAATCGCATCCTGCATAACTTCATGATGTACTAATAAATGTGCTTTGAATTTATTCTCTTCATTTATTGCATTTGTAAATGCCCGATACGTTTTCTCAAAGCCTCCAAAATAATTAAGATCTTCACTGTGCCCCCCTACTAAACCTTTTGCAGTTAGATCACTAATCGCAATCGAAATAACCTGTTCCAAATATGCTTGTGAAACGGATGGCATTGCTTGCTTAATCAATTCCTGTGCTGTATCTAAGAAATATCCGGTTGTTTCCCCTGAATTATCACGTATAATAACTCCCCCCTGTGGATCTTCCGTGTTGTTAGGATAATCAATTTTTGCCAGCTCCATTGCTTTACTATTTGCTAACACAGCATGCCTACAAACTCGAGACAACATTACTGGATTATCTGGAATAATTTCATCTAACGCCGACTTATGAATAATCAATGGTTCTTCCCAGTGATTCTCATTCCATCCTTCCCCAACTAACCATTCACCTTTAGAAAGATGAACAGAACGATTAGATAATGCCTCTAATACTTCATCTGCTGATTGCATAGCTGAAAGATCCAAGCGCAATAATTTCTCTCCGTGCCAAACAATATGTAAATGACTATCAATAAACCCCGGAAGCATAGTTTTCCCCTGTAAATGAATAGCTTCTTCTATCTCATTATAATACGTGTGATATAAATACTCGTAAGTACCAATCGCTATAATTTTATTTCTTTGGGTAAATACTGCATCTACCACAATGTCCTCTTGCTCCATGGTATAGATCGGACCACCGAACCATAATTTTCCCATCGTACTCTCCCTTTCTATGGATGCTTCATCTCCAACATAACCTAACTGTACTTTTTTATTTTCACAGAATCAAGTATTGATGCAAACTAACTTCTTATTATATAGATAGTAAAAGAGCTACCCGTGTAACGGATAGCTCTAAAGCCATTTCACTATTTTATTATAATTATTTGGTACCACCAAATTGTTGTTCAGCCATTTGAACAAGACGTTTAGTGATTTCACCACCAACAGAACCGTTGGAACGAGAAGTTGAATCTGGTCCAAGTTGAACACCAAATTCTTGAGCAATCTCGTATTTCATTTGATCTAGTGCTTGTTGAACACCAGGTACTACTAATTGGTTTGAAGAATTGTTAGTTGCCATGTTAACTCACCTCCTTGGTACTTATAGAATGTGTACAAAGGGTGGAAAACATTCATTTTTTTAATTGGTAGTTCCTGACAATCTTTTTAAAGAAATTAAAATAAATCTTCATACGCACATTGATTTGTTTTAGCAGTGATTTTTATGGTTTCAATCCCATTCACGGCTTCTTCAAGGGAGTCGGTAAAATCCGTTCTTGCTTCAAACAGATTTGCCTTTTCACGTTTCGGTTTTGTTTTCGGAGATTTTGGTACAAAAATAGTACAACAATCTTCATATGGAAGGATAGAAGTCTCATACGTACCTATCTCACGTGAAATTTTAATAATTTCTGTTTTATCCATTGCAATTAACGGACGAATAATTGGATAATTGGTGACTTCATTGATGGTATTCATACTCTCCATCGTTTGACTAGCAACCTGTCCAAGATTTTCACCAGTTGTCATGGAAAGGATTTCTTGACTATGACAAACTCTTTCACTAATACGCATCATCATTCTCCGCATAATCGTCATGGCATACTCATTAGGCATCTCTCGGAATATTTCCTGTTGTAATTTTGTAAATGGTACAATATGGACATTAATGGACTTACCGTATTTCGTTAATTGCTGTGCTAAATCAAGAACTTTTTGTTTTGCACGTTCACTTGTAAATGGTGGAGAATGAAAATGTATGGCTTCAATGTGTACACCTCGCTTCATTGCAAGATACCCGGCAACTGGACTATCAATTCCGCCTGAAAGCAATAATAGAGACTTTCCAGATGTACCTACCGGAAGTCCTCCCAGTCCTTGAACAACACTAGAAGTAATATAAGCCGCTTCCAGTCTTATTTCAACTTTAATTTCTAAGTCGGGTTCATGTACATCAACCGAAATTCCTTCCGTATTCGTTAGCAAATGTTTTCCCAAGACTTGATTCATTTCTTGTGAAGGGATGGGAAAATCTTTATTAATCCGTTTTACAGATACTTTAAATGTTTTTACATTCTTCCCTTTTTTCAACGCGTATAACGAAGCTTCTTTTATCTTTTCCGGATCATTTTTCACTTTTATTGCTAAACTCAAGCTTTGTATACCAAATATGTTTTTACATTTATTGATTATTGGTTCCGGATCATGGCCATTTAATAAAATAAACATTCTTCCTTGTGTACGTTTCACCTTAATATTGGAGAAATCCCTTAGTTTATCTTGAATATTCTCTTGCAAACGAATAATAAACTGCTTAATGTTTTTTCCTTTTAAGGCCATCTCACCATAGCGAATTAATATATGATCATATTGCATTTTTTATCTACTCCATAACTTCTTTAAATTGGCGAATTTTTTCACGTAATACGTTAATAAACCTCTTTAATTCTTCTTTATTATTTTCATAACTCATACTCACTCGTAAAGCAGAAGTGGTTCGATCTTCTGACAAGCCACATGCAGCAAGGATTTTACTTTCATCTGTTTTCTTTGAGGAACAAGCTGACTTCGTTGAAATAAAAATATCTTCATCACTCAACATATGAATGATTACCTCCGGTTTTATACCAGGAATGGAGAAGTTAATAATATGCGGTGCAGCTTCTTTTGGAGAATTCAGCTTTACTTCCTTTATACTTTCTAACTCTCTAACCAAATATTGCTGTAACTCATACAAATGAAGTTGATCCTTCTTTTCTTTTTCCTTCATTAATCGAATGGCTTTCACTATTGATACTGCACCAGCTAAATTCTCTGTCCCGGATCGAATCGCTTGTTCTTGTTCTCCCCCATGAAATAACGGAAAAAGTGTTGTACGTTGCTTCACATATAAAATCCCTGTTCCCTTTAGTCCATGTATTTTATGTCCGGAAATCGTGCAAAGATCAATACCGCTGTCTGCAAGATCTAGAGGGATTTTACCAAAGCCTTGGACGTGATCTACATGGAAAAATAATTTCGGATATTGGTTAGCAATCTTACCTATCTCATGGATAGGCTGAATAGATCCCATTTCATTATTAACATGCATGATACTGATTAAAATCGTATCTTCTCTAATCGCATTTTTAAGGTCCACGATATCAATGACACCGGATTGATTTACTGGTAAATAAGTTATCTCAAACCCCAGTTTCTTAAGGCTCTCGCAGGCATTATACACCGACGGATGTTCAATGTCGGTCGTTATAATATGCTTCCCTCTATTTTGGTGTTCCAATGCAATCCCTTTTATTGCAATATTATTTCCTTCCGTACCACCAGAGGTAAACACAATTTCATTCGGTTCCACTTGTAAAAGATCGGCTGCTTGACGTTTAGCCTGAATAAGTAATTTCTCAGCTTCACCACCCATCGGATGAATCGATGATGGGTTTGCAAAAAAAGCAGTGGACACTTGTTCAAAACTTTTTAAAACAGAAGGGGCAGGTTTGGTTGTTGCACTATTATCTAAATATATCATAACTAGTTAACTCCTATCTTAGCAAAACACATGTGTTCCTTTACGCTTAGAAAAAAGGATATTAAATAATATCCTTTTTTCTACGTATTTTTATTCAATTAAGCGTTACTTCACCTTCTTGGTAAGCCTCAATTCGCTTTAATGCACCAGGATCAATTTCTTCCACAGCTTTTGCTGCATGTTCTAGCGATAGCTCATATTCATAATTTCTAAATAGCCGCTCCGATTCAGCTAATTTTGCTGCTAACATTGGATATTGACTACGATACCTATTCGCATATTGGATGACTTGTTCCGTTAAATAAGCTTGTTCTAACATGAGATCGGTTTGTTCCATTGCATATTCTACTGCATTTTTAGCGTCATTTAATGCTTGCTGCACTTCAGTCATATCTAAGGGCTGACTCTCCAACGTTTTTAATACCCGCTGGTTTTTATGGCTAGCCGTTTCGATTAGGTTCCAAATAAAATTAGGAATACCTGGAACATTGCTCTTTTTAAGTTTACGCTGGATATGATATAACTGATTGCGCATTTCTGTCAATTTTTCTTTTGCTTCCAGTTCATCTTTGCGTAAGTTATTAATTCGTTTTTTAAACGCTTCATGTTTTTCTTTTAGTAGTTCAATTTGCTGAAAGCCTTCTTCAATTTCATCTCTAAGCTTTGTATGAGGTGTATTATCATGTTCCATATCCGATAAGAGCTCTTCAAGCTGCCCATTTAACTTAGTAATTGATTTTTCCAATGACAGGTATTTTTCCATATCTTCATCTTCAAAGTAATACGCTTTTTTCAATTGTTCTACATCATGTTTCGTATCAATAAACGTGTTATTCATCTCTTCTAATGTAGTTTGATAGGATGGAACTTTTGTATCAACATAATTTTTAGCAATTGCCTCTTTTTCAAGCAGTTGATACATTTCTTTTATTCGTGCATCTACCTCCTCAATAACCAGTTCAGCATCGGTAAAGTCTCCTGTTTCTAAATCGCTCACGATATGTAGTAGCCTATCTTGATAACCTTTTATTTCTTTTTCAAAAGCTAAGTGATCAACTCGATAACCTTCTTCTTTCATTTCTTTTAATCCGCCATGAAGTTCATCTAGTTGGGAAGGTAACTCTTGCTTACTCTTTTGATAGAGCCTTGGAAATTCATCGAGCTGCACTTCTACCGCGTCTAGTGAAGCTCTTAATTGATCTACTAGCTTTTTTGCTTCTAAATAATTTCCATCCGCTATTAATGCATAATATTGGGATAGTTGTTCTGCCAATTCATCGAGCTTACCTTCAAAAAACATGTCTGCTTTCCCAAATTGATATCTATTTTGGGATAATTGCTTACGTAATGATTTAATCGTTGGTTCTACATGCTCAACTTCTTTTCGACTTGATTCTTCAGAATGAAGTAACTCTTCAACTTCTTTTAAAATGTCCTCAATTTCCACTTCTATTGATTGTAGGATACGTTCTACATCAGCTAATACTTTTTTAGCTTTTGTAAAGCGATAACGATCAGCAGATTCTTCTGCATCAAAGAGAAGTTCCTCAATATCCGTTAACTCTTTTGTGACTATATGCTCCCATCGTTCTTTCCATGCTTCAAACTTATCCTGTGTCTCACCAGATAAGTTCAGTATCTTGATACGGGAGAGCTCAGAATTGATGTTTCGACCCATAATATCCATTTTCCAGGCTTCATAACGATCGACAACATCATATACTCTTTTACGTAAAATAAGTCCAATAATGATTAGTGTAATGACTACAAGTATACCGCCTATGATGTATGCCATATAATGCCTCCCAACTAAATTCCTATAAGAGGATGGACGTTTACAATTTACAATAATAACCGTCGCAAATAGTAATCTAATTATAATAATACCATGTTTACCGCCATTTTTGCTAAAAAAATACAAATAAATTGCGGATTCGCATATTTTTTATTTACAGAAAACTTCATTTACTATTTCTCTTTGTTGTTCCACAAGAAAATCCAACCATTGATGGATTGTTTTTGTGTAGTTTTGAACAAATAATTGATGGGAAGATTCACCAATAATATGATCCTTCCATTCATTATGCATCATATACGGTGTTACAAGCATCCCTTTTAATTGCATCAATAAATAATTCCGATCATTAATTGAAGTTGCTCGCTTGTTTACAACCTCAAAAAAAGCTTTACTTATAAAATGATTTTCTTTGGCTAAATACGTAACAGCCATTTCCCGAACAAATACGGAGTCTAACGAAAGTTCTCTATGTATAAAACACGAGAATTGATGATTGTCTTGCTTGTACTGTATAATAATGAAAATTAATTCCTTTAATTGATCTAGTGCATTTAAATCTTTATGTTCTTCAAGGGCCGTTTCCAGGGTATTTAGGTAATTTTCGTAATAGTTCGTAACAGCGAATTCTAAAAGACCTTGTTTACCTCTAAAATAGTAGCTAATAAGCGAAACATTAACATTTGCTTTATCTGCTATATCACGTACAGAAGTGCCGTGAAACCCTTTTTGAAAGAATAATGACGATGCAGCTTCGATTACTTTCTGTTTTGAGAGATTATTTTTCATAAGATTCACTCCTTACATCTCAAATACGACAGTGAGAGGATTTATCCTGCAATTTTCGCTCGACAATATAATTATGAATGTCGAAAAAACAAATAGAAAGGAAAGTGTATATGTTCCAGGCCAGTATGTATTCAGGAGATAAAGTAAAAGATTATGGTTTATTAATTCGTCAATTACAAGCATTAAGTGAAGACGAAAAAGATCCTATAGCAATCCTATCAAATGCTTCCGCATTATTGAATCAATTTCTAGAGGAGACGAATTGGGTTGGATTTTATCTATGGAAAGAGGACGAACTTGTTCTTGGACCTTTTCAAGGCCTACCAGCTTGCATTCGAATCGGTTATGGAAAAGGTGTATGTGGTACTGCAATTCAAGAAAAAGCTACCCAACGGATCTCAGATGTCCATCAATTCCCAGGACATATCGCTTGCGATAGTGCTACTAAATCAGAAATTGTTGTACCTGTTATCATCAACGGTACGATTTATGGGGTTCTTGATATTGACAGCCCTGTAACAAATCGATTTGATGAGACAGATCAAGAATACTTAGAGAAATTTGTTGATACGTTGCAAGGGTATTTATCCTAAGTTATTTAGAGTAAAAGATAGTGTATTATACTGCCACCTGAGCTGTCGAGTCAATTTCGACAGCTTTTTTTGGTATCGGCTTTAGATTCATCAAAAGAAAACGATGTATAGATGTATAGATGTATATATACCAAGCTATTTAAGTTTTACATTTTTCACCACACTGTTTTTCCCTGTATTTTTCGCTTCATAAAGTGCTTTATCTGCTCGAATAAACAATTCACTGACTGAATCATTTATCGTTCTTGTCCAGAAAGAGACCCCGCAGGAAAGTGTAACAGAAGGTGATGTAGAAGTCTTCACTTTTCCGCATATTTTATCCGCTATTTGAACAGCTTCATTAATCGATGTATTTGGTGCATAAATCGCTAACTCCTCCCCTCCCCATCTAGATGGAACAAATGCTTGTTTTGAATAATCAATGATAATATTAGCAACTTGTTTTAACACTTCATCACCAATAGGATGGCCATGTTCATCATTTATCTTTTTAAAATCATCAATATCAAATAAGATCAGCGATCCCTTCTCAGCCACTTTCATTTCCTTGATAATAACTTCTTCTAAATGATTGCGTGAATATAGATTGGTAAGATAATCCGTAATAACTGCTCTTTGTAATTCTTCCTTTAAAATGGCATTAGACAGGGCTAATGAACAATGCTGGATAAGCGATTGTAATAACTTATATACTTCAAATGTGAAATAATAGGGTGATTCATGCATGATTACAACAAAACCATACACTTCATACTCTTGACGCATGGGGATTACCATAAGAGATCGATATGGTAAATGCGGATATTCATCATAATCACCTTTAAATACTGGATAATCTATTTCCTTAAATAAAAATGCAGTAAACGCTTCGCTGTTTTTTGATTTAAAATAACTTGTACTTGCTGATAGTATATCTACTCTATTTTCACTATGTCTAAAAATAAACCCTATCTCAGAAGCTTGGCAAACCTCTTCAATCTTATCTCGGACCGATTCTGTAATATCAGTCAAATCTAAATTTGAATTCACCTTATGTGTGACATCGTTAATTAGTTTTAAATCGGAAATTAAATGATTAGAAGTTTCAAGTAAACTCACATTTTCAATAGCCATACCAGCAGTATGCGCAATATGCGTAATACAGGATATTTGCCGCTCTAGCAACATACCTGGACTATCTTTCAAAAGTAGTTGGATGACACCATAGACTCCTTGTTTTCCAGTAAGAGGTGCGTATATCTTTCTACTATCCTTATCAACATTCTCCAATTGGACTCCCCCGGTTACAAATGCCTTGGAACTGTAGCTCTTTGTTTCATCATCTGTATAAGCGATTGTTTGAATGGGAATATCGTCATCGAGCTCTGTATCATGAGATAATAAAAATTGGATTACATTGTCTGGATAGAATGTTTGAATGGTCCGGTATACTTCCTTTAATATTTCTGATTTATGTGTCATTGTAAAGACGCTTATGGAAAATTCATATAAGAATGGGTAGATATCCTGGTTGCTCATCATTTGCTGGGCTAGCTTTAACACTTTCCTTGTCTCTGATTGAATTGTTTGCAAAATGGAAATAGAATTTATATCAGAAAACCTCACATATAAAAGCAGCCCAGAAGTTACATTTAAGTAATAATCCTTTTCGTATGAATAAAAGCAAAACAGATCCTTAGAAATATCTTTGCTATTTAACCCTTCTTCCAACAACTCCTTACTAACTAAATCCGTTGAAATTAAGTGATATGTAGAAGACTCTTTCATCCACTTATACATACCGGTTAATTGAATACATGGAAGCCGATTTATTTGAATGGCTATGAGGGATACGAATTCCTCATAGGATCGGCAGTCCCAATTAGTTATTACATCAAAATAGTACTGCTGTAATTCTCTCTTTACAACTTGTGAATTCATCATCATTCACCTATTCTCATGAATTAATTAGTTCAAATTACATATCCATTATATACCAAATAGTTCTTTGTGCCTATCAAGAACTTTGTCGAATACTTTTTTTATAGAAAGGTTGACTCACACCAATAAAAATTATATACTATTCTTTGTGTAAAATAATAAAGTAGCCTTAGTGAACCGACGTTTGCAATTTCATGTTGTTCCTCTCTATTGAGGTGTATCGCGTAACTCTTAGCTGCTGGAGCGATGGTACATGAAGACAACATGGTCAAGCGTAATGGAACACGGCCTTTTATTTTATGCAAAATAAAATAAAAAGGAGGAAATGTCTTATGGCTCGTTATACTGGATCAGTATGGAAAAAATCACGTCGTCTTGGCATTTCATTAACTGGAACTGGTAAGGAATTAGATAAGCGTCCTTACGCTCCTGGTCAACATGGACCAAATCAACGCAAGAAAATTTCGGAATATGGCTTACAACTACAAGAGAAGCAAAAACTTCGCTTCACATATGGTTTAAATGAGCGCCAATTCCGTACATTGTTTGACAAAGCTGGCAAAATGAAAGGTATCCATGGTGAAAACTTCATGTTACTACTTGATTCTCGCCTAGATAACCTCGTTTACCGTTTAGGGTTTGCTCGTACACGTAGACAAGCTCGTCAACTAGTGAACCACGGACATATTACTGTTGATGGTGGTCGCGTTGATATTCCATCTTATTTGGTAAAACCAGGTCAAGTTATCAGCTTACGTGAAAAATCAAAGAATCTTGATATCATTAAAGAAGCAATCGAAGTGAGTAACTTCGTTCCTGAATATTTATCATTTGATGCAGATAAACTAGAAGGCACGTTCACTCGCTATGCAGAGCGTGAAGAGCTTCCAGCTGAAATTAACGAAGCGCTTATTGTTGAGTACTACTCTCGCTAAAAAGCAGTTAGCAGTTAAACCCCAACCCCTTTTCCTAAAGGCTGTTGGGGTTTTTTCTGACTTAAGCTTTAATTTAAGATCTCGGATAGGGCGAATTGGACGTTTATCAACGCACCTCTTACATTTTAATAATGATCCGTGATGTTTCTCCATTTGCTAGCTTATCAAATCCTTCATTTATATCTTCTAATCGAATCGTTTCAGATAGTAATTGATCCACCTGTAAACGACCTCTCTCAAACAATGAAAGATACTGAGGAATATCTCGCGCTGGAACACAGCTACCAACATAAGATCCTTTCAGACTTCGTTCTTCTGCTGTAAGGCTAACGTAAGGAAAGGAAAAGTGATGTTCTGGATCTGGTAATCCTGTAGTCACTGTCGTACCTCCCCGCTTTGTAATACCATACGCTACTTCCATTGCAGATACGACTCCAGCAGTTTCAAATGTGTAATCTAGACCACCAGCTGTTGCTTCTCTCACTTTATTCACTATATTGGTATCGTTGGAATTAAATATATCCGTAGCGCCAAGTTTTTTGGCTTGCTTCAACTTTGATTCATTAAGATCTATGGCTATCACTCGGCTTGCTCCAGCCTCTTTTGCACCAAGCAATGCGCTTAATCCTACACCTCCTAATCCAACCACGGCAACTGTGCTTCCAAATTTAATATTTGCAGTGTTTACAACTGCACCAACACCAGTAATAACAGCACAGCCAAACAAAGCAAGATGTTCAAAAGAATGATTTGATTCGACTTTAATTAATGAATTCCTGGACACTACTGCGTATTCTGAAAACGCTGAAACACCAATATGATGATAAATTGGTTCATTATCAGCATACAGTCTAATGCCTCCATTTATTAATGTACCTTCGTTATTAGCATAAGCAGCTGGTTCACACAAAGCGGGGCGCCCCTCCTGGCATGGTAAGCAATGGCCACAGCTAGGTACAAACACACATACAACATGATCGCCAACTTGTAAATCGGTTACACCTTCACCAAGCTCTTTAACTATACCAGCTGCCTCATGACCTAATGCCATTGGTAAAGGTCTAGGACGGCTTCCATTAATCACAGATAAATCAGAGTGACATAGACTTGCGGCTTTTATTTGTATTAAAACTTCACCTCTTTCAGGTCTCTTCAATTCTAAGTTTTCAATCGTAAGCGGTTTACTTTCAGCATACGGTTGGGCCAAACCTGATTCCCGCAACACAGCTGTTTTGGTTTCCATCTCTAATACCTCCTTTAAAGCAGAATTGAATATAAAGTTCATTTTTATTATAGCAAAAATTCGAAAGTACAAATAATTCCCAACGATGTTTACTAGAGTTGTTGTATGTTAATATAAAAAAACACAGGACAATGCCTGTGTTTTAAATGATATGTTCTATGCAAATGTAATAAGAAAGTACTTCTTCTTACCTCTACGGATAACCGTAAAAGTCTCTTCAATTCGGTCATCAGCCTGTAAATGATAGTTTACATCTTGCTCACGTTCTCCATTAATATATATAGCGCCATTTGAAATATCTTCCCTAGCTTGCCGCTTTGATGAAGAAATTTTTGCACCAACTAGTAAATCGACTAATCCGATTTCTTTATTTTCAGCATTATAGGTTGGAACATCTTTAAACCCTTGTTTAATATCACTTGCAGTTAATTGTTTGATATCTCCACTAAATAACGATGCTGAGATTTTTTGTGCTTGTTTAAGTGCAGCCTCACTATGAACAAGTATTGTCATTTCTTCAGCTAAACGTTTATGAGCAACACGTTTCTCCGGCTGTGTCTTAATCTCATCTTCAAGTTCTGCTATTTCTTCTTCAGCGATAAATGTAAAGTAACGAAGAAACTTAATAACATCTCGATCATCTGTATTTAACCAAAACTGATAAAACTCATATGGAGACGATTTTTCCGGATCAAGCCAAATGGCTCCGCCAGCTGTTTTCCCGAATTTTGTTCCATCTGCTTTGGTAATAAGTGGCACAGTTAAACCGAAGACATTAACTTCATCGTTTTCATTTTCTCTAGAACGACGAATAAGTTCCATTCCTGCTGTAATATTCCCCCATTGATCACTCCCCCCTATTTGTAATGTACAATCCTCTTCTTCATTCAATTTCATATAATCAAGAGATTGTAAAATCATGTAACTGAATTCTGTATAAGAAATCCCTTGTTCTATACGAGCAGACACTGATTCTTTACTAAGCATATAATTAATACCAAAATGCTTTCCCGCATCCCTTAAGAAATCTATAACTGTCATACTGGATAACCAATCATGATTATTTCTTGAAACTACAGGGTTTTCGCCTTTGTCAAAGTCTAAAATTCTGGCAATTTGCTGTTTGATTTTCTCACTGTAACCTTTAACCACTTCACTTTCATTTAAAGAGCGCTCCGTATTACGACCACTAGGATCACCGATCATTCCAGTTCCTCCGCCTATCAATGCAATTGGTTTATGACCAGCTTTTTGAAAACGTTTCAGCATGGTGATTGGAACTAAATGTCCAATATGCAAACTATCTCCAGTGGGATCAAATCCGCAATATAAAGTAACTTCATTTTCCGATAAATGTTTTTCTAATCCCTCTCTATCTGTTACTTGATTAATAAGTCCTCGTGTTTCTAGATCTTGTAAAATATTCAATTTCTTTCACACTCCAATAATTTTTTTGAAAACTGATAACGTAGTGTATCAGACATTAAAAAAACTCCTCCCTCTACGAAAAGGGACGAGTTATTATTCACACGCGGTACCACCCTTGTTGCACATCTATGCCACTTGGGGTTGTTAACGATGTTGCCACCGTTTCTTCATTCTAATCATAAAGAAATTGCTCCAGAATGTAATTCACTTTACAAATTTAACCTAGCTTCCACCAACCGCTAGTTCTCTATACAGGAATTTGCAAAATTACTCCGTTCCTTCTCAGCATCTTATATTCGGTTATTATCTATCTATACCATATCTTATTAATAAAAGCAATTTATAAACGAAAATCAGTTATACCAATTTTCTCTAGTATGCTATAATGAATAAGGAATTTAGGAGGGTTAGTCATGAATTTTAAACATAGGCTTCATACATATATCAACAAAGTGAAAGCTCATCCTTTTATGGAAAAAATTAATTCTCAACCTTTTATTGAGAAACTCAAATCACTCTGGAAAGCAGGAAAAATTCAGCAATCAACACGCATTTCATATAATGTCGTCTGGAATGTTATCCTGTTTTTCATTGTTATCGGTTTAATTGGGGTATTTTTTGCCGGTGGTTTAGGAGCAGGTTATTTTGCTTCGCTTGTTAAGGATGAACCAGTTCGTTCCTATGAAGTTATGAAACAAGATATCTATAACTATGAAGAAACATCGAAACTCTACTTTGCAGGTGATACTTATTTTGGCGATGTAAGATCTGATCTATACCGAGAAGAGACCACTTTAGAGAATATTTCTCCACAGCTTATCGATGCTGTTATTGCAACAGAGGATGAATACTTTAATGAGCATCACGGAGTTGTACCTAAAGCTATTTTACGTGCCGTCTTGCAAGAAGTAACCAACGCAAACACGAAAACAGGTGGCAGCACGTTAACGCAACAATTAATTAAAAATCAAATACTAACTGACGAAGTATCTTTTGAGCGAAAGGCAAAAGAAATACTATTAGCACTTCGCTTAGAACGTTTCTTTAATAAAGAGGAAATATTAGAAGCGTACTTAAATATTGTTCCTTATGGTAGAGATGCCTCCGGTAACAACATTGCTGGAATACAGACTGCTGCACAGGGAATCTTTGGGGTCGATGCCAAAAACGTGAGCCTTCCGCAAGCAGCTTATTTAGCAGGTTTACCGCAGAGCCCATCTGCTTATACCCCCTTTACGAATAATGGGGACATGAAAGAAGGAGAAAGTTTAGAGCGAGGTATAAATCGAATGAAATCGGTTCTACATCGCATGTACGAAGCCGAATACATTACAAAAGAAGAATATGACGAAGCAGTCGCATATGATATTACGAAGGACTTTACCAATAAATCAAAATCACCAATTGAACAATATCCATATTTAACATTTGAGCTTGAGCGTAGAGCTACAGACATTTTGACACAACAATTAGCTAAAGAAGATGGTTACTCCAAAGAAGATTTAAATAAGGATGACGATTTATTAGCTGAGTATAATCAGCTAGCGAAACGCAATTTACGTATGCAGGGCTATCATATTCATACTACAATTAATAAAGGTATTTATGATACCATGCAGAAAACAGCGCAAGCTTATGAAAATTACGGCCCAACCCGTACAGTTAGAAAAGAAAACCCTGAAACCGGTGAAGTCGAAGAAACCAAGGAACGGGTACAAACCGGGGGCATCCTAATTGAAAATAGTAGTGGTAAGATTATCAGCTTTGTTGGTGGTCGAGGCTATGATGAGAATAATAACATAAACTATATTTCAGAGACGGTTACTCGCTCAAATGGTAGTACAATTAAACCAATTCTGGATTATGCACCTGCTATGGAAGAAGGCGTTATCCAACCAGGAAGTGTGTTAGCTGACTATAAAAAGCAATTGCCAGGATGGGATTACGGAAAACCTGGTAACTATGGTGGTGGCTATCACGGGATCGTTTCTGCTCGAAAAGCATTAGTTAATTCCTATAATGTTCCAGCTGCAGAAATTTATTCTAAAATCATTAACCAAGATCCTGCTGCCAAATATTTAGAAAAAATGGGGATTACCACACTGACGAAAGCAGATCACGTAAATCCATCTTTATCCATAGGTACAATGGAAGCAAGAATTGAAGAAAATGTTAATGCCTTCGCAACCTTTGGTAATAATGGCAAATTTGAAGATGCATATATGATTGAGAAGATTACTACAAATGATGGCGATATTGTCTATGAACATGAACCTAATCCCGTAAACGTGTTTTCTCCACAAACAACATATCTGACTATTGATATGATGCGTGATGTAATCAGCAATGGAACTGCAGGCTACTTAACCAGTCAATTAAAATATCAGCGTGTCGACTGGGCCGGCAAAACAGGAACATCTCAGGATTACCATGATGCATGGTTTGTAGCTACAAATCCAAATGTAACGTTTGGAACATGGATAGGATATGATACCCCTTATCCAATTAACAATACCAGCATGTCCTATAGTAATCGAAACATAAAATTATGGGCAGAACTTATTAACTCTGCATCTGATGTGGATCCAGAATTAGTTGCTCCAGGCGCTAATTTCCAACGACCGGAAGGCATCGTCCAACGTAGCTATTGTTCCATTTCAGGCATGCTGCCATCAGAGCTTTGTGAAAAAGCCGGATTAGTAAAGACAGACTTGTTTAATAGCAAATACGTACCAACAGAAAAAGATGATAGTTTAGTCTCAGGCAGTACGGTTATGGTGAATGGAAAAGCTATAACAGCTGGACCAAATACACCAAGTGAATTTACAACTGGAGATGGCTTAGCCTTTAATCCCGAATTTTTAAAACGTAATGGCTATGATAAGTTGAATGATATAACTCAGTTGTACCCACGTACAGAAAGGGAAAAGTGGGAGAAAATAAGTGCTCCAAATATGGACTCAAACAATGTGCTTGAAGATGATGGAAAAGCACCTCAGGCACCAACGAATGTGAAAAAGTCTGGAAACAAATTAACATGGCAGAAATCAGGAAGTGACGATGTTGTAGGCTATCGAATTTATCGTTCTAATGGACCAGGGGACAACTTCACAAGAGTTGGAAATACGACATCGACTGAATTTGAGATTGGCGATGGAGATGCACGTTATCACGTAAAAGCTGTTGACTACTTTGGGGTAGAATCCTCTGCTTCAAAAGAGATTATTATAGGCGATACGGGGGAAAAAGAACCGGAAACACCTGATAAACAAGAGAAATCAAAAGAAAAAAAGGATGATCAACAGAAAGAGAATAACGATGAAAGCAAAAACAACGAAGAAACCGAAAATAAGCAAGAAGAGGATAACTCCAGTAATGATTCATCCGAAGATACAGGACAATAAAGCATGTGCCCATTAAGCTAGTAAAGATCATTCTTTACTAGCTTTTCTTTTTATAAATCTTTCGCTTATGTTACTAAAAATTCAAAGGATTTTGCTGTATAATAAATGTAAGCGCAATACAAACAGGTGGTGAACCAATGAAGCATGAAAAAAGCTATTACACGAGCACGCGCGAGACATCTGAAGGAACCATAATTATCGAAGGACCACTTGAGGCAAGTGACCTAAAAAAATATGAATTTCATGAAGAGCTGACGGCTTTTCGTCCTGCTTCTAAACAATTTGAAGCAATCATAACGATTTCCACATTTTCTGAAGCACGGATCATTATTGCTAGAACTGCAGATACAATTATAGGGTATGTTACCTACTTACACCCCGATCCATTAGAAAGATGGTCCACCTTTGAGATGGAAGATTTACTTGAATTAGGAGCTATTGAAGTTATTCCTGCTTTTCGTGGAGCTAAGATTGCATCTGGCTTACTTGAAGTTTCTATGATGGATGACTTTATGGAAAATTATATCATCATTTCTACCGAATATTATTGGCATTGGGACTTAGATGGAACAAAATTAAGTATTTGGGATTATCGAAAAGTAATGGAAAAAATGATGGCTGCTGGTGGATTACTACCTGCTCCTACAGATGATCCCGAAATAATTTCTCACCCTGCCAATTGTTTAATGGTACGGATCGGTAAAAATGTAACAGCAGATTCAATAACGCAATTTGATACGCTTCGATTTTTACAGCGACACAAATATCGAAATATGCGGGAGGGATTGTAATGCTGGTAGAAGAAATAATGAAAACAAATGTAATTGCCTTGCCTCCAACGGCCACCATTGAGAGAGCTTTACACCTACTTCATGAACATCATATAAGACATATCCCCATCGTAAATGAACAAAATCAAGTTATTGGGATTGTTTCTGATAGAGATGTAAGAGATGCAAGTCCATCTATACTTAATACTGGTACCTCATCAAGAGAATTAGAACATGAAATTCAAACCATCATGAGTCAACCAGTAATTACTATACACCCTTTAGATTTTGTTGAAGAAATCGCGAAAGTATTCTATGAAGAAGAAATTGCTTGTCTTCCAGTTATTCGACAAAATCAACTTGTAGGGATTGTTACAGAAAAAGATATGCTTTATACGATGATTCAATTAACTGGAACGCATGTACAAAGCTCTCATATCGAAGTTAAAGTTCCTCATCGGCCAGGTATTCTTCCTGAAGTAACTTCCATTTTTAGTAAGCGCAAGACCAATATAATTTCAGTACTTGTTTATCCGTTTAAAGATGATCCTGATTACAAAATATTAGTTTTTCGTATTCAAACAATGAATCCGCTTCCCGTCATAGAAGATCTTCGTGAAGCAGGTTATGAATTATTATGGCCAAATAATTTGGAGGGTCCAAAGCAATGATTTGTTCATCAAAATTTGTTTTTTCTAATGATTTTTTACATTATTACTTCCATGGGGACCATCCATTTAATCAAAAAAGACTCTTATTAACAAGAGAATTATTAGAAGCTGCTCATATGCTTAAACCAGAAGCTATATTATTGCCTCGAAAAGCAACAGATGATGAATTAGCCCTGTTTCATGACCGTTCATACATCGAAGCAGTTAAGCAAGCTAGTGTTGGACGATTATCAACGGAAGAAGGATTGGCATTTGGCTTAGGCACAGAAGATACACCAATATTTGAGGGAATGCATGAAGCTTCTGCCTATCTAGTCGGCGGTACACTTGAAGCCGTTGATAAAGTATTAACTGGTCAATCTACACATGCATTAAACCTAGGTGGGGGTTTACATCATGGTTTTAAACGCAAAGCATCTGGATTTTGTATTTATAATGATAGCGCAGTAGCCATTCGTTATATAAGAAAAAAATATAATCTGCGCGTACTATATGTCGATACAGATGCTCATCATGGGGACGGGGTTCAGTGGGCTTTCTACGATGACCCAGATGTATGCACTTTTTCCATTCATGAGACTGGCAGATACCTGTTTCCTGGTACAGGTAATGTTAATGAGCGCGGCATAAAAAATGGGCATGGATTTTCCTTTAATTTACCAATCGACGCCTTTACTGAAGATGCTTCTTTTCTTGAGGTTTATCAAACCGCATTAATAGAGATAGCTTCTTTTTTTAAACCAGATGTTATTATCACACAGAACGGAGCTGATGCACACTGTTATGATCCATTAACCCATTTATGTGGAACAATGAGCCTTTTTGAACAAATCCCTCTTTTAGCTCACGAAATAGCACATCAATACTGTAAAGGAAGATGGATAGCACTGGGTGGTGGTGGATATGATATTTGGAGAGTAGTTCCAAGAGCATGGGCACAGCTATGGAATGTAATGTCTAACGGTGAAATCGTTTACGGAGCTTTACCTGATCAATGGTTATCAAAATGGCAAGATGAAAGCCCTGTTACTTTGCCGAAAAATTGGCAGGATGATCCAACTACAGTACCAATCATCCCACGCAAGCAAGAAATTACAGAGAAAAACAAAAATACATTAATTCAGCTACTTAAATATACGAAAACCATAGAATCTTAAAAAGGAGATAACCAGTTTATTGGTTATCTCCTTCTCTTATTGTTTCCTCTAGCTCTAAAATTACAATCTCTACTCGTCTATTCTTACTCCAATTGTCAGCTGAGTCATTAGGTACAATTGGTTGTGTGTCTGCATAGCCTACGGACGAAAAACGATTGCTATCTAAGTTATTCTCCTGTAATAAGTAGCGGATTACACTGCTTGCTCTAGCGCCAGATAATTCCCAATTCGAAGGATAGCGGTAATTGGCAATTGGCCTATTATCCGTATGTCCTTCAACATAAATATGATTGGGAAGCTCTAATAACAAAGACCCAATTTTATCTAAAAACGGCTTTCCTTCATCTAAAATTTCTGCCTCACCAGAAGCAAATAAAATACGTTCTTGTAGTATTAACTCTACTCCTTGGTCCGTTCGATTAGCAGCAATCACTTCATTTAAATTATTGTCATTTAAATAAGTGTTAACTTCTTGCATTAACCTGTCTAAAGAAGATTTCTCCTCCAGATCATCCATAGATGGTAACGCAATCTCCTTCGTTAATGTCTCTGTTTCTTGGTTACGTGATGGATGCTCCAGTGGCACCAGTGATGAATAGGAATCAAAAATCATGTCGTTTCGAAAGGATTTAGAAATAGCCTCAAATTTCTCTAAGTCAATCTGCGACATGGAGAACAATAGAATGAAAAAGACTAGAATTAGGGTAACCATGTCTGAATAGGTAACCATCCATTTAGGAGCACCTGTCTTATGCGACTTTCTGATCTGCCTACGCTTCATGAATGCTTTCCTCAACAAATTCAGAAGATTGTTGTTCTGTTTGTTTGCGCTTTACATCATCTGAAAGAAAGGCACGGAGCTTTTCTTCTAATATTCTTGGATTCTGCCCTGATTGGACACCAATGACACCCTCAATAATTATTTCTTTCATAAAAACTTCTTCTTCGGTTTTACTCTCTAGTTTGTTTGCCATCGGTATAAACACTAAATTGGAAAGAACCGTTCCATACAACGTTGTAAGTAACGCTACAGCCATACTAGGGCCAAGGGTGGAAGGATCTTGTAAATTATTAAGCATTAATACAAGCCCCACCAATGTTCCTATCATTCCCCAAGCAGGTGCATATTCCCCTGCTTTTTCAATTAATGATCTGCCCTTATAATGTCTATCTTCTAAAGCTGTTATTTCAGCTTCCATGATATCCCTAATTATTTCCGGATCGATACCATCTACTGTTAATAGGATTCCTTTTTTTATATATGGATCTTTGATTTCTTCCAGTTCATTTTCTAAAGCTAGTAAACCTTCACGCCTTGCACGATTGGATAATTGAACAAACAACCGTATTAATTCTGTTAATTGCTGATCATTTTTGTGAAAAGATTCACTTATAACGCTCTTCGTCAACTTAATCTGTTCTAACTTAAAATTAATTAGCATCGAAGCTGACAATCCTCCAATAACAATAAAAATGGAGGAAACATCTAGAAACCTCCATGCGCTGCTTGTATCACCTTTAGAAATGATAGCAAGCATGATCATAATAAAACCTAATGTAATGCCGATAGGAGTCAAAATATCACGTTTTCTCATCGTACCCTCACCTCAGAAAATCGATTAATTATCTCTACTCCTATTATCGGCATGTTCCATTATTTTGTTGAGTTTCTTTTTTCAATTCGGTGAGGCAATACAACTTTACTATCTTGAACCTCTTCTTTATTCATATATTTCGTTAATAGTCGCATTGCTACTGCCCCAATATCATACATCGGTTGGACAATGGTAGATAGCGTTGGGCGGACCATCGTAGCTAGTCGCGTATTATCAAACCCAAATACTTGGATATCCTCAGGCACTCGATAGCCTTTATCTTGCGCTCCGTGAATAACGCCAAGTGCCATCTCGTCTGAAGCTACAAAAATAGCTGAAGGAACTTGATCGTCGTCAACAAACTGATTGAATGCCTCAATACCTGAACTATATGAATAGTCACCTTTAACAACTAAGGATTCGTCTACAGAATGGGAAGCTTCACTCAACGCCTTTGCATACCCCTTGTATTTCAATTGATTAATATGTGTCTCCTCTAATCCAGAAACAAACGCAGGTATATTATTGTCTTCATCAATTAAATACTTTGTTGCTTCATAAGCAGCTTGCTCATAATCAATGTTAACGGATGGGATTTCGTTATTTTCATCATAGGTTGCTGCAAGTACAACCGGAACAGAAGAACTCTTGAATTGCTGTACATGCTGTTCTGTAATATTTCCTCCCATAAAAATAATTCCATCTACTTGTTTTTCTAACATTGTATTGATTAACTGTAGTTCCTTATCTTCATTTTGATCAGAATTACTTAAAATCATATTATACTTGTACATCGTTGCAATATCTTCTATACCTCTGGCTAATTCCGCAAAGAAGATGCTAGAAATATCTGGTATAATCGCGCCTACTGTAGTTGTCTTTTTACTCGCAAGACCTCTTGCTACAGCATTTGGACGATAACCCAATCGTTCAATTGTAGCTAATACCTTCTTACGTGTTGTTGGTTTTACATTCGGGTTCCCATTAACTACACGGGACACTGTTGCCATTGATACATTTGCTTCTCTTGCTACATCGTATATTGTAATATTCATCTTATTTACCTCCTAGAATATAGAAATCGTTCTCTATTTTCTATATCATACTCTACTATGAAAAATTTTTCAAAACAAAAAAGGCTGAGGCACCTCGAAGGGTGATCAGCCTCCCTATTCAGAACAGATGAAATAACCAGAGTATTATTTCATTCGATTAGACATATCTACAATTTCTTCCATAAATTGGTTGAATGTAGGAATATCCATTTGTTGAGCTGAATCAGAAAGTGCAACTGCCGGATCTGGGTGTACTTCTGCCATAACACCATCAGCACCGATAGCGATGGCAGCTTTTGCTGTTGGTAATAGAAGATCTCTTCTACCAGTAGAATGCGTAACATCAACCATTACAGGTAAATGTGTTTCTTGTTTTAAGACAGGGACTGCTGAGATATCCAAGGTATTCCTTGTAGCTTTTTCGTATGTGCGTATCCCTCGTTCACATAATATAATATTTTCGTTGCCTCTGGAAATAATATATTCTGCTGCATTGATAAATTCAGAAATGGTTGCGGATAAACCACGCTTTAATAGAACTGGTTTATTCACATCACCAGCAGCTTTTAGTAATTCAAAGTTTTGCATATTTCTAGCACCGATTTGGATTACGTCTACATAATCAAGGGCTTTTTCAATATGAGCTGGGTTCACAATTTCACTAACAACTGCTAAATCATGTTCATCTGCTGCTCGTTTTAATAGCTGTAAGCCTTCTAAACCCAATCCTTGGAAATCATAAGGTGATGTTCTCGGTTTGAATGCTCCTCCACGTAGCAGCTTTAAACCTTTATCTTTTACCGCTTTAGCAACACTAGCAACTTGTTCGTATCCTTCGACAGCACATGGACCCATGATAAAATGTACACTTCCATCGCCGATGTTCGCTCCATTAATATCAATAACGGTATTCTCTGGTTTTTTCTTTCTAGATACAAGCAATGCTTTACGATGATCATCTTCTTGTAATTCTAAGCTAGCCTTAAAAATCTCTTTGAAAATATGTTCAATAGTCGCGTTTTCAAACGGACCATCGTTACTAGATGTAATTTTATCTAACATATCCCTTTCACGCACAGGGTCAAACCGATTGATGCTCTGTTTCGCTTTAATATCTCCAATTTGTTGCACAAGTTTAGCGCGCTCATTAATTAATTTTAAGATGTCTTGGTTTACTTGATCCAAATGATCTCTCACTTGATCTAATTCACTCATATTATGCTCCCCCTATGCCTTTGATTTTTAATAATTAGTGACAATTATAGCTAAAAATTTTTTCTTTGTCGATAAAAAGTTTATAATTAATTCATATTAACTGTTTGAAAGGATTTTTTATGGATGAAGGATCGGATTTTTGCCCTAGATATCGGCACGCGCTCAGTAACAGGAATCATATTACAAAAACAAGATCAACGGTATCATATGCTAGACTTTTTTACCTTAGAACATAAAGACAGATCCATGAGAGATGGACAAATACATAATGTTGTTGCAGTGGCTGACACAATAAATCAAGTTAAGCATCATTTGTCAGATAAGTATGGAACATTAGAAAAGGTGTATGTAGCTGCAGCAGGCAGAGCATTAATGACTACTCAGGCTACTGCCTCAGTGAAACTTCAAGATAAACCGATTACTACAGAGGAAACCATTAGACATCTTGAACTTAGCGCTGTTCAAGCTGCTCAAGCAAAACTAGCCGTTGAAGAACAGACAGCGAATCTATCAACCTATTATTGCGTTGGATATTCTGTATTGCATTATCAGATAGACAATCAACAAATTGGGTCCTTAATTGATCAGCGCGGTGATGAAGCAACAGTTGAGATCATCGCTACTTTCTTGCCTCGTGTGGTTGTTGAATCATTGTTAGCTGCATTAACTAGAGCGAATTTG
Source organism: Virgibacillus salexigens (assembly GCF_014905415.1). GTDB lineage: Bacteria > Bacillota > Bacilli > Bacillales > Amphibacillaceae > Virgibacillus > Virgibacillus salexigens. The sequence continues at coordinate 1,193,150 of NZ_BNEO01000002.1, forward strand.
CAAATGGAGGCGCTCACTTTAGAACCAATTGCTGCAATTCATGTATTGATACCAGAATCGATGCGAAGATTAAATGTAGTTCTGGTGGACATAGGTGCTGGTACAAGCGATATCGCGATTACGAATCAAGGAACAATCGTAGCATACGGTATGGTTCCATTAGCAGGTGATGAAATTACAGAAGCAGTCAGCGATCAATATCTACTAGATTTTTCTATAGCAGAAAAAACAAAACGATCTATTGTAAATAATGGTGAAGCAGTAGTGAAAGATATTTTAGGATTTGAATCCACGATAAATTACGATACATTTGTAAATGATATTTCGACTGCAATAGATTATCTTGCCTCGCAAGTAGCTGAAGAAATACTTCGTCTAAATTCGCATCCTCCCAAAGCAGTCATGCTTGTTGGTGGCGGAAGTTTAACCCCTAACATTACCAGCACTATTGCTGAGAAATTACAACTTCCAGTCAATCGGGTTGCTGTACGTGGGATAGATAATATTGACCAGCTTAGCTCTTCTGAGAATCTTCCAATTGGACCTGAATTTGTCACTCCAATTGGAATTGCGATTTCTGCGAATCAGCATCCTGTTCAATATGTAAGTGTCAGCGTAAATAATAGTACAATTCGGTTATTTGAATTACGTAAGTTAACCGTCGGAGATTGTTTGATTCAGGCAGGAATAGATATCAAAAAATGGTATGGCAAGCCAGGTATCGCTTCTATGATAACTGTCAACGGCAAAGAAATTACAATACCTGGCCAGTATGGACAGCCTCCAGAAATTCAAGTGAATGAATTCTTGTCCTCAGTGGATAAGCCAATAACTGATGGAGATCAAATCTCAATAAGGAAAGGTGAAGATGGAGATTCTCCATATGTAACGATTGAGGAGTTGCTTGGAGATATTCGACCAATAGCTATCTATGTTAATGACCAATTACGTCCATTATATCCTATTTATAAAGTTAACCAACAGCGACAAAATAAAACGTATACGCTAAAAGATGGGGACAAGATCCAATGGCATCAATCCTGCCGTGTAGGTGAAGTTATTCATACTGTATCCAATGAAAATTTAAGTACAGAAGAATCTTTTATTGTTTATGTAAATAAGGAAAGTATAAAATTCTCTGTTGGAACAAGTATATTTGTAAATAACAGGAGAGTAGATCCAGGCCATAAGCTTAGACAAGGTGATCGTGTACATTATGTTCACACAAAGGAGCCAACTGTTAAGCATTTATTGGATCGACTTAAAAAAGATTATTGGTATTCGATAGCGATTCATTTTAATAAAGAAATCATTCAGTTATCCCAACCAAGATATAGCATAAAAGGACAACAAGGCTTGATAAACCAAGATACGGTATTGAGACACAATGACCATATTGAAATATTTGAGAAGGAACAACCTTCTTTTATATTCCAGGATATATTTCGTTATATTGACTTAGATGTAACAACCATGAACGGAAATTTCTCCATATTAATAAATCAAAGGGCCATCAGGCTTTACGGATCCAATACATCATGGAGATCGATTAGAAATTATTTGGTAAAATTCAAAAACAAAAATATACACGTCTATATAAGAAGAGAAGCTGTACCACCATTAATTGTAACTTACGAGTAACAATTCAAGTGTGGACAGCTTCTGTTTGTAGTTTTAAGCGGTAGATATTCGGCGGAAGGTATTGATAACGTGTGATTTATGAAAGTGCTAGGTACGCTATAAAAATCAGCAACGCATCAAATCCAATAGCATAGGCCAAAAAAGCTGGGTTAATCATACTGGATGGCTCCTCGTTGCTTTAGAATCACGATCAAGGTCATTATCTTTTCTATCTACTTCTCTTCCAACTTTTATAGTGAAGAATCTATAGTGGCCAGTAATGCACTCAATAGTATTAAGAAATACATATAATCCCCTTTTTTTATGCTTTATCTAAAGGAAGAAATTATACATAAAAGAACGTAGACGATTCTGATGTGTCACAAGCCTATTAGAATATTATACCAATTGTGAAATTAAAAGAAGCTTGTAGAAAAGGTGATTGAACCTTTTCTACAAGCTTTAACCCAATATCAATTTTTCTTTTCTAATTCTTCCGCAGCATCTTCAATTGCTTCTGCAACTTCTTCAGCCGCTTGTAATGCTTCATCTTCCTTTTTTCGTTTATCTTGTAATTTAGATTGAACATTTTTAGTTAGATCTTTTGTCTTTTCAGAAGCAGATTTTGTAATCTGTGCTGTGGAATCCATTGCTTTTTGTTTAAGCTCAGAACCGGTTGTGTATGCCTTATCCTTCCAATCTGCCCCTTTCTCAGCAGCAACATCTTTCCATTCGTATGCACGCTGTTTTACCTGATAAGCACCACTATTTATATCTCCCCTAAGTTCTTTACCAGCCTTTGGTGCTAATAATAAAGCAGTTACTGCACCGACAACCCCACCAATAAAACTTCCTATTAAAAAGTCCTTCGTATTTAAATTATTATCTGACATGTCTATCTCCTCCTGATACTAGTTATTTATTTTTTCTTCCAAATATCTATTAACGCCGATCCCCATCTAATTGCTTGAGAGGTTTTCTCAGGGTCTTTTTCAGCAGCTTTAGATACGCTATTCGTTAACTGTTTCAGTGATTGATTGAAATCTTTAACCGTCTCACCAATCCCTCTAGCTCCATCAAAAAGCCCGTTTAGTTTTGTTGACTTCTGATTCATATCATCTGCTAACTTATTGGTTTTTGTTAACAACTGCGTCGTTTCATCTGTAATTCCTTGCATTTGCTTATCCAAACTTTCTAAGGTGTTTGCTACGTTATGTAGAGTTTGTTTTGCTGCTTTCAACGTTATAACAAAATAAATAACGAGAATAACAAATGCGAGGGCTGCAATAATAGCTGCTATATATCCTATTATCTCCATGACCTTACACTCCTTCAATTCCTTCGATGTCTATTTAGTGATATATAATGAATCGTTCAAAAACATTCATGTATACCAATAAAGTATAGCAAATATTGTTATAAAATAAAAATACCCCCATTATGCATGGGTGAAACATGTTTTATTTTTCATTTGTATTCCTTTCCTTTGTTATTGCTTATAATAACCATTTCGACAGAAATCTATAAATTCCTTTATTTTTTTTAAAATTTTGGAAGACATCGCAATATCACTTCACATTTTTAGTTTTTAAAAGAAAAGAAAGAGCCTGTTGCCATCGGCACAGACTCTTTTCAATTTGCTATTTAATTGTTAGTGCTTCTTCATATGCCTGCTGGAATTTTTGAATATCCCCAGCACCCATGAATATTAATACACTATCATCGAATTCTTTTAGTGCTTCCGTTTGAGATAATTCCAAGATCGAACTATGATCAATAAGCTTCTGTAAATCGTCAATCGTCAACTGACCTGTTTCCTCTCGAGCTGAGCCAAATATATCACAAAGATAAACTCTGTCAGCCTGAGCAAGACTATCAGCAAATTCTTGTAGAAATGTTTTCGTCCGTGTAAATGTATGTGGTTGAAATATCGCAACAACCGATTTATCTGGATATTTTTTTCTTGCTGACTCAATAGTAGCAGTAATTTCTTTTGGGTGATGTGCATAATCATCAATTAGAATTTGGTTGCCAATTTGCTTTTCAGTAAATCGGCGCTTCACACCTCCAAAAGTTGCTAAATGTTTAATACTCTCTACATCCACTTCTTCATAATGACAAATTGCAATTACAGCCAGAGCATTTAAGACATTGTGATTTCCATACATTGGTATCGTAAATGTATCATAATAGGTATTACGAACAAACACGTCAAATGACGTACCATTAGGTGTTTCTGTTATGTTTTGGGCTTGGAAATCATTGGTATCAGCAAACCCATAATATACAACTGGTACTTTGGCTTGAATTTGCTGTAATTGTTCATCATCGCCACATGCGATGATCCCTTTCTTAACTTGATCGGCCATCGATTGAAAAGCTGCGAATACATCATCAATACTTGTAAAATAATCCGGATGATCAAAATCAATATTCGTCATAATCGCATAGTCTGGTTCATACCTCAGAAAATGGCGCCGATACTCACAGGCTTCAAATACAAAATATTGACTATCAACATGCCCCTTACCTGTGCCATCACCAATTAAATAAGAAATAGGAAATGTATTTTTCAATACATGTGATAACAACCCAGTTGTAGATGTTTTTCCATGAGCACCCGTTACAGCTATGCTTGTATATTGTTTTAACCATTCACCTAAGAAATCATGATACCTATAAAATGTTACGCCTTTTCTTTTCGCTTCCTTTATTTCAAGATGGTCATCTGAAAATGCATTTCCAGCGATGACAGTATAGTCTTCTTTGATGTTGCTTTCTGAAAAAGGAAATATGGGAATGTTTTTATCTTCTAAGGCTTCTTGTGTAAAAAAACGTTTCTCAACATCTGAACCTTGCACTGTTTCCCCAGAATCATAAAGTATTTGTGCAAGAGCACTCATTCCTGTTCCCTTTATACCAATAAAATGGTAAGTTGTCATAAAAGAACCTCCATATTTTACGTAAAAAGGATTCAATCATCTTTTTATCTATTTTTTACAGCTATTTTTTTATTATAGCAAATCCTGTTTTAGAATAAAATGAATTATAGTTTTTTCATAAATTCGTTTTAATATTCATTTCCACCAATATAAGGCACCTGTTCCAAGCGAGGATTGGGACGATAACGCCGTCCCTCTTTAGCTTCAGGTGTGCCGTTTAATAAAACGTTATCACCGGTAAAGCCAATATTCAATTTAAGTAAACTTCTTCCAACCCCATACATATCAACAGGTACTCCTAATTCTTCAAATTGCACAATTCGATCTTCCGTAAATCCACCGCTAACCATTATTTTCACATGAGAGTAGCCTTCTTCATCTAAAGCATTTCGTAAGGCGAATATTAGTTCAGGATTTACACCTCGTGGATCAAAAGTACCCATTAAATGATGATTTCTTAAGAAATATTTATCCACTAATGTTCGAGAAGTATCTAATCGAACGGATTTTAATTCACTTCCAAACTCACTAGCCACTTTAAGAGAATCCGTAATAACATCATTATTATAATCAACAAGTGCAGCTAGATCATCCTCAGGAAAAAGCTCATGGTACGCTTTACAAGCAGCTACAATATCACCACGGAACATTTGAATAAGCGCATGAGGCATTGTTCCCATTCCTTCTTTTCCCCACCATTCATTCATAGCATGTGTTGCCTGAGCTGTAGAACCACCAATAAAAGCAGCATAACCATCACCTGCTTGCTGGGTGTAATGATCGTCTCGATCTCCCATAAAAATAACAGGCTTTTGCTTACCAGAGGTACGGGCGGCTTTTACAACATTGTATACATTCGTGGCTACAGATGTTCTTCTTGATAGAATCCCATCAATAATTCCTTCCAAATAGCCAAACTGGTGGTATCCACCTGATACAGTCAATACAGATTCAAACGGCCGTACTTTATCACCATCTTTTAAAGAATGAATTTCTAATGTTTCTGGATTGTCTGCAAAAGTATGTAGTAAAGCAATTGCTTCATCCGTTCCACAAAGTACTGCATCTGATTTTTGAAAGAATTGCATGGTTACTTGATTATCTGGTAATTTCTTTTCAGCTATGTCTTTCGTTTTAAGAAAATAAACGGCAGAGAACCAGCCCTCTTTAATTCGTTCATCAAACTTAAATGTTTTATTGGTTAACCGTTTTATTTTGCCATTTAATTTTTGTTCGATTTCCTTCATGTTTTTGTTTTCTCCCTTAGCATATAATCCTACAGTTAATCATATATAAATTTGGTTGAGGAAACAAGACATACAGCCACCATTGTTTAAAGCATTTCCTCAACCTGCGATGCTGTAACTAATACTTCGCGAGGCTTACTTCCGTTTTGACCGGATATTATCCCCCGCTGCTCCAAACTGTCAATGAGTCTTGCAGCACGATTGTAGCCTATTTTAAAGTGGCGTTGCAACAACGACGTACTAGCTCCATTTTGCTCAAGAACAAATTTAACAGCATCTTTCAAATGATCATCCTCCTCCTCATCCATCGCTACTTGCTCTAACAACTCCTCTTGCTCAAACAAGTAATTAGGTTCAGCAATACTTCTAGTATAATTGGTGACTCGTTCGATTTCTTCATCAGATACAAACGGTCCCTGAAGGCGCATGCTCTTTCCTGCTCCATTTTCAATAAATAGCATATCCCCTTTTCCAAGCAACTTTTCAGCTCCACTTGTATCAAGTATCGTACGTGAATCCACTTGAGAAGATACACTAAATGCAATTCTTGTAGGTATATTTGCTTTAATAAGTCCAGTGATAACATCTACCGACGGACGTTGTGTCGCTAGCAATAAGTGAATTCCGCATGCTCTTGCTTTCTGGGCAATTCTGCTAATTGCATCTTCTACATCCTGAGGGGAAACCATCATTAAATCAGCCAGTTCATCAATAACAATTACAATAAATGGCAGTTTATCTTGTGTGCGTTGCTGTTTGTCCATTTTTTGATTATAGCGCTCAATATCGCGTACTCCCTCATGCACAAACTTCTCATATCGGTCTTCCATCTCTGTCACAGCCCATTTGAGTGCGGCAGTAGCTGCTTTCACATCCGTTATTACAGGGGAAACCAAATGTGGAATACCGTTATAGGGTGCTAGCTCTACCATTTTAGGATCAATTAATAAGAATTTAACCTCTTCGTGACTTGCCTTGTATAATAAACTGATTAATATCGTATTGATACAGACACTTTTACCAGACCCCGTTGCACCAGCTATTAATCCATGTGGCATCTTTTGAATATTGGTTATTAAAGGTTGCCCTTCAATACTTAACCCTAAAGCGATTGTTAAAGGAGATGTATTTCTTTTAAACGCATCTGTCTCAAATATCCCCTGTAGCCCTACCATCTGTGCTTTGCGATTTGGAATTTCAATTCCGATTGTATTTTTCCCAGGAATAGGGGCTTCAATTCGAATATCTCTAGCGGCCATATTTAATTTTAAATCATCGCTTAGATTCTTCACTTTACTAACCTTAACCCCTAATTCAGGTTGTACTTCAAATCGTGTTACAGAAGGTCCTTGAGTTGCGTTTACTACCTTAGCTCGTACATTAAAATGCTTTAAGGTTTGTTCAAGCAATTGTTGTTGTTGTTGAACCCAGTGATCATCATCTGCATTTGTTCGATCGATATCATCTAATAGATAGTACGGAATACTCGTATCCTTCTTATTGAATAATTCTTGTTTGGTTATTTCTGATTTCTGTTCAGATTCTCGCCTTTTTGCTTTCTTTGATTTTTCCATTAAGTTTTTCTTATCTCTGGGAGTCATCATCACGTTGAATGGAATAGTCGCCCTTCCACTTTGACGCTCTTGTTTTTTATGTTCCCGTTGGTTGACCCGTTTAGATGACCGTCTTCTATCTTCACTAATCGAACAATTTTCTGTTTCTTCTGATTTTCTCGGCTGCTGCTTACTACTATCTTTTACTTCTGAAATATTAACGGAAGCAGGCGTAGCATTTTCTTCATGTAAAAGTTCGCTAACTTTTTCCTCCTCTATTGTTTCAGCTGCAATCTCCCGTTCTGCGATTTCCACTGATTCTTTTCGGATTTCTTGATTTATTTCGCTAGAAAATGGTTCTTTATTTTTCTCATCTACTTTACGTTGATATGCCGGAATATTTTCTACTTTTGCTTTTTGTTCATCTCTAGGGCGAAACCCATAGATAGGGGAAGGTACTTCTGTTGGTTTAAAGGGTACATCTGGATCTTTTTTATAAACTTTATTTGCCGATTGCTCCCTTTCAACATTTCTTCCTTCTTCCTGAGACAATGAATGACTAGTATGATACGTACTCCTATCAGAATTTGATCTTCTTGAGCGTTTTCGTTGGTAAGCTGGTAGTTCTTCACTGTTCTCCATGTTCTTTTTCTCAAGTCGCACACTACTCTGCTGTTGTTGTTCCGGTTCAATTCTCGAGCTTCGATCCTCGTTTAGATTATTATTCATGAAATTATGGTTATTTGTTTTTACTGAATTTCGATTTTTCTTTCGTGTATTTTCTTTTCTTTGTTCAGCTTGATCAGGAATAACGGGAAAGCGAAACGATTTATTCGTAGGATATTGATACATCATTTTTGCCTCGAGATTACTTTTCTCCGTTTTATGATTTTCCTCTTGCTGTTCTTCAATTTCACTTTCTGCAAAAAGACTTTTAATTTTCTGTTTCCAATGATCCCACACATCAATTCACTCATTTCTGTATCTAAAAATCTTGTGTTCCTTTATTGTAGCAGGTTTCATCCATTCTTTGGAAGGTTTCTTGTGAATATAATCCTATAGACAAGTTCTTTAGATTGTATCCTTTTTCTTTACATTTCTCAAAGAACGTTGATCTGCTTAACAAAAAGAAAAACAACCCTCGTAATACTTGCAGGTTGTTTTTGTCCTTTACTAGATCACGAATGGTTCTCCAGCTCGATAAGAATTGTCTAAAACATAGATCCCTTTTTCTTTTGGTGCATTTGGCAAACCCAACTCTTTCTGGGAACATATCATACCATTCGAAGGAACACCTCGTAATTCTGTCGGTTTAATTTTTAATCCACTTGGCATCGTAGCTCCTACTTTGGCAACAACTACATTCTGCCCTTGATCCACATTTGGAGCACCACACACAATCTGTAACGTTTCATCTCCAACATCTACTTGACAAACACTTAATTTATCAGCATTTTCATGTTGCTCTTTACTCATAACATGTCCAATAACGAACTTAGGACGTAAGTCAAAATTCAAATAATCATCTAATTCTAATTGGTTAAATAATTGCTTGAGTTCACCTAATCCCTCTTCAGTTAGCATTATTTTTCCATTGGTTAAGAAAGAAAAATAAGTGGACGCATGAAAGATGTTATAACCTAAAACTTTATCTGAATCACCGGTAATCCGAACAACATCACCAATCCTTTCATGTCTCACGTCATAACGATTTCCTTCTGAGATTGGGATAATAAGTACATCACCAATACCATTGACATTGTAAAATACATCCATTCGCTTGATCATCCTTTTCGGTTTATTGATTCTTCTCGGGTTTGTTTTTAGCTAGTATAAACACAGGCTCTAATGATTTTTCTTCATAAATCATTGGTAAAGATGTAATAGGAATTCTTCCTTCAGCAAAGAATTTCATAGTCATCTGAGCTAGAATATCATATCCAGCTTTGTTCTGAACATCTGTAACAATTAAGACATCTTGATGAGGAACAGCAACAGCTAACTCCCCTTTACTATTCGCTTTCATTTCTTCTAAAAATGCCTCATTTAAAATTCGGCTCGCATCATACCCATCTTGTGTGGAAATAAAATAAAAATCATTTTCAGCCACTTGCTCATGTTTGTAATCCAAGGATAACGAACGTAAATTGAAAGTTGCAATTTCATCTATCCGTTCTTTGGTCCAACCTTCATTATGAAGTAGTTCTTCATCAATTAGGCGATAGGATTTTCCTAAATCTAATGCGTAAAAGATTCTTGTTTCCGCTGTATGATCTTTAAAAATCAATTCAGTTCCAGCATTGGTGACTGTTGGAAAGGAAGTAGCTCGAATAACCGGATAAATTTGTTTTTCCATTCCAGCTAGGTGTTGCTCTTCATTCATGATTCGTAATGCTTCCTTAATATGATCAACTAATTCATCTATGACGATTTCCCCGCGCTGGTTATATTTCCCTACTACATTCGGCAAGGTGATGGTAATCCCTTTTTTTGTTTCTTTCCTTTCAATTCGAAACGTATCCTTATCCCGGTTATATGATGTTCGAAAATCGTCATTTGCTAAATGTTGTTCTAGAATTTGTTTTAATTTTAAGCTTGTCATTTTCATTTTGATTCCCTCCTAACACAAATCTAGTTTGGAAGATTATTAAGGAATTGGACAATCTCTTCTTTCGTCTTACGATTCTTACTTACAAATCTACCCGTTTCCTCACCATTACGGAAAGCGACAAAGCTAGGGATTCCAAATATTGCGTACTCCTGGCAAATATCAATAAATTCGTCTCTATCTACTTTTACAAAAGTATAGTTTGGAAATTCTGCCTCTATTTCTGGTAATACAGGTTCAATCACTCTACAATCTGGGCACCATCCGGCAGTAAAATAGAATACGATATTCGACTGATTGATCCTTTTTTCAAATGTTTCATGAGATCGTAATGTTTCCATTTATATCATCTCCTTTGTTTATGACAGAATAGAATGGATAATGTTTCTAATAGAAGAAACAACGGTATACCATTGTCTAAAAAAATCGATGCATTTTCGTATTTTAAATTAAACCTTATAGGTATATTATTTTACTTTTATATCCTGCATCCACTTGCAATGAATTGGCTTGTCTTTTGGATTACACCATACGTATATTAGAGCCCCTAATTGAATGAACGAATTGTACAGCTACCTATTCCTTTACCTATATTACTATGAATTTCATAGAATGTGAAACGTTCGAGATCAATCTACTACGTAAAATGCTTTTCAGTTATTTTAATTTTGTATACTATAGATATAGAAGGATTTATGAGGAGGGAGAAAGCGCATGGAACTCACAGTATATTTAGCTGGACAAATTCATGATGATTGGAGAGAAACTATAAAACAGCTGGCACAAGAAAAGGGATTACCTTTAACCTTTGTTGCACCACAAACCAATCATGATCGCTCAGATAATATTGGAGAAGCGATATTGGGTAACCAGCCGAGCAAGGTTTATAAAGATGAAGCCGCTTCGAAGATAAATAACTTTAGAACCCAGGTTTTGATGGAAAAAGCAGATATTGTCATTGCGCTATTTGGTGAAAAATATAAGCAATGGAATACCGCTATGGACGCAAGTCAGGCGATATCATTAAATAAACCAACAATTATCGTTCGACCAGATTCACTTATCCATCCTTTAAAAGAGTTGTCGGAAAAAGCAAATGTAACTGTCGAAACAATTGAACAAGCAATAGATGTTATTCATTATGTATATGAGTAAACATAGTGAAAGATAAATAACCGGTTGAGCAGAACAGCTCTACCGGCTATTGTATTCCCATTGACCACGTAATAATTTAACAACATGGCTAAACATCGTTTGTCTCGAAATCATTTCATTTGTAAATATGCCAATAGCTCCCTCTTTCTTCCCTACATTTTTTCGTTTGGCATACGCATTCATAATGTCTCCAAGTTCCATCCCGTGTTCTAATTGGATATCTATTTCCTTCGGTAAGGGAATACGAGCACCGCTAGCAGTAAAAATTGTCTGATCAGGAATTACTAATGCTCCCCAATTACAAAGAAAGAGTTGCTCTTCAACATACATCACTCCACCTTCTAAACCAATCCCCATTGTATCACTAGAAGTGCAAGCTACTGCTCGGTTAATTGCTCCTTGTCTCGTCTCATCATCAGAGAAAGGTTGAGGAGAAACATGTGATGGAACAACTTTTGAGTCAACCATTTTCTCATGGAATACTTCTTTTACTGCATTTACTTTAGCAGGATTAGTGGAACCGACAATTATATTCATTTCTTTCATCCTCTACAAGACCTTAGATTAAACAGATTGGTGAATGTAATTTAATGTGTTTTGGTCTGTTGATTTAATTAATTGTATTAATAGTTCTTTAGCAGCAGCGTAATCATCCACATGAATAATAGAAGCAGAAGTATGGATATAGCGTGAGCAAATTCCTACAACTGCTGAAGGCACTCCATGATTAGTCATATGGACACGTCCAGCATCTGTTCCTCCTTGCGATATAAAATATTGGTACGGAATATCATGGCTTTCCGCCGTATCTAATACAAAATTTTTCATACCTTGATGTGTAATCATCGAACGATCAAATATACGGAGTAATGCTCCTTCGCCTAATTGACCGAATTCTTCTTTATTACCGGATGCGTCATTAGCAGGTGAAGCATCTAACGCAAAGAATATATCTGGTTTAATCATATTTGCCGCTACTTGAGCACCTCTTAACCCAACCTCTTCCTGGACAGTCGCCCCAGAGTACAAATAGTTAGGTACAGATTGGTTGTGTAATTCCTTCAGTAGTTCAATGGCTAATCCACATCCATATCGATTATCCCAAGCTTTCGCCATAATTTTCTTATTATTGGCCATAGGTGTAAATGGTGTCAACGGGACAATGGGTTGCCCTGGCTTAATTCCAATTTTTTCTGCATCATCTTGATCATCGGCACCAATATCTATAAGCATATGTTTCATTTCCATTGGTTTTTTCCGTTGTGCATCTGTTAAATTATGTGGTGGTATCGAACCAATAACTCCAATGACTGGTCCGTTTTCCGTCATAATTTGAACGCGTTGAGCTAATAAGACTTGGCTCCACCAACCGCCTAATGTTTGAAAACGAATCATCCCATTTTTTGTAATTTGTGTAACCATAAATCCAACCTCATCCATATGACCAGCTACCATTACTCTTGGACCTTTTCCCTTTTTAACACCAAAAACACCACCAAGATGGTCTTGAATCACCTCATCAGCATACTTGTCAAGTTCTCTTTTCATAAATGAACGGACTGGGTGTTCATTACCCGGAGCTCCCTGTAATTCGGTTAATTCCCTAAACATTGCTAATGTCTCTTGATTCATCTCTCATATCCCGCCTTTGCTATGTAATATAGCTAGTATAACGGAAATAGTCGATGTATATCCACTATTCCTTAATAAATAAACATACCTTGATTTATTATTTTCTATTTTTTTCAGAATACGATATACTAACATTTGTAGACCCAAAACTACCGATTTTAATATTATAGCAAGAGGTGAACATGATATGAGTGTAAAAAAAGCGGTTCTTGCAGCAGGATTAGGTGTAGCCGTCGGTTATATTGCTAAACAACAATTAGATCAAATCCAAAAAATAACACCAGAAAAAGCTTTAAAACAAGCAAAAGAAACTTTTAAAAAACAAGGACCAATTAGTGGTTCATGGATTTATATGAAACCACAAGAAGTAGAAAAAAACGGTTTATTGTACAATGCCTATCGTGGTGGAGTAACACGCAGCCTCGATGGCGAAAATAAACAGTATGAATTCTATGTTGATGTTGAAACAGGAGCAGTCATTGACTCTGTTCAAACCGTATAATGAACATCCAAACGGAAAGCTGCTCAAGTTCTGAGCAGCTTTTAATTCCTATCTGTATAGCGTGTTCGCTCAACTAAATTTTTGATTTCACCATTTTTATTAAACTGAATCGCACGATAATAGGCATCATGATAAAACGTGTACCAAGCTTGTTTATCATAACCATATTTCATCCATTTTTCTTTTTCATGTACTGTGGTAACGGGATAATCATCATACGCTAATGCCCACAGTTTATTTTGATGCGCATGTGTCGGCATAATATCCGCCATATGGATAAAACACTCATTTCCTTCTTCAAATACGAGAATAGAATGTCCATTACTATGTCCCCCCGTATGAATCATTTTTAGACCTGGCGTTATCTCTATTTCCTTATCGAAAACGTGAACCTGGTCAACGATTGGTACCCAATTATTCTCCCAATACGTATTAGATGATCGAATATTCGGCTTCTGCATTTCTTTCCATTCAATTGAAGATGTGTAAATGATTGCATTTTGAAAAACAGAAGTTAAGGAGTCCCCATTCTTCTTTGTTAATCCACATGCATGATCAAAATGAAGATGTGTCATAAGGACAGCATCGATATCATCTGGTGTTAATTCTATTTGTGCTAAAGCGTTCTCGATGTAGGATTGTTCGATAACGCCAAAATTACGGATCTGTTTATCAGACAACTTACCTGCGCCTATTCCAGTATCAATTAAATAGTTTCTATTGTCGATTTCCACTAAAATTGGATCTGTTCGTAACTCAATTTGATTATTATTATTGGATGGATACTTCTTACTCCAAAGTGGTTTTGGTACGACACCAAACATGGCTCCACCGTCCAAAAAAGTAACTCCACCGCGCAACCAAGTTAATCTAGCTCTACCTACTTGCAAATTCTCCATTTATATTCCCCCCTTTTCCTATTAGTTTAGCAAAGAACAGTCAGCTAGCAAACGCTCTCTAAAATGCAAAAAAACAATCGATCGAATATATCGTCGATCGATTGTTTGTCTACATATTGTGGAAAGATACACGACATCTATAGATTGGCTGGCCTTTGCTCGAAAACTTCTCCTCATATTCTGTCATCCTATTGGTTGGATCATGAATACGATGCAGATCCAAATTGACTTCCTCAAGTTGCATCCCAAATTGAGAGAAGCTTGTTAACGAGTACTCAAATAATCCCATATTATCGGTTTTTAGAATGACTTCTCCCGACGGTTGTAACACTTCTTGATATTTTTCTAAAAAGGTATGATAGGTAAGTCTCCGTTTTTCATGCCTGTTTTTAGGCCACGGATCCGAAAAGTTCAAATAAATCGTTGCTAATTCGCTTTCTGCAAATATTTCTTTTAGATTAGCAGCATCTTCATTAATCAACACAATATTATTTTGTTTCGATTCGTTGATTTTTTGAGCTGCTGTAACAATGATACTTTTAGCGAGTTCAATTCCAATAAAATTAACTTCTGGAAACTGTTTAGCCATCTCAACAATAAATTGTCCTTTTCCTGTTCCAATTTCAATATGAACGGCTTTATCATTACCAAAGAATTTTTTCCATTTACCTTTGTATTCTTGCGGATTTGGAATAACAATATGTGTATTCTCTTCTAAAAAATCGTCTGCCCACGGCTTATTTCGTTGACGCATCATTTAAGCCTCTCTTTCTGTATTTAGAGGTATAGAAATGTAATGATGAACGATACTAAGGAAGAGGTGATAACGAATGACATTAAACACAAACAATCAATTAACATTGTTAATAGACCTTTTAGATGAACAAAAAGGCGAATGCTGTGGCCATGTTTCGGAGTATCAACAAATCTCTAGACTCGTTCAATCTTTAATGAATAATAATAACGTTACGGATCAAGAACTACTTCGTATTCTTCCTGAAATATACAGCTATGGAAAAGATGGGGAAATTGTTGAAAATATAGAAGGTCATATAACCGCAAATGATCAAAATTTAGCATCATGGCTTCATGCGCTACATCAAACTAGTGAACGTTAAATGCTCTAATTTGCTCGTTTAATTCTTCTAAGTCCGTTAATCTTTCCCTGTATTTAATCAATTCATCTCGTTCTAAATGCCAACATAAATAATGTAACACATCAAGAAGTAAATACCAGTACATCCGTTCAATTAAATGGTCGTCACTAGTGACACCATAGTGCTCTAACCACTCATTCCAATTTTCTTTAGGAATATACCAGTTTAATATCATTCCATAATCTGTTACAGGATCTGCAATCAGAGCATTATCCCAATCAATCAAATGAAGATGTCCTTCTTTTGAAAGTAAAATGTTATTATGATTTAAATCACCATGACATACGACCAATTTTTGCTTTCTAGTAATTGGTAATAATTGCTCCAAAAAAACAAGTGCTATTCTTACTTGATCTTGGTTAAATAAACCAATACGCTCTAATCTCAATCTTATATTAGAAAAACTTTCATCAGATGTGACAGGTTTTTTCCCTAATCGCATAAGCATATATAATAATTCCGAGGAATGGTGGATTTTGTGCAGCAGCTCAGCAACACGTAAATGCTGCATTTCTGCTGGCTTCAATTCCCTTCCTTCAAGCCATTCCTGTGCTGTAATCACATCACCATTTTCCATACGTTTTGTCCAAATTAGCTTGGGAACAATTCCTTCGGCTGATAATACAGCCAAAAATGGCGAAGAATTACGTTTTAAAAATAATCGTTGATTCTCTTTTGTAGCTAGATAAGCATCTCCAGTCAATCCCCCTGCTGGAGTAATCTCCCATTCATAACCTAGAACTCGCTTCAGCCAGTCCACCATAAATTCCTCACATCTTTCAAAATTTAGCGTTCAATAATACATTTTATCTAGTTCTAAGCAAAAATACAAATATGTGAATAGTTTAGCATGTTCTTCGCTTCCCCACCACAGTCAATTATTTTCTTCTGTGAATCCAAAAGCATACGTTTCTTCATCCCATTCCGGCCGCTTGACTGAGCTTGTTTGACAATGTTTTAATAATGCATCTGCCACTCGCAATTGCTGGTTTTTTAATGGTGAAGACAAACTACGCATTGTTAAGAACCATTCTTCATATTGCTTTCTACCAACGAGCTGAGTATAAAAAGGTTCGTCAGTATACAGTATTTCGTTTGTTTTTGATAATACTGTCTTCTTAATTGGAAATTCTAAATCATGAAAGGCAAGTACACTTTTTATGATTTGTTCAGTCCGTTTTAAAGCGATATGAGGATTTATAATTTTATATCGCTTATCTTGTACATCCACTGTCCATGTTCGTTCATCACTAGCGATAATCATAGCATCTTTACCCTCATCCATTAAATATATAATTTCTATATTAATCGGCGTAATTACAATGATTTCTCCCTCTATTGGTGCTTTTTTTATATTAAAAATTGGATAATACATAATGAGATATGTATCTGGAAAGCGCTGAAGAAAATATTTTATTTCCGGATCATAGCTGTATTTTTGATTAATATAAGAAATATCCGTTATTGTGGAAGTTGCCCACTTCATCTGAATCTCCATTAAACGATTCAAGAAATAATGCTTTAGCTCTTCTTTGGTAGGTGGTAAAGATTCTGTATGATCTCGCTCCCCTGTTACATCTACCCTCGGTTTCTGTTTCCACCGTTTCCATTTGGAAAAACGTGATGATTTAGGAGATGCTTCTTCTTCCTCCGGTTCCTCTACGATCTGCTCCCATTCTACAGTCAATTTTTTCCAATTTTCTTGTTTCAATCGTATAAACTGACTTGGATAGCGAAATGGGTTCCATTCATAGCGAGAAATATAATCTTGAAGCTTAATTAATTGAGCCAGATGCTCCACCCCCTTGTTCGTGAAACGTAGCAATTATTCTATATTTTGGAATACGGTTCGGATAAATACGAAATAGTGTAAATTCACGTACATCTATTTTTATGGGCCCCTGGACATTTGCTTTAACTTGATCCAACTTATTCAACCAATCGTTCTGTCCAATCCATTTTTTAGCTAACGTTATATGTGGTATATAAATTCTGTTTTCCTTTGAAAATCCAACTTCCAAAGAAGCTAGTTCTATTTTTTGGTATAACGCAGTCAACTGCTTAGATAATTCGACAGAGACATATAATACTCTGGGTCTTGCTGGATTACCAAACGTTTCGATATTACCTGCTTTTAAAGTGAATCCCCGAAAAGAAATTTGATGTAAGCGATGAATCAATGCTTTTAATTTAATATCGGAAACAGGGCCTAAAAACTTTAATGTAATATGCATATCTTGCCAATCCGTCCATTGTTTGTATGGCAGATTGCTTATTTGCTGTTGCGTTAAAGAAAAACGTTCTTTCACATCATTAGACAATGGGACAGCTATAAAATAATGCGGTTCTCCAGTCATGATAAGCCTCCAATGTTTTAGGGGTTGTTTAATAATTGAAGTTCTTCTTCTGTAAGTTCACGATATTCTCCTAAAGCTAAAGATTGATCAAGCTTTAATCTCCCCATTTGCATGCGTTTTAAATAAATTACTGGTTTATCAATCGCATGAAACATCCTTTTCACTTGGTGGAATTTTCCTTCAGTAATGGTTACAAGTACTTCAGATATTTCCCCGCGATGTAAGATGGACAAACCAGCGGGTTTAGTCACATATCCATCATTTAATTGAATGCCATTACGAAAAGATGTAATGTCATTTTCCGTAATAATTCCATCGATTTTAGCGTAATATGTCTTATCAATGTTTTTCTTTGGAGATAACAAATGATGGGCCATCTTCCCATCATTTGTTATTAATAATAGTCCTTCTGTATCTTTATCCAACCTCCCAACAGGAAAAGGTTGAAAATTTTGTAATGCTGGAGGTAGCAGATCAATGACGGTCTTATCTCGCTTATCTTCCGTAGCAGAAATAACCTGAGGAGGTTTGTTCATCATCATGTAAATATATTTTCGATACTTTATTAATGTATCATTTACTTTAATCATATCCTCATATGGATTTATATGCAAAGCACTATTTTTAACGATAGAACCATTAACAAAAACTTGTTTTTTCTTAAGTAATACCTTCACATCTTTACGACTACCATAACCTGTATTCGCCAAAAATTTATCAATTCGCATATTCTTTCCTCCTTACCTTTGGAAGACTTTGTCCAACACACGGACTCGATTCCCTAATACTCTTTCCAATAAAGTGGATTTATAGGCAAGCCATAGATAAACTGCTCCTCCGCCGATCACACCAATAATAAGCATGATAGCTGCCCCCCATCTTGTATCCTCATAAGGAACGGCAAAACCAACGAAATACTTAAGTAAGATAATACAACCACTCATAATGGTTACAAAAATCCCAATCAAAATCGTACGTTTAATTAACTGTTTATAAGAGAAATCAATGGAAGCACGGATTCTCCAAAGATTTAACATCACTGCAATACCAGCAGCAATTGCAGTTCCAAAAATAGCACCTTTTGCTCCAAATAAATAGATTAACTGTATATTGAATAGCACTTTAACTAACAATCCTGCGGACAAACTAATAACTGCAAAACGTTGTTGGTTTATCCCTTGTAATACGGAGGATGAGACACTAAATAGTGCAAATAATAAAGCAACTGGTGCATACCAAGCAAGCAATGGACCTGAAATATGCAGCTTATCCATTTCACCAAACAGTGTCCCATATGCTTCATTCGATAACATAGAAAGCCCGACAACAGCAGGAATAACTAAAACCATAATAATTTGAAAAGCATGATTAATTTGCTGCTTCAATTGTGTTTGGTTTTGTTGCGTAAATGATTTGGTCATTTCAGGTAATATCGCCATTGATAAACCCGTTGCTAACGTAATTGGAATAATAACGAGCTTATGTCCATAAAAATTGATAACCGAGTACGTAAATTCCCAAATATCTTGTCGATCACTTGCTACCATTGAACGTTCAAATGTAAATTGATCTACTAATTGATATAATGGGATTGCTAATCCTACCAGTACAAATGGTCCTGCATAACGGAACAATTCAGCAAACAAATCCTTCTTACGAACATCATGCGTATATGTTTGCTGATGAATTTGTTTTTCTAAAAATGGTTTTCTTTTACGCCAATACAACCATAGAATGATTGATGATGCCAATGCGCCAAGAAAGGCTGCAAACGTAGAAAATCCAACAGCTGCAAGTATTGTTCCATCAAATATTTTTAGAATAATGAATGAGCCGCCTAAAAGAAAAACAATCCGAACAATTTGTTCAACTACTTGCGAGACTGCCGTTGGTCCCATCGAGTTATGGCCTTGGAAAAAACCCCGGGCAATACTCATAGCTGGAATTATAATTAATGCAACACTTACCATACGAATCACAAAAGCTACATCGGCTACAGTAATACTATCTGGATCGTCACTCGTAATCATCCCAGCTGCTAGCCAATCAGCACTAATAAACATGGCTAAAAAAGCCAAGGTTCCAGTTACAAGCATCAACGTTAAACCTGCACGGAACATGCGCATACCTGTTTCATAATCCCCTACTGCATTATATTTCGACACAAATTTAGATACTGCTAAAGGTACACCTACTGTTGATAAGCTTATAAAAATACTATAAGGCGTATATGCATAGGCAAACAGCGTACCACCGCTTGCTCCAACTAACGCATTAAAAGGAACGACATAGATCATGCCTAAAAACTTCGACAAAAAAGACGCCCCAGTTAATAACATGGTTCCTCGTACTATATTTGACATTATTTCACCCGCATTTATCTACATAAATTATTAAAATTCGACACCATTATATCATTATACAGAAACTTCATTTCTGATAAAAAGAATCATTTGCACTATTTTATCACAATTTAACTGCATCATTATCAATTCAACTCCTATTTATTACATACCATCAGTAAAAAATTGTTCGTATTAATAGATCATGTTAATATACATACGGAAAGGAATGAAGAAAATTGTCCTATGACGTAATAATAATTGGTGGTGGGCCTTCTGGTTTGATGGCAGCTATTGCAGCTTCCGAATCAGGGGCGAAGACCTTATTAATTGAAAAAGGGAAGAAATTGGGAAAAAAATTAGCTATATCTGGGGGTGGCCGTTGCAATGTTACCAATCGCCTTCCTCAAGATGAAGTGATCAAACATATACCTGGCAATGGCAAATTTTTATATAGTGCATTTTCAGTATTTAATAATTACGATATTATTGATTTATTTGAAGGACTAAACGTTCCTCTTAAAGAAGAAGACCACGGAAGAATGTTTCCTGTCTCTAATCAATCCAAAACCGTTGTTAACGCCCTTTTAAATCGGATGGATGAGTTACAGGTAGCAATAAAACTTGAAACTCCTGTGAAAGCTATTCATTATGACCAAGCTAACCATACGATTATTCTTCGAGACGGTTCAAAAATAATGACAAAAGCATTGGTTATCGCAGTCGGTGGAAAAGCAGTACCACATACAGGTTCTACAGGGGACGGATATGCTTGGGCTAAAAAAGCAGGACATACTGTGACAGATCTATATCCTACTGAAGTGGCCCTAACCTCTAATGAACCTTTTATTCAAAATAAATCCCTTCAAGGTTTATCCTTACGGGATATAAAACTAACCGTTTTAAATAAAAATCATAAACCTATTGTATCTCATCAAATGGATATGATATTTACGCATTTTGGAGTTTCTGGTCCAGCTGTTCTGCGTTGTTCTCAATTTGTAGTAAAGGAATTACGTAAAGGGCAATCTTCAGTAACAATGCAGCTTGATACGATACCTCAACACAACGAACAAGAGCTATTTAATAAGTTACTGAAATTAGTCGAGGAGCATCCAAGGAAATCTCTAAAAAACTTACTGAAAGGTTGGATACCTGAACGATTGATGGCTTATTTATTTCAACGACATGGCATTACTGACGATGAAAAAGGAAGTTCCATCTCAAAATTAACGATTCGCAATATCATTAAAGACTTTAAACAGTTTACATTTCAAGTTCATGGCTCATTACCCCTTGATAAAGCATTTGTAACTGGAGGTGGTGTATCCATAAAAGAAATCGTACCAAATACAATGCAATCTAAAATCATGCATGGTCTATATTTTTGTGGTGAGATCTTAGATATACATGGATATACAGGTGGTTATAATATTACTTCGGCTCTAGTCACAGGAAGATTGGCGGGACTAAATGCTGCGTTGGAAACAGGTTATTATGCTGGTAGTTGATACTAGGCATTAAATTCAGCAAATGGATTAACCTAATAATGTCTGTTAATCAAACGATAAGGTTTAGAAAGGGTTGGTAAATAATGCAAAAAAACGGAGTATGGTTACCTATTATTGCGTCTGTTGGTGTAGGAGCTGCCACATATTATACCATGACAAAAAACAATCAAAATCTTGGACAAACCATGCAACAGATGATTCCATTCGTTTCCCAAATGACGAATTCAAATAATAGTAGCGGTAACAGTGGAAACACAAGCACAAGTAATTCCCAACAATTAGGACCTTATGGAATGAGCTAAGCAGGCACTAGCGCACCTAAATTTGGTGCGCTTTTAATTTAGTTAGACGAATCGTAATATTTTGTGTAAAATAGGGGGTATTATAAAAGGAGGGGAATCATTGAAAGGACTAGGACTACTACTTAGAATAATTACAGCAATCCTTCTCGGTATTGTAATTGGGTCATTCGCGAATGACTGGCTTATTCGATTATTTGCAACGTTTAACGATATATTCGGTAATTTTCTAGAATTTATTATTCCATTAATTATTATAGGTTTCATTGCACCAGGTATTGGCTCAATGGGACGAGGTGCAGGTAAATTACTTGGACTAACAGGGGCAGTAGCTTATACATCAACCGTTGTTGCTGGAGTAATAGCATTTTTTGTAGCGAAAATCATCTATCCGACGTTTTTGAGCCAGCAATCCTTACAATCTTTTTCAGATCCTTCCAAGAGCCTTAGTGAAGGATTTTTCCAAGTTGAAATGCCACCCCCAATGGAAATTATGACAGCTTTACTTCTGTCTTTTGTCATTGGTCTTGGTATTGCAACTATTAAAGGCGAAGCATTATATAAAATAACAACTGATTTCCGAGATATTATACAATTAGTTATTGAAAAAGTTATTATTCCTTTACTTCCAATCCATATTTTTGGAATATTTGCCAATATGACGGCAGCTGGTCAAGTGAGTACAATTTTAGCTGTATTTGCAAAAGTATTTGTTATGATTATTATTTTGCATTTACTTTATTTAATGCTTCAATATACATTAGCTGGAACGTTAAGTAAGCAAAACCCAATCAGTATGATAAAACGAATGATACCTGCATATTTTACAGCGTTAGGAACTCAATCTTCTGCCGCTACCATTCCAGTAACTTTAAAACATACAAAAACATTAAAAGTACGAGAAGGAATAGCTGATTTTACAGTTCCTTTACTCGCAAATATACATCTATCTGGAAGTACAATTACGTTAGTAAGTTGTTCTTTAGCTGTCATGTTTTTACAAGGAGAGCCTGGTACATTCTCAGCTGTATTTCCATTTATCTTAATGTTAGGTATAACAATGATTGCTGCTCCAGGGGTTCCTGGTGGTGCAGTAATGGCTGCTATTGGCTTGCTCAAAAGTATGCTAGGTTTTGACGCAACGATGGTATCTTTAATGATAGCTCTATACTTAGCACAAGACAGTCTTGGAACAGCTTGTAATGTTACAGGTGATGGAGCCATCACCTCTATAACGAATTCATTAAGTGGAAAAAAAGGCAGAAATCTTACAGAAGAAAATAACCTAACCTAATCTTGTATTGCTGAATAAACTTTTAAGTTGTTGAATATATCGAATTAACAATGGCCTCAGTCTTCGTTTTAAGAGTACTGAGGCCATTTGTTTATATGGTTTTTTACAAATATTGACTTTTACTATTTCAGGCAGAGTTTGTAGGGATAAAATGAATATATTTAGTGTTAGAAAAGCTGTCCGTATAAACATACGAACAGCTTTTAAAATGGCCTGGCGGCGTCCTACTCTTGCAGGGGCAAAGCCCCAACTACCATCGGCGCTGGAGAGCTTAACTACTGTGTTCGGCATGGGAACAGGTGTGACCTCTCCGCTATTGCTACCAGACATTCCTTAAAAATAAGGACAAATAATATTATATGAAGTTTCCTCGAAAAATGCAAGGATTTTTTGAAATTCTTCTAACTTCAGTCCCTAGCGACTCCTGTGACTTCCTTCTCCTCCGTGTGATAAGTCAACATCAATTCGCTCTGCTCCTTGTGTTTCCTCTATCTCCTTCGGAGTCGTCCAGTCCATTGTCGCTAAACAGGTACTTCCGTTTTCATTTGTACCCTAAAAACTAAATAAGAGATCATTCAACGACGTTTCAAAGCCAAATTGGTTAGTTAAGTCCTCGATCGATTAGTATTCGTCAGCTCCACGTGTCACCACGCTTCCACCTCGAACCTATCAACCTCATC
>NZ_BNEO01000003.1 GCF_014905415.1 Virgibacillus salexigens
AAGTAGGGGGTGGACAGTATTACGGACGGGATCAAGTCCCACGGGCGCTTACGTCCTACCCCGACTACCTAAAGAATAACCTATAAAACATAAGGTCAACCAGAAAAATATCATATTTCCGGTTGACCTTATAATACAAAGGGCGCTTTAGTGGAATACAATAATTTATTTATAGATTGATTGGTTTCTGCCATTCAGTCTATTTTTATTTCATTAGAGCCTACTCTATTGGAACAAACATAAATGAGTGGTAAAATGAGGTTTCCACATGTCCCATGTGACTTGTTTCAAAATAGGAATGGAAATTATGAGAAAAATCGGTTATGTAAGGGTCAGTTCGGTTGATCAGAATCCTGCAAGACAATACAAGCAACTCGAAGAAATAGGAATGGATATCATATTTGAAGAAGAGTTATCCGGAGCTACACAACGCCGACCAGAGCTACAAAAAATGTTAGATGAACTATAGGCAGATGATACGATTTTGGTTACAGACCTTACCCGGATTACCCAGAGCACAAGGGATTTATTTGAATTGGTCGATGATATCAAGCAAAAGAAGGCAAATTTGAAGTCCTTGAAAGATACCTGGTTAGATTTATCCGAAGACAATCCCTATAGTGAGTTTTTAATGACTGTCATGGGAGGCGTTAATCAATTAGAACGTGATCTTATTCGAATTCGTCAGCGTGAAGGAATAGGACTTGCCAAAAAAGAGGGGAAATATCGGGGGCGGGTAAAAAAATATCATTCGAAACATGAAGGCATTAACTATGCAGTGGAACTTTACAGAGAGAGAAATATGACTGTTAAAAAAATTTCACAAATGTGTCAAGATCGGCTTTGTACAGAAAATTGGCAGAAAGGAAGTAAAGAAGGTAACCACATTAAAAAGTAAATATTTCCAATATTGGCCCTTCATCCTCGAATCGTTTCCGTACCCCCACCATAGGTGAAACATTAATCTGTGATATATTAATGAGGAGTAATTCTTTGTTACCTCAAATTATTTTATTTACAACAGTCAAATTTGCGACACTAGGAGGCTGGCTCGATGAAGATAAACATATTTGTTGTTGAAGATGATGATGCTTTGTTTGCTGCGTTGAAGAAGGGTCTAGAGGCTTGGTCCTTCCGGGTCACGGGACCAGATAATTTTGAAGGTGTGATGCGTTCATTTCTTGAACAACAGCCTCAGCTCGTCATCATGGATGTCATACTCCCGAAATTTGACGGTTTTCATTGGTCTCGCGAGATTCGCGCTGTATCCAAAGTACCCATTGTTTTCCTTTCCTCCCGCGATCACCCAATGGATATGGTCATGGCGCTGAACATGGGGGCGGATGACTTCATCCAGAAGCCGTTTCATACAGACGTGCTTTATGCCAAAATTCAAGCCATTCTCCGGAGGACATATGCTTATGGCGAAGAGCAACCGAATATTCTTGAATGGAACGACGCCTTGATTGATTTGAATCGAGGTGTAATTCGAAACGCTGGGAAAGAAGTGGATTTAACAAAAAACGAATTTTTTATACTGATCACGCTCGTAAGATCGAACAATGTCATTATCTCGCGCCATGACTTGATACGAAAGCTGTGGGAGGACGAGCAGTTCGTGAACGACAATACCCTCACGGCGAATATAACCCGTTTGCGGCAGAAGCTGGAGACGATCGATTTGGCAGACGCTATTGTGACAAAAAAAGGGCTGGGTTATATGGCCATCACTTTATAGAGATTATGAACATGTACTGATAGGAGGAACCGTGCCATGTTTATCCGTTACGTTGATGCAAGGAAAAGCTGGGTTTTATTGTTTGCCAGCTTGCTCGGCTTAGCCAATGCTCTGATCCTGCTTGATCAAGGCATCCAGGTCACATCTACTTCTCTCCTTTATTTTAACGCCTCATTTATTCTGTCCTTTCTCCTGTTTTTTATATGGCGCTTCAAAAGAGAGACAAAATATGCCGCCGCGTTGGCTGCTCTGCAGGAAGACATGGCGGCCTTAGACTGGATCGAGACACTTCCTGAGCCTGGGGACGGCCTAGATCAGATGACCAACGACATCTTACGGGAAGCCTCCCTTCAGTTCAAACAAAAGCTTTCTGACTATAAAGAAACTCAACTGATCGAGAATGAATTCACGGCCTCATGGATCCATGAGGTGAAGACTCCTCTCACCGCCATGAAGCTAATCCTGGACGCCCGGCCAAGTGATCCGGAAATACGTAAAATTGAAGCGGAATGGTTGCGGGTGTATTTGTTGGTCGACCGTCAGCTGCATATGACACGTCTACCCGCGATCGAATCAGACTATGTTCTTGAATTGGCCTCCATACAGCGCCTTGCCGCGGAAGAAGTACGGGAGCTGGCGCCATGGTGTATGGAAAAAAATCTGGCGGTCAGTATCGAAGGAACGGATGTAAAGGCCATTACAGACCGAAAATGGTGCCGCTTCATCCTTCGGCAACTGTTGACGAATGCCGTGAAATATAATCCTGCGAATACGGCACTTATGATCGTGACGGATGTAACGGAGACAGGCCAAGTCTTTTTGGATGTCATCGATGAAGGACCGGGAATACAGCCGCACGAATTGCCGCGTATCTTTGACAAAGGTTTCACGGGCGAAAACGGCAGGATTCAAAACGCAGCGACCGGACTTGGGCTCTATCTTGCAAAAACCGTTGCAGAAAAATTAGGAATTACCCTCAAAGCGCAACCCGGTCAAACGAAAGGTACGGTGATGCGAATGATCTTTGTCGATCCCAACGCATTCGAAGCTGTCCGAAGAGGGTCGGGCGAGTAATATACAGCTATGAAGCAGTCAGGATTGCTCCTGGCTGTTTTTTGGTGTGGAATAGTGAACCTGACAATATTGTCACGTTGTCTTGCCAGATTGTCATGCAAAACGTACGACAAGCGGAAAATCCAACCGTATAATAAAGCTATCATCAAGCAACAATTATGATTTGGAGGTATGTTATGGATCAGTTGAATGTAGGAGAAACCGTTTTACAAGCACGAAATGTCCACAAAACATTTGGTACCAAAGGAAATGCACAGCATGTATTAAAAGGAATAGATTTACGCGTCACCCGAAGTGAATTTGTCGGCATTATGGGGGCTTCCGGCTCAGGCAAGACGACATTGCTTAACGTCTTAGCCACGATTGATCATACTACGGACGGAACGGTTTTAATCGATGACGCAGATATCTCCAAGCTGAGTAATACCGCGCTTTCCGCCTTTCGGCGCAACAAGCTGGGATTCATCTTTCAGGATTACAATCTACTGGACACGTTGACAGTGAAGGAAAATATACTGCTGCCCATCTCCCTTAGCAAAATGAGCAAGCGGGAAGCGGAAAGCGAGTTCACAGCCATCGCCAATGTGCTTGACATTAAAGCACTGTCGCACAAATATCCGCATGAAATATCGGGAGGCCAGAAACAACGGACGGCTGCCGGGCGCGCTCTGATCCACCAGCCTTCGATCGTATTTGCGGACGAACCGACCGGTGCACTGGATTCCAAATCGGCTTCCTCGTTACTCGATGTGATGGAGAAGGTGAATCAGCAGCGAGGCGTCACCGTTGTCATGGTGACCCATGATCCGGTAGCCTCCAGCTATTGCAGCCGTGTTGTGTTTTTAAGAGACGGGAAGACTTATTCCGAGCTGTACCGCGGCGATAAAACAAGACATGCCTTCTTTAATGAAATTATGGACGTGCAAGCTGTACTGGGGGGTGAACATGTTGACGGTTTTTGAATTAACGCGTCGCAGCATGCGGCAAAATGTGAAGCATTATTATTTGTACTTCTTTGCGCTGATCTTTAGTATGAGCCTGTATTTTGTCTTCACCTCACTACAGCACGATCAGGCTGTTCAGAATATGACACATCCGAGCGTTGACTTCTCTGCCGGGTTTCAAATTGCGGGGGTCATTCTGATTGTGATCGTTGGGATCTTTACCGTCTCGGCCAACGGCATTTTCCTGCGTCGGCGCAGTCGAGAAATCGGACTATATCAGCTGATTGGTCTTTCCAAAGGCTGGGTAGCCCGATATCTAATGATCGAGAATATACTGCTTGGCTTAGGTGCACTACTTGCTGCGATCATTTGCGGCGCGTTGATTTCAAGGCTGTTCGTCCTGATTTTGTTGAATCTGCTCGGCTTAGAAGGGATTGTCGACATCAGCTTCTCCGTACCAGCGGCTTTTAAAACGTCGATGGTCTATCTTCTCATCATCGTCATCACTTCCATTCAGATGATGCTGAAGGTTTATCGCAGCACCCTTCTGAATCTGTTTCAAGCTGACAAGCGGCCTGACCTCACTAAGCCGCCCAAAGTGGTGGCATCTGCTATTTTCGCCCTGCTCGGTCTGGCGCTGATTGGATACGGCTATGAATTATCGGGTCATATCAATGAACAGTTATTCCTCAACGCACTATTGGTTCTCGGATCCATCGTTGCAGGGACTTACTTATTGTTTCGCGTTACGATCAGATGGTGCTTTTACCGGTTCCGCAAACGTAAAGATGGACACCTGGGCTTAACAAACAGCCTGTCGATGGCTCCGCTGATGCACCATATGAAAGCAAATGCCAACTCTCTTACCTTGATTACGATGTTGTCGGCCATGGCCATCACGCTGATTTCCATGGCTTACGCCTTCTACTACTCCGTAGAGCAAGAGACCCGCCGTGATCTCCCTTATGATTTTATGTTTGAAAACGAGCCGCAGGAGGCGCTGTCGTTCAAGATGAAGCTGGAGAAGGAAGGCATCGATGTTAATCACCACGTCGTTCAAGCGGTTCTGACGATGGGCAGCATCCTTGATCCGAATGACGAATTCCACAAGGTTGAAGAAAGTTTGTTATGGCTTCCGGCCGAACAGCTTAAACAAACAGGCGCAGACCTCAACGTGCCGCCAGATGGCGAAGCCATTTTGTACAATGCTGGGGCCTCACTTGCCGGGGACTTAGATGAGCAGTCGAAGCGATATCCAACCGAAATAGAGCTGGAGCAGCATGGACAGACCGTTATGTATACATTGAGGACATTGATGGAAAGGAACATCATGAATTTAAATGCTCCCGGCAGGCAGCTGCTAGTGTCAGAAGCGACGATGGACAAAATAGCAGAACAAATGGCCGGTACGCCCGGTTATAAAGTAATTCGTTTTGATACGTATCAAGTTCCGGACAAGGAAGAGCTCGCCATAGCTTCCTCTATATACGCAAAACACGTCAGTGACGAACGATTAACGTATGATTTCTATGCGCAGTACAAAGAAGTGCTGCAGATGACAGGCTTGCTCATTTTCATCGCAGCTTTCCTTGGACTTGTCTTTTTGATCTCAACCGGCAGCATCTTGTACTTCAAGCAAATGACCGAAGCCGAGCAGGAAAAGCAAAGCTTTAAGACGTTGCGTCAGCTCGGATTTGACGTGGATATGATCATGAAAGGCATTATACGAAAGCAGGCCATCGTGTTCCTTCTCCCTCTATCGATCGGTATGCTGCATTCGATCTTTGCTATCAAGGCGGCTTCATTTATGATCCGGTCGGACACCACGTTTCCGGCATCCATCGCCATGGCGATATACACGGTTATCTATTTTGTATTCGCTCTGTTTACCATAGGCTACTACCGCAACATTGTAAAAAACGCTATGTCATAACCATCACTTAAAGAGGGGTAAGCTATATGGGGTACCGCCAACATTTCGGACATTTTGTACGCTAAGCATATTTCCAACCTAAAAAATCGATTCCCCAGGGGTCACTTCAAATAAAGACCTGCGCCTAATCTTGAAGAAAAGGCCATTGTTGAAAATGGCTTATGAAATTTTATGAATATGAATATTACATTCGGGGTGTATTTAAAACTTAACTCTCCAGAGTTTAAAACTCTGGAGAGTTATTTATCTACTTAACAGCAGTTAGCACAACAGACATTTTTGATTTCTCCATTTTGCCAAAACTTCCGTTCTGAAAGTTTTAATCTATTTTTATTCTTAGGGATTTTTTCTGATTTCCAAGCATTAAAATTAATCTCTTTCAACTGCCGCTTTTTGTTTTCAAACATTTTAGTAATTACATAATCATT
Source organism: Virgibacillus salexigens (assembly GCF_014905415.1). Lineage (GTDB taxonomy): Bacteria > Bacillota > Bacilli > Bacillales > Amphibacillaceae > Virgibacillus > Virgibacillus salexigens. The sequence goes on from NZ_BNEO01000003.1 coordinate 6,118, forward strand.
TTCCATTGCTTCTCCCCCTAATTACAACATAATTGATCAGATTCAGTTACCTCTACATCCTTTTTAGTGTAAAAAAACTCCCACTCGTTACCGTCAGGATCAGTTATCCAAAATTTATCCTGAAGTGCATAACAGCAATTAGTATTAATTTCATCACGTGTAAAGAACCCTAGCTTTTCTAGACGTTTTTTGTGATGATTGATATCTTCCTGTTCTCCCACCTGTATTCCAAAATGTCCTACTTGATTACCTGACACTTTAGATCTTACATTCAGTGTAAAGTTTAACTGCAATCCCTCAGGTATGAACTTAGCGTAATCTTCTTTCCTTTTTACGGGATTTTCACCGAAAACCTTTGTATAAAACCCTATAGACTTTTCAAGATCAACTATATTTAACCCAATATGTACATTCATTTATATTCCTCCTTTAATCAATTTTTTTTGATTTATAAGTTAAAAAATTAATCACGACGAAACAGGCAACAAAGCTCCTCGGATAGTAAGTGATTGATTTCCGAATGATTTAATGTATAGTAACTCCAGGTACCACGTGTTTCTTTTACAATTAGCTTGGCATCCATTAATATTTTTAAATGATATGATAACTTGGATTGTGGCAACTGTAGCTTTTCTGATAGATCACAAACACATACTTCCCCATATTCTGTGATTTCATGTAAGATGTGAAGCCTTTTTTGATCAGCTAATGCTTTAAATTTCTTTTCATATTTAGTAAACGTTTTTTCCAAAGAAACATCTGTAAGCTGAAAAAGGTTATTCATGTTACAACCTCCTTAATCAATTTTTTTTGATATAAATAGATTTTAATGGAATGTGTGCATAAAAGCAAGTATTAAATCAAAAAAAATTGATATTAATTAAGTATAGAAGAGTAGCTATTTTTTATACTTACACTCTATAACAGTTTCCCCAATCGGGCGTAATTCAGGAATAAGGATTAGCGCCCAAACTGAATATAAGGGCCAGATTGCTTGAAGACTTGAGTTCGAGATAATGAATTAAATGAACAGCTAAAGGAAGTAATTTCGGTGTAAAATTGACTGATTTTGCTTCCTTTTACTTTGATTACTAAGATTAACTTAATGGACAATAGAGATTTCAATATCTAGGGTTCTCTTTGATGAACAATATAATTACTAAATAATTGTTAAATCAATGTAAAAATTTTAATATACTGTTGCCCATCCTTATCGGTTACTATATAATCTAGTTATCGAAAATCGATATCAATTTTCGATTATGCATTTCGAAAAAAGGAGGTAAATAGTTGGAAAATAAAGTGTTAAGGAAGCTTTTCTTGGGCTTTATACAAATCCATATTTTGCATCATGCAAAAGAAGAAGCCATTTACGGGTCTTGGATGCTTGAAGAGCTGCATGAACATGGATATGAAATCAGCGCCGGAACTTTATATCCCATCCTTCACAACATGGAAAAGGATCAGCTTCTGAACAGGGAAGATGTCAATATAAATGGAAAGATTAGGAAGTATTACCGAACCACAGATAAGGGAGATTCTGTTCTACAGGAAGCTAGAGCCAAAGCCTATGAACTCTTTAAAGAAATTAAATGATAAGAGGTGAAAAAATTGAGTGAAAAGCAAAAGAGAAACAAGATTCAAACGCTTTTAGAAATATTATTTACATCTACAAAGCTAGGTTTGACTTCATTTGGTGGGCCTATCGCACACCTCGCTTATTTTAAGGACGAGTATATTGATCGCAGAAAATGGTTAGATGATAAAACATATGCGGATATCATTGCAATTTGTCAATTCCTCCCTGGTCCTGCCAGTAGTCAGGTAGGAATGTCGATAGGTATGTTACGAGGCGGTTTGCTAGGAGGCCTTATCTCTTGGTTAGGATTTACCGTACCTTCCATTATTGTGTTGATTGTTTTTGCAATGATGTATCAAACATTTTCTTTAGAAGATGCAGTTTTCATACACAGCTTGAAAATAGTTGCTGCATCTGTTGTCTTACATGCACTAATTGGAATGGGTCAAAAGCTGACACCTGATAAACCACGGATAGCAATAGCGTTAGTTGCTGCTACTATCATGTTATTGTTTCCATCTGCATGGATGCAGATTTTAATTATTGTAGGTGCGGGATTATTTGGATTAAGATTGTTCAAAGATAAAGCTGAATCAAAAGTTCAACCTTTTTCTATCAACATATCCAAAAAACTTGGTATCGCTTCTTTGGGAACTTTAATTAGTCTACTCATTTTATTACCTTTGTTAAATAGAATGTCAGATAATCCATTGCTAAACATTTTTGATATCTTTTTTAGAGTTGGTTCGCTTGTATTTGGTGGTGGACATGTTGTATTACCAATGATTGAAAGAGAAGTCGTACCTTCAGGGTTGTTAACAGCTAATGAGTTTTTAGCTGGATATGGTATGGCACAAGCTGTACCAGGGCCTTTATTTACTTTCTCTAGTTATCTTGGAACGATGATGGAAGGAATTACTGGAGCTATCGTTGCAACGGTAGGCATATTTCTCCCTTCATTCTTACTCATTGTTGCAGCTTTACCATTTTTAAATGAATTACGCAAGAAGGCAACTTTCCAAGGCATTTTAATGGGAGTAAATGCTAGTGTGGTAGGTATTTTGTTAGCTGCATTTTATGATCCCGTGATAAGCAGTTCTATTTTTAGTACCGCAGACTTTGCCTTAGCTGTTATTTTGTTTGGCTTGTTAAATATTTGGAAGATACCAGCCTGGTTAGTTGTTCTTTTAGGTGTTATTGGAGGGTACGTTATACAGTTTATTTCGTAATATTGCATCTTTTAATACTAGTTGCAGGGAGCCATTATAGGTAGTTTAGTTTTAAGGTGCAAACATGTATATATAACAGAAGTTGAGCATCGAATTTTAAATCAAATCGATGCTCTTTTACTAAAAGAACAGGGAAATACCTCTATCCAACAAGAGATTTAGAGTAACAAACTGATGTTATAAATCATGCGAATTAAAGTACTTTGAGGCTTATGTTTAATAAAAACTACTGCGCAGAACTATGCATTTAAACAACATATATTTTGTTTGAAAGGGAAATCTTTATAGTAACCAAAATACACTTATTCACCGTCATTTGCTTTATCCTAACGTACCGAACCAACAGATTCAACTTCCGCATTTGTAGATACATTTATGATACTTTGTGAAAAAGAATTTCCCCCTCTGAGCCAATCATCTTTTATCTCATTCCAAAAGTCGTAATGCCTTTGATAAAGAATGTTATTAATCCCCAATAACTATAGTATTAATTGTGTTAGCACTTTTCGAGAAACGATTAAACGATCTAAACAGATTGCTAAAATCCCAATTATATACATAGTCATTGATATAGCACTTTATATTGTTACTTTGGTTTGTTCTCGATTTTATAGGAGTCAACATATCATATGTAGTTCCAAATTTAATAGAATGGGCGACAAAATTTATACTTCCTTGGATAGTATTACATTGGCTTATAAGGCTTATTAAAAGTTTTGGGAAGAAATAAATCATATTTCCTCCGTTAACGGGCGCTTTTCTTTAATAAGGTTAGCGCTTATTTTCATTATAGGTTTAACCCTGCCTATACCGTAATTAACCACCGTGCTCTCTTCTACTTCTCAATAAAAACTCTTGGACTTACTATATATACTAACTATCCGATTGAAATGAGGTGTTTGAATGAAAAGAATTCTTCTTAGAGTTCTGACAGTTAGTTTGATTCTTGTAGTCATATTCACCTTTATGAATAATAATGGGAAGCCGCAGAGTCAAGTAAATGCAAATGACTCTACAGAAGTTAAAAGTGTAGATATAACTCAATCTGAATTTGTAGAAAAGGTTACTGAAAAATTGGAATCTAAAGGCTATAGCTCGACTGGTTTAATCATGAGTCAAGACTATGAAAAAAGGATAAAGTATATTGTGGTAATTTCGGAAACTGAAAATAAAGGAAAGGCCACAAAAAAAGATATACAACAAACCTTTGAGCAGGTTGCTAAGTCCTATGAGTCAAACCATTTACTGTTCAGTTACAGGAAAGGCAACAGTAATATTAAAAAATATGATTCATGTTGTACATCAACTCCTCAACTAACGGGGTATTTCCAGAATAAAGGCTTTGCGCCTTTTTGCATGAATAGGGCCATTTAACAGAAAAAATAGGAATTTTAAGTTACACAATATATTGGAAACTAATCTGTTTCTGATGTTCTTATACTATTGCACGTTATAATCCTTCTTAACTTCAAGGTTGTATTTAAGCATAGGTTTTTATTCTTGATTTTGCGCAATTAATTGGTTGCACATAAGAATAACATGTGCTACTATGAAGTTGCACATGTTGAAGTAAGGAGGATGAGGTAGTAATGAATAATGATCGTATTGAACGAGAAATTTTTATTAAGGCATCTATTCAAACGGTATGGAAGTTGGTAAGCCAACCAGCATGGTGGGTGGGCGATGCACCGGGTCCCGACAAGGTACAGGTTGATGGATCACGTGTGGTGGCAGAAACAAAGTATGGAAAAATCCCGGTATTAATAGAAAAAGTTGATCCACCGAATTACCTAGCATGTCGATGGGCAAGTTCATTTCCCGGTGAAGAACCAAAAGAAGGTAACTCTACTCTTGTTGAGTTTATGTTGAAAGGAAAGAATGGGGGCACTTGGCTAAGTGTAGTTGAAAGTGGGTTCTCCAGCCTTACTGTGTCTGACGAAGAAAAAGGTAAATTCTTTAAAGAGAATGTCCGGGGCTGGAAGTACCAATTGGAAGTATTGCGAAAGCGTGCTGAACAGTAAAATGTTGTCTACAGAAAATGAAAATTTCGGAAATGTTCTGATTGCCTTAGCAGATCCAACTCGTCGTCAGTTGCTTGATCACATTGCGTTTATGGGGCAAGCAACAGCAACAACATTGGCGACTAAGGTAACTGTATCTCGACAGGCAGTTGTAAAACACCTAACGGTTATGGATGATGCGGGACTAGTTTCCTCCAACCGTGTTGGGCGGGAAGTTAGATATAATGTGTGTCCAAATCAACTATCGAGGGCAGCGGAGTGGATGGAAAAAATAGCAGCGGAGTGGGATAAACGATTGGAATGGATTAAACGTATAGCAGAAGAAAAAGATAACTCTGAGTTGACGTGATAATACTCCCCCATCCCCGGTGGAATCCACAAAGTCAACATACCTCTTCATTATTCCGATGTAAGGAAGATAAATTTTAAAGATAGTATTAAATATACAATAATTTAATAAAAGGTGATGATACATTATGGATACTCAAGTAACTACGGAATTTAAAATACTTAGTCCTGCCACTGAAGTGTTTGAAGCCTTCGTAGACCCAGGTGAAATAGGAAGATTTTGGTTTACCTCAAGTTCTGAAAGATGGGAACAAGGCAAAACGGTTACACTGAAATATGATGAATTCGAAGCAGAAGGAACAATCAATGTTTTAGAAGTCGAGAAAAATAGGAAAGTCGTGTTTTTGTGGGGGTATGAAGATGATGATGTGAGGGAAGTTACGATTACACTGAAAGAGTTGGATAATACGAGTACAATAATTGAAGTAATCGAATCAGGGTTTATTGAAGATGACCCCCAAATAGTAAACAAAATGATTGGGCAAAAAGGAGGGTGGGTCTATACACTAACTTGCTTAAAGGGTTATTTAGAAAATGGTGTTACTAATTTAAGAGCATCAATACTTAAATAACCGAATTACGTAATTTCCTGATATCATTTATACAGACGCTTCTATCATGTTTGAAAGGATAATAAAATAATTTAACGATCTTCAAAGTAAACGGATGTATTTCCGTAGATGAAAGCATTTGACTTTAAGGTTTTAAAATATTATTCATCATAGGAGTTGATATTTTGACTAATGCACAAGCAGTTGTTGCCTATCACTTTAAAGCAACACCAGATAAGGTCTTTGATGCATGGGTTAATCCAGAAAAAGTAAGACAATGGATGTTCCCGAATGGCAATATGGTAAAATGTGAAAATAATCCTAAAGTTGGTGGCTATTTCATTTTTGTTGACCGCCGTGAGAGTGAAGATATTCAGCATATAGGGCACTATTTGGAATTGGAGCACCCTAAACGCATTAAATTTACATGGGCTACAGTGGACGACCTACCTGATGCAGATCATGTAACTGTTGAGATTAACCCTTCAGAAAATGGCTCAGAGGTAACTTTAACCCATGAGGTAGATCCTGAATGGGCTGAGTATATACCTCAAACAAAGAAAGCATGGACCGTAATGCTTGAAGTAATGAACAAAGTATTAAGTTGAAAAAATTTTAGTTAGGTAAATTATTCAATATTCATCAATTGGGCACTTTTCTGTAATAAAGATCGGCGCTCGTATTGTACATAAGGGCCATATTATGGAATAGAATATGGTATAGTTAAAAATCTAAAAAGTTCCACATTGTGATTTTAGACAATACTTGTTAAGGGAGGCGTTCATTATGGCAAACAAAAAAGCTTTTTTCATTAAGAACTTAAAGGGGACAACGCCTAACTAACAAATTGGCTTAGCGTTTCCCCGAAATTTGAAAGGGGAAAATGTATGCTTACAGGTAATGTGAAAATTGAAGAATTGAACGAAGGAAACTGGTATGAATGCTGTGATTTGAAATTACCAGAGAAACAAGCGGAGTATATAGAGTCAAATGCTATATCTATTGCCCAATCAAAGTTTGAACCGTCATTAAAACCTTTTGCAATTTATTTTGAAGATAAAGTAGTGGGTTTCCTAATGTATAACACTGAAAAAGAGGAACTTGATGGTTATTGGATATTTAGAATAATGGTTGATGAGAATTTTCAAGGTAAGGGTATAGGGAAAGCTGCAACAAAGTTAATGATTTCAGAGATGAGTAAGTTGCCAGATGCAGAAAAAATTGTTGTTGGTTATCATCCAGAAAATCAGGAAGCTCACCACTTATATGCCAATTTGGGATTTATTGATAATGGTGACCGATTTGGAAAAGAAATTGCTGTTACCAAATATATAAACGAGTGAAGTTAAATAAGGGGGGAGTCGTTTTTTTGGTTCTCCCTTTCAAATTTAATAAATAGGATATTCCAGAATCGGACATTTATACTTAATAAGCGCCAATATTGAATCAAAGGGGCAGATTCTTGAGTAGCGTTAGGGAGCGGTGATGAGGTATGAGTGTACTTTTTAGAGTTGAGTTGTATGTAAAGGATATTGAGCGATCCTTAAAATTCTATCAAGATATTATTGGACTAGAACTCTACGGCAGAAATGAACGTTCAGGTCGTTTCAACTACGATTGCTTTTCATTGTTAATTGCTTCCGAATCAATCCTAGAGGATGTTCATTTTTTTAACAGTAAAGCTAAAAGTGACGTTAAAGGAAATGGTTTTGAATTAATTATTGTTGTAGATGAATTGGAAAAAGTGTATCAGCGATGTCTTGATAGTAACTACCCAATTGAAGTTGATGTGGAAAAATACCTCTGGGATATGAGAGGGTTTAAGATTACTGATCCAGATGGGTACTTTTTAAGAATTACTTCTAAATGATGTATGTTTACATAAACAATACTAGCTAATAGAAGAAGAAGACTATTCAATCAACGGGCGCTAGAAAGCACCTTGAGAAACATAGTATACGGAATTGAAATAAAGGCTAATAAAAAATTTAATTTCGGTAAGAAAACATTCTTTATATTAATAAATGCCATTTTTGCTATCATATATTTGATAAAATACCCCCTCAAAGATGGGTGGCATGATGCCATAATCACCCAGGACTCCTTAAAAAATAAGGGTTTATAGGTCATGAGTTTGTCTCATGACCCTTTTTGACCTTATTTTGAGGGCGTTTTTCATAAGGTTTCCAAACATTACTGAATCTTTTTTCGAACTGCAACTGTAGTATGAATTTGTTTTGTAGTTTCAATATCAAAATCAATTTTCTTTTGATCTAGTTTTATTCAGGACTGTTTGTTCACCTTTTTCATAAATAGCTATTAGCTTACGCACAACATTTAACTTAGGTACCACTTTGTAAACAAAGACTGCGACTAAAATACTGATAGCTGCTCCAACAATGACATCAGCTGGATAATGAACACCAGCCCAAATACGTGAAAGTCCTACGAATATCGCTATTATAATCCAAAATATTCTCGATCTCTTTTTAAGAAGAAAGTTATACAAAATGAAAAGAATAATATAGTGTGGTCACTTGGAAAAGAATTATCTATTTCGTGATCTATTAGATGATTCACATGAGATAATTCCTCAAAAGGTGGATCATTTGAATATATTATTCCGGAAATTTTTCCGATTATTTCGGCTAATAAGTAACCGCAAATAATCATCATTCGATTATTTTTGCTTCTTGTAAACCAAAAAGCTATGACCTAGGGCTAATAAAAATACCATATATTCAGCAACGAACACTATAGTAGGATTAAGATACGTGAGATCCTTACCTAGATTATTCACCATTCTAAACAAGTCAATATTCATTTCACTTATACTCAAATACTTTTCCTCCTTATCTTAACTGAAGAAAAGTATATATGTACTATATAATGTAATAAATTGGAATTTTTTATATTTCGCTTTCACTTTTGTAAGGCAATTATATACTATATTATAATAAAAAGTCCTCTCCGTTGGAGGAGGGGGGTTTGGAGGAGAAATTTATGTTATATGTACAGATTCACCATTTTAGAATAACAAAGTTATAGAAATACTTTAACTAACCATATATCCTTGACATAAATTTTTTAAAACTATAACATTTAATATAAATTAATTATATGCACTAGGGGTGTTATTTAACTGAGATGAGTATTACCTCAAACCCTTTGAACCTGAACTAGCTGAAACTAGCGTAGGAAAGTGTAAACTCTAATACATACTTAAAGAGCGAATTGTGCCTTATTTTAATATGTAGTTAATTGTTTTACGCAACTTTCCTGATGGAAGGGTGCGTATTTTTTATTCTATTATAATTTATTATAAATTTCATCAAAATTAAAAATATAGGGGTTGTTATGATGACTAGAACAGTGTTAGTAACAGGTAGTAGTAGAGGTTTAGGGGCAACTATTGCAAAGACATTAGCACAACAGGGATTTCAAGTGGTTATCAATTACTATCAAAGCAAAGATGCTGCTGAGAAGCTCGTTTCTAAGATTGGAAAGGAGAATGCTATTGCAATTCGGGCTGATGTAACAAATCGTGAAGAAGTAGATAAATTGATAAAAAAAGCAACGGAATATTTTGGTCAAATCGATGTTGTAGTCAACAATGCATTAGTAGACTTTAAATTTGATCCAAACAAACAGAAACCCTTCACAGAACTCACTTGGGATGATTATCAAAAACAACTAGATGGTACTTTAAAAGCAGCATTTAATGTAGTTCAAAGTGTCATACCTCAATTTATTGAACGACAAAATGGAAGTATTATAGGTATAGGTACTAATTTATATCAAAATCCTGTTGTACCCTACCATGAATATACAACAGCTAAAGCTGGATTAATAGGTTTCACACGTAATATCGCTTCTGAATTAGGATTATATGGTATAAAAGCGAATGTAGTTTCAGGTGGATTATTAAAAACGACTAACGCCAGTGGTGTTACAACACCAGAAGTATTCGATTTAATTGCTCAAACAACGCCATTGAAGAAGGTGACCACACCTCAAGATGTAGCCGATATGGTCGCTTATTTATCATCGGAAAAAGCGAACGGTATTACAGGTCAAAATTTCACAGTAGATGGCGGTTTGACAATGAACTAATAGCTTAAATTACCATAGATAATCTTTCAAAAAAAGAAGTATACAAGACAATTAATAATTATCTTGAGGTGTAAAAAATGACAGAAACGAAAGAAAAACAACTACACTTAGGTGTTTTGCTGTATGGTTGTGGACACCATCAAGCTGCTTGGTTAATGCCTGACTCAAGCGTTGAACGTATTGGAGACATTTCTTATTATCAAACATTAGCACAGTTAGCGGAAAAAGGTTATTTTGATGCAGTATTCTTTGCTGATAATCAATCATTTCAAGGTAAAGATTCTAGTGATATGCCAGCATTTTGGTTTGATCCAGTAGTCAATTTAACCGCTATTTCTCAAGTGACAAATCATGTGGGATTAGTTTCAACAATTTCAAGTACTTTTTCTAATCCTTTCACAGCTTCACGACAATTATTAAGTTTAGATCATATTACAAAAGGACGTGTTGGTTGGAATCTCGTTACGTCCATGACTGATTTAGAGGCGTTAAATCACAGTATGGAAGAACTACCTTCCCATGACAAACGCTATGAAAAGGCAGATGAATTTGCTGCTTTAATGAATAAGTTATTTCTTTCATGGGACAGCGGTGAGTTTCTTCATCATCGAGAAAAAAGAAAATTGATAAATCCTTCAAATATTCAGCCTTTTAATCACGATGGTACCTATTTTAAAGTGTATGGTCCATCCACTACGCCAAAAAGTCCGCAAGGCAAACCAGTATCAATGCAAGCTGGGGCATCAAAACAAGGCATTGCATTAGCCGCAAAATATGCCGATGCAGTCTATTCAGTGTCGTGGAACTTAAAGCAAGCAGAAAAATTTCGCGACAAATTAGTCGAACAAGTTAAACAAAGCCAAGACAGTAATAGACATATTAAAATATTTCCTGGCTTAGTAACCTATGTAGGTCATACTCATGAAGAAGCTTTAGCCAAAAAAGCAGCATTAGATGAGCAATTACCTCTTGAAACAGCCCTAAAGCGGTTGAGTTTCTTTATTCAGCAAGACTGCATGAATTGGGAGATTGATAAAGAAGTACCTCAATTACCCCCAGTAGAAGAATTCACTGGTCCAGTTGGACGTTATGAAACAATACTAGAAATTATTAATGATACACAACCTACAGTAAGAGAATTATTAGGATATCTTAATGCAGGCGGTGGACATCACACGCTGATAGGCACACCCGACGAAATTGTGGATCAGATGGAAGTCTGGTTTGAAGCTGGTGTGGCTGACGGATTTAATCTTATGCCTCCTACATTACCCGGTAGTTTAGAAGATTTTGTTGAACTAATTGTTCCTGAAATGCAAAGAAGGGGTATTTTTAGAAGGAAATATGAAGGTCACACCTTCCGTGAACATTTAGGATTAACATAATAAATTATTATAAAATGACTGTACTAGTTGAAGAGGTAAGATGTCACAATAATATTTTTTTCGAGGATTTCCGTAAAGATTCTGATATTTTTTCGGAAGCATCCTTTTTCATTTTATCGGTAAGATACGTATAAACTTTCATAGTCGTATCAATGTCCTCATGGCAATAAGCCTGTTCATACGAATTGATCTAGTTTTTTGTTACAAAAAGGCATTTGTTGGTAAAAACAGGTGCCTTTTTATCTAGTAAAATAATCAAGTTAGTAGTATAATCCTATTAAGAGAATAGTAAATTAATTTATGGAAATAATTTCATATTGTGAAACATATTCTCGCTCAAAAACTAATTGCAATTAAAAAAGAACGCCTTTTAACTGGCGTCCTGTTCCTCTTTGTCTTAGCATTAACTTTTTCACTTCTGTTGTGTTCTCGTTTGTACTCTTTAAGTATCCCAATGCTTTGGCTAGATAGCAACTTTCTTAGTATTACCTCGTTTACAATAAATACGATAAAACCTACAATTACGAAAATATACGCTACAAACAAAGGTGTTGAAGATAGTGATACAGTAAGATTCGAAACATACCAATAGCAAAAATAAGCAAACTATATACAAATGTAATAACTGTTCGAGTTTTATTTTTTAATTTCAACTTTCAACTTCATAAGAGTGGCAAATACATTACTATTGTTATAGTATATACCTTGATTTTCAAAAATCTGGACCTAATTAGAAGGACTCACTACTCGCTTAATACGAATGCTTCAGAAGTCTCGATTTCAAGACTGAGTTATACTCGTTTCAATTTTAATCAAATAAGATGCTTTCAATAAATTCAGATTCATTTTTATAAATCTTGTACATAAAGTACATCAATACTGTTACAGCAAAGTGGATAGTTGATTCAAGAATATTATCTTCAAAGAGTATGGTTGTTCTAAATGTGAGGTCGCTTGTTTTTAGGGTAGCGATATGTATTTTGTCTAGTTTCACTTCAATCTCTTTGCTCCAATTTTCTTCAATTTGTATATCTTGACCGTTGATATCGCCCTTGACACAAAAATAAAGGAGGCTATTACCTGGTTTATCTTTAAAAAGGTAGGTCTCCTTCTCTGTTTTTATGACATATGTGGCAAAAAGAAAATTTCTGATACCGCGTTTTTTTATCCCCATTCTGACTGTGAGACCATTTGTATTGGTAAATGAAAATACATGTCCTTTTTCACATCCGGAAATATCTGCTTTTTCAATTACCCCAATAATCTCTTTTTCTTCATTTTCCAATGCAATAGCCTTTTCTTTTTTCATGTATAAAACATCATTGAATTGGTATTGTTTCAATTTTATCGTTCCTTATTTTCAGACTTATTTTTTCTTTTGTCAATGATTAACAATACGGACAACGCCACAATACTAAATACTACGATAAATAGAAACGACAAGTATAGTGTCATGAATCCTCCAAACATCTCATCAAACTTTAGAATAGCGACATCTGGTTCATACACACCTCCCATGGAAATATATCTAGCTACTTCAAGGTAAACAATATGGAAGATAATGCTCATCCATATTGTTCCTGTATATTTTTTATATAGCTGTAAAGCAATCCCAAAAGTGAAGAGCAATATAAAGTAATCTATAGTTAGCGCAAATGGTTCACTAAAGAATATGGACTCCAATGACATCACCGTAATCGGCACACAGATGAAGATGAATGATTGCAAAACCAATGAGGTGATAAAGCGATACTTCTTATGCAACTCTTCGAATATTAGTCCACGGATAAAGATTTCTTCTGGAAATGCCTCATACATAAATGCTGTCACGGAATTGATTAAAATAGAAATGATCACACTTGCTGTCAGGTTCAAACTGACATTTTCTATGCCACCAAATAAATAAGCTGTTAAAATTCCTGATAAGAGTAAAGTAAAAGGCAATGCAATTCCGACGATCAACTTAGATAATGAATTTACACCCTTTACCCCAATATTTATGAATATGTTTGGACTTGTTCTTTTAAGTACAAAAAGTAAAACAAGTGTCAACCCAGTAAAAATCACTCCTTGTAGGAGCATGGCTATTTGTCGATCCATATCTTGAGTTTCTATCAAATACCTTCCGACATTCCCCGATACAAAGAGAAATAGTGATACGAGTACAAAGTACAAAATCAACCGGCTCATCCTGAATTTCGAAGAACTCAATTAAAGGCTCCTTTTTTATTAGTGTAGTAACGTTATAAATTACGTATCAACCAAGTCTATAGTTTCAATTTTCTTGAAATTAGTGATAAAACCCTACTATCGACATCTAATGTTGGAAATCGATTTACTAAACCTTTTTCAATTAAATGGCCCTTTTAATGAATAAGGGCACATTCACTTCCTCCAGAAATGCGCTCGTTTGATTAACTATTGTTATGCGTGTTATAAATAACCATTGCACCCATATAAAATATAGAGGAGGAAAATTTAATATCCACTACTTCTAAAGGGTTGTCTTCCAAAAACCTATTTACTTTTTTGCTTAAACCTTGTTCAGTAAATCCAGTAAATGTTTCTATTTTCAACTTACATCCCCCCAAATATAGCTTTATTTCACAATCTGACTTGATTCAGGCATAATGTTTGTTCAACAACTGCGCCCTATTCTGGATTATCGTAGATCAAGGGCATAGAATATAGTGTCGTATCGATCTTTGCCGACTGCTACAAAGCGAGGCAATCGACCATACTCTGTGAAACCTAGTGATTTATACAATTTGGCAGCTCGTTCATTGTCACAACGGAAGTCAAGGGTTAGAACTTCAATCCCAGTATTGACAGCAGTAGAAATTAATTGATTCATAATTCTGTGCCCTAAACCAAGACCTTGATATTGTGGATCGATTGCCACTTTTTCTATGTCGGCATGGGGATAATGAGTCGGACGACTGTAGCGTCTCCAGTACCCAATACCTGCAAGATCTTGATCGACCCAGATGGCAATTAGGCATGCATCACTATTTTCACTTGCAATGGCCAATTCCCTAATGAGGCCAGTCACCTCTTTAGTTGAAGGTGGATCAACCCACCCAATTGCCGCGCCGTTTAAAACGAGTTCCTGTAATAAATGCGTTGTTTTTTTTAAAAACGATAAGTCTTCTGTGTCTCCGATATCTACTGTACGTAACACAATAGACTCCTCCATCAGATTCCCCCTATCTGTTTCGTAATCTCTAAAAATGTATTCCATAATCTGGTCCTTGTTTCGTAATTTCATCATCAGAATGGCCAAACTCTTCCTTATCCTTTCTATACTTACACCGGTTTCTGATAAATGGAAGTATGTATGTGAATGCGGTCAGGTGTCAGGGTTTAAATTAAATTTAGCTATTTTTCAACTGAGTATTGGAACAGCATAAAAGAAAATTGGGAAACAGGAAAAAAGTATATGCTAATAGTGATATTAAAGTCTCTACATATACAAACATCGATACAGTTGGGACACCTGACAGAGTTAAAACTAAAGTGTTTTTGGGAGCATATTTGTTAAATAATTATTAACAATATGCTCTTGTTTTTGGAAACTATGATCTATTGTTAGGATGTGAAATTCCCGTTAGCTTTTGAACCTCGTTATATTAAGTCTTCTAAGAAAGCTTTATTTATTACATGCCTTAAAGTACAACCTAGCGATATAACACAATGTTTAATACCTTAGTCATCAATTTTCTCTTCTTGGCAGGAAAAGCAAATAAGCTTATGGTTACTTTGAATAATTCCATCTAAAAAACCACTTCGGCAGTAAATTTTATCACCGCATAAATCACATTTACCAATATACTCTTTTTCCATAAAAACCTCCTTATATGCTTGCTTTTTCTGTAATTTTATTTCTGTCAATAAAATATGAACGAAACCATATTCCAATTTCAATAACTAATATTAACAATACGGTCCAATTCCAAAAACTTAATATAATCTCATGCAACGATTCCAAGGTACTTTTATAATCAATATTACTGTGAATCTTGAAAGTAAATGCATAAAACATACCAAAGGTAAAATTCCTTGACCATTGGCTAACATTATATGTGAATATTCCTTTTTTCCAACCAAGATTAGAGACTCTTTTAATTCCTCTTACTATCTCTATACTTTCTACCAATAGAAATAAAATGAATACCAATAACCAGAATATTAAAATAAGGTCTGCTGATAGAAGATGAGAGGAGACAATTGCTAATCCAGTAATAGATAACGCTCCGTGTATAATACAATTAGTATTGGTCCAATCATCTAAAAGTGACCAGTTATTCCTGCTGTATCGAAAAATAATTAAGAGTATACCTAATCCATAAAATAATAATCCTATCATGATTATTATTTTAATTAATTTAATTGGTATTTGTTGAAAGAAAGGTAACCATGAAAGCACCATTGATTGTGTGGCTACAGTAGAAAGTAAAATAATGCCGTGAACAGGATATTTTTGTGACTTTTTATAAAGTCGTTTAAAATTATATAAACAAATTAAAAGGAAACCTAACCATAATAAAGTATTTACACAAACAATTCCTTGAACAAATCTATGGAATTCAGGAAGATATTTCATAATTACATTGCTTAATACAGAAATACCTGCAATCCAGGTTCCTATTACAAAAGAATTGACGGGATTAATCAACAAACTAATTAGAAAATCTTTATGAAAAAGTTGTATTGTAATTAATGTATAGATTAACATCCCGATATACAAAAAAATAAAAACGAAAAATAATTTTATGTTCTCTAGAAACGGAAAAGCGTCTATAGTGACGAAAAGAAAAATACCTAGGGCCATTATAATGGCTCCAGAGGAAGGATTTATAATAATATTTTTAGAAGCCATTTTATTTCACCTATTCTAATCTTATGCATCTAATAGTAACGCTAGCTGGTTAATAACTCAACAATGATTTAGATACAATTAATTTTTCTTTTATCGGATGTAAATGTAGAAAAATAAAAGCCCCCTTTGATAAGAAGGGGGCGGATAAAATATGAGCTCAATTGAAATATCATCATACTACATATTTACGCTCGACTTTAATTAATAATCCTTAACCTCAAACTCCGTTCCTTCCATATAACGCTTCATAACTTGATTAGTCATATCCTTCAATTGCTCAGAAGGATATTCAATCACACCACTATTACCTCTGCTATTCCAGCGATAAGTAGTTTTTCGTCCGATTGTTGAGGATTCAGTTTTTTAAAAGGCAGATGTATCTAGTGACTCTGCTTGCCCTTTCGTACTTAAACGATAGTCTTTCACTTCCGTACCTGCGAACCAGTCATAGACATTTTTTCTTTTTTTATTAGTAAGAGGAATTATTAGATATAATAATATTACAAGATTGACAGCATTAAGGACCATAAGAATAGTGATTTCAGAAAAGTCTGTTGGAAGCATTAATCGCCATATGCCAAAGTGAGCAACCTCCCATGGAAGAAACTTGATAGCTGTTCGAAAAGCTGAGCGACCGATTCCAATACGCTGTCCGAAACTATCAACAACACGAATGCCCATTTTTCTCTTCCCTAATGTTCCCTGCCATTTAGAACATTCACATACAATAAAATAAAGCGAAGCTGGCAACGTAATCAAAAGGAAACCTGTCAGTTCAGCTGTTACTGGAGAGCTTGAAAATAGGTGGCTAATATATGACCTGAAAACGAAAGAAATGGTACCTAGAACAAATATACCGTATATTAAGATAACGAGATAATCTAATAAAAAAGCGTAAATGCGGATTTTAAATGACGCATAAGGCATATTGAATCGGCTCCTCTATTTCGTTTTAAAAATCTCTCAAACAACTCATCTCTATACATTACTATTAAAGCCTTAAAAAATATTGCCTAAGAAATGGTCCAATAATACTTAGGCGTTGACGCAACTTTATTTCAACCAATGATCTGGTTTTTCTAAGAAGTTTGGTATTTTCGTATGGATATTTTCTTAGCTGCAAAATAAATTGCGTATGGGCTATATGTCTTTATGAATACTGGAGTAAGGTCATTAAGATGCAGTTAGTTCGTCTGTTTAAGTCCTTCGAAATACACATCTAACACGTGCATCGCTTCATCAATTGAATCAAAGGAACCTTTCTCGGCGATCCATAATGCGCTTTCGTTCATGGCCCCTGATAAAGAATGGGTCAGTGATTCTACCGACAGAGACAGAAAACAACCGTTCTTCTGCATTTGTTCAAGCTGATTGTATAGAAGTCTCATTGAATGATTGGCATCTAATTGTCGCCAACGATTCCAACCGATGACCACAGGACCATCAATGAGAATTATCTGTTTATGGTCAGGCTCAATTGCAGACGTGATAAATGCTCGACAACCAAGTGACAGCTGTTCCCATTGATCTGAACTCTTGCTTGCCTGCTGCTCGATATTTTGAGCAATCTGCTTCTGAATGGATTCAATAACGGCGAAAAAGAGTCCTTCTTTATTCTTAAAGTGATGATACAATGCACCACGCGTCAGACCTGAATCTTTCACAATATCTTCGAGTGCTGTTTTTGCATATCCATATTTTGCAAAATGTTGTTTCCCTGTTTGGAGGAGTAATTGTATTGTTTCTCCCGCTTCAGCTTTTGTCTTCTTCATTTATTATTCACCAACCCTGTGCATAAATGCAAGAGCATCTTGGTCATTGACTTTTATCAATGAACGTAGTCCATGCTTTACTGTCCAATTGATGTTTTTCCCATGCAGCTTATGCATCTTTTTTATCCATTCTATTGTTTCCTCTTTATACGTTTTTGACAAGTCATTCAGGTGATTTCCAACAGATTTTTGAACATACTTGGAATGATCGGTTATCAATGGCTCGAGCAAAGAAAGATTCATATACGGATCGCCGCAAAGCACGTCGATTCGTTTTGCCCAAGGTAGACGAGGACGTGTTCCCTCACTAACGAGTCGACGTACATGTGCATTCTCATCGATCGCCCATATACGAAGTTTCTCTAACATTTCTTGTTCATAATGCAGTAAGTAGGGGCGAATCGCATATTCGGACGTATGACGTTTCGTAATTTCATACAAGGCGTCCATCGATACATCAAAGTCATTCAATCCATACACTTCAACGTAATGAGCAATTGGCATTAAAAAATAACCATTTGCAAACATTCCTTGTTCTGTTTTGTTTTCTGGCCCAAGCATTTGTTTCAAAATTCCAATCGCATCAACGTAAGGTAAGCCGAGCGCTTTGTGCAATTCTTTAGAGATGACGGCTACCCTTTCTTTTAGCTCCAATTCTTTGACGAGGTTATTCACGCCCTTAATAAAGGAATTACGAGGGAATTCCGGATAAATAAGGGATATTTGATGCCCAAAGAATTGCGCTAATTCTCCGTCAAAATAATACTTCAATGGAATGTAACTGCTCATGACAGAGTATCCTTGAAATGACTTTGGAATTCAGCAGATGGAGTTATTGCTTGAATGACATCGATAAGAATTCCGTTCGGATCGGATGTAATGAAATGACGCTGCCCAAAATCTTCATTCCGTAAATCGAGTACGATAGGGAGGTGATGTTCACGAATTAAGCGATCGTATAGGGCATCAACGTCTTTTACCTCAAGATTTAAAATCAGACTGGTCGTAATCTGCTGTCGAATCTCTGATGGAACTGTATCATGATGATGATGAAGCACCGCTAGCTCAAACGAATCCAACCTTAAACTCACATACCAATCAATTTCAAAAACGACTTCAAACTGAAAGTGGCTTACAAAAAAATCTACAGAGCGAGAAACATCATCCGTAAGAATTACAGGATAAAACCCAGTCACTGCCATCAAACTACACCCCTTTAAATAGTTGTTAGGTTAATTTTAACATACATACTGTATGTATGTAAATATCATTTCATTAATAAGGAACTATTTGGTTAAGAAAGCAACGAATTTCAAACCTATGAAATCTTAATCGATTACAAAACTACCGTCTATTTAACTTACTAACCACTCAATGGATTAAGAAGTAGATCAATATAAGGCATGATCTAGGGGAATTGAACCGCAAAAAACAAGAAGAATTTCTTACTCTTTCTTGCTACGATGAAGGCGGAAAGGAGTGAGAGGATGGAAAATAAATCCATTGGATTATTTCAAGGAATTGCTTTATACATTGCAACGATCTTAGGATCAGGAGTTCTTTTTTTGTCTGGTGCGACAGCCACAATAGCCGGTCCTGCGTCCATTCTATCTTGGTTTATCGTGATTTTAATTAATTTCCCAATTGCATACTCCTTTGCGAGTTTAGCTCGGCAATATCCAGATGCGGGTGGAGCTGCAACTTTTGTCAGAAATTCTTTTGGGAATCATCTAGGCAACATTGTTGGTTGGTTTTATTTCATAACAGCTGCAGTCGGACAAACAATTGTTTCCTTAACAGGCGCTTTTTATTTTAGTCAAGCTTTTGGATTTTCACAATCTGAAACGACGCTTATCGCTATTTTTATTTTGGTGATTGCAGGTGTTTCAAATTATTATGGTATCAAAGTCAGTGGCAAGGTTGCGTTATTTATAAGTGCTAGTTTGTTGATTCTATTATTGTTGGCTGTATTTTTCTCTTTGCCAAGTATACAGTGGAAGAATTTTGTCCCTTTTGTCCCGAATGGATGGTTTTCTGTTGGGAATGCTATAACACTTATTTTTTGGTCTTTTTTCGGCTGGGAGGCGATTTGTAGTCTGTCGAATAACTTCAAAAGACCAGAAAAAGATATTGTAAAAGGGGCGATGCTTAGTGCTATTGTCATTGGTATCTTGTTTTTGGCCTTAAGTCTTGTCACCATAGGAACAGCGACGTATGGATCTACAGAAAGCAGTCTATCCCCTATTGGTGTTATAATGGGAGATACAATAGGTATAGGTGCTAAGATTGTTACGGCGGGATTAGCTCTAATCATTTGTACAGGGACAGCGAATGCCTTTGTAGCTAGTCTAACTCAATTAGGTTATTCGTTAAGCAGAGATGGCGCTTTTCCGAAATTTTTCTCAAGACTGCATCGTACCACTCAAATTCCTACACGAATGGTTTTATTTATTATCTGTTTTGCGATAGCCGGTATTTTAGTAACAGAGGCTATGTCATTAACATTTAACGATATTTTGTTTATCCCGACTTCCTTTGGAATTTTAGTCTACATTCTTTCTATGGCAGCAGGTGTCAAATTATTCAAGACATATACCCTGCCATGGTGGGCATCAGGGGTTTCTTTCATTTTGTGTTTACTTGTAATCCCATTTTTTCAAATGTACATATTGGTTCCATTAATTGTCATCGCTTTATATGTGATTTATATGATTTTTAGTAAGGAGATTTTTTCCTTTAAGGGGGAGTAAAAATCGAATGATAAGTCCAAAAGACCTTTCTAAGGATATGATGTGGGAAGCAACAGTTACATGTGATTCTACATTTGATGGCAGATTTTATTACGCTGTTAAGACAACGGGAATTTTTTGTCGGCCATCATGCAAATCTAAGATACCAAAATATGAGAATGTTTCCTTTTTTTTGAATGCAGAAGAGGCGCTAAAAACAGGATTTCGCCCTTGTAAAAGATGTCGCCCCGATCTACAATTAAAAACGTATGAACCATTAAAAGCAATTATTGATGATACGATGCAGATCATAAACAGTCATTATGATCAAAAAATGCTTATGAATGAATTGGCATCCATGGTAGGGGTCAGTCGTTTTCATTTAAACCGGCTCTTCAAAGACAGTACAGGGGATACTCCGCGTATTTACTTGGAAAAGGTTAGGATTAAGAAAGCAAAAGAACTTCTACTAACGACTAGTTTAAATAGCACAGAAGTCGGTTATCAAATCGGCTATCAAAGTATTTCCAGTTTTTATAATGCATTTAAACGGAGTACTGGACTTTCACCGATTCAATTTCAGAATCAATATGTCAAAAGTCCGACTACTTAGGTTTGGCGTTTTGGATGATTTTTAAAATCCAATCTATATGTGAACGCACTTTCGTTTTTTATTTATGTGTAATCACCACATTTATTATGGACAAATGCAACTAAACAGAAAAGGGAAACCTTGGGTAATACATTATGTCATGGGCTGTGTAATAAAATATCGTGCAGCAACTTTCGCTTTAAATTATTTTTTGATGCGGATATAGTAGTGTGTTTACAAAATGTATTTGGCTGGATAATTTTCTGGAACAATAATATCTATTCCAATCAATCCTTTATAACCAACATTCGAAAAGCAGAAACGCAATCCCCTAAATACAAATTTACTACGTACTTCTTTTTGACTCATTCTAAATGAGTAACCTTCTGGCGATTCAATGAACATTCTCTTTTTATTATTCAATATTTCTTTTAGTCCAAGCGCTTCTTCTTCGAATAGTTCTATTCCTATGATAATTCCGTTTTTATCTATATCAACATTTAGAAAGGGATTTACTTCTAATTCTTCTGTTTCATCAATTTTATATTTATACTTTTTATTAACAATATAGACATATCCAATTTTAACATCATCATCGAATTCAATTCTTCTACCCATTTCTTTCTCTCCTTGTTCCTCTAATTTGATTCCATATATATTCCTTGAAGTATTTATATTATACAGATAGGAAGGCGGTGGTAACATATCGTTTATAAATTATAAAATTTTTTTGACGGAACGAGGATAGAATCGTTTTATGTAAACAAACATCCGAGTGGATTCGAGTGAAACCATTCGGATGATGATAGGAATAAGCTACTTTTGTCTTCGTCTCTATCGCTTAAGTTAATTATTCATTGATCATTATACATCAGTAAACACTAGAGGGATTTGTTTTCCTTGGTCATTCGTCATAGACTTTTCCTAAGATAACTGCATTGTTGTTATACACGTATTGTCGCCTTCAAAGGTGGAGATTTCTGATTCTGATACTTTTCCGCCATATTCTATTTTTACTTGAAATGTTTTATTCCTTGGCAACCATAAATCAATAAATCCATTTTTAAATGAGGTCATGGTTTCATCAATCACCACATTCCCCTCGTCATCTTGAATATATACATCAAACTCTTTTTCGACCAATTCGCCTTGGCAACCAGTTAGACTATGATTGGTACAAGGATGTGTTGCTTTCATAAATGGTGCAATCGAAACAAAAAATTCATCCTCTGGAAGATCATAAGTAGTCTCTTTATTATTACTGTCCGTTACAATAAGTTCTTCTGAAGTAATGGATGCTGTCCCATCATCAACACGATTAACACTGTAATCGTGTACCATTTCTTTTATATTATTTTCTTCTTTTTTATTCGAACTACTATCATCACAGGCAATTACTACTAACATGAGGAATAGTCCAGCCACTGCAAGAAGGCATTTCTTCATCTATTATTCAACTCCTATTTTAATTAAGTAACTTAATGCGATTTCTTTTTCATTTTAGCTTCATTCAAGCTTCTATATACCCTCCTTCTATAATAAGTGAAGCTTTAATGATGTCTTAAGAGCTAAAAACAGGTTTCTACTTGTTAGTTTAAGATAAATAGTTGCAGAAATTATGTAGAAGCTGTGACGGTTTATGAACAAAAATTTTAGGGAGTACCATTTATTTCTGAATTTCAATGGAGTGTTTCTCAAGAGAAAAGATAGTGGCGGCCATATATCTTATAAATCTAAAAATTAGATTGTATATTGACTTTGATTCAAGAGGTTACTATAATCGTGAAGTTGCATCATAGTGGGATAAAACATTATTTATATTTAGTAGCTTTAGAGGTTAAGAAATAGTTGATTTCTAAAGTTTTTTATATATGACTTTTTTTGTTTAAGGAGGTTATTTATATGAAAAATATTTTAAAAGATGTGCTGTTAATAATCGTTGGTTCTTTTCTTATCGCTGCCTCCGTTCAATTTTTTGTTATACCGAACAGGCTCGGTGACGGAAGCACAATAGGTATGTCTCTCATTTTATATTATTTATTTGAGATTCCTACTAGTATTAGTACGTTTATCATTAATCTGATTTTTATTGCCATCGCATATAAATTTTTAATGAAAAGAACGATCATTTATACCATATTAGGCGTAGCGATGAGCTCTTTATTTCTAGGAATTCTAAGCTTTGTTCCTTTTGGTATTGAAGATATGGTATTGGGCATTATCTTCGGTGCATTATTACTCGGGGCTGGTTTAGGCCTGATTTTCATTGCTGATGGCTCGACCGGTGGAACTACCCTCCTGGCTTATTTACTAAATTACACTAAGGGATACAGCTTCTCCAAGAGTCTTTTTTATATGGATAGTGTTATTATAGCAGCGTTTATATTTATTATTGGAGTTAATAATATGCTGTATAGCTTTATATTTGTTTATCTGTGTACAAAAATAGCGGATCAAGTAATTGGAGGTTTCCATAATAAGAAAGCCATGACAATTATGTCAGATAAATATGAAGAAATCTCTAACGTAATTACAAACGAATTTGGCAATGCCGCTACGATTTATTATGGATACGGATACTACGTAAATAAAGATAAAAGAATTATCTATACGGTTATTAAAAAGACGGAGCTATTAAAAATCAAAAAACGAGTGCAAACCATTGATCCAAGCTCCTTTGTTGTAATTCATGAGGTGAAAGAGGTAGTTGGTGGAAAACTAGGATTTGTAAGTAGTAACACTCGGACAAATTAAAATAGACAAGCTTTCGTCGAGAGCTTGTCTATTTTATCATTCGGATGAATGGAAGGTTATTTCTCTGTAAAAATGAGATACTCGATGTATACTTGATGTTTACTGTATATCCACCATTTCTGGTCACAGCAGTCTCTATAGAACCATGGATTACTTTTAGCATTTGTGTACTCCATTTTCTCCATTACTTTTTAGCTATCATGAAAACCCCCTCGATATTGATATTCTATCGAATTTACATATCTCGCTCCCTATTTCATTATCATTAAAACGATTGTTAATTATTCAAGAGAATGGAAGCTTTATGATAATCATAGATACTCCGATAAGTCTAAACCTTCTGATTGGAAATTTTCTACATATAGTGACAGAAAGTTTCATGTATGAAAGGGGATACACGCAATAAATTTCAAGTTATGGTACAATGTTTCATAAGTATCTAATGTCATTGACACTAAGTTTCATAGTAATTATCATCAAACTATGTAAGGAGGAGCGATCAATTGAAAATCGCAACCATTCGCTTAAAGGAGTATTACGAGCAGGCGAGTACAACAGAGAAAGAAATTATTTCATATATACTTGCCAATCCAGAAGAAACATCGAAGTTGACCATTTATCAGCTTGCAGAGCGGACATTTTCCTCGCCAGCTTCTATCATCCGACTTTGCAAAAAGAATAGCTTTAATGGATACAAAGAGTTTTCTAAATCGCTTCTATTTGAACAAGCAGTAAGAAAAAACTATAAAAACAAAAGAATAACGGATGTAACCAAGGTGGACAGTGTGAAGGAAGTTGTTGATAAGGTAACCAACAAGAACATCTTATCATTAGAAGAAACAACCAGCTTGCTTGACTACGATGTCATTGATGCGTGCGTCAAATCCATTTACAGATGTGAGAAGCTGGTGTTATTTGGTATCGGTGCCTCGTTAATTGTTGCCAAAGATGCGCAGCTGAAATTTACTCGAATTAATAAAATGGTATATGTAGCGGAAGATTGGCACACGCAATTGTTAATGGCGAAAAATATGACTGCGCATGATATTGGTATTGTTATTTCATATTCTGGTGAGACAGAAGAAATGATTCAATGCGCCAAAACAGTACAAGAAAATCAAGCAGAACTTATTTCTATAACCAAGTATGGAAGCGCAACCATATCTGACATGGCAGATCATAAACTTTTTGTTGCTGCAAATGAATACGCCTTTCGAAGTGGCGCAATGTCCTCAAGAATATCTCAATTGAATCTGATCGATATTCTTTATACAACTTATGTAAATATGCATTATGAAAAATCAATTGAAATTCTAGAAAAAAACCAGATAAAAAAGGAGTCTCATTAAATGATTAACTTAGATAAGATGACAACTGAAAAACAAAATTTGAAGACAATGAATTTGGACCAAATGTCCGTTTTAGAAGCATTGAAGGTGATGAATAAGGAAGATCAGCAAGTAGCAAAAGCAATGGAAGCCCATCTTTCAGAAATTGAAAAGGCTGTAAAAGCAATTATTGAAGCTTTTGAGCAAGAAGGAAGATTGATTTATGTTGGAGCAGGTACAAGTGGGCGTCTGGGTGTACTTGATGCAGCGGAGTGTCCACCAACGTTTGGTACAGAGCCAAATCAAGTAATCGGTTTAATTGCCGGCGGCGAAAAGGCATTTACGAAGGCAGTTGAAGGTGCTGAGGACAGCAAATCAATGGGAGAGCAAGATTTAAAGGAGATTCAATTGCAACCGAAAGATGTTGTAGTCGGTCTTGCAGCTAGTGGGCGAACACCTTATGTGATTGGAGCTTTAGACTATGCTAATACAATAGGTGCAAAGACAGTGGCTATCGCTTGTAACCAAAACTCAGAAATTGGGGAGATTGCCAAAATCGCTATTGAAGTAACTACAGGACCTGAGGTTTTAACTGGTTCTACTCGATTAAAAGCAGCTACTGCACAGAAATTAATTTTAAATATGCTCTCTACAATCTCTATGGTTGGGATTGGAAAGGTTTATCAAAATTTAATGGTGGATTTACAAACCACCAATCAGAAACTAGAAGTGAGGGCGTTGCGCATCATCATGGCTGCAACAGAAGTAAACCAAGATGTAGCCCAAGCAAAATTAGAAGAGGGGGAAGGAAATGTGAAGCTAGCTATTACCATGATTCTATTGAATTGTGATGTAGCCACTGCTAAACAGAAGCTTCAGGAGTCAAACGGGCATATTAGAAAAACACAACAATAAACAGATGGGAGAGGGGTTATTATGGCGAATGAAAAAGAGAAATTCATAGATGAAATTGTCGAGCTGATTGGTGGAAAGAATAACATCCAATCAGCAACCAACTGTATGACTCGGATGCGTATTCGTATCAAGGATGAGAGTAGTGTGGATGTAAAAGGATTAAAGGAGTTAAATGATGTGATGGGGGTTGTACAAGCTGAAACACTTCAAATCATCGTTGGTCCAGGGAAAGCAAAAAAGCTAACAGATTTACTGTTGGAAAGGTACAATGTATCCTCTGAAGATAGTCAGACTGAAATGACAGGAAATCAAACAGTTACGGAGGATTGGCAGGAAAATAAAGCTTCTATCAAACAGAAGCAGAAGAAAGGTAAATTAAAATCCGCACTTGAAACAATTGGTGGTATCTTTATTCCAATGATTCCTGCCATTATTGCAGCCGGTATTTTCAATGGATTCAGCAGCTTGATCGGAACGCTGCAAGGGGAAGGAACGCTGACAGGCGATTTTTGGGAAGCAACACGATTACTGTTTTCTCTAATCGGAACAGGGTTTCTAGGATATTTCTCTATTTTTACAGGTATTAATGCGGCAAAACGATTTGGAGCCACTGAAGCGCTTGGTGGTATGATTGGAGCCATTTCTATTGCTTCACCACTAGTTGAACTTTCGCAGCTTTTTGGGCTTTATGATGCGGATGAGCCGTTAAATTCCATCTTAACGACAGGAAAAGGTGGTATTATTGGTGTTATTTTTGGAGTGTTTATTTTAGCTAAGTTAGAAAAAATGATACGTAAACGAGTTCCAGACGTATTAGATTTAATCGTGACACCAGTAGCAACATTACTGATCACAGTAGCTCTCTTTGTATTTATTATTATGCCGATATCTGGAATATTCTCTGATTGGCTTGTTAGTGGATTAAGTATAATTATTGGTTCTGATAACACAATCGTTAGTATTATATCGGGTTATATTCTATCTGCTGTATTTTTACCAATGGTATTACTAGGTCTGCATCATGGTTTGATTCCGATTTACGCTATTCAACTAGATGTACTTGGAGGCGTTTCACTGTTCCCGGTACTAGCCATGGCAGGAGCTGGACAAGTTGGTGCGTCCATCGCCATTTATCTAATATGTAAAAAAGTAGGTAATCACCGCATGAAGCAAATTATAGCAGGTGCGCTGCCAGCCGGGATTCTTGGTATCGGTGAGCCTTTGATATATGGGGTTACCTTACCGCTAGGAAAGCCTTTTATTACTGCGGGCTTAGGCGCAGGTTTTGGTGGAGCATATGTTATGATGATGCAGGTCATGGCGAATGCTTGGGGACCATCTGGATTAGTAGCTGTTCCATTGATGCAAGCAGATAAAATGATTCATTATGTTATCGGTATTTTTATCGCGTATATTGGAGGCTTTATTATTACGCGCCTATTCATTAAAAAAGAAGATGTTGCAAATGCCTAAACCACTAGGGATCTCTGTATATGTGTCTACTTTTGAATTACAAATTCCGATGTTAGAAAAGCTAAAAGGAAAAAACAGTTCCATTTTTACTTCATTTCATATTTCAGAAGAGGTAAACGATAGTTATGTGACTAAGGCAAAGGACATGTGCAAATGGCTTCATCAACATGGTTTTCAAATCATTGCAGATGTATCACCGAAAACATTAGAAATTTTTGCTCAACACGATCTTATTCGTTTTGCAGAAGATATGCATGTTTCCGTACTGCGTCTAGATTATGGCTTTGATGAACAAGAAATAACGCGGACTGCCAAGCAAATTCCAATCGCTTTTAATGCATCCACCTTAAATTTAGATGCACCATTTGTTTTAGAAGGTCACAAGTTATATGCCATGCATAATTTCTATCCAAGACCAGAAACAGGATTAGACTGGAAGCTTTTCGAAACTATTAATCAAACAATTAAGCAAAATGGGTCTGCACAACTGGTGGCATTTATTCCAGGGGATGAAATATTACGTGGTCCGATTTATGAAGGTCTACCAACAATAGAGACCCATCGAGAGTTGCCACCTTATGTTGCTTATTTAGATTTAATCAAGAATCATTCTGTTTATCAAGTGTTTATTGGGGATGTAACCATTTCTTCCGAGCAGCTAAAGCTGATTGAAGACTATCGATCAAGCAAGATTATCTCACTTCCTGTAAGGTTTGAATCTGATTTTGACTACTTATACGATCACGTGTATACCATTCGGATTGACTCACCAAGCGGTTTAATGCGATTGCAAGAATCGCGAGGGTATGCATCTCAAGGGAAAACGATTAACGTACAACATTGTACGGAAAGAACAAGAGGAAAAGTCACAATAGATAATGAGGCGTATAAACGTTATTCAGGAGAGATACAAATCATGCGTCAACATTATCCAAAAGATGGAAGGGTTAATGTCATTGGCGAGATAATAGAAGGGTATGTTCCCCTTGTTGATTGTGTAAAAAATGGAGAAAAAATCCGATTCGTCAAAATTTAATCTGGAGAAAAGAAGATTCTCTATTCCTAGCCTGATTTTTATTACGGTGGTACAGCAGCCATTAAACAGAGAAGGGGGAACAAGTTGACACATTTTGCATTACAGTTTTATGATTTTAACGAATGGGCAAACAAACAAATTTTTAGTCGACTAAACGAACTTCCGGAAGATATTTATCATCAAGAAGTTCAAAGTGTGTTTTCATCGATATCGAAAGTACTGGCACATGTTTATCTTTCCGATCTTGGCTGGTTAGGAGTTTTTTCTGGTAGAAGTATGAACTATGCATTAAGGATAGCTGAACAATTAAAAGAAGAAACAGAGGAAACAGGGTTAGCGGACATGGAGAAGCTGTTTTTGGATTTATCTGATTGATACAAAACATTCCTTAGCCAAAAAGAAAATATAGATAAGCAGCTTGTGATTGAACATCCCTCTGGCGAGCTAATGAACACAAGCGTATCCGAATTAGTACCTCATGTGGTGAATCACGGAACTTATCATCGAGGTAATATTACAGCTATGTTAAGGCAAATGGGCTATGCTTCTGTACCCACAGATTATGGAGTTTATTTATATATACAAAACAGCAATCAAACGAAATAAAATATTAGAAAGTAACTTTATAATTGATGAGCAGCTCTTAAAGGGCACCTCTATTAAATACCCTTTAAGTAGTAATCCACTCTAATCCATTACAGGTTGGGGGATAGAGAGAATGGATATTGTTGGGAAAGGGGCTGCTCATTAATTCAATTCCCTTTCTGAAACAATAAAACACGTAAAATTGTTTTGTAGCAGCCTTCCATTTGGAATAAAGAAGATATGTATAACTAGCAGCATGTAGAAATAGTCCAATAGATGCTTTAGCTTCGATATCATTTTGTTATAGAATATGATTCAATAAAAATAAACACTGTTTTCATCTCCATTATTGTATGCTTACATATAATTTCGATGAATGCAGTGTCTTTTAATTGGTAGTTGGAAAGGATGAATTGCAATGAAAAAGCTATATTATGGTGGAGAAATTATCACGATGGAAAAAGACAAGGAACCAGTAGAAGCTGTATTGGTGGAGGATGGTGTCATTCAAGACTTAGGATCGTTATCCAAATTGGAACCACTATTCCAAGATGACAACATCGAAAAACATAATCTAGAAGGAAATACACTATTACCTTCCTTCATTGATCCCCATAGCCATATTTCGATGGTTGGTCCTGTTGCAGCTTTGTGTGATTTAAGTGAATGTGATAATTTCAATGAGATTGTGGACCAATTGAAGGCGTATATAAAAGAGAAGCAATTAAAAGATTCCGATCCAGTGATCGGTTTTGGTTACGACCATAATGTATTACAAGAAGCGGAGCATCCAACCAAGGAAGTTCTTAATCAAGTGTCAATGGATAGAATAGTTATCGTTATGCATACATCTGGGCATATGGGCTGCGTCAATGACTTGGCCTTACAAATTGCTGGCATTGATGAAAATACCAAAGATCATGAAGGCGGCACAATTGGTAGAGTACAAGGAACACTAGAGCCTAATGGGTATTTAGAAGAGGCGAGTATGATGGCTATGCGAGAAAAGTTAACGGGTGACATGGGGACAAATTTTGCAGCCATGATGCAGCAAGGACAAGAGATGTATATCAAAAATGGGATTACGACATGCCAGGACGGGGCGACAAGTAAAGAAATCATGCAGCTTTTTCATACCTTAGCAGATGAGAATGCACTCATGATAGATGTCGTTGCCTATCCATTAGTAATGGAAACACCGACAGAATTGCTGGAACAATATAAAAGATACGCTAAAAAATACAGCAATCGTTTTAAACTAGGGGGGTATAAGCTTTTCTTAGACGGTTCTCCACAAGGAAAAACAGCTTGGTTAACTGAACCATATGAAGGGGAAACAGATTACAAAGGATACGCATGGTATCAGGATGAAGAAGTGCGGCAATTCGCTTTAACTGCAATAAATGATGATGTTCAACTACTGACACACTGTAATGGCGATGCCGCATCAGATCAATTACTACGAAGCTATGCGAATGCTTTGCAGGTCTCAACTAATCCGAATAAACATAAGCTGCGCCCAGTGATGATTCATTGTCAAACTGTACGTGATGATCAATTAGATGAAATGCTGAAATTGGATATGATTCCATCGATTTTCAATGTGCACACCTACTATTGGGGAGATGTACATCTTAAAAACTTAGGAGCAGAGCGAGGCAGCAGGATTAGTCCAGCAAAAACAGCTTTTGATAAAGGATTGGCTGTGAATTTTCACCAGGACTCTCCTGTAGTTAAACCTGACATGCTTCATGCCATATGGTGTGCTGTGAATCGTAAAACAAGAAGTGGAAGTACCATCGGTGAGCAGGAATGTGTTACTGTGTACGAAGCATTACAAGCTGTTACCATCAATGCGGCGTATCAATATTTTGAGGAGAATACTAAAGGAAGTATTGCCATTGGGAAATACGCCGATTTAGTAATATTAGACCAGAACCCACTTACCGCGAATAAAGAGGAGATTAATAAGATTAACGTACTAGAGACCATTAAAGAAGGAAGTACGATTTACCAAAAGAATGAGACATGAACATCATGCTTGGACTCTCAATGAGAAGGTATTCGTTTAAAAGAAAGGCTTCTTGATTTACCCTTGTAGCTTGATTTATCAAAGTAAAAAGAATATAAAGCCTAATTTCTCCATGCGAGAAATTAGGCTTAATTTGTAATAGCTTTTTCATAAAGATGTATCCATGTTTTGATATTATTTAGAAACATGGAGAGGTAATCATCCTGGTTCTTATTGGTTTTGTTCCTCTTCTAATTCGTTTCCTTGATCCTGCTGTTGTTCCGTAGGCTCTTCGCTCGGATCTGGTTCCTGCTCATCATTTGTTGTCCCACATCCAAACAACAAACCAGTAGAAAGAAGTGCTGTGAAAATGGCAACTGGTAATTTCTTTTCCTTCATACTAATCACCTCATTTAGAATTTTTAATTGCTCCCTTATTTTTACCCAGATTAATTGTACCTATTCTTGTTAGATAAAAAGAAGATCAATTGATGAAGGGTTTTTTTGCAAAAGCTATTTAGCTGCTCTCTTGTAAATACTTCTTAGATAAGTTGGGATACTATTTCATGAATACAGTTATAAAAGACTTTTAAAGATATCGGAGTTTACTAAAAAATGACATTATTGCACTTAACTATCGAACTTATCGTCGGTTTTTTTGTTTTATTTATCATCGTTAAATTTGTAGGGAAAAAGATCATTGATCAAATATCTCCTTTTACTTTTATCGCGGCTATTGTATTAGGAGAATTACTTGGAAATGCATTATACGATAATAAAATAGGTGTTTTTTATATCGTGTATTCTTTGATCATCTGGGGAGGTTTACTTTTCTTGGTGGAGTATCTAAGCCAAAAACTCCTATCCTTCAGGGGTATGGTAGAAGGGAAACCCTCTGCACTAATTAAAAATGGCGTTGTAGATCGAGAAGCATTAAGGAAAAACAGGATAAACTTAAATCAGCTGCAAAGTCTTCTCCGACAAAGCGAAACCTTTTCAATACGTGAGGTTGCTTATTGCTATTTAGAAGCAAACGGATCAATTAGTATTTTAAAAAAATCAAAGTATCAAAAAACGGCTCAGGAAGATTTCAATATGCCTTCAAAAGTAGTCTCCGTCCCTGTCACCATAATAAGGGACGGTAATGTTTTATGGGATGAAATAAATGATCTGGGCTATGATGAATCGTGGTTAATATCACAGCTGAATTCCCAGAATATTACTGACTATAAAGATGTTTTTATTGCCGAATGGCTCCATAAAGACGGTCTTTTTGTACAGCCATTCAAGAATTAAACGTTAGTTACATTCATTGCAGAGAGAGTGAATGATAATCACAACTCCGTAATATAGTATGTTATATTCATATTGATAAAGTCATGGAAGGAGCATAATACATGTGTTGCTCATGCTGTCCAGTAACTGATAAACCCCTTATCTAAAAATGAAATTTAATTAGATAAGGAGATGAAAACATGTTAATTCAAAATAAAATGATTCAACGTGTGAGAGAGAAATGTATTCAAGATGATTCCGTTTCAGCTGGTATGATGTATGGATCTTTTACAAAAGGTGAAGGAGACCAGTATTCTGATGTTGAGTTTTATATATTCATTGAAAATGATAAGATGGACGATTTCAGCCCAAGACAATGGATTTCTGAAGTCTATCCATTTGACTTGATCTTCTATAATGAGTATGGAACGGAGGTAGTGATTTTTACAAATATGATTCGTGGAGAATTTCACTTTCTACCTGAATCAGAAATAGGAATCATAAAAAGTTTTAAACCGACGGGTGTTTTTCCAAATACGGATGCTATGTATATTTACGATTCGACAAAAAAATTAAAGGTTTTACTCGACGCTTTAGGTGGGGATGGCCCAAAGCGAATGACAGATGAGAATGTAAACTTCGCCTATAATAATTTTGTGAATGCTTGGTTGATGGGGGTAAACATTATGAAACGGGGGGAGCTAGCACGCTCTCTAGAGGTTCTCACCCATGTACAAAAATTTATCTTACGGCTAATAAGGGTCAAAGAACAAACGGTGGGGCGTTGGTTCAATAGTACGAAAAATTTAGAAGAAGATATAAGCATTGAATCGTACAATGACTATGTTTCGATTACGTCAGCATTAAAAGAAAATGAGTTAACAGATGCGTATAAAAATGCCTTAAAGTTAGCCGAAAAATTATATGATGTATTGGCTGTTCACTATAAGCTAGAAGTAAATAAAGATGTGATTGGTAACCTATATAGTTATTATCTCGAGAAATAAAATCAATTACGTTAGCAAAGTTACAGGGCGCTATCCGGAGTATGGATATGCGCTCTATATTATTTCATGAAGATTTTGGTTTAAGAACTTAGATTATCTTGCCTTTTTACCATGCATGATTATACTTAGATCCATACAAAGTGCAATAAAAGGAGGAGTTGAACCATGAAGCAGCGTTTTAACTACATGAAAACGATTCAGAGGTTCTCAGATTAATGATTCAATTGGAGAAGTACAGGAATACAACGGGTTTGAGAATGAATTAATCGAATTAATAAAAATTCGGGCATCTCAAATAAATGGTACTGCGTTGACTTGGATATACACACAAAGGATGCCCGAGTACATGGGGAAACGGGACAAAGAATTTACTGTTTACCTGGTTGACGTGAATCTCATTTCTATTCCGAGTCTGAAAAGGCAGCGCTTGAATTAACAGAAGCTGTTACAACGATATCAGTAAATGGTATACCAGACGATCTTTATGAAAAGAGGGAGCCTTCATTTTAATGAAAAGCAATATATTAATCTTGTTACTATTATCGTAACAATTAATGGTTGGAACCGGTCGGCTATTTCATCCCAACGCTTACCAGGAAATTACAAACCTTTAACGGTAAAGTAAATTTGGCAATATAAAATCCTTTATATTCAGAATTGATACGAGGAGGTTGTTCTTGCCGTTATATAGCTTGTTATGCGACGTTTACACAATAATTAACGACTTTGTAGATTTTTTGATTGAATCATAAAGTATCTTATGCTAATATTTAGACGCTGAATATTTAGACGTCTAAATATAGATGTGAGTAGTTCATTAATATTTTCCGCTTACTAAATGACTAAGAAAGGAGAATAATTTATGGGAAGAATACAAAATAAAGTTGCATTAGTAACAGGTGGAGCATCTGGAATTGCTTTATCAACAGCTCATCTTCTGGCAAATGAAGGGGCAAAAGTTGTCATAGGTGATTTTAATATCGAGGGAGCAGAGAAAGTAGCAAAGTCCATCGTAAGTCGAGGTGGGGTAGCTACAGCAAAATTCCTCGACGCTTCAAATGCTGAGTCCATTAAAGAAGCGGTTGATTATACAGTAGAGACGTTTGGAAAACTTAATGTACTATTCAATAATGTTGGAGTAACGAATATTAACAAAGATTTAGACGTAGTAAACATCGATCTAGGTGAATGGGATCGGATTATGAATGTTAATGCGAAGAGTGTTCTTCTTGGCAGCAGATATGCAATCCCGCACATGGTTGAAGCTGGTGGTGGTTCAATCATCAATACGGCATCTATGGGGGGAGTTGCATCCGATGCTATTCGTACAGCTTATGGAGCTTCCAAGGCTGCTGTTGTAAATTTAACAAAGTATATTGCTACTCAATATGGAAAAGACTATATTCGCTGCAATGCAGTTGCACCAGGATTAATTTTAACGCCTGCAGCTGAAAGTAATATGTCGGAAGCTGTATTGGATATCTTTAAAAAGTATAATGCACTCCCATACAATGGGGAACCAGATGATATTGGATATACCGTATTATTCCTTGCTTCAGATGAGTCAAAATATATTACAGGTCAAACCATCGAAGTGGAAGGTGGTCACTATATCGCTAATCCAACTATTGCGGACTCCAATGCCTTTATAAATAGCCAAGATAAATAATGTTTAACGGTAGCAATATAAAGCATACCCCCATACATGAATGGCGTAATTTAAAAATATATAAGGGGAATATTAACAAATGAGTCAAATTAAAAGCAAAATTCATTTTGCATGGTTCGTATTAGTGGGACTATGTATTATCGTTGGTTTGGGGAAGGCAGGTTTAAATAATACTGCTGGACTATTCATCACACCAGTATCTAAAGACCTAGACATAGGTGTAGGGAATTTAACATTATATTTAAGTATCTCATCAATTGTAACGATGGTATTTTTGCCAATTGGTGGAAGGATTCTGGCAAAGTATGATGTACGAACGGTATTAATCGTTGCGATTCTTTTACAAGCAGGGGCTTTCTCCATGTTTGGATTAATGAACTCTGTTTGGGGATGGTATATCTTCTCAATCCCACTAGCGATCGGAGGAGTATTCATTACAGTTATTGCAGGACCAGTTGTAATCAATACTTGGTTCAAAAAGCGTAATGGGATTGCGCTTGGTATCTTGTCAGCATTTGGTGGAGTACTAGGGGTATTCACACAACCGATAGTTGGAAATTTAATTACTAATCTGGGTTGGAGAACATCTTATTATGCAATAGGTATTGCTGTTATTATTATTGTTATACCAACCGTTTTATTTCTTATTAGAAATAGCCCTAAGGATAAAGGATTAGTTCAATACGGGGCTGAAAGTGTAGCCGAGGGAGAAGAATCAAATGGGGCATCTACTAATTCGGGTATCACATTCAAAGATGCCAAAAAGTCATTAGCATTTTTGCTTTTGGCACTATTTTTCTTTATCATTACTGCGGTTTCAAGTTTTACTATCCATATACCAACTTATTTAGCAAATCAAGGATATGATGTGAAATTTACTGGGAATGCAATGGCAGCAACAGCACTAGGGGTTTTTATTGGTTCATTACTCTTTGGGTACTTAACGGATCGTATTGGAGTTAAAATCACTTCTTTATTGGCAATGTTGATTGGTTTATTATCAATAACCATGTTACTTTTGTTTGTAGATGTAGTTACATTGATTATTGTTGCACTAGTGTTATTTGGGTGTATGACATCTTCCATTGGGACGATAGCACCTGCTTTGACGACAGCAATGTTTGGAAGTCGTGATTATAGTCAAATTTACTCTACGGTTTCTTTAGGATTAGCAGTCGCTTCAGTTATTGCCCTCCCTGCATATGGATATATATTTGATTTTTCAGGAAGCTATGTACCAGCCTTTTATATAATTATTGGGATGTTTGTACTCAATATTCTATTTGTTATTTTAGCATTTCATAATAAAGAGAAAATGGTCCAAGAGGGATTATGGAGGTAATCTCCAATATAACCCTTTCTATTCCAAATAAGTGAAGGATGATTTTAATGAGATTAAAAGGAAAAGTAGGAATTGTAACAGGAAGTGGTTCTGGTATTGGTCGTGGGATTGCACTTGCGATGGCGAAAGAAGGCGCCAATATTGCAATTGTTGATATAAATGAAGAAAAAGCTAAATCTACTTTACAAGAGATTAACCAATACACAGAGGGCATGCTATTTATTAAGGATATTTCCAAAAAGGAATATATTGAGGAAATTATTTCTGAAGTGGTAGGTAAGTTTGGTAAGCTTGATATTCTTGTGAATAATGCCCATGCTTCCAAACAAGCACTTTTTAAGGAAACAACGATGGAATTGTTTGATTTGTCCTTTAACACAGGGTTTTATCCAACATTCTATTTCATGAAAGCTGCTTATCCAGAACTCAAGAAGTCTAAAGGGAAGGTTATTAACTTTGCTTCAGGAGCTGGTATTTCAGGTCAGCCTACACAAGCGTCATATGCTGCAGCAAAAGAAGCGATTCGTGGAATTACACGTGTTGCAGCTAATGAGTGGGGGCCAGAAGGTATTAACGTCAATATTATCGCACCTATTGCACTTACAGAGGGAGTAAAACAATGGAGGCAAAGCGCATCAGAATTATATGAGCAAATGATTAACAATATTCCATTGAGACGCTTGGGTGATCCTGAACAGGATATTGGCAGAACTGCTGTATTTTTAGCAAGCGACGATTCCGATTATATTACTGGACAAACCATCATGGTTGATGGTGGATCAATTAAAATATATTAAGGTGGTAGAGTGAAAATAGGAAGGTTAGATAAAAAGATAGCAATTGTAACTGGTGGAGCATCCGGGATTGGAGAGCAAATGGTTGACCTTTTCAGTAAGGAAGGGGCCACTGTAATTGCCGCTGATATAAATAAAGAAGCTTTAGAAAAAGTAAACCAAAAGGAAAATGTAATTGGAATGAAATTAAACGTCGCTTCGGATGAAGATTGGGCTGCCTTGGCCAAAGAGGTTTATCAACGTTTTGGAAAGATTGATGTACTAGTTAATAATGCCGGTATTTCTTCTGAAAAACCATATGCTGACATTAATCTAGACGATTGGCAAAAAATGCTTTCTATTAATGGTTTTGGTTCTTTTGCAGGTATTAAGCACGTTGCATCTTATATGGCAAAGGAGAAGAAAGGTTCCATCGTAAATATTTCTTCTTATACAGCTCAGATTGGACAAGGGTTTAATCATTACTCTGCATCTAAAGGTGCTGTTCGTGCACTTTCAAAAGCTGCTGCTACGACATTTGGTAAAAGTTGCGTCCGTGTTAACGCTCTCTTCCCCGGTATTATTGAAACACCAATGACAAAAGGATTAAGCACATCAAAAGAGTTAGTCGGACAATTAATCCAAGCAACGCCTTTACAACGTTTAGGACAGCCAGAGGATATAGCAAATGCGGCATTGTTCTTAGCATCAGATGATTCCTCATATATTACAGGTGCAGAATTAGTTATTGATGGTGGGTTTTCTGCCCAATAATATGCTAAACTAAAAGTGTCATTTTTAATAAAGGGGACTCTACTTCTTAGAAAGAAGGATTTAATTACATGGAAGAACAAACAATTTTTGACATTATTCATTCGATGGATAAGGTAACAAATAAGTTAATTATTCAATGGAATAAACTATTTGAAGAAGATCTGGGTGTTTCACATATCCTCATACTTGGCCATTTGAAGGCAAAGGGGAGAAGCCGTCCATCGGATATTGCAAAAGCTTTAGGATTGACTCCACCCTCTTTAACGCATTTATCAGAAAAACTAGTACAAAGGGAATTAATTATTCGAATTATTGATGAATCTGATCGGCGCATTATCTACTTAGACATTACGGACAAAGGTACTGAGATACTTAAAAGAGCCGATCAAGAAGGACAAATACTCCGTAAAAATTTGTTTGAAAAGTTAACAGACGAAGAGAGGCTTAGGTTGTTAGAAATTTATAAAAAGTTGAGCGATCTTTAATTCATGTTTTTGTATAATTAGGAGTGTGCTATTAACTATGTAAGTAAGAATGTGTACGGTTCTACTCACTTGATAGAATACAAAACTAAAAAGTACTGCGATTTATGGAAAAATGATATGCCCCCCCATAAGGTAGACAGGCTAGAAATTAAAAAACTGTTTTGCCTTATGGGGGGATTTTTTGTCAAATTGCTTACAACAATGAAGATATACAAAGAGGGAATTTTGTTCAAACTATCAACTTATAATACAACTATTCGTAGATGAATTGAAACATTAAAAAAAGCTTGGTCTAGCTCCTCTTCATTTTTAATAGTTACAATTTCAACTCCCTATTAGAATTTCAATACAGAATTCTTCTAGTTTTTAATCATTGCAATTATGGTTGACATGTAGCCTCTTTGAAATGGATTATCGTGATAGCGAAACGGTAAGCATTTATTTCCCAAGCCATAAGTCTATCCATGACGCTCCTTTATCCTTATAATAGGAACCTAACAATCAAAGTGATTCTAACGAGAAATAAATTGTGAACGATATTTTGCAGGGGACATTCCCTTATATTTCGAAAATTGTCTTGAAAAGTGGTGTGGATTGGTAAAACCAACAAGATAGGCAATTTCTTCAATCGTATTGCTTCCTTTTCGTAATAACTCTGTTGATTTATTCAGTCGTGTCTGTATGATATACGTTTTTGGACTTAAATTCAGATGCCTTTTAAATAATCTGAATAAGTATGATCGTTGCAATTGAACAACTTTCGCAACTCTTTCCACTGTTAGATCTGAACTGGAATAATTTTTTTCAATATATTTTAATGCACACTGTACATATCTTTCTGAATTTGACATACCTTGACGTAAATCTTCTTGATGCTTGTCAATTAATAATTCTAATATGTGATACGACTCACCAAGTGCAGCTAAGTGTTTATTATTAATAGAATAATAATAAACATTAGCAAAAAGGCTATCCATCTTATCTTTATCATCGTATCTGTATGTGAAGTTTTCCGTCCCTGCTTTTGTAGATGTCAAAAGCCCGCACTTTTGAAAAAACTCCTTACATAAACCCCCTTTAAATCCTATCCATCTGTAGCTCCATGGGTTACCCACTAAAGGATAGTAATTATTCTTTGTATTTGGGGGGATTAAAAAACCTTCTCCGTTTTTAAGGTGATGTATCTCATCATTGATAAAAAAAAGACCTTCACCTTTTAATATATAGTGAATCAAGTAGTAATCGATAGGCTCATATTGGTAAGGATCTCTAGGTTGTACATCCTCATATCCACATTCGAAAATATCGAATTCATCGCTCAGTTTGGTATCTTTTAAATATGTACCTATTGAATCAAACATATAAAAACCCCCATTTGCAACATAATGCTAATCATTAGCAACTTTTAGCTATTTCTGAAATTAATTTATATATATATACTGAAAGCGTAACCACTGATGGTTGCGTTTTCTAATGGTATCAGTAAACGGTTGGCAGCGCAACAACAACCTTTATTTTTAAGGAGGGAATAAACATGAAACAAGACCGAAGAAGAATTACTTCCATTTCATTTTTGTTGATGACTTTTACAGCTGTGTTTGCATTTAATAACATCATAAATGCAACCGCTAGTATAGGAATGGCTGCTGTACCTACCTTTCTTTTCGCAACAATATTCTACTTTCTACCTTTTGCTTTAATGATTGGAGAATTTTCCTCTGCAAATGAAGATTCAGAATCAGGTGTATATAGCTGGATAAGAACAGCACTTGGAGAGAAATGGGCGTTCTTGGGTTCTTGGTCATACTTTTTTGTAAACTTATTTTATTTTGTTGCACTATTACCTCAAACACTTATCTATGCTTCGTTTACATTCACGGGTCATAATGTCTTTGAAGGTATTCACGCAACACTTACCATTTCAATACTATCCATTTTGGTTTTTTGGCTGGCTACATTTGTTTCTATCAAAGGGATATCCTGGATCACTAAAATCACAGATGTATCCGGTTTCGCCAGAATATTAATGGGTATAGGCTTTATCGTTCTGACACTAGCAGTAATCTTTTGGATAGGTGTTCCTTCTGCACAGGAATTCAGTACTGAAACAGTAATGCCAACTACGAATTGGACCTATTTTATGACATTGGCCTGGATTCTACAAGCTGTTGGCGGTGCAGAGGCAGTTGGTGTCTATGTAAAAGATATTAAAGGAGGTAATAAATCCTTTGTAAAAACACTTGCCATTTCTGCCATATCCATCGGTGTGATATATGCACTGGGCGCAGTATCAGTTGGCTTAATTATGCCGGCTGGACAACTTCAGGACAATTATTCTACCGCATTATTTGACGCTTTTACTATATTGGGAAGTCACTTCGGCGTTGGAAATGGTATAACAACAAGATTTGTAGGGTTAATTATGCTGCTTAGTGCATTAGGTTCTCTTATTATCTGGATGGCTGCACCTGTTAAAATTTTATTCTCTGAAATTCCAAAGGGTATTTTTGGAAAATGGATTTCCAAAACGAACGAAGAAGGTAATCCGACAAATGCCTTAATAATCCAAGGAATCGTTGTAACCGGTTTAATGATTATACCTGCAATCGGAATTGGGGCAATTGATACATTATTAGCAACTTTAATTAATATGACAGCTGCAACTTCACTAATTCCTGTACTGTTTCTACTTATCTCGTATATCGTATTACGCGTTAAAAAGGATAATATATCACGCTCCTTTAGGATGGGGAGCAGAAACACAGGAATATTCATTGGAATACTATTATTGGCACTCTTTACATTTGCATTTCTAACGTCAACCTTCCCATCTCCGTGGGCTTTAATAGACTATTTCCAAACTGGAACATATGCTGAAGGATCAGTAAATCCCTTATTTAAGCTGCTTTATAACATACTTGGTATTATTGTTTTCATTGGAATTGCCCTTATTTTCTACAAAAAATATGAAACCAAGCAAAAAAATAATTAGGTGGTGTTTGAATTGGTTAATAAAAAACTATGGGAAGACAACCATACAGACAGTATTAACAGAATGGAGCCAAGGGCGCATTTTACCAGTTTCCCTTCAGAAATAGATGCGAAAACTGGTGAACTGGGACATACACATTTTTATCAAAAGTTGAATGGCAGGTGGTCGTTTTTATTTTTAGATGCACCGGAATACAGCCCGCAAGATTTTTATAAAACTAGTTATGATTATACTAGTTGGGATACGATTGAAGTTCCTGGGAATTGGCAAAGACAGGGATATGGAAACATGCATTACTCTGATCTATGGTATAATTTCCCGATCATACCACCGTATGTGCCTGTTGAAAACCCCACAGGTATTTATCGGACAACTTTTGATATAGATGAAATAAAGACCGATTTTCAATATATTTTAAGGTTCCAGGGTGTTGATTCTGCGTTTGAAGTCTATTTGAATGATACTTTTATAGGTTACAGCAAAGGTGCCAGAATACAGAGTGAATTTGATCTATCTGATCAATTGATTACTGGCAAAAACATGTTAACAGTAAGGGTTTTTCAATGGTCTGATGGAACATATCTCGAAGATCAGGACATGTGGTGGTTAAGCGGCATCTTTCGGGATGTGGAGCTTTTTGCTAGACCCGTTGTCGGTTTATATGATTTTACGGTAAAAACAGTTTTTGACGATGACTATCATCATGCCACCTTAATTGTTCATCCAACAGTTGAATATAAAGGGCAGAACATTCATTATCAATTAGAGGATAACGACGGAAATACTATTTTTCAAGAAGAACAGGACAGCCGTGAAAGTCTTGTAAAAAAAGTAAATAATCCCATCAAGTGGTCATCAGAAGATCCTTATTTATATACACTCGCAATGACTGTTTATAGCGGCAAGGAAATGGTGGAAACAATCCATCAGCAAGTAGGATTCAGACAAGTGGAAGTGAAAGGAAATACTTTTCTGGTAAATGGTGTTGCGATCAATCTGAAAGGCGTCAACCGGCATGATTATCACCCGTTAAAAGGTCGTGTAACAACAAAAGAAGATGTAGAAGCAGATATTACCTTAATGAAGAAGCATAACATTAATGCAGTACGGACTGCACATTATCCAAATGCCCCATGTCTATATGAGTTGTGTGATCAATACGGTTTATATGTCATCGATGAAGCCGATCTAGAATGCCATGGCTTCGAATTAACAGAGGATTACAAATGGCTTGCCGATAACCTGGATTGGGAAGAGGCTTTTGTTAACCGTTTAAAACGAACGCTTATGAGGGATAAAAACCACCCATCCATCATTATGTGGTCACTAGGAAATGAATCTGCTTTTGGGCATAACTTCCGGAAAATGGCGGAATATGCAAAAGCAACAGACCCGACAAGGTTAGTACATTATGAAGGTGACTTTGAGGCCGAGGTAACGGATGTGTACTCTACCATGTACACCTGGCTTGAGCACGACAGCAAACAGACAATGGACCAGATTGCTAGTAGCACAACCAAACCACATATATTGTGCGAGTATGGACATGCCATGGGAAACGGACCAGGGAATTTAAAAGAATATCAGGATATTTTTTACAAATATGACCATATGCAGGGCGGCTTTATTTGGGAATGGTTTGACCATGGTATTGAGTCCTATAGTGACGATGGAAGAACGTATTATAAGTATGGCGGGGACTTTGGTGATGAACCAAACAACGGAAACTTTTGTATAGATGGCTTATTAATGCCAGACCGGACTCCTTCCACTAGCTTGAAGGAATACAAAAAGGTTATTGAACCGGTTGAAACGAGAGCCTTTGACATTCGTGCCGGCATCTATGAATTAGTAAACCGGTTGGATTTTAATTCACTGGACGACTATCAATTGACCTGTCAATTTTATGAAGATGATAAGCTAGTTGCGGAAAAAGAACAGGTCATTCCAGATATACAGCCTGGAAATGCTGCCAATATCGTTATTTCTTATCCTAATGCGAAACAAACCAAACCAGAAATACGATATACGGTGCATTTCACCTATACACTGAAGCGCGCAACAAACTGGGCAAAAGCAGGCTTTGAAGTTACAAGAAGTGTTTTTGTGTATGATGAAGCTATACCTACCATTAATTATAAGGGGGCTGATTCCGGTAATATAACGTACGTCGAAGAGAATGGGCTAGTTACGGTTTCAGGAGAAAAATTCAAGGTAACGTTTGATAAAGTGCTTGGGCAAATATTGGATTCAACATATAATGGTCATCGAATAATCGAACAAGGGCCTGCTTTCAATCTTTGGCGAGCACCTATTGATAATGATATGTATATTTTGGAAGATTATCGAAATGACTATTTCCTGCATCTTGGTCATGACATGGTACGCGATGTGCAATATGAGCTAAAAAAGGACCATTTTGAGTGGCGGATGCGTTCACTTTACGGAACCACGAACAATTCATGGTACTATGATTTAACATACACGTATAAGGTCTTTGCGGATGGCAAAATACAGGTTGCGCTAGAAGGCATTGCTTCCGGTCGTAAAGACAATGCACCGCCAATGTTGCCAAGGATTGGTGTGCAAATGAGAGTAAACAGATCATTAGATAAGGCCTCATGGCGGGGGCTTGGACCACACGAAAATTATACGGATTCCTGTCAGTCAGCCTATCCAGGAGTTTTTCATAAACATATAGATGATTTGTTTGTCAACTATGTGAAACCACAGGCCAATGGCAACCATATGGACTGTGACTGGGTCTGCTTAGGTAATGATAGTATATCACTTCATTGTAAGGCAGATAAAAGGATTAACTTCAGCGCCTTACGTTATGAAGATGCCGATTTAGAGAAAGCAAAGCACACGGTTGATCTGCAGGAACGGGACTATATTATACTTCACATCGATCAACAACAAAATGGCCTTGGCAGTAACTCATGTGGACAAGACCAATTAGATAAATACCGCTGTAAATTTCGAGATTTCACGTTGGAATTTGAACTGTCGCTG
Source organism: Virgibacillus salexigens (assembly GCF_014905415.1). Lineage (GTDB taxonomy): Bacteria > Bacillota > Bacilli > Bacillales > Amphibacillaceae > Virgibacillus > Virgibacillus salexigens. Next base: position 50,750 of record NZ_BNEO01000003.1, read on the forward strand.
AAATAACTAAAGAAGAAAGGGGGGAATCTCCTTTCTTCTTAAATGTTAGTCCGCGTTTAACTTGCCCTTACGGCAATGGTTTTAACAATCTATCTTTTCAGGTGACGCTTGAGTATAACAGACGTGTTGACGAGCATGCAGACATAGGAATAATAACCTTCAGTGGTATTATCTTGGCAGAGTTCGGATAGTGATACTGTTGAGCAATAAATGCAATGGCTACTCCATTAGCCTGCTGTACAACCCGATATATCGCTACCATAGCTGAAATGAGGAACCTAAACATAATATAAAAGGAGGATTTTTATGAAAAAAAGGGGATGGAAAAGAAGCTTCGTTGTTAGCCTATGTATCTTGGTAATTCCTTTTATTGTTTTAGGTTGTGAAAACGAAAAGAACAGTACAAGTAACGAGGCAAACGTTAGTTCAGAGGGGGATACGGGAACTAACTCTGATATAGCCCGTATAAACGTTGATCGATTTGCAAACATATTGGATTTATCAGCGAATCCTACAGAAGAAGCTCATGGGGTATATGAAACAAATAAGTTTAATCATTTTTCTGATCTTGGTGCTTGGCATGGTTACTATCAGCCTGCTAAAGATAATAAAAAATTATTAGGTGGTTTTGCTGGACCATTAATTGTTAGTGAAGAATACCCAGTTAACCTCTCTGATTCCATTAATCGTATTCAAATTACAAATAAAGAAACAAATGAACAGTATGATTTAAGTAAAAGTAAGTATATCGATTTGTCTTCCTATCCAGGTAGATTAGAACAAAAATATGAGTTAGGTGATCTCACATTAGACATTACATTGATTTTTGTTAGTAATCGTACTGCATTAATACGTACAAATATGGTGAACACTGACGAAGAATCTTTGGAATTAGATATTTCTTGGAGAGGTTCAGTATTCAATAGCGTTATTGATGGGAATAATACACTTGATATCGGAACAAGTTTACAAAAAGATGGAAACGCAATACAAGTTAATTTTAGCAACGTTCGAGAACAGTGGAACTATTTCGCTACTGATGAAGTGAAGTATTATATTTCTCACGATAAAAAGATCAATACGGAAATAAACGGATTGGATTATATCTCTTCACTTGAGGATTCTGTAAGTTTAGATCCGGGTGAAACATTTGAAACCTATACAACGGAATCCTACACTTTTACAGAAGATGAGTTTTCTCAAGAGCAAGAAAAATCATCTGATTATATGGGTGAACCAGAGAGTCATTTTAAAGACAATAAGCAGAGATGGCAAGGATACCTAGATAAAACCTTTACTGGAGAAAAAGTAAGAGATTTTCCGCAATATCAGAATGCGGTAGTAAAATCAATTGAAACCTTAATGACTAACTGGCAAAGTCCTGCTGGAGCCATCAAGCATGATGGAATTGTTCCTTCGATGTCTTATAAATGGTTTATGGGTATGTGGAGTTGGGATTCTTGGAAAGCAGACGTTGCTTTAGCAGAATTTAATCCTGATTTAGCAAAGAACAATGTACGTGCTTTGTTCGATTACCAGATTAAGTCTGATGATAACGTTCGTCCACAAGATAAAGGCGCAATTATTGATGCTATATTCTATAACCAGAATAGTTCGCGTGGAGGAGAAGGTGGCAACTGGAATGAAAGAAATTCTAAACCACCATTGTCAGCTTGGGCGGTTTGGAATATTTATGAGGAAACGAATGATAAAGAATTTTTAGAAGAAATGTATCCTAAATTAATGGATTACCATAATTGGTGGTATACAAACCGTGATCACGACAATAATGGTGTTGCTGAATATGGAAGCATGGTAAGTGAGGCCAATTGGAAAACGGATGAAGACGGTAAAGTTATAAAGGATAAAAAAGGACAACCTGAACTTAATGATGAGGCCATAATTGAAGCTGCTGCTTGGGAAAGCGGTATGGACAATGCTACTCGTTTTGATAAAGAAGGTATCGGTGAAGATGATGTAGGTGTAAAAGTGTTTGAAAATAAAAGAGATGGAGAAGTAGTGGGTTATTCAATCAATCAAGAGTCTGTTGATTTGAACTCCTATCTGTATGCTGAAAAAGGCTTTTTGAAACTGATGGCAGCTGAACTTGATAGGAATGAAGACGAGAAAACATTAAGTAAAGATGCAAGCAAACTGAAGATGTATATACAGGAAAACATGTATGACAAAGAATCAGGATACTTTTACGATTTACAAATTAATGATGATGGGTCTGAAACAAAATTATTAGTTAACAGAGGTAAGGGAACTGAAGGATGGCTTCCACTTTGGGCAAACTTAGCTACAGACGAGCAAGCAGAAACTGTAAAAGACAATATAATGGATAAAGATAAATTTAATACGTATATGCCTTTTCCAACCGCATCAAAGGATAACGAAAAATTCAGTCCAAGTGACTATTGGCGTGGTCCAGTTTGGTTAGATCAAGCGTTGTTTGGAATAGAAGCATTACAAAATTACGGTTTTGATATAGAAGCAATTGAAGAAACTAAAAAACTTTTTTACCATGCAGAAGGTTTAATGGGTAATGCTCCAATTCATGAAAATTATAATCCTCTAAATGGGAAAGGTATTAGTACGAAAAACTTCAGTTGGTCTGCAGCAACGTATTATTTATTGTATAAGAATAATATTTTGAGTAATAATCCAACTACTCAAGATGCTTTTAAGTAAAATTAGTACTGGTTGTTAGTGTTGTTGTATAAGCAATAAGTAAAAACGCTTAGAGAAACTGATACAAAACCAAATAAAAACTTCTTTCAATGGGATTGAAAAAGTCTGTAAGAAACTAAGTAATTCACTTACAATGGAGAGACAAAAAATAAAATAATATTTAGCATACCAAATCACATAAGTTTTGGTATGCTATTTTTTGTTCTGCATGTGTTATGTCTAGGGAGTGGAGGTCTCTTATGGGCTTGGTAGTAAGCCCCGTTAGACAGAGAGGAGGGTTCCACTGTGAGGTGAAATCTGAAGGAAGTATGTGGCAAAGTAACTCTGCCCCTCGGGAAGTCTTGCAAGGAAAGGTTTCTTTGATGCTAGTCTAATAGTTGGACACAGAGAATGAAATTTTTTATACATAATTTCTGGAAATGTCCAAAGTGGTAACAGTATGATAAAGAACTGAAGTTTTATGCAGTAAGAATGGTCTTAAAGATGGGAGAAAGATTACGGAAGTGGCGCGAGAACTAGACATCGCAATGATTGAAAACCTGATTTTTAGAGATGAAACGATTGAGAGACAAATTTAAGAAAATATGATAATAAGCTAAATAGTTAATATTGAGAAGATGCTAATCTAAATAGATTACTGTCTTTTTATTTTTTGGAGGAAAAAATTTACATTATATAAATTTTATCACAACGTTCTAATGCAGACTGGTTATAAAAGGGTCATTCCATTGAAAAAGAGAAGATAAGCAAAGAGTAATATATTTTCTCCCAAATTATAAGTAGTTGTAATTATAATGATATTCGAATTAGAAATCGAAACAAGTTTTATAATTCAAAATAAGTAGTTTTACTAATTGGTGCTTCAGTTAGGCAAAACAAATTATTCGGTAGAAAGTATTATTTTGGGTAAATTAAGAGCTCCACAAATCTTATAAAGGCATAGGAGGGATTTATTTGTATAGAAATAGTCAGTCGGTCGTTATGTAACTGTTAAAAGAAACTCATGCATAGGCAATAAGAAAGGATAGAATCAATTTTCTCTCGTCTTAGTTTTATTTAGGATTATTTGTCTCCTCTTTTATAAATAATTATCAGATTACCCAGAAAGTTTAACTTGGATACGACTTTGTAAATTGGAGTGCGAATAAAATGCTTATAGCTGCTCCATCAATGACATCAGCCGGATAATGAACACCTGCCCAAATACGTGAAAGACCTAAGAGAATCGCTAATATAATCCATAGTATTCTTGATCTTGTTTTAAAAAGAAAGAAAATCGTACAAAATAAAAAGAATTATCTACTGCGTGACCTATTAGATGATTAACAACATTAGATAATTTATCCAAGGGTTGATTATTTGAATATACTATTCCAGCAAGTTTTCCAATTATTTCAGCTAATACAAAAGTAATTGAACCGTAAATAATCATCATTCGATTATTTTTGCTTCTTGTAAACCAAAAAATGATGACAGCTAGGGCTAAAATACCATATATTCAGCAATGAAAAGCATATTAGGATTAAGATACGTTAGATCCTTACCTAGATTATTAACCATTCTAAATAAATCAATTTTCATTTGACTTATATTCATGTTACTTTTCCTCCTTATCTTAACTGAAAAAAAGTATATATGTTTAGTTAGTTGTAATAAATGGAGTGTCTTACATTTCTTTTTGTAAGATATTTTTTTCGGAAATGTAAAAGAGAATATATTTACTATAAATGTAAAACATATAGGTAGTCTGTATACTTCATTAGGAATGATTACATTATGCATTTCATTTATAACTTTTTATTTTTATTAGCTGGTTGGCGATGGGGAGATTGGAGGAATTGGGAAAAGTATTATTCAACCATCCTCTTCTTTATCATAAATGACATGATAAATAATTTTTTAACCTATAATCATCCATTTTGGAACTTTAAAGAAAGTATATATCCGTTGTTCTTCTTTAACCATACAACTATTTCACTAACGATAATGTTTATTTGGTATCCTGTAACTATTTTGATTTATCTAAAGTATTTCTTTGGAACAAATAAATGGAGTGTAAGGATATTTCATTTCATACTTTGGGTTACGCTATACGTTGCAATCGAATATATCAACCTACACATTGGCATAATTTCTCATCATAATGGCTGGAGTATGTGGCATTCGGTTCCATTTGTTATTGCGATGTTTGTTATATTTCCTATTCATTATAAAAAACCACTGGTAGCATGGCTGATTGTATTAGGAATATTTATAGTACTAACCATTCAGCTAGATTTTCCTCTAGATAAAATGAAATAGTTTTTGAATTTAGTATTCCTGACTTTGGCTATAATGATTGTTGGAGGACTGATTATACTTGGAAAAAATAATTCTATGGTCAATGCTCATAATTGGTATTTATTTACTTTTTTTTAGTCTAAGAAAATCACCAACCAAAGACAATATTTTAATTTTTTTATTGACCTCTTATTTCTCCATCTTTCTTGGTGTTCTTGTTGTAGAAGAAAAAATGCTTGAATATCCTATAAACTTTTTAAGTAACCATTTCAGTTCCAGTCTGCTTTATGAATACCTTATCCTTCCAGTTGTTTGTATTTACTTTTATCAAGCGACTTATTATTCTAGATATCCAAGCATTATTCTGAAATGTATATTGTATTCTTCTGTATTAACAATCATTGAGGTTGTTTTGGAAAGGTATACAGATTTGATTGAATACCATACTTGGACATGGATACACACGTTTATCAGTGTCTTTTTTCAAATTATGTTTATCCGTATCCTTATGACGTTAATTAACAAGCTGGAGAGGTAAAATGAGGAAATATCCATAATAAAGACTGTATACTTACCTATAAGTTTATAAGACAGGTATATCTATGAGAAGGAACTAAATTCATTTAAACTTAGCAACCAATATATTCTCCGCCAAACTTATGGTCCTATAAATCTTCTTCTTTGGAATTAGATAAGACTTTGTTTTCTTGGGTATAGAAACTGACATCCATTCTAAATTTCCTATGAACCAGGTATAACTACCCTCAATCGAAAATTTCATCATGAAACATTAGTCTCAATTATAGATAGAATAATTGAAATATTTAAATAAAAAGCAATATTTATAAAGTAAAAGACAATATCTGCATTGTGAGAGCGCTTCATAAAATGTAGCCTTAACTTTGACTTGTGGTAAAGGTATCTGTAGACGGATACACCCAACAATGAAGGGAGGTTTAATCTTCATTTTCTTTGTTTAGGAGGATATCATGGCTAGCAAGTATAAAAAGAAACTATTCATTTCTTTCTTGGATTTGAATTGCTGGTAACCGATGCCCTATTCTTATACAACACGGATAAGTTTGATGAAGTTGTTTTTGAAACGACGTTGGCTGAACTAAAAAATATGAGTCCGGAATCGGTTAACGAAAATATTTTCTATCCAGAATTTGGTGAACAGGGTCTGGAAGCAGGTATAGTTGATGATTTAACCGTAAAGTTAAACTTTGTCGATAATAGTGTGAATCAAAACCAGTACCAGGGCGAGTCCTTGCAGCTGAACTGGACGTTTAACACTGAGCAAGGGGAGGGGAGAGGAAAATAAACAAGTGAATAGTTAGAGGGAGAATGAAACTATTTCTCTCTTTATTTATTTTATAGAAAAATGTTTTAAAAAAGAGGAGGAATGCGGATGATAAAGAAACTGCTGGGTGTCGGTGCGCTGACGGCTGTGGTGCTGGGGAGTCCGGTTGCTGGTGCGGAAGGTGTTGCCGCAGCAAAAGGAGGCTATCCAGAATGGAATAACAATCCGGATACTTTCGAAGTAAACCGGGAAGCTGCACATGCTGCGATTTCACACTACAAAAGTATCAATGCAGCATTAAAAGATGATCAGAGTCAATCGGAGTTTTATAAGACACTGAACGGTGAGTGGAAATTCAACTGGGCAAAGAGCCCGGAGCAGCGTCCGAAGGAATTTTACCAAGAAGGGTATAACGTTTCGGGCTGGGACACTATCGAGGTGCCATCAAGCTGGCAGCTAAAAGGCTATGGTCATCCAATCTACACCAACGTGACATACCCATGGACAGGTGTAGAGAATCCCGCGCCACCGAAAGCCCCGACCAAGCATAACCCGGTTGGCTCGTACAAAAAGGAATTTACTGTACCGGAGGACTGGAATGGCGATCCGGTTTATGTATCATTTCAAGGGGTTGAGTCGGCTTTTTATCTCTGGGTAAACGGTGAAAAGGTTGGCTACAGTGAGGATAGTTTCACACCTGCAGAATTTGATATATCCGATTATATCAAACGTGATGGAAAAAACACCATTTCAGCAGAAGTGTATCGCTGGTCTGATGGCAGCTGGCTGGAAGATCAGGATTTTGTTCGGCTGAGTGGTATTTTCCGGGACGTTTACCTGTATTCCACACCAGACACACATATGCGTGACCTCAGTGTAACGACAGACCTTGATAAAAATTTTGAAGATGCAACATTGAATGTAAATGTTGATGTAAGCAAGTACAGTGGCAAGCAAGTAAATGGCCAGACCGTTGAAATGAATCTGTATGATGCCAATAACAATAATGTGCTGGATACGCCGATAACAGGTGATGTTGCTTTTGATGGAAAAAAACAGGTGTCGATCAAAAAGGATAAGCTTATCGAGAATCCAAAAAAATGGTCAGCTGAGCATCCAAATCTATATACATTGGTAGTGTCATTGAAAGATGAAAACGGAAAGATTATCGAAACAACCAGCACAAAAGTCGGTTTCCGCGAGTTCACCGTGGAAGATGGCCAAATGAAAATTAATGGGAAACCGATTACCCTTAAAGGGGTAAACCGTCATGAAATAGATCCTGAAGATGGACGGACGGTTTCAACAGAACGCATGATTCAAGATATTAAGCTAATGAAAAAACATAACATAAATGCTGTACGTACCTCGCATTATCCGAATCAGAGCGAGTGGTACGATTTAGCGGATAAATATGGGCTATATATTATTGACGAAGCAAATCTGGAATCACACGGAAAACGTTCTGAACTTCCAAAAAGTGATCCTCAGTGGCTCCCGGCATCACTCGATAGGTTGCGGAGTATGATTGAGCGGGATAAAAACCATCCGTCGGTATTGATTTGGTCACTGGGAAATGAAGCTGGAAGCGGATCTACTTTTCAGCATATGGCTGATTTAGCTCATGAAATGGATCCAACCAGGATTGTCCATTACGAAGGGGATACCCGCTGGGCTGACATTGATAGTGTAATGTATCCGGCCGTTTCCTACGTTGAAAATTACGGAAAATCCGGTAAGAAAAAACCGTTTTTGCTAATTGAATATGCACATGCAATGGGGAACAGTGTAGGAAATCTGTATCAATACTGGGATGTTATTGACAGCTATGATAATTTGCAAGGCGGTTTTATATGGGACTGGGTCGATCAAAATCTGCTTGAACCTGTGCCGGGCAATGAAGACGAATCGTATTTTGCTTATGGTGGTGACTGGGGAGATAACCCGAATGATGGAAACTTCCTTGCCAATGGACTGGTCTCGGCGGATCAAATCGTACAGCCTGAGTTGAAGGAAGTTAAGAAAGTATACCAGGATATTGAAATACATGATGCTGATGTGAAAAATGGTGTTATCGAGCTAAAAAATGAATTTCTGTTCACGAATTTAAATCAGTATGAAGCGCATTGGGAGCTGAAACAAGACGGTGAAGTCATTCAGGAAGATACGCTTGATAATCTTAATGTTGCACCATTGACGACAAAGGAAATCGAACTGCCAATCGATCAGCCATCCTTACAAGCTGGATCTGACTATTATTTGAATATCAGCTTCAAGCTTAAAGAAGATACGAGCTGGGCGTCCAAGGGCTATGAAATTGCTGCACAACAGTTCGAGGTGCCATTTGATGTTCCGGAAAAACAGCCGGAAGCAATCGGGGATATGCCGGAACTCGCAGTTGATAACAGCGATTCCGCGATCGATATTGACGGAAATGATTTCAAACTGAATTTTGACAAAGCAAAGGGTACGATTGATTCGTTTACGTATAAAGGAAAAGAATTGCTTAAAAGCGGTCCACAGCCTGATTACTGGCGCGCGCCAAATGAAAACGATATCGGAAATGGAATGCCATCAAGAACAGGGACATGGCGTGATGCCGGTAAAAACAGAACCGTTACCGATGTAACAGTTACAAAATACGGTGAGAATGCTGTCCGTATCCATGTTTCGGGAATATTGCCGACGACACCCCAATCGGAGTACCAGACAGTTTATACCGTGTATGGAACAGGTGAAGTAGCGGTCAAAAATACGCTGACATCGGGAAAAGGGCTTCCGGAAATACCTGCAGTAGGAATGGAATTAACGCTTCCTAGTGAATTTGAGCAGATTAACTGGTATGGTCGCGGACCAGAAAGTAACTACTGGGATCGTAAGACCGGTTATCCCATAGGTGTTTACAGCAGTACGGTTGACGATGAATTTTTCCCATATGCGATGCCGCAGGAGACCAGCAATAAGACAGACGTTCGCTGGGTGACGTTCACCAATGAAGCTGGAACCGGTCTGATGGCGACAGGACTGCCGCTAATGGAATTCGGAGCACTTCATTACACAGAAAAAGACTTGGAAGAAGCGCGTCATCCGTATGAAATGGAGAAAAAAGAGGATATTTTTGTCAACTTGAATTATCACCAGATGGGACTTGGCGGTGACGACAGCTGGGGGGCGCGGCCACATCCGGAGTTTACACTACAGGCAGATCAATCCTATACATCCAGTTACCGTTTGCGTCCGATTACAGCACAAGATTCACCCATGGAACTAAGCAAGCGGATAGTCACCGATGAACTGGTGGAAAGCATCACCATTGATGGAGAAGAGCTGAAGAATTTTAATGCAAATGTAAACGAATATACAAAGAAATACTTGCAGGGAACTAAAGACGAAGCACCTAGAGTAGAGGTAAGTCCGATTCGTGATGATGCGAATGTGGAGATTAGCCAGGCAGATTCACTTCCAGGTAGAGCAGTTGTAAAAGTGACCTCAGCAGATGGCTTGTTATCTGCGGAATACAAAATTCAATTTGAGGTTGTCGATGAGCTTTATCTGAGTGATTTAGATTGGGAGAACGCAACCATCGGCTGGGGAACGGTTCACCGTGATGCTAGTGTTGACGGTAATACACTGACATTGTCAGGGGAAACAGAGCCTGTCACCTATGAAAAGGGAATTGGGACACATGCCCATTCGGAAATAATGTATGATATCGCCGGAAAAGGCTATGAAACATTTCAAGCATACGTCGGTCTGGATCGGGAGGCGAACTCGACAGGAACGGTTAACTTCCAGGTGTTTGCAGATGGAGAAAAATTATTTGAAAGTGGTGTGATGCACCGCGATACACCGGCGAAACTGGTCAATGTGGACATTATCGGCAAGGAACAGCTGAAATTGGTTGTCACCGATGGTGGGGATAATAATGGTAATGATCATGCTGACTGGGCTGATGCAAAGTTCATGACGAAAACGGATAAAACAAAACCGAAAATTAGTACTATGATGGACGGAGAAGTGCTGGAACAAGAAACAACGCTTTCTGATACCGATACCGTCAAGTTCACTTGGGAAGCAAATGACGAAGGTAGTGGTGTTGTAAAAACTTCTGCAACATTTGATGGTAAACCATACGAAGAGGATTCGGCGATCCGTTTAGCTGGAAAACCAGGCGAGCACCAATTGGTTGTAACAGCTGAAGATAAGGCAGGTAATACAACAGAAAAAACGTATATCCTTAAAGTTACAACGAGTGCATCCGCTATGAAAACACTCGTTCAGCGCTATAAGGAAGATGGGGCCTTCAGCAGCGAACAGGCAGTACGTCGATTGAACCATCAGCTGACAACTATCAATCTATTTTTGGAAAAAGATGAAGCACAAAAGGCAGTCAAACATTTGATAGGTTTTGAACAGCTGTTAAATCATCAGAAAGCAAACGGATCTATTTCCAATGAAGCTTATCAGGTACTACAGGCCGATACCGATTATTTGCTGGAAAAGTGGCAATAGTCCAGCCAAAAAAGTTCCAGTGGCAAGTTATGTTGACTTGCCACTCGGGCTTTCGTCTTGTTTGAGGATACTTATACTTGTTAAATGAAGAGGGTGACTAAATGTATGCGAAGCGAATCATAAGCTTGCTATTTTTTCTGGTTATTTTATTCACGGTAATACATTCAATTTATCCTGTTCATGCTGCGACTGACGCTGTTTTGGATTATACTGTGGATCAGGATTTCAACGGGACAAGCGACTATGTTGATCAAACAGGCGATTTATCGAACGTTAAGCAGTTGGAACAAGGGTCAATTCTCGTCAAATTTAAATCGACGAGCAGCAAGGCTGTTAATACCTTCTTAAGTGCATCTCATACAGAAGATGCCTCAAGTAATCTATCTTTTACCATGAACAATGGGACCATCTATGTGGAAAATCGTGAAGATCGTGTGTATGCAACACAGCTTCAGGCATCAGGTTCCTACAATGATGGAGAGTGGCATACGGCAGTTTTGACGGTTGGCATTGACGGGACGAAAATTTACGTCGATGGTAACCAGCTGGGGGCAAGTGATTCCATAGCTTTTTTTAGCAATATTTCAGATTTGGACGGCATGTGGATCGGTAAAAATGTAGACAATGCTGGAGATCAATGGTATTACAAAGGACAGCTTGAAAAAGTACAGCTCTACGATAAAGCACTTACTGCCGAAGAGGTAAAAGCGTTAAGCGGTACGGATAATAATGGTTTTTTCAAGGAAAAAGAACTATTTAATGTAAACGATGGAAAAGGATACGGACAATATCGCATTCCGAGCATCTCTGTTATGGCAAACGGTACTGTCCTTGCTGTTGCAGAGGCGAGAACAGGTGGTGACCAGACACCTACTGATCTGGTTCTGAGACGGAGTACAGATGGCGGGGAAACATTTTCCGATCAAGTCATCCTGGCACCAGGTGTGGAAAACGGTAACGCTGAAATGAACCCGATGCTGCTTGCAGAAGACAAAGGAAGCACCGTTCATTTACTCTGGAGCCGCTGGGAATGGGACAATCCGCAGTACTTTATCCGTACGAGCAAAGATAATGGGGCAACATGGGGAAAAGCAAGAGAAATTACTTCTGTGCTGGATGCGTACACAAACCCAGATAGCCCTGATTATTTTAAAAATATTTCCGGAGCAGGCATGGGACCAGGGCATGCTTTTCAAATGTCCAATGGAGCACTTGTCGTTCCCATTTATTTAACAACGTACGGGTGGGCCAACAGTACAGTTGCCTACATTTATAGTGAAGATGGCGGAGAAACTTGGAAAGCAGGTCCAAAAGTGCCAAATCCTCCTGGTTTTTCAAAAATCCATGAAAATATGATGGTGGAGATTTCTAATGGTGGTTTAATGGCAAATATGCGTAACCCAGGCAGTGATTATCGGGCAGTCTCCACAACAACTGGACTGGAAGAGCCATGGACGACACCGGTTTCGGATAAAACGCTGATTGGACCAATAAATGCAGCAAGTCTAGCCCTCTATGATGCGGACACCATTTTATTTACCAATACAGCAAATAAATCAACACGTACGAATATGACAATTCGCATGAGTGACGATGATGGCAAAACGTGGTATGAGTCCAGGGAGATTTATGCAGGTCAGACTGGCTATTCCGATGTAGATGTCGGTCCAGATAAAACCATTTATACATTTTACGAAAAGCCAGCAGGGAGCAAAATTACACTTGCACGTTTTAACAAAGATTGGATTGAAGGCAGCGCAAATATTCGGTTAAAAGTAGATGAGCAGGTAAAACCTGGAGTGAGTACCACGGTAAAAACGGCATTTACCAATTATAGCGAAAAGGTAGAAAATGATGTGGCAATAAATATGCATGTGCCGGAAAATTGGACAGCAGAAGCGAATCAGTCGGCAGCATTTGATGCCATTGAACCTGGAGAGTCAGTGGAAGTCACCTGGAATATAACTCCGGATAAAAATACGCTGGCAGGTAACTATGAATTACGTGTAGATGCTTCCTATGAAATTGGCGGAAATCAGCAAACTGAATCTGCTGTAAAAGAAGTGAAAATCCTTCCGCCAATACCAACCGAAACAGCTTATTTAAGTGACCTTGGCTGGATTAGCGCGATGAACGGCTGGGGACCAGTGGAGAGGGATACAAGTGTTGGATCAGATAGTGCTGGTGATGGAAGTACCCTTACTATCAACGGTGAAACATTTGACAAAGGTCTTGGCGTACATGCGTATTCAGAAGTTGTCTATCATCTTGGTGGGAAATTCTCCCGCTTTACATCTAAAGTTGGAGTAGACGACGAAGTTTCTCCTGCTTCAGCAGCAAGTGTTGTTTTTGAGGTATGGGGTGATGGTGGGAAACTCTATGATAGCGGCATTATGACTGCCGATGATGACGCCAAAGCAATCGATGTCTCTATTGAAAATGTGAACGAGCTTAAGTTGATCGTAACAGACGGTGGCAATGGTAATGGCAGTGACCATGCAAACTGGGCAGAAGCGAAAATAATCCGATATACCGCACCTGTTTCAGCATCCTTAATCGAAGCACATGTGGAGGAATTAGAAAATGAAGGTGCGTTTGAGAGTGGTCTTATTGCTCGCTTGCTAGGGATGCATGTAGATACATTGGTACAATATGAAGACAAGGAATTAACAGAGAAACTCATTAAACATCTAAACGGCTTTAAACAGCTGTTGCAGCAACAAAAGGAAAATAACGCTATTTCAGCTAAAGCTTATGACACATTAACCGCCGATGCAAAGCGGTTGCTTGCAAAATATCAATGAGAACTTGACAACGTTCTTCCCGAGGTAAATTAGCTGCCGGAGGACTTGTCAATATAGATTTTCGATCGGGCTGAGTATGTTTTCAATTAACTAGAGGAACTTCCGCTCAATTTGGTTCTGAACTTGATCGCTTAACCGCCTCTCTCGTTCAATTTTCCCAGCACAGCAGCTTGATCAATTCACTGCCTATCCCAATAAACCCAGAAACAAATTGTTTTAGGAGAGGTGGAACAATGCAGAAAAAAGCTAGTTTCATAATAAGGATTGGTCTAGTAACCTGGGATTTCAGAAAATGCTGCAGCAATTTAAGGCAGACAACCAAATAACGGAAAAAGTATTCACCAACCTTACCTCTGATGCCAATTATGTAATCGAAAAGTGGAAATAAATCTATATTTAAACAGGCATAGTCAAATGGCTGTGTCTGTTTTCTTTTAGCAGACGGTTACAAGAGGTATCTTTCCCGTGTTATTCGGGCCATAGAATTTATTAATAGTAAATATAGTAAGGCCCCCATCTGCTCCCAATCACAACAAACTTAATCAGTCTATATTTTCCATTGCTGGAAACACAAGAGCCGTCCCTTTGTTTTTAGGTACAACTGCCTGCAATTGAAATTTCCTTTTGCGACAATAGTTCTAATTATAGACAGAATACTCCTAAAATTTAATGAAAAGAACAATATATCTAATAGAAAGGACAATATCTACATTGTGAAAGCGATTTATTATGTGTAACCTTTATGTAACCAAGACTTAAGCAGTGAAAAAAACAAATTTGAAGAAGATGGCGAATTTGCCAACTATGGTGCTGCACGATTTTTAAATGTTCACCTAACGACAATAGAAAGCATTGAAATGAAAGAGAAAGCGGAAAAAGTAATCAATTGAAGGGTTGAAAAGCTGCTCGATCATCAGAAAGAGAAATGATGTAGAAAAAACTTACAGAACATTGAAAACAGGAACCGAAACGTGGATGGATAACTGAAAGAACTAAATTCATGATTAGAGCTTCTCTGTGACAGGTGTGATTTGTCATGGAGGAGTTACTAAATATCTAAAAATTTTAAGGAGGATTTTATTTTGAGTATTAAAAAACAATTAGGAATGGGAATTATGTCGGCGGCGCTTGGATTATCGTTAATCGGAGGAGGAACGTATGCATACTTCAGTGACAGTGAGCAAACGAGCAACACGTTTGCAGCAGGTACGCTTGACCTGTCTGTGGACCCGACAACAATAGTAGATGTCGATAATCTGCAGCCGGGATCATCGGTAACGCGTAATTTTGAATTGCAGAACAACGGTACACTGGATATCCGCAACGTATATCTGGAAACGGATTATATGGTAGAGGACGCCGAAAGCAACAATACCGAAGATTTTGGCGAACATATTCAAGTGCAATTCTTATACAACGCGGATAAGTTTGATGAGGTTGTCTTTGAAACGACGTTGGCTGAACTGAAGAATATGAGTCCAGAAGCGGTTAATGAAAATATTTTCTATCCGGAATTTGGCGAACAGGGTCTGGAGGCAGGTACAGTCGATGATTTAACTGTGAAATTTAACTTTGTCGATAATGGCGAGGACCAGAATCAGTTCCAGGGTGATTCCCTGCAGCTGAACTGGACGTTTAACGCTGAGCAAGGCGAAGGCGAAGAAAAGTAATTTGATGAAAGTGGGGAAAGATTACAGTTCTCTCTGCGTTTTATTCTCACAAAGGAGGGTGTGACATTTGAAGGGATGGCGCGTTGTTTTACTAACGTTAATGCTGATTGTATCACCACTTTTCAGCTTAGCTGCCAGTGCGGCTGAAGACATCGTCAAATCGCAATACGAAATTTATCCACTACCGCAAACCGAAATAGATTTAGGGACGGATTTTACAGTTACAGACGAAGTAAATATTGTAATGGAAGACGGCATAGATCAGCCAACAAAGGATCTATTGAATGAAACTCTTGCATCAAAAACAATTACGATTACGACATCAGATAAAGTTGTTTCGGATCGTACTAATATTTTGATTGGAACAAAAGGATCAAATGGCTATGTGGACACTTATTTTAGTGAAAATATAGATTACGATACCAGTATTTTCGATGAAATTGACCCGTACGTATTAACGATGGATAAAAATTTAGAGGAAAATGGAACGATTGCGGTACTCGGAAAAGACACCGATTCGGTATTTTATGGTCTGGAAAGTTTAAAAATGATTATCGACCAGATTTCCGGTAAACAAATTCATTCGATGCAGTACGAGGATTACGCCGATACCAAGTGGCGGGGATTTATTGAAGGTTTCTACGGGTTTCCGTGGTCACACGAATCCCGGAAAAGTTTAATGGAATATGGTGGGACCATTAAAATGAATGCCTATATTTACGGTCCGAAAGATGAAAAATATCACAACAGCCAGTGGAGAAAGCTTTATCCGAAAGAAGAGCTGGCGAAAATTAAAGAACTTGCCCAAGTAGGACATGAAACCAAAACGGAATTTATCTGGGCGATTCATCCGGGTTTCAATATGATTGACTGGGATAATTATGATCAAGAAATGGATAAACTGTTTGCAAAATTTGAGCAGTTGTATGGTGCGGGTGTACGGCAGTTTGGTTTGTTTATGGATGATATCAGTACAGCCCAGGCGCTAAAAGATAAGGACAAACATGTAAAATTAATTACCGACATTGCCAACTGGGTAAAAGAAAAAGGTGATGTAAAGCCATTAGTCTACACGCCGCCATTTTACAATCAGGCATGGACAGGTTCGTATGGTAAGCCATACTTGGAAGCATTACGCGACGTACCGGAAAATGTAGAAATTATGTGGACTGGCAGTGGTGTTGTTGGGACCGTTAATGAACAAGACATGCAATGGGTGAAAGATATCATCGGACGTGATCCGTTTGTATGGCTGAACTGGCCTGTCAACGATTATGTGAATTCCAGACTGATGCTTGGTAAGGGGGAAGTGTTGAAGCCAGGTACGCATAACATTGCAGGTGTTGTTTCAAACCCGATGCGTTGGGCAGAACTATCGAAAATAGCACTGTTTGCTGTTGCGGATTTCACGTGGAATGTTGATGAATTTGATGCCAAACAGAGCTGGCTTGATTCCTTTGACTATATTGCACCAAATGCAGCATCGGAACTGAATACAATTGCTTACCATTTAAGTGATCCATCGCCAAGCACACATGGACTCGTAGTCGGTGAATCGGAAAATATTAAAACGGAATTAAACACGTTTCGAGATAAGTTTGCTAATGGAGAATCAGTTGATGAAGTCGGTAGGCAGCTGATCGATGAATTTAACAAAATATTGGATGCCATCAGCGGTTTTCGCGAAAAAAGCACGAACGAGCAAATGGTTGATGAAATAAACCCATGGCTCAATAGTCTGAAAAATGTGGTGCAGGCTGATAAACAGGCGGTGCAGTCAGCTATAGCACTGCAAAATAACGACTTGAACGCAGCGTGGGAGTCACTAGGAAATGCTTCTATTGCAATGGCGAAGTCAAAAACATTTACTATTGAAAAGCTGAATTCTCCTGATGTGACGGTGGAGGCAGGTGCCAAGCGGTTAGTTCCGTTTGCCAATGAGTTAATTAACAAACTCGATGCCAAAATCTATACATCTATTGATCCGAAAGCAACTGCCAATATTCCAATGACATCCTATAATTATACAAATATGGAAAAAATATCAGACGGTGATCCGGAAACACTTGTCTATATCAAAACGTTGCAGGAAAACGGTGACTGGTATGGTGTTGATCTAGGAAAAACAGTCCCTGTAAACGATATTCATATTTTACAAGGAAGAAATAATGACGACCATGACATTTTCCATCGTGGGTTATTGGAATACTCTATAGACGGTGAAAACTGGACTGCAATAGGTGGGGAGCGTTCCGGTTATAAAGTGGATGTCGATAACCTTGATGTAGAAGCACGTTATGTCCGCTATCGTCTGACACATGCAGGCGTACCTGGTGGAAAGCCTGATCTATGGACGGCAATCAGGGAATTCACGATCAATGCCAACAAGGAAAAGGCAGGCCTGTATACGAATGTTGACAAGTTAACTGCGGAAGTAAAAAGTACGAACACACAGGCAACATTGGAAAATCTGGCCGGTGTAACACTGAAACCATCCGAGTATATCGGGATTGCATTGCCGACAATTGAAAAAATCGGATCTATTAAGCTAGACCGAAGTAAAACTGATGCTACATTGCAAGTATCCGAAAACGGGATCGAATGGGAAGGAGTTAAGGAAGAAGCCCCTTATCCAAACGCATCGTATGTGCGTCTAGTGAATAAGACGGATGAAACGATCACATTTGATTTAACAAAATTGCAGGTCAAATTGAACAAATTTATCGAACCAAATGTCACCCATAATTATGAAAGTGTATACCAGGGCAAAGCTGAGAATCTTTATGATGGAGATTTGAATACAAAGACATGGTTCGGCGGGATACAGGACACAGGTAAATACGTGCAAATTGACATGGGCGGCATGGTTAATGTCAATGATGTAGCTGTTGCTATTAACGATGGTGAAGGAGATTATTTCCGCCAAGGTGACTTGCAAATTTCCAAAGACGGTGAAACATGGGAAACCATTCACACGTTTGAGAACCCAGGTGACCACAGCTTAAACTTCCCTGATCACGAAGTACCGTATCGTTACAAGCGTGTGCAAGTTGACGGCGAACAAGCGCGATATATTCGTTTGATTTCCACGGAAAATCATAATGTTTGGCTTGGTTTAAACGAAATTATCGTGAACGAAGGCATGGAAAAACCCGGACCGAAAAATCTTGCTGTGAATGCTAATCCAAAAGGCTCAAACGGAAATGAAGCAGTACAGGCGATTGATGGCAAATTAGCGACGTTCTATACACCTAATGGAGACGCACAAGCAGGACAGCTGAATTACAAGCTTTCAAAGGATACAGAAGTTGGCAGTGTCATGATTCTGCAAAGCCCGCAAGTTATTTCCGATGCGGACGTTTCAATACGAGATACTGAAGGCTGGCATAAAGTCGGCAGCCTGTCAAAATCGCTGAACACATTGAATACGTCTGATTATGATCATGTGCTGGAAGTGAAATTGGAATGGACTGGTGATGTGAATCCGCAAATCCATGAAATCATTCCAGTAGTAAAAACAGAACATCCTGCAGACAAGACGGTAGCGGATGTAAAAGAAATGGTGAAGGAATTTGCAACTGACGGTGAGATTAGCGGTGACAGCACAGTTCGCAGGTTACAGATGCATCTGACAGCAGTCGAACGCTATGAATCACATGAGAATGCGGAAAAAGTTGTAAAACATATGAAAAGTTTTCAACAGCTGGTTTTTTACTACCAAAAACAAGGGAAGGTTTCGGATACGGCGAACGATTCGCTGAATGTAGCCGCTGATGCTTTGCTGATGCAGTGGAAAAAGGAATAGCGCTGCAATAGATCGGTGAAGAACACAGGCAGATCGTGAGCTGATGAGCAGAGCATTAACGTGAGAGCTTGATGAGTTGAAGGGAGAAACGCTAAAGCTCACAAATAGCATGTTAAATTTCACAATCATACGCTAATATTCACAATTAAAATGCAAGTTTTGTAGAAAAACAAAGGCGCTAGAGCAGGACATGGTTTATCCGGTAATTAGCTTTAAATGTTTCAAAACACGTGGCTCCCTTTCTTTTTTACGGGGAGTCACTACTTAAATAGGTGAGGTGAAAGCGTTGAGAAAATGGATTTTATTTCTTTTTTGCAGCCTGTTAATAGCCGGCTTTCATTCATCTCAGACAGTACACGCCGAAGACACAAATCCCAAACCTAAAGTGATTCCAAGTTTACAGGAATGGAGTGGTGCGACGGGATTTTTTACATTAAATGAAAACTCCAGAATTGTGGTTGATACAGCATATACGGAAAAATTATCGAATACGGCCAACGTTTTTCAACAAGACTTAAAAGAAGTTATCAACCGTAATCTGCCAATCGAAACAGGGGAACAGCCTAATAAAGGAGACTTTTTTCTGACCATGCAGCAGGGAAAAGACAACTCAATTGGGGATGAGGGCTATCATTTTATCGTTGATGATGCTGTGACGATCCAGTCTAACACAGACACAGGAGTATTTTATGGGACACGGACGGCTTTGCAAATTCTCGTACAGGATGAAGATAAAAGCCGTATTGCCAAAGGTACTGCCAAAGACTATCCGAAATACGGGAAACGCGGATTTATGCTCGATGTCGGACGAAAGTTTTTCCCGATGGACTTTTTAAAGGATTACGCAAAAGTCATGGCATGGTACAAGATGAAT
Source organism: Virgibacillus salexigens (assembly GCF_014905415.1). Classification (GTDB taxonomy): domain Bacteria; phylum Bacillota; class Bacilli; order Bacillales; family Amphibacillaceae; genus Virgibacillus; species Virgibacillus salexigens. Next base: position 70,692 of record NZ_BNEO01000003.1, read on the forward strand.
GATTTCCAGCTTCATTTGAATGACAATGCGATTTTTAAAAACAATGACCCTAAGCATTGGGGTAGTTATGCTGCTTTTCGCATGAAAAGTGAACAATATCCGGAATTGACTGCAGACGACGGTCATTACAGCAAAGCGGATTTTAAAGAATTGCAAAACCTGGCTGAGGCTAATGGTTTAACGATTACGCCGGAATTTGATACGCCAAGTCATTCGCTGGCGTTTACAAAACTAAGACCAGACCTTGTACATCCGGACCTGCCGGTAGACCATCTCGATATTACGCGGGAGGAAACGGTGGATTTTGTTAAGTCTGTCTGGGATGAGTATCTTGACCTTTTCGAAGCAGATGCTGTGCATATCGGGGCAGATGAATTTTACCGAAATGATACGGAAATGAGCAACGTCTACCGCAGTTATATTAATACGCTAAGTGAGCATGTGGAAAAGCAGGGAAAAACCGCTCGCGCGTGGGGTGGCTTATCATATTATAAAGGAGACGTGACCGTTGATAAAGATGTTGTTTTCAATATATGGAACGTTGGTTGGTATAACCCGAAACAGGCAGTGCAGAATGGTTATGATATTATTAACTCGGATGACGGACTGCTTTATATTGTTCCTAAAGCGGGGTACTATCATGATTACCTTGATACGAATTGGCTGTACAATAATTGGGAGCCGACAATGTTCAGCGGTGGCATTACACTAAATGATGATGAAGAGCATTTGCTTGGCGGTATGTTCGCCCTTTGGAATGACTTGCTGGGGAAAAAAGTAAGTATTCCAGATGCACATGATCGCATTAGTAAAGCGATGCCGACATTGGCTGAAAAAATGTGGCGCGGCAATTCCGATGAGACAACCTATGCCAATTTTAAAAGGCTAAATAAAGCGATTGGAGAAGCACCGGGAACGAATTTAGACTATGATGTAAAAAGCAAGACCGATACGTTGCTACACTATACGTTTGAAGATAATAAGGTGACAGACGTATCGGAAAATAATTACGATGGGACGTTACAAGGTGCAACCATCACAACAGAAGGTAAAGAAGGCAGTGCATTGGTAATCTCGGATGAAACAGACCATGTGACGACAGATATCGATACAAAAGGTTTTCCATGGACCGTCTCAGCTTGGGTGAAATTGAAGGAAACGAACAAGTCAGAAGCAGTACTAATGGAATCAGATTACAGCAGTTTAAAGCTTAAACAAAAGGAAACAGGTAACGCAGGTTTCACTCGAGAAGGGTATGATTTCAGTTTTGATACAGCCATCCCAACAGGAAGATGGGTTCATGTTGCTTTTCGAGGTGATTTAAATGGAACGTCCTTGTCTATCGATGGAGAGTTGAAGGATACACTTTCAGACAACATGTTGCTTCCCATCAAAACGATTGGAAGTAAAACAAACACATTTATAGGTATGATGGATGAGCTGAAAATTTTTGACAATAAGCTTTCTTCAGCTGAAATTGCCAAAGCTGCAGACGCACCAGCATGGACGATCAATGTTGCAGCCGGTAAGCCAGCAAGAGCTTCATCGAATGAGACAGCATACTTGACACCGGACCTTGCTGTAGATGAAAACGAAACAACACGCTGGGCATCAGGCTACACCGATCAGGAATGGATTTACGTAGATCTATTAAAACAGCAACCTATCAATACAGTCGTGTTGAAATGGGAAAGTGCGTATGGCAAAGGGTACAAGATTCAGGTGTCCAACGATGGTGAGAACTGGAAAAATGTCAATACCACTACAAATGGTGACGGGGGTAAAGATGTTATTCATTTTCCTGTAGAAGATGCACGGTATGTACGTATGCAAGGTACAGAACGGGCAATTAATTGGGGATTTTCCTTGTATGAATTCGAAGTATATCAGCCTGTTACTGCTGCAGGTATGAAAAAACGGATTGAACAGCTGCAAAGCCGTGGTGAAATTACCAGTGATCAGACAGTACGGCAATTAACGATGCATATGACAGCAGTCAATCGTTATTCAGATCAGGAACTTACTGCGAAAGTATTGAAGCATATGGAAGGCTTTCAACAGTTAGTAGAAATACAGCATGAAAAAGGCAAGCTTACCGATAAAGTGTATGAAACGTTACAAGCTGATGCTGAAGGCCTGATCGCAAAGTGCGAGATGCAATAGAACGTATGAAAGGACTGGTTGATTTGGCATCGTGAGGTTAGATGAAATATGCGGTGGGTTGGTGAGTGTTCGAGTATAGTTCAAAAAGAGTACATGAATAGTTTTGCCAATAAATTCTAAAACCGTCAAAATCGTACACTCATTTACTCACCCAACCAGTCTTTTTACACATAATAGGTGCATGATGTGCAACTATAGTGGTCTATTGTAGTTAAAAATTAAATTTTATATTTTATTATGAATGAGTAGAATACTAGCATGGAGTAAATAGAAAGGTTGTTTTTTAAGAAGAAAAGGGATGAATGAGGATGGAAGGTAAACGTATTTTACAAGCGGCAACCGCTATATTAGATTTGTTCCTTGTTGGAGCAACTACATACGCGTGTTTTTGGGAAAATTGACCTCAGCACAAGTACATCAATGATTAATGATGTTGTAAAACCTTAAACTCGGAGATATCATAAAGCGCGTTCTACCGCGTAATGTCAACTTGATATATCTGTGAGATTGTATTGGGAACAAGTTTTACAGTAAATGATACGAAAGGTGATAAGATAAAGCAATTATTTATCCAGGCACGAAATGAATTATTTATTTTGCTAAAGGTATTAGAGTGCTGGTATTGGTGTATTTAGCAAAATAAATAATAACGAAGGAGGTAAGGCATTGGATAAAAAGCAAAGGATTTAGAAAGAAGACAAAAATACGAATAGCAGGAAAATTGGTTTTAAGTAGTTATTTGATCGTGTTTACGGCAGGGTACATAACCTCCAGTACAGGTGCTTATTTTAATGATGCGGATAAAAAAACACAAGTTATTCAGGCTGGTACCTGGTGGGATGGCAGTGAACTAGCATTCAACGGGATGGCGAAGAAATCTGGTGACCAATCCCTGCAGGACCGGTAAGAATCACGCTTCAAAATAAAGGGAAAACAATGTTGGGGCAGACAGAGTATAGCGTTTACTACTCCAAAGAAGGCGATCCGAAAAAAGGCAAGGCGATAAAAAACGGCGAAATTAAACCATTGCAAAATAAGGAGGCGATTATCCTAAATTACGAGGATGCTACTGAGGGATCCTATATGTTTAAGGTAATGCAACGACCGGATTATTATGGTAATAATGACAAGCGCGCAGAATTGTGGAGCGAGAAAATTAATGTAGCATGTGCTGATAAGAATAAACAAGCAAATGAAGACGAGAAGCAAGGGGGAGACAAGGACAAGCATGAAACAGAAACCAAAGCTAAACAAGGAGCGTTTGACACGAAACTGACGGAGAATCAAAAGCAGAACGAGGCTGAATTAAACGGAAAAACAGAAGATACCACAAGGGCTGAACCAAAAACGACAGAAACGAATGAACAAGACCTGAAGCAATCAAATCAAAATATGCAGGTGAAAAAGAAAGAAACGGTTATTAAGGAAGAATTGAATAAGAATAAAGATCAAAATAGCAAACTAAAAGCGGATGATAAGCTTAACGATGAATCAACCGGTAAATAATCGCCAGCAACTGAGTAGACAGCACAACAGCAAGGTTTAACCAAGGAGGCACCAGCAAGGTCTATAAAAGACACTGGAAAGGAGACTGAAAAAGATGAGCCGATTAAATAAAAGCGAAGTTAAATGGGTGAATAACATCACAACAGGCATCCTATTTACTGTAATGATTGCCATGATACTTGTCGTTATTTCAGCAAAGGCGTCCGGTGGGGAACCGGAAGTTTTTGGTTATCAGTTAAACACTGTTCTTTCCGGCTCAATGGAACCTGGAATTCAAACAGGCTCACTAATTGTAGTTGAAACCATTGAAGATAAGACGAATTTTAAAAAGGGAGACACCATTACCTTTCAAAAAGATGAAAACATGCTCGTTACGCACCGAATTATCGAAGTCATTAAAAACAAAAATGGTGTCAGTTACCGGACAAAAGGTGATAATAATGATGCTCCAGACCTTAACCTCGTGCCATCTCAGAATGTTGTCGCAGAGTATACCGGTTTTACTTTACCTTATGTAGGGTTTTTCATTAACTTCTCCCAGTCCAAAAATGGGTTTTTGCTTTTTCTGATACCAGGAATCCTGTTTCTTTGTTATTCGGTAATTACCATAAAGAGAGCACTGTCGGAGCTGGAAGCTAAGGAATCGAATAAAGGGGAAGCATGAGTTTGTTTGAAGAGACAACGTTACTAATCTATTATAATAAAGTATACTTACGAATGATGATAGAAGATAATGCAGATACGTTCTATAGGAAACGGAGAAAGCCTACCTATGCTGGTGAATATCGTTATGGTGGGTTCGAAATACTAACATATGATGGAGAAATAGAGGGGGCAGATACATATTAGAACTAGTGGAAGAAGTAGAAGAGATTCCTCAATATATTTAACTTATTAATTATCCTATCTATCCTACTAGTGTTAATCACTCGAATGATAGAGCATTATTGTAAGTATGGCAGAAGGTAATTACTTCGGTAAGGAAGAAAAACGGTCAATATTAGACTTGTTTTTAATTGCAAATCAATAATTATAGATATAATAGATTTTTCACGCTTGGCCTACGTATTACCTCATAGATTGTAGTTTATGGGGGAATATAAAATATCATCGTAAATATTGAAACAGTTGTTGAAACCCCAGAAGAAATTGCCACAATAAACAATCTGGAAAGCCTTCTCGAATGTATTGTCATAAACAGAAAATGTAATTGTAAGGACAGTAAAAGGAGGGATATTTAATTAACAGTACCGGGAACAGTAGGGTAAGTGGTATTACGATGTTTCTTTTATGATATGCAGTGGTGTTGCTACCCATTTAAGTTTGTATCATTGAAACGAACTTAAATGGGTAAGACATTAAAGGGCTACTTTGCAAGAACAGTTAGATTCTTTTTTCAGAATCAAATCTTATTAATAAAGTGGTTGTTGATTATGACAAGGCGGAAATCCATTTATATCCTGAATCATATAAAAATCGTATTGTTTCATAGCGAACTGATCTTGATACATGTACTCAATAACAAGGACCTTTCTGTCAGAAGTACCGCATAAAACTCCTGATGTGCCTTGCCCATTTGTTAAGGAAATTCCTACAGGTTGCCCTATTAAAAATCTGATTTTTTCTTGCCAAGGCATTGCCATCACTCCTTCTATATAAGTATATTACGTTAGAAATAATGGGTGCCTGTCTATCCCCTATTACATTGCTTGTTGATTTTTTTCTTCTGTTACTTGTTGACTATTTAATTTTTTAATACCAAAACTATTTGTATAAGGAGCAAGAAAACCGTATAAAGCAGAGAAAACGATACCGCCCAAGTTAAAAACTGCCCATGGGAGGAACTCAAAGTTACCTACACCTAGTGTCGTTGCCATAAATACACCTGAAACGGTCCATGGCATAAGAACTTCTGTAATGGTGACTGAATCTTCCATGCTACGAGATAAATTTACTGGGTGCAGATTCCTCTTTTTGTACACATCACCATAAATATCTTTGATTAGGAAGTAGGTGACGAGGGCATTCGACGTACAATTGATCACAGCAAAACCTGTTACTAGAGAAGCGAAGATTACACTTCCAATGGATTTTAGGTAAGCTATAACTTTTTCAAGGATAACGTTAAGCGCTTGGGAAACCTCTAATGCAGAAGCGAAAAAGAATGCACAGAACACAAAGAACGTTGCATTGTACATCGAATAAAGTCCGCCGCGGTTAAGTAGTTCCTGAATATCTGCAGAAATAAGTTCTGGAGCGACACCTAGCATTTCTGTATTGAATCCTTCAACGGCCGCCGTAAATAAGTTAGCAACGGTGGCATGTTGAAATAGCAGGGCGATGATCATTGCCGTCACTGCTGAACAAAACAGTACGATTAATGGATTTTTCTTCATGAGAGAACCTGTAATAACGATCACTGCTGGAAGTAAAACCAAAGGGGTAAGACTGAACAACTCACTAATCCCAGTCAGCATCTCTTCAATACTCGTTAACTGCGTTGGTGATGAATCAATTTGTAGTCCAACAAAATAAAAAATGATGATAGCAATAATAGATGAGGGGACAGCGGTGTAGAGCATATGCTTAATGTGTTCATACAAATTCGAGCCTGCGGCAAGTGCACTCATATTGGTAGTATCAGATAATGGTGAGAGTTTATCTCCAAAATAAGCGCCTGACACGACTGCACCCGCGGTGATTGCCATGGATAAATCCATCGTTTGGGCAATACTCATGAGCGCGACACCGATCGTTCCAGCTGATCCCCATGAGGTACCAGTACATGTTGACACGATGGCTGTCGTTATAAATGCAAGTACATATAAGTAAGTAGGGTTGATGATTTCCAGCCCGTAATAAACGAAGAATGGGATTGTCCCTGAAATCATCCAGGTACCGATTAATAGTCCGATACTGAATAATATAAGAATAGCGGGCAAAGCGGTTTTGATTTTTTCTCCCATAACGGTAATAATCGTTTCCCAGTTATGGCCGTAAAACTTAGCGAATAGTGAAAACAGTACGCCTGCGAAGATGAGCATTAGTTCAGCTTGGTATTGAAGCACACCAATACCGACAATAAAAATGATAAGAGACAAGGCAATGGGAATTAATGCCATTCGTACAGTTGGGCGTTTCACTTCATTTTGACTCACTTGTATCTCTCCCTTTAGTAAAATTTTGCTTGTTTGCAGCACATGGAATCCATGTTCAAAAATCGTTGGTTAATAAATTTGAACTGCTTGTTAATAGACCGTTAAATACTATTTTTGTAAACGCTTTAAAAGTTCTGCGAAACAAACTAGTTTGTCTAATAGATTGGAGGAGAAAGGCTCTCTTCTTACTTTAAAGCGGTATCATTAAATGGAGTACAACGAAAGCCATTTGAAAAGTTTCTCGCGTTATGTCCACTTTTTTAATCGTTGCATTTATATTATCATACTATCAACCTATATGAAAGGTTTGTTTTTTCTGAAAATAAATGCTGGGCCTTTGTTATTAATCAAACCCAATAGTATAATAGCTGTACATAGCTGATTCAGAGGTGAATGAAGTGAAAGCAATAAAAAAGAAGCGATTATCGGAAATCTGTGCAAAGGAAATCAAAGATTATATAAAAAGGGAAAATCTGAAGAGCGGTGATAAACTACCTTCTGTAGCTCAATTGGTAGATATATTGCAAATTGGAAGATCTTCATTAAGAGAAGCCCTTCAGCTCCTCGAAGCTCAAGGAGCCATTGAAGTATTAAATGGGAAAGGGACTTACATTAAAGATATGAATCCTTTTCAGGTTCAGCTTGCCTTTGAAGTGGAAGATAAAAAGAATTTCTTACTAGAGACGCTTGAGGTGAGGGAGGCACTGGAAGGAAAAGCTGTGCAATTAGCTGTACAAGTAGCTGATGAAGCGGATATTCAAGTGATGAAATTACATTTAAAACAATATGTTCGATTTTTGAGTGAAGGGAAAAGAGAGAAGGCAAATCTGGCAGATTCTAATTTTCATCAGGCTATTTACCGTGCATCAAATAATTCGATGCTTGAGAGCATGATCCATTCTTTCTGGGAAACCTTTCATGAATTTTGGAATGTGCCATTTGGAAAAGACGATATTTTTGACCAAAGCTATCCTTACCATGAAACATTGCTACAAGCGATTCAGGAGCGTGATTCGGTAAAAGCGCAGGAAGCATTTGAGAAAATCATGAAGTCAGTGCGGAACTCCATTACGGAAGTTCAAGTTTAGGAAGGAAGTGACTATATCTTAAATAGATAGATAAAAATTATCACCTCCCAGTATAAGGTTCCATAATGAACTATACCTAGGAGGAATGAAAAAATAAATCTTTAAATAAACGATAGTAAGGTGCCTCCGATTGCTCCTGTCAGTACAACTGTCCAAGGAGGCAATTTCCAGTAAACTAACATACTGAAAAGGATGGCAGCAAAAGCAAAATCAATCGGCTCTAAAATAGAGCTTGTCCAAATTGGTTGATAGAAGGCAGAAATAAGAATTCCAACTACTGCTGCGTTTACGCCCATTAATGCACCTTTGATTTTTCGATTACTGCGAAGACTATCCCAAAACGGGAGAGTTCCTAAGATTAGTAGAAAAGCAGGTAGAAAGATTGCAAAGGTTGCAAGGATCCCCCCTAACCAGCCATTCATTATAGCACCTAGATAGGCAGCAAAGGTAAATAATGGTCCCGGGACGGCTTGAGCTGCACCATAACCAGCAAGAAAGGCTTCTTCACTCAACCACCCTGTAGGTACAAATTCACGTTCAAGTAAAGGCAAGACGACGTGTCCGCCACCGAATACAAGCGATCCAGATCGATAAAAACTATCGAACATAGCGATCCAATGATTCGCACTGATTTCTCTTAAAATGGGAAGTAATAGTAATAGCCCGAAAAATAGCGATATACAAATGAACGAAAAACGCTTTGAAATTGGAAAATGAATATTTGCATCATCATTTGTATTGTTTTTATAGATGAGAAACCCAATAAACCCAGATAATAGTATAATGCCTATTTGGGTATATGCTGTTTGCCATAGCAGGGTTACTACTAATGAAAGTAGTGCGATCGCTTTTCGCTTTATATCAGGAGTTAGTTTTTGAGCCATTCCGATAATTGCATGAGCAACAACAGCAACCGCTACGATTTTTAAACCTTGAATCCAACCGGCACTACCAATGTCTAGGCCTTGCATGAGTAGAGCAAACACGATAAGAGCTAGTACAGAAGGAATAGTGAACCCTAAAAACGAAACAATACCGCCAAGTACTCCAGCACGCATTACGCCTATCCCAATACCAACCTGGCTACTCGCAGGTCCAGGTAGGAACTGGCATAATGCTACTAAATCAGCATAATGCTTCTCATCCATCCATTTCCGTCTACGAATGTATTCTTCATGAAAATAACCAAGATGCGCGATTGGCCCGCCGAATGAAGTTAAGCCTAATCTCGTTGAGACAAATAAGATTTCCAGTAACGATGGAATAGATACGTTTTTGTTTTGATTGTTCTTCTTCTTTTTCATTTCATCTCCTCCGGCTAATCTTTAATTTCTTTAAATAGTTCATACGCTTTCGCTCGAGCTTCTTTAAGAACAGTCAAGCCTTTATCCGTGGATGTGTAATACTTTCGGATTTTTCCTTCTACATTCTGTTCTTCTTTCGTTAACAAACCATCTGCTTCCATCGAATGAAGGATTGGATATAGGGTACCAGCGCTTATGCTATATCCGTGTTCTTTCAATTCCTCTAACATCCAGGAGCCAAAGATAGGATGCTCTGCAGCATGATGTAAGATATGAATCTGAATAAAACCTAAAAATAATTTTCTTAGTACTCTATCTTCCAATTCTACCCCTTCTTATCGAGTTATTTCGAAATACAATATCGATTTTCGATATCGATAATACCATAGGATTTATACTGCTTCAAGCTGATTGAAAAAATCAGATGTAAATTTTTGATAACATTCATACCTCCTATTTAGTTGTAAGTAAAAAACCAGATCACCATTAAATACGAAGAATTTTTAAGCAATTCTACGTTATACAGAATAAAAACTTTGTACAATAAATATTTTATAAAGTTTTCAAAGTGTATGGATTCAAATGCTTGTTTCGATTGTTGGATCTTTCTCCTATACTTGTATAGGCGACAAAGTTCGACAGTATTAATGGAGGTGCTAGTATTGTTAGAGTTTAAACACGTTTCCAAACAATTTGAAGACGGTACAATAGCCGTTAAGGATTTAAATTTACATATTAAAAAAGGAGAGTTTGTTTGTTTTATTGGGCCGAGTGGATGTGGTAAAACAACCACAATGAAGATGGTCAATGGCCTAATTGATAAAACGGAAGGGTCTATTCTTGTCGATGGAAAAGATGTGGTAGAACAAGATCCAGTTAAATTACGGCGATCTATCGGATATGTGATTCAGCAAATTGGCCTTATGCCGCATATGACGATTAAAGAAAATATTGTGCTTGTTGGGACGCTATTAAAATGGTCCAAAGAGCAGAAGGATAAACGTGCACGTGAGTTATTAAAACTAGTAGATATGCCGGAGGAATTTCTTGATCGATATCCGCACGAATTAAGTGGAGGTCAACAACAACGCATTGGGGTGCTTCGTGCTTTAGCAGCAAATCCACCACTAATTTTAATGGATGAACCATTTGGAGCACTTGATCCAATTACAAGGGATTCGTTACAAGAAGAATTTAAGAAGTTACAAAAAGAACTGGATAAGACCATTGTCTTTGTAACACATGACATGGATGAAGCGTTGAAGCTTGCCGACCGTATTGTCATTATGAAAGATGGACAAATTGTTCAAGCAGATACTCCAGATGAGATTCTGCGAAATCCAGCAAATGAATTTGTGGAAGAATTCCTAGGTAAGGATCGGTTAATTCAAGGCAGGCCTGATGTTACTACGGTCGAACAAATCATGGAGCATTCACCTGTAACCGTACAAATGGGAACGACTTTGAAATCTGCCATATCTACAATGAAAGATAGACATGTAGATTCATTGTTAGTGGTAGATAGTGAGAATAAGCTCCAAGGTTTTATTGACATAGAGGGGATTAATTTAAACTATAAGAAGATGCATCTCGTAGAAGAAATAATGGAGAAAGAGTTATTTTCTGTCTCTCGTTATAGTCTACTACGTGATACGGTTCACAAAATCCTTCGTCGAGGAGTAAAATATGTGCCTGTTGTTGATGATGAGAAAAAACTAGCAGGAATTGTGACTCGTGCGACATTAGCTAATCTTGTCTATGACACAATTTGGGGCGATGGTATGGAAACAAATGACATGGTAGCTGCAGCAGAAGCAGAATAGGAGGGAAGTGAAAATGATGGATTTTCTTGCAGAATACGGTAATGAACTGCTTGTTAAAACATGGGAGCATTTATATATATCACTTGCAGCGATTATTCTTGGCGTTTTAGTCGCTGTACCGCTTGGAATTGTCCTATCGAGGAAACCGAATTTTGCCGATCGTTTCATCTCATTTATTGGTATTTTACAAACCATTCCAAGTCTAGCAATTCTAGCATTCTTCATTCCGATTATGGGGGTTGGAAAGGTTCCGGCGATTTTCGCACTATTCTTCTATTCCTTGCTGCCGATTTTACGAAATACATATATTGGTGTGCGAGATGTGGATCCAGGTGTGAAAGAAGCAGGTAAAGGAATGGGAATGAGCAATTGGCAATCGATTGTGAAGATGGAGCTTCCTTTGTCTCTGCCGGTAATTATGGCAGGTATTCGCCTATCGACTGTTTATCTTGTTGGTTGGGCAACACTTGCAGCTTTTATCGGCGGTGGAGGACTTGGTGATTTTATTTTTGATGGATTGAACTTATATCAGCCATCACTAATTATTGCTGGTACGATACCGGCTACGATACTTGCTGTAATTGCAGATCGCTCACTTGCATTTTTAGAAAATCGGTTAACACCCGATGGATTAAAGGATTCTTATAAAACGGCATAAACTTGGAGGTGTAAATGTGAAAACAATGATTTATAAAGGCAGCATATTCCTTCTACTATTTGTGTTCCTTTCAGGCTGTTCTTTGCCTGGGCTGGCAAGTACAACTAATGAAACAATTAAAATTGGTTCATTAGGTACATCGGAATCCCATATCCTGGCGGAAATGCTGTCAATCATGATTGAGAGAGAAACGGATGCAGATACGGATTTAGTGACGCATCTTGGTTCATCTATTGTTCAGCATCAAGGCATGACGAGAGGGGACCTAGATATTACCAGTACACGTTATACAGGAACGGATTTATCCGGAGCTCTTGGCATGGATCCAATCACGGACCCAGATAAAGCGTTACAAATAGTGAAACGTGAATTCCAAGATCGTTTTAACCAAACTTGGGCTGCTCCATATGGATTTGAAAACAGTTATTCTGTGGCTGTGACCGAGGAATTTGCTAAAGAAAATAATATTGAAACGATATCTGATTTGGAACCGTATGCGAATGATTTACGTTTCGGTGTTGATAACGCTTGGATTAATCGTAAAGGGGACGGATATGACGGATTTAAACAATCCTATTTTTCCTTTGGAGAGGTTTTCCCAATGAATATAGGACTCGTGTATCAAGCGGCGGCTAGTGGCTACATGGATGTTGTTCTAGCATACTCTTCCGATGGACGGATTAAAGAATTTAATTTAAAGGTGCTTGAAGATGATCGACAATTCTTCCCACCTTATGACGCGTCCCCAGTAATTGCAGATGAGGTACTAGAGAAGTATCCGGAAATTCGAGAAATTACGGAACGGCTAAATAATCAAATTTCTACAGAAACGATGCAAGAGCTAAATTATCAAGCGGATGTGGAATTAATTAATCCTCGGAAAGTAGCCAAACAGTTTCTTGAAGAACATAATTATTTTGAGCAGTCAGTAGCAGAGGAGGGTGAGTGAATTGGAAACATTGGAACAATTTATCCATTATGTTAGTCAGAATAGTGGTTATATCTGGGTGCAGTTTTACAGGCATTTTCTGATGGCCGCCTATGGTGTATTATTTGCTGCAATCATTTCGATACCTCTTGGTATACTAATTGCAAAATACGGGAAATTAAGCAGTTGGGTACTGGCATTTGGAAGTATTATCCAAACAATACCAGCATTGGGAGCAATGGCAGTTATTATGATTGTAATGGGACTTGGTACAAACACCGTAATTGTAACCCTGATGCTTTATTCCATTCTGCCAATTACGCAAAATACATATGTTGGTATGAAAGAGGTAAATAAAGATGTGGTTGAAGCTGGGTATGCTTCTGGAATGACTCGATTTCAACTGCTTCGCATGGTAGAACTACCACTTGCTGTTAGTGTTATTATGGCAGGGCTTCGTACTGCATTAGTTATTGGTATTGGGATTGCAGCAATCGGGGCGTTTGTTGGTGCTGGTGGCCTAGGGGCAATTATCCTTACTGGAACAAATGCCACGGATGGTACACCAATTATTCTTGCTGGAGCCATTCCAACAGCGTTAATGGCGATTATTGCTGATCTGATTATGGGATGGATTGAACGGAAACTGCAGCCCGTCAAATCTTCTAAGTAAGATTTGCTGAATCGTTCAACGAGGAGGAAAATGATGAAGGCTCATAACATGGAGATAGATAAAAATATGCCCTGTGAATTATCTGATGGTACGGTTTTACAATCCGATGTTTACCGTCCCGCCGAAGCAGGAGAATACCCGGTGCTTATGTTGAGGCTTCCATATAACAAGGAAGCGCGACGCTATTATGATGAATACCTAGAAGTCCCAAGAATGGTAGAGGCAGGTTATGTGGTCATCCTTCAAGACGTGCGCGGAAGATATGCCTCTGGTGGAGAATTCTATCCATTTGTACATGAAGGAAAAGATGGATTTGAGGCAGTAGAATGGGCGGCTCGTCTTCCATTTTCCAATGGAAAAGTCGGATTATTTGGCATGTCTTATCACGGATATACACAACTTGCTGCTGCAGTGGAACAACCACCATCGTTAAAAGCCATTGCTCCTGTTATGACAATGGCTGATCCTTGGGGGGATATTCTTGGTACTGGCTCTGCGCCTCATGCGATTGGTAAGTTTGAAACATGGGTGTTAGGTTCCATCGTTGAAGACCAATTAAAACGAAAGAATCTACTAGATAAAGTACAGCTAAATAACTATTTGGAGCATCTAACCGAATATATGCATGAAGCGCCCGCCAATCAGTGGTCACCAATGAAGAATCTTGATCCAGGCTCATTTTTCTTCGATATCATGCAAGGGAGGTTGGACAATCAATTAGTCGAACGTTTGCAATTGAAGGAGCAGTTATCTCATGTAGATATACCAGCTCTTTTTATGGGAGGATGGTTTGACGCATTGCTTTCCCCAACCTTACAAGCCTATGAAGCGTATCAAGGGGATAAAATGTTGTGGATTGGACCTTGGACGCATGAACAAATGACTGGTCAAGCCGGTGCAGAATTCTTTGCTGGCGCAGCAAAGAATATAGGTGCTGATCAAATTGCAGACCCTACTGAAGTACATATACAATGGTTTGACAAATGGTTAAAAGATAAGCCATTGTCTATTCAAAAACCAGTACAGTTATACTTGATGGGTCAGCAAAGATGGGTAGCATACGATGAATTCCCTAACGTTGAACAACAAAAATTTTTTCTGGAAAGCAGGGGAAAATCGCAAACAAATGCAGGTGATGGAGAGCTAGTTTCCAAACCTTCGAGTAAGGTGACAGAAAGTTCACTTACACTTGATCCATACCATCCTGTTCCGACCAGTGGAGGAGGATCATTGATAGCAGGCGTGGAATCCGGTATATTTGATATAAGTAACCTTCATGAGCGTGATGATGTCCTTGTTTATACAACAAAACCGATAAGTAGCGACATACAATTATTAGGTACGCTCAAAGCAGAAATCTGGTGTTCTTCTCCAACGAGTTTATGTGATATTTCATTGCGAATATCTGATGTAGATCCAAGTGGTCGAGCATGGGTGCTTATGTATTCATTTCATCGTGAAAAGGTGGTGGATAACCATCCATTTTGTTTATTAGCAGATATTGGAACAACTGCATATAAATTGTCGAAGGGCCATCGATTACGCCTTGATATTGCAGCAAGTAACGCACCGTTGTATGATATTAATTTGAATAATGGTAAGACAACGAAAACCCATACCGAGGGTTATGTAGCGAATGAGACGATTTATCATGGAGGAAAAATGTCATCGAAGATTATTGTTCCATGTACAACGATATAATCAAATCTAAAGGAATCATGTAATGGTTAAAGCTCTTATTCTGTTATTCCTTTCCTTTGGCAATTATATAAACAATATGCTGCTTTCGTCATTTTGGTTTTTAGCTACAATGTGGTAAAGTTCAAAGAACATGCCAATAAGGAGATTTATTTAATGAATAATAGAGAACAAATTGAAAATGTTAAGACACAATTTATTGAAAAGATAACGGATAATATGAATGCCTTCGGGGTATCAACAAGTGTTGGGCGCGTACTTGGTATCATTTATATGAATAGAGAACCGATGACTTTAGATGAATTATCTGCTGAGACGGGCATGAGCAAAACCAGAATGAGTCAGGTAGTTAGAGAAATGATTGATATGAACATTGCTGAGCGTGTTTTTAAGAAAGGTGTCCGCAAAGATTTATATCAAGTAGAAGAAGACTATTATCAGACATTCATTTCTCTATTTATATTTACATGGCAAAAAGCGATCAATCGCAGCCGGAATTTCGAACAACGATTAATTCAAAAATTAGATACACTACAGCTGGAATCAGATGTAGCAGAAGAAGATGAACAAGCAATTAATGAACTTCTTCATGAAATTAGAGAGTGGATGGATTACTATGATTGGATCCAACGAGTTACGGAATTCTTTGCAAGTGGTGAAATATTCGAGCATGTACCAAAGAAAAAAACATAAACTAGTTAAAGCGATGTTTTCGTATAAAAGTGATTGCTTTTGCGAAGTCACCGTTTTTTTGCAGGTATCCTTTCAAGAGTAAGTACTTATGTATATAACGGGAACGTGTTAGAAAAAATTTATTCAGCTAACTTCATACGGTATCATTTGGCAAATTGGAAACCGATTGATAGTGGATATATCTAAAATTCATCCTATATGGTAAAAAGGAAGTTTCATAAATTATGGATTGAACCACAAGAACCAGACCATAGGTATATAAAATAAAAGGCCCTCCTAATCAAGGAGGGCAGTGAGCTGAAGTAAAGTGTTATAGTGATACAGTTTTATGTTACGTAAAATTCAACTTTCTGTGTATAATAAATGCCTAATTTTAAAGCACTTATATCCTAATTCCAATATAAATAAACCGTTTATTTACAATGGTGCCGGGAATACCTCTCATATAACAAAAGAGAGGTGGTGATTATGAGACAATATCATGAATCATTTTATTTTAAACGGGATATTGCTTACTTACAAGATCTGCTGCAGCGGTGTGATATTGAACCGGTGAAAAAGCAGATCCAGAACGAAATGAAATTTATTTATTCTGTATTGAGAAAATAACATGAAGAGACGAAGGCTTATTCCTTTAATCATCCGAACGATTTCACTCAAATCCATTCGGATGATTTTTTTAACATAAAACAGGTTCTTAGGCAGGACAGTCTAATTTAGCCGGCTTTCCTTTATAACAGACGCTTGCGCCTTCTGTTCTACAAACTGTTAACGCAGGTGAAGTTATTTTTAACATTTTGTAAATCATTTATTTTTCTTTTCTACTATACAATTTAACAATGCAAGAAAATTTATAAAAGGACAAGTTAGAATAAGGAGGAAGTTTATGTTTGGCTTACCTGTAGAAACAGCATTGCTTATGCTTCCTTGGCCGCTGATTTGGATAGCACTAGGGATATTCATGTTTATTAAATTCGGCCGTGAAGAAAAACATGAAGCTCAAAGAAATGTGGAAAAAGGGGATGATGCTAAATGAATTTGGATATAATTATCTTCTTTATTTACTTACTATCGATGCTCGGAATTGGCTTATACTTTACGAGAAGAGCTTCGACATCGCCAGATCATTACTTATTAGGAGATAGAAAACTAGGAGCTCCCGTTACTGCAATCAGTATGCAAAGTACATCGATGAGCGGGTTTATGTTTATGGGCGGTCCTGCTCAAGCGTTTCAGGAGGGTTGGCATGCTTTATGGTATGCCATTGGAGATGCAGGTGGTTCGATTGTAAATATTTCTGTGCTAGGAAAACGAATGAGGCGTCTGTCGCAACTTTTGGGTTCGCTATCACCAATTGAATATTTAGAGAATCGGTTTGAAAGTGTAGCTATTCGTGTTGTTGGAGCAGTAATTGCTATTGTGTTTCTATTTTCCTATGCGTTCGCTCAATTTATTGCAGCAGGTAAGGCCTTAGAGGCAATGTCTGGTTTTTCTTATGAATGGGCACTTATTATTGGAGTAGGTATCATTATTACTTATACCGTAGCAGGAGGATACCTTGCTGTAGCGGTTAGTGGTTTTATTCAAGGAGTTATTATGTTTATCGGGGTTACAGCAATAGGGATTATGGTTCTTCCGGAAGTTGGTGGTCTTACAGGATTGAATGAATCCCTTCGATCGATTGATCCCAGTTATCTCAGTATTTGGGGTAAAGATCTTATTTATTATGGACAGTGGGGAGTTATTATTGGAGCAGTATTAATTTATGCGATTGGGTATATGGGGCTGCCTCATGTTGTCGTGCGACATATGTCAATGGAAAAACCAAATACTGCAAAGCAAGCTGTATTATGGTCTGCTGGATTTAATCAGTTATTTACATTTACTCCATATATTTTAGGTCTATCAGCAATTGTGATTATGCCTACCATTTCAGATCCAGAAATGGTTATTCCAGAACTTGTTTATACGTTTTTTCCAGGGGTTCTATCAGCTATTTTATTATCAGCCATTATGGCTGCTATTATGTCTACCTGTGATTCTTTATTAATGCAAGCGGGTACAACCCTATCACGTGATGTATATCATCGGTTTATAAATAAGCGTGCTAGTCAAAAACAGGTGTTATTGGTTTCGAGATTATGTATTTTAATTGGCGGAGTAATTGGAATTATTGTAGCTACGTATCAACCTCCTACTGTTTTTACACTTGTTGTCTTTGCGTTTGGTGTATTAGGGAATACTTTTCTGGTTCCATATATTGCGTCTGTTTATTCACGTAAAGCGAACAAGGTAGGTGTATTATGTGCAATGATAGGAGGATCGGTAACAAATATATTTTGGGAATTGTTTTCTTTACAGGGTATTACTGGTGTTCATCCTTTTTTAGCTGGCTTGATCCTATCAGTAATGGCTATGTTATTAGGGAATTTATTTGGGAAGACTCCGCCTTCTTCTCCAGTACTTGAAGCATTTGAATTGGCGAAATTAAATCGAGATATTCCTAAAAATTTGGAAAAAGGAATACACGAAGGGCTAGCGATAGAGGCTCAGAATATTACGAAGTTCATAAGAAATAAGGAAAAAGTCACTAACATAGCTCTTCCTGCCAATGCAAAAATGGGGAGGTAGACTATGGACAATACAATGTTGGCTCAAGCAGTACGATTTACAGAAAAGGAAATTGAAACCAGCCTATATCAATTAGATTCAAATAGCCAGTTCTTAGTGAATCGGCTTGTATACTATCCCTATTACTATTTTAATTATACAGTACAAGCGAAACGTTTGTTCTTACCAGTAAAGGAGGAAGTGGGTTGTACAATTGACGGAATTAGTGGGAAGGGTTCTTTAATTGATTGTAAGCCAAAGCTTACTCATGTTGAACTACCGTATCATGTTCAGCTCCCGTTGAAACAATCGCTGGAAGACTGCCAAACGAAATCGGAATCATTTATTTACCATGCCATCGCTTTAAAAATGAGAATGTTAAGCCTTTCAGAATTAAAGCTGAAACAGAAACAGTTTTTTTACAGACCATACTGGATTGTTAATAGCAAAGACAGAAAGGCTGCAGACTTTATCGTTGATGCAATATCTGGTCAATATCACCCATTGTCATAAGGGGCTTTGAAATATAAATGGCGTATTATTGTTGAACTCCATTTATATTTTTTATGGCGGGTAATTAGTAGTCTGCTTTAAAAATTTTAAATATATTAACGTATACTATATTATGGATATATAAATAGGAAAAAATAGAATGTAAGTTGATGCTGATAAATGTGAAGATACGAAAGATTACTTCGAAAAAAAAGGAGGGAGTAGATGAAATACTGTATTTACCAAATGGAGATTGTGTTTGGAAACCCAAAGGAAAATAGAAAGAAAGTTGCTGGTTGGATAAAACAAACAGTAAATGAGGAAAAACCAGATACAATTGTTTTACCAGAAATGTGGACAACCGCTTATGCATTCGATGATCTTGAAAATCTAGCAGATGATAATGGGGAACCAACAATTGCTTTTCTACAAGATATGGCTTCAACTTACCATATCAATATCGTTGGCGGATCATTTGCTAATCAAAAGGATAATGAAATCTATAATTCCAGTGTAGTCATTGATCGTAATGGGGATGTCATCCATCAATATGATAAGTTGCATTTAGTTCCTATGTTAGATGAACACTTATATTTAACGGGGGGAAAAAACAAGGCAACCGTTTTTCATTTAGATGGTGTGAAAATGGGCATTATTATTTGTTATGATTTACGTTTCCCAGAATTATTGAGAAAGCTTGCATTAGAAGGTGCCCAAGTTGTGCATATTGTTGCAGAATGGCCAGCGGCGAGACGCGATCACTGGGAAATACTGCAACAGGCTCGCGCGATTGAGAACCAGATGTATATTATCTCTAGTAATGTGGTAGGTAACTATAATCATGTAGATTTTGCAGGTACATCAATGGTGATCGATCCTTGGGGAGAAGTGATCATTAAGGGGAGTCGTACAAAGGAAGAAATTATTCGTGCAACATTGAAGTTAGATAAAGTTGTCGATATTCGCAAAGAAGTACCAGTTTTTTCTAGTAGAGTGCCAGATTATTACTAAATAGTTCTACATGGAAACCAAATGAACTCAAGAGCATAAGATGCGTTCGTCTGAACCCAGCTTCTCTGATTAAACGAGGCTGGGTTTTTCGTGTTCTCTATAGGCAAAGGAAAATGGTATACTAGAAAGGTATTTGGGATAGAGGAGGTGGAAGGGATAATGAAAATTATTCGTTCTATTGCGGAAATGCAAAAAGAGACGCTGATGCACAAAGAAAATAAACGGTCGATTGGTTTTGCTCCTACGATGGGGTATTTTCATAAAGGGCATCTTCAATTAATAGAAGAGGCAAAAAAAGAAAATGACATTGTCGCAGTTAGTATCTTTGTAAATCCTTTGCAATTCGGTGAAAATGAAGACTTTGGCCGGTATCCACGAGATGAGAAACGAGATATTCAATTAGCCGAATCATATGGAGTAGATCTCCTTTTTATACCGACTGTTGAGGAAATGTATCCAACGAAACCACAATTAAACATGGTCATGGTGGATCGTGTTGATGTATTATGTGGCAAGTCGAGACCTGGCCATTTTGATGGGGTAGTTACTGTACTAGCAAAGTTATTTCATATCGTTCAGCCAAATCGGGCTTATTTTGGTTTAAAGGATGCCCAACAAATAGCTGTGGTAGATGTGTTAATCCAGCAATATAATTTTCCAATTGAATTAATACGAGTACCTACTGCGAGAGAAGACAATGGACTAGCAATGAGCAGTAGGAATGTATACTTAACAGAACAAGAAAGAGCAGAAGCACCAGCAATAATTCACGCTTTACAAGAAGCTAAATCTTTAATGGAAAACGAGGAGCGTCACCCAGCTGTTATTGTAGAAAAAGTTCGCGCTTTATTGCAACAGCATACTTCTGCAAAGATCGATTATGTGGAGTTATTAAGCTACCCAGAATTAAAAACCATAGAGCAAATCAACCAGCAAGTGATTGTGGCAGTAGCTGTACAATTTGAAAAGGCGCGATTAATAGATAATATTATTTATCATCCGTAATAAAAGGGACTGCAGCTAAACAAATTTCGATTTAAACCGAAATATCCCGGGGGAAATTCAGTTTCTTGCCTATTTGTATAACGATGTAACGCTATGGAAGCAGTGGAAATCGTTGAGGTTGCTACAGGAACAGCATGTGTCCGAAGGTCTACTCGGATAAGCGCTTTCTGCTTATCCGAGTTGTTTGAGAATGCTTTAAAAATCGCATAGATTCAGCTTCCTTTTTTGCAAAAAAGTCAGGAGAAGCTCAACTAATTGAAAGTGAATCTATAGATAGATGGGTTTAAATAGTCAATGATTATGTAGTGGACTAATGATAGGTCCATTGTTAATAAGCATTTGTGAGACCCCTCACCGAGGTGGATTTCGTCCAATGATCCAATGGTGACCTCTGCATGTAATTCCAGCCTTGTATGATTCAGCAATTTTCTTACTCATTAACCAACCTCCTCTCTCTTATAAGAAAACCTGTAACTATTTATAGTTTAAATGGTACTGTGAGCACGCACTTTTTGTGCGTTGGTTACGTACAGGTTACTTTTAAGGTGTATCGGTAAATAACGAATCGATGATAGAATAAAGACCAAAACATGATGCAACAAGGAAGGGTTGAAATGGCAAAACAAATACTAGCAAATGATTGGGAGCCTGTGTTATATGAGGAATTTGGGAAACCGTATTACCTACAGCTAAGAGAATTTTTGAAACAGGAGTATGCATCGAAAACCGTATACCCAGATATGAATCATATATTTAATGCTTTACATTACACTTCATTTGAAAATGTAAAGGTAGTCATTTTAGGGCAAGATCCTTACCATGGTCCGAATCAGGCACATGGATTAAGCTTCTCTGTTCAAAAAGGCGTAGCATTACCGCCATCATTGAAGAATATTTTTAAAGAAATGGAAAATGATACAGGGAATCCAGTCCCCAATCACGGTTCATTAATCTCATGGGCGAAGCAAGGAGTACTATTGTTAAATAATGTATTAACTGTGCGAAGGGGAGAGGCTCATTCTCATCAAGGTATGGGCTGGGAGCAATTCACCGATCAAGTAATAAAATCGTTAAATAGGAAACAAAGCCCTGTTGTTTATATTTTATGGGGGGCAGCAGCGAAGAAAAAGCGATCCTTAATTGATACTTCAAAACATTATATCATCCAATCTGCACATCCAAGCCCGCTCTCTGCCTATCGTGGGTTTTTTGGGAGCAAACCGTTTTCTAAAACGAATGAGATTCTAAAGCAGAATGGACAAGAAGAGATTAATTGGCGATTGGATTAATCCATATCATAAGGCTGTCGAAGAACGTGCGAACGTCTCTCGACAGCTTTATTTTTATGTCTTGTTAAGCGAACAATTATTGACTAAAAATTCTAATTATGCTAAATTTAAATATAAATTAAATTTTCTAATATTAATTAAGAAGCTGCTAAATCTAAATGACTCTACGAGAAAGTAGAGCAATACTTAGGTTTAAACCAGTAATATGAACAGGTACTGATGGTTCTTTCTGCCTGCTTGTATTACTGGTTTCTTAGTTTTAACGACCGATATTCACAAGGAGGGTTATAACATGCAAGCAGATCTAATTATTATTAATGGAAACGTCATAACAATGGATGAAAAAAAACCAAGGGCAGAGGCAGTAGCCGTGAAAGATGGTTTGATTACCTATGTTGGTAAGACAAAAGATGCGTTAAGCTGGAAGAGTAAAGAAACGGAGATAAGAGACGTTTCAGGAAAAACCGTGATGCCGGGTTTTATCGAAAGTCATATGCATCCGACTCATTATGGATTAAATTTATTAGAGATAGATTGTAGACCAGAATCTGCACCGACAATTCATGCTATTTTACAAAAAATAAAGGAATTGGCTGCACGAATCCCTAAAGGTGAATGGATTCGTGGATGGGGGTGGGATGATAGCAAACTGAAGGAAGGGAGAATTCCAACTCGTTGGGAACTGGATCAAGCTGCTCCTAACCATCCTGTTGTGCTAAAACGAACATGTAACCATATGGTAGTCGTTAATTCATTGGCATTGGCTATAAGTGATATAACAAAGGAAACAAACCAACCTGTAGGTGGACATATAGAACGTGACGATGAAACTGCTGAACCTACCGGACTGCTGCAAGAAAAGGCGCAAGGAATGGTGGCTGCTCCTGAGTATGACTTGGAAGAAATGGAGAAGGGGATGAAGCTTGCTCAGCAAGATTTTGTAAAATGGGGGATTACTACCGTTCATGATATGGCTACACAAAACTTAGAATTAGCTCTTTATCAGCAAATGTTATCGAAGAAACAATTAAAGGTAAGAGTCCGCCCATGGATTTGGGCGATCGACCAAAATGGTTGGAAAGGTTTATTAGAGGAAGTAGTGGCGCTTGGTATACGGAGTGGTTTTGGAAATAACATGCTTCGGATACAGGGGGTGAAATACATGCTAGATGGTAGTGTTGGCGGGCGAACAGCAGCTGTTGCACAACCATATGAAAAGGATGAAAAATTAGGCATCCTCTATAATGACGTGGATGAAATAGCTCCCCTATTTAAACAATCATTAGAGGCAGGGTTACGAGTTGCGGTTCATGGAATAGGTGAACGTGCAATAGAGGTAGCTTTAAAGGCATTTGAAATAGCAGCTAAACATTTACCAATTCAAAGAATGCGTAATCGTATTGAACATTGCGCGCTTCCGACAGAGAACCAGTTAGAGCGTATGAAACAGCTTGAATTAATTGCTGCTTCCTCTATTGGTTTTCTTTATCATATTGGGGATAGTTATTTGACTAACTTAGGGAAAGAACGGATGAATCGAGTCTATCCACATCGTTCATTCAGGGACTATGGAATTATTGCTCCTGGGAACTCGGATCTTCCTGTAACTGGAGGGAATCCTTTTACTGGCATATATGCGGCTATTACTAGAAAATCAATAACTGGTCAGGTTTTGGATGAAATACAAAATATATCTTTAGATGAAGCATTAAGAGCTTATACGACAGATGCAGCATACAGTTCATGGGAGGAAGATCTGATTGGTGCGTTACAACCATCCGCACATGCAGATATGATTATACTTTCACATGACCCATATGAAATATCACCAGAACAATTATTAAATATTGAGGTAGAGCAGACATTTATCGGTGGACAAGCTGTTTTCAGTAAGGAATCAGAAACCGTGAAGGGATGATATATATGTTTACTGAACAGGAACGTTTCATGTTGTCAATTATTGTAGTTGTATACTTCTGTCTTTTATTTGTGTTTTCTTTATATATAAACCAGCGAAAAATCAAAACCTATGAAGATTATAATGTAGCAGGCAGATCTGTTTCGATGTTTCCAATCGTTTTAACCTTTGTTGGTACAGCGATTGGTGGTTCTATTTTGCTAGGGTTTATGGAAAATGGATATCGCCTTGGTATGGGGCAACATTGGCTAAATGCGGGTATTTTAATAACTGGGATTATTACGGCTTCTTTTTTAGTGAAGAAAATTCGGCAAATAGGGGAAAAACATCATATGGTGACGTTGGGCGATTTTACGGCACTACGATATGGAGAAGGGGCAAGGATTCCAACTGTAATTAGTGTTTTGCTTGCATACTGTGCGATTACAGGAATGCAATTTGTGGCAATAGCCACCATTCTAAATTTAACTCTTGGTTTAAGTATGACCGTTGGAATTATTATTAGTTGGCTATTATTAACTGCAAAGACTTATTTTGGGGGATTAAAGTCTGTCGTTTGGCAAGATGCTGTACACGGTACGATTCAGACGATAGGAATTATTGTGCTTTTTATCGTCATTCTTTGGGTTTCTGGAGACTGGGAGGGGATTGCCGCAAATGCGATAGAAATGGGGGAATCAGCAAGTTTGAGCGTGATGAACATATCTGTTAGTGAAGTACTTGTATATCTCTTTACAATAGGTGGTTATCAATTTGTAAGACAAGATTTATGGCAGCGATTTTGGGCAGCGAAAGATTACAAAACAGCAATGTATGGCTATTGGATTTCCATTATGCTTGCTTTTCTCATCGGTGTCATGGTTATTGTGATAGGGGTACTTACAAAATATGGGCTGCAAATGACTACCATTGCTCCTTCCCTAGTATATTATGAATCGATAGGCGCCGTTTTTCAATTCCCGCTTGTAGCAATTATGATTATTGCTCTCATGGCAACGATTATTTCATGTGCGGATTCCTTCTTCATGGCTGCTTCCTCTTCAATAATTAATGATATCATCAAACCCCGTATGAACCATGCATCTGAGCAAAAGATGCTTAAGTATAGTCGTTACTCAGTCATTTTTGTATCAATTATTGCATTATTCCTTGCGTTATACATGCCACAGCTCGTTGTTCTGTGGGTAATTGGTACAGCAATGCTCGTCTCTGGATTATTAGCTCCTGCCGTAATTGGATTGTTTTGGAAAGGTGCGACCCAAACGGCAGGTATTTCAGCAATGTGGATCGGATTGTGCCTTGCAGTTGTTTGGCAGCTAGCTGGTCATCCCTTTGGTATTCATCCGGTATTTATTGGTTTACCATTGTCTACCCTCACACTTATTTTTGTGTCGTGGCTAACAAAAGCCGACGCTGCATCGAATATTTGGACAGAAGCAAAATAAATGATGAGTAAAACCCCCGGTTGCCTTTGGTTAGCTAGGGGTTTTACTTATTTTGTATAAGATATGTTGTTTTAAAGGGTTACCAGCTTCTATATTCGGATGTTGGAATTCCTTTATTTTTTCCATACCGATGCGCTCCATTACTTTTTCAGACGGCTTGTTTATTTTTGCTGTAAAGGAGTAAATAGTTGATAGATGAAAGTCATCGAAGGCATGCTGTAAGCAAGCTGTTGCTCCCTCGACTGCATAGCCTTTTTTCCAATACGTTTTATCTAACCTCCAACCAATTTCAACCTCATGTTTGAATTCGACATTCATATTTATGGTAGCTAAGCCGATAAAACCGATAAATTGTTGATCTTCTAACCGGTCCACTGCATAAATTCCGTAACCTTTATCATCCATATGCTTTTCAAATCGCTTAATTAACCAATCTGACCTTTCTTTGGATAGTAGTGTTGGAAAATACCGCATGACTTCAGGATCTGCATTCATGGCTGCGAATGGCTCCCTGTCAGATGCTTGCCAACTTCGAAAACCTAGACGCTCCGTTTTGAATAAGTAAGAGGGGCCCATTATCATTCTCCTTTCCTTGAGCGATTTTTCTTAAGACTTCATTATAACAAAAATTTCACTAGATTGAATTATATAAAAATTTATTGACTTCTTTTCGATAGACTCTTATAATCTACCTAACGATTGTTAGGTGGTGATATAGTGGAGAAAAAATTAATAGACGCTGCTTTACGCCAGTATGCTTTACATGGGTACCATGGAGCTACAATGAGAAAAATTGCTTCCGAAGTGGGAATAAAGCCAGCTTCCATTTATTTCTTTTATGAAAATAAGGAAACACTGTTTATAGCAGCGTTCCATCAATTATTGGAAAATCATTTTAACGAAATGCAACGGATACGACATCGATATCAAGACAAGTCGGTAGAGCAAATTTTTTCTGCCATGCTCCATGGAATTGTTGCTCACCACAAAGGAGATGAACAAGGAACAACTGCGTATATCTCCCTTGTCACATCACCTATCCCAGAAATAAAAAAGGATTTACATGATCATATGCAGCGTTATAATGATTGGTTAGTTGAATCGTTAGAAAATGCATTAAAAAGTAGTTATCCATTGATGTCATCTAAGGAAGTAGATCGAGTAATAAAACAGTTTGTCCTTATTGGTAATGGGGTTTTTTGGGGAATTAAACTATATGAAGGAGAAGGTTTTGAGGAACAAGTTCGTCTTGCGGATCAGATGCTTCATACATTGTTTGCAGAGTTAAAGGAAACATACGCATAAGAATAAAATGTAAGCAGGGGGGATATCATGAGTGAACGTTTTGAATTAGTCGAAGATTATGAGCTAGAACCAGTACCCGAAAGTAAACGAAAGGGATGGGTGAAGCTATCGATTGTGTGGATGGGGGGAATAGTTGCCTTATCAGCAATTGTTTTAGGAGGAACGCTAGGGGCAGGGATGCCATTTGGCCAGGCAATCCTTGCATCATTTCTTGGATCGTTTATTTTAGCTGTTATAAGTGCGCTCTGCTGTGTCGTAGGTGCAAGAACAGGAATATCTACCCCCTTAGTATCTAAATTTGCATTGGGTAATTATGGATCCTATGCAGTTTCAGTGATTATTGCGATTTCCTTATTTGGGTGGTTCGGTGTACAACTTGACCTATTTGGTGCAAGCCTACATCATGTTCTTCAGAATGGATTAAATATAAGTATTTCCCCACTATTTCTTGTCCTTATTGGTGGGTTACTTATGACAACGACGGCATTCATTGGTTACAAGGCAATTGAGAAGCTAAGTTTACTAGCAGTACCTCTGTTAGGATTATTACTAACTTTTTCGTTAATCCGAGTCATGAGTGAAAAAACATTCTCAGGAATGTCATTGGCCCCTATTGAAGGAGAAGCCATAACTTTTGGTGCTGCAGTTTCATTAATTATTGGTTCGCTTGCGATAGGAGCAATCATTGGTCCAGATATCTCGAGATATGCTCGATCTACAAAGGATGCCATTATTTCGTCTTTTATCGGTTATTTTATGGGATTTAGTATTGTGCTGATTATTGCGATTACACTAGCCAAAGCGACGGCGCAAGTAGATATTGTAGAAATTATGCTCGGGCTTGGCTGGGGTACCGCTGCGTTACTTGTATTAATTTTAGCGCAATGGACAACGAATGATAATAATTTATATTCTTCGGCACTTGGGTTTGCGGTGATTTTTCCGAACATTCCTAAATCAATATTGACAATTGGAGCAGGAACGATTGGGACAGCAATGGCTGTATTTGGTATTTATGATAATTTCATCCCATTTTTAAATTTTTTAAGTGCCTTCATTCCACCTATTGGAGGGATATACGTTGCTGATTATATGATTCATCGAAATAAATACGATTATAAAAAACTAAATAAGACCAAAAATATCGAGATTGTAGGTATGGGTGTATGGTTCATCTCCTCTTTTTTTGCTTTTATGACTACCCCCGCACCGACTGGTTTTGGTCTTTTGTCTTTAACAGGAGCACCAGGTTTGGATGCCTTTTTAATTGCTTTTCTACTACAACTTATATTAGGAAGGCTTTTTAAGAATACGAAAGAGGATCCAAATACATTGTTGAAAGTTGAAGGAGGAACAATAGAATGAGATACATTGGTAAACAAGAAATAGAAGATATAGCTGTTGGAGCGGCCTTATTAGGAACAGGTGGTGGAGGAGATCCTTATATTGGAAAGTTAATGGCTCTACAGGCAATTGAGGAAAAAGGGCCAATTCAGTTATTGTCAGTGGAAGAAGTGCCTGATGGTGCATTAGTAGTTCCTTCTGCTATGATGGGGGCACCAACCGTCATGATTGAAAAGGTACCTAGTGGGAAAGAAGCAATCGGAGCTTTTGAGTCTTTGCAAGCTTATCTTGGAAAAAATGTCTTTGCAACAATGCCAATAGAAGCAGGGGGTGTGAATTCATTATTACCATTTGCTTTAGCTGCAGAGTTGGGGTTGCCAGTCATTGACGCAGATGGGATGGGTCGTGCTTTTCCAGAACTACAAATGGTAACATTCTTTTTAGAGGGAATATCTGCTACTCCGATGGTATTGGCAGATGAAAAAGGTAACAGCTCATTACTTCAAACGGTTAACAATGTTTGGGCGGAGAGAATAGCCCGCTCGGCAACGGTTGAGATGGGTGGTTCTGTTATGTTGTCGATATATCCGATGGAGGGAAAACAAGTAAAACAGAGCGCAATTCATCAAATATTGCAGTTGGAAGAGCGAATTGGAAGAACCATTCGAGAGGCAAAACAATTCGATTATGACCCCATTGCTGAAATATTATCAATTACGAACGGTTTTCAACTATTTCAAGGAAAGGTAATTGATATTGATCGTAAAACAGAATCTGGATTTGCACGTGGTATGGCAACTATAGAAGGAACAGATAATTATCAAGACCAGCAATTGTATTTAAAATTTCAAAATGAACATTTATTAGCTGAAACCAAAGATAACGTATTATGTATGACTCCTGACTTAATCGCTGTTCTTGATTCAGATACTGGGCTACCAATTACGACAGAAGGGTTACGATATGGATCTCGCTGCGTTGTTATCGGATTACCGTGTGATAGGAAATGGAGGACTGAAAAAGGGATAGAAACGACAGGCCCTAGATATTTTGGATATGATCTAGATTACACTCCAGTAGAAAAATTAATGTGTATGGAGGAGGAATGAAGATGAGAAGTTATCGTATTGGCATTGATGTAGGCGGGACACATACAGACGCAGTGATGTTAGATGAATTCTATCAAGTAATTGCTGAAACAAAAGCGCCTACTACAACAGATGTGAGTAAGGGAATCTATCATGCTCTAAAAGAGGTAGTTATGAATGCTAATGTACCTTTAGAACAAATAAACTATGCGATGTTAGGTACAACCCATTGTACAAACGCGATCGTTGAAAGGAAAAGGCTAAATCAAATCGCAGTTATTCGGATTGGCGCTCCAGCGACATTAGCAATTAAGCCATTAATGGGAGTTCCAGAAGACTTACAAGAAATATTAGGGAAGTATATGTACATTGTCGAGGGCGGCCATGAATTTGATGGTCGGGAAATCGCTCGTCTTGATGAAGAAGAAATCTATCGAATTGCAAACAACGTAAAAGGGAAAGTAGATTCAATCGCGATAACATCTGTTTTCTCTCCTGTGTCAAATGCACATGAACAGCGAACGGCAGAAATTTTACACGAAGTGCTTGGTGATGAGTTGGAACTATCGCTATCAAGTGAAATTGGTAATGTGGGCCTTTTAGAAAGAGAGAATGCAACGATTTTAAATGCTGCCGTAGTGAATGTTGCAAAGGAAACTGCAAATGGTTTTATTGATGCATTAAAACAAGAGAATATCAATGCTAAGGTTTTCTTTGGGCAAAATGATGGTACATTAATGTCTGTTGAATATACCGTTCGATACCCCATTCTTACCATTGCCTGTGGACCAACAAATAGCTTGCGAGGAGCGGCCTTTTTAACAAATAAATCAGATGCGGTAGTTATAGATGTAGGTGGTACTACGACAGATATAGGTGTGTTAAGTAATGCTTTTCCTCGCCAATCATCACTTGCTGTCGAAATTGGCGGTGTTCGGACAAACTTCCGTATGCCAGATATATTGTCTGTCGGTCTTGGTGGAGGAACCATTATTCAAGTTTTTGAGGATGGCTCCTTTCAAATCGGACCAGACAGTGTAGGATATAAACTTTCGGAAAAAGCACTAATTTTTGGAGGGGATACACTTACAGCTACCGATGTCATCGTCGCTTTGGGGAGAGCCAATATAGGGGATGCATGTAAAGTCAATCATTTGAGCAAAGATCTACTGCAAGCTATTTATGAGAAGATGGTTTCCATGGTAGAAGAAGCGCTTGATAAAATGAAAACAAGCGCAGACCCAATACCAGTAGTTCTTGTAGGTGGAGGAAGTATTTTGTTACCTGAAGTGCTTAAAGGGGCCTCTGAAGTCATTAAACCAGTGAATTTTGGAGTTGCTAATGCGATAGGTTCAGCTATTTCACAAGTCAGTGGACAGATTGAAAAAATATTTATGTTAGATGAGTTAGGTAGGGAAAAAACAATGGAACGTGCAAAACAGATGGCATTTGAAGAAGCAAAGATAGCTGGAGGAGATCCAGAAGACCTAGTGATTGTAGACATAGAAGATGTGCCACTTGCCTATCTACCAGGAAACGCAACTCGAATACGTGCCAAAGCAGCCGGTTCATTGAAGAAGATGAGCTAATCAAACAAGCGAGAGTTACAAGACATTGGTAATTCTCGCTATTTTTGTAATAAATCAAGCATAGAGACAAATATCTTAGTTAATGAAATGTTGTTTTACCTGAGGGGATAAGTCAATAAAAGAAGATGTTTTAAGCATCCTAAGAGAGGAGGTATCAGGTGAATTATCAAGAATTTGAAATGAAACAGCCCATCCTCCATACCCCACGCTTAAAACTTCGTAAAATAACCTTAGCAGACCTTCCAGCTATGTTTGCTTACACTTCCTTGGATGAGGTGACAAAGTATTTACCATTTGATACGCACAAACGTGTAGAAGATACAAAGCTATTTATTGATTATGTTCTAGATCAATACACAAATTGCAGGTTAGCACCTTGGGCAATTGAACTACAATCAACAAATACGTTTTTAGGTACGATCGAATATGTATTTTGGGAACAAGAGAATAACACAGCGGAAATAGCATTCGTTCTATCCAATCATTATTGGGGAAGAGGCATCATAACCGAGGCTGCAAGAGAAGTTATTCGATTTGGATTTGAGGAGATGGACTTAGAACGGGTTCAAGCTAGATGTTTTAATGCGAATATTGCCTCCCAAAGAGTCTTAACAAAAAATGGGTTCCAATTCGAAGGTACGCTGCGGAAGCGCTTATTTAGTAAAGGAAAACAACAGGATATTCGGGTGTATTCCTTATTAAGGCAAGAATACAGTATGTAAAATAAGAAAATCTTACGTACTCCTAGTTTTCTCCATTAGCCCATAAAAGTTCGAGAACATGCGGTGATAATAGCTGCCTGTCAGAGATGAAGTAGATTGCCTTCCATCTAGCCAGGGTGAACAAGGTGAAGAAGATACTTTTTCTGTCTTAAGGAACTGCAAAAGGGCGAATGCCCTTCTCCTAAAAAGCTATTCTATGAAAACAATTGTTGGAATAGGGGTAACTGTTTTCATTTCTTCGTAATATTCATACCAACACGTTTGCCGATAAGAGAAAGTGTTACGATCTGATATTTTGCTTGGACTGTTCAAGTTTGATCGGAATGATGCTTGATTTATCTCTTAGCATATCTTGTACTCCCTTGGTATTACCAAATAGCTGTAAAAGAGAGAAAAGCAACCAGTTAGTAGATTAACCATTCTGGTTGCTTTTTTTATCCATTATACAGTTTTAGGTGTTAATCCAAAGCAGCGTTTATAAATCCATTTGTAATCTTTTTCAGTTAAATCACGCGGATTCCCAACTGTTTGTGGATCTTTCATTGCTTCTTTAGATAAGCGGTCAATCATATCAGGAGCTACTCCCTGTTCTTCAAGAGAAGGGATATCTAAATCTTCAGCTAAGCGATACATTTCATTAACAGCTGCTTTAGCAGCCTCTTCGGTTGTCATATGGAATGTATCCACTCCAAGCGCTTGAGCAATACGAGCGAATTTATCTGGGTGCCCTTTCCAGTTATATTCCATTACTGGTCCCATCATTGTTGCAACACATTGTCCATGTGCAACTGGAATAATGCCACCTAACGTTTGTGACATTGCATGTGCTGCTCCAGCAGATTCACTTCCATAGGAAAGTCCAGCCAGCATTGCAGCTTGTGCCATACCATAGCGTGCTTCTAAATCTCCACCATCTGCATATGCACGGCGGATATATTTACCTACGTATTCCACGGCCATTAATGCAACCGCATCTGTTACTGGTTGAGCAAAATGCATAGTATAGCATTCGATTGCATGAGCCAATGCATCAATTCCTGTCATTGCTGTTACATGTGGAGGCATGGATACATGTAATTCTGGGTCAAGGATAGTGAGATGTGCAGCGATTAATGGCCCGCCTGTATTGAATTTAAACTCGCGTTCTTCATCGGTAATTACTGCCCATTGAGTAACTTCTGATCCTGTTCCAGCAGTTGTTGGAATGGTGGTCAAAGGTGGGATACGATTTTCTAATGGTTTTTTCCCTTCCGCCGCTTCGTAATCTAGCACACTACCTTCATGAGTTGCTTCTACACCAATACCTTTCGCAGTATCCATAGAGCTTCCTCCGCCAACAGCGACTAAGCCATTACATCCTTCATCTTTAAATACTTTTGATCCTTCAGCTATTAGGCGTACAGGTGGGTTTGGTTCTACTTTATTAAAAACGACAACTTCAATTCCAGCTTCCTTTAGATGCTTCTCTACTGGTTGAGTTACTCCTGCTTTATAGATTCCAGGGTCTGTTACTAGAAGTGCTTTGGTTACACCAAGATTTTTTACTTCTTCACCAATATGTTTGATTGCCCCGATCCCATGCTTAATTACTGTAGGAATTTCAAATGTATGGAAATTATGCATATGTTCGATTTTCATATTTAAACTCATTATTATATTCCTCCTTAAAGATTAGAACCAATTCATTGCTTCAGGTTTTAAATTTTGAAAAATATGTTTCGTTTCTTGATATTCTTCTAATCCAGCTTTTCCAAGTTCACGTCCGATTCCAGATTGTTTAAATCCGCCCCAAGGTGCATGTGGGAAATAAAGGTTGAATTCGTTAATCCAAACTGTCCCCATCCGCATTTTAGCAACACATCGTTCTGCTTTGGCAATATCATTCGTCCAAACTCCTCCAGAAAGACCATAAATAGAATCATTTGCTAGAGTAATAGCTTCTGCTTCGGTTTGGAAAGTTTCTACTGTAATAACAGGCCCAAATCCTTCTTCCTGAACCACATGCATCTCCGTTGTACAATTTGTAAGTACAGTTGGAAGATAGAAAAAACCTTGTTGCAGTGCTTGGTTATTCGGACGTTTTCCACCTACTGCCACAGTAGCACCTTCTTGCTTTCCCGTTTCCACATAATGAATTACTTTATTTAAATGTTCTTCAGAAATTAATGGACCCATTTGCGTATTCTTATCAAAACCGCTACCTAATTTAATGTTTTCGACCCGTTGAACTAGCTTCTCAATAAACTTGTCATGAATGGTTTCTTCAACAATTAGTCTTGTTCCCGCAGAACAAATTTGCCCGGCGTGAAAGTACACCGCATTTAATGCTTGATCAACTGCAGTATCAAAGTCAGCATCTGCAAAGATAATATTTGGATTCTTTCCACCCAGTTCCAGTGCTATGTTTTTTACATTCGCACTTGCTGCTTGCATAATCTTTTTCCCAGTAGCAATGCCACCAGTAAATGATATAAGGTCTACTTCCTCATTAGCAGATAACTCCGCACCTACGGATTCGCCTGGTCCAAGAATTAAATTAATGACCCCAGATGGAACTCCAGCTTCTTCCATTAATTCGAATACTTTCACTGTAGTTAATGGTGTGATTTCACTTGGTTTCATAATAAGTGTATTTCCTGCGACTAATGCTGGTGCTAGTTTCCAAGATGCTTGTAATAGCGGATAATTCCATGGCGTGATTTGCCCACAAACGCCAACGGGCTCATGTACCACTTTACTTATCGTATTTGGTATAGGAGAGTCAATGATTTCTCCTCCGTTTTTATCTGCAAGTTGAGCATAATAACGAAAGACTCCAGCAATATCTTCCATATCGCCGCGGCTCTCCTCAACGGTTTTTCCAGTGTCGAGGGATTCCAGCTTAGCTAATTCTTCTTTGTCTCTTTCAATTAATTCTGCAATGATATGAACAATATGTCCCCGTTCTGTTGCAGGGGTTGCAGCCCATTTCCCAGAATCAAACGCTTCCCTCGCTGCATTAATCGCTGCCTTTGTGTCAGTTTCATCACTTTCCGTAACGGTAGCAATGATTTCTTGATTAAAAGGGTTAATGATGTCTCTCGTGGCATTTGAATGGGAAGCTACCCATTCACCATTAATATAATTTTTTTTGAAGTCCAAAGGGAAAAAACCTCCTTCATCCGTTAATTTTGTTAAATAATTATTTAACGTTTTGAACAAATTAAATGTAACATGGGGAGCAATAGATGTCAAAATGAAACCTTAGTTGTTCATTTAAGGGAATAGTAAGGTTCGTATAGTATAGGATCTACTTTATGTTTTTCATATTTGTTAGATTTTTTTATTTGAATAAGTAAGCCCCGCTTTTGTAGTGCATACGGCGTCGGATTTGTAATATAAATAGTTGACATATATTGAGGATACGTTAACATTAAGTTTGTAAAAAAAATATTTAATATATTAAATTTATTAAAAGTAGGAGGTGAAGATGAATGGCAGCTTCAAATGATGACATGGCTAGGGAGAAGCTGGAAGAGGCCAAGGGATATGTCATTGAAACCATTGCTGAAACAATGGATGTCTATGGTGTAACACCAGCAGCAGGAAAGTTATATGCAACCATGTATTTCAAAGACCAAATGAATCTCGATGAAATGCGGGAGGAACTTGGAATGAGCAAGCCAAGTATGAGTACTAGTGTACGCAAACTTCAAGAAAACGAGATGGTGAAGAAAAAGTTCCAACGCGGTTCTAGAAAGCACACATATGCAGCTGAAAAAGATTTCTTTCATTCCTTTATGTCCTATTTCTGTCAAATGTGGGACCGTGAAGCAAAAATGAATATGGAAGCTATAAAGCAAGCTGAATTTGAACTTGATCAGATATTTGAAGATGAAAATGTGTCGTCAGAGTTAGTTGATGAAGCACGAAAGATCTATGAGCTGCTTGATCAATCAAAAGTGTATTACCGATGGCTTGAACGTTTAGTTGCGAGTATTCGATCTGAGGAAATATATGAGTTTCTGCCGAAAGATCCAGAAGATAAAAATACGTAATGGGGAGAGGATTAGACTATTTATGCGTTTCATTAAAAGTAAACTTCTAGTTATAGGATTAGCAATCGTTGTAGTATTAGCAGCATGTGGAGATAGTACAAATTCAAATTCTGAGAACTCAAACGAAGATACCTCTGAAGATAAAGGTACCATTGAAATGGCTCAAATAAATTGGGCTGAGAATATCGCCGTATCTAATATGTGGAAGGTCATCTTAGAAGATCAAGGATATAAAGTGAATTTGAACTTGCTTGATATGGGTACCATTATGAAAGCTTTGGCGGAAGATGAATTGGATATCAATTTAGAAGTATGGTTACCAGTTCAAGATCAGGCATATTTGCAGCAGTATAAAGATGAGGTATTCTTTTCGGAAGAAACTTGGTATGACAACGCTAAAGTTGGTCTTGTCGTTCCAACATACTTAGAAGATATTAATAGTATTGAGGATCTGAATAAAAATAAAGAAATGTTTGAAGGGGAAATAACAGGTTTTGATCCTGGTGCTGGAACCATGGAAGTTACGGAGGAACTAATTAAAGACTATAATTTGGATTATGAATTGGTTCCTAGCTCTGAACCTGCTATGATTACGGAAATTGATCAGGCAATTAAAAACGAAGAGCCAATTGTTGCACCATTATGGAGTCCGCATCGTGTTTTCTCACAGTATGATCTGAAATATCTAGACGATCCTAAAGAGGTATATGGTGGCGTCGAAAAAATTCATCATGCGACCCGTCAAGGCTTTGCTGATGATTTTCCAGAAGTGAGTCAATGGATGAAAAACTGGAAAATGGATGATGATGCAGTTGGAGAATTAATGACCTATGTCAAAGATGCAGAAGAGCCAATTGATGGTGCAAGAAAATGGGTAGAAGAAAATCAGGACTTGGTAAATGAATGGTTGAATAAATAGATATACAAGGATAGTTAGCTGTCGAGGGATTGGCAGCTTTTCTTGTATAAAACTGAGGTGCACGTTGACCATCGTATTTCGTCCGTTTGACTTATTGACTTTTTGAACAAATTACAATTATTCTATTATTTATAAAATGATGGCTATAGTAGAGGAGCGTTTACGATGGAAAGGGAGAATTTTATTCAAGATCGTTTATTGAAAGAATTCGATGTTCAATTAAATCATAGTGGTATATCTGGTGAACGTATAGCTCAACGTATTAATGAATTGGCTACTATTGGGCGTACAGAAGATGATGGATCCAATCGGGTGGGTTACTCGGAAGAAGAGGTTCAAGCACAAAATCGAGTAGCTGGATGGATGCGTGATGCTGGACTTCAAGTAAGAAGAGATGGGGCCGGTAATTTAATTGGTAGATGGGAAGGAAAAGATCCTACATTACCAGCAATAATGAGTGGCTCGCACGTTGACAGTGTTCCAAATGGTGGACACTTTGATGGCACCCTTGGAGTTCTTGCTGCATTAGAAGTAGCTGAGGCATGGAAGCATACAAATTATCAGCCTATTCGATCTTATGAAGTGGTTGTATTTGCTGATGAAGAGGGTTCGCGTTTTAATGGTGGATTGAATGGTAGTGAAGGAATGATTGGTAATCAAAATCTGGAAGAAAAAAAGAAGCTAACGGATAAGGAAGGATATTGTTTCGAAGAAGTTCTTAACCAGAATCATTTAAGTATCTCAAGTTATCAATCTGCCAAACGAGATATGAATGAAGTTGAAATGTTTGTTGAAGTACATATAGAGCAGGGCAAGCGTTTAGAAAAGCAAGGGATCCCTTGTGGTATTGTGACTGGAATTGCAGGTCCATGTTGGTTAGAAGTTACCTTTATTGGAGATGCTGGTCATGCAGGAAACACCCCTATGGATGATCGCAAAGATGCTTTGGTTGCAGCTAGTAAGTTTATCTATGAAGTCAATCAATTGCCACGTCAAATAAATGACTCTGCAGTCGCTACTGTAGGTAAACAGTTCGTTGAGCCTAATGGCGTTAATGTTATACCAGGAAAAGTGACGTTGTATGTCGATATAAGGGATATTTATCAAGATACAAGAGATGCATTAGTAAATCAGGTATTGGATTTGGCGGAAGAAATTTCAAAATCTTTTCATATTACTTATCATTATCTAGAAAAAACCAGATTTAAACCAATTCCAATTCAAGAAGAAAAGCAACAGCTATTGGCAGAATGTATGGAAGAAGTAGGTGTTAAGCCTTATCGACTACCAAGTGGAGCAGGCCATGATGCGATGATCATAGGAAGACATGTGCCAATTGCGATGATTTTTGTGCAAAGTAAGGACGGAATTAGCCATAATCCCTTAGAATGGTCGAAGTTAAATGACTGTGTACAATCCGTACATGTTTTAAAGAGATTTATCGAAAAGGTACAGTAAGAATGATAAATAATGAAAGAGGTCTTTCAGATAGGAAAGACCTCTTTCTCATAATAATCCATCTTGTTCAAAAAGAAAATTATATGGGATATCGATGAAAATATATAGATGGTCAGAAATAGGGTGAGAATAGGTTCTGATTCGTTCATCTTTTTCAATATCTGTATATAAATCGGACAAGATTCCCTTTTTTTCCATATTCATACGAACGATATTTTCAAAGAAATATGGTCGCCAACTCCAGTTTTTTTGTCTGCCTTCTGCATATAAATACCAACTGCCATCTTCATCCTTCTCTGCATTAGAAGATAATTGAAACCCTGCTTCATTACAAATATAAACTCGAAATGTAAAATCATTACAATCGGATGCAATGGTAAGAATGGTTTCGTCATATGGATCATCTGGATTTATTTTCTTTAAAGTTGTTTTTAGTTGTTCATTAATTGTTTCAGTTAAATCAAGTTGGGCTTTCATTTTCTTTCGCTCAAATGTAATAAAATGATGGAAGTCTTTTTTTACCTTATCCTTACAGTTGTCAGCTGCGATAAAACCAGGCTGCGTTTTTACTAAATAGTTTCCTTGATAATAACGACCACCATTTCTCCAAGCATAATTTAATTGTTGAAATGTAGCTATCCCTTTAAACAATAACGTTGCCCCAATCTTACGTGAAAGCATGGACAATAAATGGTGCACATCTTGATATAGTTGAGGCAAGTCATCATCTTGGAGAAAAGCAACATCAACTTTAATAATATTTGGTTTGATAATGGTTAGTTTATCCAAATTGCCATTTTGTTGACCAACATTATCAATTGCAATTTGTATCCCATATGTTTGAATATACGCAAACAGATGTTTTAGCTCATCAATGTGGCTTGTTACAAAAGATTCGGCAAACTGCAGTACAATGTTATTTAGAAGAAGGCCCTGCTCCACATAACCATCCAGCAGTGCTATCATACTGTCTCCATTATCTTTTAAAAGTAATTTGGCATCATAATGAATAAATAAATATTGAGATTGATTTGTAGTTATATATTTATCTAGTACTTTATGAAGTACAGCATTACTAAGCTCTAAACGGAATTCGCTAGGAATGGATTCATCCTGAGCAAACCAACACAGGTTATGTAATTCTTTATCTTCTGTTTGAAAGTACGGTTTTACTTCATAGCCTATAATTAATTGATTTTCTGCACTTATAATCGGATCGAAGTATGGAACGATCTGATCAAGCTTCATCATGATATCTAGTGGGTCCATACAAGTCAACTCCATTATTATCCTTTATACGTACATTATAGCATGTATGGTGTTAACTTCTCATTAGATGAACTAATATTGGTTCCCTAAAAAGAGAGGTGTACTTACCTCTCAACCCAATTTAGGAGTTTTATTGAAAATAGGCTAAATGAATTGTATATATGTATTTGACTAAAACGCTTTCTTATGGTAAATTACTTTCAAATGAAATCATATATATGAATTAAAATCACATATATAAATTGAGGAGATGCTATGTCAGTAAAATCTGCGAAACGAGTACTTGAGATTTTTGAAGTATTGTCTCATTATCAGCAAGGCTTAACGATTAAAGAAATTAGTGTGAAGTTAGAAATGCCACAAAGTAGTACTTTTAACTTGTTAAGGACATTAAAAGAAGAAGGTTATGTACGACAAGACCTTCAAAAAAAATACCGATTAGGAGAAAAATTGATTCCTATTGGCACAAGTGCAATGGAATCTTTAGATATTTATTCCATCGGTTTGCCTTATCTTCAGCGGTTAATGGAATCGGTTCAAGAAACCATCTTTATGGCTGTATTATCTGAGGATGAGTTAGTGTACATTGCAAAAATAGATACAAATCGATCTATCCGTACTACGGCACAGCCTGGATATAGGAAACCGTTGTATTGTACAGGTCTAGGAAAAACTTTCTTGGCTTTTATGGCAGAGGATAATAAGAATCAGTTGTTAAATCAAATGGAATTAAAGCCGATTACTGCTCGAACGGTTATAGAACGCAACGAGCTGGAGAAACAACTAAAATTATTTCAAAAATTAGGTTACAGTATTGATGATGAAGAAAATGAGGAAGGCCTATATTGTTTAGCTGCCCCAATTTACGGTAGTAATCAGGGAATTACGGCTGCTATTAGTGTAGCTGGACCTAAGCAACGCATGCAAGTACGGACAGAAATGATTATAGAGGAATTGAAAAAAACTGCTCGGCATATATCAAAAGGAATTGGTTATTCGGGATAGTGAACAGGAAGGAGGTTTCAAATTTGGATGTTGTTGCAATTGGTGAAACGATGGTATCCCTTACACCTGAAAAGGCGGGATTGATGAGGCATGCAGATTCTTTTATTCCAAAAGTTGCTGGTGCTGAAACAAATACATTGATTGGACTTAGTAGATTAGGTCACTCTACTGGTTGGATAAGTAGATTAGGAGAAGATGAGTTGGGGGCAATGGTTCTTAAAGAGGTGAAGGGAGAAGGTGTAGATACTTCATATGTAGAGTTGGACGCTTCAATTAGTACAGGAATGTTCTTTAAAGAAATAGTAAACGATTCCGATGTACGTGTTTATTATTATCGGAAGGACTCAGCGGCAACTAAGATGAATCCAGAAATTCTTAATAGAGAGTATATTACCAAGGCGAAGTATCTATTTATCTCAGGAATTACACCTGCTATAAGCAGCACTTGTTGTGACACAATTTTTCAGGCAATTAACATTGCTAAAGATAATGGAGTATGCGTAGTTTTTGATCCAAATATTCGTCGAAAGCTTTGGAGCGAGAAAGAAGCAAAAGAAACATTACTACGATTGATTAAACGTTCTGATATCATCCTCCCAGGCAAGAGTGAAGGAGCATTTTTATTTGGAACGGAAGACAGTGAACAAATTAGTAATGGCTGTATGCAATTAGGGGCAAAGTTAACTGTGGTCAAATTAGGGGAAGAAGGCGCCTATTTTCAGTCATTAGAGGAAAAAGGGTATGTTCCAGGGTTCCCTATATCAAGAGTTGTAGATCCGGTCGGTGCTGGAGATGGATTTACCGCAGGCTTATTATCAGGCTTATTAGATGGATTGTCGTCTAGAGATGCAGTAGAAAGAGCGTGTATAACAGGTGCAATTGCTACAACAGTTACAGGAGATTATGAAGGACTTCCAGACAGAAAATTGTTAAAGGAAATACAGCGTAATGATAAGCGAGAAGATGTCAATCGATAATAGGAGTGAAAACATGAATACATTTCAATGGATTAAGAAGGAGAAATTGATAGCGATTATTCGTGGCTATAATACAGCTGACGCTTTAGCTATTGCCAAAGCTCTTTATGAAGGTGGAATTACAACACTTGAAGTAACGCTAAATAGTGAATCTCCTCTCCAAACAATTGAAAAAATAAGAAATGAATTGGGCAATGAAGTTAAGGTTGGGGCTGGGACGGTTCTAGACTCTGAGTCCGCAAGATTGGCTTTATCAGCCGGAGCGCAATTCATATTATCTCCGTCCTTAGATATTGATTCGATCAAATTAACAAAACGATATGGTGCAGTTAGTATCCCTGGAGCATTTACCCCTACAGAAATTGTTACAGCATTTCAAGAAGGAGCAGATATTATTAAAGTGTTTCCTGCGTCTTCATTGGGACCTAATTATATAAAGGATCTACAGGGCCCATTACCTCAATTAAAGCTTTTACCTACTGGAGGAATAACGCTTGAAAATGTCGCATCGTTTATTCAGAAAGGGGCTATAGGAGTAGGACTAGGAAGTGCATTAATTCCTAATACGTGTGAAGTGACAGCAGACTATTTATCTACTGTTACAAAAAAGGCAAGCGCTTTTACAGGTGAGATAACAAAATA
This sequence comes from Virgibacillus salexigens, assembly GCF_014905415.1. GTDB lineage: Bacteria > Bacillota > Bacilli > Bacillales > Amphibacillaceae > Virgibacillus > Virgibacillus salexigens. Next base: position 112,509 of record NZ_BNEO01000003.1, read on the forward strand.
AAAGGTTAGGAGGATAAAAATGAAAATAACCAATTATAGACTATATCAAGTACCGCCTCGTTGGCTTTTCTTAAAAATAGAAACGGATGAAGGAATTGTTGGTTGGGGCGAACCCGTAATTGAGGGAAGGGCTGCAACGGTAAAAGCCGCTGTGGAAGAATTGATGGAATATTTGATCGGTAAAGATCCACAGCGAATCGAAGATCATTGGAACTTAATGTACCGCTCAGGCTTTTATCGAGGCGGACCAATTCTAATGAGCGCTATTGCGGGTATTGATCAGGCGCTTTGGGATATTAAAGGTAAATTTTATAATGCACCAATCCACCAGCTGCTTGGTGGAGCTTGTCGTGATTCAATTAAAGTATATTCATGGATTGGTGGGGATCGTCCTGCTGATGTAGGGGCAGCTGCCAAAGAAGTAGTAGACCGAGGTTTCCAAGCTGTGAAAATGAATGGAACAGAGGAATTACAGTATGTTGATTCCCATCAGAAAATTGACCAAGTAGTTGAACGATTTGCTGTAGTCAGAGAGGCAGTTGGTCCATATATAGGAATAGGTATTGACTTTCATGGAAGGGTCCATAAACCAATGGCCAAAATTTTAGCAAAAGAACTAGAGCAATTTCGACCAATGTTTATTGAAGAACCTGTGCTTCCAGAAAATAACGAAGCATTACGAGATATTGCTAATCACGTTACAACCCCCATCGCTACAGGAGAGCGGATGTTTTCAAGGTGGCAATTTAAAACAGTTTTAACAGAAGATTATGTAGATATTATCCAACCAGACTTATCACATGCTGGAGGAATTACGGAATGTAAAAAAATTATTTCGATGGCGGAAGCTTTTGATGTTGCAGTTGCACCGCATTGCCCGCTTGGCCCAATCGCACTTGCCGCTTGTTTACAAGTAGACGCAACTTCGCATAATGCTTTTATTCAGGAACAAAGCTTAGGTATTCATTACAATGTTGGCAGTGATTTACTAGATTACATTAGTGATAAAGATGTGTTTAAGTATGAAGAAGGCTTTGTCAAAATACCAAATGGTCCCGGCCTTGGTATTGAAGTTAATGAGCCTCATGTTCAAAAAATGACCGAAGATGCTGAGCACTGGCGAAATCCAGTATGGAGACATCAGGATGGTTCAATAGCAGAATGGTAAAATTACAATACCATTCTGTAATATTATGTAAACGTTAACAAAGAGGGGGAGAAGGAATGACGGATACAACAATGCTCATTTTAGTTACTATATTTGGAATTGCTTTATTATTATTCTTAGTTATGCGTTCCAAATTGCAAGCATTTGTTGCATTATTAATCTCAAGTCTATTTATCGGTATTTTTTCTGGAATGGATCTTACCGAAGTCATCGCTACAATGGAAGAAGGAATGGGTGGAACATTAGGCTTTATAGCTGTTGTTGTTGGCCTTGGTGCGATGTTTGGCGAGATGCTCCGAGTGTCAGGTGGAGCTGAAAGGTTAGCCTTAACATTAATTAAGAAGTTTGGTGAAGGGAAAGTACAGTGGGCATTAGGTCTGACAGGATTTATTGTGGCTATACCAGTATTTTTGGATGTCGCACTAGTTATATTAATTCCAATTGTCTATAGCTTGGCACAAAAAACAAAGAAATCATTACTTTATTTTGGTATTCCGTTATTGGCTGGATTAGCAGTTACTCATAGTTTTGTACCACCTACCCCTGGGCCAATCTCTGTGGCTTCTATCTTAAATGCAGATTTAGGTTGGGTTATTTTGTTTGGTATTCTAGCAGGTGTTCCAGCTATGATTATTGCTGGGCCAATGTTTGGGAAATATATTTCGAAAAAGATACATCTAGAGGCTCCTGCATATATTACTGAAAAGCAATTACAAGAACAAGTAGATAATAATAATAGAGAGCTACCTAGTTTTGGAATGGTTGCAGCTCTTATTATGATTCCACTGGTTTTAATCTTAATTAATACCGTATTTGGACTAGTATTGGAAGAAGGGACATTTGTTCATTCTGCACTTACCTTTATTGGACATCCTTTCGTTGCACTTACGATTTCTACATTATTAACTTTTTATTTTCTTGGTACAAAACGAGGCTATACAAAAGAAGAAGTTCAAAATATTGCTACTAAATCATTGGAGCCTGCTGGGATTATTATTTTAATTACTGGTGCGGGTGGTGTATTTAAACAAACATTAATTGATAGTGGTGTTGGAGATGTATTAGGAGAAATGATGGCAACATCAAGTATGCCATTAGTATTAGTAGCATTTCTAATTTCGACATTTGTACGAGTCGCACAAGGGTCTGCTACTGTTGCAATGATTACTGCTGCTGGATTAATTTCACCAGTTATTAGTATGATGGATGTTTCTCAACCGATGCTTGGATTACTTGTTATTTCAATTGCTAGTGGAGCCACTGTATTCTCTCACGTAAACGATTCTGGTTTCTGGTTAGTAAATAGATTCTTTGGTATGAATGAAAAGCAAACATTAAAAACATGGACCGTGATGGAAACAATTATTGGACTTGTAGGATTCTTAGTAGTATTTGCCATTAGTTTCTTTGTTTAATAGAATAGTAATGATAAAAGGTGGGGGATGATTCCACCTCCTTTTATCATTTATGTGAGTCTGTGTATAGACCATACGGTTGGAGGAGTTGTTGCAGTTCCGATATTTAGGTTAATTGTTAACCCCTCAACTTGATAAAATAAGCCCAGAACATCGTCCGCTGTTAAATTACGCCAGTACTTAAAGTCACAGAAGCACTACCGAGAATTATTCTTAGATTTAATAAAAGTGCAATAGTAACATTTAATACAGGAAAAAGGCCAGTTACAATAATCGTAACAGTTGGTGATGTCCTCCTAATTACAAAAGATGAATTAACAGCTGCACCAATTTGTGCAGTTATTACTGTTGTTTGATAACTAATGGTGACTTTGATAGAGTATCTTCCGGTAGTAGCGTTAAATCCTGTTCTAGTATAAAAGGACTTGTAACTGTCCAATTTCCTGATTGAGTGGAGGCATTTATTGTCGATTCTGATGTTCTTTGAGCGGAAAATCCTGTAGAAAGTACATTTGGTCCTGTTGATGCTATACTTCCAGTTGCACCTGTGATGCCATTGTTGCCTTGAGAGAAGGGGGAAAAGAGTATGGTATTTATAATATGTTGAGGATTATCATTATCACCATAAAAATTATTATTGTTATCTCTGGGCAAGGACATACTCCTTCTTATAATAAGATAATCATTATATCTTATTATAAGAAGGAGTAAAAATGAGTGATATTTCTAATCCTAAATTGAATATTTTAAATGGATTTCAGTACAACATCGATTATTAGAAAATAAAAAAGCCTGTCGATAAAATGCGGACATCCACTCTATCGACAGACAGTGATTACATATCAACTGTTAAGTTATTGGCTCTATTTGTTCTTGCTTTCTTAAAGAATAAGAAGGTGAGAATAATGGTGAAGATAAATCCAATAATGAAAGAAGTGTTCAAGTCTAAACGGAAACCAATTTGTGCGTTTAGAATATAAACAAACACCATATAACTCATGAAAATGGCTGGAACCATAGAAACGAAATAATTCTTACCTTTTACAAATAAATACATGGTTGCTATCCATAATGCGATAACGGCAGTTGCCTGATTTGCCCAAGAAAAGTAGCGCCACAAAATATTAAAATCAATTTTAGTTAAAATATAAGAAACTGTAAATAAAGGAATTGCAATTGCTAATCGATTAAACACTTTTTTCTGACCAATGTTCAAGTAGTCTGCGATAATGGAACGTGCAGCACGAAATGCAGTATCTCCTGATGTAATAGGCAGTACGATAGCTCCTAAAACAGCTACAGTTCCTGCTACAGCACCTAATAAGGTTATTGCGATTTCATTAACGGCAGCAGATGCTGTTCCCTCTGCAATTACTTGACTAAGAGTTTGTCCATCAAATAGACTCATGGCTGCGGCAGCCCATATCATTGCAATAATTGCTTCGGCAATCATCATTCCGTAAAAAATATATCTTCCTTGTGACTCCTTTTGTGTCGTTCTAGAAATTATTGGTGATTGTGTCGCATGGAACCCTGATAATGCTCCACAGGTTATCGTAAAGAATATCATTGGTATAATTGGTAAATGATCCGGGTGCATATTAGTTATCGTCAATTCAGGAATTGTGTAATCAGAAAATACTAACGAAACTCCAATGGCTATTGTCCCAATTAATAAGACAGCGCCTAGAATAGGGTAAATACGTCCAATAATCTTATCAATTGGTAAGATGGTAGACAAGAAGAAATACAGGAAGATGATTCCTAATATAACCCAAAAGGCGACGTTACCATCTAGTAAAATATCAATTAAAGAAGCTGGTGTTGTCACGAAAACGGTTCCAACTAAAATTAATAATAAAAGAGAAAATGCATTTACAATATGTCTGGAAAACTTACCTAGGAAACGGCCTGCTAATTCAGGAATATGTGCTCCTTTATTTCGTATGGATATCATACCGGTCAGATAGTCATGAACGGCTCCAGCAAAAATGGAACCGATTACAATCCATAGAAAAGCAACAGGACCAAATAGAGCGCCCATTATCGGTCCAAATATTGGGCCTGTTCCAGCGATATTAAGCAATTGAATCATTGCGTTCTTTTGTTTATTCATTGGTACGTAGTCTACGCCATCATGATTGGAGTAGGCAGGCGTACTTTTTTCATCTGTTGGTGCAAAAAGTTTATCAATAAATTTACCGTATGTGAAATAAGCAATAATTAGTATAATAATAGATACAATAAACGTAATCATTCGATGCCCTCCTTTGATGTATGCGTTGAAAACGTTTACTATACCTATTATATCTAGTTATTATAAATAATCAAGTCATTTTTTGACGTTCAATAGCGAATTTTAAGGGATTTTGTCAGACTTGGTGTATTCAGTTAACTATACCATTATAAAGTAGTCCTTCATTAAATTGGATCAGCTTCAATCTATTTGTCTTTTTAATATAGATTGATTTATATTCTTTTTCCCCACTTGTGTTGTTTTCGATTAAGATAACACGTTTGTAAGGATTATCTGCTACTACCTTTAACTCAAATATTTCCAGATCAACGTTTTTTCGTATAATGGGATATTCAGGTAAGTCCTGCAAAGCACTTGTTGTTTTTATTGTTGGCTGAGAAGATTCTTCAGAAACACTTGCTGCAGATTCGTGATTACTGCATGCTGTTAGTAGCAACAAACCACATACAAATACAATAATTTTTTTCATTATTCAATACTCCTTTACACAATGGATGGTTATAACTTATGTGATGTCTAGTTGTTATCTTGATAGTTTTAGAATACGTTTTAACTCTTAGAAAACATTGTGTATTTTATTAGAATTTGCTAAGAATTTGAAGGCTTGGATAAATTGAAAAACAGACCAGATAGGTCTGCTTTAAAATCACCATTTAGGTTTGACTTTTAGTAATATATGTTTTAGTAGGTGGGGCAACATACGCTATAAAGTTTCTAAGTAGGGTTGAGGCATTTTTATCAATGATTACCATATCTCGATGTTTCTTTTCCATAAAATGTTCATCCGTCATATGTTGGAATAATGAAATGAGTGGATCAAAATAGTGATTGATATTTAATAGTCCACAAGGCTTTTGATGAAGGCCGAGTTGCGCCCAGGTGAACACCTCAAAAAATTCTTCTAGTGTTCCGGGACCACCAGGCAATGCGATAAATCCATCAGCAAGCTCTGCCATTTTCATTTTTCGTTCGTGCATAGAATCGACAATAATGAGTTCCGTTAAGCTTGGGTGAGAAATCTCTTTCTCCTTCAAAAATTGAGGCATTACCCCAATAACATGTCCGCCTCCATGTAATACAGCATCAGCAACAGCCCCCATTATCCCTACACTGGCACCACCGTATACAAGAGCAACATTTTGTTCGGCGAGTTTACTTCCAAGTTCTTTTGCCTGTTGAATATAATCCTCTGAAGCACCATTTCTTGATCCGCAAAAAATAGCTAATCTCTTCATTCTATCGCCTCCAATCCATATATAATACTAAGTATATAGGACAAATAATAAGTTGTTAATAGTTCTCTAATCTTATCATGCCAAATACTCACGGACCAACGCTATAAATGGAATCATAGAATAGGAATAAACCTTATCTTTAATGAATAGGATTTAGTGGATAACACATCATGTACGTTTGTAATGGCAACAAGAGGAGGCTGTACATCATGAACAGGGAGAACAGTCGGGTTCATGAAAATAAACAGCAAAAACAACTAAACGAATTTGTACGAAATAATTATGGAAAAGAGATGACAACAGAGGGAAGTGTTAAGATATCCGATGATGAGAATACATTAAAAGCAGGAGAACGTGGTCCACAACTTCTAGAAGACTTTGTAATGCGTGAAAAGATGACTCACTTTGATCGTGAACAAATACCAGAAAGAGTTGTTCATGCCCGCGGTTATGCCGCACATGGCTATTTTCAAGTATATGAATCACAAGAAGAACGTACATCGGCAAAGTTTTTACAAGATCCAGTATTTCTTCGTTTCTCTCAAGTAGCGGGTTCAAGAGGGGTAAATGAAACCAATCGAGATGTTCGAGGATTTGCCACCAAGTTTTATACCGAAGAAGGAAATTTTGATTTAGTTGGTAGTAACATCCCGGTATTCTTTATTCAAGATGGTATTAAGTTTCCTGATCTGATACATGCAGTGAAGCCAGAACCACATAATGAAATTCCTCAAGGTCAAACAGCTCATGATACGTTTTGGGATTTTATTGCTAATAATCAAGAATCTGCACATATGATGATGTGGATTATGTCTGACCGGACGATTCCAAGAAGTTTTCGAATGATGGAAGGTTTTGGGGTTCATACATTTCGGTTTGTGAATGAAGCAGGAAAGTCAGGGTTTGTAAAATTTCATTGGAAACAAAACTTGGTGTACACTCATTAATTTGGGATGAAGCTGGTAATTATCCGGAATGGGAATTGGGGATCCAAGTCTTAGAGGAAGAAGACGAGTATAAATTTGATTTTGATATTCTGGATGCTACAAAAATTTTGCCAGAAGAGGACGTTCCCGTACAGCGCATTGGAAAAATGGTTTTAAATAGGAATGTAGATAATGTATTTGCGGAAACAGAACAAGTAACACTACACCCAGGTAACATTGTACGTGGTATTGACTTTACGAATGATCCTTTATTACAAGGACGGCTATTCTCCTATTCAGATACTCAATTTTATCGGGTAGGAACAAATTTTAAGAAGCTGCCAATTAACCATCCAATTTGTCCGGTCCATAATAATCAACGAGACGGGGCTGCAAGAATCACTATTGATAAGGGTCAAGTAGCTTATCATAATAATTCGCTTGCCAATAATACACCTTATACTGTGCCAGGGGATAAGGGAGGATTTGTAACATATCCTTCAGCTGTAGAGGGGGTGAAAACTCGAAAAACAGTGAAGAGTTTCTCTGATCATTTCTTACAAGCTCGCTTATTTTGGAACAGTATGACAAAAGTGGAGAAAGAACATATCGCAGGTGCATTTAGTTTTCAACTAGAAAGGTGAATCGTATCTCAGTAAGACAGCAAGTGGTTAATATGCTAGGAAATATTAGTAGTAGTTTAGCTGCTTCTGTAGCTATGAATTTAGGCTTGGAAATTCCTCAAGTGAAGGAGTCATTCATAACAAAAAAACCACCAGCCGTAAGTATGGCTAATACTACCTTTTCGCCAAATACATTGCGAATAGGTGTAATTATTGCTCATGGATTTGATGAGCAAAAAACGAATCAAATATTAGATCAATGGAAAAGGATGGGACTTCAGCCGGTAATTATTAGTGAAAAACTTGGGAAAGTAAGAGGGGCAAATAGTACAGAATGGAGGGTAGAGGATAGTTTTCTTACTGGTTCCCCTTTATTATACGTGGTAGGTGGAGATGCAGAAGGAACGATATTTAACTGGAAAACCAAATCCTATGTAGTTGAAACATACAATCATTATAAACCAATAGGGCTAACACAGAAAGGAGCAACTATCATACAACCACTTATTATTATTGGGCAGCCAGGAGTATTGGTGGAAGAAGAGTCAACTTCGTTTGCAAATGACTTTACTAAAGCAATGACAAAACAGCGTTTTTGGGTACGAGGATAACAGAACGGATAGATTAATAGGATTTCCCTCCTGATCCTAGAAATAGCTTTCGATGAAAGCTATTTTTTTGTTTGATAATTTACACATAGTAAATTATTTGTCAATTTAATCAATCCAATGTTATACTTCTAATGTTCGAAAACAAGAAAGGGATGAGGACAAGATGGGTCGATTAGAGAATAAAGTTGCTATCATTACCGGTGCTGCAAATGGGATGGGAGCTATGGAGGCAAAATTATTTGCAGAAGAAGGAGCAAAGGTCGTTGCAACAGATATACAAACAGAAGCTGTAGAAAAGATTGTCAATGAAATTAAAGAAAATGGTGGAGATGCGATTGCTTTTAAGCATAATGTAACTTCAGAAGATGAATGGAAACAAATCATTGCAGCAAGCATTAATGCATATGGAAAGATTGATATCCTTATTAATAATGCTGGTGTTTCTAGTCCAGATACGATTGCTACAATGGAAATGGTGGATTGGAACAAGATAATGGATATTAATTTAAACGGCTGTGTTATTGGAATGAAATATGTGATTCCGGAAATGCAGAAAGCTGGTGGTGGTTCTGTTATTAATATTTCTTCTATTGGAGGAATTGTAGGAATGGCTGGGACTAGCCCTTATACTGCTGCAAAAGGTGCGTTACGTTCGTTATCTAAATCAGCAGCCGTAGATTATGCGAAAGACCATATCCGCGTTAATTCACTGCACCCAGGTATTATCGAAACGCCAATGACCGCACCTTCAATGAAGGATGCGATGCAATATTATCAAACATTCACACAACTACCTTATCTAGGTAAGCCGGAAGACGTAGCTTATGGCGCTTTATTCCTGGCATCGGATGAATCTCGTTTCATGACAGGAGCAGAATTAGTTATTGATGGTGGTTGGACAGCATTATAATAGATAAAACCCAGATGATATCCATCGTCTGGGTTATTGATATGGGCCATTTACAGACAACCGAAGCAGTGTTTTGGCCATCTCTTGTTTTGAATAAGGATAATGATTTTCTATCCACCAAATAATCACATCAAAAAATGCTGCTGTTGTAAATACAGTAATCATTTCTTTCGGTGCGGATAATTTTGATTCGTCAGGAGAAACCATGGTTACCCCTTCTTTAACAAAATGATAAAGCTCTGATTTAAATCCTTTGGCAAAGGGAGAATCTGTATTATTTACAAGCAACGATTCATAAAAAGCTTGATTGTCGAGAATATGTTCGAATAAATGAATGAATATGTTATGGTCGGTCATATCCATCCCATTCATACCTCTTAATGGAGGTTGCACATTTATTTTTTCACGAAGGTCTTCTAGAATTATATTTGATACATATAGAATGCATTGATCTAAATCATCAAATCGCAAATAGAATGTTTGACGGGTTATACCCGCTGTGTCACATAATTCTTTTATCGTTATATCACTTATTTGTTTTTCACTTAGTAAACAAATCAGTGATTTTTTTAATTGTTTCATTGTTCTTCGTATTCTAGCGTCTCCAGTTGTTTTCTTCAATTATTATCCTTCCTCATAAATAAAACAATTGATTACAGCTAAGTATATCGATTTTATGTAAATTCATCAACTTCATTCCTGTAGGCAACAAATTATTATATTCATTCTAATAGATATCAATTTTACTTATATATCACCCGATATTATAAATATCTAATCCATAAAAAAGATGAAAGAGGGGGGACGGGAATAAATGGAGAAATTAATGAATTTTAAGCGATTGAAGAATAAGTTATATGTTAGCTTCTCAATTGTGATTATTTCAAGTTGTTTATTAGGAGTTTATCATTTTATTTCTGTAGGAAAGACGAATCAACAAGTCGAACAGATGATTCACGAAGACTTTCGACTTGTGCAATATGGCAATGACATAAATGTAAACGTAGCAAGCCAAACTGGACTGGTTAGAGGATTTTTGCTCTACGAGGATGAAGCGTATCGTGAGCAGTATTATCAGATGCAGGAAAATAATTCCGTATTGGAAAACAAAATCTTAGATCTTAGTAATGTTGGAGAGGTTAACACGTTAGTAGATTTGAAGAATCAGTGGGAAGCGACAGTGGAGAAGGTATTCAATCTTTATGATAATGGGAATTTAGAAGAAGCGTTGTTTTTGATGACGGAAGAAGTAGAGCCTTTGGAATCACAGTTTAGAACAGGAATCGAACAATTACTGGCTGCAACGGAAGAAATGGCTACAGCAGATGGTCAAGCAATTATTAGTGATGGAAAGACGACTTATATTGTTATCATTGCTGTTACATTGTTGGTAGCAATTTTAAGTATTGCTATTGAGCTGTTTACGGTGCGGCTGATCACAGCACCAATATCAAAAGTATTGCGGCGAATGAAGCAAATCGCGAAAGGGGAATTAAATCATCAGCCGTTAACTACAATTTTAAAAGATGAGTTAGGTCAGTTGATACATATCACGAATGAGATGAATCAGAATACCAATCATCTGTTAGGTAGAATACAAACTGTCTCGGAGACAGTAACTAGTCATAGCAGCTATTTGGCAGAATCAGCAAAGGAAACAAAAGCAGGTTCTGAGCAAGTTGCAACAACGATGCAAGAATTATCTGCTGGAGCAGAAACTCAAGCTGATAGTGCAGGTGATCTAGCGACGAATATGGAAGTTTTTGTATCGAAGGTTCAAGATACACATGATCAAAGTAAGCTAATTGAGCAAGCTTCAGGTGAGGTTTTAACCATGACAAAAGACGGTGACCAGATGATGAAGTCATCTTCAAAACAGATGCAGCGAATTAACGAGATCGTTAAAGATGCAGTAGACAAAGTAGAAGGATTAGATACCCAATCTCAAGAAATTTCCAAGCTTGTTACTGTAATTAAAGATGTGGCGGAACAAACAAATCTTTTGGCTTTAAATGCAGCGATAGAAGCTGCAAGAGCAGGAGAACATGGGAAAGGGTTTGCTGTCGTTGCGGATGAAGTAAGAAAATTAGCAGAACAGGTAGCAGGTTCTGTCACCGTTATTAGTAATAATGTTTCACAAATACAAGGAAATTCAAGTGAAGTAGCTGAATCTTTGGTGAGCAGTTATAAAGAGGTAGAAGAAGGGAATGTACAAATCAAGATGACCCAGGAAACGTTTGATGGTATTCAGTTGTATGTAACAGAAATGGTCAATACCATTAGAACGATGACAGCGAATCTTTCAGAAATGTATGGGACGAGTAATCAAGTGAATAACTCCATTCAAGAAATTGCTTCCATAACGGAGGAGTCCTCCGCAGGTATTGAGCAAACCTCAGCTGCTGCACAACAATCTAGCAGTTCAATGGAAGAAGTAGTAGATAGTTCAAAGCAATTAGCAAAATTAGCTGATGACCTCAACGATTTGATTCGTCAGTTCCAGCTTTAATCTAATAAAGAGGGTTCCCTATTAGGGCCCCTCTTTATTATCGTTATCTTCGATTACTTTTTGGATCAAAGGCGTCTCGTAATCCATCACCGATGAAGTTAATCGCTAGCACTGTTACTAAAATGGCAACTCCTGGTGGAATCCATGCTTCTGGATGATCTCTTAAGATACGTATATTCTGAGCTTCAGATATCATATTTCCCCACGTCGGTGTAGGTTGGGGAATACCGAAGCCGATAAAGCTTAGACCAGATTCAACAATAATATATGTTGCCATCATTAACGTAGCATTCACGATAATTGGTCCAATTGCGTTAGGTATAAAATGTTTTAATATAATACGTAAATCACTTGCTCCAATTGCACGTGCACCGAGTACAAATTCTTGTTCACGTAAAGATAGATATGTAGCCCGAATAATTCGTGTGAGATTAGGCCAAGAAGTGATAGCGATAATTGTTACAAATAGCCCAATCGTAACTTCCCCAATAATCGCCATAATGGTTAAAACGAGTACAAGAAAAGGAAGCATAAGCATAATATCAGCTGCACGCATAATTACACTATCAACTTTGCCTCCATAATAGCCAGCAATTGATCCTAGTAATACGCCGATAGCCAATGTGAAGAACATCGCACTAAATCCGACAATCAGAGAAATACGGCCACCATAGAGTAAACGAGCAAAGTTATCTTGTCCCTGTCCATTTGTTCCTAATATATGTTCGTCAGTAGGGCTTTTTTCAATTTGAAATAAATCTGTTGCAACAGGGTCCTGATCCGTGAATAAAGGGGCTGCTGTACAGGTGATGATGATGAGTAATAACACAAATACGCTAATCACTGCTAATTTATTTTTAATAAACCGTTGGAAAGCTAGCTGTAATGGACTTTTATGTTTCTTTGCATTCGTTTCTGGTAAATTTTCCGGTTCTGTAGGTAAGGTACTTTCTGTGTTCGATTGCATTTTATTCACCTCAATCGTATCGAATTCGTGGATCGACAATACTATATAAGATATCAGCGATTAAATTACCAACTAATATGAGAACGCCAAGAATCATAGCTATTGCCATAACTACCGGAAAATCACGATTTACTACAGAGCTTAAGAACAATGTTCCAAGACCAGGATATTGAAAAACTTGTTCCGTAATTACCGCTCCACTTAACAATACCCCTATTTCAAATCCCATTAAGGTAATGATGGGGATAAGTGCATTCCGAAGTGTATGCTTATAGAGGACATTACTATCTGACATCCCCTTTGCCCTTGCTGTTCGTATATAATCACTTCCCAGTACGTCAAGTACTTCAGATCGCATATATCGCATATAAGTAGCTGTTCCAGCTAACCCTAGTGTGATTCCTGGTAATACCATATGATGGATTCGATCCACAAATGCTTCAAATCCAGTAATACCAGGGGTGGACAAAGTACCTTGGGATGGGAACCACCCTAAATTAATCGACAAAACGTAAATAGCAATTAATCCGAAGAAGAAGTTTGGAATGGCCAAGCCTAGAAATCCAAAGCCAGTAGCACCATAATCCAATAGAGAATAAGGTTTTCTTGCAGAATAAATGCCAATAGGGATAGCGACGATAATGGTTATGGCTAAAGAAAATAATCCTAAATATAATGTATTTGCAATTCTATCCTCAATTAATTGTGCTACGGTGCGGCCGTTAAAAATTAATGAATCACCAAAATCGCCCTGCGCTGCAGAACTAATCCAGCGCCAGTATTGAACATAAATTGGATCATTTAATCCTAAAGCTTCTCGCTGCTGCTCGTACACTTCTGGATCAACATTTGGATCGGCTAATGACTTCCCAGTTAAAGCATCGCCTGGAGCTAGCTGAGAAAGCCCGAAGACAATAATTGTCAATGCGAATAGCATAGGGATAAATACCAAAATTCGGCGAATAATATATTTATACATCCTATTCCCCCTTTCATTCTTTGGCAGGTTAACCATCTAACATGCTTTGGTTTTTCTTTAAAAGAAAGAGCATGCGTATGCGCACGCTCCTTCCTCCATTTGTTTACATTATTCGGTAACCCACCATTTCTCTGGATCATTAATAAAGGAGTAAGGCATCGGGTCGACTCCTTGTAAACGTTTGTTAAAACCGTAAATTTTATTTTGTGCATACAATAGAAGAGCTGGAAGATCTTCAGAAAAAACAGATTGCCATTCACTATATTTCTCTTTACGATAAGCTTGATCAAATGCCTCAGGAGCCTGCATTGCTTCTTGCATTAATGTTTCTGATTGTTCGTTATTCCAACGTGAATAGTTATAAGCAGCATCTGCTCCCCATAAACCAGATGGATCTGGATCACCGCTTCCTAGGCTCCAGCCTAATAAATATAAATCCCAATCCGTATTATCATTCGTTAATTCTTCTACATAGGCGGTCATTTCTTTTGGTTGGCGTAATTCAATTTTAATGCCAACATCTTCTAAGAATTTCTGCAAAATTGGTGCTGAGTCTTCACGAAGCTTGTTACCAGTAGGGTAATTAAGGTTGACAACCCATTCTTCACCATCTGGGGTCTCGCGGAATCCATCATCATTTGTATCCACATACCCAGCTTCGTCAAGCAGTGATTTTGCTTTTTCAGGATCATAGGTGTATTGGGTAACAGCGTTCTTGTCATATGCCCAGAATTGCTGTGCGATTGGTGCATTGATGACAGAACCATGTCCATATAATAAGTTATCAACAATGGCTTGGCGATCAATTGCATACGCCATAGCCTGACGGATTTTTTGCTCACCCATATCTTCATTTGCTTCCCAATTTTCTGGTTCTAACTTTCCTGCTTCAACATCCGCATCTGAACGATGATTTACCTTAAAGCCCATTAATTGATAACCGAAATCTGTTTGTTCAATTAACTCGATATGTTCGACACCAGCTACACTTTCATAGTCTGCAGCAGGGACGCCGTTGGGATCAGCGATAAAGTCAATTTCGCCATTTTCTAATAGTCCTAACATGACAGATTGTTCTACAATGCGCCAAACGATCTTATCCAAATAAGGCTCTGACTTCCAATAGTCTGCATTCTTCTCTAATACATATTGTTCACGATCAAGCATCTCTGTGAATTTAAATGGACCTGTTCCTATTACTTCACCAGCATTTAACGTGGCTGGATGTTCGGGTATTTCTGCTATCGGCACATCTCCAAAGATATGTTCAGGTATAATTGGGAAAGACACGTCTTTCAAAATGGTTACGTTCGGCTCAGCGAATTTAAACGTAACTGTGTGGTCATCTTCAGCAACAACACCTTCGAATTCATCGGTTTCGCCACTATTAAATGCTTCATAACCTTGTAAACGGACAACATAATCTGTTCGGATACCACCCGCTTCAACATAACCGGGACTTGATATTGCTTTGTACGTATACACGACATCTTCTGCTGTAAATGGTTCTCCATCATGCCAAGTCACACCTTCTTCAAGTGTAAGTGTAATCTCGGTTTGGTCTTCATTAATTTCCCATTCTTTCGCCAAATTAGGTTTGAATTCCAATTGTTTGTTCTGGCTTAGTAAGCTCTCATGTGTAAAGGATAGAATATTATCTTCATATGCTTCCTCATAAAATATAGGGTTAAATACTCCAGCAGGTGCAGTATCCATTGCTCCTGTCAACGTTCCACCCATTTGCGGCTCGCCACTTGCTGCTTCATCCTCACCTTCATCTGAACCTTCTGCTTCTGACTCATTTGGCTGGTCTCCAGAGGATCCTTCACTGCAAGCAGCTAAGACAATCCCAAACGTTAATACGAGTGCTAATACGAATAACCAATTCTTTTTCATCATTACAATCCCCCTTATCTTTTTGGATATAGCTCAAAACCACTACATACCTTTTATTCATCACCCCCAATACGTAATGAAGCGATGGGTTTATCTTCCTTGATCATATAAATGACAAGCAACATAATGCCCATCTCCCATATCTGTTAATTCAGGCCTTTCAAGTGCACATTTTTCGTGAGCATGTATACAGCGTGTTCGAAATGCGCAACCTGATGGAGGATCAGCAGGACTTGGAAGATCTCCAGTTAAATGAATTTTTTCGCGACGGTGTTTCACATCAGTTGAAGGAACAGACGAAAGTAATGCTTTAGTGTAAGGGTGAAGCGGATTATCGTAGAGAGGTTTCTTCGGTGCGATTTCTGCAATGCGACCAAGGTACATTACCGCGACCCGGTCACTAATATGTTTTACGACACTTAAGTCATGCGCAATAAAGAGGTAAGTAAGGTTAAATTCATCCTGTAGATCAGCCATTAAGTTTAACACTTGTGCCTGAATGGAAACATCCAATGCAGAAACTGGTTCATCACAGATGATAAACTTAGGATTTAATGCCAAGGCTCGTGCAATACTAATTCGCTGCCGTTGCCCGCCAGAAAACTCATGCGGATATTTTGTTCGATCACTTGCACGTAAGCCAACTTTTTCTAATAAATCGATACATTTTTGTTTCCGTTCTGGTTTTGTTGCAGAGGATTGGACGAGCAAGGGCTCCTCAATTAATTCTCCAACGCTCATTTTGGAATTGAGAGAAGCAAACGGATCTTGAAAGACGATTTGCATATTTTTTCGGTAGTTTCGTAGTTTACGATTACTTAAATGAGAGATATCCTCTTTATCAAATATAATTTCTCCTTCTGTTGGTTCTAATAGACGAAGGATCACTCTTCCCAATGTGGATTTTCCAGAACCAGATTCCCCAACAAGTCCGAGTGTTTCCCCTTGTTTTATCGATAATGATACATCATCTACTGCTTTAACATGACCAACAGTATGTTTTAGAATGCCGCCTTTTATTGGAAAATATTTTTTGATATTCTTTGCTTCAACAAGGATTTCATTCCCTTGATTTTGATTATGTAACTGACTTGTTTCGTTATTGGTTAATTGCTGTTCCAATGCCATTGTTTTCTTCCCCCTTAGTCATAAAGATAACAGCGAACCTTATGGTTAGGTTCAATAGATAGCAAATCGGGATTTGATCCGTAACATTGATCCATTACATGTGGACAGCGATCTGAAAACCGACATCCCTTGGGAAAGCTATGGGCTGGTGGAACGGTACCTCTAATTGCTCCCAATCTTTTAACCTCTTTTTCTAAGCTTGGAAGACTATCTAATAAACCATTTGTATATGGATGTTTCGTATGTTCAAATAGATTTTCTACCGATGTTTCTTCAACTACTTGACCGCCATACATAACGAGCACACGATCTGCATATTCGGCTACGACACCTAAATCATGCGTAATTAAGAGAATCGACATATCTAGTCTTTCTTTCATTTCTTGTAATAAGTCTAAAATTTGTGCTTGTATGGTGACATCCAGTGCAGTAGAAGGCTCATCTGCTATTAGTAGTTTTGGTTCACATGATATCGCCATGGCGATCATTGCTCGCTGTCGCATGCCTCCAGATAATTGATGGGGATATTCATTCATAATCTGTTCTGCGCGTGGAAAACCAACCAGCTTTAATAACTCGATCGCTTTTTCCCTAGCTACTTGTTTCGTGTATTTCTTATGTTTTCTTAAGGTTTCAATAATTTGATTTCCAATGGTGTACACCGGATTTAGCGCAGTCATTGGTTCTTGAAATATCATAGCAATATCATTTCCACGAATTTTGGTCATCTGTTTACCGGATTTAGTTAACAAGTTTTCATTATGAAGATGAATGGTACCTTCTATGATTCTCCCCGGTTTATTTATCAATTGCATGATGGAGAGGGAAGTAATACTTTTGCCACTTCCAGATTCCCCGACAATTGCTAATGTTTCTCCTGGTGCTATGGAAAAGTCAACGCCATCAACAGCTTTAGCAACTAAGTCATTGTCCAAATAAAAGTAGGTCTTTAATCCTTCTACTTCTAATAATGGCTTTTGAGTCATTGATTTCACCTCAACGTATTGTAAGTAATATGTACTAATGATTAGGTAAATTATATAATAAATACGAATTATTTCAATAGTTATTTAAAAAAGAATTTTTAAAAAATAAAATATTTAGCCAATATTTTTTCTTTGATAATGTAAAACTCTCGAGTTTTATTGCTATTTCTCGAGAGTTTTTATGTTTTTTTCACATCTTTATTATAAATTTTTAAAAGAATCCACTGAATGCAAGCACCAATACTTAACCCGATTGGTAAAAAGAGAATTGGCAGCCATACCGGCCCAATTAAGTATCCAAACAATGTTAACTTTGTAGAAAACATTAAACCAACCGTTACAAAATAGGCGGAAAATACTAACGGCAAGTAGGAAAAAGGTTTTTCTCCGCCTCCAGCATCTTTATAAGCATCCCAAATTCCGAAAAAATATAAACAAGGATAGAACATGAGCCATAAATAGTTGGTAGCTTCAATAGCCTCATCAATTTTAAATTGAAAACTTAACATAATTAAACGATTAAAATTTCCCATAATATTAATGATAAATTCTAACCCTATTAATACTAAGCCCTTAACATATTTTTGATTAAGTAATTGACCAAAGCCTGGCAATGCAATACTCCATAAGAGGACCTCTAATTTTCTGCTTCTCTTTGGTAGTTTTGACTTCTGCATAGATGATCCTATTTTGCCAGATCTCTTCGATCAGCAGCCATTGGAGGTTGTTCAAGCCATCCATTATTTATCAAAATCTTATTCCCCTCATTTGCATACTTTCCTACTTCGGCGATTAGTCTTGAATAATGGACGCTTAGGTCATGTCTTGGGCTTGACGATAGAGCTACACCGTATTGCCCCATACTAGAAGCGATGAGGTTAGACACAAATGTCATCATTAATCGATCAGAAAAAGGTGCCACGGTGGAATCTGTAACTTCAGATGTTAATAATAAGGCTGATTCAGATAAGAATTCTTCATGTAAGATCGAAGTAAAGATTTCGAAGTGCTTTCCAGAAATATCTCTCCCTCTTTCAAAAAACTTTCTTACTTCTTTTGAGGCTGCCACCTGACTAAATCCCGTAATTAACGCATGACCAATTGCATTTCTTTTGGCATGGAATACCAAGTTTGTAATCTCGACTCCAAGCAGTGGTCTGCGTTCGCCTATCCAACCATTAATAAAATTTTGTTTATTAATAAATTCAATTTTGGTTTGTTTTGGTATTTGTGGACTTCCTATATATAATCCTTTTTGTTTCTCTAACTTTTTTGCCTGTTTATTTAATTTATTTGCTGCTTCGATATTGGTCGAATAATAGCTAATAACATCTTCACGGTCGGAAACAGTTAATCCCAAGCCATAGGAATTCATCATAAAATCCGTCATGTTATAAACGTATTTTAAATATAGCTGGTCAGAAAATAGGCGTGGAGCTTGAACATTAACATCCTCGGTTGTAAATGCATGTGGAAGAGGATGATTAGCACGATGAAATAATTCTTTAATATGTTCGATATGCTCTTCCACTAAAGTTAATGTCTGCTCAAGAATCTGTTTAATATCTGGATCGTCTACATGATTTAAGAAAAAGTGTAACCCACATTTCGATACGGTGTCATATTGGTAGGACGTCCACAAAGGTGAAATATCTGCTGCTGAAAAATTATTGCTCAAATGTATTACTCCTTTCCATCCATGGATCTTTTATACTTCTTTCTAGTTTTTTCGGAATTTCAATTCTTATTCAGTTTTACATAGAAAACCATGATGTGTATAAAAATTATCCATATAGGGCAAAAAAAGGGGAAGAAGAATTCAAAAGTAGGATGTGATCCTCTTGGCTCGGCGCCTATTTAAAAATAAAAAGAAGAACCAAAAAGAACAAGCAATTCATAAAAACAATGAAAATTTCTCGCGGAATTTAAAGAAAGATTTAAGTGAAAACTTAAACGATATACGAACAATGCTTGATTCTCCTAACGACTTGGTTATTAGGGAGTTTCATATTAATGAGCACACTTGTGCAATTGTCTACATAGATGGTCTCAGTGACACTACTACGATTGAAGAAAATGTATTAAAAAACTTAGAAGTTATCGAAAGAAAGGATCAATTAGCAGAAGAAGAGAATTCAAATCTCCTTGCGCTAATTCATGAAGAACTTATCAGTATAACAGGAATACAAAATGTCGATACAATGGATGAACTATCACTATCTCTATTATCTGGCGGATCCGTATTTTTATTAGACGGGGTTGACCGAGTTTTATTATTGGATACAAAGAAATGGGAAAGCCGATCCATTGAAGAGCCTGTTTCAGAATCGTTAATCCGTGGTCCAAGAGAAGGATTTGTTGAAAACCTTCGTACGAATATGGTGATGATCCGCAGACAACTTCGTGATCCCAATTTACATTTTAAAACCCATGAAATTGGAAGGAGATCAAAGAAAAAACTAGTTGTTGCTTATATTTCAGGTATCATTCACCCAGACATCTTGAAAGAAGTGAATCGTAGACTGGAAGCAATTGATACAGATGATGCACCGGAATCTGGGTTTATTGAACAATGGATTGAAGATAGTTTTCTCTCGCCTTTTCCACAAATAGAAAATAGTGAAAGGCCAGATAAGGCCGCTTCGGCGCTGACGCAAGGGAAGTTTGCCATCATTTTAGATGGAACACCATTTGTACTGATTGCTCCTGCAACAATAGGCGGGACATTTCAGTCTCCAGAGGATTATTATGAGCGCTGGTTAATTGGGACGTTATTAAGAGGGCTGCGATACTTAGCGGCATTTCTTACGATGTTTTTACCGGCTTTATATATTGCTTTAGTTTCGTATCATCAGGGTATGATTCCTTCCCAATTAGCCTTCTCCATTGCAGCGACGAGGCAGGGGGTGCCATTCCCGGCGTTTATTGAAGCATTATTAATGGCGACAACGATGGAATTACTACGAGAGGCAGGGGCCAGGCTGCCAAAAACCATTGGCCAAACTATTGGGATTGTTGGCGGTTTAGTAATTGGCGAAGCAGCCGTTTCAGCTGGTATAGTAAGTCCAGTTATGGTCATTGTAGTAGCACTAACGGCAGTGGCATCCTTTACCATTCCTCAATACAGTGTGGCGATATCCTTTCGGTTAATTCGGTTTGGCTTTATGCTTGCCGCGGCATTTTTAGGATTATATGGGATCATTCTAGCTTATATTATGGTAAACATTCATATTGTCAACTTGAAAAGCTTTGGAGTTCCTTATTCTGCTCCATTTGCTCCAACCTTTTTCAAGGATTGGAACGACTTGTTATTGCGCGTTCCAGTTCCAATGTTGAACCGTCGTCCAAAGTATTTGCAACCAGAAGATAACAAAGCTGGTGACAGGGAGGGAAAACAGGTGTGAAGTGGTTTGAATACGGTGATGAGACAATTAGTGATAAAGAGTTAATGATTGCTGTTCCCTCCATTACGATTGGTGTAGGGATTCTTTCTTTGCCAAGATTCATCGCTAAGGATACTGTATCTTCAGATGGCTGGATCACGTTGGCGATTTCTGGAATTCTTTTTATTGGCTTAGCCTGGTTGATAGCGAAACTTGCTTCTAGTTATCCGAATCAGACGTTTGTAGAATATGCAGGCTCTTTAGTTACCAAACCAATTGCAGTTATTCTGACTTTTTTATTAGCTGTTCATGGATTGATTCTTGGCGCATATGTGATGCGGGTAATTGCAGATATTGCAAAAGAATACTTGTTTGATCGCACTCCCGTAGAGGTAATCGCGCTTAGTTTTCTATTAGTGGTCGTTTATGCAATTTCTGGATCACGAGCAGGTTTATTCCGATTAAATATGATGTTCTTTCCAATTATCATTTTTATTACAGGAGCAGTTGGACTCTTTGCGATTGCCTGGTTCGATCCGAAGAATTATTTACCAGTATTTAAAACAGATTTTTCAGGATATCTGTCCTCCTTTAAATCAAGTTCCTTCTCGTTCATAGGTTCAGGTATTATCTTGTTTTATACATGTCTCGTCCGAAAACCAAAAAAAGTACCAAAAATGGCAGCCCTTGGTATGTCTATCGTACCGGGGTTGTACATCGTTATCTACCTTATGTGTATAGGGGTATTTGGTAATTTAGCTACAGCAAATCTTAGCTATCCGATTATTGAATTGGCAAAAGAGATAGAAATACCTGGTGGATTTTTTGAACGCTTTGACTCGATCTTTTTTGTAATTTGGATTATGTCGATTTTTAATACGATGGTGATGGCTTTTGATGTTTCTGTCTTTGCATTTGAGTCCATTTTTAAATGGAAAAAAATACAACTTATCCTTGTTTTGACACCAATCGTCTATTTAATGGGGATGTTCCCTCAGGATCTAATAGCGGTTGTCCGTTTTGGTGAATTTGTTAGCTATTACGGCATTTCGGTAACCTTCTTCGTAACGATAGGTCTGTACATTATTTCAACGATAAAAAGGAGGAAAACAAATGCCAAAGCATAAGCTGATTTTCCTCTTTTTCCTTAGTTTTTCTATGGTGGTTTTACTAAGTGGCTGTTGGGATCGGGTAGAAATCGAAGATCGTGGATTTGCCGTTGGTTCTGCTATCGACCTCGTCGAAAAAAAAGCCAATGGCAACTATAAGTTAATGTTTACTGGACAGTTTGTCGTACCTTCTGGGTTAGGGGCGCCAACTCAAGGAAGGGGAAGCGGAGGTCAGAAGGCATATATGAATATCTCTGCCACAGGTGAAAGTATTTTTGAAATTAATCGTGAACTTGCAACGCTTACTAGTCAAGTACCGTTTTATCAACATCTGAAGGTTTTAGTAATATCAAAAGATATTGTGAAAGAGCCAAAGCTGTTTGGGGATATTTTAGATATTTTCATTCGAGATCATGAGATGCGAAGAGGTATACGATTAGTAATCGTTGAAGGGGAAGCGAAAAAAGCTTTGGATATAAAGCCGGATAATGAAAATATTCCTGCATTATATATTGATGCATTAATGGAAAACAATTATAAAAATGCTGGTTCACTAAAGCCCGTTCATATTGGTGATGTACAGGAATTACTATTAAGTAAGTTAAGTTACGTTCTCCCAGAAATCCATATTGCGAATAAGATGCTTCAGTATAAAGGTGCGGCAGTATTTGAGGGAAGTACGAATCAGATGATTGATTCGTTATCCGAGCCAGAAACAAAAGGATATGGTTTTTTAACAGAGGATAGTTCGGAAGGAGCACTAGAAATCAAAGCCGGTGGGGAAACGGCTACCGTTGAATTAACGCAGGTTACTAGAGATATGAAAGTCAATCCAAAAGCAAAAGATGATATTGATGTGAATATTGATATTAACATTGAAGCCAATCTAGCGGAACGATTTGGGAAAAGAAGCGTCTTTAACGCATCTTATATCAAAGAAATAGAAGAGGGGCTTTCGACTAAAGTAGAAGAATTAGCAAAAGGAACGAAGGATAAAATGCAAGATGACTTGAAGCTGGATGCAATTGGAATTGGTCATACCCTTCATCAACGTCATTATGATTTTTGGAATACGGTAAAAGATGATTGGGAATCCGGAGAAAATTATTTCTCTCAAGCAAATATTAATATATCAGCTAAGGCTAAAATTCATATCATTGGTTCCTCAGATAAAGTAAAAACGACTGGAGTTGAATAATGTGTGGCGAGAATGGACGAACTATCTGCCGGATTTTAAAACATTTGTATATATGGCATTTGCTTTTGTCATCCCATTAATGGTTACTTTTATCAATATGAAGCTTCATAAGTTAGGCGATCCGTCTTGGAAGAAAAAAGATGGGGCTAAAAATTATAAAAATAAGGGAAGGTAGTTGGTACGTATTACGATTCAATGATACACTAATGGCAAATGATCGGGTATGAGGTGTAAATATGAACGTTCATGATTATTTAAAATGTGATGCCACGGCTTTAGCTGAAAAAATTAGAAAAAGAGAAACAACTCCAACAGAACTCGTAGCATTTAGCATCCAACAATTAGAAAACGTAAATCCTAGCTTAAATGCAGTTGTGAATACGCGAAAAGAGAAGGCGCTTATAGAATCTAAAGAAGGTGTATCCATTGATCGTCCTTTTGCAGGAGTACCTGTTTTGCTTAAAAATATCTCGCAACGTCTAGCTGGTGAAAGAATTACCTCAGGGTCTAAACTCTTAGAGCATACGGTTGCCAAGGAAAATTCTCATTTTACAACAGCATTCTGCGATGCAGGATATCAATTCATTGGTCATACGAATACGCCTGAGTTTGGATTAAAAAACATAACGGAGCCAGAAATACACGGAGCAACTAAAAACCCTTGGAATCTAACGTATTCACCAGGTGGATCGAGTGGTGGATCTGCTGCAGCTATTGCGTCAGGTATTGTTCCGCTGGCAGGGGCAAGTGATGGTGGAGGTTCCATTCGAATACCTGCATCATTTACGGGGCTCTTTGGTTTGAAGCCGACAAGGGGAAGAACTCCTGTTGGTCCAGGTGTGGGTAGGCAGTGGCATGGAGCGGCAATTGATTTTGTTTTATCTAGAACGGTGCGAGATAGTGCAGCGATGCTAGATGTATTACAAACATCTCAACCGGAAGCAGCATTCCAAGCCCAATTATTTCTAGAAGAATATAAAAACTATATGCAAAATTCTTTATCTAAACCATTACGTATTGCCTTTACCAAGACATCACCAGTAGATACGCCAGTATCAAAAGATGCTAAATGGGCTGTTGATAAATTGGTAAAGTGGCTTGCCGAAGAAGGTCATATCGTTGAAGAAACGGAAGCAGCTATTGATGGTAAGCAACTCATGCGAAATTACTATCTAATGAATAGTGGAGAAATAGCTTCATTGTTAACCAATTTACAACATCTGATTGGTCGCCAAATAACGAAAGACGATGTAGAACTGGAAACCTGGCTGCTAAATTATGCTGGACAAGCTGTATCTGCAGCAGAGTTCTCACAAAGTATTGCTTCATGGGATAGTGTAGCAGAGCAAATGGCACGATTTCATCAGACATATGATTTTTTTATTACTCCTGCTTCTGCATTTACAGCACCCAAAGTGGGAGAGTTATCTTGGAATGAAGCAGAACAGGAGAAATGGATAAGTCAAATGGAAGCTGCTAAAAAAAGGGAACAACAAGAACTAATTTATGAAATGTTTTTGCCTAGTTTAACGTATACGCCATTTACACAGCTGGCAAATTTGACTGGACAACCAGCAATGTCTTTACCCATTCATGTATCTGAAGAGGGGATGCCAATTGGTGTGCAAGTGGTGGCTGGAAAAGGGGAAGAGCATCGATTATTACAATTTGCATACCAAGTGGAACAATCTGACTTATGGATCGGAATGACAGGTAATCCCTATTTTAAATAAACCAATTTATACCATATTATAATCAAATATCACTTATATCAAAAGGCGACAATTTGTTTTCGAACCAGTTATACAGCAAATTCTCGCCTTTTATCTGTTAAAAAAATCAATATTATTTTTTAACTAGGATAAATCTTAAGAAAAATATCATTATTTTTACTTATTTACTTTCTATTTCCATAAATGGATAAGCATTATATAATGAGTGACATGCGCTTACAATTTAGCATTATTTTCAGAATATTACTCATTTGATACAACAAGGAAGGAGAAAGATACATGGGGAAGAAAAAAGGTCTATTCCAAAGATCATTGGATGGGATTGAAGTAGTTGGAAATAAATTACCACATCCCGTCACATTATTCGCAATATTAGCATTAATTGTATTGCTATTATCTGCAGGTCTCTCACAACTTGGAATCAGTGTTGAACATCCAGGTGAAGAGGGAGAAATGGTTGAAATTAAAAACTTATTAAATGCCGAGGGGATCCAATATATATTTTCTAGCATGACAGATAACTTTATCGGATTTGCTCCTTTAGGAGTAGTTCTTGTTACGATGCTTGGTATCGGGATAGCAGAACGTTCGGGATTAATTAGTGCCCTTTTAAGAGGTTTCGTATTATCCGTACCAAAACGTTTTATTACGTTAGGGTTAGTATTTGCTGGGATTATGTCCAGTGTAGCTTCTGATGCAGGATATGTTGTGTTACCTCCACTTGGGGCCTTATTATTCGCAGCAGTCGGCCGTCACCCCTTAGCTGGTCTAGCAGCTGCATTTGCAGGTGTTTCGGGTGGATTTAGTGCAAACTTATTACTTTCTGGTACTGATGCATTATTGGGAGAATTGACAATAGCAGGAGCTGCTGTCATCGATCCTGCTTATGCTGAAGGTATGAGCATTGCGATGAACTATTGGTTTATTATTGTCTCTGTCTTTATCTTGACGTTAATTGGTACATGGGTGACTGAGAAAATAGTAGAGCCTCGATTAGGTGAATATAAAGGGGAATACCGTGAAAAAGTTGAGAATTTAACGGCTATAGAGAAGAAAGGCTTAATTTGGTCAGGTATTTCTGTAGTTGTTGGGCTTATTTTGGCCGCATTGTTAATCTTACCTGAAGGTGCACCAATGCGTGGTACTGGTGATCAACCGATCATTGACTCACCATTTATGGATTCATTAGTACCAATTATCGCTATTCTATTCTTTATCCCAGGACTAGCATATGGAATGGTTACGAAAGCTATTAAAAATGATAAGGATGTAGCTAATCAATTATCAGATACCATGGCATCCATGGGGATGTTTATTGTACTAGCATTTACAGCCGGTCAATTTGTGGCTTACTTTAATGAATCAAATATGGGCTTAGTGTTAGGAGTTTATGGTGCAGAGTTCTTGCAAAGTATTAACCTAACAGGTATTCCATTAGTTCTTGTATTTATTATTATCGCTGCATTTATCAATATATTTATTGGAAGTGCTTCAGCGAAATGGGCTATGATGGCGCCAGTCTTTGTACCAATAATGATGCAATTAGGATACTCTCCGGAATTAACTCAAATGGCATATCGTATTGCAGATTCTTCAACAAATATTATATCTCCATTAATGACATATTTTGCGATTATTATTGCCTTTGCACAGAAATACGATAAAAAAATGGGAATAGGAACGCTTGTATCAACGATGATCCCTTATTCGATGTTCTTCTTAGTTGGCTGGACAATCATGCTAATTGTATGGATGTTATTAGGAATCGAACTTGGTCCTGGAGCTCCAATCCTATATGAATAAGAAAAAAGCATCATCCGCTCGGATGATGCTTTTTTGCTGTAATTCCATTTTTTTCTTTTACTATTCTTAAGGTAGAATTCCTAAAGGCGGTGATGATTTTGTTTCAATCAAGAAAAGACCGACAAAATGAATTGGAAATGATGACGATTGAAGAACTTGTTCCTGAAGACCACTTACTCCGGAAGATTGACCACTACAGCCATTTCTTCCTTATCACTGAAAACTCCGCGAACAAGCATTACATACGGCTGCCTGCCAGAACATGACGAAGGTTTTCCTTCACCTACCCAAGGTGAGTTAGGTGAAGGAGAGTCTTTGTTAGACCAATGGCACTTCTTGATTTTTCTTATAGTTTTATAATTGCTTCTTTTAGAACCGATGTTAAATGACTTATTTCAGCTTTAGTAATCGAGAGCGGGGGTGACATCGTAATAATATTATTATAACCATCAACCGTATCGCTGGTTTTGCCAATGATAACTCCTTTTTGCTTACACTCGTTTACGACTTTAGCAGCCAACTTCTCTTCAATCGGCTCTTTTGTTTGTTTATCTTTGACTAGTTCAATTCCTGCTAATAACCCTTTTCCTCGTATATCTCCTACACGTGGATGCTGAAGCAGATCTTGTAATTCTTCCAACAAATATACTCCTAGTTGTTTGGAATTAGAAATCAGTTGTTCTTCTTCCATAATTTCTAAGTTTCTGATTGCTACTGCGCAGGCTGCCGGACTACCACCAAATGTATTTACATGACGAAAGTGGTCGTAGGGAGTTGCTGATGCTGTAAATTCTTCGTAAATTTCCCGTTTTACAGCAGTAGCTGCTAACGGCATATATCCACTAGTTAATCCCTTAGCCATTGTAATGATATCTGGTTTGACATCATAATGCATAAATCCAAAGGGTTTTCCAGTCCTGCCGAAACCGTTAATAACTTCATCTGCAATTAATAAGACACCATGTTTATCACAAATTTCCCGTACACGTTTCATATAATTATCATGTGGGACAAGTACACCACCGCCTGTGATAATTGGCTCCATAATAAATCCTGCAACCGTATCACTAATTTCCCAAGTCAGAGTGCGATCTAGTTCATCAGCTGCATGCAGACAACATGCCATAGTGTCTTGTGGGAAGGGGCTTCGATAACAGTCTGGTGGAGAAATGTGTACAAACCCTGATGCTAGTGGTTCATATTTATAAGCTCTTTGATTTTGGCCCCCGGCAGCTAGCGTTGCTAATGAACTACCATGATAGGAACGATAACGTGAGACAAACTTATAACGATTCGGTTGGTTTGCCTGTTGGTAATATTGCCTCGCAATTTTAAACGCTGTCTCATTTGCCTCTGAACCGCTATTTGAATAAAAAATAACATAATCATCTTCTAACCATTGATTAAGTTTTTCGCTTAGCTGTATACCTGGAATGTGACTTTGAGTTAAAGGGTAATAGGGCATTTGCTTTAATTGCTCCGCACATACATCAGCTAACTCATCTCTGCCATAACCAACATTTACGCACCATAAGCCAGCTTGTGCATCTAAATATTTATTCCCTTCAATATCCGTTACCCACACACCATCTGCATGTGTACTAATCATGGTACCTTCAGGGTTATATTTTTTCATGGCATGCCAAAGGTATTTCTCATCTTTTTCAAGTAGCGCTTTCTTCTCCACTTTAGTATCCATATAAAATCTCCTTTCCCATATGAGCGATTATTTCTTGAATTCCTATCTTCGATGAGTTTATGTGCAATAATGGATGTTCATGAACAATATCTGCTTATTCACCTAGAAAGTATGTCGTTTGTCGACAAAACAGATCAGTTACTAATTATAGAAACACATTTTATTTGACAAGTCAATATATTTAGAAAAAAGTAAAAATAATCTAGACGCCTTACCTTAATGGTTGATATACTATAGGAAATAATCAGTAAAATTACGATTATGCCCATTTTGACTGATTATTTCATCTTTTTTTGTTGTCGAACATATAATACGATTAAACATGTTAGATTATATTACGAAGTTATTTACTTTCATCTTCAAGTGAAATATAGTTATTTTAATGCCGACAATCGACGATGAATAATTGAAGCACTAATCACTTCCTCCATACATTAATAGTAGTATGATTCGTATCTATATCTAATTGGAGAAAAGGGAGTTAGTGCTTTTTTATATCGAATTATGCTTTGTATTGATTCATTGTTTAAATTGATGGGTGAATGTAAGTGAAGGTACAATTTCAACCTATGAATGGAGGGGTTTGTATGGTGTTTTTTTCTGTTTCAGAATTTTATGATAGGTTGGTAAAAACAAAACACCGTATGGCAAAAGAGGGTATCGACGTTTTGCTTATTACTGATCCTGCGAATATGAATTATTTAAGTGGATATGATGCTTGGTCCTTTTATGTACATCAGGTGCTCATTGTCTTCTTAGATGAGGATCAACCATATTGGATAGGTAGGGGACAGGATGCAAGTGCTGCTATGCATACATCATGGTTGGATAAGGATCATATCTACCCATATACAGATGATTATATACAATCATCCGATAAGCACCCTATGGAGTTTGTTAGTGACTTTATAAAAGCAAAAAAATATGATAATCAAACCATAGCCGCTGAATTCGATGCTTATTATTTCACTGCACAAAATTTTATTAAATTGAAAGATAATTTGCCCAACGCCATCTTTAAAGACGGCACGAATTTAGTAAACTGGATAAGGATTATAAAATCTGAACAAGAGATTGCGTTTATTAAGAATGCTGCCAAAATTGCGGAGGGCGCGATGACAGCAGCATTTGAATCGATTGAACCCGGTGTAAAACAATCAGATGCTGCTGCTGCAATTGCCCATGCACAGATTCGGGGAACAGATAATTTTGGTGGAGATTATCCAGCGATTGTTCCCTTGTTACCGACAGGGGATAAAACATCTGCATGTCATTTAACTTGGACAGATGATCCGTTTGTCCAAGGAGATCCTGTAATTATTGAACTATCTGGCTGTTATAAACGATACCATTCGCCACTTGCGAGAACCATTTTTCTAGGTATACCTGATGAGAATATCCAATATATTGCTGATGTCGTTGTAGAAGGAATTAATTATACGCTAGATGCAATTAAGCCAGGGATTACTTGTGAAGAAGTTGAAGCGGTGTGGAGAAAAACAGTTGAAAGAAGTGGCATTAAAAAAGATTCCAGGTTAGGGTATTCCATGGGATTAAATTATCCGCCTGATTGGGGAGAACATACAGCTAGCTTAAGAGCGGGTGATAAAACAGTGTTACAAGAGAATATGACTTTTCATATGATACCTGGGATCTGGCTTGATCATATGGGAGTGGAAATAAGTGAATCTTTCCGTGTAACTGAAAAGGGTTGTGAGGTATTGGCTGAATTTCCACGAGAATTACTAGTTAAGCCAAATATCCGGTTAGCATGAATAACAATTAAGGAAAAGCTTAATAGAGGTCATAACAATAGGCACAAATTGGGTAAAGTTGCTCAAAAAGGATAAAGGCAGAACTTGATTCATCTGCCTTTATCCTCCGAATTTAGTTACTTGTTATCCCAAACAGCAGAATTAATTAAGTTAGGTGGTTTTTTTCCCTCTAAACCTGTTTGTAAGTTTTTGGCAGCTAGTGTTGACATAGCAAGTTCTGTTTCAAGTGTAGAAGATCCGATATGTGGGAGTGTAACCACATTTTTCATCTGTAGTAATGGATTATCCAACTGAATGGGCTCATTTTCAAATACATCCAGTCCAGCACCCGCTATTTCTTTATGATTTAAAGCTTGAATGAGATCTTCTTCTACGACAGTTCTTCCACGTGACCCATTAATAAAGATTGCTGAATTTTTCATTAAGCTAAACTCTCGTTTGCCAATTAATCGTTCTGTTTCCTTCGTTAATGGGGTTATTAAACAAACAAAATCAGATTCCCTTAATAATTCGTCGAGGCTAGCATATCTTGCTTGAAATCTTTCCTCAGCTTCTGGTTTTTTTGTTCGACTATGATAAATAACCTTCATATCGAAGCCATGATGTGCTCTTTGGGCAATGGCAAGGCCGATTCTTCCCATGCCTATAATACCAACCGTTTTATGATGTACATCGGTTCCATAATGGGTGCTGTCTAATGATTCTATCCAATTGCCAGATTTTACATAGTGATCAAGCTCAGGAAGTCTTCTTGCGGTGGATAGAATCAACCCAAACACCATATCAGCAACGGTATCCGTTAAAATACCAGGTGTATTTGTTGCCATTATATTTCTTTTGGTTAAGGTTTCTATGTCTAAATTGTTGTAACCAACCGAGACATTGCTGACAATTTTTAAATTTGGTGCTTGGTTAATTAATGGTTGGTCAACATTTAGGTCAAGTCCAATAATCCCATCAGTTTTGTTTAGAAAGCTTAGAAATTCAGGATCTTTTGTTGTGTCCACGTTTTTAAAGAAACGGACGGTATGATTTTGTTTTAACTGGTCAAGTACCGGTTTTTCAACACGCTGAAAGGCCAGAATGTTCATCAAAGGTTTCCCCCAATCTATATTCCTTATCCATAAAAATGTATTTTCAACATAGACTGATAATAGGAAGA
Source organism: Virgibacillus salexigens (assembly GCF_014905415.1). Lineage (GTDB taxonomy): Bacteria > Bacillota > Bacilli > Bacillales > Amphibacillaceae > Virgibacillus > Virgibacillus salexigens. The sequence continues at coordinate 143,981 of NZ_BNEO01000003.1, forward strand.
AGTCAAGCTGCGAATAGAAATATTTGATAATTCATATTTCATTGACAATAAAAATATTACCTTCTAGAATGAACCTATAGTTAGAAGTCGACAGTCGACAAAATCTTAGTAGCGCTTTACAAAGGGGTTATATTCATGGATGAAAATGGCGTATTGTTAAAGAAATCTTTAGGAGAATTAATCGCAGAACAATTAAAAAAGGATATCCTGATTCGAAAGATTGAATTTGGCGAACGTTTGATTGAAGCCGACATTGCTGAGCGTTTTGATGTGAGCCGCAGCACAATACGAGAGGCTTTGAAAATTTTAGAGCAAGAAGAATTAGTAATGAATAAGAATAGAAAAGGGACGTTCGTTTCCAAATTTACGAATGTGGATTTAGATGAAATGACGGAATTACGTTTGATGATTGAAACAAAAGCTTTTATAAAAGCTTTAGATCACCTGGATAAAAAGCATTTCATTGAATTGTCTGCTATTATCGACGAAATGGAAATACAAGCAAACAATGGAAATTGGGACCAATTGTTTGGTCTAGACTTACAATTTCACCAATATGTAATTAATAGATGTGGGAATTCTCGAATTATTAAAATATATGAATCCATTGCCGTTCAAATTAGAGTATATATGGCACATTTAGATCAATATTATTCTAGTCCTCAATCCTATTATAAGGAGCATAAAGCTTTATATGAAGCTTTACTTCAAAGGGATGCTGCAATCGTACAAAAACAAGTGGAGAAGCATATCAAATATGTAGAAGATAAGCTATTAAGGAATAGCTAAACCGGGATAAAGAGAGGAGTGGTGTTTGATGGAATCCGTTCTTTTTAGGGAAATTTGGCAGGCGCGAAAACGGATTTCTGCAATTACCCAGCCAACACCTCTGATTTATTCAGAAAATCTATCTGCTTTAACAAACAAATCTGTTCATTTGAAAATGGAAAATTGGAATACAACCCATTCATTTAAAATTAGAGGTGCGGCAAATAAGATATTAAGTCTGTCGCCTGAACAACGCTCTAGAGGCATTACAACTTTTTCCACGGGTAATTTTGGAATTAGTGTTGGATATGTTGCAAAGCAACTGGGCATCAAAGCTGTTATTTGCATATCAAATCGAGTCCCACAAGCTAAGGTTAATGTATTGGAAGCTACGGGTGCAGAAATAAAGGTCATTGGTTCATCTCAAGATGATGCTGAGCGATATAGTCGTGAATTAGAACAGAAACACGGTCTTTCTGTTATACATCCATTTGATGATCCGAAAGTGATTGCTGGATATGGGACCATGGGGTTAGAGATCTTATATGATTTACCTGAGGTTGATACTGTTCTAGCAGGTTTATCAGGGGGCGGATTGCATTCAGGTCTTGGGGTAACATTGAAAACAATGCATCCAGATCTAAGATTAATAGGTTTATCTACTGCACGAGGAGCTACGATGTATGAGAGTTTACAAGCTGGTTATCCAATTGAGCTTCAAGAAAAGGATACATTAGCGGATAGCCTGCTTGGAGGAATTGGTAAAAATAATCAGTATACATTTTCTCTTGTTCAAGCTTATGTTGATGAAATCAAAGTATTAGATGAGCAATTATTTGCAGATGGGATGACATATATGCTTGATAAGCATCGCGTTATTATTGAGGGGGCAGCCGCTTCAGGCATTGGTGCCATCCTTCATCAGCAAGTACATCTAGGTAATCATGTGGTTATTGTAATTAGTGGAAGTAGTGTAGATACATCGACTATTTTAAAGCTTATGAAGGATAAATTTGGTTAGGGGGAACGTTCATGGGTAAAGTCTTATATAATCAACAGTTTGTCGAAAGAAGTAAACTAATTGATATTGAAGACAGAGGATACCAATTTGGTGATGGAATTTATGAAGTTATTGGAGTTTATGATGAGGCTTTCTTTTTATTGGATGAACACTTACAGCGATTAAAACGAAGTGCAAAGGAAATTCAGTTATCTTTACCATATGAATTAACGGAGTTAAAAGAAAAATTAGTGGAACTTGTGTCTCTAAATGAATTAACAGACGGGGTGGTTTATTTACAAATTACGAGGGGTGAAGCTGAAAGATGGCATCATTTTCCTCACGAGTCAGTAACACCTATACTTATTGCCTATACCAAAATAGAAGAAACCTTAGATGAAGCTAGCAAGAATGGAGCGTCAGCCGTATTGACAGAAGATATCCGTTGGCTCCGGTGCGATATTAAAACGCTGAACTTATTACCAAATGTAATAGCGAAGCAAAAAGCAGTAGAAAACAATGCAGTAGAAGCTATTCTTCATCGAGGTGATGTGATTACCGAGGCAAGCGCATCTAATGTCTTTATGGTTAAAGACGGAAAGGTTTTCACCCATCCTGCAAATAATTATATATTAAATGGGATAACACGCCAGAAAGTATTGGAATTATGTGATAAGCTACAAATAACTGTGCAAGAAGAAGCTTTTACAATACATGATTTATTAGCAGCAGATGAATTGTTTATTACGGCTACTAAATTAGATATTGTTCCCATTATTCAGGTAGATAACCAGCCCATTGGTTCCGAAATTCCCGGAGAAACTACGAAGAAAATTATTCAAGCCTTTCATTCATCTCTTCAAGCATTGCGTATCTCGTAAATGAAGTGAAACATGAGGAGGTTTATTCATGTTCCAGTATGCGAATATGTTAGTAGAGAGTAATACCATAGCTGAAATCAATCTATCCGCATTTCATCATAATGTCCGTGAAGTAAAAACAAGATTGGCAAATGCGATGATGATGGCAGTTGTTAAAACAAATGCATATGGACATGGAATTGTTCCAATTGCTCAACAAGCGGTGAAAGCAGGGGTGGATAGGTTGGGAGTTACGAGCTTAGAGGAAGGTGTTATACTCAGGCAATGTGGCATCCCTGTTCCTATTCATATTCTCCCGCCAATTACCCCTTCTCAAGCAGAAGATGTTGTTTATTACCATTTAACGGCAACAATTAGTTCCAAAGCAGCTGCCCATGCAATTAGTGAAGTTGCTGTTCAACACGGAAAGGTTATGGCCGTTCATTTAAAGTTAAATACTGGATTACAACGATTTGGTGTTGAACCAAGTGACGTGCTTTCATTTTGCAGGTCATGTTACCAGTTAGAAGGGCTATACTGGGAAGGGATATATACCCATTTTTCTAATGCGGATGAGGGGGACTGGAAAACTACAAACGATCAATATGATTTATTTAAAGATGTAGTACAAATACTAAAGGCCAATGATTTTGAATTTCCGATCAAACATGTTGGCGCATCCACTATTGCACTTGAAAGAAAGGATTTGCATTTGGATATGGTACGTCCAGGTATCGCACTCTATGGGTATCATCCAGATGAAAGACAAGTGAATGATATTCATTTGAAAAGGGTCATGACCTTAAAAACAAAAGTCATTCATATTCGAAGTCTACCACCACAATCTAAGGTTGGCTACGGGGGAGAATATGTAACAAAAAAAGAGGAACGTATCGGCATACTGCCTATTGGACACGGAGACGGCTTTAAACGGTTACTATCGAATAATGGCTTTGTGTTGGTAGAAGGAAAGAAGTCAGAAATAATCGGTACCATTTCTTTAGATCAAACATTTGTTAATTTAACAGATATCCCCCATGTAGAGGAAGGAGCTGAAGCGGTTATTATCGGCGATCAAGAAAACCAAACAATTACTGCAAGAGATATCGCAACTTGGATTAACAGTAATATAGATGAAGTATTAGCTAGCTTAATGAGTAGAATTAAGCGTGTCTATGTGTATAGAGAAAAAGGATAGTTGTGTTAGTCCAATTATAAGTGTCTATAAATACCTGTGGGCCATAGGTGTTTTTTTATGTTTATTTACAGACTAGTAGTATAAAAATCTATCGATTTGATCATGCTAGGTAACGATTAGACATGATGTCTGCCTTTCACTAGTAGGTCTTTTTTAGTATAGTATATAGTATATAGCTATAATAGGTAGATATGAACTGAAAAATAATTGAAAATTTACATAGTTTTAAATTTGTTTGTTGAGAGGGGTTCGTATATGGAAGGTACAAAGGTTTACAATCCAAAAATAAGTAATGTCATCCATAATATTAATAAAGTAATGATTGGGAAAGAACATGCAGCGGTTTTAAGTCTTGTTGCTCTATTAGCAAAAGGACATGTGCTTTTAGAGGATGTGCCGGGTGTTGGAAAAACGATGTTAGTAAAAACGTTAGCCAAATCACTAGATTGTGATTTCCGCCGCATCCAATTCACACCAGATTTACTACCTTCTGATGTAACAGGTGTTTCCATATATAACCCAAAAACGCTGGAATTTGAGTTTCGGGGAGGGCCTATATTAGGAAATATTATTCTAGCGGATGAAATAAATCGAACCTCTCCAAAAACACAATCTTCCTTATTAGAGTCAATGGAAGAAAAAAACGTGACAGTAGATGGGAGGACACTCTCTTTAGCAAATCCGTTCTTTGTGATGGCCACACAAAATCCGATTGAATATGAAGGTACCTATCCATTGCCGGAAGCACAATTAGACCGATTTATTTTGAAATTAAAGATGGGCTACCCAACGTTTGCTGAAGAACTTGAAATGCTGGAACGTACTTCTGGAGATCATCCAATCGAAACCATTGATGCTGTTATAAGTAAAGATGAACTAATAGTAATTCAGGAAGAAGTGAAAGCTGTCTATATTGATACAAATGTGCAACAGTATATCATCAATTTAATTGCTAGTACAAGATCAAATCCAGCGGTCTATTTAGGAGTAAGCCCAAGAGGGTCAATCGCTTTAATGAAAGCTGCGAAGGCGTATGCGTATATTATGGAACGGGATTATGTATTACCTGACGATGTTAAGTATCTAGCGCCATTTGTATTATCTCACCGGCTTATTCTTCATTCTGAAGCAAAATATGAAGGTATGTCTACAGGTGATGTAATTGCCTCTATTATTAAACATACGCATGTACCGATTCGAAAGGAATTCCAATCATGACGTCTAGGTTCCGTGTAATAGCCAGTGGTATAGTAGTCGTCTCCTTTTTTTTACTTTTATTTTCGTATGCAATGTTTCAAGGTGGATTTGTCAGCTGGTTTCTATTTTTTAGTTTTCTACCTATTTTTTTATATGAATTGGGATTTTTATTGCATAGCATGAAAACATGGAAGGTTTCAAGACAATTATCTCATTATGTAATTAGAGCTGGTGATGGTATAGACGTGAAATTAGTGATAAAACGAAAATTACCATTTCCTTTGTACTATTGTATCTGTGAAGAGGTGGTACCAGAAACGTTAAGAAAGATAGATACCAAGCATCAAAAATATTCATTGATGGATGATCCAGGTGAACTATACACGAATCGAAATTTAAAAAAGGTGTTCTTTCCGTTATGGAAGCGAACATTCACGATGACCTATCGGCTTGAACAATTGCCTAGGGGTGAACATCTCTTACAAACGGTTCGAATACGGACGGGAGATTTTTTTGGATTAGTTAAAAAAGAATATACTTTTCACGTAACTGATGTAATTATAGCTTATCCTAATGCCAGGCCGATTGTAATGAAGGAACAAATTAGCAGCTTCCAACAAGGTACTGCTTCGACTTCAGCATTTCAATTAAATAATTCCAATGTTGCGACCGGAATTCGGGAATACATGCCTGGAGATCGTTTTTCGTGGATCGATTGGAAACAGACAGCTAAAAAAAATACGGTGATGACCAAAGAATTTGAACAAGAAAAAAGTACGGACATTCTGCTCATGTTAGATAATGGCATTTACCCAGAAACGAATTATGTCGTCTATGAAGCGATGGTGGAAGTGGTCCTTTCCCTAATGGAGGGGTTGAAAAAACAAGCTAGTCAAGTTGGTTTAGTAACTATTGGAGAGAAAACAGTATATTTTCCTGTACATCATGACCCAGTCAAGTTAGATATGGTGAAAAATCATTTAACACGTATTCAGCCAGATGGGATTAAGCCTTTTTCGATTCGTGTTGAAAGTGAATTTGCCAAAGCAGGAGCTGGAAATGTAATCATCTTAGTAACGAGTCATATCGATGTTGCGTTTATTGAAATCGTGAAGAAGATGGATCAACGAACGAAACGTATTGTACTTATTTTAATTCAATCAGCCAAGCATCGTGAGAAAAATCGTCTTTTCATTCATCAGTTGCAGTTTGAAGGTATTCATATCCATATATTGACAGAACAACATCTAATACAAAATCAATTAGAGGTGAAAGGAATATGATGAAATATGAACAAAGTAGACCGATTTTTTTCACTTCTTTATTGTATATTTGTGGATACATCCTTTTTTTAGAATGGTTGTATCCTTTGGAGCAGGTTACGGATACGCATAATTTAACTGTATTTGTTATTTACAGTGCTTTCTGTTTTGTTATTTCACTTTTTCAAATAAAGTGGTGGCTATCGTTTATTCTAAAAGGTGTCGCGCTTCTATTTATTGTAAATCATTTATTTTTTGAGACAACTTTTTTAAGTCCTATTTGGATGGAGCAGCTATTTCTTGATATTGGTTTTAATATGGATGCCGTATTATCACAAGCTTGGTATCAATTAACTCCAATGTTTCGTAGTGTTTTATTTTTATTACTCATTTGGCTTATGAGCTATCTTCTGCATTACTGGTTTGTTGTCATGAAGAAGATTTTGTTATTTGTCTTGCTTACATTCGTGTATTTGGCCATCTTAGATACGTTTACCGTATATAATGGAGCTTTGGCGATTATTCGAGCGTTTATTATATCGTTTATTGCGTTAGGAGTTGCGAATTTTAGTAAAGAAATGGATCGTGAAGCTATTTCGTTTCCATGGATGAAAAAATCTGCTGCGTGGATGATTCCTATCGTTGCGATAGTTGCCTTTTCTTCTGCTATAGGATTTGCAGCTCCAAAATATGATCCACAATGGCCGGATCCAGTCCCGTTTATTCAAAGTTCAGCAGAAAATGCTAGTATTGCAGGAGAAGGATCGGTTGTGCAAAAGGTTGGTTATGGTGAGGATGATACGAGATTAGGTGGCTCTTTTGTTCAAGACTATACACCGGTATTTCAGGCAAAAGCAGAGGAAAACCATTATTGGAGAATAGAAACGAAGGATGTTTATACAGGGAAAGGATGGATGAATAGCTCAGAGGCAAATTATGTACCAACAAATAGAATTCCTCCAATGTATGATAATACGGTGGATACGGAAGAATTAGAAGCAACCATTGAATTTCAAGGCAATACGTCGTTTGATAAAATTTTGCATCCATATGGTTTCAAAGAAATTTCGACACATAGAGGAAATGCATATGTTGACTTGAATTCGGAAGCAATACAACTGCGTGATGAGGGGTTTGAAGTTATAAATGATTTGAATACATTTACCGTTGATTATGATTACCCCACATTTAATATTGATAAGTTACGGGAAACCCCAACAATTAGAGAGTCATTAGATAGCTATACACAGTTGCCAGAGACTTTACCAGAACGTGTAAAAGAATTAGCCAAAGAAATAACGGCAGGAGAGGAAACAGCTTATGATAAGGTGAAAGCAATTGAGCAGTATTTCTCAACGAACGGTTTTACTTATCAAACAACAGATGTTCCCGTACCTAAGGAAGGTCAGGATTATGTCGATCAATTCTTATTTGATTCAAAAGTAGGTTATTGTGATAATTACTCGACTGCTATGGTGGTTTTATTACGCTCCATAGACATTCCAGCTAGATGGGCTAAAGGATTTACTGGCGGAGAAGAGATCGATTCGACATCAGACTATAATGTATATGAGGTTACCAATGCAAATGCTCATTCATGGGTAGAAGTTTTCTTTCCTGAAATAGGCTGGGTTCCATTTGAACCCACACAAGGATTTTCTAATCTTTCCGATTTTCAAACTTCCATGGCGGATACAGGTGCTGAACAGGATGATGTATTAGCCCAGCAAGACCAAGATGAGCAACAGACACCGGAAGAAACTCCTCAACCTTCACAGGAAGAAGAAAATCAAGAAGCTGAGGCTGCAATGGCTTCACCGTCTGAGGGAAATAGCTCATTCCATTGGTTATATCTCGTTATCCTACTTGTTATCCTTGCGTTGTTGGTATTTATTGGTTATCGAACCAGATTCAGGTGGAAAACAATAATAATAAAAAGAAAGTTTATGGCTAATTGGAATGCGGAGAACTATCAGGAAGCATATCATTACGTAATGAAACTATTACGACATCGAGGGGATGGCAAATTGCCAGATGAGACCTTAAGAGAGTATGCTGTTAAGATAGATCGAAAATATTCTACAGATGAAATGAAAAAGTTAACGCAGCATTATGAGCAGCTATTATATCGCCAAGAAATCAGAGAAGTTCCTAGAACGGAGATTGCGCAATTATGGCAAAATTTAATTAAACGGATATTGGCTTGACCTTCCTAACGTTGGTTAGTAGAATAGGGACATAATCCAACAAATTAATCAGACATGCCGTTCGTATATCCTCGATAATATGGGTCGAAAGTTTCTACCGGAGCACCGTAAATGCTCTGACTATGAAGGCAGAAGATCAGTATATCTGGATTTCTGCCTTTTTGCATTTAAGAGAGTGCGAATTTCGTTCTCTTAATCGCAGAAGGTAGGAATCCAGTTTTTGTTTTAAAAGAACAATGATGGGCGAAGCGGCGGATTAAATATAGATAGGAGCTATGCAGATGAACAACAATGAATTGGTTTTAGTATTGGATTTTGGCAGTCAATATAATCAACTAATCACTCGTCGAATTAGAGAACTTGGTGTATATAGTGAATTGCATTCACATAAGCTCACTGCTGAAGATATAAAGCGAATGAACCCAAAAGGAATTATTCTTTCAGGTGGGCCACATAGTGTCTATGATGAGAATAGTTTTCGTTGTGACCCAGAAATCTTTGACTTAGGTATTCCGGTTTTAGGGATATGCTATGGTATGCAGCTAATGTCGCTTCATTATGGTGGGAAAGTAGAAAAAGCGAAAAGCCGTGAATATGGAAAAGCGCTTATTGACCTAAATGAAGATCCAATTTTATATAAAGGTACACCGAAGCAGCAAACGGTTTGGATGAGTCATGGAGATAAGGTAATACAGGAACCGGCAAATTTCCAAATCGATGCAACGAGTCAATCTACGCCAATTGCTGCAATGAGCCTTCCAGAAAAAGGCCTTTATGGAGTACAGTACCATCCAGAAGTGCGCCATTCTGAATACGGGAATCATTTACTAAAACAGTTTGTATTTGATGTATGTCAATGTGCAGGGGACTGGACGATTGAGAACTTCATTGACATGGAAGTAGAGAAAATCCAACAAAAGGTTGGCGATCGTAACGTCTTATGTGCATTAAGTGGTGGTGTTGATTCATCTGTTGTGGCTGCTTTAATTCATAAAGCAATTGGCGATCAACTCACATGTATCTTCGTTGATCATGGCCTGCTTCGTAAAAATGAAGCCGATGACGTTATGAAAGTGTTTGCTGATGATTTCCATATGAATATTATCAAAGTAGATGCAAAGGATCGTTTTCTTTCAAAACTTGAAGGGGTCGATGATCCGGAGCAGAAACGTAAGATTATTGGAAATGAATTCATCTATGTATTCGATGATGAAGCAGCGAAATTGAAAGATATCGACTTCCTTGCACAAGGAACACTGTATACAGATATTATTGAAAGTGGAACGGAAACAGCTCAAACGATAAAGTCACATCATAATGTTGGCGGGCTTCCAGAAGATATGCAGTTTCAATTGATTGAACCATTAAACACCCTCTTTAAGGATGAAGTCCGAGAGTTAGGCTCCCAACTGGGAATTCCTGATCATATCATCTGGAGACAACCTTTCCCTGGTCCAGGACTTGCTATTCGTGTATTGGGCGCAGTAACAGAAGAAAAACTGGAAATTGTTCGAGAATCGGATGCCATTCTAAGAGAAGAAATTGCTAAAGCTGGATTAGAAAGAGATATTTGGCAATACTTCACCGTACTCCCTAATATTAAAAGTGTGGGAGTAATGGGCGATGCAAGAACATATGACTATACGATTGGTATTCGAGCTGTTACCTCCATTGACGGCATGACGTCGGATTGGGCTCGTATTCCTTGGGATGTATTAGAACGAGTGTCTACAAGACTGGTTAATGATGTACAGCATATCAACCGCGTTGTGTATGATATTACTTCTAAGCCACCAGCAACCATTGAGTGGGAATAATCGAACAAAAACAATAAAAAAATATTCAACGTTCGTGTTTTATTGACTTATGTAGAAAAAAATCGTATGATAATCCTATAAATAAAAAATAATGCGTATAATTTTGGGGATATGGCCCAGAGTTTCTACCAGACTACCGTAAATGGTCTGACTACGCAAAAAATAGATAGGTCAAGGATGTCATGGGATTTTCTCTGTATATGACAAATACGGCCTTTAATATTTTTTGCATAGAAGAACACTCTAGGGGAGAACCTTAGGGTGTTTTTTTATGTCCTATGTTTTTTATTGGGAAATGCAGAAAGATAGGTTATTTATATAGCAAGAAAGCCTGGATATCTGCTATTTGAAAGGGGAAGAAAAATGAAGAAGTATTTTCGCTTTAAAGAATTAGGTACGAACTATCGAACTGAATTTATGGCTGGATTAACCACATTTCTAGCTATGGCTTATATTTTATTTGTTAACCCATCCACTTTAGCGCTAGTAGGTATTGAAGAATTACCGGACGGCGTTACTCGTATGGATCAAGAGGCTGTATTTGCTGCAACAGCTATTGCGGCAGCGGTCGGTACGTTATTTATGGGAGTTATTGCAAGATATCCAATTGCTTTAGCACCAGGTATGGGATTAAATGCATTTTTTGCTTATACGGTCGTATTAGGTTACGGAATTCCTTGGGAAACAGCGTTAGCTGGCGTACTGGCATCAGGGATAATCTTTGTTATTCTCACATTAACTGGATTCCGCGAGAAAATTATTAATGCTATTCCAGCGAACCTTAAACTTGCTGTAGGAGCAGGGATAGGATTTTTTATCGCATTTATCGGTTTTCAGAACTCCGGAATCATTGTTGCGGATGATGCTACCTTGTTAGCACTTGGGGACATTACATCGCCATCTGTCCTGCTTTCGGTATTTGGGCTCGTAGTATCGGTTATCTTAATGGCGATCGGTATTCGTGGTGGGATCTTTTATGGAATGATTTTGACGGCAATTGCGGGTATGATTGTTGGATTAATTGATCCGCCATCTGGAATGAATGGTATTGTTGGGGAAGTACCAAGTCTTGCTCCGACGTTTGGACAAGCGTTCGCTCATTTCGGAGATATCTTCACCATACAAATGCTTGTTGTCATTTTAACCTTTTTATTCGTTGACTTCTTTGATACAGCAGGTACGATTGTTGCAGTTGCTAATCAAGCAGGATTTATTAAAAATAACAAGTTACCACGTGCGAATAGAGCGTTATTTGCTGATTCAGCAGCAACAGTAGTTGGGGCTTCCCTTGGTACGTCAACAACAACATCTTATGTGGAATCAACAGCAGGTGTTGGGGCTGGCGGGCGTTCTGGCTTTACATCTGTTGTAACTGCCTTGTTCTTCTTGTTAGCATTATTTTTCTCGCCATTACTAAATATTATAACTGCCGAAGTGACGGCGCCAGCTTTGATCATTGTTGGGGTTCTCATGTGTTCTGCATTGAAAGATATTGAATGGAATCATTTTGAAATCGCAGTACCTGCTTTCTTGATTGTTATAACCATGCCGCTTACCTACAGTATTGCAACAGGGATCGCAATTGGGTTTATCTTTTATCCAATCACCATGTTATTAAAAGGGAGAGGCAAAGAGATTCACCCTGTCATGTATGCTTTATTTATTATCTTTATTTTATATTTTATCTTCCTAAGTTAGTAACAAGATAGTCTTGGTAAAGAAGAATCTGAACGATTATCCATTCTATTCGGATAGTAGTTCAGATTTTTTCTCGTTTATCTTTCTTGGTCATGAACATAGGCTTCTTTTCCATAAGGGAGGATATGGTAGATGAATATTAATACGGTTCCTATTGAAGAAACGATTCCCATACCAGTGTAAAGTGTGCCGCCACCATAAGAATCAATGAGTGCTCCTCCTACCAATGAACCAATTATACCTGATAATCCAAAAAAAGTTGCAAAGAAAACAAGATGCCCCGTAGATTGCAATAGCTTAGGAATCAATCGAGAAATATAGTTAAAAGACGCTAAATAAAATACTCCAAATGTTAAGCCATGTAGGAATTGTAAGCCAATAATCTGGTAGGGGCTATCAGCAGCTCCATAGATAAACCACCGAATGCTGTAAAGTACTCCTGCAATAATAACAAAAACAAGTGGATGATACTTTCTGAACCAAAACCCTGCACTAGCGAATACAATCGCCTCTGTCACAACGCCTACAAACCATGCAGAACCAACTAAACCTTCGCTCCCACCAAGTTGTTCAATATATAATCCAATGAAACTGTCATTTGCACGATGCGTAATACTTAAAAACATAATAAAAAGTAAAAAGATAACAAACGGTTTACTTTTAACAATTGCACTGACATCCTTTAATTGAATTGGATCTGACTCTACTTTGACGTCAGTGAGTCGGAATGTCACAAGTAATGCAAGTGCTCCGAAGAATAAATAAGGAATAATCATATACTGAATTCCAACTCTAGTAAGGATTTCACCAATGATTAAGGATGACGTTGCAAAGCCGACAGATCCCCACCAACGAATTTTTCCGAAGGACACACCTAATTCATCCGCTCTTCGTTGCGCAAGGCTATCTCCTAATGCACCAATGGGTGTGACGAAGAAATAAAAAATAGCCCCCATTAAAATAATTGCAATTAAGGTTTCCATTTGGAAGAAAATAATGCTTGTGATGAGTAAGCCGATGATACAGACTTGGATGACCCGTTTTACCGTTTTATATTTATCACTCATATAGCCCCAGAATGGCTGTGCAAAAATCGCGGCAAGTGGACCAACCGCTAACACGTATCCAATTTCATTACCGTCTAAGCCTTTGTATTTTAAATACAAGGGTAAATAACTAAGGATAATGGTGTTTGTAGCATGAAAGGCAAACAACAACATCTTTAAGGGTGTTAAGGATTGTTGATTAGACAAATATCTCGCTCCTGACTTTATAAAACGTTATCATTTTATGGCCTAAATTAACCCCTCGAGAGGGCCAATTTAGGCGTTAATTATTCCAAAATTTTTCTATAAATTCATCTCTTCCAGATTTAGCACGATCTTCCTTATACGCTGTTTCATTTTTTTTGTAGAAATCTTGATGATACGCTTCAGCTGGATAAAAAGTAGAAGCAGGAAGTATCTTGGTTACGATTGGCTTTGTGAATTTGCCGCTAGCGGCTAGGTTTTCCTTTGATGCTTCTGCAGCTGTTTTTTGCTCTTCATTATAATAAAAAATAGCAGTACGATAAGAATCTCCACGATCTTGGAATTGACCGCCATCATCTGTAGGATCAATTTGTTGCCAGTACACATCTAAAATAGTTTGATAGGATAGGATGGAAGGATCATAAATAATCTCAACCGCCTCATAATGCCCTGAATCACCAGTTTTAACATCTTCATAAGTCGGGTTGGATAGATGGCCGCCTGTATATCCGGATACGACCTGTTCGACGCCATCCCATTGGTCAAACGGTTTTACCATACACCAGAAGCATCCTCCAGCGAATGTAGCTCGTTGTTTCGTCATTTTATCCCTCTTTCACCGTACATATTTTCATTTGCCATTAATTTATATAGAATAAAGATACTATATCATATTTAATAAGGGCGTGACATGATGGAAGAGCCATTTATTCATAAAGTATTTATAGAAAAGGAGAAAAAAACGGGAAATTCGGATAGGCTGGATTCACCTTCGAGTAAGAGCAGAAATAAAAACCCTATACAGGAGAAGCTTTGGTTGAGTGAGCGCGGGTTCATGACAGATGCATTGACAGAGGAAAACCAAAATAAGCAGGTTGAACAAGCAGTTTTGGCTTATCCAATAAAACATTATTATAGATGGCAAGAAGAGTTACAGCTAGAGAATATCGAGGTTGGCTCCATGGGCGAAGATTTTTCGGTACTAGAAATGGATGAGTATTCTGTATTTATTGGAGATATATACCGTATTGGAGATGCGGTTATACAGGTAGCGCAGCCCCGTCTACCAACGTGGCATATAGCTGAGCGTTTGCGGGTTGAGGATTTAGCAGTACGGATGCAACGTACGGGACGTACCGGCTGGTATTTTCGAGTGCTGAAAGAAGGGTTTATTCAGGCTGGAACAGATATAGATTTAATGGAACGACCAAATCCGAGATGGTCCATTGCAGCTTGTAATGAAATCATGCATCTATTCAAGGAGGATTTACGATTAGCTGAAGAGCTTATGCATTGTCCGGCACTTGCAAAAACATGGAAACAAGCATTGAAAAAAAGGTTATTGGGATTACCGTCGAATGAAAAGAAACGTTTATATGGTATTTAAAAAGCAGATATGCCACGAACTTAGGTTACCCGTGGCATATCTGCTTTAGCTATCCTCTAATACATGAACATTGATTCTATTTTTCCGACTTGTATCTGAGATTAAACGATGTAGTTGAATATAGACAAGGCCATTTTTGTAAGTAGCCTTAATTTTATCAGAACGAACGGGGAATGGTAGCGATATGCTTCTTTCGAAAACTCCTTGCAGAATTTCCTCTTGTACGACAAACCCTCGGGCATTGTCAATGTCAATTGACCCCTTGAGCTCTAAAGTCGCGTAGTCAACATATACATTAAGTTTATCAAGATCTGTTAATCCGGGTATATTAACTACACAGAAAAGTTCATTATCCGTTTGATATAGGTTTATTTGTGGAATGTTAGGTTTTATAATGCCTTCAAATTCATTCCAAAAGCTGTCGCCAAAGAAATGGTCCATATTCTTTTTCCAATCGGACATTTGCTGAAACGGGTCCAAATGATCACCTCATTTTAGATTTAACCTGATATATGAAAAGGGGACTTAGAAAGCATAGGGAATCATTGTTCCAGGTTAAGGTTTTTCATATTATCCTTACATTAGCCTATGCCCATTTGTGTGGATGGTGAATAGGAAATGAGCATGAATATAAAATGATTTCATATGATTGAAAAATAAGGTATGCTTAGCTTATAAATATAGGAGGGTTTCGCTTGTTAAGTAATGCATTTATAATGGTTGCAATTATTCTTGTGATTAACATTGTCTATGTTTCTTTATCCACTGTACGAATGATTTTAACCTTGAAGGGCAGACGGTATATCGCCTCCATAGTGAGTATGTTTGAGATAGTTATCTATGTGTTAGGGCTAGGGCTTGTATTAGATAATCTTAATGAAATTCAAAATTTAATAGCCTATGCCATTGGTTTTGGGATCGGTGTTATTTGTGGTTCGAAAATTGAGGAGAAATTGGCATTGGGATATATAACCGTTAACGTCATTTCTTCTGATCCAGATATTAAATTTACTAGAATGTTACGTGACAAAGGGTATGGTGTGACAAGCTGGTATGCATATGGAATGGATGGAGACCGGTTATCGATGCAGATTCTCACACCTCGAAAATATGAATTAAACCTTTATGAAACGATTAAAGAAATTGATCCGAAGGCGTTTATTATTGCTTATGAACCAAAACAAATATATGGTGGTTTCTGGGTCAAGCAAGTTCGAAAAGGTAGATTAATGAACCCTAAGAAACGGGCAGAAGAGGATGTAGCAGGTAATAAGCGACAACAGGTCGATGCTGCTTCAACGCAATCATTAGACGATCAAGAGTAGGCCACTGATGGCTTGCTCTTTTATATTTGGTTAATTGCATAAAAACCGAACATTAACGAAAAAAAACAATAAATTGTTCGTTATTTTATTGACATAGCCTTGTTTCCTTGTTATTCTTAAGTCGATCGAACAAAATATAGATCCTCATATAAAACTGAGAATACGGCTCAGAAGTTTCTACCCAGCACCGTAAATGACTGGACTATGAGGGAAGTAGAATCGTTGTGCTAAACAATGATTTGTTTGAATGGATGAAAGACAGGTCTATTCTCTTCTCTCATTAGCCCTGAGGGTAGAAGAATAGACTTTTTTGTTTTTCTAAAAAATTGATATAAGTTACGTAAATGTGTTGTTAAATTAATTGCAACGATTATACCAGAAAGACTAATAGGGGGATTGTCATATGGTTGGAGTGATTATGGGAAGTATTTCAGATTGGGAAACAATGAAACACGCTTGCCAAATATTAGATGAGTTACAAATTCCGTATGAGGAAGATATCATTTCCGCTCATCGAACGCCTGATACGATGTTTACCTATGCGAAATCGGCTCGGGAACGTGGACTTAAAGTGATCATTGCTGGAGCTGGGGGAGCAGCTCACTTGCCAGGTATGGTTGCCTCGCAAACGACATTACCAGTAATTGGTGTGCCTGTGCAAAGCAAGGCATTAAACGGTTTAGATTCACTGTTATCGATCGTGCAAATGCCAGGTGGCGTACCGACTGCAACAGTGGCAATTGGAAAAGCAGGAGCAAAGAATGCTGGTATACTAGCCGCGGAAATTATTGGTGCTTTTGATGACTATGTTGCTGCAAAACTAGCTACATATCGTGAGGAAATGAAGGCGAATGTATCAGAAATGAGGGAAGATCTTGCGAAACACAACTAATATCATTTTACCTGGACAAACAATCGGGATTATTGGCGGAGGACAGTTAGGACGAATGATGGCAATTGCAGCAAAATATATGGGATATCGCGTAAATGTGTTAGACCCTACTGCTGCATGTCCTGCAGCGCAAGTAGCGGATCATCAAATCATTGCTGATTATGCGGATTTAGATGCTATTCAAGAATTAACAGCATTAAGTGATGTCATAACGTATGAGTTCGAGAATGTTGATTTACATGCTGCAGCTTATATTGAACAACAAGGGAAGTTACCTCAAGGCTCGTTTGCATTAGAAGTTACACAAAATAGAGAGAAAGAAAAGACATTAATGGAGGAAGCAAACCTTCCAGTCCCTCCATTTTCAATTGTTAAGAATGGAGCTGAATGTGAACAGGCTTTAGCCGACTTTCCATTTCCAGCTGTAATTAAAACATGTAGTGGTGGTTATGATGGGAAGGGACAGCTAAAAATAGAAAATAGGGAACATATAGCTGCAGCAATCGAATTTGCTGAGCAACATGCTTATTGTATTGTTGAACAGTGGATTCCTTTCGACAAAGAGATCTCCGTAGTCTTTACCCGATCATTAAAAGGAGAAATTACCTTCTTTCCAGTTGCTGAAAATGATCATAAAAACCATATTTTATACCAGACTACCGTTCCAGCTAATATTACCAATGATGTGGAAAAGCAAGCGTATGAAGCAGTTGAGCAGCTTGCTGAGCATATGGATATTGTGGGAACTTTCGCGGTCGAATTATTTGTCAAAGGCGATGGGATTTACTTGAATGAAATGGCTCCAAGACCACATAATTCTGGTCACTATACAATTGAAGCTTGTACGGTTTCCCAGTTCACTCAACATATTCGAGCCATTTGTAATCTGCCTTTAACAGAAGTTAGATTGTTAGAGTCTGCCGTGATGATAAATATCTTAGGTGAAGATCTAGAAGCTATACTTCAAGCAATGACCAAGGCGTCTTCTGGTTTTGTTCATTTATATGGAAAAGATGAAGCAAAATCAAAACGAAAAATGGGACATATTACATTCATTGGGGCTACAATGGATAAAGTAAACGAGCAAATTCAGACATTCGAGGAGGCCAAACAATGATTGAACGTTA
Source organism: Virgibacillus salexigens (assembly GCF_014905415.1). Taxonomy (GTDB): domain Bacteria; phylum Bacillota; class Bacilli; order Bacillales; family Amphibacillaceae; genus Virgibacillus; species Virgibacillus salexigens. The sequence continues at coordinate 161,969 of NZ_BNEO01000003.1, forward strand.
TACCAGAGAAGAAATGGGATCGATTTGGAAAGAAGAAAATAAATTTAATGCATGGCTTGAAGTAGAAATTCTAGCTTGTGAAGCCTGGAGTGAACTAGGTGTTATCCCTAAAGAAGACGTAGAAAAGCTCCGTGCAAAAGCATCATTTGATATGCCGCGTATTTATGAGATTGAACAAGAAACAAGGCATGATGTAGTTGCATTTACTCGTGCTGTCTCAGAGACGTTAGGAGAAGAACGTAAATGGGTTCATTACGGACTAACTTCAACGGATGTAGTTGATACAGCCCTTTCTTATGTAATAAAGCAAGCAAACGAAATTCTTCGTAAAGACTTACTTCAATTTATTGACATCTTAAAAGATAAAGCAAGTGAACATAAGCATACGGTAATGATGGGAAGAACCCACGGCGTTCATGCAGAGCCGACAACATTTGGATTAAAGTTAGCACTTTGGTATGAAGAAATGCAGCGGAATTTGGAGCGTTTTGAAGCGGCGGCAGCGAATATTGAGTTCGGTAAATTATCTGGAGCTGTTGGTACGTATGCAAATATTGATCCATATGTTGAGCAATATGTATGCGGCAAGTTAGGGCTAACGCCTGCTCCAGTATCTACACAGACGTTACAACGTGATCGTCATGCTGCTTATATGTCGACATTAGCATTGATTGCGACATCAATCGAAAAGTTCGCCACCGAAATTAGGGGATTGCAGAAGACGGAAACACGCGAGGTCGAAGAACGGTTTGCAAAAGGACAAAAGGGTTCATCAGCCATGCCCCATAAACGTAATCCAATTGGTTCGGAAAATATGACAGGAATGGCACGAGTAATTCGTGGTTATATGACTACAGCATATGAGAATGTTTCCTTATGGCATGAACGGGACATTTCTCATTCCTCAGCAGAACGAGTCATATTACCTGATGCAACCATTGCCCTTAACTACATGTTGAATCGCTTCGCTAATATCATTAAGAATTTAACTGTTTTTCCAGAGAATATGAAGAAAAACATCGATAAAACATATGGTGTTATTTTTTCACAACGCGTGCTGCTTGCGTTAATCGATAAAGGAATGGTTCGCGAGGAGGCATATGACATTGTTCAGCCAAAAGCGATGCAAGCCTGGGAATCAGGTACCCATTTCAAACAATTAGTAGAAGCAGATGAACAAATTACCAGCCAATTATCACCAGCAGAAATTGAAGATTGTTTTGACTATACGTACCATTTGAAGAATGTCGATGTTATTTTTGATCGAATTGGATTAAAGTGAGGTGTTTCTTATGAAAGACGTGTTGTTATATGAAGGAAAAGCAAAGAAAGTGTATCAGGCAAAAGGAAAACAAAATCAACTGGTTTTGGCCTATAAAAATGATGCTACAGCGTTTAATGGGGAGAAAAAATCTAGCTTTAACGGAAAGGGACGACTTAATAATGAAATTTCTTCAAAAATTTTCAACTTGCTTCACGAAGCTGGAGTGAAAACCCATTTTATTGATCGGTTAAGTGAAACCGAGCAGCTCGTCTATCAAACAGAAATTATCCCACTGGAAGTAGTTTTTCGTAATGTTGCTGCAGGCAGCATTACGAAACGACTAGGAATTGAAGAAAAGACACCGTTTCATCCACCGCTTGTGGAATTATTCTTTAAGGACGATGAACTTGGTGATCCATTAATTAATGACCAGCATGCATTATTTTTATCCTCCATTACGCAAGATGAATTACAAGAAATAAAAGACAAGGCATTAGAAATAAATCAGCATTTAACTCGTATCTTTCAGTGTATTGGTATCACATTAGTTGATTTTAAATTAGAATTTGGAAGATTAACAGATGGCAGTATTGTACTTGCAGACGAAGTCTCTCCTGATACCTGCCGCTTATGGGATATAAACACAAGTGAAAAACTAGATAAGGATGTCTTTCGCCAAGGTATTGGGGATTTAATTCAAGTTTATGAAGAGATTCTAGACCGTTTGGAGGAGAAAGTATGAAAAAAGTATATGTGCATATTACATTAAAGCAGGGTGTTCTAGATCCACAGGGAAAAGCGATTCAAGCGTCTTTGCATTCACTAGGATTTCAAGAAGTTGAAGATGCGCGTGTTGGAAAAGTCATCGAACTACATGTTCAAGATAGTCCTCATCTCGAAGCGAATGTACAGGAAATGTGCCAAAAATTGCTTGCCAATCCAGTAATTGAAGACTATCGAATTGAAGTGGGGGAGGCTGTTCGTTCGTGAGATTTGCTGTGATCATGTTTCCGGGGTCCAATTGTGATTATGATATGTATTATGCAGTAAAGGAAATACTGGGGAAAGACGCAGATCTAGTATGGTATGAAAATAGTAATCTTTCAACCTATGATGCGATCCTTCTTCCAGGTGGGTTTTCATATGGAGATTATTTACGACCTGGTGCTGTAGCCGCAGCATCTAAAGTAATGAACCAAATAAAGGAGCATGCAGCTAAAGGAAAGCCGATTTTGGGCGTATGTAATGGATTTCAAGTTTTAACGGAAGCCGGTTTATTACCAGGTGCTCTGTTACGAAATCAGAACCTATCTTTTATGTGCCATTATGAATCGTTATATGTAGAGAGCGATCAAACATTATTTACTTCTGAATATAACCCCGGTGAAGTGGTTCGTTTCCCTATTGCGCATGGTGAAGGAAATTATTTCTGCGATAATAACACCTTGCAATCATTAAAAGCCAATAACCAAATTGTATTTACCTATCAACAGAATCCAAATGGTTCCGTAGAAGATATAGCAGGAATTATTAACGAGTCTGGAAATGTTCTTGGTATGATGCCACATCCGGAGCGAGCTGTAGAAGCAATGTTAGGTAGTGATGATGGACTGCGTTTATTTAAGTCATTGGTACGGAATTGGAGGGAAACGTATGTTGCTAACGCATGAAATTAGCCCAGAGATCATTGAAAAAGATGCAATATACAGAGATATGGGGTTAAGTGATGAAGAGTTTCAATTGGTTAAATCGATTTTAAATCGTCGTCCGAATTTCACTGAAACAGGAATTTTTTCTGTCATGTGGTCGGAGCATTGTAGTTATAAGACATCGAAACCATTACTTAAAAAGTTCCCAACAAAAGCTCCACAAGTCTTACAAGGACCAGGAGAAGGCGCTGGGGTCATCGATATTGGTGATAATCAAGCAGTTGTGTTTAAGATTGAAAGCCATAATCATCCTTCAGCTGTAGAACCATATCAAGGAGCAGCTACCGGAGTTGGCGGCATTATTCGAGATGTTTTCTCTATGGGAGCTCGTCCAATTGCGCTGTTAAATTCATTACGTTTTGGTAACATGACCACGGATCATGTCAAGTATTTGTTTTCCGAAGTCGTTAATGGAATAGCTGGATATGGTAATTGTGTTGGTGTTCCAACAGTGGGAGGAGAAGTGCAATTCGATGATTGTTATGAAGATAACCCGCTTGTTAATGCGATGTGTGTGGGGTTAATTAATCATGATGAAATACAAAAGGGGATTGCCGAGGGAATAGGTAATACCGTGTTGTACGCTGGCGCTCCAACAGGTAGAGATGGCATCCATGGTGCAACCTTTGCTTCAGGTGATTTAGGTGAAGATGCAACAAAAGATCGTCCTGCCGTACAAGTCGGTGATCCATTTATGGAAAAATTATTAATAGAGGCCTGTCTTGAAGTCATTCATTCAGATGCACTTGTAGGAATGCAGGATATGGGGGCAGCTGGGTTAACTTCATCAGCAAGTGAAATGGCTAGTAAAGCAGGAACTGGGCTAGAAATGGACTTGGATCTAGTGCCACAACGAGAACAAAAGATGTCAGCTTATGAATTGATGTTGTCTGAATCACAAGAGCGTATGCTACTAGTGGTTAAAAAGGGACGTGAACAAGAAATTATCGAAGTATTCCAAAAATACGGTCTTCAGGCGGTAGCTGTAGGTTCGGTAATTCAAGAGAAAGTTTTCCGAATTAAACAACATGGAACAATCATGGCAAATATCCCGGTTGATGCACTTGCTGAAGAAGCACCAGTTAATCATTTGCCTTCACAAGAAGCTTATTACTATAAAACCTTTCAACAGATGGAAAACACGACTCCGTTAGTCGAAGATCATGCAGATGTGTTAAAGCAGTTATTACAGCAGCCAACCATTGCGTCGAAGGAATGGGTTTATGACCAGTATGATTCGATGGTACAAACAAATACAGTAGTTTCACCAGGTTCAGATGCTGCTGTCATACGTATAAAAGGAACAAATAAGGCTTTAGCAATGACGACAGATTGTAATTCTCGTTATATCTATTTAGATCCGGAGACGGGTGGCAAAATCGCCGTAGCAGAAGCTGCTCGTAATATTATTTGTTCTGGGGCGAAACCACTTGGGCTTACCGATGGTTTGAATTTTGGAAACCCAACGAATCCGGAAGTATTTTGGCAAATGGAGAAAAGTATAGAGGGAATGAGTGCTGCTTGTACTGTTTTAGACACACCAGTAATAAGTGGAAATGTTTCCCTTTATAATCAATCCAAAGGAAAAGCAATATTTCCTACTCCAGTGGTTGGCATGGTTGGTTTACATGAATCATTAGAGCATATCACACCGAATCACTTTCAGGCAGCAGGAGATACCATTTATGTTATTGGAGATACGGATAAAGCATTTGGCGGGAGTGAGGTTCAAAACCTGATTCTAGGAAAATATGAAGGAAAAGCGCCATCTATTAACTTACAGTTAGAAAGAAAGAGGCAACAGCAAGTATTAACTGCGATTCATCATGGAGTTATTTCATCTGCTCATGATTTAGCAGAAGGTGGATTGGCTGTTGGTCTTGCAGAGAGTCTTTTCCAGGTTGCGAATCTAGGTGCATCGATTCAACTAACTGGGGAACCGACCGTAGCATTATTTAGTGAAACGCAATCACGTTTTATCGTTACTGTAAAGAAGGGGAAGGAAGCAAGATTCTTAGAATTGGTTGAAGATGCATATGAAATCGGTAAGGTTACAAATGATCAGACATTATCAATTGGTGTGAATGGCAGCAATATAATCAAGGAAGATGTTCATCAACTACGAGAATTATGGAAGGGAGCTATTCCATGCTTGCTGAAATCAAGGGCATAAATGAGGAATGTGGTGTATTCGGAATTTGGGGTCATGAAAAAGCAGCTGAGTTAACGTATTATGGATTGCATTCCATGCAGCATCGTGGGCAAGAAGGTGCTGGAGTAGTTGTCAGTGATGGAAACCAATTGAAAGCACATAAGGGACTAGGACTTGTTAATGATGTTTTTAAAAATGCTGATTTCTCTGCACTATCTGGGAATGTAGCAGTAGGTCATGTACGTTATTCTACACAGGGTGGTAAAGTACTCGAGAATGTACAGCCACTTCTCTTCCGGTCACAAACCGAAAGTATAGCATTGGCTCATAATGGCAATATCATGAACGCTTATAAATTACGAGGCGAATTGGAAGAAGAGGGGAGTATATTACAAACATCCTCTGATACCGAGGTACTCGCGCATTTGATTAAACGTAGTGGGAATAAAATTACGGAAGAAACAATAGCCAAAGCACTAAATCAAGTAGTGGGTGCATATGCTTATTTAATTTTAAAAGAAAATAAAATGTTTGTAGCTTTAGATCCTACAGGGATTCGTCCATTATCGATCGGTCGATTAGGGGAAGCTTATGTGGTTGCGTCGGAAACCTGTGCCTTTGATCAAATTGGAGCAACCTTTGAACGTGAGGTTCTACCAGGCGAGTTAATAACAATTAGTAAGGAAGGTATGACATCTACAAGATTTGCAATGAGAGAGCAGCGAAAAATGTGTGCAATGGAATACGTTTATTTATCTAGACCAGATAGCGATGTGAATCATGTCAATGTCCATGCATCCAGGAAAAACATGGGGAAGGAACTTGCCAAAGAATCGAATGTCTCCGCTGATATTGTCGTTGGCGTACCCGATTCAAGTATTTCTGCAGCAATTGGTTATGCAGAGGAAAGTGGCTTGCCATATGAGATGGGGATTATTAAAAATCGCTATGTCGGCAGAACATTTATTCAACCATCCCAAGAATTAAGAGAACAGGGAGTGAAGCTTAAACTTTCACCGGTTCGAAGCATCATAGAAGGGCAGCGGGTAATCATGATCGACGATTCAATTGTTAGAGGAACAACAAGTAAGCGGATTGTGCAGATGCTAAAAGATGCGGGGGCGAAAGAAGTTCATGTAAGAATTGCCTCTCCTTCCATTAAAAACCCTTGTTATTATGGGATTGATATGTCGACGAGAGATGAATTGATTGCTGCGAACCATACTCTTGAAGAGATTAGTGAAATCATTGGAGCAGATAGTATTGCTTATTTATCGGAAGAAGGTTTAGAGAAGGCAATTTTAAAAGATAAAACCATTCATCAGGGGATATGTACAGCTTGTATGACGGGAAAATATCCTGTGAAGGAAGAAGGAGCAAAAGAAATTGCTTATACAAGCTGCTAATCGAATACGTAGAGGAAGTGGCGTCCATGTCAAACATGTATAGAGATGCAGGAGTAGATGTAGAAAGAGGATATGAAGCAGTGGAACGGATGAAAAAACATATACAACGAACTGCCAGATCGGAAGTACTTGGGGATATAGGTTCCTTTGGCGGCTTGTTTGACCTAACTTCCTTCCAATATCGGGAGCCTGTGCTCGTTTCTGGTACGGACGGGGTAGGGACAAAGCTGAAGCTGGCAATTGAATGGAATAAGCATCAAACAGTAGGTATTGATCTTGTAGCAATGTGTGTCAATGATATTATTGCTCAAGGAGCAAAGCCGTTATTCTTTCTTGATTACATTGCTTGTGGAAACAATAACCCTGCGCAAATTGAACAGATTGTCTCGGGGATTGCCGAGGGATGTGTACAAGCAGGAGCTGCTTTGATTGGTGGAGAAACAGCGGAAATGCCTGGGATGTACCAGAATGGCGATTATGATTTAGCGGGGTTTGCAGTAGGTATGGCAGAAAAATCAAAATTGATAACTGGCGATGCCATCCAACCAGGAGATGTTCTTATCGGACTTCCTTCTAGTGGCATCCATTCCAATGGTTACTCATTAGTGCGAAAGCTCGTTACTGACCTTGACCTAGCAAAATCTTATAGTCTTTCTCAGTCTTTGCTAGGAACATTATTAACCCCAACAAAAATCTATGCAAAATCGATGAGTAAAGCCTTAGAAACCGATAAAATAAAGGGCATTTCTCATATAACAGGAGGCGGATTTTATGAAAATCTCCCTCGAATGTTACCTGTTGGATTGGGAGTTGAGATAGATACATCATCATGGGAAGTTCCAGAGATTTTTCCTTTCCTAAAACAACATGGAAATATAAGTGAGCAAGAAATGTATGGTATTTTTAATATGGGAATAGGCATGGCTATCGTAGTATCTAAACAACATGCAAATGACATGATTCGTTTATTGGAACAGCAGGGAGAAGCCGCTTCAGTGATTGGGACCGTTATGGATCAAGAGGGAGTGCATGTTCGATCATGAATCAAGTGAGAGTAGCCGTTTTTGCCTCTGGAACCGGTAGTAATTTTCAAGCTATGTTAGATGCGGAGAATTTAGCTTGTGACATTGTTCTCCTTGTATCCGACAAGCCCAATGCTCCAGCGATTAATAAAGCAAAAGCACATGGGATTGCGACGTTGGTGTTTGATCCTAAAGGCTTTCCTTCCAAACAAGACTATGAATCTATGCTTATCGAGAAGCTTCGAGTGAAATCGATTCGCTGGATATTTCTAGCTGGTTATATGCGTATTGTTGGTCTAACATTACTAAAAGCATTTGAAGGTAGAATTGTTAACATTCATCCGTCGCTGCTTCCAGCATTTCCTGGAAAGGATGCAATTGGCCAAGCAATAGAGGCAGGAGTTAAGAAAACTGGAGTGACCATTCACTTTATTGATGAAGGTATTGATACAGGACCAATTATCGCACAGGAGGAAGTTTCGATTCCACCAGCTGTCTCTAAAGAAGGATTAGCACAGCGAATCCATCGAGTAGAACATCAATTATATCCGAAAGTCATTAATCAATTAATTCAGAGTGAGGGATAACAATGAAGAAACGTGCATTAGTCAGTGTATCAAATAAACAAGGGATCACAGAATTTGCAAAAGGCTTAATTGAGGCAGATTTTGAAATTATCTCAACAGGAGGGACTTTACGCGTTTTGCAAGACGCTCATATACCTGCTATTGCAGTTGATGAGATTACCGGGTTTCCAGAAATATTGGATGGTCGAGTAAAGACATTACATCCATTCATCCATAGTGGATTACTAGCGAAACGTGATAATAAGGAGCACCAAAGTCAGTTAGCAGAAAATAAAATTACCCCAATTGATATGGTTGTTGTTAATCTTTACCCGTTTAAACAAACGTTACAAAAGCCAGACGTATCGAAAGAAGATATTATTGAAAATATCGATATCGGTGGACCTACAATGCTTCGTTCAGCAGCCAAAAATTATCAAGATGTAGCTGTTATTGTTGATCCAGCTGATTATCAGCATGTACTTTCTTCCCTTCAATATGGTGAATTATCTATAGAGCAAAAACAACGGCTAGCTGCAAAAGTATTTCGTCATACTGCAGATTATGATGCCCTCATTGCAAGCTATTTTGCGGGACAAACGGGCGAAGATTTTCCAGAAACGTATACAATTACATATGAAAAAACCCAATCCCTTCGTTATGGAGAGAATCCCCATCAATCAGCTGCTTTCTACAAACGTTCGATCCCGGAACAAGGTAGCTTAGCTTTGGCGGAACAGCTGCATGGAAAGGAATTGTCATATAATAATATTCAAGATGCAAATGCTGCTTTAGAAATTTTGGCAGAATACCAAGAACCTGCGGCTGTTGCAGTAAAACATATGAACCCGTGCGGCATCGGAGTGGCTGATTCGATCGAAACAGCTTTTCAACGTGCTTATGATGCGGATCCAATTTCTATCTTTGGTGGTATCGTGGCATGTAATCAAGTAATCGATTTGCCCACAGCTGAAAGCCTTAGTGACATATTTTTAGAAATTGTGATTGCTCCTGGATTCTCTGATGAGGCATTGGAACGACTAACAGTAAAGAAAAATATTCGTCTATTAAAACTAGATGTAGCCAATGAAGCAAAACAAGGGCACACGTACACTTCTGTAAATGGCGGTATGCTGATCCAAACGAAGGATCATGGTCGTATTGACATTGATGACTTAACAGTGGCTACAACCCGTAAACCAACAGACCAGGAACTTGAAGACTTATTATTTGCCTGGAAGGCTGTAAAACATGTGAAGTCCAATGCAATTGTCTTAGCTAAAAATAAACGTACAGTTGGCGTTGGGGCTGGACAAATGAACCGGATAGGCGCAGCAAATATTGCGATTGAGCAGGCAGCTGAACAAGCAAATGATGCTGTTCTTGCCTCAGACGCATTCTTTCCAATGCCTGATACTGTTGAAGCTGCTGCGAAAGCTGGTATAACTGCGATTATTCAACCAGGTGGATCGAAACGTGATCAAGACTCAATCGATGTATGTAATGAGTATGGAATTGCGATGGTTTATACAGGTATGCGTCATTTTAAACATTAAGGAAAAGGGGACATTTCATGAAAATCTTAGTTGTAGGTCGTGGAGGACGCGAGCATAGTATTATAATGAAATTAGCTGAAAGCAAAGCAGTCTCTAAGATATTCGCAGCTCCTGGAAATGGTGGGATGTCGCAACAAGCAATCTGTACACTGATTGATGAAATGGATATCGAAGGTTTAGTTTCTTTTGTGAAAACAGAGGCAATCGATTTAACTATTGTTGGCCCAGAAACCCCATTGAATGAAGGAATCGCTAACAGATTTCAACAAGAAGGTTTACCTATTTTTGCACCTACTAAAGAAGCTGCCTTATTAGAAGGCAGTAAACAGTTTGCCAAACAATTTATGGAAAGATACGATATTCCTACAGCAAATTATCACGCTTTTTCATCTGTGGCAGCAGCAAAAGCATACATTAATGATAAAGGTGCACCGATCGTTGTGAAAGCAGATGGGCTTGCCGCTGGTAAAGGGGTAATCGTGGCGCAGACGAAGAAAGAGGCATTTGCAGCTGTTGATCGTATACTTGTCGAAAAGACATTTGCTGAAGCAGGGGCGACCGTTGTCATTGAAGAATGTTTAACGGGAAACGAATTTTCATTAATGGCATTTGTACATGAGGATAAGGTGTACCCAATGGTACCTGCTAGGGATCACAAGCGTGCTTTTGATCATGATCAAGGGCCAAATACAGGGGGAATGGGCGCTTTCTCTCCCGTACCTGATTTAACCGATGAGCACATTGAATTTGCATATAAAAACATCTTACAAAAAACGGTCAATGGTCTGATCAAAGAAGGAAGGCCATTTACAGGTATTCTTTATGCCGGTTTAATGAATACACCTCAAGGACCGAAAGTGATTGAATTTAATACGCGGTTTGGTGATCCAGAAACCCAGGTAATTCTCCCTTTATTAAAGAACGATCTAGTACAAGTTATACAAGATGTCCTTAATGGCGAGGATCCAGAGCTACGTTGGTATAATCAAGCATGTGTCGGTATCGTATTGGCGTCTAGTGGATATCCAGGCGTGTATCAAAAAGAAGTGGAAATTCCGTCGCTACGTGATGGTGCAATCATTACCCATGCTGGAACAAAATATGTCAATGATAAACTTGTTTCGGATGGAGGTCGTGTTCTTCTAGCAGCATCTGTTGCGAATACATTGGAAGAAGCGGCTAATCAAGCATATGCTACTTTTTCTGAAATCGATAAGGATAGTGGGTTCTTTTATCGTACAGATATTGCAAAAACCGAAATGAAGCAAGCCTAGCATATAACTCCGTATATGCTCCGAATGGCTCCCCTCATAATAGACAGGGGAGCTTTTTATGTACAGTAAATAACCTATAACCGTAACAAATGATATGGGTGACTTATTTTAGGAACAGCACGGGTCTGAGTCGTATAATTACATCCCAGTTTGTCTTCACAAAAGTTTCATCTCCATTTACAAAATCATAACAGTATGAAAGGAAAAAATATGGTAAAATAAAGGAAATATAAAGATGATGGAGAGTTGTTGAGCCATGCAAAGAAACGGATATTATTGGAGAAATCGTGAGATTAGACAACATGTACGGATTATTGATGGAAATGCTGCACCTACTCTAGTACTAAAAAATGGTACGTATTTAAACACGTATACCAAACAATGGCTGCAAGCAAACATTTGGATAGACGAGGATCGTATCGTATATGTTGGTGATAACATGCCATTGAATATGAGTGGCACGGAAGTAATTGATTATCAAGGGAAATATGCAGTACCTGGCTATATTGAACCGCATGCCCATCCTTTTCAATTATATAATCCGGAACAATTAGCAAACCATGCTGCAAAAACGGGAACAACAACATTAATAAATGATAACTTGCCTTGGTTATTTTTGTTGCGCAAAAAGAAAGCGTTTTCTATATTGGATGATTTTAGCAAGCATCCTGTGTCCATGTATTGGTGGGCAAGGTTTGATGGACAAACAGAATTACAAGAAGGGGATCAACTATTTCATACAGAAGATGTATTGGCATGGATTAAGCACCCAGCAGTAGTTCAAGGTGGTGAATTAACTGCTTGGCCCGAATTATTAGCTGGAGACGATCGTTTGCTTTATTGGATTCAAGAAACGAAGCGAAAGGGTAAACCGGTAGAAGGTCATTTCCCAGGTGCTTCAGAACGAACATTAACTAAGATGAAACTGCTTGGGGTAAATGCGGACCATGAATCGATAACGGGAGAAGAAGTTATTCGACGTCTGAGGTTGGGATTTCAAGTGGGTCTGCGGCATTCATCGATTCGACCAGACTTACCAAAGCTACTGGATGATATTATTGCTGCCGATCTTAAAACATATGAGAATATAACGTTGACTACCGACGGGGCTACTCCTGGATTTTATAAGGATGGGTTAATCAATATATGTATTGATATTGCAATAAAAAGGGGAATACCGCTTGAAGAAGCTTATTTGATGGGTAGCTACAATGCAGCGAAGCATTTCCGAATGGAGGAACAGCTTGGTAGTATTGCGCCAGGAAGGTTTGCTCATATAAATATATTAGATGAAAAAGATAACCCACATCCCAGCAGTGTACTTGCTAAGGGAAAGTGGATTGTAAAAAATGGAATAGAACAACCAATAGAACAAACTATTAATTGGAAGGAATATGGGCTTGAACCATTGGATTTAGATTGGGAAATTGGAAGTAGAGAATTACAATTCTCCGTTCCAATTGGGCTTGAAATGGTAAGTGATGTCATTATGAAGCCATATCCAATTGAGATTGATATTACTGTTGAAAAGCTGCCGGATAATACAAGCGATGCTTTTTTATTAATGATTGATCGTAATGGCAAATGGCGAGTCAATACTACAGTTCGTGGGTTTACAAAAGATCTTGGGGCAGTAGCAAGCTCTTATTCAACAACCGGAGACCTTGTGTTTATCGGAAAAGATAAACGCGATATTAAATTAGCAGGGAAACGTCTAAGAGAATTAGGTGGAGGAATCGTCTTAGCTCACAATGGGGAAATTATTTTTGAACTGCCGCTCGCTTTAAGCGGAATGATGTTTCATGGCGAAATGAAAGAGCTCATTCGTAAAGAAACTGAGTTGAAAGAGCAGTTAACGAAATTTGGCTATCCCTTTAGCGATCCAGTCTATTCCATATTTTTCTTGTCTTCCACCCACTTACCTTATGTACGAATTACGCCACAGGGTATTATTGATGTAAAGAAAAAAGAGGTACTATTTCCAGCAACAATGTGTTAGCGTATAATATAACAGAAAACTTTATCTCAAAAGGTGCTGGTGAAATATGAAAAACGTATTTATTGTACTGTCGCAAATGACAAGTCGTATGGTAAATAGTATAAGCAAGAGGAAGGATTCCGCCATTAAGAACAAGGCGACAAGCCAACTATTTTTAATAATGCTTGTATTATTACTTCTTCTTTCAGCCTGTAGCGATGAAAAGCAAGCCCGAGATAATGAATCGAAGGATAACCAGCTTGAAGATAAGTCCGATTCTTCAGCTGTAGCTGAAGATATTTATCCTTTGACTGGAATAGAATCCAATGATGCTGTTGATAACAGAATCATTGGCGTGATGATCAATAATCATTCAAAGGCAAGACCGCAGACGGGATTATCCCAGGCGGATATTGTCTTTGAGATTCTTGCTGAAGGAAGAATAACCCGATTCCTAGCCCTTTATCAGAGTGAAATGCCAGAGGTAGCCGGTCCGGTCAGGAGTGCGAGGGAATACTATTTCGAGTTAGCTAATGCTTATAATGCGCTGTACCTATATCATGGTGCTGCTACTTTTGTTGATCAAATGATACAAGATAGAGAAATTGACCATCTCAATGGTTCACTTTATGATAATGATGGGGTATTATTTAATAGAGAATCTTTTAGAGATGCTCCTCATAATTCATATTTACAGCTGGGAGCGGTTTATGATAAAGCGAAAGAAAAGGGTTATGATGTCACTGCGGATTATGAGGCCTTACCTTTTCTATCAGAAGACGAAGATGTAACAGGCGATACAGCCGAACATGTAGAAATTGTCTATTCCAACAACAGTCCAATGGAAATCGTTGAATATAAATATGATAAGCGTTCCGAAACCTATACGAGATATAATGATCGGAAAAAGACCGTGGAATTAGAGTCTGACAAACCGATTCAACCCAGTAATGTATTTATTATAGAAACTCCACATCAAGTTATTGACGATGCTGGTCGTCGTGCGGTAGATATGGAATCAGGAGGCAATGCATACTTAATTCAAAAAGGTGTAGTCCAAAAGCTGCAATGGAAAAACAAAGATGGAAGAATTGTTCCAGTTAAAGATGGAAAAACAGTAGCATTTGCTCCAGGTAAAACATGGATAAATGTAATTCCAGCTACCCCGGGACTTGAGGAGTCTGTCACGATATCAAACGAGTAATGGAAGCAGGAGGGCTTTGCTGTGCAAATAGATAAACTACGTGGAGAACAATTAGATCAACTATTTGATGCGATTCTGTCTTTAAAGGATAGAGAAGAGTGCTATCGTTTTTTTGATGATATTGCTACTATGTCAGAGGTCCATTCGATATCCCAACGGTTACAAGTGGCTAAAATGCTTATGGATGGAAGTACGTATAATGCAATTGAGGAAGAAACAAATGCCTCGACAGCTACTATTTCCAGAGTTCGAAGATGTATTAACTATGGAAGTGAAGGGTATCAATTAGTTTTGGATCGAATTTTAGATAATAAAAAGGAATAATGATTTATTCGTCATCTATGGATGACGAATTTTTGTTTGTTAACCTCTCTTTTTTTCACCAGTTAATGAGGCAGTAATAAGAAAATGCTTATAAGTAAGCATAGGTGGCCTTGTTTACATCCATACAGTACTAACAATCAGTGAGAAGGAAATCTCCATACTACTGGAGGATTTACTTTACCAAAATAAAGTTAGTTTAATCAACTCAAAAAGAATACCCTTATCTCTAAATTCCCAACATGATTTTTGGTATAATAAATGAATGGATTATGATAATGGGGGATTATAATTTTGGATAACAAGATGAAGGACTGGAAACATATTTTTAAACTGGACCCTGCTAAGGAAATATCGGATGACCATTTGGAGATGATATGTGAATCAGATACAGATGCAATTATTGTTGGCGGGACAGATAACATAACGTTAGATGGCGTGTTGGATTTGCTTTCTCGCATTCGCAGGTATACGGTGCCTTGTATTTTAGAAATATCATCCATGGAAGCTATTACTCCTGGCTTTGATTATTATTATATTCCAATGGTTCTTAATTCGAAGGAGAAAAAATGGATGATGGATATCCAGCATCAAGCAATTAAAGAGTTTGTTGATATGCTTGAGTATAGTGAAATATTATTTGAAGGATATTGTATTTTAAATAAAGACGCAAAAGCTTTCGTACATACGAACAGTTATTTACCGGATGAAGAAGATGTTATTGCCTATGCGTATATGGCAGATAAAGTATTTCATTTACCAGTTTTTTATATGGAATACAGTGGGATGTATGGCGATCCAGCTCTAGTTGAAAAAGTAAAAACACAATTGGATCATTCGCTGTTATTTTATGGTGGTGGAATTGAAACAGCTGGACAAGCCCGTGAGATGAAACAGCATGCCGATGTAGTGATTGTCGGTAATTCCATCTATACAGATATAAAACAGGCATTAAAAACGGTGAAAGCAGTAAAAGATAGTTATTAATGAGGCGGTGAAAAAATGAGTAAGACGAAAGATGACTTAATCAAAGGCTTGAATAAACAGCAGAAAGAGGCTGTTACTCATACCGATGGTCCTTTGCTTATTATGGCGGGTGCTGGGAGTGGCAAGACGCGCGTGTTAACCCATCGGATTGCTTACTTATTAGAGGAGAAAGATGTTGCAGCTCGTAATATTCTAGCGATTACATTTACAAATAAGGCTGCCCGTGAGATGAAAGAACGTGTTCGCAGATTAGTTGGATCAGAGAGTGATCAAATGTGGGTTTCTACTTTTCACTCTATGTGTGTACGGATTTTACGTAGGGATATTGACAGAATAGGTTATAGCGGTAATTTTACAATTTTGGATAGTGGTGACCAGTTGTCTGCTATCAAGCAGATCCTAAAAGATTTAAATATTGATCCGAAGAAATTTGAACCAAGAGCAATGCTTGGGCAAATTAGTGCGGCAAAAAATGAACTGATAACAGCAGAAGAATACAACAAAAATGTAGGTAACTTCTATGAACGTCAAGTTGGTCAAATATATGAAAAGTATCAAAAGGTACTCCAGAAAAATCAATCATTAGATTTTGATGATTTAATTATGCAGACCATTCATCTATTTAAACGTGTACCTGAGGTGTTGGAATATTATCAGCGAAGATTTCAATATATTCATGTTGATGAATACCAGGATACAAACCATGCACAATACCAATTAGTGAAGCAACTTGCTAGTCGGTATCAGAATTTATGCGTTGTAGGTGATTCAGATCAGTCTATTTATCGTTGGCGAGGTGCGGATATTACCAATATCCTCACTTTTGAAAAGGATTATCCGGCATCGCGTACGATTTTACTTGAGCAGAATTATCGTTCTACGAAGTCCATTCTTACTGCTGCTAATAAAGTAATTGAACATAATAGTGGTAGAAAACCAAAGAATCTTTGGACGGAAAATCCAGATGGAAAACATATTCATTACTTCCAAGGATCTACCGAACAAGAAGAGGCTTTATTTGTTACAGATAAAATACAAGAGCTTACTCACAGTAGTGGATATTCACCAAATGATGTGGCGATACTGTACAGAACAAATGCTCAATCACGGGCCATTGAGGATACTTTGGTAAAGTCTAATATCGCTTATCAAATGGTTGGTGGAACAAAATTCTATGAGCGTAAAGAGATCAAAGACATGGTGGCTTATTTGCGACTGATAATGAATCCGGATGACGATTTAAGTTTTGAACGCGTCGTAAATGTTCCAAAAAGAGGGGTAGGCAAGACATCCATTGAACGTTTACGAGAATATGCTGCACTTCATGATATTTCCTTTAATGAAGCCGTTAAAGAAGTTGATTTTACCGGAGTATCCAAAAAGGCTGCAAATGCTTTAGCTGAATTTGGCAAGCTGATTCAATCGTTATCCCAACAACAAGAATTTTTAACAGCAACGGATATGGTAGAAGCTGTATTAGAGCGAACAGGCTATGAAACCATGTTGAAAAATGAACGGACCTTAGAAGCACAAAGTCGGCTAGAGAACTTGGAAGAATTTATGACAGTTACAAAAGATTTTGAAAAAGTCAGTGAAGATAAAACGCTTGTTGCCTTTCTAACAGATCTTGCTTTAATTGCAGATATTGATCAAGTTGACGAAGAGGAGGCGGAAGGAGAAGAAAAAATCACATTAATGACGCTGCATGCTGCCAAAGGGCTGGAATTCCCGATCGTTTTCTTAATAGGGTTGGAGGAGAATGTTTTTCCACATAGTCGATCGATGTTTGATGAGGAAGAAATGGAAGAAGAACGTCGTCTTGCTTATGTAGGTATTACTCGGGCAGAAAAAGAGCTCTATATAACACATGCGAAAATGAGAACATTATTTGGTCGAACCAATATGAATCCAATTAGCCGTTTTGTCAATGAAATTCCTGAAGAATTAATGGAGGGAATACAAGATGCGAAAACAACTATGTTTGGCGGTGGTTTTGGACAGCCGGCCAAGTCAACAACTAAACCAACTCCTGCACCGATGAAACGAAAAGCAGAACGAATGCAAAAAACAACTGGTGCGGAGAATCAAACATGGGGACCTGGGGACAAAGCCAGTCATAAAAAATGGGGCATTGGAACGGTCGTAAAAGTTCAAGGAGAAGGAGAGGCAATGGAATTGGATATTGCCTTTCCAGCACCAATTGGTATAAAACGAGTGTTGGCTAAATTTGCGCCAATTACGAAGGAATAAGGGAGGTGCTTGCATGGATCGCCAACAAGCACAAGAAGATATAAAACAATTAACCGAAGTTTTAAATCAATATAATTATGAGTACCATGTTTTGGATAAACCTTCTGTTCCTGATGCGATATATGATCAAAAAATGCAGGAGCTTAGAAAGCTAGAAGAGGCGTATCCTGAATTGATAAGTCCAGACTCACCTACCCAACGGGTAGGAGGCGAGCCATTAGATGCATTCCAAAAAGTCCAACATAATGTACCTATGCTTAGTCTGGGAAACGCATTTAATGAACAGGACTTACGAGATTTTGCTCGTCGCGCTAGTCAAGGAACAGATGAATCCATAGCGTTTGTTTGTGAGCTCAAAATTGATGGCTTAGCTGTATCGCTGACTTATGAAAATGGAAAATTCGTTCGTGGTGCTACTCGTGGTGATGGTACGACTGGAGAGGATATAACTAGTAATCTGCGTACGATTCGGAGCATCCCTTTGTCGATTACAGAA
This sequence comes from Virgibacillus salexigens, assembly GCF_014905415.1. Taxonomy (GTDB): domain Bacteria; phylum Bacillota; class Bacilli; order Bacillales; family Amphibacillaceae; genus Virgibacillus; species Virgibacillus salexigens. The sequence goes on from NZ_BNEO01000003.1 coordinate 180,154, forward strand.
AAAGAAACCTTAGAAATCCGTGGAGAGGCATTTATGCCACATCGATCGTTCCTTGCCTTAAACGAAGCAAAAGAGGCTAACGACGAAGAACCGTTTGCTAACCCACGTAATGCTGCTGCAGGATCGCTACGTCAATTGGACCCTAAGATTGCAGCAAAACGAAATCTAGATATTTTTCTTTATGGTGTTGGCGAATGGAATAATAGCAATTTAACAAAACATAGTGAACGGTTGGAGCGTTTAAAGGAATTAGGGTTGAAGACCAACCCAGAGTGGAAAAAATGTAAATCAATTGAAGAAGTATTGGAATATGTAGATTATTGGACAACCGAACGTCCCAATTTAAACTATGAGATTGACGGCATCGTTATTAAAGTAGATGATTTAGCACAACAAGAGGAACTTGGTTTTACTGCAAAGAGTCCACGTTGGGCAATTGCTTATAAATTTCCGGCAGAAGAAGCAGTGACGAAACTCACTGACATTGAACTAAATGTAGGAAGAACTGGCGTTGTGACCCCTACTGCTATTTTGAACCCTGTGAAAGTTGCTGGTACGACTGTACAACGTGCATCCTTGCATAATGAGGATCTAATTCGTGAACAGGATATTCGTATTGGAGATACAGTGGTTATCAAGAAAGCTGGTGACATCATTCCAAAGGTTGTTCGAGCAATGACGGAAGAACGAACAGGGAATGAAAAAGAATTTCATATGCCGGAGGAATGTCCAGCTTGTCATAGCGAATTAGTACGATTAGAAGAAGAAGTGGCCCTGCGTTGCATTAACCCCAATTGTCCAGCTCAGTTAAAAGAAGGGCTTATCCACTTCGTATCTCGGAATGCCATGAATATTGACGGACTTGGTGAGAAAGTAATTATTCAGTTATTCCAAGCAAACTTGGTAAAAACTATTGCAGATATTTATCGCTTGGATAGAGAGGAATTATTAAAATTAGAACGGATGGGTGAGAAATCCGTAGATAATTTACTTCATGCAATTGAAGTTTCCAAAGATAATTCATTAGAGCGTTTATTATTTGGGTTAGGAATTCGATTTGTTGGCTCCAAAGCGGCTAAGACATTAGCGATGGAATTTGAAACAATGGAGAAACTTCAACAAGCAACCTATGAAGACTTACTTGAAATTAATGAAATCGGTGATAAAATGGCAGATTCCATTGCTCAATATTTTCAAGAACAACAAGTAGTTGATCTTTTAAATGAATTAAGAGAACTTGGAATTAACATGACTTACTTGGGCATTAAACCAACGGCTCAGTCGGAAGAAAGTATGTTTAACGATAAGACAATCGTGTTAACTGGAAAGATGGAAATATATACACGATCAGAAGCCAAGGAATTAATTGAGGGGTTAGGTGGAACTGTCACTGGAAGTGTAAGTAAGAAGACCGATATTTTAATTGCTGGGGAAGATGCAGGTTCAAAGCTAGCAAAAGCTGAAAAACTAGACGTAGAAGTTTGGAACGAGCGGCAATTCCAGCAAGCCATTGAAAACGGGAGCGTGTAATCGTGAAAAAAACAACAATATGGCTCATCGGCACACTATTATTGCTTACGAGTTGTGCACCTGACGTAAATGAAGAAGAAGTTGTTCAGAATGATGAAGAGTCATCTAATTCAAAGGAAGAGAAAGCGATTGTACCTAGCTACCAGCTCTCAGATGAAAATTATAAAATGATTCTGCCATTTGAACCAGGTAAAGCAAGAGGTGTTATCGTTGGCCAAGTAGCTAACCGATTAGATATTGATGAGATGGAAGAAGGTCTTCGCCGTCATTCCAAGGAAGTATATGATCCAGAGAAGTATTTATTTCAAGAGGGGCAATATATAACGGAGGAGACTGTCCTGCAATGGATTGATGAATTAAACCCACCTAAGAAAGAGGGAGCAGAGAAAGAATACTATGAGGAAAACCCACGTTATCTTTCTCATGTCTTAGAACAAAATTATCTCGTTAAACAGGAAGATAATTCGGTTAAATTAGCTGGTATTTCCATAGGAATTGCTATGAAATCAGTATATCGTTACCAAACAGAAGTTGGCGGACCATATTATTACCGTTCTATATCGAAATCTGAAATGATGGAGCAAGCAAATAAAATCGCACAGAAAATCGTTAAAAGTGCTCGAGAAATTGAAGGATTGGAAGATGTACCAATTATGTTGGGAGTCTACCGTGAGGAAGATCAATCGTCACCAATCCCAGGCAATTTTGTAGCAAAAACAAATGTTGCTGGAGACAGTGCTTCTATCGGAGAATGGGATTCAATAGATGAGGAATTTATATTGTTTCCGTCTGATGAAGGAAAAGAAAAATACTACGAGGATCAGGAGATCGTCAATAGTTTTGGGAAAGAAATTGCAAACTATTTCCCTAATTACGTTGGTGTAATTGGAGAAGGCTTCTATGTAAATGAAGAGCTCCAAAAAATGACCATAGAAATTCCAATTGAATTCTATGGGAAAGGTGAAGTGGTAGGGTTCACTCAATATGCCTATGGGTTGGTTCAAGATATGTTCGCTGATTATTATGATCTAGAAATAAAGATCACCTCTAGCGATAAATTGGAAAGCATTATCTATCGTGAAGCTGGTTCAGATAAACCAACCGTTCATGTTTTTCATTAGAGGGTTAAAGGATAAAAAAGGATGGAACAGAATGGTCCATCCTTTTTTCATGGATCTTTTTTGCAGTTCAGAATACCTAATCTATTATCTTCAAGTCAAGTTAATTACCGTAAAAGTTGTAATTTTATAAAACCTTAGTCACATGTAAAAACGGTGCTTTTTTCACTGATTTTCAAGGTTGAAATGAAAATTTTCCTGTCTGAGGAAAATTAGGAACTTTTTTAACCGTTTTTCATAAAAAAATTGCCTGAATGAGTGATAATTTTCCCAATATGAATTATCTGAATTTATGTTATAATAGCACTATACAAGAAATAAAATCTAAATATAGTAGATGGTGGGTGGGAAGTTTGATAGAAATTGGCCCGTTTATCAAATTACAACGAACGAAGCAAGAAATGACACAAGGAGACCTAGCAGAAGGCATCGTTTCACTATCCTATTTATCTAAGATTGAAAATAAGAAAACCGAGGCTAGTCCAGAAATCATTCAATTGTTATGCAATCGTTTAGGAATTGAACTGAGTGACGGTGTAGATAGTAATCTTGAAGAAAAATGTAAGCAATGGTATGAAATGCTTTATGATGTCTATGATAAAACTAAAATAATAGCTACATACAAAGAACTACAAGGCATGATGGATAAAAGTCTAAATGATAGCCTATTAATGTTTGAAATTCACAAAATTAGATATTATTTAGTACTACGTCAAATAGATAAAGCTCTATCAAAGATAAATGAATTAAATGAAATGGCTAGTTCATTTAATATAACTCAGCACTATTATTGGTGTAAGTTTAAAGGGAATTATTATTCTCATACAGGTGAGTTTAACCAGGCAATGCACTTATATAAAATCGCTGAGGACAAAATCAACCAAATTGATATTGATGAAACAGAGATAGCCGATTTGCACTACACCATTTCCGTTACGAATAGTAAATTAAGAAACACTTTAGAAGTAATTGATTATGCGAATAAAGCAATGGATATTTTTCAGAAGAACTATAATTTTATTCGTTGCGCTCAATGTCATATACTACTTGGAATTTCGTATCATCGGATTAAAATGTATGATAAAGCGATTAAGAATTATAATTTAGCAAAACATCTTGGCGAACTAGAAAAAAATAATCAAGTTATACAATTAACCAATCACAATCTAGGTTATTTGTATTCAACAGTTGGAAATGCAAAAGAGGCCATTAAATATTATTTATTTGTAGTTGAGGATGAGGAAGAATCTATAAATATAAATGGTAGGCTTACAGCAATTACTTCATTAATACAGGAGTATTATAATCTTAAAAATTATGAACGTGCGAGTGAAATGGCAGAAAAGGCAAAGATCATATTAAATAAAGCATATGATAAAGATAATCACTATTATCAACTTTATTCATACTTAATACAAACATATACGTATGCATTAAATAATGAAGAAGAGAAATTTAAATCGTTTGTAACAGATGAATTTATACCTTACCTAAAACATCATGAAGATTATGGAAATCTAGTACTTTATGCTAAGATGCTGGGCAACTATTTTGAGGAAAACGGTAAGTATAAAGAATCTGTTAAATATTATAAACTTGCAAACTCCACTTATAACGAGTTAATTAACCTGTAAAGGGGGGATAAACATGAAAAAATTATTTGCTACTTTATCTTTTAGTGCAGTACTAGTTGCAGGTTTTGTGTTTGTAAGTGACCAATCAACTGATTCAGCAATGAACATGGAACCAGAAGTTTATTCTGTTGAGCTTCCAACTAGTCAGCTTTAATTAATTTCTTTAAACTGGTTTTAATTTTTTACCCTATTACTATATGATGGAATTTCCTGGAATGGCGTGGAACCTGTTCCAGGTTTTTTTTGCTTAAAAGCATTTTTTAGAAAAAATTTTTTGCATTTATAAATTTGGAGTTTAAGCGAGGTATTCAGAAGGAATAGGACAATATTGTCTTAAATGTGAGACAAATCTGTTTCATGTATGAAAATCATAATTCATCATAACATATGACTATATATGATTGATTTTTGAAGCGAAATGTTGATGCACCGCTGTTTTGAGCTGTCTCCTGAGCTTGAAAAAAAGACGAATATATGATTTCATAGTCGATGTGCTTCTTTTAATTGTTAGAATTTCTAACAAAAACGGACCTTATCAGAGAGGGGTTATTTAACTTTATGGATTATGCGATTCAAGGTGCCACCTGGTTTTGGCTATTTGTGCCAATGCCAATTGTACTTTTATTATCGTTTATTACTTTATTTACCGAGAGGAGAAAATAGTACGTGGATCTTACGACATTAATAACTTTTATAGTATATCTACTAGGGATGTTGGCGATTGGCCTCATCATGTATTATCGAACCAATAATTTATCAGATTATGTTCTTGGTGGACGTGATCTTGGTCCAGGCGTAGCTGCATTGAGTGCTGGTGCATCGGATATGAGTGGTTGGCTGTTATTAGGTTTGCCTGGAGCGATTTATGCATCTGGTATGTCTGAAGCTTGGATGGGGATCGGGTTAGCTGTAGGTGCTTATTTAAATTGGCAATTTGTAGCTAAGCGATTACGCGTTTATACCGAGGTATCAAATAATTCCATTACGATCCCAGATTATTTTGAAAATCGGTTTAAAGATAACTCACATATTCTTCGTGTTATATCTGCTATCGTAATTTTGTTATTCTTCACTTTTTATACATCTTCAGGAATGGTTGCAGGAGCAAAATTATTTGAGGCTTCATTCGGTCTCCAATACGAAACTGCTCTGTGGATTGGTGCGGTTGTAGTTGTATCTTATACGTTACTTGGAGGATTTCTAGCGGTTGCATGGACAGACTTTATTCAAGGTATTCTTATGTTCCTTGCACTAATTGTTGTTCCAATCGTCGCATTAGATCAAATGGGTGGCTGGAATCAAGCGGTACAAGCTGTTGGTGAAATTAATCCTTCCCACCTCAATATGGTTGAAGGTGTTGGAATAATGGCAATTATTTCATCACTTGCTTGGGGCTTAGGTTATTTTGGACAGCCACATATTATTGTTCGTTTTATGGCATTACGTTCGGCGAAAGATGTTCCGAAAGCGAAATTTATTGGAACAGCTTGGATGATTTTAGGACTTTATGGAGCAATCTTTACTGGTTTTGTAGGACTAGCATTTATCAGTACACAAGAAGTACCGATTCTGTCTGAATTCGGGATTCAAGTAGTTAATGAGAATGGTTTACAAATGTTAGCCGATCCTGAAAAGATATTTATTGCTTTCTCCCAAATACTATTCCATCCAGTAGTTGCCGGTATCTTACTAGCGGCAATCTTGTCTGCAATTATGAGTACCGTTGATTCACAGTTACTTGTATCATCTTCAGCGGTTGCAGAAGATTTCTATAAAGCTATTTTCCGTAAAAAAGCTACTGGTAAAGAGCTTGTTTGGGTTGGACGTATTGCTACAGTGATAATTGCGATTGTTGCTTTAATTATTGCAATGAACCCAGATAGCTCTGTATTGGATCTAGTTAGTTATGCATGGGCTGGATTTGGTGCAGCATTTGGACCAATTATCATCTTGTCATTATTCTGGAAGAGAATCACAAGAAATGGTGCACTAGCGGGTATCATTGTAGGTGCCATTACGGTAATTGTATGGGGAGACTTTCTATCTGGAGGTATCTTTGACCTCTACGAAATTGTTCCAGGCTTTATCTTAAATATGATTGTCACCGTTATTGTGAGTCTTATCGATAAACCGAATCCAGATTTAGAAGCTGACTTTGATGAAACCGTAGAAAAAATGAAAGAATAAAAGCTACAATAGCCATGACCCACCTCGTAAACGGGGTGGGTTTTATAATGAGATGGATAAATAATACGAAGCTGCTTGTGGAGAGTTACTCTCGCTTTTCTTTCTTAGTTGATTATTGTTGGGTTAGTCTGCTATTATCAATAGTGTTACCAAAGTTTATGGACAGGCGATAAATGTATATAATATAGATGAAATACGTTTGGAGGGAAAGATAGTGGCCGATATTTCAAAAGATCAAGTAAAGCACGTTGCTCATTTGGCTCGCTTAGATATAACAGAAGAAGAAGCGGAAATGTTCACGGATCAATTAAGCTCTATCATTACATATGCGGAACAGCTTAATGAATTAGATACGACGGATGTAGAACCAACAACGCATGTATTGGATATTAAAAATGTGCTACGTAAAGATGAGCCAAAAAAATGGATTACACAAGAGGAAGCAATGAAAAATGCTCCTGATCAAAAAGATGGGCAGTACCGTGTGCCATCTATATTGGAGTAGGAGGGAAAAGTATGTCGTTATTTGATTATACGATTAAAGAATTAGAAGCGAAACTACATATTAATGAAATAACCGTTCAAGAATTAGTAGAAACTTCATATCAACGAATTAAAGAAGTCGATGGAGATGTTCATGCATTTCTTACATTAAATGAAGAACAAGCTATCGCATATGCAAAACAATTAGACGAGTCATCGGAACGAAATAAATCCTTGTTCGGAATGCCTGCAGGGGTCAAAGATAATATTGTTACGAAGGCACTACGTACTACATGTGCTAGCCAATTCCTCGATAATTTTAATGATCCATTGTATAACGCAACCGTCGTGGAAAAATTAAACAACGAGCAAGTCGTTACCATCGGAAAATTGAATATGGATGAATTCGCTATGGGTTCTTCGAATGAAAACTCAAGCTATGAACCAACTCGAAATCCATGGAATACCGATTATGTACCTGGTGGGTCTAGTGGTGGTTCAGCTGCTTCGGTAGCTGCTGGGGAAGTATTATTTTCATTAGGTTCTGATACTGGTGGTTCGATCCGTCAGCCAGCTGCATTTTGTGGTGTTGTAGGATTAAAACCAACATATGGCCGAGTATCACGATTTGGTCTAGTTGCCTTTGCGTCATCCTTAGATCAAATTGGCCCAATTACCCGTAATGTTGAAGATAATGCACGTGTATTAGAAGTAATTGCTGGCCACGATCCAATGGATTCAACCAGTGCGGATGTTGAAGTTCCAGCCTATACGGAAGCTCTAACAGGTGACGTAAGAGGACTTAAAATTGCCGTACCAAAAGAATATTTGGCTGAAGGTGTAGACCCTGAAGTTAAACAATCCGTGTTAGAAGCGTTAAAAGTTTATGAATCGTTAGGCGCGACATGGGAAGAAGTTTCCTTACCACATTCAAAATATGCTGTTGCTGCTTATTACCTACTATCTTCATCTGAAGCTTCAGCAAACCTTGCCCGATTTGACGGTGTTCGTTATGGTGTTCGTTCCGAGAATGCAGATAATATGATCGATATGTTTAAGAAATCACGAAGCGAAGGATTTGGCGAAGAGGTAAAGCGTCGTATTATGCTAGGAACATTCGCGCTTAGCTCTGGTTACTATGATGCATATTATAAAAAAGCTCAAAAAGTACGGACGCTAATTAAAAATGACTTTGATAGCATTTTTGAAACATATGATGTTGTTATTGGACCAACCACACCAACACCAGCGTTTAAAATAGGGGAAAAAGTAGATGATCCATTAACCATGTATGCGAACGATATTATCACCATCCCAGTTAACTTGGCGGGCGTGCCAGGTATTTCTGTTCCTTGTGGTTTTTCTGAAAAAGGACTGCCAATCGGCTTACAAATTATTGGGAAGCATTTTGATGAGAATACGGTTTTTCGTGCAGCACATGCTTATGAACAAGCAACAGATCATCATAAACAACGCCCTCAATTAGGAGGTGCCAACGCATGAATTTTGAAACAATCATTGGTTTAGAGGTACACGTTGAATTAAAAACAAACTCGAAGATTTTTAGCCCGAGTACAAATGCATTTGGTACAGAGCCGAATACGAATGTAAATCCAATTGATCTAGGATATCCTGGTGTATTACCTGTATTAAATGAAGAAGCAGTTAATTTTGCAATGAAGGCTGCAATGGCCTTAAATTGTGATATTGCTACAAATACCAAATTTGATCGTAAGAACTATTTCTATCCAGATAATCCAAAGGCTTACCAAATTTCGCAATTTGATCAACCAATTGGAGAGAATGGCTGGATTGAAATTGAGGTAAATGGTGAAAAGAAACGAATTGGCATCACTCGTCTACACTTAGAAGAAGATGCTGGGAAGTTAACACACGGAGATGACGGTTATTCTTATGTTGACTTTAACCGTCAAGGTACACCATTAATTGAAATTGTATCTGAGCCAGATATGCGTTCTCCAGAAGAAGCATATGCGTATTTAGAGAAACTAAAAAATATTATTCAATATACTGGTGTTTCGGATGTGAAAATGGAAGAAGGTTCGCTTCGCTGTGATGCGAATATTTCCCTTCGTCCAATTGGGCAAGAAGCATTCGGAACAAAAACGGAATTGAAAAATCTAAATTCGTTTAGTTTTGTTCAAAAAGGGTTAGAATTTGAAGAGAAACGTCAAGAAAAAGAATTGCTAGCAGGTGGAGAGATTCTGCAAGAAACCCGTCGCTATGATGAAAAAACAAAAGAAACCATTTTAATGCGTGTCAAAGAAGGTTCGGACGATTATCGTTATTTCCCTGAACCAGATTTAGTTCCGCTTTATATTGACGAAGCATGGAAGGAACGGATTCGTCAAGATATTCCTGAACTTCCTGATGCCCGTAAAGAACGGTATATTGAAGAATTAGGTTTACCAGAATACGATGCTTCTGTTTTAACCAATTCCAAGCAAATGGCAGATTTCTTTGAAGATGCTATTGCTAAGGAAGCAGACATTAAACAAGTATCTAACTGGTTAATGGGTGAAATTTCAGCATATATGAATAAGCATTATAAAGAATTAAATGAGTTAGCTATTACTCCAGAAGGTTTAGCAAAGATGATTAAGCTAATTGATGATGGGACCATTTCTTCAAAGATTGCTAAAAAAGTCTTTGCTGAGTTAGTGGAAAAAGGCGGAGATCCAGAGCAGATCGTTAAAGATAAAGGACTTGTTCAAATCTCTGATGAAGGTCAGTTAAGAGAGATTATCACAGGTGTACTAGATCAAAATGAACAATCGATTATCGACTATAAAAATGGGAAGAATAAAGCAGTTGGCTTCCTAGTCGGTCAAGTGATGAAAGCCACGAAAGGTCAGGCAAATCCGCCGATGGTAAATAAAATCCTGTTAGAAGAAATAGACAAGCGATAAGTAAACTGAAACCAAAGGCTACCAATCTTATGCGGATTTGGTAGTCTACGTTTTGAAAAAAGCGATGTGTTTTTCGATGCATACCTCTTTTCAAAATGATCAAAAAGGTCTATGATAGATGTTGGACTGACTTCAATAAACGACCTAGTAACATTAATTATATGGTAATACCCTGCATAATTGATGCAATGCGGAGGGAATAAAATGAACAAAGCACGTATTATCTATAACCCTACATCTGGCAGAGAAGCATTTAAAAAAGAGCTACCAACTGTCTTAGAACGATTAGAAATAGCCGGTTATGAAACATCTACCCATGCAACGACTTGTGAAGGAGATGCAATAACGGCCGCAAGAGCTGCTGTTGATCGAGGATATGATCTAGTTATTGCAGCTGGTGGTGATGGCACAATTAATGAAGTTATTAATGGAGTTGCTGAACAAGAACATCGCCCCAAGCTAGGAATAATTCCAGTGGGTACAACAAATGATTTCGCTAGAGCCTTGCATATTCCACGAGATATAAACAGAGCGCTCGATGTTATCATTGATGGTCGATCGATCTCTTTAGATATTGGAAAAGTAAACGATCATTACTTTATTAATATTGCAGGTGGAGGGAAATTAACAGAGCTAACCTATGAGGTGCCTAGTAAGCTAAAGACAATGCTGGGACAATTAGCATATTATATAAAGGGCATTGAAATGCTGCCATCTTTAAAACCAACTAGAGCAAAGATTGAGTATGATGATCATGTGATCGATGAGGATATCATGTTATTCCTTATTTCAAATACAAACTCAGTTGCTGGATTTGAAAAATTAGCCCCAGAAGCCAATTTGCAGGACGGTTATTTTGATCTGTTAATTTTGAAGAAAACAAACTTAGCTGAATTCATACGAATTGCCACGCTTGCATTGCGGGGAGCACATTTAGAAGATAAACATGTGATTTACCACAAAGCGAAACATATTAAAATAACAACAGATGAAAAAATGCAATTAAATATAGACGGGGAATTTGGCGGTCTACTGCCAGGAGAATTCCGAAACCTGCAGCAGCATATCGAATTTTTTGTGCCAAATGAATTTCCTGATAAGGGTGGAGAAGATTACTGAGTACAGTAGTCTTCTTTTTGTAATGTATCGATTATAAGCAAGGTAGTTAGGGAAAGAATAGAAGATAATACGTCATATCTTAATTATTTTTAAGCGAGGAAATATAACAATGAAAATACTAGTTACAGGAGCCACTGGAAATGTCGGCAAGTTTGTGGTGAAGGAACTCTTACATATGGGAGAGGATGTTGTAGCGGCCGGAACAAATAAGAGCAAATTACAAGCGATGTTTGGAAATACGATAGATAAGGTAATTCTCGATTTAACGGATAACCAGACGTTTTCCAAAGCATTAGAAAATATAGACAGAGTCTTTCTTATGCGACCTCCTCATCTCGGTAAGCCAGATGATTTATACCCATTTATTCAAGCTATGAAGGATAAGGATATTCGACTTGTCTCTTTTCTTTCATTAATGGGAGTGGAGAAGAATCCATTTCCACCTCACCATAAGATTGAAAAACAAATAGAAGAAGCAGGAATCCCTTATGCGCATGTTCGCCCAGGTTTCTTCATGCAAAATATATCTGGGATTCATTCAGTAGAAATAAGAGATAGAGATGAGATTTTTATTCCTGCAGGAAAAAGTAAGACAAGCTTTATCGATACAGCAGATATCGGTTTGGCAGCTGCGACATTACTTCATAACCCAATTAAATTTAAACATACTGCACATACAATTACAGGTAAAGAAGCCTTGAATTATTCCCAAATCGCAGCAATATTATCTGAAGTGACAGGGAGAACCATAACCTATGTATCACCAAGTCTTTTTCATTACCGTCACTATTATATAAAGCGTCGAGGATTACCTAAAGATTATGTAAATGTGACAGTAGCACTTTATCTGATGAATAGACTAGGGACAGCAAAGGCAGTAACAAATGATTTCTATCATTTAACCAAGAAATATCCACGTACGTTTAAGGAATTCGCAATAGAAAATATCAACTGTTTTAGGTAACTGTATCATGCTGCTTATTCTTTATAAGATATGTTAAGATTAAAGCAGAAACTAGCACGTAAAGGAAGATAGACATGGCTAAACAAGCAGCACCAGTAAAAAAGAATCAGACGATCACACTCACTTTCGAAGATCTTACCCATGAAGGAAATGGGGTTGGGAAAGTAAATGGCTATCCTCTTTTTGTACCACATGGTTTACCAGGTGAAGAGGCGGTTGTAAAAGTTGTCAAAGTAAACAAGAATTTTGGTTTTGGCAAATTATTAGAGGTAAATCAGGCGAGTGATGATCGCGTAGAACCACCATGTGATGTTTATTATAAATGTGGTGGATGTCAGCTTCAGCACATGAGTTATGATATGCAATTAGAAATGAAACGAAATCAAGTGAAAAATGTGATGCGAAAAATTGCTCATATGGAAGAAGTTCCTGTACATTCTACGTTAGGAATGAATGATCCTTGGAGATATCGAAATAAGATCCAAATTCCCGTCGGTAAAAAGAATGGTGAATTAATTACTGGATTTTACCAAAAACGAAGTCACCATATTATAGACGATATGGATACGTGTGTAATACAAGATGACAGCAATGATCGACTTGTAGAAGCGGTTCGCCGAATTGCAGATCGATTAGATATCGAAGCATATGATGAGCAGCATAATCGAGGGGTATTGCGCCATATCATGGTTCGTACTGGAAGAGAAACCAATGACGCGATGATTGTTATTGTTACCCGTACACAAAAAATACCGTATCAAGACAAATTAATAAATGAATTAACGGAAACGTATCCGCATGTGAAATCAATTATTCATAATGTCAACAACGAACGTACCAATGTCATAATGGGTAAGAAAACAAAGGTTATTTGGGGAGACGAGTACATATACGATACAATTGGCGAGGTACGTTTCGCTATTTCGGCCAAATCCTTTTATCAAGTAAATCCACCTCAAACAAAGGTTCTATATGACAAAGCATTAGAATATGCAAACATCGGAGCGAATGATATTGTTGTTGATGCCTATTGTGGAATTGGAACCATTTCATTATTCTTAGCACAACAAGCGAAAAAGGTTTACGGTATCGAAGTTGTTCCAGAGGCCATTAGCGACGCCAAGAAGAATGCTAAATTAAATGGAATAACGAATGCAGAATTCGTTGTGGGTGAAGCAGAAAAAGTCATGCCATGGTGGAAAGCCCAGGGCCTGCGTCCAGATGTAATTGTTGTTGATCCACCTCGAAAAGGCTGTGAGGTAGATTTCTTAAACGCCATGATTGAAATGGAACCAAAGCGAATTGTATATGTTTCCTGTAACCCGTCAACCCTAGCACGTGATTTGAAAATATTAGATGAAGGTGGCTATGAAACGAAAGAAGTCCAACCTGTTGATATGTTCCCACAGACAAACCACGTCGAGTGCGTAGCGTGGTTGGAAAGGAATTTGTCTAATTAAAATATAAATCACCGAACCAAAATAAACATTTCCGATTAAGACCTCGATTTCGTGAAAATAAACATTTCCGATTTCAGGGTCTTTTTCATGCCCATCCCTTGTCTTGTCTCGGTTTTCTCGTGTGTTTCCATTACGCAACATTCACGGAAAATTTCTTTGTTAACTCAGAAAAGGCGAAAAAAAGCGGAATAACGGCATGTTTTTATCTGGACATGATAGAGTAGGGGGGTTCATTGCAAAGGGTTTATTTTAACTTGAACGGAAGAAGATGAGGTTGCATTTTCAACCCCTGCCGAAAAGTCAGCAACTCCTTCATTAACATTGCCATCAACGGTTAATCCTCCCATTGGACTTTGATAGATATCATCGATCTTAACGGATTCGATCCCCTCAAAATTATTTTTTAAATACTACTTGACGTCTTCTGTAGCTTTTTCTTTTGTTGCATCATCATAGGTTCCGTTATTTGAACTCACATTACATCCAGTAAGCACTATGGTGATAACGATAAAAACTATAAGATATTTCCACATACTGAATACCGTCCTATTTAATAATCACAAACCTCTTCTTTGCATTCTTCTTTTACTTTAGGAAATCCTTCTTTTTCCCCCATGCTATTTACTTTAAATTCTCTTGGGTCAATACTAGCAGAGAAATCAGCTTTACCATTGATTGTACCACGAATCATCAAACCACTCATAGGGTCACTCATATTATCATTAAACTCCACTGTATTTATATCCTCATAGTTAAGACGTAAATAGCTTTCTACTTTTTCCTTAGCTTTACTGATCGTCTTGTCATCATAATTATTATTGGATGAGTTCACATTACATCCAACAAGCATTATGCTGATAACTATAAAAAACATAAGATGTTTCCACATGGCGAATACCGTCCTATTTAGTCGCACGCTTTCTCTTTACACTCTTCTTTCATTTTAGGGAATCCTTCATCTACACTAATGCCATCTACCGAATAATTTTCATTTATGGTTATTGTAAATTCAAACTCTCGATTTACTTTTCCTTTTGACTTCATAGCCCCCATTGGACTACGATATGGCTCTTCCACCTCGATAGACTTAACGCCTTCAAAATTATTCTTAATAAAATTCTGAGTCGCTTCCTTGGCTTTAGCGATTGTTTGATCATCATAAATATGCTCTTCTTGGTTCACATTGCAACCCCCTAATAGTATAATAATAGCAGTAATAAAACATAGTAATATTTTAATATTTTTCAATAAAATCACCTCTTCTATCAATTACAGAAAGGAATACCTGTCATGAGTTCTACCTCAAAAATTACAGACTTTGAAGCTAGTTTTATATCAGATGAAACGTATGAAGACATTCAAAATAAAATATACATAAAAACCAAAAATGAGTTTATAACATGGGAAAAGATCGAAACCATCAAAGATAAAGATACCGGCCTTCATGGCTATGTTCTACAGAACCCCAATACAGAGGAAGTTGTTATCAGTTTTCGTGGGACGGAAACCCCAAAAACGTCGACGAAACAAGTAGAACAAAAGTATGTTGGTTCACCCTCCCAAGATGCTCGCTTAGCCGGAGCTGGAGGAGGAGCAATACTAAAAGATGGTAATCTGATTTATGAAACGAAAGACACGGACTTTTCCGAATTCGTAAAAGATGTTCAGGAAGATGTAGAGGGAATCGTCCTTGGTGATTCCAATTATAGCAAAAAAGAATATGGAAAAACAGATTATTTGGCCACTCCATCTCAAGATGCAGCTCTCGCTACTGGTAAGGCTAAGTTAAACCCCAACGATCAAACCATCACGTATACCAATAAAAATCAATTTACCGAAGCGGATCATGTTGTAAATAAATATGTGCAGAAATATGGAGCCAATAATATTACCTTTGTTGGTCACTCATTAGGCGGTGGCCTTGCTCAATATTATGCAGTTGAGTATGATTCGAATGCCGTTACCTTTGCTGCAGCGGATGTCTTTGATTTATTATCTGAAGAAAATCAAAAGCGAGCATTAAGTGGTGAGTTTAAGGATAATGTCATTTCTTACACCTATCCGGATGATGCTGTAGGAACTTTCTATAAAGATTCGATTGGTTCTGTTTACTATATGGGTAATCCGGCAGAAGGAGGCTGGGGATTAAGTAGCCACGGCATTAAGAATTATATGGCTAATAGCATGTATGGTGAGGAAGGCTATTTCTTGCCGGGGCTATTATACGATGAAAAGATACAAGATCAATTAACGATGTCTCCTCTAGTTTTGAAAAATAGTGGTGTTTCTGACTTTCATATTCGTATCCAGTCCAGTTTAATGGATGGTTACGTTACCGAGATGAAGGAAAGTGAGGAACAAATTGCAGCCACAAGAAAGGCATTGACGCATTTTCTCGATGACTACATAACCACGATGACCGAATTGAAAAATAAATACATGAGTGCTGTCGGTGTTGGCAAGTATGATAAGTTACATGCTTCTCATGTAGAGGAAATTTTCCATGATCTAACAGATATTGGGCCAGAAGGGTTGCCCATGCTATTGGATATCGGTGAATTGGAAGACCTATTGGCCAAACTCCAAAAATCTCATTTAGATACAGGAGACATTGCTTACAATATGGATAAGATGAGCAAGGACTTTGCCCATATGGATCAATTACTTGCTCAATGGTTACAACTTAAATAATGCAGTTTTGAAGTAGAAAAGTGGTGGGTTGAATGGAGGATAAGGATATTACTGACTGGTGGCAAAACTATTTAGAAACGAATAGGCAAGAAAAAGAGTTGAAAAAACAAATAAGAACTGATTTAGAATCAAATGTGGAATACTTCAAGCAATACCTTACCCATTGTTATGCGGTTCAACCGCTTTCGGAAAAGCATCGAGATATCATAAATAAATTAGAACATAACTTTGATGGGAAGGCAAACCAAGCACTATTACAACGATTCGAAAAGAACCAGTTTAACCTTATGGAAATTAATCTCATGTACAGAGATATCTATGAAAATATAAAGCTGAAATCTTGGTTTGGGTAGTGTGGACCAAGGAGTGTAATATTAACTGTATAAGTAAGCATACTTACTTTTGGGGCAACATTCATTAGATTCATGCTATTTTATTTATGGACGACATTGTAAAAGTTGACGGGATAGTTCTTTTTAAAATTAAAATGATTATTAACATGACTGTATTATAAATGTAAAGAATAGAAATTAGTTATTAGTAGGTAATAAAAATTAGTATTGACAGGAAGTTAAAAGATGGAGGGATAAATATCATATACCAAGCCATTAATCTAAGGGAAAAATTATCAAAATTCAGTGATCACTGGTCTCCCAAAATTATTAGTGAAATAAATGACTATCAATTTAAGTTAGTCAAAATACAAGGTGATTTTGTGTGGCATGATCACAAGCATACGGATGAAGTATTTATTGTGTTACAAGGTGAAATGTCGATCCTATTTCGAGATGGGAAAGTTAAACTCTCTCAAGGAGAGATGTTTGTGGTACCAAAAGGGATAGAGCATAAGACTTTTTCCGAAACGGAATGTCATGCCATGATAGTTGAACCTAAAGGTGTAGTCAACACTGGTGAGGTTGAATCTGGATTAACTGCCGAAAATGATGTTTGGATTTAAGGAATATTATTCTATTACTTATATTGAATAGAAAAACGATAGGTATATATTTTTCATTGGTACATTTGAAAAAGACAAGTTTTAAACGCATCAGCTTAATATTACTAATTTAACTAGTGATAGATTAGAGGCAAATGATTCAACAAGATTTCCGAGGTCGAAATGAACTATCGAACGCTTTTCTGGTCCAAGAAAAGCGTTCGATCATGGAATCATTCACACGCTTAACGAGCCACGGAATCCTCTGGCACCATAGTAAGAGGATGCGCCGTTGTGATAGACGAAGACATGCCCGAAGCGGTAATCGCAAAAAAGGGCACCGCCGAGTTCTCTGATATCAGAGGGGGTTTGTACCCAACTTGATGTTTTTAAATCGAAATCTTCAAGTTGCTGCAATGCTCGATATTGTTCTTCCGTTAAAATTTCAATGCCCATGTCAGTTGCCATATCAAAAGCATTATTTTCCGGTTTGTGTTTTTTCCTTGACTCCAGCGCTTCTCGGTCATAACAAACACTTCTACGACCTTTTGGGCTTTCTTTTGAACAATCATAAAAAATAAATTCGTTCTTCTTTTTATCATAAATAACGACATCTGGTTCGCCGCCAGTTCGTTCCATTTCGTTGAGTGACCATAGTTTTTCAGTGTTATTAGCCAACTTTGCTTGAACGTTATCCCATTCCAGTCCTTTATGGCGGTGCATGTTTTTTTCAAAACGATCTCTCAATGCATGTAATAACGCTTCACGCTGTTCCTTTGATAATTCCTGTTTATTCGTCACGATCGTTTCCTCCTTATTGTTTTTATTCCGTAATAGTTTAAGTATATATAAATGTAGCTTGATAATAAAATCGTTTCAATAAGTGGTTGAATTCAGTTTACAATAAATCTTAGGATAAAGTAAATGCCTTCTTCACCCTTATCAACCATTCAACCCATTCATAATAAGTAATAGAGTAGAAGAATGAAGAAGTAAAACGGAGGTATGTAGTGAGGTTCGTTTTGGAATTACATGTTGTCAGTATGCTATATGCTGTCATTCTATTTATTCCTATTGAACGGATGTTAAATAGCCGCAATTTTCATTCGAAATCGCGGCTTATGTACAGTTTTTTCTGAATGAATGCTACCAGTCACATCGTTCCTCATGTGTTAAGATTCGGATACACGTTGCCTGGTTAATACCCATTTCGATAATTGAATACTAATCTCGTATAGCAGGATGAGAGGTAATGCTACAATTAATGGCATGACAAGATCCGGTGGAGTTAACATGGTACATATAATAATTAATACAAAATAGGCATACTTCCTGATTTTCTTCATAAAATCTGGAGTTAGAATTCCAAGTGTTGTTAGGAACATGACAATGATTGGAAGTTCAAATAAAAAGGCAAATGGTATCGTCATTCCAAATAAAAATTTAAAGTAGCGGTCCACGGTTAACATAACTTCAAACATACCTTCAGATAAGGAAAGAATAAAAGGGAATATCAGCTTTACAAAAACTGCATAACCAAATACAAGACCACCAATAAATAATAAAAATAAGAAAGGGATGTATGATAAAGAAACCTTTCTTTCTTTTGCAGTTAACCCTGGCTTCACAAACGCCCAAATCTCATATGCGATGACAGGAATGATGCCCGTCAGTCCCACTAATCCGGCCATGCGGAAGTAAATCCAGATGATTTCCGAAGGGCTGATTACCATTAAATCGATATCAATATCATTGATAAAAAATGTGTAAATATAATCCACAAAAAGAAAACCTGTTAAAAAAAATAAAACAAACCAGCCAACGGTTACAAAGATTCGATTTCTTAATTCCGACAGATGACCAACGATATCCATTTCATTTTTGACCTTCCATTGGATTTCATTCTCCAAATTGGTAACTCCTTTCTTATAACATACAGGAAGATGCAGGGGTTCCCACATCTTCACCTGTCCAATAATTATTCAACATTTTTATTAACACTGGTTTTTTCTTCATTATCTGTGTCTCTTGTTAAATCATTCGTAGCTTTCTTAAATTCTTTCAACGTTTGCCCAGTTGCTTTTCCGATTTCTGGTAGCTTTTTTGGTCCAAAAATTACCAAAGCAATGATTAAGATCAAGATTAACCCTGGTATACCGATTGAGGATAACATTGATACACCTTCCTTCATCCATTTATACAAGTTGTATGTCTAAAGACCCCTATCCACTCCTACTGATACGTTAGCAAAAAGGTCCTCATCTAAGGGACCTTTTCACAAATCAATTTCCCGTTCCATTGCCTTGTTTCTGTACTTGTTTGTCATGTGCTTTATCTTGCGCTTTAATGCGGTCTTCTTCCACCTCACTCGATTGCTTCTTATGTGTAGACAATGGCTTGTCCTGTTTGGAAACTAAACCAGGCTGGTCGTGTTTTATCTCAAACGATGCCCTTGTATGGATTGGTGCGCCAGGTTGGCTTACATAGGATACGACACGGTAATCTGCCGTCCATTTCTCAGGTGTTACCTGACACCGCACATATCCTCGGAAGTCATTGAAAAATTTGATATGTGGATTTTCTTCTAAAATCGCATCGGTATCCTGACGCTTTTCACTTCCATCCCCACCTGAAGTGATTGAAGTTCCGACAAATTCTGACCCAAGCGTTGCTGAATCCGGGTCGTCAAAGTCGGTCTTAATATCTCCAGCCCAGTTTGCATGGACATCTCCTGTCAAAACAACTAAGTTCTTGACATCATTTTCTTGTACGTATTCGAGTATACGATCACGATTGGCAGAATAACCATCCCAAGCATCCATATTGTAAAGAACTTCACCATCAATATCATTATTAAGTTGATTAAAGAAGATTTGTTGAGCTAACACATTCCAACGGGCATTCGAGCGTCCAAGACCTTCTAACAACCAGTTCTCCTGTTCATTTCCAAGTAAGGTACGATTCGGGTCAGTAGATTCCTCGTTTGGAGGTTTGATGCCATCTCCGTTTGCTTGATTATCGCGGTATTGACGGGTATCTAGAACATTAAATTCAATTAAATCCCCATAAGTAAAACGGCGATATAAATTCATATCTGCTCCTTGCGGAAGGCTGGACTCTCGTAAAGGCATGTGTTCGTAGTAAGCTTGATAGGCGTGGATTCGTCTTCGGATGAATTCTTCAACAGATTGATCTCTTTCCGGAATATCATCGGCATAATTATTTTCTACTTCATGGTCATCCCAGGTAACGATCCATGGAAATGCTGCATGAGCTGACTGAAGGTATTTGTCTGTTTTATATTGCGCATGTCTGTTTCGATAATCGTCTAATGACATAATTTCCGGGCTGCTATGTGTGCGAACGTTCCCTGTAGTTGCAACATATTCGTTTGGCCCATATTCATAAATATAGTCTCCAAGATGTATGACGAAATCTAGCTTTTCTTCGGCCATATGCTTATAAGCAGTATAGAATCCATGTTCGAATTGTTGGCAAGAGGCAAAAGCAAAGCTTAATTTTCCTAGGTTTTTACCAGGTGCAGGCAATGTTTTTGTTTTTCCAATTGGGCTTACTTCATACCCTGCTTTGAAACGGTAATAATAATCACGGTTCGGCTCAAGGTCAAAAACTTCCACATGTACGGAGTGAGCCAGTTCGGGACGGGCAAGTTCTGTACCATGATTAATGATATGTTTAAAATGCTTGTCTTCCGAAATTTCCCATTCCACAGGGACATTATAGCTTGGCATTCCTCCATTGTTTAAAGGCTCAGGAGCCAGTCTTGTCCACAGTACAACACTATCAGATAGCGGATCTCCGGAAGCAACACCTAATTTAAATGGATAGCCAGTAAATTGTGGAGAAGCCTCTACTTTTAATCCATTAAATTGACTTGCTAAAGTCATTCCTAGAGCAATACCAGCTACCTTTGTAGTCTGGGATAAAAAATTCCTCCGATCCATCGAATGATTGAGCAGACGTTCGGACTCCGATTTGAGCATTTTCTCCAAATTTCGTTCTTTACTCATTTCAATTTCTCCTTTCTTACATGATTTGCATGAAAAATATAAAATATTTGAAATCACCTTCAGTATAAAAAAGGAATATAAACTGTATTTAAATGGAAATAAAAGATTCTGTAAAAGAAATTAGGAATATATAAGCATGAGCAAGGTGCTGGTTCCATGTGCCCTCCTAGTCGAAATCTAGTTGTGTGCTTAAGATGTTCTTGCAATGGAAGCTATATTTCATTCTTTTTCTAGGTAACAATATCTAACAAAATCTACCTAAAAATTTGATAGTTATTCATAATCTAATTTTTGATTAATGTTAATTATTCATATTATCTACATCATTTCTTAATATTAGTGTTCCAACTATAAAAAATATTGAAGCTTGCCTAATCATCAAAAAAACATGGGAGGCTTTGAATATAATTAAAACGTTGTTCTTTTTCATTACAATTAACAAAATATTCTTGCTTAAATAATTATTTTATTCTATACTGTATCAAACTGGACCACCCAATTTACCAGTATGTGAAAAGAGGAATGGTGATATGGATTTTTCGCCGGTAAAGAAGCAGCGGGTCTATCGGGAGATTGTTCGCCAGCTAAGAAAAAAGATAGAGGAGGGAGAGATTGCTTTAGGAGAACAATTACCATCCGAACGTAATCTAGCAGAAAGTCTTTCGGTGTCGAGAAGTTCTGTTAAGGAAGCCTTTAGCGTATTGGAATCTGTAGGTGTAGTGGAGATTAAACAAGGCAGTGGAGTTTACCTGCGTAATAACAACCATAACGATGTGATTGCAAAAATCAATGCGATTATTCATGGGGTTTCTGTTGA
The DNA here is from genome assembly GCF_014905415.1 of Virgibacillus salexigens. Lineage (GTDB taxonomy): Bacteria > Bacillota > Bacilli > Bacillales > Amphibacillaceae > Virgibacillus > Virgibacillus salexigens. Next base: position 202,055 of record NZ_BNEO01000003.1, read on the forward strand.
TATTGTAGAGTTAATGGAGTTTAGACTAGCTTTAGAGCGAGATACTGCGTATTATGCGGCAATTCGTGGGAACAGGGAAGAAATCAGCAATATTGCAAGCGCATATCGTAATTTAGAAATGGCCGCAGAACAGAATGAGAATGGAGCGGAAGAAGATTTAGCCTTCCATATGGCAATAGCAAGAGCCGCGGGCAATTCAATTGTTGAGAGAGTCATGTATATGTTATCTAGTGAAGTTCGAGAAGGATTGAAGGAAAGCAGGGAAAGCACATTACATGTACCAGCAAGATCCAGTATGGTGCTTAAGGAACATAAAGCAATATATGATGCGATCAAAAATGGAAGCGCTAACATAGCGAGGGAAGCAATGGCTGTTCATCTAGAAGGCGTTCGAAAACGTTATTTATAGCAAAGGGGGAAAATAAATGCGTGCTGAAACAGTGGAAGAAAGAGCGGTAGATTATACGGATGAATCATTAGCACCGCCGACAACATGGAAAGGCAAGCTGAAGATGGTAGGGCCTGGTTTTGTTACAGCGGCAACCGGTGTTGGAACTGGCGACTTGATTGCTGCGTTAGTTGCAGGTGCAGGGTTTGGCATGACGTTGATATGGGCAATTGTAGTTGGAGCTATTTTTAAGTATTTTTTCACAGAAGGAATGGGGCGATGGCATTTAGCAACAGGTAGAACAATTCTTGAGGGATTCCACTCGCTGGGGAAATGGGCCACCGGTTATTTCGGCGTCTATGCTATACTGTGGGGTTTAAGCTATGGAGCAGCTGCTATGTCTACGAGTGCAATAATGATGGTAACGATGTTTCCGATTATGCCGTTATGGGCTTGGGCGATCATACATGGACTTGCTGGTATGGCCCTTGTATTAACAGGAAAATATAAGCTGTTCGAACGTATTATGACAGTCATGATAGGTATTATGTTCATCACTGTTGTTGGTTCAGCAGTTATTCTTTTACCCAATATTGGCGATATTCTAAGTGGGTTTGTACCTCGCACTGGAGACGGATCATTGTTACTGGTTATGGGTCTCCTTGGAGGTGTTGGTGGTACTATTACAATGGCTTCATATGGTTACTGGATTCGAGAAAACAAATGGCAAGGTAGTAAGTGGATTCCAATGATGAAACTTGATTCAGCGATTGGTTACGTGATCACAGGGATTTTTACCGTGTCATTGCTCGTAATAGGGGCAGAGTTTTTATATGGAAGTGGAATTGAAATTAACGGGGAAGAGGGTCTTGTCACACTTTCTTCCATGTTCAGTAATGAGTTTGGTGAAGTGGCGCGTTGGATGTTCTTAATTGGTGCTTGGAGTGCGGCATTTTCTTCCTTACTGGGTGTTTGGAATGGTGTACCTTATTTGTTTGCAGATTTTGTAAGGATGCTGCGCGGAAAAGCGGAAAAAACAGTAAAACCAATATCTGAAAAAGATCCAGCATACCGAGCTTATCTACTTTGGTTGACTTTTCCTCCAATGCTGCTGCTGTTCTTTGACAAGCCAGTATTTCTTGTTATTTTATACGGTGCCCTTGGCGCATTATTCATGCCATTTTTGGCAATTACGCTTTTGTGGTTATTAAATTCTAATCGAGTAGAAAGCGCCTATAAGAATGGATGGCTCGCAAACATTGTATTGATATGCTGTGTTTTAATGTTTGGATATCTTAGTATCGTTGAACTAATCAACATGTTTTAAAGGGAGTGGACAACATGGTTTATGACTATGCAATAATTGGTGGCGGAATAATTGGTCTTTCTGTAGGAATGGAACTTTGTAAAAAACATCCGGATGCGTCCATTATTATTTTGGAGAAGGAAGAAGCATTGTCCCAGCATCAAACTGGTAATAATAGTGGTGTCATTCATTCTGGGATTTATTATCCACCAGGCAGTTTGAAGTCCAAACTTGCACGGCAAGGAAATAGACAGATGACAGCATTTTGCAAAAAGCATGGGATCACATTTGAACAATGCGGGAAAGTGATTGTAGCAACAAAGGAATCAGAATTGCCACTGTTGGAAGATCTTTATCATCGAGGGCTTCAAAATCAACTGAAGGTTGAGAAAATATCATTGGAAGAGCTCTATGAAGTGGAGCCGCATGTGAATGCAATTGCTGCGATTCGCGTTCCTAGTACTGGCATTGTCGATTTCAGTGAAGTATCGGCAGTATTTGCAGATTATATTGTACAAGGAAATGGTAATATAGCGCTGGGAACAGAAGTGATGGATATTGATGATCAAGAGGATTATGTGAACTTGGTGACCAATAAGGGGAAGGTTCGTAGTCGTTTCTTAATTAACTGTTCTGGGCTATTTTCAGACAAAGTTACGGAACTGGCTGGCATTAAAACAGATATGAAGATAATTCCATTCCGAGGAGAATATTATGAGTTGAATCCGGATAAACGACACTTAGTCCATAACCTCATTTACCCAGTCCCAAATCCAGACTTCCCGTTTCTTGGCGTTCATTTTACAAGAATGGCCGATGGAAGGGTATTGATCGGGCCAAATGCTGTCTATAGTTTTAAGCGAGAAGGCTATCGAAAATGGGATTTTAATTGGCGTGATTTTATAGAGGGAGCAACCTATCCAGGCTTTTTAAAACTAGCTAGAAGCAATATGAAAGAAGGATTAAAAGAAATGTACCGTTCGTACAGTAAGAGAGCGTTTATCAAAGAAGTTCAGCGGTTTATTCCTGAAATTAACGAAGATGATATTACATCAGCTACATCTGGAGTCCGTGCACAGGCACTAGACAGTGAAGGCAAATTGCTTGATGACTTTGTTATTATTCGTCAAGAAAAGGCTGTGCATGTCTGTAATGCACCTTCGCCGGCTGCAACAGCCTCAATTGAGATCGGTAAAGAAATAGTGGGAGCGCTGTAAGGGACGTACTTTATGGTGAAATCATGGCAGCGCAGGAAAGGTGGCAGAACGATCTCATACGGAGGAAAATTGTTTTGTATTGTAGAGAATGGGAGATTTCCCATTCTCTTTACTGATGGTAGTTTTGACCTTATTTATATATCGTTTGCATTTTGTCCTATTTTAAATAAAGGATTTGTATATTCGTTTATAATTTAAGAAAAATCTTACTTACTTTCTACCTTTTTAAAGGATAATCCATTCTCTTCTAATGATTGTTTCAATTTAGGTATGGAGGATGGTCCTATTCCATGAAACTGTAAGATTTCAGCTTCACTATACTGAGATAACTGTTGCAAAGAAGTAATATTATTGTTTTCCAACGCACGTCTGGCTGGTGCGGATAATAGGGAAAGGAATCCGTTTTTAGGTTTGTGTTCTTGCTCACAAATCGGACAAACTGGACAGTCGCTGCTTTTATAGTAGCTATGTCCTTGCTCACATGTTCTAAGTGTCTTCCTTGAATTGATCATTAGCAAGGCCTCCTTTATTCTGACAAGATTAGTGTAAATACCCGCGAAATAGCATATACCTACAATACCAATATAATCCGAAAGTTAACAGTAAAATAGACAGATCAAAGAGAGATTGTGTAAAACCAAAAATCGTTAAACGGTTCATAAAAATGAAGGTAATGGCATTCAATAAGAAAAGTGCTACGGTAGATAGGAGGGCTAATATAATCGATCGTTTCATACGTAATAAGAGGAAAATGGGAGCAATCATTCCACTGATAAGATTTAGTGTCCAGCATATAAGTAATTAGAAAAGTAATGATATTGATCATTTCCATCATCCTGTGAATCAAAATAGGCTGTGTTTAAACTAAGCGACATGATGTAATCATATATTCCAATCATGTAAAGAAAGATAAAAAATAGTGCAATTACCCATAGATGTAATGGCATCTTCTTCGTTTTTGACAGAACCATTTATCCAACGCTTTTCTTTCGTATAAGTAATGAGAAATGTTTATGTACGGAAAGCATCACTTACTTTATGATTAGGGTAACACATTATTGTTCATTTTATAAAAGATGCTAAAAGAAAAGCTTCTTTTATTTGGGAGGAATTTGGTTGTTATGATGAACGATGGCTTAGGGGCTATATTTTTGGGAAAACTAATTTTAATTATCGTTATTTTCCTTTTAAGTTTATTTCTTTTCAATTATGGAATTCGTAAATGGCTTAAAGTAAAGAGGAAGAAATTCTTTTCTTATAGTCATGTTAATGAGAAGCATGAACGAATAGATTGGATCATAAGGATTTCATTTATTTTCATCTTTTTGTTTCTTCCTATCATTAATCTAAGTTTGCCAGATAGTCAATGGTATCTTGAGCCAAGCTTTTTAATGATTATTTTTATTAATACCGTTGAAATAACCCGGTCGATAATGGAATGGAGATATGATTCGGACGAAAATTCCTATCTTTTTACCATTAGTCAGTTGCTATTCATCAATTTTTTCATTTTTTTCTTGTTTATTACTAATTTTTTCGATTGGTTTATATAAGTCTAATTCTATTAAAAGATGAAGAGCTAGGTAAGTAGAGTAAATTAATCTACGTAACAGTTATTAATTCCATTTAAAGCAATACGGTTAATAATTTGAGCAATTTGATGTGGAGTTTTATCCATATTACGAGCAAGCCAAAGTTTAATAACATGAATGCTGCCACTTATAATAAATGTACTGAGGTATTCAGAGTTAGCTTGATCTATTTCATCATCATTCATCCAGTTATTAATTAGGAAGTTGCTAGCTACCTCCATTACTCTTCGCTCAAAAGATGTATCCTCATTTTCATTTAAAAGTGTGTAAAATATATCGTACTTTGAAACGATATATTCTAATAACCTCTCTGTTGTTTGTAAAGCCTGTTCTTTTTCTTCAAAGTTATGCTGATTTAAATACGTATTCATGTCCGCGATAATTTCTTCTTCTATTTGTCTAAGTAAATCAAATTGATCTTTGTAATGCGTATAAAAAGTGGATCGATTAATGTCAGCATGTTCACAGAGTTCTTTGACAGTAATTCCAGATAGGGCTTTTGATTTTAATAATGTCATTAAACTATCCTTTAATACCATTCGCGTATATCTTTTTCGTCGATCTAATTTTTCGTTCATAAAAAATTCACACTTTCTTCCTAGTATTATCCGACACGATTGTTAAATATGTTGGATTTTGTACGTGACTTAACAAACTGTTTGTTGTTAATCCAACACTGTGTATATTATAATAATAAATGATTTCAATTAAGGGTGCAAGAGAGGATGAGCTCCGATTGGTTGGACAACAAAGATTTTAAAACATAAAAAGTCAGTCGTAATTACATTTATCACACTGGCAATTATTAGTGTTTTTGCTCAATTTGCCGTATCTATTAATTATAATATGGTAGATTATCTTCCAGAAGATTCACCATCGACAACGGCGATGGATACAATGAATGAGGAATTTGATGGTGCCATTGCTAATACGCGCGTGATGATGAGAGATATTAGCATTCAAGAGGCATTAGCCTTTAAAAAAGAATTAGAAGCTACCGACGGCGTTTCAGAAGTGACCTGGCTTGATGATGCAATTGATATGAAAACACCAATCGAAATGGCCGATACGGATACCGTGGAATCTTATTATAAAGATGGGAATGCATTATTCTCCTTCCACATTGAAGAAGGAAAAGAAGTTGAAACGACAGAGGCGATTTATCAATTAATTGGTGAAGACAATGCGATGTCTGGAGAAGCACTTGATACAGCAACATCTCAAAAAATGACAGGGACAGAAACAATGTATGCTGCTGCCCTGCTGATACCAATTATTATTCTAATTTTGATTTTATCTACTCGATCTTGGGCCGAACCGGTATTTTTCCTTACGGCAATTGGTGTTTCTGTACTTATCAACTTGGGCACGAATATTTTTATCGGAGAAATATCATTTATAACGCAATCCGTTGCTCCGATATTGCAACTTGCGGTCTCGCTTGATTATGCCATCTTCTTATTGCATAGCTTTTCGGATTATCGTAAGCAAACAGAGACGCCAGAAGAAGCGATGAAAATGGCGATGAAGCGATCATTTCCAGCAATTGCTGCTAGTGCGTCAACGACTTTCTTCGGTTTTATCGCATTGACATTTATGGATTTCGAAATTGGTGCAGATTTAGGACTTAATCTGGTTAAAGGGATCGTACTTAGCTTTATAAGTGTTATGGTATTTCTTCCAGCGTTAACATTAATGTTCTATCATTGGATTGATAAGACACAACATAAACAATTATTACCAAGTATACGCAATGTCGGCAAAACATTGTTGAAATTCCGGATACCAGCGCTAATTATTCTGTTCATCTTGATTGTACCTGCATTCTTGGGTCAAAGTCAGACTAACTTTATGTATGGGATTGGCGATCAACCAGATGACACAAGAGCGGGTAGTGATGCAACAGCCATTGAAGACGTATTTGAAAAGCATACGCCAATGGTATTATTAGTTCCAAAAGGAGATATCGCGAAAGAAGAGAACTTAGTTCAAGAATTAAAAGGGATATCTCAAGTGAAAAGTACCGTTTCTTACGTTGATGCAGTTAGTCCTGCTATACCACCTGAATACCTGGAAGAATCGGCAACAGAACAATTTTTCTCAGAGAATTATAGTCGAATTATCGTAAATTCAACTGTAGATAAAGAAGGAGAAGCAACGTTTGCGTTCATTGATCAACTAAGGTCACTAACGGCTGATTACTATGGTGATAACTATCATTTATTAGGGGAAAGTGTCACCTTATATGATATGAAGAATGTAGTGGAGAAAGATAACACGGTTGTTAATCTGTTAACGGTGATTACTATTGCCATCGTACTACTCGTTACGTTCCGTTCCATTTCCTTCCCAGTCGTATTATTAATTACTATCCAATCTGCCGTTTGGATTAATTTATCCATTCCATATTTCACGAATACGACATTGGTATATGTAGGTTATTTAATTATTAGTACGGTACAGTTAGCAGCAACGGTTGATTACGCAATTTTATTAACCGAAGCGTATAAAGAAAATCGTAAAGAAATGCCTGCCTTAAAGGCAGTTAAGAAAACAATCGATGAAAAAATCTTTTCCATTGGTGTCTCTGCATCTATCTTATCAAGTGTCGGGTTTATCTTATGGATGACATCTTCCAATCAGGTAGTTTCATCTATTGGATTGCTCTTAGGTAGAGGGGCATTATTAGCATTCATTATGGTAGTGTTGGTGCTGCCTGCCCTTCTGATTGTACTAGATCGAATAATTAAGAAAACCACGTGGAAACCAAATTTTTATAAGGGGAAGTGATGAGTTGCGAACCAAAAAAATAGGCCTGTTGATATTGAGTACTATGTTGGTGTTTTCGTCCTTTCCTTCTATTACCTTAGCTAATGAAGATAAGGAAGCCAAAAGCTCTGAAAATCAAGAAAAGACAGGAGACTATACCACGAAAGATGAGGTTGTATATGGGAATTTGGATGCAGCTGGAAAAATAGAAGATATGTATGTAGTCAATACTTTCCGTATGACAGAACCTGGAAAAGTTGTGGATTATGGTAATTATGCTTCTGTACGAAATCTTACTAATCTAGCAAACTTGGAAAATAAGGAAGGCAAAGTCCAATTCCAAGCTGAAGAAGAAGCGTTTTATTACCAGGGAAATATGAAGAATAAATCCTTACCCTGGGATGTTTCCATTACGTATTTACTAGATGGTAAGGAGATGGAGCCGCAAGAATTAGCTGGTAAGAGTGGATCTTTAGAAATACAAATATCTACAGCCGCGAATGATGAGGTTGATCCAGAATTCTTTGAGAATTTCTTGTTACAGATTGCCGTTACATTGGATCCAACGAAGTTTGATAATATTCAGGCACCTGAAGGGACAAAAGCAAACGCAGGTCAAAATAAACAAATAAACTTCTCGGTTATGCCTGAACAGGAAGAAGAATATATTATCTCGGCAGACGTTTCTAACTTTGAAATGGATCCGATTGAAATAAGTGCAGCACCTTATTCAATGTCGATTGAAAGTCCTGATACCAGTGGAGTAACTGGGGAAATGCAGGAACTTTCAAATGCAATTAGTGACGTTCATTCTGGTGTTGGAGAATTAAACGATGGAGTTAGTGAACTGAACCAAGGTGCGCAAGAGTTAAGTGATGGTTCGACTGATTATCGAAATGGAATGAATGAATTAAATCAATCTTCTAGTGAATTAATTAATGGTTCTGCATCCATACGAGATGCATTAACAACGATTAATCAAACCGTTCAGGAGAGCACTGGAAATGTAGATTTGAATAAGTTAAAGGAATTTCCAAATCGCCTGCGTGAAGTGGCAAGTGGTTTAGAAGATTCCGCGCAGGCAATTGATGGTATGAAGCAGGAATACAACACCGCTAACCAACAATTGAATGAAACAATAAATGGTATTCCGTCTCATCAAATAAGTGAAGCACAATTCAATGAATTGAAGGAAAGTAATGCAGACCAACAGGTTATTGACCAATTGATTGAAACGTACCAAGCGGCAACTACAGCTAAAGAAACGTATAATGCTGTCAAAGGAGCATTTGACAGTGTGACAGGGGCATTGGATCAATCTTCCAGTGTAACTCGAGAGATGGCATCTAATCTAAATGAAATGGCTACTGAAATAGAGAAGACAATGAGAACAATGGAAGAAGTGGATGTGATTTCACAAATACAGGAAGGACTTTCTTCCTTCTCTTCGAACTATCAATCGTTCCATAATGGTTTAGTAAGTTACACGGATGGTGTCGATGAGTTAGCTTCATCGTATCAAGAATTGGATGCTGGGATACAAGAGTTGGCTAAAGGAACTGCTTCTACCAGTGACGGAGTGAATGAATTATATTCAGGTACAGAAGAATTGCAAGAAGCAACTAGCAACTTACCGGGTCAAGTCCAACAGCAAACCGATGAAATGATGGAGGAATACGATAACTCTGACTACAAACCTAGTTCCTTTGTGTCCGATCAAAATAAACATGTGGAAGTTGTACAGTTTGTTTTGCAAACAGAAAGTATTGAAATTCCCGAACCAGAATCATCCGAAAAAACAGAAGAAGAAGAAAAAGGTATTTGGGAACGATTCTTAGATCTCTTTCGGTAAGTGATCTTAGAAGCTGGGAAAAAATCAGCCCAATTAGCTAAAGCGGGTTCAATCATCGGTTTTGATGGTCGAACCCGTTTTTGTTTGGGTTTCTTAAGACATGCAATAAGTCATCTGACTGAAACGAAAGGTGACTGACTCCAGCGGGAAAAGCAAGCGTCTGAAGACCCCGTAGGAATGTGCTCTGATGAGGGAGGGCCAATTATCAGATGGTCTGCCTGACTTCTACCAGGGTTTTTTCTCTCCTCTATTTGCTATTTTTTTATAGTAAATATTGACAGGAATACTTGATAATAGTTAACTATTAGGAGAAAAGATTTACATGTTATTCACGTTTATATGAAGAGAAGTAATTTGATTCGTTTGAAGGAGGGGAAGAAAGGTGGAGAGAAGAACGTTCGGTCTTATTTCAACTGGATTATTTTTGGTTGGCTTAATAACGTATTTCGTTTTTTTGTTAGGAAATGATCGTTTTTATGTTGCTGGAGGAATAATTACGTTCGTAGGATTTATCTTGGCATTTATATCCGATAAGGGAAGACATAAATGGATTGGTGTGATCGGGAACGGAATTATGGTGTTTATGATTTTTATTTTTCCTTTTCTTGTAACCACTTTCTTTTGGAATACACCTTAACCTGCCTAAAATCAAAAGGGGGAGGAAATGGAAGCGTGTAGTTATCTATCTCTTTCATTGTATTATGTTGAGTGTCATTATTGGGTGCGGATAACCAAGAAGATTTACCTACCATCGCAGCTGCAGAAGGTTTAAACTATGAAACTACATTTGAAGACCTGAACTTAGGACACCTATTTCACTTTGATTTTACACTTCCGCAAGCAGATCAGCGAGAGGTTTCCCTTTGAGTAGAGAAATATGTTAATGGCGAGAAGGCAGCACTTCCGATCAAGCAATTAACCTATGCAAATAGCCCCAATGAAAAGAATGAAGGAGAATTGGGTTTTGGTATCATCAATAATCAACAAGGCGTATCAATCTTTTTATATTCTCCCTATAGTTATCAAACACCGACGAATGTAGACTTAGCAACGGATCAATACTCAATAAATTGGGCTGATTATATTATTGATCAAAGAGAAAAATTATCTCTACAACTTGGAGAAGTCAAAACATTAGCTGCTTCTATTAAATCAAACGAAGATAGTATTCGAACAATCGATACAAGTTCGATTCAACAACTAATTCACTCCCATGACATGGTACTGTTATTAAAAATCAAAGTAGTACAGAGAAAAAAGACGAATGAGTTAGGGGGATTTTGTGGAAGTAAAAACGATCGCAGAAAGAAAATTAACTACTTCTTTCGTTACATCCGTATTTATTTCTAGTTTGTTTGCTAGTACCTTTATTTTGAATTCTAGTGAAGACGCCCATTTCTTAGAAGTTTTTTTTGGGATGTTTATCTTATATGGCATATATATTGGAGCAATTGTTTTTATTTATGGAAATCTAGTATCGGTAGGACTTGAGTACCTGAAAAAAAGAGGATTTATCAAATTTACATGGCTATACATACTTCTCCATGGCCTATTTGGGTTAGCAAATGGATTATTATTTCAACTTTGGATCCTTGGTTTACTTGGTATGATCGTTGCTATTCTTTATGGCAGTATCGATAGATGGCTTCATGCAAGGACACGGAAGCGAAAAAAGATTTGGATGTTCAATGTAGTTTCGGTTGCACTTGTACTATTGCTCTCCACTCATTCACAGCTTCAAAGACAACCTTCAGAAACATTCGCGCCTTTTACGGAGAAAGACGCTGTCGCAACTGTTACCAAAAACTTTACTGTCCAAAACAATGTTTTTCCCACTGAAGTTGGCGTATGGGAAGGTGACATTCGAGATTATCATGTAGAGCGTGAAACCGCCGTAGAGCCGTTAGGAAATGAGAAGTACATTGTCTCTTTTACAGAACGATGGAAAAAGGCTGATGAAGCAGGCTCTTTTGCACGTTATTATGAAGTAGATCGGAATGGGCAAAAATCTAAAGGCTTTGAAGGAGAAGATCCGCCTTATTATAAATAGGATTACATCGATAAATTTTAATGCTGCATGAGGATAGGTTTGACTCGATCTAACATTTTATATAGCAAGACAACGTAAAAGAGTATTTTATATAGTTATTATTGTAATCAGGAGGTAAAAATGGCATACCAACTTAGACCATATCGTTTCCATTTTTTCAGTTTAGTTTTGACAATTATATGCTACAACTATATAACCGATCATTATGGATGGTTAATCAGCATTCCTATCTCTTTTATTTTAATTTTGATACTAACTTCTATAAAGATTACATTAACGATTAACGAAGCTTCTATAAGTTATGAGATGTCATTTCTCCATTTGTCTATATATCGAAAAGAATTATCTCCTGTTGAAATCAGTCAGATTAAATTTTTCCGGATTCGTTGGAAAACGAAAGCAGCGGAGATAAAAAGAGTGAAAGGATGGAATTGGAGAGTTGCTGATTTTGGCAAAGAAGAGGTGGAGGAGAAGGGGAATGGTTAAATCGATAAAAGGACAGTTTATTTTATCCATGTTTGTGGCTATCGCTTTTATTTATAACACATCTAATTTTACTGATTTCATAAAAGAAGATGCGTTCCATCTTCCTTATGTGATGTTTTATGTTGCCATGATAGCATCCGTTTTTAATGCAGGTATCTGTACACAAAAGTATGTGGAATTTAGAAAGAATGCAAAAGGTAAAAATTAAGGAAAACGACATCGTTATACAGTAAAGCGCAAATTGTCGAACTTATGCTGGTATCAACTGAAGTAATTTTTGCTATTTTCGTAACCAGAAGCTGGTAGTGCTAGTCTGGATGATTATAATGATGAAGGTTCTTTAACAACCCAATAAACAGTAAATATAGAAAGTAAGCTCCTAAATAAAGGCCGCTGATTTGAAAAAAAGGATTTAATAAGATGGCATGAATATCTGTCATTAACACGGTATTGTTTTTAATGACCTGATAAATGGATGTAGCAACGATATTACCGAAAACAAGTGCTGCAAATAGTGCAGCAAAGGTAAACATAATATGTGTTTTTCTATAACGCCGTTGAATATAATACATCCATGCAGGAATGAAGATACTTCCTAGGATCAATAGGAGTTTCATACACATCACCTCAGAGCAGTTGGTCTCATTAGTTATGTGTAATTGATGGGAAAACCATTCCTTAAATATTTACCTTTGGATCTTAGGAAGAATTGTCCCTAAGAACGCCTGTCTATCAATATTCATAAGTAACATACTGTTCTGCTGAACCAATAAATTCCCTAACAGCAAATGATAAGTATTTATTTCTTTTCCATATCATGCCTAACTCTAAATGTACGGTTGGATTTGTAAATGGAACTGTTTTAATTGCCTTCGTATGAATCTGTTTACAGATTTTACTCGGCAATAAAGCTATTCCTAATTTTGCCTCTACCATTTCAATCATGAAGTCTTTTTGTGAGCTTTCACAGACGATCGTTGGTTGGAAACCGTGCAGTTGACATGCTTCCATAATGCGGTCATGAAGGGAAAAGTCATGTCGATATAAGATGAACGATTCCTGCCTTATATCGAAAAAATCGATTGATTCTCTTTTCGCTAATGGATGATTGGCATGTACAATTAACATAAGGGGATCTTTAAGTAATTTAATGATTTCGAAGCTTTCGTTCTTAATTGGTATATTACATATCAATCCAATATCAAGCTCTCCCTCATTAACACCTTGTTTAATTTTATTACTCCCCACCTCATGTAGTGTCATATCAAAGGAGGGGTGGGCTTCCTTATAATTACTAATGAGTTTAGAAAAAAAGGCGGCACCAATAATCGGTGGAATTCCGATTTTAATTTCTCCTTTTTTGAGATGGATGACATCGTTTAATTCCGAGGTTAAATTATTAAAAGCATCAAGCACATTCATAGCATTGATTAGAAAAGCTTGACCAGCATCCGTGAGCTCCAGCTGCTTTGAACCACGAAAGAATAGAGTTGCCCCGAGTTCGTTTTCCAAGTTTTTAATCGTTTTACTTAAGGAAGGCTGAGATATATGAAGAACGGAAGCGGCTTTGGTAAAGTTTCTTTGCTTCGCAACTTCTGCAAAATATTCTACTTGCCTAATATCCATCATATCCCTCTTTTATAAAACAGAATGTGTAATTGTACCTTATTATACTGCAAGGTATAGCTAAAAGGAATAGTGTCCATGCAAAACATATATTTTAGTTTCTATTCTCTACAGATTAAAATAAGAATTAGATAGCTGAAAAAGGAGGAATAGCATGACGGAATATGTAACAGTAGGGAATTTACAAGTTGCCAACGAACTTTATCAATTTGTTCATGCAGAAGCATTACCGGAAACTGGCCTAAATGAATCAAAGTTTTGGGCAGATGTTGAAGGGCTCATTTCTGATTTAACTCCAAAAAATCATGCTTTGATAGAAGAGCGTAAGATGTTCCAAAAAAAGGTCGATGCGTGGCATAAGGATCATGATGGATATGATTTTCAAGCATATCAATTATTTTTAGAAGAAATCGGATATATCGAGCCTAAAGTTGAAGATTTTGCCATTATGACAGAGAATGTCGATGATGTGATAACTATGCAATCAGGGCCACAATTGGTTGTACCGATTGATAATGCTCGCTATGCAATTAATGCAGCAAATGCTCGCTGGGGTTCACTTTATGATGCATTATATGGAACCGATGTCATTACTGAAGCAGAGGGAGCAGAAAAGACAGCAGCTTATAATCCAATACGAGGAGAGAAGGTAATTTCATTTGCCAAAGCGTTTTTAGATCAACACATACCTCTGTCGGCTTCTTTCCACAAATCAGTTACGAAATACGTTGTCATAAACGGGAAGTTGGAAGTATCACTTGAGAATGGTGAGACTGCTAGACTGCTGGATGAATCCAAGTTTATTGGTTATCGAGGAGTACCTGGAAACCTGGAAGCAGTATTATTCAAGAACAATGGTCTCCATATAGAAATTCAAATTGATGAAAATGACTCCATTGGTCAATCAGATAAGGCAGGAGTTAAAGACGTACTTATCGAATCTGCAACGTCATGTATTATGGATTGTGAAGATTCGGTGGCAGCCGTTGATGCAGAGGACAAAACACGTGTATATAGAAATTGGTTGGGTTTAAACCGTGGTAATTTAACTTCGGCTTTCACCAAAAATGGGAAGGAAATCAATCGAACTTTAAATCCCGATCGAAGTTACACTGGAACAAATGGAGAGAACATAACACTACCTGGTCGCGTACTTATGTTTATCCGTAACGTTGGCCATTTAATGACAACCAATGCTATTCTCAATCAGCATGGTGAAGAAATTCCTGAAGGGATAATGGATGGTGTGTTTACGAGCTTGATGGCCAAACATGATGTATTAGGGAATAGCCCATTTCAAAATTCACAAAAAGCATCCATTTATATTGTGAAACCGAAAATGCATGGGTCGAAGGAAGTAGCTTTTGCGAATGAATTATTTAATCGGGTTGAAGATATACTGGAACTGCCTCGTCACACGATTAAAATTGGTGTCATGGATGAAGAACGCCGGACAACGTTAAACTTGAAAAATTGCATTCATGAAGTAAAAGATCGAATTGTATTTATTAACACTGGCTTTTTAGATCGTACTGGTGATGAAATCCATACGTCGATGGAAGCAGGTCCGATGATTCGTAAAGGTGAGATGAAATCATCTAAATGGCTGAATGGGTATGAAAAAAACAATGTACTAACTGGATTAGGAACGGGAATGAAAGGAAAAGCACAAATTGGTAAAGGAATGTGGGCGATGCCAGACTTAATGTCAGAGATGCTAGCCCAAAAAGGTGGTCATCTACAGGCTGGTGGAAATACGGCTTGGGTGCCTTCACCGACAGCTGCTACGCTCCATGCCCTTCATTATCATGAAATAGACGTAAAGAAAGTGCAATCGGAGTTAGAGAAAGAGACAGTGAATTACCAAACGGATATATTACAATTGCCTGTAGCCCACAATAGAAATTGGTCAACTGAAGAAATACAAGAGGAGCTGGATAATAGCGCACAAACATTACTAGGTTACGTTGTTCGTTGGGTAGATCAAGGGGTTGGCTGTTCGAAGGTTCCTGATATCAAAGATGTAGCATTAATGGAGGATCGTGCAACATTACGTATTTCCAGTCAAATGTTAGCGAATTGGCTTCATCATGGAATTTGTACCAAGCAACAAATCATGGATACATTGAAGCGGATGGCGAAAATCGTAGATAAGCAAAATGAAAAAGACTCAGCATATCGTGCGATGGTACCAAACTATCATGAATCGATTGCTTTTCAAGCTGCTTGCGATCTTGTGTTGAAAGGTAAAGAACAACCAAGTGGTTATACAGAACCAATTCTTCATAAACGTCGGTTGGAAGCAAAAGAAAAACACCAAGTAAAGAGCTAAATAGATAATATATATTGGAAGAGGGGGAATAGCGGTCCCCCTTTTCCTTACTGAATTTTCTATATTATAAAGTCTAAATAGAACCTAAAAATTTTCATTATTTTGAATTTATAATTGACTTTAATATCTACCAGTGGTTTACTTAGTAACAAATCATTCATCAGATATCTGATGATAATGGAACAGTTATCTTTGAAAGCGGTTACTTATAAACAGGCGAATGGCTGCTCTCAAGTATGATTTCCAGTAAAGGAGGAAGATTCATGGTTTCTTCTCATCAGGATACTGACTTGTGCACGGAACCTGAAGTGCTTAGAACAAATAATGAACTAGGACATCCGCTTGGTAATGGCGGTGAGGAATTCGTTGACTGTTACAGTGAAGCTGATATTTCAAAAACCTTAGCATATGCCTATGAAACTAATCGAACGGTAAACATTATTTCAGGTGGAACAAAACGGGGATATGGAGGACAAATTGAACAAGCAGATATCTTATTATCACTAAAACATTACAAGGGGATTGTCGAACATTCCGTTGGAGATTTAACGATGACAGTTCGACCTGGTACCACAATAAAAGAAATTACGGACGAATTAAGTCCATTTGGGCAATGCCTCGCACTGGATCCACCATGGCCGGAACAAGCAACTATCGGTGGTGTGATAGCTGCGAATGATAGCGGGCCCAAGAGATTGCTTTATGGGTCTGCCAGAGATTTTGTTATTGGAACTCGGATTGTTTATGCAGACGGCAGGATTATTCGTACAGGTGGGAAAGTGGTTAAGAATGTAGCTGGATACGATATGAATAAGTTATTTATTGGTTCAATGGGGACACTTGGTGTTATTAGTGAAATAACATTGAAATTACGACCAATACCTAAATATGAGGGAGTCTCCATTTTACACTTTCAGAATGGTCAGGAGATGGCTATTCGGAAGTTTGCCGTTCACCTGCTAGATTCTATGCTGGAACCGGTTTGCTTGGAGGTCCTAACACCATCTGTTGCTAAAAAAATGACTGGAAAAAATCAATATGCCCTTGTAATTGCATTTGAAGACCGTGAACGTGCAGTCCGTGAACAAGAAAAATGGATACAGGAGCATATTCCCAAGGAAGCTGTGCTTACAATATTCCATCAGCATGAGGCAAGCGAATGGTGGGGGCAGTTTTACCATTTAGGCGCGAGTCGATGTAACACCACAGACGATGTGAAAATCCAAGCAGCGTTGAAAATAGGAAGCAATAATTTAGATGTACTTGATAATTTACAAATAGCTTGTCAGCTTGCAGATGATATTGGTGTATATGTAGAAGGACATGGGGGAGTGGGGCATGGGATTACAAAAATTTTTATGGAAGGGTTTCCAGAAGCATTCATCTCCTTTGTTGAATTACTACGGAAAAAAGTGGAAGAGCGACATGGATATGTCTTATGTACCCATCTACCATTCGTCTTAAGACAGAAAATTTCTGTTTGGGGGGATAAACCAGAACATTTCTTCCTATTAGATGGTATTAAGCAAGTCAATGACCCAAAGCGCATCCTCAATCGCAAACGCTATGTAGGAGGGTTATAAATGGCTGATAACAAAGGCAGACTAGTTGATTTATTAAGCAAAGACAATGTTGAGTCGGGAGCACCTTGTGAAACAAAAAGACTAGGTAATTACTTATGGGATGATCCCCCTGACGAAAATAAATGGGCAGATTGTGTACATTGTGGGATGTGTTTGGAAGCTTGTCCAACCTATCAAGAAACAGGAGAAGAACAACAATCACCTCGAGGAAGAGTCTATTTAATTAAAGCAGTTGCAGAAGGAAAAATTGATGTAAATGATGCCTTTGCAAAACCTGTCTTTGACTGCCTTGATTGTCGAGCTTGTGAAACCGCATGTCCTGCTGATGTGCAAGTGGGAGGTTTAATTGAAGAAGCTAGGGGACAAATTCGTCAGGCACTGCCATTAACGGGGTTCGCTGGTGTTTTTAGTAGAACGGTTTTAAGAGGTATTTTTCCACATCAAAATCGTATCAACACACTTGGGGGATTGATGCGGTTTTATCAGAAAAGCGGTATGCAACAATTGGCAAGAAAATCGGGTGTTCTTCGAATAATGCCAACCCATTTGAAAGACATGGAAGCGATTCTTCCTGAGGTAGGCAAACCTGTACAAGGGAGATTCCCTGATGTAGTTCCGGCAGAAGGGATACCTAAGCAGCGTGTAGCTATTCTAACAGGTTGTATTATGGATGTAATGTTTAGTGATGTGAATGAAGCGACGATTCGCGTACTAACCCATAACGGATTTGAGGTTGGTCTTCCTAAACGGCAGGGATGTTGTGGGGCACTTCATGTACATGCTGGTGAACGGGAAACTGGGAAGAAACTTGCAAAACAAAACATCGAAGCATTTAAGGAGTATGATAAGGTACTTGTTAATGCTGCAGGGTGTGGTTGCGCATTACAGGAGTATCCAGAATTATTTAAAGATGACCCAGATATGTTGCCTTTAGCAGAGGCTTTTTCAAGTAAGGTGGAAGATGTATCGAAATTTTTATATGACAATGATTTTAAACGGCCTACAGCCGAGCTTAAAACAAAAATAACTTATCATGATGCTTGTCATTTAGCACATGGTCAAGGTGTACGCTTTGAACCACGCCATATTTTAAGCGAAATACCAGGAGTGGAAATGGTAGATTTACCAGATGCAGATAGATGTTGTGGCAGTGCTGGAATTTATAATTTAACGCATCCAGAAATGGCTGGCAAATTGCTTGATCGCAAGATAGATGACATTCCAGAGCAAGTAGAGATGGTATCGATGGGGAATCCGGGGTGTATGCTTCAGATTGCAATGGGTGTAACGAAATACGGAAGAAGTGAAAAAGTTGTTCACACCGTTCAATTGCTTGATTGGGCATATGAGAAAGAAAAATCAGCGACTACTTCATAAAGGATGTGAATCATGTTGTTTGGAAAGGATCGAAAAGCAACAAAGCCAGATGCAATTATACAACAATTAATGCGTATCGTTGGTCAAAAAGAAGTGCTTTATTTACAAGAAGATCTTATTTCCTATGAGTGTGATGGATATACCATGTCCAAAGGAATGCCAAAAGCAGTCGTATTTGTAAACAATACCAAACAGGTTTCTGATGTTGTGAAGTATTTGAATAAGCAAGGAATTCCATATATTGCACGCGGTGCTGGGACAGGGCTTAGTGGAGGAGCAACACCACTTGGTGGGGAGGTATTAATCAGTTTAGTTCGTATGAAAAAAATGCTGCACCTTGATTTAGAAAATAGGAAAGCGGTTGTGGAACCAGGCTATATTAATCTGAAACTGACGCAGTCCATTTCAGATAAAGGGTATTATTATGCACCAGATCCCTCCAGTCAATATGCCTGTACGATTGGCGGTAATGTAGCTGAAAATTCAGGAGGTGCGCATTGTTTAAAGTATGGCGTAACGACCAATCATATTTTGGGACTTGAAGTTGTACTGCCTACTGGTGAAATTATTGAACTTGGGGAGGATGGTGTGCCAGACCGTCCCGGATATGACTTGTTAGGTCTATTGACTGGGTCAGAAGGGACTCTAGGGATTGTAACAAAGATAACCGTTAAAGTGTTAAAGAATCCAGAGGCAAAAAAAACGGTTCTAGCATATTTCGACGACATAGCAGATGCAAGTCAGGCAGTTTCTGAGATTATTGCTGCTGGCATTATTCCTGCAGCACTTGAAATGATGGATCAGATAGCCATCGAAGGGGTTGAATCTGCTGCTTATCCAGTTGGGCACCCAAGAGATATTGCTGCTTTTTTACTTATTGAGGTAGATGGAGTCGCTGCTGGAATCGAAGATCAGATAGATGAAATCCTTACTGTTTGTAAAGATAATCAAGTTCGGGAAGTGAAGGTAGCAAGAGATGAGGCGGAACGTGGACTTTGGTGGGCGAACCGTAAAATGGGATTTGGTGCTATGGGAGCGATTTCTCCTGATTACCTCGTACAGGATGGTGTTATTCCAAGAACTCGTTTACCTGAAGTACTAACAAAGATCGCCGAAATTAGTAAGAAATATGACCTTAGAATCGCTAATATATTTCATGCAGGAGATGGAAATTTACATCCACTGATTTTGTTTGATGCCCGTATTCCTGGACAAAGTGAACGTGCATCAAGCGCGGGCTCAGCGTGTTTAAAAGTTTGTGCAGATGTTGGTGGTTCCATTACAGGAGAGCATGGGGTTGGTATTGAAAAATCAGATGAAATGCGGTTTATTTTTCATGATGATGAAATAGAGGCTCAAACAAAGATACGTGCTGTATTTAATCCAGATGATCGATTGAACCCTGGTAAACTATTTCCACAGCCTGGTCGTTGTGTGGAAGTAAAGCAAGAAATGAGCAAAGAAGGATTGTAATTTTAGTAGGGAGAGTGAAGATAGATGAAATTTGCAAGGTTTAAAACAAATGATCGTAGAATTCTTCAAGGGATAGTGGACAAGGATTATGTCCAACAGATCAGTGGTGATTTATTTACCGAATGGAGTTATACCGGAGAAAGCTATGAAATGGAAGAGATTGAACTATTAGCACCGCTTACTCCAAAGCATATTATTGGAATTGGCGCAAATTATGTTAGCCAGACAACTGACTTGCCAGATCAGCTGCCCGATATGCCTGTTTTTTTCTATAAACCTATCTCCTCGGTAATTGGTAGTAATCGGTCTATTATTATTCCAAAAAACTGTGGAGAAGTGAAATTCGAAGCAGAACTTGCCGTTGTCATAGGAAAACAAGCGAGTAATATTAATGAAAATGAAGTGACAGATTATATTTTTGGTTATACGGTTGCAAATGATGTAACTGCCCCGCAATTTTTTCACGAAGCTGGTCACTGGACGATTGGAAAGTCGTTCGACTCGTTTACCCCCCTTGGGCCATACATTGAGACGGAGTTAGATCCAGATGAAATAAAGGTGGAAGCATATTTAAACGGACAAAAAAAGCAGGATAGTTCTACGAAATTGATGATTTTTTCGATGAGACAAATGGTTGCTTATTTATCAAACGTGATGACACTCCAACCTGGAGATATCATTCTAACCGGAAGCCCTGTCGGAGCAGAGATGATGAAGGATGGCGATGAAATTAGTTGTGAGATAGCAGAAATTGGAATACTTAGAAACGCTGTGAAACAATATCAAGCTATTGAAATGAATAGTAAAGCTTAATAAAAATATCCGTTAACAACAATGTTGCTTTCTTGGTTATAGGAGGTGATATTGTTGTTTTCTATAAAAAATTTTATTAAGGGGGATATGATCATGAGTAATGGGTTGTTAGCAATTTTAGCATTTCTGCCGATAATTGTTGTTGCTGTATTCCTAGTAGGACTAAAGTGGCCAGCAAGCAAGGCAATGCCACTTTCTTATCTTTGTGCTGTGTTATTAGCTTTGTTTGTTTGGGATGTAGCTTTTCCGAAGGTCGCAGCTGCTTCCGTGCATGGACTGATTGTTGCCATTACGCTCTTATTTATTATCTTTGGTGCTATTTTACTTTTGAATACATTACAAGAAAGCGGCGGTCTTCACACCATTCGTAGAGGTTTTACCGACATTACCCCGGATCGACGTATTCAGGTGATTATCATTGCTTGGTTATTTGGTTCATTTATTGAGGGCTCTGCAGGATTTGGTACACCAGCAGCAGTAGCCGTTCCATTATTGGTAGGGCTTGGGTTTCCAGCAATGGCAGCCGTTGTATCAGGGATGATTATCCAAAGCACACCAGTTTCTTTTGGTGCTGTCGGAACTCCTATGATTGTAGGCGTGGGCAGCGGTATTGAACCACTTACACAAATCACAGACGTTTCTACTTTCGTATTTGGTGTCGCAGGGAAGGTAGCCCTCCTGCATGCTATAGCGGGACTATTTATTCCTTTATTTTTAGTAAGTATTCTAACTAGATTCTTCGGGAAGAACAGATCATTTAGCGAAGGTTTAAAGGTGTGGAAGTTTGCACTCTTTGCATCTTTAGCAATGACCATTCCGTATGTGATTGTTGCAAACGTCTTAGGTCCAGAATTTCCAGCAATGATTGGCGGGCTTATCGGATTATTAATTGTTATTCCAGCAGCTAAAAAAGGTTTTCTCATGCCTAAAAATGATGAAATTTGGGAGTTTGAGGCAAAAGATCGTTGGGATCCTACCTGGACAGGGAAAATTGAACTCAAACAAAGTGATATTTATGCTGGTAAAATAAGTATGTGGCGTGCATGGACACCTTACGTACTGATTGCAATTTTATTGCTAATTTCCAGACTGACAGAAGTCGGAGACTGGCTAAAATCCGTTACATTTACACTTCCAAATATATTTGGTACAGAAATATCGTCAAGTTGGGAAATTTTATTCTCCCCGGGTTTTATCTTTATCGTTGTTGCCGTTATTACCTATTATATCCATGGAATGAAAGGACAAGATTTTGCCAGAGCATGGAAGGATTCAGCCCGAACGATGATTCTCGCGGGATCTGCGCTTGTCTTTACAGTGCCGATGGTGCAAGTATTCCTCAATTCTGATGGTGGTGCAGCGGGGTATCAGGAGATGCCGCTTGTACTTGCAGAAGGAGTTGCAAATCTTGCTGGTTCGGTTTACCCAATATTTGCAACGTTCATTGGAGGACTTGGTGCGTTTGTAGCTGGAAGTAATACAGTTAGTAATATGATGTTCTCTCTATTCCAATATGGAGTTGGAGACCAAATCGGTGGAAATCCGACTTGGATGGTTGCTTTGCAAGCAGTTGGTGGTGCTGCCGGAAATATGATATGTGTGCATAATGTCGTTGCAGCATCTGCCGTAGTTGGTTTAGTTGGAAAGGAAGGGCATGTCATACGTAAAACATTACTGCCATTTTGCTATTACGCATTATTATTAGGGTCCGTAGGTTATTCGATTATGTGGACAGCTGAAAAAGGCATATTTAATATTGGCTCAATTCTAGCTATGATTATTTGGGGAATTATCATTTACATCATTGCAACAAACAACAGGCGGCTGAACGCACTCGAAAAAAATCGTCATATTGCTTAGAGACATACGCGTAATATCTTTCAAGAAGCTTTCGTCTTTCGGACTGACGAAAGCTTCTTTTTTAATATCGCAAAAATTATCAAAACATACCTGTTCCTATTTGATATGCTTTATATATGGGAAGGGAGCGGGGCCATGAGATATGAGGAAATAATTAATGAAGTTATTCAGTATATAGAAGGAAATTTGCATCAATCAATAGGGACTGAAAAAATTGCTCAGCTAGCAGGACTCTCTGAATTTCATTTCCATCGAATTTTTAAACAAACAATCGGTTTGTCTGTATCAGAATATACCCGTATAAGGCGTCTCGCAAATGCAGCGATTAGGTTGCTATATACAAAGGATCGAATTATTGATATTGCTTATGATTATTGCTTTGAGTCTCAGGAAGCTTTTACAAGAGCGTTTAAAAGATATTATCAAATCCCGCCTGGTCAATATAGAAAGGTGATGTCATGGGTGACAAAACAAAAGGAGGAAAATAATATGAACAATGGTTTAAAGGGATGGTTTTTAAGCGGAGTAGACCCATTTAATTATGAAATAGGAAAGGACCATAAGGTGGTCCATCAAGGGAAAGCGTCAGGTTATATTAAATCAACAAAGGTATTGGATGCTACTCATTTTGCGACAATGATGCAGCAATTTAAAGCAGATAAATTTATAGGAAAAAGAATGAGATTATCCTGTTTTCTTAGAACAGCATGTGTTCAATCCTTTTCTGGTATGTGGATGAGAGTTGATGATGCTGCTGAGGATGTCTTACAATTTGATAATATGAGTAATCGGCCAATAAAAGGAGATACAGGTTGGAATCGATACACTATCGTATTAGATATACCGAAGGAAAGTAAAATGATTGCATTTGGAATAATCTTATCGGGTCAAGGGCAGGTTTGGGTTGATCACGTTTGTTTTGATGAAGTAGGTAAAGACGTTCCAACAACTAATTTAGAAATCGAACCACAATTACTTAATGAGCCAATCAACTTAACATTTGAAGATGAAATATAATGTTCTCTTTTTATAAGCTGCAATTTATCGCAGCTTTCTTTTTTATATTAAGAAATAAACAGATATAGTAAAAAGGATAATCCTTTTTTTCTATAATATAAATATCCGAACTTTTTAGTATGCTTCTACTAGGTTGGTATCCGATAGTAAAATGGAAGAGATGATTTATAACTTTATAAAAACGAGGAATAATTAAAATAGCTTCAATTATTCTAGAATAGAATATGGAAAATACCTTTTTAATAGGGGGAAGTAGATGAAGTTAGAATTCATGAAGATGGCAGTTGAATTGGCAGTCAATAATGTGAAAACAAACAATGGTGGTCCATTTGGAGCAGTCGTTGTAAGGGATGGGAAGGTTATCGGAGAGGGATGTAATCAAGTAACGGTGATAAACGATCCTACAGCACATGCCGAAGTACAAGCTATTCGCAATGCATGTAAGCATGTAAATGATTTTCAATTAGCAGACTGTGAAATCTATACGAGTTGTGAACCATGTCCCATGTGTATGGGAGCAATTTATTGGGCACGGCCGAAAGCTGTTTATTTTGCTGCAACTAAAAAAGAAGCAGCTGATGCAGGTTTTGATGATGCATTTATTTATCAGGAATTAGATAAGCCCATTGAAAAAAGGAAACTGACAATCAAACAAATGCAATTTGAAAAGTACAATCTTCCGTTTGAAAGTTGGTTGGAAACGGATAAGAAAGTGGAATACTAGGGGTAACCACCTTTTTTATTAGAAAGCATATGCTTTGGTGAATGGTTTGATATTTCGCTATCATAATAGTTAATGATAGAGGTGAAAAGGGGAAATCGATCATGAGGTTTGGCATATTGGATCAAATGGCACAGCCAAAACAAAGTAGTGCAGAGGAAGTAGCTGCAGAAACGATTAAAGTTGCTCAATATGTTGAACAATTGGGATATCATAGTTATTGGTTCGCAGAGCACCATGGAACGAAGGGGCTTGTATCCAGTTCACCAGAGATTATGATGGCCGCTATAGCAAGCAATACAAAGCAATTATCGGTCGGGAGTGGTGGGATTCTTCTTCCTCAATATAGTGCATATAAAGTGGCTTCTCAATTATTACAGTTACAAGCACTGTTTCCAGATAGAATAGAGGCAGGTGTCGGCCGCTCTCCAGGTGGTAGTGAGCGCATTAGGGCCCTATTGGCTGATGGAAAGCCAAATCAACAGGAGGAATATCCTGATAAATTAGCGGCCTTAGCACGTTATCTCAATAGAGAAGGGAGTGTCCGAGCAGCACCACGTACAAAAGAATCCCCGAAACTTTTTTCATTAGGTCTGGGAGAAAATAGTGCAGAACTTGCGGCTAAGTTAGGAATTGGCTATGTTTATGGACATTTCATTAATCCGTACAGAGGAGAAGCTGCCCTTCAAACGTATCAAGAAACATTTACTACTGGTTATCTAAACAATCCACTTGCACGTTCAGCAATATTTATTGTTTGCGGTGAGTCCGATGATCATGCAGAAGAATTAGCAATAAGCCAAGACGCTTGGTTACTTCAAGTAGAAAAAGGATTGGATAGTCGTGTGCCTAGTGTAGAAGAAGTAAAAGCAAGAAGCTGGAATGAGAAAGACAGACAACGGATACAAAACAACCGGAAACGGATGATTATTGGCGGCCCATCCAAAGTAAAAGAGGAACTACAAGTCTTATCTGAACGGTATCAATGTGATGATTGGCTTATCCTTACCAATATATACGATAACCATGAAAAGTGTATGTCCTATCAACGAATCATTGAGATGTTTCCATAATTAATTCGAATGGAATCTATTTATTGGTATATGTATAAAAAAACAATTACTGGGCAATTTAAACCTAATTGTTATATTATACGGAGGTATGAATAATGGGATTTATTTGGTCTTTAATTATTGGAGGAATTCTTGGATGGTTGGCGAGCCTAATTGTTGGTCGTGACGTCCCTGGGGGAATAATAGGAAATATTGTTGCTGGTTTTGTAGGAGCATGGTTAGGTTCTCTTATTTTAGGAGAATGGGGACCAGAAACTGGTGGTTTTTATATCGTTCCAGCCTTAATCGGAGCGATTGTATTAATTTTCATAGCGAGTTTAATTATGAAAGGTATGCGTAATAATTAGATATTATCAAACAAAGGCAGCTCTTTTCTCTATAAGGGAAAGGTAGTTGCTTTTTTTCATGTTATAATACAGACAAGCAATATTTATGAGGGGAGAGTAAAAGATGAACCATCTGTTACAAAAGTGGAAATGGCCTCTGTTTATTCTTCTTATCGTATTCGCTTTAGTAGGATGTAGCGATATGACGGAAGAAGGGAAAGCAGGAAAGAAAGAAAACAATCAAAACTATCCAGAAGATGTAAGCGAAAATCCGATTGCAACCATAACCATGGAGAATGACCAACAAATTTCGATTGAGCTCTATCCAGAAATAGCACCGAATACGGTAGCAA
Organism: Virgibacillus salexigens; assembly: GCF_014905415.1. Classification (GTDB taxonomy): domain Bacteria; phylum Bacillota; class Bacilli; order Bacillales; family Amphibacillaceae; genus Virgibacillus; species Virgibacillus salexigens. Next base: position 228,269 of record NZ_BNEO01000003.1, read on the forward strand.
ATTTTATTAGCTTAGCGAATGATACGTTTTATGACGGGCTCACTTTTCATCGAATAATCCCTGATTTTATGATTCAGGGCGGTGACCCGCAAGGAAACGGAACTGGCGGACCAGGATATTCAATAGAAGGAGAATTTAGCTCGAATGATTTTACAAATGATCTAAAGCATGAGCGTGGTATTATTTCCATGGCAAGATCAAATGCTCCTAACTCAGCAGGTTCTCAATTTTTTATCATGGTTGCAGATGCGCCTCACTTAGATGGAGATTATGCTGCATTTGGAAAAGTCATTGATGGAATGGATGCGGTAGATAAAATTGTGGAGATGAGTATAGATGCTGCTGAATCCCCAACGATGAAATCTGTTACTATCGATACCATGGGTTACGATTACCCAAGCCCAGAAAGAGTAGAATAAGGTACGATGAGATATCATCCTAGGAAGGATTATTAAACTTGTATGCACTAATTAAAACATACGTACGTTTGGATGGGGCACCTCAACCTAAAACAACACTTGCGGAAAAAATGAAAAATTAGTTTAGCGAGAGTGCTTGGATACTCCCTCAAAAGCCCCATACAAATATAGCGAAGATGATTCACCAACTTATTATTAATCACCACCGTAAAAAATAATGCGTCCACTCGAGTATTTAGCACAAAAGCAATTTGAAATGCTAATTTTAGTGTAGGGTTATATTTACTGTTTTCAATTGCATTTATGGTATGTCGAGAAACGCTACATTGCTTCGCTTTACGTAAACGTTTCATTTGATTCTTCATTTAGTCTCCAAACCTTATTTTAAAAAAAACGTAAGCTAAGTAAATAAATAATAGAAATACAGCAATGTAGAAACGAAGACCATTCCTTCGTTGATTGATTCAATAGCTTACTTTACCAATCTTAATAGTAAACAAAATAAATATAACCGAAAACGTGTAAGATTACGCCTTCATAAATTATCGAATGTGCTTTTTTTATAGGTATTTCTCATTTCTACCCATTCCTCGTTATATATATCCGTAATGAGTTTACTCACATCTATATCGTCCGTTTTTGCTTGAAATACTAATTCGCAATCTTGGCATTGCACTAAATGGAATGTTGGATACGAATAATATTCGCAAATAGTTTCTGAATCACAGAGATAGCATTTATTGGTTCCATTCTCATATACGACATTTACATCAAATATCGTACTCTATGAGAGTGAAAAAGGTGTATTCGGCAATAAAGGAAATTCCAAAAGAAGGTGAAATGAAATGAACCGTCTAACTTCTATGTTAAAAACATACTATAATTTAGAATTACCAACGATACAAGAACAAAAAGGAGGTTGGGCTTCGCTTGCTTATAAAGTGTCGATCGGAACTGAGGCCTACTTTCTAAAGGTCTATGAAAAGCAACGGGCTTCCACGCCAAAGTATACAGAGTTAATCAACGATTATGCACCAGTCCTTAAATGGTTAGAAGAAAATACGGAATTAAATGGCCATCTTCCAGTCCCTATTTTAACAAAGAATGACAGTTATACCTGTGAAGATGATCAAGCCGTATATATGGTATACAACTATATTGAGGGGGATACGATTGGTGATACAAAATTATCGCAATCCCAAATCATCCATCTTGCGAAATTACTATCCAAATTGCATACGTTTGGTGAAAAAGAAATACCCATGAACTTATATGCACTCAAGGAATCGTATGATCTTCCGTTTTTAAGTCAGCTAACCAAAAGTTTGAAAGCAATAGAAAAGCTTCCAACTGACATTAGAGAACTGCTATGGTTTTATCAGGATCCTTTGGAGCAGTTACTATCTGAAATGAAAAGGTTAGCTTCGTCATTAAAAAATGCCAAATTAACGATGAGATTGTGTCATACAGATCTCCATTATTGGAATTTAATGCAGACATCTAATCAACTTATTCTAATTGATTGGGAGGGGTTAAAACTAGCACCTGTCGAAGCAGATTTAATGTTCTTTGTTGATAAGCCTTACTTTAAACAGTTTCTAGATGTTTATCGACAGAGGCATAACCAGTTTAAAATCAATGAATCCGCTCTTCAATTTTATCAACTTCGCAGAAAACTAGAAGACATCTGGGAGTTTCTCGAACAGTTGATGATTGATAGACTGGAAGGAAGAGCAAGGCAACACACGATAAACATATTAAAAAAAGAATTAAGTACCTTAATTTAATACAAGGATATTTCGCGGTATAAAAATCACCTCCCTTCGAAATACTTGTACTAGATGGAGGTTGAGCGAATGAGTGTCTTTGAATTACTATTAAAGATCGTGGTATCTTTTCTCGTATTGCTATGCTTAGCTAGATTGATGGGAAGAAAAGAAATTAGTCAAATGACATTTTTTAATTTTGTTTCCGCGATGACGATTGGTTCCATAGCTGCAGATACAATTATGAATCAACAAACTCATTTACATATCGGAATGATAGCTCTTATTGCATGGGCTTTATTTACAATACTGATGGGATATTTGGATATTAAATCAAAGAAGGTAAGAAAAGTGGTGAATGGCCAGCCTATCACAGTCATAAAAAATGGGGTACTGCTGGAAAAGTCCTTGCGCAAGACAAGATTAACGATTGACTCTCTGCAATCTTTATTGCGAGAGAAAAATATCTTTTCGATAAATGATGTGGACCAGGCGATTTTTGAAACAAGTGGAAAGTTATCGGTATTGCAAAAACATTCGAAGCAGCAGCTCTCAAAAACGAAAGATAGCCCTGAACCAGTAGAAGTTATTTCAAGTGGAAAAATAAATGTAACTAATTTAGCTAAATTAAATTTGGATATCCCTTGGTTAGACCGGCAGATTCAGGAAATTGGCATTGCTACCATATCGGAAATCACTCATGCAGAAGTAGAACCAAAGGGCTCTCTTTATATTCAGATAAAGAATAAGCCAAAAAATGAAAGGAAGCAAAGCTAATTGTATTGTTGATGTATTTATGTTATGCTTACGACAACTCTATATGAAGAGGAGATAATTTCATGTTAACAGGTGTTTTCAACTAATTCAGTAACTAAATAAGGTTAAAATTCACTTCATTTTATTTGAGTAAATATAAATGTTTTTTCGTGATGAATTTTTAACCTTCTGAATTAGCAAGAACAACGGTTAATTTGTCTTTATTTCTATCGTGAAACCCAAATCCGTGCTGTTCGAGTACGGATTTTTCTGCTTTTTAGGGGTTCTCTAAGTCAAAGACGGCGAATGGCGTATGTTCATTTGCTGTCTTTTTTACATTCGAGTGGAAGCGATAATTATAGAGGGAGCAAGGGATGGTAGAAAGTTACATCCAGTACAACAGTTACGCCTTTTACAATTTAAAGGAGGAATGAATGATGAATGTAGAAAAGCAAGTTAGCCGATGGAAGGAAAATAACGAGATTATATGGAGGTATCATGATGATAAAGGTGATAGAACAGGTAAATGGAAACCTTGATTTAGAAGAAGGTTCTCTTGTAATTGAGCACTTGATGATTGAATGTTTTTTAACTCCTGGAATTTCCACGAAAATATTGGCCAGAAAGGTTTTATTACCAGTGCCTGTTACAGTTGCAATAAAAAAAGAGTTAATTGAAAATGGATTATTAAAGCAGGACAGAGGAGTACGGTGTACACAAAAAGGAAAAGCCCTTGTTGAACAATCGTTGGACTATAAAGGATTAGATAAACAGCTCCATGAACGGTTATTATCAAGACCAGATAACTTGGAAGCTGATTTGGACAGTATTCTTATCATTCTTCATGATTTGTTTTCCAAACGTCCCCAAGTAAATGTGCAATTAGATCAGTCTTTGTGTACTCCTGAAACAAGCTTACGGAGAGCTATTCTATGTTTAAGTGAACGTTCTCTTATTGGAAAGCGAATATTATGTGTGGGCGATGATGATCTTGTAAGTGTAGCTATAGGTTTACTTCTACAAAAATTATTTCCTAGGAAATCGGAGTTTCATACATGGATTGATGTAATGGATATTGATACTCGTTTTCTTGCATTTATTAATAAAATTGCAAAGGAAAAAAACTTACCAATTACATGTATAGAGCATGATATGCGAAAACCAGTCGCTAGTGCGTATGTCAGCAGATATGATTGCTTTCTTACTGATCCGCCCTATACTTTACAAGGGATGGAACTATTTGTTTCACGGGGAGTTCATGCCTTAAAGAGGCAGAGTGGCATGCCTATTTTCTTATCATTTGCACACAAATCACCAGCATTTATGCTGAAAATGCAGCAAATATTCATTCGTTTAGGATTGAGTGTAACAGCTACATTACCTCAATTTAATCATTATCTTGGTGCTCAGATGATTGCTAACCAAAGTCAGATGTTGATTATGAAAACAACGACTTCAACCGAGATACCAATTGATTTATTACAAGAATACCAAGACCCAATATATACTGGAGAAATGAAGCAGTCGTTTCGTATTTACCGATGTAAAAGTTGCGGGATAGAAAGGAAGGTAGGGGCCAACTTTCCGTTTAAAACAATCGAGCAGTTAAAAGAAAGTACCTGTCCAGTTTGTTGTAACAATACGTTTCTTTTAATCAAAAAAAGAACAGGAAATAAATAATCAAGCGGATAGATACTTGCTTACAAAGCGGTATCTATCCTGTCTTATTAGTATAAATAAGCTATGTTATTGAACCGACTGTTCCTTATTGTCTGTTTTGATACATTTCCATACCAAAAGGAGAAGGAAAACCCCAATTATTCCCATGACCATATAAGTCAGGTTTAAGAAATGATTCATCGTCATCGATATAACCGGAGGACCTAAGGCAACTCCGATGAATCTACAAGAGCTGTAAAATGAAGTAATGGTGCCACGTTCCTCTTTCTCAATTCCTTCAGTTATCATTGCGTCGAGTGTGGGGAGTATTGCTCCAATGGCAGTACCTAGTAACGAGGTAATGATAAGCAATAGGATTAAGTTATTACTTGTGTAGCCTACAAAAATAACGCTTACAGAGGAAATGATTAAGCTTAGCATGATTACGTTTTTCATAATCTTTAAATTACCTTTAATTGTTCTACCTGTAATATAAGAAGCAACACAAAGGCAAAAGAGAGGGATAGCTAAGACAAACCCTTTTTTTACATCGTACAAGCTATGTTGTTTTTCAAAAATATCCGATAAGAAAAATAATACCCCAAATAAAACAAGCATTAAATGAATCCCAATGAAAAAGACGGTATAAAGCCATTTACCATCATTTTTAAAGATTGTTTTTGTCTTTTCATAAAACGTTCTAAATCGCGGTGGTTCTTCCTTCTGTTTTGGAACCTTTATAAAGAAAAAAACAAGAACAATTGAAATTAGGCTGAAAAAAGAAATGGAGAAAAACGGTAAAAACCACAAAAATGAAGCAAACAGTGCTCCGAGAATAGGACTTAGTACTTTTCCAAAAGTATTTGATGTTTCAACGATTCCTAAACAAGAGCTTGTCTTTTCATCATCATCTTTATAGAGATCACCAACTAATGGTAAAATGATCGGTGCTGCTCCAGCAGCGCCAATGCCCTGCAAAATACGACCAACGATGATCCATGAAAACGGATCAGCCATTCTCCATGATGCCATACCAGCAATAATGCCGCCAATCATGGCTAGTATTAAACTAGGTAAAATCACGATTTTTCTTCCATAACGGTCAGATAAGTAACCAGCTACCGGAATAAGAAAGATGGCTGCAATCGAATAACTGGTAATGACCATGCTGGATTGAAAAGAAGTGATTCCGACCTTGTCTTCAAATATAGGTAAAACAGGAATTAGCATCGAATTACCTAACGTCATTACTAGCGGAATGGATGCCATGCTTACAATGCACCATTTGCTTACTTGTTGGTTGTTTTCTTCGTTTATCACAATAGACACCTCATTCTTTCCTACTTCATATAATTCCAATTGATTTGAATTCCTATACGAATGAAAATGTATGGTAAATCATGCTAAAGCTATCATTACAAATTCCTAGCCTAGTCAGTCATTACTAAATTCTTGTAGTTATATAGCCCATGAGCATAGAAAAATCCAGCTTTTCATAAGAAAATCCTAAAAATAAGTTGTATTCTGAAGGGAGATTATAACATGATGTTTGTAAGCGTTATCAATAATGGAAGGGGGAGAGATTTTGAGTAACCATACTATTTAAACCTGGGAGGGAATGAATCATTGAAGTTTTATCAATTTAAGAAGTATGGTAGGTATGCGTTTTTTGCAATCCTCTTAACTTTGCTTCTTACATCAGCAAGTAATATGGTGACTCATGGACAAGAGATGGATTTTTTTACTTCATTTGAAGAAAATGACAGAACCCCTACGTGGGAAAATACAGTTGAGGTGGATAGAGAGGGGGACGAAAAAGCATCAGGTATTGATGGCAATATTGATGAAGATAGAATCCAAGGGGATATAACAGATAAAGTGCAAAGCATTACAGCAAGTGCGAATAATCCCCCAAACGAAATCGAAGAAAAGTTAATCGATAATGATCAAAATACGAAATGGTTGGCATTTGAATCCGATGGTTGGATAGAGATGGAATTATCTGAGAAGGAGAAACTTGTAAAATATGCGTTTACTTCGGCAAATGACTCTCCAGAAAGAGATCCGAAGCAATGGAGCGTCTTTGGTTCCTCGAACGGTGAAGATTGGGTCGAAATTGATTCGCGAGAAAATCAATCTTTCGAGAACCGATTTGAACGGAAAATTTATACCTTTGAAAATAATCGGGCGTACAAGTATTATCGTTTTGAATTACGAGAAAATCATAGTGGTGATATTATACAATTGGCCGATATTGCCCTTTCCAATGGGGAGGATACTCCGGAAGAGCCACCAACCGATATGAAATCGTATCAAAGTGATGGACCACCAAGGTCTTATACAGCAAAAACGAATGTCGGTTGGGAAGGATTAAAGGCATTTACGTATGAGGGTACACATCTTTCTAAAGGAAGGGCGTATTCCTATAATAAGGTGTATGATGTTGATATTCCTGTAACTGCTGAGACAAAGCTTTCGTACTTTATTAGTCCATTATTTATGGATACGAAGGAAAATGATTATTCAAGTACGTATGCTTCCATCGATCTTGCCTTTAGTGATGGTTCTTATTTAAGTGAACTAGGAGTGAAAGATCAGCATGGAGTTGTACTCCATCCGACCAAGCAAGGGAATTCCAACACACTCTACCCAAATCAATGGAATTATAAAGAAGCAATGATTGGGGAGGTAGCTAAAGGGAAGACAATCAAAAGAATTTTAGTTGCTTACGATAACCCAAATGGACCGACAACCTTTAAAGGATCTGTTGATAATATAAAAATCGGCGATGCAATTGATGAGGAAGCAGATAACTTTACGGATTATGTTAATATTTTAAGAGGCACTCAATCAAATGGTACATTTTCTCGGGGGAATAATATACCGGCAGTAGCTGTACCGCATGGATTTAATTTTTGGACACCAGTTACAGATGCTGGCTCTACCAGTTGGCTGTATAGTTATCATCAAGATAATAATGAGGAAAATCTTCCAGAACTAGAGGCATTCTCCGTCAGTCATGAACCAAGCCCATGGATGGGAGACAGGCAGACCTTTCAAGTGATGCCTTCAAGTACGGAAGGAGAACCGACAGCTGATCGATCAGAACGTGCATTAGCTTTTCAGCATAAAAATGAGATCGCCAAACCACATTATTATAAAGTAAGCTTTGAAAATGGCATTGTCACAGAAATGGCCCCAACGAACCATGCAGCGATGTTTCGTTTTACGTTCCCAGATAATCAATCGAAGCTAATTTTCGATAATGTAAATAATAATGGTGGATTAAGCTTACATCCCGAATCACAGAGTCTTTCTGGTTACTCTGATGTTAAAAGTGGCCTCTCAGCAGGAGCGACAAGAATGTTTATCTATGCAACCTTTGATAAACCGATAGCGGAGTCGAGCAAGCTTCCAGGAAATGATCGAGATAATGTGGCGGGTTATTATAAATTTGATATTGGAAATAGCAAGGAAGTTAATATGAAAATAGCTACGTCACTAATTAGTGTGGAGCAAGCAAAGAAGAATCTACAGCAGGAAATATCGCAAGAGGATAGCTTGGAAGATGTAAAAGAAAAAGCAAATCAACAATGGAACGACAAGTTACGTCGAATTGAAGTAGAAGGAGCAAATTATGATCAACTAACTACCCTGTATTCGAATATGTATCGCTTATTCCTATATCCCAATATAGCATATGAAAATGTTGGCTCGGTGGCAGAACCAGTATATCAATATGCAAGTCCTTTCTCTGAACCAGTTGGTGAAGATACACCTACAGAGACTGGTGCAAAGGTGAATTATGGTAAACCATATGTGAATAATGGGTTCTGGGATACTTATCGAACAGCTTGGCCTGCTTATACATTATTAACTCCACAGAAAACCGGAGAAATGATCGACGGATTTGTTCAGCATTACAAAGATGGTGGATGGATTTCTAGATGGTCTTCTCCTGGCTATGCAAATCTGATGGTAGGTACAAGTTCGGATATTGCATTTGCAGATGCCTATACAAAAGGGGTTAAGAATTTTGATGTGACGTCATTTTATGAATCGGCATTAAAAAATGCCGCGGTGGTTAGTCCGAGTCAGGCTACTGGAAGAAAGGGATTAGAAACGTCTATCTTTAATGGTTATACCAGTACGGCTATAAGTGAAGGAATGTCTTGGTCCATGGACGGTTATATCAATGATTTTGGCATTGCAAACTTCGCGCGAGCGATGAAGAAACAAGAAAATGGTACGAATCCATATTATGATCAGCTGGATGATGACTATCTGTATTTCTTAAATCGTTCCAGACAGTATCGGTACCTCTTTAATGAACAAGTTCAATTTTTCATGGGAAGAGCTGAAGATGGAAAATGGCGTGAAACAAAAGAAACCTTCGATCCACGAAGTTGGGGAGGGGATTATACAGAAACAAATGCTTGGAATATGGCATTTCATGCTCCGCATGATGGACAAGGTTTAGCGAATCTTTATGGAGGCAGGGAAGGACTTGCTAATAAACTAGACGCATTCTTTTCCACCAAGGAGACAGCTACGTATCCAGGTCATTATGGTGGTGTTATTCATGAAATGCGTGAAGCAAGAGATGTAAGGATGGGCATGTATGGCCATAGTAATCAACCTGCTCATCATATTGTATATATGTATAATTATGCTGGAGAGCCTTGGAAGACCCAAAGCAAAGTAAGGGAAATCTTATCTAGACAGTATATCGGTAGTGAGATAGGTCAAGGTTATGCAGGTGATGAAGACAATGGTGAAATGTCTGCCTGGTATTTATTAAGTGCTGCAGGAATTTATCCTTTAACGATGGGAACAGGGGAGTATGCCATAGGAGCGCCTTTCTTTGAAAAAATGACGATTCATTTAGAGAATGGGAAAGATTTGGAAATTCTTGCTCCTGAGGTTAGTGATACGAATAAATATATTCAAAATGTCACTATAAATGGGGAAGATCATAATAAATTAGCCATTTCCCATCAAAGAATTTTGGAAGGTGGCACCATCGAATATGAAATGGGAAGTGAACCTTCCGATTGGGGTACATCAGATGAAGCCTTGCCTAATTCTATTGTAGATACGAAAACAGATGGTACGACTATTCCACTTCCCCCAATGCATGATTTAACCGATAACAATAAATATAGTGGTATTACTAACGAACAGAAACGTTTATTTGATAATGCATCCACAACGGAATGGCATATAGATGATCAAGTAGCTCGTATTCGAACAGAATTTACGAATGCCCCTTTGCAAGCTGAGATGTATACCATCACTTCTGGAGAAGATAAAAAATATGATCCAATAAGCTGGGTGTTAAAGGGATCTAATAATGGGCAGGATTGGAAGATAATTGATTCTAGAGAAAATGAGTCATTTAAATGGCGTAACTATACACGTTCATTTAAAATAGAAAGTCCAAATAAATACAGTCACTACCAGTTGGAAATCACCAAAAACAATGGCGCTGACCGTACAACCATTTCAGAAATCGAATTGCTTGGCTACGATAATCTGAATCAGATCTTCGAGCAAATAACCGAACAGTTAATAAAATTCCAGAAAGCTGAAGATTTGAACAAGGGGATGGCCGACCAAATTATCCATCAATTAGGCAATGTGGAAAAGCATGTTCAAAAAGGGAAAATGGAACAAGCAATTAAACAAACTCGCAATTTAATACAGCATATAGAAAAAAGGAAGAAGCAAAAGAAAATAGATGAATCAGTCTGCAAGCAGATAGAGGCAGATTTATACAGCCTGATTCAGCTAATACAACAAAAGAAATAAGGTCAAACCCGGCGTGTACTTCACGTCGGGTTTATTATCTTATCTAGTTCTGTTTTATAAACGTAATAGTCATCTTTAGAAGATAGTGTCATCGTTGCCTCTCCGAATCGATGGCTTTGTAGATACTGACCAATGGAACGGATCGCTATTTGTGCAGCTCTATCTAGCGGATAACGATAAATACCAGTCGAAATAGAGGGGAATGATATACTTGATAAATCGTAGTTACTTGCTAATTGCAATGAATTTATGTAACAATTCATTAATTTTTGATCTAATGTCGAGGCATTAGACTCATTCCACACGGGACCTACGGTATGGATTACATAGGCTGCTGGAAGTTGAAATCCATTTGTTATAACTGCTTCTCCAGTAGATAATCTTTCCCCATGAAGTTTTTGTTCACGGATGGTTTTGCAAGCTTGTACTAATTTACTCCCAGCAGCTTGGTGAATAGCCCCATCAACACCTCCGCCCCCCATTAATGTTCCATTTGCAGCATTAACAATGGCATCGGTGTTTTGCTTTGTAATATCAGCGACGGTTAGCTCCAATGTATTACCGTTGATTTCAACTTTCAATCTCTTCACCTCTTGGTTCACTGTTGTACTCATGGAAGAAAACGGATCTTATGTCCAGTATAAGAAAATATATGGATGAAGCAGGTATAGGCTAAAGAGATATAGAAACGTATAAAATATAAAATTGGGCTTGGTCGAATACGTAGTGATGAATTCTAGAATACTGAATGGGGGGTGATTTGCCATGAGTTATAAAAATACGTTTATTACTGTTTCGGAGGATTCCACAGCTACTTCAGGGATGGAACCAACTCCAAGAAACAATAAACCAACGATTGCATCAATTGAGTACGAACTAATGAGGGAAAATCCATATACCTATACTCAAGTGGATGTACAATTTCAAACGTAGCTTATTAAGAACAACATTGTCCAGAGGAAAATAGAAGGTATAAGAGAAGCATTCTTTTCTAAATCAAGAGCTTGTTTTCGAGCTTCCCCATTAGTAAAGAAATTTGGTTGGGGTATACATTATGATGAAGATGGAAGAATTGCCATTTACGAAGTTAACAGTAGTTCGTATAACCAATTTCTTCAACAAGAAGGGACGAATATATTAAAAGGAATGCGATCAAAAAATAGAGTGGTTACCTTCATTTTATTAAAAGACCGAGAACCTGGATTCTCGGTCTTTTATAATGCAATTAAACAAATGCGCTGATCAATAGTATGAACACAAGACCACTTACCGATATAATCGTTTCAAGCATGGTCCATGTCAAAAAGGTTTCTTTAACTGTTAAACCAAAGGACTCTTTTATGATCCAGAATCCGGTATCGTTAACATGTGAAGCGATTAAGCTTCCTGCTCCAGTGGCTAGTACCATTAATGCTAAGTTTACGTCTGTACCTGCCATTAATGGAATTACTAATCCTGCGGTCGTCAAGGCAGCGACTGTTGCAGAACCTTGAGCAATTCTTAAAACAGCAGCAATTAACCAAGCAAGAATGATAGGAGAAATCGCACTTCCTTCAAAAATCTGAGCAACATAGTCACCTACACCGCCGTCAATTAATACTTGTTTTAGAGCACCACCTGCACCAATGATTAATAACATCATGGCAATTGATCTTACTGAACTTTCGGCTGAAGCCATTACATCTTTCATTGGGATGTGTCTTGCCACCCCCATTGTATAGATTGCTAATAGAACAGAAAGTAACATTACCGTAGAGGGTGAACCTAGGATTTCAATAAAATCGAAAAACCAGCCTGTTGCCCCAATTCCTTCTTGGATTAACGAAACGATCGTTGATAGCATCATCAACAAGACAGGAAATAGTGCAGTAAATGCACTTATTCCGAAGCTAGGTGTTTCTTCTAATTTATATTGTTTTGCATCACCAATTTCAGTAAGGCTTCCACCTTCTATTTTTTCAAAAGCAGAAGGGACGAGCCTCTTAGCGATTTTTGCATATAATGGCCCAGCTATTAATGTTGTTGGAATAGCAACAATAATCCCGTAAATGAGTACCATACCTATGTTAGCGTCATACTCTTGAGCAATAACGGTTGGTCCAGGATGTGGAGGCAAAAACCCATGGGTAACCGATAATGCGGCAGCCATTGGAAGACCAAGTGATAAGAATGAAACATTGGTTTGTTTTGCAATTTGATAAATAATTGGAATTAACAATACTAATCCTACTTCAAAGAATAAGGCAATACCAAGAATAAAGGAGGCGATAACTACTGCCCATTGAATATTCTTTTCACCAAATTTATTAATTAGCGTCATGGCAATACGTTGTGCACCACCAGCGTCAGCAATTAGCTTACCAAGAATGGCTCCAAGTCCAAATACTAAAGCAATACTTCCTAATGTTCCACCCATTCCTGATTCAATTGAAGCGACAATTTCATTTAATGGCATACCTAATGCTAGAGCAATTAAGAATGCTACAACTACTAATGAAATAAATGTGTTTATATTTAATTTCATAATTAAAAATAGTAATACAAGCACACCTAGTGCGACGATAAGTAACGGCATATTTATCTTCCTTTCTCTGTGCAAGATAAGCAATACGTAACCCTTTTCACGAATGCTTATGTTTATCTAGTTGAGTTTATTTTGTCTCTCTTTCTTTTTCTAGCATATGCTGTGTATGGAAGTTTTGATAGATTGCTTTAGTTAGTAATTCTCTATCCTTGTTTTGAATAGCTTCAATGATCGAAATATGATTACTAACAATACGTTCTGCGTCTTCTGGTTTATCAATAAACCGTCTTCTCATTGATAGCAGAATAAAGCATTCCATCACTGGTCGTAATTTAGACCATAGAAGCATAATTTGGTTATGATGTATCGTTCTAATTATGGTTTCATGAAAGTCCAAATCTTGTATAGTAAGCCCTTCGGCATCTTGATACTTTACCGAAATACGCATCATTTCAATAATTTGTCTTAACTTCTTTATTAAATCATCATTTTCCGATTCGATTACACGTTCAAGGACAAATGACTCGATCATTTTTCGGATGTCATACATTTCTTCGATGTCGTTTTCTGAGAATCCTATTACAACAGCTCCCATCCTCTCTAGTTGAATTAATCCATCAGAAGAAAGAACTTTAAGTGCTTCCCGGACAGGTGAACGGCTAGTACCGAATTGTGAAGCTATTTTGTTTTCAGAAATAACGGAACCGCTTTCAATACGGTCAGAAATAATCTGCATACGTAATTCAGCAGCTACTCTTTCTCCAATTGATGATTTATCTAACCATTCTTTTGGGTAAAGCGTATTCATTTTAGCATTTCTCCCTAAGACTAATATACTTGTTTATCTTGTATACAAGTATATTACCAGATAATCTAAGAATTTGTAAACCCTTTATTCTTCTCTAAAATAAATTTATAGAATAGCATGTGAAGTTCCAGCTAATTAGTAGTTTTACAAGGAAAATAGCATTGAATTACTAGAAAGACTTTGGAAAGTTGTGAGAGGTTACTGACTAAAGAAGTGCTTTAACATTACGTAGGCTAGATCAGGGCACTTCATGCATAGAAGGCCCTATTATAATGCTTTAACATCTAAGGTTTGGATAAACCGAACAAATGCATGAACAATATTTAGTTGTAAGGTATCCTCATGATAGTACATCCAAGTCTTGCGTGTAATAGCCTTCCCGGATGCTAGGTGAAGTGGCTTGATAATTAGTTCTCGATATGGACGGACAACAAGATTTGCAATAATTGCATATCCTAGGCCATTAATAACCATTTCTTTACATGTTTCTACTTGATTGACCTGAATATTTATATTTGGACCTTGCTTATAATTACTGTACCACCATTGATCTACGATACTTCGCATTTTTTCATCCGTATGGTAGTCGATACGCGGTAAATCAGGAAGGTTTTCCCATTCGAATTCCCACGGTGAAGCAAGACATATTTCCTCTTCATAAAGTAAATCCTTGTTTTCATTCCATAGATAATCCCCTTTGATAAAACCAATATGAACATCATGATTTAAGATAAGCCGATGCATTTCACTGCTCCATCCAGTAACAACTTGAAACTCAACATTTGGATAGTTTTGTTTAAATAGGCGCAGTAACTTTGGCATTTTATTTAATGCAAAGAAATTAGATACACCAACCCTTATCGTACCAGCAACTTCTTCCTTCATATTATGAAGCTGTTCTTCTATTTTCCGTTGTTCGTGAATCATTCTCTGCGCATGTTGGGCTAACTGTTCACCTTCAGGTGTAAATGTAATCCCTCGTTGCTTTCGAATAATTAGTTGGACACCGTAGTAATTTTCCAGCTTTTTTAATCGGGAGGTTAATGTGGGTTGTGATAAAAACAACTGCTTTGCTGTCTTTGTAATATTTTCGGTTTCATAAAGCACGGACAGCATTTCCCAATCTTGCATTCGCATAGACAATGACACCTCGTTTAGCAATTTGATATTGAAAAAATTTATGGCTGATAATTAAAATTATATATTTTCCTAATTTTCATTTCAATTCTATAATAGAGATAGAAAATAAAGAAATTACAGAAATATAGTGAATCAATAATTCTAAAAGGAGGATATATATGAGTACGAAAGAACAGTATGTCCCAGGATTAGATGGAGTGATAGCTTCAGAGACAGCCATTTCATTTCTTGATACGGAACAAGAGAAAATTATTATACGAGGGCATGAATTAATCGATCTTTCAAAACAGAATGATTATATTGATATTGTGCATCTCTTATTAGATAAAAAACTACCGAATCAAGAAGAAAAAGCTGACTTAGAGAAAAAACTAACTTCAAATTATCATATTCCCTCAAATATAATGGATCTTTTAGCGTTATTACCAGAGAATACGCACCCAATGGATGGTTTACGCACAGGATTGTCAGCGCTTTCTGGTTATGATGAGGATATCGATAATCGTTCCTTGGAAGCGAATAAAAGCCGTGCTTATGCATTATTAGGCAAACTTCCCGCTATTACAGTTAATAGCTATAGACTGATTCAGGGGCAAAAGGCTGTGCAACCAAACCAAGACTTAGCGTATAGTGCTAACTTTTTGTATATGATTACTGGAAAGAAGCCAGAAAATGTAGAGGCCGAAATTTTTGACCGCTCGTTACTTTTGTATAGTGAACATGAAATGCCTAATTCAACATTTACTGCAAGAGTAATTGCTTCTACTAATTCGGATATGTATGGAGCGCTTACAGGTGGAGTAGCTTCACTAAAAGGAAATTTACATGGTGGTGCGAATGAAGCGGTTATGTACATGTTAAATGAAGCAAAATCTGAAGCTGAATTTGAAGAATTGCTTCATAAAAAACTGGTAAAAAAAGAAAAGATCATGGGATTTGGTCATCGTGTTTATATGAAGAAAATGGATCCTCGTGCATTAGTAATGAAGGAATCATTAAAGCAATTATGTGATGAAAAGGGGGACCATCTTTTACTCGAAATGTGTGAAGCTGGAGAGAAAATAATGAAAGAGGAAAAAGGCCTTTATCCTAATCTTGATTATTACGCGGCGCCTGTTTATTGGATGTTAGGTATCCCAATTGGTTTATATACTCCTATTTTCTTTAGTGCGCGAACGGCTGGTTTAGCTGCGCATGTAATAGAGCAACACGAGCATAACCGTCTTTTCAGACCACGTGTTAACTATGTTGGCAAGAGTTATTAAGATCAAACGAATGAAGAACTTTTTTGTTAGAAAGGAAGAAAAACATGTTAAAAGTAGAGGAACAGAAAAAAACAGACACGCTGTTAGAGGAAATTACCGATTATGTTTTGAATAAAGAAATTACAAGTGAAGAAGCATATTCAACTGCGCATTATGTGCTTATTGATACAATTGGTTGTGGGGTATTGGCATTAAACTATCCGGAATGTACGAAGCATCTAGGCCCTATCGTGCCTGGAACAGTAGTACCAAATGGTACAAGAGTACCAGGAACTTCCCATGTTCTTGATCCAGTACAAGGCGCATTTAATATTGGAGCCATTATTCGATGGTTAGATTATAATGATACATGGCTTGCTGCCGAATGGGGTCACCCATCGGATAATTTAGGTGGCATTCTTGCAGTAGCTGATTTTGTAAGCCAAGAACGTTTGGCAAAGGGGAAAGCGCCTTTAACAGTAAAAAATGTTTTGGAAGCAATGATTAAAGCACATGAGATACAAGGTGTGCTTGCCTTAGAAAACAGCTTAAATCGTGTAGGTTTAGACCATGTTCTTTATGTAAAAGTTGCCACTACGGCGGTAGTTACCGAAATGTTGGGTGGGGGGCGTGAAGAAATAATTAATGCCTTATCCAATGCATGGATTGATAATTCGAGCTTGCGTACTTACCGGCATGCACCTAATACTGGCTCACGTAAGTCTTGGGCTGCTGGAGACGCGACAAGTCGTGCTGTTCGTTTAGCAATGATGGCTATTAAAGGTGAGATGGGGTATCAAACAGCTTTAAGCGCTCCAGGATGGGGGTTTCAAGATGTGTTATTTAACAAGCAGGAATTAACAGTAAATCAACCTTTTAATAGTTATGTTATGGAGAATGTACTATTTAAAGTATCTTACCCTGCAGAATTTCATGCACAAACGGCAGCAGAAGCAGCTGTGAAATTATATCCAGAAGTCAAGGATCGTATCGATGATATTGATGAGATTAGGATAACAACCCACGAGTCTGCGATTCGTATTATCGATAAAAAAGGACCGTTATATAATCCAGCCGATCGAGATCATTGTATTCAGTATATAACAGCAATTGGTCTGTTAAAAGGGAACATTGTAGCTGAAGATTACGAAGATGAAGTGGCTGCAGATCCTCGTGTTGATACATTGCGAGATAAGATGGTGGTCACGGAAAACAAGGATTATACAAAAGATTATTTAGATCCAAATAAGCGATCGATCGCAAATGCTGTTCAAGTTCATTTTAAGGATGGAACATCGACGGAAAAGGTAGATTGTGAATATCCACTAGGCCATCGTTTCCGTAGAGATGAGGCTGTACCAAAAATCTTGGAGAAATATGCTGCAAACCTAGCAACACAGTATTCAAGAAAACAGCTACAACAAATTGAAGAAGTAAGTTATGATTATGATAAGCTTACAGCAATGAATGTGAATGAATTCATGGATTTATTAGTGAAGTAACAAGGAGGGGCCGATTGGTATGGCATGGATCGTTGACCGACCAAAAACACAAGAAGAACTAGCCACTGCATTTAAAGAATTAATACACGAAGAATCGATCTTACAAATTCCAGGTGCACATGATGCAATGGCAGCACTTGTAGCTAAAGAAGCTGGATTCTCGGCGCTTTATTTATCCGGGGGAGCATATACAGCGAGCAAGGGTTTACCTGATTTAGGTATTGTGACATCTACTGAAGTAGCAGAGCGTGCGAAAGAGCTTGTTCGTGCAACAAATATACCATTGCTTGTAGACATTGATACCGGCTTTGGAGGAGTGTTAAATGTAGCGCGAACTGCACAGGAAATGTTCGAAGCAAATGTTGCAGCTGTTCAAATTGAAGATCAACAGTTACCGAAGAAATGTGGCCATTTGAATGGAAAGCAGCTTGTGACAGTTGAGGAAATGGAACAAAAGATTCAAGCGATTAAAAAGGTTGCTCCATCCATCGTAGTTGTTGCTAGAACAGATGCACGTGCAAACGAAGGATTAGATGCTGCAATTAAACGTGCAACAAATTATGTGGCAGCTGGGGCAGATGCCATTTTTCCGGAGGCACTTCAAACCGATGAAGAATTTCGTTTATTTGCTGAAAAAGTACATGTGCCTTTATTAGCTAATATGACAGAGTTTGGAAAAACACCTTATATAACAGCAGAAGAATTTCAAAGCATGGGCTTTAGTATGGTTATATATCCAGTTACTTCCTTACGAGTTGCAGCGAAAGCTTATGAGCGCATTTTTAACTTAATTAAAGAAGAAGGAACACAAAAAAACGGGGTCTCTGATATGCAGTCGAGAAAAGAATTATATGAAACGATTTCGTATCATGATTTTGAAGAATTAGATAAGAAAATAGCTAAAACCGTATTAGGGGAATAGTTGAATCACTCCATTACATGATTAACAGGTTGTCATAATCTGACAACCTGTTTTTGTTTTAAAAGAATAGGATTTATTAAAAAAGCTGAGACATAATGATAACTCCTATGGTACAGGACGGAGAATCCAAACGATGGTTTCATTTTTCGCGAGCACGGTCTCAGCTAAGTGGATCTCTGCCAATGCTGTTCTCGCAGAAGTCTCACTATTTAAGTTGGCTCATGTTCTGAAGCTATACGTTCGGTACTGGAAGGACCGGAGGCTGTACGGAATCTGGGATACCAGCAGTGTACCCTTTTCCGTTTGTGTCTTTTTCAAATTCATTTCTAGCTTTATCAATAACGGATTCGTTCGTTATCAGGTCGTATAAAGTGAGAGCTATTGATTTAGCGGCTAGATGCATCCCTTTTAACCCAATAGAAGATCCATAGGAAGCAGTAGCTTGCCAAGAATGTGGCTGCACGCCGATAGGGGCACAAGTTGTCATAATCTGTCCCACAGGTGTAATCCAGCTCACATCTCCAACATCGGTTGAGCCACCAATGGAAGTACCTTTCAAATGTTGAAGATTGTAGAAGTCTTCAGGCAAGTGTTCTTTGAAGGTAACTCCCATACTTTGCTTAGCGGATTGGACAATTTCTTGATCTACCGTAGCTACCAAATCATTAGCAAAGGAATCTTCTTCTAGTGAGAACTTCTGTGATCCGGCAGTTATCATATTCTCATACATCAAATCGTTCAATGTATTGTTCGGCAGGGTATCATAAGCATTAGCCAACATTTCCTCGCTGACTTCTGTTTCTGTCATTAGTGCGGCTCCTTGAGCAATTTTTCTTATTCTCCTTAGCATCTGTTCTACCTGTGCTTTGCTAGCAGCTCGTAAATAATACCAAACACTCGCGTTATCTGGTACAACATTTGGCGCAAGTCCACCATTCGAGATAACATAATGAATACGTGAACCGTCTAATGTATGTTCTCGCATATAGTTTGCTCCAACGTTCATTAGTTCAACTGCATCCAAAGCACTTCGACCAGCATGGGGAGCACCAGCAGCATGTGCAGTTATTCCTTTGAAATGAAATTTGATGGATACCATTGCTTGCATACTGAAACTTGCTGTAATATTCGAGGTTCCAGGATGCCAAGTTAAAGCACAATCTAAATCATCAAATACTCCTTCTTTAGCCATAAATGTTTTACCTGATAGAACTTCTTCGGCTGGGCATCCATAATATCGTATGGTCCCTGATAATTGATTATTCTCCATTTCTGTTTTTAATGCAATAACAGCTTCGACTCCTGCTGTACCTAGCAGGTTATGCCCACAACCATGACCAGGGCCATTTGGATTAATCTCCTGTCGAGTTGTTGATTTTTTTTGAGACAGGCCTGGTAATGCATCATATTCACCCAATACGCCAATGATCGGCTGTGAGTTACCGAATTCTGCGACAAATGCCGTAGGTATTCCTGCAATATCAGATTTAATGGTAAATCCTGCTTGCCGTAATGTATCCATTTGTAAAGTTGCTGCATAGGTTTCTTCATAAGCAAGCTGTGGGTGATCCCATATGTCATTAGCTATTTCCGAAAAAAAAGATTGCTTTTCATCTAACCAGTCTAAAATGGAATTTTTTGCCATGTAAATTCTCCTTTATTATGCGTGTGATTGTTGATGTTTTCTCTTTTCTATAAAGATGCATAAGCTTATAGTAATAACAATACAACATAAGCCTTTAAAAAAACTTGGAATAGGTAACAGATATATGAGTAAACCACTTGTTAATGCAATGCACCCATATAAAGGTTTTTTTATTGCAAATTGAGCAAAAATACCGCCAAAAATAGCAGGAACAATATATGGGAAAATAGCACGAACAGAATCAGGAAGCATCGAAACGATAAAGGAACCGGAGATGATAATTACGGTTAATATCGCTAGATTAACTAAAGAAGCGGCTCCAATAGCAAGAGTGGCTACGATTTCTCCCTTTTTCGTACCTGGATCTGTACCAACTGCTAATTGAGCAGCTCCAGCAGAGGGTAAACACATGTTAGAGATATTACCGGTCAAAAAAGCAAGGTAAGTCCCAGATACGCCAAGTGTTGGAAAATAAGAAATTGGTTCTACTACCCAAACAAGTCCAATAACAGCTATATAAGCAGTTAAACCAGATAGAATAGGGGGCCAACCTGGATGGTAGCCAAGTACAAATGAAAGACAAATTGGTAAAGACAAAGTTAGTCCGATAATTGTCCAAATGGTGATTCTACCCCAGAAGTGAGATTTCGCATGAAACTCACTCATTTTTATCGTTTCAGATTGTTTTATCCGTTCAGTATGAAGAAACTTTTCGCTCACTTCCATTAAAACAACTCCCATTCGTTAGATGATGAAGTAAATAACAGATAGGCTTGTAAGTATAGCCAGACCTAGTGACCATTCGTGTAACCATTTTAATTTTCTAAACTTGTTAGCAACAAGCGTAACAACGATCATGGTAATTGCTGCAGCAATAATAACGATAACTGATTCGTATCCTTTAAATAATTCCTGTGTTAATAAATTACCGAATATGCCAAGCATTGCAGCTGTAGATATAATAATCATGATTGGAAAGCCTTTATCTTTTGTTTTGTTCGTTATAGAGGATTGGAATTTCCCTAAATGTTTTGTAAATAAGGCTACAAACAATAACCAACCACATCCCCCTAAACTTAATACCCATGCTACAGTGGTAAATGCTTGAGACGTAAACGAAGATGAACCTAATTCTGTTCCAAAAGAAGTAGCAGCGATAGAAGCTCCCATTGATTCCGTTGCAGCTGATCCGATAATTCCAATTCTAATTAAAGTAAGTGGGTTGCCCAACAAGGTAATAAGTGAAATAGCGATAATCATAATGCCTAAGGAAGGTCCAATAGAGTTAATGGCCCCAACTTTAAGAGATGTTTTTACTTCGTGTTGAGATAACCCTACGCTAGCACTTGTCTTTGAGGCGATTCGGATAAATATAATCCCTTGAAAAGCGATGACGGCTATAATCAAACAAGCGATTACCCAAATGAACGGGTTATTAGCTACTAACATTGCCTTTTCCATTCTAACCTTCCCTTCTTTTTTAATAGTTTGAAAAATTAAATAATTATTTCTAGTTAAACATAGAATAATAGATGTCACTACTATAATGGAAGGAAATCTTACAAAAATTCGGAAAAATGAGTGAAAATGCCTAGAATAAGAGAAGGGACGATCCATTTTTATCATAGATGTTAGTAATTCGAACAAATTGAATACGGATTATAATCTAGTGAAAAGTTGCGGTATAATAAATCTTAAACTGATAGATGAAGGAGGAATAGGATATGTTTCAGATGAGGATCGAACCACGTGTTTCTGAAACGGATGGAGTTGGACATATTAATAACACGACCATACCAATCTGGCTAGAGGCAGCAAGAAATCCCATCTTTAAATTATTTACCCCAGATGATTCCTTTGCAAATTGGAAAATGATACTACTATCTATTCAAGTAGACTATCTTAGTCAAATTTATTTTGGGACTCCGGTAGAAATACATACGTGGGTAAAGAGAATTGGTAATACCAGCCTTGAATTATATGAGGAAGTCTATCAAAGAGGTCACCACTGCGCGAAAGGTAAAGCTGTATATGTAAATTACAATCAAGAGAAACAAGTATCTGAGTTAATTCCTGACAACATTCGACAGGAATTAGAAAAGCATCTTTATTCATAAAATGGAAGTGGAGAAGATAGTCTACTAGTTATTTAGAGTTAATTGTACGATTTATACGTATTTTCAAATTATTAAGGTGAGAAATTCAAGGAATCACGTTCATTCGACAATTTCCGCTCGTTTAGAATTTTTTAAATAATCATATCTTTGTTATTATTAAAGGGTATTCATTTTTTTATTACCAAGGGGGTTTTTACATGAATAAACACAAATGGAAATTACTGAGTATTCTGATTTTAATTGGTCTTGTTTTAGCGGGATGTGGTTCTTCTGAAGGGGATGCGGAAAATGGTGATAATAGTGAAGGTGAGTTGAAAGATACGTACACAGTAGCTAGTGATACATCCTTCGTGCCGTTTGAATTCAAAGAAGATGGCGAATACGTTGGCTTCGATATCGATCTTATTCATGCCATTGCGGATGAAGCTGGGTTTGAAATCGAATTAGAAACAACGAACTTTGATGGAATTATTCCTGGCTTGCAGACTGGTTCGTTTGATATTGCGATTGCTGGTATAAGTATTACTGAAGAAAGAAAACAGAAGATTGATTATAGTGAGCCATATTATGAATCTGGATTAGCAATTGGTGTCCGTAGTGATAACGATTCTGTTAAAGGGATTGAAGATTTAGAGGGGAAAACAATTGCCACTAGACTAGGATCTACCAGTGCTTCATATATCGATGAGAACATTGAAAATGCGGAGGCGAGTCAATTTGAACAGCTTGATCAAGCGTATTTAGCTGTTGAAAATGGCAGTGCTGATGCTATTTTATATGATGCTCCGAATGTAAATTATTACATTCAAACAAATGGAGACAACCTAAAAGTTGTTGGTGACCTTTACCAAGCTGAGGATTACGGTATTGCAATCTCGAAAGGGCAAGAAGAATTAGTTACTGCTATTAATGATGCATTAGCAACTTTAAAGGAAAACGGTAAATACGATGAAATCTATGAAAAATGGTTTGGAAAAAAACCAGAATAACAGAATTCGAACGATTACAAGTCGTTAAGGAGCACAGCCTCATGAAGAATAAGCAATAATGAATAGGGAATCTCCTGTTTTGATTGGACAGTTTGAATACGTAGTAACAAAATTGATGCTCATATGGAAACTGGGTCGTTACGAGTAAAAGAGGAGAATCTTCTTGTTTGGATGGGCTGACTTTTAGGGCAGCTCCTTTTTCTCTGACTAGCGAGGTGAAGCAAATGGTGAATTTTAATTGGCTGCAAGTGATTGATTTCTTACCTGAATTATTTACAGGACTTTATTATACCTTACTCATTTCTGTTATTGGCTTAATTATTGGATTTGTTCTTGGTGGAATCTTTGGACTAGGGAGAATAGCTAATAATAAACTTATTAAGAGCATTTCTGCAATATATGTAGAAGTTATTCGGGGTACACCTGTATTGGTACAAGCAATTTGGATATATTTCGCCCTACCACTAATCATTGGCTTTGAAATCGAGTCCATAATTGCCGGGGTTATCGTCATTGCGTTGAACTCAGGTGCTTATATTGCTGAAATTGTTCGTGGGGCAGTACAATCAATTGATAAAGGGCAGATGGAAGCAGGTCGCTCATTAGGGCTGAACCATG
Source organism: Virgibacillus salexigens (assembly GCF_014905415.1). Classification (GTDB taxonomy): domain Bacteria; phylum Bacillota; class Bacilli; order Bacillales; family Amphibacillaceae; genus Virgibacillus; species Virgibacillus salexigens. The sequence continues at coordinate 252,189 of NZ_BNEO01000003.1, forward strand.
GACAAACAATGCGATATATCATTTGGCCACAGGCATTTAAACGAATGATTCCTCCATTAGGGAATCAGTTTATTATTAGTATTAAGGACACCTCACTCTTATCCGTAATATTAGTGCCGGAGTTGATTTTTCAAGGTCGATTAATCGCTGCCAACCATTTTAACGCGGTGGAAATTTATACAACGGTAGCAGTTTTTTATCTGGCTATTACGCTGACATTATCATTTGTATTACGGATTATTGAGAGGAGGCTGGATATTTAATGATTCAAGTAAAAGGTTTATACAAAAACTTTGGAAAAACAGAGGTTCTTAAAGGAATAAATTGTGAGATTCAGCCCTCGGAAGTAGTTTGTGTAATTGGTCCAAGCGGTTCTGGAAAAAGTACTTTTTTACGTTGCTTAAATATGCTGGAATCAATTACTAGTGGTGAAGTGATTGTGGATGGGAATAACTTAAATGATTCTAATACAGATATAAATATGGTGCGTACAGAAGTAGGAATGGTCTTCCAACAGTTTAATTTATTTCCTCACAAGAAAGTCATTGAAAACTTAATGCTTGCACCTCAAAAAGTAAGAAATATTAGTCGTCAGGATGCAAGAGAAAGAGCAGAGAAATTGCTAGCAAAAGTTGGATTAGGAGATAAAGCTGAACAATATCCTCAGCAATTGTCTGGTGGCCAGCAACAGCGTGTTGCTATCGCACGAGCACTGGCCATGGAACCGAAAATGATGTTGTTTGATGAACCCACTTCTGCGTTAGACCCTGAATTAGTCGGAGAAGTATTAGAAGTGATGAAACAACTGGCTAAAGAGGGAATGACCATGTTTGTCGTGACACATGAAATGGGTTTTGCTAGAGAAGTGGGTGATCGAGTGTTGTTTATGGATAATGGTGTTATTGTTGAAGAAGGGAAACCCGATCAACTATTTTCTAACCCCCAATCTGATCGAACAAAAGAATTTTTAAATAAAATATTGTAACAAAACTAGCGTATTGGGTCGTTCGCCCAATACGTTTTTTATGTAATAACTTGATACAACAAGGACATAACTAATACTATTCGAAAATGTTTGGAGTGTGGTTCATATGTATTTAAATGGTAAGCTTATATCAGGTGAACTTGATTTAAACACAAATGATTTTATAGTAAAGCAATTTAAACAGCTCGCTACCGAATCTAATCTCTCTGAGAATCAGTTAACCAAAATCATGAGGTACTTAGACAGTCATCCTAATGTTGATGGTCAAGTATTAACTTTATATGATCAAATGCCAATCTTCTTAAATCAGGAAGAAGTGGCAAACGTTCTTGATGATTTAAGGTATATTCAATCGATGTACCAATCAAATAATGAATGATAACTCATTCAGTTCATACCCAAAACATGACAATAAATCCAGTTAAATATACTGGTTTTAAATTGTTTTGCAAATTTAATAGCGTATCAAGCTGTTGACTACATTTAACCGTTCGCTTATCAGTCAGTCCATATTTTAGACCCAATTCTATCATCTCTTTTTTTTTCTTACTAATCGCCTTGCTTAATCTTGTAACTTTTGGTTCAACGATCTTCATTTTCCTTCTTCCTTTCTTGATTATAAAAATGTTAGGGCATAAGTCTCAGAACACACAAGTGTAAGTATGATTATTTCTATATGAAAATGCAATAGTTTCAACAAAGAAAGTCAAAATGATATAAATTACGACATATTACTACTAATTTGTTTGTTATTTTATAGTAATCACTTCATAAATGTAGGGTATTTGTCTCATTTATTGTATATTTTGGTTTCAAAGTAAATAATTGGATTACTTTGAATGTATGTTGACTTTTACACTTCATACTGCTGGGAAATTTTTATTTGGTCCTCATAAAAAAGGTGATTAGAGACAGATCATTTGGCAATCAGAGGAAGATAATGTTCAAAATAACAAAACGAATTAATATTATAACACAGTACTTCGTGAGGCAATGAAGGAGGAATAAGCTGCATTTTGGCTAACCGATTGTTTTGAACTAGTAGAATTGGCCGTGGAACCTAGCTTTCAAGGAAGTGGATATGGACAACAATTTTTAGAGGAGATCTTGAAAAGAATCCCTAATCAGACAGTAGTATTAACCACACAGTAAATAATATCATTGGTCAATCATTATATAAAAAGTAAGAGTGGCGGGTATTAGCAACTCCTTCTTTCCAGATCATACAATTCCCTTTACGATTATGGGAAGAAAGATTAACGATTTTGTAAAATGATTAAGATAACGGGAAGTAACGTGGTGATTGAAGATAAGGGAAATACGCGAAGCACCTTGTGTAACTGTTTTATGACATGTTTATCTTTCCTGCTGTAACTCATTAATGGAATGTATCACATGTTACGTAAGGGCTTAACCAATTTGGGTGTTACATTGGCTATTATCAATGGATGTAAAAAAGGCTAATCATTCCATGACGAATATGATAATATGGATTTGTGTGGATTATTCAAATAATTACTAAATTAAAGTGTTCCATTACTGATAGTTTACTATTATTCTATTTTTTTGTGTGAAGAAATGATAAATAGAGGATGTTTTATGAATGATCGTGAAGACAGACTTTAAAGTTAAGCAAAAACTGTATCCCTTATTTAAAGGTCTCAAAGATACACAGATTTTAAGTTGTCTACAAGGCCATATGGGAGAAGCTTGGGTTGATGATCCAGTGCATCCGACTGTAGCTCAGATTACAGTTGGTGACTTTACCTTCTTTGCTGGAGATGCTTATTCCAATACAGCAACTGAATTATTAGGCAATATTCCTGATCGAATACTAGCTATTGTTCATACCAAAGAATGGGCAGACCAGCTAGAGGCAAGGTATCAGGGGGCCTTTGAAAAAATCAAACGATATCGCTTTCGAAAACAGGCTACCGACTTAAAGATAAAGCCACTAGAAGATTATGTCGCTAAACTACCAGAGAACTATGAATTAAAACGTATCGATCGAAGCAATATTCTAAATCCATCGTTACATGCTATTTCAGAAGATTTCACGGGAAATTTTCATTCTATAGAGGATTTTTTAGAAAGAGGGATAGGATATTGTGTTTTATATAATGGAAAGGTCGTATGTGGAGCATCGTCTTATAGTGTATATAATGATGGGATTGAAATCGAAATCGGTACAAATCCTGATTATAGAAGAAAAGGTTTGGCTAAAATTACAGCATCTGCATTAATACTAGAGTGTCTTGAAAAAGGGTGGTATCCAAGTTGGGATGCTGCTAATTTAGCATCTGCTAGATTAGCAGAACAATTAGGTTATGTGATGGAGGGAGCATATGATAGTTATTTTATAGTCAAGGAGGAATAAGAAAGGTGTTAAAAAAACCTAAACATTTATTGTCAGGAGATAAAGTAGCAACTGTTAGCCCAAGCTGGGGTGGAGCGGGAGACCCTGAATTGAGAACGCGATATGAGATAGGAGTAAAGCGTTTAAAAGACGTGTTTGGTCTACATGCTGTACCGATGCCGAATAGCTTGAAAGGGACCTCCTACTTATATGAAAATCCACAAGCACGTGCGGAAGATTTAATGATCGCATTTAAAGATCCTTCCATTAAAGCAATCATTGCTAACATAGGAGGTGATGATAGTATCCGGTTATTGCCATATTTAGATTTAGAAGTGATTCATGATAACCCCAAAATTTTTATGGGGTATTCGGATAGTACCATTCAACATCTAATCAACTTGAAAGCTGGCATATCATCATTCTATGGACCAGCAATTCTAACGGATTTTGCTGAAAATGTAGAAATGCATGCTTATACCATTCATTCCATTAAGCAAACGCTGTTTACAAGCACACCTATTGGTGAAATAGAACAGGCGACGGCTTGGACAAGTGAATTTCTAGATTGGACAGTCGAAACTAATAATCAGATTAAACGGAAGATGCAACCAAACAAAGGGTACGAGCTGCTTCAAGGTTCTGGTACTGTATCTGGACGATTAATTGGAGGGTGTATGGAGGTATTAGAATTTACAAAAGGGACCGAGCTTTGGCCGACTAGTAATCACTGGGAAAATAGTATCCTTTTTTTTGAGACTTCTGAAGTAAAATCATCACCTGTTCTACTGACCTATTGGCTGCGTAATTATGCTGCACAGGGGCTATTACAAAACACCAATGGAATTGTATTTGCAAAGCCTAAAGATGAAGCCTTTTATGAAGAATATAAAAGAGCGATACGCATGGTAATGCGTGAGTATAAGCTAGAGGATTTGCCAATATTATATAATTTGAACTTTGGTCATACCGAACCTAAAATTGTTATCCCGTATGGAGCGATGGCCGAGATCGATTGTGAACATCAAACGTTCTCCATTTTGGAAAGTGGTGTGGAACCGTTTAAATAATTATAGAGAGTTTGTAAATTTCGATATGGAGAATATGAATATTATAAAATTATTATTTTTACTAATTGCATATAGGCTACTTTTATTAGGATTATTCTATGTCTTTCGTAGGTTTCCACAACCATGCAAAAATGGATGATCCATTTAGATTTGGGCTGGACTCCTTATGATACCGATAATGCTATCTCAAACTTGGTTATCAAAACAAGAACTAGAAGAGCCTATCATGAACAAAGAGGATCAGTAAAATTTGATCCTCTTTGTTTTCCTTCTAAATTATTGTGCTGTATAGCCACCATCAACTAATAAAGTAGTTCCAGCAATAAATGACGCATCTTCACTTGCGAGGAATAGCACTGCTTTTGCCACTTCATCCGCTCGACCGAGTCTACCCATAGGGTGTAAATTGACAAGATGTTCTTTTACTTCCTTCGGCGAATCAGCAATTAACGGAGTGTCGATATACCCTGGACAAACTGCATTAACACGGATGCCTTCCTTTGAATACGTAATTCCTAATGTTTGGGTGAGTAATTTAACTCCACCTTTGGCGGCAGCGTATGCTGTCACCCCATCTTTCCCGACAAAACTATGAATGGAACCACTATTAACGATAGCTCCTCCGGTTCCTTGTTTCCGCATTTGTTCAATCGCATATTTATCGGAAAGATAAACACCTGATAAGTTAATATCCATGGTTTTTTTCCATTGCTCGTATGACATTTCATGAATATTAGCTTCATTGGCAATTCCAGCATTCGCAAACATGATATCAAGCTGTCCAAATTGACGAACCGTCTGTTCGATCATATTCTTTGTATGTTCTTCATTGGTTACATCAGCTTTAACAAATAGGGATTCATATCCTTGTTGAATTAAATCATGTGAAATCTCCTGACCACGATCGGCTAAATCAGCAATAACTACTTTAGCGCCTTCCTGTGCGAATAAACGAGCTGTAGCCTCGCCAATTCCACTAGCTCCACCTGTAATAATTGCTACTTTGTTCTCTAGTCTCATTTGCAAAAACTCCTTAAATTAATTTACTGTCGATCCATCATCAATTAGAAACTGCTCCAGTTGAAAAAGATGAATCGTCGCAAGCTAAGAATAATACCATTTTGGCAGGCTTTCCCATTCGTCCTAAGAGATAGGTTTTGTCCAATTCTTCCTTAGAACGGCCAATTTGTTCAGAAGCATAATCTGCCATTGCAGTTTCTATATACCCTGGATGGATAGAAATTACACGTACATCTGCTTGAGCGTATTCCATCGCACCATCCTTGGTCATAATCCGAACTGCACCTTTACTAGCGCCATATAAAACATGGCCAGGTGTACCGATGATTCCTGCTTCGCTGGAGGCATTAATTATGGAACCATTTTTTTGTTCGGCCATGATTGGAACATCATGTTTCATTCCTAAAAACACACCAGTTACATTAATGGACATTAGTTTATTCCAATCTTCTAATTCTGTCTCTATTAATAGTTTATTAATTGAGATTCCAGCATTATTAAATAAAATGTCGATCTGTTTATGGCTAAATAGCGTTTTTTCAACTGTTTATTTCCAACCTGCATCTTTACTAACATCATGCTTTATAAAAGTAGCTTCAGCCCCTATTGCCTTTATTTCATCTACCGATCGTTTTCCGGAGTCTTCATTAATGTCAGTGAAGACAACTTTCGCTCCTTCTTTAGCAAATATCAGAGCAGTTTCTTTTCCAATCCCTGCTCCTCCACCAGTAATAATAGCGACTTTATCTTTTAATTTCATGTTATCATCTCATTTCTAGTATGATTAAAAGTGAATCAATCATGTATCTATTCTTATTTATTTCTAAGATAAAGCGATAGAGGTATACGGAAACGAAAGCTCTAAATTTAATTATTTATTTTATGTTTTCCATTCCGATTTGACCGGCCATGCTCTCAGCTACTTTCACATCACTGGTTGCCTTAATTCATTTGATAAACGGTACCTCATTACATTCGGTGGCAATAATGTTACTTCTTAGAAAAATTCCGAACTACTTTCCGGATATAATTTTGTATCCTTGGATGGTAGTTCGGAATTAAATTTATTCTTGTTTCTTTTGCCTTTAGGCGCTAATATCTGCAGATGGTCCAAATGTTTCATAGTGAATAGCGCCGTCTTTCACCTCCATTTTTCTTAAAATACGAAGGATGGTTTGCATAAATCCATTTGGACCACAAACATAAAAAGATGCATTCGTGGTAGGAATTACACGATGGAGCCATTCATAATCAATATGACCATGTTTATCACAATCATCATGATCGTTACCATAGACAACATAATTTGTTATATTTGCATATTCCTTTGTAAGGTTTTTCACTCTGTCTTTCATTGCATGATGTTTGGCTGACCTTGCCGCATGGATAAAGATAACCTGTCGATGGGGCTGCTTTTCAATAACGGTTTCTAACATACTCATTAACGGAGTGAATCCCACGCCCCCACTAATTAGAACTAAAGGTGTTTGGCATTCTGAATCTAAGGTAAAGTCTCCAGCAGGAGCACTTATTGGCAGAATAGATCCCTCATGTATCGTTGTATGAAGAAAATTCGAAACGATCCCTTTGGGATATGCATTTCCCGGTTCACGTTTTACACTAATTCTATAAAATTCGGCATTCGGAGCAGTTGATAAACTATATTGTCGTAGGTGATCAAAGGGCTCATCTTCTATTTGTGCCTTAATGGTTATATATTGTCCTGGTCTGTATTTAGGTATTGGTAAACCATCCGTTGGTTTTAGGTAAAAAGAGGTAATTACTTCGCTTTCTACAACTTTTTTAATCACCGTGAAATCACGGTATCCTACCCAACCACCTATTTTTTGTTGTGTTTGTTCATACATTTCTGTTTCTATGGTTATAAACATTTCTGCGATGACGTTATATGCCATTTCCCAAGCTTTTAATATTTCCTCATTTGCTGTATCCCCTAAGACTTCTTTAATCGCTAATAGCAGATATTTTCCAACAATTGGATATTGTTCAGCTTTTATATTTATGCTCGTATGCTTATGTGCGATTTGTTTTATATGAGGAACTATTTCTTCTAAGTGTTCAATATTTGCTGCAGCTGCATAAATAGTATTTGCTAATGCTTTTGATTGTGCACCTTTTTGTTGATTCGTTTGATTAAAGATATTGTTTAATTCCGGATGATTCGCAAGCATCAGACGATAAAATTGTTTTGTTATTTTTTCTCCGTGTTCTTGTAATACTGGTACAGTCGCTTTAATAACGTCTATTGTTCTCTTGTCTAAGCTTTCCGTGGCATTTGTCATAAAAACTACTCCTTTAAAAGATGTATTTTTAATACACCTTTATTGTATGGAACTATTTTTCCTATTACAATGGGGATGAAGTCAATATGTGTTACAATAATGTGAAGTTATTAACAAGTGAGTGTGATGAGGGTGAATTTAAAGAAATATACAGACTATGCATTACGTGTGTTAATATTTACAGGATTAAAATCAAAGCAAGAACTGGCAACCATTAAGCAAATTTCTGACGTATATAATATTTCTCAGGAGCATTTAAAAAAAGTAGTTCATGAACTTTCAAAAAGAGAATTAATCGTGTCTGTAAGAGGTAGAAACGGTGGTATCAAGTTAGCTAAACCTGCAAATGAAATTAATGTCGGAATATTAATTCGCCAGCTTGAAAATGATTTTATAATGCTAGAGTGTTTTGATAAAGGAACAAATCACTGTGTGATTTCTCCGGGTTGTACGTTAAAACATGTAATTAATAAGGCGCTAGTTGCTTTTTTTAAAGTTCTTGAAGCGTATACTTTAGATGACTTAATAAAAAATGAAGAAGAACTTCAAAAACTAATGGGAATTACCATTCAAAAAGGGGAATAATTTAAGGGGATAACTTGGAAATAATTGATTGGATTACTGTATATTGCATAGATTCCTCGTTTTGTTTAAGACTAGTATATAAAACATTTCGAAGAAGGAGTAGTATCGCATGAACATTCAAAAAGGTGACCAAAAATTTTTTCTTGGGGAAGATGAACAGTACCCAAAAGCTGTCATAACGTATGGTTTTTCTGACGATGGGGATGTTGTTATCAATCATACAGAAGTCTCGGATGACTTACGTGGTCAAGGAGTGGCGGGGAAGTTGGTAGAGGAAGTCGTGAATTATGCTAGAGAAGAAGGGAAAAAAGTAAATCCTGTTTGTCCCTATGCCAAAAATAAAATGGAAAGAACGCCGGAATATAGGGATATCCTGGTACAATAATGAGTTGAAATTGACTAGGGATTCTCTTGTTTTTAGACTAGGTATTGGAATAGTATAATGAAGGACATAAGCAAGGTAGTGGTACAATTTCTTAGGTAAGTTACATTTCCAAAATGTATAGAAAGGGATGGAGGACAATGTATCTAACCATATCGGAGACAGCGGATTATTTATCTATGGAGGAACAAAAGATTAATGCGCTTGTTTTACAGGGAAGAATTCGAGCGGTTCACGATGGAGATCAATATTTAATTAATAAAGAACAATTCACTACTCATCTTGAACAAATGGAGAAATATCGAAAAATGATACAAGATTATTTAAATGAGCCTATTCCTGAGGATATAGATGTGAAGGATGAAGATTAACGAATATGTAAAGAGGTTCTTCCAATATGGAAGAACCTCTCCTTTGTGTTTGCTTAAGAAGGTAACCCGAGCACTGCTTTTTCTTCTAGATATTCTTCAATTCCAAAGTCGCCCCATTCGCGGCCAATGCCAGATTGCTTATATCCGCCAAATGGTGCAAAGAAGTCAGTTGGTGCATTATTTATTTGGATTTGGCCAGCCTTAATATGATTAGCTACAAAGGTTAATGTTTCTTTATCCTTTCCAACTACATAACCCGCAAGTCCGTAAATGGTGTCATTAGCAATTTCGATTGCTTGATCTAAATCATCATATGTGATGATTGTTTGAACTGGACCAAAAATCTCTTCTTGAGCAATTGCCATATCATTGGATACATCCGTAAATACGGTGGGTTTAGCGAAGTATCCTGTTTCTAGACCTTCTGGTTTTCCTTTACCGCCAACTAGCAATGTTGCACCTTCATCTATCCCTTTTTGGATATAGGATTGAACAGTATCCCATTGATCTTTGGAGACAAGTGGGCCTGTTGTATTTTCTTTTTGTTGAGGATCTCCATACTTAAAGGAAGGTAATACTTTCTTAATCGCTTCTTCAAAATCCGATTTCATAGAGCTTGGAATAATGGCACGTGTTGCCGCTGAACAAACTTGTCCTGTATTCATCATAATATTGGAAACTGCTGTTTTTGCAGCTTCTTCAACATCGGCATCTTCTAGAACAACAAGTGGTGATTTACCACCAAGTTCTAGAGCTACTTTTTTAATTGTTTTTGCTCCATTTTGCATAATTTTCTCCCCAACTTTTCCTGATCCTGTAAAGGATACAAAGTCAATATCTGGATGTGCACTAATCCCATTGCCAATGGTAGAACCAGTGCCATTTACAAGGTTGAATGCACCTTTTGGAACACCAGCTTTATCAATAATTTCAGCTAGCATAATTGCCGCAAACGGGGTCATGGATGCAGGTTTTAGAACAACTGGGCTCCCTGCTGCTATCGCTCCTGCAATCTTCGTAGATGTTTGATTGGTAGGGAAGTTCCATGGCGTAATTAAACCACTAACACCAATGGATTCTTTACGGATCGTATGTCCACCTCGCTCCTCTTCAAATGTAATGGATTTTAATGCTTCTGCTGCATGAGTAAAATGATTATATCCCATTTGATAATGCACATCTTCAGATATTGACAGGGGAGCACCTAATTCAGCAGTCATGACCTCAATAAATTCATCTTTTCTTTTTTCATATTCCGCAGCAATGCTTTCAAGCATTTGAATACGTTCTTCTTTCGTTGTTTTTGAAAATGCTGGAAGTACAGCTTTAGCTGCATCTACTGCTTTATCTAAATCTTCGCTTGTACCTGAACTAATTTGACCGATTATTTCTTCTGTTGCTGGATTAATAACATCAATGGTTTCGGAACCAGTCGATTCCACCCATTCGCCATTAATAAAATGTTTTAAATTTGTGCGTTTCATATGAGAACTCTTCCTTTCCATCAGAGTTTTTCTTATAACGTTGTACTCTGTGTATTCCCAGTGCATTAAATTTAAAACATTCGTACCAAGTGATTATACTAAAGGTGCTCTTTCAATAATTCTTCCTTTTCTCCCAACCGTAGTTACGGCTGTTTTTAATGACCGCACGACTGCTTCTTCAATTATTTCTGTAACTGCTTGAAATAACTGATTCATAATTGGATGCTCATCACGCAAGTAGGTCAAGGATGCTTTCATAGATTGCTTATTCTGGTGATAGGTATGTGCGGTAGAAAACGCAATAGCGATATCTCCACTACCATTATCTAAGTGACTTCCAGTTCGTCCAAGACCAGCTGCACAACGTTTGGCTATTCGATTCAATTGACGATCATACAGAGGAGCATCCGTTGCAATTATCATCATAATCGATCCATCAGGGGTATCTAATTCTATAGTTGGCCAGGAAGCAAATTGTGCATCCTCGCGTTTACCATAGTTACTGACAATTAAACAGCCAATGTGATACTGTTCATTTTGATCTTCTACTATTCGTGATGCAGTACCTACTCCTCCTTTATAACCAAAACAGACCATCCCTTTTCCGGCACCAATTGCACCTTCTTCTACAGGGGAAGTACTTGCTGTCTGAATGGCTTCTATAGCATGAACTGGAGAAATGGCTGGATACCTTGCTGAATTTAAATAACTGTCATTACATTCACCAACGACAATATTAATTGAACTAGCGGTATCACCAATTTCTTCTGTTGTTTTAAGCATGTATTCCATGGTTCCTTGCCATACATAACCAACACTAAAAGTGTTCGTCAACATAATTGGTGATTCAATGAGACCTAGCTCATTTACTTGGATCAGCCCTGTTGTTTTTCCATATCCATTTAGTATAGCACTACCAGCATGCACTTTATCTCGAAAAACATTTCGATTATGTGGGAGGATGGCTGTCACTCCAGTACAAACTGTTGTTTCCTTATCGATTTGATGATGTAAAGTAACATGCCCAACGGATATCCCAGAAATATCAGTAATGCAATTGGATTTTCCTTTTCTCAACATCCCATTTAGTCCCCCTTTTTTAGTATTATATCAAAGTAGTATGTTGACGTAATTGATGTGGAATAATAAAGCCAAATAATATATGAAGGAATTCAAGGAGGACATGTATGAAACATAGTAAACGAATATTGGTTTCCATTATTGCTGTTGCTGGAATTATCTATTTCCTTTCTGTTAGTGATTTTTCAGCTCGCCAAGAAGAAAAAAACACACAGCCAGTGAATAATACAATAAAGCCAACTAACCTGGATACAGGTATTCATGTCGGGAAGCTTGCTCCTGATTTCACACTGAAGGGACTGGATGGAAAGGAATATCGATTAGAAGATTTTAAAGGGAAGAAAGTAATGGTAAACTTTTGGGCATCTTGGTGCCCTCCTTGTAGAAATGAAATGCCGGATATGCAACGTTTTTATGAGGATAAAGATATCGTTATCCTAGCAGTTAATTTAACCGATACGGAAAGAAAGGCAGAAGATGTTCAGCAATTTGCCAAGGAATATAAGTTATCTTTTCCTATACTTTTAGATAAAGACGGAAAAGTCAGTGAGAATTATCAAATAAAACCAATTCCCACAACGTATTTAATTGATTCAAAAGGTTATATTCATTATAAAGCGTTTGGGGCAATGTCTTATGAGTTAATGATTCAAGAATTTGAAAAGATGAAGTAGGGTGAAAACAGTTGGAAGGAAATTTACTTCTGGCTGTTTTATTTTTTAGTCTATTTTATACTAAGAATAGTATATAAAAGGAATTGGGTGAATGGAAATGGACAGTCTATTTCAAACCGATCGATTATACCAATCGATTGTACTGGAAATTAATCGTTTAATAAAGGAACAAGTAATATTAACAAACGAACAAGGAGTTATTGTGGCAAGCACGAACACAGAAAGGCTTGGCATCTTTCATGAAGGTGCTTTTCTTGCAATGCAAAAAAAAGAAAAGATGATTATGACGGATCAATTGGTTCATCAGTTGCAAGGTGTAAGGCACGGCATTGTTATCCCCATCATTATTAACGATGCTCCCTTAGGTGTGCTGGGTATTACTGGTGATCCACAAATTGTTGAACCATATGCAATGCTTGTCCAGAAAGTAACCGAATTATTTATCCATGATTCCCTAACAAGAATCAATCAGGAAAGTAAGATGCGTGATATTGAATTTTTTATATTTGATTGGCTAAATCATACCATTGATCTAACAAGTTTAGATGAGAGAAGTAATTTTTTACAAATTAATATGTACCAATACCATCAAGTTATCGTGCTTAAAAGCAAGGAGACCCATTTTAATCTTTCTTATCACCAATTAGAAATGGTCAAGAATATTTGGGATTATACAATAGAGGTGCTATTTATTCGATGGGGACAAGATAGAATTGTTATGCTTATTGAAGATATCGATCAATACAGACTATCAAAAAAAATCAATTACTTCTTAGAACGAGTGGAGCAAATAAATGGGTTCCGATTATATGCTGGAATTGGGAGACAGACAAGTACGGAGCGGCTATCTGATTCATTTTCACAGGCAATAAAGGCATGTGAACATGCGAATCAGCAATCACCTGTTGTATTTGAATCTGATTTACGATTCGAGATGCTTCAACATGAATTATCTTCTGAAACGAAACATCAATTTGTTAAGCGGACATTAGGGAAGTTAATCACCGATAAGGTCTTGATGCATACACTAAACAGTTGGTTTGAACATGATATGCAGATGCAGGTTACTGCTGATCATTTACATATTCATAAGAATACCTTAACCTACCGTTTAAATCGAATTGCTTCATGGACGCAGCTTGATCTAAAAAGTATTGATGATTTAATGCTCCTATATATAGGATTCCGATTTTCTCTGGAAGAATAGTAACTGTGCATATGTACAAATGTATCCGTTATCTAATGAAAATATTTGTGTTTATAGACATATTTTTTTTCGTTAATATTTTATAAAATAAAAATAGTATGAAATAGGAGAATGCATATGTTACATAGTGAAGTGAAAGGGAAATTGCTAGCCATTGTTGGAGCTGAGAATGTAGAGGATAATAATGCGAGCTTATTAGCTTATTCTTATGATTCTACAGCAAGATTCCAAGCATTACCTGATGCCATGGTTGCCCCTCGCAACACAGAAGAGGTAGCTGGTGTGGTGAAGGTTTGTAATGAACATAAGATTCCAATTGTCCCGCGTGGTTCTGGGACAAATTTATGCGCTGGTACGACACCAACAAAAGGTGGAATTGTTCTTATATTTAAACACATGAATCACATATTGGAAATAGATCAAGAAAATCTAACCATGACTGTAGAACCAGGCGTTTATACGAAAGATATTTTAAATGCTGCTATCGATGTTGGTTTGTTTTACCCTCCCGATCCCGGATCCATGCATATTTCACAAATTGGCGGCAATATTAGTGAAAATTCTGGAGGTCTTCGTGGATTGAAGTACGGTGTTACTAGAGATTATGTGCTTGGTCTCGAGATTGTTTTACCTAACGGTGAAGTCATCCAAACAGGTGGGAAATTGGCGAAAGATGTTGCAGGTTATGATTTAACTAGGTTATATATAGGAGCGGAAGGGACACTTGGAGTCATTACGAAAGCTATCTTGAAGTTAATCCCTCAGCCAGAAACAAAAAAGACAATGCTAGCACTTTATGAGGATTTAGAAGCAGCTGCTGAAACCGTTTCTGCAATTATTGCGAATCGAATTATTCCTGCAACATTAGAATTTCTTGATCAAGCAACTGTTCAAGTAGTTGAAGATTTTGCTGAAATCGGTTTGCCAGTTGAGGCGAAGGCGGTATTATTAATTGAACAAGATGGTCCACCTGAAGTAGTAGACCGTGATATGGATAAGATTGAAGAACTATGTAAGGATAATCGCGCATTTGACGTCCAAGTAGCGAAAACAGTGGAGGAAGCAGAGCAATTAACCGCTGCAAGGAGATCCGCATTATCTGCGTTATCCCGTTTAAAGCCGACTACGATTTTGGAGGATGCTACCGTACCACGGTCTGAAATTGCAAAAATGGTAAAAGCAATTGGTGAAATTGCAGAAAAATATCAATTAAACATTTGTACATTTGGTCATGCTGGGGATGGTAATTTACACCCTACTTGTCTAACAGATGCTAGGGATGAAGCAGAAATTGAATTAGTAGAAAAAGCGTTTGAAGAGATTTTTCAACAGGCAGTAGCATTAGGTGGCACAATTACCGGAGAACATGGAGTAGGCATGATGAAGCTGCCTTATTTACACCTGAAAGCTGGAGAACATGGGATTGAGGCAATGCGAAGTATTAAACAGGCGATTGATCCAAATGGAATTATGAATCCTGGGAAAATGATTGAACCAAAAGGGAGACAGAGAATGGTGGTGGAACACCAGTGAATATACAAGAAAAACAACAAATTCAGCAAGCTTTTCAAGAGACGATGGATTATGATGAATTAATGAATTGTACACGATGCGGCTTCTGTTTACCAAGCTGTCCGACATATATCGAAACCGGAAGAAACGAAGTGCATTCCCCCAGGGGGCGGATTGCTTTAATGAAAGGGCTTGTAGATGGAGTGATTGAGCCTAGCCAAGAAGTAAAGGATTCGATTGATATGTGCCTAGGCTGTAGAGCATGTGAACCAGTTTGTCCATCTGGCGTAAAGTTTGGTAGGTTATTAGAACAGGCAAGAGATGCCATATATCAACATAAGAAACAAACTTTACCTGAAAAACTAATCAAAGGCATCTTCTTTAAAAATATATTTCCATATCAAAATCGAATGATGGGGGTAACAGGGCTGTTAAGTTTTTATCAACGGTCTGGTGCGCAGAAGCTTGCCCAAGCAACAGGGGTTATGAACTTGTTTCCTGAAAGTATGCGTTCAATGGAAAAGGTGTTGCCAAGCGTCCCAAAGAAAAGTCAAATGAAAGATCGTCCTCGGCATTTACAACCTCTAAAATTAGAGAAAAAAAAGAAAGTAGCTTTTTTCTCTGGCTGTCTCATGGACACGATGTTTATGCATACCAATGACGCTACTGTAAAATTGCTGCAGTATGCAGGTTGCGAAATTGTCGTACCTTCTTTACAAGCATGCTGTGGTGCTCTACATGGGCATAGTGGAGAAATGGAGCAGGCAAGAGAAATGGCCAAACGCAATATTCAGGCATTTGAAGAAGTGGAAGTGGATTATATAATTTCGAATGCTGGAGGGTGCGGTGCCTTTTTAGTAGAATACGATCATTTATTAAAGAATGATTCAGAATGGAGTACTCGTGCAAAGCGTTTTTGTAATAAGGTTAAAGACATAACAAGTATATTAATTGAATTGGATTTTCATAAACAGCCACTATCTTTGGATAATCAAATCGTTACTTATCAAGATTCCTGTCATTTGAAAAATGGTCAAAGAACATTTATGGAACCTAGACAGCTGCTTGAATCCATCGATGGTGTACATTATGTAGAAATGAAGGATGCCGGTCGATGCTGTGGATCAGCAGGAATTTACAATATTGTGCAATCAGAAATGTCGATGCAGATATTGGATTACAAGATGGAGCAAGCACAGAATACGAAGGCGAAAACAATCGTTACAGCTAATCCCGGCTGTTTGTTACAAATGAAACTAGGAATTGAACGTGAAGGACGATCTAATGAAATGGAAGCTGTTCATATTGTTGATCTCTTACTTCAGGCATATGAAAATGTAAATGTTCGAAGCAATCTACATGATGAAGCAGCAACTTATATAAGAGCATAAACCAATTTTGATCAGTTAAAAGTATAAATGAGTTGCGGTTTTTCATATTTTATTATATAACTGTATTACAAGTTCATAGTTAATTAGTTTCCTTCGGGGTCGGGTGAAATTCCCAATCGGCGGTGATGAAGCAATAGGCTTCTTAGTCCGTGACCCGTGCGGCAATATGCCAAGCGGTGGATCTGGTGCAACTCCAGAGCCGACAGTTAAAGTCTGGATGGGAGAAGGAATTTTAATCGTTCAACATGCATCGTAACTTAGTAATATTTGATTACGTTTATTGGTCATTTTAAAAATTGGATGACTTCTATACGTGTTTTAGCATGTGTTGATCAAAATTCTGTACGTAAAGCCTCTGAAGTGAATTCAGAGGCTTTTTTTATACTGAATAAAGGAAGGTATCCTCAGTATAAACTCTCGCTATTTTTCTTGGTGAAGTCCGTTCTGCCAAGTATACTAATGTCCCGAGTACTACAAAGAGATAAAGGGAGTGAATTATTTGTTTACTGGAATTATTGAGGAAAAAGGTATCATTCGATCAATGGAACAATTATCCAAATATGCGATGTCATTAACCGTGAATGCTGAAAAGATACTAATGGATATGGAAGTTGGTGATAGTATCGCTGTCAATGGTACTTGTCTAACCGTTACGTCCTTTGATAACAAGAGCTTTTCAGCGGAAGTGATGCCTGAAACCGTAACGTCCACATCTTTACGTACACTTAAGACAGGTTCTGCAGTTAACCTAGAAAGAGCAATGGCTGCTAATCGTAGATTTGGAGGTCATTTTGTTACTGGGCATGTAGATGGAACCGGAAAGATTGTTGGAAAATATTACAAGGAAAATGCGATCTATTATGACATTGAGTTGAATAAAGCTCTAGAGAGATATGTATTAAAAAAAGGGTCCATTGCAGTTGATGGAGTGAGCCTGACCATCTTTCATGTTCAGGGGAATGTGTTCACAATATCACTTATACCTCACACAGCTTCTGCTACGATATTGGGGAAAAAAGATAAAGGCGATCTCGTCAATATTGAATGTGACGTGCTTGCAAGACAAGTGGACCGACTTATTTCGTATTCTACCAAGTCGCAGGAGCTTGATGAAGATTTCCTGAAAAATACTGGTTTTTAAGGGGGAACAGTAATGAACACAATCCAAGAAGCGATCGATCAATTAAAAGCTGGTCAAGCAATTATTGTTGTGGACGATGAAAATAGAGAGAATGAAGGAGATCTTGTAGCCCTTTCTGATAGGATAACACCTACTATGATAAATTTTATGATCACCCATGGGAAAGGGCTCGTCTGTACTAGCATTGAAGCCGATGTAGCAGAAAGAGTAGGGCTTTCTTTAATGACTTCGAATTCAAACGATCCATTGTCAACAGCTTTTACTGTCAGTATAGATTATAAAGAAACGACTACAGGAATTAGTGCATATGAACGCGCTACAACCATTCGAGCACTGGTCAATAAGTTTGCTATGAAAGAAGATTTTAAACAGCCGGGACATGTATTTCCTTTAATTGCAAAAGAAGGCGGCGTTCTAACACGTCCAGGGCATACCGAAGCATCTGTAGATTTGGCAAAACTTTGTGGAGCTTCTCCTTCTGGGGTTATTTGTGAAATTCTTAATGAGGATGGAACGATGGCAAGAGTGCCAGATTTGGAGAAAATGGCAGACAAATTTCAATTATGCATGATCTCAATTGAAGATTTAATAAGTTATTTAACAAAAAGAGTAGAGGAGTGTAAATAAGATGGCAAAAGTTGTAGCAGGAAACTTAGTAGGGACCGATTTACGAATAGGGATTGTAGTAAGTAGATTTAACGATTTTATAACAAGCAAACTATTAGAAGGGGCTAAGGATGCCTTAACTCGACATGGAATAGCAGAACAGGACATTACTGTTGCATGGGTTCCTGGCGCATATGAAATTCCATTAGTTGCTAAGAAAATGGCCTTACAAACAGAATATGATGCAATTATTACCTTAGGAACAGTGATCCGAGGTTCAACTCCTCATTTTGATTATGTTTGTAATGAAGCAGCAAAAGGTGTATCGCAGGCTTCACTACAATCAGAAAAGCCTGTTATTTTTGGTATTCTAACGACCGAAACGATTGAACAAGCGATTGAGCGAGCTGGGACAAAAGCTGGAAATAAAGGAGCAGAAGCAGCACTCTCAGCTATTGAGATGGCAAACTTATTACGTTCCTTATAGGTTGATAATCAAATGCAACAGAAACCATATTCTCCCCTTCGTGTAGACAGGATCATCGAATGCTGTTTACGTTGGGGTTTTTATGTTAGAAGATCTGAGCTCTTTTTGAGATAATTATTGTAAGTACGTATCTGCTATCCAGCTTATGTTGGAAAAATAAATAGCGATAGGATAAACTGAATAAATGGGGCATTTTTGACTGAAATCATAGAGCATGTTGCAATATACGTGTTTCGGTGTTAATTCGGGGGAGATGAATATGAAACTATTAATTGGTCAATTAGTACTAATTGCTGTGGTCTGGACGTCGATGGCTGTTTTTTTTTCTGAGATGACAGAAGCGAGTAAAATTATATTTTACCTTGTGACATCTTGGATGCTATTGTTGATTGTACTGATTATTAAAACATGGATAAAAGGAAGAACCAATAGAGATTGAAGGATGAGCGTGTATGTTAACCGTTGAAAATATAACTAAAACATTCGGAGAGAAGACATTATTTGATCAAATATCTTGTACCATTACGGAACGGGAAAGAATAGGTTTAATTGGTGTTAATGGTACGGGGAAGTCAACTTTCTTAAAGACACTTGCTGGTATAGAAGTTCCTGAAGAAGGTGTTATTCAACATGCCAAAAATTATCAAATTGAATATTTGCCTCAAGAACCAAAGTTAGATCTTGCTTTAAAGGTAATTGATCAAATCTATTATGGGGATTCGCAAATGATGAACGTAATGCGAGGGTATGAACAAGCTTTAATAGATTTACAGCATGATGCAATGAGTGAGTCAGCACAAGCCAATCTGTTTCATATGCAACAAAAAATGGACGAAATGGGTGCGTGGGAGGCAAATACAAAAGCAAAGACAGTACTAACCAAGCTGGGGATTACCGATTTTAATAAACCAGTAAGAGCCCTTTCAGGAGGTCAAAAAAAACGCGTTGCAATTGCAAAAGCACTTATCCAGCCTGCAGACTTGTTAATCTTAGATGAACCGACAAACCATTTAGATAATGAATCCATTGAATGGTTGGAAAAGTACTTACTCACCTATCCAGGGTCATTGTTATTAGTTACGCATGACCGCTATTTCTTAAACCGTGTAACCAATCGTATTTTTGAGTTAGACAAAGGAAAGTTGTATACGTATATGGGGAATTACGAGATCTTTCTTGAAAAAAAGGCGGAACGGGAAGCGTTAGAAAAAAGTAATGAGTTGAAGCATGCGAATACATTACGAAGAGAACTTGCCTGGCTAAAACGAGGGGCAAAAGCTCGTTCTACAAAACAAAAGGCGAGAGTTCAACGCGTGCATGACATGAAGGAACAGACTTTTGATACCAAGAAAGAGACACTTCATGTACCTGTTGGTTCTGTTCGACTTGGCAAACAGGTTATAGAATTGAAACATGTGGAAAAGTCGTATGAAGGCAATCAGGTACTAACCGATTTTAATCAATTAATTGTACCGGGAGACCGCTTGGGCATCGTAGGAGCAAATGGAACTGGGAAAACGACATTGCTAAATATAATGGCAAACCGCTTTGCACCAGATAGTGGAGAAGTTACTATTGGTGAAACAGTTAAAATTGGCTACTATACCCAAGGAGACGAAGAGCTCGACGGTAATTTACGAATCATTGATTATATTAAAGAAGTAGCAGAAGTCATTCATACGATAGATGGAACAGTTATTACAGCAGAACAAATGCTAGAGCATTTCCTATTTTCTCGATCAGAACAATGGACCTATATTCGCAAATTATCTGGTGGAGAAAAACGGCGTTTATATTTATTGAAAGTGCTAATGAAAGAACCCAATGTTTTATTCTTGGATGAACCAACCAATGATTTAGATACACAAACGCTAAGTGTATTGGAAGAATATCTGGATTATTTCCCTGGTGTTGTCATTACCGTATCGCATGATCGCTATTTTTTAGATCGAGTGGTCGATCGTTTACTTATTTTTCATGGCAATGGAAGCACAAGTTCGTATCATGGAAATTATACGGATTATATGGAGAAGCAAGGAGTTGAAACAGCTGCTGCGAAATCTGAAGATCTTCATAAGTCTAAAAACAACAAACCGAAAAAACAAAAGAAAAAATTGTCGTATCAAGATCAAAAAGAGTGGAATGAAATTGAAGATGTCATCACGCAATTAGAAGAAAAGCTTGAAGCAGTCCAGTCTGATATTGCAGGTGCTGGCAGTGATGCTGAAACTGTACAGCAGCTATATAAAGATCAACAAGAAATAGAAGCGGAACTAGAAGCGAAAATAGCAAGATGGGAAGAGCTTTCCTTATTAATCGAAGAGTAAAGGTATTACCTGTTTGTCAGCTGTCGATCGCATCGACAGCTTTTTTATAATTCTTAAAGCAAATTCCAAAAATTTGATAAGTTACTGCTTGATGAAGGAATAATTAGGGGAACTACAGCAACAGTATTGGGAAATGACATCGAATATAGGTACATGGTATTTTTGGTTCAATATCGTGTGTTTTATACTTCCATTAATTATCCTTATTATTGTTATTGATCGGAAAAGAATATTTGAAATTTGTTTCTATGGTTATTCTGTTCATATTTTAGCATCAAGAGTAGATAGCTTTCTTGAAAGTAATAATTATCTTGTTCATCCCCATAGTTTAACTTATTTGCTTCCTAGCGATGTGACAGTGACTTCAGTAGTTTTGCCTGTTAGTTTTATATTTATTTATCAATACTGCACAAATCAAAAGAAGAACTTTTATTTCCATGCTTTATTATTGTCTCTCGTCATTATCTTATGGTCTTGACTCTATGTTCCTTGCAGTAGGCTTCCTGAAACTACATCAGGGGATGAATTTAACTTACTTATGTATCATTAATTTTGCAGTAGCATGTTTGGCATTCTGGTTAACGAATTTGTTCCGGTTGTTAAAGAATCGGGGTATATAAGCTCAAATAATTGCTGTGTTTTCTGTATAAGGAAGAAAATAATAGCTTAAACTAACCACAATAATGCGTAATTAGGTGGTTATTCAGATGAATGTTGATGCGTTATATCATCAAATATACGAACTTAAGGAGCAACTTTCATTCCTTCGAACAGAATACTGGTACCAAACCTCTGGTGTTGATACGTGGTATTTTTGGTTTAATATTGCCAGTTATATTGTACCGCTAGTTATTTTATACTTATTTATCGATCGAAGACGTGTCTTTGAAATCGGGTTTTTTGGCTATTCGATTCATATGCTTTGGGGCTATACAAATAACTTTTTAAGTATAAATAATTTATTGGTCCATCCCCATAGCTTTTCCTTCTTAATACCTGTTGGTTTGTCTGTAACAGCAGTAATACTGCCTGTTGGATTTATGTTCATTTACCAATACTGTACGAATCATAAAAAGAACTACTATCTCTATGCTATTTTACTTTCTGTTCTTTTTGCTTATGGGTTCGGTGCATTTAGTATTGCTGTAAACTTATTAGAATTGCATAAATGGATGACATTAACCTATGTTTTCCTAATTGATGTTATGGTAGCCTTTTTAGCTTATTGGCTAACAAAATTTTTCCTCTGGATAGGAAGGCAATCCACAAAACAACAGGCAAAGGATTAAGTACGTCCTTTGCCTGTTGTTAACATTATTGTGAAAGAGCATCGATGGTTATTGTCTCAACAATTGCTGTTTGATTGTCCCGCATATTTGCTTCCAGTTCAACCTTGTCTCCTGTTTGTAGGAAAATTGATTTAGGAGCTTTTCCAGAGTTTACCGTATAAATCGTCGGGTCATCCTCAAGTAAAAATTGCACAATTTGTTTTGTATCTTGTGTCGTAACAATAACTCTCTCGATCGTACCAGCTCTTTTTTCCAATGCTGCTTCTTCCGTAGATTCCACATTACTTGGATCCTGTGCTAGTGCTAAACGATAGGCATCTAATGTACTTCTTGCCGTGTCTCCAAATACAACGAAGTCTGAATCAGCAGCTTTGATATAAGCATAATGCTTAAATAGCCCATTGGGATCTAGCACGTTCACAACCCATGTTGGATTGCCATCAATATTATAGAGAATTGGCATGGACCCCGTCCAATTCTTCTCAGGAAATTCTTTATTTACAATTTCCTTTGCACCTTTACTGTCCATAATTCCATTATTTTTATCCCCGTTAAAATAGGTTAACTCACCGGTTCTTGCGTTAATTAATGTATAACCAAGTGCAGAGTCAATATTTTCTTTTGGAGATGACATATCTGTGAAATAATGCATTTCTCCATTTTCATCAAAAATTGGCGTTACATTGCTTTCTGTTCCAGATTCATTAGGAATTTTTACATCCTTTTTACCAAAGATAGAATTGAGCCATCCATGCACATACTTCCCAAAGTAATCATTTTCATCTGAAGCCATTTCTGAACTAATTGGCCCATCGACGAAACGTGGCGCTTCCTTAGCTCGATATAATTTTACATTGCCGGTTACTGGATCAACCATAGCAACATGTATTTTTTCTAGATTTGGTTTATTTGTCATCCCAATTGGTTTATAGAGAGTTTGAACATACCAAGGTTTTCCTTCTCCATCCACTTCAATTTGGGCTTCACCACTTTGAATATAATCCGGATAAGCATTATAAACCGTTCTTGTTACATTATGATGAAAGTAACTAGAGTTGGTATAGCGCATATTACTATTATGGAACTCAGGTTGTGCATTGACATCCGTGGCCGAAATTGTGAAATAACCTTCTGTCTCTTTGCCTCGGAAATATCTCCAGAAACCAGTAAATTCTACAGGTGCTACAAAAACGATATCTTCACCTATTTTTTGAACTTGTAATTTACCTAAATCATAGAATTGTGTATTTGGTACAACACTCATTGCCTTTTGTACTTTATTACGAGCAGATTCTGGTGATACCACGATCGGTGTTGCATCTTTATCCAATGGCTTTGCCTCATCTATTTCTTCTGTTGTGATTGAATCATGTGTGTCATCTAAGGTGAAAATACCCATTACGAAGAATCCAGGAATAGCTATGATGGCGAATAAAATAATTGCCCCAGTAATCGCATCAAATTGCTTACTGGATTTTGTAAAAGGCTGACTAGAAGTCAATACATATAATCCGACCATCCCAACAAATCCGATAATGATGTTAGCAATGGTTATTGTTGGAATTGTAATTGCCGGCATGAAAATATAAACGATAATAATGCCGATAATAAAAAGGGTAGCAAATACGATGCCAACTGCTTTTAGTGTGGTCATGCGAAATTTTTTGTTTTTAAGCACAAAAAATCCAGCAATGACAAAATACAAAATAAATGAGAGAATGGTTGTCGTTAAAATTCCTGTCATAATTTCATCTCCTATTCTTAACTCTACTATTATATACGTAGGATTGTTATAAAAAGTTTCAAGAAAGGCAATTTGATTTTCAACTGGAATAAAAATCATTAAAATAGGGAGAGATGCAGAAAAAGGGGGGATCGGTTTGAAGCAAATTTATAGTGATGTCATCCAATTTAGGGGGAATCATTATCAATATGGCTGTATGCAGGGTAAAGCTTTAAAGGATTCTTATATATTAGAGAATCGAAAGAAGCAGTGGAAAATTAGGCAGCCGCGATTTGCCATTCATGAACAAGAAGTAAAAGCAGCTATTACTCCCATTGCCCCAGGTATTTGGGACGAATTGTGCGGATTAAGGGATGCATTGGATTGGACAATGGAGGATGTATTGCTGGAATTTGGCGGGTTCCGCTTGGAATATAAAAAAAGTGGATGCTCTATATTCACAGGTAGTGAATATATGATTCGTAATTATGACTATCATCCGAAAACGTATGAGGGTCGCTATACTGTATTTCAACCAAGTGATCAGGGATATGCGACGATTGCTCCTTCCCAACGTATAACAGGGAGAATGGATGGTATGAATGAACATGGGTTGGCGATGGGCTATAATTTTATTCATCGTCGCAAACCTGGAGACGGATTTATATGTAATATGATTGGAAGAATGATTCTTGAAAACTGTAAGAACACGGATGAAGCCGTTCAATTACTAAAAGAAATACCGCATCGCCACTCATTTAGCTATGTTTTATTAGATAAAAATGGGGAAACCTTTATTGTAGAAGCTTCACCTCGATCGGTTCAGGTACGTCAATCGAATGTTTGTACGAATCATTTTGAACAATTAACTAAGGAAAATCGGTATCATTTGGATGATTCATATCGCAGGCAGCAAGCTATACAAGCACAAGAAAAGGAGACAATGACTGCATACCAGGCATTTACAATGATGAATGATTCCACCAGAGGGGTATTCTCAAAAAAATATAAACATTGGGCTGGTACCATTCATACATCCGCGTACTTTCCAAAAGAATTAAAGGTTTGGTTTGCTCTAGGAGGAGATCGAGAACCATTTGTTTTTCACTTTAAAAACTGGTTAAATGGCGATGACTTTAACACTAGTCGGATAATCGGAGAGGTAGATACAGAGCTGCCATTTGTTCATATGGAAGAAAATGTGCGGTGATTAGTAATTTTGTGAAAAGCATGTTTAAATTTGAGAAGTTTATGGGAAAATAAATTTATACTTTCTTTTTTTATAACAGCAGTTATAATATACTCAGGTGAAATATCAAAGTAGGAGGTAACCTAATGAAGCTCTTTCAGGTACGGAAAGGTCAATTCGTTTTCTATCGAAATGAATTGCATAAGGTGTATTCGGTTAAACCGATGTTTAAAAAATCAGTTCACTTATATCGTTTAAAAGATATGCAGCAGATTCTAACGAAAGCAAGTGAAATCGAATTGTATCGTCCGCAACATAATGATACATTTATTTTTTATGGAAAACGATATACGATTGATAAAGATAAACGACCAGAGCCAGGTGATTATATTTTAATTATTAAGCCTGCTCCCGATTTTCTCGATCATTATTCGCTTAATTCCATAGAAAAAGTCGATAGCGTGGAAGATGGGAATGTTGTAACGACAAGAGATAATGGTGTGAAACACAGTGAATATGTGGTAATGGTACCAGGAAAATCAGATGCAAGTCGTGAGATTGCTTATTACGATAAAAGCCTTGTTCCAGAAGAACAACAAATTCAAGATGAATCAATTAGTTATTTAGCTGAAAGTGATGGCAATATCAAACCGGTTGTCGGTGATATTTATATCGATGTAAATAATGAAACGAAAGCAATGATTGTTGCGATGACGGAAGATGAAGTAGTCTTTGGTCATGGTGTACGTATTCATGTAGCCGATCTATTAAATGAAGAAAATTATAAATTAGTATATCGTTTTGAAGAGGATCTATAAGGTATATCAACTTCAAATCACAAGATTTTAATTTAAGAATCAACTGAAGATGAACAAAAAAACTGTGCGATTGAAAGAATGAATCGCACAGTTTTTCTTATTATTTTTCTTCTAATTTCGAACTTGCTTTATAACCAAGTACATTAATGGGATCTTTAGGGCTAGAATATGGCGGGGCATAGGCCAATTCTAATTCAGGTAAATCAGTCACCGTGAGATTTCCCTTTATTGCAGTTGCTAAAACGGCTAACCGTTTGTCGACCCCAGCAAATCCAACCACCTGTGCGCCATAGATCTTTCCGTCCTGTTTACTAAATAATACTTTTAACCATATTTCTCCAGATCCGGGATAATAGCTGGCGTTAGACATGGTTTTAAGGGTCGCGGTTTCATAGTCTCGGTTTAGAGACTTTAAACGATCTGTATTCAGTCCAGTGGAGCCAATCGTTAAGTCAAATAGTTTTAGAATATTAGAACCTAGTGTGCCCTTATAGGGGATTTGTTGCCCTTTGATATGACTAGCTATAATAAATGCTTGTCGATGGGCAGGTCCTGCCAAAGCAATATTTCTTGGAATATCTATGATGGCATCTTTCGTTTCCACAACATCACCTAGTGCATATATATTTGGGTCATTAGTTTGCATAAACGCATTAACTTTTATTGCACCGGTATCCCCAATTGCAAGTGATGCATCTTCAGCAAGCTTTGTATTTGGTTTAACCCCTATTGCTAGAATAGTCATATCAGCTTGAATAGAGGTACCACCATTTAAGTGGAGCGTTTGCCCTTGGTTAGAAAAATAATAGAGAGCGTCATTAAGTACAACGGTGACATTGTTTTTCTTAAGATGATCTTCAATCATCTGTGCCATGTCTGAATCGACTATATTCATTACTTGTGACGATTGATCGATTAACGTACAATCTATGCCTTTGCTATACAGGTTTTCCGCCATTTCCAATCCAATAAACCCAGCTCCGATAATTGCTGCTGAGGTTGGCTTTTCCTGCTCAATAAAGGAATGAATCGCATCCATATCTGGAATAGAATGTAAGCAAAACGTGCGCTTCATGTCCATTCCGTTAAATGAAGGAGCAACGGCTGAAGCTCCAGGTGATAAGATGAGTGTATCATAGGATTCGGTATGAATTTGTGAATCCTGTCTATACTCAATTTCTTTCGTTGTACGTTGAATCGCTGTTACTTCTGCATGGACTCGTACATCTACCTGATATTTCGCTTGGAAGTCTCCTGTTGCATATAAAATATCTTCTCTGTTTGGTACCTTATTCCCGATGTAGTAAGGCATACCGCAATTAGAAAAGGAGATATATTCCCCTTTCTCAAAGATAATAATTTCTGCATCTTGGTTATCTCTACGAATTTGAGCGGCTACAGTAGCGCCGCCACCTACTCCGCCAATAATAAGAATTTTTTGCGCCAATGCAATCACCTCCAGGCATAGTTTACCCTATATAATGCCGATTGAACCTAAGAAGACAATAATAATAGTAATCGGAACAAGCCAACGCATATTCTGCAACCATACATTATATATCCCATTAGATAGCTGGTTTCCATAAGAAAATTCTTGTTTAATTAACGCCTTATCCATTTTATACCCAATAAATAGAGCGATAAATAAACACCCACCAGGAAGCATAATATTACTTACTAAAAAGTCAGTAGCATCAAATACGGTTTTTCCAAAAATGGTAAAGTCAGCTAAACTGCTTGAAGATAAAGCAGCTGGAATACCAGCGATAAAAACAAGTATACCTGATATAAATGCTGTTTTCTTCCTAGAACGCTGTTTCTTTTCAGTGAACGCAGCTGTGATAATCTCTAACATACTAAAGGAGGATGTTAGAACCGCAAATAAGAATAATAAGAGGAATAAACTCAAGAATATTTCACCAAATGGCATTTGTGCAAATGCCTCCGGTAGTACAATGAATAATAGTCCTGGACCTTCTGCTGGCTCTAAACCAAATGCGAAAACAACAGGGAAGATAGCAAGCCCGGCTAACAATGAAACGAAAATATTCATAATTGAAACAGATCCGGCAGACATTGGGAGACTGACATCCTTCTTTAAGTAGGAACTATATGTAACCATAACAGAGATACCTACAGCAAGTGAGAAGAATGATTGCCCAAGTGCATAGAGTACATTTTCGGCATTTAACTTAGAAAAGTCCGGTTGAAGGAAAAAGCGGAGTCCTTCCATAGCACCTTCAAAAGTTAGTGAACGAATGACAAGTATGATAAAAAAGATAAATAATAATGGCATCAGTACTTTACTTGTTTTTTCAATCCCATCTTTAATTCCAAAAGAGACTACCATAATATTAATTAGAATAAATAATAGATGACCAATCAATGTAATTAACGGATTTCCCGTAATGGTAGCGAATAAATCTGCATAATTCGCCGTGTCGCTAATGATCAGACCTGGAATCGAAATAGCACTATAGATTAATACCCATCCACCAACAACACTGTAAAAGGACATAAGTAGAAAAGCGCCAACGACTCCCCAATGTCCAATGAATGACCAGCCAGTTTTAGGGGCTAGCTTTTGATAAGCTGTTACTGCTTCTTTCTGCGCTCCTCTACCAATAATAAACTCTGCTATTAATATAGGAAGACCAATGATTACTGTAAATGCGATGAATAACAAGAAAAAGGCCCCTCCGCCGTTCATTCCTGTCATATAAGGGAATTTCCAAATTGCTCCTAGGCCGATAGCTGCTCCAGCAGAAGATAAGATGAACCCTATCTTTGTCGACCATTGTTCTTTTTTAGGTTGCATACAAAACGTCTTCCTTTCTTTCTTTTTCTTCCATTTTTAGTACAAATGATATGTACAGGGAGGCGCAAACCTCCCCTTATGAATTAAGTTTCACTTTATTTACATTGATCGTAAAAGTCAAGTGATTTTATCTTGGTTTTATCTTAGTTCCACGCTTTTTATTAATATGGTCCTCATTTTCGGATTATAACTTGCTTCTTATTTCCCATAATTCTGGAAAGAAGGGGTGATCTAGCACTTTCTTTAAGTATCCAACACCAGATGATCCTCCTGTTCCCATTTTGTGGCCAATAATTCGTTCCACTGTTTTCATATGTCGAAAACGCCATTGTTGAAACCAATCTTCGATATCGACGAGTTTTTCTGCAAGCTGGTATAAATCCCAGTATTGATTTACATTCTTATATATAGTCATCCATGCTTGTTCGACAGTTTCATCCTTTTCATACGTTTTCGAAAAATCACGCGTCACTATGTCTGGGTTTATAGGAAAACCATTATCTGCCAAAGCTTGAATAGCAACATCATATAAACCGGGAGCATGATAAGCATGATAGAGCATTTGATGAACTTCTGGATCCTTTTCGTATATTTTTAAGATGAATGGCGTTTTATAGCCGAGTACAAATTCAACTAATCGATATTGGTAAGATTGGAAACCAGAGGCGTTTCCTAACTTATCGCGAAACTCCATGTATTCCGCTGGTGTTAAGGTTGATAGCACATCCCAAGCTTGAATAATTTGCGACTGTATCTTAGACACACGGGATAGCATTTTAAATGACGCTTGCAGATCGCCACGCTTAATCGCAGCGACAGCCGCCTGGGTTTCATGAATGATTAATTTTAACCACAATTCACTAACATGATGAATAATAATAAATAACATTTCATCATGATGATCCGATAGCCGCTTTTGGCTGGAGAGTAATGTATCTAGCTGCAAATAATCTCCATATGTCATTTTTTCCTTGAAATTTGTATGAATTCCTTGTTCCGAATCAAAGGTACGATCCATATGTTTGTTAGTCATCCTGTTGGCCCCTTTCCTTTGGACGTAAGACTGCCCGTACTGGGCTACCATCGGCACCCTGAATAGGTAATGGAAGAGCTATAAGCTCGTAGATACCTGGCGAAACCTGATCAAGCGTAATATTTTCTAGAATATGGATGCCATGCTTATGAAGCGTATGATGTGTTCGTAAGTCCTTGCTTTCAGGTGGGTCCACAGATGGGATATCAACCCCAAGCAAGGTAACTTCTTTTTCTTGTAAAAAGGCTGCAATAGATGGATCTAACCTGGGGATGTTTTCTGGAAAACGTGTTGGAATATTAGGTAGTGATGTACGTAATAGGACACGTTTTATATTTGCTGGCCAGGTCAATTGATTCAATACATTGTCGGTTATTTTATCTACATGACTTACATCAAAAACGACAGCATCACCAACATAATGATTGATGTCAAGTTGTTCAACAGTACTACCATTTGCATCAAAATGGTATGGTGCGTCGATATGCGTTCCGATATGAAGACTGGTAGTTATTTGGCCAATATTTACAGATGTTGTTTCTTTTATTGATGCCGTTAATGAGTATGAAAATGGTGTATCGCCAGGCCAGTTAGCTATGTTATTTGTTAGTGGTTGAGAGATATCGATCCAGTCTGTCATTATGCAATGACACCTCGCTTATTTTCAAAGTTTTTATAGGCCTTGTTTTCCATAATCGTTTTTAAGATTTGTACCATCTTCCATATTTCTTCAAACGTATTATAGAGAGCAACAGGAGCTAAACGGATTCCGTTTGGATTTCGGAAGTCTGGAATGACACCTTCTGCCTTTAATGCTTTACAAATTCGAGCTGCTTCAGGATGTTCCAAATAGATATGTCCACCCCGTAATTCATCTGCTTTAGGATTTGCGATAAAGAATCCTTGTTCCTGAAGTTCAACTTCAATAAGTTTCATTAAGTAGTTGGTTAATTCAAGCGACTTTTTTCGAATTCTGGCTATTCCAATTTCTTCAAACATTTCTAAGGAGCCGATTAATGGTGCTGCACTTAACACATGTGGGGTGCCAATTTGATAGGCACCTGCACTTTCTGCTGGTGTTAACGTATGGTCCATATCAAATTGTTTTTCCTTATTCGAGCTGAACCATCCTGCTAGTCCAGGGTTGTTACCAAAATGCTTTTGGTTAACGTATAAACCGCCGACACTACCAGGTCCTCCATTTAAATGCTTATATGTACACCAGAAGGCGAAATCAACTCCCCATTCAGATAATTGATGTGGAATGGAGCCAATTGAATGGCAAAGATCGAACCCGACAATAATCCCCCGTTTATGAGCTTCTACGGTAATGGTTTCCATATCTAAAATTTGACCACTACGATATAGTACACCAGGAAGCACAAGCATAGCTACTTCTTCTGACATTGCTTCAATAATCGTATTTGTATTTAAGGTGTTTCCGTCTTTACTTTTAACCTGAATCAAATGATCTTCTGGTTGTAGTCCTTTTAACCGTAACTGGCTCTTTAATGCATAAATATCTGACGGGAAGTTTAATTCATCCGCTAAAATTTTCGTCTTTTTTCCCCTTGGCTGAAAAAAGCTTGCTGTCAGCTGATGAAGGTTGGTTGTAGTTGACCCAGTAATGATTACTTCTTCTGGCCTTGCACCAATTAGGTGGGCGGACATCTTTCCTAATTTTTCTGATAAATAGAACCAAGGATATGCCCCTTCTGACCAACCATCAATTCCATATTCTTTCCAGGATTCCATGAGCATTTCTACGGTTTTTTTTGCCCGTTTGGATAATATGCCTAACGAATTTCCATCAAAGTAGATTTTATCAGGAGAAAGGTAAAACTCCTCTCGGTATGTCGATAATTCATCTTCACTATCTAAATGGCGTGCATAGGAAATGTCCGTCTTCATTTTTAAGGTACCTCATTTCTTCGAATTATGATCTTAAACACTATTATTATTCTAACAAAATTACAGAAGGATGTTAGTGTTAATTACTAGAAGATTTTTAGTACTAAAAAAAGTTCATCTAATAAAATACTCAAAATTAGGAGTGTGCAGGTATTTTATTCGTAATATAAATCCCACTACACACATATTGTTTTCTGATAGGCCAATTGCATTTTTGATAAAAATTATTAGACCTTTATTCCTGGTCAGTAGCTTTGTTCAGCAATTAAAAAGTTGCTGTTTGTCATGTTAAGAAGGGGAATGAGGGAACAAATATGTATTTACCATAGCAATAAATAGTACTTTGGAATGATTTGTTTTCAGTATATTGTAAATTTTATGATGCTGATTTATACTATTGGTAAATAAATGAAACAGCATTTCATTATATGAAATATAGGGAGGATTAGGATGGCTTTTATTTCTGATAAAGTAGAAAGCTTACCACCATATTTGTTTTCGGAATTTCAGAAAAAGAAAAAGCAGCTTATCAGTAATGGCGTCGATTGTATAGATTTAGGAATCGGTGCACCTGATTTACCGACGCCTGATTTTGTATGTCAGATATTAATGGAGGAAGTGAAACATTCAGCAAATCATCGCTATTCTACTTATAGTGGTTTACTGGAATTTAAACAAGCAGTCGCTCATTTTTATAAACAACAATACGGCGTAATTCTTAATCCTGAAACAGAAGTATTGGCACTTATCGGCTCAAAAGAAGGAATTGCTAATTTAATCCAGGCCGTAATTAATCCAGATGACAAGGTAATTGTACCAGATCCAGGTTATCCGGTTTATCGTACTGGAGTTCATTTGGCTGGTGGTGAGAGTATTTCTTTGCCTCTCGATCATGACAATAATTACACTCCCATGTTTCACCGTCTTTCTGCTGCAGATGCCCATCAAGCGAAATTAATGTTCTTAAATTATCCGAGCAATCCAACAGCTGCAGTAGCGGATATGTCTACTTATTTGGAAGCGATTACATTTTGTCGGGATCATGGAATCATTTTAGCCAATGATGCAGCGTATGACCTTGTAACGTTTGAAGATTATCAGTCACCAAGTGTTTTACAAATTCCTGATGCCAAAGATTATGCTGTTGAATTAGGTTCTCTTTCCAAAAGTTTTAATATGACTGGATGGCGAATTGGTTACATTGTTGGAAATCAAGAAATAATTCAATCGCTGGCTACCTTAAAAAGTAATATTGATACTTGCCAGTTTATCCCAATTCAAAAAGCTGCAGCCGCAGCTTTAACGAGTGATCTATCCTGTGTTCAGGCAAATAATGCTGTTTACAAACAGCGTATGGAAAAATTGTACGCTGCATTGACCAAGGTTGGACTGAAGGTGAGAAAACCAAGAGGAACAATATTTATTTGGGCAGAAGTACCAAAGGGCTATAATTCCATGTCATTTGCCAATCAACTATTAGATGAGGCAGGACTTATTGTAACCCCAGGAATTGCTTTTGGAGCAAATGGTGAAGGATTTATCCGCATCTCATTATCTGTTAGCTCGGAAAGGTTGGATGAAGTCATTTATCGGTTACACCAGTTTGAATGGAAGGAGTGATTAAAAATACAGATGACAAAAACAAAAGAATCAGCGGCAAAGGCGATCATAACTTGTTTAAAAAAAGAAAATATAGAACGCGTTTTTTGTGTACCAGGGGAAAGTTATCTACCTGTATTGGATGCGCTTTATGATGAAAGCACTATTCAAGTAATATCAGCAAGGCATGAGGGAGGGGCGTCCTTCATGGCTGAAGGCTATGCCAAATCTGCATTAAAACCAGGTGTTTTGCTTGCTACAAGAGGAGTAGGTGCAGCGAATTTATCAATTGGTGTTCATACAGCATATCAAGACTCTACGCCAATGGTTGTATTCTTAGGTCAGGTACACAGTAAATTTAGAGGAAGAGAAGGGTTTCAAGAGGTTGATTTAGATCAGTATTTTCAATCCATTGCTAAGTGGACTGTTGAATTAAAAGATGCAGAACGAACACCAGAAATCGTACAACGTGCTTTTCGAATTGCCAAATCAGGCAGACCAGGTCCAGTAATTATTTCATTGCCAGAGGATGTTTTAAAGGAAGAAGCGTATATGCAATATGGTCCTGTGATACCTCGTCCAGCACCAGCACCTTCTCCTGCTGAATTGAAGCAGGTAGAGATGCTTTTATCAAAAGCTAAGCAGCCAATCATCATTGCTGGCGGCGGGGTAAAGAATGCAAATGCAGAACCCTGCTTAAAAAAATTCGCAGAAACCTTTAATATACCAGTTCTAACAGCGTTTCGCCGTCATGATGTATTTCCAAATGATCATTTGTTATATGCAGGACATTTGGGCTTAGGAACTTCAAAAGAAGTACTTGATACAGTGAAATTAGCGGATGTGGTATTGGCATTAGGAACACGATTGTCTGAAGTAACTACCCAGGATTACGCACTCCTATCGTCCAACCAGCGGCTTATTCATATCGATATTGACTACAATAGCATTGGCAAAAGCTTTGCTCCAGACATAGGCATTGTAGCTGATATGAAGGAAGCCTTTGATCAGTTGCAAACAGTAAATGTAATGCATGCTTGGTCGGATTGGGCTTTTGATCGAAATGCAGCTTATGCTAGATCCTGTCGGTTAGATGTGAAAGAAACAGATCCCATTAATACGCAAATTATTGAATACCTAATTAAAATATTACCAGAGAATACTGTGATCACGAATGATGCCGGGAATTTTGCTGGTTGGGTTCATCATTTTTATCCATTTAAGGTTGCACATACGTATGTTGGGCCTACTTCTGGAGCGATGGGGTATGGATTACCGGGGGCAATTGGAGCAAAACTTGCTCTTCCAGATCGCTTAGTCGTTGGTTTTTCCGGTGATGGAGGGTTTATGATGACTTGTCAAGAACTGGAGACCGCTGTGAGATATGATATTCCAGTCATATGTCTCGTTTTTAATAATAAGATGTATGGTACGATTCGCATGCACCAAGAAATGCACTTTCCAGAAAAAGTGATCGCTACGGATTTAGGAGATGTGTCTTTTAAGGATATGGCAATAAGTGTTGGGGCAATTGGTTATCGTGTAGCTTCATCGCAGGAATTTAAAGTTGCTTTTGCGGAAGCATGTCAATTAAGAAAACCGGTTGTGATTGAAATATTGACAGATCCAGAGCAGATTTCTGTTTCATCAACCATTACTCAACTTCGAGAAAGGTCCATGAAACAGTAATATATTAAATAAAGGAGGTTTTATTATGACAGCAACGTTACAAACAAAAAAACTACGAAATTTTATTGATGGAGATTGGGTAGAGGTAGAAGCTTCAACAGCCGTTATTAATCCTGCAACAGGGGAAGAAATTGTTCAAGTTCCATTATCCAGCAGCGAAAATGTTCATCAAGCAGTATATGCTGCTAAACAGGCTCAAAAAGAATGGGCTCTCGTTCCAGCCCCTCAACGAGCGGAAGTACTATATCGCGTTGGTTATTTAATGAAAGAACGTAAGGAAAGACTATCGCAGTTATTAACAATGGAAAATGGAAAAGTGATTGAAGAAGCCCGTGGGGAAGTGCAAGAAGGTATCGATATGGCATTTTATATGGCTGGTGAAGGACGGAGGTTATTTGGGCAAACGACGCCGGCAGAATTAAAAGATAAATTCGCTATGAGCCAGCGTTGTCCAGTAGGAGTTGTGGGAATCATCACTCCTTGGAATTTTCCAATAGCTATAGCAACATGGAAGTCCTTCCCAGCAATTGTAGCTGGAAATGCAGTTATCTGGAAACCAGCTACTGAAACACCAATTATGGCTTATGAATTAGCGTCCATTTTTGAAGAAGCTGGGTTACCAAAAGGAATCATGAATGTTGTATTTGGCACTGGTTCAACAGTTGGAGATGCAATGGTTCATCATGAAGATATTCGCATTATTTCATTTACTGGTTCCAATGATACAGGTAGAAATATTGCAGCGGAATGTGGAAAGCAATTAAAGAAAGTATCCCTTGAAATGGGTGGAAAAAACGCGGTTATTGTTATGGAAGATGCTGATGTGGACCTCGCAGTGGAAGGAATTTTATGGAGTGCATTCGGTACAAGCGGCCAACGTTGCACAGCATGTAGTAGAGTGATTGTTCATGAAGATGTAAAGTCTACCTTAGAGGAGCGTCTCCTTGCAGAAATGGAAAAATTAACAATTGGAAATGGATTGGATGAAAGGAATAAAATTGGCCCAATCATTAATCAAAAAGGAGTAGAAAAGATAAAATCATATATTCAGATTGGAAAAGATGAAGGGGCAAAGCTTCTTGCTGGAGGTTATGAATGGAAAGACGATTCGCATCAAGATGGAATCTTCTTTGCTCCAACCTTATTTACGGATGCTAATTCTTCGATGCGGATAGCCCAAGAGGAAATATTTGGACCAGTCGTGTCGTTGATTCCGGTGGAAAGCTTTGAAGAAGCTATTAAGGTAAACAATGGAGTAACCTTCGGATTGTCAAGCTCCATTTTTACAAAAGACGTGAACCGTGTTTTTCAAGCGCAGCGGGATTTAGATACTGGCATCGTATATGTGAATGCGGGTACGACTGGTGCAGAAATACATCTACCTTTTGGTGGAACCAAAGGGACTGGGAACGGTCACCGAGATTCTGGTGTGCAGGCATTAGATGTGTTTACAGAGTGGAAAGCAGTTTATGTAGACTACAGTGGTAAATTACAACGTGCTCAAATTGATGTAGATTAATTGTAAAGTAGGGACTCGTATTGACTGGAAAAGTTTAGGAATCTTTGGTAGAAGGAGTGGATTGGATGAAGATAGGTGTTCTAGGTTCAGGGTTAATGGGGAAAGAAGCTGCTCGTGATCTAGCTGCAAGTGATGATGTCACATCTATCGGTTTGGCAGATATTGATATAGCACGAGCACAACATGTATGTGACCAATTAAAATCTGCTAAACTATCAGCTTATCAAGTAAATGCAGCGGATCAACAGGATTTAGCTAATTATATGAGGCAGTTTGATGTAATTATCAATGCATTGTTTTATTCGTTTAATGAAATCGTTGCAAAAACGGCGATTGAAGTAGGTGTCAGCGCTGTAGATTTAGGTGGCCACATCGGTCATGTAACGGATAAGGTATTAACGTTAAAAGAACAGGCGAAAGCTGCTGGAGTAACGTTAATTCCAGATCTAGGTGTAGCACCTGGAATGATTAATATTTTATCGGGCCTTGGTAATAGTAGGCTAGATCATTTAGATTCCATTAAATTATATGTTGGAGGTATTCCTGTAAAACCTGAAGCACCTTTAGAATATAACCATGTTTTTTCTATGGAAGGGGTATTTGATCATTATACCGATCCATCGTTAATCATTCGGAATGGTATAAAGCAGGAAATCCCTTCGCTTTCCGAGGTAGAACGTGTCTATTTTGAAAAATTTGGTCCATTGGAAGCTTTCCATACTTCTGGAGGGACGTCAACTTTATCCATATCTTATCCTCATTTAAAAACCTTAGAATATAAAACGATTCGCTATCCAGGTCATGCAGAAAAATTCAAGCTGCTTGTTGATTTAAATCTAACAAAAGCTGGTTATGAAGTAGAAATGAATGGACAAAAAGTTAGTCCAAGAGATGTGTTTTTAAAAGTGCTTGATCCTATTGTTGAACTAGGAGATAAGGATGATGCCGTCTTACTAAGAGTAATTGTTTCCGGTGAAAAAGAAGGACGACAAAAAACATATGCTTATGAAATGACAACGTATAAGGATAGAGCGAACCAAGTTACAGCGATGGCTAGAGCAACAGCAAATACGATTTCTGTAGTAGCCCAAATGATTGGAAATAACAAAATTACGAAGAAAGGGGTGTATCCACCAGAACAAATTGTACCAGGAGAAGTATATATCGCTGAGATGGAAAAACGTGGTGTTATGATTGTAGAAAAAGAAAGTACAGAAAAAACACATGTAAATACGTAAAATGAAGGTTATCCCTCTGCAATGATAGCGGAGGGATTTACCTATATCCGTGAACTAGCTATTCAATTGTCTTAAGGAGCTTGCCTATGAATCAAAGTGTGAATAAAGCATTAAAATTACTAGACTTGTTTAGAGAAGGATCGCATGAATTATCATTGAAAGATATTGCAGATCAAGCTAGAATACCTAAACCTACAGCATACCGGCTTTTAACGGTTTTAGAACAGAATGGTTTCTTACATAAATCAAAAGAATCGGAACAGGAGGCAAGGTATCGGTTAGGTTTAAAATTACTAGAGCTTGGCAACCTTGTTTCTGATAGACTAGAAGTAAGAGGAATTGCTTTACCATATATGGAGGAATTAGCGAAAGAAATAAATGAAGTCATTCACTTAGTCATTATTAATCAAGACGAAGCAACTTATATAGAAAAAGTGGAAAGTTCACGTGCACTGAGGCTTTATACAAAAGTGGGAAAAAGTGTTCCGTTGTACATCGGTTCTGGTCCAAAATTGTTATTAGCCTTCCAAACCAAAGAGAGGCAAGAGGAAATTATCAATCAATCAAAGCTTGTGGCTATTCATCGTCCAATTGAGAAAGAGCGTTTAAGAGTAGAATTACAACAAATTCAAGCACAAGGGTACGCATATAGTATTGCTGAACAAGACGAGGATACAACTGGAATATCTTATCCCATTTACAATCATCAGCAGCAGGTTATTGCTGCACTAGCCGTAAGTGGTCTCACAAGTCATTTCGAAGGAGATGATTTAGAACATATTAAGGTAGAAACAAAAATAACAGCACTAGACATTTCACGAAGGCTTGGTTATCGATAAGCTGTGTGGATGGGGGAGGAGATAAGAAATGAACACAATATTTATCGCAGGTCATGCAAGATTACCATCAGGAATGGCTGCTCAAAGTATTTATGAGACATTAACCATTACAGCAGAAATTGATAAAAAATATGGTGTTATAGTAGCGGCAGGATGTACATTAGCTACCGACCACGGCAAAAGTTTCGTTCAACAATTATTACGAGGTCACAGTTTACAAGATGGTATTGATAAACCAGTTGAAATATTAAAGTCACATTATCTAGGAAAGGCAGGTAATGCGTTAGCTTCTGCTTTAAAAGATTTGTACAAGCAATATGTGGTGCTTTGTGAGAATACCAGTGAACGAACATCTTAAAAGAAAGAGATTAGAATGATAGTGTAAAGCAAAATTCGTAATGAACGATTTTAATTTAGTGAAGTTAGATGAATCAGGATGGGGAGGCAGTTGATATTGTTGAGACGTCTCAACGAACAATATGGCTCACTCAGGTAATACGATTTTGCTTACCCGAGTGAGCTGATAACGTGCTCGCGAAGGACAAGAAGGATCGTTTTCCAAATCACTTCAGAAATATATTCTCAGCAGCAGGTGAATAACACAAAAACCTAAGGCGTTTTTGATTTTCGTGGCGAATGTAATGAACTTGCCTTTACTTAGAATCGATTCCTATCGAGATGTATTTTTTCTCTAGGAATTCATCCATACCATGATGACCGCCTTCTTTACCGATACCAGACTGTTTAATTCCACCAAATGGAGCTTCAGGTGTCGCTGGAAATACATCATTCACGCCTACGATGCCATAGTCGAGCTTCTCAGAAACGCGAATGGCTCGATTTGTATTCTCAGTGAAAACATATGCTGCTAAGCCATAATCTGTATTATTTGCTTGCTTAATCACTTCTGATTCATCTGTAAAGGTTTGAATGGGGATGACAGGGCCGAAGGTTTCTTCATGCATAATCTTCATCTCATCAGAAATGTTTGATAGGATTGTCGGCTTATAATAATGTCCATCTAACTTGTCATTCCATTGTTCACCACCACATTCAACAATAGCACCTTTTTCCGTGGCATCTTTTACATGATCATGTACTTTTTCACAAGCTTTTTGATTAATTAATGGACCAAGGTCTACCTCGTTCTCTAAACCAGATCCTAGTTTTAATTGAGAAACTTTGGCTTTTAATAGATTAGCGAAATCATTGGCAATATGTTGATGAACATAGAGACGATTGGTGCATATACATGTTTGGCCATTATTTCTAAACTTACTGCCTATAACGAGGGAAGTGGCTTTATCCAAATCTGCATCCGCAAAGACAATACTTGGTGCGTGACCACCTAATTCAAGGGAGAGTTTTTTAACCTGCTGTGCACTTTCACGGATTAAATACTTCCCTACTGCAGTAGAACCAGTGAATGTAATATGTTGAACTACTTTATTCGTAAGTAATTGTTGTCCAATGGCTTTGGCATCTCCAGTCACTAAATTAACAACACCATTTGGAACTCCAGCACGCTCAAAGATTTTCATGATTTCGATTGCGGAAAGAGGTGTCTCGGGTGCTGGTTTTAAAACAACCGTACATCCTGCAGCTAAGGCAGGTGCTAGTTTTCTGGTGATCATGGAAGAAGGAAAGTTCCAAGGTGTTATCGCTCCAACAACCCCAACTGCTTGAGGAATCACCATCAGACGTTTTGAATTAGTTGATGAAGGGAGCCACTCTCCATAATTTCGACTAGCCTCTTCTGCATACCATAATAAAAAGTTAGCAGCCCCTTTAACTTCACCAATTGCTTCGTTTAATGGTTTTCCTTGTTCCATAGTTAAGATTTTACCTAATCGTTCTGCATCTTCCTGCATCAGCTGATACGCCTTATATAAATAACGAGACCGTTCTCTCCCGGTTTTTTGACTCCACTGTGGAAAAGCTTCGTCTGCCGCTGTAATTGCTTTAGCTGTTTCCTTGGCTCCAGCATGCGCGACCTTGGTGATCGGTTCTAAGGTGGCAGGATTATAAATTGTTTCTGTATGAGCTTCGCTAATAGCTTCCCATTTCCCATTAATAAAGATACTTTTAGTCAACGATTCAAACATATAAGCAGCCTCCTTGTAACAAGTCCAAACACCTGGTATAATCAGGTGTCTCGTTTATTTATAGTCTATTCAAAAAGCTCGTTGAATTAGAACTTAGTGAACTCACTTTGATTCCATGCGGGTAGCATTTTATTTAAATTTTTATCTTGTCGGTATCCAAGTGCGTATTCTGCTTGCATCACCGTATGAATTTCTCTCGTACCTTCATAAATTACAGGTGCTTTTGAATTTCGAAGATAGCGTTCTACTGGGTATTCATCTGAATATCCGTAAGCACCATGGACCTGAACAGCATCATCCGCAGCCTTATTTGCAAAATCGCATGCTTGCCATTTCGCTAAAGATGTTTCTCTCGTATTACGTTTTCCTTCATTCTTCAGCTCACCTGCTCGGTATACCAGTAGTCTGCTCATCTGTAATCCTGCTTCCATATTTGCAATCATTTGCTGGACAAGTTGATGTTTACCAATCTCCTTGCCAAATGTTGCTCGTTCGTGGCAATACTTCACACTTGCTTCTAGGCACGCCATAATTTGACCAACTGCACCAGCAGCTACAGTAAATCTACCATTATCTAATGCAGACATAGCAATTTTAAATCCTTCTCCTTCTTCACCAAGTAAGTTTTCCTTTGGTACTTTGATGTGATCGAAGAAAATTTCACCTGTATTACCTGAACGAATACCTAGTTTTCCTTTAATTGCTTTGGACGAGAATCCTTCCCATTCTCTTTCAATGATAAATGCCGAGATTCCTTTATGTTTTTCTGAACGATCCTTCGTATATGCAAACACAAGAAAGTGGTCGGCCATATCACATAAAGAAATCCATGTTTTTTGACCATTTAAAATATAATAATCTCCTTGTTTTACAGCAGTTGTTTCCATACTAGCAACGTCTGAACCAGCCCCAGGCTCGGTTAAACCAAAGGCCCCAATTTTCATACCTTTTGCTTGTGGTACGAGGTACTTTTGTTTTTGTTCTTCATTTCCCCATTGAAGTAAAGTCATGCTATTTAAACCTGTATGAACAGACACAGCTGTACGAAATGCAGTATCTCCTCGTTCTAATTCCTCACAAACAATTGCAAGCGAATTATAGTCCATACCACTGCCGCCATATTCTTCAGGTATACAAACACCCATGAGTCCTAACTCTGCAAGTTTAGGAATGATAGCGGGATCAAATTTCCCTTGTCTATCCCATTCGCTGATATAAGGCATAATTTCCTTATCTGTAAGATTACGTACGGTTTCTCTTAGCATTTCTTGTTCTTCTGTAAAATGGAAGTTCATAAACACATCTCCTTTTATTAATTGGTTGGATTTTCATTAAGAATAGCTTGATTATGTTCACCTGGATCAGGTGGATGATGTCGATATGAAACAGGAGTACGAGACAATTTTAATGGACTGCCTATCATGTTGATGATACCGGCTGTTGGATGTGACAGATCGATGAACATGTTTCGTGCATTTAATTGTGCATCATTAGCTACTTCAGCAATATTCTGAATTGGTCCGCATGGAATGCCTCTTGCCTTACACTCATCCATCCACTCATTTGCTTCCTTTTGTAAGAATAATTCTTGTAGAACAGGTATCAGTTTGTCACGATGCTTAACCCGATCAGGATTAGTAGTAAATCTAGGGTCTGTTTTTAAATCGGGCTTTTGAATAATATCGCATAACGCTCGAAATTGCTTGTCATTTCCAACTGCAATGACCATTTCTCCGTCTTTTGCACAAAAGGTTTGATAGGGGACAATATTTGCATGATGATTTCCAAGTTGGAATGGGATTTGACCGGACATTAAATAATTACTTCCTACATTTACAAGAGCACTTACTGCTGCATCATATAGGGCAATATCGAGTTTTTGTCCTTTTCCAGATTGGTTTCTTTCAATTAATGCACCTTGTATGCCAATACATGCGTACATCCCTGTTAATATATCTGAAATAGCAACCCCCATTTTCTGTGGTCCAGTTTCTTTATCACCAGTTATACTCATAAGTCCGCTCATGGCTTGAATGATAAAATCATAACCTGGCATATCCTTCAATGGACCAGTTTCACCAAATCCAGTAATTGAACAATAAATAATTCCTGAGTTAATAGATGATAATGTGTCATAGTCTAAACCAAATCGTTCCATTGTTCCTGTACGAAAGTTATTAATAATTACATCGCTATTTTTTACAAGATTTTTGATTTGAGTAATCCCTTCTTGCGATTTTAAATCAAGGGTAATGCTTTTTTTATTGCGATTTGCACATAGATAATAAGCACTAACACCTTCTTGAAAAGGTGGCCCCCATCTTCGTGTTTCATCACTTCCACCAGGAGCTTCTACTTTGATAACTTCAGCCCCTAGATCCCCAAGAATCATTGAACAGTAAGGACCAGCCAACACTCGGGACAAATCAAGAATACGAATATGTTCCAGAGCACCTGTCATGTTTTCACTCCTTTTATAAAGAATAGGTTAATTATCATAGCTTCTTAAGCATATGATGAGAAGCCGGTAAAAAATAAAAAAGCCAATTCAAATAAATTACAGAACTTCTGTAATTCAATCTGAACTGGCTTTTATCTGTTGAGTCAGTTCTGGCATGGAACTGTGAACAGATTAGGCAGCGAATTGATAGGTAATTAAAAGAGCTATTTAGCAACAAGCTAATTAATTCTTATTTTTCAGTATACTATGATAATTAATATTTGTAAACGCTTTCCGGGACGATTTTTTGATAAAAATCCCCAGGCAATTAGATGCCTGGGTGTAAACTTATGAATATAAGCAATATAGAAGAGGACCAGCGACTAATGAGACTTCCTTCGACTCCCAGTTATCATCGGTTCCTGAAAGTCACCGTAATTCCATTATTGAGGAACGGAAGACCGACGAAAAACGGCACGATGCTTGCC
Source organism: Virgibacillus salexigens (assembly GCF_014905415.1). Lineage (GTDB taxonomy): Bacteria > Bacillota > Bacilli > Bacillales > Amphibacillaceae > Virgibacillus > Virgibacillus salexigens. Next base: position 295,868 of record NZ_BNEO01000003.1, read on the forward strand.
AACGTCGAACCATCCCCGAATACCGGGGCGAGCCCATACGTCGCCTAACGGTCTTGCTTTTCTGATGTCTAGCATGAAAGGGCTACCTCCTAGAGGACTAAAGCGTCCTTCCTTTGTGGTAAAAACCACCACATCGGAAGGAACTTAAGCTTGTCGGAGGTATTTGCCTTTTATGCTTTTCTTTCTACTTTGTGGCTTTTTGCAGTTTTGTGATCATTTTTAATGCGCGTCCGGTTCCGACTGCTACGGATTCTAAAGGATTTGGTGCAAGATGGACAGGGACGATAATTTCAGTAGATAACCATTCTTGCATGCCATTAAGCATGGAGCCACCGCCTGTTAGAACAATACCATGATCTACAATATCTCCACTTAATTCTGGAGGGCAGTTTTCTAATGTAGCACGTATGGTCTCTAGAACTTGTTCCAAGGATTCTTTTAATGCAAGATGAATTTCTTGAGATGTAATTGTAACCGTCTTAGGTAAACCTGTTACCATATCACGTCCTCGGATTTCCATTGTTTCTTCTTTGTGATTCGGATGTGCATAACCAATTTCCATCTTGATATTCTCAGCCGTACGTTCACCAATTAGGATATTATAATTCTTGCGGATGTGATGAATGATTTCTTCATCCATTTTATCTCCACCAATACGAACGGAATTACAGGAAACGACACCTCCGAATGAAATAATTCCTACTTCTGAAGTACCGCCTCCGATGTCGACAATGACATTGGCAACAGGCTCATCAACTGGCAGATCAGCACCAATTGCAGCAGCAATTGGCTCTTCAATAAGATGGACTTGTTTTGCTCCATAGCTTGTGACAGCATTGTGGATAGCACGACGTTCTACGGTAGTACTGCCTGATGGTGTACAAACAACTACAACTGGTTTTCGCATGGACATGCCAATTTTCTTACTAACTTTCTTCAAAAATTCTTTTAACATTTGTGCAGTGACATCATAATCCGCAATCACTCCATCTTTTAGTGGGCGAATCGGTATGATATTTTGTGGGGTTTTACCCACCATTTCCTTTGCTTCTGCTCCAACAGCGACTACTTGCTTGGTATTTACATCAATTGCTACAACAGATGGTTCATTCAAAACGATTCCTTTTGACTTTGAGTATATTAGAATGTTTGCAGTACCAAGATCGATTCCAATCTCCGCAGTAGATAACATAATATAGATCCTCCAATGATGACAGATTTCTTTTATATAAATTCTCTTCTTTCATATAGTTTTAGGGGGTAGATATACAAGTGTTAGTAATTAGTAATAGATTTTTTTCCAAATATCCTTATTATACAACAAAAAAACTATTATTTACGACAGAATACGTAACATTTGGATTACAAATTGATAGAATTTGAAATAAACAAGCCGCTTTTTTTAGGTTGTCAAGCCGAATTTTGATGAAATTTTTTCCTCTACTATTATTATTTTCATGTATACCCTATTTTCCCATGAAACTAACTCCTATTAATATAAGGTTTTTAGATTTAAAGAGCAAGAGAAAATACGATTGGTAACGGCTGCCAAAAATATTACAAAAAATCCATGCTATGATGATCTTGCACGAAACAAAAACCAAAGGAGTGTGTAAGAAACATGTTTAAAAAAATAGGTGTAGTTACAGCTTTATCTACAGCTTTACTATTCGGGGGAGCTTTTTCATCTTCTGCTGATGCTTCTGCCAAAGATCAATCTCAGGATCAAATTTATAAAGTCTTCTATTCTATCAATGGACAAACAAAGACAATTACAGAAGACAATATAAATGATCTTTTAAATAAATATATGAATAAATTACAATTAAATTGGAACCAAATTAATTGGGATAAGATTAATATAGAAGAAAAACCAGCAGAAAATGAAAAACCTGCTCAAGAAGAACAAACAAATCAGGCTGACAAACCAGCTCAAGAAAAACCAGAAGAACCAAAACAACCAGAACAGTCACAAGAACAAGAAACACAAGATAAAGAACAGCCTGCACAAGAGCAACAACCGGAGCAAAACACGAATCAACAACAAACAGAAGAACAACAAAATCAAAATCAAGAACAGTCTCAATCTGAAGAATTGAGTCAATTTGAACAAGAAGTTGTTGAACTAACAAACCAAGAACGTGCAAAACAAGGTCTTTCTGAATTAAAAGTTGATACTGAACTAAGTAAAGTTGCACGTGAAAAATCGAATGATATGGCAACAAATGGCTACTTTGCGCACAATAGCCCAACTTACGGTTCACCATTTGATATGATGAAACAATTCGGTATTAGCTATACAACTGCAGGAGAAAATATTGCTAAAGGGCAACAAACTCCTCAAGAAGTAGTTGATGCTTGGATGAACAGTCAAGGTCACCGTGAAAACATTATGAACCCTGACTTCACTCATATTGGAGTAGGGTATGTTGAACAAGGTAACCACTGGACGCAACAATTTATTGGAAAATAAATATACGAATCTATGAAAGAGATTGACTGCGGTCAATCTCTTTTTTTTTACCAATTATTCCTCTAGATGGAACTTTTACAATTTGTGTTTATTGATCGTCATGATCGTAAGCAGTCAGTTAAAGTAGAGGTGCCAATTGTGCCAGTTACAATCACCGGTATATACCGAATGTACGAACAACAAGACGGTAAGATAAAGGATGATTCCGATGTAAAACGATCTATTGAGGAGGCAATTCATCCGGAATCATATCATGCTAAAAGCAGTAACGAAATAGCTGAAGGGGTCCAAGAAATAATAGAAAAACGATTGCAATAAGAAGATGCTGATCAAGTTGAGGAGCTAGTAAAGCGCTGATTTAGGAAGAGCGAAAGGAAAAAGGAATTTAAACCGAACTATTTTCTGCAACTATTCAGAGAATAGTTCGGTTTTTGGTTTTTTAAAATATAAGTTCTACCAAAAAACTGAATTCATTAATTCTATTAGGCATGACTTCAGCGAGATCAAATTGGTACTGGGGGCAGCAGTGATTAGTTGTAGAGTTTCCGTTTTATTATGTATCCTCCCTTTTTGTTTATAAGTTTCTTTTTTTAAATACGAGGCATACTAGTAGGGAGGTGATATAGTTGATTCAAGGTACGGTGAACTGGAATACAAAAATAACCCAAGATTGGTTGCAGAATTATGTAGACGATTGGGTAACTTTTTATCAAAAGCAAACAAAGGATGGAGAAGTGGCTTCTTATATTCCCATTTTAAAAGAAGCTGATCCAAAACACTTAGGAATATCCATTTTAGGCAATAATGGACTATCAGTTCGTTCCGGAAATGTCGATACAACGTTTACAATCCAAAGTATTTCAAAAGTGTTTTGTTTTATTGTGGCGTGTATGGAAAGAGGGGTAGCATACGTGCTTGATCGAGTCGATGTTGAGCCAACTGGCGAGGCATTTAATTCAATCATGCATTTGGAAATGCGAAAATTAAAAAAGCCTTTCAACCCTTTTGTAAATGCAGGAGCGATTACAGTTACTTCTATGTTAAATGGGAAAACGCCGGATGAAAAACTAGAACCTTTATTTCAATTGCTGGAAAAAATTCTCGGTCATCGTCCATCATTGAACTTAGATGTATATGAATCAGAAAGAGATTCTTCTATACGAAATCGGGCAATTGGTTATTATTTAGTTGAATTAGACTACCTTGAATCAAATATGGATATTACGTTAGAAACCTATTTTAAACAATGTTCCATTGAAGTAAGTATTGATGATTTAGCAATAATTGGCCGAGTGTTAGCAAATGATGGATTGGATATGCAGACGGATGAGGAAATTATTCCTCGTAAAATTGCAAGATTAGCTAAGGCATTAATGCTCACATGCGGTATGTATGATGCATCTGGTAAATTTGCTGCTTATGTTGGTATTCCTGCTAAAAGTGGGGTATCTGGTGGAATTATCGCTGTAGCCCCACCAAGAGTAAGAGAGGAAGTCTTACCATTTACAGAAGGATGTGGGATAGGGGTATATGGTCCTGCCTTGGATAATCAAGGAAATAGTATAGCAGGAATAAAATTACTGAAGCATATTGCAACGAAGTGGGATTTAAGTATATTCTAAATGAAATATAGTGGCTATAGAGGTGAAGCGGATGTGTGGAAGGTATACATTATTGGCAGATGAATTAGAGATTTTGACGGCCTTTGATTTAGAGCAAGACACAATTGAAGGATATATACCAAGTTATAATATCGCTCCTGGTCAGCAAGTGTTAGCAATCATTCACGATGGGAAACAGAAACGAGCAGGTTTATTGAAGTGGGGACTTGTACCTAAGTGGGCGGAAGATGAGAAAATTGGTTATAAGATGATAAATGCACGTAGTGAGACCGCCCATCAAAAACCGAGCTTCAAACAGCTAATGGGAAAGAAGCGCTGCTTGATCCTTGCCGATAGTTTCTACGAATGGAAACAGACTTCTGATGGGAAACAGCCACAACGAATTGAGTTGGAAAACCGTAAAGTATTTACTTTTGCTGGCCTTTGGGATAAGTGGGAACATAAAGGAAAGCAACTGTTCACCTGTACCATTCTAACCAAAAAAGCAAATACCTTTATGCAAGACATTCATCATCGTATGCCAATCATTCTTCCTAAACATAAAGAGGATGAATGGATTCAACCAGTAAAGATGGAACCACTTGTATCGCAGCAACTCTTAGAGTCTTTTGACGAGGATCAATTAAAAGCTTATGCAGTTCATACCTATGTGAATTCAGCTGAAAATAATGATGAGCAATGTATTGTACCGTTAACATCATAAAAGGGATGAGCTGTCATCGCTCATCCCTTTTATAAGATTATGTTCTACTTTCTGCCTTTTCTTGTGTTTTTTCTTGTTTGGCTACTTTAAGGAATTTCTTTGTTTCATAAGCTACAACTCCGGAAAGACCAAGTAAGCCAATTAAGTTCGGTACTGCCATGAGCGCATTCATAATATCAGAAATACCCCAAACAATATCTAATTTTTCCATGGCTCCGTACATGACAGCAATAACAAAAACAAACCGATAATACGGTATAGCCTTGTCACTAAATAGATATGAAAAACACTTTTCCCCATAATAAGACCAACCTACTAATGTAGAAAAAGCAAATAATATAATTCCAATTGTAACAATATAGCCACCAACATCACCTAAGAAATAAGAAAAAGATGCTGCAGTTAACTCTGTACCTTCTAGTCCACCTTGATACATATCTGCCATCACAATTGTAATACCTGTAATTGAACAGACAATAATCGTATCAATAAATACCTGAGTCATCGATACTAAAGCTTGACGACCTGGGTAATCTGTTTTCGCTGCAGCAGCAGCAATAGGTGCGGAACCTAGTCCAGCTTCGTTGGAGAATACACCACGAGCTACTCCGTAGCGTATAACCGTACCTAAGATACCGCCACCGATTGCACTTCCTGTAAAGGCGTCTGTAAAGATTAAGCTAATTGCGCTTGGAAGAAGGTCTAAATTCATGATCATAATAATTAATCCGCCAATAATATACAATAATGCCATGATAGGTACAAAAAATGCTGTCACACGACCGATGCTTTTAATTCCTCCAAGAATAACAATACCAACTAATACAGTGAGTACGATTCCAGTTAGCCAAGTTGGGATATTAAATGAGGTTTGCAGTGCATCGGATACAGAATTCGATTGTACCATGTTTCCAATTCCAAATGCGGCGATGGAGCCAAAAATAGCAAATAAAACACCTAACCATTTGGCATTTAATCCCTTTTCTAAGTAGTACATTGGACCGCCGGACATTTGACCTTTACTATCTTCTACCCGATATTTAACTGCAAGAATGGCTTCAGAATATTTTGTTGCCATTCCAAATAATGCAGAAATCCACATCCAAAAGACAGCTCCCGGACCTCCTAATACTACTGCTGTTGCTACCCCAACAATGTTACCAGTTCCTATGGTAGCCGCCATTGCTGTTGTTAAGGCTTCATAATGGCTAATATCGCCTTTTGATTTTTTATCTTGTCTTGTTGGTCGAAAAGCAAGTTTCAAAGCGTAAGGTAGTGTTCTGAATTGTAAGAAACCTAATCGAAAGGTTAAGTATAATCCAGTTCCAACAATTAAAATTAATGTTGGAGGACCCCACACAAAGCTACTTATTGCATTGATGATGTCCATCATAATCTTTTTCCCCCTTTTTCTACCTATATTAAATATTCCGAAAAAAGAGAGCGTATGTCAAGTTGTTTCATGTAAATGTATAAGTTTCCGTGTTGCAAAAAGGTTGAATGGGTACGTTTTCTTTGACAATTTGTACAAGGAAGGTAAAAATTGGTATTCTATATAAATAGAAACCTTTGCCTGACAGAAGGTTTGTTGCTTATAATAGAAGAAATAGAAGGCAGGTGTGCTTTATGATTCGCGTCTTATTTGCATGTCTTGGCAATATTTGTCGATCTCCAATGGCAGAAGCAATATTTCTTGATCTTATAAAAAAAGACCGGCTTACGGAATATATTACTGTGGATTCAGCTGGTACCGGGAGCTGGCATATGGGTGAAGAACCCCATCAAGAGACGAAAGAAATTTTAACCAACAATAATATATCTTGGAAAGGACTGGTGGCAAGGCAAGTCGATGCAAGTGATGTGAATCAATTTGATTATATTATTGCAATGGATGATCAAAATAAACATGATCTGCTACAATTATTTGGGGCTAGCCAACAACCAATAATAATTGCAAAGTTGATGGATTTTGTAAATCAACCGGAAAAATCAAATATACCTGATCCCTACTATACAGGGAATTTTTCAGATACATATCAATTGGTTTTGGAAGGTTGTCAGCAATTACTGCAATTTATTAAAGAAAAACATTCAATTTCATAAGGAGCGATAACGATGGGAAAAAGAAAACTATTTTTAGGTGTATTTATTGGTGCAACAGTAGGTGCGCTTGTCAGCCTTTTTGATAAGGAAACAAGAGCATACAGTAAAGAGAAGTTAACAGCAGCCAAATCAGGTACTAGTTATCTAATGAAGCATCCATCAGATGCTGTGCATACGGTGCGTTCAGCGTTCGATACTTTTAATCAAGCATTCACACGTGGTGCGGAAAGTACATTGAACGCACTCGATCAAGTAGAATCAACACTTGAAAGTTTTGCTAATAAAAACCAAACAGATCGAATAGAATAAAGGCAAGCTTGGTTATAGGTTGCTGAGGAAAATGTCTAGGGGTGTGGCAATGGAAAAAAAGATCGTTCAATTTGGTAAGCAGCTGTATCAAAGGATGGAAGAATTGGATGTCTTTGGTTTAGCTGCACAACTTGCTTATTTTTTTCTATTGTCGTTATTTCCGTTCTTGCTGTTTTTAGTAACTTTAGTTGGGTATTTACCAATCGATGAATTAGCAATACTCGATATTATTGCTACCTATGCACCACCACAAATTGTTGAGTTAATTACATCAAATGTTACACAATTAATTCGCCAACAAAATGGGGGATTATTATCTTTTGGGATTATTGCTACGTTATGGGCAGCTTCCAATGGTGTAAATTCGCTCATGCGCGGGTTTAATCATGCTTATGAAGTCGAAGAAAACCGTTCGTTTATCGTATCACGTTTAATTGCGATTGTTTTAACGATAGCGATGGTAGCAGTCATGATTATCGCCTTATTATTACCTGTTTTCGGAAGAACCTTAGGGATCTATCTTTTTTCCTTTGTTGGTTTATCTGAAGGGTTTGTTTCCGTATGGGAAACATTACGATGGGTAGTATCATCAGTTGTGTTCTTTATTGTGTTTTTAGCGCTTTACAAGCTGGCACCCAATAAGCGTATTTATTTTAAGAATGCAATTCCTGGGGCATTGTTCGCTACGATTTCATGGCAATTAGCTTCCCTTGGATTCTCCTATTATGTTAGTACAATCGGGAATTACTCAGCCACATATGGGAGTCTTGGTGCTGTAATAGTCCTAATGATTTGGTTTTATTTATCTGGGATTATTATAATGACTGGTGGCTTAATTAATTCGGTTATACGAAAAAACAGGCTGTTGGAATAGTTATTTCAACAGCCTTAATCCATTTAATATAACTAAGATCGTACTTCCTTCATGACCTACTACCCCTAATGGGAGATCGAGTATTTGCAAGAAATTCGTTGTAATTAATAGCAAAATGACACTAAGCGAGAACCAGATATTTTGTTTTATAATCGTATTCATTTTCTTTGAAACACTTATTGCATTGGTAATCTTAGTCAGATCATTTTTCATTAATACGACATCGGCAGCTTCTAAAGCAACATCCGTCCCTTCCCCCATAGCAATTCCTAGGTTAGCAGTAGCTAATGCCGGCCCATCATTAATGCCATCTCCAACCATGGCAATATGGTGGTATTTATTTTTGATTTGTTTTAAATAATCGACTTTATCTTTTGGAAGACAATTCGCAGCATAATGATCGATTTTTGCTTCTTTCGCTATTGCTTTTGCCGTTAAATCATGATCACCAGTTAACATAATGGTATAGATTCCTAGCTGTTTTAATTGTTTAATAGCTTTTACACTGTCTTTCCGAACTGTATCTTTTAATGCAATTAGTGCTACGATAGTTGCTTCTTTTTTTACATAAACAATCGTTTTTCCTTCAGCTGCAAGGTCTTTCGTGTATGGATCAAAAAATGAACTAAAGCCAATATACGCTGGTTTGCCTATTCTCCAATGTTCACCATTTATTTCCGCATTCACGCCATTTCCCGAAGCGGTTATTACATTGTCAATGAACAGTTTGTCTATAATAGCTTCTTCGCTACAGTAATCTGTAATTGCCACTGCCAAAGGATGGGTAGATTCTTGTTCTATCGCCCTTACTGTAGTCATAATTACATGCTCATCATAGTCGGGGTGAATAATAAAATTGGTTACTTCCGGCTTTCCTTTAGTTAGTGTCCCCGTTTTATCAAAAGCAATTGCCTTCATGTGGCTCATGTTTTCAATGTGTACACCGCCCTTAAACAATACGCCTTTTTTAGCACTATTGGAAATAGCAGATAAAGTGGCAGGCATGATCGATGCCACAAGCGCACAAGGAGAAGCAACAACAAGTAATATCATCGCCCGATAAATACTCTCAAGAAGTGACCAGTTAAATAGAAAATAGGGAATAAACATCATAAGTACGACCATGGCTAATACTGTTTTCACATAGGCACCTTCGAACTTTTCAATAAATAATTGCGATGGAGATTTTTCTTCTTTCGCTGTTTGGACCATTTCTATGATTTTTTGAAAAACAGTTTGGTTAGCGGGCTTGGTTATTTGTATGGAAATAGAACCATCTAAAGCAACTGTTCCTGCAAAAACCTCATTCGAGTCACCCTTTGTTACAGGAATGGATTCACCAGTAATGGCACTCTCATCAATTGCTGTGGAGCCTTGAATAATACTTCCATCTGCTGGAATTCGTTCACCAGCTCGTACATAGATAACATCATCTATATGTAAGCTGGAAACCGGAACAACTTCCTTTTTGCCTTCAATTATACGTGTCGCTTCTTCGGGTTGAAGATCCATTAAGGCGGCTATTTCTCGATTGCTTCGATTCATTGTATATGTTTCCAAAGCGCCTGAAAGAGCAAATATAAAAATTAAAATCGCTCCCTCTGTCCAATATCCAATAGCTGAAGAACCAATAGCTGCTAAGACCATAAGCATTTCTACATTTAATTCTTTGTTTTGGATGGTTTCCGTAATTCCTTCTTTTGCTTTAAAATATCCCCCAATTATAAAGGCAGTTAGATGAAGTAAAATCCACAAGTTGTGGGAAAGGTACCCCTCCATACTCCAAGTAAATAAAATAAGTAATCCACTCACTAAAGCGGCTATTAATTCTTTATGTTCACGTAATTTGTTAGTTACCTTGGATGCTTTTCCATCTTGAGTAGGTAAGTCATACAATGTATTTGTTTTAACTGACATTCTAATCAGCACCTCCATCATTAAAATCATTTATTTATAATAATTACAAATAAATATTTATTATTATATTATCACTATATTAAATAAAGTCAAGAAGAGAATTGTAAAATTTAACTATTGTAAAAATTAATCGAAAGCTGTTACAATCAAATTTGTAAATTAAATATAACAATAGGGGTGTTGGAGGATGAGTAAGATTAAATTATTGCTTTCATTACTTGTTTTAATAGTCATTATTAGTGCTTGCGATGATTCTGAAGGTAATAGTAACAGTAGTGGTAATGAAGATGAAACAGATAAGAGATGGCAAGAAATTCAAGATTCAGGGGAACTAGTTGTTGGTACTTCTGGAACGTTGTTAGCTGCTTCCTATTATGACGGAGAAGAAGAAAATCAGGATCAGCTAACTGGTTATGATGTTGAAGTAATGCGTGAGGTAGCAAAGCGATTAGATCTTGATATTTCTTTTGAAATCATGGGGGTTGACAGTATGCTGCCTGCTGTAAAAAGCGGGAGAATCGATGTAGCAGCAAATGATATTGAAGCTACAGATAAACGGAAAGAAGAGTTTAATTTTAGTAATCCTTACAAATATTCCTATTCCACGATGGTTGTACGTAAAGAAGATAATTCAGGTATTGAGTCTTTGGAAGATCTAGAAGGTAAAATAGCTGGTGGTGGAGCGACTACTGTATATAGCCAAATTGCGAAGCATTTTGGAGCAGAAGTAAAAACATATGGAAATGCACCAAACGAAGCTTACTTACGAGATGTTCATAATGGAAGGACAGACGTGATAGTAAATGATTACTACCTATCGAAGTTTGGGGTAGCTGGTTTCCCAGATTTTGATATTCATTTACATCCAGATTTAAAGTTTCACCCTACAGAGCAAGCAGTTGTTATACCTAAAGGTGCAGATACTTTGACTAAAAAGATTAATCAAGCACTTATAGAAATGCGGGAAGATGGAACATTAACAAAATTAGCAGAGCAGTTTTATAAAGAAGATGCATCTCAAAAGCCAGAAGGAGACATTCAGGAAATAGAAGGACTCGATCTTTAGATATTGGTCTGTTTAAGCTTACGTAAAAGGAGAATTTGCAATGAATTTCAATGGATTTGATTTCGGTGGACTGTTTGATATTGAATTAGCACTAGAAAGTCTTCCTTTCGTCTTAGGTGGTTTACCGATGACATTGCTTGTATCCTTTGTTGGAATGGCGTTAGGATTGGTATTAGGTTTATTTCTGGCTTTGGCTAGAGGATCAAACCGCTTTATCTTTCGTCTACCAGCGCGAACGTATATTTCATTTATGCGCGGTACCCCAATGCTGGTATTTTTATTTATCCTTTATTTTGGATTACCGGTTGTTGGGATTAAATTAACCGCCTTAGTAGCGGCTTGCCTTGGCTTTGGCTTGAATAGCGCAGCCTATATTGCCGAAATAGATCGGTCCTCATTAAATAGTATTGATGTAGGGCAGTGGGAGTCAGCAAAAGCACTTAACTTAACTTATTGGCAGACACTTCGAAAGATCATTCTGCCTCAAGCAATGCGCATTGCTATTCCACCTCTTACAAATGTATTTATGGATATAGTTAAAGCAACTTCATTGGCTGCTGTTATTACCGTTCCTGAATTGTTCCAAAAAACACAGATTATAGCGGGACGTGAATTTGATGCGATGACAATGTATGTACTTGTTGCTCTCATCTATTGGCCGGTTTGTATTCTCATATCCTTGGTACAAGATCGGTTGGAAAAGCGATATAGTAAATTTGTTTAATAGGAAAACTTTGTTATAACGTAAACAAAACCATGACAACTGGTTCAGCCCCCACGTGAGCAAATAGAATTCACTGTGGGGGCTTTATACGTTGCTTTTCCGTATTTTCATTTTATTTTTGAGATGAATGATCTGTCGTAAGCGTATTTCGGTCAGGGCGTTGTAAGTAAATGGCAAGTGTTATTATTACTAAGACGATCGTAATGAGATAGAAAAACGAAATATTTTCTAGTGCATCGATATAATAGCCACCAATAAATGGTCCACTTATACTACCGATACTAAACATAATACCAACCATTAAATTTCCTGCAGGTAGTAAATTACCCGGTAGTAAATCCGTCATATAGGAAATCCCTAAAGAGAATAATGAACCGACACACATACCTGCTAGACTAAACAAAATAAATAGTGCTGGAATAGATTTCTCCAATATACCCGTCAGAGCAAAACATAAAGAACCGATCGTTAAGACGGTTATAAGCACATTCTTTCTTCCAAACCGATCACTTAAAGCTCCTAAAGGGAATTGAGTAATCAAACTACCAATTGCGAAACAAGGAATGATTAAGGCTAAAGTGTCAACCTCGTGCCCAATTCGTAATCCATATACAGGGAAGATACTATGTAAAGAAGCCTCCAAAAAACCATATCCGAAACCAGGAAGTAAAGCCACCCACGCTATTTTAGCTGTTTGCACAAAACGTTGTAGAGAAGTGGTTGGATAAGCACTATGTACCTCTTGCTCAGGCCATTGATTTCGAATAAAGATTAAGGTAGACCATACGAATAAACTCAAGATGGCCGCTATGATAAACGGAAGGGATTGATGAATGGATAATAGCCGTGTCATTAATGGTCCTAAAGCAAAACCTAGACTAAATGACAGTCCGTAGAAAGCAATACTTTTTCCCCTCGTTTCTTTTGTAGTAGTTGCGGTAATCCAAGTTTGTGTACCAAAATGCAGCATTTGATCTCCAATACCAATGGCCATACGTAAAATAAACCAAAACCACAATGATTCCCAAATGGGAAAAATAGCTAAAGATAGGATTACCAGCATGCCACCTACCGTAATAATTGGTTTAAATCCAAATTTATGCATTGGTTTTTCCATAAAAGGAGAAGCTATTAATACACCAATATATAAGCCAGTAGCATGTAACCCATTAATAGTCGAAGATATACCATTTTGCTCTAAAATAATGGAAAGTAAGGGAAGTAGCATTCCTTGTGAAAATCCGGATATCAATACAAGTCCAATTAATATCCAAAAACGATAATCCTTTGCATTCATTGTTCATCACCTTAACAAGATTTCTAATTTAATTATCTGTCTTAAATTTAATTGCTAAACATGAAAAGGTCAATAACTGTAAAAGAAGATGCAAGATCGTTTATGATAAGAAGGAAGTAGGGTAAGGATTTATGAAGATGATTAAATTTATGGAGGGAATAATAATGGAACTATACTTAAAGGAAAATGGGCTTAGAACGAGCTTAGAATATGGTGAACTTGAAATTTCTGGGGATGAAACGTATGGTTTTCGACCTTATCAGCTTATGATTGCATCCATTGCAGGTTGCAGTGGATCTGTCTTTCGAAAGATTTTAGCAAAGCAACGCATCGAAGTGGAAGATATTCAAATTACTGCTGAGGCAACAAGAAATCCCGACGAAGCAAACCGAATCGAAAAGATAACCTTACATTTTATAATAAAAGGACATCATTTAGATCCTGAAAAAATGTACAAAAACTTGGCAATTGCTAGAAAAAACTGTTCAATGGTACGTTCAGTTGAGAACAGTATCGAAATTGAAGAAACGGTGAAGACGATTGAATTGAGTCGTTAAAATTTTCTGGACGAGGTATAAAATTCATATGTCAGAAAGAAACTAAGGGAAAAAGAAAGGACTAACATATATGAAAAAACATCATTGGCTTTTTCCGCTATCCATCATAGCTCTTATGTTTACTTTTGTATTCCCAATAAGTAGTTTAGGTGCAGAAAAAGAAGATAAAAAAGACCCATATGAAATACCTAGTCATGTGCTTAACATTTCAAAAGATAATACTTTTCCAAATTCTACGGAGGACCAAGAAGTAATTGAACCAAGTGAACTAACCAAAGAACTAATGGATGAACTAGAGATGAAAATAGAAAATCCAGTTCTAATAAAAATGTTAAATGAAACATCGTTAAACCCATCCCCTATAGCGCTTGGCTATCGTGGTATGGTATATATTGGCCGTTGGCCTCTAAATTACGAGTCATTAGAAACAACAATTAATTGGGAGTATCAACAAATTAATTCGAATGAAATCAACAATACTGGTGGGACAGAAGCGCAAGAGCTTAATTATGTCCAACAGGAACAAAAAGAAATTAAAGGCGCATTAACAAACAAAATCAACAATCCCGATGACGTAAAGAAAATGATGTTATTAAAGTCTAAGGAGAAAACAAAGCTTCCGCTTTCTTATCAAACCGTTATTGGAAAAAACACAAAAAAGGACAATACCTATAATGTCCCAGCTAGTAAGCATGCCACGCTTAATTCCTACGCCCCGGCAGTAAATGAAAAAGGACAAATTACATTTGGAGAAGTATATATAAAGTTAAAAGGTTCCAAAAAGTCCATTGTTGTAAAAAATGTTACAAAGCAAGGGATAGGTGCATGGATTCCAATCCAAGATCATGTCTCATTCTCATACAATGTAAAATAGGTAAAAATGCTATCGACGAATCGATAGCATTTTTCCTTTACAGAAAGTGTATTTTATGGATTGATTTTTTAATCTCTTCTGTTATAATTTTAATTAAATATTCAGAACATACTAATCGGTTAGTATGAATTTCTTGTGAATAGGAGGTATGTTACTTAATGGAGAACCTATGGTTGGAACATATTCCTGAAGGAAATCCTAGTGAAATTCAAATCCCAGAAGAACCGCTACCTAGTTTATTCTCCAAATCAGTTGAAATGTATCCAGATCATATTGCAATTACTTTTTTTAATCAAACCCTAACTTACAGGGAGTTGGATAATCAAATAAAGAATGTGGCACGCTCTTTATTTCAGATGGGTGTTAGTAGATCGGATAAAGTAGCTCTTATGTTACCGAATTGTCCGCAATATGTGATTAGCTATTATGCAACCCTATATTGTGGAGCCACGATTGTACAACTTAATCCAATGTACAAAGCTGCTGAATTACTTCATGTATTAAATGATTCGGAAGCAGAAGTGTTAATCGTACACGATAAATTACTACCAGTTGTTGAGAAAATACAAAAACAAACGCCATTAACAGCAATTATTACGGCATCTTTTGAAAACGGTTCCAAATTTGATGATTTTTGCAAGCAAAGTAATTTACCATTACCTGATGTTCACATTCCTGTGGATGATATTGCCGTATTGCAATATACAGGTGGTACAACCGGTAGATCAAAAGGTGCAATGCTAACGCATTATAATTTAGTGGCCAATACGCTACAAGCTTATGCTACCTCGCAATCAAGAACCATGTTAGGAAAAGAAAGGGTACTGACTATTTCTCCATTGTTTCATGTGTATGGAATGACAAGTTGTATGAATTTGACATTTTACATCGGTGGAAATCTTATCTTAGTACCAAATTTTGATGTAGAACAAACGGCAAGAATTATTGAACAAACAAAACCGACTATTTTTCCAGGAGTACCTACCATGTATATTGCGTTAGTTAACTATTGTAAAGATCATCCGTTTGACCTTAGCAGTATACGAACATGTACAAGTGGATCAGCTCCCTTACCAATGGAAGTCATACAAGCATTTAATGAAACAACAGGCTCCAGCGTTGCGGAGGGATATGGTTTGTCTGAGGCATCCCCAGTCACTCATCGTAACCCTATTTCTGGTTTACAAAAGCCAGGAAGTATCGGAATACCTATTCCCAATACGAGAGCAAAAATCGTTGATATTGCCTCAGGTGAAGAGGATCTGCCGATAGGTGAAGTTGGAGAAATGGTCGTACAAGGTCCCCAAATTATGAAAGGCTATTGGAAGCAGCCAGAAGAGACGGATAAAGTACTACGTGATGGTTGGTTATATACGGGTGATCTAGCCAAAATGGATGAAGACGGGTTCTTTTATATTGTGGGAAGGAAGAAAGAATTAATTATTGCTAGCGGGTATAACATTTATCCAATCGAGATTGAAGATGTGATTTATTCCCATCCAAATGTATTGGAAGCAGCAGTTATCGGAATTCCAGATAAGTATCGTGGAGAAACCGTAAAAGCTTATGTCGTACGAAAAGATAGTCAGGATCTTACAGAAACAGAATTAATTCAATTTTGTAGAGACAATTTAGCTTCTTTTAAAGTTCCTAGGTTGGTTGAATTTGTGGAGGATTTACCAAAAACAGCTGTAGGAAAGATTCTAAAGCGTGCTTTAAAAGAGCAGTTAGATACAAATAATGCGACGAAATGATAAATAGGGAAAAGGAGAGAGTGCAATGGATTTACGATTATCGGAAGAGCAAAGAATGGTACAAAAAACGATACGGAAATTTGTTGAGAAGGAATTAATGCCTCTAGAGAATGAAGTACTTCGAAATGAACGAAATGGCATGCCAAGCTTATCTGCAGAAAAACAAGAGGAACTTCAATTAAAAGCAAAAGAAGCAGGATTCTGGGGGATCAATACACCAACAGAATATGGTGGAGCTGATTTGGGTCAGATGATGCAAGCAATTGTTACGATGGAAGTTTCAAAGACATTTGTTCCATTTACATTTGGAGGTTCTGCGGATAATATCCTTTATTACGGTAATGAAGAACAAAAGAAAAAATATTTAATTCCGACAATTAATGGAGAGAAGAAATCATGTTTTGCAATGACAGAACCAGGTGCTGGATCTGACACTCAAAATATTAAAATGACAGCTGTAAAAGATGGTAATGAGTGGGTTCTAAATGGAGAGAAAACATTTATAACAGGTGGAAATGAAGCTGATTTTGTTATGGTAATCGCAATAACTGATAAAGACATGCATCAAAAAACAAAAGGAAGAGATGGTGTCACTTGTTTTATTGTTGATCGGAATATGGGCTGGAAATCAGAATATATTCATACGATGGGAGACTGGGGGCCAGCAAGTTTAGTTTTTGACAATGTTAGGGTCCCAGAAGAAAACATACTTGGTGAACTTCATGCAGGTGGCTATAAACTTGGATTAGAATGGATCGGCTTTGCCAGGTGGATAGTCGGTGCCCGGGCAGTTGGTTCTGCTGAACGCTTACTACAAATGGCAATTGATTATTCTAAAGAGCGGGAGACATTTGGAAGGCCAATTTCTGATAGGCAAGCTATTCAATGGCAGATTGCTGATTCTGCAGTAGAGATTGAAGCAGCAAAATGGATTGTATTAAATGCTGCCTTTACTTTAGACAATGGTGAAGATAATCGCCATCTTGCTTCGATGGCAAAATTATATGGTTCTAATATGGGAAATCGTGTAGTAGATCGGGTTATGCAAATCCATGGAGGCATGGGTTATACAAAAGAGTTGCCAATTGAACGCTGGTATCGAGAAGCTAGATTATGGAGAATTTATGATGGTACAGATGAGATTCAACGATTAATTATTTCTCGCAATCTATTAAAAGGAAATGTGAAGCTAGGGCAATATATTTAATAAACAATTCAAAGAAAAGCAGGAAGGAAGGGGAAACATGGTTAAACGTTTTGAAGGAAAGGTAGTATTTGTAACCGGTGGAAGCAGAGGGATTGGCAAAGGAATCTTGCAATTATTTGCTGAAGAAGGTGCAAAAGTAGCTATCATTGATATCAATGAACAAGCATTGCAAGAAACAGAAGCGGAATTTACTGAGAAAGGCTATGATATCTTGGCTCTTCAAGCCAATGTAGTTCATGCAGAGGAGGTAAGTAACGCAGTAGAAGAAGTCGTTCATAAGTTTGGGACAATTGATATTCTTGTAAACAATGCCGGGGTTATCCGGGATAATATGCTTTTTAAGATGACAGATAGTGATTGGCAGCAGGTCATGGATGTTCATTTGAAAGGTTCATTCCATGCTGCCCGTGCTGTTCAATCTCATATGGTAAAGCAAAAGTATGGGCGAATTATTACGATTTCATCCACTTCTGCCTTAGGTAATCGTGGTCAAGCTAACTATGCAACAGCTAAAGCAGGTTTACAGGGTTTTACCAAAACACTAGCAATCGAATTAGGCAAGTTTGGTATTACAGCTAATTCGGTTGCGCCAGGATTTATTGAAACAGATATGACTAAGGCAACAGCAGAAAGAGTTGGCGTACCATTTGATGAATTCGTCAAAGCAAGTGTTAGTCAAATTCCTGTCGGTAGAAGTGGAAAACCTGCGGATATAGCAAATGCAGTAGCATTTTTTGCGGATGAACAATCTTCGTTCGTTAATGGCCAAGTGATTTATGTTGCTGGAGGACCAAAAAATTAATAAGGAGGCATAAGATGTATTACCATCTGATAGGTAAACAATCAAATAAAGTAAAGAACGTTGTGGAACGGGGATTGGTCAAACGGTTTGCAGAATCAATTCGAGATGCTCACCCGCTGTTTATCGATGAACAAGTAGGTAAGCAGTCTAGATATGGGGAAAACATTGCACCATCTACATTTCCGCGTGTTTTTGACTTTGGTACAGTCCATGGGTTAAACCTGCCTAACAAGGGATTAATCCATGGTGAACAGGTATATCAATACGAACGTCCCCTTTTAGTCAATGAAGTTCTTTATTGTTATACCGTTATTGATGGTTATGATGAGAAACAAGGGAAAAATGGGTTAATGGGATTCTTGAAAATTAAGCGGTATGGTGAAGATGCTCATGAGAAAGTTGTTTTTATGGAAGAATCTACAATCATTATTACAGAGACAGTAAGGAAGGCGATGCAAATATGAAATACAATGTAGAGGAATTGCAGATGCAAGAATCGCTGGAAACTATCCTTGAGCCTGTAACTAGAATGGATTTAATTAAATACTCAGGAGCGTCAGGGGACTTTAATCCGATTCATACCATTGATGAAGAAGCAGAAAAGGCAGGGTTACCTGGGATCATCGCTCATGGTATGTGGACAATGGGCAATTTATCAAAATTGTTTACGCCATATTATGATCAAGGCTTTATTCAGGGTTTTCAAATCCGTTTTTCCGGGATGGTTTTTCTTCAAGATGTTATTACGTTAAAAGCAGAGTTGAATGAAGCAAAAGTAGATTATTTAGATTTTAATGTTAAAGCTTTGAATCAAAATGAGAAAGTAGTATTAAAAGGAAAAGTACGATTTGCTAAATATCGTTGATGCTATATCGTTATTTACTATAAGAGACGGAGGTTAGTTTCATGAATCGTGATGCTGTTGTTGTTTCTGCAGTTCGAACGCCAATTGCCAGGCAAGGGGGAGCTTTAGCGACTGTTCCCGCTCATATATTTGGGGCAGAAGCTATAAAGGAAGCAGTAAATCGGGTCAATGTCGATCCGGAAGATATTGATGATGTCATTCTTGGCAATGTATTAAGCGGAGGTGGTAATATTGCCCGCTTAACCGCATTGCAAACGAATTTATCTATACAAATTCCTGGCCTAACTGTGGATAGACAATGTGGATCGGGTATTAATGCTGTTGTTTTAGCTGCACAAGCAATTCAGTCAGGCAATGGCGATGTCATTGTAGCAGGTGGAGTTGAAAGTATGAGTAGGGCACCCTACTTAATGGATCGAGCAGAACGTCCATATAGTCCAGCACCACCATCCTTTCGCAAATCAACACTGTCCCCATCTGAAATTGGTGATCCGCCAATGGGGATAACTGCTGAAAATTTAGCCACAAAATATAATATAACAAGAGAGGAACAAGATCAATTTGCCTTAGAAAGTCAGCAAAAAATGTCTAATGCAATGGAATTAGGCTACTTTGATGAGCAAATTGTCCCTATTACCGTACCTATTCGTAAAAGCGACCCTTTCGTATTCGATGAAGATGAGCATCCACGACCACAAACGAATTTGCAAGGTTTAGCGAAATTGCCACCTGCCTTTTTAGAGGATGGTACGGTTACTGCGGGTAGCAGTTCAGGATTGAATGATGCTGCAGCTGCACTAGTAATCATGGCTAGAGAAAAAGCAGAACGTTTAGGGTTAAAACCATTAGCGATTATTCGTCAAGCAGCAGTAGCTGGTGTTGATCCAAATATCATGGGGATTGGTCCTGTACCAGCAACGAAGAAACTGATGGAAAAGGCGGAACAGCGCTTGGATGAGATGGATATAATCGAATTGAATGAGGCCTTTGCTGCCCAAGTAATCGCATGCGATCGAGAATTAGGGTTTGATAAAGCAAAGTTGAATGTAAATGGAGGAGCGATTTCCCATGGTCATCCGCTTGGAGCAACTGGTGCAATCTTAATAACAAAAGCGATTTATGAATTACAACGTCGTCAAGGAAGGTATGCATTAGTCACTGCTTGTATAGGTGGAGGGCAAGGTATAGCCACAATAATTGAGAGAGAATAGGTTGATTTTAGTGTTTTGCAGTGAAACATTGATTTGACTGTATTTATGATGGTATGTAAAATGGGTCGTTCCCAGCAAATAAAAATACCAAATCCCTTTTAGAAAAAAGAGATTTGGTATTTTTGTATTTCGTTTATACATATCCCTGTCCATTTAATTAAACAGCGAGACTTATTTCTAGCAAGCCAGAAGAATAGCTTTCTACTCCTTGCTGTTATCATGGTCATCTTGGGATCTAGTCTCATCCATATATTCTTTCATTCTTTTTTTATTCGGTGTAAGTGTCAAACCTAGGTATTTTCTTTCCTGATTGGCGTCTTTGTAGAATGCTACAGCCATTAATATGACGACTACACTAAATGGTAGTGCTGAGATAATTGCTGCAGATTGTAATGCATCTAAGCCGGTTTCTCCACCCGATAAAAGTAATACATATGCAATTGCTGATAACGATAATCCCCATACAATTTTCACAAAATTCTTAGGATGCAACGTTCCAAAAGCTGTTTGCATACCCAAAACAAATGTTGCAGAATCGGCTGAGGTAATGAAGAAGGACGATATAAGTACCAAAGCGATAATCGATAAAATGATACTTATAGGTAGTTCATTGAATATACCAAACAACTGCGTTTCAGGTGGCAACTCAAATAGTTGCGGTACACTTTGCCCCGCTTCAATTCCTGTTAGACCAAATGCACTAAACCAAAATATACTCACAATGGTTGGAACGAATAATACCGCAAGGATAAATTCGCGGATTGAACGTCCTCGTGAAACCCTTGCAATAAATATACCTACAAAGGGGCTCCAACTCATCCACCAGCCCCAGTAATATATAGTCCAAGACTGCATCCACTCATGTTTTTGCTCATTTAAGGGAGCTACATCCAAACTGCTGAATATTAATGTAGATAAATAGTCACCGGTTGCACTTGGAACCATATTGAGTATAAGTAGTGTTGGCCCAAGAATTAAAATAGCAATAAACAGTAGACCTGCTAATATCATATTTAAATTACTTAAATACTGAATCCCCTTACTTAGACCACTCCAAGCACTATATAAGAACAACACCGTAACAATGGCGATGATAATACCTTGAACGAATATATTGTTCGGGATGCCGAAGAGGTAGTTCAACCCTCCGTTAATTTGCATTGCCCCTACCCCTAAAGAAACAGCTACTCCAATAATTGTGGCGAACACTGCTAACACATCTACAATGTTACCGATAGGTCCATCTACTTTATTTCCTAAAACAGGCCGCAATGTTTTGGAAATTAAACCAACTTCCCCTTTTCTAAACTGTGAATAAGCTAAAGCAAGTGCTACAATACCGTACACTGCCCAAGGGTGGAATCCGTAGTGTAGAAATGTTGACCTCATTGCTTCAGCTAAGGCAGCTTTTGTTTCTGCATCAGCAGTTGGGGGAGCAAGGTAATGAGAGATTGGCTCAGATGAACCATAAAATACTAGACCAATTCCCATACCGGCACTAAATAACATTGTTAACCATGATATCGTGTTAAATTCAGGTTTCTCCGTTGGTTTACCCAGTTTGAGTTTGCCGATTGGACTAAATCCTAAAAAGATACAGAATATCAGGATTAAAGTAAAAAGTGTCATATAATACCAACCAAAAGCTTCTGTAATCCAAGCACCAATAGCTCCAGAATATGTACCAAATTGATCAGGAAAAATAGCGCCTAAGAGTACCAGTATTCCGACGATAATTGATGCATAAGTGAATACACTAGAAAAATTCTTGTTGCGTTGATTCATGAAAAAGATGTATCCTCCTTGTTATTATTTAAAAGATGTTTTTTATTCTATCACAATAATAAGGCTATTCACAGTTTATCCTCTAGATTCACTTTCCAATATGCTCTCATTAAAAAAGTGACTGTTAGAAACATTTTTTCCTATCTTAGTGATTAAGAATATTCACTGAACTCGAATCGACAGATATCTATTCAATCCGTATAATGATACTCATAATCAATAGAAAGGACGCTGTACCATGAAAGACAAAATTATGATTAAGAGTATTGATTTATTTGATGAAAAAGGTTTCACGGAGACTTCAATTCAAGATATTGTGGATAGCATTGATGCAACGAAAGGAACATTTTATTATTACTTTACAAGTAAGCAAGAATTATTACGAGATATTCATTTAACCTATATTCATAATTTGCTCAAGGAACAAGCCGAAATTATCAATGATTCATCAAAAAACGTGAAAGAAAAACTTTATACAATGATTTATTCGATTATTAATAAGATCGAAACACAAGGCAAATATGCTCGCATTATATTCCGAGAAATGCGTCATTTAGATGATGCTAATCTGGAACAAATTAAACAAAAGCGAAAGGAATTCCGATTAAACTTTGAAAAATTAATCCAAGAAGGAGTGGACAAAGGGGAATTCCAGAGTCAGGTACGTACGGATATCCTTTCATTTGCGATATTGGGAATGGTCAACCGCACATATTATTGGTTCCAACCAGATGGGGAATTATCAGAGGAAGAATTAACGGATTTATATATGGAAATGATACTGAATGGAATTAACTGAGTTTGTCCATATAAATTGAGGTTTTAGATCCCCTTCTTTTTCTAACTATTTCAGAAAGCTAGAAAATGGAAATAAAAAAGGGTTGATTTTTACACTTTATTACTTTATCATAGTGAAGTACTAAAGAGAAAGAAAGTGGGGAACGAACATGGAATGGGTTGTTATTGTATCTGTTCTTGTGATGACGATATTAAGTTTATTACGTGTTAATGTAATTATTGCAATATTAGCAGCTGCTCTTACTGCTGGTTTAATGTCAGGTTTAAACGTTGTCGATTCGATTGATTTGCTTGTTGATGGAGTGGGTGGCGGTGCTAATACGGCATTAAGTTATATATTATTAGGGGCATTTGCTGTTGCCATAAGCTACACTGGAATTACGTCATTGTTGGTGAACTATCTGATACGTATGTTAACTGGTAAAAAGACAATGATGTTATTAGCAATTGCTGGAGTAGCTTCACTTTCGCAAAACCTAGTACCTGTGCATATTGCTTTTATTCCGATTTTAATCCCGCCATTACTTAAATTATTTGATCGCATGCGCTTAGATCGAAGGGCAGTAGCTGCTGCATTGACATTTGGATTAAAAGCACCATATATTTTGATTCCAGCAGGTTTTGGATTAATTTTTCACGAGACGATTGTTGAAGGAATGAACCAAAATGGTGCGGATATAACAGTTGGTGAAACAACGATGGCAATGCTGATCCCTGGTTCTGGAATGATTGTAGGATTGTTAATCGCTATTTTCTTCAGTTATCGTAAGGAACGAGATTATGGTTCTTTAGAAAGTGAAACCGAAATGGCTGCAGTGGTAGAACCGAAAGACATTCAGTTTAATAAACAGCACTTATTTACGTTAATCTCAATAGTAGCAGCATTGGTAGTTCAAATTATTACCGATAATTTAATTGTTGGGGCACTTACTGGTCTTGTATGTATGTTCCTGTTCCTTGTTATTCCGTTTAGTAAAGGGGATCGAGTTATTTCTGAAGGTATCGGAATGATGGGAACAATTGCCTTTGTAATGCTGGTAGCAGCAGGCTACGGGAACATATTAACGGAAACTGGAGCTGTTGAGGCTCTTGTAGAAGTTTCGTCTGGATTCTTGGATAATAATCAAGCGCTTATTGCTTTTATCTTATTGTTAGTTGGTTTACTTGTAACGATTGGAATTGGTTCTTCATTTGGAACGATACCAATATTAGCTGCTTTATATGTACCAATTTGCTTAGCAGCTGGATTTTCACCAATGGCTACAGCAGCGTTAATTGGCACAGCTGGAGCACTAGGAGACGCAGGATCTCCGGCTTCCGACAGTACACTTGGTCCAACATCAGGTTTAAATGCAGATGGAAAGCACCATCACATTTGGGATACGGTAGTACCAACTTTTATCCATTATAATATTCCATTATTTATTTTTGGTTGGATTGCAGCTATTGTTCTTTAAAAGGCATGTTTTAAAACAAAACCATTGGTTCTGTAGGCTGTCGAGAAAGTTATCGGCAGTCTTTTTTTGCTTTTTTTCCTGAAATTCCATCTTTTTTTGTTATTCATAAGAAGAAAACCTATAGGCGGTGATGGTTTTGTCACTTACTCTAGAAGATTGACCACTACATCGATATCTTCAAAAAGTACGCAAACAAGCATTACTGAAGGCTTTCTGCAAGAATATGGAGAAGAGTGTCCTTCACCAGAGTCTTTTTCGGTGAAGGGTGGGCGAAATACTACGAGACTCCTGCGGAGAAACGGGCGATCCGAGACCCCGCAGTGGCGGTTTTTTACGAGGAGGATCGGGCGTTCATCCCCGGAAAGCGAGTGGTTTTTGGCCGCACGGGCGCACAAAAAAAGCTTGTAGAAAAACACGGGGTTTCTCTATAAACTGCAAAACCATTGGTTCTGTTTATTAATTCGAGTAACATTGTACAATAAGAAGAATAAAAACAGGTCGGCAGGAGATAGTAAAAAGAAAAACAGGTGGGATTGTTATGAATAAAATTACTGCGCTCACAATCCTTGTACTTCTTGCTATTTCCTTTATATGTATGTCAACTGTTTCAGCTAATGGCTATGGTTGGGGTTATAGTAAGAATTCAAACCATGAACTTCCAGATATAGGAAAATATAAAGGGATGTTAGATAAATACAATGCTTATTATGCGGACGACTCCGGGGCAAAGAATATTTATCTCACCTTTGACAATGGCTATGAGCAAGGATATACAGATAATATTCTTAATGTATTAAAAAAACATGATGTACCAGCTACCTTTTTTGTAACAGGACACTATGTAGATAGTAAACCTGATTTAGTCAAACGTATGGTAGACGAGGGGCATATTGTAGGTAACCATTCGTATCATCATCCAGATTTCTCTATTATGGATAAAGATGCAATTAAAGAAGAGTTAGAAACATTGGAGGATGCTGTAGCTGAAGTCTCTGATCAAAAGGAGATCAAATACTTACGCCCGCCAAGAGGTATGTTTAATGAAAATACATTAAAATGGTCAAAAGAATTAGGTTATATTCACATTTTTTGGTCACTTGCCTTCATTGATTGGGAGACAAACAAGCAAAAAGGATGGAAGTATGCTTATGATCAAATTATGGATCAAATTCACCCCGGAGCGATTATGTTATTACACACTGTATCGTCGGATAATGCAGAAGCACTTGACCATATTATTAATAAATTAAAGAAACAAGGCTACAGTTTTAAGAGTTTAGACGACCTCGTTTTAAAAGACCAATTACCTCCAGCATTATATGGGTTATAATCTTAGAAAAGCTTCATTCTAGTATACCAATACGAGATGAAGCTTTTTTATTTAAGAACCCATTGCTTTATTTAAAATTTTCGCAACCTTTGGTATACTAGTGAAAAAACAAGGAGTTGTTAATAATGCGACGAGAAGATTTAATTGCTCCACCAAATTATAATATTGCAATGGAAATGGAAAGACATGCAAAAGATCCGAACAAGCTTGCGTTAATCTGGGAAAACCAAGCAGGAGATCAATATTCTATTACATATAATGATTTAGTAAGAAATGCAAATAGAATTGGAAACGCTTTCCTTGAAAGTGGTCTACAGAAAGGCGATAAAATTTTGGTTATGGTGCCTCGTTTAATTAAGGCATATGAAGTATATTTAGCTGCATTAAAAACAGGGATTATAATTATTCCTAGTTCAGAAATGTTAAAGACAAAGGACCTCCAATATCGTGTAACACACGGAGAAGTTCGTGGCATCATAAGTTATTATCCATACATTGACCAATATCTAACGATTGATCAATATGAAGACTTGCATCGGTTCGTCATTGGAAAACCTCAAGATGGATGGCTTTTTTTAGAAGGCTTAATGGAGGATGCGAGTGATCAATTACAAGTAGCAGAAACAAGAAGGGACGATATCGCCTTTTTACCTTATACATCGGGGACAACAGGCAATCCAAAAGGAGTTGTCCATACGCATGGATGGGGTTTTGCTCACTTAAAAACAGCCGCAGAAAACTGGTTATCGATTAATAATGGCGATAAAGTGTGGGCGACAGCTGGACCAGGTTGGCAGAAATGGGTTTGGAGTCCATTCTTATCCGTTTTAGGTGTAGGGGCTACAGGCTATATTTACAATGGAAAGTTTGATGCGAAAACATATTTACAATTGTTACAAGAGCATAAAATTAATGTTTTATGCTGTACGCCTACAGAATATCGAATGCTGGCAAAAGCGGATCATCTAGATGGATATGATTTATCTGCATTGCATAGTGCTGTATCAGCTGGAGAACCCTTAAATGTTGAAGTCATTGATACATTTCAACGTTATTTTAACATCACTGTTCGTGATGGTTACGGGCAAACCGAGAATACATTATTACTAGGTTTCTTGAAAGGTATGGAGGTTAAACCTGGGTCAATGGGAAAACCTACTCCCGGAAACGATGTGGATATCATTGATGAAAATGGAGAACCTGTCACACCTGGTGAAGTAGGTGACATTGCTGTTAGGCTTGATTGTCCAGCATTGTTTCGTGAATACTATAAAGATGAAGAACGAACGAATATGTCAAGACGAAGGGATTATTATATTACAGGTGATCAGGCTTCCAAGGATGAAGAAGGATATTTTTGGTTTGAGGGAAGAAGCGATGACATTATTATAAGTTCAGGGTATACCATTGGCCCTTTTGAAGTAGAAGATGCTTTAGTTAAACATCCTGCTGTACAGGAGTGTGCCGTTGTAGCCAGTCCAGACGAACTGCGAGGAAATATTGTAAAAGCCTTTATTGTATTACGTGATTGGTCCCGTGCAGAAGAACCACTGATTAAACAGCTACAAGATCATGTAAAAACACTAACAGGACCTTATAAATATCCAAGAAAGATTGAGTTCATTGATGAACTACCAAAAACCACATCAGGAAAGACAAGGAGAGTAGAATTACGAAATAGAGAAAAAATTAAAACGCAATGATTAGTCAAAAAACAAGGAGCATTTCATGCTCCTTGTTTTTTACCGCTGCCTTATGTTTAATAACCAAATTACTTTGGGAATAATAGTTATGAAGTCAGGTTATGACTGGTTTTAAGTAAAGGTTAAAAAAATTTGATCAAACCTCTTGAAAGTCAAAGAAGGTCAGAGTATAATGATAATCAAAGGTCAAAGATAGTCAAAGTCAAACTAGAGTAAACAACATTAAATGATAATTCCAAGGAGGAATGGAAATGCTTTGTCAAAATTGTGGTCAAAACGAAGCAAGTATAAATGTTGCAATGAATATTAATCATCAACAAATGCAAATGCATCTTTGTAATGAATGTTTTCGTGAAATCCAAGGACAAATGATGAATTCCAATGACTTCTTCTCAAATACACCATTTGGAAATGCTTCTAACGCATTTTCTCAGCAAGGAAATGGAGCACAAAAAATGGGCACAAGAACGAAAGAGAAAAATGGGAACCGTGGGAATGGATTAATTGATCAACTTGCCAAAAATGTGACACATGCAGCAAGAGCTGGATTAATTGATCCGGTTATTGGAAGAGATAAAGAAGTAAAACGTGTAACGGAAACCTTAAATCGAAGAAATAAGAATAATCCGGTATTAATTGGCGAGCCGGGTGTTGGTAAAACGGCAATCGCAGAAGGATTAGCCTTGAAGATTACGGAAGGTGATGTTCCTGCTAAATTAATGAACAAGGAAATCTATATGCTAGATGTGGCATCTTTAGTTGCGAATACTGGTGTTCGAGGTCAATTCGAAGAACGTATGAAGCAGCTTATTCAAGAATTGCAAGAACGTCAGGAAGTTATCTTGTTCGTGGATGAAGTTCACCTTATAGTTGGAGCAGGTACGGCAGAAAGTTCACAAATGGACGCTGGCAATATCTTAAAACCTGCATTAGCACGTGGGGAGCTACAACTAATTGGTGCTACAACATTGAAAGAATATCGTCAAATTGAAAAGGATGCTGCACTTGAACGTCGTTTGCAACCAATTATGGTAAAAGAGCCAACGAGTGAAGAAGCGGTGCAAATACTACAAGGAATAAAAGATCGCTATGAAAATTTTCATGAGGTTCGTTATTCTGATGATGCGATTCAAGCTTTCGTAACACTTTCAAAACGTTATATTCAAGATAGATATTTACCAGATAAGGCAATTGATCTGATGGATGAAGTTGGTTCACGCTTGAACCTATCAAATTCTCAAAAAGATTCTGATTCCATTAATCAACGCTTAAACGAAATAATTAAAGAGAAAGAAGATGCAGCAGAAAAAGAAGATTATGAACGTGCTGCTCATTTAAGATATCAGGAGATACAATTACAAAAACAATTAGATAAAGCAAAAGATGAAGAGCAAGTAATCGATGTAGACATTTCTGATATCCAATTAATTGTGGAAGAAAAAACAGGTATTCCGGTTACAAAGCTACAAGCCGATGAGCAAGAAAAAATGAAAAACATTGGTAAAAACTTAGGAGCAAAAGTAATTGGACAAGACGTTGCTGTTAATAAAGTAGCAAAAGCAATTCGTCGAAGTCGTGCCGGCTTAAAATCAACGTATCGACCAATCGGTTCTTTCCTATTTGTAGGTCCTACTGGGGTAGGGAAGACGGAATTAACGAAAGCATTAGCTGAAGAACTATTTGGCTCAAGGGATTCATTAATTCGATTAGATATGAGTGAATATATGGAAAAACACGCCGTGTCCAAAATTATTGGTTCACCTCCTGGTTATGTAGGCCATGAGGAAGCAGGACAATTAACGGAGAAAATTCGCAGAAACCCTTATTCCATTATATTGTTAGATGAAATTGAAAAAGCACATCCAGATGTGCAGAATATGTTCTTACAAATTATGGAGGATGGTCATTTAACAGATTCACAAGGAAGAACAGTGAGTTTTAAAGAAGCTGTCATTATTATGACAAGTAATGCTGGAACTGGGGTTAAGACGGTTAATGTAGGATTCAATAGTGATTCACATGAATCGGTTTCTACTTTGGAGAATTTAAGTGCTTACTTCAAACCAGAATTCTTAAACCGTTTTGATGCGATTATCCAATTCAATGAACTTACTGAAGAAAACTTAATGGAAATTGTTGATCTTATGCTTTCAGATCTACAAAAAACCATGGAAGAGAATAATATTACCATTACGATAACAAAAGAAGCTAAAGAAGCATTAGTTCGACTTGGCTATGATCGCCGTTTTGGTGCAAGACCTTTACGCAGGGTTATCCAAGATAAGATTGAAGACCAACTAACCGACTTAATTTTAGAGGATAACCATATAGAAACTGTTCAAGTAGATGTTATCGATAATAATATTGTGGTGAAACAAGCATAGGAAATGATAAAAACCGCTGACTGTGAATGAAGTCAGCGGCTTTTTTTATGCCCTCATAACTCCCAGAAACTTACTTTAAAGCAATTAAATAATTCCATCGCTTTTGTAAAAAGATAAGGTTATCTATATAAGAAAGAGGATGCATTTTCATGGGCAAAAGCAGCGTTTTATTTGGAATTATTGCTTTTTTTATATGCTTTAACGGTAATATGCTATCTATACATAGTGAAGCATCTTCATCAGAAATGCAGGTTCACTTTATTGATGTTGGTCAAGGAGATAGCATGTTGATAAAAACACCTGGAAATAAAAATATTTTAATTGATGGTGGCCCCCCTGATGCGGGAAAGAAGGTTGTATCGTATTTAAATGAAAAAAAAATAGACAAGATCGATCTCTTAGTAGCTACCCATCCAGATGTCGATCATATTGGTGGATTACCTTATATAATGAAGCATATAAAGGTAAAGAAGATCCTAGATTCTGGAAAGCTTCACACAACAAGAATGTATGCGAAATATATTCAAGAAATACGTAAACAGGAGATACCAGTCAAAGTTGCCAAACAAAACGAAAAAATATTGCTTGATCCTGCTGTAGATATTCAAGTATTAAACACATACAAGAAATCGAGAAGCAATAATCAATCTTCCATTGCATTAAAGATGTCTTATGAAGCAATGGATATCCTATTTATGAGTGATGTCGAAATTGAACAGGAAAAAGAAATTATGAAAAATGTCGATGTGGATGCGGAGGTTATTAAAGTTGGCCATCATGGTTCAAATACAAGTACATCATTGAAATTCTTAAAAGCAGTAAGCCCAGATACAGCCATTCTAACATATAGCAAAGACAATGATTATGGTCATCCAGTTGACCGTGTTATCAATAATCTCTACCGCGTAAATGCTAATATATATTCTACTGGTGCGCTAGGAAATTTAGTAATTCGTACGGATGGTGAAGATTACCTGGTACTTCCAGAAAGAGAACCATTATATAATTTAGATGCAAGTTAATAATTTACAAAAATATACAAAAATGATATCATATTGATATAAAAAGGGATGGGGAAGGTGTATCAATGATGATTCAAGAAAAACCGGCATGGACGATGAATGGTTTTTTGGGAATTTTACTTATTGCAGGATTACTTGTGGTAACCATATTAAATCTGATTCAGCAACAATTTATCATAGGAATTACTTGCTTGGTTGTTGCAATCACCTTAGGTAGTGGTATTACGTTGGTTCAGCCTAACCAGTCACAAGTTGTTATCTTTCTTGGGAAATATATGGGGAGTATTCGGAGAGAAGGTATAGTAGTGACAGTACCTTTTTCCATACGAAAAACAATTTCACTTCGCGTGCGTAACTTTAATAGCAATCGGCTAAAAGTAAATGATGTAAATGGTAATCCAATTGAGATTGCTGCGGTTATTGTCTTTAAAGTTGTCGATAGTGCCAAAGCAGTTTTCGATGTCGATCGTTATGAACAATTTGTAGAAATTCAAAGTGAAACAGCAATACGTGCTGTTGCAACAAAATATCCTTATGATACTTTTTCGGATGCTGAATTAACGTTAAGAGGCAATGCAGAGGAAGTTTCAAATGAATTGACTAAGGAGTTACAAGCTCGATTAAATGTGGCAGGCGTGCAAGTTATTGAGACGAGATTAACACATCTTGCTTACTCTACAGAGATAGCTCAGGCCATGCTTCAGCGTCAGCAAGCAAGTGCAATCATTGCAGCTAGAAAGCAGATTGTTGAAGGTGCTGTTGGCATGGTTCAAGATGCTATTCATCAATTGGAAAGCAATGGAGCAATGGAACTGGATGATGAACGGCGGGTTGCAATGGCAAATAACCTACTTGTTTCTATTGTCTCTGATCATGGAACTACGCCTGTAGTAAATACAGGATCCCTATATCAATAACTTAAAAGAGGGGTAATATGTCGAAGAAGAAGAGCTTTCCGCTACGAATCGATCCAAAGCTTTATGAACTATTACAGATTTGGGCAAAAGATGAATTCCGGAGTGTAAATAGTCATGTGGAATTTTTACTTCGAGATGCAGTGAAGAAAGCAGGAAGGTTGCCAAAGAGCCAAGATAAAAAAATTGGAGAAGATTGAAGCTACATGCAGCTGCGCATGTAGCTTTTTTTTGCTAAAGAAGGTCCACAATATACGTGCCTATTTATTAATAGAGGTATTGACATTTTTAAGATATGGTTATATGGTTAATTACATAAGTAACGAACCAAATAACGTGAAGGTGAAAACATATGAAAAATCATTTAGACGAAAATAAGCCAATCTTTCTCCAAATTAAAGAACATTTAGAAGACTCGATTATGAATGGTTCTATTAAACCAGGTGAACGTGTACCATCTACAAATGAATTTGCTGCTTATTACCAAATTAATCCAGCCACTGCAGCTAAGGGTATTAATGAGCTCGTTACCGAATTGATTCTGTTTAAGCGAAGGGGTGTAGGTATGTTCGTAACCGAAGAGGCAAAGGAAATTGTCCTGCAGAAACGGAAGCAAATATTCTATGACAATTATATGCTTCCATTAAAAAATGAAGCAAAAAAATTAAGTATTAGTGAG
Organism: Virgibacillus salexigens; assembly: GCF_014905415.1. Classification (GTDB taxonomy): domain Bacteria; phylum Bacillota; class Bacilli; order Bacillales; family Amphibacillaceae; genus Virgibacillus; species Virgibacillus salexigens. The sequence continues at coordinate 328,298 of NZ_BNEO01000003.1, forward strand.
GCAGAATTAAAAGAGATGATTGAAAGGAAGGGATCTATCAATGAACGTTGACGTTTGTAATGTAACGAAACGATATGACCAGGATACAGTATTAGATAATGTATCATTTCGTCTGAATGGCCCGCAAATATATGGATTACTAGGGAGGAACGGTGCAGGAAAAACAACATTTATGGATATTATGGCGGGGAATACTTTGGCTTCCAGTGGCAATGTGCTCATAAACGGAGAGGAACCTTTTGATAATGAAGGGGTAAATGAAACTATTTGTTTAATCAAAGAAAGCAATAATTTTAAACGAGACTTAAAAATAAAAGAAATTCTTCGTGTTTTTTCATTTTTTTATCCAAACTGGGATCAACCATTAGCTGATCAATTAATTCAGGAATATCAATTAAAGCCGCATGCAAAGGTTAAAACATTATCAAAAGGGATGGAATCCGCACTTGGAATTATTGTGGGTTTAGCAAGCAAAGCACCAATTACTATCTTTGATGAACCGTATATTGGGTTGGATGCTGCAGCTCGAAAAAATTTTTACATGAAAATGTTAGAAGAATTTGAAAATGAGAAACGGATGATTATCTTTTCTACCCATCTCATTGATGAAGTCAGTTTAATGTTTCATGAAGTATTGATATTACAAGAAGGAAGGCTTGTTTTACAAGAGTCTGCAGAGGTTCTTCGTCAACGTAGCTGTGCTGTATCTGGAAGTGTCTTGGATGTAGAAGCTTTTATAAAAGATAAAGAAGTAATTGAAACAAAACAATTAGCTGGAACGATGACAGCCTATATCTTTGGAAACATAAAAGAAGCGAAAAAACAAGGTTTTCACGTAGAGGGGATACCAATACAAGAATTAATGATTCATCTAACAGAAAAGGGGAAGGGGGCATCTATAAAGTGAATAATCAATTGAAAGGACTTATCTATTTTTATATGGTTGATATCCGCCATTCTTTAAAGGTTTTTTGGATAATATTATTATCGATTCTAATGGTGTCGATTGCTTTTGGATATTATATAAAAGCAATCGATGGTGGCATGATGACATTCAGCCTAACTGGGCCAATCTATATTTACTGTAGTATCGTTGCATTTATTTCTGTAAGGGAGTACATCCCATTCGCAATTAAAATGGGGGCAACTCGAAAAAACATTTTTATTTCAATTGGGATCTTTTTTCTCCTATTATCAGCAGTCAAAGCTATCGTAGCAAGTCTTTTACAGGAACTTGTTTTATTCCTAATAACTAGAATTGGAATAGATGGATTCTATTTTCTCCATCTAGCCCATTTTATCGACGATACGTGGTATATACGAATCGGTATGGATATCATGACTATCTTCTTTGCAATGTCGTTTATGTTTATGCTTGGTTTAATCTTTTATCGATATGGTTTTTTCGGCGGGGGAATTACCCTCGGTATTGTTGGCGTTATGTTCTTATTCGGGATCGCTACTGGATGGATAGTGGATTTTATCGCCGAAATCATATCGCATCTAGATATGCTATTCTTTATACAACTATTTGCAGTTGGTATCTTCTTCTACTTCTTATCGTTTTTCATTTTAAAAAGGATGACAATTGTAAAGATGCGGTAACCTAAAACAAAAAAGGCTGTTAAGCGATCAAGCTTAACAGCCTATTGTAAACATTAAGGCATAATTAAATAGTTAAGAGAACAATTCCCAATGTAATTAGAATAAAACCAATGACAATTACCCACGATATCGGCCTTCCCCAATTCATTGTCCAGCCAATTCCGAATCGTTTTTCGATGAATATGGTTGGATCATCTTTGTTCACATAAAATTGACCAAGTTTCCAATAACGATCATCATCTCGATTAACTGTTTTTCCATTACTATCCATAGATACTGTGACTCGACTACCACCTTGCCCGGTTTTGTAAGACAGAATAAATGCCCAAATAATAATAGCAAATACAGTAATTACGGCAGTAGTTATTAAGAATCCTTGTGGAATGGAATAGATAAAAGACAGCTGTACAGTAGAGAGTAGCATCGATAATATAATTCCGCCAAATATAGTAAAAGCAGACCATCTTCTACGGAAAATAGTATTCTGATGCATAGATTTTTCCGGGTTTTCCGCACTAAGCTGTTGTTTTGCCTTTCCTGTTAAGGTGTTAACAAAAATAAAGATTAATATAAGATAAAGTTGCGTAATTGGAAGTGCTAAAACAGTGCGATATGATTTTGTTGCGAAATTCGTAATTTCCCCTTGAAAGTTGTATTGCATCGGTATTTTTTCAGGTATATGTTCGTAGGAAAGAAATGTCAAGATAATCGTAGAAAAAATAAGAACAAATGGAACAATGAACCAGTTATTGGAGTATCTTAATTTCTGCTGTCTAAACTGAGTGTGGATGGCTAATTTCTGTGTTCGTTGCCTTCCCCACTTGGCAGTTGATTTTATTTGTTTCATTTTTTGATGAAATATCAAGTAAATCATAAAGCTAATTATCATAAATAAAGTAATCGTTGTCCCAACTAACCAACCAACCATTGATTCACTCATGTTTGTAAATAAACCATATCCTAGGAAAACACATATGGTTAGTAAACTAATAACACCGATGATGATGGTGTATTTTTTACGCATGGATTTCAACGCTGAAGTATCATAAATATCCGCTGGGATAGATACTCCAAAGCTTTCCGTTTTTCGGGTCCAATAAGGAATAAACATAATAGAAATAAACGCTGGTAACAATGTAAGGGTTATAAGAAGGATGAGGTTAGTCATCATTTCTACCTCCAATTTGAAAATCATGATAAATAGTCTGGCACAGGGTGAGGAATTCTTCTTTTGATAAATCTTTGCATATACTTTCAGCAATTAGTGGTCGGAGTTTTTGTTGTACTTGCTCCTTATAGATATTATCAGCTTTAGGAATACCTTCTGGACGGATAACAACACCCTTTTGTCGGTGAATTTGCAAAAAACCATCTTGTTTTAATTGTTGATAAGCCTTGTTGACGGTATGCAAATTAATTCCTATGTCTTGTGCTAAGGAACGAACAGAGGGCAAAGGGTCACCTGGTTGCAGCTCTTTTTTAGCTATTCCTTCGATAATTTGATGAATTAATTGTAAATAAATGGGTTGACTTGATTCAAAATCGAGTGAAATAAACACACCCATACCACCTCCATAAAATAGTTATAACTGTTATATATAATGTATAACAGTTATAACTATTTTGTCAATGGTAAGAAATTTTTAATTAGAAAATAGGAATAGTAGAATTAAGAAAGATTCGCACGGTTTTTTATGGAGATGGAACGAATTCAAAAACCACAAATAAAAAAGCTTGTAAAGGAACTTTCTATTTTCCTTACAAGCTTTTTTGTTTATTATAACTGTCTGTACTGTTGAATTAATTCAGCCATTAATTTATGAATGGAACGTTGTTTTTTTATGGATAAATGCTTCAATTCAAAAATGTCAGCTTTAAATTCTGGATAGGTCATAATGTATTCAATTAGCTCTACGACTTCTTCATCAAACGAAGTAGTAGAGGAGCTATATATTCGCTTAAATTCTCGTAATAGGTCATTTTGAAAAGAATAATTACCTACTAGATGATCAAGTGATACTTGAAAAATAGCAGCAAGTTTTAAAAGGGATGCAATATCAGGTGTAACTGTATTATTTTCCCATTTAGCTACTACAGAACGTGAGAGTAACAATTTCTCAGCTAGCTCTTTTTGCGTCCAGTTATGTTGTTCACGAAAGAATTTAATATTATGTGCAATTTGTTCACTCATGCTATCACACTCAATTGGTTAAAGTTAGAAAATGACTTCGTAGTATCTTTCATCCTATCACGATTTTAAAGATTATTTTGCTTCTTTCTTGTTCTTAAAATACACATATAGTAAAATGTTCTCATATAGACCAAAAGGAGGGAATGTAATGGTTAGTTGTTTGATCTTGCAACATTCTACAATAACTTCCCTTACGAAGTGTAAAATGCTGCGTTTTATATTCAAGGATTATGTATTTGAAATAGAAGTACTATCCAAAGATACAGCTATTTCATATATTTATGATGTTGAAAAACACATGGTTTGGAGGGCATTTGCGCTGTTCGAAACAACAAATATGATCGTCGGATATGGATTTGGCAAAGACAAAGTAGAGGCAAGATGGTTAGCTGAAGATATGCTAGAGACATGGAATACATTATTGCAACAAACGGAATCTCATCCCCAATTATTTTGATTAGGAGTTTAAGTTATTCTTAGGAAAAACGAAAGAAAAGAAGAATCAATGTAATTAACCTTGATTCTTCTTTCCAGATAGTTGACGATAAACTTGATCTGCATGTTTAAATTCTTTTTGATAAAGAACTTCTTGCGTTTTAGATAAGAACTTACGCTTATATGCTGGGTTTGCTTTTTTCATTTTTACCGTCCTCTGCATTGTTTTTTATTAGGATGTACATGTTTCTTGTCATTTATACTGAAGGTTAACCAACTTCTTCTCCGGTATGATTGACAGGGGTAGATACAAATTGTTGGAACGAAAGATATTGTTCTTTAGTAACAACAAATAAATCATACATTTCCTCATCTTGATTAACCTTTTTATACATTTGAGGGTAGATGGCATTTGCTAAAGTAACATACGGTAATTTCATCACTGCTTTCATGGATCGAATATTTGTCTTCCTAACCTTCATAAACACACCTTCAATCGGAAATTGATAAAATAATTCGTTAAAGAATTGCTCCTTGGCCTGCTGATTATATCCTTTGCCAAAATAAGGCGTGCCAATCCATGTAGCCAAAAAACCGTAATTACCTTCAATATCGAATAAATTAATCGTTCCAATCGGCGTTAGATATTCATCTACAATTGTTCTTGAAATTAGTTCCCCTCTTTCTTCTGCTTCCATTGTTTGCTTCGTAGAGAAATAATATTCATCGCATGTCTCCGCCTTATGACGTACATAGGGAAAAACAGCTGGATCGCGTAACAACTCAAATAACACTGGCACTTCATGTAGCTCTCGTGCTTTTAACATAAAAAATACCCTCCTGTTTTTAGGCGGGTGTATAGAATATCCAAATGAAAAAGGAAATCTAGCACGTTTTACCCACCCGCGAATTTTTAGTTAGCTTTCAACAAAAATTCGGTGTGGGAATCGAACCCACTAGAACCAGCTAAGCTGGTGGCGCACCATTTGCCTTCCCTATTTAATTTCGTCTGTTGCTGGCTTGCTATTGTCATCTCCGTCAACTGTTTTCATTTTATAACTTTATTTTACACAGCCTTTGTGAAAAAAGGAATCTTTTTTTTATCACAACATGTAAAACCTTTTAAAAAAGGAGCTGGAGGCTTAGAAATAACTATAACGGACTTCATAAACCCGATAAGATTTCAGTTACTATGTCTCCATACCTATCGGTAGTAATAAAATTGTCTTCCGAATAGAATCTGGAGCTATTGTCATGCTTTCCGTGTTAGCTACGATAAATATTTTTTAATGCCTCTTCCAAATAGGGAAAGGCAAATGAAAATTGATGATCAAGCGCCTTTTTTGGAATAACGTATTGTCCTTTTGTGATTAACTGACTCATCTCACCTGCAGCGATAAAAATAAATGGTGATGGCACCGGTAACCAGTATGGGCGTTTTAGGACTTTAGCTAGTATTTTCATAAATGCTTTATTTCGTTTAGGATGGGGAGCAGTGACATTTACAGGTCCAGATATTTTGGGGTGATCCAGACAAAATACAATGAGCTTGACCGCATCTTCAATATGAATCCAAGAAAGCCATTGCTCCCCATTGCCAATTTTACCTCCGGCGAATAATTTTACTGGAAGACTCATGAAAGGAAGTGCGCCATCCTTACCTAGAACAATACCGAATCGAGTATATAGTGTTCGAATGCCTAAATCTTCAGCTTGACTAGCAGTTTTTTCCCATTTCGATGTAACATGCGAAAGAAAATCATCACCAGATTCCGATGTGTTTTCTGAAAACATCAGGTCTTCAGAAATGCCGTAATATCCAACTGCAGACCCGCTAATAAATACATCAGGCAATGTAGGCAGTCGTTTGATAAAAGCAATCAATCTTTCTGTGGTTTGTATTCTACTGTTTAAAATTGCTTGTTTTTTCTTTTCAGACCAATAACCAAATAGGGACTCACCTGCTAGATTAATCACTGCATGTATCACAGGTAATTCTTCAGGAGGATATTGATAACTAATAAAAGTGGATTGATTGGTATTTTTATGGTTTTCCGGTGATCGTGTAAGTATGTATGTGTGATCGTTTCGAGTATGCAAATAGGCTGATAATGCTTGACCAACAAATCCAGTACCGCCAGTTAGGAGAATATTCATTTTCAAATCACCTTTCTCTTCCAATTTTAATTAACATTAGTCTATACCAGTATGAACAAATAAGGAATGTTTCATTTTGGTTGAAAAATAAAAGACAGATTCATCTTAAATTTGATATGCTTTATTAGAGGTGTGTATGCATGAAAAAAATTACCCGAATTACAACCCAAAAGAAAAGGAAAGATCGCTATAATATTTTTTTGAATGATGGTGCTGGTGAAGAATATGGATTTAGCGTTGATACGTCCATTTTAATTGAATATCAGCTACGAAAAGGATTGGAATTAGAAAACGCAACCGTTAATGAGCTTATCCAAAAAGATACCATGCATAAATCATATACCCTAGCAATTCATTATTTAAGCTATCGAATGCGTACTAAAAAAGAAATTCATGATTATTTGGTACAAAAAGAGGTTGAACCTGATCATATACCGGTTATTATAAACAAGTTAACAAATGAGAAACTAATCGATGATCGCCAATTTGCAGAAATGTTCATACGGACTCGTATAAATACCTCTTCAAAAGGACCAATGGTTATTAGGAGGGAGCTGTCGGACAAAGGTGTTGCAATGAGCATTATCGACGAGAGTCTTCACCAATACTCTGATCAGGCTCAGTTTGAAAAGGTTCAGAAATTGGTCGATAAAAAGTTTCAACAGAAGAAAAAAGATTCGTTTCGTAAACAAATTCAAAATCTCCAAGCTTCTTTACAGCAAAAAGGTTTTACACAGGATGTCGTCCAAGCAGTGCTTCGTGAAGTAAATGCGAATCAAAATCAAGATGAAGAATGGGAAGCAATTATCTATCAAGGAGAAAAATTACTCAGAAAGCATGAAACAAAACGTACTGGCTATGAACTAAAAAACAAAGTAAAAGAAGGCTTATTTCGAAAAGGATTCGCTATGGATTTAATTACTCGATTTATTGAGGAATTTATCGATGGTCAAGAGTAAGCTTAATTACGATGACGGAGACGATATAGTTTAAATCTAATTCAACAATTGGTAAAATGATGAGGAATTTGAATGGGGGATAAGGATGAGCAATAACTTTCGTTATAGTGATTATTCAATTGAACAATTGAGACAAGAAATAGGTAAATTAAAAGAAAAAGCGCAAAAGGCGGAGCAACTCGGAAATATCTCTGAAGTGGCTGTATACGAACGAAAAATGCAAGTAGCTTTAGCTTACACATTAAATCCGGCTGACTTCAAATCTGGTGAAGTATATGAATTTACAACCGATCCAGGCCAACGGTTTACCATTAATTACATTAATGGTGTATTTGCATGGGGACATCGTATTAACTTATTAGGGGAAGTTTTTGAGAAAGAAGAAGCAATTCCAATTTCGCTCTTAGGCAATAAAATAGACGAATAATAAAACAGCAGGAAAGCATCCCTGCTGTTTTAAATCGGACTTTCTTCTACATATAATTTGTTTTGTAATTTCTTTTCAGAAAAGATCCAGCCAGTGTAGGAACTAATAATTTGCATATTATCATCAATTTGCACAACAGCTACAAAAGGATAGTGTCCTTTTGAGCGGTAGCGTAAATCAATAAATCGGACTTCAGTAAAGTCATCATAATCATTGATTTCCCATCGATAGATTGGTGAAAAGGATAAGAATGCAGAAATATTTTTGTCTTTTTTTGCAATTTCAATAATCGGTGTATCAGGAAGCGGCACTCTTTCAAATTCATCTACGATCTCGATATGGTTGTTTTCCACAACGCCAACATAGAATTTCTCCCCAGCAGTAATGGCTACGCGCCAATAGTTCTGCTTTATCGTTGGTGAAGTGGCAATTTGTTCTACCTGTGGGTAGTAATTTTTAATTTTCTTTACGATTGCTCGTTTGTCAATAAATCGTTTGATATAGTACAACAGTATCACACTATAAATCGTTATCCAAGTATATCCTGGGTTTGCGCCTAATGCCCAAACAGCTATCCCTGCAATATGGAGGAAAAAAATATATGGATCGAACGTATTGATAAAGCCATGTGCAACCCATTTGCTCGTGAAGGGCCGATACGCCTGAGTCCCATATGCATTAAAGATATCCACAAAGACGTGGATAACAACTGCAATCGCAGTCCATAACCACAGGTGGAATAAATTCACTTGTGGAACAAATAAGTGAATCAAACCAGCAATTAAAATACCCCAAAGAATTACAGCTGGGATGGAGTGTGTAACTCCGCGATGATGACGTAAATAAGTTGCATTGTTTTTTAATTTTAAAACCGTATCGAAGTCCGGTGCATGAGAACCTACAATTGTTCCAACCAGTACTGCGTTAAATAAAACAGGATCGTTGTGAACGACTGGATCTAATGTAGCTAATCCACCTAGTGCAACACCCATTACAATATGGGTTCCAGTATCCATAGAAAAGGTCCTCCTTAGACAACGTTTACTATTTTCATGTATCCTACAATTACAATATTCGGTACAGCATATTATTTTTTACTGTCTCATTTTACAAATAGCAACAGGTTACGAACTTTTTTTAATTTACTTATCTGTTTATTGTACCATATAGGATGTGATTTTATGATAGATAAAAAACTACAATATATTGACATTTCAAGATTTCAAAACGATTTAATTACTTGGTATCAAGAAAATAAACGCGACCTACCTTGGCGCCAAGACCAAGATCCATATAAAATTTGGGTATCAGAAATTATGCTTCAACAAACAAAGGTTGATACGGTAATTCCTTACTTTCAACGGTTTATTAAAAAATATCCAGATGTGCATGCCCTCGCTCAAGCTGATCCAGAAGATGTTTTAAAATCGTGGGAAGGCTTAGGTTACTATTCCCGTGCAAGGAATTTACAAAACGCTGTTCGTGAGGTAGTTGCAACTTATAATGGAGAAGTACCTGATAATGGGGATGAATTAGGAGCTTTAAAAGGCGTAGGAGCATATACAAAAGGAGCCATATTATCGATTGCATTTAATCAACCTGAACCTGCAGTTGATGGAAATGTAATGCGAGTTTTCTCCAGGATTCTTCGGATAGAAGAAGATATTGCGTTACAGCGTACAAAGAAATTATTTGAATCGTATGTTCGAGAACTTATTGATGAGTCAGATCCTTCTTCCTTTAATCAAGCAGTAATGGAATTAGGAGCACTTATTTGTACACCTAAATCACCAGCATGTTTACTTTGTCCAGTACAAGAACATTGCCAAGCATTTGCTGCAGGTGTAGAAGAGGAATTACCAATAAAGAAGAAAGCAAAAAAACAAAAGAAAGTCCCTTATGTTGTATTACTTGTAAAGAATAAACAAGAGCAATATATTATTGAAAAGCGATCAGACAAAGGATTATTAGCAAACCTTTGGCAATTTCCTATGGTACCAATTAATGAAATTGGCTGGGATCATCTAGAGAATTGGGTGTATCATGAATATGGTATTCATTTAACATTAGGAGAAAAACAAGCTAATCTAAAACATGTATTTTCTCATTTGATTTGGCAGCTGGATGTTTATGAAGCTAAATTGGAACAACCAAACATGAATGAACGACTTAAGCTAGTCGAAAAAAAAGCGTTAACGAATTATCCGTTTCCAGTATCTCATCAAAAGATTATGTCCTATATCAAATGAAGCTAAAAACGCAAGGGGCATCCCTTGCGTTTTTAGCTTAATCAGTTATGGTTGATGTTGTCAATGGAGGGCTTGAAGGTTGATCCTTCCTGTTATGCATTTCTTTATTAATTTCATGCAAAATGGTTAAACCTTCAGAATTTACATATGGTAATAGCTGTGATAAAGCATGTTGAAAATACATTAATTCTTTTTCGTTCCATTTCGTTTTACTTATCATTGTCAGTTCTGTAAAGTCTCTTCGTGATGTGTCCATTTCTTCATCCTCCAAAATGAATTGCTCTCCTTTAATGTATGTATTTTTCCCTATTCTATTCGCTTGTGGAATTAAAATCCATTTTATCTTTTTATTACTAATTTAAATTTGGATAACAAATCGATAAGTGGACAAATTAATGAGTGCGGAGGTGATATTGATGGCTAAAAAACCGAACAAAACTACTGCAGGTACAAACGTTCAAAAGGTTAAACAACAAAACCAGCAAGCCGCTCAAGGGCAAGGTCAGTACGGAACTGAATTTGGTGCTGAACAAACAAATGCTCAAGAAGTTAAAAAGCAAAATCAAAAATCTCAGCAAAACAAAAAGTAACCTACCCCCAATAACAGAGCTCCCAATTAGGGAACTCTCAGCTTGTAGAGAAACCCTGTGTTTTTCTACAAGCTTTTTTTGTGCGCCTGTGCGGACCAAATACCATTCGCTTTCCACGGACGAACGCCGGTGCCTCCTCGTGAAAATCTCCACCGCGGGGTCTCGGATCACCCGTTTTTCCGCAGAAGTCTTGTAGTATTCGCCCTTCACTGAAAAAGACTCCATTTCACCTAACTCACCTTGGATTGGTGAAGGGCGATTTTTTTCATGTTCTATCAGGAAGTCGTCAGTAATGCTTGTTCGCGTACTTTGAAGAAATCGATGTAGTGGTTAATCTTCCGGAGTAAGTGGTCTTGAGGAACAAGTTCTTCAATTGTCACCATTTTTTTATCGATCTTTTTTTTGATTGAAACAAAATCATCACCGCATTTTTAGGAATTCTCTTAAGGAAAAAAGCAAAAAAAAGACTGTCGATAACTTTCTCGATCGCCTATAGCTCCCTTTATTTTCCCCCATACTTAAAAATGGTTCGTTATGCTTTATATTTGTTTCTATTCCAATTATAATGAATGAAGGATTAGAAACGGTAGGAACATGTGGAAAGGGAGATTGAATGGTTGCTCCGAAAGCAGGAACAAAAATTCAGATAGAAAGTTATAAGCATAATGGGCAACTGCATCGTATATGGGATAATAGTCTAGTACTAAAGGGAACAGAAACAATTGTTATCGGAGCGAATGATAAAACAGAAGTAATGGAAAGTGATGGGAGAAAGTGGCTTACCAGAGAGCCTGCTATTTGTTATTTCCATTCCAAGTATTGGTTTAATATTATCGGTATGCTTCGTAATGACGGTATTTATTATTACTGTAATATTAGCTCACCTTTTATATATGAGGATAATGCGATTAAGTACATCGATTATGATCTAGACGTTAAAGTTTATCCTGATATGACCTTTGATTTATTGGATGAAGATGAATATGAAGAACATCGACAGCAAATGAATTATCCAAGAGTTCTTGATAGGATCCTACATCATCAATTGGAATACTTAGTACGATGGGTGCGACAAAAGAAAGGACCATTTTTACCAGGTTTTGTCGATGAGTGGTATGAAAGATATTTAACGTATCGCTGATAAAGAACCTTGTTACTACTGTAGCAAGGCTTTTCTTTGCACGAGCACATAAATTAGTAAATTAAATTCTAAAAATAAGGAAGTTTCAACGATGAGTTCTATTAAACAATATATGCAATTTGTTAAACCGTATAAGTGGAAAATCGTTTGGACCGTGATAGTAGGAATTGCTAAGTTTGGGATTCCCTTACTCATGCCATTAATATTAAAGTATGTGATTGACAATATTATTGGTGACAATTCACTAAATCCAGACGAAAAAACAAGCCAGTTGATTTGGTTAATGGGTATTTCCTTTGCAGTATTTCTTATATTGCGCCCACCCATTGAATTCATCAGGCAATATCTAGCACAATGGGTGGGGAATAAAATATTATTTGATATAAGAGATCGTTTATTTGACCACTTACAAAAATTGAGCTTGAATTTTTATTCAAAGACAAAAACCGGCGAAATTATTTCCCGGGTAATACATGATGTCGAACAAACGAAAACTTTTGTCATTACAGGATTAATGAATATTTGGTTGGACTTGATTACTATTCTTATTGCCATTGGAATAATGTTATCAATGGATGTGGAATTAACCATTGTCTCCATTATACTGTTTCCACTCTTTGGGTTTTCAATAAAGTATTTTTATGGAAGACTTCGCCTATTAACTCGTGACCGCTCACAAGCGCTTGCTGAAGTACAAGGTCACTTACATGAACGTGTACAAGGTATGCCAGTTACGAGAAGCTTTGCATTGGAAGAATATGAACAAGGCCAGTTTGGAAAAAGAAATAAAAACTTTCTTCAAAAGGCATTGGATCATACAAATTGGAATGCGAAAACCTTTGCCGTTACCAATACCATTACAGATTTAGCTCCGTTACTTGTAATTGCTTATGCAGGTTATCAAGTCATTCATGGTAATTTGACGATGGGAACAATGGTTGCCTTTGTAGGGTATATGGAAAGAGTCTATAGCCCACTGAGAAGGTTAATTAACTCCTCAACTACCCTCGTTCAGTCAATTGCTTCGATTGATCGTGTATTTGAACTTATGAATGAGAAATATGATGTGACGGATCAACCGAATGCGATAACGATGAATCGAATTGAAGGAGAAGTAACGATTGATAAAGTTTCGTTCCAGTATGAGGACGATGAAATGCAAGTACTTAATCATGTGAGTTTACATGTAGAAAAAGGAGAGACCATCGCCTTTGTAGGCATGAGTGGTGGTGGGAAATCTACATTAGTTAGTTTGATCCCGCGTTTTTATGATGTTACGAGTGGGTCTATTAAAGTTGATGGGATTGACGTCCGCCAGATGAAAGCACGATCCCTTCGAGATAACATCGGTATGGTCTTGCAAGACAATACGTTGTTTAGTGAGTCGATTTCCATGAATATTCGTATGGGAAACCCTCATGCTACGGATGAAGAAGTGATCGAAGCAGCAAAAGCTGCAAATGCGCATGAATTTATTGAGAACCTACCTTATGGTTATGATACACTTGTTGGCGAACGAGGAGTGAAGTTATCGGGTGGTCAAAAGCAACGGATAGCTATTGCTCGTGTATTTTTGAAAAATCCACCAATGTTAGTCTTTGATGAAGCTACATCTGCTCTTGATTTGGAAAGTGAACATACGATTCAAGAGGCAATGGAAAAGCTCGCTTCTGATCGCACAACATTTATTGTTGCTCATCGGTTGGCGACAATTACACATGCAGATCGAATCGTACTGATTGAAGACGGCGAAATTAAAGAAGTCGGATCTCATGAAGAATTGATGAAAAAACAGGGACATTATTACAACCTATATCAGGTTCAACATTTAGATGATAAAGTGGAAGAATAAAAGGGAGGCCAATAATTTGGCCTCCCTTTTGTTTTTAATTCATATTTCTAATGACCTAGCTTAGCAAATTGCGTAAATGCTCTTTCATCTTCTATGTTTCCACAAACTGCACATTGTACTTTATAGTCTGGACCTTGATAGATAATGTGAAATGCTTCAATGTTTCCATTTTGGTAAGAATCTACGGTTTCACCAGTTTGAGCGTCCATTTTTATTGGCTGTGCAATTTGTTCAATTTTATTGAATCTAGTCTTGTTTGTTTTGCAATTTGGACAGCGATATGGATTACTCATAACTATCTCCTCCAATATTTAATATATGCTTAGAATGGATTAAATGGAGAAAAATATGCAATGCCTCATCAAAGGCCTTGAGCTCCCTCGAAAAATTGACGTGACCTATTAATACGCACAGCACAAAGGGAAAGAAGAAGTCTACCGATAACTTACTCGATAGCCTGGAATTTGCCGCAGAAGGCAGTGATTGTTATTGTTTACCCATTATTTGAAATGCCTTTTCAACAGCTTCAATGGTATAATCAATATCCTTGTCTGAATGTGCTGTAGTCAAAAACCAAGCTTCATATTTAGAAGGAGCTAGGTTTATTCCTTGCTTAAGCATGAGTCGGAAAAAGTCAGCAAATGCTTCACCATCGCTCGCTTCGGCTTGATCATAATTGGTAATTGTGCCTTCACCAAAATAAACTGTTAAAGCACCACAAAGGCGGTTCACAGATATGGCAATGCCGTTTTCTTTTGCTTTTTTTAGGATGCCTTTTTCTAAACGTTCTCCTAACTTATCTAACTTTTCATAAATGCCTTCTTCTTGTAACACTTCTAAACAAGCAATGCCTGATGCCATTGAAGCTGGGTTACCAGCCATTGTACCAGCTTGATAAGCAGGTCCAAGTGGTGCTACTTGTTCCATAATCTCTTGTTTGCCACCATAAGCGCCAATAGGAAGTCCACCGCCAATGATTTTACCCATTGCTGTCATATCAGGTTCAATGCCATAGAGTTGTTGTGTACTGCCATATGTAAAGCGGAAAGCCGTAATAACCTCATCATATATAACCAGTGCACCTGCACGGTGGGTAAGCTCATTCACTGCTTGCAGGAAGCCTTGTTTTGGTTCGACAATGCCGAAATTACCAACAACCGGTTCTACTAAGACAGCTGCAATTTGGCTTCCCCATTTCGCTACAGCCTCTTTAAATGTATCTAAGTCATTAAAAGGAACTGTAATTACATCTTGGGCTACCGCTTCTGGTATTCCAGCAGAGTCAGGTGTCCCTAATGTTGCAGGACCAGATCCGGCTTCCACAAGGACAGAATCAAAATGGCCGTGATAACAACCAGCAAACTTAATAATCTTTGTCCGATTTGTATAAGCACGAGCTACTCGGACAGTAGTCATTACTGCTTCCGTACCAGAATTAACAAACCTTACTTTTTCAAGTGAAGGTATCGCTTCTTTTAACATTTGAGCGAATTGATTTTCTAATCGGGTAGGTGTTCCATATAAAACACCAGTACTAGCTGCTTGCGCAATCGCTTTAGCGATATGGGGATGGGCATGTCCTGTAATAATTGGACCATATGCTCCCAAGTAATCAATATATTTATTTCCATCAACATCCCAGAAGTACGCTCCTTGGCCACGTTCCATATAAACTGGTGAACCTCCGCCAACTGCTTTATAAGCGCGAGACGGAGAGTTTACACCACCTACAATATGGTCTAGGGCTTCTTGATGCAGTGCTTCTGATTTAGTGAACTCCACGATAATGCCTCCTTTAGAATTACATGACCTTCTTTAGCTTGGACGTGTAGATATTTCGGATAAAGATAAAATTGATAAAATGAACGATAAAATAGAACAGGATAATATAGGTGCTCGGTAGTACAACCGATGATACGAGTATATTTTGTAATGCTTTATAGGCAAATCCTGCATGAATAACAGCAACGATAAACGGAAGGAAAAATAAATAGGCAAGTTGTTTCGTTGCGATCTTTTTCATTTCCTTATTGGTTAAACCAATCCGATATAGCGAATGATAATGGCTTAAATCTTTATCAATATCCTGATACATCCGAAAGTATAGAATTGATCCAGCTGCTAAAAAGAAAAGGACACTAATAAATATACCAAAAAAGAAGAGATAAGACATGCTTTCCTTCATTGATGTATAGAAATCAGCTTGTGCGTCAGGAAATATTTCATCTCCATGCATGGTAGAGTAAATCTCTGTAATTTGGTCTGTATGCTCTTCCCAATCTGGTATATTCATCACATAATAATCATAGTTCTCTTGAACTTTCGCCGTTTGGGAGAACTGTTGGAATACATCATCAGCAACGACAAGTTGAAATGTACTAAATGGCGTTGTATTTAATTGAGAAGAATCTCTGTCCACCGTCGAGACCTTCATTTTTTTATTCGTTGATGTAAAAGTTAACGATTTTGGCAGCTCCGTATTATATGTATGAATAATGTCTTGTGTCAGGATGATCGCTTCATTGGCTGATGGCTGAGCAGGTATTTCCTTATTATTTAGTTGTAGCATTGATTTATAGTCTGAATAGGAGAAGACTAGGAATGAGATATCATCCCATTCAGAAACCTCAGATTGTGAATGTACGAGTGTCGGTTGAACACGCATTGCTTCATAAGGAATGTAATTCTCCTGAAATGCTTCTTCTAATTTATTTACTCTTGTTTCAAAGGCTTCATTAGCCTCTTCATTGGCAATTAAAGTGAAATCCTGAGGTACAAATCGTTCAGATTCCGATTCGGCACTTTGGAAAAGGCCAAATAATACCCCAGAAGAGGTAAAGGCAACTGCACTCAAAATAGTAACCATAAATAATAAACGAGAGTGGTCTTTTAATTTATACGTTAAATCCGAAACCATTAATAAGTTTAAATTCTTATATAAGAACTTCTTGCGACTTCGTAATAAACTGGTTAGGGCAATGCTAAATTGAGTAAATAACAAGTAAGTACCTGGAATAATTAAAGCGAGAATAATGAACATTCGGTACAAAATTGAAATCATATCGGATGTGTAGGCTAAAAAATATGCGTACCCGATTAGGGAAAGGGCAATTAGACTTAATATCCAAGAGAAGCGTGGTCGTTTCTTAGGTGCCTTTGCTCCTCGAAATACTTCCATAATCGATTTTGTACGTAATGACCAAACAACGACGAACGAATTAAGTTCAAACATAATAAAGAATAGAATGACGGTAATTCCAATTGCTTTCCATGATAAATAAAAAGGGAGTATTTCTCCTGTACCAAGTATCGCTGAAAAGATCATGAGAAACAATTTTGTTAGCAAAGCACCGACAAAGATTCCAGCAACAATGGAAGCTAGCCCAATTACCGTGTTTTCCATAATCAGCATTCGGTTTAACTGTGATTTGCTAATACCTAATGTCGTTAAAATTCCATATTCTTTCATCCGTGATTGGATAAATGAAGCAGTAGAATAAAGTACAAATAAAAATGAAAACAAATAGATAATGACTTCAGATACCAGAATCCCTCGCTGCACGATGTCTATAAAATCATACTCCGCTATTTGCGGATGGAAAATAACCACAGCATACATGAAAAAGACAATAACTGCGAACATGCAACTTAGAAAATAGCTTAGATATACACGAGTATTCCGTTTTACATTATTAAAAGCGAACTGTTTGAAGGTCATTCATATCTCCTCCCAACAAGGACTGCACATTTAAAATATCCTGGAAAAAGCTTTGCCGATTATCCCCACGGTGAATTTCATTAAACAACCTACCATCTTTTATAAAAATGACCCGACCACAAAAGCTAGCCGCAAATGGATCATGGGTAACCATCACGGTTGTAGCTTTTTGTTTGTCTTGTAACAGACTTAATGCTTCCATTACTTGAAGAGAGGCTTTCGAATCTAAATTCCCAGTGGGTTCATCGGCAAATATAATGGAAGGGTCATGTATAATCGCCCTAGCAATGGCAGCACGCTGCAATTGTCCACCAGATACTTCCATTATGCGTTTATGGATAAGTTTATCAATGCCTAGCTGTTTGGCTACAATGACTAACTTTTTCTCCATCTCTTTTACTTTTACTTTATTTAATGTTAATGGGAGCAGAACGTTTTCTCCAATTGTCAAGGTTTCCAATAAGTTATAATCCTGAAAGATAAATCCCATTTCCTTCCTTCTGAATTTCGCTAGTTTTTGTTGGGAGAAGGAAGTAACAACTTGATCATTTATCATAATTTTTCCTGAACTAGGAACATCAATTGTTGATAGAAGATTTAATAATGTTGTTTTACCGCTGCCTGATGGGCCCATAATTCCAATGAATTCTCCCTTATTAACGGTTAAATGAAAATGATGCAATGCTTCATGTGATATTCCTCGTTTACTTCCATATATTTTAGATAAGTTATCCGCTTTTAACACGTGCATGATGAATCCTCCTAATCAAACATTTCAACATTAGTATATCGAATCTACATTAAAATTCACTATGGGTCTATCTTTCAAATGAAAAAATTAACCTTACATTGTTGTAAGGTTAACTTGAGTGGAAGTGAATGGATACAATCGTCCCATGATCTTCTTCTGAAGTAATTGTCAATTCATGTCCAAGCTCTTGGCAAATTTGTTTTGATAAATAGAGGCCCATTCCGGTGGACTCTCTAAATTTTCTTCCATTGTTACCAGTAAAAAAGGGATCAAAAACACGATTGATATCTTGTTTCGGTATGCCATGACCAGTATCTTCGATTTCAAGTACAAGTTCCTTCTTTTGTAATACCGTTCGGAAATAAATATGACTGGAGCCGGCTTTCGAATATTTAATTGCATTGGATACAGCTTGACTAATCACAAAGCGAAGCCATTTTGGATCGGTTGCTACAACATACTGCTCATCAACCGCTAAGTCTGGAAAAGCTTGATTACGAATGAAGCTTGATTTGAAATCTTGAATCACTTCTTTTACGACAGCTCGTAAATTAACTTGCTGTACTTGGAAATCGCGATCAAATTTTTGTAAACGCGATTGATACAATGCTAGGTCGAGGCCTTGCTGCATTCGTTCTAATTCTTCCTGCATACTATGAAGGAACTCCTGAGGGAGCTGTAGTTTCTCCTTTTGTAATGTAAGATGCATCACGGATACTGGTGTTTTCATTTGATGAACCCATTGTTGAATGAAATGAAATTCCATTTGCTTTTGCTGTTTTAACAGCTCAATTTCTTCCGCATATTTATTGGATTGCTGATCGTATTGCCGTTTCAAGTTTTCCAATAGGTTGGTTGGTGGATCTGGTAACCAATTGGGGTTTTCTTCATCCTGCTGGATAACTACATAATAATCACGTAATCGATAGTAACGATAGGCTAAAAATAAGATCAAGCAACAGGTAAGTAAAATAATCAGATAAGAGATCAAGTCCCAGCTTAAAGGAACCGCTGTGATTCCATAAAACAACTGGACAATAGCAATCAAAAGAAATAGTTGAACGTAAAAGAATCCTATAAACGGCAAGCTATCTTTTAAAAAATCTTTCATTCGTTACCGCCCCATGTCTCAGTCATTTTATAGCCGGCTCCTCTAACTGTTTGGATACTCTGGTGAATACCAATATCTTCTAACTTTTTTCGTAATCGGGTTATATTTACAGATAAGGTATTATCATCAACAAATTGTTCGTCATCCCATAGCATTTCCAATAAGTAGGTACGTGATAACACATGATTAAGGTGATCCATAAAGGCTTTTAATAAGATAAATTCATTTTTTGTAAGAAGTGATCTTTGGTCTATATAACTAACCTCCATGGCAGTCAGGTAAAGTTTTAGCTCCTTTATCTCTAATATATCTGATTGTCTATTCACTGCATATTCTCCATAGATCCTCCGCATGATTCCCTTAATTTTTGCTTGAACGACATCGAAGTTAAATGGTTTTGTAATGTAATCATCCCCACCATTTTCGATTGCCATCACCTGATCCATTCCAGAATCACGTGCAGAGATAAATATAATCGGACAATTGGATACACTTCTTATTTTACGACACCAATAAAACCCGTCATATCTGGGTAGATTGATATCCAGCAAAATAAGATGTGGATCATGGTTATGGAATTCTTCGAGGATTTGATCAAATGCTTGAACCACTTCAACGTGGTATTCATATTTTTCTAAATAATCCTTTAGTAATCCAGCAATCTTTGGGTCATCTTCGATTAAGAATATCTTTTTCAATATTATACACCGTCCTTTTAATCAAGATCAGCACTACCATGTATGAAGTTCATTTTACTCTATCTTATCCTCAATAGAAAATAATTGACAAGCTATGTTATTTCTCCGCATAAGCATGAGATATAGACTTAAATAGAAGGGGATCATATGGGGGTTCTAATTTGGTTTATTATGGGCGGTATTTTTGCCATACTAGCAAGGAGTCTACTTGTATTTATTCGTGGAAAACATATGAGTAAATCGGTTCGCCAAGGTGGGTTTTCACTCGAATTATTTTATGCACTCCTCGTTATTTATTGCATTGTTATTATTGGTTTTGGTCTTATTTATTTTTTACTATCTATGCAGGGAATTGTACTTGTTGAAAATGGGGAACTACGTCAGGTTAGTGTCCTAGGTTCTATGATCCATTCTTTTTATTTCAGTGGAGTAACTATCTTAACGATTGGCTATGGAGATATAACACCGATTGGTATTGGTAGACTGATTGCGTTAATCGAAGCGCTAATTGGTTACATTCTTCCGACGGCGTTTGTACTCCGTCTTGTTCAATCACAAGAACGAAGCAGAGATCAATGATTCCTCCTAGTTATTATGCTATAGTAGAGAGAACAGATATTTTGGAGGGATAAGATGACAGTCCAAATAGGGGAACAAGTCGCTAATTTTTCACTGCCAGATCAAGATGGCAACAACGTAAGTTTAGCTGATTTTAAAGGAAAGCATGTTGTTCTATATTTTTATCCAAAGGATATGACTCCTGGATGTACAACGGAAGCTTGTGACTTTCGAGATGCGCATGAAAGTTTCAAGGAAATAGATGCCGTTATCATAGGGATCAGTCCAGATCCTGTTGAATCACATCAGAAATTTATTAACAAACATGACTTACCATTTTTATTATTAGCCGATGAAGACCATCGAGTGGCTGAAGATTTTGGTGTATGGAAGTTAAAGAAGAATTTCGGAAAAGAATATTATGGCATTGAACGTTCTACGTTTATTCTGGATAAATCAGGAACATTACAAAAGGAATTCCGTAAAGTACAGGTTAAAGGTCATGTTGAAGCAGCGTTAACTTATATTCGTGAGCATTTAAATTAAGGTGAATTATTAAAAAGCAGCCAAAAACGGCTGCTTTTTGTCATAGATTGCTAACATTTCGAATAGATTGTACTACTAAATCTAGTAGTTAAATCTGAGGTGAAAACATTGGAGATTCAGGGGAAAGTAACAAGAGTTGGTAGAATAACTAGTGTTGAAAGCAGAAGTTACCGATATGTGAAACGCTTATTTGATATTATGTTAAGCTTTATCCTGCTTTTGCTGTTTGCACCAGTGATTCTCTTTGTTTATCAAAAAATAAAGAGCCAAGAAGGAAAGCCGGTTTTCTATCAAGAACTTCGGACAGGAATGAATGATCAATCCTTTATTATGTATACATTTCGTACAACGACAATTCCGTCACGAGTGATTCATGGGCTACCTCCTTATCCATTTCCATCTTCTTGGCAATATGGTGTGCCAAATGAATTTACTTATATTCCGAATCCCACTGTGACGCTGACTTCTACCGGTATATGGTTAAAAAAACATAAATTAGATAAACTACCTCTATTACTTCATGTATTAAAAGGGGATATGAGTTTTATCGGTCCTGAGGCAGAGCTTCATGAGATAACCAGGTTTTATAATGTCTATCAAAAACAACGACTGAAAATACGACCGGGTATTACGGGGGTTGTTCAATTAGCTGACAAACAGAAATTAAGTTATAAACAACAGTTAGAAATGGATTTAAATTATATAAAGTATCGCTCATGGAAAAAGGATGTAAAAATTCTCGCTAGAACGATAAGAAAACTGCTATAGTCCGTAAATATATGATTGATATGATATTATATAATAAAGAAATCGATAAAAAACGATAAACATGTACAAGCTAAATGTGAGAAGAAAAGGGGTAACTGGCATGCGGATTTATACCCGTTCTGGAGATAAAGGGGAAACATCTTTAATATATGGAAAACGAGTTCCTAAAAACGATCTACGTGTCGAGGCTTACGGCACTTGTGATGAAGTAAATTCAATGATTGGGTTAAGCTTAAGTTATATAGACCAACAATCATTTGATGAAAGGGAGATATTAACCCATCAGCTGCATCGGATACAGACCATCCTGTTTCATGTTGGAGCTGAGTTGGCCACACCTAAGGATAAAAAAGTAACTTGGAAATTAAAACAGGAACATGTTGATGAATTAGAGAGCCAAATTGATAAGTGGGATGCCAACCTTGAGCCGTTAAAAAGCTTCATTCTACCTTCGGGTCATCAAGTATCCGCTAGTTTACATGTGGCTAGAACTGTTGCTAGAAGAGCAGAGCGTTTGGCAGTAGGGGTGGAAGGAGTAAATCCTTTAGTGATCGCTTACTTAAATCGCGTATCTGATTATCTGTTTGTTGTAGCAAGGTATTGTAATCATGCCCTTGATGGGAAAGAATGGCCATTGCAAGCAGATGGATAATCTAGAGACAAATGAAAGAAGGAACCATGTTTAACTAGTTCTATTTATTCTCAAATATAATATACTTATATTGACAGAACCCCGTTATAAAGCGTACACTATTTATAAAGATTATAAATTAATAATAAACTTATAATTATAGAAAATACTGAAAGTGAGGTGGATGAGGGTGTCTGAAAAACGATTGCAGGCAGCAATAAGTACATTAAAAGAGTCAGGCGTCCGGATTACACCACAACGTCATGCGGTACTTGAGTATTTACTCAATGCGATGGTCCATCCAACGGCTGATGATATATATAAAGCACTTGAAGGTAAATTCCCGAATATGAGTGTTGCAACAGTATATAATAATCTTCGTGTGTTACGTGAAATTGGTCTTGTAAGAGAACTTACTTATGGAGATTCTTCTAGTAGGTTTGATTGTAACACGTCAGATCATTATCATATTATTTGCGATTCTTGTGGTAAGATTGTTGATTTTCACTATCCTCCATTAGACGAAGTGGAATCATTAGCCGAACAAGTAACAGGCTTTGAAGTTAGTCATCATCGCATGGAAGTGTACGGTAAGTGTGAGGATTGTCAAAAGACGGCTACACAAAAGCACTGATTCTTTAATTTACGTAACTCCAAATGCTCGTGTGGGCATTTGGAGTTTTTAAATAAAAATTCGCTATCTCAGCGAATTTTTATGACTTATTATGTTGTTCTTCTTTTTCCTTCGCTTTAAGTTCTTTTCGATATCGTCTTGTATTATATTTCTCATCAAATGCTTTACCTTCTAAATCTTTATCCAATGTCAGCGGTTCTTTGCAATGCATACATGCATCAACCCGGCCAAGCATTTTCGTGGGCTTTTCGCAGTTTGGACAAACAATTGGCACTGCTTTTAATGAGAGTGTTCCAATCCATAAATAAACCGCACAACTTAGAACTACCATTAGCACACCTAGGATAAAGAATGTTACCATTAACCATTCTATTCGTTTCGTTAAGATACCAACATACATTAAGAGAATACCAGCAAATACGAGAATTAAGGCAAACGATCTAATTTTATTGATTTTGCTCGAATATACGATCTGAGCCATGTTAAACCTCCTTCAGCTTACAATAGGTAGTATAGCATATTTTGCTAAAAATTTTGATTGTGAGAGAGGATTTCATATATCTACAACGAATTGTAGTATAGTGAAGATAGAAAATAATTACTAATAGAAAGTAAAATAAAACTGGGGGAAATGAGGCAATGGAAAATTTCCTGAGACCGATTTATCAAGAACATGCGAGTGATACAAATACATTAGGGATATTAGTGCTAGAAAAAACAAAACCAGATAGTCCCATTACAGATAATTTTGATGTGATCTTATTAATTATTGTTCAAGAGGGAGAACAAGCTTGGTACGTAAAACATTACGAATTTGATGATAAGACATGTGCGTTACATATCGTTAAAGAGGATCTATTAATGAAATGGATTGATACGAGTGGATATCGAACAGCTGTTGAATGGATTATTTATGGGAAGGTGATTTATGACAGAAATGAATTTATTTATAATTTGAAAGGTCAATTAAGAGATTTTCCAGATAGTAAGCGAGATCTTCGTAAAGCAATTGAATTTGGTAAGCTTGTTAAAAGCTATAGTGAAGCTAAAGAGCTGTTTGAATCGGAGGAGTACAAGGATTCCAATAGCAAGATCTTATATTCGCTGCATTATTTAGCGAGGTTAGCTGTCATTGAAAAGGGGTATTATCCAGAAGTCACGGTTTGGAGTCAAGTAAAACAGATTGACCTCGAGGTATATAAGTTATATGAAGAATTTATTGAGAGTAATGAAGAAATCAAGAAACGAATTCAACTAATGCTTATTGCAATGGATTATGTAATAAAAAATCGAGCAAAGGTTTCAGTAAAGCATTTATTGGATATTATGGATACTAGAGATGATGCTTGGTCCTATGCGGAATTAAAGTCATTGCAAATGATTACACCGTATTCACTGGACTTATCTGCAATCATTGCATATTTAGTTGAGAAAGATATAATTACAACGGTCAGGCAAGAAACCAAAGGAGTTGGCGTTTACCACCGAAAATATAAAATGCATCAATAGTGGAACGTTTTTATGATAATAGGCATAAATTGTGTATGGGCATTGCAATTCGTATACATGGTGTAACGCTATTGCATGCCTTCTACAATTTTTTCGTCGTTATGCAAATAAATGTAAAATAACCGTTGACATTGTAATATAACCATGATAAAGTTAATTCCGTCGCAAAAATTCAGTTGAGTTAAGCGACATAAGACAAAAAAATATATTAATTGTTTGTTGACATGAATCTAGCAAACATGGTATATTAATAAAGTCGCCAATTTGAGAAGCAAAACAGTTGATGATAAAAACTTGAAAAAAGTTATTGACAAACGCTAATCAAACTGGTATAATAAAAGAGTTGCTGCAAAAAAAAGCGACTAAGAAATATTTGCTCTTTGAAAACTGAACAAAACAACCAGTATGTCAAGAAAAACAGGTAACCTGTTATTTCTATAAAACAACCAGAAGGCAACTTCTGGAGAAGCTAAGAAGAATGATTAACGGT
>NZ_BNEO01000004.1 GCF_014905415.1 Virgibacillus salexigens
AAAGTGGCATTTCACCTTATTTCACACAACATACCATACGATTATGAAATTGCTTCTACTCATTCATAATCACCTAGGCTAATCTCACTATACCATAAAGACCTTGCGAAAAAAATGGAAAAACGTTAGGTCTATTATTCATGCGGAAATTTTGACTTACTCAGGAGGTTTATCCCCCCTGAATAAATCAAGGTAAATAATTCAAATAAATTGTGTAAAACACTTGACTGGAGGTAAGAAAAGTTAGAGGTTAATTGGGTGGTGTGAATATGCCAGTATACTCCTTTGATTATTTTGAATCTTATCTATGCCGAAATATCAACGTTTCTCACTTGGTGGGAAACGTTTTTTAATCACTTAATAAGAAGAGCAACAAATTATCTTCCACGAGTGAGGTTGTTGTTTAAACCACCGCGTTCCTTAGTGAATGCTATATTTCCAAATGCCTGATATGGATAGAGTGCAACCATTCGTTGCATGGATGGTTCTGTTTATTCGCTTTACATTTAGACTATTTTCTACAAAGATAGATGTCAGGGAGGAGTGTTTATCATTGTACTTCAAAGAGCGTTTAAAAAGTGAAAGAGAGTTAAAAGGTTGGTCTCAAAGTGAATTAGCAGACAAGATTCATGTTTCGAGGCAATCTATATCTAAATGGGAAACCGGAAAAAGCTTTCCAAACATTGAGCTGATTATCCAATTAAGTGATTTGTTTGGTATAACGATTGATGATTTTTTAAGGAGTGATGAGAGGTTGGAGAATAAAATTATAGATGATAGTAAAAATTTAGCCTATCCAAATTTAAAAAAGTTATTTGAAGCATTATTGATTCTGGGTGGTTTCTTTATCATGATAAAATGGTTTGTGCTGGGAGTAAATACATATATGGATACCGATATTTATATACATGGTGTTCCCTCCAATGTGTCAAATTATCTGCCGCTTGGTATGGCAACTGTAGGCTGGATTGGCGGAAGTATATTAAGCAAAAAGTATAAATAACAAACAAAGGGCAAGAATCATCTCATCTTGCCCTTTTTACTAATCTTATTTGCAGATATAAAAGGATTCCGTGAGTTAATAACAAAAAAGCCTATACTTTACTCAAATATAGGCGATTTAAGGTGATCTGATCTACGTTTTGAATATAGATTTAGGTCTATATATTTCCCGTCATCTTTCTCATACTGTCTAAGGGTGCCTTCAAACGTAAATTGAAGTTTTTCTATAAGGGAAATGGAATTTAAGTTATCAGGATCTATTTTAGCTTCAATTCGATTAAGATTGATAGATTGAAATGCGAGCTGTAACAATTTACTAATGGCTTCTTTAGCGTAACCTTTCCCCCAAAATTCTTTTGCAAGTTCGTACCCAATTTCTGCTTTGTTGTTTTCTTGATCGATGGAATTAAAGCCACATGTTCCAATAATATGATTTGTAGATAATTCAATTATGGAATAACGTATAGCTTGGTTATCTTTATACAATTGATTCAAGAATTGAATCATTTCTACTGCCTGGTTTTCATCCGTAAAACTACTTATATTCATGAATTTAGTCACTTCTGGATCAGACCATATTCGAAATAGCATGGATGAATCATTAACTGAGATTTTCCTTAAAAGAAGTCTATTGGTCCGTAAAGTTGTAATCAATACTTATTCCTCCAATATAAAATGAATATGGGTTTTAAATATTGATATCCGTGCATGATTCAATCCCTTCTGTTTGTAAGCTAATTTGATTATACAAAGTTCTTGGAGGATAGTAAAATATGAATGTAGCTAGAGCAATTTAATATGCCTTTTTTAATAATTCGACAAAGTTTTCTGCGGCGGCAGATAAGTGATGATTTTTAAGCCAAATTAATCCTATAGATCCTTTTACGTTTGCTTGATCGGAAATCTTATAGATGTGAATCGGGTATCCACTGTGTCGTTTCAACAAAGTTTCTGGAACGATGGAAGCAGAAAATTCAGATGAAATGAGGTCCATTAATAGCGTAATGTCTGAACACTCCCCAATTATATTTGGTTTTCGCTTTGTTTTTGAAAATGCCTCAAGAACTAAATAATGTACGCCCAACCCTTTTGTACTAGGCAGAACAAGCGGAAAATCATGAATCTCTTCAAGACTTACCTCATGGGTATGTTGAAAAGGTTTATGTTTGTTGGATGTAATAAAATAAAATGGTTCTGTATGAAGATGGAGAACGGAAAAGTCATCCAAATCTAATGGTAATCGAATTATTGCTAGCTCAACGATTCGATCCTTTACTAATTGGCAAAGATGAGCCGATTCATTTTGTTGGATCTTATAAGTGACTTTCGGATATCTGCTTCTAAATTGATGTAGTATTTCCGGTAATTCGGCCACTGAAAATGTATTAATGCCAAGTGTTAATCTTCCATTTACGCCATGTCCGACTTCTTTTACATTCACTTTTGCTTCTTCCATTAGCTGTGTCACCTGCAAAGCATACGTATATAAGGCTTTACCAGACTCCGTTAATTCTAAATACCTTCCACTTCTTTCTATTAATTTGCAACCAAGTTCATCTTCCATTGCTTTTAAATGCTGACTTAAAGGTGGTTGAGAAATATGAAGCCTTTCTGCTGCTGCCGATATTTTTCTTTCTTCTACGATCGCGATGAAATAGCGTAATTGCCTTATATCCAAGATGACTCACTCCTTTAATATATGAAAAACTTTAGTAAAATTAAGTTTATTTATATTTTTGATATAAGAAATCTCATGATAGCATAGTTACATAGGAATGAAAAATCAAGAGAAAGGGGATCCACATGCAGCACAAACCATACTGGTTAATAAATGTTCGATTAGAGGTCGGTTACCAATATGATAATGATATCGTCACTGGAACAAATACCGAACAATTTCATATTCGTGTGGAAGATGGAAAGATTGCAGAGATGGTGTTGGCTGATGAACCTATAGAAGATCATCTCCCTAAGCAAGATGCAAAGGGTTGCTTGCTACTTCCGTCATTTCGAGACATGCATATTCATCTTGATAAAACCTTCTATAGTGGACCTTGGAAAGCACCAACGGTTCCAACACAAGGGATTTTTACAAGACTAGAGGAAGAAAAAGAATTGCTTCCAAAAATGCAGCCCTTTGCTGAAGACAGGGCAAAGAAACTTATCGATTTGCTCCTATCTGCAGGGACAACTAACATAAGAACACATTGTAATGTCGGTCCTATAGAAGGGATGAAGAACCTGGAGGCTACTGTACGAACAAAGGAAGCTTATAAAGAAAAGGCTAATCTAGAAATTGTTGCTTTCCCTCAACAGGGCTTGCTACGTAGCGGTTCTTATTCATATATAAGGGAGGCCTTACAAAACGGTGCTTCAATAATAGGTGGAGTTGATCCAGCTTCCATTGATGGGAATATTGAAAAATCCTTACAACAAACGATGGAATTAGCTGTTGAAAATAATAAAGGTATCGATCTTCATTTACATGAACCAGGTCATCTGGGGATATTTACGATGAAACGATTAATCGCTCTTACGGAAGAAGCAGGGTGGCAGGGGAGAGTTAATATCAGTCATGCTTATGCTTTGGCTGACATATCGTGCCAGGAAGCTGAAGAAATGGCAGTATTACTCGCTCACCATGGCATTTCTATTACATCAACGGTTCCTATGGGGAAAACCATTCCAATCCCATTATTGAAGGAAAAAGGAGTAAGCGTATCCCTAGGCGATGATAGTATTATTGACCATTGGTCCCCCTTCGGAAAAGGAGATAGCTTGGCAAAAGCAGGGAGGTTAGCTGAACGTTTTGGTTTAAGTGATGAACGATCTCTTGGACAAGCGTTAGGATATATTACAGGAGGGGTAACATCCTTAGATGAACAAGGGGAGTTCATGTGGCCCCAACCTGGTGATGCTGCTGATTATGTTCTAGTTGATGCCAGCTGTACTGCTGAAGCAGTGGCAAGGCGGTCGCCAAGGAATGCGGTCTTTTTCAAAGGAAAAATCGTAAGCGAAGATAAATAATTTTATATAGGGAGGATGTTTAGATGCATGCTGGTTTTTGGTTAACAAATGTTCGACTAGAGACAGAGTTTCGATTTAGTGCTGGAGATGTGATCGGAACGAAAACGGGCGTATTTCATTTATTTATAAAGGATGGAGAGATTAGCAAGGTATTATCGGCAGACGAGATGCTCACAGATGATGTCCCAAAGAAAGATGGAAAAGGATTTTTAGTATTACCATCTTTCATAGAAAAGCATTGTCATTTAGATAAAACGCTGCTGGGAGAAAACTGGCGTCCTGTCATTCCAACATCCAGTATTTTTGAACGATTTGAAATTGAGAAGCAGGTCCTACCCTCGTTGGAAACATCGACACAATCTCGGGCGGAAAAATTACTTGAAACATATATGCAGTCTGGTGTGACACATGTGCGAACACATGTAGATATTTATCCGGAAGTAGGTCTAAAGAATTTAGAAGCAGTGCAAAAGGCATTACAAGCATATGAAGGAAAGTTATCGTATGAATTGGTTGCCTTTCCTCAACATGGGCTATTACGATCAGAAGCCAAGCATTTAGTTAGGGAAGCTGTTCACAAGGGTGCAACGCTAATAGGTGGAGTTGATCCTGCCACAGTGGATGAGGACATAGAAACATCTTTACAAGAGATGGTGAAGATCGCGGCAGAAGAGAACGTAGGAATCGATCTTCATTTGCATGATCCAGACCATTTAGGAATATTTACAATGAAAAGATTAGCTGCGTTAACAAAGGAAGCTAATTTAGAAGGGAAGGTTGCGATTAGTCATGCCTTTGGACTTGGAGAAATACCTACTTCTCAAATAGAAGAAATGGCCGATCTATTAGCTGATGCGGGCATATCCATTATTACCAGTGTGCCTATTAACCGCAAATTCCCACCAGTTCAACTATTACATGAACATGGCGTAAAAGTTGCTGTTGGCTGTGATAATATTTTTGATGTTTGGTCCCCCTTTGGTAATGGCGATATATTAGAGCGTGCAAGTCGATTAGCAGAAATTTCTAAATGGGTAGATGAACGGTCATTAGCTCAAACACTCTCCTTCATAACAGGAGGTGTGACCCCATTAAACAGGGAGGGTCAACAGGTTTGGCCAAAAGTAGGAGATGAAGCTAGTCTTGTTTTGGTAGACGCGTCCTGTTCAGCAGAAGCTATTGCGAGAAGAGCAAAACGAAAAGCTACAGTATTTAAAGGTGAATTTGTTTCGGGTTCATTCTAATAAGGGGTCGATAGAACAGTAGGAATTACTCCTGTTGTTTGTTTTTTGTTCATATACTAATAAAACCCTAAAAAATGAACTCAGGAGGATTTAGGTGGTCAGAAAACCGCATAAATTATTTTTAAGTAAATTCAATTAAAATAAATATCTTCTATTTCAAGACTATTGGGGTCTTTTAATTATATATCAAGGTCATTTTTCAAAAAGGAAGATTCTTCCCTATCCGTAATTTCAAGTTTATCTTTTATTAGTTCGAGTTCCTTTAATATTACTTTCGTATTTAACCAAGCGGCTATGGATGCAAAAATCGTTATAATTAAAATGATAGTAATAAGAATTTCCAAGATTTCACGCTCCAATCATTTATTAATAATAACATAGTTCCGACTATGTAACAGTAAAACTATATATTTATTCTAATCATCCGATAAATAAATGAGAGCTGATTGTTTGAGTATAGATTTTAGTCCTTTAGAACCTGCATTAGATTATATATGGTGGGGCATATTTAAAATTCTTTTTATCCCTTTTATTTTCGCAATAATAAGTGGTTTGTTCCTAACTTTTGTAAGGGTCCCAAATAAGCTTATCAATCTTATATCGATATTAATTTTCTTGTTTTTATTTGTGAGGATGATCTTGACTTTGGAATGATTTTTAAAAAGAGAAGATAGATTTATTGTGATCTCGATGATGGATCGGGATCTTTTTTATATTGGCAGATAATCTAACCAGTTTGTTGTTAGGATATATACGACATGATAACTTGAAACAGTAATAGTCAGAAAAATGAATAAAAAAGAAGGGGTGGAAGAATGGATCAGATCATGGAGTTTATTGGACAGGTTAACGGTATACTGTCTACATATTTAACAATTCCTGTTTTATTAGGAGCAGGATTATTTTTTACAATCTTTTCGAAGTTTGTTCAGTTTAGGTATATGAAGGAAACATTTCGTGTTTTATTTGAAAAGACACCTGGTGAAAATGGGAAAGAGATTTCTGCTTTTAAATCTTTTTGCATTGGCTCTGCAACTCGAATAGGTACTGGTAATTTAGCAGGGGTGGCTGTGGCAATAACCATGGGTGGTCCTGGAGCAGTATTTTGGATGTGGATTGTTGCACTTGTTGGTGGTGCAACTGCCTTTTTTGAGTGTACGTTAGCTCAAGTGTATAAGATACGTGATGGTAAGGATGCCTTTAGGGGTGGGCCAGCTTACTATATCGAGAAGGGGCTTAAGCAACGGAGGGTAGGAATCGTTTTTGCTATCCTAATCGCTGTTACATTCGGTCTTATTTTTAATTCGGTTCAAAGTAATACAATTGCTGCAGCAGTCAGTTCTACCTTTAAT
This sequence comes from Virgibacillus salexigens, assembly GCF_014905415.1. Lineage (GTDB taxonomy): Bacteria > Bacillota > Bacilli > Bacillales > Amphibacillaceae > Virgibacillus > Virgibacillus salexigens. Next base: position 6,626 of record NZ_BNEO01000004.1, read on the forward strand.
ATACCAACATTCGCAGTGGGACTTGGCCTCGTTATTATTTCTGCACTTATTATATTTGGTGGCGTCCATCGCGTAGCTAATTTCTCTAGTGTCGTTGTCCCAATTATGGCAGGGATTTACTGTTTAATCGCTTTTTTAGTTGTGGCAATGAATATTACTGCACTACCTGATATTTTGGCTTTTATTATTTCTAATGCCTTTGGTTTTGAACAGGTTATTGGCGGTGGAATAGGCGCTGCGATTATGCAAGGAGTAAACCGTGGTTTATTTTCCAACGAGGCTGGCATGGGAAGTGCGCCAAATGCAGCAGCCTCTTCGCATGTGTCTCATCCAGTAAAACAAGGGTTTATTCAAGCGGCAGGGGTATTCCTTGATACCCTTGTTGTTTGTACCGCTACAGCGTTTATTATTTTAGTATCGGATCTTGCTGAGTTTGGAAGTGAAGCGGGAATAACGCTGCTTCAGGATTCCTTAACACAGCAAATTGGTAGCTGGGCAAGTGTATTTGTAACATTAGCCATTTTTCTATTTGCATTTAGCTCGATTGCTGGAAGTTATTATTATGGAGAAAAGAATATTGAGTTTATTCGAGAAAATCCTACCGCTATTTTAGTCTATCGCGTAGCTACCTTAGGAATGGTAATGTTTGGTTCGATAGTAAGTCTTAGTCTGGTCTGGGCCCTTGCTGATGTGTTTATGGGATTAATGACAATGATTAATATGTATGCGGTAATACGATTAAGTAAAGTGGTCTACAAGGTTTTCGCAGATTATATGGAACAACGAAAAGCGAACGTTGAACCAGTATTTGAACCAAGGAAGCTTGGCATTGAAGAAGCAGTAACCTGGGAAAGACTCGATTTTGAAAATGTAAAACATAAGAAAGTGGTTTAGTTAAATAAGACCGTTGTGACGATCACGACGGTCTTGTTTTTAATGTGAGGAGATATTGCTTGCAACAAGGTTGTTCAATAAAAATCATGATTAATGTGATATATATGTTATTATGAACCAGAGAATTGTTACATAATTTGGTAATAAGTTCATGTTACTGCGAACCAAGAAGAAAAATGAATCAGATGAACATAGCTATTCTTGCTCCATGTTCAATTAACTATAACATGTGTAGATTTTATAACATCAAGTAGCGTTTGGAGATGGTAAAATGGTATTCGTTGTTGGATATGGAGTTGCATGTATAGCTGCTATGATAGCTTATCTTCTAAGCAGAGATAAGTCTAGAAATAGCAAATATAAGATTTGGGGCATCGCTTTGATGGTGCCTATTTCCGAATCCTTGTCTTTTGCTATTGGGTTAACCTATGCGACCATTGTTAAAAATGGTTGGGCTGGATTGATCATGTGGTATATTTTTTCCATTATCTTTATCATAGGATTGATGATGCTTGCGGTTGGTATTCTCAAAAAAGAGAAAGCAGAAAACCTTTGATTCGGGGACAATATTTTAATATTATTATTTTAAATACTGATCAAGGATGTTCTGAAGAAGCATTGTCATCATGGGGATTTTTTCCTCTGATTAATCCTTTGAGGAGTGTATGAATTTTAAAAGCCATACTACATCTATGTCGGGAGAGAAAACTTTTATCCTAGAATTTGCATGATAGTTATTTAAATTGCATTTTTGCTATGGGTTGGAAGTTTTTTCTTTAATTCATGGACTGGAAAAGCGGTTGATTTCGTTACTTCCTATTATATTTATTTGAGAGGAGAAGCATAGAATGTCTTTATTTATTGGATTCTTATTACCTATTTTTTTGGTAGCTATCTATGTCTTTTTTAAATTTTCCTGGAGTAAAGAATCGAAAGATGAAAGTGGTAAACAAATACTAATGAAGGCAGCTGAGAATGCGATCCCTATTTTCCCGACCGGTTGGTTATTGATGGAATATTATCATCGCTATATTCAAGAAATTTCATTGCAGCTATATAGAGATTATATGGGCATATTAGTTTGCATCACATTTATAGTAATCGGATTCAGTATCGTAGTTTTAAAGCAAAAAAGAAAACAGAATAACAGTACTGGATAACAAACACAGTCGTTGAGGGAGGTCATTAGTTATTTTTCTTATTATGTAGGGCTATCCTGCTGTTAAGGTTCTTAGGGAATACAATTGTTTCTTTCATAAATACTTGTAAGTAGAGTAAGAAAAAGAGTATTTATATTTTTTACTGATTGGCATAGCAATTTTCTTTTTAACTGGTTGGTCACAAAGAGTTAGAGATCAAAACGAATGATGGTTTAAAATCAAAAAAACAGAAAGGGTTTGGAGGGAATTGAAATAATAAATCTTAACTGTTAGCTACAAGAAAAGTAAAAAAGAGGTGCCTTAATGACAAATAGTAGAACAAATCCTAAGGTTGATGAGTATTTAAGTGAGGTTAAAAAATGGCAGGCAGAAACGGAAAAACTGAGAATGATCATTCTCAACTGTGGGCTAACCGAAGATCTGAAGTGGCGTAAACCATGTTATACGTTCCAGAATAGTAACATAGTTATAATACAAGGATTTAAAGACTATTGTGCGCTAATGTTTTTCAAAGGCAGCTTGTTACATGACGCCAAGGGAATTCTAATTAAACCCGGGGAGAATTCGCAGGCGCAACGTCAAATTCGATTTACAGATGTTCGAGAAATAGTTGAGCTGGAACCCGTTTTGAAATCCTATATTCATGAAGCCATTGAGATCGATAAAGCAGGTTTGCAAGTGAATTTTAAACAAAAGAAAGAATTAAAATTTCCTGAAGAACTTCAAAATAAATTCAAAGAATTCCCTGCCCTGAAAAATGCTTTTGAAGAATTGACACCTGGGAGGCAAAGAGCGTACATAATTTATTTCTCACAGGCCAAGCAATCCAAAACGCGAGCATCTAGGATTGAAAAATATATGCAGCAAATTCTCAATAGAAAGGGATTACATGATTAAGTGTGTCAGTGAAAGCATAAATGAATCAGACTTTTCAATGGATCACTTCCTTTCTTTTTTATCATAATTTAATTATAGGGCAATTTACTGAACAATAAGTTACTTAACGAATAGTATGAATAAGGAATATTGCTAAATTAAAATTATTGGACCATTTAATAGATAATAAAAAATACAAAATGGGAGGTTTGAATATGACAGTTGAAAGTGAAAAAGAGGTTGAAGGATTAAAGAGAATCGGAAAAATCGTTGCAGCGACTATAAGGGAGATGAAACGCCAAACATGTGTCGGCATTGACGACTAAAGAATTAGACAAGCTGGATATGGGTTAGACAGAGATGGTTACATTATAAGTGACGTCTCTCTAGACAAAATTGATAATGTCTACTTTCCATGCATTAAAGAGGCTGTTGAGAAACTAGGAAGGGTATTCCCCGATTTACTACATAGTGTCTATGTATATGGCAGCGTTGCAAGAGGCGAAGCTGTGGCGATTAAGTCAGATCTAGACCTTTTAGTTATATTCAATGGTGTGCTGCGAACGGAAGCGTCGATGGAATTAAAGAGCCTTTCTAAAGAGTTGTCTCTACGATATAATTATTTGGTTCGCGAAGTTGGCTTAGCTGTTGCAAACTACGATTACGTGATTAATCCGGAGAATTACTATGAACAAGCATTTCTAAAGGAAATCTGTGTTTGTGTCCACGGAGAAGATCTTCGCGAACGGTTCGGCCCTTACAAACTCACATCTGAAATAGCTGTAAGTTTTAATGGAGATATTCGCGATGTTTTTGCTCGGACTATAAACCGGTTAGAAGTAGCTTCCAACAAGGAATTTAAAACACTTATACAAAACTTTGCTCGTAAGCTCATTCGAACATACTATTCTATGGTGATGGAACGATCTCAGATTTGGACGACACGCCTTCATGAGCAGTCTGAGGTTATTATCAATTACTTGCCACATAAGGAACCTATTATTCACACCTTGCAGAACTGGATAGAAGAGTCACCAACCAACCGAGAACCAGTACTAGAGTTATTTCAGAGCGAGGGCAGCTGGGTTACTGAAAACTTTGAATATGAAGCCCGTATTCCTTATTTATAAAATAAATTGATACTATTTCAAGTTGGAAGGGATAAATGATGAGATTGTTCTTTTTTTTTGCTTTTGCTATTTTCGTTTTAATAGGTTGTCAAGAAGAACAATCTAGTGAAAATGCAGAAGTTGAAGTAACTTTTTATGTTGTTAATGAGGATCAGATTCCGTTGGGGGACGCAGCAATAAGTCTTGTGAGACCAAGCAAGGGGGAAAAGGAATGAATCTAGATCCTACCAATGAGGATGGAAAAACAACAGCAATTTTAATTGTTGGAGAAGATTGGAAGTAGCACAAAAGAGGTGCAAAACAAAGAGTTGATAGTTTCAAAGAGAGAAAATGACTTTACGTTAGTAGTAAAATAATAGTAAAACCTTTTCTATCTCAATGATCAGTGGGGATCATCTTTTTCGATAGTAGTAATAAAATCACTTGTTTATTCTGTTTTTAACAAAATAGATACTAGTCAATATTATTAGCGACAAAATCATTAAACCTATGGTTGGAGCAGCACTTATTTCCTCGTATGGATACGCAGCTTCTCGGATAGCCTTTTTAAATTTACCATTATTTTCTTGAATAGCTATAGCCTTATCTGTGCTAATACCCTCAATAGAATAGTATTTGGTACCTTTTTCATACACATTGGAAAAGTTCCCGGAGTATTGTTCCATATCAGAATACATTGTAACTTCCCCAATCTCTTTATGTATTTGAGTTATGTATTCATCGCTAACTACATAAATCGATCCATCCCACACGACAAATGGATAAGCCCATGATGTTGCGAAGGATGTTATAGTTGGAATCAAAAATGAAAACAATATAATACATGGAATTACATGTTTCCCCATCCTAATAAGCCCCCTTATATTAGAATAGACGTGTATGATTCTGTTACGTTTCACTAACATACTCGCTTTTTTATTGTAAAGACGAGGAAAAAACTAAAAAGCTAAAAGATTAGTTACGAAAGGGAGGGCAGGATACTATGTCTTTAAAAATAGTTATATCACACCACTAATCGTTGCAATAGCTGGTTATATCTCGTCCACAATGTTTCAATCTACCTTGGTTTTAGGTAACACTGTATGTAGGATTATCGTTATTATCAGGGCTAATTAGTAAACTAATTTGTTCTAAGAATAACTATGATGATAGATAAACGTAAAGATATCCTATGGCTTCTCCAGCATTTCTAGTGATTATCTATATCGCTATTTAATATAAAGCAACAATAAAATAGTCTATGATATAATAAGAAAAACATCATCATATGTGATTACAATAAAGCTAGAAGGATAGTAAAAGCCATGTTACGAAAATTGAAAGAAACCATTGAGCAAGGATTGCATGTATCGATGCAAACAAAGATACTTGGACTAATAATTTCCCTGCTTGTTTTCATCATTGCATTAATTTCTACGATATTTGGTATAATGGAGCTTCGGGAAGAAATTGAAAAAGCAGAAAATAGTGCGGAGCAGACGGCAAAAACATTATCCTATATGCCTGTGATACAAGACTATGCGACAGCAATAGAGAGGGATACCAAGCCGAAGCTCAAAGGAATTGCGGATCAAGTACGGGAAGAAATCAATGCGACGGGGATTATGATTGAAGATAGAAATGGGTTGATTTTTCATAATGTTTCTACTTCGATTGTTTCACAGCTTTCAAAGAGTGACGAGACCTATCAAGCAATTATGTTTGGAAGCGCTTATACGAAAATGCTAGGTGAAGGAGAAGAGGAACTACTCTTAGGGATTGCTCCTATTTATGTTGATTATGGATCCTATATAAAGGTGGAAGGTGCCATTTCCGTTATTTTTCAAATGAAAGAGATTAAAGCGGATATTATTACAGATATTCGCAATATCCTGATTATATCATTGATTGTGCTTGCTGGTGGTTGCTTTGGGGGAGTCATGCTAGCGAGAAGTATTAGAAAAGATACATTTGGATTGGAACCGGCTGAAATTGCTGCTTTATACAAAGAGCGAGGAGCAATTTTACAATCTGTAAAAGAAGGAATTCTAGCCATCGATTCAAATGATCAAATTACCATGTTAAATATGTCGGCAAAACAGATGTTAAGCATTGATCTTTATAAGAAAGGCATACCTTTGGATGCCGTATTTTCCTCTAATAATGTGATTGAATTGTTAACGTCTGCACATGAAAATCATGATGTAGAACTAGAATTTAATGGTAAGACGATTATTTTAAACTCACAGCCAATTATTGATGGGAACAAAAAAGTAGGGACAGTTGCTAGTTTTAGAGATAAAACGGAAATAAAAGATATGGTCAATACCCTTTCGGAAGTCAAACGTTATTCGGATGATTTACGTGCACAAACACATGAATTTTCCAATAAACTGTATGTTTTACTTGGATTAATTGAACTTGGCCGCTTGGATGAAGCGATTTCTTTTATTAAACAAGAAGTAGAGATTCAAGAGTTTAATACGGATATTATATTTAATCAGATTGAAGATGAAAAAATCCAAGCGATACTCCTAGGCAAGTTAGCAAAAGCCTCGGAATCAAGGGTGTCACTTACAATAGATACAAATTCTTCCTTATCACCGCTTCCTGAGTACTATGGATTACACCCATTATTAATTATTCTAAGCAACCTAATAGATAATGGATTCGAAGCGGTGTCACACGTAAATAATGGGGAAGTAACATTTTTTGTCACAGATATTGGGAAAGATATTATTTTTGAAGTTGCCGATAACGGTGGAGGAATAGATCAGGATAAATTACCAATGCTTTTTCAAAAAGGAGTATCTGAAAAAGGAAAACAGCGGGGATATGGTTTATCCAATGTCAAGGATGAGGTTGAACAGCTGGGAGGAACGATTGAGATCGAGACCTCTGTGGATAGTGGAACTGTTTTTACCGTTAGCTTACCGAAGAATCAGAAATGAATGAGGGGGATCATGGATGATTAATGTAGCCATTGCCGAAGACGACTTCCGAGTAGCACAAATTCATGAAGGATATTTAGAGAAAGAGCAAGATATGCAGATCGTGGGTAAGGCGATGAATGCAACAGAGACGATGGATCTATTAAAAGACAAAAGGATTGATCTAATCCTCCTGGATGTATATATGCCAGATCAATTAGGAACAGAACTTCTTCATCAGATTCGTTATCACCATCCAGGAGTGGATATTATCATTATTACGGCGGCTAGGGATAAGGCTTTCTTGGAGAAATCATTGGGTTATGGTGTGTTTCAATATTTAATCAAACCTGTTGATTTGCAATTATTCAGCAAAACGATGGAGCAATACAAGAAACAGAAGCAAGTATTAAATACGGCAGCGGAAGTGAATCAGGATATCTTAAATCAAGTATTTGGCAAACGTATTACGGATTCGAATGAAACGAATAATCTTCCACTAGGCATTGATGCACTAACTCTCGAAAAGGTAAAAACTTTAATTCATCAAACCTCCGAAGGGCTTACATCAGAGAAAGTTGGTGAAAAAATGGGAGCATCTCGTACGACCGCCCGAAGGTATTTGGAGTACTTAGTAGGAACAGGGGACTTAAAGGCAGAAAGTGTATATGGTATTGTGGGGAGACCTGAGCGAAGATATTATGCTATGAACGAATAAACAACTAAAATAGTTACCACAAAAGCCGATTGAAAATAGAATGAACTAAACGATCATACGATGTGCAGTCAACATATGTAGACTCCTGTGGGAACAGCATGAGCGCTGAAGATCCCAAAGGAAAGTGTTCTGATAAGGGCCGGCGAAACTCGTTCTTTGCGGACAACGTCGGCATACCCCTTGCCGGGGCAAAGAAGCCGAAGCCAGGAAGTATATGTCGAAGCCTTGATAGTACCTTTTGCAAATAAAAAATCCGAACGGTTTCGAGTGGAATCGTTCGGATTTTTATTAGAATAAGATACTTTTGTCTCAGTCTTTTTTTATCTTCCACTATTTGTTTCATGAACTTTATGAACAAAATTAATTTTAAGTTTTTAAAAAACAATATTTTGAAAACGTTTACATTAAACGTTGTTGTGATTTAATCTAGTAGTACACTTATAAGTTGTAATTTTCCAATATTTTTATGAGAAATGTAAAGGGGGATATAGATGAAAAAAATTATCTTACTTATTTGTATTTTATTTCTAGCAGCATGTTCAAATTCAGCTTCCGGTGGAAATGATTTTCCGACAAAAAATGTGGAAATCGTTGCGCCAGCATCTCCAGGGGGTGGCTGGGATTTAACTGCACGCTCGGTGCAAAAATTGTTGAACGATAATAATCTCGTGGATGCCAATATTAACGTCGTAAATAAACCAGGCGGCGGTGGCGAAGTAGGTTGGCAATACATTCAATCGAAGGATGCACACAATCTTGCAATTAATTCAAGTTTGCTGATAACCAATAATTTATTAGGTACAAGTGATTTAACGCACAAAGATTTTACGCCTTTAGCTACCTTAGCTACTGAATGGCAGGCATTAGCGGTTCCTGTAGATTCTGAATTTAAATCTTTGGAAGATTTAATGAACCAATTCAAAAAAGATCCTAAATCGGTGAAAGTCGGTGTTGGTCCAGCTTTAGGGAATGATGATCATTTGTCTTTTGTTCAAGCTGTTCGTGAATACGATGTAGATCCTAAGAACGTAGATTTCCTTGTTTATGAAGGTGGTGGAGATGTTGTAACTGCACTGCTTGGTGGTCATGTAGGTGTTGTGACTACGTCATTGTCAGAAGTAAAAGAACAGCATCTTGCTGGAAAGGTACGTATCCTTGCAATTTCTTCTGAAGAACGTGTGGAAGGATTAGAAGATGTTCCAACCTATCAAGAAGAAGGACTGGATATCGTGTTCCCGCATTGGCGAGGCATTATGGGACCACCAGATATGACGGAAGAAGAAATCGCCTATTGGGATGAAAAACTTAGTGAAATGGTGAAAACCGATCAATGGCAAGAAGTGATGAAGAATAATGATTGGGAAGGGTTCTATAAGAACAGCTCTGAAACGAAGAAATTTCTAGAAGAACAGACAAAATTGTATCAAGACTTAGTGAATGATTCTGGGTTAGGCCAGTAACTCTCTCGGGATGATAGGAAGGGGGATATTTGTTGAAAGCATTTAAGATAGGGATGCCGATATTTTTAATTCTTTTAAGTGTTTTTTTCCTAGTTGGTTCGTTAAGATTGCCCAAAGCTAATTTGGGCAATCCTTATGGACCACTGTATTTTCCAATTGGTGTAAGTCTATTATTACTTATCTTTAGTATTATTTACTTTATTCAAGAGTTAAGAAAGTTAACGGAAGATAATGAAGCGATCAAAGAGCTTTTTTCCGGTCGAACTCCAAAGCTAATCGGAATTACCATTTTGTTTGCGATTGGATATTCGCTGCTATTTGAGAGGGCGGGCTTTCTCCTTTCTTCCATAGTCTTTTTGGGGGCATTATTATTCCTGATTAATGGGCCGAAGAAATGGATCACCAATCTTGTTGTGGCCGTTATCTTTTCATTTATTTCTTGGTATGCATTCAGTGAGATGCTTGGAGTAAGTTTACCGTAGGAGGTGTAATACCATGGATATGAGTACATTTATGCAAGGGCTAACCACAGCTTTAGAGCCAATGAACCTCCTCTGGATTGTTATTGGTGGGTTTTTAGGGACCATTGTTGGGATGCTTCCAGGTTTAGGACCAGCTACGGCAGTTGCTGTATTAATTCCAGTTACCTTTGGTATGGATCCAGTAAGCGCATTAATTCTTATGGCAGCAATTTATTATGGAGCCATGTATGGCGGGTCGAGAAGCTCGATTTTGCTAAATACGCCTGGTGATGGTTCTGCGATTGCTGCTACATTTGACGGTTATCCCATGGCAAGAAAGGGAATGGCTGGACAGGCGCTTGCAATTTCAGCAGTTGCCTCATTTATTGGCGGACTTATTGCTGTAGCAGGGTTTATTTTATTAGCAGAACCATTAGCCAATTTTGCCCTGAAATTCGGACCAGCAGAGTATTTTTTATTAATGCTACTAACGCTTTCAGCAATCATTTCCTTATCCATTGGAAGAATGGTTAAAGGATTTATCGCGATGTTAATTGGATTAATGCTAAGTACGTTTGGAATTGATACGCAAACTGGCGTATATCGATTTACGTTTGATATTCCTCATTTAAGTGAAGGTATCGATTTCTTAATTGTGATTATTGGAATTTATGCTGTCGGTGAAGTTCTCTATAACTTATTGACAATTGATAAACAGAAGAAGGAAAAGAAAAAGATTGGCAAGGTATGGTTTGATAAAGATCAATGGAAACGTTCGAAATGGCCGATATTACGTAGTGGGCCGATTGGTTTTATTGTAGGAGTTCTGCCAGGTGCTGGCGGATCTATTGCTTCCATGATTAGCTACACAACCGAGAAGCAGATTTCCAAAAAGTCAGAAGAGTTTGGTGAAGGTGCGCCTGAAGGACTTGCTGCTCCGGAATCAGCAAATAACTCTGCCTCTGTTGGTGCAATGATCCCCTTACTGACAATGGGAATTCCTGGTTCAGGTACAACAGCAGTTATGCTTGGCGCTTTAATTATGTTAGGTATACGTCCAGGACCGATGTTATTTGAGAGTGACCCTGGCCTTGTTTGGACATTTGTTAACAGTATGTTTATTGGGAATATCGTACTAGTTATTATTAATATTGCACTTGTTGGACTGTTAGTAAAAATTCTAGATACACCAGCAAAAGTGCTTTATCCAATCATTTTACTACTTGCCTTCATTGGAACCTATACACTTAGTTACAGTGCGATTGACTTTTTCTTGTTAATTATTTTTGGTTATTTAGGTTTACTTTTTAAATTATTTGACTTCCCAATTGCACCATTAGTATTAGCGGTGATTGTTGGATCAGATATGGAACAAAACTTTAGAATGGCAGTTCTATCTTCTAATGGAAGCCTTGGTGTTTTCTTCCAGTCTCCAATATCGATTGGGTTGATCATTTTAACTATTTTATCCCTGTTCTATCCATTGATAATGAAATTAATTCGAAATAGAAAAAGAAAACATGCGTCGGAACAAAGAAAGGGAGCGTAATTGATGAAACAAGCTTATGATGTGATTGTTGTAGGAGCAGGAAATGCTGCATTATGTTCAGCTATTGCAGCAAGCGAACAAGGAGCAAAAGTAGTTGTCTTAGAGAAAGCTCCAAAACATAAACGTGGTGGGAATTCATTTTTTACCGATGGAGCAATTCGTGTTGCATATGAAGATTTTCATCAGATCAGAGAAATCATTCCTGATATTACAGATGAAGAAGCAGATAAGATAGAGATGCCAGTATATACGAAAGACGATTATTATGATGATCTCATGCGAGTTACAGCTGGCAAAAGTGATACCGATCTTGCACACCAATTAGTTGGTTCTTCTTTAGAGACAATTAAATGGATGAGACAACAAGGAATCGCGTTTGAATTAAATACTAAAAATCAATCCTTTATCAACGATGGAAAGCGTCATTTCTGGGGAGGATTACCATTAAAAACAAAGAATAAAGGGATCGGTTTAATGGGGCAACTATTCCATCGTATCGATGAACTAGGAATTGATGTGCTTTATGAAGCTCGAGCGATGAAACTTTTAAAAGAAGCAGACCGTGTTAATGGGGTAGTGGTGGAACATCAGGGAGAAGCTAAAGCGTTACAAGGAGCTAGTGTTGTTTTAGCTTGTGGCAGTTTTGAAGCGGATAAAGAAATGCGAAAACAGCATATTGGCGATGAATGGGAGGCAGCCATTGTCCGTGGTACAGAATTTAACACGGGAGATGGAATTGAAATGGCATTAGCCGTCGGAGCACAGAAATATGGTGAATGGTCTGGCTGTCATTCGATAGGTACGGATTATAATGCACCACGGGTTGGAGATTTTGAAAAGCCTGGGGACATCTTTAAAAAGCACTCGTATCCAATAAGTATTATGCTTAACAAAGATGGGCAGCGTTTCGTAGACGAAGGTGCGGATTTCCGAAACTACACCTATGCCAAATATGGCAAGGAGATATTAAAACAGAAAGATCACGTAGCCTATCAAATCTACGACGTCACATTACGTCCATTATTAAGAGAAGAGTATGATTTAGAAGAAGCAACCAGCTTCCAAGCAGATACACTAGAGGAATTAGTTGATCAGCTTCCAGTAAATAAGAAAGCCTTTATCGAAACCATTTATGAATATAACGATGCTGTTCAAGCAGGAACATTCAATCCATCTATCAAAGATGGTAAGCATACGGAAGGTATTACACCGCCGAAAACAAACTGGGCAGCTAAAATAGAGCAAGGTCCATTCTATGCCTTTCCAGTTACCTGTGGCATTACCTTTGCTTTTGGAGGTTTACATGTAAATACTGATGGAAAGGTATTAGATGAAGATGCACAGCCAATTAATGGCCTCTTCGCTGCTGGAGAAATGGTTGGTGGAATTTTCTATGAAAATTATCCAGGTGGTTCTGGATTAATGTCAGGAGCAGTGTATGGAAAAATTGCTGGAACGGAAGCTGGAAAGTATGTTCAATCTGTTAACGTGATGAAATAAGAAACGATGGGAGGAAAAGCCACCTTATTTGATGGTGGCTTTTTCATTGATTTCTCACTTCTAGACCGTTATTCAAAGGGGTAGGAAGGTATGAAAAAGAAAATCCTATTATGTATTGCCATCATCCTCTATTTGCTTTTTCTACCTAGCTATGTGGATGTTGACATAAAGGTAAAAGCATTCGCTACACTTGTTATTATTCAAATTCTTTGGATGGGAAGAGTTTTTCCTCTAGCCCATAGTTCAATTCTTTTAATGTTGATTCTTTCGTTTCATTTTTTTACATACGAGGAAACACTTGACTTTATCGCTACGGATATTGTCTGGCTAATGTTTTCAATTTTTATCATCTCTCATGCATTTATTAAAACGGGATTAGCAAGTAGAATTTCCTTAATGATGTTAAAGCTTTCCAGGGGATCTGGGAGGCTACTCATCTTAATTGCATATCTTCTGATGTTTATTTTATCGATTATGGTGCCTTCTAATATTGGAAAAGCTAGTTTATTAACTTCTGTATTTGATAGCTTATTAAAAAGTGTACAAAAAATAATAAAAGCAAAAAACTTAGGAAAAGCCTTGTTTATTGGTGTATCTTATCTTACAGCGACGTGTGGTGCATTTGTTGCCACAGGAGCTAGTTCCACTGTATATGCCTACGGGATTATGAGTGGGTTATCGCCTGACTTAAATTATTTAAATTGGATTCTATACTTTGCTCCACCAATTATTCTATTTGCATTCGTTCTATGGGGGATTTTTCTGTTTGTTTATCCACCCGAAAATATTGATAAAGAGCTATTAAATCAATTAATTAATTCCAAGCTGCGTGAACTTGGAGAAATAAGCCTTTCAGAGAAAAAGATGATCGTTATTATTAGTATAACCGTTGCTTTATGGGCTACACAGCAACTTCATCACGTCTCGATACCATTAATAGGGCTATTAGGAGCGGTGCTTACCATTACTCCTATGGTTGGTGTTTGGAATTGGAACGAAGCAAAACAGGCCATTGATTGGGATATGATTCTATTCTTTGCTTCGACAATCATGGTATCTGGAATGTTAATTGATACAGGAACCATTGATTTGCTTGCGAAGACACTAATGGATGTTTTACCTTTCGAATCATCCATGCTCATTGTAGTTGCTCTACTCATTTTTATTTTATTATTACGAATCATCTTTGTTAACGTACTCGGATTTTTGACGATTGTTTTACCATTGGCATTGACATTAGGAGAGACACTTCCAGGATTTTCATCCATTGTGCTTACGATGGGGGTATTTTTGATTGGTATTCCAGGATTTCTACTCATTACCCAATCGCCTGTCCATTTACTTACCTTCCCATATGGGTACTATTCTGAAAGAGATTTACTACGAGTAGGAGGGATTTCCATCGTTTGCTGGTTGGTTATCATTCTAACTACGATGATGACCTATTGGATATACATAGGGTAGAACAGTAGGTATAGCTTGTGGAGACTGGTTTCTGTTTTCTACAAGCTATTTTTATAGTATTTTGATAAATGGGGAATATGGTCCTTGCTGATTGCTTTTGTGAAAGACAAAATATCTAACAAAAAGGAAATAATTGGTTGAAGGGCATGGAAGATGAATGGTATGATCGACTTAGATAAAACGTTGGTATGAAGACGAGTAAATGAAAGGGCAGTTCCTTACAATTCAATAATTCTCAATTTTCGTTCTTCATTCTAGGCAATTCGCATACAAAGTACAAAAAGGGTTGGTAAATGGGGGAGTTGGATGGGAAAAAAGAAAAAGACAAAAAAAGAAAAATTACCGCTTCGATTAAATATTATTTTCTTTATTATGTTTCTCATGTTTTCCGCATTGGTTCTGCAATTAGGAGTTGTACAAATTCTTAATGGGGAAGAATTTCAGCAGGAAATTGATCGAACAGTTAGAGAAACAACGAAAGAACCAGTGCCTCGAGGGGAAATATATGACAGCAATCATCGGTTAGTTGTTGGGAATAAACCGATATACGCGATTACATATACTCCACAGAAAGGGTTACAAGCGAACGACCGTCTAGAAGTTGCCGAAAAACTTGCAGCATTCATCGATTTAAGTACGGAGGACATTACGGAACGCAATAAAAAAGAATATTGGTATTTAAAAAATAAAGAAGCAGCGGTAGAGCGATTAACGGATAAGGAAAAAAAGGATCTTGATGATACAGAAGAATACAATCTTGCTTTAGAGCGAATTACGGAAAAAGAAATGAATGATTTATCGGAACAAGAAAAGAAAGTAATTGCTATTAAAAAAGAGTTGGATAAGGCTTATGCGCTAACGCCACAAATTGTCAAAAATGAAGATGTGACGATGGAAGAGTATGCAAAGGTGTCTGAAAATCTTGATAAGTTACCAGGAATCAATGCCATTGCAGATTGGAATCGCGATTATCCTTTTAATAATACGTTTAAAAATTTAGCAGGTAACATTACCTCCCAGGATCAAGGGATACCTGCTGATCAAGAAGAACATTTCCTAACAAGAGGGTATAGCCGCAACGATCGAGTCGGTACAAGTGGACTGGAAGAGTACTATGAAGAAGTTCTACGCGGCAGAAAAGAACAGGTTCAATATATAACAAAAAAAGATGGGACGACGATTGATTCAGAAACCGTAGTGGAGGGGAAACCTGGAAAAGACTTGGTTTTAACGATTGATATGGAATTTCAAAAAAAAGTTGACGAAGTGGTAAAACAAGAATTACAAAATACCATTCAAAAACATCCTTACCAGCATCAATTCCTTTCTGATGCCATTGCTGTTGTTATGAATCCGAAAACAGGTGAGTTGCTAGCAGTTAGTGCACAAACACATGATAAGAAGAAGAATGAATATATCAATACTTCTTATAAAGCATTGCATGATTCGTACTTGCCAGGTTCCGCAGTAAAAGGAGCTACTGTATTAGCTGGTTATCAATCGGGAACGATTACGCCAGGTCAAGTTTTCGTTGACCGTACGATAAATATTGCTGGAAGTCCACCGAAAGGCTCCTATCGAACATTGGGATCGGTCAATGATTATGATGCACTCCGATTATCTTCCAATGTATATATGTTCTATATTGCCTTACAAATGGGGGGGGAGATGAGGCATCCATTTCCAGATGGAAGTAAAGCTAGTTTTAATATGGCTGCTTGGACAGAAATGCGTGGTTATTTCCAACAATTTGGATTAGGAAAGCATACAGGGGTTGATTTCCCCTATGAATCTACTGGTGTAACAGGTGATAATCCATTTAACCCCGGGCTACTCATGGACTTTGCTATTGGCCAGTACGATAATTTCACCGCCATGCAGATGGTTCAATATGTATCGACCATTGCTAATGATGGCTATCGAGTTCGTCCCCATTTCGTCAAAGAAATTCGTAATCCTTCCAACAATGACGAACTTGGTCCAGTATATCGAACAAACGGCACGGATGTTTTGAATCGTATTGATATGAGTCAGCAGTATATTAATCGAGTAAAGGAAGGGTTTCGACAAGCATTTCATGCAAATGGTGGAACTGGAACCGACTATTTTGGAACAAAAGATTATCGAGGCTATAAAGCAGCGGGGAAAACTGGTACCGCAGAGAATGAATTTTATAGAGATGGCGAGAAATTAGGAGATACAGAAAATTTATCTTTGGTAGGTTACGCACCGTACGATGATCCGGAAATGGCTTTTGCTATCATTGTACCGCATACCGGAATTGTAGATAATAAATACCCCATTAACCATCGCATAGGTCAAGGAATACTAGATGCTTACTTTGAAACATATAAACCATAGACAAGAAGAGGCGAGAAAAAAGTAATTTAAATAAGAGAAATCCGAACGCTTTCCGAGTATACAAGGATTTTTTGGAGAGTAGTTGGGATTTTTTTGTTTCATACATGGAGGATTTTGATGAGGAAAGTAATTGTTACAAATTATCAGGAGCAATGGGAAGAAGGATTTAAAAAAGAAACTGCTAAGCTAGAAAAAGTGTTTAAGGATATACTTATTTCCATTCATCATATTGGGAGCACAGCCGTTAAAGAATTAAAGGCAAAGCCAATTATTGATATATTGCCTGTCGTAAACGCAATTGATCAAGTAGATAGCCATAATCAGAAAATGTATGAATTAGGATATACTCCATTAGGCGAATATGGAATTTCAGGAAGAAGGTTTTTTAAGAAGGGTGTAGATCAACGAACCCATCATGTGCATATATATCAAGCTGGCAATCCGCATATTGATCGACATTTAGCGTTTAGAGATTATTTACGAGCCCATTCACAAACTGCTAAGGAATATGGCGACAAAAAAGAATGGCTTGCAATACAATATCCTTATGATATCGAATCCTACATCAAAGAAAAAGACATGTTTGTTAAACAAATCGAACAACAGGCATTAAAGTGGTATGAAGGCAAGCAGTAATTTATCCCTATTAATGTATGGAACATCCATTGTTATAATGGAGATCGTATTACTTAGGAGAATGAGGTAAGGTATGGGCATAAATGATATTATTATTGTTATTGTGGTTGGTTTTCTTTGTCTTGGGGCGATTGATAAATGCTTTGGCAATAAACTTGGATATGGAAAGCAGTTTACAGATGGGTTAATGACAATGGGTTCACTTACCATAGCAATGGTTGGAATTATCTCCATGGCCCCAGTACTCGCTAAATTACTGACTCCGATAATCGCACCTGTTTATGGGGTTATTGGAGCAGATCCTGCCGTTTTTGCTAATACCATCCTTGCCATTGACATGGGTGGATATGCTTTAGCGCAGGAAATGGCGGAAACCCCAGATGCAGGGCTGTTTGCTTGGGTTTTTTTAGGAACCATGATGGGTCCTACTATTGTTTTTACAATTCCAGTCGCATTGGGAATTATTAAGAAGGAGGATCATCCGTTTTTTGCTAAAGGTATTCTCATAGGAATAATTACGATTCCTCTTGGTTGTTTTGCTGGTGGGTTCCTTGCTGGATTTACTATTCATATGATTCTATTAAATTTACTTCCTACTGTCATATTCTCTGTGATCATTTCTGTTGGTTTATGGAAAATACCTGATAAAATGATTTATATCTTTTCTATTTTTGGTAAATGTATCGAGGTAATCGCTATTATTGGGCTAACAGCGATTATTATCGAGACGTTGACAGGGATAGTTGTGATTCCTCATTTAACACCACTTAATGAAGGAATACAAATTGTTGGTCAAATTGCGGTATTTTTAGCAGGTGCATTTCCAATGGTCCATTTTATTTCGAAAGCTTTCAAAAAACCGTTATTTATGCTAGGTACACGTCTAGGTATTTGTGATACATCAACTGCTGGATTAGTTGCTTCGCTTGCGCACAGTATTCCGATGTTAACCCTGTTAAACCATATGGATGACAAAGGCAAAGTATTGAATGTAGCTTTTGCCGTCAGTGGTGCTTTTGTATTCGGTGGCCATCTAGGGTTTGTCGCAGGAATTGATAAGGAAATGGTATTTCCGATGATTGTGGGGAAATTTATTGGAGGAATTAGTGCAGTTGTATTAGCGATTTTTGTAATAAAACCGTCTAAACAAGCTTAAAAGTAGAGAGAAGGGATTGCTGTTGATCATTGCATTGCGCTGGCTAGTATTTTTTTTAGGGTTGATGTTATTTAGTTTAGGAATTTCGATCTCTATACAGGTACAGTATCTTGGTATCCATCCTTGGGATGTATTAAATGTTGCATTGTATGAGAAGTTTGGTCTATCGATTGGTACCTGGGCTATTCTTATTTCCATTCTATTAATTATCATTTCTTGGTTTTTAGATAAGCGTTATATCAAATTAGGTACATTTCTAAATGCTGTCCTTATTGGAGCTTTCGTAGACATTTATTTATTTTTAGACTTTTTGCCAAAAGCAACACACTCGTGGATTGACTATCTTATTATTATCATTGGTATTGTCATTATGGGATTAGGTGGAGGCATCTATAATGCTGCAGGTGTTGGATCTGGACCACGTGACGGATTTATGTTATCGATCTCTGACAAAACAAGCACTTCTGTTGGAAAAGTACGGATTATTACGGAATCAATTGTACTTGTAATTGGATTCATGCTAGGAGGGCCGGTGTTTTTATTTACTTTCCTCTTCACCTTTATACAGAGTCCAATTTTTCAATATACGTATGAACGGCTAAAAAAATGGATCCGTAAATTGGATGAGTTATATCGCCACAAACAAATTTCAAAAATGCGTGCGTAAGGCAGCGATTAGTTAGTAATCGCTGTTTTTTTCAATAATTAAAAGTTTCCTATAATGATGGATAACTAACCAAGTAATCAAGGCTCTAGGGTCTTTAGGATAGAGGACATGCTGAAGTTGGCCTACGATGGGCCGAATTTCGCGGCTTTCATTAATAAATGGTGCTGACGTTATTGTGCAATAACTAAAAATTGATAAATAAGCTTGCCTTTGCACGATAAAATGGTAAAAGTTCTAATGGAAAACGAGAACCTAGCGAAACGTTGCTGCTTTCCATTCTATTTTGTACATTAGACGTTCCCTTTATGAATGCTACAATAAAGAAAATAGATTGGGGGGAAACTTATGTTAGATCAAAAGAGCGCTTCAAAATCCCTATGTAATAAACGGGATCTAATTGCGATGATTGATGAAATATTTTACTATTCAATGGAACAGCATCTGCAACGATTATTGGAAGAAACAGAACGGTTTGCAAAGGATATTCATTTATCTGAAACTTGGTATAATAAACTATATGTCCAATGGTTATGGTGGACGATTTTTTGTATAGAATGCAATTCTACTTCTAGAACTATTTATCAACAATTCTTAGAAAGATCAAGTACTCGTGACTATCCGGAGCCAATTCGACAAGTATTGGGTAAGTGGAAACAGGTGGATGCTGGTTTTTATATAATAGAAACTTCCTATGATAGACCTCATTATATTATGTGTAGAGATTTAGTTGATAATCAAGTTAAGCCTGTTCAATTAGCTAGTACTAGAGTCAACTACCAGATAGGTGACTTGGTAACAGGATTATTACTTCCTTTTCCTGACGGCATGTACTTCTCTCCTAGTAGTTTATGTAAGCTTAGAAGAAAACTATCAACTCCACTTGCTTCTGATATCCAAACAGTGATTCATCCTACAACTTCTTCTCAATGTTCTTCGAATTATCCTATATTATTAAAAACAATCTTACGTTTGGTGGATAGCCCGATATGAAAGCACCTTATAAGACATCTAAAAATGATACGTCTTCCATTATAAAATCGTTAGCTAAAACAAAAATCAGGATTATATTTTTTGAAAAACCAACTTGTTTACGAGAGAAAGATAGTACAATTGATCCGTTCAGGTGATTGATGTAAAGCTTTTTCCAGGTCGTAATCAACAATAACGTCTTGTAGCCAAAACCAACATAAGGCTAGTGCTATTAAAGTCACAATAATTAATATAAATACAATTGTTCTTCCTTTCATGATCTATCCTCCTTCATATGTACATAAGCGTACCAAACCGCTTATCTTATGTAAATATTCTTTTAAAAAGTACTAGAAAATAATAGATGACTTGATTCAATTACTTTTTGTTAACTTCTAGTAAATCAAGCAAATACATAAGAAAATTAAAGAAAACGAAAGAAGAACACGCTTTCTTTCGGTTTTTAATGTCGGGCGATTTATGGTATGATTCATTGGTTATCTGCGGCTCAAGCTACACGAAGGCTTGGAAATCTTAAATAGAAAGAGGTTGAACATTTGAAAGTAGCACAATGGAAACAGGAATGGTTTGGCAATGTCAAGGGTGATGTTTTAGCAGGAATTGTCGTAGCTTTAGCATTGATTCCTGAGGCAATTGCTTTCTCCATTATCGCTGGTGTAGATCCGATGGTCGGTTTATATGCATCGTTCTGCATTGCAGTCGTAATTGCTTTTGTCGGAGGGCGACCGGGAATGATCTCTGCGGCAACAGGAGCAATGGCATTACTCATGGTTGATTTAGTTGCCGAGCATGGGTTGCAGTATTTATTCGCGGCAACTATTCTTACTGGTATGATTCAAATTATATTTGGTATCTGTAAGTTAGCAAAAGCAATGAAATTCGTACCACGTTCGGTGATGGTCGGTTTCGTTAATGCATTAGCTATCTTAATATTCACGGCCCAACTTCCTCATTTTAAAGGAGAAGGATGGATAATGTATGCATTGGTTGGATTAACACTTGCAATTATTTATCTCTTACCACGCATTACTACAGCAGTTCCATCCGCATTAGTAGCAATTGTAGTGGTTACAGCAATTGTAGTCTTAGGGGATATTCAAGTTGGAACAGTCGGAGATATGGGGGCTTTAACACAGCAGCTTCCAGTATTTTTACTCCCATCTATCCCATTTACTTGGGAAACATTGATGATTATCTTTCCTTATGCTTTCGCATTAGCCATTGTAGGTTTGTTAGAATCGCTATTAACCTCAAATATTGTGGATGATATGACGGATACGGAAAGTAATAAACATCGTGAAAGTAGAGGCCAAGGAATTGGGAATATCATTGCTGGTTGTTTCGGAGGAATGGCAGGATGTGCCATGATAGGTCAATCTGTGATCAATGTGAAGTCAGGTGGAAGAGGAAGATTATCAACACTAGTAGCCGGTATTTTCTTGATGTTTTTAATTATTGTATTAGGTGGCTTAGTTGTACAGATTCCCATGGCAGCATTAGTGGGTGTTATGATTATGGTATCTATAGGTACATTTGATTGGTCCTCGATTAGAAATATAAATAGACTGCCGCGTACGGATGCAGCTGTCATGCTGGTTACAGTAGCTGTTGTGGTTTATACACATGACCTATCCAAAGGCGTATTTGCCGGAGTGCTATTAAGTGCGATTTTCTTTGCGGCAAAAATTTCACGAGTGAAAGTAACCAATGAGCTTGTAAATCAGGGACAAAAACGAATTTACTATTTAGAAGGTCAATTATTCTTTGCATCCATCAGTGATCTGCCAGTTAACTTTTACTTTATGGATCAAGTTACGGAGGTAGAAATAAACCTTGAAAAAGCCCATCTCTGGGATGACTCTGCTATTGGGGCATTAGATAAAATTGAGATGAAATTCGAGCAGAATCAAATTGCTGTTTCATATTCTGGGTTGAACGCTGATAGTCAACAGCTTATGCAACGAATTGGTGGTATTTCCAAAGCCTCTGGTCATTAATATGATAGGATTAGGATAAGAACTATTTTTCTAGAGTTATCAAAGAGGTGAGGCTATTGTTCCAACAAATTTTATTAGCAACCGATGGTTCGGAGCATTCTATTCGTTCAACGAAACAAGCAATTGAACTTGCCAAAAAGTTTTCTGGGACAATTGAACTGATTTATGTAATAGATGGCCAAACAGCGAAATCAGATGTTTTACATGCAGCGGATAAATTTGAGGTAGAACAAAAAAGATTAGAAAAGTTAAAAGCGGTTGAAGATATCGTAAGAACGGCAGGGATTAAGTACAAAATAACTATTTTACATGGAGAACCTGGACCAACAATTGTAGCTTATGCTAATGAACAAGCCTTCGATTGTGTTGTTATTGGTAGCCGCGGATTAAATAACCTACAGACATTTATTTTAGGAAGTGTTAGCCATAAGGTAGCTAAGCGAGTAAATTGTCCGGTTCTAATTGTAAAATAAAGCTAGAAGGATGCCTGATTAAAGGCATCCTTCTCTTTGTGTGTAATAAAGGCAATGTGCTAGTAAATTGCTCCATTAATATCATAGTTGTCTAAATCAATCTCATGCTCTTGATCTGTTGCCATTTTTGCTAATTGTGATCCTATATATGGACCCATCGTAAGACCAGTAGATCCTAAACCATTCGTTAAATAAAGTCCTTTAAACTTAGGTATTGGACCGATAACTGGAAGGAAATTTGGCGTTACCGGGCGAAAACCTACCCTCGCTTCCACTATCGTACTGTCAGAAATGCCAGGAGCATATTCCATTGCTTTTGATAATATTTCATGAAGTCCCCCAGCAGTGATACGTGGATCGAACCCTACATTATGTTCATGGGTAGCACCCAGAACAATTCGATTGTCTGGAAAGCTAAGCATGTATTGATTATTAGGTGGTTTAACAACTGGCCATGTAGCTGTTTCTTCATATGGATGAGCTACATGTAATATTTGTGCACGCTGTGCTTCGACTTGAAATTTGATCCCTAATGGTTTCAATAGTTCAGGCATCCAAGCGCCAGTAGCGGCAATAACTGAATCAGCAGGTAATTTTTGATTATCTACGATCGCTCCAATCACCTTATGTCCAGCAACGTTTAATTCGGCACTTCCATTGATAAAAACAGCACCATGTTTTTGTGCACCGTTTAATAAAGCATCTCGCAGTTTTTGGCCATTTACACGAGCAGCACCACTTACGTAAACAGAGCTATAGTTGTTATCCAATAATTTGAATTTACGCTTTGTTTGTTCAGGATCTAGTATTTCAATATGTCCTATTTCTGGTGCGTCTATTTTTCTTTTTTCTGCTCTTTCTTTCATAGCAATCAATTTCTGTTCATCTTTATGAAGATGAAGTGCACCCACTTGATCATATCCTATGTCACCTTCACCATCTTTGGCAAGAGCATCTACAAGGCTTGGATAGATGCAAGCCCCTGCTTTTACAAGCTGATACCAAGCCTTATTTCTGCGTTGAGACAACCACGGGCAAACAATACCAGCCGCAGCATCTGTAGCTTGGCCATTATCTGAACGATCGATAATAGTGACTTCATGGTTGGCTTTAGCAAGGTAGTAGGCAGCAGAAGCTCCAGCTATACCTCCACCTACTACAATGATCTTCTTTTTCATTTATTTGTTTTCTACTATACGCTTTATTGCTTTAATTTGGCCAAGATGTTCTGCTTCGTGATGAATAATCATTGCATAAATATCACCATATGTTTTGAAGTTACCAAACGGTAATGTATAGGGTAAATCTTTTGCAAGGAATTCCTCTGTCAATTCTTCAATACGTGGTGCTTGTGTTTCCAAATCTTTAATCAGATTCGCTAGGCTAGGTACGCTCTCAGGCCAATCGGCCGGTTTCGTACCAGTCGCAAATAAGTCATTATAGTATTCTGGCAGCTGATTGGTTTGTTTTGGAAAGCCGAATAATAGACTTTCTGCGGTTACAAGAATATGGCCGATATGCCAATGAATGTTGTTATTAAATTCTTTTGGCTGCACATCAATCACTTTAGTGTCTAAGTTCTTAATAAATGAAAGTAAACTTCCCCGTGTAAATGAAAATTGATTAATCATTTAACTTCGCCTCCAATTCAAAAATAACTCTATCTATCATGATAAAAATAATTACGGAAAAAGTAAACTATTTGAAGGGTTTACAAGAAGAATCAAGAATTAATTATCAAGAGGACTAGCGAGGAATGGGAATGAACAAATCATATAGCTCGCTATTTTATGTCTTCCTGAAAATACAATGGTGGAGGATAATAATGGAAAATAAATGCAGCAGAATTGGAATAATAATGTCTATAAGATTATGGTTTTTATGAGGATCAAGCAATACCAGAAATAACTGAAACGTCCATAAAGGGATATTTTATGATTAATCTTCAAGATCGTCGAGACTATCCATTAAATCCAGAGTTACATGTGGTAAATATTAGTACTGAGCAAGCAATTGAACTTACGTATCAAAAACATAAGCTTTAACTAATGGAATGCTATCATAATCGACGTATCTAGATCTTTTGAACAGTTGTTCAAAATAAAGGGAGTTTTAATATGAAGCGGAAAAAGACAAAGAGAAGCTGGGGGTGGTTTGGCTGGACAATATTGAGTGTTGTGTTAGTCACCATTATTGGTTCAACTGTGTTTTTCTTTACCATCTTTCAATTCAATATCTCCTCTCTATTTCAGGAAAGCGAGGCAGCCAATAATTCGGAAGTGAATGAAGAAAATTCACAGCAAAATAATGATGAAACATCTAAAAATATTGAGCATGTACAAGAAACTGTAGGAAAACAACATCAGGTAATTGGTACATTTATTTCTGAGACACATGCATTTTATAATGAGACGACAGGTTATGGTGGTATAAATAATTTGGATTGGGATGAACAACAATCAAAAGCAAAAACGATACAATCCCAAATCCATTTGCAATTAAGGGACGTGAAAAATGAATCACTAAAGAATGATTTGGAGAAGGTGAATGTTTTTGCAAAACGTGTCGTCAAAGACCAATCAGTCGAAGCTGTTCAGAGTCTACATCGATATTTTCATGATTTAGACATCGCTTTAAATGAATACAACGGGTATGACAAAATTTGGAATGTCACCGAAACATTAGCAGAAACAGACTAAATAAAACGCTATTCAATTTCCTTGAATTTTGATAAGCTATTATTGGTAGAAGCTTAATAGAAGGAGAATGATCATGGGAAAAACGTTAATTTTTGGCCATAAAAATCCAGACACTGATACAATCTGTTCGGCGTTAGCTTATGCTGATTTAAAGAATAAACTTGGAGTTCCGGCAGAGCCAGCAAGATTAGGTTCCGTTAATAAGGAAACCCAATTTGCATTAGATTATTTTAAAACGGAAGCTCCACAACGCATTGAAACAGTGGACAATGATGTAAGCGAAGTTATACTTGTCGATCACAATGAATTCCAACAAAGTGTAGATAATATTAAGGATGTACGTATTGCAGAAGTAGTTGATCATCATCGAATTTCCAATTTTGAAACAAGTGAACCACTTTATTTTCGTGCAGAACCAGTAGGTTGTACAGCCACTATTCTAAATAAAATGTATAAAGAAAATAAAATAGAGGTCACAAAAGATATTGCTGGTCTTTTAGTTTCAGCAATTATTTCCGATTCATTATTACTCAAATCACCAACATGTACAAAAGAAGATGTAGATGCTGCTTATGAATTAGCTGAAATTGCTGGCATCAACCTTGAAGCGTACGGTTTAGAAATGCTTCAAGCTGGTGCAGACTTAAGTGATAAATCTGTAGCCGAATTACTTACGATGGATGCAAAAGAATTTTCTATGGAGGATGCAAAAGTAGAAATTGCTCAAGTCAACGCGGTGGATACGGCGAAGATTTATGCGCTTCAAGATGAGATTAATCCAGAAATAGAAAAAATCATAAACGAAAAAAATCTTGATTTATTCTTGTTTGTTGTAACAGATATTCTAAATAATGATTCAGAAGTGTTGGCACTTGGAAATGGCAAAGCGAAAGTGGAAGAAGCATTTCATGTTCGTTTAGATAATAACAATCGTGCCTTGCTTAAAGGTGTTGTCTCACGTAAAAAACAAATTGTTACTGCTTTAACAGATGCATTCACAAAATAGAATGTTTTTCGTAAAAAGTGAGAGCTTTTAGGCATTCGACTTTTTTACTGTGCTAAGCGACGGGTTACTTCAGCTAACTAAACATAGTAATATTTTGGCTTTCTGCGCTCTATTTAGCTGTTGTAGGATGGAATTCACTGATTTTATTTATCCCATACATTTATGATTAAGCGACAAGTCAAATGTTCGGTCGATGAATAAATGAGAATACTACCTCAAATGCTATGTAGTGTGAAAGGAGGAAGTTATCCATGGGAGGTAAGCCAAAAGGACCGAAGCAGCAAGAGCATCCTAATTTGCCACAAAGCCCCAAACAGCCATATGGTGAACCATTAAGTGGTTCTAAGAAAGTAAAGAATGCAAATCACTCGAGACAAAAGCATAACCCGCATCATGGTCTTTAGTATCAAGGTATCCTGTTTTAGGATACCTTGTTTCTTTTATATCATTCTCATTGTAATTACATATATAAATTAATTCATGTATAGGATGGAACAGGGGGATGATCTAGTTGTGGAAGGATTTTAAAGAATTTGCATTTAAGGGTAATGTAATTGATTTAGCTATAGCGGTGGTGATTGGCGCGGCATTTAGTGGTATCGTTTCATCCCTAGTGGATAATATCATTACTCCATTGATTGAAATCCTCTTAAATGGGATGGACTTTACCGATTTAACTTATACGATTGGAAATGCAGAGATTTTATATGGCATGTTTATTCAGTCTGTTGTAGATTTCTTTATTATTGCTTTGTCTATTTTTTTCATTATCCGCTTGTTTATGGCATTTAAACGCAAAAAAGAGGTAGAGGTGATTAAGTTATCATCAAAAGCAAACCCTCAAGAAAAACTGCTTAAGGAAATTAGAGATATATTGAAAGAAAAAAATAAATAAAAGGAGGTAAGATATGGAAATTAGAGCTTATGGGCCAATTTCGAGAAAAGTTGGCTAAGGTTGCAGGGTTCTTTTTTCGAAACTACTTATTTTGATCATGCTTTACATCAAAAAGAGACATACAAAAATCCGGAAATTGAATGTGAGTTATGCTTATAGATGAGCAAGTAGTGGGGATTATTGATGTTGAATATGAGTTAGCATGAAATAAATGGGTTTAACCATGTATTCTCTTATTTATAAGTTACATGGAGGGAGAAACAGAATTAGGAGCCATTACAACCAGTTCAAGCTTGGGCACACTGCACAAGAAAGGACGTGTCAACTATACATTCTACTTTCAATCGTTACCTAAATGTAGCAATTTTGAAAAGCGTTTAAATGAAACCGTGACGAATTAACATTAGCAATAAATAAGCATAAAGGGAGGCGTGTCGATGCAACCGAAAACAATCATTCGTATAGAAGGCGTAGCGGTTTTGTTAATAAGTATCTATGTTTATGCAGCATATGAATTTAATTGGCTATTATTTGGATTATTCTTGTTTGCTCCAGATCTCTCCATGGTTGGTTATCTAAAAAGTAAGCAAACGGGAGCCTGGGTGTATAACATCTTTCATACCTATGCACTGCCTATTATTATTGTGATGCTTGGCTTTATCTTTGTTCATACATGGTTTCTTAAAATTGCGCTCATCTGGTTTGCGCATATTGGAATGGACCGAATGTTTGGGTTTGG
Source organism: Virgibacillus salexigens (assembly GCF_014905415.1). GTDB lineage: Bacteria > Bacillota > Bacilli > Bacillales > Amphibacillaceae > Virgibacillus > Virgibacillus salexigens. The sequence continues at coordinate 34,366 of NZ_BNEO01000004.1, forward strand.
TTTAAAATACAAGACTGCATTTAAAGATACACATATACAACGAGTTTAGTGGCTTATTGAGATTGTTAGCTTTGCAGTTATATGATGATGAAAACCATGAAAATAATTTCTCCTGACTGGGTAATTGTCTTATACAAATCGTAGTTACTTGCCATACGTTATTAGTGTAGTAAATACAGGAAAGGGGAGTCTTTATTCATGAGACGTCATCATCATGGGAACTGTGGTTGCCCAAAACAAGTCGTTCATCCAACTAAATATAATAATGTACAACAATGCTCAGAAGATGTAGTAGAACATGTTCATCCGTCGCACACAACCGTTCACAATCATCACACAACAGTTAACAAACACGTATTTCCACATTCAACTTCCGTACAAAATACGAGTGACAATGTAGATGTTTATGGAGGATCATATAACGTACCTTCTCAAGTAGGAGGAGCAATGGATCCGGGTTATGGGAATGGAAACGGTAACGGAAATGGGCAAGTTGGGGGAGCAATGTACCCAGGTATGGGCCAAGGAATGGGTCATGGGTGCCACAAGCCTAAACATTGGAAAAAACCACATAAATGGTGTTAACTTAATGTAAAAGGCTGGCATACGATATGCCAGCCTTTTATTATAAGGAGGAGTGAGATGTGAAGATTCTAACAGTAACTGGTTATAAACCAATGGAGATTAATATCTTTAAAGAGGATGATCCTAGGATTACATATATTAAAGCAGCTATCACGAAACGACTCATTCCATTAATCGAAGAAGGATTAGAATGGATACTTATTTCAGGGCAAATGGGAATTGAGTTGTGGACTGCAGAAGTTGTACTTGATTTGCAACAAGAATACAATGTGAAATTAGGAATTTTCCCTCCTTTTGAAAATCAAGAAAGTCGCTGGCCAGAGACAATTCAGGAAAAATATCAAATGATTACAACAACAGCTGATTTTTATAAACCAATCTACAAAGGAGATTATCAGGGGGCTTTTCAGTTTAAGGCAAAGAATATGTGGTTAGCTGATAAAAGTGATGCATGCCTCTTATTAATGGATAGTGAGTATCCAGGAAGTACGCGCTTTTTCTATGAAATTGCAAAGCAGGTAATGGAAGAACAAGCTATTTTCATAATTACCCCAGCGGATTTAGATGATGTTGTAGAGGAGATAAGAATGGCAGATCCGGATTATTGGGGGTAAATGTTATTCACAAATATCCCCCTAAAGTTCAACAAAAATAAAACGTAACAAAACCCCCTCCAGGTCCACCATATACAACCAATCTGCATGAAACGAAAGCAATTTCTTGATTTCGTTTTCTTTCAATCTGAACCGTCAATATTTTCTCCCTTTATGCATACAATTTACTAATTCATGAAAGGAGGAGTGCAGATGCAATATACTTATCCTTACTATAGACAACCGTTCACTCCTAATCAGGTTGAGTCAAATCGAAGAACGATGGAGGTTTATGGAGATGGTAAAGTTTCTGTAGAACCTAATGTCGTAACCATTCAATTAGCTGTTGTTACAGAAAATCAATCCCTACAAACAGCGCAGGAAGAAAATGCAATGCGAATGAATCAAGTTATTCAAGCGCTAAATAACGAGGGAGTACCTAAAGAAGTGATTCAAACGGCAGCCTATACTATTTCTCCCAAGTATGAATATGAAGATGGAAAACAAATGGATCGTGGTTACCAAGTTACAAATGCTGTTCAAATTAGGGTGAAAGATATTAGTAAGATTGGCAGGATAATTGATACAGCAGTGGATCAAGGTGTAAATCGGGTCTCTAATATTACGTTTACCATTGATCAGCCACAAGTATATTATGAAGAAGCATTACGGTTTGCATTGGAAAATGGAGGCCAAAAAGCACAAACGATTGCTGATTCACTGCAACTTCAATTGGACCCAGTTCCAGTAAAGATTATCGAGCAAACAGAAGCACCACCTGTAGCCTACAAAACATTTGCTGCATCAGCAGAGAGTTTTGCAACACCTATTGAACCAGGCCAGATCGAAATTGAAGCCTCAGTAGAGCTGCAATATCAGTATTAGTTTCGTACTTGACAACTTTTTGAACATCTCAAAAAAGCAGGTATTTAAAGAAAATTGGCGAATATAACATATAAATAGGAAAATAATTAAAAATTGAAATGAGTGGTGAATGGATGGATAAAGATGATAAAGAATATGAAGGAAATGAGCGAATTAAATATGCAGACCCAATAGGTGAAATGATAAAAAAAGCAGAAAATGATGGCCAATTTGACAACTTGCCTGGTAAAGGAAAGCCTCTTTATTTGGGAAAGAATTATCTAAATCCAGATGAAAAACAACTGTATAAAACGATGAAGGATAATCATGTTCTACCAAAATGGGTGGAATTAGCTAATGAAATTGATCATATAAAAAAAGAATTTTTAACGTTGGATGGAGAGGAGCGGCTAAAGAAAATCAAAATCATTAATAAAAAAATAAAAGCGTATAACTATGCTTGTCCACCGTCACTACAACGGAATAAAATAATGGAATGATTTCAATATTTTTGTGGTTACATGCATGAATAGCGACGTAGGAATAAGCAAAAAGTCCTCCGTCTTTTTTTGTGTTATCATTAAATTCATAATATAATGAATTTAATGGAAAGGAGCTTTGATATGGAATATAACATACGTCCAATGGCGGAAAAAGATATCACTCAAGTGCAACGTGTAGCGGAAACAAGTTGGCATACTACATATAAAGGATTAATACCACAGGCTGTACAAGATCATTTTTTAACAGAAGCATATAGTGCGAAAATGCTACAACGACGTATGAAATTCTCCTATATTCTGGTAGTCGAAGTAGACAACCAAGTGATAGGCTTTGTCAATTATTCACCAGTTACTGAAGGGAAGGTAGAACTTGGTGCCATTTATTTGCTGCCTGATTATCAGGGGAAAGGGATTGGTACAGCTTTATTAGCGCGTGGGATAGAGATGTTTCCGGAAGCAAAGGTAATTTATATTAATGTTGAAAGAGATAATGAAATTGCTAAACCCTTTTATTATGCAAAAGGGTTTAAAGAAGTTGAAGTGTTTAATGAGGATTTTGATGGTCACCAATTACAAACCATTCGAATGGCTTTAAACCTTTAAACAAGAAATTTAATAATCATTAGTAAAAGAGCGTTCAGGAGGTAAGTTCATGAAAATTTTTAATTTTGCCAAAGATGCAGGGAATGCAATTACTCTATTTGGTTCAATTAATATGGTAATGTCACGAATTATCCAAATTGGAAAAGGTAGATATCCATATTGGATGTATTCCCATTTAGAAGCTAACGGAAAGATTGGCGAACATGCTGCCTCAACTGATCAATTATTACTAATCGTATCTGGTTCAGGCCAGGTAAAGGGAAAAGAAAATGTATTTCAGGATGTTACTCGTAACGATGCTGTACTTTGGGAGAGAACAGAAATGCATAAAACAATAACTGAAACAGGACTAACAGCAATTGTTATTGAAGGGAATAGCATTGATCCTGCACCTTATTTGCCAATGAAACAGGGGCATTCATATTGAATTATTTAAATTTAGGAGCGTACGTATGCAAAAGAATATCGTAATTTGGGATTTAATTTGTTATCTGGCTTTTCCATTATTGGTATGGAATGTTTTAAGGGATTACATCGGTGATTATCCTGCAATGCTTCTATCAACGATACCCGGAATTGTGTATTCCTGCATCCGTTTTTTTGCAGTAAAGAAGATAAATACGTTTGGTATATTTATGATTGTTACGTTAATTGCCAGTACCTTGGTAAACGTACTTGCTGGCTCAGCAATACAGATGCTTTGGAATAATGTATATTATGCATTTGCCATGGCCGCATTCTTTTTATTTACTATATTAATCAAACGGCCATTGGTTTTATTGTTTACCTTAGATTTTGCCGAGCTGCAAGGCCAAAGTCGTAAAAAAATGAAAAAAATTTTTTATGAGAAAAGATTTTATATGATCTTCAATTTAATTACGTTTGGATTTGCCATGAGGGAAGTTATCTTAGGAATTATAAAAGTTAGACTAATATCAGCATATGGCATAGAGGCGTTTGATAAAGGGTTAATCATTCGAAATATCCTCAGTTGGGGGATTACTGCATTATGTGTACTGGGATTTATTTATATATCGAAGCTTTTACATACGCAGACGGCGAATTATACAGGTAAGTTCAAGACGTACTGAATTCGGAGTAGGTTAAATAAAAGGAATGAGGAGAATAACGTGAGAACCATTGGTTTACTTGGGGGAATGAGTTGGGAATCTTCGGCAACATATTATGCATTAATTAATAAAGAAGTGAAAACACGGCTGGGTGGATTGCATTCAGCTTCTTGCATTATGTATAGCGTTGATTTTCATCAGATGGAGAGGTATCAATCTACAGGTAAATGGGAAAAAGCAGGTCAATTGCTTGCAAATGCAGCTAGGTCGTTAGAACAAGCTGGAGCTTCTTTTATCATACTTTGTACAAATACGATGCACAAAGTCGTTGACATGATTCAAGCTGCTATCACGATACCGGTCCTACATATTGCGGATGCTACAGCGAAAACTATTAAACAAAAAGGCATGAAGAATGTTGGTTTACTTGGGACGGCTTATACGATGGAACAAGATTTTTATAAGTCACGCCTTGAAGAACATGGAATTCATGTGGTGATTCCTGATCAAGAAGAAAGACGCAACATAAATGACATCATATTCAATGAATTATGTCTGGGTCATACTCATACATCTTCAAGGGCTGTTTTTCAAAAGGTGATAAATGAACTGATCGAACAGGAAGCCGAAGGTGTTATTTTAGGCTGTACAGAGATTGGCATGTTACTCAAAAGCGAAGATGTCATACTGCCTATTTTTGATACGACAACTATACATGCGTTAGAGGCGGTAAACCAATCGTTAAAAGGAGGCATCCAACTTGAATAACAGGTTATTACGAGCAGGCACGACTTATTTACCTATAAAGGAGTTAGAATTATCAATAACTTGGTATGTTCATTATTTAGGTGCTGTGCTTACCTATCAAGATAAAAATTAAACGATTCTTAATATGGCAGGCCAAAGTTTTTGTCTAGTGAAAGCGACGGACGGTCAAAGCTAAAATTTTTTAGATCAACGTGGTCAAGAATGCTTTTCACTTGTCGTTTGAATTCAATGGATAAACTGATTTACTAAAGCTACATAGCGAATTATCCAGTCATCATATAAAAGTAGGTCCTATTGAAAACAGAGGACATGCTGGTAGGAATTTTATCTTTTCTGATCCTAATGGTAAGCAATTTGATGTATGGAGTGAGTGATGAGATAATTTTAAACAATGTATGAAATAAACATGAATCTTACGAAAGGAATTACCAAGGTTTTGGCTGATTAAGCCCAATTTGCAGGTAATGTAGAGGGATTATCAAATGAATAGTAGTAAAATAATGAAGCATTTTGGAATTAAGACGGATGAAGCACCAATAAGTATTTATCCGTTCTCTCCAGTTTATAAAGTTCAACATACTACAGGAAATATAATTATAAAGAGAACACAGCAACCATTAGAAAAAGCGAAAAGGTTAATGAAGTACTTATTGCATTTAAGGAAAAACAAGATTGATATTGTCACCCCGGTTGTATTGGACAGAGAGAATCCAATAGAGACGGAGGATGCGTGTTATGTGGCATATCCGTTTATAGAAGGTGAAGGTTACATTGCCTCGGAAAAGTCGATTAAAGAAGCAGGTAGATTACTTGGTTCCATTCATAGACTATCGGAGAGTACGAATACCTATCAGCTTCCAGAATACAATGTGTATGATTTTACAATAGAGGAAGTGGAAGAAAGTATGGCGGCAATTAGGAGATATGCAATGCCATATAAGGAGGATGTTCAGGTTCCTAAATTAAGAAAGCGATTATTAAAAGTGGTGGGACAACAAGATGAAATCAAACATGCTAAATTACCACATGTTGCAACACCCCATGATTATAAAGCAAATAATTTAGTATATACACCTGAGCCTTTTTTAATTGACCCAGATAACGCTACATGGATTCCACGTATTTTTGATTTAGCTCTCGTTTTATTATTGTTTCATAATGAATTAGAAACAGCCCCCGATCGTACATTCACTCCTGATGAATGGTACATATTTATGGATGGTTATACAGAGTATGTAAGATTAACTATGGAGGAGAAACATTTTTGGAAAAAAGCAGTAGAACATGTTTTTTTAGATGAAGTAATGTGGTTAATGGCTGAAGTTCCAGAAGATTGGAAGAGCCCTTCGCAACGTAATTTATTTCAGAGTATCGTCCATTTACTATTTCACATAGAGAACTACCACCTCAATTAATTTCATGCTAAGGACAAATACCTGGTGATCTGCTCACCAGGTATTTGTCTTTCCATTATGACTGATTTGGAACGGGAGTTTGCTGACTATCTTGCATTTCTGCTTGTTGCATTGCCATCTCCTGTTGCTGTTTTTGACTCTCTGTTGTATCAACACGTTTCATAAATAGAGCTAAAATCAATGCTCCTACTGCAATTATGGTTGATATGAAGAAGGTAAAGTTAATTCCGCTTAACATTGCCTCATTCATAATTTGGGCTTGCATTTCTGCCATCGCTTGGTCAGAAGGAACAGCACTCGGATCCATATTTGCCATTGCTTGCTCACCCAACTCAGTTGCCTTACTTTCTGTGCGATTATTCATTACTGTAATTAATAGTGCAGAACCAATTGCTCCTGACACTTGTTGTAGGGTATTATTCATTGCAGTTCCGTGCGGGTTATCTTTAATTGGTAGTTGGTTTAAGCCATTTGTCATAACAGGCATCATGACCATTGACATTCCGAACATACGAACCGTGTATAGAAGCATGATCGTACCATAAGCAGTATCCATATCTAGACGGCTAAAGAAATAGGTTGTTGCAATGGTAATGAATAGACCCGTAATTGCTAACAATTTTGGCCCGTATTTGTCAAATAATCTTCCTGTAATTGGTGACATAATTCCCATCACAAGTGCTCCTGGTAGCATTAATAACCCAGAATCTAGTGGAGAAATGCCACGAATCGTCTGTACGTAAATAGGCATTAAAATCATTGCTGAGAACATTGCTACAGCAAGGACAATGGAGATAGCGGATGATAATGCGAACATCGAATGCTTAAAGATTCGAAACTCTAACATTGGATCATCCATTCGTAATTGACGAAGAATAAGGCCAATGACAGACAAGGCTCCAACAATAATCGTTCCATAAACAGATGGATCATTCCATCCGCTTTCTCCTGCTGAACTAAATCCATAAAGTAACCCACCAAAACCTAAACTTGATAAAATAATGGACAGGATATCAAGTCTAATGGCTCGTTGCGGGGTAATATTTTTTAATTTAACGATTGCATAGATTAGTGTAAATACAGCAAACGGGAGTACAATATAGAATAGCGTTCTCCAATCATAATGTTCAATAATCCAACCAGATAATGTTGGGCCAATTGCAGGTGCAACAATCATTACCAAACCAAAGGTTCCCATTGCTGTACCTCGTTTTTCGACTGGAAATGCGGTTAGCATGACATTCATTAATAATGGCATCATCACTGCTGAACCGGCCGCTTGAATCATTCGAGCTACAAGTAGTATTCCAAATGAAGAGGCAAGGGCAGCTGTTAGTGTTCCAGCTGTAAATAGAGCCATGGCAGTTATAAATAAACTTTTATTGGTAAACCGCTGAATAAAAAATGCGCTTGCTGGAATAAGAATTCCGTTTACCAGCATATATCCATTTGTTAACCACTGTACGGCGGATGGACTTACATCAAATTCGGCCATAATTGACGGCAATGCTATATTTAATAACGTTTCATTTAATATGGCAACAAATGCTCCAATAAATAAAATAGCGATCATTCCATAGGGTGGACGTTTTTCAATAGAATGTGCTTCCAATTGTTCATTCCTTCTTTCATTCTGAAGAGTAATTTTTTATATAATACTAACCTATTTTATACTCATAGTATAATAAAATCAATATCTTTATTGAAAATTTACATTAAAGTTGATTTGGCAGCGTTTTACTGATCAGATTTATTTATAAAATGGTGCTTTTTTCTTCCGCTGTTTTTTTGGTTTTGTACACTTATTATAATACTTTCGTTAATAGAGAATAATGCATCAATATAAAGGTTTGGTTTAACTTCTTGAGAATTAAGGTATGATAGAAATATAAATAAATTGGAGGAAATACGATGAAAAGGTTAATTCGAAAACTAATAAAATATGGTCCCATTATCTATCCGGTAATAAAAAAATATTTAAATAAACGAAAATCCAAAAAATATCCAGGAGATTAATAAAAGGCGAAGCGTTTCTGAGCTTCGCCTTTAAAAATGGTTGAAATCAACAATATGGAGGGGCTCGACTAGAGGAAACTAATCAGTAATGTACTTGATGTACATGGACATCCTGCATAGGGCATTTATGGTTTTTCTAATCTGTTTCATAAATGAAACAGATCTCTTGATGTTTCCTGTGATTTTTGTAACAATATATTATGCGATTATTTTTAATAACTAACAGGAGGAATACGAGATGAAAATTGTAGCAATGGTCGGAAGTAACCGCCAAGATTCATACAACTTGAAGCTGACTCGCTTTTTACAAAAAAGATATACGAATAAAGTAGAGGTTGAGATTCTACCTATTGATCAGCTTCCTTTTTATAATCAGGATGAGGAATACAATCCACCTGAAATTGTGAAAGAAATTCGAAATAAAATCTTAATGAGTGATGGTGTACTTATTGCAACACCAGAATATAATGGTTCTATTTCAGGCATGTTAAAAAATGCGCTTGATTGGTTCTCGAGAGTAGAACAAGTATTAGTGAAAAAACCAGTCATGATCGTTGGTGCTTCTATGGGTGCAATGGGAACGATCCGTGCGCAAATGCACCTTCGTCAAATCTTACAAGCTCCAGGGATTGGTGCATTGACATTGCCAGGCAATGAAGTATTCATTGGTTCTGTTCATGAAAAAATGGATGAGCAAGGCAAGCTTACCGATGAACCAACAATTGAATTTGTAGATTCCGTAGTTGATAACTTTATCGATTGGGTAGAGAAAACAAAAGTTTTTTAATGAATTAAACATGCAAGCTTAACACTTACTTTCAAAAATTTATTTTTTGAAGGTAAGTTTTTTTGTATCATAATGAAAAGGAGGGACAAAACTTGAGAATAAAAGGAATTAATCATTTGCTATTTTCAGTTTCTGATTTGGAAGTCTCTATTGATTTTTATCAGCACGTGTTTGATGCAAAACTTCTAGTGAAAGGGAAAAGTACGGCTTATTTTGATTTGAATGGGCTATGGCTAGCTTTAAATGAGGAGAAGAATGTTCCGCGAGAAGAAATTCAGGAGTCTTATACACACATTGCTTTTTCTATTGAAGAAAAAGATTTTCAGCAGATGTACGATCGGTTAGGGAGTTTAAACGTTTCTATATTGCAAGGTAGACAACGCGATGTTCGCGATAAGCAATCGATTTATTTTACAGATCCGGACGGGCATAAATTTGAGTTTCATACAGGTACCCTGGCAGATCGATTGGACTATTATAAGCAGGCGAAAAAGCATATGACATTCTATGACTAATTTCAGGTACTTTGAGTTTCTGTAATGAAAAAGCACTCGGGTAGGCGCGATGAGATTTTTGCTTACCCGAGTTATCTCTTGGTAGATATTATGTTCATTTCGGTCCATGAAGATACGGTGTTTTCGTTACAGTCTTATAATTCCAATTGTTCAATTTGTGATTGGAATTCGATAATATTCTCCATTGTTTGATATACTTCTGACTCCTTAAATTGTTCAACGGCAATTTCTCCTTGATCAATGATACCATTTGTTGCATCCAATAATGCTTGGCTTTGAGATTCTAATTTCTGATGAATATCTTCAGCCAGGCTCGGTGGTTCTATCGTAAGAAAATCCTTTATTGTATCTTGTAGACCTTCTAGCTTTATGACAAGCTCTTCTTCTGGAAGTTGTGTTGCTTCGTTTGCAAATTCACTTAAATCATTTATATAATCTGATGTTTCATTCACATAATTGACTGAATTCGTTGTTTCTTCTAGAAAAGAACATCCAGTTAAGCTCCCGATAAATAAAACGGACAGTAGAATAAAAATCGCTTTTTTCATTTGTTACTCCTTTCTTTTTTATAACACTTTATATAATCTACATACGATGAAACATCATTTTTGTTTCATAAAATCAATAAATGATTTTGTAACAAATGGGTAAGCTATTTTCTTGAGAGGATATAGAAAGGATGTAAGAAGATGAAAAAAATATTACTATTAAGTATGATTGCGATTTTTGCTTTGGTAGCAGGTGGGAATTCGGTCTCTGCAGAATTTTTAGACATCCGATTATCGGACATGCATCATTCCAAGCAAGCAAACGATGTTCATAAGGCGTTACTTCATCAAAAGGCGAAAGAATTAGGAATTAAGGTAGAAGATAAGTCAACAAAAGAAATTCATAAGGAAATTATAAAAACAACCATTCTAAAAAATGCAAAAGAAATGGGAGTAGAAACAAAAGGAAAATCATTTAAAGAACTGAAGGAAGAAGTTCATCATCAAAAAGTTATAAACAAAGCGAAAGAACTAGGAATAGCTACAAACAATAAGTCGCAAGAGAATCTGGCGAAAGAAGTTCATGAAGCAATGATTAAAAATAAAGCGCAACAATTAGGAATTGAACAACAAGGCAAAAGTATCAAGGAGCTGAAGAAAGAAGTTCTTGCACATTCGGTAAAAAAAGAGGCGCAAGAGCTAGGGATTGAAACGAAGGGGGAAGAAGTAAAAGCTTTAGTACATGCTATTCATGAAGCAAAATTATATACCACAGCCGAAAAACTTGGGATACTTACAAGCGGAAAAAGTGCCAATGAGTTAATGGAGGAAATCATTGTAAATCATGCTACGGAAGCGGCAGAACTAAACCTTTATCCATTTAAAAATGGCAAGCTTCATTTTCATGCTTCTCATAGAGAACTTCGGAAATAGGAAAAACGAGCAAGGATGCTCGTTTTTTTATGAATGAGAAAATGGATTGAATTTTTTACATAGTGGTTGAAACATTTTAGTTTGTAATGTATTTTCGATATGGTATGATGATGTTTATGACTAAACTTTGAGTCTAAATTAGGGTGCTTTATAGCTCTACCACAGGTAATACGTATGTATAAAAAGCTGTCGCTGAGGCATCCATAAGATTAAAAAGAATTTTAAAAGAAAGAAGGAAGATTTTATGGTGGACAACAATGTTTCAGAAGCAAATAATCCAACTTCTGTAAATAAAGTACCGCTAATGATTGTTCTTATATCTGGTGCTTTTGTTGCTATTTTAAATCAAACATTATTAGCCACAGCCTTGCCTCATATTATGGCAGACTTGCAATTAGACGCTAATACAGCACAATGGTTGCAATCCATTTTTATGCTTGTTAATGGAATAATGATTCCAATTACTGCATTTTTAATTGAACGTTTTACAACAAGAGGATTGTTCTTGACTGCATTAACGATATTTGCGGTGGGAACAGTGATCTGTGCAATCGCTCCGAATTTCAGTATCTTGATGGCTGGACGTGTTGCACAAGCTGCCGCTGCTGGTATTATTATGCCATTAATGCAGACTATATTATTCCTAATATTTCCTGTTGAAAAACGCGGTTCAGCAATGGGGATGTTTGGGTTGGTTATCGCATTTGCTCCAGCCATTGGACCAACGTTATCCGGCTGGTTAGTAGAGCATTTTCCGTGGAGAAGTCTGTTCTATATTATATTGCCAATCATTATTGTTGATATTATTATTGCTTACTTTATATTAAAGAATATTACAAATCGTACATTCCCAAAATTGGATATGATATCCATTGTTCTTTCAACGTTAGGGTTCGGAGGCCTATTATTTGGATTCAGTAGTGCTGGTAATAACGGCTGGGGAAGCTTCGAGGTTATTCTTTCTCTAGTTATAGGTGCAATCACGCTCTTCTTCTTTATTTGGAGACAAATGAAGCTGGAACAACCAATCCTTGAATTCCGGGTATTTAAAAATAGTATTTTCACTTTAACAACCGTTTTAGGTATGGTTACATTCATAGCGATGATTGGAGCAGCAGTTGTATTACCATTACTCGCTCAAAATATGCTTGGGTTTACTGCATTGGAATCAGGGTTAATGTTATTACCTGGTGCTGTGCTTATGGGAGTTATGAACCCAATTACGGGGCGTTTATTTGATAAGTTTGGGGCGCGGTGGCTCTCCATTATTGGATTAACGATTGTTACCGTGACTACATTTATGTTTTCAAATTTATCAGCAGATACAACGTTTACTTATCTTGCCACCGTTAATGCAATTCGTATGTTTGGAATTGCTATGGTAATGATGCCTGTTACAACAGCTGGATTAAACCAGCTACCAGTGAATTTAATTCCACATGGTACAGCTATGAATAATACCATGCGACAAGTTGCTGGTGCAGTTGGTACAGCACTGTTAGTTTCGGTTATGACAAATAGTGCAATACCTGAAGAAGGGTTAAATGGTATGATCCATGGTGTAAATGTGTCCTTTATTGTTGCAGGCGTGTTTGCAATCATTGCCCTAATCTTGTCATTCTTTATTAAAAGATCTCAACCGAAATCAGTACAGATAAGTAAGTAATTTGCATTAATTTTGAAAAAACAGTTGACATAAGTGCTATTTCTATCCATAATATTAAAAAAACATACTTGAACGGTAAGGAAGGAATAGTATGTGGTAGAAATAGGTGGCCAGAGAGAGTGGGTTATTAGCTGGAAGCCCACTTCACTTATTGTCACAGAACGCGCCTTCTGAGTCCTGCATAAAGCAGGCGCTTTGCATGGCGTTAACGCAACAAGACGGGATGTAATCATCCAAATTAGGTGGTACCGCGGAAGAAAAGCTCTTTCGTCCTGAGTAGCAGGACGAATAGGGCTTTTTTTATATATTACTTTCATTTTAATTATAGTAGATAGCTGGTTCTTAGTTAAACATCTATAGAAAGAAGACAGAAGGATAGGGGCATACAGTATGAGTAAACAGAGAATTGTAGTCAAAATTGGAAGTAGTTCGTTAACTAATCCACAAGGTGAGCTAGATAAAAGGAAATTGACGGAGCATGTGGAAGCAATTGCTAGACTTCGTCAACAAAATCATGATGTTGTGTTAGTATCTTCTGGGGCAGTTGCTTCCGGTTTTTCTAAAATCGGCTATGCTTCAAAGCCGGTAACGGTAAAAGGAAAGCAAGCAGCTGCAGCGGTAGGGCAGGGATTATTAATTCAAACCTATATGGAGAAGTTTGCTGAGTTTAGGTTAACTGCTGCCCAATTACTACTAACTAGAGAAGATTTTACTACACGTAGTAGATACAAAAATGTATTCAATACGATGATGGAACTTTTGGAACGACGCGTCATTCCAATCATTAATGAAAATGATACGGTGTCTATAAATGAGCTTACATTTGGAGATAATGATATGCTTTCAGCATTAGTAAGTGGTATTGTTCATGCAGATCAATTAATGATGTTAACGGACATAAATGGTTTATATAATGGTAATCCGCGTACCAACCCAGATGTTGTTAAGTATGATTATCTAGAGATGATCACAGAGGAAATGATTGCCGCTGCTGAATCAAACGGGTCTTCTGTAGGTACCGGTGGGATGAAGTCAAAATTGGAAGCAGCACGAATGGCTTTATCTTTAGGTGTTAATGTATTTATTGGTACAGGTGAGGGGGAGAGAAAGCTCCTCGAAATTATTAGTGGCGATGGGGATGGTACATACATTTCTAATAAATCGAAAGTAACTGTTAATACAAATAGGCAGTGGATAGCACTTCATTCAGAGACGATGGGGAAAATTTATGTCGATGAAGGGGCAGAGAAAGCAATCTTATATCAAGGAGCAAGTCTTCTTTCCGCAGGAATAAAAAAAATCAAAGGAACCTTTCAAGAAGGAGACGTGGTGGAAGTTTATGGAATAAAGGGGCTTATTGGAAAAGGGGAAGTCAGTTGTTCAGCTGCCATTGTGAACAAAGAAATGGAAGAAAGAAATACAGATAATAGCTGTTTATCATCACGCGTTATCCATCGTGATCGTTGGGTAAGGTTGAAATAATAAAGATAACATTTAGAGGAGGAGAGATAATGGAAGAAGTTCTGGAGAAAGGAAAGTTAGCCAAAGTCGCAAGTTATCAATTAAATGGGGTGACTACCGAAGATAAAAATAAGGCTTTGCAATTAATCGCAGATCAATTAATACAGGATTTGGATTATATATTAAGCGAAAATCAAAAAGATATTGTTGATGGCCGTACTAATGGCCTAAATGAATCTGTAATAGATCGAATTATGTTAGATAAAGATCGAATCCGATTAATGTATAATGCCATTTACCAATTAATTGATTTAGCCGATCCAATTGGTGACGTGCTTGAGTCGATTGAAAAGGATAATGGATTGCTAATTGAAAGGAAGCGTGTACCAATCGGAGTTATCGGTATGATTTATGAAGCAAGACCAAATGTTACCATCGATGCTGCAACTCTTGCTGTCAAAACTGGGAATGCAGTAATATTACGAGGCAGCTCCTCTGCTAAATATTCTAACCAAGCTTTAGTCCATTCGATACATCAAGCATTATCTACTAGCAATCTTTCTGTAGATGCAGTACAGTTAATTGAAAATACAAATAGAGATTCTGCAAAAGCATTATTTACATTAAATGAATATTTGGATGTATTAATTCCAAGAGGCGGGAAAAATTTGATTGAAACGGTGATTAAGGAATCTACCGTACCAGTAATAGAGACAGGTGCTGGTAATTGTCACGTTTATATTGACGATACAGCCGATGTGAAGATGGTTCAGGATATTGCAATTAATGCGAAAATACAACGACCATCTGTATGTAATGCGATTGAAACTGTTTTGATTCATGAGGATTGGTTTAATCATCATGGTGTAGAACTTCTTGATACATTACGAGAAAATAAGGTGGAAATTTATGGCGATGATATCGTATGTGAGGCTTTCCCTTTTGCTAAACAAGCATCAGAAGAAATATGGTACACAGAATTTCTTGATTTAGCAATTGCTGTACGTGTCGTAAAAAACTGCAATTCAGCTGTTAATCATATTAATGCTTATGGAACAAAGCATTCGGAAGCAATTATTACAGCAAATGATAATCACGCTATCTACTTTCAAACACATGTTGATGCTGCGGTTGTATATCATAACGCTTCAACAAGATTTACAGATGGTTTCGAATTTGGATATGGTGCAGAAATTGGCATTAGCACACAGAAATTACATGCAAGAGGACCGATGGGGCTTCCAGCATTAACATCTAGCAAATTCTTTATACATGGTACAGGGCAAATCCGTTCATAAATCTAATTTGAAACGACTGCATTAAATGTAGTCGTTTTTATAAGGAGAGAATTCGAAAATTTATGGACGCCGATTAAAGTGAGCGTTTAATTGGCCTTGTAACATTTCACTTCGAATGTCTTTCTTTCTTTTTTCTCGAATCATGTCACGTTTAATTTCAGTGGTTTGAACACCGTCTTCACGTAGATCAGCAATCTTCATTAACAATTCTATATCTGAAAAAGAATATTTTCTGGTTCCCCGTTTACTTCGTTCTGGAAATAATAGTCCGCGCTCTTCATAATAGCGAATTTTCCTTTCTGATAGGCCAGTAAGTTCGTGTACAATACCAATTGTAATTACTTTTTTATCTTTATAGGATATCATTTTGTTTCCCTCCTGAAGAATTAATCGACGTAATTTTCGGACAATACAGTCATTATCTCACTTTTATGTTAGGTTTCCTAACATAATGATTGGGAAGTGAATAGAAACGGAAACTATCCTGGATAGTTTCCGAATAACTTATAACTGATAAAATTTAACCAATCGCTGTAGTTCACTCAATGTGAGATTATTCATCTTCTTATTTTTATCCTCAATGACACCCGCATCTTTAAGTTTTAAAATATAATACAATTTCGCTTCTTCAATTCCCTCACGAAGCTGATTTCTCATTGACCCACCTCCATAAACATTTTGCATTTACCGTTCAATTTATGAGATAAAAGCCAGTAGCGGTACAATTATTGCAAGAAATAAGGCAGATATCGTCATTGCGATACTTCCCCATTGCACCTTCTTCTTCTCCCCATATTAAAGATCGATTTGCTCCTAACATTTGTGCCTAAGTACCCATAGCCAATCCTTTGGCAGATTTACTCCTAATACCTGCTTTCTTTAATAAATCAGGACCTATAATAAGTGATAATAAGGCAGAAGTAATTACAAACAGGACAGTAACTGAACCTAGACCACCAAGATCGCTAGATATGGTGAGGGCAATTGGTAATGTGACAGAGCGCGGAATTAGTGAAGCTAGCAGTTGATCTTGTAAATGAAAGAAGTGAGATAAACCAATCACTGCAAGAACTCCTAGTCCCGTTCCGCATATCACACCAAGACAGATTTTTTGATAATTTCGTTTAAGGAATTCCCACTGTTTGTATAATGGAACAGCTAGTGAGACGATGGTTAACTATAATAACAGGCTGAATAATTCAATTCCTTCCTGATAGCTCTCTCCTTTGATAGGTGTGAATAGTAATAGGATGACAACCATAACGGAAGCAGTATATAATGGGTTTAACCAAGATTTTTTGTATTTTTTAAATAAGAATAGTCCAAGTAAATAGCAGCTAATAGTAATCGTAATTGCAAGAAGTATATTAAAAATGAAAAAGCTCATTCTACATTTCTTCTTTTTTCATATAGCTCTACAGCAAATCCTGTACCTAATAAACAACATATACTACTTGCTAGAAGTATAAATAAGATGTTCCATTGGAGTATTTGTATAAAACCGGTGGAAAGAAATAAGGTGACGAGCGGAGGAATGAAAAGAAGTGTCAGATGCTTTAATTGAAAGTTAGATATCTTCTCAATCCATTCCAGTCGTATAACCCCCGTTAATAAGAAAAAGAATAATAGAATCATACCAATAATACTCCCTGGTAGTGGAAGTTGCATGACAGCTGCTATTCCATAACCCAAAAGAAGAAACAAATTTATTATCCCAAGCTGTATGAACCAGCGAAATATCATGTTATTCCCTCCAATCTGTAGATGATGATAGTAACAGATTAGAATAATTTTCTTGTCTTGTCATTCGATTTGTTAGATTATCTAACAGGATATTTTGACATGATAGGATAGGAAATCTTACTTCGTAGGTTAGAAATGATTAGTTTCCTATATAAACAGGGATTAGGTGAGGGTTTAGCGAATTAATTATATAGAAAATGGAATGGAGGAATAAACTTGGCTACTATTGACGATTTTATGGAAATTGATATGAGAATTGGAACCGTAAGAAAGGCGGAACTGTTTCCAGAGGCTAAGCATCCCGCAATTAAATTATTTATTGATTTTGGAGAGCTTGGTATGAAACAATCGTCTGCGCAAATAACCAAACGTTATACACCAGAAGATTTGATTGGTCGGCAAGTAGCAGCAGTTGTTAACTTCCCGCCTATGCGAATTGCTGGATTTAAATCAGAAGTGCTCGTATTAGGTGGGGTGCCGGAAAAAGGCGATGTCGTACTGTTGAATCCAGGAGAAGAAGTGAAAAACGGTACTCGAATTTCTTAATTTTCATATCAAACATATAAAATAAAGAAATGAAGTTCTTAGGAAGGGAACGGACAGATGACAATGATAAAAACTGTCAACAAAATAGGCCTGCTTACGAAGGTAATATCGTTCTACTATCTAACAAGATGACCGTATTGAAATAATAAACAATAGGAAACGGGTGTGGCATCTAGAAGACAATCAGGGACGATTACGTATGTCCTATTCTTCTTGGTAGGTATAATGCTATGGTATTTATCTGTTTATGTCCCTTTATGAAGTACGTGCGTACATATGAGCCATTTTGGTTAAAGTACATCTATCGATTGCACAGGTGAGTAGCAGAGAAAATAGGTTAAACGAACAACAAAGTAACGCATCAAGGAGGTTATTAAATGGCTGAAACAAAGCCAGCTGGATTCTGGATACGGGTATTAGCAAGTATCGTAGATTCGTTATTATTGTCTGTATTGGCAGCTATTATTGCATTCATTATTAACGATGAGGATTTTGTATTTTTGTATTCGCAAGCTGAAATGGAGACTTCCACTTCGGATTCATGGGCGTCTGCGATTTATATCATTTTATTTATGATTATATTAACGGCGAGTAAATGGAAAGGCTCACCAGGAAAAATTATCTGTAATATTCAAGTTGTTAATACGGATATGTCGCAGATAAGTATATTGAAATCAATTGGACGGTATTTAAGTTATTTCCTTTCTGCAATTCCATTATTGATTGGTTTTATGATGGCAGGTTGGAATGAAGAGAAAAAAGCTCTCCATGATATCATTTGTAAGACACGAGTTGTATATAGAAAGTGATCACTGCTTGTAGGGAATTAATTGTAGTTCTCTGCAAGCTTTTTTATGCTGAAAAATGCATCCCAATCCCCTTTCTTATTAGTAAATGATATCATCCAGAAATAAATCTCTTCAATAACGTATAGGTATTAAATGTGATAAACTATAAATAAATGAGACGATTTGAAAGGAAGATGGGGTTGAAACTATTAGAGGCTTTGCATCAGATTTTACCAAACGATCGTGTGACGAATAATGAAACCGTTTTAGACCAGCATAGCTCGGATGAATCGTACCATACACCAGCACGGCCAGATGTGGTGGTATTTCCTGAAAATACGGAAGAAGTCAGTGATATTATTAAGCTTGCAGCGTTATATGAGGTGCCAGTTGTCTCGTATGGTTTGGGAACGAGCTTAGAAGGAAGTATGATTCCCTATGATAAAGGGATTGTTATGGATTATTCATTGATGAACAAAGTATTGGAAATTCGACCAGATGATTTTCTTGTTAAAGTCCAACCAGGAGTAACCAGAAAACAATTGGAAAAAGAATTAAAGTCACATGGGTTATTTTTCTCGGTTGATCCAGGAGCAGACGCAACCCTAGGGGGCATGGCTGCAACAAATGCAAGTGGAACTACCTCAGTAAAATATGGAATTATGCGAGATCAAGTTCGAGACTTAGAAGTAGTGCTTGCAGATGGAACGATTATCCATACCGGTGGGATGGCAGCTAAGTCTTCGTCAGGTTACCATTTAAATGGATTATTTGTTGGTTCAGAGGGCACCTTAGGATGTTTTACAGAGCTTACACTTCAAGTGCATGGAATTCCTGAAAAAACAATGGCAGGAAGAGCCGCTTTTCATTCATTAGATGAAGCTGTATCTGCTGTCATTGGTATTTTGCAAGCGGGTATTCCAGTAGCAAGAGTAGAGTTGGTTGACGAACAATCAATGAAACAAATTAATTTATTTAGTGAGACAGATTATCCGGAAATTCCAACTGTATTCCTTGAATTCCATGGAAATGAGGCCGGATTACAACAAGATGTAGCGTTTGCCAAAGAAATTCTGCATGATTTAAACTGCCGATCCTTAGATTTTGAATCAGATACAGCTGCTAGACAGCAATTATGGGAGGCGCGACATAATGCGGCATACGCATATTTGCATAATTTCCCAGGAAAAAAACAGATGGTTACTGACGTATGTGTCCCAATATCTGAACTAGCTGGAGCAATTAAGGATGCAAGGGCAGCGATTGAAGCTTCTGGCCTTGACGGCGGAATTGTAGGTCATGTTGGTGATGGTAATTATCATATCTTATTAATGGTTGATGTAAATAAATCGGCTGATATAGATGAAGCTAATGTAGTAAATGAAAAAATCGTAGCCTATGCTTTGGATAGAGGCGGAACCTGTACGGGGGAACATGGGGTAGGTGTTGGTAAAGCAAAATATCAAGAAAAAGAGCATGGAAAAGCATTAGAAGTGATGCGAAAAATTAAGAAAACATTAGACCCGGCGGATATTTTAAATCCTGGTAAAATCTTATATGATAAGAAAATCCATTCTTAAGGAACTGCGTAGGAGGCAGTTCTTTTTTATTCGTAATTATCCTTATTCTGGGTTGGAATTCTTACCAGTAAGTTGTTTAAAACTTTTGTGAAATTATATGATCCACGATATATCTGTAAGGATTGCTTTAAATAGATGTAAAAATAATGCAGCTAATTGAAATACATAGTTTTAGAAAATAAAGGAAATATATAGGGAAACAGTATTTATGCTAGGAGGAATTTCGATGTCAGGGCAAAATCAACATCAGGAGATTGAAAAGTGTACCATTCAAGTAAAACAAGCATATCAAATGATTGAACAGGCAAAAACGAATGGGGATATGGATCAGTTGGAACAAGCTCAGCAGCAGTTACGTCAAGCCGAAGAGCATTTAAAGGCTGCGCAGGATCGGTTTGGAAATGAAGCGTTAGAAAATCCCCAATTTCAACAGACTCAAGAACATTTACATGATGCTCGCCAAGAAATAGAGCATTTTAGGCAGAATCATAAGTAAAAAGCTCTTTCAAGAGCTTTTTACTTTTTTGTTCGGTATATGTTAAAAAAATAATTTATGGTAGTTGTCTATGTTATATTGTTTGGATTTAATTTAAATAACAAGTTTTATTCGTTTGTTATCGCATTAAAAAACAGTAAAAAACGAACAAAAACTTGTATTAATGACTGGACTTTTTTATAATAGGAACGTTCACTAAAAAATCAAACCATTTTTGGGGAGGACTTTTTATGAAAAAGAAGGTTTATTTAAATCATGATGGTGGCGTCGATGATTTAATTTCATTATTTTTATTATTGCAAATGGAAGATATTGATTTATTAGGAGTGGGGGTCATTCCTGCAGATTGTTATTTAGAGCCGGCAATGTATGCGAGTCGAAAAATAATCGATCGTTTTGGGAATGGTGACAAAATTGAAGTTGCTGCATCTACCTCACGTGGGAAAAATCCATTTCCAAAGGATTGGCGAATGCATGCTTTTTTTGTCGATGCCTTACCAATCCTCAATGAAAACTTACCAATAAGTACAAAAGAAGCGGAACTTCCAGCACATAAGCATTTGGTTCAACAAATTCAGCAAAGTAATGAACCAGTAACACTTGTTTTTGTTGGACCTCTAACAGATCTAGCACGAGCGTTAGAGGAAGCACCTGAAATTGAAGAAAATATTGAAAAACTAGCATGGATGGGTGGTACCTTTCTTGATGTAGGGAATGTGGAGGAGCCTGAACATGATGGCTCAGCTGAATGGAATGCGTTTTGGGACCCAGAGGCTGTGCAAAAAGTGTGGGAAAGCAATATTGAAATAGATTTAATTGCATTGGAAAGCACGAATATGGTGCCACTTACAGTTGATGTAAGAAACCAATGGGCTGCAGAGCGAAAGGACATCGGAATCGATTTCTTAGGACAATGCTATGCAATGGTCCCACCTCTCGTACATTTCCAAACGAACTCTACGTATTTTCTTTGGGATGTGCTTACAACGGCTACCATTGGCAAAAGTGATCTAGTTAAGAAAAAACAAGTTAACTGTACAGTTCACCCTCAAGGTGCGAGTCAAGGCAAAACAGAGATTTCAGAAGAAGGGCGAGCAGTTAATTTGGTATATGAAGTAGATCGCGAACAATTCTTTGGTTATATTACAAGCTTATCAAGACAACATGAAAGGAGCTGATATACATGAGAAGGGTGATTATTGATACAGATACTGCTGGTGATGACACGATCGCATTACTTACTGCTCTACATCACTTTAAAGTAGAAGGAGTCACAATAACTGGAGGAAATGTAGAATTTCAACAAGAGGTAGAAAATGCATTATATACCATTCAAGTATTTCAACCTAATTATAAGGTACCGGTATATAAAGGCCATGAGCGCTCTATTTTGTCTGCTGGAAAAGATAGTCATCGCACCGTTGAGGATGTTCATGGCAAAGACGGGATGGGGGATTCGTTTTTTGAAAAAGCAAGTCAACGACCTGAAGCGGAGCATGCTGTTGATTTTATTGTTAGAACGGTAAAAGCCTCCCCTGGTGAAATTGAATTACTGGCAATTGCCCCATTGACCAATATTGCTATGGCAATAAAAAAGGATCCATCTATCGTAAAGGATATTCCGCACATCTATATTATGGGTGGAACTAATAATTCTTTAGGAAATATTACTGCTGCAGCAGAGTATAATTTTTGGGTTGATCCTGAAGCGGCAAGAATTGTTTTGCATGCTGGTATTCCCATCACGATGGTTGGCTGGGATATGTGTACGAAATATTCGGTGATGACTGATGAAGACCATCAAGAAATAGCATCTTTAGGAACTTCTAGATCTGATTTTTTTATAGATATTAATCAAGTTGTTATGCGCTTTAATCCATCCATTCATAAAATTAATGGAACTACACATCCAGATACTTTATTAGTTGCTGTTGCTGCACACGAAGAATTAATGGTGGAGGCAAGTAGTTACTACGTAGATATTGAAATAAAAGGAGAGCTAACGAGAGGATATTGCTTCGTTGATATGAATAACCGTTCTGGAAAAGCGCCAAATGTTCGTGTTTGCGAAGCAGTGGACAGGAGAGCGTTTAAAGATAAATTAATCGACGTATTATCATCTGGTTCGTAATTAGAAAACAACGAAGTGAGGTTTACATGATGGAAATTATTTGGGGAATTACTGGAATATTGGTGATATTAATCATTGCATTTCTATTATCAAAAAGCAAAAGAAATATTAATTATCGAACTGTATTTGGTGCACTGGTGCTGCAATTTTTATTTGGATTTATTGTTTTGAAATGGGAATTGGGTAGAAGTTTTTTTCGGAAAATCACTTCCATTGTTGAGCAGATAATCAATACTTCCAATGAAGGAATTAATTTTTTATTTGGCGGTGTGCTCGGATTAGAAGGTATTGGTACTGTATTTGCTTTCCAAGTGTTACCTGTTATTATATTCTTTTCTTCACTTATATCTGTTTTATTCTATATCGGTGTGATGCAAATTTTGACAAGAGCAATTGGTGGATTTTTGGCTTTTATGTTAAAAACAACAAAGCAAGAATCATTGTCAGCTGCTGCCAATATCTTTGTAGGCGTAACAGAAGCACCACTTGTTGTAAAACCATATTTAGAAAAAATGACAAAGTCGGAGTTGTTTGCAGTTATGACTGGGGGGACAGCTTCTGTGTCAGGGACGGTTCTTGTTGGATATTCCCTATTAGGTGTACC
Organism: Virgibacillus salexigens; assembly: GCF_014905415.1. Taxonomy (GTDB): domain Bacteria; phylum Bacillota; class Bacilli; order Bacillales; family Amphibacillaceae; genus Virgibacillus; species Virgibacillus salexigens. The sequence goes on from NZ_BNEO01000004.1 coordinate 57,819, forward strand.
ATTAGATTACTTGTTAGCCGCGGCATTTATGGCAGCACCTGCAGGATTACTTATTGCTAAAATACTTGTACCGGAAACAGAAACAACGGAAGAACAAGCGATTATCGCTGAGTCTGAAAAAGAGGCAAAAAATATCGTTGATGCAGCCTCTAATGGTGCATTAATCGGGCTCAAGCTTGCATTAAACATTGGGGCATTGCTGCTTGCGTTTATATCCCTAATAGCATTGGTTAACCTTGGTCTTGAATGGATCAGTGGCTGGTTTGGGTTTGAGGCTGTGACCATTGAACAGATTCTTGGCTATGCGATGGCACCATTAGCTTTTCTAATTGGTGTACCATGGGATGAAGCGATACAAGCAGGTTCCTTTATTGGTCAAAAATTCGTATTAAATGAATTTGTTGCGTTTAGCAATTTTGGAGCTGAAATTAACCATTTTTCAGATAAAACGGTTGCAGTTATAACGTTTGCTTTATGCGGCTTTGCTAACTTGGCTAGTATGGGTATGCTCATTGGAGGAATTGGCGGACTCGCTCCGTCTAGAAAAAACGATTTAGTTCGGTTTGCTTTTTTAGCTATTATTGGTGGTACATTAGCCAATTTATTAAGTGCAGCAATTGCAGGATTGCTTATTTAAAGGTGAATAAAGGGGCTGACTTTTAGGTCAGCCTCTTATTTTTAATCATAAAAAATCATATATGATTTTACATTTGTACTGTGAATTTTTTGCACGTAAAATTCAGCTTCGTTATTGGAACCATCTACAAATCCGCCGATATTTCTAAAAATCGCACATTCACCATGGGATAAATATCTTTCTCCTACAAAATCATCTCCTACAGGGTCATCTTCCCATAACTTGTACCAGCCGGAAGGACCTGCATCTAAGCAGTACTTAAAATCCCCGCCGGTGGATTCTGCAATACCAGTAGTATTAAAGAAGATAGAGTAACCAACATAATCCCATCCAGTTAGTTGTGATTTTGCTTGTACGGATGAGAGGGAAGCGAATAAAATTGTTGCAACTGTTAGTAACATAATAAATACCTGTTTCATAAACAACCTCCTAAAGTAATAAATTTTGAATATGAATTCTCTTTACTTTATTATGATGGGGAGGAAATGGTTTCGGACATCTATTACAGGTTCCTCTAATTTCCAGCCTATTTTATACTAAAGGGAGTTTTTACTTGTTGTATTGACAGAAAAAAAAGTTTATGGTATTTAAACATATGATAGATCAAATTAGTAAGAATAAAGGAGAGATCGTCTTGGAAACAAAACAATTTAAAGCGGAATCTAAAAGATTGCTAGAGTTAATGGTAAATTCTATTTATTCTCAACGCGAAGTCTTTTTAAGAGAATTAATCTCTAATGCTAGTGATGCAATGGATAAGATGTATTACCGTAGTTTAACAGATGAGAACTTAGCTTTTAATCAAGCTGATTATTACATACAAATTATTCCTAATAAAGCGGATCGAACGTTGAAAGTCATTGATACTGGAATTGGTATGACGAAGGAAGAATTGGAAACAAATCTAGGTACAATTGCAAAAAGCGGATCATTTGCATTTAAGAAGGATACCGAAATCAAGGATGGACACGATATTATCGGACAATTCGGTGTAGGGTTTTATGCTGCGTTTATGGTAGCTGATAACGTCACAGTGAAGAGTAAAGCTTTGGATGAAGAACAAGCACATCAATGGGAATCAACAGGTACGGAAGGATATTCCATTTCTATTTGTGACAAAGAACAGATTGGTACAGAAATTACGTTAAAAATAAAAGAAAACACGGAAGATGAATCCTATGATGCTTATCTAGATGAAGTCCAATTAAAGGAAATTATTAAAAAATATTCCGATTTTATTCGTTATCCGATTAAAATGGATATCACAAAAAGCAAACCAACAGATGATGAAAGTGACGAATATGTAGACTATGTTGAGGAAGAAACCATTAATAGTATGGTTCCAATTTGGAAAAAAAATAAAAAGGAATTAACGGAAGCTGACTATGAGAATTTCTATCAAGAGAAACGATATGGTTTTGATAAACCATTAAAATCCCTTCATATCAATGTAGATGGAACTGTACGTTATAATGCTATTCTGTTTATTCCAGAAAATACGCCATTTGATTATTACTCCAAGGAATTCGAAAAAGGCGTAGAGTTATATTCGAATGGCGTGCTCATCATGAATAAATGTGGTGAATTGCTTCCGGATTACTTCAGTTTTGTCAAGGGGATGGTCGATTCAGAAGATCTATCTCTAAATATTTCAAGAGAAATGCTCCAGCATGATCGCCAATTAAAAGTCATTGCTAAAAATATTACAAAGAAAATAAAAAACCAGCTGCTTCATTTGCAAAGAGAGGAGCGAGAAAAATATGAAACATTTTATGACTCCTTTGGAAGGCAATTGAAAATCGGCGTTTATAGTGATTTTGGTGCAAATAAAGAAACACTTCAGGATTTATTAATGTTTTATTCTTCAACGGAAAAGAAACTGGTAACACTTGATGAATATGTAAAACGAATGCCTGAAGATCAAACATATATTTATTATGCCACGGGTGAATCGATTGATCGTATTGAAAAACTCCCACAGACTGAGATTGTAGCGGATAAAGGATATGAAATTTTATATTTCACAGAGGAAATTGATGAATTCGCAATTAAAATGTTAATGAATTATCAAGAAAAGGAATTTAAGTCCGTTTCCAGTGGCGATCTTGGTATAGATGAAGATTCGAATGAAGAAACGGATCAAGGGAAGCAAGAAGAAAATGAAGAACTATTTCATTTCATGAAAGAACATTTATCAGGAAAAGTAAAAGATGTTCGAGCTTCGAAGCGCTTGAAGTCTCATCCAGTTTGCTTGACTGCAGATGGAGATATATCATTAGAAATGGAAAAAGTACTAAATACAATGCCGAATAATCAGCAAGTAAAAGCGGATAAAATCCTAGAAATAAACGTTCATCATGAAATTTTTCAAAGCTTAAAAGCTACCCATGAAACAGATAAAGACAAGCTAGTCCTCTATACAAATCTATTATATAATCAGGCTTTACTAATTGAAGGTATGCCAGTAAATGATCCAGTAGAATTTACGAACGATATTTGCAAAGTAATGATTTCGTAATTCACTGATGATAAAAAAACATAGGGCTCTTCCCTTATAAAAGGGAAGAGCTGTTTTATTTATTATTTGACCTAAGTCAACTATAATAGAAGAACACAGTAAATTGTGAAATTACAGATTTATCAAAAGAGGGGAAGGCAATGTTTGTTACTGTAACAGAGGGAATACATAAATTAGTGGTGAAATTCCCAAAAGGGATGGGAGAGATTAATTCTTATTTAATAAAAGGAGCCCATGGGTATACAGTTATTGATACAGGAACAAATTCGAAAGAAGCAAAAGGAACATGGAATGATGTATTAGATAAGGGCATTCCGATAGAAAAAATTGTATTAACACATACACATCAGGATCATATTGGGCTTGCAAAATGGTTTCAACAAGTTCATGAGATTCCTGTCTATGTTTCCGATTATAGCTATCAGGAAATGAAATGTCGGAGAGAAACAAATACAAAGAAGAAATTAGCCTGTCTGGTAAGAAAACATGGGGTTTCTAATTTCCCGGAAAAAAGCGAAAATGAATCAGATATTTATAATTTTGAACCGAATGGAATATTCACGAAGGATGAAAACATTAAACTGGGTGATGAGAAATATGAAACAATATGGACTCCAGGTCATGCTTGGGATCATTTCTGTTTTTATCAGCGCAATAAACAGCTTATGATTATTGGAGACCATATATTAAAAGATGTTTCTCCTGTAATTGGTTTATGGACTGGGGAAGAAGCTAATCCCTTGAAGGAATATTTTAATTCCTTATCCTTATTAACGAACTACCCAACCACGATTGCCTTGCCTGGTCATGGTGATCCGATTTATCATTTGAGTGATCGCATTGAAGAATTAAGGAAGAGACATGTTACTCGTTTAAAGCAAGTATTTGCATCAGTAAAAGATGAAGCAAAAACCGCTCATCAAGTTTGCTATGAGATTTATGGTACAACAAACATTATTTTAATACTTAGTTCATTTATGGCTACGTTAACGAGGTTACTCTATTTGGAATCGATGGATAAAGTGAGAAGAGAAGAAGTGGATGGAAAAGTTACTTTTAAAGCTATTTAAAAGTGGTTCTGTCATTCGAGCTGCGTCCTCAGTTATTCCAGCCAGTTTCAGTTTGAATCGAGTTCATGCGTTAAGACGAGCTCTGTTCCCGATTGAAGGGTAGTAATATCAATCGTTACTCGTAACATTAAATACAAGTCTTCTTCGTCCATCCGTTTACACGTGCAGTCAACATACGTAGACTCTTGAAGAAAGCGAAGCATTGTTACGAAGCGATAGACAACCTATTAAATGTAAACAAATCATCCGAACGGTTCGAGTGAAATCGTTCCAATGATTATAGGAATAAGATACTTTTATCTTCGTCTCTATCAAGGTGTGAAAAAGCAGTTATGCTTGAATGCAGAAAGTGGAGCGGTTGGCTAGGTAATTATATGTGAATAACTGAAAACGGGGAATCATCCTTGTGCTTATCTTATGAAAGAAATAATAAAGATCCCCTGGAAGTCCATGATAGGCTCTTTCCAGGGAGATGATTGGTTATTCTATGAAACTTTTGTCAACTAATCCTTTTAAGTCAGGTTTTTCTTTTAGAAATGCTAAATCATAGGAAGCATTAGAGAAATCCTGTAAGACATCCGCTTCTATATTGTAAGTGAAGTCAATTCGTTTCCAAGCATTATCAATGACTGATTTCGAGAGTTTTTGATCTGTTATCTCGTTAATTTTATCAATGGCTATTGTTTTAGCTTCCTCTGGGTTTTCTTGAATGAATTCAGTCGCTTTTTTATGTCCATCAACGATATGTTGAACAAGTTCAGGGTTATTCTTTGTTAAATCTTGCGAGGTAACAAAGACGGCAGCTGGAAGTGATTCTCCCCAGGCAACTTCAGATGTGTCAATCAGCACTTCTCCACTGCCTTCTGCTTCTATGACAGAAGCCCATGGCTCTGGGACAGTAGCGGCGTCAATTTTTCCGGAAGTAAACATACTATGGTAGGTTGCTGGTTTGCCTGTAACATGTTTCATTTCTCCATTGACTCGATCAGAGGTAAGGTTGTATTCTTCTTTCATTTGTGCTTCGAATTGGACATCATGCGTACATCCCACGCGAGGTGAAATAAATGTCTTACCAGCTAGGTCGTCGGGCGTTTCTATCCCAGCATTATTTCGAGCCATAATCACTGTTCCTCCGGTTGATCCAGCTGCGACAATATTAGCTTTTGCACCGCTAACAAAATGATTCATAGCTGGACCAGGTCCAACTAAACCACCTTCAATTTCACCTGTTTCTAATGCAGTCATAAAGGCAGAACCATCAGGAAAATATTGATAATTTACTTTTGTTCCATCTGGTAATGTTTCCGCATATAAATTTTTTTCCTCGGCTACCATTCCAGCGACATGATTAATGTTTGGGAAGTAACCAATTGTTATCTCTTTTTGTTCACCATCCGTTTCATTATTTCCGCAAGCTGCTAACACGCTCGCAATTAATGAAAATAGGAAAATAAATTCTACGATTTTATTCATTCGTTATTCATCCTTTCACCTTAATAGTCCCCATCTCTTTCTTACTGTGTGTTCTAACTTTGAAAATACAAAATGATCCATAAATGCTCCGATTACTCCAATAATTATAATGATACCAATCACTTGATCCATTCTCGCGTAGTCTTGCGCGTAGCTTAGCGAATATCCTAGACCTGGACCATTACTTAACAATTCACCAGCCATTAATGCACGCCAGCTAAATGCCCAAGCAAGTCGTATACCTGTCATAAAGTAGGGGATGCCAGCAGGTATCTCTACTCGATAAAATAATTCCATTCCTTTTGTCCCCATCGTTCTAGCTGCTCGAATAAGCTGTGGTGATACGTTCTGAATTGCTGAACGAACATTAATCGCCATGACAAAGGTTCCTCCTAGTACCACAACGAAAATGACAGAAAACTCCGTAAATCCAAATAACATGATCGCGAGAGGAACCCATACAATACTTGGAATACTTTGAAGTGCAATTAAATACATTCCTGCTGTTTCATCCGCTTGTTTCGATTTACCAAGAATGACACCGACAATCGTTCCGATTACAATGGCTAATGACATCCCAGCTAAAAGATGTTTAAAGCTAGCTCCTAAAGCTTCTACAAACTCCCCACTTGCAAAGCCTTCATATAATGTAGTAGCAACAGTACTTGGGGAGGGGAATACAATTGCTTCAAAAATGTTTAAAGAATAAATCGTTTGCCATATACCTAAAACAACAACGAGAAAGATCATCCGCTTAACTGCTATGCTGAAATTCATCCGATAACTCTTCCTTTAACACTTTATTTATTTCTATTTTTAAAAGTTCCATAATGTGTTGCTCTAATTCAATAACATTACGATCTTCGCGTTCACGCGGTCTCTGTAGATCAATTGGAATATCTGAAATAATCCTTCCTGGACGAGTACCCATTACGATAATTCGGTCAGATAATTTAATTGCTTCTTGAATGCTATGTGTAACAAATAGAATGGTTTTCTGTGTTTCCTGCCATATATCCAATAATTTGTCTTGGAGAATATGGCGTGTTTGTTCATCAAGCGCTCCAAAAGGTTCATCCATCAGCAGCACTTTAGGATCCATTGCTAAAGCGCGAGCAATTGCAACACGTTGCTGCATTCCTCCCGATAGTTCATATATATAATGGTTTTTAAATTTGCTTAATTGCACCATTTTTAAAAAACGATCCGCATGATTGTCGGCATCTTGTTTAGATAATCTTTTTCTAAGTGGAAAGGTAACATTGCCTCTCACGTCAAGCCATGGGAAGAGAGAAGGTTGTTGGAACACCATTCCGCGGTCTGGACCTGGTTTGTTTATTTCCTTTCCCTGTAATGAAATAGAACCTTCTGTTGTATTTTCTAGTCCAGCAACTATAGATAATAATGTGGATTTTCCACAGCCAGATGGACCAAGAATGGAAACAAACTGATTTTCCGGAATTGTAATTCGAATATCGGAAAAGACTTCAAAAGAGGATTGCTTCTCTTGATCAATAAACGTTTTTCCGATGTTTTCCATTTGAAGAAACAATACAATGACCTCCTTAATCTGTTAATTCCTATAAAAAAACTTGGAATTGATTTGAATTGTTATTATTATACGCAACAGTAGGCAAAAACGTCAATGTTCTATGAAAGATTATAGAATAATTCTAAAAATTTTTATATTAGGAGTTTAATAGGTAATCTATACGGGTAGACGTCGTTAATGTAAGGAGGTTTTCCAACAATAGGGATAGGAGTTATACAAAGCTTACTGTGAAAATTCGAATAGGAGGAGTGCTAATCATGGAAGATCTTTATCCTTCAAGACAAAATAATCAACCGAAGATTTTGAAAAGGAAGGATCCTGTAATCTATACTGATCGATCCAAAGATAATCAAGCCCCTATTACAAAAGAACAGCTTGATTCCTATGAGAAAAATGGATTTCTGCAGATTAAAAACTTTTTCTCTGAAGACGAAGTGATAGATATGCAGAAAGCGATTTTTGAACTGCAGGATTCAATCAAAGATGTGGCTTCCGATAAAGTAATACGCGAACCGGAAAGCAATGACATCCGTTCTATTTTTCACGTTCATCAGGATGATAACTATTTCCAAGATGTGGCAAATGACAAACGCATTCTTGATATTGTTCGTCACCTTTTGGGAAGCGATGTGTATGTACATCAATCCCGAATTAATTATAAACCGGGATTTAAAGGAAAGGAGTTTGACTGGCATTCTGATTTCGAGACATGGCATGTAGAAGATGGAATGCCACGGATGCGAGCCATCAGTGTATCTATTGCTCTATCAGATAACTATTCGTTTAACGGACCTTTGATGCTTATACCAGGGTCCCATAACTATTTTGTGAGTTGTGTAGGTGAAACACCTGATAATAACTATAAAGAATCATTGAAGAAGCAGAAGCTGGGCGTACCTGATGAAGAAAGCCTTCGTGAACTAACAAGAATAGGCGGGGGTATCTCTGTTCCAACTGGTAAGGCAGGATCTGTTACATTGTTTGAAAGTAACACAATGCATGGTTCAACCAGCAATATTACACCATATCCACGTAATAATTTATTCATGGTGTATAATAGTGTTAAAAATCGTTTAGTGGAGCCGTTTTCTGGTGGTGAAAAGCGTCCGGAATATATAGCAGTACGAGAGAAACAACCAGTGTATAGTGCTGTAAACTAACATAGAATAAGAAAACCTTCTTCTTAACCACTTCTATCCCTAGATAGAAAAACCAGCTTCCAAGACAATCACTTGGAAGCTAGTTTTTTAATAATAAGATATTGTATATCGTGCAGTTTATTTATGGGGTTCGAAACGATTTGGTGAATTACAACGATTAATGCCAAATGTCACAAGGATGGTGCTGCCCCAATAGCTTAGAGAGCTAGAAGCTGATGGCATTATCTATCGGAGAGTTCCTTCAAAAGTAGAGTACGTGCTTACAGAATATGGAGAAACCTTCTGAGAAGTACTTGATATTATGTATGCATGAGGAGAACAATGGATTCAACTAGAAATATTAAACAGGAAAAAATAACGTAATAAAAAAAGGAGGAAGTATTAAGCTGCTTCCTCCTTTTAATGTTACTAGTTATGCTTCTATTAAATGGAAATATAAATTCAATTACTGCTTTACTGCATTCGCTTCATTAACAATATCAATCCATCCGAAGGGGTCTTTTTCTTTGCCATATTGAATTCGAGTTAATGTGTTATATAAATCTCTTGATATTTTTCCGGTTTTTCCATCATTAATATATAAATCTTTATCCTCCCAGCTTAACTGCCCAATTGGAGAGATAACTGCAGCAGTTCCCGTACCAAACGCTTCTTCTAAACTGCCATCTAAATAAGCTTGATATAAAACTTCCATTGAAATTCTTTCTTCAATTACAGGAACATTCCAATGTTGCAGTAATTGAATTACAGAATTACGTGTAACACCTTCAAGAATGCTGCCATTAAGTGCAGGTGTATATACTTTTCCGTTTATTTTAAAGAATACGTTCATGCTGCCAACTTCTTCAATATATTTTTTCTCTACACCATCAAGCCATAACACTTGAGTAAATCCTTTTTGAGAACAAAGTTCTTGTGCTTTTAGACTTGCAGCATAATTTCCACCCGTTTTTGCTTCACCCGTACCACCTTTAACCGTTCGAACATATTGATTTTCTACAGCGATTTTTACAGGATTAATCCCTTCTTTATAATAGGCCCCAACTGGTGATAGAATAACGATCAATCTATACTGATGTGATGGAGCAACTCCAATAAACGGTTCCGTAGATATAATGAATGGACGAATATAAAGGGAAGTTCCCTCAGCAGTTGGAATCCAATCTTTATCTAAATACACCAGCTGCTTAATAGCCTGCAATACAAACGCTTCATCGATCGGAGGGATACAAAGACGATCATTTGACCGGTTTAAACGTTGCATGTTTTTTTCAGGGCGGAACAACTGAATATTACCCTCTGGCGTGTAATACGCCTTTAATCCTTCAAAAACCGATTGACCATAATGAAATGTCATTGCAGAAGGATCAATTGAGAATGGTTGGTAAGGGATGATGCGTGCATCATGCCAACCTAATGGTACAGAATAATCCATTATAAACATATGGTCTGTAAATACTCTTCCAAACTCCAATTGATCTGTGTTTGGCTTTTCCTTTTTTGTTGCAGAACGATTAATTTCAATTGTCCATTCTTCCATGTCACTATCCCCTTGCTGTAAAAATTTTAATAACTATAATAGTCTATATTTCTAATAAAAGCAACCCTAAATATTCAGTTTTTTTAATTTAATTAAAATGTTGTATACTTTTAATTAACGTATGCAGGCAGAAGGAGAGATGTATAGATGCTAAAAGCAATTATATTTGATTTGGACGATACATTATTATGGGATAGCAGAAGTGTCTCCGAATCATTTAAAGAGACTTGTAAGTTAGCAGAAGATAAAAATCCAGTAATTGATCCTATCCAACTGGAAAATAGAGTAAGACAGGAAGCGCGAACGCTTTATGCTTCCTATCCCACTTATAAATTCACACAAATGATTGGAATCAATCCATTTGAAGGGCTGTGGGGGGAGTTTAACGATGAAGGGGAGAGCTTTAAACAATTAAATCGAATTGCTCCTCAATATCGTAAAGATGTGTGGACGAATGGTTTACAGGCAATAGGGGTTAATGATTCTCACTTGGGCTTAACCTTAGCAAATGCCTTTGTAGCATATCGTAAAAAGAATTCATTTGTATATCAAGACACCTTTTCTGTATTAGACAAACTATATAAGAAATACCGGTTAGCACTTTTGACAAATGGGTCTCCTGATTTACAACAAACAAAATTAGCGATGACGGCAGAGTTAGAACGATATTTTGAGCAAATTGTAATTTCTGGAGAATTCGGAAAAGGCAAGCCAGATCCAGGTATTTTTCAATATATGTTAAAACAGCTTGGGGTAGCTAAAGATGAAGTGTTAATGGTGGGGGACAATTTACATACAGATATTCTAGGGGCTTCACGTGCAGAAATAGCTTCCATATGGATTAATCGAAATAATCTCGATAACAACGAGATTCCGACATATGAAGTAAATCGTTTATCTGAAATTCTTTCGATTATTAAAGAATAAAGCAAGAGCGCTCTAAAAACTACTTAACAACTGGAAGATGCATCTGTTGAGGATCCTATGCCAGTTGTTAGGTAGGTATTTGACAGCTCTTGCTTTCCTATCGATATATTATAAATCAATTGCCGTGGCATCATGAATCTCTTCAAGTTGCTCCAGCGCTCGTAATTCCTTTTCTTCGATGTGTCGATCAACTGACATCACCATAATGGCTTCGCCTCCGATATCTGCTCTATCGACCTGCATCGTTGCAATATTAATCTCTTGGGTGGCTAAAAAGCTTCCCATTTTCCCAATGACCCCTGGTTGGTCCTTATGATGAATGACTAGTAAGTGTCCTTTTGGTGTAACATCAACACTGTAATGATCCATTTTTACAATACGAGGTCCTAAGCCATTCAATAGCGTGCCCGCAACACTTCGTTTTTCTGATTTCGTAATGATTTCCACTTTTAATAGATTGGTAAAACCTTGTGTGGAAGATGTTTTATTTTCATTGACAGTGATGCCTCTTTTTTCAGCGAGATAAAGTGCATTGACATCATTTACATGTTCGCCTAGATGACGGGTTAATAGCCCTTTAATTGTATTACGTGTAATTGGTCCGATTTTGGTTTGTGATAGATCACCGGAGTAATATAGATTGATCTCTTCAACAGGTTCATTTGCCAAATGAATAAGGAAGTGACCAAGTTTTTCGGCAAGATGGAAATATGGTTCAATTTGGCTAAGTATATCTTTAGGAACAGAAGGGAGATTAACTGGGTTACGTACAGCTTCTCCAGATAGAAAGCGAATGACATCTTCACTGACATCAATCGCGACACTTTCTTGTGCTTCAAACGTACTAGCACCGAGGTGAGGTGTTGCGATAACTTCGGGTAATTCCAAAAGAGGGTGATCATAAAATGGTTCTTCCTCAAATACATCTAAAGCTGCACCGGCTACCTTTTTAGATTGTATCGCATGATACAATGCGTCCTCATCGATGATCCCCCCGCGGGCACAGTTAACAATGTGTACGCCTGGCTTAACAGCATGAAACGCGTCTGCATTAAGTAAATGACGTGTCTCTTTTAAAAGTGGAGTGTGGATGGTGATAAAGTCAGCTGCGTGTAATACTTCGTCTACGGATCCATATTGAATATCCATTTTTTTGGCTTGATCTTCTGTTAAAAATGGGTCATATGCAATGATATTCATGCGTTGCCCTTTCGCACGATACGCAACCTCCGCACCTATTCTTCCAAGACCAATAATGCCAAGTGTTTTGTTTTTAAGCTCCGTACCTACGTATTTTTTCCGATCCCATTGTTTGTTCATTAAAGATAAATAAGCTTGAGGTATTTTTCTTGAGAGAGCCATGATCATGGCCATTGTATGTTCTGCTGCTGAATTCGTATTGCCATTTGGTGCATTAACAACGATTATTCCATGTTCCGTTGCGGCATCAAGATCAATGTTGTCTACCCCCACACCTGCGCGTCCAATAATTTTTAAATTGGTGGCTTTCGTAATTAATTCCCGGTTAACTTGAGTTTGACTTCTTACCAATAACGCATCATATTCTGTAATTTGGTTTGCCAATTTTTCCTGTGACCAATCTGTAGCTAGTTCAATACTAATATTCTCTGCCTGAAGCAGGGGATACATCCCTTCTTCACTTAATGGATCTGATATTAGGATTTTAAAAGCCATTTTGTCTGCCTCCTTGTGTGAAAATATATTTTCGATTAAATATCTAAATAAGCAGTTTGAGCCGCTTTAACACCGGTACCAAGTTCAATCGTTTTGTCTATCGATTGCAAGCCGACTTCTACTAGACTAATAATTTGTAACACATCAGCTGGTGAACAATATCCCATATGCCCAATTCGGAAAATATTACCTTTTAAATGCTGTTGTCCACCAGCAATCGTTAGTCCGAATTTTGAACGAAGTTCTCTTCGTAGATCTTCTGATGAAAAATCATTTGGTTTTACAGCTGTTACGGTTGGCGATGCATCCATATCAGTTGTGAGAAGCGGAATATCTAACGCATGAAAGGCATCTCTTGTCATTTTTGCCATTAAATGATGTCGTTGAAATACAGTAGATAATCCTTCCTCCTCAATTAGCTGCAGTGCTTGCTTTAGCCCTAATAATAGAGAGACTGCTGGTGTGAACGGACTTGCATCTTCCTGTAGTTTGTCTCGATATCTTCGCATATCTAAATAAAAACGGGGATGACTGTTTTTCTCAATCACTTTCCACGCTCGTTTGCTTGCTGCAACAAATGCCAAGCCTGCTGGGAGCATCATTGCTTTCTGTGATCCAGTTACAACGATATCAAGTCCCCACTTATCCATTTTTGTTTCCGTCCCCCCAATACAAGATACACCATCCACGATAAATAGAGCTTCCGATTCTTGATGAACAACCTTTGCTAATTGCTTAATTGGATTCAAAACACCAGTAGATGTTTCACAGTAAGTAGCAAATACTGCTTTTACCGTAGGGATTGATTTTAAGTATTGTGTTAATTGCTCGGGATCCGCAGCCTCTCCCCAATTCACATCATATTTGTGAACCTTTATGTGATATTCCTCACATATTTTTGTAAATCGATCTCCAAATGCGCCTGATACAATGACGATAACCTCATCTCCGGGCTGAACTGCATTCACCACAGCTGTTTCCAACGCAGCTGTCCCACTTGCTGTATATATTAATACATCTTCGTTTGTACCAAAGATCGGTTTGAGCTTATCTTTTACACCGTGAAGTAAATCTTTCATATCCTGACTACGGTGACCAATCATGGGCTGGGTCATCGCTCTTTGTATACTAGGGGGAATAGGGGTAGGCCCTGGGATTCTAAGTATTTGATGATCCGTATACATTATTTTCTCCTTTCCTTTCCTTGGGGTTTCATCTGAAATAATATTCTTCAGCATAGCAGAAGTTTGTGTATTGTCAATAAATTTAATGAATTTATAATAGTTAAATTACTGAAAAAGGTGTAAGATCTTATTCTTATTCGGGAAAGAATCTATTTGTTAATTCCATGATATGGAAATAAAATAAATTTTCATAAAATAGCTTGCATAAAACCAACATCCGATATAGAATATTCTTTAAAATTTCAAAAAACACTACGAGAGAATCTATATCTATTAGATTTTCGGATAAGGAGGGGAAAAGCGATGGTTACTTTTGTAGCATCCATCTTGCTATTACTAATCGGTTATTTTGTATACGGAAAGGTGGTGGAACGAATTTTTGGCGTCAATGATCAACAACCTACACCTGCCTATGCAAAACAGGATGGGTTTGACTACATGCCTATGAGTTGGTGGAAAGCTAGTCTTATACAGCTTTTAAATATCGCTGGAACCGGTCCGATTTTTGGTGCCATTTTGGGAGCGTTATATGGTCCCGTTGCTTTTATTTGGATTGTTATTGGTTGTATATTCGCAGGGGCTGTACATGATTATATGTCAGGGATGCTATCACTTCGTCATGGTGGCACGCAATTCCCTTCATTGGTTGGTAAATATTTAGGGAAATATGCTAGAGCTTTTATTACGTTATTATCCATTTTATTAATGATCTTGGTTGCAGCAGCTTTTACAGCAGCACCTGCCCAATTGATGACGCAAATCACGCCGCTTAATTTTGTAACATGTATTTTAGTCGTATTTGCTTATTTTCTACTAGCAACTGTTTTGCCAATAAATAAAATTATTGGTAAAATTTATCCAATATTTGGTGCGATTCTCATTTTTATGGCAGTTTCCATTGGAATAGGGATCTTCTTTTTTGATTATTCGGTACCGAATTTAACGCTTAGCAACTTGCATCCTGGCCAATTGCCTATCTGGCCACTTTTAATGGTAACAATCTCTTGTGGTGCAATCTCAGGATTCCATAGTACACAAAGTCCAATTCTTGCTCGAACCTTAAAAAAAGAAAGTGAAGGACGTAAGGTTTTTTATGGGGCTATGATCGGTGAAGGGATTATTGCATTAGTTTGGGCGGCAGCAGGAATGGCTTTTTATAACGGAACAAATGGATTACAGGCTGTATTAAATAGTGGTGGTCCTGCCGGGGTAGTAAATGAAATAAGTGTTGCTACACTTGGTTCATTCGGAGGTGTTTTAGCAATTCTTGGTGTTATGATTCTACCGATTACTACAGGGGATACAGCACTACGCTCATCTAGGATGATGCTAGCTGATTTAATTAATCAGATAGCAAAAAAGGATATAATGGGGAAAAAATCACTCATTTTACTTGTTATTCCAGTAGCACTTCCAGCTTTTTGTTTATCTTTAATTGATTATACATTTTTATGGCGTTATGTTGGCTGGTCAAACCAAGTAGTCGCTACATTTATGTTATGGACAGGCGCTATGTATTTATTAAAACATAATAAGTTCCATTGGATTTGTAGTATACCAGCATTATTTATGACAGCAGTTGTTAGCACATATATCTTCTATGCTCCGGAAGGATTCCAGTTAGACTATTCCATTTCAATGATACTTGGGACAATTATTTGGGCAATCGTATTAAGTTGGTTTATCTATACGTTAATTCAACATCATACAAAAAACAAACAAAAACTAGCAAAAACGATTGCAAGCTGATGCACGTAAAAGAGAGGGAGTCCCTCTCTTTTTTTATTACGTCCAGAAGGCGAGTTATGTTGGCGGAGGAATATAGAACCATGTAATGAAGTAATCCGAACAGATTCGAGTGAAATCGTTCGGATGATTATAGGAATAACCCCAATTTTTTGTCTTCGTTTCATATTTACTGAGTAGGAAAAGATAAATGCTGGTTGTCAGAGTAAAGATATACCAGTTTATCTTTTTGGAAGATAGGGATATTTTAAAAAATATTGACAATTTCTGCAAGGAGCTCTAAGATGTAACATGTAACGGGTTACATATAACTATCAACTTAATTCCGGAAGAGGTTAAAAAACATGGCAACAATAAAAGATGTGGCTAATTTAGCTAATGTTTCTACTGCTACTGTATCTAGAGTTTTAAATAATAATGGATACGTAAATATAGATACTAGAAAACATGTAAAAGCGGCTATTACCCAATTAAACTATCGACCGAATGATATAGCACGCAGTCTTTATAAGGGTAGCTCAAGAATAATTGCACTATTCGTTCCTGATATTATGAATCCTTTTTTTCCTGAACTTGCACGTGCAGTTGAAGACGTTACAAAAAA
Source organism: Virgibacillus salexigens (assembly GCF_014905415.1). Taxonomy (GTDB): domain Bacteria; phylum Bacillota; class Bacilli; order Bacillales; family Amphibacillaceae; genus Virgibacillus; species Virgibacillus salexigens. Next base: position 73,925 of record NZ_BNEO01000004.1, read on the forward strand.
ACATCAGTACACCTTTGTTCTTTGTAATACGGATGACAATCCTGAAAAAGCAAAAGCTTATCTAGAAGCATTACAGCAAAAATCTGTGGATGGTTTTATTATTGTATCAAGTAATTTAGAACCGAAACATCTTGGTCATATAGATGTGCCTGTAGTCGCGCTTGATCGGATTGTAAGCGATAAATTATCGTCCGTCACTATTAAAAATCGCGAAAGTGCAAGAGTAGCCACACAGTATTTAAAAGATGCGGGATGCCAACGTATAGCCCATATTTGTGGCCCTGATTTTGCAGTTAATACAATGGAGCGATTAAAAGGGTATCTCGATGTCGTGAAAGAAGAAAAATGGTTTTTATCTAGTTACGTTGTCTGTGGAGAATATAATTATGAAATGACGATTTCAATTACGAAAGAATTACTCGTGAACCATCCTGAAATTGACGGTATTTTTGCAGCGAATGATTTGATGGGCATCAGTGTTTTGAAAGCAGCTGAAAAGTTAGGAATTAAAGTACCGGGTCAGTTAGCTGTAGTAGGGTTTGATGGTATTGCGATGGCTGAAACAGCCACTCCTTCATTAACAACCATACAACAGCCAATCTATCAAATTGGGGCACAGGCAGCACATTTATTATTAGAGCATATTAATCATCCAAATAGCGAAATACAACAATTAAAATTGGATACAAAATTAGTAGTTAGAGATTCAACATAATTAAAAAAACACTAGGAATATAGTAAACAAAAGGCATAAGTCGTAGGAATCTTCATTCTTGATAAAACACGGCAATATAGAGTTTTTACATATTATTATCTGTATATTCCTCATGGTCACATTAAAAGACCAAATCGTTTTAATAACTGAAGTTATTCAACCATATGTGAATACAGTGTTTGAGTAGGCATTATAGGGACAAGGGGGGATAGAAGTGACTAAAGCAACCAAGATAATTGAGATGACAAATATTGATAAAAGATTTGCTGGGAATCACGTTTTAAATTCCGTTTGTTTTCAAGTAGTCCACGGAGAAATACATGCATTAATGGGAGAAAATGGTGCAGGGAAATCAACACTAATCAAAGTACTCACTGGTATACACACCCGTGATCAAGGGGTGATAAAAGTTCGGGGCAAGGAGGTACATTTCTCTGATCCAAAACAAGCAGAGAAACAAGGTATTGTGGTTATTCATCAAGAATTAAATATTATTCCTTACTTAACAGTTACAGAGAATATGTTTCTAGGTAAAGAAATAACGTACAAAAAAACTGGTATTCTAAATAAAAAGGAGATGAAACTACATACCGAACGAAATTTAAAGAGACTGGGAGTATCCAATATTTCTCCAGACGATATTGCTAGTGATTTATCTGTAGGTAAGCAGCAACTGGTAGAAATAGCTCGAGCATTAGCAGCTAATGCGGATTTACTTATTATGGATGAACCGACTGCTGCTTTAACAGAAAGAGAGATTAAAAACCTATTTTATGTTATTTCCACTCTAAAGCAACAAGGTGTTAGCATTATTTATATTTCACATCGAATGGAAGAGATCTTTGAAATTTGTGATCAAATTACCGTTCTACGTGATGGTGAATTTATTAGTACTAAAGCCACCGAACAAACATCCTTTGAGGAAATAGTTAAAATGATGGTGGGTAGAGAACTTGGAGAACGTTTTCCAGTAAGGAATGGAAAGCTTGGAGAAGTAATATTTGAGGTAAATCATTTGTCTAGAAAAGGATATTTTCAAGATGTTAGTTTTGATGTAAAACAAGGAGAGATACTCGGTGTTTCTGGTTTGATGGGAGCTGGACGATCCGAAGTAATGGAAGTCTTATTTGGATTTCGTAAAAAGAATGAAGGAACTATAAAATTACATGGTAAACAGTTAGTCATTAAACATCCAAATGACGCAGTGAAGGCAGGGATAGGATTTATTACTGAAGACCGAAAAGCAAAGGGGCTAGTATTGCAGTCATCCATTCGGGAAAACATCGCATTACCAAATTTGAAAACGATATCAAAAGTAGGAATTATCCGAAAATCACAAGAAATAGCTTTCATTGATCATTTAATGAATCGACTCCAAGTTCGAATGACTGGTAAAGAACAAGAAGTAAAATCTTTAAGCGGGGGTAATCAACAAAAAGTAGTTATAGCAAAATGGTTAGGTATTAAACCCAAACTATTAATTTTAGATGAGCCGACAAGAGGAGTAGATGTTGGGGCAAAGAAAGAAATCTATCATATTATGAATGAGCTAACGGAGCTGGGTGTGGCTATCATCATGGTTTCATCCGAATTACCAGAGGTGTTAGGAATTAGTGATCGTATCATGGTTTTACATGAAGGAAGAACAATTGGCATCTTTAATCGGAACGATGTGGATCAAGAGATAATTATGACTGCAGCAACAGGAGGCGAGAGAGCATGAAAAAGCTAGGTCGCCTTCAATTAGCAACATTGGGACCACTCTTCGGGTTAATTCTTATTACTAGCGTATTAGCAATAATGAGCGATAATTTCTTTACATTAACGAATATTTTTAATTTATTACGACAAGTTTCCGTTAATGCGTTAATTGCATTTGGGATGACATTTGTCATATTAACCGCTGGAATTGACCTATCGGTAGGATCGATTCTAGCACTAGGCAGTGCATTGACAGCAGGTCTATTAACAAGTGGAATAGACCCGATCCTAGCTGTATGTATTGGCTTAATAATCGGCCTCATTTTAGGAACGGTCAATGGATTGATCATTACAAAGGGAAGAGTAGCGCCATTTATTGCAACATTAGCCACAATGACAATCTATCGAGGTATAACATTAGTCTACACAGATGGAAGACCAATCACTGGACTATCGGATAGCTTTGCCTTTGAGATGATCGGCAAGGGGTATGTTTTTGGAATTCCCTTTCCTGCCATAGTAATGGTGATTGTATTTATTGTTCTTTATTTTATTCTTCGACAAACTGTATTTGGAAGGGAAGTATATGCCGTAGGTGGTAATGAAGAGGCTGCTACGTTATCAGGAATAAAAGCAGATCGCGTTAAAATTTGGGTATATTCACTAACTGGTATGCTTTCTGTTTTAGCAGGTATTATTATTACAAGTCGATTGAATTCTGCCCAACCGACAGCCGGATCCATGTATGAGCTGGATGCCATTGCAGCGGTTGTAATTGGAGGGACAAGCCTTGCGGGAGGCCGTGGAAGAATTGTCGGTACCTTAATTGGTGCTCTAATTATAGGTGTTATAGATAATGGATTAAATTTATTGAATGTTCCATCTTTCTATCAACAAATTGTCAAAGGTGGGGTGATTCTACTAGCTGTATTATTAGATCGTAAAACATCGTAAGTAGTGATAATTTATACGTAATTAGGAGGAATGGACATGAAAAAACAATTACTTGTAAGCTTTACCTTAGGATTATTTCTCTTTCTCGTGGCATGTTCAACAGAAGCACCTGGAGAAGCATCTGATGGTTCAGATGAATCGAATAATGAAAAAGCGAGTGAAGATGTAAAAGTGGGTTTATCCATTTCCACTTTAAATAACCCATTTTTTGTAACATTGCGAGATGGTGCAGAAGCAAGTGCAAAGGAATCGGGATATGAAATAATTACTTTCGATGCACAGAATGATCCATCAACACAATTGAGTGATATCGAAGATTTATTACAGCAAGACATTGATGTTTTATTGATTAACCCAGTGGATTCGAATGCAGTGGTCTCAGCGATTGAATTGGCAAATGACGCGAATGTTCCTGTAATTACAGTTGACCGAAGTGCAGGTGGAGGAGAGGTGGTAACTCATATTGCTTCAGATAATGTTGAAGGAGGGGAAATGGCAGGAGATTTTATTGCTGAACAACTTAAAGAAACAGGAAAAATCGTTGAGTTACAGGGGATTGCTGGTGCATCGGCTACTAGAGAAAGGGGAGAGGGTTTCCATCATATTGTCGATGAATTAGAAGGCATCGAAGTAGTTGCTAGTCAATCGGCAAATTTTGATCGTACCGAAGGATTATCCGTAATGGAAAATATCTTACAAAGTGTTGGAGACTTCCATGCTGTATTTGCGCATAATGATGAGATGGCACTCGGTGCAGTGGAAGCACTGCAGGCGCAGGGCTTATTAGATAACGTAGTTGTTGTCGGGTTTGATGCTACTGATGACGCAGTAGCAGCTGTAGAAGAAGGATCGATGGATGCAACCATCGCACAGCAGCCAGGTTTAATCGGTGAAAGAGCAATTGCTGCTGTTGGAAAGATTGTCAAAGGCGAAAAAGTAGAAGGTTTCATTCCGGTTGAATTACAAATGGTAACCGAATAAAATTCCTCCGAAAAGCGGTATCAAATTTAGAATGATGCCTCCTTCCATAAACGATTTTATGAAAGGAGGCAGCCACTGATATATCGATAAGAAGCAGTAGAAACCCTTCGGCTTCTGCGGAAACAACAAGGCTCATGATGCTCCACTCGGATAAGAACTTTGCTTATCCGGGTTAGCTAAGGCCATATTCTTCGAAAAGCAAAACGATTTCAAACTTCGATAAAATTACGCTTATAGATATAATTGGTGTAAGGAATCGTTACTCCCAAATTTCTTTCGCAACGTCTACAATGAATTTTAGTTTCCTCCACTGTGCCTCCTCAGTTAAGATATTGCCGTGATGGGTAGAAGCAAATCCACATTGTGGACTTAAACATAATTGCTCTAAAGGTACATAGTTGGCTGCCTCTTTTACTCTAGCGATAATCGCTTCTTTATCTTCAAGTTCTCCTGTCTTCGAAGTTACAACACCTAATACGACTTGTGGCCCTCCAGTAGGAATATGCTTTAAAGGCGTAAAGTCACCGGAACGTTCATCATCATACTCGAAGAAAAAGCCATTTACTTTCTCCTTTGCTAATAATGTTGGTGCGATTAAAGCATAGCTGCCTTCAAAAGCCCAAGTTGATTGATAATTACCTCTACATAAGTGGGTGGTAATCTTTAGGTCATCTGGTTTGTTTTCTAATGCACCATTAACAACGCGAAGAGCTAAATCAATTAATTGTTCCCTTGAATAATCGCCATCATTAAATGGGATAGAAGGTGCTGATAATCCTGCAATGTAGACATCGTCTAATTGAAGGTATCTAACACCGGCATCATAAAATGCTTGAATTGCATCTTGATATGCTTTGATTACATCATTGGCATAATCTTCGATGTTTGGGTAGATTTCCGAATTTCGAATCCCTTTATTGAAAAGTTGATTTGGGCTCGGTATTGTCTGTTTAGGTACTGCACGATCACCAACAATTTCTTTGAACGCAATAAAATCCTGTATAAACGGATGCTCTGAATGAAACGAAATCTTACCTGTGTTACGTACATCGTATTTTTCTGTTTCGACATCTTTGAATTGGTAGCCAGATGATGGGACATATCCTTCAATGCCGTTTAAATGTTCCAAAAAGTCTAAATGCCACCAAGTTCTTCTGAATTCACCGTCTGTAACTACCTTTAAGCCAACTTCAATTTGCTTATCAACGATGTAATTAATTTCTTCAGTTTCAATCGCACGTAGTTGCTTTTTTGTTATCGTGCCTTGTTGATAATCTCTTCTTGCTTGATGCAGTCTCTCTGGTCGAAGTAGACTTCCTACATGGTCTGCCTTGAATGGAGCTTTAATAAGAGTGGTTGTCATTTTACATACCTTCTTTCTTTTTGTTTGTATAACTAAAAAGCCTCTTCTTATAGATAAGAAGAGGCTTTGATATACATTAGCTTGTCCTCTTCTTATCTTCATGCAGCATGCATCTGGAATTGGCACAGTACGTATGAAAAGTCTGTTGCCGAGGCTTCCAAGGGCCAGTCCCTCCACCTCTCTGGATAAGAAGTTATACGATTAATTTAATTATTGAAAATAAGATTACCGTATATACATTGTCTTGTCAACATTATTATTTTAAAACTTCAAATTTTCTTTATTCATGATATGCTAGAGTTATAAAATAGAAGAGGAGATGAGTGGTATGCGCAAATTAAAGTTGGGAAAGAGTGACCTATTTGTTTCTAACCTTGCATTTGGCTGTATGCGGCTAACTCAATTGTCTGTAATGGAAGCGGAAAAATTACTTCACCATGCATTGGGTCTTGGAATCGACTTCTTTGATCATGCAGATATCTATGGCGGAGGGCATTCCGAAGAAATATTTGCTAAAGCTATTCAAATGCGTCCTTCGGTACGAGAAAAAATGAAAATTCAATCAAAGTGTGGAATACGAGAGGGGTTCTTTGATTTTTCTAAAAACCATATAGTAGAATCAGTAGATGGAATACTTAAACGTCTCCAGACAGAGTACCTTGATGTATTATTACTCCACCGTCCGGATGCGTTAATGAAACCTGAAGAGGTGGCAGAGGCATTCCAAGTTCTTAAAGATAGTGGTAAAGTTAGACAATTCGGTGTGAGTAATCATAACCCATTACAAATAGAATTATTAAAGCAATACGTTGCACAAGATTTAATTGTTAATCAATTACAATTCAGTATTATGCATTCTGGAATGGTCGATGCAGGTCTGCAAGTAAACACGCAGCATGTAAATGGAATAAATCGAGATGGAAGTGTATTAGATTATTCTCGAATTAATCATATGACAATACAAGCTTGGTCACCATTTCAATATGGATTCTTTGAGGGCGTTTTTATTGATAATGAAAAATTCCCTGAATTAAATACAAAGCTTATGGAAATAGCTGAAACATACGGAGTAACAAAAACAGCAATTGCTATTGCATGGATTCTACGTCACCCTGCAGGAATTCAACCTGTTGTAGGTACGATGAATCAAGAGCGTTTGTCACTAATAGCAACAGCATCTGACCTTCAGATTACTCGAAAAGAGTGGTATGACATTTATCAAGCAGCAGGAAATAAACTGCCATAGTCAATAAACACAATGTTTCATTTTCGGGATGAAGAACCGCTTCATTCTATTTTTTTCGAAACCCATGAATCAATCTACTGAAAAAAAGGCGTTATTTCCCATCTTACTATGAAAATGAGGAGTACAACCATGTATCAAAACTCAGAGCGTTTTCTTACTGCATTCAACCGAATAGAAAAAATGCTACGTGCGTTATTAATTCATAAGAAAGATGTAGGTTTCTCTAAGGCTGTAAAAATACTTAGAAATTCTAACGCCCTCGTTCGCGAATATAGTGATAATCTTTTGGAGTTTGCAGAACTACGAAATGCTATCGTACATAATAAATTAGATATGACACATGCCATTGCAGAACCGCATGATGCAATTGTGGAGAGAATTGAAGAAATTGAAATAGAATTAAATGAGCCAAAACGGGTAACTCCTTTATTTTCTAGGCAAGTACTTTGTTATCAGAGTAACGATCCTTTAAATCAACTTTTAACAATTATTCATGAAAAACAGTTATCTAAATTTCCTATTTATCAAGGAGATACGTACAAAGGATTATTAACCCAAAAGGGGATAACGAACTGGCTAGCTAGTAAAAAGCAAGAAGAGTCATTTGCTAAGAGTAGTTGTCAACTAGAAGAGATCTTGCCATTTGAAAAACAAGATAATTCTCGTTTTATACATCATGGAATGACAATATATGAGGCCATAGAAATTTTTAAAGAACATACAAGTAAAGGAAGGCGACTAGAAGCATTGCTCATTACCAAAAATGGTAAACCTTCCAAACAATTATTGGGTATGATTACCGCGTGGGATATTTTGGAAATATCCTAATATTGAATAAAAGAAAGAAGAGGAGAAATATGAGGGTTGTCTCGATTGATTTTGAAACAGCAAATGAAAAAAGATTTAGTCCATGTGCAGTGGGGATAGTAGTTTTAGAGGATGGAAAAATTATTGATGAATTCTATCATTTAATTAATCCACTTATGCATTTTAATTCTATGAATATTCACGTGCATGGAATTAATGAAGCTGATGTCGTGGGTGAACCGACGTTTCCTGAAATTTGGCCATCGATCAAATCGTATTTAAGAAGTGGTTTAGTAATTGCGCATAATGCTAGTTTTGATATGAGTGTTATTCGGCAAACACTTGATTATTTTGGATTACCCTATCCTGAAATGAATTATCTTTGTACCGTTGGATTGTCCAAGCAATTTTGGCCCGACTTAACTAATTATAAGTTACATACACTAGCGAACTTTCTACAGATGACGTTTAATCATCATCATGCGCTTGAGGATGCCAGAGTAGCAGCAGCACTATTTCATCATGCGTTTAGGGAAAGTGAAGCCAAATCATTAGAACCATTTTTAGATAGATGCAATTTACAAACTGGTAGAATTTATGAGCGAGGATATGTTACTCCAAAGAAAAAAAAGAAAAATCAACCTAAACGAATATATATTTAAATGGATGGAGGAATAACTAAAACGAGTAGCTGCATCGGCATCATCATAATTGCAAGAAATAAGCCATGCTTTCCGCCGAAACGATAACTTTGGTAAACAAACAATACCTACTCGCATCAAGCTTCGGACGGCTTATTGTTCCTCAAAAATTATCCTTATTTCATTCCTTTTGGCAGTAAGATATTTCAAAAAAATAACGTTAAAATCCCAACTACCATCCGAAGTAATTGGGATTTTGCTTTGTTTAAAACCAAGCTTCTTGCTTTTATTAAATATCTGAATTAAACTAAAAAAAAGAAAATTCTATCTTTTTATATAAATTTTATCATTTGAGGGGTGAGTAAATGAACACGCAGGCAAATGTACATGATGAAATGAAAATGATTCAACGTGCAAGACGGAACACGCTTAGTGATATACTCTCACGGACAGCAGCTAGAATGCCAGATAAAAACGCAATCGCTTACAATGGGGTGACAGTTACGTACAAGGAATTAGATACACTAGTAACTCTCACAGCATATGGTTTTAAGAGAGATGGGATGGGTAAAGGAGATATGATCATTGTCATGTCGAAAAACAGCTTGGACTTTGTGATAGTCAATTTTGCTCTTGCACGTATTGGGGCAGTGATGATCCCAATTAATTATATGTTGAGTACAACGGATACAGCTTACATTATTGAACATGCGAAAGCTTCGGGATTTATCGCATCTAAAGCGTACGCGGATGTACTAGATATTTCAGCGAAGGAAAAAGCGAAAGAAATTAAATATCGGTATATAATGGAGAACAGTGAAGACCAGGTAGAAGGATGGAAGAACTTAAAGGATATACAAGATGGGCACAATTCTAATGCAAAGATTGAAGTTGAAATTGCTGATGATGACCTCTGTCATGTGTTATATACAAGTGGTACAGAATCACGGCCAAAAGGGGTTATGCTCACGCATAAAAGCATCATGAACGAATACGCAAGTTGTGTTTTCAGTGGAAAAATGGAAAGCGATGACATTATGATTCATGCATTGCCACTATATCATAGCGCGCAATTACATGTATTTTTAGGTCCGAGTATATATATTGGATGCAGTAGTATCATCCTTGAAAAAGCTACTCCGGAGTTGATTCTTAAAACAATTGAAGAAACTGGTGCATCACAGCTATTTTGTCCTCCTACTGTATGGATAGCGATACTCCGTCATCCTGATTTTGAGGTGCGAGATTTATCTACACTAAGAAAATGTTATTATGGCGCAGCAATTATGCCAAGAGAAATACTAAAAGAATTGTCGAGTCGATTGCCAAACGCAAAATTCTGGAACTTATATGGTCAAACAGAGGTTGCACCACTAGCCACTGTCTTGCAACCGGAAGACCAGTTAAGAAAGATTGGTTCAGCTGGAACGCCATCCTTATATGTTGAAACAAGAATTGTGAACGACCAGGATGAGGAAGTTGCCCGTGGAGAAGTTGGTGAGATTGTGCATCGAACACCACATGCAATGAAGGGGTATTTATATGATCCAGTTAAGACTCGTGAAGCCTTTCGGAATGGTTGGTTCCATAGTGGTGATCTAGGAAAGATGGATGAGGAAGGGTATATTACGATTATTGATCGTAAGAAAGATATGATTAATACGGGTGGAATAAATGTTTCAAGTAGAGAGGTAGAAGAAGTAATTTATCAATTGGAAGGAGTATCAGAGGTCGCTGTTATAAGTATTCCGGATCCATACTGGATTGAAGCGGTTACGGCAATTATTGTCCCCAAAAAAGATGTAACGTTATCGAAAGAAGTGGTTGAGCAATTTTGTAAGGAGCATTTGACCAGATTTAAAGTTCCTAAGTATGTGACCTTTACAGATGCATTGCCAAAGAACCCGAGTGGAAAAGTACTTAAGCGTGCACTACGTGATCAGTATGAAATATTAAATAAAAAGTAATTCTTTATCGTAGGCATACATTACAGTATTTTTGTCAGACTATAAATGGAGGTGTTTTTTATGACTAAAGAAAAAGAACCATATCAAAAACGAAATGCACAAACAAGTGTAAATCCACAAGGCTTATCAGAAGATACGGCAGATCAACAACCTAAATCACAATTAGAACAACGAGCAAAGAAAAAGAACACAAAAATTTAAGAGGTGAAGAAGATCGACCATACATTAAAATATCTTAGAGAATCCTTGTCTAACTACATGGATAATGCGTATTGTCAAACGATCGTAGGAAAAATGGAACAAGGTCATTTTGCAAGTGAAGTAGCCTTTGTTAAACAGTTGAGTGAAGAAGAATTAACGTATTTAAATGATGTATTGGAAAATGAGATAAATTATGCAAAAGAAGTACAATTCGATAATCGCGTAAAAGAATTAACAGAAGTCTACGAACAATTATTTTGAATAATCCTTCTTTGAATTTAGGATAATTTTACCATTGATTATTCATTTCATAACGTATAATATAAATATTACAAGCTACGTTGTACGTATTTAATTAAGTTTTAACCTCTAATGAATGAATAGGGAGTTTTACATCGGAATTCTAATGTCGAGCCGTCCATGAACGGAAGGCAGGACAATTTCTGCAAACACCCACTTAGCGAAGTGGTGGTTTAAAACTTTTTATTAGATAATACGGCAAATGTGGCCTGTTACTATTATACGTAAATAAAGTAGACCAGTTTCTAATGAAACTGGTCTTTTTGGTTTCCTTAGTAATTATAAATTTTACGACTGTGGTATGGCTGATGCGACCAACGAGCCTAACGAGTCTTCTCGTACTTATTCGCTGAAAACAAAGCATAAAATCGAACAGGTGCCATACTGATGATCGTTATGCAGCAAATTCTAAGGAGAATCTCGCTTTTTAGCGGTCAGTGATTAGGTTGCTCTTATTAGAACAGCGTCAAGCGCTTGGTTGGTATCCATATGAAAAGCTTATATATTTGTGATTCCAAAACGCTCTTCAGATAACTGCTTGAACGAATGCGTATCTAATTTTAGTTTATTCTTTTTCCCATTTTTTATTTCCGTGAATGTATCTTTTGTTAGTGTAATGTGCCCTTCTTCCGTTAGTTTAGATAGTAATACGCTATGATTGAATGGAGAATTAGGATGAGAAGTAATGGTTTCTCTTACTTGATTAACATCATTTTCGTCTACAGCGTTTGTAAAGAATGCATATCCTGCTTGAATGAGATCATTCTGATATTTCACTAGTTGATAATCACCTCTATCTGTATGCTTTTGAGTGATTTGAAAATCTCCTGTTGTTGCATGGATTATCTCGCCGCTAAGCGGAATTGGCTGCAATGCTAGATGCGAACCGAATCCAACATCAACAATATACTTCCGTTGGTTAATAGATAGAAGGTTGGCAATATGTGTCCCTTTGATCCCGTTTTTAGGTACAGTAATCGTGGCCGTAATCATTTGTACATCAAATCCCAATTCTTTTAGTAAATAGTAAAAAAACGGATTTAATTCATAGCAGAGTCCACCCCGCTGCTGATTTATTATTTTCTGTTGTAAATTGGTGCGGTTAATAGTCAATGCCCGTTTATTGATAACATCAATGTTTTCAAAGGGAATATGCCTGGCAAATTGGTGCATGAGTGTGGATATATTGTTGAAATCAATTCGATTTGATTGCTCATAGTGGATACGTTGAAAAAGTTTATGAGTAAATTCGTTCATTATAAATCACCTCTCTCACACTAATCATAAAACATAGCTAGGTACTATGAAACCTATTCAACCTATATATAATAAAATCTGATCATATTGGATTTGAAACGGATATTAGCATTTGTTCTCACATTCACTTAATCTATTACCAGGGAGGGATTACATTGTCTTTTCAACTGGAATGTTTTGATCATGTTCAACTAGCAGCTCCATGTAATGGAGAGGAGCAAGCAATTGCATTTTACCAAGGGATTTTAGGAATGGAGCTGATCGATAAGCCAGAACCATTACGAAAAAATGGCGGTGTTTGGTTTCAAGCAAGATCGCTACAAATACATGTTGGTATAGAAGATCCGTTTAAACCTTCTAGAAAGGCACATCCAGCTATTCGTGTTCAACATATACAGGAGTTAAAAAACCGATTCGTATTGAGTCAAATTAATGTCATAGAAGATCAATTATTGCCTGGAGCAAATCGATTTTATGTAGTTGATCCATTCGGTAATCGCCTTGAATTTTTAGAATGGAAAATATAGCCTATCAAAATTATTGGAATGTTAGTTTTATTAGGGAGGGGGTTGTTAAATCACACTCACATGCTATACTAATTACATTCAAATAATTATTTTTTCATATAATCGCGGGGATATGGCCTGCAAGTTTCTACCGGTTTACCGTAAATGAACCGACTATGAAAACGTACTGGAAGAGGGATATTGTATGTGCTTATTGCAATGCAATTTCTTTCGCTATTTCGACTGTATTAAAAAGTTCGAAAACCAGCTTCCGTTCATGGTTCTTACGGAAACTGGTTTTCGAACTTTTTTATTATTGTCCAACATCACTGCTAGAAAGGAAGATTTTCATGGAAGCTTTAAAGCAAAAGATCTTATCAGAAGGAAAAGTTTTGTCAGAATCCGTTTTAAAGGTTGATTCGTTTTTGAACCATCAAATAGATCCAGAATTGATGCAAGAGATTGGTAGGGAATTCGCTGATCGTTATGCTGATGCTGGAGTAACAAAAATTTTAACATTAGAATCGTCGGGAATCGCTCCAGCTGTTATGACGGGGTTAACGATGGGGGTACCGGTGATTTTTGCCCGCAAACGAAAATCATTAACATTAACTAATCATTTGTATTCTGCTGAAGTATATTCGTTTACTAAAAGGGAAGCCAATGAGATTTCTATTTCTCAGGATTTTATTACGAGTGAAGACACCGTATTAATCATGGACGATTTTTTGGCAAATGGACAAGCAGTAATAGGCATGATTAATATTCTACAACAAGCAGATGCCCAACTTGCTGGAATTGGAATTGTGATAGAAAAAGGATTTCAAGAAGGTGGAAGAAAAATTCGTAATCAAGGGTATCGGGTAGAAACACTTGCGAACATTGCAGAGCTCACCGACGGGAAAGTGACGTTTATGAAGGAGGAAAAAGTCGTATGAAAAACGCAACTTTAGGGTTTCAACACTTGCTTGCTATGTATGCAGGAGCTATCCTCGTTCCGCTAATAGTTGGTGAAGCGCTCGGATTAACTTCTACACAATTAACGTATTTAGTGGCAATCGATATATTGATGTGTGGGGTTGCTACGATTTTACAGGTACTTAACAATCGTCTTATTGGAATTGGTCTTCCAGTTGTTCTAGGTTGTACGTTTACTGCAGTAGGACCAATGATTGCGATAGGCGGTCAGTTTGGTGTTTCGGCAATTTATGGAGCTATTCTTGTATCGGGTTTAGTGGTTATATTAATTAGCGGTGTTTTTGGTAGTTTGGTACGTTTCTTCCCTCCGGTAGTAACTGGTTCCGTAGTAACGATAATTGGGATAACATTAATCCCTGTTGCAATTAACAATATGGGAGGCGGAGAAGGAGCAAGCGATTTTGGTTCCTTAGCGAATATTGGTTTATCTTTTGGCACCTTATTTTTTATTATTCTGTTATATCGATTCACAAAAGGATTTATTCAATCTATTTCTATTCTATTAGGATTAATTGCAGGAACAATTGTTGCTTCTATTATGGGAAAAGTAAATTTACAGTCTGTTGCAGAAGCTTCCTATTTTCATATGCCTCATCCATTTTATTTCGGTACACCAACTTTTGAATGGTCAGCGATTATTACCATGATCCTTGTAGCTATCGTATCATTAGTCGAATCAACAGGTGTCTATTTTGCGCTTGGAGATATGACGAATCGTAAATTAAAAGGAAAAGATTTAGCAAAAGGATATCGAGCGGAAGGGGTAGCTATTTTATTAGGTGGAATTTTTAATGCTTTCCCATATACCGCTTTTTCACAAAATGTAGGACTAATGCAAATAACAGGTGTAAAGAAAAAGAAGGTTATTATCATTATGGGATGTATGTTAATTGTTCTTGGTCTGATTCCAAAAATTGCTGCATTAACCACAATTATCCCGTCGGCAGTATTAGGCGGAGCTATGATTGCAATGTTTGGAATGGTGATTTCACAAGGAATTAAAATGCTAGGCCCAGTAATTACAGAATCATCCGAAAATGCAATGATTATTGCTTGTTCGGTTGGTATGGGCTTAGGTGTAACAGTGGTTCCGGAGTTATTTGCTAAACTTCCTGATAGTATTCAAATCTTAACTAGTAACGGCATTGTTGCTGGAAGTATAACAGCAATTTTATTAAATATTTTATTTAATATGCTGTCGCAACGAAAAGAAAATAAGTCGGTAGTATTAAAAGAACAAGAGGCATCTTAAACGTAAAAGATAAGACAATAACAGAATACCATCTGTACTCAGCTTGTAGAGAACCCCCTGTGTTTTTCTACAGGCTTTTTAACTGGATGACGTATGTCGTTCTCTTGGTTATGGAAAAAGACGCTCTGTATCTAGCTAAGTTAAGCTAGATACAGAGCGTCTTTTTATATGTTGCTAGGTAGCTGTTATTCGCCCCTATTCATTTTTATATTTCAGATTCTGTATAATGCTTAAAAGTTAGATTACCTGCCTTGAATAACACCGCAAGCTAATCGTTTTCCTGCATCACCCGCTGGCTGAGTACGGTAATCATCAGGCGATTGATGAATGATGATTGCTTTTCCGATAACATCAGTTGGAAGAAACTTATTGGTGAAGAAGCAGATATACGCAAAGCCATTGTTGGAAAATAGAACAGGGAAATCACCAGCATGGTTACCATGTGGTTGATCTGTTGGATTCCAGTGCTCTCCTGCCTCTTGGAAAGGGTTTTGTTGATCACCTATTTGACAGCTGTCGTTTTCATGAAGATGAAATCCATGAGGCCCGATCGGTCTTCCGTCTCCTTGTCCGGCTTGATATGGCGGAAGCCCTTCGATTTGAGCACAAACCATGGTTCCGTTGTAGACTTGTTGAAACGTTACGAAACCGTTAATTTCAGGAGCTAAAGGGCCACCATTAATTTCAGCGAAAACTTGGTCCACTCGATGTGGGTAATAGTTATAATACATGTTGTACTCCCCTTTACATACTCACTTCGTTTTTATTCATTCTATGCTCTTGCCCATAAAGCTGTTCTCGCGTAAACGGTAATAATCAAATACGATTAACCATGTATGGATAACGCAGGCTAACTTATTGTAAAAAAAGATATATCTGTTAAAATGAAAGGTACTTTTTAAGAGGATTATACTTTAAATTTCAACGAATAGGGGGGAAAAAATGAAACAAAACGATATAGACAATTTAGGAGAAATAAATAAACTACCAATCGTCATCGTACTCATAACAGGAGCTTTCTTGGCAATATTAAATCAAACGCTGCTGGCGACAGCGATCCCTCATATCATGACGGATTTACAATTAACTGAGAACACGGCACAATGGGTGACTACGATCTTTATGCTAGTAAATGGGATCATGATACCGATTACTGCCTTTTTAATAGAAACGTTCACAACTAGACGCTTGTTCATTACAGCAATGAGCATATTCGCATTAGGGACGCTCATATGTGCATTATCACCAAACTTTCTCTTATTGATGGTCGGTAGGATTATTCAAGCTGCAGGTGCTGGAATTATGATGCCTTTAATGATGACGATATTCCTGTTAATTTTCCCAGTTGAAAAAAGAGGGACGGCAATGGGAACAGTTGGATTGGTTATCGGTTTTGCTCCGGCTTTAGGGCCTTCTATTTCAGGGTGGCTAGTCGAGCATTTTCCGTGGCGATCATTGTTTTATATTGTGTTACCTTTAGCAATCATTGATATTATTGTCGCTTATTTTGTAATGAAAAATATTACAAAGCGTACATTTCCAAAAGTTGATATCCTTTCTATTATTTTTTCAACACTTGGTTTTGGCGGTATTCTATATGGATTCAGCAGTGCGGGAAATATCGGCTGGTCTGATCGAGTAGTAATTATTTCTTTACTAGTAGGTTTCATTTCATTAGGCATTTTTATTACCCGTCAATTTAAATTAGCACAGCCCATTTTAGAATTTAGAGTATTTCAAAATAAAATTTTCACCATAACGATGATCATAGGGATGATTGGATTTATTGGACTTATTTCTGCAGAGACGATACTTCCTATATATATGCAAAACATGGCAGGTTTCTCTGCTTTTGAGTCTGGATTAATGATCCTCCCTGGAGCTTTACTGATGGGAATTATGTCACCAATTAATGGTAGGATCTTTGATAAATTTGGCGCGAGGTATCTTGTTATTATTGGTCTTTTATTACTGACGATAACATCGTTTCTTTATACTAATTTGACGCCAGATACCTCTTTCGCTTATTTAACGGTTGTATTTGCGTTAAGAATGTTTGGGATATCGATGATTATGATGCCTTCTACAACAGCTGGATTAAATCAATTATCCAATCGTTTAATTCCACATGGTTCAGCCATGACAAATACAATGAGACAGGTCGCTGCATCGATTGGAACGGCATTATTAATCACAATCATGACTGCTTCTACATTAAATAGTGGTAGTCAAGTTACTGCTATAGATCAAATTCATGGTGTGAATATCGCTTTTTATGTAGCAACGGGCATTTCGTTTATTGGTTTAGTCCTAGCTTTTTTTATTAAAGATAAAACACCAACAGAGAATAAAACAAATGCTGTACGACAAAAGGAAGCCTAGAAAAAAGGATGATCTCAGCGGTGAGAATCATCCTTTTCTAATTTATTCCTGCTTTTTTTGGCGTCCATTTTTGTTTTCGGTCACTAATAATAGATAGCAAACTATGTAAAATCATTCCGATAATTACGAATGAAATACCAATATAAGATAATGCTCCTGGCATGGGAACACTTAAAAATAATAATTCTCCACCTAGTACAAAAATTACTTCTCCAGATTGTGTAGCTTCTACTCCAGCGAGTTTATGGTTATCATGCTGTACTTGCTCTGTGGCATAAAAGAAAAGAGCTGTAGCTATAATGCCAGATGAAATGGCAACAATGAATGTCTGCACAAGTTGACTTGAATCAGGGGCTCCGTGAGATAAAAACCCAAAAACTGATAGGAATATCCAAAATGGCATGGATGCAATTGTCATACCGAGGATACGTTGAAAGGTATTTAATTCCCCTTTCACCATTAACATCATTTTTCGGTTTCCTAATGGATAAGCAAATGCTGAGATAAGAATTGGCACGACACATAAAATAACACTTAACCATGATACAGCAGATGCATGTTCAAATTGGATAAAGAACACCCCAACGATAATAATGAAAGAGATAACTACTGCACGATAAGGAATACGCTGTTTCACTTTTTGATTTAATAATGGAACGAGGATAGATCCTGCAATAATCGTTAATTGAAATGTCGCTGCAACTAGCCACCCTGGTCCATATATTGTAGCAAAGGTTAAGGGTGCATAAAATAAGCCGAAACCGACGGTACTCCATAGAATCCATGGCCATGGATGAGATCTTATATGTGTAAGGACAGGTTTGACATTTTGTTGATAGCCAACAATAATGAATAACATAGGAAGCATAAATAGAAAGCGAAGGGAAGCGCTCCATGCCCAACTGCCCCCTTCTAATTCCATCGAACGATTTAAAATGAATGTAACCGAAAAGAACAATGCCGCAAATATACCGATCAGTATTGCTTTCATGACGTCACCTCGATACAGATATGTACCATCATAACAAATACCGAAGTGTTTTGTGTGAAAATTTATAAAAAAAATGAACTAATTTTGCTTGTGAAATTTTATTAAGACACGTTACGCTTGTTAGAGAAGTTAGTAATAACAATGTTTGATGATTTTTGGGGGTATAGATATGACAGCGGTCCAACCAAAACATACGTTAATAACTGAGGCATCCATAAAGGGATTAATGCATACCTATGACATTGGCCACGTGGATGAATGTATCTTTCTGACAAGAGGATTAAATGATACATATCGAATAAAAACAGCTAATGATTACTATATATACCGCGTTTACCGTCATGGATGGAGGGATTATTCCTCTATTCAGTTTGAGGCGGACGGGCTACAGCACCTGAAACAAAGGCGATTTCCTGTATCCTATCCGATAATTAAAAGTGATGGAACGATGATTAGTACCATAGAAGCCCCTGAAGGGACGCGGTATGGTGTGCTTTTTACATACTCTCCAGGAGAACGTCCCACTATCCAGCCAAATCATGCTGGGAAAATTGGGGAATTACTTGGTAAGATGCATAGTCTAACCGACGACTTTCGTTCATCAAATTATCGGGGATTTAAATTAGATGAATCCCATTTGCTCGATGAACCGTTATCACGAATCAACCCATTAATTAAAGCATATTTAGGAGAGGAAGCTGAAGAAGAAATAGCAAATGCAGTAAAGAATATAAAAAAAGAACTATCTAATAAGAAACTTGAAGTTGGATTTTGTCATGGTGACTTTCACAATCATAATATGCATATAAACCAAGGGAATCTCGAAGTGTTTGATTTTGACTGCAGTGCAATTGGGTATAGAGCTTATGATATTGCAGTTGCCTGGTGGAATATAAGAAGCAATTATCAAAGTGAAGAAAAAGCTTGCTGGAATGCTTTTCTGTCTGCTTATTTAGAGGAAAGAAATTTATCCGATGATGATTTTCAAAGTTTGCCGCTATTTATAACGGCTAGAAGAATTTGGCTGCTTGGGGCAATGCTGGAAAATGATGATGTCTGGGGGAGTAATTGGATAAATAAATCGTCTCTCGAATTATTCATACTACAGATTCAATCGGATCGAAATAGGGAAGAGAATAGAATAAGATAAGTTAAAGGGAGTGATAACAAATTGGTGTCTTTACCAACATGGATTTGGGTCTTTTATTTTATTTTCTTGGTTTTTACATTAACTACAGCTTTAATCAGTAATTTTAAAAATAGGTCGATTTCATATGCCTACACAGCAATTATCTTATCGTTCGCCGCCCCGTTATTTTCATTTTTGTTTTCAGTGGGAAGACCAGAGGGTGTTCATTCGATTAGCTATGTTTTTTCACAAATTTGGAATGGAAACCTGTTTGCTTTAGCTATTGTGTTAGCAAATATCTATCTACTATTTTGGGATGGACTTTTTATCAAGAATTATCGGGATCAGCTTATAAGGTATTACCATAGAGTACTCAAAAAAATACAAGATACGGATATACTGAAAAAACGTGAAAAATCACAATAATAGATAAATTATTAACACCAATACGTAGGATTGAATTTAATTAATCTCTACAGTTGAAAAAACGCCATGAAAAATATGGAATGCTTTTCGCGGGCGCGGTCTGGAGCTAAGTCGGTATACAAAAATCGATCATCTGTCTGCATCTCTAGATACTTGTTATTGCAGCTGGAGTTCCCTTTATTTTATTTACAATACTTACAACGGTATCCATAGTAATCATCAGCGTTTCAGAAAAAACCAAACGAATATTCAAGTATCATTCGTTTGGTTTTTTTCTTTATTTAATTACTTTTGTGTCTCAAAACTACTTTATTTTTATAATTATTTTTCCTTTTGCATGATGTGTTTCACTAAGCTGATGGGCTTTCTGTAGACCTTCCTCCGTAAGAGGGAAAGTATGGCCAATGGTAGGTTTTATTTTTCCTTCTTCAAGAAGTTCCGCAATTTCTGCTAATTGTTTGCCGTTTTCTTCTAACCATAAGAATCCTGCAACAATACCATTTTCACGTGCTATATCTTCATCAGGTGGTTCCGCGATAGAAACAAGTTTTCCTCCCTCTTTTAAAATTTGAAAACTCTTCAGCTGTATATCTCCACCCATTGTATCCACAACGATATCATAATCTGATAAAATTTCTTCGAAGTTTTCTGTTTGATAGTTAATCAAATGATCTGCTCCTAATTCTTTTACCAGCGCTTCGTTTTTTTCGCTAGCGGTTGTCGCCACATACGCACCAAAATACTTGGCGATTTGGATAGCGAAGCTACCTACACCGCCTGAACCAGCATGAATCAATACGTTGTCTCCTTGCTTGATTTTGGCAAAGTCTACAAGGCATTGCCAAGCAGTTAATCCAGCCAATGGAACACCAGCCGCTTCATCGAACGTGATGGAGGAAGGTAGTTTGGCTAATCGTTTCTCATCTACTGCTGTGTATTCTGCATAAGTGCCATTAGCTGTTGTGGCGGGTCTTGCAAATACACGATCTCCAACTTGAAATTGAGTCACTTCTTCTCCTACTTGTTTCACAATCCCTGCTGCATCCCAGCCTAGGATAATAGGGAAGTCAAAATCAAACTTCTCCTTTAAATAGCCTTCACGAAGTTTCCAGTCAATTGGATTAACGGCTGTTGCGTGCAATTCAACCAAAACTTGATTATTCTTTATAGTAGGTAAGGGTACTTCTT
Source organism: Virgibacillus salexigens (assembly GCF_014905415.1). Classification (GTDB taxonomy): domain Bacteria; phylum Bacillota; class Bacilli; order Bacillales; family Amphibacillaceae; genus Virgibacillus; species Virgibacillus salexigens. Next base: position 94,910 of record NZ_BNEO01000004.1, read on the forward strand.
GTTCTTTAAGTTGTTCCGATTTACCATAATTAGTGATAACAATTGCTTTCATTTTTAACCCTTCTTTCATAGCGTACTATTTATCATTTTCCCGATTCTATTTTCGTTAATCATAAATAAGAGGTGATTTTTTTTGGAAACGTTAACTTCATTTGAACCAATCTTACCTTCTGATCCTATTGTTCTTATTTTAGGATCGATGCCAGGTGGGATTTCATTAGAAAAGCAAGAATACTATGGAAATCCTCGAAATCATTTTTGGAAAATCATGTTTACTTTATTTGATAAACCTTTAAAAGAGGATTACCATGAAAAAATAAAACTCTGCAAACAGCATCAAATCGCCTTGTGGGATACAATTGCAAATTGTTATCGTGAAGGTAGTCTCGATGCCAATATCAAGAAAGAAGTCCCTAATAATATTTTAGAGTTGTTAGATAAGTACCCAACAATTAAATTAATCGCTTGTAACGGGGGGAAATCGTATCAAACGTTTAGGAAGTATTTTTCAACGGCGTTAATTAAACCAGTAGATGTAGTTAAGTTACCTTCAACAAGTCCGATTCCTGGGAGGTACACGAAGTCATTTTCAGGAAAACTGGAAGAATGGAAAGTTATTCTTTCATATCTTAGCGAATAGTACAAAAACAAAGCGAATAACCCTCAAAAAATCAATATTTATGTCGATTATCTATGTCAAAATAGGGTATAATAATAATACTTAGATAATTCATTACATTTAACTTGATTATGAATATTTTTGATGGAAACGTAATAAGATTACATTGGTTGTTTTTTAAGTAAAGGTTATGGCGAGATAGAGGTTGGGGACGGCAAATGAGTCGCAAGCGGCAACTTGCGACTCAGACAGAGATATCCGCAAGGAACGGCGACATTGCAACATAGGATACAAACGCATCTCACCTGATCCTTGTTACTATCGTCGACAGGGTGCTTACTTGTTTTCTCGGCTATTTACAATCAACAATACAAGCGTGGCGAACGAGAACATCAGCTCAAGTGTCTTGTCAATTGGTATCAATTTTTTTCAGCCCCTTTCCCTTAGGGGATTACCAGTCGCCAAGTATAAGAAGCCTTTTCACTAAGCTTCCATCTTACACCCTGCATATCCTGTCCCCACCATTATACTATAAATAATGTAATAATTGTGGAAATTATTAGGAAATGGTATAAAATTCACAGATTTCAGTTTTTTGAGTATAAACTGCCTATTCATGGACAGGCTTTCCATGGGTTAGAAGCCCTGTGAAACAAGTATGTGTAAAGGGTTACAGAGATTATATTGGTAGTATTAATCGACGATAATTATGTTACGGGATGTGAATATTTGCTTAGTTCCTGTAATATTTTGAAAAATTGATACTTGATTTATTTTTCTATATTACGTATACTATTTGTAAATTTAGCAATTAAAAGGCGATGACAGAGAAAAGTAGGGTTTGAATTGTTTATTCAGAGAGCTTCGTTTGCTGAGAAGAAGTTAAACGTCAAACTTGAACAATGGTCTCATAGAGCTTCGAACTGAACATAATTTTTATTATAAGTAGGTTGCGACGGGATTTGGTACTCGTTATTAATATCATAGTATCCATGCTAATATAGCTAGTGTACTTATAAAGGCTATTTATGTAATTAAATAGTGAAATAAGGTGGTACCATGTTACAAACCACGTCCTTATCGATTCTACGGTAAAGACGTGGTTTTTTAGTTAATCATATTGGAGGGGTTCACATGTTTAAGCAACTTGTATTACAAACAGACTTTGGGGTGAGTGATGGAGCAGTTAGTGCTATGTATGGGGTAGCAATTTCAGTGGATCCTGAAGTTCGAATCTTTGATTTGACCCATGACATACCACCGTATAATATATGGAATGCTTCTTATCGTTTGTATCAAACAATTTCATATTGGCCGAAAGACACCGTTTTTGTATCTGTCGTAGATCCTGGGGTAGGGACGAACAGACTGAGTATCGTTATAAAAACGACAGATAATCATTATATTGTAACACCTAATAATGGGACACTAACCCATATAAAAGAACATATTGGAATAAGAGAAGCACGAATTATTGATGAAAATGTAAACCGTTTACCGCAATCTGGAGATTCTTATACATTTCATGGTCGTGATGTGTATGTCTATACAGGAGCAAGATTGGCGTCTTCTGTGATAAATTTTGAAGAAGTGGGTCCAGAAATAGATGTAGACACTGTAATTAGTTTACCTAAGCCAAATCCAACGGTCGAAAATGGAGAAGTATTCGGACATATTGATATATTGGATGTGCGGTTTGGCAACCTTTGGACGAACATTGATCGAGAATCTTTTGAAGCGGCAGGAATAGCGTATGGTGACTTGTTAAATGTGAGAATTACCAACAATTCTCATGAAGTATATAATAATAGCATGACATTTGGACGTTCTTTTGCTGATACTCAATTAGGGGAACCATTAATCTATGTAAATTCATTAGACAAACTCGGTGTTGCATTAAATCAAGGATCGTTTGCAAACGCATATCATATTGGTACAGGAGCTAGTTGGAAGATAAGCATATCTAAAACAGTATAGTCACATATTTTAAGAAACTGGATAGAGATTGTCCACATAAGTATATTAAATATATTGACCTGCTAATAAAAAGCAGGTCTTTTACATATTCCTATAAGTATCCCGTTGTATCCGGTTGCATTCATTTACATATCACAAAAAGAATATTGTGAATACAATATCTTCCTGAAAATGGCTGGATTTACTTCTACAACGTTGTTATAATCATCCATTATATTATCGTTTTTTTGCCCTAAGATGAATAGTCATTCATTTATTATGTAAAAAGAGGTTGAGTTGTATGAAAAACAGCTTTAGAATTTATTCAAAAGATATAAAAAACATTGCTACAAATTGGGTAGCGGCTATTTTAATTGGTGGATTGATATTATTACCATCATTATATGCATGGTTTAATATCAAGGCATCATGGGACCCGTATGGACAGACAGATCAAATTCCTATCGGTGTCGTTAACGAAGATGCAGGTGCAACCGTTCGGGGTCAGCAAATTCATGTTGGAGATGATTTAGTTGCAACGCTCAAGGAAGATAAATCAATGGATTGGCAATTCACAGATAGAGATACTGCGATGGAAAAAGTAGAATACGGAGACTATTTTGCAGTTATTGTTATCCCCAAAAATTTCTCAGAAAAACTAGGCACCGTCGTTGAAGATGAACCAGAAAAAGCGGATGTTGAGTATTATGTGAATGAGAAGGTTAACGCCATTGCTCCAAAAATCACAGAAAAAGGTGCTTCCGTGATCGTGGAACAAATTAGTAGTAATTTTATTTCCACTGTGAATGGTGTCATTTTTGATATGTTTAATAATCTTGGTGTTGAATTAGAGAAGGATTTACCAGATATTAAGCGGTTTGAAAATTATATTTTTGAGATGGAGAAAAAGTTACCGGAAATCCATGATTTGCTAAATCAGTCATTAACAGATGCGAGTAGTGCACAGAATATTATTAATCAAGCTCAAGCATTAGTACCAGAAGCTGAACGTGTCACTGGCGAGGGAATGCAAACGATTGATAATACAACCGAATTTCTTAATAAAGCAGAAACGCGATTAGAAGAGATGGCACCCAAAATTGAAGAAGACTTAAATCGCGTCCAAGAAATAGCTAATAAAACAAATAATTTTATACAGGATATCCAACATTCAGAAATTGATTTTAGTAATGGGGAAGAGCTTACGGATCAAGTGAATGAACAGGTTACGCAAGCTATGCAAAGAATAACGACGATTAATCAGGCATTAGATCAATTGCAAGAGCAAAATCAGGATGATCAGTCGGGAGATACAGGGAATGGTGCAAATAATGAAAAAATTGATCAAGCACAACAACAGTTAGAGGAGCTGCAACAGCGTCTAAATGAGGTGCAAACAAAAAATGAAGAAGTTGCTGCTTTTATCACGGATAAACATGCAGAAGTACAACAAACAATTGCAGAATTACAAGAGCTGTCAAGTAATGTTTCAACAAGTATAGATGATTTTGTTAAAGAATATAAAGAGAATATTGAACCGACGGTTATGGGGGAAATTGATCGCGCACAGTCTACATTAGCAAATGCACGAGGAATATTGGTAGACATTCAAAATACAATTCCTGAAGTAGAGCGAATTCTTTCCAATACGGAAGGGAGCTTAGGAGAAGGCGAAGATATACTGGAATATGCACTTGGAGAGTTTCCTTATGTAAATAGTAAAGTGAATGAATTAGCAGATAGGATTCGAGAAATACAAGGAGAAACGGATATTAATGAGATAATTCAACTATTACAGAATAATCCAGAAGCTGAAAAAGGTTTCTTCGCTGAACCTGTTCAATTAAATGAGAACAAATTATTTCCAATAGAAAATTATGGAACAGGCATGACACCTTTTTATACGGTATTAGCAATTTGGGTGGGCGGCTTATTATTGATATCTCTACTATCAGCAGATAGTCATCGATCAGATGACTTTACGGGTAGACAAATTTATTTTGGTAAACTATTTACCTTTATAACTATTGGTTTATTGCAAACAATCATTGTCACAAGTGGCGATTTATTATTATTAAATGTTGGCGTTACGCACCCATATTGGTTTATTGGATTTGGTTTACTTATCAGCATGGTATTTATGATGATTATTTACACGCTGGTCTCTGTGTTTGGTGATGTTGGTAAAGCCATGGTTATTGTACTATTAGTGTTACAAATTGCTGGAGCAGGCGGCACCTATCCAGTCGTCTTGCTGCCAGAATTCTTTCAAGTTATCCATCCATTTTTACCGTTCTCCTATGGCATTGATTTAATGCGCGAAGCTGTAGGGGGGATTGTATGGGATAGGGCCACCAAAGATATTCTCTTCCTATGTATATTCGGAGGGGCAGCAATTATCATTGGCGCCTTCTTAAAACCAATAATTAATAAACAAACAAATAAACTAAAAAAGAAATCAGACGAATCCGGGCTATTTCACTAGAAGCTAAATTAGCTTTATTAAATTCGTTAAGGAAGAAATAGCGAAAAGCTATCGAATTTTATCGTTTCGATTTATAATTGGTTGAAGGAGTTGATGATGGTGCAAATAAACGAACAGGCACGTGAAACGTTGTTGTCTGAAGTAAGTGGACTAACAGATGAACAATTAAACCTAAAACCGTCAACTGATCAATGGTCAGTGAAGCAAATTCTTGAGCATCTTTTTTTAATGGAAGCAGCCATTACAAAGACAATTCAACAACAAATAATTCTTGGTGATACGAAAACAGTGGATGAGAAACCCATTCATTTTACTGTTAATCGTTCTGTTAAAGTAGACGCTCCAGAATTTGCTATACCAAGTGAAGCATTTGCCACCTTGGAAGAAATGAAACAAAAGCTTGCGGCAAGTCATGAAGGACTACAAAATTTAGAAAAGACAGCAGATAAGAAGACATTAAGGGAGAAAGCATATCCGCATCCTGCTTTTGGTGAGCTAAGCTTATATCAATATATTCCGTTTGTTGGCTATCATGAAATGCGGCATATTGAACAATTGAAGGAAGTAAAAGCAAAGATGAACTAGAATAGAGACTGAGACAAAAAGTAGCTTATTCCTATCATAATCCGAACGATTTCACTCGAATCCGTTCGGATTACTTGTTTACATAAAACAAGTTCTATTATTGCTTCGTCAACATACTTCGCTTTCCGCGGACACGGTTTCACCTTCCTTGCCTCGGCAGGTGGATGCCGTCATTATCCGCAAAGGACGAGATTCGTTGCCCCTCATCTGAACACTTTCCTGAGGGATCTTCCACTCGTGCTGTTTTGCTTCGTATGTTAACGGCACCCTTATCAGTGTTTATTTCATTTCATTCCTGTTTTATCATTTGGCTTTTGGTTACCTTTTTTAATTGTGTCCGGCCCTTTTTAGATTTTATTTTACATATCGTCCTGCTCCACATGAAAAAAGAGGTACAGAAGCTTTTTAGATTGGAGTGAATATAGTTTGTTTGCTTTATTGTAAACAAGTACCAATGAAAAAAGGTTATGATGAAACTTGTTCTCCTGTATAATAGAAAGGGTAATGCTTTAAAAGGGAGGAGAGCGAGTTTGAAGAAAAAAACATGGATTCGGATAGGGATCGGACTACTTGCGATCCTTTTAGTAATAGATATCATAGCTAGTTTTTATTTTTATAATTTAGCGATCGCTCGTAATGTGAAAGATTTTCTTCAAGACAATTCGGATTTAGAGGTTTCAGCTGAAGCTTTAGATGAAATGCTAGAAGGAGATTGGAGGGATTGGGTTCGCAACCAAGATTTTGAAACTTGGAAAATGACATCTTACGATGACCTTCAATTACAAGGATATTACTTAGAGGCAGAGGAAGAAACAAATAAAACGGTTATATTTGCACATGGATATCTAGGTAATGCTATGGATATGGGGATGTTTGGGCAATATTATTATGAGGAACTAGGTTATAATATGTTTACGGCTGATCTAAGAGGTCATGGCGAAAGTCAGGGAGATTATATAGGGTTCGGCTGGCATGATCGTATTGATTATTTGGACTGGATTAATAGAGTAATTGAAGAGCAAGGGGAAGATACGGAAATCATATTACATGGTGTTTCTATGGGAGCTGCTACCGTTTTAATGGCAAGTGGTGAGGAATTACCAGATAATGTGAAGGCAATTGTTGCAGATAGCCCATATACAAGTGTTTACGATATGTTCGATTATCAGATGGATCGGATGTTCCATTTGCCAGCGTTTCCTGTCTTACCAAGTACGAGTGTTATTACGAAAATGCGAGCAGGCTATGGTTTACAAGAAGCCTCTGCGCTTAATCAAGTGAAGAAATCAGAAACGCCAATCCTTTATATTCATGGGAATTCAGACACATTTGTCCCTACTAGGATGAGTCAGGAATTATATGAAAATACGAAAAGTGAAGCGGATTTAATAACATTTGATAATGCTGGCCATGGAGAAGCATTTGTTACCCATAAAGAAAAATATATTGATAAATTAAATCGTTTCTTAGAAAAATATATTAATTAGTCATTTGGTTTCCTGTGATAACAACAGGAAACCTTTTTTATACGATGTCTCCATGAATGGAACGTTTTCTTTCGTACAAAAAGCAAATAAAGGATAAAAGGGCTGTTTTTCAGCCCTTATTGTATTTTTATTCCTTTTATATGCAAAAAAACGCATAAAATAGATGTTATTATGAATAATTATAAAATAAAACTAATAAATATGCTTGATAAATTGATGGCGGAAAACTATAATAGTCAATAATTAAAAAAATATAGTATAGGGGTGAAAGATAAATGACAAAAGGATATCTCGTGTTAGAAACTGGTGAAACATTTACCGGAGATTGGATAGGATATGAGAGCGAGGTTGCTGGTGAAGTTGTGTTTAATACCAGTATGACTGGATATCAAGAAATGCTTACTGATCCATCTTATGCTGGTCAAATACTAACTTTATCTTACCCCATTATCGGTAATTATGGGATAAGTTCATATAACTATGAAAGTAATACGGTTCAAGCTGCTGCCGTAATATTAAATGATGTTTGTGATGAACCGAGCCATTTTGAATCGGAGATGACTTTATCACAGAATTTAAAAGCAGCTGCGATACCAGGGCTTAAACATGTAGATACGCGATCGCTTGTTTCAACTATTAGAAAATATCAAACTGTTAAAGGAAGAATTGTGTTAGAAAAGGTTTTTCCTGATTATATACATAAGTTCAATATTCCGAACAGTCGTACTCTTGTTGAACAAGTCAGTGTGAAACGGCCAGTTGTAATGGGTAGAGGAAACTGTCATATTGTATTGATTGACTTTGGGTATAAAAAATCAATTGTTGAAGCTTTAATTCATGAACATTGTAAGGTGACAATTGTACCGAACTCAACTTCTTATAACGAGATTGAGGAACTATATCCTGATGGAGTTATCATTAGCAATGGTCCTGGAGATCCCAAAGATTTACATGCACATTTTCCACTAATCAAACATCTTTCTGAAAATTATCCAACTTTAGGAATATGCTTAGGCCACCAATTAATTGCTTTAGCCTTTGGTGGCAGAACAGAAAAAATGCCATTTGGCCATCGTGGAGCTAACCATCCTGTGAAAAATCTAGTGACAGGAAAAGTGAATATGACGTCACAAAACCATGGATATGTAGTGTTAGCTGATGGTATAAATTCAGAAGATTTTCAACTGCTTTTTAAAAATGTGAACGATGGTTCGGTAGAAGGAATGAAGCACAAAAAATTACCAATTACATCGGTTCAATTTCATCCAGAAGCACATCCAGGTCCCAGTGATACGGAATATATTTTTACTGATTTTATCGAAACAGCAAGATTATCAGGGGGGAAACAGGTATGGGAAAGCGTACAACTTTAAAGAAAGTACTTGTAATTGGATCAGGACCTATTGTGATTGGTCAAGCGGCTGAGTTTGATTATGCTGGTACACAAGCTTGTTTGACATTGAAGGAAGAGGGAATTGAAGTCATTTTAGCTAATAATAATCCTGCAACAATTATGACAGATAAACAGATAGCGGATAAAGTATATATGGAGCCGTTGAATGTAGCGACGCTTGAAATTATTATCGCAAAGGAGAAGCCAGATGGATTGATTGGTACTCTTGGCGGTCAAACTGGATTAAATTTGACGATAGCTTTACATGATAAGGGCGTCTTAGCTGAACATCAGGTTGAAATCCTTGGTACATCTGTAGACTCTATTCAAAAAGGAGAAAGTAGAGAATTATTTCGTCAGTTAATGCTAGATTTAAATGAACCTGTTTCCGCGTCAAAAGTAGTGGAAACTGTCCAAGAAGGTGTTGACTTTGCTATCGAGATTGGATATCCGGTTATTTTACGTCCAGCATATACACTTGGTGGTGAAGGTGGTGGATTTGCATACGATGAATCGGAACTGCTTAATCATCTGCAGAAGGCTCTAGAGTTAAGTCCCATTCACCAAGTATTAGTTGAAAAGAGTATTAAAGGTTGGAAAGAAGTTGAATATGAAGTCATGCGGGATGCAAATGATACTTGTATCATTGTGTGCAATATGGAAAATATGGATCCGGTAGGTGTGCATACTGGAGATTCCATGGTAGTGGCACCATCCCAAACATTATCTGATACACAGTATCAATTGCTGCGTGCCTCTTCATTAAAAGTCATCCGGGCACTTGGGGTTGTTGGTGGCTGTAATATTCAATTTGCCTTAGATCCGAATTCAAATGAATATTGCATTATTGAAGTAAATCCCAGGGTTAGTCGCTCATCTGCTCTAGCATCTAAGGCCACTGGTTACCCAATTGCTAGAATTGCTACGAAATGCGCGCTTGGATATCAATTGGATGAAATTAGTAATCCAATTACGGAAAATACATATGCATCATTTGAACCTGCGCTGGATTATGTCGTCGTCAAGCTACCTCGATTCCCCTACGATAAATTTACAGAGGCGGATCGTACGTTAGGTACACAAATGAAGGCCACTGGCGAGGTAATGGCAATTGACCGTACATTTGAGGCAGCTTTAAATAAGGCTGTACGTTCGTTGGAGATGAATGTTTATTGTATGCATTGGCCTAAAATGCATGAAAAAACGCCAAAGCAACTGTTGCAACTTCTGGAAGTACCAAATGATTTACGATTGTTTGCTATTTATGAGGCTCTAGAACGAGGTTATTGTATTGAGGAACTGACTCAAGTTACTCAAATCGATCCATGGTATTTGCGGAAAATGGAGAGGATCTTTTATTTAGAACAATTAATTACAAATGAAACCATTACATCTATTTCGAGAGATACATTACAACAAGCCAAACGTTTCAATATCAGTGATGAACGTATTGCTGAGTTACTGAACACTACTGCCACCGTCTTACGGCAGAAATATCAGTACATGCAAATGAAACCAAGCTACAAATTAGTAGATACGTGCGCAGGAGAATTTGATGCAATTACTCCTTATTATTACTCTACTTGGCATGGGCAGGATGAAGTGTCAGTAAAATATGATAAAAAGAAAATTCTTGTATTGGGTTCTGGTCCAATTCGTATCGGACAAGGCGTTGAATTTGATTATTGTTCAGTACATGCTGCCATAGCGGTAAAGGAGCTTGGATATGAAGCAATTGTGATGAATAATAACCCTGAAACGGTGAGCACAGATTATTCAGTTGCTGATCGATTATATTTTGAACCATTAGCTTTAGAAGATGTATTATCGGTTGTATATAAAGAAGCAGTGGATGGAGTACTCGTTCAATTTGGAGGTCAAACGGCTATCAACCTAGCGAATGGTTTAAAAAAAGAAGGGGTTGAGGTTTTAGGAACAGCACCAGAAAATATCGATCAAATGGAAGATCGTGAACAATTTTATCAACTATTAGATAGCTTATCTATTGACCATATTAAAGGGCATATTGTTAAGAATATAGATGAATTAACAGTATCTACGAAAGAATTAGGTTTTCCCGTGCTTATTCGCCCTTCCTATGTAATTGGTGGGCAATCCATGTTTATTTGCTATAACCAAGAAGAATTGTATCATTTTGTTACGCGAATACAATATGACACCAATGATCGTTGTTGGCCACTACTGATCGATCCTTATCTGCCCGGGAAGGAGTGTGAAGTTGATGTTATTAGCGATGGAAAAGACATTATTATTCCAGGGATATTTGAGCATGTAGAAAAAGCTGGAGTTCACTCAGGTGATAGCATGGCAGTGTTTCCGCCATTTTCTTTAAGTGATTCTGAAAAACGGAAAATCACAAATATATCACAAACCATTGCTCAGTCAGTTCCGATTGTTGGGATGATGAATATTCAATTTGTCATTTTTCATGATACCGTTTTTGTATTAGAAGTAAATCCTCGTTCGTCACGAACAGTTCCTTTTATTAGCAAAGTAACAGATATTGCAATGATTGAACTTGCCGTAAATGTACAATTGGGTCAAACAATACAAAACTTGGCACCCCAAACTGGCCTTTGTAGCGAACCGCATTATATTTCTATCAAGGCTCCTGTTTTTTCAGCTGGAAAGTTAAAGGGAGTTGATCACCTTTTAGGTCCAGAAATGAAATCGACTGGTGAAGCAATAGCGATGTCCAAATGTAAAGAAAAGGCTTTTGCAAAATTAGTTTCAAATAATCGTCCATCTAATCCAATTATTTTTGCTTCAATTGCTGATCGTATGAAGGAAGAAAGCCTTGCCTGTTTTCAAAACTGTGCTGAAAAGGGAGCTACTATTATAGCAACGAAGGGGACTGCTAACTATCTAATTTCACATGGTTTACCCGCAGCTTCGGTTCTGAAAGATAGAGAGCGTATTTACGAATCATTTGAAAAAGAAAAGCCTGACATGATCGTAAATATTCCTGAACAAGGAAGGGAGAAAGAGAAAATAGGTTTTTATATTCGAGAACTTGCTACACGTTATCAAATACCATGCTATACAAGTTTGGAGAAATTTAAAGCAATGTACCTAGTTGGATCTGCTGCTGTTAACGATGATGTGTATGCTTTACAAGATTATCTTAATCGTATTCCTAAGAAAGCATCTATTCTTCGTTAAAAGTCTCACTTCTTATAATTCTTTATAACTGATACATAAGTGCAGTAAAAGGAAGAGAAGAAAGCAGACCATAAGTTAAAGAGACGAGGACCAAAGTAGCTTATTTCTATCATCATCCGAACGATTTCACTCGAATCCGTTCGGATGATTTATTTACATAAAACTGGTTCTATCATCGCTCCGTCAGGATACGTCGCTTTCCACGGGTGCGGTTTCAGCTTCCTTACCCTAGCAGAGGGGTTTGCCGACATTGTCCGCAAAGGACGAGTTTCGTCATCCCTCATTAGAACACTTTCGGCTTTCGAGTTACCTACCCTTAACCTATTCTATACGTATTTCTCAAACCATCGACAAATATGATTGAGTCGTTCAATTCGCATATTTGGTTTTCCGCTTCTGCTCAGTTCGTGATTAGCCTCTGGAAAACGCACAAATTCTACTTCTTTCTTTAAATGCTTTAAAGTAATAAATAACTGTTCCCCTTGTTCAATTGGACAACGATAATCATTTTCTCCATGCAGGATTAATAAAGGTGTTTCTACATCTGCTGCATATTTCAGAGGGGAAATTTCCCATAATTTTGATGGATCGTCTAATAAGTTCAAACCATGTTCCCATTCTGTAAAGAAGTAACCTATATCGCTTACACCGTAGAAGCTAAGCCAATTCGATATCGACCGTTGCGTAACAGCAGCTTTAAAACAATTCGTATGCCCAACAATCCAGTTTGTCATAAAGCCTCCATAACTTCCTCCTGTAACACCTAGACGGTCTTTATCTATAAAGCTATACATTTGAACAGCATGGTTAACAGCCTGCATCACATCATGATAATCCCCTCCGCCATAGTCCATGCGGCATGCATCCACAAAATGTTGATCATAACCATGGCTGCCTCTTGGGTTTGTATATAGAACGACATATCCTTGTGCTGCAAGTAATTGTAGTTCGAAAAAGAAGGTTTGGCCATACATAGCATGAGGACCACCGTGAATCTCCAGGATCATCGGATACTTCTTTCCTTCTGTAAAATGATATGGCCGAATAAGCCATCCTTGAATTTCTACATTATCCTCTGTTTTAATCCACAAGGTTTCAGGCTTTTCAAATGCAATCTGATCTTTTACTGTTTTATTTCCATTGGTAAGTTGTGAAAGACTTAAATCCTCATTTAATAAATAAAAATTACAAGGATCAGTCGGAGTACTGATTCCAAGAATCAATTGATCATTTACAACGTCATAGGTAAAACCAAAAACATGATTATCGTCCGAGTATAGTACTTGGTGGTTAGCTGTCAATTCGATTTGGTGTAATTCGGTTGCACCTTCTCTCGTTGCAATAAAGAAAATGGTGGAGCCATCCTGATTCCAAGTTGGACCAGTTTCTGATGTACCTAGACGGGTATCGCCTATCATCGCATCACCAAGCTGGAAATTCCAATTGGTACTAAGACAGGTTTGTTCTAAGGATTGACAGTCGAAAATGTATAATTCGGTTAGTGTAGCTCCTTTATATGCAAAATCGTGCCCAAAACAAGCGATTTTGCTTCCATCCGGAGAGAAGGAAGCTTGCTGATAGGAACCATGTTTAGTGGTTAATTTGTTCATCTTTTGAGTTGCGATGTCAAGTAAATAGAGATCGTTAGACGACTCTTGATCCGCTTCATCATTTAAATTTGCTGCTATTAAAACGGTTTTCCCATCGGGAGAGATATCTTGAAAGGCATGATCCGTATCCGCTTGCGTTAATTGAGTAACAGAACCATCTTGGATATTCATGCGAATGATCTGTGTCTTTTTATTATCATGAAATCCTTTTGCATCTGATTTATATTTTAAGCGATTAACAACGAGGGGGTGCTCCTGTTTAGCAGATTTTATTTTTTGCTTCTCTTCTTTCGTCATTTCCTGTTGATTATGTATATCATCATCGTTTTCTAATAATGCGCTAAAGAGAATAAATTGTCCATCCTTTGTCCACGTAGGGTTTGTCGCACCATGCTTAAAGGTAGTTAATTGCTGTGCCTCCCCTCCATCGGTATTGATCAACCATAATTGAGGGAGACCACTTCTAGTAGATTGAAATACTGCTCTCTTCCCATCAGGAGAAAATCGAAGATGTGTATTTTTATCGTTGTCAAATGTCCAAGGAATTGCATTGTTGTCATTTAAGCTTTGGTAAAAAAGTTGAGACTGATAGTCTTTTTTATCATTAATTGTGGTAGATACATAGGTGAACGCTTGGCCATCGGGTGTGAATTGTGGGTCACTAAATACTTCTAGATTCAATATGTCTTCAGAAGTCAGCTTGCGTCTATGCTTACTCATTATTTTCCTCCTCTATTAAAATAAATGATTTTTTAATAGTTTAAACTATTTCGACTTTCGAATCAATCGACACTACGGTGATGATTTAGATTTTTCAGGAAGTTATTTAATTCTTTTCTGTTTTTGAAGATAAGAATGTTTTTGTTCTTATATTTAGAAAGGCGTTGATAAATTAGCGGAGCCTTTTTCTTATTAAATGTACGTACCCAATTGAAGAATTCGAGGTCAATTTTTTCCTTACAATCCTTTCCCATGTCTGGACGGGTTTTGTTACGGTGTTGAATCCGTCTTTTTATGATGCCATACAGACATTGTATTGTTCGGTAATGCAAGAAAATAATCGTATCTGCTTGTTGCATACGTATCTCCATTGATGCACTGTAATTCCCATCAATAATCCAATTGTCTGTTTTCATAATGTTGATTGTTTCTTCTACGAGTTGTTCTCGTTCAATAGCGACCCATCCAGGTTGCCAAAATATTGCATCCATATGATGGACAGGGAGATGAAGTAGCTTACCCAATTGTTTTGCTAACGTTGACTTACCAGAACCTCCGCTACCAATAATCATTATTCTCTTCATGAAGTAAAACCTCCTAAACGGGAAAAACTGAATTTAATTAAGTATCTTTACAGTGGGGGTTTCCATTAATCGCAATTAATAGAAAAGCACCTCACAAATGATGCAAGGTGCTTTTTCGATAAATTAAAGGGAATGCGTTATATTGTTTTCTGTTATATTCGCATCACGTTCATATTCTTGTTGTAATTTACGAGTTATCGGCCCAGGTGTACCATCTTGAATTTGTTTTTGATTAATTCGGATGACAGGCATAACCTCAGAAGTGCTACTAGACAAGAAAACTTCATCTGCATCAAACAGATCATCTTTGGTAAAGCCACTTTCATTAAAAGAAATAGAAAGATCGGTTGCGAACTTTTCAACGCGCATACGAACACAACCATGTAAGATTCGGTTGGTTGCTGGGTGCGTGTAAATAACGCCGTTCTTTACTATATAAATATTTGATGAGCTGCATTCAGTTACAAGGTCATCACGATGTAAGATAGCTTCATAGCAGCCTTGTTCTTTTGCTTCTTGCTTGGCAAGTACATTAGGTAACAGATTTAAACTTTTTATATAACAATTCTCCCAGCGCACATCTGGCTCCGTAATAGTAGAGACTCCTTTTTGAAGGTTTTCTAGATGACGAGGTAAATCTTGTACATACGCATACAAGTTTGCTGGTACATCGGCAGGAAATACATGATCTCTTGGAGCAGATCCGCGCGTTACTTGTAAATATACTTTCCCATCGGATGTCATTTCATTCTTTTCTAATAAATGGAGTAACAAATCTGTAATTTCCTCTTTCGTAGCAGGAAGTTTAATTTTTACTGCATCTAGCGAACGAAACAAACGATCAACATGTTCATTCAGTAAATAGTATGAACCATTATATATACGGATTACTTCATATATACCATCTCCAAATTGTAATCCACGTTCTTCAAATGGATAGGTTAAATTATCTTGATGAGTAAATGTTTGCTGTGTTAATACAATTGGATAAATAGCCATTCTCTCTCTCCTCCCTAAAACTTATGACTATTCTATAACTTCTAAAACACAATGTAAATCCTTTCTCATTGGAAATTCAAACTTTTAGAACGAGCGCTTAAAAGGAGTAATACCTGCCTCTAGGGGGAAAACAGTAGAAAAAAGAAATATTTTTTAAATAGCTGTAAGCTTTGTTATTATTTTATTAAATTTTTGTCGAAAAAAATTAAAAAACCTCTTGATTTCGTAAAACCTAATTGCTATAATTAACACTGCGTTCGAAAAAATGATAAATAATTTTTACATACATTGCGGGTGTAGTTTAATGGTAAAACCTCAGCCTTCCAAGCTGATGACGAGGGTTCGATTCCCTTCACCCGCTCCATACATATGTCTTAACGCAGTATTTCGTAATGGAAGGTACGAAGTATTGCGTTTTTAATTTATTTAGAAAACTAAAGTTGTTTTACTTATGTAAGTTAAGCATGTACAATCTTGGACGTAGAATATTACGTTGAAACGACTATACTTGGCTACTTGAGGTGATTATATGAAGAAATTATTGTCTATATTAAAGCGAATTGATAATAAAGGTTATAAGGCTTATAAAAGTATTCAAGGTCATTACGAACATGAAAACTACGATTTAGATATTGATTATGTCCAAGGAGACCCTTTTGCCACTCCTTCTAAATTACGCATAACGATCCCTAAGCGTAAGCGATATGTTTATCCAGAATGGTTGGAGACTACTTCTAGAAAAATTGCTACAGAAGACGCTTTCGGAAGAATAATAGGGGAAGCAG
Organism: Virgibacillus salexigens; assembly: GCF_014905415.1. Classification (GTDB taxonomy): domain Bacteria; phylum Bacillota; class Bacilli; order Bacillales; family Amphibacillaceae; genus Virgibacillus; species Virgibacillus salexigens. The sequence continues at coordinate 111,316 of NZ_BNEO01000004.1, forward strand.
TGACTAATGAAGCTTCATTTATAAAAGGTTCTGGTAAGAGTGGATTGATTCTATTCGATCGTCCAGGACAAGAAATATTGGAACGAAGTGCTGTACAAATTACGACACAATCAATTGTTATTTGCATTTCTGTTGGATTGCCAGCCAATGGAAGGAAGATTAATGGGAAAGAAGCAGAGAAATTATTTAGCCAAGCATTACCATCGATTATAAGGAATTCCGTGTATACGTTAAAAGATGAAGCAATTAATCAAGCCATCAAATTGGCAGATCAACAAGATGCGGTTCGTCAGCAAATGAAGGAAAATAATTGGGTTGCATTTTTAGCAAATGGCTCCATTTTACCAAGAGAGAGCGGTATAAGTAATCGCCCGTTAAAAAAAGCTGTACCATTTCAAAGTCCTGCAGAAAACCAAGTGGAAATCGAAATTCCTCATACAGATGAACCGATAAAAGGAATGGCCGTGGAAAAAGGTATATCATTAATTGTTGGCGGTGGCTATCATGGTAAGAGTACACTACTTCAAGCAATTGAACGTGGTGTTTATTCGCATGTAGCGGGCGATGGCCGAGAATTTGTATTAACGGATAGAAATGCTGTAAAAATTCGCGCTGAAGATGGGCGTAAAGTAAGTGGAGTAAATATTTCTCCGTTTATTAATAATCTCCCTCATGAACAGGAGACTACTTTTTTCTCCACAGAAAATGCTAGTGGCAGTACGTCACAAGCAGCAAATGTAATGGAAGCTTTGGAAGCAGGTGCATCTACATTATTAATTGATGAAGATACAAGTGCAACTAACTTTATGATTCGTGATCATCGAATGCAATTGCTTGTTCATCAAAATAAAGAACCAATAACACCATTTATTGATAAAATAACGCAACTACGTGATGAATTAGGCGTTTCAACAATACTAGTAATGGGGGGTTCAGGTGACTATTTTGCAACTGCTGATACAGTAATTCGAATGGAAAACTATATACCTGCAAATGTTACAATAGATGCAAAAGCAATTATGCAACAATATCCATTAGAAAGAGAGACTTCATTAGAGGGGACATTTGGAAAAGTTAGAAATCGTTATTTTCAGCAATCATCCTTACAGACAAATAAAGGAAAACGAGTAAAAGTTCAAGCCAAGGGCCGCACACATATATTGATGGGGAAGACAGATATATCATTTACAGATACAGAACAGTTGGTTGATGCCTCCCAAACTAGGATGATAGCTGAAATGATTCAACATCTAGACCGTAAACAAGGTATGAATGATATTGCGTTGTGTACATTGCTAGATCAGATTGAAGAACGAATGGATAAGCAGGGGTTAGGGTCAATTACTGCTTTTCCTAATCAGCATCCTGGCGATCTTGCGCGTCCACGTAGATTCGAAATTGCAGCAGTATTAAATCGGATGCGTACAGCTATTATAAAGCAGAGGTAGAACGGAGAAGAAGCTTATGCAAACAGATCTACTAAAACAAGAAATTATTGATTATAGTAAACAGATAGGTATCGATAAAATCGGTTTTGCATCTGCAGATGTATTTGGTGAGTTAAAAGAACGGCTTAAAAGACAGCAAGCGTTAAACTACCAATCTGGATTTGAGAAAGGTACAATTGAGGAACGTACGGAACCTACACAATTACTTCCAGAGGCAAAATCGATTATATCAATTGCATTGGCTTATCCTTCAAGAATGAAAGATGCTCCTCGGAGTACAAAAGAGGAACGACGAGGTTTATTTGCCAGAGCTTCATGGGGCGTTGATTATCATATCGTGATGAGAGAGCGTTTAAATAAGCTGGCAGCTTTTATTCAAGATAAAGTACCTGACGGGAAAAATAAAGTAATGGTTGATACGGGGGAATTATCCGATCGAGCTGTTGCGGAGCGAGCGGGCATCGGTTTTAGCGGAAAGAATACATCGATTATCACTCCGGAATTTGGTTCTTTTGTCTATTTAGGAGAACTAATTACTAATGTTCCTTTTGTACCAGATGAACCTGTTGACGATAGCTGTGGTTCATGTACAAAATGTATTGATGCTTGTCCTACAGGGGCAATTGTACAGGGGGGACAATTGAATGCACAACGCTGTATTGCCTTTCTAACCCAAACAAAAGACTTCTTACCAGATGAATTCCGGTCCAAGATTGGAAATCGTGTATATGGTTGTGATACATGCCAGGTAGTTTGTCCTAAAAATCACAAGGTTGACTTTCATATTCATCCCGAGTTTGAACCGGAACATGAGGTATCAAAGCCAAAACTAATTCCAATGTTAAAATTGTCAAATAGAGAATTTAAAGCGACATTTGGGCATATATCTGGATCGTGGAGAGGGAAAAAACCAATTCAGCGTAATACTTTAATTGCTCTTGGGCATTACAAAGATAAAACGGCAGTAAAAGAGATTATTGATGTGATGACGAAGGATCCTCGGCCGGTTATTCGAGGTACTGCAGCCTGGTCGCTAGGGAAAATCGGTACGGAGGAAGCATTTCATGCAATAAAGATAGCAATGGAACAAGAAACAGATGAGCAAGTATTGTTTGAAATGGAAAAAGGACTTGCCTTTCAAAACTAAGAAATTTTTGGCTGTTTGACAAGCATTCTCTCCATATACTTTCTATGGAGGGGATTTTTTATGGAAAAATTAAAAGATTACTGGATCCACATGTTTGAATCAGATCAGTGGAATAATGACTGGTGGAAACGGAAAAAAGCATTGCTCGAAGAACGAAATGCTTCCATTGTTCATATTAAAGGAAATGGCCATCTGTATAGAAAAATCCGTTATGATCAAGCTACACATTATAATTATCATTTGCATTTATCCTTATTAGTGAAACAACAGGAACAATTATACTTGGAGGAATCAGTCTATCCATATACTTTTCAAATCAATCAAGGAGAGATTAGTGACCATCGTCTTATAATAAATAAACAACCAGAAATACAACAAAACATAAGCCCTGATGATATTATCGGCAGTGATACATCCACGCGTTTTTCCTATGATCGTCATGCTGCAGTTCAATATGCAGAAAGATGGTGGAATAGTTACAATCCTGCTTATAAAAAGTTTGAAGTGGATTGTACGAATTATGTATCTCAATGCATGTTTGCTGGTGGAGCTCCAATGCGAGGTGCACCTGTAAGAGAAAGAGGATGGTGGTACGGAAACGGGAGTTGGAGCTTCAGTTGGGCTGTAGCTCATTCGCTACGCTGGTATTTAAGTGGTTCGACACAAGGTCTCAGAGGTGAAGAAGTGGAATCTGCCGGAGACCTCCTACCAGGCGATATTATCTGCTATGATTTTGAAGGAGATGGCCGGTGGAATCATAATACAATTGTTGTTGCAAAAGATGCGTATGGAATGCCGCTTGTAAATGCACATACCGACAATAGCCGTAATCGATACTGGTCCTATGAGGATTCCACTGCATGGACACCAGAAATTAAATATAAATTTTTCAGGATTTATTAGAAAAAGTGATATACTAAATAGCAGTACGTAGGTAAGGAGAATGAAAAGTGAGTTTACATGTTGTTTTATATCAGCCAGAAATTCCAGCAAATACAGGGAATATTGCTAGAACTTGCCTAGCAACAAATGCCACATTACATCTTATACATCCACTTGGATTTTCGACAGAGGACAAAATGGTGAGAAGAGCTGGTCTAGATTATTGGAAAGATGTCGATATACAAGAGTATGATTCACTTGATGAACTCTATGAAACATACCCAAGTGGGTCATACTATTATATAGAAAATTTTGGAAAAAAGCATTACACAGACTATGATTTCAGTAATTGCCAGGAAGAATTATTTTTTGTTTTTGGCCGAGAGACAAATGGGATTCCACATGAATTATTATACGGAAAGGAAGATCGTTGTCTCCGAATACACATGGGTGATAAGGTAAGATCGTTAAATTTATCCAATACAGCTGCTATTATTATTTATGAAGCATTACGTCAACAAGGATTTCCTGACTTGACATAAGAAAAATTAGAAAATAAAAAGCGCAAACGAAAGCTACCTTCTGTAGCGAATCGTTTGCGCTTACTTTATTGCTGTTTTTTAGGTACACCAGGTTTTGAATCATACCCTGATGTGAAAAATGATGTTACAAATACAAGGATTACTCCCATTAATAGAGCTAATTTCATGTACATATCCTCCTTCTATGTAAGAGACCATTAGTACTTAATGTTGCCTCTATTATAACTAATTATTAATAAAATGTGAATATAAGGAAGGAAAACAATGAATAATTATGGTTTTTAGCTAAGAGGATTGGTATATAGTTCATCCTTCCCTTTTTTAATAGAGTTAATCATTTGAAAATTTAAACTATAATCAACGTTGGAACATTGTGTTGTTTCAACTAATAAAATAGGGTATATTAGTTGAAGTAAACATCAGTCAGTTCTATAATGTAGAATGAATAATGTATACCGTTTCATAACGGGAAGCTAACTTCTAATGGGGGTATAAAAGGTGGCACAGCGCGAAGAATCTAATGAGAGATTCTGGTCAGAATTTCATGGTCCAAACATGGGGTATGTAGAAGAACAATATGAATTGTATAAAGAGGATCCAGAGGCAGTAGATCCATCCATTAAGAAAATGTTCGATGAGCATGGAGCCCCACAATGGTTATCCCAATCAACTGTTTCAGCCGAGGCACCGTCTCAGGCTACATCTATAAATGACGTAAAAAAACTCACCTCAGCAATGAAACTTGTTGAGGCTATTCGTCGTTTCGGACATTTGGAAGCAGATATATATCCAGTTGGTCATAGAGGTCGAAAATCTGAATTAGTAGAAGCATCAACTTACGGTTTATCGGATGAAGATCTAAAAAGTATGCCAGCTGCATGGTTATGGGAAAAAGCACCAAGTAATGTTGAAAACGGGTTAGATGTTATTAAAGAATTGAAGAAATATTATTCAGGTACCATTACATTTGAGTACGATCATGTAAATAATGATGACGAACGCAAATGGTTGTTGGATTTGATAGAATCGGGAAATGCCCGATTGGAACTATCGAATGAAGAAAAGGTTAAATTACTTGAACGCCTTACACATGTAGAAGGGTTTGAGAGCTTTTTACAAAAGACGTTTGTTGGCCAAAAAAGATTTTCTATTGAAGGTTTAGAGGCTATGGTACCGATGCTCGACCAAATTGTTAAATATGCAAGAAATGATAAGGTCGAAAACATTATGATGGGAATGGCGCATCGGGGACGTTTAGCAGTATTAGCCCATGTTTTGGGAAAACCATATGATAAGATTTTTTCTGAATTTCACCACTCTCCGAACAAGGAGCTTATTCCATCTGAAGGTTCAATGGGAATTAATTATGGTTGGACTGGTGATGTGAAGTATCATTATGGTGCAACCAAAGAACCAGGCGATGAGAATACAACTCGAATTCGTTTGGCTCATAATCCATCTCATTTAGAATTTGTTAATCCAGTGGTAGAGGGATTTGCTCGTGCTGCTCAAGATGATCGGACAGAAAGCGGTTATCCAAAGCAAGACACGAATAAGGCAGTTCCTGTAGTTATTCATGGTGATGCGGCTTTTATCGGCGAAGGAGTTGTTGCCGAAACGTTAAACATGAGTGGATTACCAGGTTATTCTACGGGAGGATCACTTCATATAATAGCGAATAACCTTGTAGGATATACGACGGATCAAGTAGATGGACGATCAACTCGTTATGCAAGTGATTTGGCGAAAGGATTTGAAATACCTATTATACACGTTAATGCAGATGATCCAATTGCATGTGTATCTGCTGTGAAGATTGCTTACGAATATCGCCAGAAATTCCATAAAGATTTTCTAATCGATTTAGTTGGGTACCGCCGTTATGGTCATAATGAGATGGATGAACCACGAATGACACAACCAGGTCTTTATGAAGAAATTGATAAGCATCCAACGGCTGCCAATGTTTTTGCTAAAGTGCTCGAAGAAAAAGGAATTGCAAGTGCTGATAAATTTAAAGAAATTAAAGATAAAGCAGAACAAGAATTACGTGAAATATATAATAATATGAAAGAAAATGAAACGGGTGAATGTGTTTCAAAACCAATGCCTGAAGCCTTAACCAATGGCTTGGATCAATTTGAAACGGCAGTTGACTTAGATACATTAAAAGAGTTAAATGAAGGATTAATGCATCGTCCGGGAGGTTTTAATAGCTATAAAAAGCTTGAGAAAATACTCAAACGCCGTCAAAACTCCTTAGAAGAAGGTGGAAAAGCGGATTGGGGCACTGGAGAGGCACTGGCATATGCATCTATCTTGAAAGATGGCATTCCTATTCGTTTAACTGGTCAAGATACAGAGCGTGGGACATTTGCACATCGTCATCTGGTTATTCATGATGTGAAATCGAATGAAAAATTTAGTCCAATGCATACGTTAAAAGATGCTCATGCATCTTTTGATATTCGTAATAGCCCGTTATCTGAAGCAGGTGTGTTAGGCTATGAGTATGGGTATAGTGTTCAGGCGACAAATACGTTAGTTTTATGGGAGGCGCAATTTGGTGATTTTGCCAATGCAGCGCAGGTAGTATTTGATCAGTTTATTTCCGCTGCTCGTGCAAAGTGGGGAGAGAAATCCAATATGGTGATGCTGCTTCCTCATGGATATGAAGGGCAAGGTCCAGAACACTCAAGCGCTCGCTTAGAACGTTTCTTACAAATGGCGGCAGAGAATAACTGGATTGTTGCTTATGTAACTTCATCTGCACAGTTCTTCCATTTAATTCGCAGGCAAGCAGCTTTAAGAAATCGCGAAGAAGCAAGACCTTTAGTTGTTATGACACCAAAAAGTAGTTTAATTCGAAATCAACGGATTGCATCCGCTGCAGAAGAATTTACAGAAGGTAAGTTCCAGCCATTGCGCGAACAGCCTAATTTAAAAGTAAGCAAGAAAAATGCTACACGCCTGTTAATTGGAAGCGGGAAAGTAATGGTTGATATAGAAGAGGCGATGGAACATTCGGAAGAAAAATTTGATTGGTTACGTGTATTACGATTGGAACAAATCTATCCATTTCCTAAGAAACAATTAGAGAAAGAATTAAAGGCATTGCCAAATCTTGAAGAAATTGTTTGGGTTCAGGAAGAACCGAAAAACATGGGTAGTTGGGATTTTGTAGATGATTATTTAAGGGAATTATTAGAAGATGATCAGTCATTGCGTTATATTGGACGACCAAATCGTTCAGCACCATCTGTTGGTGTTCCAAATGTGCATAAAACAGAGCAAAATCAAATCGTACAACAAGCGATTAGCCCATCAAAAGGAGGAGATTCCAATGAATGAAATTAAAGTACCAGAGCTAGCTGAATCGATTACCGAAGGAACCATTGCAGAGTGGTTGGTTAAAAAAGGGGATAATATTGAAAAAGGTGACCCAGTAGTAGAGTTAGAAACGGATAAAGTAAATGTGGAAGTCAACTCCGACTTCTCAGGAGTTATTACCGAAATTATCCGTGAAGAGGGTGATGATGTAGAGGTTGGTGACATTATCGCGAAAATTGACGAAAATAGCGAAGCAGGTGGGGATACTTCACAAGAAGAAAATGAGCCTGCCGAATCAAAAGCAAAAGAGAATGAGCAGAAAAAAGAGGAACCAAAACAAGAAGACAAGCAAGCGGATAAAGAAGAAACACAATCAAAAGGAGATGTCATTGCTTCTCCAGCAGCAAGAAAACGTGCTCGTGAATTAAACATAGACTTAAGTAAAGTGAGTCCACGCGATCCATTAGGAAGGATTCGTCCAGAGGATGTGGATGCAGCTGCTAGCAGTTCTAAGGAAAATACCAAACCAGCAAAAGAGGATAAAAAATCAAAAGAAAAAACAGAATTTGATAAGCCAGTTGAGCGGGTGAAAATGTCTCGTCGTCGCCAAACAATTGCTAAACGTCTAGTGGATGTACAACATGAAGCTGCGATGTTAACAACATTCAACGAAGTTGATCTAACGAACGTAATGAAACTCCGTAGTGAAAGAAAAGAAAAATTTATTGAAAAACACGGTGTTAAATTAGGGTTTATGTCTTTCTTTACTAAAGCAGTTGTAGGTGCTTTGAAAGAATTTCCGCTATTAAATGCTGAGATACAAGACAATGAAATTGTTATTAAAAAATTCTACGATATTGGTATTGCAGTATCTACAGATGATGGTTTAGTTGTTCCAGTTGTGCGCGACGCTGATCGTTTAGATTTTGCAGGTGTCGAAAAAGAAATTGGTAATCTCGGTAAAAAGGCTCGTGATAAGAAGCTGGAAATGAGTGAACTGCAAGGCGGTTCATTTACGATAACAAATGGTGGAACGTTTGGCTCTATGTTGTCTACGCCAATTCTGAACGCTCCGCAAGTTGGAATTCTCGGCATGCATAATATCCAAAAACGTGCAATGGTTATGCCAGACGATAGCATCGAAGTACGCCCAATGATGTATATTGCTCTATCCTATGACCATCGAATTGTTGACGGAAAAGAAGCTGTACAGTTCCTAGTTCGTGTGAAACAATTGCTTGAAGATCCTTATGATTTATTACTTGAAGGATAATGAAATGTTTAAAAAGCCTTGCTTAAAGCAAGGCTTTTTTTGTGGTAAGATCTTAATTATTGGTTAAAATAGGGCTAATTCTTTCATGTAAAAGATACAAAGCATTTTATCTTGCATTAAAACTTAAAAACGAATATTATATTAAATGTTGTCGATTTTATTCGGAAAGAAAGGTGCTATCTTTGAAGAATTTATTTAGATTAACGGAAAACAATACAAATATCCAAACAGAAATAGTTGCCGGTTTGACTACATTTTTAACAATGGTTTATATTATCGTTGTTAATCCTGCTATTCTGTCTGCAGCGGGGGTACCATTTGAACAAGTATTTATGGCAACGATTATATCGGCAGTAGTTGGAACACTATGTATGGGATTTTTTGCAAACTATCCAATTGCTATTGCTCCTGGGATGGGGTTAAATGCATATTTTGCCAGTGTCGTTGCAGCAGAAGGTCTCTCGTATCAAACTGTATTTGGTACTGTATTTGTGGCTGGTATTTTATTTATACTACTTAGTTTAACAACATTGCGGGAAACTTTAATAAAAGCAATACCGTCTTCACTAAAGTATGGTATTACTTCGGGCATTGGCTTATTCATTGCATTTAACGGGTTGAAAATGGCTGGTATTGTTGCTCCAAATGAAGCCAACATTGTTGGATTAGGGGACTTACATCAGCCAATGACATTATTAACATTGATCGGTTTGTTTATTACCCTTATTTTATTTGTCTGGAACATGAAGGGTGCCTTATTTATTGGTATGCTAATAACTACAATTATAGCTATTTTTACAGGACAATTATCGTTCAGTGAAGGATACATATCAACTCCACCAACACCTGTATTTTTTGATCTTGATATTGCCGGTGTGTTTAGTCAAAGTCTATATACGATTGTCTTTGCATTTCTTCTCGTAACAATATTTGATACAACGGGAACAATGATTGGTGTAGCTGAACAAGCAGGATTTATGAAAAATGGGAATATGCCACGTGCAAAGGCTGCACTATTATCTGATGCTACTGCAACTACCGTTGGTTCTATGTTTGGGACAAGCCCTTCAACTGCTTACATTGAATCTACTTCTGGAGTGGCTGCTGGTGGTCGAACTGGCTTAACTTCTGTAATTGTAGCTTTGTTATTTGCACTGTCGATATTTTTTACTCCCATTATTAGTGCAGTGGCAAATATACCAGCAATTACTTCACCAGTACTAATCATAGTTGGTTGTTTTATGATGGAAGGATTAGCAAAAATAAATTGGAAATCGTTTGTTGAGGCTTTTCCAGCGTTTGCTATTATTCTATCCATGCCACTTACTTCTAGCATTGCCACTGGAATATCCATAGGATTTATCACTTACCCTCTATTAAAGTTGGTATGCGGAAGGGGAAAAGAAGTCCATTGGCTACTTTATTTGTTTGGTGTAATTTTTATTATCCAGATGGCTTTTTTTCCTACCCATTAATTCGTTACAATGGTCTCAATAACTCCTAGGTTATTGAGGCTTTTTTAATTATAAATAAGTGGCTACAGATCAACCGAGAGACGGTGCAACAGTAATTCGATTATATTAAATAGTCGCGTCACCCTTAAGCCTTGAAATCGACGTTTTTTACAAACGAATAGGAAAACAAAATAGTGTAGTTTTTTAAATTGACAGAAAAAACAATCTCTTGCATGACGTCAGACAACTTGGTACAATGACCTATGAAACAAAAAGAATGAAAACAGTTACAAAAAAGGGAGGCAATCAGTGTGGGAATAATTCTAGGATTATTGGCAATTGTCATTGTCCTGGGACTAGCTTTTTTAATGTCGAATGATAAAAAGAACATAAATTATAAAGGCATTGGAATCATGTTAGTCTTACAACTTTTGATTACCCTGTTCATGTTTAGAACAGAGATTGGTCAGAAAGTTATTACTGGTATTTCGGCAGGTTTTAATAAATTAATTGAGTTTGGTACGGAAGGTATTAATTTTGTAGTAGGTGGGTTTGTTACAGAAGAAGGCGGCGTATTTTTCTTCAATGTTCTACTATTAATTATCTTCTTTGCAACGTTGCTATCTGTATTAACTTATCTTCGTATTCTTCCACCACTTATTAAATACTTCGGTGGGTTAATTTCTAAAATAACGGGTTTACCTAGAGTAGAATCATTTAACGCCGTTAATAGTATATTTTTTGGACAATCAGAAGCGTTAATTGCTATTCGCTCACAGTTCCATCATTTAAATGATAATCGATTGTATATTGTAAGTGCTTCTGCAATGGGATCTGTATCTGCTTCTATTGTTGGAGCATATTTACAAATATTACCAGCTGAGTATGTATTGGTAGCACTTCCTTTGAATATGTTAAGTGCGTTAATGATATCTTCAGTTATTGCACCTGTAAAAGTACCAAAGGAAGAAGATGTGGTAGACATCAAGGATGTAACGAATGATCGAAGCATTTTTGAGGCAATGGGTAATGGTGCACTTGAAGGTGGTAAGATTGCCTTAATTGTAGCCGCTATGTTAATCGCATTCATCGCTTCATTAGAATTAGTCAATTGGTTAATTCAGTTGATATTTGCCGGAGTTACGCTTCAAGAAATCTTAGGTTATGTTTTAGCTCCTATTGGAATGCTTATGGGAATTTCACCGAGTGAAGTTGTTCAGGCTGGTTCGATTATGGGAACAAAAATTGTAACAAATGAATTTGTTGCTATGCTGCAATTTCAACCAATGTTAGAATCCATGTCAGAAAAAACAATCGGTATTGTATCTGTATTCCTAACCAGTTTCGCGAACTTCTCATCGATTGGGATTATTGCAGGAACAGTGAAAGGGATCGATGCTAAAAAAGCAGTTAGTGTTTCTGGATTTGGAATGAAATTATTAATTGGTGCGACATTGGCATCAATTTTATCAGCTTCTATTGTTGGCTTATTCCTATAATAATATATCTTCGTTTACGTACGCTTGAGCCAATATGGACAAGCGTATTTTTTTATTGTTTAGGACTGTATAAAATTCTATAATGGTGGACAACTAACCACGTAATCTAGCAGCGGGCCTAAAGGATGCAAGTCTTGCCGAGGTCGCGGTCGCCTAGAACGTGGAATTAGCCAGCCTTCCTTAATAAACCTGGCAAAAAAACTGTTGCAGAATCTAGATAGTTCTGCAACAGTGGTAATATCAATTTTATATTTTCTCTGTCTCTACTCCTTTCAAACGTACATATTTCCTTTGTAAGTAAAGCAGTCTCCCCAATAATGCAATGGCTCCACAAGTCAAGCCGGTTATAATACCGACCCAATATCCAAATGGTTCGAGAGCTGTGTAGTTTGCTAATAGCCATCCAACAGGAAGACCAATAATCCAATAGGAAATCAAGGCCATTATTAGGGTTATATTGACATCTTTATATCCACGAAGCGCCCCTTGTATAGGAGCTCCAAAGGCGTCAGCCAACTGAAAGAATATCGCATAAAATAAGAATTGCTTGGTTAATTCAATTACTTCGGGGTTTGAGTTATATAAGGCAGCAACCCAATCTCTGGTAATGTATATTACAAACCCTGCAAATAATGCAATAAAAATCCCGCCACTAATTCCGATATAGCCATAGGTTCTTGCGTCCTTAAAACGTTTCGCTCCAATCTCAAAACCAATTGCTATCGTTAGAGCCATACCAACACTAAGCGGGATCATATATAGTAAAGAAGCGAAATTAATGGCTGCTTGATGCGCAGCGATCGTATAGGTACTGTATACACTCATAAAAAGCGTTACGGCTGAAAAAATACTCGTTTCAAAAAACATAGCAAAACCAATCGGAATTCCAATCTTTAATTGATCCCACCATACAGCAATAGAGGGTCTAACCCAATTGGTTAAAATGGAAAATCTGCGAAATGGGTGGATATGGTAGATAACAATTAATGATATGATACCTACTAACCAATACGTTACGGATGTTGCTATACCAGCTCCAATCCCACCGTAGGCAGGGACACCAAACTTGCCAAAAATAAAGATATAATTAAAAAATAAATTTAAAGGTAACGATAGTAAAATGATGAACATCGAGATACGTGTTTGACCAAGTGCGTCAATAAAACAGCGAATGGTATTAAAAATAAATAACGGGATAATCCCTGTTCCTAGTGCAATTAGATAATATTTAGCTGTACGTTGTACACCACTTTCTAAATCCATCATGTTCAATATCGGGTTTAGCAGTATCCCGCCAATGATACATACGATAACTGCGAGTATGGTAGACAAGTAAATCGCCTGTTGAACTTTATGAGAAACTTGGTTATTTGAATTCGCACCAATTAGTTGAGCAATAATTGGAGTGATGGCTAATAAGATCCCATTAATTCCTGTAAATATGGGGACCCAAAGGCTAGAGCCAATTGCTACTCCTGCAAGATCTATTGCACCAGCGCGACCTGACATGACAGTATCAAATATGTTCATTAAATACATACTTACTTGGGTAATGAGTATCGGGATTAAAATAATACCAAATAGCTTAAATTTTTCTTTGATGGTTGTTGTTGGATACATAATTCTCTTCCTTTTTCGAGTATTTTCTAATAGGATAGAAGAGGAACAAAAATATTATACCGTTTTATGAAGCAGTTTGAAAGAAGGGACGTTAACATCATATGAATAAAAAAAGGATACTGTTTACAGGTGGAGGAACAGCAGGCCATGTAATTGTAAATTTAGCGCTAATCCCATACTACCAAGAACAGGGATGGGAAATTGATTATATAGGATCTAAAGAAGGTATCGAACGGAATTTGGTTAGCGAGCTAGATGAAGTCACATACCATCCGATTTCTACGGGAAAATTGAGAAGGTATATATCGAAGGAAAATATAAAAGATCCATTTAAAGTATTAAAAGGTACTTTACAAGCAATAAATATCTTAAGGAAACGGAAACCATCTGTAATATTTTCTAAAGGTGGATTTGTATCTGTTCCTGTCATGCTGGCAGCTAAACTAACTGGTGTTCCAGCAGTGGTACATGAATCTGATTATACACCGGGCTTAGCCAATAAAATTGCCATGCCATTTGCACAAAAAGTATTAGCAACATTTCCAGAGACCCTTTCGTACCTTCCGGAGAAAAAATCTGAATACGTTGGTGCAGTCATACGTGATGAATTATTTCAAGGCAGTAGACAAAATGGTCTGGATATAACGGGCTTATCAGGTGAAAAACCGGTACTTTTGATTATGGGAGGCAGTGGCGGCTCTGAAAAAATAAACGAAACCGTTCGAAATTGTCTTCCGCAATTACTACCATTTTTACAAATCATTCATATTTGTGGTCATAGTAAAATGGATACAGAAATTAACGAACCAGGTTATAGGCAATTTGAATACATTAATGAGGAATTAAAAGATATGTTTGCTGCAAGTGATTTTGTGCTTTCTAGGGCTGGTTCAAATGCTATCTTTGAATTTTTAGCTTTACAGTTGCCAATGCTGTTAATTCCATTATCTCGTCAGGCTAGTCGTGGTGATCAGATTATTAATGCAAAATCATTTGCAGAGCGGCGTTATGCCAGAGTTTTAGAAGAGGAAGCCTTAACAGATGAGGCACTAATAGAAGAAATCAAGCAATTAACAAAATCAGCGCCAGTAATGGTTGATGCAATGAAACAATATAAAACAGAAAAAGCCAAGGATCGTGTAATCGAAATCATATCCGAGGTAAGAAAAAAATAAAAAGGCATGATAAATAAATTACAAAGGGAGCTTGTGGATAGCTCCCTTTACCTATGCAGCATCATCTAATCGTTCCGTATTCAACGATTTTTACATCTACCTTGTAATCCACGTCTATTTCAGGGTAGAGCTCATGCCATTGATCTCTTTTTAATTCCCCATTATTTTTATTAATTCGGTAAATTTCTCCGTATCCAAATGGATCTGCTTTCATTTTTTGTGTTTGTGTTAATAATTCTTCATACTGCTTTTTTACTTGTTTTTCAATTTGTTCTTCAAGTGTTGAAGTAACTTCTTCATTAGCTAAATCTAATTCTCGGGACAGCTCAAGTAAATTCATTTGGATGGTCACATCCGTTTGAAATTTAAGTTGTTTGGGATCGACTATTTTTGTATTCGTTCTTCCCTTGATAACCTTCCCATTTAATTGGATCGTCTCATTATCTTGACCAGAAAGAAAGTTTTGTAAATACTTTTCAAGCGGTTTTGCATCTACCCCAATATCAAACGGGGTAGAATGGATGGTTTTTAAAAACATATTAATTAATATTGCTTGATCTAGCGAAAGCTTCCCAACATAAACATCATCTTTGAACATGGCCATTGATGACAATGCTGGCGTCCCTTCTGCAGAACTAATAAGAGGTAGTACGGGATCTTGCCCCTTTTCAAAAAAGGCATGTGTAAAATCATATAGTTCTGGCTTTGGAATACTGTCATTCTCAATTTTCTGTTTGATTAACCCACTCATAAATAAGCCGACATTTATATTGGTTGCCTGCTGTCCTTGGGTAATAATTTCCTTTGCAGAAGAATCAGTAATTGCTAACAGTACCCTATCCGATGTGCGTGCATCACGCACTAGGGTATTTAAGTATGAAATGATTCCCTTTTCCGCTACATCTTTACCATATAATTCCAAACGTATTTGCCCTGGTGTTAATGTAAAACTGGTTTTGGTGTTTGCGTCATATCTAGCCTCTTTAATTGTTTTCCCTGAGCCGGAAGCAATCTTGGAAATGTCTGGACTTTGTGTATCAAATTGAAACATTACGAGTGTCGTATCAATTAATCCTTCAGCCAGTAAATCAATACCTCTAGCATTTATAATCGCTAATCTTTCTATTGGTTTCGTTTCCAGACAACCACTTAATAGAAGAATAGGAATAAAGCAGAGCAGCATAATGAGCTTATTTTTCATGATTAACAGCTCCTTTATTTTGAAAGATCCGCTTTTTTACGTAGACCAGAATAAGTAAAAGGAAGGGATAAATATATATAATCCAGAAACCAAGTTTGGCTGAAAAGTTAATTAACGCTTGAATAACATAATGTTCTTTTGTAAATATACTAGCGATTGCTAATAACGAAACAAGTACATATAAGGTAGTTTTTTGTGGGATTTTATAAAGTCGTTTTATCCCATAGATGACTGCCCAGCTGCATAATATCATGTTAGGGAGAGTGACCATCATCCACTCTGCAACAACAATATAATCAAATCGTTCTACAAAAGAGAAGGATTGAATCTTATATAGACCAAGTACTGACCATTCTCTAGCTTTTATTTCTTCTGGTGTAAAGAAACCAGTTACAACCACTGTCGCTGCCATTACAAGTAAAGCCGACCATAAAGCTCCTAAATAAACCGGGAGCTTTACTGATTTCTTATTTTGGACAAAGGGATAAAGTAAAAATAGAAGCTCAATGCCGCTAAATGTATAGGCTGTTTGTCGAGCCCCTTCTAACAGCTCCGTTAACGATGATTGAAACATTGGTTGGAAATGCGACCAATCCATTTCCCAAATGGGTTGGGCAAGTAACAATACCAACCAGTGGGATAGGATGAAAAACAAGAAGCAGACACCAATAATTACTCTAATTCCACCGATTGTACTGTATAAGATCAAAGCAACCAATAAAATAGCCATAAAAAAGTTATTAAGATCAGGAAAAATAAAAATAGTAACTACCTCAATATAGGTAATTAATACCGTAAATAAATTTAGAACGAAATAGGCGATATAGATCGTACCTAATAATTTGCCTATCCAATTCCCAAAAATGTCAATTTGAATACCAAAAATGTCTGCATTGTCATACGGTTTTAAAATCAGGAACATCACTGAAAGCAGAAGAACAATATATAAAAATGCAAGGATGACAGATATCCAGGCATCACGGCCAGAGGCTTCAAATATGATTCGTGGCACTCCCATAATGCCTACACCAATTTGAATGGATACGATAACAAAAAACAGGTAAAAGGATCTTATCTGTAAATTTGGTTTGATATTCAGATTAATCTCCACATTTTCACCTACTCATCTATGTCTTTCTTCTTTCTCGCCTTATCTTTGTCAAATCGGTACAGGTCTCTTAAGCGAAAGGAAACAAATCGTTTCGTTTGCATATTGTATGGAAGTCGGAATAAGGTCTTATTTAGATCCTGCCAATTGAATGGGTAGACAGGAGATAAATATGGTCTTCCCAATGAAGTTAATTTAAGCAAATGTATAATTAAAAAACAAATTCCAAACATAATTCCGATTAATCCTAGGACACCTCCAAGAATGATCATCGGAAAACGTAATACGCGTATGGTTGTACCCATTAAGTAACTAGGTGCTGTAAAGGAAGCTAGTGCGCTTAATGTAACCAAAATAATTAACGTATTGCTAGTAAGTCCTGCCTGTACAGCAGCAGTACCAACGACAACACCTCCGACTATACCCATGGTTTGACCTACTTTGGTAGGTAATCTTGCGCCGGCCTCTCGTAGTAATTCGATCAATAGCTCTAACAGCATTGCTTCAAAAATTGGAGGAAACGGAACATTTGCACGTGATTGACCAAGGGTGATGAGCAAGGGCATCGGGATGATCTCATAATGATAGGTAACCACCGCTACATACATAGGCGTCAACAAAACGGATATAACCATTGCTATGAAACGAAGAATACGAAAAAAAGATCCAATGTTCCATCGCATATATAAATCTTCCGTTGATTCCAAAAAGCTAAATAACGTAATGGGTGCGATAATACCAGTAGGACTATTTTCAACAAGTACACCAACTCGTCCTTTGGAAATGGAATAGGAAAAGCGATCAGGTAATTCCGTCTCATAAAACTGTGGAAAGATGCTAGATGAAGAGTCTTCAATTAGTTGGATCAAGACGGAACTGTCTTCAATTTCATCCACTTCCAATTCAACTAGACGCTGGCGCATCGTATTGATGTCATCCTGATTTGCGACGGATTTTAAATACGCTAATCGTAGTTCTTTAGGAGACTGTTCACCGACGATAATCTTTTCTAATACCAGGTCGTTTGATAATATCCCTTTTCTCGTAAGATTCATATTGGTAGCGAGTGATTCTGTAAAGGCAACCTGTGGACCAAGAACTAGTGACTCTGTTTCAGCCTTTGAAAGGTCTCTTTTTTCCTCTTTCTTTAATGGATAGGAGACTATTTCTTTTTCATTTTCAATATAAATGAAGACTTCTCCCATTAGGATTCCTTTTAATATGTCATCCATTGTCTTAGCTTTTTTTCCAGAACTGAGTGGAATTTGATTGAGAAGTTTCGTATTATCCCAGGATTGTTTACTATCTAATAAAGGCTTAAGCAGAGATGCTTCGACTTTATTCGTATCTATTAAATAGGTAACATAAAAAACAGCAAGCTGCTGATTTTGATGTTGGTAGATGGTATAGTTTAAGTCTGAATTGTGATCAAATTTGGTTTGTAATTGCCTTTTAAGATCTTCTAGATTTGTTGGAAAGATAGAGTTATCATTGCTTTTTTTTCTTGCTTTTCTCATACATACCATCCCATTCGTACGGTTTATATAAGTTAGTATGTCTGCAAGCGAGAGATATTATGTTAGAAAAGTGTTGACGCGTCATTAAAATTAATTTCAAAATTTGCAAAAAACATGTTGACTAAAAATTTTCTTAATACTATAATAATTGAGAATCAAAAAAGAGGAGGTCACGTATCATGCGAAAACAAATTACCCAGCAATCATTATTAACCAATTCTATATTCTCTGTGACCTCAAGCGGAAGAATGTAATATTCTTAGATTGTTTATCCGTATCGTTAAAAGGTCACCTATGTCTGTGACTTTTTTTATGGGTAAGTTGTCTATGTAACCATTACTTATCTCAATAAAACACGCATTCGTCATGGACGGATGTGTGTTTTTTTATGGGTGAATGATCCGACATGTTTGAGTAGGACAGAGAATATCAGCGGAAGAATTTTTTATGTAAAAGAAAAAAGAGAAGAAGGTGTAGGGAATGTTTGAGGTATTTATCAAGTTAACTTGGTTTTTTAAACATTATTGGAAACGATACCTCTTTGCAATTTTAGCTTTAATTATTGCAAGTGCGATTGGTTTAATACCACCTAAATTGGCAGGTTATACAATTGATCATATTCAATTTGAGACATTAACTTCCCAGTTATTAATGGCGATTATCGTTGGTTATCTCGTATTAATTATTGTTCACTATGCTATTTCCTATTTATGGGATTATACATTGTTTAGTGGTGCAGTCATTTTAGAAAGATGGATGAGAAGTAAATTGATGGATCATTTCTTAAGGATGACGCCAACATTCTTTGGTAAATATCGTACAGGTGATTTGATGGCACGTAGTACCAATGATTTAAAGGCGATTAGTTTAACAGCTGGTTTTGGCGTACTTACGCTCGTTGATTCGAGTATATTTATGTTAATGATTGTAGCAATAATGGGATTCACCATTAGCTGGAAGTTAACGTTAGCTGCTTTAATCCCATTACCAATAATGGCAATCGTAATGAATAAATATGGTTCAGCCATTCATAATCGATTTACAAAAGCGCAAGCGGCTTTTGGGGAAATGAATAATGACGTGCTCGAATCGATTCGGGGAGTAAGAGTAATACGAGCTTTTGTTCAGGAGAAGCAGGATGCAAAACGTTTTCATGCGATGACAATGGATGTATACGAAAAAAACATAGAAGTAGCTAAAATAGATGCTTTATTTGAACCTACAATGAAAATATTAGTAGGACTGTCTTATACAATTGGACTGGGCTATGGAGCTTTTCTTGTTTTCGATAATATTTTAACACTTGGGGATTTAGTAACATTTAACGTCTATTTAGGCATGCTTATTTGGCCAATGTTTGCTGTTGGCGAATTAATTAATATATTGCAACGTGGGAATGCTTCCTTAGATCGTATTAGTCATACGCTTGATTATCAATCTGATATTCAACAGCCAGCACATCCTATTCATGTACCAGACGTTATGACGGTGCAATATAACTCGGTATCCTTTGCTTATCCCTCGACGGAGAGCAAGCAATTAAAGAATATCTCATTAACGATAAATAAAGGGCAAACAATTGGGATAGTAGGAAAAACAGGTGCTGGAAAAACAACGCTATTTAAGTTATTACTACGCCAATATGCTGGGGTAGAAGGGAGAATAACAATATCTGATAAGAATATAGAGGATCTTTCCTTAGAAACAATTCGTTCTTGGATTGGATATGTTCCTCAAGATCAGGTCATGTTTTCTAAGTCTATCCGTGAGAACATTCAATTTGGAAAAGAGGCTGCAACAGATCAGGAAATATATCGAGTAATGGAATTAGCCCATTTTCTTAATGATATGAAGCAGTTGCCGAATGGCTTAGATACACAAGTCGGAGAAAGCGGTGTTACATTATCTGGCGGACAAAAACAACGCGTGGCTTTAGCGCGAGCCTTTATTAAAGATCCTGAGATATTAATATTAGATGATTCGCTATCTGCCGTAGACGGTAAGACAGAAGCAAAAATAATTGAGCATTTACGGCAAGAAAGGCAAAATAAAACAACTTTAATTGCAGCTCATCGTCTTTCCGCAGTGACACATGCTGACCATATTATTGTATTGGAAGATGGAAAAATTATTGAAGAAGGAACACACGATCAATTAAATCTTAATAATGGGTGGTATCAAAAACAATATCAACAACAACAATTAGCAGACAAAGAGGTGACCAATTCATGTCAACAGAGAAAAGGTTAGTCGCGTACGCATGGCAATTTAAAAAAGGAATTATTATTGGTCTCATTTGTTTAATTATTGCTGTTTCATTAGAATTAGCAGGTCCATTAATTGCTAAAAAAGTAATCGATGATCATATCCTTGGTGTCGAAGGCATTTGGCAACAGGTCGAATCAAATGATGACCGAAACACAGTCACTTATAAAGGGGATTACTATAAACGAAGTGATCGGTTAGAAGAGGAAGATAAGGCAATTGAGGGAGCATCAACCGTTTTAGGAATTGGTTCCAGTTATTATTTCGTTGATAAAGAAGTGACTTTACAGGGCAAACGGACGATCAATGGAAATTCCATAACGATTACAACTGGAAGTCAACAAATGGAGGTAATGGGAGATAAGTTATCGCTTTCTGAGATATATCCCTTTTTTAAACCTGAGCAAAGACCGATCCTATATTTATTAGGATTATATATGCTGTTGCTAATTATTGCTGGTTTCTTTCAGTTTTATCAGACCTTTTTATTACAGCAAGCATCCAATCATATTGTTAAAAAAATGAGAAATGATTTATTTACGCATATTCAAGGGATTCCGATTAATTATTATGTTGATCAGCCGGCAGGGAAAATAGTTGCCCGTATTACCAATGATACCGAGGCTATTCGAGATTTATATGAACGTGTTTTATCTATTGTCGTTACAAGTGTTATTTATATGGGTGGAATTTTTATAGCCTTGTTTATCTTGGATGTGAAATTAGCAGCATTATGTTTACTTATTATTCCTTTACTATATGGTTGGATGAAACTTTATAAACATTATGGGACAAAATATAATACTGTTATTAGATCAACCATAAGTGAAATAAATGGAAATATAAATGAAGCGATTCAAGGGATGTCAATTATTCAAGCTTTCCGGAGGGAAAAGAAAACAAAAGAGGATTTTGAGGTGTTAAACAACCGTCATTTTACGTTTCAGCGGAAGTTAGTCAAGTTAAGTGCGTTAACATCTTATAATCTGGTTACAGTTTTCCGTAATTTGGCATTTGTAGGCTTTATTTGGTATTTTGGTTCTTTTTCTTTAGAGCCAACTAGTGTGATATCAATTGGATTGTTGTACGCTTTTGTTGATTACCTTAACCGATTGTTTGAACCAGTTACAGATATCGTAAACCAGTTACCATTAATTGAACAAGCGAGAGTAGCGGGAAACCGTGTGTTTGAATTAATGGACTATAAAGGTGAAGCCGTTATTGATAAACCAGTCAAACGATATCGCGGGCATGTACATTTTGATCAGGTTTCCTTTGCTTATAATGACAAGGACTATGTATTGAATGAACTTTCCTTTGAAATAAAGCCAGGGCAAACTGCTGCATTTGTTGGTCATACTGGATCCGGCAAAAGCTCGATCATGAATTTGTTGTTTCGGTTTTATGATCCACAGACAGGAAAAATCACAATTGATGGTATCTCTACACAAGAGTGGTCAAGGCAACAAGTTAGAAGTCATATGGGGATTGTTTTACAGGATCCATTCTTATTTTCGGGTACGATTACCTCCAATGTGACTATGAATGATCCAACAATCACCAAAGAAACAGCGATAAAAGCGTTAAAAGCAGTAGGTGCCGACCGCTTTATTGAAAAATTACCGAATCAATATGAGGAAAAAGTTACTGAAGGAGGAACAACTTTTTCGTTAGGAGAAAGACAACTTATATCGTTTGCACGAGCTCTTGCTTTCGATCCTGCTATTTTAATTTTAGATGAAGCGACAGCAAATATAGATACAGAAACCGAGATGGTTATCCAACAGGCTTTAGAAGTATTAAAAGCAGGTAGAACAACATTAGTTATTGCCCATCGATTATCAACGATCCAGCAAGCTGATATTATTTTTGTATTAGATCATGGTAAAATTATGGAAAAAGGAAATCATAACGAATTAATGAAAGAAACTGGATATTATTATCAAATGTATCAGATGCAGCAAGGATTAAAAGCAAATTCTGCTGTCTAACGTCAATCAAACTTGGGGTGAATGATGAGCTCTAAAGATAAGCGGAAACGGGATATAATAGATGAAGATTTGTATGAAGAAATTGATGATGAAACGTTATTTGAATTAGTTGAGCAAGAAAGACAGCAAGCGTTAGCAAGAGAAAAAGAAGAAGAAAAACAAAAAAGACCCAAACGTCCATTTCCTAAATGGGCGTTTTGGTTAATCGCGTCAGTTCTATTATTAAATGTGATTGCAATAATCCCGCGTACTTTTTCAATTCCAGCCATTGATTTCTTAATTACTTCAGCACAGTTATCTCAAGAAGAGGATATCAAAACGTATCAGCAGGCCGTAGTTACCGTTGAAACTGGAGATTCAAAAGGAACGGGCTTTTCTATTTCGTCAGATGGGTTGATTCTGACAAATTACCATGTGGTGGAGGAAGCAAGCGAAATCATCGTTGCTTTTCCTAATGACAAACTTTATCCGGCTCATGTTAAGGAGATTCACCCATCCATTGATTTAGCAATATTGGATATTGATTCTGAAAATATGCCATATTTACAGTTAGCGAAAAATGCAGATATTCAAAAAAATGATGCTATCCAGTTTATTGGTAACCCACTTCAGTTTCATGGAATAGCTAATGAAGGAACCGTTATTGGTGAAACACAACTTCCTTCTTGGGATCGTAAGGTTATTATGCTTGATGCTCCTGTATACAGAGGAAATAGCGGTAGTCCAGTAATAAATAACAACGGAAAGGTAATAGGCATCATTTTTGCTACTTTAGACCATAAAAGCCATGGAAAAGTGGGATTATTTTATTCAATTGATTATTATTATGATTATCAAAGGTAAGGGCTGTTTGGAAGGAACAAAAAAAGGGTATGAGATCAGTAAACATTGAAGGAGGAAAATGAAATGTTCTTTACATCTGATTTGAAAGCCTACAATATTCATGCATCAGATGGAGAAATGGGGAAAGTCAAGGATTTGTATTTTGACGATCAAAAATGGACGATACGATATGCGGTTATAGATTCAAGAAAGTGGCTCCTAGGCAGGCGCGTGCTTATTTCTCCAACTTCCTTCCGAACGCTTAATGAAAGGGAAGAACTTGTAGAGGTAGAATTAGATAAAGATACCATTCGAAATAGTCCTACAATACCTGAAGAACATGCAATTACAAAAGATGTAGAAAATTCGCTCATTAGTTATTATGGTTGGGCAAGATATTGGACAGGAAATATGATTTGGGGAAACATAGATGAACCTTTTACCTCCCCTCGATCAAATGAGCAATCCGAAATACAAGAACAACGTTTACATGACATGCAGGCGTATGATTTGCGAAGCGAAGATGAAACATTAGGATATAAAGTACACGCGAATGATGGAAAGATTGGAACGGTTATCGATATGGTATTCGATACAGAGTATTGGAAACTAAGATATATGGTAGTACAAGATAGCGATACGTATACAGAAGAAGCATACTTGATTTATCCAATTGATAAGATTGAAACAGTGGATTGGTTTGAAGAAGATATTTATTTAAACGAGACATTAGCAGAAGCCAAGACAAATGCCGTATATAAATCGAAAGCTACTATATTGCCAAATTTATAAAATGTAATATCAGAAGGACTACGGTAGAGACAATCTACCGTAGTCCTTTTTTCTAAAATTAATTCTTTGATTTTGGATTTACATCCTTATCTTTTTTACTAATGTGAATGGTTGGATTTTTAAACTCTCTAGATGATTTAAGATCATGATTGGATGCTTTGATAAACGACCATGACAATAGGAACATGATGAATATGAGTGGAAAACCTGCAACGATGCTTGCTGTTTGTAATGCCTCAAGATCTCCGATAAACATTAGAACAAGCGGTAACAGACATAAAGTGAATGCCCAGAATAAACGATTCCATCGCATTGGTTCACCTTTCATTTGTTTTTGCACCACAGAGGCTAAGATATAAGAAGAAGAATCAAAGGTTGTTGCTAAAAATAGAACAGCTAATATGGTAAATGCGCCCACAACAACTTTTGCCATAGGAAGTTGATGGAGGATTGCTATGATAGCAGCTGGTGCTCCGTTTTCATTCATAAACCCGATGACATCAAATGTGCCAGAAAGTTGAAGGTAAAGTCCAAAGTTACCAAGAATCCCAAAGAATAAAATGCAGCCCAACGTACCATATATCATCGTACCAAGAATCATCTCACGAATTGTTCTGCCTCGGGAAATACGTGCAACAAATAAACCAACGAATGGTGCGTATACAACCCACCATGCCCAGTAGAAAACCGTCCATGATTCTGGGAATCCAGTTTCCGAAAATCCGGCCAAGTCTCTAAATGGCTCTAACCATGTAGCCATGCGGAAGAAATTATCTGCAAGAATACCAATACTAGAAAAAGTCGTTTCACTAATAAATACAGTTGGTCCAAAGATAAATACAAAAGCCATTAATAGAATCGTTAACCAAATACAAACATCACTTAATACCTTAATTCCTCTACGTAACCCAGAATAGGCACTGACGGCAAAGATTACGGTACATAACAACATGATGACTGCTTTTAAGCCTAATGTAACTGGTATACCGGTTAGGTCATGGATTCCTTCTGCAATCATAGGCGTTCCTAATGCTAACGTTGTTCCAGCACCACCCATAAGACCGAACATAAACAATATATCAATGATATTGCCTACGGGGCCATCAACATACTTTCCTAATACTGGTCGGACAGCTTCGCTAATTTTCAAAACAGGCTTTTTTCGTACATAGTAAAAGTATGCGATAGGGAGAGCAGGTAAAGTATAGATGGCCCAAGCAATCGGCCCCCAATGAAAAATTCCATACGTAGATGCCCATTGAATAGCTTCATTTGATTTAGGTTCTACTCCAAATGGCGGCCCTTGATAGTAATAAGCCCATTCAATCATTCCCCAATAAAGGATACTAGAGCCGATCCCAGCAGCAAATAGCATTGCTGCCCATGAGAACGTATTAAATTCTTTTTTGTCATCTTTATTCCCTAATTTGATTCGTCCATTCTTACTAAATGCAACAAATACAAGAAACAGAAAACATCCAAGCCCTAATATTAAATATAGAATTCCAAAATTACCAGTCATGAAAGAATTGGCTAGATTAATTACTTCAGCCCCAGCTTCTGGAAAGAAAATCAGAGGCAGAGAAACACCTAATAATATAAATAAGGCCCCTAAGAAGGTTGGCCAATCGATTAGTTTAAAATTCATATAGTAATCAAACACCTTTCCTATCATAAATATAA
The DNA here is from genome assembly GCF_014905415.1 of Virgibacillus salexigens. GTDB lineage: Bacteria > Bacillota > Bacilli > Bacillales > Amphibacillaceae > Virgibacillus > Virgibacillus salexigens. The sequence continues at coordinate 137,065 of NZ_BNEO01000004.1, forward strand.
AATTTTCCGATTTAAAGGACTTTATTATCTTAGCAAACCAAACTAGCCCACACAAACATCAAATAACTTATAAACTTTATAAATTTTATTATTTATAAAGTTTATAATGGTTGAGTTAGCTCATTCTCTCATATGCTCCCATATTCTAGTTGAATTGATATTTTTTATTTTTGTACATGCATGTTACAGTTTCTACGTAAAACAAAGATTGATATGTCGTCACGATGATGAAGTAATAAATTTCTTGTTGAGAAAAATCCTAACGGTTACTGAGCTGGTTCCCTTTACTTCCATTTTATCCAGTAGGTAAAGAGAGACAATCAGATAGTAGTACAATAACGAAATAGAGGTACAAAATGAGATCCTGATGGAAATCAATTTATTTTTTGGAAGTGGCGAAGTAGTCGAACATATGCATCAGAATAGATAGGAGGAAGAAGAATGAATAATCGAAAAGTTATATTATCTTGTGCAATAACAGGTGCTGGCGAGACAGCTGAAAAAAGCCCGCATGTACCGGTAACGCCAAAAGAAATTGCAGATTCAGCAATTAAAGCAGCTAAGGCAGGTGCGACCATTGCACATATCCATGTACGTGATCCAGAAACGAAAAAATTGAGTCATGATGTTCAATTATTTCAAGAAGTTGTAGAGCGAATTCGTGCGTCTGAAACAGATGTTATTATAAATATTACTGCCGGTGGTGGTGGCGATTGGATACCTAGTGATGCAGACCCAACAAAAGGGGGACTAGGAACGGATATTCAAACACCAGAGGAACGTCATGAACCAGTTGGTTTGTTACTTCCTGAAATATGTACCTTAGATTGTGGTAGTGTGAACTTTGGTGATCAAATTTACATTAGTCCGGCAAATTGGTTACGTAAGCAGGCTCAACTAATAAAAGATAGTGGTGTTAAACCAGAACTTGAATGTTTTGATACGGGTCATATACGGTTTGCAAATCAATTAATGAAAGAAGGGTTAATTGAAGGGGATCCTTTATATCAATTCTGTCTTGGGATTCCTTGGGGAGCAGATGCTGATGCTGAAACAATTGCCTACATGAAAAGTCGTTTACCTGAAAATGGAAAATGGGCTGCTTTTGGGATCGGAAGAATGCAACTACCGATGGTTGCTGAATCTGTTATCCAAGGAGGAAATGCACGTGTTGGTCTAGAGGATAACTTGTATATAAAGAAAGGTCAGCTTGCTACGAACGAAGAACTCGTAGATAAAGCAGTAGAAACGATTCATGGTTTAGGTCATGAAGTAATGAGTCCCGTGGAAGCGCGTAATTATTTAAATTTAAGAAATCCACATGAAAGAGGAGAATAATCAGAGATGTCAGTACAAACTTCAAATACAACAACAAAGATAAAAAATATAACCGTCGTCGGGACTGGTGTCATAGGGAATGGATGGATAACTAGATTCTTAGCAAATGGCTATCATGTAACTGCTAGTGATTTAGATCCTAAAGCAGAAGCACGCACACGCGAAGCTGTTTCAAGGGCATGGCCAGCCATGGAAAAAAAGGGGCTAACAAATGGAGCTTCTTTAGATAATTTATCTTTCGAAAGTGATCTGGGAAAAGCTGTTTCAAATGCTGACTTTGTTCAAGAAAATGTTCCTGAAAGAGAAGAACTAAAGCGTCAGGTTATAGCAGAAATTGACAAATATGCACCAGAAGAAACAATTATTGCATCTAGTACTTCAGGTATTCTTCCAAGTACATTGCAAGCTGATTGTAGCCTTTATCCAGAAAGAGTAATTGTTGCACACCCATTTAATCCAGTTTATCTAATGCCTTTAGTTGAACTTGTAGGTGGACAAAAAACGTCTTCTTCTTCAATTAATGTCGCTAAAAGTGTCTATGATGGTATGGAAATGAAGCCACTCGTTATTCGAACAGAAATCGAAGGACATGTGGCTGACCGATTAATGGAAGCTATCTGGAGAGAGGCATTGCACATTGTTAATGATGGAGTAGCAACGACTGATGAAGTAGATGCGTCCATTGTATATGGGCCAGGATTACGCTGGGCATTAATGGGTCCTTTCATGACCTTGCATATGGGTGGAGGTAAACAAGGAATGGCACATTTACTCGAGCAATTTGGTCCAGCTCTTAAACTTCCATGGACAAAATTAGAAGCTCCAGAATTAACTGAGGAGCTCTCTGAAAAAGTTATTAGTGGTTGTGAACAACAAACTGCAGGAACAACGATGGAAGAATTAGAAGAACGACGTGATCAGTTTTTAATTGAACTGCAGGATTTAGTAAAGAAATATTGGCCAGCAGCAACGATTAAAGGCGAATTATAGAAAGAGGGTTTGGAAGTGACGTCAAAAGTAATTTTAGAAGATCGGGTAAGAAAAGAATGGATTGACTATAATGGGCATATGAACGATGCAGAGTATGGGCGTGTATTTAGCTGGGCTGTCGATCGATTAATGAAGCTTGCAGGTATTGATGATTCCTTTCGTGAAACAGAACAATACACCATGTACACATTAGAAACACATATCTGTTATTTAGCAGAAATGGAGTATAATGAGCCACTCGAAGTACATGTACAATTGCTGGATTATGATGCAAAACGTATACATGTTTTCTTTGAATTAATGGGGTTGAATGGGAAACGAGCCGCTTCGAGTGAACAAATGTTAATGGGTATGAATCAAGCGACTGGTAAACCGTCACCTTTTCCTGATCAAATATTGTCAAAAGTTAAAGAACTTGCTTCTATGTATACACCGGCTGAAAAGCCGAAAGAAGCTGGAAGGGTAATAGGAATAAGGAAAAAATAAATAATACGTTGTTTCATCAAAGCTGTCGAGACACTTCTCGACAGCTTCTTATATTTAAAGTATTTTATAAAATGATCGTTTCATTATATTCTTATTATTCATAAAATCATACAATATAAGCAAAAAGTCACAGGTAAAAATTGATTAAAGACATTGTAAAGAAATTATTACATAATAGGTGAAGAGAGTAATTATTATTTAAAGAAAATGTAACGGGTTTGTGGTAGCCACACGGTATTCGTTACGTTAAGATAAAATGACTTGTCATATGAAATTACGACAAGATACATCATAATATTCGTAGTGTAACAACCTTATTTTGGGGACTAGCCTCAAAACGTAATAAAAATTTAAAAAATGAACGGGTATATATAGCTTGTTAGAATGAATAATTAAACCTATTAAACGTGTAATAACGGGGAGCAATACCCGTAACGAGAATCAATTGCTTTAACTGAAATAAGTAGGGTTGAAAGAAAAAACCCGACAGACCGAAGATATATTTTATTGAAACTAATAATAAAAGATGGTGAATACATCGTGACTAATAAATTAATGAATGATTATAAATGGAATGAATGTGAATATGGAAATAGTACGGCCAAAAATATTTCAAACAACTCGAAAATTATAATGGCTAGGGGGGCTTTTAATTGATGGTGAGTAAATCATTAAAAGATATTCCCTTAGAAGAAATGATACTTTCAGCCCAGCAAGGAGACCAGACTGTCCAAAATTATCTATTAAAAACATATCAACCTTTTATTGCAAAATGTGTTTCAGAAGTCTGTAAACGGTATATTGATCCTAAAAAGGATGATGAATTCAGTATTGGACTTTCAGCTTTTAATGAAGCAATTTTATCCTATTCACCAGAGAGGGGTAGCTCCTTCTTATCCTTTGCAAAACTGGTGATTAAACGGAAGGTAATTGATTACATTCGGTATGTTCAAAAACGCCCAGCTGCAGTTTCTTTAGATGAAACATATGATGCGGAACAGATGGAAAACCCTACAGAAATTCTCGCAGTAAAGGAACAGTATCAATTAGAGCAGGATTCATGGTATCGTAAACAAGAAATACTTGATTTTAAAGAAAAGCTAAAACTATATAAAATGAGTTTAGCTGAATTAACAGAGGTATCGCCGAAACATAGAGATGCCCGTGAATCAGCGATACGAACAGCAAGGGTATTATGTGAAAAGCCTGAGTTAAAAGAGTATGTGATAGCGAAACGAAAGTTGCCAATTAAAGAACTGGTAAAAAACGTTGATGTAAGTAAGAAAACACTAGAACGTAATCGAAAATATATATTAGCGATTTTTATTGTACTTACAGAAGACTATCTATATCTTAAAGACTATTTGAAGGGGGTGGGTCAGTGAAGAAAGGGATCATCATGGAACAGCATCGAAAGTATATGATTGTTCTTACAGAAGAAGGTGTATTCTATAAGGCAATCCCTGTTAAGAATGTTGAAATTGGAGCTGAAGTTACTTTTAAACCAATCCCAGCACAAAAGCGTTTTCATTTCTTGTCTCGTGGTCATAAAATGAATATGCCAATGCGTTTACTTGCTTTAGTAAGTATCATGCTTTTATTTGTGCTGCCTTTTTATTTTCTTATGGATAATAAAAAAACATATGCTTATGTTGGAATAGATATAAATCCCAGTGTAGAATTACAAATCAGTGAAGATTTGCAAGTCCAATCCATTCGTCCTATTAATAATGATGCTGAAAACATTGTAGGCAAGCTAGGTGAATATCAGGGAAAAGCATTGGAAGATGTAATACATATGATTATGGTTGAAAGTGAAGAGACTGGCTTAATTAATAATCAAAAACATATGTTAGTAGGAGTAAGCTTGATTCAAAATAATAAAGGTTCATCTATAATCGAGAGAATGCAACGCTATTTTCAAGTAGAAGGTTCCGAATGGGATATTGCAACTTATTATGTTCCAGATGAAATCAGGCAGGAAGCAGAAGATAATCACATGTCTATGAATGAAGCGATGGCTGCGGCAATACAAGAGAAGGATGATACGTTAACTAAAAACACTGATTCAGAAACGAAATTGGATGATGAGGATAGAGCTATTATTAATTCATTTTATAATTCTAAAAAAGAAAGTGATTCCGAAAGTAATTCTGAAAAGGTGTCAGAACAAGATTCATTGACGGATCAAACCAATGCTAAGGATAAACAAAAGAATAATCCACAATCAGAAAATAATAAAGAGCAGCAAGAAAATCCAATACAATCGAAGGCTCCATCAACGTCATCAGCAAAAAATAGTAGTAAAAATGAAGATACCAAACAGACAGAAGAGAAAGACCAAGCGAAATCTAAAAAGAAACCTACAAATACAAAAAAGAATGAACATAAACAAACGGATAGGGACAATCATAAATGGGAGAAAGATAAGCAATGGTATCAAAAGCGCCATCATGATAATGAATATGAAGATGAAAGCGACTACAATTGTGGTCGAGAAGAGAAGAAAAGCCATGGATATAGACATAAATACGGTGATGATGAAGAAGATACAGATGATGATAAAGAGGATAGAGATGATGAAGATGAAAGAGAGTACGATGATTAAATCGAATTAACGAGTAGAATAAACAAATGAAGTAACACAGACCATGTGGTAAGGTCTGTGTTACTTTTTATACTTTCATCGTAACTGTGGATTCATATTTCATTGCATGATCCAAGTAATAAAGCAGATTGTCATGAGATTCCATAATTGTTCGTTCATCAAGTGAATAATGAAAAGCGTGCAGAAAATGTTGAATTTTTTTTGAGAGAAGATCATCATTTGTTCGTACCATAAGTACAAGCAAATCGTCCCAATGTCCCCAAAGCGTATAGTAAAGTGCTTTATCATAATCAGGAATATCCATTTTACCCCTCCTTAAATTGTAAGGGTTATTCCATAGTGTCCCCATATTATATATATATTGTCTGAAACAAAAATGGTGTATTTGCCATAAAAAGGCTAAATAAAAAAAGTATAATAACTCAACCTTGAATCATACTAAGGGCAAAACAAAGGAGGTAAATACACATGAAAATAAAATTAGTTAGTATTCTTGCTGTACTTGGTATTGTGCTAATGGGATGTGCCAATACAGATGATAACAACAATAATCCAGACAATGGAGCGGAAGAAAACGCAGAACAAACAAGATATAATAATACTGGCGATGGCATGGCAGGTGACCGTGATTATGAGATGAGAAGAACATCGGAGCGAGATCAGGAAAATAATAATGCTGATCGTTATGATGTTTCAAAAGAAGCAGCTGACAAAATAACCAATGAAATTGATGAAATTGATCGTGCATACGTTGTAACTACGGATAACAACGCTTACGTTGCGGCAGGTCTAGACAAGAATGATGCAAATACCGAGAATAAAAATACAGCAGATAATACGAATACAAATAATACAAACACAAATAATGCGGATAACGGAAATGAAGTTACGGATGCAGTAAAATCAAAAATTAAAGAAATTGTTCAGTCTGTTGATAAAGACATAGATAATGTATATGTCTCAACTAACCCGGATTTTCTTAACTTAACGCAAAATTATGCGGAAGATGTGGATAATGGAGAGCCAGTAGAAGGGTTTTTTGATCAATTCGGTAATATGGTTGAACGCTTATTCCCGCAAAATCGTTAATGATAAACGAGTGGCCCAATTTCAAGGCTACTCGTTTTTTCTTTTAAAAAATAGGAACTTATTATATAATTATACATATAATTCTTACTATCCATAGTGTTTTAGTAAGGATTAATTTATTTTTGGAGCTGAAAAACATGGGGAGAGAGTTTCTATCGATTTTTGATGATTGGGCAAATCAATACGATGACAGTGTGGCAGGGATGGATCCGCAATATGCACGTGTCTTTGCTAACTACAATCATATTTTAGATACAGTGGTTTCCTATACGGAAGGCAGCGTGTTAGAGTTTGGAATAGGGACTGGGAATTTATCTCAAAAGCTCATTGAAGCAGGGCATGAGTTTGTCGGAGTTGAACCATCGTTAGCGATGCGTGAAATTGCTAATAAAAAACTTCCAAATGTCCAAATAGTCGAAGGGGACTTCCTTCACTTTCCAGCTTTCACAGAAAAGGTAGACACCATTGTAAGCACCTATGCGTTTCATCACTTAACGGATACGGAAAAGGAGAGTGCTATTAAACAGTTTTCAGAATTGCTGCCAATAGGTGGAAAAGTAGTATTTGGAGACACCGTGTTCATTACTGAAGAAAAAAAACACAAGGAAATAGATCATGCAAAAAAACATGGTTATATGGATCTTGCAGAAGACCTACAACGGGAGTATTATCCAACAGTAACGGTTTTAAAAAGTATCTTCACCTTGTATAATTTTGATATAGCAATGAAACAAATGAATGACTTCGTTTGGTTAATCGTAGCTACGAAAAAATAGTATATTTCGAAAAGGAGCGGTTATCATGGCAAAAAAAATGAATGTAGAAAGTTTTAATCTTGATCATACAAAAGTGAAGGCACCATATGTTCGTTTAGTTGGCGTTACAGAAGGGGCTAATGGGGATAAAGTATATAAATATGATATTCGGTTTAAACAACCTAATAAGGAACATATGGATATGGATGGATTACACTCCATTGAACATTTAATGGCAGAGAATATCCGTAATCATATGGATAATGTATTAGATATTGGTCCTATGGGATGCCAGACTGGCTTTTATTTATCTATTATGAATCGTGATCAATATGAGGAAGTATTAGAGGCCTTTGAACACACCTTAAACGACGTTCTAGAAGCCCGGGAAGTACCTGCTTGCAATGAGGTACAATGTGGCTGGGCAGCAAATCATAGCTTAGAAGGGGCAAAAAAAATTGCCCAGGAAATGTTAGATCATCGGAACGAATGGCATCAAGTATTCTAAAGGCAGGAGAAATGGATGACAGTTTACAAGTCGATTCAGCATATTATCGGAGATACCCCATTACTTGAGTTAACGAACTTTTCATTACCAAAGGATGTCCATTTATATGCTAAATTAGAGTTTCTAAATCCTGGAGGAAGCATTAAGGATCGATTAGGAGTTGCGTTAATTCAGGATGCCTTAACGAAAGAGAGAATCCATCCAGGTGGTACCATTATTGAACCGACAGCTGGAAATACCGGTATTGGTTTAGCGATTGCGGCAATATCACATAATCTTTCCGTTATCTTATGTGTACCAGAACATTTTAGTACTGAAAAACAAACACTGATGAGAGCTTTAGGAGCAACGATTGTTTCTACTCCTCGGGAATTAGGAATGAAAGGTGCAATACAGAAGGCGGAGCAGTTATTAGGGGAGATACCGAATAGTTACTCTCCACAGCAATTTACTAATGAAGCTAATCCAACTACCTATTATCAAACAATGGCTCCAGAAATTTGGTCAGACTTAGAAGGGAAAGTAGATATATTTGTTGCTGGAGCAGGGTCTGCTGGAACGTTTATGGGAACGACCAGATACATGAAAGAAAGGAATAAACAATTAAAAGCGGTTATTGTAGAGCCAGAAGGTTCAATTATTGGCGGTGGTGAGTCTGGGTCTCATCGGACTGAAGGTATTGGAATGGAATTTTTTCCTGAATATATGGATCATTCCCTGATAGATCTGGTTTATACTGTACCGGATGATAATGCTTTTGATTTAGTTAAAACCTTGGCGGAAAAAGAAGGATTACTCGTTGGGAGTTCTTCTGGTTCTGCAATGTATGCCGCACTGAAGGAAGCAGAGCTTGCCTCTCCAGGCACAACGATTGTGACAGTATTTCCAGATGGAAGTGATCGTTATTTAAGCAAGGATATTTATCCTAGATAAAAGAAAAGAATAAGAAAAGCGGTTTTCAACTCAGCTGCTTTAATGTATGAAGGAGAATCGGAATGCGAAGAAAAACAAAAATGGTTCATGGTGGTATTACTGGTGATAAGCAAACAGGTGCGGTTTCAGTACCTATATATCAAGTAAGTACCTATGAGCAAAACAACGTTGGTCAACATCGCGGATATGAATATTCTCGGACCGGTAATCCTACTCGGAATGCGCTGGAAGAGGTAATTGCTGATTTAGAAAATGGTCAGGCAGGTTTTGCTTTCGGCTCTGGAATGGCAGCAATAACATCAGTAATGATGTTATTTAATACTGGTGACCATGTACTATTAACAGACGATGTTTATGGTGGTTCTTATCGGATGATGACAAATGTATTGAATCGATTTGACTTAAGTCATACATTTGTAGATACAAGTAATCCAAAAAAAGTAGAAGATTCGATAAAACCAAATACAAAGGCTTTGTTTATTGAGACACCTACGAATCCGCTTTTAAAAATTACCGATTTACAGAAAATGGCCGCTATTGCCAAAAAACACGACTTACTCCTTATTGTGGATAATACGTTCGCTACTCCTTATTGGCAATTACCATTAGATTTGGGTGCTGATATAGTATTGCATAGTGCAACGAAATATATAGGTGGGCATAGTGATGTAGTAGCTGGACTTGTAGTTGTTAATTCCGAGAAGCTTGCTGAACAAATTCATTTTATCCAAAACTCTGTGGGAGCAATATTAGGGCCACAAGATGCTTGGCTATTAATGCGAGGGATTAAAACTCTAGGTCTACGCATGGAGGCAATTGAGGCAAATACGAGAAAACTTGTAGCTTTTCTTGAAAGTCATCCACAGGTAACGAAGGTTTATTATCCTGGACTTAAGAAACATCAAGGCCATGAAATAGCAATGCAGCAGGCAAAAGGCTCTGGAGGGATGGTTTCATTTGATGTTGGAAGTAGTAAGGCAGCAGAGACAGTGATTGAAAAAGTAAACTACTTTACTTTGGCAGAAAGTTTGGGAGCGGTAGAAAGTTTGATCTCAGTCCCTGCAAAAATGACACATGCATCGATCCCGAGGGAGCGGAGGCAAGAGCTGGGTATTACAGATGGCTTAATTCGCTTATCCATAGGTATTGAAGATAGTGAAGATTTAATTGAGGATTTGGAACAGGCACTGGAATAGATAGACAAGGCAGCTATTGCTGCCTTTTTTATTATGTCAGCGGTATTGTCCAATAGGTGTTTTGTAAATGTATATGGTAAAATGATACATATTAGAATTTTCAAGTAGGAGGCTTTCGAATGAGTGAAAAAGCGCTCGTGTATTTAAAAAATAATCGAGAACAATTACTAAACAAATTATCAAATTTTTTGGAAATTCCGAGTGTAAGTACGGATCGTGCACATAAAGAAGATATTCATCATGCTGCGGATTTTATCGTTACGTATTTACATGATATTGGCTTCGATTTTGCTGAGAAACAAGCAACTTCGGGTCATCCTCTCGTCTATGGCGAATACAACAGGGCTGGTTCCAATGCGCCAACTGTACTTTTTTATGGCCATTACGATGTACAGCCAGCAGATCCTCTTGAACTATGGGATAGTCATCCATTTCGGCCAGAAGTAAGAGATGGCCGATTATATGCTCGAGGTGCTAGTGATGATAAGGGACAAGTGTTTATGCATCTTGCTGTATTTGAAGCGTATTTGAAAGCGGAGGGGAAGCTCCCGCTGAATGTTAAAGTATGTATAGAGGGAGAAGAAGAAATAGGCAGCGAGAATTTATATGAAGTGCTTCACTCAAAAAAAGAACAATTCGCGGCAGATTTTGCCGTTATATCCGATTCTGGTATGGTCGCTAAGAATCAACCAACCATCTTATATGGATTGAAAGGCTTTACCGGAATCGAAATCAATGTCACTGGCCCGGACCACGATTTACATTCAGGAATGTATGGCGGTGCAATTCGGAATCCATTGATGGCTCTAAGTCATATACTTGCCTCCATGAAGAACGAAGAAGAAGTGATTACCGTCGAGGGTTTTTATGACGGTGTAGAGCCGCTTGCGGAAGAAGAAAAAAAGCTGATTGATCAGGTTCCAGGAGAAAGCTATTCTGAAGCAACAGGAGTTAACGAGACTGCTTCAGAGAAAGGTTACACGGCTAAAGAACATACGATGGGTCGTCCTACATTTGAAGTTAATGGTATGTACGGTGGGTATCAAGGAGAAGGAACAAAAACAATTATTCCTTCAACAGCTACAGCTAAGATTACGTGCCGGTTAGTCCCTGGACAAGATCCTGTTAAAATTCAACAGCTGTTAGAGGAACATGTAATGAATGTTGCCCCTGCAGGAGTTACAGTAGATGTTAAAAAGGAAAAGTTATCTGCGAAAGCTTATAAAGTAGAACCAAACCATCCATTAATTACCAAAGCTGCAACTGCCTACACGAAGGCATTTAATAAAGAGACTGTTTTTGTTAGAATGGGTGGATCCATTCCTGTGGTGGAGTGGATCGAAGCAATCTATCAAATGCCAATTGTATTGTTAGGTTTTGGAACACCAGACGATCGGCTTCATTCGCCAAATGAAAGCTTTCCAATTGATAGTTTTGATAAAGGGATGGAAACCCTTATATATTATTGGAATGAAGTAGGTAATCAATAAAAGCAGGATTATAAATATTTGGGTCCTTTCTCTAGCGGCAAGGACCCTTTTCGTTATTTCCAACTGTAGTTTATTAATGAAAAGGAGGATAACGTATGAAATATGCGGTAGTAACAGGAGTCTCAAGAGGTTTAGGGGAAAGTGTAGCAAAAAAATTTATGAATCAAGGAGTTCATGTTGTTGGTATTTCACGTAATAAATCCTCTAATTTAGAGGCCTATGCATCCGATAAAAAGGTGAATTACACAAATATTAGCTGTGATTTAGGTGATATGGAAGCAGTCAATGAAACAATCGAATCTCTCGCAATGAAACTTACACAAGAGAAACCGACGAGTATCTATTTAGTTAACAATGCCGCAGCAATTGAACCAATTGATCATGCAATGAATATTTCCTCATCTGACTTGGCATATCATTTTCAAGTAAATGTATTAGCACCTATGGCAACTACGAACATATTTTTAAAATATGCGCATGCAGAAAATGTACCGATGATTGGACTTACCGTTACATCAGGTGCAGCGGAAAAGCCATCATATGGATGGAGTGCATATTGCAGTTCAAAAGCTAGTATTAATATGTATACGCAAACCGTCGCGTTAGAGCAAGAAAAGTTAGCAACGAAAAACAAAGTTATTGCATTTAGTCCAGGTATAATGGATACGGCTATGCAAGAAGCAATTCGCTCGAGCTCAAAAGAATCCTTTGCAGCAGTGGAGAAGTTTAAGGAATACAAGGACAAAAACCAATTGAAAAATACAGAGAAGGTTGGTGGAGTGCTTGTAGATATTATGGTTGATGAGTCTAAAATCACGAATGGAAAAATATATCACGTGAACCAATACTTATAATATTTCTTAAAGTTAGGTAGAGAATTTTTTCAAGTTTGATTCCTCGCTAACGAGAAGCCTTTTTGTGTAAACAAATAAGACAAGTAGAGGGGAAGACATTTAGGTGTCAACGCATCGTTCATTCATTACAACAGTGGGAAATGATAGGTAACGCTACTGCTTGCATATTTAGATGGAGCATGTAAAATTTAAAGCCCATATAAGCTAATTTCCCTCCCATTATTTTATCTTTAGCATAAAATGAATTATTCAGTGAAAGAGGAGGCGAAATGCATGAGTGAAGGCGGTTTTGGCTATGGCGGCGGTTTCGCGCTACTTGTAGTATTGTTTATTTTACTAATCATTATTGGTACTGCCTATTCAGATGGTGGTGGCTACGGCGGTGGCTATGGCGGCTGTTGCTAATAAAAAATGCAGGGTTTTCCCCTGCATTTTTTTATTATTTCTAGATATAGTGTTGATGTTTTGCTCGAATTTTTGATTGAATTAGCTTTAATACCAAACCATTGACAAGGACTAAGGCAATCATGATACTAAGAAATGTTAGAAATAGACCATGAATACTAGCTGAATTCCAAATAATTAATACAAGCCCACCAAACATTCCAAAATAGATAAAGAGCGCAATCAAACTAATAAATCTTGATTTAAAGACTTCTTGTTCGTCTGTCCAAGTTAATTTTGGATTGCTGAAGTCCAGATATGTTCCAAAAGTACTTGTTAACCAGCTAGCAATGAACATTAAAATGGCCCAACTTCCAATATATAAGGGAGACAATTGGAATAAAAAACTTCCGATGATTAGCAATAATCCTATCAATATTAAGTTAAGCAGCCAAGCTGTCATTATTTTATAAAACAGTATTTGTTTTATACTTATCGGAAAATACATATGTACAAACCAATTCTTTCCTTCCCTTGAAATGGAAGACAAAGAAGTTGCGTTCGTACCTAGTAAAATAATTGATGCTAAAAACAAAAGTAAAATCGTTTGTTTGCTTGACAAGTTATCAAAAAAGGCAGCAAAAGCTTCATTGGATGAATCCATCAATAGGATAATTAAGATAAAAATCGGACCAAACAAGCTCTGTATCACACATTGCAGTAAAAACGAAGGAGTGCGAAAAATCGTTCGTAATTCTTTTCTTATAAATGAAACCCAAATTGGTCGTTGTGTTATAGCTTTTTTAAATGTATTTTTAGCAACTATTTGCTTTTTCGAATTTCCTGCTCCAAACATTCCTTTTAGATAGGTTTGCTGACCTACCCATAGGAATAAACTGAATAATCCAATTGTAAATGCAATAACAGCAAGTAAACAGAGTATTCCTTCCCATGTTCCAGCCCCAGTTAAGGATTTCGTTTGGAAGTAAGCTGGTGGATAGTATGCAGTAATTTGGTTTAGTAAGCCATCGTTTTTTTGAATGTAATCCGCAAAGTTATTGGTTATCTTATCTGTATCCGTGTTTAGACGGATGAGGACATTTATAAAAATAATAAATGCTAAAGATACAATTCCAGCAATTACTTTTGAACGATCTTTGTTTTTAGCAACATTTACAAAACGCATGACAATCATAAGTATAATGGCTGCAAAACAAAAAGGGACGAACGGCAATAGTATAAAGTTCAAAATCCCATGTATGTAATAGAATATAGAGGCACTGCTCACCCCCCCATAAATGAAGTAAAAAGGAAGAAACAGGAATCCATTCGTTAAATATAAATATAAAAATGGGTTAGTTGCCTTACCTAATAATAATTGATATGGCTGAAAGGGAAAAGGAATGAACGATTGAATATCCTCTGTAAAGTAAAATGTATTCATTATGGTGAAGAAACTCATAAAGAATAGGATTGCATGGATACTAATAAACAATAACCCAAGAATAACGGTTTCCTGCCCTATCGGCTGTAAGGATTCGAAAAGAACTGTAACAATACTCCTAATTAACCCAATATATAAGAACACAAATGGAATACAAAAGATAAATGCAATTAATAAAATCCACATTTGCGAATGGCTCTTACCAGCTTTCGAGTATTGCATTTTTAGCATGATCCGCATTAAAAGCCAGGTTTTACTCATCATTTGTCAACTCCAAAAATACATTTTCGAGTGATTGATCGGTTTGATATTCTTTATGTAATTGGTCCATATCACCATAGAAGAGCAGTTCCCCATTATTAATAATCGCAACTACATCACATATCTGCTCTACAACTTCTAGTCCATGACTTGAAAAGAAGACAGTATTTCCTTTGTCAGCATGTTGACGCATCAAGTCTTTTAGTACATATGCGGACTTTGGATCTAGTCCTGTTAATGGTTCGTCTAGGATCCAAATAGCAGGTTCATGTAGTAATACGCCACTAATAATGATTTTCTGACGCATTCCATGTGAATAATTTAGGATATAATCATGTAGTGATTTATCAATTTGAAATTGCTTTGTAAGCTTTTCGATTCGTTGTTGTCTTAACTGTTCAGGTACCTCATAAATATCACCGATAAAATTTAAATATTCGATTCCTCTTAATCGTAGGAACATGTCTGGTTGGTCAGGAACATAACCGAATAATTTTTTTGCTTCAATCGGATGGTGGTTAATGTTGTATCCATTTAAAGTAATACTTCCTTCGTCAATAGGCAGAATCCCAGTTATCATTTTGATGGTAGTAGATTTCCCTGCTCCATTAGGGCCGAGAAAGCCAACGATTTTTCCATCTGGGACAGTAAACGAAAGGTTGTCAATGGCACGGCTATTGCCAGGAAAACCTTTACGAATATTTGTTAATTCAATCATGATTACGCCTCATTTCTAATTGCTTTTATGAATAGATTAAACTATGGTACACTTTATGTTGGGTATTGTTTCTTTCATGTACGTTAAAGCTATTCTAACATATATATATTGGAGATTTTGTATGAAGAGAGGAAGTATTAGATGATAACGAGAAAAAGTAAACGAGAGATTGAAAAAATGCAGGCAGCAGGAGATATTCTTGTTAACTGTCATAAAGAAATTGCCAAAATAATTAAACCTGGTATTACTACAATGGAGATAAACGAGTTTACGGAGAACTTTTTAAAAGAACATGGGGCAACACCTGAGCAGAAAGGTTATAATGGATATCCTTATGCAATTTGTGCATCAATTAATGATGAAATCTGCCATGGTTTCCCTCGAGAAGAAAAGTTAGAAGATGGAGATATTGTTACTATCGATATGGTTGTTAATTTAGATGGTGGTTTAGCAGACTCAGCCTGGACGTACGCGGTTGGGAATGTAGATGAAAAAGGTCTTCGATTAATGAAGGTAACCAAAACCGCACTTGATAAAGGTGTGGAACAGGCGCAAGCGGGAAACCGCCTAGGAGATATTGGGCATGCCATTCAACAATATGCTGAAGGAGAAGGTTTTTCAGTAGTACGTGATTTTACTGGTCATGGAATCGGACCGACACTTCATGAAGATCCACATATTCCCCATTTTGGACTGCCTAATAAAGGCTTACGTCTCAAAGAGGGAATGGTGATAACCATTGAACCAATGATTAATGAAGGATCTTGGCACAGTCAAATGGATCGTAATAATTGGACGGCTAGAACAATTGACGAAGGGCGTTCTGCACAATACGAACATACCATTGTTATTACGAAAGAAGGGCCATTACTACTTACAGATCAGGATAAATAATTTTGTAGGATAGGAAAAGGCAGTTCGGAGAGCATCTTTTACTCCAAACTGCCTTTTTTTTATATTTTTTTTGATTTTGTTTCAAATGATTTACCACTGAAGATCATCGTAATTATTGGACTTAATAGACAGAAGAAGGCAAACGGTAAATAAGTTAAAACTGGAACACCTAGAACATCTGCGATAAATACACCACATACGCTCCAGGGAACGAGTGGATTGATAACCGTTCCTGCATCTTCAAGCGTACGAGATAATACTTTTTTAGGCAATTTTGACTTTGCATAAACTGTTTTAAATGTTTCACCAGTAAGCATGATAGAAAGGTATTGTTCCCCAATCAATACATTTACACCTATTGCTGTGGCTGCTGTGGAAACAATAATAGATCGAATATTTCTTAATTTCTCCTGTAATGCAGTTAAAAGACTTGGGATAATCCCTGTAACAAATAATAGGCCGCCAAAGCCTAAGGCTAGAATAACAAGTGAAATTGTAAAAAGCATACTGTTAATTCCGCCTTTTGTTAATAGTTCATTAACAGGCTCGAAATTTGTAGATGCTGAATAGCCATTAAACCAAATTCCCCATATTTCACTTAAGGCTAGTCCACTTGTAAAAGCTGCGAAAATCGTAGCAAATAAACTACTTATTGCAATCGATATAAACGCTGGTATTCGAAAGTACGTACATATAATTAAGACCATAAGTGGTAGCCAGGAAGTCCAATGGATGAGGCCCGTTTCTGCTAAAGCTTGTTGATAAGCTTCCCCATTCTGCATCCCCACCGTTTCATTTGGTGACAGAAGGGCAAAAAGTATAAACGAAATAATAAACGCCGGTATTGTTGTCAAACTGATATGCTTAATGTGATCAAACAGATCAACACCGACAACTGTAGAAGCGAGGTTAGTTGTATCCGATAATGGGGACATTTTGTCACCGAAGAATGCCCCGGAGACAATTGCTCCTGCAGTAATAGCTATAGAGGCATCTAATGCACTCCCCATACCAATAAAAGCAACACCTATTGTCGCCGTTGTAGTTAAAGAACTTCCCATTGATACACCAATGATAGAAGTGATGGCGAATACAATCGCATAAAACCAAGTACCACCGATAAAAGAAAAACCAAGATTAATTAAAGCAGGTATCGTTCCACTTATCATCCAGCTGCTGATTAAGATACCAATAAGAAAGAATAAGAATACTGCACCCATGCCTGTTCGCGCACCTTCAATTAATCCATTCTGAAGGTCTTGAAAAGATATTTTTTTGATTATCCCATATGCCATTAGTATGAAAATACCAAGTAAAATTGGAATATGAGGATTGGTTCCCAATTTAATAATAAAATAGCTTATAAGAGCTATAATGACAACGAAAAAGATAATGGATTCTGATAATGACGGACGGTGTTTAGGTTGAATTGGAAACATCGATTTTCCTCCTTCATGTATTAGATATAAATAGAGAACGATTTCTAAAAAATGGTTGGCTTTTTAACTCCGGTATTCTCATTGGGCGATTTAACAACAATGGAATGCTTCAGAATAGATAAGTGACTTATTCTGCAAACAATGTAAAAGGAACTAAAATAAAAAAAGCTTCGCCCCTATAGGGACGAAGCTTTCTCCGCGTTACCACCCTGATTGCTGGAAAAATATTACCAGCCTCTCGTTATCTTATGACCTATTACAAAGAATGTGTAATTCAATAGTTTTCCTGCCAGAGTTTTCACCAAGCACTCTGTCTCTCGTTACTGCTCAGAAGCTATTTACTATGCATTCTAAGGTCTTCACTATATTATTTTAAAGATTAATATTGAATATAACTGGGAAATTCCAATTTGTCAACATGAAAAATGGGGAATTGAATCTTTTTAAAATTGATAATATAGGATATAATTACAGGAATTATATAAGGGAGGGAAGGTCTTGAACATAAAAGCTGCAGACGGAAGAACAAACGGAACCATTGATATCATTCAAAAAGGATTCGCAAAAGGCTTCCCTATTATGGTTGGGTATTTACCAATAGCCTTAACGTACGGTGTATTGGCTAAACAAGCCGGAATGTCAATTACAGAGTTAACATTAATGAGTGTGCTTGTATTTGCTGGAGCAAGTCAATTTATGGGAGCAAATATGATAGCGGTCGGTGCGGGTGCAGTAGAAATAATTATTGCAACCTTTGTACTTAATTTCAGGCATTTTGTAATGAGCCTTTCTTTTATGAATCGATTAAGGGGGATGGATATAAGATGGAAACTTCCTATGTCTATGGGGTTAACGGATGAAACCTTTGCTGTCACTTCTCTTCATCCGGAAGAGGCGAATAAGGATAAAGGGGCATTATTCTATACAACCATCATTTTAACTGCCTATTTATCATGGGTATTTGGATCTTTTGCTGGTGGTATTTTAGGGGAAGTCATTCCTGAAAAATTGAGTCAAAGTATGGGGATTGCCCTTTATGCCATGTTTATTGGTTTACTAGTTCCTTCTGTGAAAAAAGATAAACGGGTAGCCGTGATTGCAATTTTAGCTATGTTAATTAATGGATTATGTCTGCAATTAGGCTTAGGCACTGGATGGTCCATTGTGTTTGGAACGATAATTGGCGGGATGAGCGGGATATTCTTATGGAAGGAGGAGCGCTGATGATTTTGCTAATTATTATCGGTATGGCAATGGTGACCATGCTACCACGAATGGTTCCTGCCTTTATAGTAGATAAATTACAATTTAGAGATTGGGTGAATCGTTGGTTGAATGCCATTCCTTATGCAGCGCTAGGCGCTCTTATTTTTCCAGGAATTATGTCCGTTAAGCCAGAGCAACCATTAATAGGGGTTATCGGTGGAGTTGTTGCAATTATCCTGGCATATATCGGTGTTAATGTTATATTGGTTGTTGCTGCAGCAATTACAACTGTGTTTTTATTGACTTAATGAAATGCCAAACGCATGAGTTTAGACTACTCATGCGTTAGTTTTTTGTTACATAGGGTTCAATGTGAATATGCGCCCTTGAAATACTATGTTTCTTATATAGATAATTTTCGAGACGTTCTGTAATTGCGTGGCTTTCTTCTACATTGAGATTAGGATCTACTAGGATCGTAATATCGATGAATGCTTGGTTTCCATGTATTCTTCCCTTAATTTCTACAAGCTTTCTTACGTCAGGGTCTTTTTCGATAGTTTTACTTATTTTTTCGATTTGTTTTTCGTCAAAACCATCCGTCAACGTATGTGTAGAATCTTTAAAGATGCCCCACGCTGTTTTGCAAATGATTAGCCCCACAATTAGTCCAGCCAGTGGATCGAGCCAATAAATACCAAATTGAGCACCAATAATACCAATAAATGCTCCGATACTAACCAGCGCATCGGATCGATTATCTTGGGCAGCTGCATAAAGGGAGCTGCTTTGTATTTTTTTGGAAAGTCGTAAATTATAGAAATAGACAGCAAACATAACGATAGCTGCGATTAACGCTGTCCATGCAGTTATCATATTAGGTTGAGCATAGCTTCCGCTTAGGACTGTCTTGCATGTTTCAATTATAACTTGAATACCTACAAACATCATAATAAAAGCTGCAAATAAGGAGGCAATTGTTTCTGCCCGGAAATGTCCGTAGTGATGATCTTCATCGGGTGGTTTCCGAGAAATCTTTAATCCGATTAGAACAGCAATTGATGCAATGACATCAGTTGTATTATTTAAACCGTCTGCTCGTAAGGCGTCTGAGTTTCCAGACGATGCTATGGTTAATTTTCCAATAGCTAAGCTAATATAAGCGAAAATACTTATCCATGCACCTTTTTCACCTTTTTTTAAGTTATCTGAGTAATTCACCATGTAAAGGGCCTCCATCTAACAGCCTTATTTGTACTTAAACAGTCTACCAAAGCGTGCTATGGTAAGTCTAGAGAAACAATAAAGCGTTGAGCAATATGTATTGAGTGGAGGTAAGGATGTTTCGTTAGGTAAAAATTACTTAAAAAGAATTTAACTTTTCTTGCTTTTACCTATTGCAATTATTCTAAAAATTTAAGATAATAGTAAAAAGGAACAAGGGGGAAGTGTTCCATGAAAAAGCAGAAGACAGTTTATCAGTTTTATCGGTATAGTGGAAAAGGAATTAAAGCTAAACGAGAAATTCCGTTTGAGCTAAGGTTTTCCTCCCGGCTGCTTTTAGATGAATTATGCTTTAATTATAATAAAGCATTTTTGGAGGAACGAATAAATCGTTCCATTGATGAAGGTAACGAGGATAGCTTTTTGAAATTAAGTGAGCATTATAGACACTTTATTTGGGAATAAGCATTAACAGATATAGTGCCTTGCCTATCTGGTAAGGTGCTTTTTTTAGTGTATGGGTAGGACTTTTTACATAACGGTACGCTTATGATAAATCAGTACACCTGTTTTTAAACTTTTTGTAAAGTAGTTCTTGATTGTACCTTAATTTGATATTCTTAAGATAAACAGGGGGGGATTTTATGAGGAAGATAACGAGAAGCTGGGTACTGTACGATTTTGGTAATTCTGCTTTTGCTACAACGATCATGGCGGCTGTACTTCCTGTCTTTTACTATGATGTCGCTGCAGTTGGCGTCGATGAAAATTTAGCTGCCAGCTTTTGGGGGTATTCTCAATCGATTGCAGTGTTAATCGTAGCAATACTTGCACCAATATTAGGTGCCATTAGTGATTATTCGGCAGCAAAGAAAAAATTTCTACGGTTTTTCGCTTACATGGGGATGTTAGCAAGCATTTTATTAGCCTTTGTTGGAGAAGGGGACTATCTATTTGCTTCATTATTATTAATTATAGGTACGATAGGCTTTTCTGGTGGTAATGTATTTTATGATGCATTCTTACCAGAGATTGCCAAAGAAGAAGAAATTGATAAAGTTTCCTCAGCAGGATTTGCTTGGGGATATATTGGCGGCGGCTTATTATTAGCTATAAATATTTTAATGATTTTAAAATATGAATGGTTCGGCTTAGCTAATGCAACCATAGCTAGTCAGGTTTCATTTGCAACAGTTGGTCTATGGTGGTTTTTGTTCTCACTACCGCTTTTTCGAAATATCAAGGAGGAGAAAAAGCAGCGAGTGAATCGTGAAAGGTCGTATGCGGCAATTGGTTTTTCACGCGTTGCTTCAACTATAAAAGATTTAAAGCACTATAAGCAATTATTAATTTTCCTACTTGCTTTTTGGATGTATAATGATGGCATTTCAACAATAATTAAGATGGCAACCATCTATGGAAGAGATATAGGAATTGACGGGAATAGTTTAATTGCAGCATTGCTGATTACTCAATTTGTTGGTATTCCTTGTACCTTTTTCTTTGGATGGCTGGCAACAAAAATAAGTGCAAAGAAAGCTCTAAGTCTCTCCTTATATATTTATATAGGAATCGTTATATTAGGGTATTTTATGACATCCGCCATTCATTTTTACTTATTAGCAATATGTGTTGGAATGGTCCAAGGTGGGGCTCAATCACTTAGTCGTTCTATATTCGGCAGGATGGTTCCTGAAAATAAACATGCTGAATTCTATGGATTCTACGGAATTTCCTCAAAGTTTGCAGCGATATTTGGTCCATTTTTATTTGCATTTGTCGGGCAGTTGACTGGATCAAGCAGGTTAGGGATTATTTCGTTAGTCGTATTTTTTGTTGGAGGCATTTTATTATTAAAGTTTGTTGATATAGACAAAGGTATAGAGGATGCCCAAAGACAAACAGCGGTGAATGAGAAAATTAATATTATCTCAAAATAAATAAAGCGCTTGAAATGTAACGATAACATTAGAGAATAGACATAGTTAAGACCCCGAACCTCTTTGTCGAGATTCGGGGTCTAGTTATTCAGAGCGTGTTTATCCCCTCAGGCACTTCCTAGTTGTGAGTAACATCTGTTTATGTTATACAATCGGTTCACTGTATCTATTTTCTAATTCTAAGTGAAGTGATTTACCGGTATCATAAGAGATATTGCCAATCTGTCCAGTTAATTTTGTCAAAAGCGATTCGTTGCTTGAATTCCAATACTCGTTAACAGTTGTTAATATTTCTATGGCTTCAACCTTTGCTTGGTGATAGAGGTCAAGAAAACTGTGTGTACAAGGTTTGTTCGTCGCAGGATGAAACCAGGTTGTATTGTGTAAATTAAGATAGTCTTTCTCATCTCTAATCGGTTGATGAGAGTAGGAAGCAATGGTTGATTTTAGAAGTGCATTTTTCCATCCATATGGGTCCGCTAACAGCTTTAATGCAAATTTCATATCACGGTATGATTTTTGAATATATCGTGTGGTACTAAAATTGAATTCTGGAAAATACTTTGTAACCAATCGATGAAGAAGATGACGAATATCTTCATCAATCGAAATACCAACATCAATTTCTTTATAGACAGGAGTTTTCCATGTCTTAAGGTTTTGGTATTTTTCCATCATCAATGTATCTATAAACACTTCTAATTTTTGATGTTTGCTGCCTTCATATCCTGCACGATAATGGATATAAGGATGCGTGTTGCGGTCTAATATATGGTGGGTGATGAATCCAAAAACATAAGCTTTTACGCTTCCATTCAACGTACTAGCCGCTTTAATTAAATCGATTAAAAAATCTCCACAGTATCGTGTGTGCAGTGCAGTGCCAACTTTTTGAACAGACTCATCTTTTAACCATGGCCAAAATTTATAATAGAAAAAGGGATCAGGCCCTTGTGCACCAAGTTTCATGATTGTCTCATGGTTAGAAATTGTTTTTGTCTGTGTTATCTCATCAACAATTTCTTCACAAAAAAGAATATGTGTCCAAATATTAGGCATAACGAAATCCCCCTTCTGTGCTTCTATAAGAAGACTTCTGTTTTGCATTATTATAACTGCTATTTATATAAGTGTCTTCCACAAGTGCATGGTTCTCTAACATATTATAAAAGATATTTGATCAATAAAGGAATAGGTCAGCACGTACAATTTTGTGTCAATCAACAAGCAATAACATGAAATTGCTTTCATTATTTTATTCTGACAAATTTCTGATACAATAGATAAAGAAAGATGGACATAGGGAGGAATCTAAATGGATTATCGTGTAGAACGAGATACAATCGGAGAAATACATGTACCTGCTGACAAATATTGGGGAGCGCAAACACAACGAAGTAAACAGAACTTTCCAATTGGAAATGAAACAATGCCAGTAGAGATAATTAAAGCGTTTGCGATACTTAAAAAAAGTGCTGCACATGCAAATAAAGAACTCGGGTTACTGGAAGCCAAAAAAGCAGAAGCTATTCATGCAGCAGTGGAGCAAATTATAAATGATGAAATAACAGACCACTTTCCTTTAGTTGTTTGGCAAACTGGAAGTGGAACACAGTCTAATATGAATGTAAATGAAGTAATTGCATATGTAGGTAATCATTGGTTACGTGACCAAGGAAGTGACTTAACCTTACACCCAAATGATGATGTCAATAAATCACAGAGTTCAAATGACACCTATCCAACAGCGATGCATATTGCATTTGTTCTTAAACTAGAAGATACAGTTCTCCCAGCCGTACGTACGCTTAAAGATACGTTAAAAGTCAAGATGGAAAAATTCAATGACATCGTTAAGATTGGTCGAACCCATCTACAAGATGCAACTCCATTAACGCTTGGACAGGAGATTAGCGGATGGCATCGTATGTTAGAAAAATCAGAAACGATGATTGAGGGAAGTATTCATTATATCAAAGAACTAGCAATTGGAGGAACTGCTGTCGGTACAGGATTAAATGCACATCCGGAGTTTTCAGAGCGCGTTTGTGCAGCTATTAATGAACATACAGGTAAAAACTTTGTATCTGCCCCGAATAAATTTCATGCTTTAACGAGTCATGATGAATCGGTTTACGCTCATGGGGCTCTAAAAGGGTTAGCAGCAGATTTGATGAAAATTGCAAATGATGTACGTTGGCTTGCTAGTGGGCCGCGATGTGGAATTGGGGAAATAACTGTTCCAGCTAATGAACCAGGTAGCTCGATCATGCCTGGAAAAGTAAATCCAACACAAAGTGAAGCTGTCACGATGGTCGCTTCTCAGGTAATGGGAAATGATGCCACCATCGGTTTTGCATCGAGTCAAGGTAATTTTGAGCTAAATGTGTTTAAGCCTGTGATTGCCTACAATTTCTTACAATCATGTCAGTTGCTATCCGATAGTATTCTGTCATTTGATGAACGTTGTGCTCAAGGGATTGAACCGAATTTAGAACAAATTGAGAAAAACTTAAAAGATTCCTTAATGCTAGTAACCGCTTTAAATCCACACATAGGATATGAAAATGCTGCTAAAATTGCTAAAACTGCATTTAATGATAATGCTACTCTAAAAGATACAGCTGTAAAACTTGGTTTACTTACAGAAGAAGAATTCGATCAATATGTAAATCCAAAAGAGATGACATATCCAAAATAAACTCAGTTTGTAATGAACCTCAAAAGTTAGCGAACGTAACGCTAACTTTTGAGGTGTTTATTTATTTACGCTTGGATTTCGTTTGTTCCTCGAGTCTTACATAAGCGAAGTTTGAACACCGATAGTTTGAAAAATTGTTTTTATAAACAAACACTCCATAAAAACAATCCCTTTAGCTAACATCTACAATTTACCAGTTAAAACTTATGATAAGTTTTCGTAATCTGCTCACACTAGTAGTACAGGAGGTGATAATTATGGCTAACAACAGTTCAAACCAATTAGTCGTACCTGGAGTACAACAAGCTCTTGATCAAATGAAATACGAAATTGCTCAAGAATTTGGTGTTAACTTAGGTCCTGATTCAACTTCTCGTTCTAACGGGTCTGTTGGTGGAGAAATCACTAAAAGACTTGTTCAAACTGCACAACAACAACTAGGTCCAAAAGCTTAATAATGATGGATAAGGGGAAAAGCTGATCAGCTTTTCCCCTCATTGTTTAACGTATGCGAAGTTCTGTTTCAATATCAAAAAAGTGGGCTTTATTCATATCAAATGCTAAATCGATGTTCTCGCCAACATTAATATCTGTACGAGAATCAATACGTGCAATAAAATCTTGTTCGTCTATTTTTGAATAGAGAAACGTTTCTGCTCCCATTAAATCAGCTACTTCAATTGCTGCAGTGATTTTGGTATTTGGTGAAGACTCGATGAATATAGGCTCATCATGAATATCCTCTGGTCTTATTCCTAATGTAATTTCTTTATCTTCATAACCTTGTTCTCGTAATGTCTTCAGTTTACCTTCTGGAATAGCAATTTTCTTTTCTCCTATTTCAAAATTACTTCCATTTAACTTTCCAGTAAAAAAGTTCATTGATGGAGATCCAATAAAGCCTCCAACAAAGACATTGTCTGGATTATCATATACATCCTTTGGTGCCCCAATTTGTTGAATTACCCCATCTTTCATTACAACAAGTCGTGTGGCCATTGTCATTGCTTCTGTCTGATCATGCGTAACGTAAATGGTAGTAGTTTGTAGGCGTTGATGAAGTTTTTGGATTTCTGCACGCATCTGCACACGGAGTTTTGCATCCAAGTTTGATAATGGTTCATCCATTAGGAATACTTTTGCATCTCGAACGATGGCACGGCCAAGGGCTACACGTTGACGTTGTCCGCCTGAAAGCGCTTTAGGTTTACGGTCCAAGTAAGCCTCTAGGCCAAGAATATTAGCAGCATTTTTAACACGTTGTTCAATTTCATCCTTCTTAAATTTACGTAGTTTCAAACCGAATGCCATATTATCGTATACATTCATGTGTGGATACAAGGCATAGTTTTGGAAAACCATTGCAATATCCCGGTCCTTTGGAGCTACATCATTCATTTTTTTGTCATCGATATGCAATTCCCCATCAGTGATCTCTTCAAGACCGGCGATCATACGTAATGTAGTCGACTTACCACATCCAGAAGGACCAACGAAAACAATAAATTCTTTATCTTGGATATGTAAGTTAAAGTCATCTACCGCCGTTGTTTTTTTATCATAGGATTTTTGAATATGCTCCATACGTAATTCTGCCATTTTCTATTCCCCCAATTTGTAAGCGTTTGATTAATTATAGTATAAAAAAAGATTGGGTTGATCGAAACGGTAAACATGCACAAATATTCAATTAGTCTTTGTGCATATTTGCTAGAAGTGCCAAATAGACTGTGACAGCTTGATGAAATTGGCGAATATCAATTCCTGTCTTTTCAATAAACTTATCTAAGCGATATTGGAGACTATTACGATGCATATATAATTCCTTTGCAGTAACAGAAACATTGAGATTGCATTTCAAAAACATTTGAATGGTTTGTAATAGTTCTGTATCAGCTGTGAATTCTTGTAGTATCGTATTTGCTAATTCGTTTCGAAAGGGAGAACCCACTTGCTCAAGTAAAATGTAAGGAATTGCCTCTTGATAATTCGTTACTGGCTTATCGGAATAGGTTAAAGCTATCGGGGCATACCGAAACATCGTTAAGTATTGAGATTTTGCCTCTTGATATTGATTTAAATAAGGTCCAACAAAAAAATGAATATTCACATAAAGATCGCTCATGATCACATCTATGATTTGTTCGTAAGGGATATTTTCACCCGTAATGGAGGATTGCTCTTCAATAAGTATTCCTTCCTGTTCATTCTCCCATAATATAGGGATTTTATAATTGAACAAGGCTTGAATTGACTCTTTAAAGGTAATTGGTTCAATTTGTTGTTCGTTCATCGAAAAATAAACGAATCGAAAAGGGGAAGAAGCTGTTTGATGTGTCATGGAAGAGGTTTGGTCAATGACTTCTTTCCACTGCAACTCTTTATCAGAGGGCACCGGTATTTGCGCATGATATGGAGTCATAAATGTTTCCAATAATGCGGTATCTCTATTTGTTAATTCATTTTTTGAAATACCTATTTTAATCCCATTATCTGTGATATACCATTTATACATTTGCTGTGGGAGCTTGATTTTATCATCGTTTACTATAAGTGATGGAAATATTTTTTTTAGTTGATGTAGCATCTGCAAAACCTCTTTTTTAAAAGTTCTTTTTTTAATTATAGCAATCCTGGTTAATGAAAAAAATAATATATTCAAAAACATGACAATCTCGAATCGCTATACACAATTCCCATCGTTTGATATAGTAAATGGGAGTAAGAAATACGAAGGAGGATAAATCGTGCCTAACATTTATGATAGTGCTTATGATTTAGAAAAAGCGATTCGCGAGAGTGAAGAATTTAAAAACTTGAAAACTGCCTATGATGCGGTAATGAATGATCCATCTGCAAAACAGATGTTTGATAATTTCCGAGATACACAAATGGCTTTGCAAGAAAAACAAATGCAAGGACAAGAAATCACAGAAGAAGAGGTAACTAAGGCTAGACAAGTTGTAGAACTTGTACAACAGCATGGAGATATCTCTAAATTGATGGAAGAAGAGCAACGCTTAAATGTTGTGATCAATGATGTGAGCCGTATTATTACAAAACCATTAGAAGAGCTTTATGGTACACAGGAAGAACAAAATAGCCAAGCAACTGAATAGATAAAAGAAGAACAGCTTGTAGACAAATTATTAAAATTTTCTACAAGCTTTTTTGTCTTTATTATACTATTTAATATAGTTAAGCTTCATAAGCTGTTATTGGATAGTCGAAGGTTAGCATATGGGTATGTAGGTCTGTAAATAATTCTAGTCCTTCTTTACCTTGTTTAATTCTTCAGTCATTTGTTCAACTAATTCAGGTCTCCCATGAAACTGAGCCGGAGTATTTTGAAAGAGCTCAATATGCCAATCACTATTTACTTTAGATACGACCATCGTTTGGTGGGCATTTAAATTGGGTTCAATATCTTCTTCTCCTGGTGGGATCATCCCTGCAATAGCATGTAGAATAGCAGCATGGTTTCCTATTGGACGTATATTTTTAATTTTAGTTACAAAAGGAGCAGTTGGATGATTTTCAAAGATAGGTTTTACATGTGCTATGATTTCTGTTTTTCCAATTACCTTGCTCCCATCAAATCCAATTTGAACTCCCTGTTCTGCGAACGATTCAGCCATTCTTGAAGCGTCGCGGTTATTCCAAGCTTTTATTAATTCTTGATAAACTTCCTGAACTTCATCGTATAAAGAAGTATCCATATTTTAATTCCTCCTAAAACAGATATATCATTAATTTTAATTAAAACTTATCCCACAGCAAAGCGTGTATGTTTGTAACCAAGTTTTTTTTGGCTTTAGGGAACGGATAATGAATAGTATGATTAGCCATTTCAATTTTTTTGTTACACCAGATTATGATATAGAGTAGGCTGAAACAAAAGATAAAGGTTATTAATGGCTGAATTTTTTCATGAATCTCCATTATAACTGCATTGTATCAAACGCAAGTATAACCTAACCGGAAGTGAATAAATAGTTTACCTATAATAGCAGATCTTCATTTTAACCTTATTGTTATATAGGCAGGAGAATGTTTCACTCATCTCGAAATTTATATACAGTTTAAAAAAGAAGGGGAGAGGATTATGGGCCATACACTCATTTATGAAAGCAAGGACCGTGTATCATATATACATTTTAATCGTGCTGACCGTTATAATGCTATGAATAAAGAAATGCTGGAAGAATTATTACAAACGATTGAAAAAGTAGAACAAAGTGAAGATGCAATTGTCATTTTGTCTGGAGAAGGAAATGCTTTTAGTGCTGGTGGAGATATTTCGATGATGAAAGATTCTGCTACAAAAGAGAACTTTAATGAAATAATGGATATCATAGGCAAGGTAGCTTTAAAGCTATATACGCTTAACAAAATTGTGATTTCAGCTATTCACGGTTCAGCTGCAGGACTGGGATTAAGCATTGCTTTAACAGCAGATTTTGTGATTGCCCAAGAAGATGCAAAACTAGGAATGCTATTTATTGGAATTGGGCTTGCTCCAGATGGTGGAGGACATTTTCTACTAAAAGAACGGCTCGGAACACAGCAAGCAAAACAATTTATTTGGGGACGTAAACAGGTAGATGGTGTAAAGGCTAAAAAAATGGGGCTTGTTGATATTGTTACGGAGGAACGAGTATTGACGCATGCTATAAAGCTTGCGAATCAACTACTGTCTACCCCGCTAGCTGCTATGCTGGCGACGAAAAGCATCTACCATTCCAGGCAAAAGGATGAATTGAAATATTATATTGAAGAAGAAAAGCAAGCGCAGTGGAGCTTAAAGAATACAGAAGATCATCAAGAAGGTGTACAGGCTTTTTTAGATAAAAGAGAACCTGTATTTCAAGGAAAATAAGTAAATCTAAAGCCGGTTAACCATTTTTCTGTCTATTTTAAAACCTGAAACAGGTATGCTTCTACGAGAACGGTTTCAGTAATTTCCGTTAAATAAGACTCGAGTTGCTTCGTAGGAATTATGTCTATTTCATTTGCTTGGTAGGATTGGTTAACCGGTCAATGGAATTCATTTCTTCTGTAATTATCGGATAAGCAAGTAATCTACATATGGTTTGTTACAGTCTTTTGAAGGAATTACTCCTGCAAAAGGGGAGGTATTCATATCATCTATGAAAAAGAACTAGCTTAGCTTCCGGTGATACACATCGATGCGTGTGTTCTAAGTAGCCTTCCGCTTCTAGCTTGGTTGTTCCCAATTGCTTTGCTTCTTCATCATTTGCAGCATTAATTGTTTCATCTAAGAGCTTTTTTCCAGATGGATCAAAAACGGTAAGTGTGTAATTTCTCATATATTACGCTCCTCCTTGAAGTGAATTCAATACTATATATATTCGACATATAATAACAAAAACCTTCCTAATCAAATGGTTATATTCTGTTTCTTTCGCAGCACGTTAAGCTGGGGAAAAGAAAGAATGTACGAAACATGATTCCAATCATTTACGTACTACAAATAGAAAAGGGGGAGAGACCATGCTTAAATTGACTAATGTAACAAAACAGTTTGGAAATCATACCGCAGTAGATCATCTTTCATTAGAGATCCCTGAAAAAGAAATGTATGGTTTTCTTGGAGGAAATGGAGCAGGTAAAACAACAACCTTTCGTATGATATTAGGGCTGTTGGATAGCACAACTGGTGACATTTCATGGAATGGACAATCCATTCATTATGATAAAAGTCACTTAATTGGCTATTTACCTGAAGAAAGGGGGTTGTATCCAAAGTTAACAGTTAAAGAACAGATTGTCTATCTTGGAAAACTTCGTGGTATGAAGAAAGCGGAGATTATAAAAGAGCTAAATAGCTGGTTAGACCGTTTTAAAGTTCCAGAATACTTGAACAAGAAGGTAGAAGAGTTATCGAAAGGGAATCAGCAGAAAATACAATTTATCTCAGCTGTTATTCACCAACCGAAATTATTAATTCTAGATGAACCATTTTCTGGACTTGACCCAGTTAATGTAGAAATGCTTAAAGAAGCTGTTGTTGATTTGAAAGAGTATGGAACATCAATTGTATTTTCTTCTCACCGCATGGAACATGTGGAAGAACTATGTGAACATCTTTGCATATTGCAAAAGGGGAAACAAGTTGTGCAGGGTTCATTACAGGACATCAAGCGTTCCTATGGCAAGAAAAATCTAATTGTGCATGCTGCATTTCCATTAGAATTTTTGGAACGCCTTCCTGGTGTTGTAGGGTTTCGTAAGACAACAGAGGGGTGCCGCCTAGAAATTGAAAATGAGGATGTATCACAGCTGGTTTTTCAGGAATTACAGAATAAAGGCTTTATCCGCAAATTCGAACTAGAAGAACCGTCTCTTAATGATATCTTTATTGCGAAGGTAGGTGCTTCGTATGAATAAGTTCTGGATTATTCTTGGGCATACATTTATGACTCGAATCAAGACGAAATCATTTATTATTAGTACAGTTATTACACTATTATTAATTGTAGGGCTGGTTAATATACAATCAATTATAGAAACTTTTTCCAGTAAAGAAGATGATGAGGTAGCTGTAATTGATTATTCGAACGAATTATATGATCCTTTATCGCAAAGCATGAACCAGTCAAGTGAAGAAGTGAAATTAAGTGAATATGATGGTTCGGAAGAAGAGGCAAAACAAGCTGTTAAAGATGAAACATATCAGGCGCTGATTGTGTTAGACATGAATGAACAGCAATTACCAGAGGCTATTTATTATGCAAATAATATTTCTGAAATAGGCAATCAAGCAGCCATTCAGCAGCATATCCAACAACTGAAAGTTACATATGCGACAACTCAGGCTGATATTGATACTGAAACCTTAGCAAACATTAATGCACCAGTACAATTTGAAACCGTTGCATTGGATAAATCAGCAAAAACAAGTGATGAGTTAAATCAAGCCCGAGGCATTGTATATATCATGCTATTCCTACTATATATGGCTGTAATTACCTATGGAAATATGATCGCAACAGATGTCGCGACGGAGAAGTCATCACGTGTGATGGAAATATTGGTTTCAAGTGCTTCTCCAGTAACCCATATGTTTGCAAAAATTATCGGTACTGCATTTGTCGGATTAACACAAATCAGTCTGTTTTTAATCGTAGGGTATACATTAATTACCACAAAACAGGATGAACTGACAGAAGGGATATTCTCTACCTTTGGAATTGGTGACACTTCCGTTTCTGTTTACATTTATGCCATTGTGTTCTTTATCCTAGGCTACTTATTATATGCTACCCTTGCGGCTATGTTAGGTTCATTAGTAAGTCGAATTGAAGATGTACAGCAATTAATTATGCCGATGATATTTCTTGTTATGATTGCCTTTTTCATTGCAATATTTGGATTAAGTGTACCTGAATCCAATCTTGTTAAAATCACTTCATTTATACCTTTTTTTGCTCCAATGATTATGTTCTTACGTGTAGGTATGTTAGATATTCCTGTGTGGGAAATTGCTCTATCTATCGGTATTTTAGTAGCTACAATCACTTTATTGGCTATTGTAGGAGCTAGAGTTTATAAAGGCGGCGTATTAATGTATGGCAAGTCTAACTCGTTGAAAGATTTTAAAAAGGCACTCGCTTTATCAAAGAAGGAATAAGAGTGCAGTATGGTATTAAGCTACATGGATAGGACGTAGGAAAACATTCTGTTTTCTACGTCCTTTTTTATGAAGAGCTTTATGTTAATGCAGAAACAGATCCAATAGTGGCCCCAGGCGTACGAACGTGCATTCTGTCATGGGGTTTGATAAAATAATGGGAGATGGAGGTGTGGTTATTGTTAAAACAAGTATCATTTATCCATGCAGCAGATTTGCATTTGGACAGCCCTTTTAAAGGATTATCTCAAACACCAAGCAACTTATTTAAGATGATACGAGAAAGTACATTTTCCGCATTGGATGAATTAGTGCAAACAGCAATTCATCATCAGGTTGATTTTGTTTTACTGGTGGGAGATCTATTTGATAATGAAAAACAAAGTATTAAAGCACAAATACGATTAAAGCAGGCTTTTGAATTGCTTCAACAACATCAAATACTTGTTTATTTATCCTATGGTAACCATGATTACATAAAAGGGAATAAGCATCCAGTAACGTATCCAGATAATGTTACCATCTTTTCCCAAGACACGGTTGATTCAATCGTCTATGAAAAAAATGGTGAAGCCATGGCAGCTATATATGGTTTTAGCTATGTAAATCGAAGTGTACATGCAAATAAAACATCGGAATACGAAAAACAGAACGAATCGATTCCATTTCATATTGCGATGCTCCATGGTAGTGTGCAAAGTAATACAGATCATGATGTATATGCTCCATTTCAAGTACGGGATTTATCAAGAAAGGACTTTGATTATTGGGCACTAGGACATATTCATCAGCGAGAAATTTTAAAGGAAGATCCACCTATTGTATATCCAGGAAATACCCAAGGGCGTCATCGAAAAGAAACTGGAGCTAAAGGCTGTTACCATGTTGTATTGTCACATGCAAAAGCAGAGCTGTCTTTTATTCCACTTCAAGCATTCCAAATAAATTCGCTAACGATAAATGTGTCAGAATGTAAATCAGTATTAGAAATAGAACAAAAGATCTTAGATGAACTGACAAAGCAATCATTTTCTGTGCCTCAATTAATCGATATTCACTTGGAAGGTACAGGTAACCAGGTAGTAGAGTGGGATAAAGAAGGCAGAATAGAAGAAGTAATAGATTTAATTAATGAATCATGTATACAGAAGGATCATTGGATATATCTATTTCGTTATTCTATCCACTTGAAAACTACTACGATAAACCCTGAATGGTATAAAGGGGAACATTTCATTAGTGAATTATTACATGAAGCAGATAACCAAACCATTTCATCGCTTGTAACAGAACTATATCAGCAAAAGCGAGCTAGAAGGTTTATCGAACGTTTAACAGATGAACAGGAACAACAGATAAAAAGAGAAGCAAAAGAATTATTGATTCATGAGTTTTTTAAGGAATGAGGGTAACCGATGTTTATTGAACAAGCAACGATCTTTGGTTTTGGGAAGTGGGTTGACTACACGATTGATTTTTCTAGTGACAATGCTATTTATATATTTGGTGAGAATGAATCTGGAAAATCAACCCTACATACCTTTATTTTATTTATGTTGTTCGGTCTTCCTCCTAAAAAAAGAGAATTCTATCGACCGAAAACAAGTGGCAAATTGGGTGGCAGACTGACGGTGCAAGATAAGGGGATTAGGTTTACAATTGAACGATTTCACGAAGTTGATAACGGTGCAGCTAAATGTTATACATCTGACGGTATACAACAAGATGAACAATGGTTAAAGAACCGATTGCAAGGAATGACATATGCTTCTTATCAATCTGTATTTTCCTTTTCTGCAAACGACCTGTCACAGGTTTCCGAGATGAATGAAAATGAATTAGGTGAAGTTATTCTCGGGATTGGATTAACGGGATCTAAGAATCTATATGCAATTGAAAGACGATTAGATGACAAAATGGGTGATTTATTTAAGCCATACGGAAAAAAACCAAAGATTAATCAGCAGCTATCCAAGTTACAAGATATGCAAATCCGTTTAGATCAATACAAACAATTGGAAGCAAGTTATTATCAAAAGAAAACAGAAGCCAATAACATGAAAACAGCAATTACAGCTACGAAAGAAAAGTTGGAAAAGTTAACGAATGACCGTTTATTCTTGGGGAAAATGCAACATGCCCAGCCTTCGATTCAAATGTATAAAACGATATCGAAACAATTGGAAGATTTTCCTGAACATATTCCATTCCCTGAAGATGGAATAACCCGTTTAGAAAAATGGAAAGAAAAAATGCTTCCATTAAAGAGTGAACTTGCTATCTTACAAGATAATGAAAAGAAATATGATCAGAAAATTAAAAACCTGCAAATGCATCAACTCGAAAAGAGTATTCTAGATCAAGCAGAGAAAATGATAGAAGCAGAGAAAAGATACGATCACTTAATAAGTGAACAGAATAAACATAAAGCAGATAAGGATAAACAGCAAATACAAGTGGATAAAGAGTTAGAGGAACTAGATCTCCATATTAGCAGGGAAGAGCTTGTATCAATGGCCCTGTCTTTTCAAACAGAAAAAACATGGAAGCAAATAAAGGTCGATTCCGAACAAATATCTTTGGAAAAAGAACAATTACAAACAGAGCAAAATCAAATCGATCGGCAACGTCACCATTTGCAGCAGCAAAAGTCCGTACTACAGGAAAAATTACATTCAGATAATAAGATTCATGAGTGGCAAGAAAAGCTGCAAGCTGTAGATGAATTTGCTGCCAAAAATTATCTAAAAACGTTTAAAGAACAACAACAAAATGATTGGGCTAAGCAACGAGTCCGCAAACGAAAAGCAGCAAATTACATACTGATAGGGTTAGTTTTTATTGGAATGATAGTTGGTATGTTTGGCATACTAGGAACACATACTGTATCAATTTTTAGTTCACTACTTCTAGTGCTTTTAGGTATGGGTCAATGGTTTTTTCAACGTCATTCCATACATGAAATGGATCATGCGTTCATGCACGAAGATGACATGCCCATAAGGACGAACGAGATAAATGAAAGCGAACGGGAAATGATAATGGCTGATCTTGAGAAACAACACCAATATAGAAATCAAATTGATGCCATTGAAGAACAATTAAAGGGGCTAGAAATTCAATACTTAAAATGGGAAGAAAAAACCTATCAAACAGCAGAGAGAGAAAAGCGAATAGCTAGGCAGGTTCAGGACCAACAGTTGGAGTACCCCTTTTTGAGTAATATGGAAACTTCATTTTGGCCAGAATTATACTATCGTTTAAAGTCCGTGATACGAATGGATAAGCAAGTTCAAGATATAGCTGCAAATTTCAATAAAATAATATGCGAATTAGAACAAATCCAGGAACAGGTAAATACGTTTTTTGAGCAAGCAAATCGGGAAATGAAAAATAAATCAATTAAACAAAAGTTTGAGTGGATTCATCAACTATTAGATAATCATCATGAAACAACGAAGCAAATGACGTATTTAACAACGTATAAAAAGGATGCTGTTGAGAAACAACAACAGCTCCAACAGCAACTGCAGCCTCATCAAATGGAAATAGAAAAATTATATAAGCTTGCTGGCGTAAATAGTGAGGAAGCTTTTTATGAGAAGAGCAGGGAATTAAAAGAAAAACAAGATCTTTTACAAAAAAAAGATTCGCTGTATCAACAGCTATCTGCCATTGATGCAGAACAAGATTGGCAACATATGCTACAGAATGTCAGGGATGAACATACATTACAACTTCAACGTGACCAAGTACAAGAAAAAATGAAACAGTGTACTACAGATCTTGACAAAAAAAGACAGGATTTAGCAGATATTAATGCTGAGATTACCTCTATAGAAGGTTCGGATAATATTTCTCAATTGATGCATGAGTTGGAGTTTGAAAAAGAAAAACTGAAACAGCAGGCAGAGCAGTGGGCAGTAGTGAAATCAGCAAAGGAAATTCTCTTACAAACAAAAAGAACTTATCGTAACAAGTATTTAAATAAAGTGATGGAATTAGCAACGGATTACTTTCAAGAATTAACAGGAGGAATTTATGTTCACGTTTTTCCACCTGTAGATGACTCAACGTTTATAGTCGAGAATGAAAACGGCACTCGATTTCATTTAAGTGAACTATCTAAAGGAACGGTTGATCAATTGTATGTTTCTTTACGTTTAGCTGTAAGTAAAAGTATGAGTGAAAAGCATGCATTGCCATTTATTATTGACGATGCATTTGTTCATTTTGATTCGATACGTACAAAGCGAATGGTTCACTTACTTAACCGTATTGCGAATGATCAGCAGGTTATTATTTTTACATGTAAAAAGGAAGTTGCTGATACTGCAGATAATAAAAGTTTTATAAAGCTACAAAATTCTATTCGCATTCATTAACAAATAATGATAAACTATTTGCAGATTATTAATGCAGGTGGAGGGACATCCATTGCCAGAGAAAAAAGAATCAAAAGAATGGGAAATATATGATGAAACGATTGAGAAGTTTATACAAGTTATCGCGAAGAATATGAACCTATATGGTATCACTTCATCAGTCGGAAGGTTATATGGTGTATTATATTTTGCAGATCAGCCAATGACGTTGGATGATATGCGAGATGCGTTAGAAATGAGTAAAACAAGTATGTCAACAGGAGTAAGATCATTATCCGATATGAAGATGGTTGAATCAACATTTAAGCGGGGCATACGGAAGGATTTATATCAATCAGAAGAAGATTGGTATAAATCTTTTACCTCTTTATTTGGTAACCGTTGGCGTCATCATACAGAAACAAATATTGAAGAAGCAGATGAAGCTATTTACGAATTGGAGAAACTTTATGAAGAAACAACAGATGAAGAGCTAAAGCTGAAGATTACTCGGGACATTGATCGATTACGGTATGCGCAGAATTATTATACCTGGTTAATGAAATTCATTCAGGTCATTGAATCTGGAAAAATCTTCGATTATATTCCTAAAAACTAAGGAACGGTAGGGATTGGCAGTTAAATTGACTATAATTAGTTGATGTCAATCTCTTTTTGTTTACAGTTGGATTGAATTATTTGGTAACGGGGAGGAGTAAATATGAAAAATGATGTTAAAAAAGGAATTGGACATGTAAGTGTTGGTGACGCTTATGACGGTTTCTTACTAATAAGAGAAGCAACCAAAGGGCTAACCAGTAACGGGAAACCA
Source organism: Virgibacillus salexigens (assembly GCF_014905415.1). Lineage (GTDB taxonomy): Bacteria > Bacillota > Bacilli > Bacillales > Amphibacillaceae > Virgibacillus > Virgibacillus salexigens. The sequence continues at coordinate 174,373 of NZ_BNEO01000004.1, forward strand.
TTCTTAACATTAATGCTGCGTGATGCATCTGGAGAGATTGAAGCCAAATTATGGGATGCTAGTAAAGAAGACGAAAGCTTATTCGTCCCTGAACAGATTGTGAAACTAGCTGGAGAAGTTGGTCAATTTCGAGGTAAACCACAATTAAAAATATTATCTGTACGACCTTCGCAACCGACAGATGACGTACATGTTTCTGATTTTGTGGAAAAAGCACCAATCGAAAAAGATAGGCTAATAGAGAAATTGACAGAAGCCATTTTTGAAATGCAAAATGCCACATTACAACGGATTGTTCGAGCTTTTATTAAGAAATATCAGGAGGCACTATTAACATATCCTGCTGCAACCAGGAATCACCATGAGTATGCTTCTGGTTTAGCTCATCATATTGTTAGTATGCTTGCAATTGCTAAGGAACTACATCAATTATATCCACAGCTAAATAAAGATTTACTATATGCTGGAATTATTCTTCACGATATAGGTAAGATAAAAGAGCTATCAGGTGTGGTAACAACCACTTATACATTAGAAGGTAAGTTACTTGGACATATTCCCATGATGATTGAAGAAATAGGTCTGATGGCTGAAGAGTTACAAGTAGAAGAGGAAGAAGAAGTTTTGATATTAAAGCACTTAGTTTTAAGCCATCATGGAAAAGCAGAGTGGGGTAGTCCTAAACCTCCTCTTGTACGTGAAGCGGAGATTCTTCATTTAATTGACCTATTGGATGCAAAATTAAATATGTTAAATCGATCACTCGAAAAAGTGAAACCAGGAGAGTTTACCGAGCGATTATTCGCAATGGACAATCGGGCATTTTATAAACCATTATTTGAAGATTAACGAAAAGTAACGGGTATTTTTTGCTTTCTACTCTCATATATATTCACTAGAGAGATGGACAAGGAGGCATAAAACCCATGATATTAGGAGTGCCTTGGTGGGTATTCGTCATGATTATTCTTATATTTCTTAGTGGATTCATGGCATTCCGTGGAATGCTCGCTGAAAAGAAAATTGAGCAACAATTCATTGAGAAAGAAGGAGAAGTATACATGAAACGAATACAAGAGGAACAAAAAAAGAAAGCACAACGAAAACAAACAAGAGAAACTTCATAATAAAAGGCTAGTCCACTGATTGTGGCTAGCCTTTTTAGTTCATTGTTTATTCTTGAGATTCAGTATCTTCTGATCCACCGTTTGATTCTCCAGATTGACTGCTGTCTTCTTGTTTAAACATATCTTTGTATTCTTCAATTTTTACATCAATGTTTGCGTCCTGAAGAATTTTATCAATTTTTTCCTGAGCTTTGGTAGGATCCATTTTTTGAGTTAGTAACTCACGACGAAGATCTTCTTTTACATCTTCATATTTACCAATACTTTCTTCTTTTTCGCGCTTGTCATTTACTTTAATAATATGGAAACCATGTTCTGTTTTAACAGGATCGCTGATTTCACCTTTTTCCATACTGTAAGCGGCATCCTCGAACTCAGCAACCATATCGCCTGCTGTGAAGTAGCCAAGGTCGCCACCTTGTTCAGCAGACCCGTCTGTAGAGTATTCTTTAGCTAATTCCGCAAAATCTCCACCATCATCAAGCTTTTGTTTTACTTCTTTGGCTGTTTCTTCATCTTCCACTAAAATATGCTGAGCTTTAATTTCAGTGTTTTTTCGATCGTAGTATTCTTTAATTTCTTCTTCTTTAATTTCTACATCTTCAGCAACTGCTTCTTCTTGTAGAAGACTGATTTTAATAACACTACGAAGTGCGTTCTCACTACCGAACTGTTGTTGTACTGCCATATCATACTGTTCACCAAGTTGATCTTTCATTTTCTGTATTTCTTCATCAACTTGTTCATCTGATACTTCATACTTATCTTCCAATACCTCAATAGTAACCATCTCTTGAAGAATCCCTTCACCATAACGATCCTTTAATTCTTGGTAGAATTCTTCTTTTGTTACATTACCAGAACCAGTTTCTACAACTGCTTCTTCTCCGTCTGAACTGCAAGCACCTAACGTAATTAACCCTGCCGTTAATGTGACAGCAATTGCTGTTTTCTTCATACTTGAACACTCCTAATCTGCTTGTACAATAATTCTCCCCTAACAATAAATATAACATATAAATAAGTAAAAAATACAGTTCTAACTAAAACTGTATTTTTAAAACTATACCATGACATTCATTACTCTTACATACGAACATACAAGCAGTACAGTTATCATAATATTAATGATTCGGAACATCTTTCCTTGCTTGAGAGATTCCATTTCCATTTTTAAACAGAATTGATGTGTTAATGAATTAAAAATAAGTAAAATAATAAATCCATATAATAGAAAGATAATATTCATTATATCCCCCCTGATACTAAAGCTCTCTATATAACGTCTTTGTTGTATAATTAGTTAAGCTCTCTAGAATATCCTATTCACTACTGTATCAAAAGATTAACATTATGAACAGAGCAGAGTATTAGAAAAAATGAAAGGATTTGGTTCGATGGAACCAAATCCTTTAATGTTGATGTGCTCTTACAAGTATATCAAAACCATTTCCATCTTCTCTATTTTCGATTAAAGACCGTTTTGGTGCATTCCAAAGATATGCAATAAACAGTATATCAATAACTGCAATTCCAATATTTACGGATGTTAATAAGAGAATATATACGGAATACGCTGTAAAGTAGAAACTAGCAACTACTCCAGGAATTGTAAGCAAGACGGTAGGAGCTAATTTTACAATGAAATATGCTTTTTTTGTTAGGTGATATTTCGTATAATAATAAAATACAGGAAAAATTTTATGCCTTAATTTAAATACAATTTTAATGCGCTTATTCATTAGGATCAAAGGTAAGATATGCATACACGAATGAATGGTTGGTAAAAGAACCAATGAAAGCAAGAATGGAATGATTCCTGATTCATTTACATCATTCGTCCCTTGAGCCATTGTTAATGAAACATATAGAAAGATAAAAGCGATTAGTGCAACTAGCAAAGACACAAGGTATAAACGGTTTCGACCGAATTCTTTTGTAAGATTAATTGATTTCCAGCAATTCATTTTTGATCCCTCCAACCAAGCTTCTTAGAAGTTTTATCCTTCATGAATAATAGTACGATTAATGGTAAAAATCAATAGTTTTTTTATACTTTTTTTTGACGTAAAGAAAAGTTTAAAATAATGAGGGTGGGATCCCTATACAAGCAAGGGTTTGCCAGTTATTATCAACAGTATGTAAAAGTTGATAAAGGTGTGAAATGATGAAGGAGTGAAGATTTATAATGAAAGATTATCACGAAGCAGAAACAGCTTCTTTTCACTTACATTTACTGTCTAAAATTATGGATATGGATAAATACCCATTTACAAAGTTAATTATTGAAAGGAATCTAACCAAAGCAGAATACATTGAGTTAATGGATCGTCTATACTTATTAAATCAACAGTTTGAGGTGCAAACAAAGGAAGGGTTGTTAGATTTTTCATCTTTGCTTCTTCATTTCGCAGGAATGCTTACGGAGAAACTAGAACCAAATCAAACCATTTATGCATTAAAAGAAGAAGGAGTTTATCCTTCTTTAATGGAAACATTTATAACTATCTTAAAACAAACCAAGGAATAGAAAAGAAGGTAATCAGCACATATCTTCTTTTCTATTCCTTTTTTAATCCTGTTTCATCTCTTTAAATACATCCTCAACTTCTTGATGAAATAAAATGATTTGCTTAAGTCGAGGTGTAATCGTTGTGACTTCAGATGATCGTAACTGATGCATTTGTTTTTCAATTTCTTCTAGAGAAACACGTTGTTGATTTGCGGCATCAATCCATTTGTTTATATAAGAATTCATAAATGATTTAAATAATTGCGTATTTGCTTCGTATAGATCTTTACGAACACCTTTTCTCCAAACACGAGTAACTAAATTTTGATCTGAAAGAGCGCGAATACTTGTACTCATTGATGTTTTACTTTTTCCAAGAGCATCTGCCATATCATCTAACGTCATTGGTTTTTCAGTTAAGTATAGGTAAGCAAATAATCTTGATTCTAAGGGGGTCAGGCCAAACATTTCTACCGTTTTTGATAATTCCAGCATAATTTCATTGATGATTGTTTCTTTTTGAGGTCTGTTCATAAAATCCTCCTAAAGCCTTGATATATCAAGGTTACACTATATCCTAATCTATTAAAAATAGGTAATGATATCGAATTTTAAAGCAATTTAGAGCTAAACAAAGGATATTGTATGTATTTTTTATACAGAATTAACTGTATAAAAAATACATACAAAACCAAAAGAATTTAAAGTTTGTATTGAATTAATAAAACCGTTATAGTAGATAAAGTAAATGAAAAACTGTGTTCGGAGCTCGTGAAAATCTATGTATCAATGAAAATAGTTTTTCATGCGTCTTTGTATGTATCAGTACTGATCTGAAAGTAGTAGTTCTATAATCATGTTCAGAAGCTGAAATAGAAAAATAGAGGTGAAAGTAGTGCCAGTAATAGAAGCGAAAAATTTATCAAAGATTTTTGGTAAAAATCCGAAGCAGACAACAAAGCTTTTGGATAAAGGGGTATCAAAAGACGACATTTTAAAGGAAACGGGTAACACAGTAGGTGTTAATCGTGCGTCTTTCTCCGTCGAACAAGGGGAAATTTTCGTTATTATGGGGCTTTCAGGAAGTGGTAAGTCAACATTAGTACGGCTGATTAATCGATTAATTGAACCAACGGAAGGAACGATATTAATTGATGGGGATGACTTATTAACTTTAGATAAGAAGTCGCTTCGAGAAGTTCGTCGTCAGAAACTAAGTATGGTCTTCCAAAAATTTGCGTTATTTCCACATCGTACAATTTTGGAAAATGCCGAGTACGGATTAGAAATTCAAAAAGTAGATAAAGAAGAAAGGCGAAAAAAAGCTCAGGAAGCTTTAGAATTGGTAGGTTTAGGTGATTATATGCATCAAAAACCAAATCAGCTATCTGGTGGTATGCAGCAGCGTGTAGGACTTGCACGTGCTTTAGCAAATGATCCAGAAGTTCTTTTAATGGACGAAGCTTTCTCAGCATTGGATCCATTAATTCGTAAAGATATGCAAGATGAACTATTAGATTTACAAACAAAGATGCAAAAAACAATCCTGTTCATCACGCATGATTTAGATGAAGCATTACGGATTGGCGATCGAATTGCTTTAATGAAAGACGGTTCGATTGTTCAAATTGGTACACCGGAAGAAATATTAGTTAATCCGGAAAATGATTACGTTGAAAAATTTGTTGAAGATGTCGATCGCTCCAAAGTTTTAACAGCACAGCATATTATGAAGCGTCCAGAAACAATTAATATTGAAAAACATGGGCCGCGCGTTGCGTTAGAACGAATGCGTGAAGAAGGACTTTCCAGCATTTTTGTCGTTGATAAGAAGCGAAATCTCAAAGGGTATATTACAGCGGACGATGCATCAGAAGCACGGAAAAAAGAAATTAAAGATCTCCAAGATATCATGAAAAATGATATCCCACGTGTAAATAAAGAAACGCCAATGCATGAGATCTTTGATTTGATTTATGATTCGCCAATACCTGTAGCTGTTGTTGAAAATGAAAAATTAGTTGGAATTATTGTACGTGGGGCAGTACTTGCTGCATTATCCAGTGAGGGTGAGGTGAATCTAGATGCTTAATAACATATTAGAAATAGTTCCAGAGATGCCAATTGCAAAATGGACCAATTCTGCTACAGATTGGATTACGGATAAATTTTCCTTTTTATTCGACCCTATCAAGGAACACTTCGGGAATTTCATGGAGATGACTTCCGAAACTTTAAATACTATTCCACCAGTCATTATTATTCTTATCGTTGCAATTATTGCATTCTTTATTTCTGGTAAGAAATTTGGATTGGCAGCCTTCTCTATTGTGGGATTATGGTTAATTTATAACCAAGGTTTATGGGAGCAATTAATTAGCACATTTACACTTGTGCTTCTAGCTAGTCTATTATCAGTCATTGTTGGTGTTCCACTCGGCATTCTAATGTCGAAAAGCAAAATTGCTTCTGCAATTATTACACCTATTCTTGACTTTATGCAGACAATGCCGGCGTTTGTTTATTTGATTCCGGCAGTAGCATTTTTTGGAATTGGTATGGTTCCAGGTGTATTTGCATCATTAATTTTCGCAACACCGCCAACAGTACGCTTTACCAATCTAGGGATTCGTCAGGTGTCAAATGAGTTAGTTGAAGCATCGGAGGCATTTGGTAGTACCGGTGCACAGAAGTTATTTAAAGTAGAGTTACCTATGGCAAAAACGACAATTATGGCCGGTATTAACCAAACCGTTATGCTGGCATTATCTATGGTAGTAATTGCTTCAATGATTGGGGCACCTGGTTTAGGAAGAGATGTTCTTTCAGCACTACAACGTGCAGAGGCAGGTGCTGGATTTGTTGCCGGACTAGCAATTGTTATCCTGGCAATTGTAATTGATCGTATTACACAAAACATGAATAAACAAAAAGATTAATCGTTGTTGGTATCTTTTCTAAGGAAAAGTTTCCATATATATCAACTTTAAAAGGGGAGATTAGTATTATGTTTAGAAATAACTGGAAACGTCTGGGTTTAACTGCCGGACTTGCATTGTCATTATTTGCAGCAGGATGTGGGTCAGATGAAGAATCTACTAGTTCTGATGAAGGAGCTTCATCAGAAGGAAAAGAAATTGAACTAGCATATGTAGAATGGGATACGGAAGTTGCTTCTACACATGTCATTGGTAAAGTTCTTGAAGATCAAGGGTTTGATGTAACGTTAACCCCATTAGATAATGCAGTAATGTGGGAAGCCGTAGCTAACGGCGAAGCAGATGGAATGGTAGCTGCATGGTTACCAGGTACGCATGCTGACCAGTATGAAAACTATGGCGATCAAGTAGTTGATTTAGGTACAAATCTAGAAGGTGCAAAAATTGGTTTAGTTGTACCAGAATACATGGATGTAAATAGTATTGAAGATTTAGATTCTCAAGCAGATCAAACAATTACTGGAATTGAACCTGGCGCTGGTGTAGTAGCAGCGGCGGAGGATGCAGTGGAAGAATATGAAAACCTTGAAGGTTGGGAAGTGCAAACTTCTTCAAGTGGTGCTATGGCTACGCAATTAGGTCAGGCGATTGAAAATGAAGAAGACGTCATTGTTACAGGTTGGTCACCACACTGGAAATTCGCTAAATACGATTTGAAATATCTAGAAGATCCAAAAGGTTCATTTGGTGAAGCTGAAACCATTGATACAATGGTGCGTCAAGATTTAGAAGAAGATATGCCAAATGCATATAAAATTTTAGACCAATTTAACTGGACCTCTGAAGATATGGAAGAAGTTATGCTAGAAATCACAGATGGAGCTACACCTGAAGATGCTGCAGCAGCATGGGTTGAAGAAAATCAAGATAAAGTTGATGCGTGGACAAAAGGTGTAGAGTAATGGATGGAGGGCTGATACTTTTTTGTATCAGCCTTTCAATGAACAAAAGAAAGGATGTTTATGTGAATAGCAAAGTAAAAAAGACAGCAGGTTTACTATTTAGCTTAATCGTTGTATGTATACTGGCAGCATGTGGTTCAAATGATTCTGAAGGTGAGAATACAGAAGGATCAACAGAACAAACCAATTATAGTGAGGCAGTCGATTATACAATTACAGGTATTGAGCCTGGAGCTGGAATTACAGTTACAACTGAAAAAGCAATTGAACAATATGATTCGCTCTCAGGCTGGGAACTAGAACAGTCGTCTACAGCTGCAATGGTCACAGAATTGGAAGATGCTATTGCTAATGAAGAACCAATTGTAGTTACAGGGTGGAATCCACATTGGATGTTTGCTAAATTTGATAACATTAAATATTTAGATGATCCGAAAAATGTTTATGGGGATGTTGAGGTTATCAAATCATTAGCTCGAAAAGGATTGAAAGAGGAAAAGCCAAACGCTTATAAATTAATTGATCAATTTAACTGGAGCGTTGACGATATGGAAGGAATTATGTATGAATCATCAGAAACTGGAAAAGATATCGCTGAAGTTGCTAAACAATGGGTGAAAGATAACCCCGATAAAGTAGCTAGTTGGACCGAAGGCGTCGAAGATGTTGATGGTGTGGCAATCGAACTTGTGTCTACGCCTTGGGATTCCGAGCGAGCATCTGTTAATGTTGTAGCAGAAGTATTACGCCAGAAAGGTTTTGAAGTTACGATCACTCCGGTGGACGTAGCAGTTGTTTTTGAAGCGATCGCAAATGGTGATGCTGATGCTACGTTAGCAGCATGGATGCCAATGACACATAAAGATTTTTATGATGAATTCAAAGATGACTTTGTCGATATGGGACCAAATCTCGAAGGAGCAAAAATTGGAATTGTAGTACCAGAGTATATGGATATTGATTCAATTGAAGATTTACAGGCAAAATAAAACAAGAAAAGAGCATAGAGATGCTCTTTTCTTGTTTTATTGAATAAACGAAAGCATTTTCTGATGGAAGAATGCTTACAAGCTTATTAATGTTTTTTTACTTTATCCTCTAAGTCTTTTAAACTTAATTCAATTTGTTCTAAATATTGGTGAATGCTTTCTTGATGCGGCTCTACTGTAGCCTTCCAATCACTAACCGATTGTTTCATATCTTGTGTAAGTTCTTTAATTAAAACTGCACCCTCTTGAGAAGTTTCTTTAATTTGCTTTTTCAAGCGTAATCCATCTTGTTTTAAGTTTAAAAGGACATCCTTCCATTCGATGCTTCTATCTTTCATTTGCATACGTAAATCTCTCCCAGAAGCGGGTGTACTTAATAATGTAACTGCTGCACTTACAGCACCTCCAACCATTAAACCTAAAAATAACGACTTATTATTCGCCATTTATCATACGCTCCTTTCTACACATATTATATCTTTTCCTCTTTAGAGTGTAATATTAAACCTTTTATCACAGCTTATGTATTTTTTAAAAAATCCTCCGACAAGCATGTCAGAGGATTTTCATTACGTAATGATGAGTGGCTGTGACCTCTTTAGAATTTTTTGTACGATCGGATAGACAACAGCCATTATGACTGTATTTAATAGAGCAGCTGGTAAAACAGCTATCCCAAATAATGCAATAAATGATCCATCCATTAGACCTATTAAAAATAGGGCAGTACTCAAGAAAATGGCTCCGGAAATCATTGTCCCAACTGCTGTCAGAGCTGGTGCACTATACGAAGGGTTCATTCGATCCTTTATTACAATAAACATTGCTAGAAATAACATCGCTGTTAATGGTTTATCAATTAAATTAGCAATTTGTCCCCCTGGAGCTGTCGTTGTTAATGCTGATACAACACCCGTAGCAATAGAAAGTATAGCTACATATTTAATTTTAGGGAATAGAAGGATACCTAGAAACATCATTGCCAGCAACATGTCAGGTTTAACTCCAAATAATACTGGTGGCACTACTGCATGGAGTACTGCACCTATCCCCACCAAAAGAGACAAAATAATTAAAATCCGCGTATTCATTTGTCAACTCTCCTCTTCTCAGCTTTTCTCAACTAAAGTTCCCAACTGTACACTATTGTCAGTTGCGGAAATATAGTACTATTATATCAAAAAGTTTACGGAATAAAAAGAGTTGAATGTGGATTTTTCAAGGGTTGTACACTAGTTCATTGCTTGGTTTAGTTTACTTGCAATCTCCTGTAAATCCTCTGATGTATAGTCATCAGAATGAACAGTCCAATTCGATGAAAAGCCGTCTTCTTTTCCATAACGAGGTAATAAATGTATATGTAAGTGGAAAACGGATTGATCAGCTGGTTTTTCATTATTATTTAATAAATTCATGCCAATTGGTTGGTATGTTTCTTTGATTGCTTTTGCGATTTTAGGAACTCTTTCAAATAAAGCTGCTGCTATTTCTGGAGGGGTTTCATAAATATTTTTAACATGTGTCTTAGGTATAACTAATGTATGCCCCTTGGTAACTTGGCTAATATCTAAAAAAGCATATACGTGTTCATCTTCATATACTTTAGCAGATGGAATTTCTCCATCGATGATTTTGCAAAAAACACAATCTCCATGACTCATTCTATCACCAATCCTCTCATACATTTTTTCTTTCATTGTATATAGTAATGTAACTTATTGTAAAGGGATCCATCTAAGAATTATTTATGTCAAAAAACGAGCTAGCCCATATGGACTAGCCCTTGGAAGGAATGAGATGCAATTTTCTAATGCGGGGACAAGTAAACATTACATAAGCGCATTGCTTCATAAATGCTTACAAAAACCTTTTTGTTCCATATCTCCGTTCTTAGAGATATGTTTCAAAATGGTCATTGATTAGACTGCCGTTCACAAACACCTCATTTTTGTGTTTTTTGTACACGAAATTCAGTTAGATATCGATCACTAACACCTCATTTGTGTAAGCATACACGCATTTACATTAGATTTTCGATCGCTGACACCTCATTTTGTGTTTTTACACGCAAATTGTTTGTTTCAAGTGAACATTGTTGCATCTTCATTCCTTCACGATTATTTTGTACGAAATAGATGAGATTATACAAGGTATTTATAAAAAATTCAATCGTATAAGGATGTCGAAAAATAGTGGAAAGTTTATTTTGGTTTTCAACAAGACAAATGATAAAATAAAGATTAGATGAAGAGGAGGAGCGACTTGTGGAAGCATTATTACATATAAACCATCTCTTTGGTGGGTATACCCATAAAAATGTATTACATGGTATTTCTTTTGATGTTCATCCTGGTGAAATTGTTGGCTTAATTGGGTTGAACGGTGCAGGGAAAAGTACGACAATTAAGCATATAATTGGATTAATGCATCCCAAAAAAGGGACAGTGATGGTGAATGGGAAAACCTTTCAAGAGAATAATGAAAATTATCGTAATCAAATGGCCTATATTCCAGAAATGCCTATTTTATATGATGAATTAACGCTATATGAACATCTACGTTTAACAGCAATGGCATATGATATTCCTGAACACATTTTCGAAAAAAGATTACAGCCACTTTTGAAGGAATTTAGAATGGAGAAGCGATTAAATTGGTTTCCTGTTCATTTTTCAAAAGGGATGCGTCAAAAAGTAATGATTATGTGTGCATTTTTAATTGAACCGCCATTATATATTGTAGACGAGCCATTTGTAGGACTAGACCCCCTTGGTATTCAGTCTTATTTACAACTTATGGAGTCGATGAAAAAAGATGGTTCGGGTGTTTTAATGTCCACGCATATTTTAGCGACCGCAGAACGCTACTGTGATCGTTTTGTTATCCTTCACGAAGGTGAAATACGTGCAAAAGGAACACTTGAGGAGCTGAGGGCAAGTTTTTCAATGCCCCAAGCGTCACTTGATGACCTTTACGTTCAATTAACAAAGGAAGAAGATAATCATGTTTGATTCACATCTATTCTTTAAACAACGATTTTCTGCACACTTAAAAGAGACAAGCCGTTATCTAAGGTATATCTTTAATGGACATATTGCTATTGCTATGCTTTTTTTTGTATCTGCTCTCGCATTTTATTATCAAAAATGGCTACTAGAAATACCTGAAAATTTTCCAACCGCATTTATTATTGGAGTATTATTTGGGATGGTAGCAAGTTATAGTCCTGTTCGCACGCTGCTGAAAGAGCCGGATCTTGTTTTTTTGATAGCTGCGGAACATAAAATGACAAGGTATTTTAGGAATACACTTATCTATAGCTTTATCATTCAGCTGTATCTTGTTTTATTAGTTGCTGCTGCATTAGGCCCTTTATACACCACCGTTTATCCAGAGCGTGAAGGTAGTTTTTATTTACTAACCGTCGTTGTCCTATTGATGTTCAAATTAGGAAATTTAATTGCTAATTGGTGGATGTTAAAGGTCAGAGAACCAGGGATAAGAAGGATTGATATAACAGTACGAACGGTTCTTAATATAGCCGTTTTTTATGTCATGGTAGATGGCAGTATGTGGTTAGCGGGTATGATCTCTATCTTGTTTGCCGCTTTATTTTTATATGATTATCAAGTTTCACGAAAACAACCTGGCATCGTATGGGATTTATTAATTGAAAAAGATCAAATGAGAATGCAGGCGTTTTATCGTTTAGCAAATATGTTCGCAGATGTCCCTCATTTAAAAAGCCGAGTCAAAAAACGGCAATGGCTAGTACAGCTTGTAAACAATGTCCCGTTTCTAAAGAAGCATACTTATGATTACTTGTTCCGAATTACTTTTATTAGAAGTGGCGATTACTTAGGAATGTATGTCAGACTAATTGTTATTGGGGCGCTAATCATTTATTTTATACCCCCGATGTGGCTTAAAGTTGTGTTCGCTATTTTGTTTTTGTATTTGAGCAGTTTTCAGATGATGGCACTTTATCATCATCATCGAACGGTTATGTGGATTGAGCTATATCCAGTCAAGACTTCTATTAGGCAAGAATCGGTTATAAAATTATTATTCCAATTAACCATTATCCAGACTATGTTATATGCGCTTTTGCTTTTTGGAATGATGGAGTGGAGCGGAGGCGTGCTCACACTTGTTGGAGGAGTTTTATTTAGCTTTTTGTTTCATCGTGGATATGTCAAGCAAAAATTAATTAAAAGCACATGAAGCATTGGCTCATGTGCTTTTTTAAAAGCCTATTTTTCCTGATACGCATAATAGGCTTCAATTAATGTTTTTGCTGCTATTGGCATCGAGCGTTCATCAATATCAAATTTAGGGTGGTGATGAGGATAAGGGTTTTCGTGTTTTTGTGCACCTGTGAAAAAGAATGCTCCTGGCTTTTCTAAAAGATAATAGGCAAAATCCTCTCCAGCCATAGATGGATTAACCTCCTGTGTTTCTTTTATATCCTCTATATTTCGTGCGATCTCTAGTAATAATTCAGCTTCACTGGCGTGGTTAATTAGAGGTGGGTAACCCTTAATATAGTCAAATGAATAGGTTGCATCATTACTAGTGCAAACACCTTTAATCATTGCTTCCATCTCTGATATGATTTTATCTTGTAATGTCGGATTTATATAACGGACAGTACCAACTAGTCTAGCCTTATCTGCAATGACATTGAAAGCTTCACCTGCTTCAAATATACCAACGGTTACGACCACCGTGTCGAGTGGATCGACTCGTCTGCTTACGATTTGCTGTAGTTGCGAAATAAGTTGTGAGCCTATAACAATAGCGTCTTTGGTCTCGTGAGGATAAGCGCCATGCCCCCCTTTACCCTGAATGGTTAGTTCAAAGCGATCAGCACCTGCCATGAATGCTTGTTTTGAAGTTTGCAGTACCCCAAGTGGGGTTGTAGCCCAAAGGTGTGTGCCAAATACAGCATCGACATGATCAATGGCTCCAGATTCAATAATTGGTTTTGCTCCACCCGGTGCATATTCTTCTGCGTGTTGATGTAAGAAGACGATGGTTCCTGGTAATTCATACTGGTAATCCTTCATTACTTTTGCAAGCGAAAGTAATGTAGCTGTATGGCCATCATGCCCACATGCATGCATGACTCCGTCAATTTTGGATCTATATGGAACATCTTTTTCATCTTGGATAGGTAATGCATCAAAATCGGCGCGTAATGCAATTGTTTTTCCTGGTTTTCCCCCTTTTAACGTAGCGATTACACCGTTGCCACCAACTTTTGTCTCATAAGGAATACCTAGCTTTTTATAATGACCGGCAATAAATGCAGCTGTTTTTGTTTCGTGAAAGGATATTTCTGGATATTGGTGTAGATATCTACGGATTTCTACCATTTCTGAATAAAGCTTATCAATGGATTGATGTATTTGATCTAACACAAAAAGACCTCCTAGCTGTTTTTCTAACTATTATAACACCAGAAGACTGCGAAGAAAGTATATATTAGTAAAATACAAACAATTATTTATTCTTTTAAAATCAAAAGACAGTTCGTAAACCGAACTGTCTTTTGATTAAGATAAGCGAGGGTCAGCAAGTAGGCGCTCTATCTCCTCTTTATGCTGCGTTTCATCTGTTATTAAATCCTCTAATTTTACTACTAACTCGGTATATCCTAAGTCTTCAGCCTGTCTTTTACGCTTTTCATACCGTTCAATTGTAGCAGATTCAGACTGTAAGGTTGCTTGTAATAATTCTCTAACCTCTGTTGGTTGAGGAATTTCAGCAGCTTTCGTAGTAGGAGTTCCGCCAAGTGATTTAATTTTTTCAGATAAGTATAGGGCGTGTCCCAATTCATCATTAATCTCAGCTTCAAAAAATGGTTTAAGTGCGGAACGGTATAACCCATAAACTACAGAGGCACTGTAAGTATATTGAATTACTGCGCCATATTCATTAGAAAGATCCTCATTTAATCCATCAATTAAGTTTTGTAAATCCTTTTCCATTTGTCTTCACCCTTTTATCGTTATTGTATATCTATTCATCCATTCCCTATTCGGTTTTTTTGAAACATAAAATAAGGTATTATATAAGAAATAGGAGGGACCGTATAATGACTGATAAAATTCGCTTTAGCCTTTTCCTTCTTTTATTATTTATGATTGGAATAATTGGCTATTGGATTTTCCGAATTATGAATAATGCAGTTCCTTATGTGGATCAATGGACAAGAGAACCGGTTGAGCAATTAGCAAACACAGGGATGTACAGCATCTTCCGTTGGATAACCGAATTAGGATCATCTACCTTTACCATACCGCTCGTAATTATTATGGGCATGATCTTATGGCGGATGTACCAAAATTGGCTACCTGCATTGGTTTTTAGCGGAGGAACATTAGCAACACATTATTTAAATGTAGCAATAAAACATCTAGTCAATAGAGAACGTCCCAGTATATTAGCTGCAGCTAATGCAGAAGGACATAGTTTCCCTTCCGGGCATGCAATGATATCGATGGTATGCTATGGTTTATTAGCTTATTTTTTCTCAAAAAAGGTTAAATCATCAAAGAAGAAATTGTTTATTGAGTGTTTCTTTGCATTGCTTATTTTATTAATTGGAGTTAGTCGATATATCATTAATGTTCACTATTTGACAGATGTTTTGGCAGGGTTCTTTATTGGCTTTTTATGTTTAATTGCATGCATATATTTATTTCAGTTTCTAATGAGAAAGCAACGCTCAGTCTAGGGGCGGATAGAAAAGCATCCCTTGGTAGGTTTCCCTCGTTTTGGGATATAGGTAAGCTAACACTAACATTATATCAATCGAGGGGGGAGATTTTTGTCATGGATGCTGTTGTTCAAGAAAAGCAGGTAATACCAATATTAAAAAACCGGAATTTTCTACTTTTATTTATAGGGTCGCTTTTTTCTGCTCCTGGTTATTATGTTTATTTAATTGGAGCGGAATGGTTAATGCTTTCTTTAAATGATAATCGCTTTTACTTTGGCATGTTATTCTTTGCTGCCTCCATTCCTCGTTTGCTGTTATTAACAATGGGTGGAATTGTGGCAGATCGTTATAATAAGCGAACAGTATTATTTATTTCGGATTTATCCCGTGCGCTTTTAATTGTTATTTTATTGGTTTTACTATATCTCGATGCAGTATCTGCTTGGCATTTAATTGGTTTAGCAGCATTATTTGGTATTGCAGATGCGTTCAGCTATCCAGTTATAAATTCATTAACACCAATGGTACTAGAGGAGAATCAATTACAGCGGGGGAATTCGTTTATTCAAATGACGATGCAAATTAGTCCGATTTTTGGTCCCGCCTTAGGTGGGACATTAATTGCAGTCTTAGGGTTCAAAGGGGTTTTTACTGTAGCTTGTGTCATGTTATTAGCTGCTTCCGTTACCGTTATCTTTATCCGGTTAAAACCAGAAGAGACACCTATCGTATCCTCGCCATGGGAAGATCTTAAAGAAGGATATAGGTATGCTCGCAGGAATCGACTCATTTTGTCTATCGTAAGTATGGGATTTTTTATTAACTTCTTTTTTACAGGTCCATATACCATTGGTATACCAATCATTGTAAAGGATATCTTTCAAGGTAGTTCGATTAGTCTGGCTATCGTACAAACTGCGATGGGGGTAGGAGCCTTAATCGGTGCGATCTTCTTAGCATCAAAAAAATTAAAAAAACCTGGGATAACTATGCTTACAAGTTTAGCATTATTGGGATGTATTTACACTAGTATTGGCATGTCCAGTTATCTTTATCTCACAACAGTATTGGTAGCGATGATGGCATTTTTATTGCAGCTAATTAATATTCCAATTACTACAGTTTTGCAAGAAACGACAGAGAAACGTATGCTTGGGAGAATGATGAGTCTGCTTATGACTGTATCTACAGGGCTTATCCCGGTTTCTTATATCGCAACTTCTTTATTAATAGCTATGGGGCTATCGATTCTAACGATTATTATGGTCTCTGGACTGGTAATTCTATTTATTGCTCTCTATAATTTGAAGAATAAACCGCTTCGTACGCTTGGAACTTCGTAAAGGGTGAAAAAAATGAAACAATTTGCACGCATTGTTGTCGCAATTTTTTTAATTATTATTGGTTTGCTATGGATATTAGCGAATATCAATGTAATATCGTTTGATGTTGCTTTTTTATGGGCCTATATATATCCGGTAATCTTGGTTATTTTCGGCAGCAGATGGCTGATTAATTATGTCCGAAAAGATGGTGGAAGTTGGTTTTGGGGTTGTTTCTTTATCCTGTTTGGATTGTTATTACTGTTGGACCGTTTTCAAATAATCGCTTTTTCCTTTTGGGATGTACTAAAGCTATGGCCGTTATTAATTATCTATGTTGGCTTCATGTTAATTAGTCGAAGAAACTATAATATTATTAATGCAGGAAGAGATAAGCCAGGGGCAAAAAATGGGACTGGTTCGCTTTTTTCTATTGGGAGTTATGATTATACCGAAGAAAATTGGAAGGCGGAACCAATGAAGTTAAATAACATGGCTGGGGATTTTTATTTCGATTTCTCTAAGGCTTTTATCCCAGAGGAGGAAATCCCAATTAGCATTCGCTCTCTAGCAGGAGATGTAACTATATTAATGCCTGAAACAATCCCTTTTCACGTAGAAGCATCAATGAAAGCCGGGGAAATTAACATTCTTGGCAGGGTGGCAGAAGGGGTAAATCGATCATTAGCATTTACAAGTGATGAGTATGACGCTTCAATTCGAAAAATTAATTTTACAATTATCCTAAAAGCAGGATCTATCAAAATCGATTATGTATAGGGAGGAGGGCGTATGAATAAACGATTTGCTAGTATTCGTTATAGTTATATTCGCTCTCATTTTCAAGGTCTATTTCTTACTGTTGTTACGATTCTCTCTATCTTACTCACTATTTATGTATTCATTCAACCAGACTGGTTATCTGCAGCAAGTATATTTCTGTTTATTTCGTTATATAGTGGTATTGGTTTCATTGTTACCGTCTATGCGGGATTTAAATCTGGTGGAGATATTAAAAATCGATTAGACTATTTATCCGTCCAAATTACCCAGTTTGCAAATGGAAATTACCAATCACGACTTTATTTTAATGAAGGGGATGAAATGGAGCGTATTGCCAATGAAATGAACGACTTAGGAGAGAAATTACAAAATCAAGTGAAATCTTTACAACGAATGGCAGATGAAAAATCAGATTTTGCAAAGTCAGCACATAAAGCAGCTGTTATCGAGGAAAGACAGCGATTAGCAAGGGATTTACACGATGCTGTAAGTCAACAATTATTTGCAGTCACCATGTTATCCGAGGCAGCTGTAAGGCAATTAGAAAACAATCCAGAAAAAGCCAAATTGCAAATACAAGAAGTAGCTAAAGCAGCTTTACAATCTCAATCAGAAATGCGGGCGTTGTTATTACATCTTCGTCCTGTTCATTTATCAGGAGAATCCTTATCAGAAGGGTTAACAAAGCTAATAAAAGAATTACAACAAAAAAGCCAAATAGATTTTCATCTTACTATTCCAGTGGATCTTTCGGTTTCGGTAACAATAGAAGACCATATGTTTCGAATTGCTCAAGAATCATTATCGAATATATTACGCCATTCAAATGCTTCAGAAGTAAAGATCATGATAAAGGAACGCCCAGGAGAATTATATTTTCATGTGCAAGACAATGGGAGGGGCTTTGATATGGAGCAAGAACGCAAAACGTCTTATGGCTTAAAAACAATGAAAGAACGTAGTGAAGAATTAGGAGGTGTTTTTGCCATCCGTTCAAACATAGGTGAAGGAACATATATAGATATTCGTATTCCATGTTAAAGGAGAAGGGGTAGTAGAATGATACGAGTTATCGTTGTAGACGATCATGAAATTGTGAGAAAGGGGATTATCGCATATTTACAAACAGATTGCGAGATTGAAGTTGTAGGTGAATCTTCAAATGGGAATGATGGAGCTGCGTTAATTATCCAAGAAAAACCGGATGTTGTACTTATGGATTTAATTATGGATAATGGAACTGGGATAGAAGCAACGAAACAAGTAATGGAATCTCATCCACTATGTAAAATTATTATATTAACAAGCTATTATGATGATGAACAAGTATTCCCAGCAATAGAAGCTGGTGCTTTCAGCTACTTATTAAAGACCTCCTCCGCTACAGAAATTACAGATGCAATCAAAAAGGCTGTCAAAGGGGAAACCGTCATTGAACCGAAAGTAGCTGGAAAGATGATGTCTAGCTTCCGAACGATCGATCGAAAATCACATGATGATTTAACAGAAAGAGAATTAGAAGTTCTGCTTTGTATTGGAAATGGTATGACAAACCAAGAAATAAGCAATCAATTATATATCGGTATTAAAACAGTAAAAACTCATGTAAGTAATATTCTATCGAAGCTTGAGGTGAATGATCGGACCCAAGCAGCAGTTTATGTACATCGAAATAAATTGACAGGTAATTAATCGTATAGATTTTCATAAAATTGTCACATAAACAAAATGAATAAAGCGTCACCCTTTGTCTTTCATCTCCCACATTTGTATAATACAGATGTAACTAAAAAAGAAAGGACTTCTTCTATGGCGAATCTATCGAAAAAAGCAGAGAATTTGCTAATGTTAATCTGGGCTCAAGCTTTAATTGCAATGCTAGGAAGTTTGTTTTTTTCAGAAATTATTGGGTATGAACCTTGTGAGTTATGTTGGTATCAACGGATCTTAATGTATCCTTTAGTTATTATTTATGGTATTGCAGCCTATAAGAGAAATCTCTCTATTGCATTACCGGGGTTGTTTTTGAGCGGGATAGGCGCGTTGGTTTCCATTTATCATTACGCTGTTCAGAAATTACCTGCATTACAGGAGGCAGGAGGTTCTTGTGGTACGGTTCCTTGTAATCTTACATATATTGATTATTTTGGATTCATTACCATTCCATTTCTAGCAGGTATCGCCTTCATTATCATATTTGTATTGCATGTAATTCTAAGGAAGCACCAAAGGGAGATGAAATAAATGAAGAAAAAAATGTTGATTTTTATTGGTATTATTGTTTTATTATTCGCAGGGTTATATTTTGTAATTGATTATAAGAATAATCAAGCAGTGGAGAACAATGACAACCCCTATGGTGATAAAGATCTTGAACAAGCAACAATTGATCAGCTTGATGACCCTAATTATCAAAATCAAATCATGCCAGACGAGTTGTCAGATGAAGTAGAGAGTGGTGAACCGGTTACTGTGTATTTCTATGATCCATTATGCCCGCATTGTCAGCAAACAACACCATACCTTGTTCCATTAGCAGAAGAAAATAATATCGATATGAAAAAGATGAATTTACTAGAATTTCAAGATCAATGGAACGCTTATGGTATTGAATCTACGCCAACATTAATCCATTTCGATAATGGTGAAGAAGTTGCTCGAATTGTAGGGGATAAGGGAGAAGAAAATTTTCAATCCTTTTTTGACCAATATGTAAATAATTAAATGAAAAAAAGCCAACTGCAGGACAGTTGGCTTTTTACTTTTATCATGATCGACTAGTTGGGACACTATGTTTAAAGGTACAGAAGTGGCAAAGGCATCTTATTCTTCCGTTACCATATGATAGGTGGTAAGAAATGGTTGGTCAGCAAAATACGCAGGAGGTTTTCCGGATGATTGCCCCTTATGAGATTTTTTGAATGCGTCCGAGTTCTTCCAGTTATCAAAATCTTGAACGGAACGCCATTGTGTAAAAACAATATACGTATTCCCCTTTTTTGGTTTTAATAACCGAAATGCTTGAAAGCCCGGCATCATTTCAACATCATGTTTGCGATTTTTAAAACGATCTTCAAAGACTGGCTGCCCTTCTTCTGTTACGGGTATATTATTCATAACGACATATCCTTCTTCTTGAATCTTTCCATTCTCTATTATAATGTCGTATTCTCTTCCAGATGCAAATATGCTTTTTTTCTTATCTTCGTAATAAGCCAGCGCTCCTGAATTAGAACGCATAATCCAAATTCGTTTATCGGGATGGTTGTCATCCAGTTTTTGCAGAAAATCTATCGTTCCATTAGTCATAAAAGCTTTCATCATTGTTTTCCCCTTTCATATGACTTCCTATTTTCATCATAACCGATGTGTAGATAGGGTAGTCAACTATTATTTAGAAAAACTTATCATTTCATAGTTACAAAGATACTTAAATAGATTGGGGAGTTAGTTATCAATAGGACTTTAAGCTTGACCGACTATCATTTGATGTGATGTATGGAACTTATCCTGCGTTTGCTTATGAAGTAAGTAATCCGAATGTAATGTTTTATATTGGAGATAATATGGAAAATAAAGCCATTCATACCATGGATGAATAGGGGAGGGTATCTTATAAAACAAGCGCTATCATCAAGCAATACGTATCAACGAACGCCCAAGCGAATGTTGAATTTACTATTTGGACGGAAACCCGTATAAAAACAGAAGTGGATGACAGTGGACATACAAATCAAATTTTCTCCAATTAAAAGTGAACAAAAAAACGTTATGTGAATATTGGTAAGATCAAGTATATGTCTAATGGTTTCCTAAACAGACAAAATCGGATTCGACTTTTGGAATACATATGAAATTATTCTAAACCTTAACTCCTGAACTTAAATTGTATCTTTCTAGATAACCTGAAACGTTTATTTAACAAGTTGGATTTTCGGTTGTTCAATAATTTGTAATAATTATTAATTAATATGAAGTATAAAGCTTTAAGATTGTAAATATATGTCGTATAATGTAGGGGTGAATGTGTAGAGGTGAACAAATGAGCAGAATAGAAAGAAGGAATCAGAAGCGTTCTCACTTGATCGGCAGATTGAAAATAATTGCATTCAGTTGTTTACTTATTATATTTCTTGGGTTCATTGGATATGCTGCTATTGTTTTTGGAGGACGATTCGTTGTTGATGACGATAAATTTCTTTTAGATGCAACTACGACCATTGAAACAGAAGAAGGGCAGATAATTGGCCGATTATATAATGAGAATCGCAAACTGACAACACTTGGTGATATTCCAGAACATGTAAGACAAGCGTTTATTGCCATTGAAGATAGACGCTTTTATGGACATGCAGGTGTTGATTTTCGTTCTGTGTTTCGTGCTGTTTATAAAGATATTCTAGCTATGGCCAAAGTTGAAGGGGCGAGTACAATAACCCAGCAGCTTGCTAAGAACTTATTTCTAACAAATGATAAAACGTGGTTGCGAAAGACAAAGGAAGTAATGGCAGCTGTTTATCTAGAACAAACATTATCTAAAGATAAGATTCTAGAATTATATTTAAATGAAATTTATTTTGGACATGGGGTATATGGGATAGCTACAGCCGCAGAGTATTATTTTTCAAAAAATATTAAAGATCTGACTGTAGATGAAGGAGCGATGTTGGCTGGAATGGCAAAAGCGCCTAATGGATATTCGCCAATTAATCATCCTGAAAAAGCAAAAAGTCGTAGAAACACAGTGCTTCATGCTATGGAAGCAACCGGGGTATTAACGTCAAAACAACTGGCTACAGAGGAAGAGAAGCCGCTTGGATTAGAAGTGAATAAGTGGAATCCGTCCCCATGGACAGCTAGTTATGTCGATTATGTAATGAAAGAGGCAGCTAGTAAGCACGATATGTCCTTAGAAGAGTTAAAGCGAGGTGGTTATCGTATCATTGTAAATATGGATAATCACGTGCAAGAGAAAGCCTATGAACAGTTTAAAAATGCTGATTATTTCCCAGGGAATACAGAAGGGGTCGAAGGGGCTTTTATGATGATGGATCATGGAACGGGCAAAGTTGTTTCGGTGATCGGTGGTAGGGATTTCCAATTAGGTGATTTAAACCGGGCTACCGTTGCAAGACAACCAGGTTCAACCATGAAACCATTAGCGGTTTATGGGCCCGCAATGATGGAAAATGAAAAATATCAGCCTTACACACTTATACCAGATCAGAAAATTGATTATGATGGTTATACAGCCGAAAATTATGATAACGAATATACAGGAGCGGTTTCAATTTATGAAGCGATTGTTCATTCGAAAAACGCTCCAGCTGTATGGTTATTAAATGAGATTGGAATCTCAACTGGAAAGGCATACTTAGATAATATGAATTTATCAGTAGAAGATGATGGATTAGCAATTGCTTTAGGTGGATTATCAAAAGGTGTTACCCCTGCTAAATTAATGGAAAGTTATAGTTCTTTTGCTACAAATGGTAATATGGTTGAATCGCATTCAATTGAACGAATCGTACAAAATGGACAAACCCTTTTCAAAGCTAATCCAGAGATGAAAGAAGTGTTCACCCCCCAGGTGGCTTGGAATATGACAGAAATGCTTGAGGAAACCGTTGCAAGTGGGACTGCAAGTTCAGGAAACTATTCAAAAGCATTAGCAGGAAAAACAGGTTCAACACAACACCCGCAAGTAGAAGGGCAAACCAAGGATGCTTGGTTCGCTGGATACACACCACAATATGTAATGACATTGTGGATGGGATACGATACATCGGATAAAGCGCATTTTCTAACAGGAGGAAGTGAATATCCAACTAGGTTAGTAAAATCGATTTTAACAGAGGTAGATAAAGAACAAGCCCTAACAGAGACATTTGCTAAACCTGAAGCGGTATCGGCCTTACCAAAACCAATTCAACTTCCAGAAATAAAAAACGTACAAGTAAGTTATCAGTTTGGAAGCCTACCTTTTGGAAAAGGAAAATTAACCTGGCAGGGATCCAATGACGAGCGTGTCATCTATCGTATTTACCGAGAGAAAGAGGGGATTGATGAACGCATTGGAGAGGTCGAAGGAAAGAGAGAGTTTGTAATCGATAATGCTCTATTTCATTCAAAGAGCTATTATATCGTTCCTTACAATCCATTAACCAAAACAGAAGGAAAGCGCTCAGAATCTGTCAAGCTTTCTTGGTAATTTAGACAAATTCATGACAATCAATAACCATTACTATACAGTTTCTATTGAAATCGATATAGTTATTAGTGGCAAAAGTAGTACGTGAAAAGGATGGATGGTATGTCAAAGCAACTAAATGATACGATAATTCGAGCATATAAAGGAGGAACTACTAATTATACACCCACTTGGTTTATGAGGCAGGCAGGTAGATCGCAGCCAGAATATCGTGAGCTAAAAGAAAAGTATTCGTTATTTGAAATTACGCATGAACCGGAATTATGTGCTTATGTAACAAGGCTTCCTGTTGAAAATTATGATGTTGATGCCGCGATTTTGTACAAGGACATAATGTCGCCATTACCTTCCATCGGAGTTGATGTGGAGATTAAATCTGGTATCGGTCCAGTAATTCATAATCCAATTACTTCCCTACAGGATGTTGAGAAATTGGGAACCATTCATCCACAATCGGATGTTCCTTATGTTCTCGATACCATTCGCTTGCTGACAGAAGAACAATTGAAAGTACCGTTAATTGGCTTTAGTGGTGCACCATTTACATTAGCAAGTTATATGATTGAAGGTGGTCCTTCTAAGAATTACAACAAAACAAAAGCATTTATGTATCGACAGTCTGAAGCTTGGTTTGCGTTAATGGATAAGCTAGCTGATATGATCATTTCGTATGTGGATGCACAAGTCGAAGCTGGTGCGAAAGCTATTCAAATCTTCGATTCGTGGGTAGGAAATTTAAATGTTATGGACTATCGTATCTTTATTAAGCCTGTCATGACCCGCATTTTTTCTGAATTAAGACGACATGATGTTCCGTTAATCATCTTTGGTGTAGGAGCAAGACATCTTCTTCTGGAATGGAATGACCTGCCAGTAGATGTGATCGGCCTGGATTGGCGTACATCTATTATGGAAGCAAGACAAATGGGTGTAACTAAAGTAATTCAAGGAAACTTAGACCCAACGATATTACTTACAAATTGGGAGACAATTGAGAAACGCACAACGTCCATTCTGGATGAAGGTCGTGCAGATGGAAATCATGTATTTAATTTGGGGCATGGTGTTACACCAGATATTACACCAGCTACACTTAAAAGATTAACAGCCTTTATTCATGAATACACAGGGAAAGATTAATAAATTATTAAGTGAAGAGGTGCTTTGAAAATGGCAAAACAAAAAATGGGATTATTAGTAATGGCATATGGAACACCATATAAGGAAGAAGATATTGAGCGTTATTATACACATATTCGCCATGGAAGGAAACCAGATGAAGAAGCATTGCAAGATTTAAAAGATCGTTATAAAGCAATCGGTGGAATTTCTCCATTAGCCCAAATCACAGAACAGCAAGCTGAAACCTTAGAAGCAACATTAAATGAAGTACAGAATGAAATCGAATTTAAAGCATATATCGGACTGAAACATATTGAGCCGTTTATTGAAGATGCAGTTGCACAAATGGCTGAGGACGGAATCGAGGAAGCTGTGTCTATTGTGTTAGCTCCACATTATTCTACGTTTAGTGTAAAATCTTATAACCAACGAGCGAATGATGAGGCGGCGAAGTATGGTGTAACTTCTATCACATCCGTAGAAAGCTGGTATAATGAGCCTAGATTTATTCAATACTGGGCTGATCAGATTAATGCTGTTTATAATGGAATGCCCAATGAAGATAGAGAAAAAGCAGTATTAATAGTATCTGCTCACAGTCTTCCGGAGAAAATATTGCAAAATGGCGACCCTTATCCACAACAATTGGCAGAAACGGCACAGCTAATCTCTGAGGCAACGGGTATTACGCATTATGAAATTGGTTGGCAAAGTGAAGGCAATACGCCAGATCCATGGTTAGGACCTGATGTTCAGGATCTAACAAGAGAACTGTTTGAGCAAAAAGGATATCGTGCATTTGTCTATGCCCCAGTTGGTTTTATTGCAGATCATTTGGAAGTATTATATGACAATGATTATGAATGCAAAGTGGTATGTGATGAATTAGGTGCGTCGTATTATCGTCCGGAAATGCCAAATGTTCATCCACAATTTATTAAAACATTAGCTGAAGTGGTTATGAAAAAGGTAAAGCGTGAGGTTAGATGAAACCGAGCAAACAAATAGTGATTATAGGTGGCGGAATAACTGGGTTATCCGCAGCCTATTACATACAAAGAGAAATAAAAGCAAAAAAGCTTCCTTATACAGTAAAGCTGGTAGAAGCAAGTGAACGCTTAGGCGGAAAAATAAAAACCTTAAAGCGTGATGGGTTTACGATTGAACAAGGTCCTGATTCGTTATTATCCCGCAAACCTACAGCTATGAAATTGGTGAAAGAATTAGGTCTAGAAGATCAAGTTATTCGTAATGCAACTGGCCAATCTTATCTTTTAGTTGATAATAAATTACATAAGATGCCAAAAGGAACGTATATGGGAGTCCCGAAAAATGTTCGTTCCCTTTTATCATCAACAGTTTTATCTTCTAAAGGTAAAATACGTGCTTTAGCTGATATCATGGTGTCAAAAGGAAAAGCAGATACGGATCAATCATTAGGCGCTTTCTTTCGACGTCGTTTTGGTAATGAATTGTTAGTGAACCAAGTGGAAGCACTGTTATCTGGGATTCATTCTGGAAATATTGATCAGATGAGCTTGAAAGCAACATATCCAACCTTTTTAGAACTAGAACAAACCTATGGCAGTGTAATGAAAGGGTTATCCAAGACAATGCCGAAGCCGACGAAAACGAAGCGTAACCAACCATCTTCTGGAGCCTTCTTCTCATTTAAAAATGGATTGGAGACATTAATACACCGGCTTGAGGATAAATTAGATCTAGGAATGCTTCATAAGGGAACGGCAGTTGATCATATTGAGAAAAAGAATCATGGTTATCATCTTCTATTAAGTGATGGAAATGTTTTGCAGGCAGATGCCGTTATTGTGTCGACTCCTCACCTTACTGTTCCAAAAATTTTTAGTCAATATGATTTCTTCCATGTGTTTAAAGGTGTCCCAGCAACATCAACCGCAAATGTGGTCTTAGCATTTGACCAATCGGCGATAAAAAATGATATAGATGGTACTGGTTTCCTTGTTTCCAGAAATAGTAATTATCAAATTACTGCATGTACGTGGACCCATAAAAAGTGGCCAACGACTTCTCCTGAAGGAAAAATTTTATTGCGTTGTTATGTTGGCAGACCTGGAAACGAAGATATAGTAGACTTATCAGACGATGAGCTGACAGATATTGTACTTAATGACTTGAATAAAATAATGAAAATCAAGGATGATCCTGAGTTTTGTGTCATAACGCGTTGGAAAAATGCAAGACCACAGTACACTGTCGGTCATGTCGAACGGCTAGCTGAAGTAAGAAGAAAGACCGAAAGATATCTTCCAGGTGTCTTCTTAACAGGTTGCTCTTATGATGGTGCAGGCATCCCTGATTGTATTGAACAAGGGGAGAATACGGTAAGCGAAGTATTGCGTTTTTTACAAGATTAATTTATGAAACCTAACGCTAAAGCTTAACTAAAAAGACCCTTAAAAAAGCTTGAGAAAATGATTCTCAAGCTTTTTAAAACTTTATAACTTCAAACATGGATGAAATAACAGGTGCTTAATAATTTAGTTGTAGCTTTCTTCGAGCTGATCAATCAGTGAACCGACGAAAGCAACAGCATCTTTAATTGCATCTGGTTTTGACATATCAACACCTGCCTTTTGAATCAGATCCAATGGTTTCATCGTTCCACCTGATTTTAGCACGTCAAGCCAGCGATTGACTGCAGGCTGCCCTTCTTCTTGAATTTGTTTTGCAACAGCCGTAGATACTGTTAACCCTGCAGAATAGGTGTATGGATATAATCCCATATAATAATGAGGTTGTCGCATCCAAGTTAGTCCTGCACCATCGTCGAAAGTGACAGTGTCTTGCCAAAAATTTTTAAGCGCTCCTCTTTTTAATTCAGATAATACATCAGCAGTTAGTGGAGTACCTGTTTCTGCTGATTGATATACATTTTTTTGAAATTCTGCTTCTAAAAGATGCGTAACAAAATTATGATAATATGTTCCAAGTAGTTGGGTAATAATCCAACGTTTCATTCGTTTATCGTTTGTGTTACCTAATAAATGGTTGGCTAGGAGTAATTCATTCAAGGTGGATGGAGCTTCCACAAAGTAAGTAGATGGACGTGTATTCAAAAGGGATTGATTCTTTCCCGCCAAATAAAAATGTCCTGCATGGCCTAATTCATGGGCTAAGACGAAGGCTCCTCTCATCGTATCTGTCCATGTAATGAGAATATAGGGATGTACCCCATATGGACTAGAGCAAAAAGCGCCTGTTGCTTTCCCAACATTATCAGCTAAATCTACCCAGCGATTATCAATAGCTTGTTTGGTAATGCCACGATATTCTTCTCCCATAATCGTTAGAGCATCTAAAATAGTAGAAGTGGCTTCTGCGTATGTTGTTACTGGATTAAAGTCAGGATCCAAAGGTGCTTTGAGATCATAGTAATGTAATTCAGGTAAACCTAACTTCTCTTGTTTTAGCCTAGCAAACCGGCGCATGTGAGGAGCTAACTCTTGTTGTAATAGTTGGAGCTGGTTTTCATACATTTCAAATGTTACTTGTTGTGGATGAAGCAGCATTTCAGTAACAGATGAGTAGTTTCTTAGTTTGGCCATGGTTACCTGCTTCGTAACCTCTGTTGCATATACAGCTGCGTAAGTATGTTTATACTGATCTAATGTCCTGACAAAGGATTTATATGCTTTCCTTCGTGTATTTTCTTCTGCGGCAAGCTCATATCGGTCTTCATATAAAGCAGCTGACATGGGAAGTTCATTTCCTGCATCATCCGTTATCGAATCAAATGTCAGATCAGAGGATTTGCTTCGTTGGTAAATCATATAAGGAGCATCATGAATTTCTGATAAAGCAGCAATGGTTTTCTCTACGATCGGTGCAAGTGCATATGGTTTCTTTTCCATCACATCTTTGAGCATCTTTAGATAGGGTTGCAGGGAACGCTGCTCTTGTAAAAATAAATCAATGGTGTGTGCAGGAAGATCTAATAATTCAGATTCTATAAATGCAAGTTCTGTATTAATCAAGGCTATCGCCTTCGCAACGCGTGAAGAATCACGTTGATTGATTGGGTTTGTTCCATCTGCATTTGAGCGTAAATTAGCATATACTGCTACTCGAATAACACGCTTTTGAAAATCCTCAAACGTAGTTAAACAGTGATCTAATGTCTCAGCATTCTCTCCTAAATTACCTTTAAAACGGGTGACTTTATGTACATCTTGCTGAATAGCTTCTAATTCTGTTTCCCATGCTTGATAAGTTGGAAATAAGTCATGTAGATCCCAGGTAAGTTCCATTGGCACTTCCGAACGTTTAGGTCTTGTTACCACGTATGTATACCCCTTTCTCTTAACTATTTCGTAACTCTAAGTAATTATAATATAAAAATAGTAATAATGGTATGTTTTTTCAGAAAAAAACAGCTATCAATGGATAGCTGTTGGTAGAACATTGGATATGCGTATAGTACAGTAGAAAGAAGAATAAAGAAGGTGTTACCTAGCTGGATGATCACAATCGTCACATAAATTACCATAGCAATCGGCTTTCTCTATCATTTCATTTCCGCATTTACTACACTTTTTCTTAGGTAAATTACGAAAAAATTCGATGACGTTCATCATGTGATTTCTCCTCCTCTAGTTTGAATTATTTTTATTGTAATATAACAGTATTCAATCAGTCAATACTGTGTTACAACAAAAACTAAAATTAGGAGTGTGTACCTATGAAGTTTACGGTTATTGGTTATTGGGGAGGTTATCCTGCTCCAAATGAAGCGACTTCCTGTTATTTACTTGAATCAGGTGGCTTTTCCCTTGTCATTGATATGGGGAGTGGTGCCTTGGCAAAATTACAGCAATATAAGACAGTTACCGAGATTGATGCAGTCATTCTTTCTCATTATCATTTTGATCATGTTGCTGATATTGGTGTTTTGCAATATGCCCGATTAGTTACCTATTATATAACAGGAAAGGATAAAGTATTACCAATTTATGGACATGAGGAAGATGAAGCTGGATTTCAATCTTTGACGCATACATATACAAAGGGAGTGGCATATGATCCAAAAGAATCTTTGGAAGTGGGAGCCTTTACCATTTCTTTTTTAAAGACAAAACATCCCGTACCTTGTTATGGAATGCGTATTACTGATGGAACAAATTGTATTGTCTATACGGCTGATACAAGTTACCGAAAGGAGTGGATACCATTTGCAAAAAATGCAGATTTATTAATCACGGATTGTAATTTTTATGCCGATCAAGATGGAGAAAATGCTGGACATATGACAAGTAAACAAGGTGGTAAGATTGCAGAGGAAGCAAATGTAAAGCAATTACTGCTTAGCCACTTACCACAATATGGAGATCGTAACCAATTAATTGAAGAGACGAAGGAAGTCTTTTCTAGAACGGTTCAATTAGCTCATGCCGGTTTTATTTGGGAAAGCTAGGTTTATCTTTTGATTACTCCTTTAATTTACATTAAACTTAAACTATACAAAAGACCTATTTATATTGAAGGGAGTAAAAACGTATGAAGTTTATTGATAATAAAGGTATTACTGATCCAGCAATTAATCTTGCTTTAGAAGAATATGTGTTGAAAAATTTTGGCGAACAGGATACATATTTACTATTCTACGTGAATGAACCATCTATTATTATTGGGCGTAACCAAAATACTGTAGAAGAAATCAATACGCAATATGTGGATGAGAATGGAATAAAGGTAGTGCGTCGTCTTTCCGGTGGAGGCGCTGTTTACCATGATGAAGGAAACTTGAATTTTAGCTTTATAACGAAGGATGACGGGAATAGCTTTCAAAATTTTGCTAAGTTTACACAACCAATGGTAGATGCATTAAATAAACTTGGGGTACCTGCCGAATTAAAAGGGAGGAATGATCTTACTGTGGAAGGCAGGAAAATTTCTGGAAATGCCATGTATTCTACAAAAGGTAAAATGTTTAGTCATGGCACACTCATGCTTGATTCTGAAATTGAGAACGTTGTTTCTGCATTGAATGTAAGAAAAGAAAAAATAGAATCTAAAGGAATCAAATCCATTCGTAGCCGTGTCGCAAACATTTCGGAGTTTCTAGAAAATAAAATTACAGTAGAGCAGTTTAAAGAAATTATATTGCAATATGTCTTCCATGTAGACGATATAATAGACGTACCTCGTTATGAACTATCCGAAGAAGATTGGGAAAATGTCCATCAAATTTCCAGAGAGCGCTATCAAAATTGGGAATGGAACTATGGGAAGTCTCCATCCTTTAATATTCAAGAATCTTATAAGTTTGATGCTGGCTTTGTAGATGTTCGCCTTGATGTCAAAAAAGGAATTATTGAGAATTGCAAAATTTACGGGGATTTCTTTGGAGTTGGAGAAATTAGTGTTATTGAGGACAAGCTAACTGGAGTCCGCCATAATCGACAAGCAATAGAAGAAGCACTTGCTGGTGTGGATGTTCCACACTATCTAGGAAGGATTTCAAAAGAGGATTTTGTCAACTTGATATATTAAGTAAAAGCAGCCTTTTATTTGGGGCTGCTTTTTGATTAGGTTTATATAATTATTTTGGCAGCGCTTCCACTTGAAAAGAAGATACCAGTACTTTATACTTGGAATAGTAAAATAATTCATATGGTTTTGACGGATAGAAGATTGTTTCGTGTACATCTTCTTTTAAATCTTAAAATATGAATGATCATTCATTCATATTTTTTCAGGGAGGAATAATAGTGAATGTAAGTGATCAATTAAGTGAGACTGCTAAACAGTATCCGGAAAAGATAGCTTATGTATATCAAGGAAAAGAAACAAGCTATGCTGAGTTGGATCGTGCTATCACGCAGTTTGCTTCTGGTTTGATGTCTTTAGGTTATCAAAAAGGTGACCATGTTGCTTTGATTGTCGGAAATAGTCCTTATTATATTGTTGGATTATACGGCGCGTTACGGCTTGGGTTAGTTGTCATTCCAATCAATCCGTTATATACATCAACTGAAATGAGCTATATTATTAAAAATGGAGATGTCAAAGCCATTATTACCATGGATAATTTACTTGAGAAATTTAAGACGATCAATGACCAATTTTCAAAGGTTAACCATTACATCGTTTGTGATTCTCATTCTAATCAACAACCTGTTTCCTTTCTCCAAGAAAATTCAAAATCATTCACAGCGGTTTTAAAATTAGGATCTCCCCACTTTACCGGTCCAGTATTAGAAGAGGATTCAATGGCAATTATTCTATACACATCAGGGACGACAGGAACACCTAAGGGTGCTATGCTTTCCCACAAGAACCTATACTCCAATGCTAAAGATACAGCAGATTATTTGCAGATAAACGAACATGATCGCGTTATTGCTGCGTTGCCAATGTTTCATGTGTTCTGTTTGACCGTATCGCTTAATGCGCCGTTAATGAACGGGGGAACAGTGCTTATCTTACCTAAGTTTTCTCCAACAGAAGTATTTAAAATAAGCAAACAGAATGAAGCAACCATTTTTGCTGGTGTGCCGACAATGTATAACTATTTATTGCGAGGTGGGAAGGCGAAAGTCGATTATTTTTCAAGTATTCGCTTGTGCATCTCTGGGGGCGCTTCTATGCCCGTTTCATTATTAAAAGCGTTTGAAGAAGCATTTCATGTTAAAGTTTCCGAAGGCTATGGATTATCAGAAGCTTCTCCTGTCACTTGTTTTAATCCGCTGGATCGTCCGCGAAAGCCAGGATCAATTGGATGTAGCATTTTAAATGTTGAAAATAAAGTCGTGGATGAGCTAGGTCAAGAAGTTCCTATTGGAGAAATAGGCGAACTAATTGTGCGTGGACCAAATGTCATGTTGGGATACTATAAAATGCCAGAAGAAACAGCGGCTGCTTTAAAGGATGGTTGGCTTTATACTGGTGATATGGCTCGTATGGATGATGAAAACTATTTTTATATAGTAGATCGAAAAAAAGATATGGTTCTTGTCGGCGGGTATAATGTTTATCCACGTGAAGTAGAAGAGGTACTATATGCTCATCCGAATGTGACTGAAGTTGCGGTTATTGGTGTCCCAGATCCACAGACTGGTGAAGCGGTACATAGTTTTGTAGTCATCGATAAGCCCTCACTGACAGAAGAAGACTTAATTGAATATTGCCAAGCCCATTTAGTGAAATATAAAGTCCCTACGTCCATTGATTTCTTAGAGGAATTACCAAAAAACACAACAGGTAAGATTCTGCGTAAAAATTTAAGAGATAAAGTTCGCTATTAACTTCCCTAAAGCTTTGAGGTATTAACTACACCTTAAAGCTTTTTTGTGTATGAATAACATATTAATCCTGGGGGAGAATGAGTAGAAGAAGGAGGGATAAAAATGGGCTTTGAATCTAACCGTTCAACAAAAGAACTAGATACATTTACTTTGTTAAACCCGCAATTTGATGTATTCGAACATAAAGAAAGATTGTATAGCAGCGAAGGGGACGTCATAACGGAAAAAGAAAAAGACACTACATCATCTAATTTTTAGAAAATATAGATTTTATATTCCATTTTACCTATAAATTTGTTAAATTAGTAAATAAGCCACTTTCTTTTCTATTTTTATAGAAAGGATGAAAATTTTTGATAAATCTTTATATGCAATCTCCAGAAGTTACTCCTCTAACCGTAGCACTTGTAGCTCAACGTAATTCTAGCAATAAACCAATTACTATGGTATTGGAAGAAGAAGCAGAGTATCCTGTTAATTATTCTCCTAGTAAAATTGTTGATCATGCGTGCAAGTTTTTCGGTTCAAGTCTAAAAGGCAGGCAAGAAGGGACAAAAGACATTTGCGGCATCACCCATAAAGCTCCAATTACGATTGATCCAATTAGTGGTATGTATTTCTTCCCTACCACTTCTCCCACAAGCTCAAATTGTTCATGGATTGCCCATTCCCATATTGATCAAGTTTTAAAAGCAGATAACTATGGTACAGAAATCCTATTTAAAAATGGAAAACGTATATTGATTGATATATCATATGGATCTGCTTTAAATCAGATTCAGCGAACAGCTCAATTTCGCTACTTGTTGGACAATCGGATTAAGTTTCTACAAAAGCAAATTGGGGGTCGGACTGCAGAGTTTTTCGCATCAATTCCCGAATAATAAGCTGTACTTTTTTGCGAATAGCAGGATTAAAATAATTTCGTTTTTCTTCACGCCCTCGGCAAAGGAACAGATAAGAAGAAAAGGAATCATTTTTTTCTAAGGTAACTACTTTTAATTGCATGGTTTGCATTGTTTTGCGCAAGCTTCTTCGTTCATTTAATGCTTCTGTTTCCATTTTCTTTAACAGTTCCATATATGGCTCTTTTATTTTAAATCCTCCGTTTTGGATATGCTGGATATCTTGTTGTATCACGACCATGGCCATCGATAGAAATAGAAAACGTGAGGCAATGGTAAATTCCTCTTCATTTAGATAGCGCATGATAATTCCCTCCTTAAACAGAACATTTGTTCTTTATCTAGTATATGCTAAATCATATAAAATATTCAATAGACAAGGCTTAAAAATGAAAAGAAAGTGGCAAAATAGTGATATTACTATGCATATCTATTGGATTACATTAAAATATACATATATCTAATATCTTGATCTTTTACATATTGAGGAGATTTACTGCATGTTTTTATTAGACGTTCAACTATCAGATTGGAAAACGATGATTGAAAATGACACTTTTGATGAATATATCATGCAATTACTAAATAACTATGAGAATCTAGGACCGCTTCCAGGGATATTGTTACCGTTTGTGGAAGCATTTCTGCCATTTCTCCCACTGGTTGTATTTGTATTTGCGAATGCGGCTGCTTATGGACTAATGGAGGGATTTTTATTATCTTGGTTAGGAGCTGGACTTGGAGCTATCCTTGTTTTTCTAGTTATTCGTAAGCTTGGTAATAGGAAAGTGTTTAGAGCGGTTCGGGAAAATAAACAAGTGAAGAGAGTAACTAGCTGGTTAGAGAGACATGGTTTTGGACCCTTATTTTTGCTTATGTGCTTTCCATTTTCTCCATCGGCAGTGATTAATGTTGTTGCTGGTTTATCAAAGGTAAGCACGCAACAGTTTATATTGGCTGTGATCATGGGGAAATCAGTAATGATTTTTTCAATTGCTTATGTAGGTTCAAGTATTATGGAGTTCGCCAAAAATCCAGTTAAGACGATTGTAGTTGGTGGATGTATTGTCTTATTTTGGATGATTGGTAAATATATTGAAAAACGGTTGCAAAAAAAGGCGCTGTTAAAGGATAAAATGGGCTCTGAGAACGATTAAGACGGGATAAACCAGGGTAAGATGTTAAGAGAACTTACTCTGGAGGAAGATGAACATGAAGAAAATAAAATATCGGAAAGTGGTTCCAGTTATTTTACTTGGAGTCATTCTTGCAATTGTATTCCGTACAGCTATATTTGCAAGCTATGTGGTAGATGGAGAATCGATGGAACCGACATTAAATGATGGTAATTTGCTAATGGTTAATAAAGTAGTATATGATTTAGCAGATGTTGATCGTTTTGATGTCATTGTGTTTCATGCGAATAAACAAGAAGACTATGTTAAGCGAGTTATTGGAATACCAGGTGATGAAATAGAATATAGAGACGATAAATTATATATCAATGGGAAATATGTAGAGGAAGAATTTCTAAATGATTATGCAAAAGCGACAACTGGAGAAAAACCATATACAGAGAATTTCAATTTAAAAGAGGTTACTGGTAAAAAAACCGTGCCGAATGGAAAGCTATTCGTAATGGGCGATAATCGCGGAGATAGTTTAGATAGCAGGTCTTTTGGTTTTATCTCACAGACACAGCTCGTTGGCAAAGTAGATGTGAAGTATTGGCCGCTTTCACAAGCAAGTTTAAGCCTTGGCAAATAGTTATGTAGAAGCTCTTATCTTTGATAAAATAAAAGATAAGAGCTTCTTTATGCAGTAAATATATCTTATTAATAATTGTTTAATAACTGAATGGAGGAAACAGAATGGGACTCCGTTTTATTACAGGACGAGCAGGAACGGGGAAGAGTGGTCGTTCCTTAGACGAAATAAAAGCAAAACTACTGGAGGATCCACAAGGTCCACCAATTTTTTATATTGTACCAGATCAGATGACATTTCAACAGGAGTATACCCTGTTTAATAATAGTGAGATTACCGGAAGTATTCGCGCACAAGTTGCAAGTTTCTCTCGATTAGCTTGGAGAGTACTGCAGGAAACAGGTGGGGGAACGAAACAATTTATTAGTACCATCGGAATCCAAATGATGCTTCGTAAGATAATTGAAGAAAAGCAGGGAGATTGGCGTGTATTTCAAAAAGCGATGGAGAAACAAGGATTTCTCCAGCAGCTGGAAACGATGATAACTGAGTTTAAACGTTATACAATCACCCCTGAGACGTTGCATATGCAAATTGAAGAAATTGAGCACTATGTACATAAAGAACCTGGGGAAGTAGGTCTGGTAAATAAGCTAGAAGATTTAGTCTATATATATGAAAAGCTATTATTTGCCTTGCAAGGGAAATATATAGATGGAGAAGATCAACTGCAATTATTAGCAGATAAAATCCCAGCGTCTTCTTTATTAAGTGAAGCCGAAATTTACTTCGATGGTTTTCACCGTTTTACACCAACAGAAATGATGGTAGTAGAAGCGCTTATGAAAAAATGTAAAACGGTCACGGTAGCTTTAACAGTGGAAAAGCCAGAAGAATACGAGGCTTCTGAATTAGATTTATTTTATCAAACAACCGAGACATATTTTATGCTGAAACAGACAGCAGAAGTAAATCAAGTGAATATTGAAGCGAATATTGAATTAGATCCGGAAAATGGGAGGTTTCGAGATCGCCCTCATTTTGCTCATTTAGAACGGAATTTTGATATTCGCCCTGTACCGGAATATCGCGGAGAGGTTCCTTTACAAATTGCTGAAGCTGTCCACCCTCGTGCGGAGGTCGAAGGAGCTGCACAGGAAATTACTCGGCTTGTTCGTGATGAAGGCTATAGATATCAGGATATCGCAGTTTTTATTCGACAAACGGATACGTACCATGATTTGATTACAACCATTTTTAGTGATTACGAAATTCCGGTATTTATTGATGAAAAGCGTACCATGTTGAACCATGCATTAATTGAATTTATCCGATCAGTGCTAGATATAGTGGAAGGCAATTGGCGTTATGATGCTGTTTTTCGTGTATTAAAAACAGGTTTTATTCCCATTCAGAATAACGAATATCCATTAACTGCAGATGCCATTGATGAGCTAGAGAATTATGTCTTAGAATATGGTATTCGCTCACGAGAGCGCTGGCTTAGTGATGAAGAGTGGGTGTTTCAGCGATTTCGTGGTTTTGAACAATCAGCACAAACCGATGCAGAGAAAACAGCACAAATAAGAATAAATCAATATCGTAAACAAGTTGTACAGGCATTAGGATCATTTGATAACAGGATTAGACAAGCGAATACGATTCAAGAAAAATGTGAAGTTATTTACTTATTATTAGAAGAGTTACAAGTTCCGGCCCGTTTGGAACAAATGCGTGCAGATTTCGATGAAAATAATGAGCTAGAAAAAGGGAGAGAACAGGAGCAAGTTTGGGAAGCTGTAATCCAATTGTTTGATGAAATGGTTGAAATGGCTGGAGATGAAACAATATCCCTAACAACATTCCGAAAAACATTGGATGCCGGGTTTGAAACATTAACATTTGCGCATGTACCTCCTAGTATTGATCATGTGATTGTTGGTTCTATCGATCGTTCACGTATAAGTGGAATTGCTTGCGCATTTCTTCTCGGAGTTAACGAAGGAGTATGGCCAATGAAACCTGCTTCAGACGGACTCATTAATGAACATGAAAGAGAAATATTGGCAGGTCACGGTCTGCAATTAGCAGAAAGTAGTAGACGACAGCTTCTAGACGATTGGTTCTACATGTATATTGCCTTTACAGTGCCAAGAGATAGATTATGGATTAGCTATGCTCTTAGTGATGAAGAAGGCAAAACAAAAATGCCATCTCAGTTAATCAAACGAATGGAAGACTTATTCCCAAGTTGCAGTAATCATCTATTTTTGCAAGATCCAGATGAATTATTGGATGCAGATCGGTTTATTACAACGCCTACGAAAACGAGGGCAGCCTTAACTGCTCAATTAGCAAGGCATCGCAAAGGCTATCCAGTTAAATCCATTTGGTGGTATGTTCTGAATTGGTATATTGAGCATGATCCGAAGTATCATACAACTTATCAAGTATTACAAAGCTTATATTACAAAAATTTACCTATCAATCTATCAGAAGAAACGGTTGAAGAGCTTTATCCTAAACAGGTGAGAGCAAGTGTTTCTCGTCTGGAAACCTATTACCGCTGTTCTTATCAGCATTTTGCTAAATATAGTTTAGGACTGGAAGAGCGCAGAACATATAAATTAGATGCTCCAGATATTGGACAATTATTCCATGAGGCATTAAAAACAATTACGGAATGGATTCAATCAGACGGAAAAGATTATGCACAATTAAACCAGACGGATGCAAATAACTATGCATCTAAAGCAGTGAAATCCTTAGCGCCGGTTTTACAACATCAAATATTACACAGTTCAAACCGATATAAATACATTCAACAAAAATTGGAAGAAGTAATTGCACGTGCTGCCTTTGTACTTAGCGAGCAAGCCAGGCAAAGTAATTTCTCACCAGTTGGCTTGGAACTGGGATTTGGACAAAACCAAAAACTACCGCCATTAACAATTCCATTAGACAATGGGTTCGAATTAATGCTGCGTGGACGGATAGATCGAGTTGATCGTGCCTTAAAAGACGACTCCTTGTTCCTTCGAATTATTGATTATAAATCAAGTGCAAAAGGACTGAATCTAATCGAAGTTTATTATGGATTAGCATTACAGATGCTTACGTATTTAGATGTAGTGTTAACTCATTCTGAAAACTGGTTAGGTGTAAAGGCCACACCAGCTGGAGTCTTATATTTCCACGTGCACAACCCAATGATAGCTGGAAAAGAAAAAATGGATGATGTCACGATTCAAGAAGAATTGTTTAAAAAGTATAAGATGCAGGGATTGTTATTATCTGATGAAGAGATTGTCAGATGGATGGATACAGCATTAGATTCTGGATCAAGCCAAATTGTACCTGCTGGTGTGAAGAAAAAAGGAGGATTCTATAGTTATTCAAAAATTGCAGATGAGCAAACCTTTGCAAGTTTACAAAGCCATATGCATCAGCTGATGGCAGGAGCAGGAATGGATATTACTAACGGAGGAGTCCATTTAAATCCATATCAATATAAACAGCACGTAGCTTGCACATATTGTCCGTTTCATTCCGTTTGCCAATTTGATCCAGATTTGATAACGAATGATTATCGAAAGTTAACGGATATGAAAGAAGAAGAGATATTACAGTATTTACGAGAAGAGGAGGGGAACGGATGGTAAATTGGACAAAGGAGCAAGAGGAAGCAATTTATACTAGTGGAAGTGATGTGCTCGTAGCGGCAGCAGCGGGATCCGGAAAAACGGCAGTCTTGGTAGAGCGGATTATTCAAAAGTTATTAGATAAAGATCATCCAGTAGATATTGATTCCTTACTTGTTGTTACCTTTACGAACGCTGCTGCACAGGAAATGCGAAATCGAGTTGGTACAGCTTTAGAAAAAGCTTTGGCAAATGATCCTTCTTCCCTTCATTTGAAAAAGCAATTATCTTTATTGCAGCGTGCTTCGATTTCAACCTTACATTCATTCTGTTTAGATGTAGTAAAACAATATGCTTATCTATTAGATATCGATCCAGCTTTTCGAATTGCAAATGATATGGAAGCTGATTTAATTAAGCAGGAAG
The DNA here is from genome assembly GCF_014905415.1 of Virgibacillus salexigens. Lineage (GTDB taxonomy): Bacteria > Bacillota > Bacilli > Bacillales > Amphibacillaceae > Virgibacillus > Virgibacillus salexigens. The sequence continues at coordinate 214,031 of NZ_BNEO01000004.1, forward strand.
TAATGGATGAATTATTTGAGAATTGGTATGGTTCGCAAGGAGAAGAGCAGGAATTATTCTTCCAAGTCGTTGATCGCTTCTCTAGTGACCGAAGTGATGCAGAAGTAGAGGATTTAATTCTTTCCCTTTATTCATTTGCTGTACAGAATCCATGGCCTGATCAATGGCTTGACCAATTAGCTGAAGCGTATTATATACCGGAAGACTATCAACAAGAGGATTTATTTTGGTTAGACATTTTAAAGCGGGAAGTTCAACATAAGTTTGAAGCGATTCAACAAGAAATGGCAATGGCATGGAACATTGCAAAGGAAAATGATGGCCCTTATCAATATGTGGAAACCGTTGAAAATGATATGCATTTATTACAGCAGGCATTGGATGCGGTTCATGACTGGAATCAATTACATGAGATGATGAATAGTCTCGCTTTTGGAAAGCTTCCTAGTAAAAAGTCTGATGTCAATGAAGATAAAAAAAAGCAGGTTCAAAAGCTACGAAACAATTATAAAAAACGCTGGAATGATATGAAACAAGAATGGTTTAGCCGAGATTTAACTAGCCATGTAGAAGATATGCAGGAAATGACACCGGTTATTAAAAAATTAGTTGAGCTGGTTAAGGAATTCAAACAGCACTTTATTGACGAGAAACGTGAGCGAGCCATGGTCGACTTTACGGATTTGGAACATTACTGTCTTCAACTATTAATTGATGAAACAAATGGTTTTGATTTCAAGTCGCCTGTACCGTCAAAAGTTGCTAAAGGCTTCCAGCAGCAGTTCTCTGAGTTATTGATCGATGAATATCAGGATACCAACCTAGTTCAAGAGACAATTCTCCAATTGATCAGTGACCAGGTTGGTTCGGGGAATCGGTTCATGGTAGGGGATGTAAAACAAAGTATATATCGATTTCGTCATGCAGAACCAACGTTATTTATAGGAAAATACAAAAGGTTTCAACAGATGAATCATCCTGGGAAACGAATTGATTTAGCTCGTAATTTTCGTAGCAGAGCACCCGTTTTAACTGGTACTAATTATATATTTAGACAAATTTTAGATGAAACACTGGGTGAAATTAGTTATGACGAAAATGCGGAGCTGATTTATGGGAATAAGATGTATGATGAATTACCCTATTCTGAACCAAATCCAGAATTATTGATTATTGATCGAGATAGTGAAGAACAAGAGACGCTAGAGGAAGAGGACTTTCGAGATTTAGAAAAAGCAGAATTGGAAGCTAGGGCATATGCAGATAAGATTAAAAAGTGGATTGGACAGAAAGGAGATGCGCCATTACAAGTTGTCGATAAGGAAACACAAATGCAGCGAGATATGCAATATCGCGATGTTGTCATTTTATTACGCTCGATGACATGGGCACCTGCAATTAGTGATGAATTAAAGAAACAAGGAATTCCTGTTTATGCCGAGTTAACTTCAGGTTACTTCGAAGCAATTGAAGTAAAAGTCATGATAAGTCTATTGAAAGTCGTGGATAACCCAAGACAAGATATTCCGCTGGCCTCTGTACTGCGATCCCCAATTGTAGGGTTAAATGAGGAGGAATTAGCTGCTATTCGACTTGCTGGTAAAAATTTTGCTTTTTATGATGCGTTAAAGGAATACGTTAAACAACATATAAATACAACGGCTGAAAAAATACAACGGTTTATAGATAAACGAGAAACGTATCGAATCTCCTCTAGACAAGGGGCGTTGTCGGAACTGATTTGGCAAATTTATAGAGAGACTGGGTACTATGATTTTGTTGGAGGGATGCCAGGCGGGAGGCAGCGTCAAGCTAATTTACGAGCACTTTATGATCGAGCAAGAACGTATGAAACAACTTCATTCCGTGGGTTATTCCGCTTCCTTCGGTTTATTGAACGAATGGAAGAAAGAGGAGATGATCTTGGGGCAGCACGTGCCTTAAGTGAGCAGGAGGATGTCGTACGAATTATGACGATTCATAAAAGTAAGGGCCTAGAATTTCCAGTCGTCCTGTTAGGGGGAATGGACAAACAATTTAATCTCATGGATCTCAATCAGAAGTATTTACTACACAAAGATTACGGATTTGCTAGTAAATATATTGATCCAGTTAAACGAATTACCTATCCGACGCTTTTCTATCATGCCTTAAAAAGGGAAAAATTACGCGAGCAGTTAGCTGAGGAAATGCGTGTCCTGTATGTTGCTTTAACTCGTGCTAAGGAAAAGCTGGTTATGGTCGGGAATGTTGCTTCATTCACAAAAAAAATTGACAAATGGGAAAAAATTCGTGACCATCAAGAATGGGTTCTTCCCGCTTATTTTCGAATGGAGTCCAAAACATATCTTGACTGGGTTGGCCCTGCATTGCTTCGTCATCGTGAAAATCAGTTGCTTCGAACAGATGAATTCCAGGAAATAATTAGTTCTGCAGTACAACATGATTCTTCACATTGGGATGTAACGCTTATTCATGGAAGCGAATTGGTAAATACCGATCAGTTACAAGAACATGAAGATGAACAATTATTCAACCATATCTCTACATGGCAGCCAATGGAGGGACTAAAAGACAACGAACTTAGTAAGCTAGTGAATCACCGTCTGCGTTTTATATATCCTTATAAGGAAGCAGCTATATCCAGAGCAAAACAGACAGTTACCGAAATAAAACGGCAACAGGAATTAAAAGATGAATATAGTGCTGAACAGCTCGTAACACCTTTTCAAAAGCCGATCGTTAAACGACCAGCTTTCATGCAGCGAGAAAAAACAATCACATCTGCGGAAAAAGGAACGATTATCCATACTGCTATGCAACATTTGCCTATGAATCGCCGATTGACTCTAATTGAAATCGAAGAAGAATTAGAAAAAATGGTAGAGAAAGAGATTCTAAGCAAAGAAGAAGTAGAACGTATTGATCTCCAAACAATTGAACAATTTTATGATACAGAGTTAGCCGAATATATGAGGGAAGTACCAAACTTGTATCGTGAGGTTCCATTCAGTTTAGCACTGCCGGCCAGTGAAGTTTATCCGTCATGGCAGAGCAATCAAGAAGAGAATGTGTTAATTCAAGGGGTTATTGATGGGATTATACCGAAAGATGAGGGTTGGATAATCATTGATTATAAGACGGATGCTATCGAAGAAGCTTGGACTGAAGAAACAAAACAAAAAATGCTTGACCGGTATTATACACAGATGAAGTTATACCGATATGCAATTGAAGTAATTTGGAAGCAGCCTGTCAAGGCGACATATCTATACTTTTTCGCTAAAAATGCGCTTGTAGAAGTTCCAAATGAGTGATACTTGGATAAAAGTGCGATGCAAGAACGATGTTAACAAGTCAAATGAATAGACTACTACCTCATGGTGGAAGTAAACCGAAACAAATAGTAATTTTGAATGCGTTGTTTATAGGAAAGGGACGAAGACCACAATCCATTACGATTGTGGTCTTGCCTTTTGTCTTATGCGTTTGCTGTAATATTTTGATCATAGCCATCAGGGTCGAATGGATTTGTTGAGCTAATTCCATTATTTGTACAGATAAAGTCACCAGTATTTAATGAACCTGATCCAGCATTTGTTTTTGCTGTATCCTTCGGAGATAAATAAAAGGAGTCTCCGAAGTTAACGACCCCTCCCCCTACACTAACAATCTTTATCGGTCCGACAATCGCGGGCATTTTACCACCTTCTAACAAAAGTATTTCATACATTAGCTTATGTTTAAAGTAAGCTAATGGTGTGTAGATCCTAATCTCTTAATTCCCTAAAATGTTTAATTCTTGCGTCTGCGTTAATATGACTGACACTCCCTATTTGCATTAAGGAAGAGGAGCTTATACCTATTGTACGTACATGGTTTACTTGAATGCTATCATCATGGTGAAAGGTAGTTTTATTTACTTTCTTTGAAGAAGGGATCCAATTGGCTTGCTGTGTAAATAAAGCATAATTGTTAAAGTACTTTTCATCTTCTCTGGTAAATCTTGCACCTTCTTTTTGTACAGCGATTCCTCTTGATTCCAAGTTTGCATCGACGGTATCTCCAATCGCTACAATCCCACTAAAGGAAACAGAATTCGTATAGATATCACATACATCTGCTGTTCGTTTATTCATACGTTTTACTCCTTACGTAGGTCCCAAAGGTACAATATTGCTGATTGTAAATGCTTCTGGGGGGGTATCAAAGAAGGATGACAGGCTAATCTCGTCGTTATCCCCAATTAAGAAAACAGATGATGCAGAAACATTATCAATGGATACATTTTCAACATTTAAACCCCAATTATGAACTTCCATGTTCATACTTATTCTCCTTTTTGATTACTAGATTGCATGTAACTTGCTAGTGATTGATTAATTTCGCTCTTTATCTTATTTGTTATATAGGCATGAAGTTCTTCTCTTGATTGTATTTTTCTGTGCTTTGTTGCTTCATTTTCATGATAGGCAATCCGTCCGGGTAGTTGTTTTTCGATATCCTTAATGAGAATAGAAGGATAACCATCATCCAAGGTTACATTATGATCTGAAGCGAGTTGACGAATAATAGTTGGTCCTGAATCATTTAAATAACTGCTTAATTCTGATTGCAAGGTTTGTTTTAGAGGTGGTTGATAATTAGGCGGCGTACCTGGTTGGTTAGGGAATCCATTTTCTTCTAGATTTACTAAATCCTGTGGCGACAAACCAATATGAAGTGTTCCATCTAAATGTTCGATTTTTAATTGATCAAAATGGTATTCCACTTTTTCAATCTTATTCGAATTAGTATGTTGTAGGCTCTCTTCAAGTTGATTTACTCGTGACATCAATGTTTGGATAATGGTTTCCTGTTGCTTCATATACTCATGTATATCGTTAAGATAATTAGACCAATTAGTTGAATTCATGAAAATAAACCCCCTCCCATGGATGGTAGACGAATGCCTATGTTTAATTTATGCACTTCTACCCAAAATGTGCGTGTTAAGGGGCTAGTGGGACAAGCGGAGTTGTATCACCAATTGCTTCAGCTTCTTCTACAGGCTCTGCATATCCACCTGTGTTATAAATATCTGATTGGGATTGAAGGCTTCCAGTACTTCCTATTTGTAATACAGATGAATTGGTGATTGCTCCAACTTTAATCATATATATACTAATGGATTGATGGACAGTTAAATTCATGTTTTTCCCTCCAATAGCTAGTTCACTGGCTGGTCGACTTTGTCTGGATCATACACATATGTTTTAGAATTTCCAAGGTGGACGCGAATTCCGTCTCCTGTGTTAAATGATCCACCACCAGCATAAGTTTTTGCAGAGCTATCTGGGGACATAGAATAGACATCCCCAATATTAAAAATACTGGAGGAAGATAAGTTAATTACTTTCACTGCACCGACTTTTGCGGGCATATAGATTCCCCCTTTATGTTAGTTTATGTATATAAGGTTTTTTGTTGAAACGTTTGGCAGGAATAATGCAATTTTTCTAGAATAAAGGGTAGAAAAAATACAGAAAGGAATTAAGGAAATGACTACAATGACACCAGTTAATGAGAAAGACCGACTTCGTTGGATCGATGCTGCTCGTGGATTTGCCTTATTTGGAATTCTTGTTGTAAATATCGGCGCATTTAGTGCTCCATTTTTTATTTACGGAGGAGAAGGGATCGTTTGGAATTCTAGCATCGATCGTTTGGCACAAGCGGTAATTGATATATTTTTTCAAGCTAGCTTTTACACCTTATTTTCTTTTTTATTTGGTTTTGGATTACAATTAATGAAGGATCGTTTAACATCCCGACATGTATCCGTATATCCAATTTTAATTAGAAGGATGCTTATATTAACAGGAATTGGATTGGTTCATGCTTTTTTGATTTGGCATGGTGATATCTTACTAACTTATGGCATAATAGGATTAATATCTTTACTATTTTTAAACCAAAGGGATAAGACCATACGGCGGTTTGGAATTAGTTTACTTGTAATTATTGTCGGCCTTTTCACAGTCATGTTATATAGTTCCCGTCAGTTTTTAGATACGTATGATCAAATGTTAATAAGTCAAGCCTTTGAAAATTATCAAAGCTCATCTATGGCAGCCATCCTATCGCAAAACTACCAGGATTGGATGTATGCAAATGGAGGCATAGGCCTCATTCTTTCTATTTCAACTATCTTGCCGTTATTCTTATTTGGGATGTATGTAGCTAGAAAACGTTGGCTGCATCAACCAACACAGCATCGTTCGATATTATTTAAACTATGGTTTTATTCATCCATTTTATTTTTGATACTTAAATTGGGACCATACTTTTACGGGAATCCTGCTTGGTTCTCCATGATTCAAGATAATATCGGTGGAACCTTTTCGGCATTATTTTATATTACATCGGTTACCTTAATAGCTCAAACATCCGTAGGTGAATGGTGTATGAGACCTTTTGTTTATGTAGGGAGAATGGCACTATCCAATTATATTTCACAATCCGTTATTTGTTTTTTATTGTTTTATGGGATAGGAATTGGATTATATGGAAAAGTGTCACCTATTTTAGGGATTGTAATGGCTATAGTTATTTACAGCTTACAGGTAGTCTATAGCAAATGGTGGTTTACACACTATCAATTTGGTCCACTAGAATGGGTATGGCGAAGTCTTACGTATAAAAAGAAACAGACTTTTAGAAGACGAAATAAAAGCAGCTTGAAATAGTCAAGCTGCTTTACGTCTATGCGCTTAGTACTTCACGAATTTGGTCGATTGCCCAATCTAAATCTTCTTTATCAATGATTAGTGGTGGCGCAAAGCGAATCACATTTTCATGGGTTTCTTTACAAAGAAGTCCTTTTTCTTTTAATGCCTCACAATAAGGGCGAGCAGCCTCATGCAATTCTACTCCAATAAATAATCCTTTGCCACGTACCTCTTTAATTAATGGATTGGAAATTGCGTTTAATTCATCCATCATATAGTTTCCTAGTTCTAGTGAACGGTCGGCTAAATTTTCTTCTTCTAACACTTCTAAAGCAGCAATTGATACAGCGCACGCTAGTGGATTTCCGCCAAATGTTGAACCGTGTGAGCCGGGGTTAAATACACCAAGTATATCTTTATTAGCAACTACACAGGATATTGGAAATACGCCTCCACCTAATGCCTTTCCAAGTATTTGGACATCTGGGGTAACATGTTCCCAGTCACATGCGAACATTTTTCCAGTTCGAGCAAGTCCTGCTTGAATCTCATCAGCAATATATAATACATTATTTTCTTTACATACTTCGTAAGCTTCCTTCAAAAATCCCTCTGGTGGAATAATGATGCCAGCTTCTCCTTGAATTGGTTCAAAAAGAAAGCCTGCCGTATTTTCGGTAATAGCGCCCTTTAACGCCTCAATATCTCCATAAGGAATTGTCTTAATGCCTGGAAGCATTGGACCAAAGCCGCGCTTATATTCTGCCTCTGATGATAAAGATACTGCAGTCATCGTACGACCATGGAAATTACCTTCACAAGCGATAATTTCTGCTTTGTTTTCATCTACACCTTTTACATCATATGCCCAGCGTCTTGCTGCCTTAATTGCAGTTTCCACTGCTTCAGCCCCTGTATTCATAGGTAGGACCATGTCTTTATTCGTTAATTTACAAATCTTTTCAAACCAAGGGCCAAGTTGATCGTTATGGAAGGCACGTGAAGTTAATGTTAACTTATCAGCTTGTTTCTTTAGTGCTTCTATAATTTTAGGATGACGATGTCCTTGATTTACTGCAGAATAGGCACTGAGCATGTCCATAAATCGGTTTCCTTCTGGATCTTCTACCCAAACACCTTCCGCTTTTGAAATGACAACGGGAAGGGGATGATAGTTTTTTGCACCGTATTCCTGTGTCTGATCAATAATTTCTTGACTAGTCTGTACCATATGATCCCTCCGAATTTTAAAAATAATCTACAAAAACAGTATAACAGTTTTTATTCAGAAATTGATACAGAAATTTGTCACGATTTTTTCGAATGATTTATGAGATGTAACATGGTATGATAGCTGTAGTCACTGATATTGGACAGGAGGTAAAGAAATGAATACACATATGCATATCACTGCATGGGCACTTGGATTTATTTTATTTGCAATTGCATACGTCATGTACAAACAAGGAAAGATGAAACCTGGAAAAATTACGCACATGATTCTCCGATTAGATTACTTATTTATTCTGTATACGGGTGGAAGCCTAATCACTCCTTATTTCAACGGGAGTCCGCTTATGCCTGAAGCAATCGTTAAAGGATTAGCTGGAATTTGGATGATTGCCATAATGGAAATGCTGCTCGTTAGATTGCCAAAACAAAAACCATTAAAGGGGTTATGGGTGCAGTTTGTTATCGCAATTATTATTCTGCTAGCATTAGGTTTCTTTAGATTACCAATGGGGCTTAATTAAATGAACAAGAAGTGTAAGGTTGTCCGTAACAAGGGCAATCTTTTTTTCTATAGAACGAGGTATGACCGATTGCATTGCTACGATTTCTTATGATAGCAATTAATGAATAGCTATCATTGGAAGGAAGTGAAGGGCCTCAAAATTATGAATGATTTCTAACAAAGCTTTATCCCATGTTGACTAATTAGATGAAAGATTGATAATAGTACAAGAGGTATTATGGAATGATGGAGGAAGTAAATATGAAAAGAACAATTGGTATACTATTTATTGCTGTATTTGTGCTCTTCGTTCATTCACCAAGTTATGCTCAAGCTCAAACTAGTGAAATAGAAGAAGAAATCTTATATAGTATCATCATTGATCGGTATAATAACCTGGATCATGATCGTGACAAACAAGTTCAATTAGATGATCCAAACGCTTATCATGGTGGAGATTTGGAAGGGATTACAGCGAAACTCGATTCTTTTGAGGAACTTGGCTATACAACGTTGGTTCTTTCCCCGCTAATGAATAATGCGTCTGGAGGATATCATGGGTATTGGATTGAAGATTTTTATAGTGTGGAAGAGCAATTCGGAAATATGGAAGATTTACATACCCTAATTGAAGAAGCGCATAAACGGGATATAAAAGTAATTATGGAATTCGTAACAAATTATGTTGCAGAAAGTCACCCGATTATAGAAGATAGTGACAAAACAGATTGGATCGACGAAGATAATCAAATAAATACAGCTTGGGGAGAAAAGGCAGTCAGATTAAATCAACGTAATGCTGCTGTTCAACAATACTTAATCGATGTAGCCAATTATTGGATGAGTGAAACAGATATTGATGGCTTTAAATTACATGCAGCTGATCAGTCATCTCAGGAATTTATTACGAACTTAACGCGGGCAATTAAAGCTAAAAATGAGGATTTTTATTTACTTGCAGATGTGCTACATCAACATGCTGATACGACGTCATTACAGGAAAATAATCATATCGATGCAGTTGATAATTACTCCTTGCAAGAGAAGATGGCGAAAGTTTTTTCTAAAGCAGGAACCCCTGTATCGGATTTAAACCAATCATTGGGGACTGGGAATGCTTCTCAGATGATATTTATCGATGACAAGACAACAGAACGCTTTACCCAAGCCTTAGCCGAAAATGGGAGGAATGCACTGACTACGTGGAAGCTTGCATTAACCTATATGTATACATTGCCAGGCGTACCTGAAATATATCAAGGAACCGAACTACCTATGTATGGAACAGGTTTAGAAGAAGTCCAGCAACTTGTTCAATTTAATAGTGGAAATCCTGACTTAACAGAGTTTCATAATCGTATATCCTCTCTGCGCATCCAGTTTCCAGTACTGACGCATGGTGATTACCAAATGGTAGCTTCGAAGGGAGCCATGACGGTATTTAAACGTAGTTATGAAGGGGAATCCATGTATATTGCAATTAACAATGATGAGGAATCTCAATCTGTTTCTATATCTGATTTGCCATCGGGTGTAGAATTACGAGGATATTTAGGTGACAACACAGTTAGGGAAGACGAAGATGGAATATATAAACTTGGTTTGGCACGAGAAACTGCTGAAGTATATACTGTCGAAGAAGATAACGGTTTGAATTGGCTGTTTATCGGATTTGTTGTTGGGATATTTATTCTATTTATTATCGGAGTAATTGTACTTAGTGCCAAACAGAAACATCGAAAAACAAAATAATCGATAATCGATAAAAAATACTTGTGAAGAGATACCGCAAGTATTTTTTATTTTATCGCTCTTTTTATCGTGCCAATGGTAATGATGAAAATTTTCCTATTACTATCGATGTGTTTTTCCTTACAATCTCTTAATCTCGCCTTTAGTTCGAATTAATAATGTTTCCATACAATAGAATTAAATACATTGCAAAGGAGAGGGAGATTGAATGAAACGCATGTTTTTAATTTTTGTTATGGTATTGGTAATGATGGCGATGTACACCGTATCTATGTCTGCAGCTAGTAATTCAATGGGGAAGAGACATCATGTAGAAAACATCGCACATCGAGGAGCATCAGGGCATGCTCCAGAAAACACGATGGCTGCTTTTCATAAGGCTTTTTGGATGAAGGCAGACTACATCGAGGTAGATGTCCAAATGTCAAAAGACGGGGAATTAGTAATTATTCATGATACTACTTTAGATCGTACAACAGATGGATCTGGACTAGTTAGTGAGCATACGTTAGAAGAAATGAAGCAGTTAGATGCTGGAAGTTGGTTTAGTAATGAATATGCTGGAGAAAAAATTCCTACATTGGAAGAAGTGTTGGATGAATTTCGTGGGAAGATTGGAATTCTTATTGAATTGAAGTCACCTGAGCTTTATCCAGGTATTGAGGAAAAAGTAGCAGAAGCACTGAAAGATAGAAATATGGATAAACCTAGAAATAATAAAATTATTATTCAATCGTTTAACCATGACTCGGTAATCAAAACAAAATCACTTTTACCGAGGGTTCCTTTAGGTGTATTAGCAGGGATGAGTTGGCAGGATGTAACAGATGAAGAGCTAGAGGAGTTTGCTACATATGCGGATTATTTTAATCCAAATCAAAACATTTTAAACCCTGAGTTAGTTGAGCGAATTCATGATAAGAAACTAAAAATCTGGCCTTACACAGTAAGGGAGCAGGAACAAGCTGACCGATTATTGAAGCTTGGGGTTGATGGGATAATTACAGACTTTCCAGAATATGTTTATCATCACCCACGTCCACGGAGATAACCATAAAAAGCTGCTGTCACGAAAGTCACGACAGCAGCTTTTATTTATATTGCAGAGTAAATCGCAGAGTAAAGAATGAAATAATTAATCAATTACAAAGTTTTATTAGAAAAAACTCCTAGGATTGGAAGCAAACATGTAAATTACAAAATTAAACGTATCATCAACCATTTATTATGGTTCCACCATTTACGTGAATCATTTGCCCCGTTACATAACTAGAGTCAGCACAAGCTAAGTAGACATAAGCGGGAGCTAGCTCTTCTGGCTGTCCTGGACGCTTCATAGGTGTATCTCCCCCGAAATTGTCGACCTTGTCCTCTGTGAATGTAGAAGGAATAAGTGGTGTCCAAATTGGACCTGGCGCGACACCATTGACACGTATACCTTTGTCCGCAAGCTGTTCCGCTAATGAACGCGTGAATGAAGTAATCGCCCCTTTGGTTGCTGAATAATCAATTAAATCTTTATTTCCTTTATATGCGGTTATAGAAGATGTATTAATAATCGAATTGCCTTTTTTAAAGTTAGGGAGAACAGCTTTTGTAAGATAAAACATACTGAAAATATTGGTGCGGAATGTCTTTTCCAATTGAGTGCTTGTTATGTCTAAGAAGTTTGCCTGTGGGTGTTGTTCTGCAGCATTATTAACTAAAATATCAATTTTGCTGAATTTTTCTAAGGCCTCCGTGACAGCAGCTTCACAGAATGATTGATTCCCAACGTCGCCATCCATTAGAAGACACTTTTGCCCTTCTTGTTCTACGAGACGTTTGGTTGCTTGTGCATCTTCATGCTCATTTAGATAAATAATTGCGACATCTGCACCTTCCCGTGCAAAATGAACACTAACAGCTCGTCCTATTCCGCTATCTCCTCCTGTTATTAGCGCTACTTTGCCATGTAATTTATTACTTCCATTGTAATTCGGACGTATATATGTTGGTTCTGGCACCATTTTAGATTCTATCCCAGGTTGTTTAGTTTGGTGTTGGGCAGGGGGGGTTAACTTCCCATTTTCTTTGTCCATCTTCATTTTTCTCTTCCTCCTCAACAAGAAATGTTTGGTTTTATATTCCCCTAATGATGGAATTCAATCCTTTATAATTTAGATGGAAAGGTAAAATTGACTGAACAGCAAGCAGACCTGTACTCACTTAGAAACAAAAAAAGAGCTTGTAGAAAATCAATCTCTACAAACTGATAAGCGCTAGAATATGTTAGTGAAAAGAGGTAGGAAATATCTGTTTTGGTGACTCATACGAAAATTCGTGGGCAGATATTGCTCCTTGAATTTTTAAAAATGAATAAATTTCCCGATATTTCACAATATCGATTTCACCCGTTATATACTTTTTTTGGTAATGATCTAGAATATCATTCATCGAATTGGGTAGTTGATTTTTTTCATGATGATACATTTGAATGAGCTGATCGATGTACATGTCATCCTCTCCTCATAATAAGTGTACAACCTACTAATATCAGTTTATGAGTTATTGTTAGAATTCATGTTAGAAAAAGTAAAACCAATAATTTCTATATCCATTTTCTATTTGCTTGGTTGGTTTTGAATGAAAACAGGCTTATGTTCAGTCCATCGGTTTGTACGAGTGGCTCTTACCCAGACTTATTTTCAATCCATTTTGTTGGAGGTATCAGCAATGAAAATGGAAGTACAACTGGAGTATAGGGCAGAATATTAAAAGTCCTTTTTCAATTTGCTTTACTTGATTTACGTATTGGTTTGGAACGATGGCCTATACTAATAAGGGATCGACCTTGTATGTATTTTGTTGGGGATAAATTTCTCTTTAGAAAATTGATGGATAATTCGAGGTTTATTTCGGTATAAACACGTATTTTTATAGAATCCTTCCAATTTTCATTTGCGTAGTCAGTTAGACGAAAAGGAAAGAAGTAGGTTACAATATCATAATAAAAAAGCTTAACCCAAATGGTTAAGCTTCGTATTGCTTATTAATAAAGAAAAGAGCGATTGTTCCAGGGCCGGAATGTGATCCAATCGCTGAACCTACCATTTCAATGACGACTTCATTTACATTCAATCGTTCCTTAATCATGGAGGCTAACTGTTCTGCTCGCTTGAGATCATCTCCATGGGAAATTCCAATGGTATGATTGGAAAAATCACCACCGCGTTCTTCCATGATTTCAAGCATACGATTAAACAATTTTTTTGAGCCCCGTATTTTTTCTAAGGGGATTAGTTTTCCATCTTCTACATGAAGAATTGGTTTGATTTTTAATAAGGATCCAACAAACGCTGCGGTACGACTGACACGTCCACCGCGATATAAGTATTCCAAATCATCAACAGTAAAGATGTGTTCCATCTTCGACGCATAGTTATGACTCGATGCAATGATTTCTTTGGGATCATCGCTTTGCTTAGCAAGTTCAGCAGCGTGTAAAACAACAAGACCATAACCTAGGGATGCACATTTTGTATCAACTACATGAATGGGGGCATCCGGATAACTTTCTTTTACTTCCTGTTCCATCATTTTAGCTGTTTGATATGTACCTGATAATTCGGATGAAAAAGCAAGATAAATAAGTGTTTGATTCGTTTCAGCGTATGATGTGAAAATAGATTTAAACGTTTGAGGGGAAACCTGTGAAGTTTTAGGGCTTTTCCCTTCACGCATTGCATGATAAACTGTTTTAGGGCTAATGGATTTTCCATCTTCATAGTCCTCGTTATCTAAATGAACAGTCAAAGATACCATTTCTATATCGTATTTGTTGTAATAATCTTTGGATAAATCACATGCGGAATCCGCAAGTATTTTAATCGCCATAAATTTCACCTGCATTTCATAAACTAGTCTTGTTTTTAGTTTAAAGCGATTTGTTAAGATAGTCAAAGTATATTGATGTAAAATTTCTAAAAATGGAAAAATAATTGATGATTGTCACAATCGAAGGAGGGACACCTTTGTTTATATTTGAAGCTAAACGGATAATTGTTGTAATTTTTGGTGCACTATTAAATGCATTATCTTTGAACTTTTTCTTAGAAGGAGCAAATGTTTATGCTAGTGGCTTTACTGGAGCTGCACAGTTAATTTCCAGTGTATTTAATGACTTTCTAGGCATTGGAGTCAGTACAGGTATTTTGCTAGCATTACTTAATATTCCAGTCGCTATCTTAGGTTGGTTTAAAGTCGGAAGAGGATTTACTGTTTACAGTATTATTTCGGTGCTCTTTACTACTATATTTCTAGAACTTACTCCAATGTTAGTCATTTCGGAAGATATTATATTAAATGCGGTGTTTGGTGGTGTTATTGCAGGTACAGGTGTCGGGCTTACATTAAAAGTCGGCGCATCTACTGGTGGGATGGATATTGTTGCCATGGTGCTGTCGAGAATGAAGGATAAACCAATTGGAACGTATTTCTTAATGCTAAACGCTGTTATTATTGCTATGGCTGGCGTTCTTTATCAACCGGAAAATGCGCTTTATACTCTATTAACATTATATGTAACGACAAGAGTAATTGATGCACTTCATACTCGACATGAGAAAGTGACAGCAATGATTATTACACATAAAGCAGATGAATTACAGGCTGAAATTCATAAAACAATGGTTCGGGGAATCACGATACTTCCAGCTAAGGGAGCTTACACAAAAACAGACAAGCATATGATGTATTTAGTTGTTACCAGATATGAATTATATGATTTGGAACGAATTATTAATGAAGTTGATCCAAATGCGTTTACAAATATCGTCCAAACTACAGGGATTTTTGGCTTTTTCCGTAGAGATTAAATGAAAGATAAAGGGGATTACAATGAAATATTTTGGTTTCGTAATAATATTGGCATGTATTATGGTGGCATGCAGTAACCAAGAATCAGAAAAGTCGACGCAGACGGAAAATCAACAAGATGAAACAATACAACATACAACGGCAGTTAGCTTACGTAATGTGGATGTAAAAGTGGAAAACGGCAATGCTGTCATTAATGGTGAAGTTCAAGCGAGCAATACGAATGTTTACTATATACTTGAATATAACAATCAAACAACGATAGAGGAGCAAGAAGTTGAGCTAGAGAATATGGATGAAAAATGGCAAGACTTCTCCATTAAAATGAAGCTTCCAGAGGATTCGACTTCGAGAGACGAGCCTCCTATTATTACATTTTATGGTAAGAATGATCAAGGAGAAAAAGTGAACGCGAACTATATTCCTGTGGATATGTGAAAATAAGCGATGTAAACAAAAAGGTCATGCATTTAAATTGCTGACCTTTTTTTATACATTATCTATTAATAACCATGTTTTTCTAAAACTTCAGTTACCTTAGGGGTCACATCATCCCATTCAGCATCGAATTGTTTGTTAACCGTAATGAAATTCTGATATCCAAATACATTATCGACACCTTCTAAGTGCATAAGATCGTTAAGAATTTCATGATCACTCGTTTGTCCTGGCATTACAGATACACTATTTGTTCCTTCAAAAATCAATTTGTCTGTAGTGAATTTCAGTGCATTTGGGTTTGGGGTGGCTTCTACTCGAATTCCCATTCGTCATCCCTCCTAGATCATACTTATCATCTATATTAGCAGAAATAGCAGGCATACAAAAGCATTTTGTCGAATAATCGTATTTAAAATAATTATGTAATAACCACTCCTAGTCACATGAGGCTAGAAGTAGTTATTTGTTTCACATAGTTCTTTATAGAAATTACGTTGACAAAATTAGCAGAGGTTACTGTAATTGATTATGCTGCTTTAATTGATTTTCCAATTGCTGCAATTGCTGTTTTTCTTGAGCAGTTGCTTCATTATATGCAGCTTGAATCGCATTTTGGGCAGCTTGCTTATCTTGTGCATTCGCTGTATTTCCTTGCTGATTCATAAAATTGGATACAGCATTTTTAGCTTGTTGGAATAAATTGTTGTTATTATTTGTGTTATTTTGCAACCTAAAAACCTCCTACTGTATGGGTATCTGTTTCTGCACGCTTTCGTTCTGCTTCGGAGAATCGATCACGGTACGGAAAACGTTCATCATGTTTTTTTACTGAATCTGCACTTTGTTGACTAAAACGCTTCGATTTACTTCCTTTTCCCACGATACTTCCCCCTCAATTCGAAAGAATCATGCTGCATTATCGAAAGTTTAATTAGCGTATTGGTCGGACTATGGCCATAATCCTTTGATTCATGCTCTTAATAAGAAGTTAAAAAAGCGAACGCATTTTGCGTTCACTTCTAGTATGGCAGCAATCGTTGAATTCTATAGTAGGAAAATTTTGCGAATCAAACGGATTTTGCTTCAAGGTTTAAGTAAGATTCTAAAAATTTTCCGATTCCATCAGCTTCATTTGTGTCTGTTATGTGATTACTTACTGCTTTAAGCTCGTCAATTGCATTGCCCATGGCTACACCCACCCCAGCATAATCAATCATTTCTAAATCATTATCCTCATCACCAAAAGCAATAATACGCTCTTTCGGAATATGATAATAATGTGCAATTTTTTGCAATCCAACTGCTTTGTTCATACCTTTACGGACGATTTCAATAATATTCCAAGGAGCTCCCCATTTCCGATGTTCAATTAAGTCGGCGTGGTAATCATCAAGATGATCACGTAATGTTAAAATATGATCTTCCTTTGGGTGTATTAGCAGAGAAGTAGGATCCTCTGTTAATTTGTTCTTGAGACTTCCAATAGTAAATGGAGGATCGTTTTCTGTCATATGAAAGATATCAATTATGGCTTGGTCGAACTGATCGAGATAAACCTCATCCATGACTTCTGCTAATACATTATGAACATTCAGTTCATAGCAAGCGTCAATAATTTTATGTGCTGTTCGAATGGACATGGGGCTATGTAATGCATCCCATCTTGAATCGGCTGGATGGTGAATTAATGCTCCATTAAAATTAACCATTGGCGTTGTTAATCGAAGCCGATGATAGTATTCAATGCTTGCTCGATGTGGTCTTCCTGTTGCGATAACAACAATATGACCTGCTTCTATCGCTGTTTCAACAAGTTTCTTCGTATGTGGACTGATGACTTTTTTATCCGTGAGAAGAGTTCCATCTAAATCTAAAGCAATTAAATGTCTGTTTGTTTGCATAATTATTTCACCTCATCTGTCAATAGTGTATAGTTGATATGTAGAGATGTAAAGTAAAAATTCCTTTGCATTAGTTGCAATTTATTTCTTATGGGTAGTAAAATAATTTACATGACTGAAAACGTACATAAGGAGATAATGGCATGATCGGAGTATATAAAGAAGAAATTAAAACCATTCCAAGCCTAATAGTTGTTGATGCCGAAAACGAAAATAAAGCTTTACCAGTAATCACCTTTTTCCATGGGTTTACGAGTGCAAAAGAACATAATTTGCCATTAGCATATTTACTTGCAGAAGAAGGGTATCGTGTTGTTCTCCCAGATAGTAAATACCATGGTGCAAGAGAAAATGAAATATCTGAGATGAGAAGGCAGGTTTCTTTTTGGGATATCGTCATGCAAAATGTTATCGAATTAAAGGATATAAAAGATTATTTGGATAGCACAGGTTTATTATTAGATAACCGTTTTGGAATTGCCGGTACTAGTATGGGAGGAATTACAACTTCAGCAGCTCTCACGCAATATCCTTGGATTAAGACAGCAGTAATATTAATGGGGTCTCCTAAGATAACCACTTATGCGAAGACACTTGTAAACAGTTTCAAGAAAATGGGGAATTTGCCTATAACTGATGAAGAAATTAGCCATTTGTACGATCAATTAAAACAATATGATTTATCTGAACAGCCGGAGAAACTGAATCAACGACCACTCATGTTCTGGCATGGAGAAGATGATCCAGTTGTGCCATTTGATCATTCTTATACATTCTATGAGAAAGTGGCATCGGAATATACAAATAAAGATAATATTTTCTTTATTAAAGAGGCTAATCGTGGCCACAAAGTAGGTCGGTTTGCTATATTAGAAACTGCGAAATGGTTTACCAAACATTTGTAAGTTTTAAAGCAGTGTTATTTAAAATCAATTAAAAATATGTTTAAATAGTAATAACAAGATAGAGGAGGTACAGGGTATGGATGAAGCGCTTAAGGAAAATCTAATGGGTGCCCTAGAGAATGTTATTGACCCTGAATTAGGCATTGATATTGTTAATTTAGGTTTAATATATGATGTTGATTTGAATGAAGAGGGCATTTGCAATGTCACCATGACATTAACCGCGATGGGATGCCCATTAGCTGCACATATTGAGCAAGATGTAAAACATGCGCTTGCGGATATTCCAGAAGTAAAAGAAACAGAAGTAAATATTGTATGGAATCCTCCTTGGGGAAAAGAAAGAATGTCTCGTTATGCTAAGATTGCATTAGGAATTCCAGATTAATCGGTAAAAGGTTCATTCATGAGGTTGTAATCATGAATGAACCTTTTGTACATTTAAATTGTACAAAGTTACATTGTTCACATTGATTGCATTTTTAAATGGTCGAAATCGTAAATAACAATCTTTCCGTGATGAATTGAAATAATCGATAGCCGATTGACTCACTAAGTAATCGGTTTACACTTTCTATTTTGTTATGGTTTGTAAGAGGCAGATGAATGCATACTCCTTGAGTCTTTCTAACCACTATAAATAATTAGGGTCTTTCAAAAATGGTTGCAGGTTAGCTGCATACGTTTGTTGATACAATCAAATTCCTCCAATATTTCCATTAAGCATTATAAAAACAGCAGTCATTGAGAACTGCTGTTTTAACTATTTATAGGAAAATAATAACAAGTATTCCGACGATAAAGCAATAAAAGGCAAAGTATTTTAAATTACCTTTCGCCATAATATTAGCAAACCATTTAAGAGCAAAATAGGATGCAATAATGGATGCTAAGAATGCAATAGCATATGGTATCATTAATGTGTCGAAATTAGGATCTGTAAATATGTCGGTTATTTTTAATACGGTTATTCCTAAGCTTACTGGAATATAAAGTAAAAAGGAAAAGCGAAAAGCTGTTTCGCGTTTCATGCCAACTAACATTGCTGCAACAATCGTTGCTCCAGAACGACTAATACCTGGAATTAACGCAATCGCTTGAGCAGCTCCGACAATCAAGGCATCTTTAATTGTTAATTCCTCATCATTTTTCTTCCCTTGTAAATTACGAATTATCCACAAGGCAGCCCCAGTAATAAGTAACGTGTAGCCGACAATGACAACTCCACTTAATCGCTCACTAATCATATCTTCAAATAGGAGTCCGAGGATACCTGTAGGGATTGTTGCAATGACTAAGAATAGGATAAATCGAAAATCTTCCTTCGCTTCTTCATCTCTATCCTTTTGAACAATGAATCGAAGGCCATTGCGAATTAAGCGTGCGATATCTTTACGGAATACGATAAAAACAGCAATCAATGAGCCAAAATTGACGAGTATCTCAAAAGATAACCCTTTAATTTCTAATCCAAACAGATCCCGTAAGATTACTAAATGACCACTTGAAGAAATTGGAATTGGTTCTGTAAAACCTTGAAATAAGCCAAGAATTAAATACTTAATTAACAAACCTAGTTCAGTTAATGTTTCCATAATGTATCTCCTTATAGAATTATTAATTTTTTATGTCACCAACCCATGGGCGAATGAATAGGCTAGCTGGTGAGGAGGTTGATAGGAATGACGGACCGAAATCAACAAATATACGATGTATGTAAAGATCATATGCATGCCTATGTGCTTATAGAATTAGTCGATGGCTCAAGTGTAGACGGAATTATTACTGGACTGGATAATGAATCCGTTTATCTTGCTGTACCACTTGAACCTCATGAACAACTTCAGGGTGGTGGGTCACATCATAGACAATTCGGTTATGGTTATCCTGGTTATGGTGGTCCAGGGTATGGATACGGCTATGGACCTGGACCACGATTTAGAAGGCTAATTCTGCCTTTAACTGCTTTAGCGGCATTGAGTATACTTCCATGGTATTAACATTATTACATTAACAGGGCCTAAAATGGGAAACCCTTGCCCTGTATAGTAAGAATGGGCAAGGGTTTATTTCAATCATACAGCTGGTCTCTGCCATAGAGAAATTGAGTTACCTAATATTATTACAGGTAGGATATATCAGTTCGGTTTAGTTCTCAGCGTTATCATCGTGGATAGCACTATCACCTAAAATGACAATAGCTATAAACATGATAACTGCGAAAACAATTGTACCCATCATACTAAAGCTGTCACCGCGCATACTTGATAAAACATAAGAAAGTACGCCACTTATTACAAGTGCCCAGATAATTGTTGCAATGTACCTCATGTATACACCTCATTTTTACATTTAACTCTAGTTTATCTTGTTTTAGTTTACCAAAACCAATCGTAAAAAAAAAGGATAATTTTATAACAAAGGGGAAGGGGGAATGTTATTGATGACATGTTTAGTTGTAAATTGTAATCATTGGATAGGATATCATATTGTAAATGGATTATTAGAGGATGATTGGCTGGTAGAAGGAGTAATCGATAAAGAAGAGAAGGATACACTAAGTATGTTTTTTGGTCGAAATAGCAATTTCTCATTTTGCGAGAATGTGGAAAAGAAAGTTTATGACACAGTGATTTCCGTTGGTGTTCCATTGAAAGAAATAGATCATGTACACACGAATCGTTTTGTTATCATTCATCCAACTGTTCCTGAAAACATGAAGGAAGATACAATATTAATAAAAGCTCCGCTATTGTTTGGAGAATGGATGCCAATGAACGAAAATGGAATGTATCGCAACCACCTGTTTATCTCTTTTGACTCGACATATTTTCTTACCGAAGCTGTTTATATTGAGGATTTTGTTTCTTATTTAGTGAAATGGTTAAACGACGATATTGCTGATAACAAGAAAAGTGCAATAATAAAACTTGAACATTCAGCATATACTCGGGACAATAGACCTATCGAAAAGAAATTAGAGCAAGTAAAAGAACATTATCATCAATTTAAAAAGTATACGGAATAATACTCGCTTTGGTCTAGTTTATTTTCTCTTAAAGAAGCCGGGAGTGCCTACATTGCATAAATCGTATGTATCGTATACCCTAGTAATCCTTTTTGCAGCCATCTTTATAAGTGGTTGCAGTTCAATGATGGACGAGCCAAATCGAATTCATAGTGTAGGTATGGTACAAACGGATTCAAATACAGATCAAGCTTGGAATGATACAAATGTCTACTTTAGGGAACACCTAACCACTGAGCGAGCGATTACAGAGGCAGAATTTTTGAATCATGCAGCGATTAGGGAGATTCCACCAAGGCTTCGAAAAGAATTAAAAAAGATAATCAACGATTACCGAGGAGCTAATTTACTCCCACAGTGAAACTGCATAATGATTAGGTTCTTGCAAATTAGGGCTAAATGAATTAAAATTAGTACCAAGTCATAAGAATAGATATTAATACTTTTTAAGGAGATGGAAAAATGGATGTAGGTGTTCTAGGAGTCGGTCACTTTGTTCCAGAGAAAGTCGTGACTAATAAAGACTTAGAAAAAATTGTAGAGACGAATGACGAATGGATTCGTACTAGAACCGGTATCGAAGAGCGAAGAATTGCAGAAGACAACATGGATACCTCAGATATGGCATTTTTAGCTGCTAAGGATGCACTAGCAAATGCGGAAATGCATCCGGAAGAAATTGATCTTATTTTAGTTGCTACTGTAACACCAGACACCCCTTTTCCGTCTGTAGCATGTATAATTCAAGATAGATTAGGGGCAAAAAATGCAGCTGCAATGGATGTTAGCGCTGCTTGTGCTGGATTTATGTATGGAATGGTAACAGCAAAACAATTTATCGAAACAAATACGTATAAAAATGTACTTGTTGTTGGAGTAGAAAAACTTTCAAAAATTACAGATTGGTCCGATCGCAGTACTTGTGTTTTATTTGGTGATGGAGCAGGAGCAGCAGTTATGGGCGAGGTATCTGAAGGCAGAGGAATTCTTTCCTTTGAACTAGGTTCAAATGGCGCTGGTGGTAAGGAGCTATATCAAGATAAAGATAGTGGCTATATCTATATGAACGGACGTGAAGTATTTAAATTTGCTGTTCGGCAAATGCCAGAGTCTTCTGTCAATGTAATAAAAGCAGCTGGACATGATAAAGAGGATGTTGATTATTTAGTTCCACATCAAGCGAATATTCGAATTATGGAAGCTGCAAGAGAAAGACTTGAAATTTCTGATGAGAAGATGGCAAAGACGGTTAAAAAATACGGAAATAATTCCGCTGCTTCTATACCAATTGCTTTATCAGAATCGGTAAAAGATGGTAAAATAAATGACGAGGATTTGGTCGTTTTAGTAGGCTTTGGAGGCGGATTAACGTGGGGAGCCTTAGCATTACGTTGGGGAAGATAAATGTAAGTAGGAGGACAACCTTATGGAGCAAAGAAGAGTAGTTATTACTGGACTTGGGGCAGTAACCCCAGTAGGAAATAATGTAAATCAAATGTGGGAAAGTATAATTAACGGGAAATCCGGAATTGATTTTGTGACAAAAGTAGACAGTCAACAATTCACTGCAAAAGTAGCTGCAGAAGTAAAAGATTTTGATGCTACCAAGTATATAGAGAAAAAAGACGTACGTAAGATGGATTTATTCACGCAATACGCTGTAGCGGCATCCAAAATGGCAGTAGAAGATGCCAATTTGATTATTGATGAAACGAATACAAACCGTGTTGGTGTATGGATTGGTTCTGGGATTGGTGGTATGCAAACTTGGGAAGATCAACATCGTAAATTCATGGAAAAAGGACCGAAGCGTGTTAGTCCATTCTTTGTGCCGATGATGATTCCAGATATGGCTGCTGGTCAAGTATCTATTCAATTAGGAGCAAAAGGAATAAATTCTTGTACAACAACTGCATGTGCTTCAGGTGCAAACTCCATTGGAGATGCGTTTAAGGCTATTCAACGTGGAGATGCAGATTATATGATTACTGGGGGGGCAGAAGCTCCCATATCTAATATGGCATTTGCGGGCTTCTCTTCAGCCAAAGCGCTATCCTTGAATGAAGATCCACAAACCGCGAGTCGCCCTTTTGACAAAGAACGAGATGGTTTTGTAATGGGGGAAGGATCCGGTATTTTAGTCTTAGAAGATTTAGAGACTGCACTTGCTCGAGATGCCCATATATATGCAGAAATTGTTGGGTACGGAGCGACTGGAGACGCATACCATATAACAGCTCCAGCTGAAAACGGGGAAGGGGCAGCACGGGCAATGCAGCATGCGTTGGATGACGCTTCGATTACTGCTGGACAAATTGACTATATCAATGCGCATGGAACGAGTACGGCATTGAATGATAAATTTGAAACAGCTGCAATTAAAGCTGTAATGTCAGAAGATGCGTATAATGTTGCCATTTCATCTACCAAATCGATGACTGGACACTTGCTTGGAGCAGCTGGGGGAATTGAGTCTGTTATAGCTGTTAAATCAATAACAGATGGTATTATACCTCCGACAACCAATTATGAAACACCAGATGCTGATTGCGACTTAGATTATGTTCCAAATGAAGCTAGACAGCAAGATGTAAATGTTGTTCTCAGCAACTCACTAGGATTTGGCGGCCATAATGTTGCTTTAGTATTTAAAAAATATGAATAAATAGCAAATCGATCCCATGAAGGGGTCGATTTTTTGTTTACCAATTGTAAAAGCTTGTACAATTTTTTTCATGTAATAGGTAAGACAAGCATACTCTATTAAAAAGTGGACAAGGTAGGCGACAATTTATGGGGTATGTATTTCTGTTTTTAATGGGATTCGGTTTTGCTGTAATGGGTGGAGTAACTATCATTGCTTATATGAACTTTCTTCCAGCTGGTCTATCATGGGGAGAATATTTTAGTTTTATTTTGAGCCGAATTGAATGTTATTTTTTACCAATAGGAATTGTTATGATGAGTCTGGTTATCAGCCGTTTACCAAATAAACTTAAATGATAAGTGAAAGATAAAGGTTTTCAATTGAACCATTTCCATGCATGAATTACCTTGCTTGATAATTACTACCAAGAAGAATACTATATTTTGGAAAAAATATCATGCCGCAAATATGGCAGACTTAGAATATTTTTCTAAATCATGGTCATAATGTATGTTAAGTTCTGATTGAAAAGTGAGGGTTGTTTTATGCTATATATGCATGATGTATGGGTGAATTGGTTTGAAGGAGAAGAAAATGGCTATAATGTTTGTTATTTTCAAGAATGGCGCAAGGAGGACGGCATAGAATTACTCGATCAGGTGCCATTACTATACATAACAAAGGACTTGTATAACTTTATTGAAAATGATATGCATGAACTGCCAAAAGCTTTATTAGATGCTATTTATAAACGTGCTTATATGCGAAAAGGGCAAGAAAGAACCGTTTTAGACTATGCTTGTATTGTGACAGATGGTAATGACATGTTGGCATTTGATACAATCGGCTATAAAATTCCAGTTCGAAAAAGTCGTTTAATTCCCAGACAAGAACAGTTGGTGTACGACATGATTAAGAACACCAAACCTCAGTCATTTAAATATGATAATAAATATTATAAAAAGGAATACCATATGTTGTCGATGCCGCCCGAACTCGTTTTTGGGTTAACGAGAAGAGAAAGACAGCTGAAACAACTATTAATGATGGCACTTGATCAGCTACGGACGGCTAATCATTTAGAAGAACTTCGTTACTGGTTAACGGAATGGGACCCAAAAAATTATCCATATATCCGGTTTATGGATGAAGAGAAAGTTTGGACAGCTTTATATGAGGGTGTCAGACAAGGTTGGAGTACAAGGCATGAGGACCTGTGTGCGAAGTTAATAAAAGGACAGCCTTTCCTAGAAAAAATGTGGGAAATTGAAAACGGTCAAGAACAAAATACATCGAAGCAAAAATAAGGGATAGATATAATAAACAAGAGGAGGGTCTCATAACAAACAAAGATCATCCTCTTGTTTACGTTTACTTTTTCTTCTTTTTAACTCTACCTAACCCCATTGCTTTTTTTGCTTTAGCAACGGTGCGATTTGCTGTCATTCCTGCCTTATCTGCTCCACGATCTAAAATATTATCAAGATCTTCAGAGTCAATCAATGCATAGTATTTGTTTTGAATTGGTTCTAATAAATGAATAACAGCATTAGCCACATCTTGCTTGAAAACACCATAGCCCTTACCTTCATATTTTTCTTCCAATACATCAATGGATTCACCTGAACAAATAGAGTAAATCGTAAGTAAGTTCGAAACACCAGGTTTATTTTCTTTATCGTACTTTACTTTTCCTTCCGAGTCGGTGACCGCACTTTTAATTTTCTTTTCAATTTTCTTTGGTTCATCAAGCATTGAAATAAATCCTTTTTCATTCGAATCGGATTTACTCATTTTCTTCGTTGGATCTTGTAAAGACATAATCCGAGCACCAACTTTTGGAATACTGACCTCTGGAACCGTAAAGATATCATTATATTTGTTATTAAACCGTTGGGCTAGGTTCCTTGTTAACTCTAAATGCTGCTTTTGATCTTCACCGACCGGGACGATATCGGTATTATATAAAAGAATGTCAGCAGCCATTAGTGTTGGATAGGTCAGTAAACCAGAAGAAATAGCTGTTTCTTTGTTTGATTTATCTTTAAATTGTGTCATTCGTTCAAGCTCACCCATATAACTAATAGATTGTAACATCCAACCTAACTGCGTATGTGCTGCAACTTCAGATTGAATAAACAGTGTTGATTTCTCTGGATCAATGCCAGAAGCTAAATAGAGAGCTGCTAAAGAACGTATATTGTTTCTTAGCTTTAATCGATCTTGTGGAACGGTAATAGCGTGCTCATCAACGATACAGAAAAAACAGTCATGATCCTCCTGTAATTGAGTGAAATGCTTTAATGCTCCTAAATAATTTCCTAATGTTAAAGTACCACTTGGTTGAATCCCTGAAAAAATCGTCTTCATCTTGCTCACTCCATTTCTTAGTAATACCCATATAAAAAAGTCCATTCATCCCCATACAACAGGGACGAATGAACCGCGGTACCACCCTTATTATCTTATTATATAAGATCACTTTTGATTATAAGCTCCAAAGGCCCAATTCCAATTATCCATAGTACTTGTTTCCACCTACCACAAGCTCTCTAATTAACCTAATCTAGTGAATAATTGTACTTTCATACTTTTTCATAGCTCATACGTATTTATTTGACACTATTATATAGGATTTGAAAGGTTAAAATCAAGTTTTGCTGTTGAAAGAATTACCGATTATACGTATGGTAAGGATAGTACAAGTGAATACGAAATGGTGAAAAAGCCGTAAAGGAGTAAATTCACATGAAAATATTAATTCTTGGTGCTGGTGCAATGGGGAGTCTTTTCGCTGGAAAATTAACGAAATGTGGATTCGATGTCACGCTGTATAATAGACCAAATAACCATGTAGAAATAATGAAGCAGCAAGGTATGCAAATGGTTCATGATAAAGGTGATTTTGCTACCCTCCATGTACCAGTTTATACGAACCCTGCCGATTTACCTGGAGATTACGAGCTTATGCTTGTATTGATAAAATCTTTTGCAACTAAGGCTGTATTAGAAAAGGTATTACCAATGGTCGATGACAAGACCCCAATCCTTACCTTGCAAAATGGAATAGGTAACCTTGAATTAATTCAACAATTAGCACCGACACATGAAGTTTTTGTTGGTGGAACTAGTGCTGGGGCAGGTTGGGTGAAGCAGGGAGTAATAGAACAACGGGCTTGGGGGAAAACATTTATTGGATCAACGAAACCGACTAATGAGAATGTCGATTTTTTAAAGAAGGTTGCTGCTACATTTTCCGAAAGTGGATTGGAAACGTTAGTGTCTGACAATGTACAATCTATAATTTGGAGTAAATTGGTAGTAAATATAGCTTATAATGGTCTAACTGCTGTAACACGTTTGAAAAACGGGGAGGCTATTGAGTATAAGGAAGGGAAAGAACTTGTTTCAAAGCTAGTAGAGGAAGCTGTTGAGGTTGCACATGCAAAAGAAATATCCTTATTGTATAAAGATCCTGTTCAAGAATGTATACGCTTAGGGATTGAAGAGATTGGGAGAAATATATCATCTATGCTTACAGATGTTCTTCATCAGCGTAAAACAGAAATAGAAGTTATCAATGGTGCGATTGTTAAAGAAGGAAAAAGGCTACAAATTGCTACTCCATATAATAATATGATGTATAAATTAGTGAAAATGATAGATCAGAGTTATCCACGTACAATTCTACATCCTTAATATGTATAGAACAGTCTGATTCTAGATTCAGACTGTTCTTTGATTAAGAATTTATTGTTGTTAATGGCGGTTCTTGTTCCAATAGGTTTGTAACCTCGTTTTTGTCATTCATGATTGCAACTAATGGACGATGGGAATGAAGCTCTTCACCTGAAAGGAGTGCATAGGAGACAATAATGACGACATCATCTTTTTGAACAAGTCTTGCTGCAGCTCCATTTAAGCAAATTACGCCAGAGCCTCTTTGTCCTGCTATAACGTACGTTTCTAACCGAGCGCCATTGTTATTGTTTACAATTTGAACCTTTTCATGTGGCAATATATTTACTTTATCCAAAATATCTTGATCAATTGTAACACTACCTACATAGTTTAAATTAGCTTCTGTGACACGTGCACGATGTATCTTACTTTTCATCATTGTTCGGAACATGTGATTAACTCCTTTTCATTCATTGTTAATCAAAATTGAATAAGTGAACCTCATTCTGGGAGGAGGTCTTTACTTTTTATGAAGAAGGAATGTTCGTCCGACGGGAAGTTTTGAGTTTTTACATCGGATATATATCCTTTAATCGCTTCTAATCCAATTTGATTAAAATCACTATAAGGTTTAACGAATCTTGGTAGGCGATCGACACCATATTTTAGAATATCGTGATAAACAAGGACTTGTCCATCACATTTCGAACCAGCACCTATTCCAATAGTTGGTATATCAATAGATGCTGTTATGATGTCAGCTAGTTCTTTTGGAACGCATTCCAAAACAAGTGCTACAGCACCAGACGCAGCCACTTTCTTAGCATCATGTAGTAGTTTAGCTGCTGCTGCTTTATCTTTCCCTTGAACTTTAAATCCTCCTAATACATTAACGGACTGCGGTGTTAAGCCCAAATGACCAATAGCCGGAATACCTGCCTCTGTTAATCGTTGGATAAATTCAATAATCCCTGCTGAGGCACCCTCAATTTTCAAGCATTGTGCATTGGTTTCCTGAAAGATTTTGGCTGCCTGACGTAATGAATCTTCTGTGGAAATATGATAGGACATAAACGGCATATCGACGACAGCAAAAGTATTTGGTGCGCCTCTCTTTACAGCTTTTCCATGATGAATCATGTCTTCTACTGTTACTTGTACCGTTGAATCATATCCAAGTACGACCATTCCTAATGAGTCACCGACAAGTATCGTATCAATGCCTGCCTGTTCTGCTTGTTTAGCAGAAGGATAATCATAAGCAGTAACCATGGTGATTTTTTCATGATTTTGTTTCATTTTTTTTAAATCTAATATGGTAAGCATAAATAAACTCTCTCCTCAATTAAGTTATAGAGGCTATTCGTGTTTGTTTTTACTGGATTTGATGATGTTTATTATACAACAAAGGGGGAAAAGAATAAATCAAGCCTGATTATTTTCTTCAAAATCTTGTATTTTTCGTTCAAAATTGACATGTTTTCCTTTATACTAGACTCATATTACAATGAAATTGGGGATTGATTGCTTATGCAGAGAAAGCGAGGATTAATTGTAGCCATACTTAGTACAGTGCTACTAAGCATTCCGGCAATTGTAAGTGGGGAAGACGCTCAGGAAATAAAGCCACATCATGAGAGGGAGATCAGCTTAAAGCCACTTGAACTAGAGAATACGATGAAACGATTTGTACATACCTCAAGTTATGATTTCGAATATCCTGATGCGGTAAGAGGAATATATGTGACTGGAAATTCTGCTGGTGGCAGTCGGTTTAATTCCTTGGTTGATTTTGTCGATGAAACCGATTTGAATACCATGGTAATTGATATTAAAGAA
This sequence comes from Virgibacillus salexigens, assembly GCF_014905415.1. Taxonomy (GTDB): domain Bacteria; phylum Bacillota; class Bacilli; order Bacillales; family Amphibacillaceae; genus Virgibacillus; species Virgibacillus salexigens. The sequence continues at coordinate 243,527 of NZ_BNEO01000004.1, forward strand.
GATAATGGTCACTTAACGTTTAAACCAGAAGAAGGTTCCCCATATGAAGATATGGCAAAAAATTTAATTGATGATCCTGAACAAATGATGAAAGTTTTAGAAGAAAAACAAATTTATCCAATTGCACGAATTGTAGTATTTAAGGATTCGGTTTTAGCAGAAAAACGTCCAGATTTATCGTTTACCAAAGATGGGGAAGTATGGAAAAATGGTAAAGGAGAAGCGTTTGTTAGTCCGTTTCAAACCGAAGTTTGGGAATATAACGTTGAGGTTGCTAAAATGGCAGCAGCAATGGGATTCCAAGAGATACAATTTGATTATGTTCGTTTTCCTGAAGGTTTTGAGACAAGAGATAAGGAATTGGAATATTCTTTAGGAGAATATGAAAACCTAGAAATGAACAATATTAAGAAACGAGTTAAAGCAGTAACTGACTTTGTGCATTTTGCAAGTGAAGAATTGTCTAATTATGATGTTGATGTCTCTGCTGATATATTTGGATATGCTGCTACTATCGAAGAAACGCCTGGTATAGGACAAAATTTCTCTAAGATTGCAGATAATGTTGATGTAATTTCGTCGATGATTTATCCAAGCCATTGGACGCCTTATTTTGGAATTGAAAAACCAGATGAAGAACCATACAAATTAGTTAATGCGTATGCAAAGGTGGAAAATAAAGTCTTAGATAAATTAGATAACCCACCAGTTTCTAGACCTTGGATACAGGACTTCGAAGCTCCTTGGCTTTATTCAGGAGCAACAAAGCAGTATGGTAAAGCTGAGGTGGAAGCCCAAATTAAAGCCCTAGCAGAGAATGATATCCATGAATTCTTACTTTGGAATGCTGGTAATACGTATACGGAAAATGTAGATTATACAGTCGGAATGAGCAAATAACGAATAGAGCAGACCAATTAAAAGGTCTGCTTTTTTAAAGCTATTAATTTAGAAACCTACAACCATTTTTGGAGAGGATTGCGTATACTTTTTTGAAGCAAGAAACCCTCTGAGGGGACAAGCTCCTTGTTGGGAGAACGTAATCCTTCAAGGATCTTCTCTTTTTTTCTACATGATATATCCTATCTTGGGAAATCTAAAATAACACAATATTGTGGCTTCTATTTAACAAAATTTTATTTTTTCGTTATACTAAATAGGACTACTAAAAATAAGGAGTAGATCAATGAATTGGTATGAGAAATTGAATAAGTATTTTCCTGTAGAAGAGATGAAATCCAAAAAACATATGGAAATGCTCTTAGAGGAAAAAGGTGACGTCTATTACAAAGACGAGAGTGATAAGCATGTTTTGATGTATGCTGAATTTGACACATTTCTGTTTATCGACTATTTATGGGTATCAGCAAAAACAAGGGGTCAAGGTATTGGTCACAAATTAATTGAGAAATTAAAAGCCAAAAACAAACCAATTATTCTCGAAGTAGAGCCTGTTGATTATGAGGATTCAGATACAGAAAAACGACTACATTTTTACAATAGGGAAGGGTTTCGTCATGCCCAGGCTATCGGTTATACCCGTAGATCTTTAGCGACAAATGAAGATACACCGATGGAAATCCTGTACTGGTCACCGAATGATGAATCGGAAGACTTTATTTATGAACAAATGAAAAAGATGTATGAAGATATACACACGTATAAAGATGAAGAGATATACGGAAAAGCTTATCAGGGGGTTGATGAAGTATTAACCTATGATAAAAATCGATCCTCCGCTAACATCTTAGATAATTTGAAAAGTTAAACAAAAGCCTCTTATTCCTCGTAGAATAAGAGGCTTTTTAACAATTGTTTTGTTAATTACGAGGATTTTTGCTGTGGCTCCCCTGTAGTAGTCAAATTATTTAAACGATCTGCCAAGCCAAGGTTATTTAATAATGGTTCTTCATCATCAGAGATCAGAGCTTCTTTTAGTTCATATGCGTTCGAACCATGTTCAGCAAAGTCTAATCCTGCGATTTCTTCTTCTTCAGAAACACGTAATGATGTAAATTGTTTTACAATGAATAAGAATACACCTAATGTGATCATTGTCCAAGCAATAACTGCTGCGACACCAATCCCTTGAATAACGAGCTGTGTAAAACCATTCCCATAAAATAAACCAGTTGAAGTAGAGAATAAACCAATAGCTAGCGTACCCCAAATACCACAAATTCCGTGAACAGTTATTGCCCCCACTGGATCATCAATACGTAATTTCGTATCCAATAAGTGAATCCCTTCCACAAGGATAATTCCTGAAATAAGGCCAACGGCGATGGATCCACCTAAAGAAATTTCAGCACAGCCAGCCGTTATACCAACTAGTCCTCCTAAAACACCATTTAACGATAATGATGTATCTACCCGTTTAAAACGTAATTTTGTATATGCAGCAGACGACACCAGTGCGGCGGAAGTCGATAAGAGCGTTGTTCCAATTACCATTGGTACAAGTGCTGGATCGGCTGCCAGCGTACTTCCCCCATTGAAGCCAAACCAGCCAAGCCATAAAATGAATACTCCTAGAGCACCAATTGGTATATTATGCCCCTGTATAACATTAACTTTTTTACTAGAGTACTTTCCAAGGCGTGGTCCTAAGAACAATACTGCTGTTAAGGCTCCGACTGCCCCGGTTAAATGAACCACTGTAGAACCTGCGAAATCGCTAAACCCTAGATCGGTCAGCCAGCCATCACCTTGCCATACCCAATGGCCAACTATTGGATACACAAATGCTGTCATAGCAACAACAATCAGTACGTAAACACCTAACTTCATTCGTTCAGCAACAGCACCAGAAATAATTGTTGCACAGGTTGCTATAAACATTGCCTGGAAAACAAAAAACCCGATATCTTCAACCCCGCTTAGCATGAAACCATCTGTGCCTATAAATGAACCTCCTGAAGTCCCAAACATAATTCCATAACCAACAACAAAAAATAGGATAGCAGCAACACTAATGGTTAAGAAATTTTTAATTAATATGTTTAGTGAGTTTTTGGCACGAGTAAATCCTGATTCCACCATAGCAAAACCTGCATGCATAAAAAATACAAGGAAAGCTCCAAGCATAACCCATACGAGATTAATGGATAATTCCAAGGAAGCGGTAGTTGGTGCAGCGTAAACAGGAGATGCGATGAGGAAAAGGATGAAAAATAACAGTAAACTCTTCTTAATCATGAATAAATCCTCCTTCAATTTTTTTACAAGACAGCCTCTTTGCCTCGTTCACCTGTACGTATTCGTATTGTTTCTTCAATTGGAGAAACAAAGATTTTACCGTCTCCAATGTTGCCAGTGCTGCAATTTTTAATGATAATATCTAGAATTTCATCCAGTCTCTGCTCTTCCACAATTGTCTCTACTTTAATTTTTGGAAGTAGCTGTAATTGAAAAGTAGTTCCTCGGAATATCCCTTTTTGCCCCTTTTGTTTTCCTGTACCAGCGGCCTCAGTAACAGTTAATCCACCAATTCCTGCTGCAGATAACGCCTTGCGTAGAGCTTGGAACTTTTCTGGACGAATAATAGCCTCGATTTTTTTCATTTATATCACCCCTTTTTATTATGTTAGGAAACCTTACATTATAAGTTATGTAAAATATCATAATAGGAAATTAGTTAAAAATCAAGAGGTTTTGGCTAATTTTTTAGAAAATTTTGAAGTAAACGCTTGCAAGAAATAATTGCTGTGATTTGAAAAATTTTTTCAAATAAAAGGTTTAATTAAAAATGATTAGGGGTAACTTACATATATAATGAAACAATTTACATTTCGTAAACATCTATAAAAAACTCGATTTTTTCTTGAATATCCTCTACCTTTCGCTTGACAATTGTAGTATAATTTACATATAGGGTTATTTAAACTTATTTTAATTTGATAAGTACTCAATGTTTATGAAATGAATAAACCCATATTAGAATGAGGAGTGAAGTTTTAATGGTTACACTTTATACCTCACCAAGTTGTACATCTTGCAGAAAAGCAAAAGCATGGTTGGAAGAGCATGATATCCCGTTTACGGAGCGTAACATATTTTCCGAACCACTTACACTGGATGAAATAAAGGAAATTTTGCGTATGACGGAAGATGGTACGGATGAGATCATTTCAACTCGGTCAAAGGTTTTTCAGAAGTTAGATGTTAATATTGATCAATTACCGATGAAAGATCTTTTCAATTTAATTCAACAAAATCCAGGTCTTTTGAGAAGACCAATTATTTTGGATGAAAAGCGCCTGCAAGTAGGATATAACGAAGATGAGATTCGCCGTTTCTTACCGAGAACGGTGCGGACTTTTCAATTACGTGAGGCGCAACGAATGGTCAATTAAATCCATTTCATATATAAAAAAACGCAGATCGAAATTTCAAGATCTGCGTTTTTTTATCGCTTCGCTCCGTATCAAGAATACGACAAATCGTTACTAATTTCGTCACAAAAATATGGGTGACAAATCTTTAAGAATACGTTAAAATATGTTACTAATTAAATAGGCATATATGTTTCCAAGTTGATAAGTGCTATCATACAATAGAAATAGAATGATGTAACCACTCATTTCTGAAACATGAATTACAGGAAGGATAGCATCACCATTAATGTGGAAGCATAGATTAAATAATAATGATTATTGCATATCAATTTAGGGTACATGTTATAACAAGAAGTTATATTTGGTGAAGCTAATCTTCCACCTACCTAAAAAGAAGGGGGAGAAAACGTAATGGAAATTGAAAGAATTAATGAGAATACGATAAAGTTCTACATTTCATATATTGATATTGAAGATCGCGGTTTTGAACGTGAAGAAATTTGGTATAACCGTGAAAGAAGCGAGCAATTGTTCTGGCAAATGATGGACGAAGTTAATTATAAGGAAGATTTCAATGTGGAAGGTCCATTATGGATACAAGTCCAAGCATTAGAAAAAGGGCTAGAAATCATTGTTACAAAAGCCCAAATCTCTAAGAATGGAGAAAATATCGAACTACAGACGGAGGATGGAAATACCGTTGACTTTCCTGTAGATAAGAAAATTGAAAATATGTTAGAAGATAAATTCGGTAAACATGATGATGAAGAGACAGAACAGGAAGATGAAGAAGATAAATTGTGGATTATTGCTGATTTTAGTGACTTTGAAGATGTTATTCAATTAAGCCATTACTTTAGAGAAAATCATGAAGGTACAAAAGAAACACTATATCATTATAACGATAAGTATTATTTATATATGGAATTCTCAGAAGAAGAGCTTGATGAAAAAGAGCAAGAAGACATTATAAGTAAAGTATTTGAATTTGGTAATGATTCGGATATTACATTCCATTTGCTAGAAGAATATGGGAAAAAGATTTTTGTGAACGATACATTTGTTCAAATTAGATCACATTTCCCGGTACAAGTATAGACACTCTTTATGAAAGGGTGTCTTTTTATTTATCCATTATATTGACTTCTAAGTTTCTGCTTCAGCCTTTCTTTTATCAACAATTTTGATAAAATGGAGAAAATGAGGTGAACTTATGAAGAATCTTCCCTTATACGGTAAGGTGTATTGTGTTGCAGGTATTCTATTTTTCATTTTTGGCATTTTCTTATTTGTTCAGCGAATAGGTGATCCATTTCAATGGCGAGATCATTATCTTCCCATATCATTTATTTTCCTAGCATTATTTTTTATGTTAACTTCTTATATGACATCTCGCAAAAGGAATAAAGGAAATAACTAACCTCTGTCGAAATTATTCAGACGGAGGTGTTTTTTTATGTTGCAAGCGATTACCCATCAAGGCGATCAAATAATAATCGCTGCAAAATCACATGCAGCCATTCAGAAATTAAAAGCGAGCAATCAGAAGTACTATTGTCCTGTTTGTCATTCAGAAGTACGTATTCGTGCAGGAACAGAGGTAATTCCTCACTTCGCTCATCATGCTAATGCAAAATGTTTCTCAATAGAAGGTGGGGAAGGGGAATATCATGAACAAGGTAAGTTAATGATATATCAATGGTTAGAGAAGCAACAGCTAGATGTAAAGCTAGAACCATATCTTTCCCTAATTAAGCAGCGTCCTGATATGTTGGTAGAGATCGGAAACAAACAAATAGCAATTGAATTCCAATGCGCGACGATTCCAAAAGAGGTAATAAATAATAGAAGTAAAGGGTATCAATCTAGTGGTATCCAACCTATTTGGATTATTGGAGCTAACCAATTGAAAAGAATAACAGCAACAACGCTTCGTATTTCTCCTTTTTTATTATCAATGATGCATCAGTTTCCTTCTTCTACTTCTAATAAGCTCTTCTTCTTTTGCCCCGATACGAAACAGTTTGTAATTGCTCAACATGTATTTATTATCAATAAACGATCTGCTATAGCAAAATTCAGGGTAAGACAACTAATGAAAACAACCATAGTCGACCTGTTCCGTGAAAAATTACTTGCAGATCAAGAATTACTTAGCTTGTGGATGCGTGAAAAAGAAAAATTTCGAACAAAGCCAATCCATGTTTCAAGACTTGGCCATCTTTGGCAGCAGTGGTTATATCGTAACCAAACTTCTATTATATACCTCCCCTCAATCATACACTTACCAGTAGAATCTCAATACTTCATGAAAACTCCTCTTTGGATTTGGCAGAGTAAATTGGTCGTGGAGTATTTAGTAAAAATTTCGGTCGGTTCCTACCTTGAACGTTCTCGCATTAATGATTTATTTCAATCGGAGGATCATTACTCAAAAAAGGATTTTCCGCTTATTTATCAAGTAAAAGACCCAATTAATCAATATTTACAACTTCTTTGTAAGCTTGGAATCATAAAGCAATACAATTTATCTTTGTACAAAAAGCAAAAGAACATTATCTTCCATGCAAATCTAGAACAAGCAATCAACGCAGATCGAATACTCTTAAAGCAGTTGATGAATGCAAAATAAGAGCATGTTTTAGAAAGAATAAGCTATACTAAATAATAGATGTTTCAAAAAAGAAGATTTTGTTTGCTATTTACAGGATTTTAATGCCATTATCAAGAAGTAGTAGTAAATGATAGAAAAAGGAGGAATTAGCTTTGGCAAAAGCAAAAAAAGAGTTACCAAAACGAGAAGAAATTCCGGTGGAATCCACATGGAAACTCGAAGATATATTCGAAACGGATGATGCATGGGAATCAGAATTAAAGAGTTTACAAGCAGATATTCCGGAGATAGAAAAATACCAAGGGACATTATCTGAATCAGCTACGACTTTATATGAACTTCTAAAACTCCAAGATAAGCTTTCTCAACGATTAGGAAAGCTGTTTACATATGCGCATATGCGTTATGACCAAGATACAACCAATTCTTTTTATCAAAGGTTAAACGCACAGGCTGAGAGTGTATTAACTGTAGCATCAAGTAAGATGAGTTTTATTGTTCCGGAGATACTATCCATTGATGAAGAAAAACTAAATCGTTTTTTAGAAGAAGAGAAGGAATTACAGGATTATCAAAAGACATTAGATGAGATTACCAGGCAACGTCCACATATTCTAAGTGAGCGAGAAGAAGCAATTTTAGCAGAAGCATCTGAGCCTTTATCTGCGCCATCGCAAACATTTAGCATGCTAAATGACGCAGATCTCACGTTCCCTTCCATAAAGGATGAAAATGGAGAAGAAGTGGATGTGACACATGGTCGTTATATTCGTTTCTTAGAGTCTAAAGACCGCAATGTACGGGAAGCTGCGTTTAAGGCTGTTTATCAAACATATGGTAAATTTCAGAACACCTTTGCTTCAACATTAAGCGGAAACATTAAAAAAGATAATTTCGTTGCCAAGGTTAGAAACTATGATTCAGCAAGACAATCCGCATTGGATGATAATCATATTCCAGAGCAAGTATACGATAATTTGGTCGAAGCAGTAAATGAACGTTTGCCATTACTTCATCGCTATGTGAATCTGCGTAAGAAAGTTTTAGGCTTAGATGAGCTTCATATGTATGATTTGTACACACCGCTTGTTAAAGATGTAGATATGGAGATTACTTATGAAAAAGCACAGCAATATGTATTAGACGGGTTGAAGCCATTAGGTGACGAGTACTTGTCAAAAGTCAAGGAAGGTTATCAGAACCGTTGGATAGACGTAGAGGAAAACAAAGGTAAACGCAGCGGTGCTTATTCTTCTGGAGCATATGGTACGAATCCATATATTCTATTGAATTGGCAGGATAACGTAAATGATATGTTTACATTAGCCCATGAGCTTGGTCATTCCATTCATAGTTATTACACGAGGGAAAACCAACCATTTCGCTATGGAAATTATTCGATCTTCGTAGCTGAAGTTGCTTCAACGTGTAATGAGGCCTTACTAAATGATTATTTACTAAATAATCTAGATGATGAGAAACAAAAGCTATATTTACTCAACCATTTTCTTGAAGGGTTTAGAGGTACTGTATTCCGTCAAACCATGTTTGCTGAGTTTGAACATGTGATTCATGTAAAGCAACAAGAAGGAGAAGCATTAACGGCTGAGAAGTTAACGGAAATTTATTATGATTTAAATAAAAAATATTTTGGAGAAGAAGTTGTCTCAGATGAAGAAATTGGCTTAGAATGGGCAAGAATTCCCCATTTCTATTACAATTATTATGTATATCAGTATGCTACAGGTTATTCAGCTGCTACAGCGCTAGCAAGCCAGATTTTAGATGAAAAAGAAGGTGCGGTAGAGCGTTATATTGATTTCTTGAAAGCGGGAAGCAGTGATTACCCAATTGAAGTCTTGAAAAAAGCTGGTGTCGATATGACACAAAAGCAAGTGATTCTAGATGCTCTTGATGTATTTGAAGAAAAACTAACACAAATGGAGCAATTGCTTGCAGAGTAATCTCCAATAATAAAAGCAGGATGACCTCTATAAGGTTATCCTGCTTTTTTAACGCATGCCACGGTATAAACGTTTGTTTGTAAACGAATAAATGGTCAAATAGATCGATACAAATAAAAGTGGTAAGGTTATATATAAAGGGATAACTTGCATTAAACCTAGAATATTTAGAAAGAAAGCAAAAGCAGTCATTAGTAAGAATAGGAATGGTTGAACAAAATGTTGCACTTAATCACCTCTTATCAGAAAGAATGCTAGTATAGCTTATGAATGTCGTTATTCATTTAGAAGTGACATTTTTGTGAAATCATGAACATACTACTTGAATCTCAAAAAATAACTTGGTATATTATTATTGTAAGTTAAATACAAACAAAAACCCCTTTGTTTGATCATGAAACTTTCTCCCATCCCCCTTTGTTATTACAAAGAGAGACTAGAAGGATATACGCTGCCCCGTATATCCTTCTTTTTTATCCATGCGGCAAGTAAACGTGAAACATAGAATTGTTATTCTTAGGAAAATAAAAAAAGCCTCAAATAAGGCTTTGAATTAATCTTCATATTTCCAAAAATCACCGTACTTTACTGGAATTCTCTCTACTTTTTGTTTTAATTGAAGTTTTTTCATTTCTTTTTCGGCCTTTGCTATGGACCAATCATATACAACAGCAATTTCTTTTGTGCTAACTGTTTTAAAAACGGAGAGAAAATGTTCCAATGTCGGTTTTTCCGAAGGAATAGGTTGCTTCTCTAAAATTTCTCTTAGTACACGTACATAAATATCATATGGATAAAGGCCAGAGATTTTAATACCTTGTTCCTCCGTTACTTGATTAAAAAACACAATGGTGGGAATGTAATCTACTTCCATTTCTTGTGTTAATTTCAAATCACATTGAAATGCTTTCTTTGCCGATGAAGAATAAAGGTCTGTTGAAAATTCCTCAATATCTAAGTTAGCAGCTTTTGCACAAGAATAAAGTATTTCTTCGTCCGAAATATCTTGTTTATATAGAAATGCACTCTCTTGAACTTTACGAAGGAAAATCCTTCCAGATTTTTTGCCCTGTAACTCTGCAGCTTTAATTGCCAAGGATGCGATCCAAGGAAATGAGACTGGGTTTTCTAGCCATAAATCACCATCACAACACATACCTGTTCGTTTTGAAGTTTTTTCCCATATATCTTTAATTTTTCTGGGGCGGTCAAATTGATCTTTGTTAAGTGTGTTTAAGTGACCACTTATAATCGGTCTGATTGTGAAGAAACGCCCATATTCCATCGATAATTTTTTTAGGAATGGCTCTAATGACCAGCATTCAGGACATAACGGATCTACAAAAACGTAAATCTCAATTGGTTTTTGAACAAGATTAAAGCTATATTTTTCAGATGTGTTTGATTGATAGATGGATTCAACTCCAGAATGTTCCCAATTCACACCGATTCTCCTTTCTCCTATTCTGGCGTGTTCATCATGTGGTTCGCAGTTAAGGTTAATTTCTCAAATATAGCTGTGCGATAAGGTTCATCGATTTCTGCTTCTACTAGTGCATGTGCCATACAATCAAGCCAAGCATCCCTGCGTGTAGGTGTAATTTCAAAAGGTAAATGTCTTCTACGTAACATTGGATGCCCTCGTTCTTCAGCGTATAGTGAAGGTCCCCCAAAGAATTGGGTGAGAAAAAGTTTCTGTTTGTGGATTGTCTCTGTTAAGTCTTCTGGAAAGATTGGAATTAAATCGGGATGGTTTCCTACGCGCTTATAAAAAGCATGAACAAGCTTTTCAATCGTAGTAAATCCACCAATTGCTTCAAACATTGTTCCAGTCTGTTTCATTGTTATCTTTCCCCTTGTTTGTTTCTATATATTGTAGCAACGTAATGGTTACTGGGCAAATAATCTGATTAGAAAGGCTGGGCTGAAAGTCCTGATAGTTGTAATTCAGTTACTGCCAGATGCACCTTCCCCACAATATTAATGCAAATAAATAAATGATTTAAATATCCTAGTCTGAATATTCTATAATGATTTTATAAACTAGTAAAAAAACGTTTAATCTTATTCGGTGTTTCCCGTTTCGGTATTTTATATTTAGACAGCAATTCATTGAATTTTGCTTTTCCGTTCTCGGTGGATGTAGCTTCCAATTCTAGTTCATAATCCGATTTCCCATTGTACGTACTATAATCCAGTACTAAAAGAATATCCTCTCTTTGAACCTCGCGTCGTTCGGTTGATAAACTTCCATAGCATACGAGTGAATCAACAGAAATTCCTAATTGTTCTAGTTGAGTAGCTGTATCTTCTTTCTTCAAAATAGTTCCGTTAATACTTTGCAGTGCTTCGTTTTTTGTTAAAAAATCATGTGTTTCTAAAAGTCCGTGTTCATGCGGTTCTTTTAATGTTAGACGATAATAACCATTTTTCTCTCTAATTCGCAGTGCACAGCCTAACTCTTGCAAAGCCAAATCCTTTGTTTCAAAATAATAATTGGTTTGAGTATCACTATATGCAGGAAAAGGTATTTGATTCAATAATCGATGATATTCTTTTTGTGTTAATAAATTTTTAAACTCAATTTCTATTTCTTGTCCCATCGTGACCCTCCACATAAAAAAAATTAGGCTATTACCGATTATCGCGAATTTGTAATTATTTTGCAAAGATTAGTCATTGAACGATTCTATGATACAATAATAGATGCTTCATACATAAGATGATTTCAATTAGGTGGTGTCGAATGTGAACTGGAAATCAATGCTTGCCCCATACGCGCAAGTGGTAGAAGAATTAAAAGTTAAATTAAAAGGAATACGAAAACAATTTGAATATGAATCCGAACATTCACCTATCGAATTTATTACTGGCCGTGTGAAGCCAGTACCAAGCATCTTAGAAAAAGCAGAAAATAGAAAAATTCCACTTGAAAACATTGATACGGAAATCCAAGATATAGCTGGAGTGAGAGTGGTATGCCAATTTGTGGATGATATATATGCGATTGTTGAAATGATTCGTGCAAGGAAAGATTTATTGATTGTGGAGGAGAAGGACTATGTCTCTAAGAAAAAAGATAGTGGATATCGCTCGTATCATCTTATAATTGAATATCCTGTCGAGACCATTGATGGGATGAAGAAATTGCTAGCTGAGATACAAATTCGTACATTAGCTATGAATTTTTGGGCGACAAATGAACACTCGTTAAATTATAAATATAAAGGAAGTATACCTGCTGATATAAAAGAACGATTGCAAAAGGCAGCTGAGGCTGCTTTTAAATTAGATGAAGAAATGTCAATGATCAAACATGAGGTACAAGAAGCGCAACGTATATTTCACAGAAAATAGAATGTGATTGGAAGATAGGGAAATCATAGGTAATGGAAGGGGGAAAAGCATGAAGTTCGCAATTGTATCAAAAGGAGATAATCGCTCCGAACAAATTATGGCTACAATGAAGCAATATTTAACTGATTTTCAATTAGAATATAATGAAGTTGAACCGGACCTTGTAATATCTGTAGGAGGAGATGGGACTTTTTTAGAAGCATTCCACTCCTATGTACATCGACTTAATGAGACAGCCTTTATTGGGGTACATACTGGACATTTAGGTTTTTATGCAGACTGGGTACCGGACGAAGTAGAAAAATTAATAATAGAAATTGCTAAAACACCTTTTCAAATTGTTGAGTATCCTTTATTGGAAGTTACGATTCGTGCAAAATCAGGAGGTAGTGAGGATCGCTTCCTTGCGCTTAATGAAGCGACCATAAAAACTGCCGATGGATCTGTTGTTTTTGATGTGGAGATTAAAGGAGAACATTTTGAAACCTTTCGAGGGGACGGACTTTGTGTTTCCACTCCTTCCGGCAGTACAGCTTATAATAAAGCATTAGGCGGTGGAATTATCCATCCTTCTCTCGATGCTATTCAATTAACAGAGATGGCCTCAATAAATAATCGAGTTTTTCGTACAATTGGCTCTCCGTTAATTTTACCGAAACATCATACATGTTTATTAAAGCCAATTGTTGATCGCAGCTTTTTGATCGCAATTGATCACTTCACCACCAATTATACAAATGTAAAATCAATTCAATGTCGTGTTGCAGAAGAACGAATTCGATTCGCGAGATTTCGTCAGTTTCCATTTTGGAATCGAGTAAGAGAATCATTCGTTTCAGATGATAATAATTAGCAGAATAGAAAGAGAAGAAAAAGTATATGGAATGGACGATTAAGAAGGCACATGAAGGAATGCTTATACGTGAATTCTTACGCGAAGAACAAGGATTTTCGCGTAGGATTGTAAAATCCATCAAATTTGATGGTGGAAGAATTATGGTAAATGGAAAGACGCAGACGGTGCGTTATTCTTTAGTAGCAGGAGATAAGCTTACTGTCATTTTGCCAGAAGAACAACACGGCGATCATATGCAGCCAGAACAGCTTGATTTAGCCATTATGTATGAAGATGCAGATATTATAGTTATTAATAAAGCTGCTGGTATGGCTGTTATTCCTTCGCTTCATCATCCGACCGGAACCGTTGCTAATGGCTTATTGGCTCATTATAGCAAGCAGGATATTCACTTTACGATTCATATTGTGACAAGGTTAGATCGTGATACATCTGGATTAATGCTTGTTGCTAAACATCGATACAGTCACTCCATATTGGCTGAATCGCAAAAAATGGGGGAAGTGAAGCGGCATTATCAAGCAATTGTTCAAGGGAAAATGGAACAAAAAAAGGGAACGATAAATAAACCTATTGGTAGAAAACCAGGATCCATTATTGAACGGGAAATTAGAATGGATGGTAAATCAGCTATAACCCATTATTTAGTAGAGAAACAAGCGGATGCATTCGCATTAGCTGATGTTCGACTAGAAACGGGCAGGACGCATCAAATCCGTGTTCATTTCTCAGGTATTGGTCATCCCCTTTGTGGTGATACGTTGTATGGTGGGAGTAAACAATTCATCGATCGTCAGGCTTTACATTGTTATCAACTATCTTTTAACCATCCTATTACGAAGGAACCTTTCTACTTTTCTGCCAACATGCCAGCTGATATGGCCGCAATTATGCAAAATAAGTAAACTTTTCTTCGATAAACGGCTGCTTCGATGGGACGGACGTTATTTTTTCCTCTGGAAGACGAAATGCTGTTAGTTTATTACCAAATACACATCCTGTATCAATATTAATGGTCTGATGAACAATACGTGGCTGTAGAACAGGCGTGTGTCCATATATAATCCAAGTACCTCCGTAATATTCCTGTGCCCAATCCCGACGAATTGGTCGCCCATCGGGATGTATTTCTCCAGTAGTGTCTCCATACAAAACAAAGGATTTCACTTGTTTATCGGTTCTGCCAATGTACGCTTGCTTTATTCCTGCATGGGCAATAATTGCATTTGCTTGAGGAAGCTGTAAATAAAGTGGCGCTTGTTCATATAGATGCATAAATTGAGAACGAACGGTGTCTTGTTGATAGGAAGTAAGCTTTTCATATTCTGCAACCGTCGTTTCTAATCCATGGCGCTGTTGAACGGGATTGCCTGAAAAATAACGGTATAACTTATTGCAATGGTTTCCTGGTACATACAAGGCATTCTGATTTGCAATTACCATTTGATAAACAAGGTTGATAACATCTATAGAGTGCGGTCCACGATCGGTTATATCACCAACAAAAACAGGAATACGTCCATCAGGGTGAGTGAAATTTGAATGGACTTTAGTATATCCTAGTTTTTGGAATAAACGTTCTAGTTCCTCTAAACAGCCATGTACATCGCCGATTACATCAATTTTCATCAAATCGCTCCTTGATTTGTATCTTTTTTTTGGATATGATATGTTGCGGGAATTATCGTCTGCCTTTGAACGGAATTGTACTATATTATATAAAAGGAACTACCATAATCCAAGTAACTTTGTTTGATTGTACATGCGACGGGTAAACTTTAAGATAGGGAAGAAGAAGGATGTGATCATATGGAATCCAATAATCGTTTTGATAAAGAGTATGAAGTACAGTATGAGCATCATTGGGAGAAATTACAGCAAGCGCTGGCACAAGATCATATGGAAGGATTTCGTAGCGAGTTTCTTGATATGCATCCCTATGATCAAGCCATATTTTTCATGGAGCAGGAAAAGGAAGCACGTCTACAAATCTATACCTATTTATCACCAGAAGAAGTCGGAGACATCATGGAAAGCATGAATGAAGAGGATACGCAAGTTCTGATGGGTGAGATGGATCCACGATTTGCATCGATGGTGTTAGCTGAGATGTCTGCCGATAATGCAGTGGATATACTTAATGAGTTAGAGAAGGATCAAGTTGCCAGTTTTTTAACGATTATGGAGAAAGAATCGGCAGAAGAAATTAAACAATTACTCCATTATGAAGAAAAAACTGCTGGAAGTATTATGACGACAGAGTTTGTAGCTACGTATAAAAATTACATGGCCAAACAAACGATGCAAGCTTTAAAAGAAGAAGCGCCGGATGCTGAGACTATTTATTATTTATATGTACTGGACGAAGAAAAACGGTTAGTTGGTGTACTTTCGTTAAGGGATTTAATTGTAGCAGATGAAGAGACGTTAATTGAAGATATTATGAGTGAGAAGATTGTAGCTGTCTCAGTAGGCAAAGACCAAGAGGAAGTTGCCCAAATGATGCGGGATTATGATTTCCTCGCTTTGCCTGTTGTTGATTTTCAAGACCATTTACTAGGAATCATTACAGTTGATGATATTTTGGATGTTATGGAAGAAGAAGCGAGTGAAGATTATTCGAAATTAGCTGGGGTCTCCGACATGGATAAACCAGATGATAATGCATTTGTTTCCGCTCGTAAACGACTACCATGGCTCGTTATCCTCTTGTTTTTAGGGATGTTTACTGCAAGCCTAATTGGCCGCTTTGAAGAAACACTTAATCAAGTCGCAGTACTAGCTATTTTTATTCCATTAATTGCGGGTATGGCCGGTAATACAGGTACGCAAGCCTTAGCTGTTGCTGTCCGAGGTCTAGCAAATGGAGACTATGGAAAGCAAGGAAAGTGGAAATTAGTAATGCGAGAAGCTTGTACAGGCCTAATCAATGGTATTGTATGTGGCATTGTTATAACCATTGTGATTTATTTATGGAAAGATGATATTTATTTAGGGTTACTCGTTGGTATTTCGATTGCTGCTACTTTGTTAGTCGCTACATTAGCGGGAGCACTTGTACCTATGCTTATGGATCGTATGAAGATTGATCCAGCTGTTGCATCAGGACCGTTCATTACAACGATTAACGATATTATCTCTATTCTCATCTATTTTGGTATGGCAACTGCTTTTATGGGGTTTCTGATTCAATAGTGTTTTCGTAAGGCTGTCGAGGAGAAATACTCGACAGCCTTATTTTAGTTCTGACACTAAAACAACAAATTTGAAACATAATATTCTCACAGATGTTCATGTCACTTTGGAAAATGTGCACGATTCCAAGCCTTATCTATCCTTCACCTATCCAGGTTGAAGTCTTTTTCTGTGTTAAAGGAACTTCCAAGGCAAATCTGCGAGGCTTCTCTACAAGCTGAACTAAACCGCATAGTCTTTGTTATATGTATTCGAGATTTATCGCTCTTTTTTTTGATTATTTTAATCTCGCTATTTTTTTAGATATTAAAATAAACAAAGAAAATTAGTAGGGGCAACACATTTCCAAAAATGGGTTCATATAATGGTTTGAGGAAGACTGGAAGGAGGAGAGATAAAGGATGGGAAAGAAGTACGCAAAAAACCCATTGCTTTTTATTCATCAACCTAAGGAAGTCGATTTGCAAGCGCCTATGCAGCATATGTATGTAACCCCTAAAAACAAAAAAGAAACAGGAAATGAAAAAGTAGAAAACTTCGATAATAAAGGAACTCAAGAAGCCGTTAAAAAAGGGGGAAGGCATCCGGCATTTGATGAACAAAATGAAGTGAAACGAAATAATGATCCAAAAGAGGAAACGAAACAAACAAAATTCAAGGATATGTCCATTGAAGAAAAAGTGGACTATTTTGTTAATTCTCCAAGCTATGCACCAAAACTACGCTGTGAAATTAAAACAGAAGAAAGAACTTTTCGTGGAGTCATTACGGGTTCGGAAGGCAATTATGTGTATATAAGAGTCGGAAATCGATCATCAAGTACAAAGGTTTCACTTGATGATATAAAGCATATAAGATTACTAGGATTTTAATGTTATATTGAAAGTATCCGCCGGTGGTTGTACCGGCGGTTTTCGTTTATTTTATATGATTGGTGTCCTATGTTCTCTAACTATAAAATTGATAAAAAAACACTGAGGTGAAGCCACCCCAGTGTTTTGTTTATGCAATTAGTTTAGTGCATTAATTGCTGGTAAGCAAGTTACGTGACAGAAGCAGTTTAAGTCAGCAGTGATACAGATGCCTGTTGCGCAAAGTGGATCTGTTTCTTGGTCACAAGGATCTTTAGGACATGCATATTCATCTTCTGGATCTCTTAATAGTTCTAGAACTGCGCAGCAATCATCGGTTATTTTCTTAACTCGGAAGAAAAAGCTTCCAACTACATCGCCGATATCGCTTGGGTGAGCACCGAATCCTTTGAAAGGTTTGCAGTCCCCTTTGCAATAAAGTATTACTGGTACTGTATCAAGACCATTCCCGTTATCATTGTCTCCCAACAAATCATGAATGGATTGTTCGCAACTTGAGTCACAGCAATTCTCAACGATATCATTTTGTGCCTCTACAATTTCTTTTAAAATATCACATACACAGTTACCTGTATCAAAATCTTTTCCACAACCCATGAATTATTTCTCCTTTCGAATTGGAATTGACTCATTTGTCCTTAATAGAATATGTGCGTTTATAAGGATTGTGTGGGCGCTCACACTAATTATTGAGAATGATTCGTGATATTTATCCTGTGGGGCATGTATACTGTATTTTTGCTAAATTCCGGGCGGATGTCTATACCTCATCGGCATACATACATAGACTAATAACGATCATATGTATAGAAGGAGTGAAAGTGAATGTCGGAAGGTAAGAAACAGGTAATCCATGTGAAGGATCTTGTTATAAAGGCGGATAATGTTAGAATTGAACCATCTCGAGAGTCAAGACCTCAGCCCCGCCCACCTCGTCATCGAAGGGATCCATTTTTAGGAAGACGTCCGATGAACGAGGAAGATAGGGAAGAACATGAAGATAAAGAGTTTGAAAGTAGCAGTGAAGAACAGCATCATGAAGATGATCGTAGGGAGGAAGAACGTGACGACCATGACGATAGGAAACGGGGACCATTCTCTTTGTTTTAAATAATTGGGGGTTTGAAGCAGCTGTATTAAGCTGCTTTTTTGTCTCTGAGGGGGATAATATGAAAATTTCAGAACCAGAATGGATGAGACATTTTCATGCAATTGAGAAGCATTTAGGAAAAAACGAAAAGTGGCTTCAGTTTCCTGAAAAAAAGGTGAAAGCTTTTGAGGAAGAAATGGACCAATGGAATAGTGACTTTTTATCAATGATTACAAATGTTGAAGATCTAATAAAAGAATTAGAAAAAAAGATGGAAGAGTAGGATTAACTTTTTGAGAAAAAGGGTATATGAATAGTCGTAAACAAAATTTTCAGACGAATGGTATAAAAAGGAGCTGATGGTGATGGGGTATATTTTGCCAATTCAGCATTATCAATATCAACAATATCACCGTAGAACTGCTACAACAGATGAAAACGCATTTCATATTGAACGTCCTTTTAAAGTTATGCTTGAACAACAACATCAGCAGTTATCCAAGCAGTATGAACGATTCTATCCAGCTGGTTATGATCGTTATCTTATTACACCTGTTAAAGCTAGTGAAAACATATTTGCCTCATTAACGGGAAAGGGAAGACGAATTAACAGAACCATCTAATAATACCAATTGATGCTTAGCCTAATGTTTGCTAAGCATCAAATTTATGGTGTTCCCTATTAACAAATGGAAGAACGAACAAATCTTGCCCCTTCATATATTCGGCGTAAAATACATCTTTTATATGATCATAATCCTGTGCTTTCAATTGCTCTTGCAGCCATTCCTCTGTTAAATTTTTTTCTTTCAGATTATCGTAGACAATTTCACCATCATTAATTAATGTAGTCGCAAGATTAATTTCTTGAGGAGAGACATGAAGGTCTTGTTTATTCGGCATTTGATACTCGGGTTTACGAATAACGGATATCGTCCCGTTTGTTTCTATAAATGCAAATTCCACTTCACGTAAGGAAAATACGTCCTTTGTACGGAGTAAACTTTGTAATTGATTCACATCTAAGCTATTTTTTTTCATTACGTCACGAATTAATTTTCCTCTATAAATAACAAAGTCCGGACCACCTTCAATAAGATGCCTAGTACGCTTGATTTTTTGGGTAATTACTTCAGTTATATAAATCAATGCTCCCCATAAAAGAATAACAAACGCAATTTCAGGAATACCGGCTTCTTTATCAAATAAGGCATTCCCAACTAATTCACCTAGAATTAGTGAAGAGATAAAGTCAAAGGGAGTTAACTGGGTGATTTGCGTTTTTCCTAATACTTTGGTTAATATAAATAAGGCAAAAAAGCCGAATACTGTATCACCAAACATTTGCAGGTATGGATCCATCAATTGTGCCCCCTTCAAACAAGATCACCATTTAGCATTGCCTGTAATGGGAAATTCATTCATGAAAAAGGATATGTTAAGAAAACGTAACATGAAAAAAGCATTTCTAAAAAGAAATGCTTTTTCTATGTTAATTGCTTAACCATGGTTACATGAGGGATACCTGCATCCATGAATTGTTCCGATATAGTCTGATAACCCAATCGTTGATAAAAAGCTTCTGCATGTGTTTGACCATTAAGCTTTGCATGCTGGTAACCTTCTTCAGCAATTACTGCTTCCATAGCTTTAATAAGCTGTTTGCCAATGGATTGCCCACGATACGCTTTTAAGACACATATTCGTTCAAGTTTCCCATATTGATCGACAAAACGAAGCCGGCTTGCTGCAATCGGCTTGTCCTGGTCATAAGCAACAAAATGAATGGCCGTTTCATCGTAGCTATCCAGTTCTTCTTCAGGGGAAACCTTTTGTTCGTCTACAAATACAACCGTACGAATGTGATAAGCTTGCTCAATTGCTTCTTTTGATGTAACGACTTTTATATTCACACAAATTCCTTCCCGAATACAAACGAATCATGAACCGTCCATGAGCCGTTGTCTAATTGATACATTAGTTGAAAACGATCAACGGTATCTTCAATTTGGATATCTTTCATTTTCATACTGCCAAAAATATCGGAGTATTCATCATGGGAAAGCTTTTGAGCAATTGTAATATGCGGGACAAACGCATACTCTTGATTTTCTGAAAAGGTACCAGAATGCATTTTTTTATATAAATCATTAAGTTCTTTAATTGGTTCAATCTTGAAGTATATCGTATTGGTAACTGGTGCAAACGTACTTACTTTGTTAATGTTTATTTTAAAAGGTTCTGTTTCATTTGCAATGTGCTTAAGCTCTGTAACTACTTCCTCCAATTGATCCCCATCTGCTTCAAATGCTTCTTTCAACGTAATATGTGGAGGAATTAACGCGTAATGCGGGTCATAACGTTTTCTGTATGAATTTGCTTCATCCTGTACGGCCTTCGTTGGAAAAATAACAATACCATATTTCATAATAAAACCTCCTATTTTATCAAACACTTTGATTCATTTGTAATGGTTTGGTTCATATGTTGCTAAAAGCTAGATAGGTTTTTTACTACTTTCCTATTGCGTTTGTTAACAATAAGTATAGTTTTTTAAGTTACCCTTTATTATAACAAAAAATATGGCAAAATAAGAGATTTTTTTGCACTATCTGAAAAATTAAATGTAATTACCTAATCAAACATTGTTGTCAGTGCACGCTTCATATCTTTTTGCCAGTATTTCCAAGTATGTTCACCTTGTAATAGCTCATGATATTCATAACTAAACCCCTTATTTGTTAAGATTTGATACAATGCACGATTTGGTGTTAAAAAGTCTTGCGTTTTTCCGTCAGTAGTAGTTACCTTTGTTTCTTCACTTCCGATTGTATGATAAATATCGATAGCATCTAAATTCGTTGCTTGATTGGCTGCTTCTAATA
Source organism: Virgibacillus salexigens (assembly GCF_014905415.1). Taxonomy (GTDB): domain Bacteria; phylum Bacillota; class Bacilli; order Bacillales; family Amphibacillaceae; genus Virgibacillus; species Virgibacillus salexigens. Next base: position 264,697 of record NZ_BNEO01000004.1, read on the forward strand.
CGGTTTCATCCACATAAGGGGACTGCATGATCACATTCCCGAATGTATGTGGGTATCGAATTGCAGTCATAAACGCCAATGTCCCTGCTAACGAATCGCCCATTAAGGTTCTTGATTGTCCCATATGAAAGGTGGGGAGCAGCTCATCTAAAAAAGGCACAACTTCGTTAACTAGGAATTTTGTATAGGATTGATTTTGTTCCCCTTGTGGGTGATATTTTTTACGACGATCGAATTTGTCTTGATAGTGAATGCCAACAAAGATCGTATTTGTCATGTCTTCATTTTCATGAAGTCGATCGCTTAGCGTCGCAATTCGGCCCATTTGATAATAGTCATTGCCATCTTGCATAATGCAAATATGATACTTATAAAGCGATGAGAACGATTGAGGCTGATAGATCTTTAATGCTATCGTTTCATCTAAATAGTTGCTATTGATTTGTTTTTCTATCATGGAACCTTTTCTACCCAAGTTGATCTCCCTTTCTCTGTAAAAATTCCCCGTATTTACATAGATAAACCATTTTAATTAGCTTTGCTTTGTTGCATTTGGTTCTGGTTTAATTGGTAGTATTTCCCCTGCTGTGCTAGCAATTGATGATGGTTGCCTTGCTCAATAATCTCTCCGTGCTCTAGCATAATAATATGGTCCGCCTCTTGGATCGTATTCAATCGATGAGCGATTACAAAACTTGTGCGTCCTTCCATTAATCGTTTGAGTGCCTCTTGAATTTTTAATTCAGTAATCGTGTCAATATTACTGGTTGCCTCATCTAAAATCAAGATGGTAGGTTCTGCAAGTAAAGCACGAGCAATTGTTAATAATTGTTTTTGACCTTGGCTAATTCCACTCCCTGATTGATCTAACATCGTATCATAGCCATTTGGTAATTTCTCTATAAATTCATGAGCATTAGCATTTTTGGCTGCTTGCATTACCTCCTGATCAGTAGCTGCTAATTTCCCATATCGAATATTCTCACGGATAGTAGCATGGAATAAGAAAGCATCTTGTAGGACAAAAGCCATATGTTGACGCAAATTAGCTCGTTTAATGCTTTTTAAAGATGTTCCATCTATCCTGATATCCCCTTCGTCATAGTTATAAAACCGAGCAAGCAAATTAATGATGGTAGTTTTTCCTGCTCCAGTATGTCCTACTAGAGCAACGGTTTCTCCCGGGTTTGCTTCAAAGCTAATTCCTTTAAGAATGGCAGTATCCTCATATCCGAAGTAGACATGGTCAAAGATAATATGACCGGTTATTGAATGTAGTTCCTTGGCATCTTCTTCATCCGTTTCTTCTTGTTTCTCGTCGATCACACGAAAGACACGTTCTGCTCCTGCTACCGCAGATAAAAGAATGTTAAATTGATTAGATAGTTCATTTAGGGGGCGGGTAAATTGTCTCGCATACTCGGTAAAAATAACAATTACACCTACCGTCACAAAACCTTTAATAGCTAATAGTCCACCAACCAATGCGATGAGCCCGAAGCTTAAAAAATTAAGCATATTCATGACTTTAGGAATAAATCCAGAAATGGTTAGAGCCCAGAATCCAACATGATTTAAGTCTTTATTTCGTTGCTCAAATTCGCGCATGACCCGGTTTTCTTGAGAGAAGGTTTTTACAATATGCTGTCCGGATACAATTTCTTCTACATAGCCATTGACCTCGCCAAGGTTCCGCTGTTGCAATTTATATAATGGACCAGTGCGTTTCGTAATCCAACGTATACCTAGAAACATAACAGGAATAATGGTCATGGTTACAAGCGTTAAAAGGGGGCTAAGGTAAATCATCACGCCTATTGTCCCAATTAGTGTTAACACACTAGAGAATATCTGTATAACGGATTGATTAAGCGTGTTATTTACATTATCAATATCATTGGTAATTCTACTCATCAGTTCACCATGTTGGCGTTGATCAAAATAAGCGATAGGTAGTCGATGAAATTGAGAGAATAATTCCGATCTTAAAGAAAATACAGTTTGTTGTGCGATACCAATCATCCAATAATTTTGTAAAAATACCGAAAGGGAATGACCGAGATAAATGACGACTAACCAGATTAGTAAAGTAGTTAATCCTGCTGTTTCTTTAGTGACAATAAAGTCATCTATCGCCATACCGATCATAAAGGGACCAAGTAAGCTTAACCCAGAGCTTGCAATAACCATTAATATAACAAGGACTAATTTCATTTTCTCTCTTGCTAAATAAGACCATATGCGCTTAACTGTTCCTGTTGTATCTTTGGCACGTTTTTTTTTATCTACGTGAATCGAGTCGATTGGAATTTTCTCATATTGAAAAGGTTGTTTTAATGAATTACTCGACATTTGCATACTCCTTTCCAAATTGAGACGTAACGATTCGTTGATATAGAGAGGAGGAATGAAGCAATTCCTCATGCGTTCCAATTGCAAGTACTTTTCCTTCATCAATTAATAATATTCGATCAGCCCGCATTGCCGTCGAAATTTTTTGGGTAATAAGTAACGTTGTACATTCATAGGACTCCATTGCGTGTAGCAACTTTGATTCTGTCGTGAGGTCGAGGGCGCTCGTACTGTCATCCAACATTAAAATCTTCGGATTTCGAATAAGTGCTCTGGCAATGGAAATTCGCTGTTTCTGACCACCAGATAAGTTGACCCCTTTTTGCCCAACTTTCGTTTGATATTGGTTGTCAAGCTCCATAATCGCATCATGGATTTGTGCATCTTTGGCTGCGTGAATAATTTCCTTAGTAGAAGCATGTTCTTTCCCCCAAGCAATATTCTCAGCTACTGTACCGGTAAATAATAGCGGGCTTTGAGGTACGTATCCAATACTTCTCCGCAAATTATCTAATGTATAATCAGTCGTTGGTCGATGATCAATCCGTATTTCGCCTTCTGTTGCATCATAGAGGCGTGGTATTAATTGAAATAACGATGTCTTACCTGATCCAGTAGAGCCAATAACTGCTAAACGTTCACCTGGATTCACAGAAAAACGAACATTACTTAAAACAGACTTCGTTGTTCCTGGATAAATAAATGAAACATGATCAAATGTAATAAAACCTTGCTTAACACGAAGAGAGCTATCTGCTTCATCATGATCTTTTAGATCCACATCAACGTTTAATACCTGATCCACACGATCAGCAGAAGCTTTCATTCGTGAGATTCCCATGATAATAAAGGTAAACATAGAAATAGACATTGCAACCCGCATCGCATAATTGATGATCGCAACTACATCTCCGACACTAGTTGTACCGGAAATCGTCTGAAGGTTACCAAACCAGATAATGAAAATTAAACTCAGGTTCATAACGAATAAAAGCACAGGCATCGACGACTCTATGAACCGAAAAGTATAGCGGGTACGATTTGCTAAGGTTTGGTTTGCTTCAGTAAACCGTGTTTCTTCATGGTTTCTTCGTGAAAAAGCTTTAATTAGCCGTATCCCGGAAAGGTTTTCTTGCATCACGCGATTTACTTTGTCAATACTATTTTGTATCTTATTGAATAAACCGCTGGCTCGTTTTAATACCCATAAGATAAACCCTACTAATATTGGAACAGTAATTAAAAAGATAAGTGCAAGTCTAGCATTAACGACAAAAGCCATGATTACACCACCGATCACTAATAATGGTGCTTTTGACATAATTCGCAATATCATATAAATCGTATTTTGAATTTGCCGTACGTCGTTGGTGAAGCGAGTCATTAACCCAGAAGTTGGATACTGATTTAAATTAGCGAAGGAGAATGCTTGAATCTTAGCAAATAATTTTTTGCGTATATCATGAGCAAAACCCCATCCGACATGGGATGAATAAAATGAATTGATAATTCCTGCAATGAAGGCTATAAAAGCAAGACCGATCATAATCACACCCCACATCATGATGGTGTCTATGTCTTGGTTTACCACCCCTTCATTGATCATTTTTCCTAGAAAGAAGGGAAGCATTAACTCTACCGTAAGCTCGATTAACATGAGTAAAAAAGCAACAACGGCCGGGAGCTTATATGGTTTTAAAAAAGCTAAGACTGTTTTCATGATGACCCTCCACCCAGCATACAGTTTTCTACTATTATAAATGGAATAAAATTTTTTATCCAACATCCTATTCCGCAAGTTATTACCATTTAAGGTTATACCCTATACCTTGCATAATAAGTAATCCAAGATCTTTAGAAGCAAGTCGAGGCCAGCTCTGGCATTTGCTTGTTTTAAAAAGAGAAGGGGAGCAAGCAAGAAGAAAAAGCTTGATGCAGTTGGTTCGCATCAAGCCAATAGAAGTGGAAAACAGGTAATAACTGCTAAGTTATCCTAAAAAATAACGGTTATTCTTTGACAGATCCTGATGCAAGACCTTTAATAAAGTACTTCTGTAAGAATAGAAACAGAACCACCATCGGCAGCATGGCAATAATTGCTGCTGCACCGACAAGGTTGAGATTATTCGCATTTTCGCCGAAAAAGCTTGATAATGCTACAGTCATCGTTTGAACATCTTTATCTTGTAGGAAGAAGATCGCAAATTGATAATCATTCCAAATGAAGACACAAGAAATTATTAAGATAGATGCCGTGACCGGTTTTAGTAATGGGAAGATAATCCGAAAGAAAATGGTTGCTGTACTTGCACCGTCTATTCGAGCTGCATCTTCTAACGATTTAGGTATTGTTGAGCGGATAAAGCCAGCATATAAGAAGATCGTTAAGGGTAGATATGCAGCTACGTTATTAAGAATGGCTACAAGATGGGTATTCATTAAGCCGATATTAACAACGAGCTGATAAAGCGGGACGAGTGCCGCTAATGGGGGCACTACCATAATAGCGATAAACAACATATACATCCATTTATTCAATTTCGTTTGCCGTCTAGCTAATGGATAAGCGGCTAGTGAGCCAATAAATATAAGCAATAATGCAGCGAAAAAAGTAATTATTGTTGTATTAAGGAGTGCATGACCTAAATTGGCTTGCTGCCAGGCAAGAGTAAAGTTCTCCCAGCTTATATCCCTTGGGAAAATCCATTTTGAACTGAAGTTTCCCCTTGCCTTTAAGGAGGTTGTCACAAGGATATAAAAGGGGAGAATATGCAATGCGACGATAAGGAGTGCTATGATCGTAAACAGTCTTTTTTTTACGATGGGATGCATTATGCCTCAACCTCCTTCCTACGAAAATACAATAATGCTGAAAGACTTAGTAGCAGGACTATTACCATCATTAACACCCCTTGTGTAGCTGCGTACCCAGCATCTTGTCTGGAAAAATATAGATTATACATAAAGGTCGACATAGACTGGGAGGCGTTACCAGGACCGCCGTTCGTTAACGAAATAATGACATCAAATAGCTTCAATCCCCCAATTATATTGATAACCATATTAATGGTTATGGATGGCATTAATAGTGGAAGTGTGATGTTTTTAAATCGTTGAAAGGGGCTTGCTCCATCTATTTCGGCGGCTTCATAGTAATCCTTCTGAATACTTTGTAATCCAGCCAAATAAATGATCATTGCGATTCCAACAAATTGAAATGTATTTACGAATACGATAATCCAAATATTCATGTCAGGGTTGCCTAATATATTAACTTTCTCCAATCCTAACCAAAGGAGGACATCATTAAATGCTCCACCTTGGTAAGCAAAAAAGAAATACCAGATATACCCCATCACTAAGGGACTAATAATAACGGGCAAGTAAATAATCGTACGTGTCAATGTTCGAAAGTGGAAGCTCTGGTTTAATAATAGAGCATAAAGCAGTCCAATAATATTCTGCAACAATGTACTCCCAATTCCATAAATTAATGTATTTCGTACAACTAACCATGTATCGGGATCAGAAAGCATTCGCGTATATTGTTTGAATCCAATAAAATCATACATTTGAGAAAAACCATTCCAGTTTGTGAACGAGATGCGAATCCCATTGATAAATGGATAGATAATAAAAAGTCCAACAAATAACAATGCAGGTAGATACATCCACCATAATGAAGAAATCCGTTTCGTCTTAGTATTCGACTGTTGGAGAGAATGCGTGTATGCTTTCATTTAAATCAACTCCTATTAAGCGCAATTCTACTTCCCTTGATCCCGTAGTCGTTCAAATTCACTTCCTGTAGATTCGGACACTTGTTCAGGAGTTAAAGCACCGGATAGCAGTTCTTGTGCTGTATTTCCTAATACATCCCACATCCCACTTGGCAAATAAATTCGATCAAAATAAGGCTCTACTTGGACATCCGCGTACTTTTGATAATCGTCTGAGTAATAGACATCTGCTGTGGCATTGGTTAATCCGGCAGGTAGGGAGGTTCCTTCTGCTATCGCTTTAACTAAATCTGGCTGTGCTAAGAATTCAATAAATTTGCGAGCCGCTTCAGGGTGTTCCGTATCTTTCCAGATTGCCATCGTATGACGTTCGCCTCCAATCCAACTTTGTTCCCCGCCTTCATGAATCGCAGGTACAGGAATAACTCCTAATTCTGCATCCGGGTTTAATTCCTTTACGGATTGAATCGGCGTTGTGGCCATAACAAACCCAATCTTATCTTGAGCAAGTAGTTGAGGTAGTTCATGAATTTGTGCGGTAAGCACGTCTTCATTTAATAGTTCTTTATTTTGCATTTCTTTTAGTTTTTTAGGTAAAAAAGTGTATTTCGACCAATCGAAGCTTCCTGTTTCTAATTCCTTACTGAAATTGTGTTCCGGATGTGTAATGAGTAAAGGAGTAGCGAATTCGTCAAGAAATTGCCCAAGCTGTGACTTTTCTGATCCTGCAAACCAAAGAGGAGTAACTTCTCCATTACTTTTTTCTTTTATTTTTTCAAGCGCATCCATGAATTGATCAAACGTTTCAGGAGGTTTAATACCATATTTATCCAAAACATGTTTATTGTAAGTTAAACCGTCTTTTGCTTGGTTGAGAGGATAGGCATAGACCTTTCCTTGATCATCGGTGAAAATAGATTCTAAGGCAGGATCTAAATCAGCTACCCAATCCATATCGGATAAGTCCATCACATATTCGCCATAACGTTGCTGTGCCCATCCGTGTGTGTCAAATAAATCAGGCATATCATTAGCTGCCATCTTCACTCGAAGCATGTCCTCATAATCACCACCAGGAAAATTATAATCAATCTGAATATCTGGGTTCGCTTCTTCGAATTTAGCTGCTGCATGTTCGATTGCTTGCTGATCTGATTCATTTGTGACAGTAGAAAATAACGATAAAGTGACCTTTCCGCTCTCTTTATTAGAACCGTCAGAGCACCCGATTAATACAATGCTGCAAATGAGAAGTGTAAAGCTAATCTTTAAAAGCGCTTTCATAATATCAATCCTTCCGCTATTTTAATGGAAAACATCATTTAACTTACGTTGTCATCTTCGTGCTTTCACGTTGGATTAATGTTGTAGGTACTGTTACCTTTAATGGTAGATCACGCCCTTTTAGTCGTTCGACTAATAATTTCACACCGATTTTTCCCATCCATTCGGTTGGAACATGAATGGTAGAAAGAGGAGGGTTTGCAAATTGAGCCATTTCAATATCGTCAAAGCCAATAATTTTTATATCTTCTGGAACACGTAATCCGGATTCTCGTAGTGCACGTAATGCTCCAATCGCCATTGGATCACTTGCAATAAAGAAAGCATTTGGCAGCCCGCCTTGTTCAATTGCTTGTTTCATAAGCCGATAACCTGTCGTCATTGTGAATTCCCCAATATGCACATGACGCTTGTCGTATTGCTTTATTTCACGCATACGTTGTTTGAATGTTAAATAGCGTTCGTCCTCATATGTGTGGGAAAGTTGATTATTCGTATATTCGGTTTGCCTCCCTCCGATAAACCCGATTGTATTGATATTACTCTCCAATAAATGATCCAATGCTAGATTCGTAGCTTTCTGAAAATCAATTACAACTGAATCATACGTATCTTCGTCTGGAGAGCAATCAATAAACGTGATACATTTCATTTTTCCTCGAATATACTGTATTAGTTCGGTATCTACTTTTCCAATTATGATCAAGCCATCCAAATTAGGATTTAATTGAGTAGTATTAAAATTATATTTTCGGTATATTTCCATGCTTTCAATTCCAAGTGCTTTACATTCCTGCTCAACTCCTTGCCGTATCGAAAGAAAATACGGATCATTTAATTCTTCTTCTTGCGATAAACATAAGAAAATACCAATTCGGTAGGGAGCTTGGCTATAAGTATGTTGTTTGCGAACACGGATCGTCTGATAGTTTAATTGTTTAGCTGCATCAACGATACGGTTTCTTGTATCCGCCGAGACAGATAGGGTATGATCATGATTTAATACACGGGAAACGGTAGCCTGTGATACGTTAGCTAAATTAGCGACATCTTTTATGGTTGCCATTGTCTTCACCTTTTCTTGTATTTAGTAAAAAATGAGGTGGTTGAATAAAAAAATAATGAAATAGAAGCGATGTAAATAGGATGATTTTTTACGAAAGTTTACTTGATTTGAGTTCATTTTATGTGTTCATGGGAGAAGATATAACTTAAAAAACTAATTATTTTACTAAAAAATCTCTCGCTGAACCTAAGCGAGAGATTTTGTTAATTACGTATAAGCTGGTAGCCAGCTGCCATGTGCTTCAATCAAGTCATCACAAAGAGAAACAATATCATCAATCGATAATTCAGCAGCGGTATGTGGATCTAAAAGTGCGGCCTGATAGATCTTTTCTTTCTTCTTCGTAAGAGCCGCTTCGATTGTTAATAATTGTGTATGGATATTTGTCCGGTTGAGTGCTGCGAGCTGCTCAGGAAGGTCGCCTACATGAGTTGGTGTAACCCCGGATGCGTCGACCAGGCATGGAACTTCCACTACAGCTTTTTCTGGTAAATTACGAATGAGGCCGCCAGTATTTAGGACATTACCGCCAATTTTAAATGGCTGATTCGTTTCCATTGCCTCGATAATATACGAACCATATTCCATGGTACGTTCATGATGTAAATGTTTATTATGAACAAGATCTTCTCGCATCTGTTTCCATCCTTCTATTTGATTCACACAACGACGAGGATACTCATCTAACGGAATATTATATTGTTCTATCAGTTCTGGATAGTTCTTTTTAATAAAGTATGGATGATATTCTGCATTATGCTCGGAAGACTCCGTAACATAATAGCCGAAGCGTTGCATTAATTCAAAACGGACCATATCATCATGTTTTTCAGATTGCTTTTGGCGGGCACGTTGTTTGATTTCTGGATAAAGGTCTTTGCCATTTCTTGTAATCTCCAAAAGCCAAGCCATATGATTAATTCCAGCAATCTTCCATTGAATATTATCGAAGGGCATATCTAATGATTCTAATAAATGGCTTGCACAGACTTGCACGCTATGACATAAGCCGACTGTCTTAATTCCTTCTTGGAGCAAAACATTGGTTAATACAGCCATTGGATTCGTGTAATTAAGAAACCATGCATCTGGACAAACTTCTTTCATGTCTTTAGCAAATGCTTGTATAACTGGTATGGTACGGAGGTTACGAAAGATTCCTCCAATTCCGATCGTGTCTGCGATTGTTTGGCGAAGTCCATACTTCTTTGGCATCTCAAAGTCGGTAATTGTACACGGATCATAACCGCCTACTTGAATAGCATTAATTACATAGGTTGCATTTCGCAGAGCTTCTTTTCGGTCATGATAGGTAATAATAGTTACATTGGATTGTAGGTTCTTTTTCATTGTATTTAACAATAACTCTGAATCTCGTAAACGTTTATGATCGACATCATACAATGCGAACTCAAACGATTGCAACGCATCGACAGTCATGCAGTCGCCTAGTAAATTTTTAGCAAACACCGTACTGCCTGCACCTAAAAAGGTAATCTTAGACATCAACATTCCCCCCTGATAAATAATTGCCTTCTTGAACTACATGTTATGCGAAGAAATGTAGCTTTACAATCGTAAAAAAAATAAAATGAGGTAAATTATTGCTTGTATTTAATCGATAAAAAAATGATCAACAGGCATATAGGATTGGTTTTTTCGATATTCACTAGGAGGGACATTGATCATGTTTTTAAAAACTTTACTAAAATAATTACCACTACGAAAGCCAACCGCTGTTGCAATTTCTGCAATGGTTAGATCACTATTCTTTAGTAAAAAGATGGATTGATGTATTCGTAATTTTGCAAGGTATTTCATCGGCGTCTCTTTTACTGTGTGATGGAAGAGTCTTGTAAAATGATACTTTGATAAACCAGTAACAGCAACAATATCATCCAAGACAAGATTTTCCGCAAACTTGCTTTGCATAAAGGAGATGGCTTTATAAATCGTGAGGGGGAACGGGCTTTGACTCTGCTCTTCATATTCTACGTATTGCAGATAATCCATTAGAAAGCTGTAGGCGTATTGCGATGCTTTATATGCTTGTTCAATTCCTGAAGTCGCAATTTCCTCTAATAAATGAAAGATGCGCTTAATAGGTTTCGCATGAAGGGGAAACGTAAATAGATGTCCATGTTTCGTGGTGATCTGTTCAAAGAAGCGGGTTACTTCATTTCCAAATAACGTAATAAAGATAAATTCCCAGCTAGAAGATTGATCAGGTAAATAATAACAGTGATCACTCGGGATCTGCACAAGAAATGCGTGTCCTTTTGATAAATCATACGTCTGCTCTCCAATTCGGATAGCACCTTGTCCATGTAATGTATATTGAAATACCCATCTTCCTTCTTCACTCCGTTCTAAGCCATTCCATTGATAAGAAGGGCACGTTCTTGTTTCTTTTCCAATGGAGTGAAGGCCGGCAATCCGCATTTGCAGATCGCCTTTGAATTTAAAACCAAAACTATTCGTTGAAGAAGTCATTTCGTATGCCACCTTATTTTATAATTAGTAGTAATGATTATTCTCTTGCATTGATCTCATACGCAGTGCGAATACCAGACTCAATTGCTCCTTCTATCCAGCCGTGAAAGGAAGAAGTATGCTCTCCAGCGAAGTGTAATCGTCCCTCAGGTTGGCGAATAACCTCTGAAAATTCTTTTCCTTGTCCAGGGGTAAATAACGTAAATGCCCCTGCTGAGTATGGATTTAGGCTCCAATTATAGGATACAGCCTTAATATATTCTTGGAAGACGATATTGCCGTAGATTTTTGCTATGTCTTTTAACAATGCTCGAGCTAACTGCTGTGGTGGTAAACTCGCCCAGAGAATTGCATCTTCGCCCCAACTGTAGCTAGCTAACAAAATCGCTGGTCCTGGCTCACCTATTCCATGGCTTGGAATATAAGAAAAACGCGTAGGGATATCTGAAATAGCATTCCCGAGATGAAGTTTTTCCCAGAATCGGTGTTTAAATTCAATTCCAATTTTAACCGAGGGTACATTGATCAGTTCCCGAATAATTTGCCATTTTTCAAAGGAAATGGAGTTATAAGGAATAACATCGATAAACTGAAAAACAGGAAAGGGAATGGTGACAATCGTATAATCTCCATCAACCCATGTTGTTTTATGAGTTAGCGGATTCCACGACTGAACTCGTACGCCATGATTATGTTGATAGATTCGCTCTACTTTTTGATTGACGTACGTATGTGGTTGAAGCTGATTTAGAAAGGCATATGGAAGTCGATCATTACCACCATCTATTTCCAGAAACTCAACGGATTCACCAAATATAGGATACGTAATATCTGTCAGAATATCGACAAAGGAAGCTTGAGGAAAACCTTCGATTCCTAGCATAACACCAATGCTGCGAATGGCGGGTATAGATAGTGGTCGACCAATAGGATTATATTGTAGAAATTCGCCCATCGAGTATTCACTAAATTCCTCTTCTAGCCGTGCTTGTTCTTCAGGTGAACTATTATTATATAAGTCAAGAAATGGCTGTGTTGCCTCTAAAAATAACGCTGTTGCTGTTTTTCCCTTTTCATTTTCATTCACCGGAAATTGTAAAATATCAGGGTTTTCTTCATATACTGCTCTTGTTGTTAATACATTATTGACATAAATTATATCTTCGGGAGTCGTATTTAGAAAATGATTGACTGGTAGATGGAATCGTTTCATGTATTCAAGGACCAACGCATGATTATCCGGAATTCGCATTGCCCCCACATCTAAATAATTTCCTGCTGAAAAAGGTTCTCTCAGCGTATAAACCCTTCCACCAATGCGATCATTACCTTCCAGGATGGTTACTTGGTGTCCCGCTTGTTTTAATAAGGAAGCAGCAACAAGGCCCGCCATACCTGCACCAATAATAATTACACTCTTCGGATGTGAAGAAGTCGTTAATCCATTGCGAATAATGGATAGCATATCTTCTGGGTAACGAAGGGAAGCAAAATCAGAATTGTTCATGTCAGTAACCACCTTTCTTCCTTCCTATAACTATGTGAAAAGAAGGTGGGATATGTAAGGCTAAAGGAGAGCCCTCGGCTAAGTATGATGGATTCATACATTTTGCATGACGTAATTACCCTGTATCTTTAGTTATGTTTACTGTCTTGCTGTTAGGGAAAATGTTTCCTATAGAGGACTTCAGGAAAGGTGGAATGACGATGCATGTCAGAAGCATAATGATGGGAATCCTGGTTGTTAGCATCACCCTAGCTGGATGTAACACAAATCTTGAAGCAGCAGATGATGATCCGAATGCAACTACGAATGAAACAAATGAAGCAGCTGGTACTAGCTCGGAATCCAATGTGGAACAATCGCATAATGATGACAACTCTGCAGCCAATGAATCAAATAGGAATAACGATGATAATTCAAGCAAACAACGTTCCATTCCGGATGAACTAGAAAAGCATACATTTAATACTTCGGAAGAAGCAGCTAATTACATGGAAGGCTATCGTAACATAAAACAAACAAACATTGACCTAGGTTTTGGTATTTAAGGATCTAGAGATGCAGGTGCAGGTCACCAGTATATCTCTTGGAATGAAGGCCGCTGGTTTATTGGATTGGATTATCCTACTGATACCCAATATGTAACAGAAAAATATCCTAATAATACAGCGCTTGCAAAACAAATGGTTAGCTATTTAGAAAGTCACTATTTACCTGCTCCTCAAGATAAAGGAGTCATAAAAGTTCGTGGTTTTAAAGATTCTCCTCAAGTGAAAATACAATGGCAGGTAGATAAAGTCGTCTATGAAATTAATTCAGATAAGAATAACCCAATAGAAGCCATTCAAAAAGCAATTGATGCTGGCAAATCACTTTAAGTCATTTGTAAGAGATGAAGGCAGAACGTAGTAATGGCATGTTCATTTACAGGAAGCTAAGTGAACATGCCTTTTTTAATTTCCAAGGGAAAATAGGAGGCCGCCTGTACAAGTTAGCCAACCATCACAGGTTGGATGAAAATTCCAGTATTATTATTTTTTTGTAGAGAAATTCTGATACAATATACTATTCAGATTAAGAAATTTATTATTATCAGGGGATTTTTTAGGGAGGTAAAAGATTAAGAGGTTATTGCTACTTACCGACGTTATGTTTGTATTGTCCCAATCGTTAACCTGCATAATGTTATTCAAGTATAGATAACATCAGATAAATTTATGTAAGTATCCGGTTTATAAAAATTTTTATAGGTTGGCATATTTGTCTTTTAATTGGAATGGTTCTTCTCAACCTAGATAGGGAGGCATAGGTAGCATTTTGAAATCTTATCATTTTCTGGTTATGGATTAATAACTGATTATATAAGTTCTTGCCACTTTGATGTTAGTGAGAGGATAGAAGAGATGAAGAAAAAACAAAAAGCATGTGGTTGGCTGTTTATAATTATTTTTGTTTTATATTATATGTATCAGCTTAAACCTTTTATTACGATACGTGGTAATTTACATATAGGGAGATTTTCTTTAATGGAGTTTGGAAGTTGGATTTTAACTGAAGGAGAAACAAATTTATGCCAGAACACAAAAATAATTTATTCCGTGATATGAATATAAGAGAAAAGACGGCAACAATTGTCGGAATTGGATCTCTTATTATTTTAGTTCTGAGCTTTGTAATAGGGCTTTATTTCTTTGGACTAGCAGGGATTTTTGAACTGCTTGGCGTTCAGTATAATTCAATTTGGTCTTTGGCTATTTTTGTTATAAGTTTTTTGATTCTAGGAATCATTGTTGAAATTTTTTTCAAAGTAATTTATAAGCTGTCGGTTCGTAATATAACGGGGAGAATCAAAGTGTTTTTCGTCCGAATTAGCGTTGCGGCCTTATCCAACTGGCTCGTTCTGTTTACAGTGGATGAATTTATGAAAAGTATGATACTCTCCATAAGATCAGAAATTATTATTGCGTTGTTGCTTGCGATACTAGAAGTTGTATTTGATGATGATAAATATAAAAGAAAAGAATGATTGGCTGATGCTTACAAATGAGAAAATGCTTATCATTAATGAAATGATAAATGTCTTGTCTCTTAAAATAGAGGAGAGTTAACACAATTTGATAAAAGGATGAGTAAAATGAAATTACCTTCTTTGAAGAAGGTAATGATTTTATCGTGGAGTTTAATACTATTAACATTTTCACTTTATGAATGTAAAACTACTGATATTGCTTCTTACGAAGACAATATCGAAAAGGCACAAGAAAAGGATATATCCCTATGCGGTTGGTGACAGCTTCGCTGGTATTACCCCAACTAAGGGTTGCAAATTCGTTCTTTTCTAATATTGCTTTTGTATGGATAAAATAAAAATGTGGGATGTGCAATTAATTGACAACGATCCTAAAGAGGGTTTATCAATTATGATATCAAGTTAACTTCTTTATCTCATCTTTATATCGTTATGATATTCTTTCATAGGTACTTACCTTTTTGACATTGCGAGGGAGAAAAATGCAAAAAACATTACTAATTGTAGAAGATGAAGACATTTTACGTGAAATAGTGAAAGATTATTTATTGAATGAAGGATATGAAGTATTAGAAGCAGTAGATGGAAATGAAGCTTTGGCTATATTTGAAGAACGTGAAGTACATTTAATAATTTTAGATATTATGCTGCCAGAGTTAGATGGATGGTCTGTTTGTAGACGAATTCGCAAATCATCGAATGTGCCTATTATTATATTGACAGCTCGTGTGGATGAAGACGATACGTTACTTGGTTTTGAATTAGGGGCTGATGATTATGTTACAAAACCTTACAGTCCACCAATTTTATTGGCGAGAGTGAAACGATTAATGGAAAGTCGATATGCTTATACAGGAGAGTTATCTAATGAAGATATCTTAACTAGAAATGGTATCCATGTCCATTTCCCTTCACGTACCGTGACAGTAGATGAAGAAAAGATAGGTTTAACACACACAGAATATGAAATATTAACATATTTAATGCAAAATCCAGGGATTATTATTACGAGAGAACAGCTAATCACTAAAATTTGGGGGTATGAATTTGCTGGTGATGATCGTACAGTCAATAGTCATATTCGTAATTTACGTCATAAATTAGGAAATAAAGCAAATAGTATTGTAACTGTTATTCGAGCTGGTTATAAATTTGAGGGTAAGGCATGAAAATAGGAATTGTATCAAAATTATTTATACTTACAACATTATTATGTATGCTCATTTTAACGACAATTTTTATTGGACAAACTATATTTTTTAAGCAATATTATGCAAACCAAAAGGTAAATGATATTGAAACAAGTATTCAATCTTTTAAAAAAGAGTACATAAAGGCAGGAGGAGATGTACAGAAAATTCAAAAGCTAGAGCAGGATTTCTACCAAGAAAATACGACGTGGATTACAACATTAGATAGTGTAGGAAATATAAAATATGCAAATGATTTTTCTGTAAAAGTTCAATTAGATCCTTCTCGAAATAAGGATTTCTCCAATCGTGTCATTAACATCCCATTGTATAGCTTCATTGGATTAGAGAGGTTTGAATTAGAACAGGGAAATCGTATTATGATTGATGGAGTAAAAAAAGATGATAAAGTGGTTCCTGCTATATTAACGGTCGAAAATAGGAATGTTGCATTGGATAATGGGCAACTATCAGAAAAGTTATATGGCAAAAAAGATGCACCAGAGCCTATTCCAAAGGGTAGCTCGCAGATATTCTTAAAGGGAGTCATTAAGAAATTACAATTACCAGTAGGGACCTTCGGTTCGAACATTTATACGAATCGTGTGTTTATAGATAGAGTAAAACAATTTCAAGTAAACCTACTATTAAATAAAAATCAAACTAGCGATGCTGAAACATTGGACTATGAGGAAAATAATATTAATTACAAAATATTTATTAGACCCATAAAAGATACTACAGGTAAAACTATTTATATTTTTGCTATGACATCATTACAACCAGTTGATGAGGCTGTACAAATGTTAGAAGGTTATTACCCATACTTAGTTATATTTGTACTACTTCTTATTGTTCTGGCATCATTTTATTATTCAAAAAAGATTGCGAAACCGTTGTTACAAATAAACGATACTACAAACAAGATGGCAAATCTGGACTTTTCAGAGACAATACCCATTACCTCTAAAGATGAAATTGGTACTCTATCACACAATATTAATACTCTCTCTACTACTTTGCATTCGTATATTAATCAATTGCAACAAGATATAGAGAAAGAAAAACAATTAGAAAATACACGTAAAGAATTTATTTCTAGTGTTTCACATGAATTAAAGACACCTTTAAGTATTATGAAGAGTTGCATCTCCATTTTGGAAGATGGTGTTGCTAGTAATAAAAAAGATTATTATTTTAAAGCAATGGCTAATGAAGTAGATAAAATGGATATGCTCATTGTTGATATGCTCGAATTAGCAAAATTTGAATCTGGTACGTATAAAATGAAAATGGATGTCTTCTATATTGACCAAGTCATTGAGTATATATGCGAGCAATTAGATTTAGACATAGCGAACAAGCAATTACATGTTCATAAACAACTTTCTAAGATTATGGTGGTTGCCAATCAACATCGAATAGAGCAAGTGATTACGAACTTTATTACCAATGCGATTCGCTACACGCCAGAAAATAAAAGCATTATTATTTCCGCGATAGAAGAGCCGGAGCGTGTAAAAGTAAGTGTGGAAAATAAAGGCGCTCATATTGCGCAGGAACATTTAGAGAAAATATGGGATCGTTTTTATCGCGGAGATACATCTCGCAGGCGTTCGAATGGTGGAACAGGATTAGGGCTTGCTATTTCAAAAAATGTTTTAGAGCTGCATGAGTCGCAATATGGTGTATCGAATACTGAAGATGGAGTGCAGTTTTTCTTCTATTTAAACAAAAAAGGATAGATATTTTATTTAGTAACCTATTCAATTTGCCAAACTTAAGGGATAATATTGAGTTTTTAATTTATTTGAGCCATCCGATCAATAGGCCTTTACCAAAGGTATCGAACGGATGGCTTTTTTTCACAGACAAGCTCATAGACCATATTCATTCTAGTCAAAACACCATTAAAAAATTTAATTAATCCTAATAGAAGCCTAAATTACTGTGAAATCCGTAAGTCAAATAGCCGTTATATCGCGGGTATTTGACTTACGGATTTTTTATGCCAGGTTATAGAATACACTCACATTTCTGAGGGCTAGCCTCATTTTTAATTCTTTAAATGATATTGATATTATCTTCACCTAATCTTTATCTGCCTCTATTAATCTTTAAACAGTACAAAGATGCTTTGAAAAAGAAGGGATAAAAAAAATGGCGTTAAAGCGGAAAAGTCAGTGGATAAAGAGGTTAAAAAGGAAAAAAATCATAAGTTTGGGACTCCTATTAGTAACTATTTTCCTATCATTCTTTCTAATAAGTACAGTTACTTCTCCTTCTCCAGTGAAAGAGGTAGAAAAATTTGTGAAAAATGATGCAGCAAAAAGGAAAACAGGGAAATTAGAATCACTGCCAACCAATTCAAAAAGGGCTGACGGGAAAGTCGTTTACTTAACATTTGATGACGGCCCATCTTCTGCAACAGACGATATCCTTGAAACCTTAAAAAAACATGATGCTAAAGCGACGTTTTTTATGCTTTCACCTCATATGAAGGAGCGTCCTAATGTAGTAAAACAAGTGGTTAAGGAGGGGCATGGCGTTGGGATACATGGTGTAACACATGATGTCAATCGATTTTACCTTTCTAAACAAACGGCTCTCAGTGAAATGAATGAAGCCCAAAAAGCACTCGAAAGTATTACTGGAATTCATTCCGTACTTATTCGAACTCCGTACGGAAGTGTACCGTATTTAACCAAACCGTTCAGAGAAGCTCTGAATGCACAAGGCTACGAATTGTGGGATTGGAATATCGACAGCAATGACTGGGACCTGCCAGAGGGGGAATATGTGGAAAACCTTATTGAACAAATTCAATCATTGGAAGGAAATGACGCCACACCAGTTGTGTTGTTGCATGATCAATCCAAAACAGCGAAATATTTACCGGAGCTATTGAGCTATTTAACAAAACAGGGGTTTCTAATGAAGAAAATTGATGCTTCTGTTGAACCGGTACAATTCAATTGCTATGACCGTTGCCATCGTCTTGATGCTTCATAGCACTCCAGAACTATATTAAAAAGAAAGAAGGCAGAAACATGAAAAAAAATATGTTATTTATTACATTGTTCTTATTTTCAACTTTAATATTATCGGCTTGCACTAGCAATCCCGACAACAATAACGTTAAGCATAATAACAGTAAAAACAGTAATACAGCTTTTAAGGTTGTCATTGATGCGGGACATGGCGGTAAAGATGTCGGGGCGTCAGGCGAAAGTGGCCAGTATGAAAAGGATTTTACTTTGAGTGTGTCAAAAAAGGTGGAAAAGCTATTGGGACAGGATCCTGCAATAGAAGTTTTTATGACGAGAACGGACGATAGCTTTCTATCACAAGAAAGCCGATACAGGCCCAAATATGCAAATGAAATAGATGCAGATTTATTTATATCTATACACGGGAATACTTTTTCTGATCCCAATGTTTCGGGTACGGAAACATTTTATTATCACAACAATTCCCGCCTTTTTGCTGAAACCTTACAGAAACATGTGGTTGAAGCAACTGGATTTAGGGATAGAGGGATAAAGAAGCAAGATCTATTTGTTGTAAAGGATACGAAAATGCCGGCGGCTTTGATAGAAGTAGGTTATCTGACGAATCTTGATGATGAGTCTAAAATGTGGAAAGACGATTTTCAAAATCGAGTTGCCACTTCAATTGTTGAAGGGATAAAAGAATACCAAGAGAAATCAGAAAAACAGGGAAATTGGATCTTTTAAAGGGTAAAAATCTTTCTCATAACTTCTTATTCTAATCGGCTTTCCCGCAATTTTTTAGTGCGTACAGATTGTGCTGGTTAAAGCTTCTCTCTAGAAAATTTAACATACCCCCATCCAAGTAGGACGGGGGTATGCATGTTAAAGTATTTAACTTAAATGTAGCTTTGAAATAATGTTTGATCAAACATACCTCGCAAACCCACGTTTTACGTAAAATTAAAAGAATCTTTTGAAAAAAGATTAATCAAAACGAATTCATTTATTGTGAAGAACTATGCATTTTTCATAAAAAAGTTTGATCATTTTCTATTTGTGTTGTTCCACTATCAGCCTTTAATGGAATCTAAAACATAGTTTGAATTCTAAAATCACTTATTTCTATTAATCTATCCTATAATTTAATACAATTCTTCACAATTGTCTTTAATTGTAGTATATGTTTTTAGAATAGTGGACAACAAAAAATATAAAGCTACTTTTCATTTATCCGTTCTTACTAAGTGCCAACAAGCGTTTTAGGTTGTCATCAATAAATTTATTATCGACACTGTTAATTCCGCGTCCGGCAAAATGGCCCCAGATCGACTCGATAGGATTAAAAATAGCATTAGGTATAAGCTTAGCCTCGTATTTGTTATCTTCAGCTGTACAGAATAGATCCGTGCTCCCTGGCATGACACAGGCTAGCGCTTTAATGCTTTTGAGCGTCTCATCGAAATCTCCGTTATATGCGGGGTTTGCACTAAGATCTGCATGTTGGCCTGTCCATAACATGGCCAGAACATTGTGCGGATCCATCCTCATAAAGCTATCTTCCCAGACGCCAACTACAAAATCTGCCAATGAGTCAAATCCCAGCTCACGATAAAGTTCCTCTTTGTAAAAGGCCTGCGATACGCCCCATCCCGCATAGACGCGGCCAACGGCGCGCATGTCTGCTGAAGTCAACTGGTTTAGTTTACTTGAATCGAAGCCAACTGCAGCCATGAGCGCAGCTTTCATTCCGTCTAGGACCACATACGTTTGCGGCCAAGTCTTTGCACCTCCGCAGAAAGGTGCTATTCGTTCCACTATGTCGGGATAACTTGCCCCCCATTGGAATGATTGAACGCCTCCCATTGACCATCCAACTACGAGAGCGATCTTTTGAATGCCGAATTTTTCGGTCACTAACCGATGTTGTAATTTGACGTTGTCATAGATCGTTACCTGAGGGAAATTAGCCCTGTCGAATGGGGGAGGCGTGTTACTAGGAGACGAAGATAATCCGTTCCCCAGCAGATTTGGAACGATAATGAAATATTTCTGCGGATCTAGTGCCATGCCGTTTCCAATCAACCATTCATTCTGAGCATGCTGGTCGCCAAAAGCAGTTGGATAGACGATGACATTATCTTTCTTTTCATTCAATTTTCCATAAGTTTTATAAGCAAGAAATGCGCTCGGTAACGTCACTCCTGATTGCAAGGTTACGTCACCCAAATCAAAAATCTCATAATCCATTGTATTGTCTCTCCCTTCAAAATGAAACCATACATTTAGAATGTATTTCTTGTACTTAGTATAAACCTATGGTACTCTCAAAAAAAGTGAATAAAATTAAAAACTGTATTCAATAATACTGAAAGTGGAATGGGGGTAGTATGATGGAATTACGCCAACTGAATACGTTTCGCACGGTTGCATCAACTTTAAACTTCAGTCGGGCTGCGGAAGCGCTGAACTACGTCCCCTCCAACGTCACGATGCAAATAAAAGCATTGGAGGATGAACTTGGTGTTCGTCTCTTTGACCGATTGGGCAAGCAGCTCGTTCTCACAACTGCGGGTAAGCGCTTTTTAACTCATGTCCAAAGTGTTCTAGACAAATTGGACGAAGCTCGCAGTGCCGTTCATGACAATGAAAATCTAAGTGGCACTCTGACGATAAGTGCCAACGAGGTTCTTTGCGCCTATCGGCTTCCAGTTGTCTTCCAGCTATTTCGTTCGCGCTATCCAGGGGTTCGTCTCATCTTCCGTTCTGTTCCAAATCAGGAACTCAAGCAAACGCTCTTTGAGGGAACCGCGGATGTCGTCTTTATGCTGGACGAAACCATTCTCTCAAGCGGACTTGCAGTGGAACCGTTAATGGAAGAAACTTTCCGCTTTTTCGTTGCTCCAGATCATCCCCTCGCGAAACGAACTGTACTACAGTTGGAAGATTTTCACGGAGAAGTGTTCCTGGTCAATGAAAAAGGTTGTACCTATCGAACTATGTTTGACCGGTCATTTGAGAAAAAGGGCATTGATGATATTACTTATTTAGAGTTTCAAAATGCCGAAGCCATTAAACAATGTGCAATTACGAGAATCGGCATTGCTTTTCTTCCAGAAATAACAGTGAAAGCCGAAGTTGAACGGGGGGAACTTGTTGCTCTTCCATGGCAGATTCCGGACTTGCACGTGTATACACATATGGCATGGCATAAAGACAAATGGCTTTCACCAATCATATTATCTTTCATAGAAGCAGCAAGGGAAGTTATAGCTATAGAGGAGGAGAATAAAACGGTTTAGTCCATTTATCGATATTTTCCTAAACTAGTAAGGCATCTTGGTGTGATAACTAAGGTGACTTACTTATGATCCTCTATAAATAATGAGCTATATTTTACAGTATTATTTAATAGAGGATTCTAACAGTCGTTTACTAAGGTTGCGTGAAGAGTCTTTAGATAATCATATCCAAAGGGGCAAAACGGTTTAACTTTTTTATAAACGGTACAACTTTATTTTAAATCTACATTAAACAACTTGATTGCAGTCTTGACATTTCCTTATTGGTTGGTGACAGCTTCACTGGTATTCCCCCATAAACTGGCCTAATAAAGATAGCAAACAACAAAAAAAGATAGACAGTAAAATTCGTAAATATATAGTTAAAAAGCAAGATGAAAATCTACTTCTCAATTTACGCCAATTAGCTTATTAAGCAATCGGGCGCGTTCATCGAATAATGCCTCCTTCTGTTATAGAGCCATATTGTTGCATGAAAATCTGTTCCGTTTAGAAACTAAATGGAATACTAATCATAAAATACATTAAAAAGTGAGGATATATAATGGTTGCAAAGACTAAAAAGGATTTTGATGGATTGAGAGTAATTGGTGAAATTTGTGGGGCAATTCGAGATGAATTAGTCCATAGTACGAAACCTGGAATTACCACAAAAGAACTCGATGAAATTGCGAGAGAGATGTTTGAAATAGCAGAAGCTCAATCTGCCCCAAAAGGAGAATACGATTTTCCTGGATATACGTGTATTAGCATAAATAATGAAGTAGCGCACGGGATTCCGAAGAGGAAACGGACCATTCGAGAAGGGGACATAGTAAATATTGATGTTTCAGGTTCAAAAAACGGGTATTTTGCAGATACTGGAATTTCCTTTGTAGTTGGGAAAGGAGAGGCAACTTTACAGAAAATATGTGACGTTGCTAAGGAAGCATTCGACGCCGGACTTAAGAAGGCAAAGCCAGGTTTGAAAAAAAGCGCGCTCGGAAAAGCTGTACACAACGTAGCGAAAAAGCATGGCTTTACAGTCATAAAAAACCTTACTGGACACGGTGTTGGGCGTTCGATTCATGAAGAACCAAAACATATTTTCAATTACTTCGCCCGTTGGGATGATGAAATTTTAAAAGATGGTATGGTAATTGCCTTTGAACCTTTTATCTCTACATTTGAAGAAGAAGTCTTCCAATCCGAAGATGGATGGACTTTCCTAACCAATGAAAGCGCTGTTGCTCAATACGAACATACGATTATTCTTACCAAGGAAGGACCAATTATTACTACATTGTAAAAGCGCTAATGCCACAAACGGGCGCAGTTATGGAACAAGGCTATACTTCAAAATGGGTCAGATTGAGAAATACTTGTATGCATAGGGGGGAATAAATGTTCAATGGAAAATTAGCAAGTGCTGAAGCTGTAAAGTGTTATGATGATGTACTCAAAAGTATAAATGATTTGAATGAAGATAACGCAAAGGCACTTTTGAAACAAGTTTATGCTAGATTGGATATCGTTCAAAATGGAAATGGTGAATATAAAAGTGAACAATGCGTTACGGATTTAATATCAAGTTTTACAGAACTTGTTAGGTTTGCAAACAATAAGGAAGAGAATTAGGGTTGCTTTTTATCAAGGTTACGCCGCTATAGGGGCGCATTTCCGGAGTAAGAATTTGCTCTATTTTGGTATAGGATTCCAATGTTTAACAAGCTATTGAAATATTTTATTTCTTACTGGGGGTAAAAATGATTGTATTGATGTTTGTCATTGGGTTGTTTATTGTGTTAGGAATTTTACTGATCAATGGCAAAGGCTCTTCCTTAATCGCAGGCTATAATACAATGCCTCCGGAAGAAAAGGAAAAATATGATACAGTTGCCCTGTGCAAGTTTATGGGGAAGATGATGTTCACTTTGTCATTTAGTATGTTGTTTTGGGTACTTAGTGAAGCATATGAGATTGGCGCGTTATTCGCCTTTGGTCTTGTCTTATTTATTGGCATAATTGTATTTATGCTTATATACGTTAATACAGGAAATAGATTTAAGAAGTAATATAATTATCAATCATTTCGATGATGAATATTGGATTAATAAAAATGTTACAGTTCGACAAACGCGCAATTCTTTAATAAAGATCTGCGCTTATTTTTCCTTTAAAGGGCCATATTGTGAAAGAGGTGAGCCAAATATTTTTTGTATCTAAGAAAGACGCTTTATACTCTGTTGTTATATGGGGAACCATAGTTTTTATTTTAAGTGTTGTTATTCGTTCTATTTTTACTTTTAGCGTATCTAATCTCATTGAAGGACTAGTTGGATTAATTATAGTGGTTTTACTTATTTGGGTGTGGTTTGGTACGGGTTATCAAATTGCAAACGATATTATTAAAGTAAAGGCTGGTCCGTTCAAAAAAACCATAAATATACAAGAAATTAACAAAATAAGTAAGGGGAAAAGTGTGTGGACAGCAGCTGCTTTAGCTACTGATAGATTGGTAATACAGTACGCAAACTATAACTGGGGTATCCTTGTGTCGCCTAAGAATGAGTATGATTTCATTAAACTCCTTCTGAGTAAAAAACCACAAATTCAAATTGAAAAAACGTTATCCAAAATATATAAGATTTAAGATTCAACTATTATTTTTTTGAATGGTTAATCTAGAAAGTTGCAGTAGTGTAATTCTGCAATCGAGCGCAATTCTGGAGTAAGAATCTGCGCTCTATTTATGAATCGGGCCATTTTGTTGAGGAGAAATTTAGAAAGAAAAAATGGGGTGGGATGAAATATGATTGATGCTGGTTGGCTTAATATCGGCAGTTTGATACTTGGATTAGTAGCTTGGATAATTCCTACTATTAATCTTGCGGGAGATAAAAAACAAAAGAATAAGAAATGGGTTGCTCTTACCATTATCAGTTTCAGCGCTTGCGCTATAGCAATATGTTTTCAAATTTTTTATAACCTTTACTTGGTAAAAATTGAAGACTTTGCAGCTCTGGCAGATACAATGCGAGGTGTAGCTGTTGCTTCAACGGTACTTGTCATTGTTACCATTTTATTAAATGCACTTACGTTGTTTTTATATCGGAATAGGGACGCATTGTAAAACAATCAGGCGCTTTTCTTTAATAGGGATAGCGCCAGTATCGCAAATAAAGGAAATTAACGGAAGGAATGAGGTGTTCTTCATTACCTTTTCATTAATATTTTTAGTGGTTATAGGAATTATCGCTTTTTTAACGTTTATTGTTCCTGCATTTATGAATAAAAAAATTTCATATGGAATATTGCGTCTTTTAGTTATGCATTGGTTACTTTTTTTAACTGGTGTTTACACTTTATTACCAACAAATATTGCAGACGCCATATTTATGCCCGTATGGTTAGTATTATGCGTAG
Organism: Virgibacillus salexigens; assembly: GCF_014905415.1. Classification (GTDB taxonomy): domain Bacteria; phylum Bacillota; class Bacilli; order Bacillales; family Amphibacillaceae; genus Virgibacillus; species Virgibacillus salexigens. The sequence goes on from NZ_BNEO01000004.1 coordinate 290,052, forward strand.
CAGGTGCATTAACGGCTATTTATGAATTTGAAAACAATAAAGGTTTTGCCATCCCTGTTGCTGGTTTAACAACAATCCGTTTATTATTTAGCATTTTCATTAATGGAAGCTCCAAAATGTAAGTATCGTTTATTAAGCAATACCAGCTAATATAAGTCAATACTTTTTAAGTAATCATACTAGATTAAAGATGGTATAATAAAAATGTGCATCACAAAGAAGCTTCAATATTTATAATTGAATTTTTTGTAAGTTGTGTAATTATTTGTATGGGTTTATGCGGTATATATTTGCTTATGCTTTAATATGGCATAAATCCAATGCAATAGCTTGTTGGCGCAAGCTATGATGGCTACTTTGTGAGGCTTGCCCTCACTTCTTTTTTTGTCATAATACTCTCGAATTTTCACATTCCGGTTATTGGTTAGTCCACACTGAACAGCTGAATAGATGGTCTGACGTAGCTTCGTAGATCCTCTTTTGGTTATCCGGTTTATCGTAGCTGTAAACTTACCTGATTGGTATACCCTTGGATCAAGTCCTGCATAGGCAACTAGTTTCTTAGGGTGACTAAATTGTGTGACATCCCCTATTTCTGAAATCAGAGTGGCTGCAATTTTAGTACCTACTCCGGGGATGGATGTAAGAATCTCATACACCTCAAATTGTTTCGCTAACGTCTCAATCTC
>NZ_BNEO01000005.1 GCF_014905415.1 Virgibacillus salexigens
TACTTTTACCTTTACTTACATCGAGCGCAACTACAGGTTTCATTTCGTCTCCTCCAATTAATTACTCATAGAAGTCTTCACATAACCTTATCGATTCCACTTTCTTATACACGATCTCTATGGACCCAACATACTAACTTGATTCAAATAAGGGTGGAAGTGAGCCTGTTTGGGGTGCGGATTCAATATTGATCCCAAAGTTAGATCGGCTTTTCTTCACTCCTACTATAAAAAAATAGTAGCACAAAACCACGGCCTTGGTTTCGTACTACTAATCTTAGTATGTTTGGGGTGTTTATTATTGAAAACGATAGGAGAAACAAAATGATGGGATTCTAACCTCTCTGGGAGCGCAATTGTGGATTGAGAAATGGAAGCAATTTACAGAATTGTGTGAGGGAATATTATATTTAGAAATAGGATTGTTCCTCGAAGCAGCAAATTTTATCACGTACTGATTTTTGATTGGAAATAAAGATTTACATTTTTTGTCTTCAAATTTTAGTCACATACCTGTCTAAATTATGAAAAAATTACACGTAATATATTGCATGTTACGCAAAAAGATAGTATGATTAACAACATCGATATATTGCATATAAATTAAACAATATAAACTAAAATTTTACATCTGGGAGAGGGCATATTTATGAAGGAAAAACTTACATTTTCATCGTACGCAACTATAGGTGTGATGTTGTTTGCGTTATTCTTTGGAGCTGGTAATTTAATTTTTCCTGCTCAACTTGGACAACTTGCTGGAGAGAATGTATGGCAGGCGGTATTTGGCTTTTTAATTACGGGAGTAGGGTTACCGCTTTTAGGTATTCTGGCTATGAGTTTTTCTGGTAGTAAAAATCTCCAGGATTTGGCAGGTAGAATTCATCCAATATATGGCGTCTTATTTACTTCGTTACTTTATTTAACCATTGGCCCTTTTTTTGCTGCTCCCCGAACAGGGACAGTAGCATATGATGTTGGTATTTCACCATTTGTTAGTGAAGGATTCCAGCAAGGAGGCTTACTGATTTTTACACTTGGTTTCTTCTTCGTAACGTTACTTTTTTCGCTGTATCCTGCGAAAATTGTCGATTATGTTGGAAAGATACTAGCGCCTGGCATTGTTGTATTACTTGTAGTGTTGCTAGCTATGGTTGTCTTTCAGCCAATGGGCGCCTTGCAATACCCTCAAGAAGCATATACAAATGGTGCATTTGTGAAAGGGTTTTTGGAAGGATACAATACAATGGATGCTTTAGCTTCGCTTGTATTTGGTATTATCGTTATTAAAGCAATTCGTTCACTTGGTATTACCTCCAAAAGGGAGATACTAGGAGCGACTGCAAAGGCAGGATCTGTTGCCATCGTTTTATTAGGTGCAATATATGTTGGAATTGCTTATTTAGGTGCTACGAGTACGGAAGTTTACGGAATATTTGATACTGGTGGACCAGTGTTAAGCAGTGCAGCAACGCATTATTTTGGAACATTCGGTTTAATTTTATTAGCCATCGTTATTACCTTAGCCTGCTTAACGACGAGCATTGGTTTAACAACAGCTTGTGCAGAATATTTTCATTCGCTATTTCCGAAAGTAAGTTATAAGAAATTTGTTGTATTTTTCGCATTTATAACGTTTGTTATAGCTAATTTTGGGCTTGCGAATATTATTACCTACTCTATACCTGTATTAATGTTTTTATATCCTTTAGCGATTGTGTTAATGTTATTAGCATTCTTATCTCCATTGTTTTATCATAGACGAGCTGTTTATATTTCAGTTATATCTGTAACTTTTTTAATCAGTAGTATTGATGGTTTAAAATCATTGTGTGAGTCAGTAGGAATACCATATTTTGATTGGATGCTCCCAATAATTTCATTCTACGAAACAGTATTACCACTTTATCCAGAAGGGCTTGGTTGGTTACTTCCTGCATGTATCGTAATGATAGTTACTGGTGTTGTTATCCGAATTCAAAAAGCATCGACCGTTCATGCTTAACTAAAAAAACCGACTTTCTACTAGAGAAAGTCGGTTTCATCGTTTATAAACCTACCTATAAATGCTATTTTAATGCTTGAAATTCTTGAATGGTACGTAACCAGTTTTCCTTCATAATCGGAGCTAATGCCTCATTATTACCTTCTTTCATAAGTTTAATAATTTGGCTATGTTCTTCTATGGATTTTTCGGTTAGAATGATGGAGTTATGGAAGAATAATCGTCTTACATGGGCCTGTAAGTTAGCAATAATATTGTGGATATAAGGATTATTAGCAGCATCTACAATGATTTGATGAAATTCTTCATCAATTTTTAATGCAGCATAGTAGTTCTCAGAGCGAATGGCCTTGGCAAACCTCTCGTTAACCTCTTCCAATACCGCAATGATATCTTCTGTTAAGTTTTCAATAGCCAATTCTGCTGATAAAGCTTGTAAAACGGCTAAAGGCGGTAACAAATCATTCATCGATTCCTTTTCAACATCGGTTACTTGTGTAGCTTTCCCAGGAAACATCTTTACGAACCCTTGCACTTCTAAAAGTTGTAAGGACTCTCTGACTGGCGTTCTACTTACGCCTAATGCTTGAGCAAGTTCAGAATCATTAAGCTTCTCACCAGGTTGTAAGGTACCATCTATAATCCATTGTTGAATTTGATTAAATGCACTTTCTTTCGCGGATTGTCGAACTGGCTTGGAATGATCTGAAGGTATTGGCATATCTACTCCCCCTTCCTGAATAATTTTTAGTATACTAAACAGTATACAATAAAAATGGGAATATGAAAAATGCAATATATTAGTTGAAAATTGTAAGTGAGGAGGTCATTTTTTGGTTGCTTATGAGGACATCGTTTCCCAAGAGTTAGCACAATGGCGTAAAAAGATGTATGCGAAACCTAGCTTATTTAATCAGCTTTCTAAAAAAGCACAAACAAAAATAAACAATTGGATTCCTGAGAAGATACACGGTATCATAACCGATAGTATTAAAAATATGGTGAAGGCAACTTTGGTTGGTTCTCATATGACTACGCGAAAACCAGAAGTACAGGAATTGAATTTGTATCAGCAAGATCAACTTGTAAAAGAAAAGTTATCTACTTATAGAAAAACTGCATCTGCGGAAGGTGCAGGGACCGGTGCAGGTGGAATATTACTGGGATTTGCTGATTTCCCATTGTTACTTTCAATTAAATTAAAGTTTCTATTTGAAGCTGCTACGATATATGGCTTTAATACGAAGGAATATGAAGAACGATTATTCATTTTACATATCTTTCAATTAGCCTTCTCTAATGAAAAAACACGGAAACAGACCATGCGCATTATCGAAAATTGGGAACAAGAAAAGCAGCATTTATTAGATATGGATTGGCGGGCTTTTCAGCAAGAGTATCGTGATTATATTGATTTAGTTAAATTATTACAATTAGTCCCAGGTTTTGGAGCAATTGTTGGTGCCTACGCTAATTACAATTTACTGGACCAGTTAGGGGAAACAGCGATGAATGCTTACCGCCTCAGGATTTTGAATATACCAAAAAACTAAAGCTCCCGAATTGGGAGCTTTACCTTTTTAATATGGGTCGGCGTCGTGTCCTTTTTCAATAGCCTGTTCTGGTGCGTTTTCACTATCTTTATTGCCTAACGGATTTTTACTTGTCTCATCCATCATCATTTTCTTCGCTTCTTCTATCCCTTCACGCAAGCGACGGCCATATTCTTCATCTGCTTCTTCAGCAAGAGCAATCATTTTGTCTTGAATTCGTTGGTCGCATACGGAAATATCATTAACTAGATTTGTAATTAAATCGTCTTTTTCCCAGTCCTTGAAACGACGGAATGTTTCGCCTGCTTGTTTTGTGTTATTGTTTCTTTCAATGGATTCACGCACAAGCTCGCCTTTTACTTCAGGGGTGTATTCTTTTCCTGTTTGTTCTGCTTCTTTTAGTCCCCCTAATACCGAAGGCTCATAGTTAACATGAGGGTTTTGACCAGGTGCTTTATCGTTTTGTTGGCGTAATTGACCGCCTTCCTGATTGGTAGCAACTCGCTTCTTAGCAGCATTTATTGGAACCTGTAAATAGTTTGCGCCTACTCGATAGCGTTGTGTATCTGAATAGGAAAAGGTTCTCCCTTGCAGCATTTTGTCATCTGAGAAGTCGAGTCCATCAACAAGAACTCCGGTTCCAAATGCTGCTTGTTCTACTTCCGTAAAATAGTTTTCCGGGTTTTTATTTAATACCATTTTTCCAACTGGTAACCACGGAAACTTATCCTCTGGCCATAATTTTGTATCATCCAGTGGGTCAAAATCTAACTCGGGATGATCATCGTCGCTCATAATTTGGACAAATAACTCCCACTCTGGATAGTCACCTCTCTCAATCGCATCATATAAGTCTTGGGTAGCATGATTGAAATTGGTTGCTTGAATTTCATTTGCTTCTTGTTGAGTTAAGTTCTTAATTCCCTGTTTCGGTTCCCAATGATACTTAACTAGTACGGCTTCCCCTTCTTCATTTACCCATTTGTACGTATTTACTCCCGAACCTTGCATCATTCGATAGTTTGCAGGTATACCCCAGGGAGAATAAACAAATGTCACCATATGAAAGCTCTCTGGTGAATTAGCGCAAAAGTCAAAGAAACGCTCACTGTCTTGGATATTCGTAACCGGATCTGGTCGGAAAGCATGAATCATGTCTGGAAATTTCATGGCATCTCGAATGAAAAAGATTTTGAGATTATTTCCTACCAAATCCCAGTTTCCATCTTCCGTATAAAATTTAACAGCAAACCCACGTGGATCTCGTACCGTTTCTGGAGAGTGGTTACCATGAACTACTGTGGAGAATCGAATAAAAACAGGTGTCTGTTTTCCCTTATCCTGAAAGACTTTTGCTCTTGTATACTTAGATACTGGCTCATCGCCAGCCGTTCCATATGTTTCAAAATAACCATGTGCTCCTGCTCCACGAGCATGAACAATCCGTTCAGGGACTTTTTCACGGTCAAAATGACTAATCTTTTCAATAAAATCATAGTTCTCCAACGTTGCTGGTCCACGATTTCCTACTGTGCGGATATTTTGATTATTGGTAACGGGGTGCCCTTGCCTTGTCGTTAAGGTATCTTCATTTTCAATGTTATTAGGCTTATTTGGATCTTTTCTTTCCATTAGAATCACCATCCTATTTTCAATCAAGTTTCGCTGTTTTTAGTGTTGCCCATTTCATTGCAAATCATTCTTATTTTGTAACAGATACAGACGGAATAAGCTGATACATGATAAGATAATGATAGAGTATTTTGTATAGAGAGGGTTTTTCATGTGAAATTATCAGAAGCGAGACAAACAATGTCCCCATCCTATGATCCTTGGGAAGCATATTTAGATGTGGAACAGTATGGGGAAATGACATTGTCTAACATTGAATTTACAACAACAACGCTTTGTAATATGCGCTGTGCCCATTGTGCTGTTGGTTATACACTGCAAGGAAAGGATCCCGATGCTTTGCCAATGGAATTAATGGAACAGCGATTAGATGAAATTCCTCATCTGCGGACCTTAAGTATTACTGGCGGAGAGCCAATGATGTCAAAAAAATCGGTTCGTAATTATGTACTGCCATTGCTACAATATGCACATCAACGTGGCGTTAAGACACAAATAAATTCCAATTTAACATTGCCTTATAGCCGATATGAAGAGATCATCCCATATTTAGATGTATTACATATTTCACATAATTGGGGTACAGCAGAAGAATTTGCAGCGACTGGTTTTGCGAGGATGGAGAGAAAACCGACGGAGGAAAATCGAAAGAAATATTTTGAACGAATGGTGGCTAATTCCCAAAAATTATCAAGGGCAGGCGTCATGGTTTCTGCTGAAACCATGCTAAACGGCCGAACCTACCCTTATTTAGAAAAAATTCATGACCATGTTTTAGAAATGGGATGTACACGCCATGAAATCCACCCAATGTATCCAGTAGACTTTGCCAGTAATTTAGAAACCTTATCGTTAGAAGAAATGCGGATTGGCATTGAAAGATTATTAGATCATCGTGATCCAGATACATGGATGCTATTTGGGACGTTACCTTTTTATCCTTGTAGCTCATCCACAGAAGATATAGCGTTACAAAAGCGTCTTTTTCAAGAAAAAAATGTCTCAGTCAGGAATGATCCAGACGGACGATCCAGATTAAATGTTAATATCTTCTCAGGGGATATCATTGTTACGGATTTTGGAGATGAGCCAAAACTCGGAAATATTCAGACAACGTCTTTACCAGAAGCTTATGCGCGTTGGATGCAAACAGATACGGCTAAATCATTGAATTGTCATTGTCCAGCTGTCAAATGCCTCGGACCAAATATTCTTGTCAAAAACACGTATTACAAAGAAGTGGATTTTCAAAAACGACAAACCAATATTATGTTATAGCAATAACACGCCATCATTTTTTTGACGAACGATTCAGTTCCAAAGACACTACGAATGAACGCCAGTAGTGTCTTTTTGTTGTGCCACTGGTATTCAACATAACAGACTGCATGTCTATTCTTCCTCTGGTGAATATATACATATAGTAATAAACATCTTTTGGGGGTAAATTTGCGTTATGTCTTTAGAATTTCTTCAATTTTTACAAACCTATGAAAAGCTGATTTATTGTAGTTTAGCTGTTGTTGTTTTTTTCATGTTTTATTTGCTTAAAAAAGTAATTACTAGGAATTTATTTCTACTGCTATTAAAAATAAGTAAGCATCGACTTAACGGCTTCTTTTTGCAATTACGCTTGTCATTTGAACAACCTATACAGGGATTGATCTTAATACTTGGGGTTTATGTTTCTGTTCGAATATTTCCGTACCTCGATCAAGACCATGTGTTTTTTATGCATGTCATGCGATCATCCATCATTTTTATGATCGGTTGGGGGTTATTTAATTTATCTTCATCTTCATCGTTGATGTTTACCAAATTAAATAAGCGATTTCATTTAAAGATTTATTCCATTCTTATTCCCTTCTTTTCAAAAGCTATCAGGCTCATTATCGTTGCAATTAGTCTTAGTGTTATTGCTCAAGAGTTTGGCTATGATGTCAATGGTTTTGTTGCTGGATTAGGGATTGGCGGACTTGCGTTCGTTTGGCAGCTAAGGATGCATTGGCTAATTTATTTGGGGGCATTATTATCATTACAGAAAAGCCATTTACAATTGGCGATTGGATTCTTACACCAAGTGTAGAAGGTACCGTTGAAGATATCTCTTTTCGAAGTACGAAAATCAGAACCTTCGCTCAAGCATTAGTTACCGTTCCCAAAGCAACATTAGCAAATGAATCCATAACGAACTGGAGTAAAATGGGGAAAAGACAAATAACTTTTAGTTTACGTCTTACGTACGACACATCAAGAGAAAAAGTGGAGAGTGTTGTATCTCAAATTGAATTGTCATTAAGAGAGAATAAGAACATTCATCAAGATACAATCTTTGTTTTGATACCTATAAAGAAAATGGACTCGATGTTTTTCTGTATTTCTTTACGAAAACAACCGATTGGGGAGATTATTTAAAGATTAGAGAATCTGTTAATCTGGAGATTCTTGATATTCTGGAAAGAGAAGCGGTTTCTATCGCTTTACCAACCAGAAAATTACTGATTGATAGAGATGTTGCTGCAAATGATCCTTTCGTTCAACAGCAGACATAATAAAAATCGGGCTGGGAAATAAAAGATAATTCCTAACCTAAAAAGAGACGATAATTGGCGGGACAGCCCCAGCTAAACCGAGGGGAAGGAAAATCGCTTAGCCCGGTCTTCCGCCTCGTACTGTACCCTTGGCTCTGTTTGCCCTATCCCTATGGCAACATAGTTAAGATACAATGGAAAACGATATTTGTTTAAAAGAAGATTGCTTGTATGCACGGATAAGACCATTCGTAGTTATTTCGCGTTTAGTCACCCATTTATATGAATAACTAAAGGATGTATCCTTTTGAAATGGAAATTCATTAACACGTAATGTATGGTTATCTTTCCAAGTTATTTCTAGTGATTTTCCATGAAAACAATCTAATGTATCTGGTATCGGGATTCCATTTTTAAAGAAGGGATGTTCGTTTTTACCAGGTTCATTGATGCATAGAAATAATGAAAGGTTATCACATAACTGTAAAAGACCATAATGCTTCATGAATATATCAAAACGAAATTCTGGAAGCTGGCGAATAATTCGTTGCTGCCGTAATTTTTCTTGGCTAACAAACTGGCGACTTTCTAATTGATTATCGTCTAAAAGAAACCGAGTATAATGAAAACTGCATAATAATGCTGCGTATGAATCATGAGCTTCAACATTTTCAATTCCATTTGTGTAAAGCAATGTTTTAACTGGATTGGGGAAATCGGTGAAGCTATAGGGGACTTGATGATAGTCGTTCCAAAACGGATCCTGATCATAAGCTTTCCAGCCACCATCATGCTGATCAATGGCTAAAAACAACGAGGATTGAAATGGAGAATTTGGCAAATGGAACGTATTCCATTGTCTAATCATATCACCAGAGACTCGTGCATGATGATCTTGTTCAATCATAATAAATCCATCTGGTTGTTCTCTAACAATCATGAAAATTGGCCTCCCTTTCTAAATTCAATGTAAGAATATCTGTTTTTTTCTATCCTTAACTTGATCTTGCACCTAATTTGCCTTATAGGACAAATTTTACTGATTGGATTTAGATAATTCAATTATTTAAAATTTTAATAGATAAAGGGGCTGGGACACAACTAAAAATAGGTAACCAAAAAGCCGAATGATAAAACAAGGTGAAATAAACGCTGATACGGAGTTTTTTGACGGAGGGATGATAGAACCTGTTTTATGTAAAAAAATAATTCGAACGGTTTCCGGTGAATCCGTTCGAATTATAAGATACTTATACCTCAGTCTCTTTTAAGTAGTCTGTTAATGATGATGGTCATGAGACCTTTCTTGTTCAGGTATATCTTTCTGTAAATATTCAAGATCGTTATCTGATAATTCTCCAACAATAAATTGTTGTTTGGGTATTATTTCAGAATCTTGATGCTTAATATGGGCCTTTATAAAATAGAGACCTTCACTTGAGAAGGAAGTTGTTAATTGGTATTTTCCATTGCCACGATTATCAGGTATTTTGTGAATGGTAGGTATTGATCCGTCTTGCTTCCAAATTTCAACATGAATGTTATCTACCTGGTCAACGGGATTTCCATCTTTTGTGAGAAGAATTTCTATAGTTTGTTCTTCTTTGGTTGATATGGAATCGTCTAAAGTTATTTCTGCATCTAGATTTGGTTCTTGTTTATACAGTTGGGCGACATTTGAATTAAGGGTACATCCGCTTAATAGTATGAATAACGTGAATAGTATCGAAGTAGATAGTAATCGATTCATATTCGTTCCTCCTTTAAGCATGAAAGAAATTTCGAAGTTTTGATATCTTGCGTATAACGAATCGATCTATTAAATAAACAAAGATAATAGATAAACCAACTAATGGAAAAGTAAGGCCTAATCCAATTATTAAAATGAAGAAGAGCTTCATGCTATAAATCGGAGGTGCCTTTGGTGCTCCTAAGCCATCATCTGGCTTTCGTTTCCACCATAGATAAAGTCCACTAAGTGCAACAAAAACAATACCAATGCATATGAATAAGCTGATGAGTTGGTTTATAAACCCAAATTGTGTTCCTTTATGAAGAGTGATACCCCATGCAACGACTTTTCCAATTGATCCATAATTATCATAGCGGTAATCTGCTAAAACTTTTCCCGAGTACTGATCAATATGCATAGTGATTTCGTCTTGCGCTTTAGGAGGAAAAGCTGAAAGCGTGTAAACTCCTGTATTTTCTTGAGGAAGATACAATGTATAACTCGAATGCACACCTTCTCGATCAGCAATTGCTACAATGTCGTCGATAGAAACAGGAACCCTACCTTGAATGTCCGATTTGGGTACATCTAAAGTTTCTGCAGCCCAAGGGACTTCTGCAATATCTTTTGTTTCTATTTGGGAGGTTGGGGCGTTACCAACCCAAACAGAAGGAGGGTAACCATTACCCAAATTAGTCGTTACTGTTTGAAAATTCGTTCCCCAAAACCCTGACCAAGGTAGTCCAGTCAGGATTAAGAATAACATCCCTGCTGTTATCCAAAAGGCGGGCACTACATGTAAATCCCTTCGAAGTATTCGTTTTTTGCTAGTTAATCTCGGTACTAAGACACCAGATATTCGAAGCTTGTTTCTGGGAAACCACATGTAAAGGCCAGTTACAATTAATATAATTGCCCAGCAAGCAGCTAATTCCACAATACGGTCACCTAAAGTTCCAGCCATTAGTTCCCCATGAAATTCCTCGATTTTGTCCATTATTCTATCTTCGTTATTTAATTTTCCTAAGGATTTGCCTGAGTATGGATCAATAAAAATAGTTGATGATTGATCATCCATTGTAATATGGAATTCGCTTGAGCGTGTGGCATCCTCCCCAGGTCGATACGCTGTTATTACTGCATTAGGATATTCGTTTTTAACTTTTTCCATCAGTTGAGATGGTGGAATTCGATCACCCTCAGGAGTTACTTCATAATAATCTTGATAGATGATTTGCTCTATTTGAGGCTTAAATAAATAAATGGATCCAGTGATAGCTAGGATAAGAAGAAATGGTGAAATGATAAGTCCTGCATAAAAATGCCATCGCCAGAAAAGTTTATAATTCGAAGCTTGCTTTTGTTTTTGTTGTCTGTTTTTGCTAGATAACATTGGTTTCTCCTTCCGACCTAACGTCTTGTTAAAAATTGTTATATTTATTTATCGTATTGTGATCCAATAATGGAATGACAAGAGTATAATGTAAGCTTGCTTTTAAAGTTTTTGTAATTGGTAGATAATAAATTGATAATGTGATTGTATGTGTTAACTTTTGTTTTATTTTAACATCATTTATATTGAGATGGAGTAGCTACTATGAAAAAGAAAATGAAAATAATGTGAAGACCAATTAATATATTTACAAAAAGTTCACATGTTTTTTGTTACTATTTGGTACATTAATACGTAATACTATGGATGGAATATATTTAAGGAAAATGTCTTTAAAACTATCGAAAAGGAAGATTGTTGATATGGCTTACATATGGTTAATTATTGGATTTGTTTTATTAATTAAAGGGGCAGATTTATTTGTAGATGGTTCATCCAATATAGCAAAATTATTACGTGTTCCTACTATTTTAATTGGATTAACCATTGTAGCTTTTGGAACTAGTTCACCAGAGGCGACGGTGAGTATCATTGCTGCATTAGAAGGAACAGCTGATGTATCAATGGGGAATGTTATCGGAAGTAATATCTTTAATTTAACCTTAGTTGTCGGGATTGCGACCATTATTTTCCCGATCAAAGTAGAAAATGAAACCATTCGTAAAGAAATTCCATTTACGCTGTTGGCTAGTGTGGCGCTATTAGTTTTGATTAGTGATACAGTGCTTCAGGGGTTTGACGTGAATTACATCTCTCGTAGCGATGGATTAATCTTTTTATTATTCTTGTCTGTCTTCATGTATTATGTCATTGAGGTAGCGTTGAAAAGTAGAGAGAATGTAACCCAAGAAAAATCTTCGCACGATATTAAGTGGGGTAAAAATATTCTGTTAACGTTACTAGGGCTAGCTGGGATAATTATTGGCGGACAAATGGTTGTTGATAATGGTAAAGATATTGCCTATTCCTGGGGAATGAGTGAAGCTTTGGTTGGGTTAACTATTATTGCAATCGGTACATCTCTACCCGAATTAGTGACCTCCATAACAGCAGCTATTAAGAAAGAAAGTGAAATCGCTATTGGTAATATTGTAGGAAGTAATATTTTTAATATATTATTTGTTCTTGGATCTTCCGCTGTTATTACGCCGCTAGATGTAAACGGAAAAGTAGTGATCGATATCATTATAATGATTGCTCTGACTGTATTATTATTAGTTTTTTCTAGAACAAATTATAAAATTAGGAAAACAGAAGGGGTTATTCTTGTCATAGGTTATGTCCTTTATTTAACATATATTATCATCCGAAATTAAAAAAGTGCTGGAATTGATCTTCCAGCACTTTGACTTATTGATTGTCGTACCATGCAACCGCAGCTTCTACTTCATCTAGTGTTAATTGGTGACCGTGATTCTCCCAATGAAGCCTCACATGGGCATTTGCTTGTTGTAACACATCTTTAAGTTCTTCTGACTCTTCAGCAGGACATATAGGATCATTCGTTCCAGCAGCAATAAATACATTGATTCCAGACAGGTCAGGTAAAGACAATCCTCTTCGTGGAACCATTGGATGATGTAGAATTGCACCATATAACGCATGTGGATGATGGAATAATAAGCTAGCTGCAATATTAGCTCCATTTGAATACCCAACAGCAAAGATATGATTTCGATCAAACTCATATTGTTTTGCGGCTTCATCAAGGAAGTCGTTTAACTCTTGGGTACGGAAGATCAGATCTTCTTCATCAAAAACACCTTCAGCCAACCGTTTGAAAAAACGAGGCATGCCGTTTTCTAAGATGTTACCACGTACGCTAAGCACATTCGCTGCAGGATCGATCTTACTTGCTAAAGGTATAAGGTCTTGTTCGGTTCCGCCAGTACCGTGCAGAAGTAAGAGTGTTGGTCTTGATTGATCTGTTCCTTTTTGAAAAATATGCTTCATCAATTCTTTCCCCTTTCTTATTACGCACGTTGACCTACTTGTTTTAATACATCAACCAGCGTTTGTTTTTGTTGTTCATCAATGCCAACAAATAGTTCTTCAATCACTTGCTGATGTTGTGGGAAAATCTCATCCATTAATGCTTTACCGGCATCTGTTATATGAATATAAACGACACGGCGGTCTTCACTGCAATGTTGTCTTTCCAATAATCCTTTTGTTTCTAGTTTGTCAATTACATAAGTAATCGATCCAGTATTAATGAGTACACCTTCTGATATTTGGCGTATCGTTTGCTTTCCTTTATGATAGAGTGTCTCTAGAATTGTAAATTCAGAAGTCCGCATACCGTAATTGCTTATATCCTTTTTGATACGTTCTTGAACAGCTTTTGAAGCCTTCATCAACACAACAAATGATTTTAGAGAAAGATTCTCACTCATTGCTAGACCACCTTGTTTAATGTATTTAATTAATTTATTCTTAATTAAATATAAATCAAAAAATAGAAAGTGTCAATTCGATCGTTTAGATTCCAATTCTTTCTTACGCGCTAGAAGTGATTCAAATTCCTGATCCAACGCTTCAGTAGGTTCCATACTCAATTTGCTTAATGTTTCTGTAATCTTTGTCTCCAGCACAATTAGCTCTTGCTCGAATGGGTCTTCTTTTTGTTTTTTCGTATCGTTTTTATAGGCAGCGTATGTGCCTTCAAATAGGTTAATTTGATGATTTTCAAAAACGATGATACGGTTAGCTATTTCTTGAATAAACCTTCGATCGTGGGAAACAAATAGTACGGTTCCTTCATAATCCGTTAATAGTTGTTCTAATGCCTCTACTGCATCAATATCCAGAAAATTAGTAGGCTCATCAAGAATGATGGTATTAACATTACTAACAAATAATTTAGCAAAGGCAACTTTAACTCGTTCCCCCCCACTCAATACCTTAATTTCCTTATAAACATCTTCGCGATAAAAATGTAGTCTGGCTAACACGGTCCTAATTAGTGCTTCATCTTGGCTGGATGTGTCACTTGCATTTTCTAAGATGGTTTTATTTATATCCAGCACATCTAAATTCTGACTGAAATAACCGATTTTCATAGCAGGAGAAGATTGTATCTGATCCTCTTGATTGATTATTTTTTTAATTAATGTTGTTTTCCCGCTACCGTTTGGACCGATAATTGCTAATTTATCGCCACCCCTGATTTGAAAACTTACGTTATTCCAAAGCAAGCGGTCACCAACTTTCCCAGCTACTTCTTCTACGCGCAGTATAATTCGACCTTTTGTCCCTTCCTCATTCGGAAGTTTCATTTTAATTGGCGGTATTTCTTTTACTTTTTCAACTTTATCCAGTTTTTCAAGACGAGTTTCAATGGCCTTTGCCGATTTACGTAATTTCTTTTGCTTATTCGCATAATAAGGCTTAGCACCGGTGATTTTTGCTTCCGAGTTGCTTGTTTGCTTTGGTTTCTTGGTTGCTCTCTGTGCTTTTTGTTCTTTGAGTTCCAGCGCTTCCTCTAGCTGTGATTTCTTCTTGATATACGATTCATAAGCTTGTTCTTGTTGCCTTATTTCCTGTTGTTTTTGTTTATAGTAATCGGAATAGTTTCCTTTATATTCGCTTACCTTGCCGTCTTGTAATTCCCAGATTTTCGTGCAGATGTTATCTAAGAAAGCACGGTCATGAGAAACTATGACCAAGATACCCTTCCATTTTTTTAGTTGTTTTTCTAATTTTTCAATTCGAGTTGTATCTAAATTTGTAGTTGGTTCATCCAGGAAAAAAATATCCGCTTTTTTCGCAAGTGCTTTGTCAATATATTCTTGAGTAATCTCCCCACCGCTTTTAGTTGTATTGGTTCGTTTTAATTGAGGAAGCAGGTGTCTTGTACCATCTGTTACGATATGCCCTGTCTCCGGGACAATCTCCCCAGCTAATATTTTCATTAATGTTGTTTTGCCGCTGCCGTTCCTACCAACCAAACCAATTCGGTTTCCTTCGTGAAGGCGAAGGTTGGTTACATCAATTAATTTCCGATCTTTCATATACATAGATAAATTCTTTGCTTCTAAAAAACCCAATTCTACCACTCCAATCTTTCTTGTGTTGGAGAGACAAAAAAAGCCTCCCATTCATTTCAGAATAGGAGGGCAAACGGTGTGGTAAAAGGGGATATAATATACCCCGAAAAGTATACCACAATAAAGCACAATCCTATTCTGAAACGTTCGTAAAATGACATACAAAAAGGAACAGACTACCATCTGTTATTGTAAATGCCTTTTGTCGAATGTTTTCAGTGAATAGGATTAGTACTTCATTTAATTGGATCACCCTTTGCTTTTTAGTTAGTACCATTATATACAGTGTAAATGAATTTGTCTACCTGGTCATTCGCCCTTTACGTTTTGAATTTATTGTTTAAAGTATACATACCTAATAATTCTAGTTAGGTGAACGTATGTTTAACAGAGCATTAGTCAAAGGCAGTATATCGTTGCTGGTCCTTCAATTATTAAATGAACGGGATATGTATGGATATGAACTTGTAAAGGAAATGGATCAACGTAGTGATCATCATTTTCAAATGAAGGAAGGGACCCTGTATCCAGCCATACATAAGCTAGAGAAGCAAGCATATATATCGTTTTATTGGCAAGAACAAGAAAAAAGTCGAGCCCGAAAATATATTTGTATAACAGAACTTAAAAAGAATATGCTCGAGGAAAAAACAAGTGAGTGGCATTGCTATGTTCAAGTTATGAATAGCCTAACTAGGAGAGATCAATCGTGACGAAAGCAAGGGATCGATTTCTTTACGAGCTGGATCAGGCTTCCCCAATCTATTACTTATGTATGTGACAATTTTTAAGCTTATCCCGTATGAATGTTTTCAATCATTATTAAGGTTTCCGTTTATTATTGCTTGTATTGGTTTCACGTGGGGAAGAAGAACATCTGTCTAGCGCAGGCATAGCTTTATAATCGAGATAATTTGTCGCTACATACATAGAATTTCTATGTGTATAGCAACACTTAATAAGAAGGATATGTTTATGGATGGTCAAGTTCTTATGCACTTTCATGTCGTATCTATTAAAACGCCAATTTAATAGAGTTGGTTTGATTTTCCGTTTATTTATTTCTAATGGAAAAAGTTCAGGAAGTTATCGAGTATCGTTTTCAGCTTTGTAAATATTATTTTACAAAGCTAGTTAAACCCTATGAAGGCGAGAAGGGAGATAGATATTTTCATTCCAGCTTGATTGGATTAAGTATCGGTGCACCACTGCTTGCTGTTATTATTGGGGTTGTTAATGTCTGCAGATAACGTATTCCAGAAGATGATTTAGCGAAATGGGGCGCTTCGAATTATTAATATAACAATTACTTCTTAATGGGTCTTTGTAATTCGTTTTATCAAATATACGAATATCGACAATCAATAAATTACCGTCTCTATGTTTTTTATTAAGCGACCTATGGATACATTAGATCTTACTTTGGTGCATAGCTTCATGTCTTTCCTTATGGTAATATTTGGTTATACTCGGATTCGGGTATGGATAAAACGATAATTTTTTCCTTCACTTCTATTTATTGCAGGGTTATTATTCTACTACGGGCGTAAATGCAATAAATATAGAGAAGGTTGTGTTAGATAAAAATCTAAAGCATTATGAACATACACAGAAGATAAATGTATCGTATTTAGATCTGCTTTCTTATAGCGGATGGAATGGCATGATTTATTTATATGAAAAGGCTCAAGAACTTTCTGAAATAAAGGAACGGCTTAAAAAGCGGATTAGTGAAATGAGAATAATGGAAAACCAAGAATCGTGGCAATCCTTTAATTTCACCAAAAGGAAAGTAACAAATAAATGAAAATCAGCGCCGACTTTCGAATAAAGGATATGGGGGTTCCGACGATGGATTATTATACTCCAAAGCATGTTGCGATCATGATGGATGGAAATGGTAGGTGGGGAAAGCAGCGAGGATTAACTCGTAGTGAAGGGCACTACGCAGGAGCCCAAGCAATGGAGCATATCATTGATGCAAGTATTGAATTAAATATTCAAGTGTTAACTCTTTATGCATTTTCATCTGAAAATTGGTCGCGTCCAAAAGATGAGGTCAATTATTTAATGCAATTGCCGGTTAAATTTTTTAAACAAAAGCTACCAGAGTTTCAAAAACGGAATGTGATAATTCGGCTATCAGGTAATATAGAAAATTTGCCAAAGAAAACAAAAAAATCACTACTCCAGGCAGTTGAACAAACCAAGCACAATACAGGTATTATTGTTAATTTTGCTTTCAATTATGGTGGCAGAGCTGATATTCTACAGGCAACTAGACAAATAATTTGCGAGGCAGCGGATAAACAAATAGATATTAATCAGGTGAATGAAGAACTCTTTCAGCGTTATTTGTATACAAGTGAATTGCCTGATCCAGAGTTAGTAATTCGAACAGGAGGTGAGAAGCGGGTTAGTAACTTTCTATTATGGCAATCTTCCATGGCAGAATTGTATTTCTCTGATAAATATTTCCCTGACTTCGGCAAACTGGAATTAGAAGCAGCGATAAGTGAGTATCGGCGTAAGCAGGGTACAAAACAAAATGAAATGTTAAGTTAAAACAGCTTGTTGTTCAGGCTGTTTTTTTAAGAGGTATCATAATCATACGACAAACTTAAAGGTGATAGACCCTTTTTTCATTAAAAAAGGATTATGTCTTCTCGTCCTTCCCCAAAATCCTGATCGACTTGGCTTTTTAGTCTCTCCTTTTGATAGGCTTTTAATTTTCCTTTGTACACAAGCTCAAATACTTCATTCGAAAGCAAGTCATGAGGCGTAATTAGAGCCGGCGGCTTGTGATATTCAATAACATTACTCTTTTTAAGTACAGTGGCAACAAATTGAGAACAAAAGAATGCGTTTCTGCGTTTGATAGGGATTTGGAGGAGAATCCCAAATAGACCTAACAGATTATAACGATAATTATCTTGTTCTTGCTGTATCTCTTGTACATAGGCATTCATTTTATTCCATTGTTCGTTTGTGATGGTAAAGGAATAAATCGCTCCACTAGCTTGCTTAAAAAGGCCTGTTTGAATATCTTCTTTAATAAAGCCACCAATAAACGGGTTTCTTCGTTTTTTTCTCCCAAAACTATAGACCTTTTCCAGTTCTTCATCAAAAGCTATGGAAGCGTGGTTGTATGGCTTTCTGGTGTAACACTTAATTAGCTTAGTAAACCAAGTCCCCGTATCCGTAAGTAGTATATATATCTGTTTATCATTCATCATCGTATTTCCCCTTATTTATCGTTTTGGATCTCCCTGATATTGAACTACTTTGAATAACACTTATTACATATTCCTGAAACTATCATAGGTTGTAAAAGAAGGCTTGATAAGCAGCTTGCGAAATAATAGAGGGTAGGTCTAAGGATGTATTTTTGGTATGTTGACAAACACCAACATGTGTAATATATTTATTACACATGATACTTAAATATTAAGTTTGAGAGGAAGTGGGGATATCCTTCATGACTGAAAAAATGAGAGACCGCGTGTTAGTGAAGTATGAGTAAACAAGATGGAGATACACTACTTGTCCTTTTTGAAGCGTTAGCCAACCCACATCGATTAAAGATCATTTCCATTCTTTTTGTCGAAAGGCAGTATGTTAGTCAACTAGCTAGAGAAGCAGAAATGAGTAGACCGTTACTATATATGCATTTACAAAAACTAGAGAAAGCAGGGCTTGTAAAGAGTGAAATGGAACTATCTACGGACGGTAAAGCCATGAAATATTATGAGCTTGTTGCTTTTGATTTTACGATCACCCCAGCTTTAATCAAAGATGCGGCGGAAACCATAACAATAAAAAAGAAAGAAGGGAAATAGAATGGATTCTGAAACAATGTTTGGATTAGCGGGAATGCTTTTCGTTGTGCTAATTATTGGGCTCGCAGTTGTATTGCTTGTATCGCTTACAAAAGTATGGCAGACAAAAATTCAAACTTCTAAGGAAGAGGTGTATCAAAACCTTGCTGCTGAAGTAATTGAAGTTCAGAAAGCTTCTAATGCGCATCAGGAAAAAATATCTACTGATATGGAGGAAGTAAAAGCAAAGGTTGTATCAATGGAAAAAATGTTAAAAGAAGTGGAATAGGTGGTAGGGTCTTCATAGATCCTATCTTTTTTAAATTTTCTAACAAATAACACCGTATTATGATATCCTATTTATAAAAGGAGGCGGTCATTATGAATATAAAAACGTTACGCATTTTCTGTAAAGGTATTGATCTATACTAATGGTTTAAGGAGTGATTGTTCTGAATCAAGCATTGTTAATTATTGATGCTCAACAGGAGTTAATTGATGGGAATGAGACAGAAAATGGTGTTTACGATAAAGTAATGCTAATTAATCGAATTAACCTTGCGATTGAGAAGGCGCAGGAGGCAAATGCCCCCATTATTTGTGTAAGAGATGTGGACGTAAGCGAAGGCGAGGGTGCTGGTTTTCAAATACATGAGGAAATACAAATCCCATCAGGAGTAATGACCTTTGATAAACAAGCAACGAATTCATTTCACGGTACGGATCTAAAAAACTACCTATTCAAAAATGAAATAGACCACCTCGTTATCATGGGATGTCAAACGGAGCATTGTATCGACACGGCAGTACGAACAGCAACGATAAGTGGATTTGATGTTACATTAGTAGAAAATGGTCATTCGACAGTTGATAGCGAAGACTTTTCAGCAGAGCAAATTATCAAACATCATAACCGGGTTTTGCACGGACATTACAATGTCGAACATTTTTCAATTGTAAGGAAAGTGGAGGAAAATTTATTCCATCCCACACATGATACTTATCGATAAGTAATTGGCACCCTTGTAATTTATAATCTATATGCTATTCTAATGGTAATTATAAAGAATGGAGGTTTCCTAATGATTTTAATCAGACTACGTTTCCATTTGAACTACTAACTGAATACGTTCAGGGTAGCACTGCATGTACTGTAGTGTTAATGGGGATAGTCTGCCTTTTAGGAAATGATAGTCGTTGATGATTAAGAGGGAGGGGTTGCCTCCTTCTTTTTTTATGCATAGAATGCTTCAGGTAACCAAGATTAGGTAATAAAACTTGATCCATGTACATACAGTACACAGGCAGTGGTCTGTGTTTTTTCTTTGTGATTAAACGGAAGGAATATTATTTAAAAGGAGTGTACATGATGACATTATCGAATAAACAAGTTATTGAATTGGCAAATCAACATAACATGCAATTAGTGGAATCGTCACTAAAAGGAAACGAATCTGGGTTAGATTTTCAAGTTGTCTTTACAGAAGAGCCTTCTGGTGATCAATGGGTTCTCCGAATTCCAAGAAGGGAAGATGTTATTCCAAGGGCAAACAAGGAAAAGCGAATTTTGGATGTTGTTGGTAGACACCTATCAGTGCAGACACCCAATTGGTCTGTTTTCACGGATGAATTAATTGCATATAAACGACTAACAGGTATTCCTACAGGCACGATCGATCCCCAAGCAAAACGTTATGATTGGGAAATCGACGACAAAAACGTGCCTGATCAATTTCATGAAACACTGGGAAAGGCAATGATGGAATTGCATCAAATTAATCATCATGAAGCTGAGGAAGCTGGAATGACAATGAATACTCCTGTAGAACTGCAGCCATCAATGAAAAAACGTATGGATAAGGTAAAGCAAGAATTTAAGATTGGTGAGCCTTTATGGGGACGTTGGCAAAGATGGTTAGCAAATGATTCATTTTGGCCAAAACACACAGCGGTAATTCATGGCGATTTACACCCAGGTCATATATTAATTAATAAACAAGCTGAAGTGACAGGGTTAATCGACTGGACAGAAGGTAGAGTGGATGACCCTGCTAATGACTTTGTGGCCCATCTTGCAGCATTTGGTGAGGAAGCATTGAAACAATTAATAGCTGCATATCAAGAAGCGGGTGGATATGTATGGCCAAATATGTTTGCACATATCGTAGAGCTTTCTGCTGCTTATCCTGTAGCAATAGCAGAATTTGCTATGATATCTGGCATGGGTGAATATAAGGAAATGGCACAAGAAGCGTTATTAGCTAACTAATTATATGAAGGAAAACTAAGATAAGCCTTGATCCTTTGCGATTGGACAATATATAAAAGAGCACTGCAAGGGATCTCAAGCTATGCATCAATTAAATAGTTAACCCAAAAGCAGAACAATAAAATAGGAATAAAAAAACGCTGATACGAAGCGCAGTCAACATACGTCTGTATACAAAAATCCGAACGAATTCGAGAGGAATCGTTCGGATTACTATGAGAATAAGATACTTTTTGTCCACTTTCCTGCTATTTTTGCTTTGCGGCTTGTGTCATTTGGTTCCAGATAGACCCTTTTGCCTCTTCACCATCTTCAATCCTTGCTAAGGCCATTTTCACTTGCATTCTGACTTCAAATTCAGGGTCTTCCATCGCATCTTTAAGAGCAGGAACCGCTGATTCATCACCTAATTCATATAAAAACATTGCCGCGCGCCAACGAACAAGTCTACTCTTATCCGATAGCGAATGGATGACTTCAGGCATCGCCTCTTTAAATCCGAGGTCAGATAAACAGTCGCCTGCCGTCCGTCTCACATTTACCCCTTTATCCTTTAGTGCTTTGTACAGATAAGGCAGTACCTTTTTGTCTTCAATCATCCCAAGATAGGCAGTGGCTAATCTGCGAATAGAGGACTTATCATCTTCAAGTGCTTTATTTAATACAGGTAAATCTTCTATTGTTGGATCCAATCGATCCAACGCCGCATAGCGTTCTTTCCAATTTGGATGATCAAGCATTTCAACTGTTACTTTTTGATGGAGGGATGATACAAATGAAGCATCATTCGTTAAAGCGTAGTTAACGAGATCGGTTAGTCTTTGTTCATTATAACTAGCTGCTATTTCTTCAACTACTTCACAGCCGATCTCTTCTATATCACCATAACGAGGCTTCTGTTCAATCCATTTACGTTCTTCGAGCATATTATCCGATGATTTAGTTGCTTCCATGGCAGCATTCATAAATCGCTCTGGTAAGCCAAAACGTTTTTCTGTATCACCCTCTAATAGTTTCACTTGCATAGGGATATAGCGAAAGGTTTGAATATATACATTTACTTCCCCATATGCTTCTTCCATACTTGCGTTATTTGCAGGGATATCTTTATTGTCTTCTTCTGCGGAGCCCAGAACTTGTCGCACTTCTGGAAGAATTTCTTCCCAGGAAACTCTTGGATTTCTTTCAAGCGCTATAAAATCGATTACACGGTAGATTCCTTTTACTCCTCTAATCTGAAACAAATCTTGTATATATGGCGGAGCATCCTGTTTATCATCATCTAACTTGAAATTTTGTGTTTGCCCATCTGCTAGTTGTTCATCCACGTTAATTTTCATCGAATATGGGCTAGGGGTTGGTTCAATGGAAACGATCTTCACGATTCATTCCTCCTTTGTAATCAGGGTCGTTATATGAAAACTACTGTTAATAACTATTAAAAGTTTAACAAAAGTGAAAGCGATAATCTATGCCAGTTCCCCATCATCTATTGGTGAATGATCGATATAAACCATCTAAAAAGCGCTGTGTCATTATAATATCATTTGGAATACCATTTCTAAGAGAGTAACGTCATTAGGAAAAAGAAGGTAAAAATGGCCCCGGTTTTTCTTGACTATGGTTAGATGGCATTAGATAATTTATCAATTGCTTCTTGCTCTGATGAAACAAAAAATACATTGTTTCCTTTGTTACACTCATAAATAAAATCTTTGAGTGATTTACTGGTATGAGACGAAAAATCCCCAATAATTGCAAACTTTATATGATAGGTAGCAACCTTTTGGAGGATCGCCCCTGCAAGTCTTGTACGAAGCTTAAAAAAATCTTCAGAAATCGCTTCTTTGTTTAATGCTATTCGACTACCACCTGTCTCACTGCTAATCGTCATAATTACATCTAATGCACGTTGCTCATCTGTTAACAGGATTGAATCTGCATTAGCTATTACGATGATATGTCCGTTAGCCTCTGTCTTTTTAATATTCATCTTCCACCCTCTATTCGAATTGCAGGATAAATTTTCGCTTACCTTTAGAAAAAGGCTGCTTCAGCAGCCCTTCACTGGTTTAATGCTAATCACATTTAGTCTCGGTGGTACACACTTTCATTCTGCAACTTTAATTTGATCAACCGTTCCTTTGTTCTAGTAAACTGGAAAATCGTTGTTCAAACAGCTTGCGATCTTCTTCAGAAAAAGGCTTCGGGCCTTTGGTTCGTTTGCCGCTTTTTCTTGCCATCGCGCTTAAATACCGGGTCTGTAATAGTCGGTCAATATTTTCATTTGTATAAATGAAGCCTTTGTGGTGAACAACATCACAATTTTTCGCAAGGCCCAATGATGCAAGTCCATAATCTTGTGTCACAATAATGTCTCCTGATTTAGCTAATTTCATAATTCGATAGTCAGCTGCCTCAGCACCTGCGTCGACATAGATGGTATTTACTCCATCTGGATCTTCCTTATTAGAAAAATGGGAAAAACTTTGAACAAAAGTTACGGGGGTATTCCAACTCTTTGCCAATTCAATGATGGATGGTTTCACAGGACAAGCATCTGCATCGACATATATATGCATGAAAAAACCTCACATTCGTACATTAACGTTGGAGTGAGCATAATCCGAATCGGTCAAAAAGTCAAGTTATAAAATATTTTGTGTAATTTAATATTGTACACTTTACAATAGTGTGCGACATACACTATACTGTGTTTAGGAGTTGATTAAATGAGTGAAGCCAAAGAACATTTAGATAAACTAACGCAGGAACTACGTAGAGGTACGATCACCATTGGCGTTTTAAGTCAATTATCCAAACCTCAATATGGATATTCTTTAGTAACTAAATTAAACGAGGAGGGAATTCATGTTGAGCCTGGAACGTTATATCCATTGCTTCGCAGACTTGAAAAGCAAGGTTTATTAGAAAGTACCTGGGATACCAATGAAGCAAGACCTAGGAAATACTACATGTTAAGCAAGATGGGAGCGGAAGTGTTCGAACTGTTATGGAAGGAGTGGCAAAAGATGGTGGATAGCTTAAACCATTTAATTGATTTAGATAAAGGAGGAGATAAGAATGGAGATGATTGATCGGTATATATATGCCGTGACACAACGCTTATCGCAATCACAACGAGAAGACATTTCACAGGAGCTTAGAGGGTTAATTACGGATATGTTGGAAGAACGGATGGAGGGATTGCAAGCGTCAGAAAACGATGTAGAGCAAGTATTAAGCGAATTGGGGGATCCTAAGAAACTTGCACAGCAATACCAAGGAACAAAAAAGTATATTATCGGACCTGAACTTTATGATCCATTTATAATGGTTATGAAAGTAGTACTGATATCGATTGTGGCTGCAATGAGTATCATTTTTGCTATTCAAATCATAATTAATCCTGTTAATATCTTAGACTATTTTATTGATTATATTGTATCTTTTGTAACTACGATCCCGATGGCCATTGGCTGGGTAACATTTGGATTTGTGTTTTTGGAGTATTTTCAAAATGTAGATGGAAAAGACCTGAATTTAGAAAAGGATTGGTCCCCTTCAGATTTGCCGCAACTTCCTGATCCGAAAAGACAGATTAAACGACATGAGCCGCTAACATCGATTGTATTCTTTATTATTTTAATGGCAATGGCGGTCTTTTCTAGTAACTACTTTGGTATTTGGGCTTTTAACAATGGTGAATTGTCAACGGTCGTCCCATTTTTAAACGAAGCTACGTACAATGGCTATATGTTGTTAATTCTCCTTATTCTCAGTCTAGGTGTTATAAAAGAAATTGCTAAACTAGTTAACGGGAAATGGACGAACCGACTGTTTCTCTTTACGATGTTCATTGATGTAATAACTGTCATAGTAGTAATGGTAATGGTATCTGGACCAGATTTCTGGAATCCACTATTTATGCAAGAACTTGTGCAAGCTGACATGCTTACCGAAGGAAGCGATAACTATCAAACGATCGAGAATATTTGGGAAAGTACCACACTTTTGACATTGCTCTTACTAATTGGAGGGCTAGTTTGGAATATCATTGCTAGTTGGGTAAAAGTTAGAAAAGGAAAAGAATCTTAACAAATTATAGAACCGCCGAAATAATCGGCGGTTTGTTTTTATTCATTCGTCTAAACCATCGATTCTTATAGCTTCCAAGGTATGATTGTGCGGTTTTAGGAACTAATAGACCGGGATTTCCCTAAATAGATATATTCCATTGTAACCTCCCTTTTTGTTTTGTGTCATACTATTGTGAATATCAGTCAAACGGTAGTAAAGATTCATGATCTAAGAAGTTATTTTCTTTTTTATAAATTTTGATTATAATTATCATCAATTATCTTTTTGTATAGGGGAGGGGAAATACGATTAGTTGAACCCGGTGTTGAATGGGAAAATGAGCATCGAGCTTATGAAAAAGAGTGGGGCACTACTCGGATGATTCCTTCAAGCTTTGATTTATCAGGATATAATAACTATGACGTTATGTAAAGGAATTGGATCTAAAGCAAGAGGGAGCGGAGACAGGATGCTCAGTTCCAATTATTTATGAATTAATGACATGGATGAAACTGTAGCTATGGTGGATATTCGCCACCAATTAAATGAATTCCTTTTAAATTTTGGTGGCTATATTGGCTATAGCGTCAGGCCGTCTGAATGAAGAAAAGGGTATGCTACCATCCTTCTTCATGAAGCATTACACAAGTGCAAAGATGAAAGATATACCGTGTATTCGTGACTTGTGACATGGATAACATTGGTTCTGCAAAAACGATTATAAAAAATGGCGGATTAGAAGGTACTAACGAACGAGGAGGTTCTGGATAAACAATGTCTAACAGCATAGAACAAATCATAATGAAACCGATGGTATATCGAGATTGGCCAGAGGTTAGGGATATATATATGGAAGGAATTGCTACTGGCAATGCTACGTTTGATACACAAGCTCCAACATGGGAAGAGTGGAATGAGAAATATTTAAATGTCTGCAGATTAGTTGCATCGGAACAGGGGAAAGTCATTGGATGGGCTGCATTACTGCCGATTTCGAGTAAAAAAGCGTATGCAGGTGCTGCGGAGTTAAGTATATATTTAAGCGCTGCAAGTCGAGGCAAGGGAATAGGCAGAAAGCTCATGGAATATGTTATTTCAGAGAGTGAAGCAAATGGATTCTGGACACTACAATCTGGAATTTTCCCTGAAAATGAAGGGAGTATTCGACTACATGAAAAACTAGGATTTTATCAAGTAGGTGTTCGTAAGCGAATCGGAAAATTAAATGGCGTATGGAGAGATGTTGTTTTATTGGAAAGGCGTAGTGACTCGGTTGGAGTTGATTAAGGAAAAAGCTTGAATTAGGATCCAAGCTTCAGGCTGTCGAGCTCGGGAACAATAAATTTCGATCAGTACATGAAGTTGAAGGTAGAGTAGAAGATGTTGATGATTTCTATAAAAAAGGGAAAGAACGATGGAATTATCAAAAGGGAAGTATTGCATTTCAGGGACCGGATTCAGTCTGTGTTTCCAATAATTGATAACGTAAACTAGAACAACCTGTATTCGTAGGAAGAATCAGGTTGTTCTTTGGTTCCGTGCGACTATCCTAAAAATTCACTTTGTAGAATACCCTTATGTAATAAATCATGCCAATTTCCATTTCTAAATAAGTATTGTCTTGTTGTTCCTTCATGTTTAAAGCCTAGTTTTTCATATAAGTGAACAGCCCTATGATTGAATGAAAATACTCGAAGGGATATGCGATGGAGGTTCATTTCAAGAAAAGCATATGTCAATCATATTCTCATTGCTTCGTAACCATAACCTTTACCCCAGTATTCCTTTTCACCGATGTCGATAATAATCTCCGTGATTCTATTTTTATGATCGATTTGAGTTAGTGACACAATGCCTATCGGCAAATCTGTTTCTTTCGGCGTAAATATCTAATCGGGCATTGGTTGCCTCCATTACTTCCAAATTATTACGCCAATTGTGGTATTGTTCAACATCTGAAAGGGTTATTTTTCTAAATCTACGTTTTGCTGATTCAAATAGCATGGAATAGATCACTCCTTTGTGTTTACTGGACATAGCATGTGTTTTAAAGAAAACAGTAACCCGTCTATTTGTTCCTCCGTATTTGTCACTGCACTACCGTGTTGAAAAGTGTTTAACATTAAACCATCGATACAGGAAATAATAAACTGTGCAATCGCATCTTTGGATACTATTGGGTTAAATTCACCGTTTGCTTCACCCAATTGTATGGTTTCTTTAATTACTTCAATCATCAGTTCATATCGTTTCTTTAGATAAGAAGCATTTTCTTTATCCATCTTGTATTTCGTCGAAAGAAAAAATTCGGAGCGAGCTAGAATAAGAGAGTCACGATTAAATTGAATGCTTTTTTTCTGATCTTTTATCCAAGTTGTAAGCTGATTCCATACCGATTTATTATAATCAAGTGTAGGAAGGATTTGCTGATCCTCTTGATAGAGCACGTCCATGAAAATATGGTCTAAATGATTAAAATAACTATAAAGTCCCCCTCTTGAAATCTTGGCCTCTGTTAGAATATCCTCCATCGTTGCATGGGTATATCCCTTATTAATAAATACCTTTTTTGCCGCTGCTAAAATTGCTTGTCTCTTCTCTAACTTGTAAGAGTGACTAACTTTAGGCATGAATATGTTCACCTCAATAAAAACGACAATATTGTCGTTTTTATTGAATTTTACGTAACATAAGCATTAAAGTCAATAAGATATATTACAATTTATTTAAATATTAAATACATTTTGTTATTTTTGATTCATAATACCTAAGTATTTTATCTCTTATGAAAAGGATTTACTATAAATATAGGCTGAAGTCCTCTTAAAACAGGGGAATATATGCTATATAATAGTATTGTTGTATGGTAATCACATTTTTGTGTAATGTTGTAGTAGTCTGAGGTGAAAAAATGGAGTCCTTACATTCGATAAATGGACAAATTAGTCGTATGCAAAATTCTCTCTATGACCTGAATTTACAACTGGAAAATAGACGAAGAGAACTGGAGAGATTGGCACTTGCCTTGTCTAATTTATATGATTATAAAGATGATTTTAAACAAAATAGAAAATTATGTGTTACTCCTGAGCTTTCTCCGAATACATGGCATGGTCAGTATGCATCTCGGTTTCAACAATTTAAAGATAATGAGGTTTTAGCGAACTACATATCTTTATATGATTATCAATTAGTTCAAACGATTGATCAACTAAATGAAAAGATTCGGGAAATCAAGCAATCAATTATTGATATCAGAATGGATCTGTCTAATCAGCGTAACGAACTAGATCATTTATATGATAAGCAAAGAAGGGAGTTAATGAGTTAACGTGAGTAAAGAAATAAAGCTACAACAGGAACCTGTCATCCAAGCATTAACGAATTTGAAAACAGCGACAGAATCTATGGATGCAACTGGGCTGGGAAAAGAAATAGAAGGCAATAACACGTTAGATATGGTTACGAAAATAAATGAAATTAATCATCAATTAGAAGATATATTAACCACATACCAAACAATACTCTTAAATCATGAACAGGAAACTGCTAAAGCTGTAGATAACTTTATGCAAACAGAACAAACGATCGCATCTTCTATGGAGCTTTCAAAATAATTGATTGAACTACCACGACTAAACACTTCTTTTACATTCCTCATCAGGAGGTATTTCCATGAAAATAATTGATATTCAAACACTGAACTCTAATATAAGTGAAATGCAACATACCATTCACCAAATCCAAAAACAGTTACATCCTGTTAGCCAAGCAGTTCAACAAATTGCTTCTCTGGATGATGCCTTGAAAGGCAAAGGGGCGAGCGCTATTCGATCCTTTTACGAGGATGTTCATCAACCCTTTTTAGCGTTTATGGACAATTTTTTAACGTCATACGATCAAATGTTAAATCAAATAAAAGATACGGTTCATTCGTTTGAACCAGCGACAGATGGTTTTGTTCGCCAATCTTTCTTAGAGCAGGATTTAGAAGAAGGGCTGAAACAGTTGGAAAATGTCACACAAGGATTAACGGATAACGTCAACCGGGAACTGACAAAGATACAAGATATTATATCGTTACCGCACTTAGATGATATGGATTTATTGACTAGTATTCACCAGGCGAAAAACAAGAAAAATGAAATGATAGAGCAGCTTTATGCTTTAGACAGTTCACAATTAAGGGCATTAGAGCCTATGATGCATGAACTGTCAATGATGACGAATTATTTATCGGAAATGCAGGAAACATTCCATGCAGATAAAGGAGCCGTTACTACGTACGACCCGACGACATTAGATAAGTTAACTTATTATCAGGAAGTAGTAGAAGCGAATTCAACGAAAACCGAATGATTAGGCTTTTGATTTTAATAACACCGTTTTAATGCGGTGTTATTTTTTGCTGTCAACAGCTTGGTTGTTCTTCTTACCTCTCTGAATCAAAAGTAAATATTCCCAAAAATTTTGGTTGGTTTTCTGATTAAATGTTGAAAACATAACCTAAAACAAAAATAAATAAAAATAAATATATTTTGTTTGTATTTGCAAACGTTGACTTGTGATTGTTATCTGATTATAATTACAGTTAAATAATCTTTCATCTTCAATGAAACCGTTAACAAAAAAGGTGAAAGATAAAGGTTTATAAATCTGTTAGAAAGGGTGGATATAATTTGATTAGAAAAGCATTTAAAATGAAAGTTTATCCAGATAAACATGAAGAATACCAAAAAAGGCATCGAGAAATTTGGCCAGAGATGATAGAGGCACTACATAAACACAAAGCAAGGAATTATTCAATCTTTTTAGATGAGGGAACGAGTACGCTTTTTGGTTATGTTGAGATTGAAGACGAAGTGACATGGAATATGCTAGCTGCATCGGATATTAATCAACGCTGGTGGGCATATATGGAATCAGTTATGGAAACGAATTCAGATAAAAGTCCGGTGACAGAAGATCTTAAAGAAGTTTTTCATATGGCTTAATTAGAAGGAGAGAGTGGGAATGGCTAAGAGAAAGTTTGGGGCAAAAAAGGTTACTGGTTGGAAAGCAACGATTGCTGTAGCGATGGCAAATTATATTGAAGCTGGTTCGATTATTGCTGCTGCTAGTAGTCTTACATTGTGGCAAGCCTATTTAAATATTGATAGTTTTGGCGTTGGCTTACTAAGTGCATTAAGTGCAAATGCTTTTGGTGCTGCTGTCGGTGCTTTAATTGGTGGTCCTTTAACGGACAAATTTGGCAGGGCTTTCATATTTAAATATGATTTGCTTTTATATATGCTAGGTGTACTACTCATTGCGTTATCGGTTAATTTTCCGATGTTACTTATTGGAACGATCATAACAGGGGTGGCAGTTGGTGCTGGTGTACCTGTTTCTTGGACATACATTGCAGAAGAGTCACCTGAAGATAAGCGGGCTGCTCATGTTGGAACAGCCCAGCTAGCTTGGTCAACTGGTCCAATGGTGACGTTCTTCTTAGCTGTATTAGTAGCACCGTTAGGTTTGTTGGGATCACGCCTTATTTTCTTCCATTTATTAGTGATCGCATTTATCACTTGGTATATTAGACAAGGATTGGATGAATCAAAGATTTGGCAAGAACAAAAAGATAAAGAAGAAAAGGAATCTGTACTTGGTAAGGAAAAGCGGAGCTCTATCAGGGAGTTATTCTCATTAAGTGTTAATCGAAAAGCGCTGTTCTTATTAATCGGGATTTATTTATTTTGGAATTTAACTTCTGGAGCAATGGGGTATTTTATGCCTTATATTTATGAGAATGTTGGTGGACTAAGTGGAGCACAGGCGAACTTATTACAGGCATTTTTGTGGATGTTTACAGTATTAACGACGTTCTTTGGGTTTATGAAATTAGGAGATAAATATAGTCGTAGATTGATATTTGGGCTTGGCGCTGTGATGGGTGTTGTAGCCTGGATTATCTTAACCTTTATGCCGATGACATGGCCTACACTAATCGCATTTGTTATTTTATGGGGTTCCGCTGCTGGAATTGGCGCACAAGCTTTCTATGCATTATGGACAAGTGAACTATTCCCGACTAGATATCGTGCTGGAGCCCAAGGGTTAATGTACTTTATTGTTCGAACAGGGATTGCAATATGGTCCTTTATCTTACCAACGTTAATGGTTACGCTTGGATTTAAAGTTGCAGGAATGGTCATGATCACATTCCTTATTATTCATGCGATTATTGGAATTGCTTTATCTCCGAAAACACAAGGAAAAACACTTAAACAAATTGAACAGGAACGATATGGTGAGGTAGATTCACTTAGGACAGAAGCAAAAGGTAGTAGTTGATAGATATAGAGTAGGATTGACTGTTGATATGGGGGTATAGACATGACTAAATGTTGCTTAGCGGTTGATATCGGAGCCTCTAGTGGAAGGGTGATGGCCGGTTATTTGAATGATGGTACTGTGCAACTAGATGAAGTGCACCGATTTGATAATAGGATCACCAAGAAAGACGGGTATTTCATTTGGGATATTGCTGGTTTATTTCAAGAGATTAAAACAGGCATTTATCAAAGTAAACTGCTTGGGTATACGCCGCAGAGTATTGGGATTGATACATGGGCAGTGGATTTCGTTCTTTTGGATGAAAATGATGAATTGTTAACAGATGCAGTAACTTACCGTGACCCAAGGACAGATGGGCTAATGAAAGAAGTATTTGAAAATATCATAAGTAAGGAGCGGTTATATCTTGAAACAGGCATTCAATTTCAGAAATTTAATACGATTTTTCAATTATATTCCTTGAAGAAGGCGAATCCAGATATTTTAAAGAAGGCAAAAACGTTTCTAATGATTCCAGATTATTTTAATTATTTATTAACTGGGAAGAAGGCGAACGAGTATACCAATGCAACGACCACACAATTACTAAACGCCTTTACGAAGAAATGGGATAAAGATTTGCTTCGGCAGTTAGGAATCGATGATGGCATCTTTCAAGAAGTTTTACCTCCCTCTACGAATTTAGGGGGATTGAAGCAAGAGTTGATCGATGAGTTGGGAGTGGATATGGATGTTTTATTACCTGCCACCCATGATACTGGCTCAGCTGTTCTGTCTGTTCCGGAATTAACGAATACGATTTATGTGAGTTCAGGAACATGGTCCCTTATAGGTGTAGAAAATAACTTTCCAATTTGTGTGACAAAAGCCTTTGACTACAATTTTACAAATGAAGGTGGATTTGACTATCGCTTTCGGTTTCTAAAAAATGTTATGGGGCTGTGGATGATTCAAGAAGTGAAGCGAAACTATGAACATACCTATTCATTTGCTGATTTTGTACAATTAGCAAAACACGAGAAGAACTTCTGCTCCGTTGTAAATGTAGATGATAATCGATTTATGAAGCCTGAAAACATGATTGAAGAGATTCAAAAGTACTGTGCAGAAACCGAACAGCAAATACCGCAGACTGCTGGTCAAGTTGCTAAATGTGTTTATGATAGTTTAGCTCTTCGTTATAAACAAGCGATTGCACAAATTGAGGAAATATTTGAAAAAGAATTCAAAACAATTAATGTTATTGGCGGCGGTTCCCAGAATGATATGCTAAATCAATTAATTGCAGATACGACGAATAAAGAAGTAAAAGCTGGCCCCATAGAAGCTACCGCAATAGGAAATATTGTATCACAGCTTATTACTTTAGGTGAGGTTAATGGAATTGTTGATGCAAGAAGGATGATTCAGCAGTCTTTTGAAATGAAAACATATAGGAAACAAGATCAGGAGGGAATTATATGAGTATAGAAGCGCGTTATAATGAAGCTAAAAAGCAATATAAAAAATGGAATATTGATGTTGATCAGGTTTTGAAAGAGCTAAAAAAGGTACCAATTTCAATTCACTGTTGGCAAGGTGATGATATTGGAGGATTTGAAGTAAACCAACAGGAGTTATCAGGTGGTATTGATGTAACCGGGAATTATCCTGGCAAAGCTACAACTCCTGAAGAATTAAGAAATGACATTGAAAAAGCTCTTTCACTTATTCCAGGGAAGCACCGGATTAATTTACATGCAATTTATGCAGAAACCGATGGAGAAGTGGTTGATCGTGATCAATTAGAGCCCAAGCATTTTGAAAAATGGGTGAATTGGGCAAAACAGCATGAGTTGGGACTTGATTTTAACCCTACTTTATTTTCTCACTCCAAAGCAGATGACGGATTAACACTTGCTCATCCTGACAAACAAATTAGAGATTTTTGGATTGAACACTGCAAAGCGAGTAGAAACATAGCAGCCTACTTTGGAAAAGAGCTGGGAACTCCTGCATTAACTAATATTTGGATACCAGATGGTTACAAAGACATCCCGAGTGATCGGTTAACGCCTAGAAAACGCTTAAAAGAATCGCTTGATGAAATATTCGCAGATACCATTGATGAAAAATATAATTTAGATGCTGTAGAAAGCAAATTATTCGGTATCGGTTCGGAAGCTTATGTAGTTGGCTCTCATGAATTCTATATGGGTTATGCACTAAAAAACAATAAACTGTGTTTGCTTGATACAGGACATTATCATCCAACAGAAGTTGTTTCTAATAAAATTTCATCGATGCTGTTATACAGTAACAAGCTGGCACTACATGTATCAAGACCAGTACGTTGGGATAGTGATCATGTGGTCATATTGGATGATGAATTACGTGAAATCGGTTTAGAGATCGTTCGAAACGGTGCGCTAGACAAAGTTTCAATTGGGTTAGATTTCTTTGATGCAAGTATCAATCGGGTTGCTGCATGGACAATAGGCACGCGTAATATGATTAAAGCTTTGTTACTCGCAATGCTCACACCTAATGAGTATCTAAAACAGCTTCAAGAAGAAGGTAACTTTACAGATAGATTGGCACTGATGGAAGAGTTTAAAACCTACCCATTTGGGGCTATTTGGGATTATTACTGCGAAATATCTGATGTACCAGTAGGAGAAACTTGGCTGGATGAGGTAAAACATTACGAACAAACGGTGTTGAAACATAGATAATAGGAGTTAAAAAGATTTTCTTATTACTAAACAAAAACAAAAAATAAATTCAAAAATAAACGGAAGTGTGCTATCATAAAAACAACAAGAAATTGGAGGTATGCAACGTGGTGAAAAACCTTTGGGACAACCAACATGGCAATACGGATAACGGTTTAAATGAATTGGTGTATCGATCAAACTTATTAGGTCAAGATCGCTCGGTAGCAAATTGGGGAGGTGGGAATACTTCCGTAAAAACAAAGGAAACGGACTTTTTCGGTAGAGAGATTGATGTAATGTGGGTCAAGGGCAGTGGCTCTGATCTTGCCACGATGAATAAAGCGAACTTTACTGGTTTGAATTTAGCAGATATTCAACCATTACTTGAAAAAGATGATATGTCGGATGAAGAGATGGTAGAATATTTATCTCATTGTATGATAGATTCCAAACATCCTCGTTCATCAATTGAAACACTTCTACATGCTTTCTTACCTTTTAAACATGTTGACCATACACATCCAGATGCAATTATTAGTATAGCCTGTGCAGATAACGGACAAGAAATTGCTAAAGCGATATACGGAGACCGCTTTGTTTGGGTTCCCTATATTCGACCAGGATTTAAGTTGTCTAAAATGATTGCAGAAGGAGTTAAAAACCATCCCAATCCGGAATTAGTGATTATGGAAAAACATGGACTTGTAACATGGGGGGATACTTCGAAGGAGAGTTATGATAGAACAATTTCGATTATCCAAGAGGCAGAAGATTATATTGAAAAACAAGCTAGTGAAACGGTACTTTTTGGCGGGAAGAACTATGAATCTATAGAAAAGAAGGAAAGGGAAAGGATTTTAGCACAAATCCTCCCTATGATAAGAGGACAAGTTAGTTCAGATAAAAAAATGATTGTAACTTTCGATGATTCGAAAGACGTGTTGGCGTTTGTTAATAGTAACGATGCACAAGCCCTATCGCAAATAGGGGCTGCATGTCCAGATCATCTCGTTCATACAAAACGTGTCCCGCTGTTTATTGATTGGGATCCATCTTCTAAAGATGTCGATCAATTAATAGATACTATAAAGCAAGGAATAGCTTCGTATAAAGCAGCGTATACAGATTACTTCAACCGTAATAAATCGGAAGCAGACCAAATGGTTGAAGCTGCTCCACGTGTTATGCTTATTCCTGGAGTTGGTATGATTAATACAGGTAAAAGCTGGACTGCATCTAAAGTGAGTGAGTCATTATATCATCGCGCCATCGCAGTCATGCGCGGTTCTACTATTTTAGGCAACTTTGTTTCACTAAATGAAGCAGAATCTTATGCCATTGAATATTGGCCATTAGAACTTTATAAATTAAGTCTAGCTCCACCGGAAGCGGAATTCTCCCGTCAAGTAGCTTTTGTTACTGGAGGGGCAGGCGGGATTGGGAGTGCAACTTGTGATCGCCTATTGAAAGATGGAGCACATGTAGTACTAGCCGATATTAATTTAGCAGGAGCTCAAGAGTTAGCTGCTGCGTTTAATAACCAGTACGGTGAGGGTCGTGCGGTAGCCGTCGCAATGGATGTGACGAAAGAGGATCAAGTCATATCTGCTATCCATTCAGCTGTATTAACATACGGAGGCTTAGACATCGTTGTAAATAATGCTGGTCTCGCTAGTTCAAGCCCCTTTGAAGAAACCACGCTTGATAAATGGAATGTAAATATGAATGTATTGGTAACTGGATATTTTCTCGTAGCCAGAGAAGCATTTACGTTAATGAAAGATCAAGCAATTGGCGGAAATATGGTGTTTGTCGGTTCTAAAAACTCTATCTATGCTGGCAAGAATGCTGCGGCATACAGTACAGCGAAAGCAGCTGAAGTTCATCTAGCCCGAACAGTGGCAGCAGATGGAGGTCAATATGGTATTCGTGTGAATTCTGTATTACCTGATGCTGTTATCCGAGGTTCAAAAATTTGGGATTCCAACTGGAAAAAAGAAAGAGCATCTTCTTATGGAATAGATACTGATGATATTGAAGAACATTATCGAAAGCGAACCATTTTAAATGTAAATATCTTACCACAAGATATTGCGGAGTCAGTTGCATTCTTATCTTCCTCCCAATCTGCCAAAACAACTGGATGTATGATTACCGTTGATGGTGGTGTCGCAGCTGCCTTTACAAGGTAACCTTTTCATAGATTCTCTGTTATTTACAGGGAATCTATTATACAATAAAAAGGGAAAAGTTGATTCAGAAAGAAAGTAGGGAATGACATGCTTGTTGCTGAGAGACAACAAAAAATTGTTGAACTTGTTAATGAGAAGAAAAGTATTCGAGTAACGGAGCTAAGCCAGCACTTTTCCGTGACAGAGGAGACAATTCGCAGAGATTTAGAGAAATTAGAAAAAGAAAAACTTCTCTCACGAAGTCATGGAGGAGCAATAAGTATTAAGCCAGTTGACTCGATGGAAATTCCTTATTCTGAAAGAGAAGTCATAAATGTGAAAGAAAAGAGCAAAATTGCTCTCGAAGCAGTCAAGCAGGTACATGAAGGGGATAAAATTATTCTAGATGCGAGTACAACCGCTTGGTACATGGCTAAAGCTTTACCGGATATACCAATAACTGTGTTAACAAATTCGATCAAAGTATCCATGGAGCTGAGTACGAAGAAGCAAATTACCGTAATTTCAACCGGCGGTACACTGCTTGCAAAATCTTTATCCTTCGTAGGGAATTTAGCTGAAACATCTCTTGACCATTACCATGTAAATAAAGCCTTTATCTCATGTAAGGGGCTGCATCTGGAACGAGGTATTAGCGAATCAGACGAACGTCAGGCAAATATTAAGAAAAAAATGATGGAGAGTGCAGACACGGTCTATATTATGATTGATTATAGTAAATTTGGTGTTCAAGCGTTCTCGCGTTTAGCTGGTTTGGGAGTAATTGATCAGCTAATAACAGATAGTAATGTAGATAAACAGGTGATTGAACAATTAGAAGATAGATCGATGCATGTCATACGTGTTTAAAAGCTGAATTGCTCCGGAGAGCAATTCAGCTTATTTATTTTGTTGTGTTCGTTTATTTCTAAGTAGTTATGTTAAACTAATATCAAATATATCTTAAGATTTCATTTTTTCAAATTATTATCCTCATCAATGAATCGTTATCACTTAATCCCGCATAAATTTGGCAGTGGCAGCAGTGCCACCGTTTTTAAATCTACGAGGTTCACCTTAATGATGGAATACAACAACAGAAAAATGTTATTCAGCTTAGAATCCTTTACGTCTTACCTTGTAGCATGATCAATCGAGGGATGAATAAAACGGCGCAGTGAAGTTTTACTTTTTTAGATCGGGGGATACGTAGTGGATGCTGAAATAGGTGTAATTGGATTAGGAACAATGGGAAGTATGACAATGTGGCAGTTAGCTAAGGCAAGGGTAAATGCAATAGGCTTTGAGCAGTTTGGTATTGGGCATGATCGTTCGGCTGCTGGTGGAGAAACAAGGATGTTTCGAACAGCGTATAAGGAAGGTAAACAATATGTTCCATTACTAAAAGATGCTTATATGCTTTGGCGAGAGCTGGAGAGTGAAACAGGAAATGAATTATTGCAATTAACGAAAGGGCTAATTATTGGTGATCCTAATTCAGGAACGTTCAAAAATGTAAGACGAAGCATTCAAGCGTATAATTTAGAACATAAATTATTAACAAATAAAGAAGCAGAACATCGTTTTTATCAACATAAACTATTCGAAAACGATCAAATTATGATTGATGGTGCTGCTGGTTATTTACGATCACAATATGCCATTGTTTCTGCTGTTAGTCGGGCCATTGAACTTGGAGCAACCATTTATAGTCATACGGAAGTAGATACCATTACTTCTGATGAGGATGGTGTAACTATTTATGCTGAGGGGGAACGTTATCGTGTACAAAAGGTCATTATAACTGCTGGACCCTGGGCAACTAATTTTATTGGTGAATTTACGAGTTTCCTAGAAGTTCGTCGCTTAGTGAACGCTTGGTTTTTGCCAAAAGACATGGA
Source organism: Virgibacillus salexigens (assembly GCF_014905415.1). Lineage (GTDB taxonomy): Bacteria > Bacillota > Bacilli > Bacillales > Amphibacillaceae > Virgibacillus > Virgibacillus salexigens. The sequence goes on from NZ_BNEO01000005.1 coordinate 38,170, forward strand.
GTCCTTTCGAGAAGGTGACTTTCCAGTCTTTATAAGGGAAAATGTAAATAATAGCTATTATGGTTTTCCTTTGATAGATGGAAACATGGTTAAGTTAGGTTTACGTGCAACAGCTGCGCATCGATTAACAGATGCTGCTTCATATATACGTGATGTCACAAGCGAAGAAATTCATCATTTCAAGCACCTCGTAAATCGGGATCTCCCTGGATTACATAGTGATCCATCTAGGATGGAAGCCTTTATGGAGTTGTATACCAAAGATCACCACCCTATTATTGGAAAACTTCCACATGATCATCGGGTCATTGTCTTAACAGGTTTTTCTGGGCATGGATTTAAGATGGCTACTGTGATGGGAAGAATTGCTGCTGAGTTAGCGCTCCATGGAGAAACGCACTATGACATTTCCCTATTTGCACCAAAGCGGTTTGTTAATCTTGGGGTCATGTGAGAAATAAAACGAACGTTGGGTAATCATTTTGCTTTTCCTATAAGTGACATGCGATAATATAGAAAAAAGCAGTAAGGATGAAAACATGACGAAAGAAATGAAGGTACGAGTGAATGATAAATACAGGAAGCAATTGCAAACTGGGTATCCGCTTATTACGAATGATGTGGTTACAGGAATACCAGCGTCTATAAAAGAGGGTACCATCATTCAGCTCGTTGATAATAAAAACCACTTCTTAGCAAAAGGTTACTATGGGATTCAAAACAAAGGGATTGGTTGGGTTCTTACAAATAGACAGGAAGAAGCGATTAATCTGGATTTCTTTAAAAAGAAACTCCTTTCGGCAATTAATAAACGACAGGGATTTTATCAATCGGAGGAGACCAATGCGTTTCGTTTGTTTAATGGGGAAGGGGATGGGATTGGTGGTCTAACGATCGATTATTTTAATGAATATTATGTAATTAATTGGTATAGTAAAGGAATATATGCATTTAAGGATTATATCATTCAAGTATTGGACGAGTTAGGCCGTTATCAAGCGATCTATGAGAAGAAGCGCTTTGATACGAAAGGCAGTTATATAGACGATGATGATTTTGTAAAGGGGAAACGAGGAGAATTTCCAATAACTGTGATGGAAAATGGGGTCCGCTATGCTGTTTATTTGAATGAGGGTGCAATGGTTGGTGTATTTTTAGATCAACGTGATGTCAGGGAAGCAATTCGCGATCGCTATGCAAAGGGAAAACATGTACTAAATACTTTTTCGTATACAGGAGCTTTTTCGGTTGCTGCGGCTTTGGGTGGAGCTGAAAAAACCACAAGTGTTGATCTAGCGAAACGAAGTAAAGCTAAGACCATCGAACAATTTAGTATAAATGGGATTGATTTTGAGCAGCAGGACATCATTGTAATGGATGTCTTTGATTATTTTAAATATGCACGTAAAAAAAATCTAATTTTTGATATGGTTGTTTTGGATCCACCTAGCTTTGCGCGATCGAAGAAACGAACGTTTCGTACAGCAAAAGATTATCCAGATTTACTGAAGGATGCTGTTTCCGTCACTAAGAATAATGGGATTATTGTTGCTTCCACCAATAATGCGAGTTTTGGAATGAAGAAGTTTAAAGGATTTATTGAAATAGCATGTCGTGAGATGCATATATCTTATCAAATACTAGAAACATTCCATCTTCCGCGTGATTTTCAAACGACCAAACAGTTTTCAGAAGGAAATTATTTAAAAGTAGTTATCTTTCAAATAAGCTAAAATTATCAACGCTCCGCCTATCCGGGGTGTTGATTTTTATTTGGAGCCATTAATATAAGAAGTATAAAAAATTTTTTCAACTATTGTATAAATATTCTTTTTATTGCATAATAATTCATATACTATTTGGAAGGTGGAGATTTTTCTTGGGAGTAGAATTGAAACGGGCCAGATTAAATCCTCAGTATTTACATGGAAAAGATTTTTTAACTTTAGCAGATTATACACAGGAAGAAATTACGTACTTACTACAATTAGCGGACCAGCTTAAAACTCAGCGTAAAAATGGGATAGCTGAACAACCACTAAAGGGAAAGACGCTTGGTATGATCTTTGAAAAATCATCAACACGAACAAGAGTCTCTTTTGAAGCAGGAATATATCAATTGGGAGGCAATGGTATTTTTCTAAGTTCTAAGGATATTCAAATTGGAAGAGGAGAGTCAATTTCTGATACTGCACAAGTGTTGTCAGGTTATTTGGATGCCATTATGATACGTACCTTTTCGCAAACTGCAGTAGAAGAATTAGCTGAAAAAGCAAGTATACCTGTAATTAATGGACTAACCGATTTATATCATCCTTGCCAAGTATTAGCCGATTTACAAACAATCAAGGAACAAAAAGGTACACTGGATGGAGTGAAGGTGAGTTATATTGGAGATGGAAACAATATGGCACACTCGTTAATGCTAGGAGCAGCGATTATGGGAATGCATTTATCCGTAGCAGCCCCTAAAGGATATCAACCTGATCAAAAAATTGTAGCCAAAGCTAAAAAGCTAGCGGCATTATCAGAAGCGGACATTCAAATTACGGATAATCCTGAATTATCTGTAAAGGAATCAGATGTTATTTATACTGATGTTTGGGCGAGTATGGGACAGGAAGAAGAACAAGTGAAAAGGGAAATTGCTTTTAAAGATTTTCAGGTTCATTCAAACTTACTTCAACTTGCCAAGTCAGATGCAATATTTATGCATTGTCTTCCAGCCCATCGCGGAGAAGAAGTGACAGCAGATGTTATTGATGGCAATCATTCTGTTATCTTCCAACAAGCAGAAAATAGATTACATGTACAAAAAGCGTTGCTGGTTGCATTAATGGAATCCTAAAAAGAAGTGGCAGAATGATCATTCTGCCACTTCTTTATTTGTCGATACTTGTACACCATCATTATCAACTTCTAATTTTTGAATGAGATAGGAAGGGAAAAGCTCTTGCATCTTACCGACGATTTGTTCACCACTGCCACTTGGGACAAATGCGATCATCGTCGGTCCCGCACCGCTGATAACCGTTCCGTAGGCACCAAATTGTTTTGCTTTTTGTTTGATAGCAAGATAGTTCGGAATGATAGATGAACGATATGGTTCATGAAATAAGTCTTTCTCCATCATTTCACCAGCTAAATCGTACTGTTTGTTTATCAAAGCCGCTATAAAAAGATTGCTAATACTACTTGCAATTGCTGCTTGTTTTCTCGAATATTGTTCAGGCAAAACATTTCGTGAGGCTGTTGTTTTTAGCTCAACATTAGGAATAAAAGTGACCATATCCATATCTAACGAATCTAGCTTGCAATAATGAATTGTTTCGTTTTCTGTGTATGCTGTTACAACAAAACCGCCAATGATAGAAGCTGCAACATTATCGGGATGCCCCTCTTTAGCTGTTGCAAGCTGGAGCTTTTCACTTATAGAAAGATCTAAGTGAGAAAGCTGGTTAGCTAGTTCAATTCCTGCAATAACTGCTGAAGCACTGCTGCCTAATCCGCGAGCTAAAGGAATCGAACTTTCAATCGTTAATTTACAAGCAGGTAGTTGTTTGTTGAAATGGTTTGCAGTTTCTTCAGCAATCATGTAAATAAAATGGTTTTCATAACTGTCAAACGCGGGCAGTAGGTTCGATAGCTGTTTTACTTCCCAAGTATCCTGTTCTTCTACCGTTAATCGCAGGTATAACCCTAGCGATAGACCGAATGAATCAAAGCCTGGACCAATATTTGCTGAACTCGCGGGTATGGTAATCGTAAACTTACTCATGCGTTAACCTTATTTTCCATATACTCCATGATGATTTTTTCATCATTTGGCAAGGAGGCAGGATCTATCGTTAACTGATCTATCGCTGTTTGTGGGTCCTTTAATCCATTTCCCGTTAACACAGCTACTACTTTGCTCCCTTGTTTAATGGTACCGTTCTCGGTTTCTCTGATTAATCCTGCAATCGATGCACATGAACCGGGCTCAGCAAAGATACCTTCTTTCTGAGCTAATTTTTTAAAGGCATTCGTAATTTCCCCATCTGTAACCGATTGAATTGCTCCACCTGATTCATCTCTCGCCGATTCGGCAAGCTTCCAACTAGCAGGATTTCCGATACGAATAGCAGTTGCAATCGTTTCTGGATTAGAAATAACCCTATTATAAACGATGGCTGCTGCTCCTTCTGCTTCAAACCCAAACATCTGAGGAAGACCGGTTTGTTTTTGATTATGATATTCTTTGAAACCTTTCCAGTAGGCACTTATGTTACCAGCATTACCTACCGGAATTGCAAGAACATCTGGGGAAGTACCTAATTGGTCACATACTTCAAAGGCAGCTGTTTTCTGTCCCTCTAGGCGATATGGGTTAACAGAGTTTACAAGCGTTACTGGCTGTTCTTCACTTAATTGTCGTACCATTTTTAGAGCGTCGTCAAAGTTACCATCTATTTCTACAATTTCTGCCCCATACATAATTGCTTGAGCTAGCTTTCCAAGCGCGATTTTCCCTTTAGGGATAACGATCATCGCTTTCAGGCCAGCCTTTGCTGCATAAGCAGCAGCGGAAGCAGAGGTATTGCCGGTAGAAGCGCAGATAATTGAGTTACTTCCTTCTTCTACAGCTTTTGCTACAGCCATTACCATACCTCGATCTTTAAAAGAACCGGTTGGATTAACACCTTCGACTTTCCCATATAGTTCGATACCAAGTTCCTTAGATAAATTGGAAAAATGAATCAATGGTGTATTTCCTTCTTGTAACGTTAATGCTGGTGTCTTGTCAGTAATTGGTAAGTATTTATGATAATGTTTTAGTAGTCCCGGCCAATTCATATGCCGCATCTCCTTCCACTTTATAGTAGCTTTTTAATTGAAGTACTACCTCGAGTTTTTTCAATTGATCTAATGCATGTTGAAAATTATCTAGAGATGTTTGGTGGGTAACCAATATAATTTCTGCTGATTCTCGTTTTTTTATCGGTGTTTGAAGAATTCGTTTAAAGCTTATTTCTAAATCATTAAACAGAGTGGATATTTCAGAAAAAGCTCCGACTCGATCTTTTACATGGATTCGTAAATAATATTGTCCCGAACGCTGATCAGCACTACGTAATTCTTTCTTGAACCGAGCTTCAAGAGAGTGCGTGCCACTTACACCAAGCCTCATGTTTTTAATTACAGTAACCAGATCAGAAACCACGGCAGTCGCTGTTGGTAAACTTCCAGCTCCTGGGCCATAAAACATGGTCTCTCCTACCGCTTCTCCATAAACATATACCGCGTTATATTCATTTTTAACGTCTGCCAACGGATGCTCTTTTGATAATAGAGTGGGTTGAACACTTACTTCGATTTGGTGGTCTTTACTTTGTGCATAGCCAATTAATTTCATGGCATATCCAAATTTATCTCCATATTGAAGGTCTTCTAGCTCTAAACTTTTAATTCCAGTTACTTCAACATCTTCTAAAGCTACATCTGTAGAGAAAGCAAGTCTGCCAAGTATAGCCATTTTTCTCGCAGCATCTAACCCTTCCACATCTGCCGTTGGATCTGCTTCAGCAAATCCCAGTTCCTGCGCTTCTTTAAGAGCATCGAGATAGGAAAAACCTTCATTACTCATCTTTGTTAAAATATAATTTGTTGTACCATTTACAATTCCCATCACCTTTTGGATACGATCGGAGGATAAACCATCAGCAATTCCTCTTAAAATTGGAATTCCGCCGGCTACGCTGGCTTCATAGTAGAAGTCACATTTATTCTTTCTCGCAGCCGCCTCTAAATTAGTACCATACAGTGCAACTAAATCTTTGTTTGCGGTTACTACATGCTTTTTATTCGCAAATGCATTTAAAATATATTGATAGGTTTCTTCTATGCCGCCCATAACTTCTACGATTACATCAATCTCAGGGTCATTTATGATATCATCGGGATTCGTAGTGAGAAACGTTCGATCTACCTCAACGTTACGTGTCTTATCTAGGCTGCGAACTAATACACTCTTTACACTAACCTCGCATCCCAGCTGATGAACAAGCTTTTCTTGATGATTTTCAATTAGTTTAATAACTCCCGAACCAACTACTCCTAATCCTAATAGACCGATAGAAACCTTGTCTCTCACATCATCACCTCATCGTTTTTGTTTAATAGCTATTTAAACACGAATACAAAAGTATAGCAATAGTGAATTTTTCACACGAATTGAATTTGTGTGTAAATTCAAAGAACAATATGGATGGGGTATTTAGTCAGTATTTGAAATGAACGAAACGTAACAGACATCTTTTTAGTGGAATTACTTTTAACCTTTCCTAAAGTAGAAGAATAAACTAACGAGAGGAAGGAAAGCAATGGAGGTGTAGGGAATGAGCGACGCAACTGCTGGACTGACGTTTGTTACCTGTTTATTGCTAGGTACGGGAGTAGGAATGTTATTTGGTCAATTAGAGGCTGGAGGAGCAATTGGGCTCGGGCTAGGGATTATTACCATTGGCGTGTTTCGAAAAAGATAGGTAACATCTTCATTTCATTCTTATTGACGTGCTTCTTTTGTCTTTCTATACTTAGGAAGGCATAAAAGGAAGAAACAGGTGATAAAATGGATTTTACAATAAATTATTTATCTTTCTATCTCATTCAAGTAGATGGAGAAGATAAACGTGCACAACATTTTCAAACGTTGGATAAACCTAACTATGAAGCTAGTCCACTAAAAGAATTCCTTGATGGCGAGTTAACGAGAATTGCAAAGCGGAAGGTAGAACGTCATGCTAAGTCAGAAAATGCGCCTACAAAAATCGGTAGATTCATGGTGGAGCCTGGGCATGAATTAACATCTAACCCTAATTATAATGTATTTCAAAAAGTGAGGAATGCAGAAACAACAGAGGATTTTCAGTCTAGTACGGATCAACTTGCACAAATGTATGTAGATACGAGTGCGGTAAGAGGCGGTGTTTTTCTTGTAGCCGCTGCCCGTCTAACGAAATACTTCGATGATCCCTTCTTGTTTGTAATGAAATGTGATTTTGAACCCAAGGTAGCTCGAATTACGAATCAAGAAACACTTGTCCAAAATGTGGAAATGGCAATAACGACAAAAAACATGAAGTCAATTCAGTATCCATATATGCCTGAAGAAGGAATAATGGATGAAGCAGAAATTAAAATTCATCAATCTTCCCATGCGCGTTATTTTGAAGACTTCTTACCATTTGTATCCTACGAAAAATCAATGCCAGAAATAATGAAAACACAAGTAATGGATATGGTTCAAGACCATATTAATGAAACTTTCCCAGAGGAAAGTGAGGAAAAAGAACAGTTTGAGGAAGCTATGGAAGAATGGGCGGTTACACCAGAAAGAGAAATTCAAGAACGTTTAACAACAGAGCAGGTAGTCGAAGCTTCTGCGCAGATTGTTGAGCATACCCCGGATGCAGAGCTGAAAATGAAACTTGATCACATCGCTATAAAAGCCCATTTATCGGATTTTGGAGAGTGTCTTCACTTAGCTAAGGTAAATGGGAAATATATTCTAATGGTTGAAGCAGAGCAAATTAGTTTTGATAAAGGATTCTCACCCATTGAATTTCATAAACCAGATGATTTAGAATCCGTAGTAAAGCGAATCTTAGATAGAGGATAAGTGATGGGCTGACTATCAGTGATTTCAGTAACTCGAATATGCGATACTCCTACAGGCGAAGCACAATGTGCAGGCCTACAGTGCGCGTTATTTCTTACGAGCAGGCTCCATTCTTCGCCGTAGAAAGATCGTATATTTCAGTTGCATGATTCGTGGGCTGACTTTTTTCTTTGTGAATTTCATCAAGCAGGCAGCGTGAAACTGTCCAGCCGCGTTCCTATCTTATTCTACGCATAGCTTTTTCTTCTTAATCTAGTCATGGAGATAAGAATTGTTCCCAATGATAGAAGAACGAATATACCACCAATCGATGCATTTTGTTGGACAGTCGCCTGTTCAATCACAAATCCCCCGATTAATGATCCAAAGGCAATTCCGAAATGCAATGCAGAGTTGTTTAAGCTTTGCTGTATATCGGAAGTTTCTGGTGACGTTTCAATTAAATAGCTTTGCAGGGCTGGCGTTATAGCCCAGCTCATCATTCCCCAGATAATCATAACAACAAGAAAAACAATCATTGTTGTTGTATAAGGGATGAGGAGTAACGCGAATGCAAATATAAGGATTGCTGATATGATTGTCTTTTTAGAACCAAAGCGATCAGAGAAAGCTCCTCCAATGCCACCACCGCTTACTGCAGCAATTCCAAAAATGAGATAAATGATACTAACCCAGTTTCCATCCATATTCATTGTTGTTTTTACAAATGGAGTTAGGTAAGCATATAAAATAGTATGACCTGCCATATATAAAAATGTGGTAGCGTGACCTAGAAAGATTTTGCTTTCTCTCAATGTGTTCATTTGTTGTTTTAGTGGCACTTGTGGTTTGGGTGCAACTTTATCCATAAAGAAATGAACCCCTATCATAGATAGTATGGAAAGAATAACAATGAAAACAAAAGGTGCTCTCCAACCGAAACTATTACCTAGTACAAGCCCAATAGGTACTCCCAAAACAAGTGAACCACTGACACCCATCGATACAATACCAATCGCACGACCACGATATTTATCATCACCTAGGTTTGCCGCGATAGTTAAACATAAGATAATAAGTAACGAACCGCTAGCAGCTGAAATAATTCTGCCAATGAAGAGAATGCTATATACTGGACTAAATACAGCTACTAAGTTCCCAATTAGAAAAACTAGCAATGCAAGTAAGGTTAATCGCTTCCGTTCCATTTTTGCAGTAACAATTAATAAAATCGGTGCTGAAATTGCAAATATTAATGAAAAAATGGTAATTAATAAGCCGGCTTGTCCTAAACTGACTTGTAAATCATTGGCAACTAAATCTAAAATACCACCAATAATTAATTCAACCATTCCTACTACAAACGAAACAATAGTTAATAGATAAATACGTTTGTCCATACAATGACGCCTTTCTAATAAGTTGTTTAAATTTCACCTATATAATAGTAATCCCATTTTCACTAATTGACAAGCGGGTTAACCGAAATAAGGGGTATCGTTTGTGAAAAGGAGATTGAATGAAGTTTCACATTATTTTTGGTATACTTATAATACCTCAGGTGAAAATAAGGAGGAAACATTGTTGCGTACAGATGCTAAATTACAAAAAGATGCGATGCGGGTTTTAAAACAGACAAGCAGAACCTTTTATATCCCCATTACTTTATTAAAACCAACCTTAAAAAAAACGGTAGGATCTGCTTATTTATGCATGCGCGCTGTTGATGAAATAGAAGATCATGAACAGCTAGAAAGTGAGACAAAACAATATTTATTACGATCGATCAGCAAATTGCTGAAAGAGGATCCATTTGATGAATCCGCCTATTCTGAACTACTAGCCCCTCATCAATCATTTCTCCCAGAAGTTACTACTAGGCTAGCAGATTGGCTTGACGTCTGTCCGGATGAGATTGTATTAAAGGTAAAAGAATCTACCAGTATTATGGCAGCTGGGATGGCAGATTGGACAGAGAAAAATTGGATAATAAAAACAAAAGAAGACTTAGATGATTATACATATTATGTAGCCGGCTTAGTTGGGGTCATGCTGTCTGATATTTGGGAATGGTATGATAATACAAAGACAGATTACGATTTGGCGATTGGCTATGGTAGAGGTTTACAAGCTGTCAATATGTTGAGAAACCAAGAGGAAGATGCAGAACGTGGTGTTCAGTTTATTCCAGACGGATGGACAAGAGCAGATATGTTTGCATATGCGAAATCAAACTTACGTCAGGCAGAAGCATATATAAAAGATGTCCGTACACGTCATATTCTTTTATTCTGTAAAATACCATTAGCATTAGCTAATAAGACATTAAAAGCTTTAGAAGATGGTCAAGAAAAGATAACGCGATCGGAAGTAGAATCGACTGTAGATGAAATCATTAACAAGTAAGTGATTCGTGTTCTTTCTTTTGGAATAAATTTGTTTATGAACAATAAACTAATGGCAGAGGAAAGAATTTATACGTATAAAATTTTGAGCAAGCTGGTGGGTTTTTTGTCATGATTATTTATAAGTAGCATGTAATAATCACTATCCATCCAACGGTCTTTAATGACAAGGGGTATCAACGATATTACAGGCACTTGCTCCTATAAAAAATAGGAGGAACAGCGTGAATTCAAAGAAAAACACGAAAATAGACATGCCCGTATTTATTATTAGTGGAGGACTACTAATTATCTTTATTCTACTTTCTATCTGGAATAAGGATGCGGTAGGAAGTGCAGTAAATACATTATTTGCTTATTCTTCCGATTTATTTGGCGCTTATTGGCAGTTATTATTACTAGGGAACTTTTTTATCGGTTTAGGATTGGCTTTTTCAAAATATGGGAAAGTGAAGTTAGGTAATCAAAATGAACCAAAATATAGTTATTTTAAATGGGTAGCTATGATACTGGTAACGTTATTGGCAAGTGGTGGCGTGTTTTGGGCAGCTTCCGAACCAATGTATCATTATATGACAACACCTCCGTTGTTTGGCGGTGGGGAATTTAATCATTTACATGCAGCATTTGCTCAATCATTTATGCATTGGGGATTTTTAGCGTGGGCAATTCTTGGGACCCTTAGTGTTATCGTTATGATGTATGTGCATTATAGTAAAGGGTTACCATTAAAGCCTCGTGGTCTGCTTTACCCTATATTCGGTGAAAAAATTTATCAAAAGAGTATTTTAGGCTCTGCTGCAGATATTTTCTCCATCATTGCTACAGTAGCAGGAACATTAGGTCCATTAGGATTTTTAGGTTTACAAATTTCATATGGATTGAATCATTTATTTAATATACCTAATACGCTATCTGTGAGTATTATTGTAATTTTAATATTAGTTGTGATCGCTGCGATATCGGCAGCTACTGGGGTAGATAGAGGAATTCTTACACTTAGTCGTTATAATGTTGGTTTTACTATCTTTTTAGCAGCAGTGGTATTGATTGTTGGCCCAACTACTTTTATTATTGATGCGCTTGTAGGGGGAACTGGCGTCCATTTGCAGAATTTCTTTACGATGTCCATGTTCCGTGGTGATGAAGCGTGGCTGTCATTTTGGACGATCTTCTTCTGGGGTTGGTTTATTGGTTATGCTCCGATGTTAATCGTGTTTATTAGTCGAATCTCGCGAGGCCGTACCATTCGGGAATTAATTATTGGTGTCTCCATTGTTGCACCAATTGTTAGTAATTTTTGGTTTTCAATTGTAGGAGGGACTGGTGTCCATTTTGAAATGGAAAACGCAGGTTCTATCTCAAATGCTTTGAACGATGGAGGTATGCCAGCTGCAGTAATGGCGATCACAGATCAACTTCCTTTGGGAATCGTGTTTGGTGTTAGCTTTTTAGTTGTATCGATTATATTTGTGGCAACTACTGCAGATACCATGTCGTATACAGTTGCTGCTACGTTATCTGGTAATGATCATCCGAAGCGTTGGCTTCGTGTGTTTTGGGCTTTGATTTTTGGGGCGACATCGATGGTTATCTTAACAATTGGAGAGGATAGTGTGACTTCAATTCAAAATTCAATTGTTATTACAGCTGTACCTGTCTCGTTTTTATTGTTGCCTCCGTTATGGACGGCACCTAAAATTGCTCGAACAATGGCCTTAGAACAAGGGTTGATTTGGCAAAGAGAGATGACTAAAAAAGTTGATAAATAAATGAAGATAGCCTCTACTCCTTCTTCTTAATGAGTAGAGGCTTTTTGAATATAGATAAGCTTATCACTAACGGCACAAAACCTTTCAGCTTTTTATCCGGGAAACGTATTTTTCTGATATAGTAACTTGAATTCGAGTAAAAAACGAAGTAAACTATAAATAAGGTCATCAGATGACCTTATTTATAGTACATCTATGAAATCGCTTTATTTGTGGGAGAGAGGGGTTTAATGTATTTACTTGTGGCACTGAGTGCTATTTTAGCACCATTTATTTTTCTTGTAATATTGCGCTTCCCGGCAACAAAGGGGATGACGTGGAGTGCTTTAATTGTGATTATGTTTGCGCTTACGGTATGGGGAATGGAAGGAGAAGTCATACTTTCTTCTATCTTTCAAGGGACACATAAAACACTGACTATTTTATGGATACTTTTTGGGGCGCTTGTATTACTAAATACACTTCGAAATACCGGAGCAGTTGATCGAATTAATCAAGGGTTTCAAAGTATCTCGGGGGACATGAGAGTTCAAGTTATCATCGTAGCTTTCCTGTTTGGTTCATTAATTGAAGGGGCAGCAGGTTTTGGGACACCAGCAATGGTAACAGGGCCATTAATGATAGCACTTGGATTTAAACCGTTAGCAGCTGCAACATTAGCCTTAATTGCAGATAGTTCAGCTGTGGCTTTCGGTGCTGTAGGAACCCCTGTTGCAGTAGGTCTAAGTAATGTTCCAACTGCTAATGCTTCTTTTTTTCAAGAAATTGGGATTACTATTACAACGTTGGATTTATTTGCAGGGACATTCATCCCTTTTGTCTTGGTCCTGATTATGACTATTTTCTTTGGCAAAGGAAAGGGGATTAAAGACGCACTTCCCATGCTTCCGTGGACTTTACTGATAGGAATTGTGTATACGAGCTCAGCACTATTCTATGCCATCTTATTTGGTCAAGAATTCATTGCTATTTTAGCATCACTTACTGCTTTAGTAGTTGCTACATTAACAGCACGAAAGGGATGGTTAATCCCTAAGGCAGAATGGAAAGAGGCATTGCAGGAAGGTTTTAAACAAAAGGAAGTAAAGTCCGAAATGGGCATTGTTGCTGCATGGTCGCCATACATCATTGTTGTTGTATTGTTATTATTGACACGCGTTGTTCCTTGGTTAGCTAATTTTACAAAGGAAGCTATTAATCTTTCATGGACCAATATTCTTGGTATTGAAGGAATAGCCTCTGACTGGGAGTTTTTATATTCTCCAGGAACAATACTTACGATTGCAGCAATAGTATCGGTGTTTTTACACAAACGAACAGTAAAGACCTTTATAAGTGCATCGAAGCAATCCCTATCTACGATGAAAACAACAGCAATCTCTTTAATTACAACACTAGCGATGGTGCATGTCTTTACAAATTCAGGAATGAATATGAATGAATTGGCGAGTATGCCTCAATATATAGCAGAATCTTTTGCTAGTTCACTAGGTTCTGTTTGGTGGCTAGTTGCACCATTCTTAGGAGAACTAGGTTCATTTATAACAGGAAGCGCTACTGTATCAACATTAACCTTTTCGCCGATTCAATTTAATGTTGCTCAACAAGTTGGTTTAGATGTAAACGCTGTACTTGCTGCTCAGGTGATTGGAGCTGGAGCAGGGAATATGATTTGTGTTCATAATGTAGTTGCAGCTAGTGCCGTAGTTGGGCTATCTGGTAAAGAAGGCGATATTATTAGGAAAACGTTACCACCAGCAATCTTATATGGACTATTAATTGGAGCAGCTAGCTTTATCACCCTGCAGCTTTTTTAGCATCATGTTCTGTCATATGATCAACTTTTCAAACGTTTGACAATCCAGTAAAATGGGTTCAAATGATGAGGAGTTGAAAATCATGGAATATAAACGCATAAAATCAAAGAAAATCTACGAACAAGTAGCTGATTCACTCATAGATATGATTAAGAATGGACAACTGCAACCTGGTGATAAGTTAGCATCGGTTGAACAATTGGCTCGCAATTTTGATGTAGGGCGTTCAGCAATCCGTGAGGCTCTTAGTGGCTTACGATCCATGGGGCTTGTTGAAATGCATCAAGGGGAAGGGACCTATATAAAAACCTTCGACCCAAAACGATTTACGTTACCGGTTAGTACAGCTTTCTTAATGAAACACGCGGATGTGAAAGAATTATACCAAGTTCGTAAAATATTGGAAGTAGGTACAGCTGGTTACGCAGCTAGTTATCATGATGAAAACGATCTAGTTCAGATGCAAAAAGCACTGGATGTCATGAAAGAAGCAAAAGGAAATGATGTAATGGCGGAAAGCGCTGATACTGAATTCCACTTAGCTATTGCACAAGCAACACATATGGAACTACTTATTAATTTAATGGGCAGTGTATCTGATTTAATGTCAGAAACGATTCGAGAGACGCGTCGGCTGTTATTGTATTCGGAAGACCGAGCAAATGTATTATTCGAAGAGCATCAACTAATTTTTCAAGCAATTAAGAACAGGCAATCGGATAAAGCAAGGAATTATATGTATGATCACTTAGAAAAGGTAGAAAAACTTCTATTTAAGAATCTGGAGATTGATTAATATAACCTCGGTCCATTTAAAAAAGGCATTTCGTATCAATTGTCGGTTTGAATTCAAAAGCGACAATCGAAAGGAAAACAGCTTTCAAGAATAAGTTTAGAGGTGAAGGTGAATGAAAGTATCATTATTCATTACCTGTGTCAGTGATATTATCTTTGCTGATGTTGGTAAAAACACGGTAGAAATTCTAGAAAGAGTAGGTTGTGAGGTAGATTTTCCTGCTGCGCAAACATGTTGTGGTCAACCAGCTTATAATAGCGGATACTTACAAGAGGCGAAAAAATCGATGAAACAGATGATGCGTGCGTTTAAGGATTCGAAGTATGTTGTAGGCCCTTCTGGTTCTTGTGTTGGAATGCTAAAAGAATATCCTGCCGTTTTTAAAGGGGATCCTGAATGGGAAGAAGCTGCTAATGACCTTGCGAATAAAAGCTTTGAGATTACTCAATTTTTAGTAGATGTTCTAGGAGTTACGGATCTTGGGTCAACCTTTAAAGGAAAGGTGACTTACCACCCATCTTGCCATATGACACGAGTCTTAGGTGTAAAGGATGCGCCACAAACACTGCTCAACAACGTTAAAGGCGTAGATTTTGTTGAACTTCCAGTAAAAGAAGATTGCTGTGGATTTGGTGGAACATTTGCCGTGAAAAATCCAGCAATCTCAGGGGAAATGGTAAAAGAAAAATCGCAGCATGTTTCGGAGACCAATGCAGAATATTTAGTCGGAGGAGATATGGGTTGCCTCATGAATATAGGTGGCAGGATGCGAAGAGAAGGTAAGAATGTGAAGGTTGTTCACATTACTGAGATTTTAAATACACAAGAAAAAGGCGGAGGGATAGCATGAGCGTGAAAATTGGAGATGTTTCTTATAAAGATCGTATTGATAAGGGGATCGAAAATGAGTTTATGCGTCAAGCTGTCTCTTCTGCCCAAGGTCGTTTTCGAACAGGACGTCTATCGCAAGCGGAGGAGCTTGGGAATTGGGAAGATTGGCGACAGCTTGGTTCGGAAATTCGTACACATACGCTAGAAAATATTGATTATTATTTACAACAGCTAAGTGATCAAGTGGCTAGACGAGGCGGAAACGTGTTCTTTGCTGAAACAGCAGAAGAAGCCAATGATTACATTGAAAATGTTGTGAAAAAGAAACAAGCAAAGAAAGTCGTGAAATCCAAATCAATGGTTACAGAAGAGATTGGATTAAATCATTGCCTAGAAAATATTGGGGCAGAAGTAGTTGAATCAGACTTGGGAGAATGGATCCTACAACTAGATGAAGATCCACCATCTCATATTGTTACACCCGCCTTGCATAAAAATAAAGAACAAATTCGAGAAACATTTGCACAAAAACGAGGGTATGATAAATCAGATGATCCGGAAGAGTTGGCGGCATTCGCACGTGAACAATTACGGAAGGATTTCCTCTCTGCTGATATAGGAATTACTGGATGTAATTTTGCAATAGCAGAATCCGGTGCTATTACATTGGTAACCAATGAGGGGAATGCTCGAATGGCTACGGCTCTACCTGATACACAAATTACAGTAATGGGAATGGAAAGGATTGTCCCAACATGGGAAGATATGGAAGTACTAGTGAGCCTGCTTACCAGAGCTGCTGTGGGACAAAAATTAACCAGTTATGTGACTTCCTATACCGGAGCAAGATTAGAGGATGAGATTGATGGGCCAGACGACTATCATCTAGTCATTGTTGATAATGGACGCTCCAAAATATTAGGAACGGAGTTTCAATCCGCACTTCACTGTATTCGCTGTGCGGCATGTATCAACGTTTGTCCAGTATATCGTCATGTAGGGGGTCATGCTTATAATTCCATTTATCCTGGTCCAATTGGTGCCGTACTAACTCCGTTATTGGATGGATACGAAGATCATAAAGAATTACCGTATGCTTCTTCACTTTGTGCAGCCTGTACAGAAGCTTGTCCAGTAAAGATACCACTACATGAACAATTAATTCGACATCGTGAAATTATTGTGGAACAGGAAAAGAAATCACCAGTAGCAGAAAAAGTGATGATGAAGGGATTTGCTAAATGGGCGTCTAATCCAGCTGCATATAAATTAAGTACGAAAATGGCTCGTACGGCATTGAAACCTTGGACAAGGGATGGAAATATTGAAAATGGACCTGGTCCATTAAAAGGTTGGACCGATGTAAGAGATTTTCCGGCACCACCTAAACAATCATTCCGGACATGGTGGAGTAACCGTCAAAAGGAAGGGAAGGCATAATGGCTATTCATAATAGAGATACGTTCTTAAGTAATTTAGCAGCAAATTTAGGCCGACCACGACGAATGGATGGCGTAGAAAGACCGACATACAGTGTGCAACCCCAATATGACGTGTTAAACGGGTATTCTACGGATGATTTAATTTCTGTCTTACAGGAACAATGCAACGTTATTCATACCGATTTTATTCATACAAATCGTGATGGCTTATCTAACGTGTTAATGGATACGATTGCCAGGTATGAAGGGAAATCAATAATTGCTTCAAATGATAAGCGTAATCAAGTATATGGTTTGGATGATATCTATTCCCGACTTGACCAGGAATTAGACGTTCACATATGGGATCATTCTTTAGGAGAAGCGAACCAAAGGATTGCGGAACAAGCGGATGTTGGAATCTCATTTAGTGATATAACCTTAGCAGAATCTGCGACAGTGACTCTATTAAACAATAAAGATAATGGTAGATCTATTAGTCTCTTACCAAAAACATATATCGCTATCATCCCTAAAGATACACTTGTACCAAGAATGACCCAGGCTGCCAAGCAGCTCCACGAAGCCGATGCGCAAGGCGTAGACGTACCTTCTTGTGTAAGCTTTGTGTCTGGACCTAGTAATAGTGCTGATATTGAAATGAACTTAATTGTAGGTGTACATGGACCAATCAAGGCAACCTATATTGTTGTAGATTAATTGGAATTCTAATGCTTCTTTATTTTTCAGATAAATGTTGCTAGCGAAATATTTTTGATTGATCATGACTTTTAGGTGACGAGATTCTAATAATCTATCTGTCATACGTAGACTTATACTTTGTTCACGCAAGAAGTAAAGCACTATGGTCATAGAATCCTAACCATCAAAAGGGATGAGGACAAATAGTAGGTACTGAACTAAAAACAAAACCGTATGCAATCCGTTTTTTAACTTGATTGCATACGGTTTATTCATTTCACATCGTTTCGTCGGATTCTCCATAAGCTATTTTTGAAATAAGGCTTTAAACCCTATATAAAGCGTAGCAACTGCAAATACAATCATAGCTATTCCTCCGATGATGTCGAGGAAGTTGGTGATATCTTCTGTGATTACTGCAGAAACCGGTACATTCGTTAGACCAAAAGCAGCAAATACACAAGCTAAATAAAGAAGAGCCAAATTATACATATCGCATCCTCCCTTCACTT
This sequence comes from Virgibacillus salexigens, assembly GCF_014905415.1. Lineage (GTDB taxonomy): Bacteria > Bacillota > Bacilli > Bacillales > Amphibacillaceae > Virgibacillus > Virgibacillus salexigens. The sequence continues at coordinate 56,065 of NZ_BNEO01000005.1, forward strand.
TAGCCTATGAGAGAGAGGGAGGCTTGGTATAGTCGACTATCCTTATTTAACTAAAAGCATTGGTATGATTCAATTCGGTCCAGATCAATTCCGAAATAAACCCATCCAAAACCGGTCCAGCGGAAGCCAGCAATTGAATTTCTGCCTACAAAAATTGGATAGAACCAGAAGGAATCCCTTCTTAGCCAAATATAGGTGTTGCGAAATAAACAGAATCGGATTCCGCCTGGATCAACAGCAAACGTTTGTACTTGTGGTTTTTGCGGAACAAATGATGGTGGCGGAGCAGTTGGCGCCTGCCCTTGACCTGGCCCCCCAGGTCCTGGAGGTGGCCCGGGAGGCCCACCCCCGGGTGCACCAGGGAATCCTGGAGGGCCAGGAGGCCCCCCTCCGGGGCTGCCAGGAAATCCTGGAAAACCTCCGCCTCCTTGGCCGCCACCCGGTCCAAAAATGCCACTTATATTAGGTAAATTAAAGATCCGCTGTTCGTCATTATTAGGTGGTTCATAATTGTAAGGATACATACAAAATCTCCTCCTATTGAATCTTTCTCTTTACTATATGGGGCACGCGTCTATTTTGTTATTATTTTTTCTGAGTATTTTTCTAGATGCATGTTAAAATATTTACCTTTAAAATAATTTAATAATTGAATACTTGCTTCTGTCTATGGTGCATGTTAGTATTAGTTTACTTAAATGGAACGGAGGTTTTTGAAGTGGTAAATGATCAATCCAAAATTACTGTTATAACTAAATAACAAGCTAATTTTGTAGCTACTGGGATTGGTCTGCCTATTTCAACAAATCAAGAACGTGAAGGGGGAGAGAATAGTCTCTCCCTTTTTATTGTGTTTTTTATCAAAAATGTGTTGACGCTACCTGTCCTATCGTGACGATGCTACAAGGTTAATAATTAGAAAGGAGATCTATACAATGAACGATAAGAATGAACCAACATATGAATACTTAGCGGATAATCCGAACTTTAAGGTTATGCCAATTATGTTGTCATTAATTATTGGTGCTTTTTTTGCAATATTGAACGAAACATTATTAAATATTGCACTCACTACATTAATGGGAGAATTTAATGTATCCTTACCAACGGTTCAATGGATGGCAACGGGTTTTATGCTTATCATGGGGATAGTTATCCCCGCGTCTGCTGTGTTATTGCAATGGTTTACGACAAGGCAGTTATTTTTAGGAACAATGACCATTTTTACCCTTGGGACAACAATTTGTGCGTTAGCACCAACTTTTCCTATTTTATTAATAGGAAGACTGATTCAGGCAGCGGGAACAGGTTTATTAATGCCAGTAATATTTAATGTGTTTTTACTTGTATTCCCACCACATCGGCGTGGGAAGGTGATGGGACTTGTGGGATTGGTTATTATGTTTGCTCCGGCAATAGGACCTACACTTTCAGGAGTGATTGTTGAATATTTAGGATGGCGTTTTTTATTTATTTGTGTAATCCCATTTGCTCTGTTTTCTGTCGGATTTGCTTATAAGTATTTATTAAATGTTTCAGAAGTTACAAAACCAAAGGTTGATGTGTTATCACTTGTTTATTCAACCATTGGCTTTGGATCACTTGTCTACGGATTTAGTGCAGCGGGGGAAGGGGAAAACGGCTTCCTAAGTCCGAATGTGTACACATTTATATTTATTGGGGTTGTAGGTATTACGTTATTTGCGATCAGACAGTTCAAGTTAGAAGATCCAGTGATGGATTTACGAGTGTTCAAGTATCCTATGTTCACCCATGGGATATTGATGTTCTTAATCATTATGATGACGATGTTTTCATCGGAAATTATCCTACCTGTGTTTATGCAGGGTCCCTTAGGGCTGATGCCTGCAGCAGCAGGGCTTTTGCTATTACCAGGAAGTATCTTAAATGGTATTATGTCACCCGTCATGGGACATCTCTTTGACAAGTTCGGTCCAAGGTTATTAATGATACCTGCGTCTATTGTATTAAGTGGTACCATGTTCATGATGAGCAGGCTGAACGAAAATACAGAACCCTGGATGATTATTATTGGGTATATTATATTAATGCTCACTGTATCAGCCATAATGATGCCTGCGGAAACGAATGGTTTAAATCAATTACCCAAAAGATTGTATCCCCATGGAACTTCTGTAATGACAACATTGCAGCCAGTAGCAGGTGCAATTGGGGTATCCGTGTTTATTAGTATATTGAATGCTCGCCAAGCACATTATTTAAGTCAGTCCGAAAATCCGCAAGATCCAAACGCGATTAGTGATGCAATGGTGGCAGGAGTTGAACTTGTTTACTTTATCGCATTTGCTATCTCCATTGCTGCGGTTATTTTAGCATTTCTAGTGTACCGAGCTGTTCCAAAAGATCAAGAAAAAAAAGAACAGCCAAATAACATTTAAGAGTGAAACAGACAATTTTCATGTGCCCTAAGGCTGTCGAGAAAACGTTCTCGACAGCCTTATTTTTTAGCAATAGTTTCCACTGCTATGCTTAAGGTAGAATTCTCAAAGGCACTGATGACAGCGAACTATCAAATATTAAAGGTTGTCTCGATTTAGCAGAGGGACGATGAAACGCTTGCAAAAGAACGGGGTGAGACAACGAAGTCACTAGAAGTTCATCCGCGGAAAGCGAGTTGTTCGCACCGTACTTCTAGTGAACAAAACGCAGTATAATGCGTCTGTATTTTCACATGTATCATCAATGACTGATTCATGTAGCGAGCTTTTTTAAAAATTACTTTGACAGACAGAGTAATTTATCGTATGATTACTCTGTGAGATAGAGTAGTCAAAATGAGGAAGTGTGATAATGATAAGAAGTGATATCATCCGTGGTCATTTGGAATCGATCATTTTACGTTTAGTATGTGAAGAAGATCGATATGGTTATGAAATTTCAAAAGAGATAAGTGCACGCACAGACAACCGATTCCAAATAAAGGAAGCTACTTTATATGCGGTGTTTCAACGGCTGGAAAAGAAGGATTTAATTGACTCCTATTTTGGAAATGTTTCTCAAGGCGGAAAGCGAAAGTATTATCGTATAACTACCCTTGGAAAGGCTTATTTGAAAGAAACGGTTGAAGAGTGGAAAGAAACGAAGGCAATTATCGATTTATTCATGGAGGGATTAGATTGAAGAAGATTAATGGATACGTGGAGGAATTATTTAAAAATATACCTGAGAGCGAGCAAAAAAACGCAGTTATGCAAGAGGTGACCCAAAACCTTGAAGAAAAGGTCTGGGACTTAATGGGAGAAGGAAAAACGGAGGAGGATGCAATTAATAAAGCCATCGTTGATTTTGGAGATATTGAAGATTTAAAGCAAGAATTAGGTGTAAGCCAACCTAAAAAGAGGAATACGTCTAAGCTGAATTTATGGTATTCCATATGGGGAAGTCTTCTCATTATTTCCTTATTTGTATTTATTAATTTCTATTACTCCCCAGAAATCATATGGTTTGTATACCCAACATTTGCGGTACTTTGGTGGCCACTTACAATGTATTTTTCATGGAAACGAACAAAGTAGGGGGAAACAAGATGAAAAAAATAGATGTTGCTTTTTTACTAACAGGTTCGATCATGACGATTATTTTTCTAGTCATTGTCAATCTATTAACAAGTAAAGAACATGTATGGTTTATTTACCCAACTGCATTCATGCTCATTTTTCCGTTTGGATTATATTGTTTCAAAATGAAGAAACAGACGTTTTTCTCTGTCATTAGTAGTGCTATTATCTTTTTTTTACTTGTGATTGAGAATATAAGAAGTACCCCTGAACATCCATGGGCATTATACACGATCATCCCTCTCGTTTATTGGCCGATGCTGATGATTCTGAGGAGGAAAGTAAAACCGTTGCGAATTGCAATTATTGGTAGTGGAATCTTTATTCTTTATTATTGTTTATTAAACCTACTTGTTTCACCATATACGCCTTGGGTTATATTCCCTGTTTTTGCTATATTATGGTGGCCGCTTTCTGTCTACCATGCAAGAAGAAAATCGTATTTCTCTTTCTCCCTTCAGGGGGCTACCCTTCTTTGCGCATTTTTTATTATGGTGAACGTTTTTTACTCTCCAAGCACGATTTGGGCAATCTACCCAATATTCACGATACTTTGGTGGCCTTTAAGCATGTATTACTTTGTATATAAAAGGAATATAAAATCATGAATCAAGATAGTAACAGTAAAAGACAAGTTTATTTAATTTTTACAGACACCGGAACATTATTTACAAAATTAATTAAGTTTTATACGAGGAAGCCTTTAAACCATGCTTCCTTATCATTTAGCTTAGAACTAGAGAACATGTATAGTTTTGGTCGTAAAAATCCAGCAAATCCTTTTATTGGTGGCTTTGTTAAAGAAAACATTTCAGAAGGGTTGTTTAGAAACGCAGTATGTGAAGTGTATAGCTGCAATGTAACAGAGTTTGAATATAAGAAAATGGTTGATAAAGTAAATCAAATGGAACAGCAAAAAGATAGGTATCGGTATAACTTGATTGGCATGGTTGCCCTCTTATTTCAGTTTAATATCCATCGATCAAATGCATTTTTCTGTTCACAGTTTGTGGCAACGATTCTTAATGAATTAGATAATAAATTAAATAAATCGGCTAATCTTTGTACGCCTCAAGATCTTCGAGATATGAATAATCTTACTTGTATTTTTAAAGGAGAGCTTAAAAATTATCCATATCGTTTTGAAGAGAAAGAAAATGAAATAGAACTTCCGTCAAGGAAGGCGATTTAATCAATGTTGGCACTGTCCATTAGATGGATGGTGTTTTTTTATACTCATCGGCAGGTTTGTACGTATAGGAAATGGATCATTTACAATGATGGTTTCAATCTGATGAAAATTATTTTGAAACTTGCTATTGACCCTCACGCTACGTGATACTCTATAGTATAGATTGTAGGGAGGTTAACAGCCATGAAAGTTAAGGAAGTAGCTGATTTGGTTGGAATTAGTGTGCGCACACTTCATCATTATGATGACATTGGGCTTTTGACTCCTGAACAGACAACCGAATCAGGGTATCGTATTTATTCTGAGATGGATCTAGAACGCTTGCAACAAATTCTATTTTTTAAAGAACTTGATTTTCCGCTGAAGAAGATTAAAGAGATCATTGACAGCCCTTCTTTCAATCAAGCGGAGGCACTAGAAATGCAACGAAATATGCTGCTTGATAAACGGGATCGAGTCGATACAATGATTCGAACAATTGATAAAACGATAAAATATAAACAAGGAGAGATCGTTATGAGTAATAAAGAAAAGTTCGATGGATTTGACTTCAGTCATAATCCTTATGAACAAGAAGCACGTGAGCGTTGGGGTGATAAGGCAGTGGATGAGTCCAATGCGAAAATGAACCGAATGACGAATGAGGAGAAAAAGGAATTCGAGGAAACATTCCATGCTATTTATCGTGAATTAGCAGTGGTTCGTCATGAAGATCCTGCTTCTGAAATAGCCCAAAAACGGATTGGTGAATGGTTTGAATTCTTGAACCAGATGGGAACCTATTCCCTTGATGCTTTTAAAGGGCTTGGTCAAATGTATGTGGACGATGAACGATTCACCAAAAATATTGACCAATTTGGTAACGGACTCGCTATATTTATGCGTGATGCAATGGCTGTTTACGCAGATAAACGAAAGTAGAGTTGAGAGCGAGGCAATGAATGGTTTTTACAGGGTAACCAGTTCCAAAACATTGGATAATGGGTAACTTTATTCATCCAACATAGCAATAGAAATAGGCATGATTCGAACGGGATCCATCCATCAGCTCAATTCGGATAAGCGGTTTTTGCTTTTCCAATTTAACCTGGTCATCCCCGTAGAAAGCATGCCCTATTTCGAATTGCGGTTATCGAATATTCGAATTTAGAGGTCCTTATTCTCATAATGTTCTAGCTTCTTTATTGTTCATAAAAGCTGTTACTTTTCTTCTATAGAGGGCTCTATAATTGCGATACGGCTTGGTCTATATATTTCGCATTTGTAATAGCTGAGATGATTGAAACCCCATCTGCTCCAGCCTCCATCACAGATGCAGCATTATCAACAGAGATTCCTCCGATTCCGACGATGGGGATATGGGGATAGGCATGTTTAACTTCTTTTACCCATTGGGTACCAACAGCAACTTTAGCATCCTCTTTTGTAGTTGTAGAGAATATTGGTCCAACCCCCAAGTAATCAATGGAATCGATTGGACTATTGTTAAGCTCTGCCTGATTAGATATCGAAAGCCCAATCCACTTGTTTGGAAAACGGCGTCGCAGCTCTGCTGCCGGTTTATCATCTTGACCTACATGTATACCGTCGGCATCTAATATTTCTGCTAATTCTTCATCATCATTAACGAAGAAAGGAATTTGGTATTGTTTGCATATATCCCGTAATTGTTTGCCTAATAAATATCTTTGAAATCCCTGTAATGCACCGTTTCCTTTTTCCCGATATTGAAATGCGGTTATTCCAGCATTCGCTGCTTGTTTAAGGATTTCCTTAGGGTCGCCATTACAGTTTTGGCTTCCCATAATAAAATATTTTCTTAATGCTTGTCTTACTTCCAATTCCTGATTAGCTCCTTTCCAATTGCTCTGATTTCAAAGATAGTGCATCAATAAATGCTGGCAGGAAGCTTCCTGGACCGTAGACATATGATTGTGCTGCAGCATGTTCCGCTGCTAGTCCATAGAATTGTACAGCAGTAAGTGCTTGTTCTTCAATGGAGTAATTTGTTGTTAAACAAGCTGTTAGAATGGAGCCTAATAAGCAGCCTGCACCAGTAATTTTTTCTAACCAGGCATGACCTGTTGTATTATGAATCATCTTTTCATTACTACAAATGACGTCTGTTTTTCCTGTAATAATAGCAGTTGTTTGGTACAATTTGGCTACTTTAGCTGCAATTTCTTCAACATTTCCATCACCAACAGATTCCACACCTTTTGTTTCCCATGGGATATCAACAAGTTGTGCCATTTCTCCAGCATTTCCCTTAATTGCTGTAAATGAAACAGCCTGTAATAATTGACGAACTCCGTCTTGCCTAAATGAAGTAGCCCCAACTCCGACTGGGTCTAGCACAACAGGTATCCCTTTCTTATTGGCCGCTTTACCAGCGAGCTTCATTGCTTCCAGCTCCGTTAATGACGTTGTTCCAATATTGATCAATACTCCATCAGCCGCCGCTGCCATCTCTTCAACTTCTTCCTTTGCTTTTGCCATAACTGGGGCTCCCCCAAAAGCCAGCAACCCGTTAGCTGAAAAGTTCATGACAACTTCATTTGTGAGGTTATGGATTAGTGGAGTAGTTGCTTTAACCTCTTGAATGATCGAATCCTTCATTATTTCACCCTTTCTTCTCTTATAGCCCAGTGATTGGTAGGACCGTTACCTGTTCCTAATGGAAAGGAATGCTTTATTGCTTCGGTCACATAGTGCTTTGCCATTTGAACAGCTTCGATTAAATGAAGCCCATTGCTTAAGTTTGCAGTAATTGCTGCTGAATAAGTACAACCAGTTCCATGGGTGTTCTTCGTATCAAATCGGTCCGCAGCAAATGTATGAAGTTGTGATCCATCATACAAAAAGTCAATTGCTTTCCCCTGTAAATGGCCCCCTTTGATAAGAGCTGCTTTTGGTCCATACGTATGGACAATTGATATGGCTGCTTCTTTCATATCCGCTAGGCTATTGATGGAATTTCCTATAATAAACTCCGCTTCGGGAATATTTGGGGTAACCAACGTTGCTATTGGTAATAATTGTTCTTTAAGAACCCCCCTTGCCTCTTCATCAATCAGAGGATCACCGCTTGTTGCTACCATAACAGGATCAATTACGTAAGGTGCATTTGTTTTTGGTATTGCATCAGCAATTACTTCCATCATATCTCGGTTAGCAATCATTCCTGTTTTTATCGCATGAACTGGCATATCGGTTAATACAGATTGTAATTGATCATGTAACATCCCTGTTGGTAAGTGATGGATGTTTTGGACTCCAGTTGTGTTTTGAGCAACCACAGAAGTAATGACAGACATCCCATAAACCTTCAATTCTTGAAATGTCTTAAGGTCTGCCTGTATTCCTGCACCTCCACTAGGATCCGTTCCCGCGATAGTTAGTACACTTGGAGGTATACTCATTGATTGGTCACCTTCTTTTCTCCCGGCCATTCTTCACAGGTGTAAGCCATCTCCCAGAATTTAAGTTCCAACTGGCAGCTTTTTCGAAAAGCTTCGCTAATTAGATCTTGTTCTGATTTTGATGCATTGGCTGCTAATATATCGAGCCGGCTTCTCATTTCAGTTGTTGTTTTCTCTACCTCATCACTTGCATAAAAGCTAATCCAGTCATAAAATGGATGATCTCTTGTTGGGTGGAATTGCTTCATCAATTCTTTCCCTATTTCTAAATACGTCCATGGGCATGGAAGTAGTGCTCCGAGTATTTCACCGGATGTCCCCATTTGGGCATGGTACATCATATGTTTTATATAATGGTCTGCTGTTGGTGGAAGAGGGTGTCCTTGTAAATCTTCATACTTAACCCCAATATGATCACAAAAATTTCGGTGGGGGTGGATTTCATCATTTAATACAAAGTTTATTTGGTCAAAGAAATAGGCAATATCTTCTCGCTTTTTAGACTTTGCTAAGGCTATCCCATAAATTTGCATAAATGCATTCAAATATTCGAAATCCGCTTTAATATAATGAGCAAGGGCTTTATCGGGGATCGTTCCATTTCCGACGCCTTGAACAAATGGATGTTCAAAAATGAGCGCAAAGATATCATTATTTTCTTGTCTTAAATGATCTGTGAAACACATCATTTAGCCTCCTTTATTATGGGACGCTACTAGAGGAATTAAAGTAGATAAATAGAGGAGTGTTATGATAATTTCCTCACTACTTTCCTGCGCTGGTATTAGCCAGATCAGGTTCAAAGGGACAAAGGAAGCGTTCCTTATCTCAGCAACATGGCGCCCCTAGTAGTTTCCTTGTAAACGAATAATATGTTCTTGTTTTACTTTTAATAAGATGATCCAACCAATAAATGCTCCAGATATACTGCTTGCCAAGAAGGATGGCATAAAAAATAGTGCACCTGTACCACTATTCATAAATAGTTTGGCGAAAGGGACAGCAAAGAGAGAACCGATGATTCCTGTGCCGATAATTTCTCCAAAGACAGCAGCTATTTTTTTACCTACCCAACGATAAAGCATTCCTGCTAGGAAAGCACCAATCATCGCACCAGGGAATGCTAACAGTGTACCTAGACCAATCATGTTTCGTAATAAACCGATTGTGAAAGCAATCACTACAGCTGGGCCAGGTCCTAATGTAATGGCAGCTATGACATTTACAGCATGCTGCACAGGGTAAGCCTTAGCAATTCCAGCAGGAAACCAAAGAAATTGGGCTCCTAACGTACCAATCGCTATAAATACAGCCATGTATGTTAGTAAATAGGTTTTTCTCATGGATTCATAAATGAGCTCCTTTTTGTTATAGATTTAAGCTTAGTAAATGTTCTCTGTTTGTTTTTACGACTATGAAAAAGCCAGATCCTTTGGGGACCTGGCTTCGGTTATGAAATAGAAAGACGCTATGCCTACTACTTCCCTCCGCTGGTATTAACCAGATCAGGTCTGTAAGAGTCAGAAGCTCAACTGCTTCCTCTCAGCCCACGCCATGGGCACCCCTAGTAGTCTATGAATATTTAGTTATGTTTCACTTCACTAAGCTTTATTATTAGCATAACAAATCAAATCATGTTTGTCATTCATAAACCGAATGAGCAATTAATAAAACTACGAACCATAAAAGCTAGTTTAAGCAAACGATTGATTAAACTTATACTTTATAACCCTCATATACGTACGGATATCTAAAGGTTTTTAAGTAAATGAAAAGGCCATTTCGCACAAGAAAATGGCCTTTTCGTTTATGATTATTTAATAGGTTATTTTGTAGGTTGAAAATTATAGAATATCTAATCTAACAACTAGTGCAATCAAGATTTGAAGCAACACTTGAACGTTGATCGCGATATCTGTATCGGAAGTAGATACTTCTACGCCACGAGAGTTTTCAATAAATACTTGCTGTTTATTCACTTGGCTGGATTTTAGTTTAGCAAATAGGTCTTGTGTTACCTCGTCTGCTTGGTTCCCATCTGCAATAGAGATACTAATTACAATAGCAATGGCAACCTGTAGCGCTACCTGTACATTAAGTGCAGCTTGAATGTCAGATGATGTCACATTTACATCACAAGAATCTTTGATAATAATGGATTCAATAGATTGTTGAACATTTTTCAATTCACCGCTTGCTTCTTGATCTACGGTAGGATCATCAAATGGATGGCACATCGATGTGTCTAAGGCTCTCCATTTTTTATCTTCTCCTCGGGAATCATTACAAGAATTATGACATGAATCATGACATGAATCATGACGAGAATCATTGCAAGAATCATAACTTGGACGTACATTACTACAGCTGTCACAAACATTTTCATGACGACCACGTCTTCTCCTATCTATTGTTCTGCCGCAATCTTCACAGCAAGACTTCTCAAACGCTTTTGATCTTGACATAGTATTATTTCCTCCTTCTTCTCGTTTAGAATATCTTATGTCTCAAAATTGAAATAGGAAGGGTGATTGTACCAAGATAAACTACCTATTTATTGGAGAAATAATTGTTTTTTAAAAGACAAGAGGAAATCCCGGTAATTTTTGTTGATTTACCGGGATTTAGATTTAACTTTGAATATAGGGGGTTTTAAAAATTGATCTATTTGTCTATTATTTATTTTGTTTCATCTTCCTCATTATTACTTTTCATTACGCCATCCACATCTTTCCTTAGCTTGCTAACCATATCTTTAAGTGTTTCTTTATCTGTTTCACTTACTTTCGTTTTATCTAACGTAACACCGTGCTTTTTTAATGTTGCATCTAAAAGAAAATCGACAATATGGCTTGAAGCATTATTATTTTGATTGTTTTTACTCAATTCTTCCACCTCCAGCAAAGCTTTTTATATAGTATATTCTCACAAGAGGTAATCGTGCTAAGATACTAGTCTATTTATGGGTTATATGAATCTATAGGATAAAGGTGGAATTATCGCTCCATGAAATAAATGCCCTTACTAATGGCTATTGTGGCACATATATTGAATAGAAATATATTATAGAAAGGATGAATATCATTGGCACTAACAAATGGACAGCGTAGTCTACTAGAGCTGCTAAATCAATTGTCTCAGAACCTAGCTAATAGCAGTGGCATAAGTAAAGACGTATCTGTAAATTTACCAGGAATTGGTGTGGATGTTGGGCTTGACCTAGGTGGTAACGGCGGTGCTGGAGACACAGGAGATAATGGGGGTACACCTGACACGCCTACTACAATCCGAGATGTACTTTTAGGTCTAGTTAATGAACAAGTAGAACTAACCACTCCTTTTGGAATGGTAACAGGGACATTGCTAGCAGTAAGAGATGATTATGTTGTTGTAATTGAGAATACCGGGTCACAAGCACTTGTCCGAATCGATAAGATTGAATTTGTCAGTGAACTATAAAGGAGGATTATAAATGTTTGAAGATGCATTTGCAGCTGAACTTGCAACGCAATTGGGTTCTACTGTTGAGGTAGCTACAGATAACAACTTAATAGAAGGAATTCTTTCAACAGTGACTGCGGAATTGGTATTAGTAATTGATGTAAGCAGCGGATACGGTGATAATGTGAAAATCTATATATCGTTAGACGCAATTAACTTCGTTCGTTTCCCTGTAGCAGCTTAAATAAAATAAAAAATACCCTGATATAAAGTTCAGGGTATTTTTTATATTGTTTTTTCATAAGTTTATTCCAAAAGTCATACGATGAAATGATAAGCGTACACTTCCAAGTGTACGCTGACAATACTTAATTCAACTTACTTATTGCATTACCGATTTGGTTGGTAAGCTGAAGTGCTTTTATCCCATCTTCGCCCGAGACTTTTGGTTGATCGTTGTTTTGGATGCAACGTATAAAATCCATTAACTGTAAGTGGAGCGGTTCGATCTCATCATCAATCACAGTTATGCTTGTTATGCCTGATCGTACGATTTTTAATTGCTTTTGAATGATGTCGACATCAAATAGAGCGTCTTCGGTTAAAATCTGGATAGACCTTATTTTTCTTTTCGATTTAAAGCTGGCGGTTAATTGTACAATAATGTCTTTAACAGATGTAGCAATAACAACCGCGTGTTTTGGGGTGTTTTCAATGATTTTACCAAAAGCATGAAAGTCGTCAATGGTATCTTGAAGAATAGCTTGTAGGATATAAAGGTCATGGATCATTAAATCAGCTACTACATCTACATTTTTAATACGGTGATGATATGGATTCATTCGATGAAATTCCATTCCAATGATCTTTTCATCTGTTAATTCCTTTATCAGTAATTGAATTATTGGATTAAATAGTTCAATATGACCGACTTGAAGCTTTATTCCCGCCTTTTTCGCTTTTTTGACCAAATCGTTTGCCTGAACAACCGTACTAGTTATTGGTTTTTCCATTAGGATGTGCACGTTGTGCTTAATACAGGTTAAGCCAATTGGGTAATGGTATTCAGTTGGTACAGCTATACTTATTGCATCAACTTGTTGGAGAAGGTTATCCATCGATTGAAATTGTCTCACATTATATTTGTTCGCCATATCATTTGCCCTTTGTTCATCTTTATCAAAAATACCAACTAGTTGGCAGTGTTCATGCATGGATAAATATGTTCGAATATGATTTTCTCCCATCTTTCCTGTGCCAATTACACCAACTCTCATAATAAATCTCCTCACTCTGATGACTCCTTGTTCTATATCGTATGCATGAGCTTGTAAGCGAGATAGACTGACATAACACAAATAAATAAAATTGGCCTTTGACCTGTTCAATTAAGAAGGGAGGTGGCAATATGATTCGTCTATTATTAATCGCTGAAGACACTTCACAGATGATTAATAGAAATTACTTCTACTTAGAGCAGGAACTATCTCGTCTTGTTCACGTCATGCTGTGGAGAAAATCAGGACATATTGATTATATCCTGAAACAACTTGATGTGCGTCCGGATTTTATATTGATTCTCAATGATATCGATCGGCAAATGAAGCCAATAATAAAGGGGCTTGCACATGTGGATATCCCTACTGGACTATTTATAAATGATGTTCATCGTTTTGTAAGTCTTCGAAGGAATTATATACAGAAAAACAACATTGATTATTTGTTTCCAGTCGTTCGTGATAAATGTTTGGAGGTATATCCGGAATTTCAAAATAAAATGGAATGGTTTCCACATTTCGTTAATATAGAATTATGTAAGGACTACAGATTAAAAAAAGATATCAATTTATTAATGATTGGGGCGGTAAATGAGCTTTATCCATTAAGACAACGTATTATCAATACCTATCAAGGAAGGGCAGATTTCGTGTATCATCCACATCCAGGGTACCATCATTTTAATGAGGAAGAACAACAAGAGAAGATGATTGGTAAGAATTATGCCAAGGAAATAAACAGATCAAAGATACTTTTTACTTGTCCATCAAAACTTCATTATCCTGTAATCAAATATTTTGAGGCTCTTGCTTGTAAAACATTGCTACTGGCTCCTACGTTTAATGAGCTAGAGGATATTGGATTTATACCAGGGATTCATTTTGTACCAATAGATGAGCATGATTTTGAGCAAAAAGCGGCATATTTCTTAAGTCATCAAACGGAACGTGAACAAATTGCCGAACAGGGGTACCGATTTGTACGTAAGCATCATAGCGTTCAACAAAGAACAAACCAATTAATTGAAAAAATTAAATGTATACTACAATAATAGTATAACTTGAGGAGGTTTTTGTTTGGCTTCTATTCCAGAGAGCTCGCAGTTTGGAAATAATGTTGTTATAGAAAATAACGTTAGCATTGGTGAGCACGTTGTTATCGGCCATAATTCGATTATTTTAGAAGGTACAACCATCGGTGATCATGTCCATATTGGTTGTAATTGCGTTATTGGTGTCAAGCCTAGCATAAATCAGAGAATGCGAAAAACATCTAAGGCGACTCAGCTCGTGATTGAACCTGGTACGCGAATTGGGCAGCTCGTCTCTATTTATTCTGGTACACGAGTGGGAAAAGATGTGTTTATTGGCGACCATGCAAGTATTAGAGAAAATGTTACGATCGGAGATGAATCGATTGTTGGTAGGGCGGCCATTGTAGAGTTAAATACAATAATTGGAAAATCTTGTACCATTCAAACGCTGGCATATGTGACAGGGGATACAACAATTGAAGATAATGTATTTCTAGGTCCATGTGTATCGATGTCGAATGACAAATATATGGGAGCACAAAGCTACTCCCTAAAGGGACCGTACATAAAAAAAGGAGCTAAAATTGGGAATAACGCTTCACTGCTGCCTGGAGTAAACATTGGTGAAAATACGATTGTTGGTGCAGGTTCTGTTGTCACTAAACATCTTGAAAATGGGATAGTTGCTGTAGGTATCCCTGCTAAAAAATTACAATCTTAACAGAAGTTGAGGGTGATATAAAAATGGAATCAGGACGGCCTGAGGATATTCGTGTAGTGATGCATCAACATTTAGAATGTAAAGGAAAGAAGATTGGGAATGAGCTATTTGTTCCAATCACGTTATTAGAGAAGGGATATTTCGCTGAAAAGGAATGGATCGAGGGTCAGAAATTATTAAAGATCCATGTTTCCAAAGCCCGTTATTCCGAGATTAATCAGTACGATTTTCGAGGGAATTATTTACATTATGATAAAAACGGGGTGGAGAACTGGAGTGTAGAATTTCATGATGGTATTCCAAAAACTGTCTATCCATTTGGAACTTATTTTAATCCTTCTACTATTGCCCAATATGGTTTACAACATTATAGTTTATACCTGAAAAATAAGGATGAACAAAGTAAACAGAAATTTTTATCTGTTGCAGCATGGTTTTTACAAAACCAAAATTCTCAAGGAGGCTGGGCTTATCAATTTGATCATGCTTATTATCCTAGCAGGCTAGAAAAGTTAAAGGCTCCATGGTATTCGTCTATTGGTTTAGGAATGGCAATGTCTGTTTTGGCAAGGGCATCTTATTTAACAAAAAATACTACCTATCAAAACAAAGCATTACAAGCTACCTCTATTTTTCAAACATCTTCTAATGATCATGGAATCTTAGCCAAGTTTGAAGGCAAGTATTCATTTTATGAAGAGTGTCCTACAAATCCGCCTAGCTACATTTTAAATGGCTTCATGTTCGCTTTAATTGGATTATATGATCTCCACAAACAAACAGGAAATAGGCAAGCAGGAATGTTATATGAAGATGGTGTGAGAACTCTAAAAAGAATGTTACCTTTATATGACTTAGGAAATCGAACTGCATATGATTTAACCCATTATACGACAGATGGTGGGTATCCGAATATCGCATCGTGGGGATATCATGTAACACATATTCATTTATTAGCTGCTTTGAATTCGGTTGAGAAAGATCCCAAGATGAGTGAAACACTACAAAGGTGGAAGGGTTATATCGATGGAAAGATGGCTAGATAACCAAAGGAAGAGGTAATGAATGCCTCTCCCACTAATGATTCTTGTTATACGTTTGCAATAATAGATTGTGAATGAGAGAAGAAGTTTTTCCATCTCCATATAAGAGTGGCGAATTTGTTGGTATGGACAGATCTTTCATGCTCTTGACGATTTGCTGCGTATCTGCGCCAACTAGTTGATTCCAACCAGTTTCTAACGTTTCAATCCACTCGGTTTCCTCTCTGAGCGTAACACAAGGGACTTGCAGCATGTATGCTTCTTTTTGCAATCCTCCAGAGTCGGTTAAAATCGCTTTTGCATCAGAGGCAACCGCTAGCATGTCAAAGTAATTTACAGGTTCAATCGTCTTTATCTGAGTATGAGTAATTAAGTCGGTTAATTTATACTGCTCTATTTTCTGCTTCGTCCTAGGGTGTAAAGGAAGGACAACTGTCTTATCCAATTGTTGGAGCCCTGTTAGTATGGCTGTTAATCGTTCAACTTGATCGGTATTCTCTGCGCGATGAATGGTTGCTAGGTAATAATTATTTTTTTTAAGCGTTAAATCATTTCTTAGCGTGGATTGTTTTAATGCTTGATTTTTAAAGAAAAGCACTGCATCAAACATAATGTCACCAGTCTGGTACACACCTGAAGTAATACCTTCTTTTTTTAAATTCGTCATAGCAGTTTGTGATGGACAAAATAACCAACTAGACAAATGATCTGTAACGATTCGGTTGATCTCTTCAGGCATTTCTTTATTATAGCTACGTAATCCAGATTCTACATGTGCAATAGGAATATGGAGCTTTGCTGCTGCTAGGCTTCCAGCTAAGGTGGAATTCGTATCTCCATATACCAATACGATGTCTGGTTCCATCGAGATCATAATACTTTCCAATTTTGCAAGCATATTTGCTGTTTGTTCACCGTGGGAACCAGATCCAATACCTAAATAATAATCCGGTTTAGGGAGCTTTAGTTGGTTAAAGAATATGGTGGACATATTTGCATCATAGTGCTGTCCTGTGTGTACTAAAATTTCTTCCATTTTCCCTTCAGATTGAATTGCTTTGGATAACATGGATGCTTTAATAAATTGTGGCCTTGCACCAACTACAGTTAAAATTTTCATACAAATCCCCTCTCTTATAAATATGTATGATTTATCAACCAATCATTTCTTGTTAGGTATTCAACGTCAATATGTTGGATTAAGGAAGGTGTTAGCATGAATGCTTACCAAGCTAAATATAATGAATGTATTCAGAAATAAGAAAGGAGTGCTAAAATGTCTAAAAAGGTATGTATGCTAGTTTCTGAGCACCCTTTTTTAGATTCAAGGATATTCAAGAGAGAAGCGAAAAGCCTTAAGAAATTAGGCTATGATGTCACGATGATTGTTCCAAGAAAAGATGGGTATCTTTTTGATATTGATGGAACGCCGTTTAAAGATACCTATTTATCACAGAGATTCACCCATGAAGGGATTACGATAATAAACTATGACTTTAGAGAGAGTAGGAATTCATTAAGTAAAGTAGTCTCCCCATTAGCACAATGGGAACAAGGATTTAACAATCCGTTAACTGAACTTGGCGTACAGGAAAATGCGGATGTTTATCATGTTCATGAGTACTTATCTTTATTTGCAGGAATAGGCGTCAAAAGAAGAATGAACCAGCAGCAAAAACATGTGAAATTAATATATGATAGTCATGAACTAACCCCAGATCCATTTGATTCTAGAAATTCCAAACAGCACAGAGAGAATTTAAAAGAGAAGTTGCTCGTAATGTTGAAAGAAGTAGACTACATTATTACTATTTCCCATGCAATAAAATCATGGTTTCTTTCACAGGATCCTACTTTTGCTGTAGAAGTAATTTATAATTCCCCCCCATTAGCGACGAAGTATAAACCGAAAAATTTTAGTGGAGACAAACTTGTTGCTTGCTACGAAGGGAATATCGATTACAAAAGGGGAAGTAAAAATAAAATCACGCAAATGACCGAAATATGCTCCAAATCCATCGATTTTCAATTTAAAGTTATTGGTGGAACAAGATTTGGCGATTCATTTGTCCTTCCCGATCACTTAAAGAACAACGTGATTCTAACGGGATGGGTTGATTATTATTCCATTGGTGAGTATATGAAAGATGTTGACGTTGGCTGGATTGATTATGAAGATTTAAATGATTCCCTCAACCGTTCGTATGCTATGCCGAATAAATTTTTTAGTTACTTAAATAATGGTGTTCCAATTATTGTAAATCGCTGTCATGAAATGGAATCTTTCTTAAGAGAACATCGTTGCGGTTTAGTAATTGATAAAAAAGATGCCACTGCCAAGGACTATGCTGAAGCAATGCTGTACTTGGCAAAGAACAAAGAACTGGTTAGAACGATGAGTATGAACGCTAGAAATGTAATGGAAGAAATTTATTGCTGGGAGCAAATGGAAGTAAGATTAGCCAATGTATACCAACAGTTACTTCAACAAACTACCCTATTTGATGTGTAATCGTATAGGTTACTGGTTCGTTTTTACCCAATTTACGGTAGATGTGATGCCATCTTTAAATGCTGTTTTATTAAAAGTACCAATTAATCCATGTAATTTTTTCATTGAACCTCTGTGAATTTCAACATCTGCTTTTCGATTAGGTTTTTGAAGAACTTCACCGTTATAATTCATTACTTCCATAATTGTTTCGATCACCTGTTTAATGGATAGTTGCTGGTCTGTTGTGATATTTACACAATCACCGGAAGAGATAATAGGATAGGTTTTTATTACCATATCTACGGTGTCTTTGACATAAATAAAGTCTCTTGTTTGTTGACCATGTCCATGTATCTCTGGAACATCACCGTCTAGAATTTTCTTAATTGTAACTGGAATGACACCAGCTAAAGGCCCTGAGAAATTTTGCCTTGGACCATAATTATTAAATGGCCGAACGATAAAAGCATCCAAATCAAACATGTTGACGTAAGATTGTAACAACAAATCAGCCGAAGCTTTTCCGGCGGCATATGTTGTGGTCGGGAGTAAAGGATGGGCTTCATCCATAGGCTGATATTTAGATGAACCATATGCTTCAGAGGATGAAAAATGACAGAGCGTTTGAAAAGCTCCGTTTCGTTGTAATTCTAAAATATTCTTTAAGACGACAACATTGGTTAAAAATGCATTTGAAGGGTTTATAAAGGAGTAGTTTAACGCCTTGGTTGCACAATTAAAAACAATATCAATATCATGTTTTCCCATAATGTAATTCAATGTCTCTTGATTTTCTGCATCATCGATATAAAGGGTTGTATTTTGTGCTAGTGCAGCAGTTAGGTGTCCTATACTGCCTGTAAAAAGACTATCCAAAATCACAATATGTTTTGCGTTTTCTTTTATTAATTTATCTACTAAATGGCTCCCAATAAAACCAGCTCCACCAATAACCAAGATGGTACTGTTTGCAAGCAATGGTCGATTCATAGTTGGCACTTCCTTTTCCGTTAATAATTCATTCGTGATTGACCACCATCAACAGTAATCGTAGTACCGACAATCCAAGATGCCTTATCTGAAGCTAAGAATACAGCAGTGTTTCCAATTTCCTCAGGTTTACCTAGTCGTCCTGCAGGTATTCTAGCGCTTGCATAATTTGTTAAGAAGTTTGGATCGTTTTGGATACGTCGATTCCATTCTTTATTTGGATGGAAGATCGCCCCAGGGGCGATACCAACAACACGAATATTATGTTTTATTACTTCAGAGCTAAAGGCTTTTGTAAAGCTGATTACTGCTGATTTTGAGGTGTTATACGCAGGTAATCCGCCTGATTCTTTTCCGTAAATGGATGCAATATTAATAATTACCCCTGCACCTTTGTCTATCATGTATTGGCTTACTAATTGACTTAAGTGCAACACAGAGATGAAATTAATCTTCATTGACGCTTCGAATACGGCTGGTGCTGTGTCTAAAACCTGAGTTCCTATTCCTGCACCAGCATTATTAACTAGTACATCAATTGTCTGGAAGTCTTCGATAAATTCGTGAATTAACTGTATACGCTCATCCTCTATCGTGATGTCTTTTCTATATACCTTTACTCCAAGTTCTTGTTTTACATGAAGAAGTTCCGTTTGGTTTCGAGCCACAACGCCAACATTAGCTCCTTCTTTACGAAAAGCTTGGGCGATGGCTTTCCCTATTCCTCTTGATCCCCCAGTTACAAGTACATTCTTTCCAGTTAAGTTTAATTCCACTTGGATTACCTCCAATACGACATATAGCCATGGTGATAACAAATAACGACATCCTAACACGTACATTCAATTATATGAATATTTGCATTCAGATGTTAATACTTTATTAGGAGGATAGGAAAATAATAATTAAGTTGAAGAGTGGAGGTTGACATGTTGAAACCAAAGGTGTGTATGCTGCTTTGCTACCTTCCCTTTCTAGATTCGCGTATTTTTGAATGTGAGGCGAAGAGTCTTTTAAACAATGGTTATGATGTCACCATTATTGCACCGCGTAAGGCTGGTCTTCTTTTTGATATAAATGGAGCACCATTCAATAAGAAATTTCGTGAACGAGTTTTTTATTATCAAGGTATAAAGGTAGTTACTTATGATAGTGAGAGAAGGTCGCTAAATCCAGTATCTGACCCGCTTTATCAATTAGGAATAAAAGAAGATGCTGACTTTTATCATGCGCATGAATTGAACTCTTTTACTTATGGAAAAGCAATTAAGCAGGATCTACAACAGCAGAGGAATAAAGAAGTTAAGTTAATATATGATAGTAGACAACTTATTCCTGATCCCTTTCCATTACAGATAAATGATCATACAAAGCAACAATGGCATAAGACACTCTTAGGAAATTTACAAGAAGCCGATTATGTTATTACCGTATCGAATTCAATTAAATCTTGGTACCTGGCAATGGATCCTATGTTATCGGTTGAGGTAATTTATAATGCTCCGCCATTAAGTAAACATATCATGAACAAAAACACACCTAACAATTCATTTGTTGTCGTTCATGAAGGCAATATGTCAAGAGAAACCTTCGAAAAGGTAATAGCAATCACTGAGGGAAGTAATAGCGGAACGGATGTTGAATTTAAAATCATTGGTGGATCGAGGTATGGGGAAACCTTTCCAGTACCTGCGCATTTGCAAAATAGAGTACACATAGAACAGTGGGTTGATTATCATACACTACCAGCAACGATGGCAGGTGCAGACCTTGGTTTAATTGATCTAGATCCAACCCATTCCCTTAATAATATGTTTGCGATGCCTGCCAAATTATTTAGTTACTTAAATAATGGAATTCCGGTTGTAGCTAGCAAGTGCAGTGATATAGAAAAATTTATAAAAACGTATCAATGCGGACTTGTTATTAATAAACGAAATCCTGCGCCGGCAGACTATTTGCAAGTAATACATCATTTGCGACAGCATCCAGAAAAATGGGCAGCTATGGGAAGCAATGCAAGGAAAGTAATGGAGGAAGTCTATAATTGGAATCATATGGAGAAACGGCTGATATCGATTTATCAATCCCTAGGTTCGAATCAAATGCCTTATCTCTTGTCATAAGGCGAAATTGCTTGTTGGGAGGGAATTATGACTAAAACAGTATGTTTTTTAGTGTCGGAGCATCCATTTTTAGATGCACGGATTTTTAAAAAAGAAGCAAAAAGCTTACATAAATCAGGGTATCATGTAACGATGATCGTTCCTAAAAGAGATGGTTACTTATTCGATATAGATGGTACTACGTTTACTGATCAGTATTTAGAGGATTCGTTTTATCATGAAGGAATTAAAATAATTACCTATGATCAAATGTATCCAGAAAAGCATATTAAAGCCCTCCACTACAATTTAAAATCTGGAAAATACATACGGTTTACCGATCCCCTAACTCAATTGGGAATACAGCAGCAGGCAGACTTTTATCATGCACATGAATTTTTTTCTTTGTATTGCGGAGTAGGCATTAAACGGTGGCTAATGTCTAAAGGGAAACCATGCAATTTAATCTATGATAGCCATGAACTGGAACCCGATCCACTGATCAATCAATCTAGTAAAACAAAAAAACTAAAAAATGAAATGCTTGAAAGTATGATAAAAGAGATAGACTATTTGATTACCGTATCTGAATCTATCAAGGCATGGCATCTATCCGTCAATCCGACCATACCTGTTGAAGTAATTTATAATTCCCCGCCTTTAGCTACGGATTTCAAACTAAGTAAGAATGGAAAATCGCAATTAATCCTTACATTTGAAGGGACAATCAATAAGAAAAGAGGAAGTTTTGATAAATTAGTAAAGATTATAGAGATCGTTAATCAACAACTAGATGTTAAGGCTAAAATAATTGGAGGGTTTAAGGGAAAAGAAGCAAAACAACAATTAGAACGATTGCCGGATCATATTCAAGATAATATTCAATTCACCGGTTGGATTCCTTATGAAAAGATACCACAAGTAATGCGCGATGTTGATATTGGGTGGATTGATTTAGATGCAGCTCATTCGTTGAATAATCGGTATGCAATGCCAAATAAGTTTTTTAGTTATTTAAATAATGGAATTCCTGTACTTGTTAATCAATGCGAAGACATGGCAACATTTATTCATTACTATCAATGTGGATATGTCGTGCCGAAGCTACAAGCCACTGCACGGGATTATGTTGAAGCGCTTATCGCTTTATCTGCCAATCGTAATGAGCTTGCCGAAATGAAGTATCAAGCACGTAACGTAATGGAGTCTACATTTAGTTGGGAACATATGGAGAAACGTCTGATTAACGTCTATCAACAGCTAACGGAGACTTCATAAAAAGCGAACAGTTATGATTCAGGAAAGGGGTTTATTTGATTGCGAGTGCTACATCTTCCGTACGGACCTTCAATGATTGAGTTATGTCGAGCTTTACGAGCAAAAGGAGTAGACGCTACTGCTTGCCATTTCGATGAAAATAATTTCGAGTTTGAACCGGATTTATGCTTACGCTTAAATTCCCTTTCGTCTCCAGAAAGGGAGAACCGCATCCATACGTTTTTACAAAAAGCGATTGAAACATACGATATTTTTCACTTTCATTTTGGAGCAACCTTTTTCCCTGATAAACGCGATTTAAAACGATTAAAGCAAGCAGGAAAGAAAATGGTTGTTCATCATCATGGCTCTGATATTCGAGTAGGTTCGATAGCTAGAAGCTTTAACAACCCTTATGTTCGAGTGAAGCCAGAATGGACAGAAGAGAAGATATATGCCAATATTGCGACGTTATCCAATTATATCGATCATGCGATTGTTCAAGACCCTGAACTAGAATGTTACATTTCAAATGTATACAAACATACGCATATCATTCCCCATACAATTGATGTTCGTCAGTTTACCCCAAATTATCCGGATAGTAATACATCCACCCCTCTCATTGTCCATGCTCCTACTTCGCGCAATCTAAAAGGAACCGAGTTTATTCTAAATGCTGTTAGTACGCTAAAGAGGAAGGGAATTCCATTGAAATTTAAATTAATTGAAGGTTACACATATCAGGAGACGAAGCAGCTCCTCTCTCAAGCTGATATCGTTATTGATCAATTGCGCATTGGTGCAAGTGGATTTATTAGTTCGGAAGCCATGGCATTCGGAAAACCCGTGATTTGCTATATAAGGGAAGACTTAGTAGATAAATATTCTGGTAAGCTACCAATCGTTAATGCGAATCCTAGTACTATCCTAACTGTATTAAAGGAGCTTGTTCAAAACCCGGTGAAATGGGGAGAGCTAGGCAGGGAAGGTAGAAAATATATTGAATCCTTTCACGATGCCCCTATTGTGGCTGATCGTTATATTGATATCTATAAAGCGTTATAAATGGCTGGATTCGGACAGCAGTTGAAGTTTTTCCAACCGGTGACAACGTCCAAACTGTCTATGATTTACAATCATATCCTATAGAAAATCTTCTCATAGAAATGAGGGTAAATCCATGACCATAGACGAACAACAAGCGAGTGTAGCTGTGATTGGACTTGGCAAAATTGGGCTTACCTTGGCTGCTGTATTTGCAACAAATGGGTATTATATTTTTGGTGCAGATAAAAACAAAGAAGTTGTTGCTTCTATTAACCAAGGGAAATCACATATTAATAATGAGCCAGGATTAGATCAATTAGTTTCGGGTGCCGTTGAAAATAATCAAATGCGGGCTACTTCCGACAATGTGGAAGCTGTTGCTCATTCTTCCATCATTGTTGTTATTGTCCCTGTATTAGTCGATGCCGCTAACCAAATTGATTATCAAATGATCGATGCTGTAGTGGAAGACATAGCTAAAGGGATAAAGAAGGGGTCATTAGTTATTTTTGAAACAACACTGCCACCGGGGGACACGAAAAACCGGTTTGGAAAACGAATTGAAGAGCGATCGGGTTTACGGTTAGGTACGGACTTCTATCTTGCATACAGTCCTGAACGAGTGTATTCAAACCGAATCATCGAGGACTTGGAAAAATATCCAAAAGTAGTTGGCGGCATAAATGAGAAAAGTTTATTGTTAGCATCTACATTTTATAAGCAGGCATTAAACTGTCAGCTAATAGAAGTAAGCTCAATTGAAACCGCTGAATTCTCAAAAGTGGCAGAATGTGTATATCGGGATGTTAATATTGCTCTTGCGAATGAACTTGCTCAATTTGCAGATCAAACGGGAGTTAATATATCTGAAGTAATCGTAGCTAGTAATAGTCAGCCGTATTCACATATACATTCACCAGGTATAGGGGTTGGGGGACATTGTATCCCGATCTACCCATATTTCTTTATTAATAAAGGATTAAATCAAGGGCTAACACCACTTGCTAGAGAGGTTAATGATGGCATGGCAGCCTATGCCATCTCACAGGTTAAGAAGGAAGTTGGTAGTCTAGCAAATAGGAATGTTCTTATATTGGGACTTTCATATAGAGAGAATGTAAAGGAGCCAACGAAATCAACGACGTTATTACTAATAGATCAACTACTGAATATGAATGCCAACGTCTTTGTGAATGATCCATTATTCTCAGATAGAGAAATTCATGCATTTGGGGTAACGCCGCTTTCTCTACAAGACAAATCCATCTCCAAGATTGATATTATTATTTTGCAGGCCTATCATGACGATTATAAGAATTTAAATTTTAAAGACTTTACCAATTGTAAGCTTTTATTTGATGGACGTAATCAATTAAAACAGGAAGATATCAAAAAACACGGGATTACTTATCAAAGTATCGGCCAACAAAGTGAAAAAGGGGAGTGGTAATGTGTCTAACCACAGTTTAACCCCAATACCAATGGTTGACTTAAAAGAAGAATTAGCTTTAGTAAGAAACCCAATTCTAGCAAGTCTTACCGAGGTTTTAGATAGCGGGGAATATATTCTTGGAACGAAAGCAGCACAATTAGAAGAGGATGTTGCAAGATATATAGGAGTTCCGTATGCAGTCGGCGTAGGGAATGGAACGGATGCGTTACAACTATCTCTAATGGCATTTGATATTGGCCCTGGGGATGAGGTGATCACAACGCCATTTACTTTTTTTGCCACTGGCGAGGCTATTGCGCAAGTCGGTGCCACCCCTGTATTCGTTGATATTGATGAAGCAACGTATAACCTAGATCCTTCCAGAATAGAAGAAGTAATAACAGATCGGACAAAAGCTATTATTGTTGTCCATCTATATGGACAAATGGCTGAAATGAAAAGCATTATGGAAGTAGCTAAAAAGTATCAAATTAAGGTGATAGAAGATGCTTGTCAAGCAATTGGATCAGAATATAATGGAGTAAGAGCTGGAGCGATTGGTGACATTGGCTGTTTTTCTTTCTTTCCTTCCAAAAATTTAGGCGCGTATGGAGATGCCGGTTTAATAACAACAAATCAACAAAGTCTTTATGAGAAGTTAATGCAATTGCGAAACCATGGAAGTGAGCAGAAATATTATCACACATTATTAGGTATGAATAGCCGGCTTGATGAATTCCAAGCTGCAATTTTGTTAGCAAAGCTCCCTTATTTGGATATCTTTCTACACCAACGAAAAGAGGTTGCTAGAAGATATACGGAGAGCTTTCATCAGCAATTACGTCCTCCTTCTGTTCCGCAAAATCGGGGGCATACGTTTCA
Source organism: Virgibacillus salexigens (assembly GCF_014905415.1). GTDB lineage: Bacteria > Bacillota > Bacilli > Bacillales > Amphibacillaceae > Virgibacillus > Virgibacillus salexigens. The sequence goes on from NZ_BNEO01000005.1 coordinate 82,004, forward strand.
TCAGTATTGTATTGAATTAGATAATAGAGATGAACTGGCTTTGGAATTAAACAAACATAAAGTTGCTTCTGCTATCTATTACCCAATACCATTACACTTACAAGTCGCATTCCAATACCTTAAATATAAAGAAGGGGATTTTCCTATTGCTGAAAAAACAGCGAAACGAATACTAGCTTTACCGATTTATCCTATGCTATCGATCCAGAAACAAGCATATGTGATATCCATCGTGAAGGAATTTTTAGAGAGTAATAGATAGCATCTATCTATTACTCTTTTTGTTTAGTGTCCTTAAAAATTCTTTCCATTTCCCATTCTCTTTTTTAGTAATGCTCTCTGGATGTTCTCTTACATTATAAATTGTAAAATCCTGATAGCGGAAAGGAGAGGTAGTAAACAGCTGTTTCAATACAGCTACGTCTTCGTAAAGCCGGCCTTCTTCATACTCAATGATTGGAAACCCACCTTGCTTTTTTAACATGGAAGTTCGATATATCCGTGGTCCAAGTGGAAAGCGATAAGCCATTAAATCATGTATATCTTTGATGGTTTTTCCTTGACTAATTCCTTTATAAAGCAAATTATTGTCTCGTTGCTTCCATCTGCGAAAATTGCCGTACAATACACCAATTTCTTGCGGTAAAGTCATTAAATACGTTGTAATGATTGATACAGCATCTGGGTCAAGCCAATCATCTGCATCCAACTCTAAGATAAATTCACTAGAAACATAGGGTAACAGCTTATTTAATGCTTTTGCTTTCCCTTCATTTTTTTTATGAAGTAACTGGATCTTGTATTGTTTTTCCCACCGTAATAATTGCTGATAGGATCGATCTGTAGAACCATCATCTATAACAAGAATTTGTTCAAAGGGTTCCGTTTGCCAATGACATGATGCAACCGCATTTGCTACATAACCCTGCATATTATAATTTGCCAACATTACGGATAATGAGGGTTTATTAGTCGAAGAAGTTATCGCATTGGATTGGTGTTTTTGTACGAATCTTTCCTTTTCAAGGCTCGTTGCAGAACGATTCCTCCTGGCTTGTTTCAAGCAATCCTTCTTACTTATTTTATGGGTTTCTTCTAACAAGGACAGCCATATTGGTAATAACCCTTCTTTAAAAGGGGTGCTTATTACTGAGAATTTGGTTTGTTGCTGCATATAAGCGGTGCAAACGAATAAGGGCATTTGAATAGGTATATTGTTAGGCGTAACGTAATTGGTTGCTAAGACAAATACTGCATCTGGTAGCTGGATAAATTCTGAATTTACATTTGGAGAAAGACACATTGAATCTTGTAGAAACAGCACATAACTACTAGCTAATTGGTTTATTGTTTGGTCTATGCACTCTCCAGCGTTAACATCATTCACTGTTATTAAGGTAATTGGAAACGAATAAGAAGGCATGTTACTTTCTTTTATGGAAGTACTGTTGGAATCGATCATTACAACAATGGAAGTAATTCTTGCATTTAGACGATGTAAAGACTGAAGGGATTTATGAAATGCTACACGATCAGATGGCCACATAATAATGACAGTTATATCCTTCAATATGGTACCTCCTCTATGCAAGGCTTAATTACGATAGCATATGTATTTGAAATGAGAAATGTTGATGTTTAGAGAGGGAAAAACGATTATCATGTCGTAGGTAAGAATGAATGTTCATGTTTAGCAAAGGGAGATGAAATGCAATTGGAGGAAATACAGGTTGATGTACTACAAATTAGAGGAACTTCATTTAGGAATGGGTACATACAGGGCAAGCAATTAAACCGTGAATTAATGCACACCTTCTCGATAATGGAGGAGAATGACAGAAACGCAGAAGCAGTAATACCAATTTACCAAGAGTTGGCACCACATTTGGTAGATGAACTTCATGGGTTGGCAGACGGGTTAGCCATCCCATTTTTAAAAGCGGCAACATTATTTGGTGGATATAATATTCCGAAGATCAAAGGAATGGGCTGTTCTTCTGTAATAAATCGAGACTTTGCTGTACGTAATTACGAATTCTCCCCTAAGTTATATGATAAACGTTTGGTGTTAATCCAGCCAGAAGAAGGATTTGCAAGTATTGGCCATAGCCTTCACGTGATTGGGGGACATGAAGGAGTTAATCAAGGTTCTCATGTTTGCTTTTTACATGAAGTAGATGGAGCATAGCGGGCTCGAACCGCTGACCTCTTCGCTGCCAGCGAAGCGCTCTCCCAACTGAGCTAATGCCCCGTACATAAAAATTATAGTGAATGATCTTTGTTTTTGCAAGCCTATATGAGTAAATTTCTATCGCCTTCTTTCATTGATAAACTGTTATCGGTTTAAATGTAGATCTTAGATCTTTTTTCCTAATTTAATAAATTAGTGGTACTATTGGTTTGAATTTACCAAAAATTTACTAATCTATTATAGATTATACATGTATGTTATGCGATAGTAAAAGTGTGTCATGTCGACGTAACATGACAACAAACTACTAAATCCTGAGGAGGTTGCAGATGCGAAAATTACGGGTGAAGCAGTGTTTTTCCTTATTACTTATCTTTACGCTTATTGTAATGAATTTTTCACCAGTATTACGTACATCAGTAGCTGCGGCAGACAACACAGAGACGGCAGATAAGTTGTTTATTTCAGAGTATATAGAAGGAAGCTCCTATAATAAGGCAATTGAAATTTACAATGGTACAGGGGCGGAGGTAGATTTAGGCAATTATCAATTGGCACTTTATAGCAATGGGGCGGAGGATGCTAGTCAAACATTGAATCTTGAAGGGACATTAGCACAAGATGAAGTGTATGTACTTGCACATACAAATGCTGATGAATCCATTTTAGAAGTCGCTGATCAAACGAATACAACGGTTATTAATTTTAATGGAAATGACGCAATTGCTTTACAGAAGAACGAGAACAACATCGATATACTGGGTACGGTTGGGGATGATAGTAACTATGCAATAGATATGACGATTGTCAGAAAGCCTTCCATAAATATGTCAAATACAACCTATGATGTGGCAGAATGGACAGAGCATAACCACGATTATTTTGAAAATCTTGGTGTCCATACCATCGATGAAAACAATCCTGGTGATCCAGGAGAACCCGACCCAGAGGATCCTAATGTTTCTACTATTGAAGAGGCTAGACAGTTTGATGATGGTACAACGGTATCAGTAGAAGGAACTGTCACGGTGAATTCAGCTGCTATTAGTAACGGCACCCAATTTACAACGTACATACAAGACGTTACTGGCGGTATTAATCTATTTGCCTATGAACAAGGTGAATTACCAGAGCTTGCAAAGGGAGATAAAGTAAAAATTGTTGGTGAATTGGCCACATACAATGGATTAAAAGAGGTAGTCCCTACTAGTATACAGGTATTGGAGTCCGATCAACCATTACCAGAGGTACAAGAAGTTAGTTTAGAAGATTTACAAAATGAGGAGACAGCAGAGTCACTTGAAGGGGAACGTGTTCGTGTAAATGGGTATCTATCTAGTATTCCAGATAGTCCTGCTGGTGGTGGATACAATGTATCATTTATTGATAGTGATTATAATGGTACGACGCTCCGTATTATGGAAAATGCCTTAGATATAGCACAAGTGGAGGAAGATGCATGGTACAACGTTACAGGGATTGTAAGCCAATACAATAATTATCAGGTTATTCCCACAGAGCAAGCAGATTTTGAGGTGGCGGCGGAACAACCAGATCCACCATCCGCCTCAGGAGAATATGAAACAACCGTTGAAGCGGTAACGGATGGAGATACCATCCGTATTGCAGATCCTGTACTCGGTGAAACAAGGGTTCGATTTGTCAATATGGATACACCGGAAACGTATGCCGCACATAATGAGGATCCAGCAAGAGACGAAATCAATCAAAACCAAAAGTATCATGGGGATGAAGCTACAAGTTATATCAATGAGTTAATTCAGTCTGGTGATGAAATTATTGTTAAGCTTAGCGACACACCTACAGATGACTATGGTAGATTGCTAGCAGAGATCATTCGAAAAGAAGATGGCATGAATATTAATCTAGAAATGGTAAGACAGGGATATGCATCGACTTATTTTATAGCTCCTTTTAATGACGAAGTGTACCCAGAGTACCAACATGCGGTTAAGCAAGCAAAAGATAGGGAGTTAGGTATTTGGAATGCTGAAAACCCTCTAATGGAATTACCATTTGTGTTCCGTGCAAACGATGATCAAAAAGGATTTCAACGATATGTAGGTAACTCGGATACTAAGGAGTATGTTGTTCCAGATAATTGGGCAGATGTTCCTGTTGAGAAGCGTGTGTTTTTCTCAAGCCCGGAGGAAGCAGAATCCTATGGATATTCTCCAGCAGAGGAAACAGCCGATGAAAATTTACAGGTACAATTATTAGGAGTGAATGATCTTCACGGAAAGATAGATCAGGAATATGAATTAGATCCAGATGGTGATGGCACATTGGCCATGTATGGTCGCTCCGATTATTTAGCTTCTGCGATCAAACAAAGAGATCAGGAACACGAGAACGCTTTAGTTGTACATTCAGGTGATATGATTGGTGGAAGTTCACCAGTTTCTGGTTTATTGCAGGATGAGCCTACAGTTGAAATTATGGAGGAAATTGGATTCGATGTAGGTACGGTCGGTAATCATGAATTTGATGAAGGTACGGACGAATTATTGCGTATGGTCGATGGTGGGGAGCACCCGGATGGTACTCCTGATTATGATGGCATGGACTTTCCGAATCTTTGTGCTAATTGTGTATACAAGGGTAGTGGTGATCCGATATTACCCCCTTATTATGTGGAAGAAGTTGATGGTGTAGAGATTGGTTTTGTTGGTGTGACTACGGAAGAGACGGCGAATATCGTCATGCCTGAAGGTATTCAAGATATTGAGTTTACAGATCCTACAGCTGCAGTGAATGATGCGGTAGCTGAATTACAAAGTCAAGGAGTAGAATCGATTGTTATTTCGGCTCACATTCCTGCTGAGCAAGATGGGGATGGTGCAACAGGAGAAGCTGCAGATTTAGCAAATAATGTGGATGATGCGGTTGATGTGATTCTTGCAGCGCATAACCATCAAGTGGTTGATAGTGTGGTAGATAATAAGTTAATCGTTCAAGCCTCTGAATATGGAAAGGCATTTGCGGACATTGATTTGGAAATTGACCGAGAAACAGGAGATATTATCCAAAAAGAAGCAGAAATTGTCTTTGTGAAACAAAGTGATTATCAGCCAGACGACAAGGTTGCAGCTATTCTAGAAAAATATCAAAATCAAATCGGACCAATTTTGGATGAAGTGATTGGCTATAATGCTACGGATTTAACAGGTGATTATATTGTCGATGGTGATCATGGATTAGGTAATTTGCTTGCAGATGGAATGAAATGGTCAATGGATAGCGATTTTGCCATGATGAATGGTGGAGGTATTCGAGACGATCTCCTTGCAGGTGAAGTGACGTGGGGAGACCTATATAATATACAGCCATTTGGAAATACTTTAATGACAGTGGAAGTTACAGGTGAAGATATCTATACGATCCTAAATGAACAGATTTCTCCTGAATATGGACCTGATTATAGTGTGAGTGGATTACATTATACATGGAACCCGTCCTTAAATCAGGTCGTTAACGTAAGTTTTCCTGATGGTACGTTAATTGATAGAGAAGAGGTATATACCCTAACGGTAAATAATTTTATGGCAACGTCTGAGGGACCGATCAAGGATCTGGGACAGAACCCAGTCACCGGACCAGCGGATATTGATGCCACGGTTGATTTCGTAGAAAGTTTAAATAGTACAGCTGACAATCCATTTGAATATGCTTCAGAAGGCAGGATAACGGAAACCGATGAAGAACCAGGTGATCCAGGCGGCACTCCTGAAGTAGAAATAGAACCAAAGCATGATTTTGGGATAGCAACAGTCTATACAAGAGATTTGTTAGATATCGAGAATGGGGCACGTGTAACAATTGATATCGAGAATGGTTGGAGTTATCGTTTTGTCTTTTTACACAAAAGGCAAGTAGATGTTTTAAAGGAAAAAGAAGTGACCTTGGTCATTACAAATGGATTGGGGTCAAGAACGTTTGATATGACGGACTACGAGAGACGATGTCTATTTGCTGGTGTAAGAAACCGTTGATAGGAAAGTAAAAGCAAAACCTTGCCTAAGCATACCATAACTCAGGCAAGGTTTTTTCATTTATTTATAATGAATGGAACATGCGGTGAAGTGCAAGGGCAGCATTGGTTGATACATCTTGGGACACTTTGATTTGATTGACTGGTTTGCCGCTGATAATGGACTCAAGGCACCAAAGGAGGTGGGCCAAATCAATCCTATTCATCGTTAGACAAGGGCACATATGTGGATTCAAAGATATAATTTGTTTATCGGGATGCTGATCAATCAGTCTTTGGACAAGATTCATCTCTGTACCAATTGCCCAAGCAGTACCAGGATTTGCTTGTTCGATGGTACGAATAATATGATTGGTACTCCCATTATAATCAGATGCGTCAACTACTTCTTTCCGACATTCTGGATGTACAATGATATTCATACTTGGATCGTTTTTACGTACATCTTCAACATTTGATAATGTAAAATTCTCATGAACGGAACAATGCCCCTTCCATAAAATGACTTTAATTCTTTCTACGTCCCCTTCAAAAAGAAGTTCGTTGTTGATTGGATCCCAGATCGCCATCTCATCTAGCCCAATACCAATATCTGAGGCAGTATTTCTACCTAAATGTTGGTCTGGTAAAAATAGAATTCTTTCTTTTTGGGAAAAGGCCCAATTCACCATGTTATGCGCATTCGATGATGTCACCGTAGTACCGCCGTGCTTTCCAACAAACGATTTAATCGCTGCTGTAGAATTAACATAGGTTAAGGGTACAATGCTATCTCCAAATATAGTTTGTAAGGATGACCAGGCTCTCTCCGTTTGGTGTATATCTGCCATATCTGCCATCGAGCAACCTGCGCGCATATCAGGTAAAAGCACGTTCTGATCGTTGTTCGTTAATATATCTGCTGTTTCTGCCATGAAATGTACCCCACAAAAAACAATATAGGTTGCCTTGGGGTTTTCAGCAGACACTTGAGCTAGTTGAAGCGAGTCTCCCACGGCATCTGCAAATTGAATAACTTCATCTTTTTGATAATGGTGTCCTGGTATAAATAATGAATCTCCTAATGTTTGTTTGATTTCTTGGACGCGTTGTTCCATTTCTTCTTTCGTTAAATGAAGGTATTTATCATCAATCGTATGTAATGAACCTGTTAGCTCTTCAAGTAACCCCATTTTTATTTCCTCCTATTTTGCCATTTGATTTTCCGCACGTACCTGTGCACTAATATCCAGTCCCGATGCAGAATGTGTCAAATATCCCAATGAAATAAAATCAACACCACTCGTAGCATAATTATAAAGCTGATCCATTGTTATTCCACCAGAAGCTTCTGTAGTAATATTGTTAGGGACATGATGTATCCATTGTTTAATTGTTTGCGGGGAACAGTTATCAAACATAATAATATCTACATTGTTTGCAGCTGCCTCAACTAATTGATCCTCGGTTTCAATTTCAACTTCGATTTTGATCGTGTGACCTAGACCGTTTTTTAAATTTCGAATAGCATTTGTGATCGACCCGGCATAGGCAATGTGATTATCCTTTATCATCACTGCGTCAGCTAAACTAAGTCTATGATTAAAACCGCCACCGCATCTGACGGCATGTTTTTCAAGCATTCGTAGTCCAGGCGTTGTCTTTCTAGTGTCACAAATTCTCGCTTCTGTACCAGTTATTACATCCACGGCGTGAGCAGTTAAAGTAGCGATTCCACTCATACGCTGTATAAGATTAAGTACCACTCGTTCAGCCTGAAGTAAATCCTTTATCGGGCCATGTATACGAGCAATTTCCGTTCCTTCAACTACCTTGTCACCATTTTTTACAAATAGTTGGGAATGGACCATTGGATTAATGATAGGAACCCCTCTGTTAATGATTTCTTCCCCACAAAAAATGCCTGGACTTTTTGCGATCAGTTGCATTTCTCCCATTTGTTTACTGTCAAATAAATACTGTGTAGTAATATCGCCGTCACCAATATCCTCTATGAAAAAGGATTCAAGCATAGATTTCAATTTGATGTTGTTTATCATAGGTTATCCTCGCTCTATTATTTTCTTGATTATGCATGATTCGTTTTTTGTACCAATTTATTTGATCCTTATTTGGAAAATCAGATCGAATATGAGCTCCGCGACTTTCCGTTCGAAGCAGCGAAGATTCGGTCATTAATACAGCATGAATCCACATAAAATAAGTTTCAATGTCTGATCTGCTCTTATGGTCAATTGCTTGAAATGGAGTCAAAGCAAATCTATTCAACCAATTTAATTGTTTGGTTAAGCCGTTTTGATTACGAATAATACCAACATGACGCATCATGGTATCCTGTAACGCTTCTTTTGTAAATGGAAGCTGGATTAGTGGAGACTGGTTCTTTTCAATAGGGTCGAAATCTAATGTGGTATCTTTCTTGTTGCTTAGTAACAATGCCGCTAATCGATTCCCATATACGAGTCCTTCGAGCAGTGAATTACTTGCTAATCGATTCGCTCCATGTACCCCGCTGCATGCTACTTCACCAATAGCATAAAGCCCTTTTTTAGTGGTGCATCCCCACTTATCGACCATAATTCCGCCCATCATGAAATGGGACCCTGGTGTAACAGGAATTCTGCATTTATGTATATCAATGTGATTATCAAGACACATAGCTGCTATGGAAGGGAACTGGTCTTGAAAATTTGTTATTGGCGAAATATCCAAATATATTTTTCTACCAGACTGTAATTGTTTATAGATTTCATAAGCTACAATATGCCTTGGCCCTAAGTCTTGGAGTGGGTGAATATCGGTCATTATTTTTTCTCCATCTTCATTAACAAGCTTTGCTCCTGCTCCTCTAATTGCCTCAGATATTAATCCGATTGTTTTCCCATTTACAGTAAGGATAGTGGGATGGAATTGAAAAAATTCCAGGTCGGTAATATGCGCTCCAGCCCGATAGGCTAAGGCGATCCCATCTCCTACTATGGAGGGGTGATTGGAGGTACGCGTAAATAGTCCTCCGGCACCTCCCGTGGCTAATACAACATGAGAAGCAAAGTATGTTTTACACTGATCCTGCTTGTTCTTTGTTTTCACACCGATGCAGTTCCCGCTACGGTTTAACATTAAATCAATAACCATTTCATTTTGAACCCATTCAATCGTTGATGAAGCGGCAATTGCATCCATGATAAAACCAGTTATTTTTCTACCTGTCTGATCACCACCTGAATGCAATATTCGTGGTTTTCTATGTGCACCTTCTATACCTAAATCATACGTTCCCTCCCTCGTTATATCGAAGGGGGCACCAGCATGAATGAATCGTTCCACGGCTTGTTTTCCTTCTTGAACAAGAGCTGTTACCGCTTGTTCATTTCCGTGCCAATCACCTGCGATCATGGTATCCAGAAAATGATGCTGCGTATGGTCATCTTTAGAGATAGCAGCTGCAATTCCACCTTGGGCTAAATATGAATTATTAGCTGTTAATTGGTTTTTTGTGATAATCATCACATGCAAATGTTGATGAAGGTTATACGCTAATTGCAAAGCTGCAATTCCGCTTCCGATGATAATCACATCTGTTTTAGGCACTTTTGCACCTCCTGATATTACAATTGTCTTGACACATATCATTACATATAATTACGATAAATACAAGCGTTTTTTCTGAAAAAGGTGGGAGGGATATTGTTGAAGTACTTTGACTTTGCTGCGACAACTCCGATAGATCCAGAAGTGTTATCCATATATCAAGAAGTGGCACGTGATTATTGGGGGAATACCAGTAGTTTGCATGATACAGGAACAAATGCGAAACAAATCCTAGAAAGTTGCCGAGAAAAACTGGCTGCTGTATTACAAGTTCCAGCACAAGGGATTTATTTTACGTCAAGTGGGACGGAGGCTAATCAACTAGCGATTACTTCATTAGCTTTCAGCCAAGGTCATAAAGGAAAACATATTATAACGTCAATGGCAGAGCATCCTTCCGTTGGTTCTAGCCTGGATTTTTTAAAGGATTTTGGTTACACCATTACGAAATTACCTTTTAACCAGAGCGGACAAGTAGATATACATGATTTCAATGAAGCGATTCAAACAGACACAGTATTAATTACAATTAGCCATGTTAATAATGAAATAGGCTCTATCCAACCCATTGAAGCTATTTATCAACGAATTAAAGATAGGCAAATTCTTCTTCATAGTGATTGTATTCAATCTTTTGGCAAAATGGAGATGCAGCCCATCAGTTCACTGGTTAACAGTATGTCGATATCTGCCCATAAAATCTATGGACCTAAAGGAGTAGGGGCTGTTTACATTCAGCCTGATATTCCAGTAAAGGGGTTATTTCCTAATCAAACACATGAACATGGTTTCCGGGGGGGGACGGTTAATACCCCCGGTATCGCCGCCTTTGTAGGAGCAGCATTAAAAGCTTCTCATGTTGAACGGGAGAAAGTAATGGCGTTACGAAATTTGTTTATAACTCAATTAACAAAGGAAATGGATCACATATTTCGAATTGTGGAAGCACCATTTAATTGGCAAAACCCCTATGTATTAGGGGTTATAGTGAAAGGCTTGGAGGGTCAATGGGTAATGTTAGAGTGTAATCGCAAGGGATTTGCGATCTCTACAGGGAGTGCCTGTGGTCAGTCAGTTCATTTGAAAGCAAATACATTATTGGCGATGGGATATTCCCAAGAGGAACAGAAGGAATTTATCCGAATTTCTTTTGGGAGAAATACAAAAGGTGAAGATGTAAAAGCGTTAGCGAATACTTTAAAAGAAATAGCACAAAGCGTATAATAAGAACTGAAATTGGATGATTACGTCTTTAATATCGCAATTAATCTTGGACGGTGATGGAATGAGTGGGAAGCAGAAGCTCCTTGGTGAAGAAAGAAGAAAAGCTATTTTAGATCTATTGAGAAAAGAAGATAAGCCAATAAAGGGTGGGCAATTAGCAGAATTAACGAATGTAAGCCGACAAGTCATTGTAAATGATATTACCTTGCTGAAAGCTAAAAATGAGCCGATTATGGCAACCAGTCAAGGTTATCTTTATATTTCACATTCTGCTCCAGCTGGTGCCGAACGAATCGTTGCTTGTCAACATCCTCCGATGCGAACAGAAGAAGAATTGAATTTACTTGTGGACCATGGTTTAACAGTCAAAGACGTTACAATTGAACACAGTGTTTATGGAGATTTAACAGCGTCTATTATGGTAGCAAATCGGGTTGAGGTAGCAAATTTCATCGAAAAAATCACATCAACTGGTGCGTCATATTTATCGGAACTAACGGAGGGAGTACATCTCCATACCTTAGTAGGTGTTAATGAAAATCAGTTAGATAAGGCAGAGGAAGCGTTAAAGAAAGCTGGATTTCTAATCCAAACAAATGAGTAACAGGAGGCTAAAGAAAGGTTCGGTATAGACAATAATCTTTATTTATCATATTATATATGAATCATCTCATACACTAGATAAAGTGGTAGTTACAGCCGCTTTGGATGGGGTGAAGGTGTAAAACAAAGGAGGAAATACCATGCATATGCACATCATTCGCTGGGTGATTGTTGGAGTTGCAGTAAATGCGGTAACATTAATGCTGTTATTTGCAAATATCGAAGGATTAAAAGGACTTCTCGAATTTATGACTGAGTTTAGTAAGTATTCGAATAAGTCATAATATGGTAATGTCTTCCTAAATCGACGATGAATCTGTTATGAAAAATCTCTTTATTAGGAAGGAGATAAGTTGTGCTTCTCCTTCAAAATAAAGAGATTTTTTACTTTTTAAATACTAAATAATGTAATAATTAAGAAATACTTCTCAATATTTTCTAAATTATGACGTTTGACGTATGACTTTAATAGGAGTAACATATTTTTGTCGAAAAAAATAATTTTCAGTTTATTCTGAAGGAAGAAAAGGAGTTTAACAACATGTCAACACATAGCAAAGAAGAAATTGTGCGAAGTGTCCCACAAAAGGGATTTTTTGGACATCCGAAAGGCCTATTCACACTTTTCTTCACAGAATTTTGGGAACGTTTTTCCTATTATGGAATGCGTGCACTTTTACTTTATTATATGTATACAGAGGTTGCGAGTGGTGGTTTAGGAATTGATGATGGCACTGCTAAATCAATTATGGCAATATATGGCTCCCTCGTTTATATGTCTGGTATTATTGGAGGATGGATTGCTGACCGCCTGTTAGGAACACAACAAACAGTGTTTTACGGTGGGGTACTAATTATGGCAGGTCATATTGTATTAGCACTTCCTGCTGGAACCACTGGACTATTTATTTCAATGTTCCTTATCGTCGTTGGTACAGGCTTATTAAAACCAAATGTATCAAGTGTAGTGGGTGATCTGTACAGCCCTAGAGATGTACGTCGTGATTCTGGATTTAGTATTTTTTATATGGGTATTAATATGGGAGCTTTAATTGCGCCATTGGTTGTTGGTACATTAGGACAAGAATATAACTATCATTTAGGTTTTGGTGTAGCAGCAATTGGTATGCTTCTTGGATTAATTGTATTTGTTGTTACTAAGAAAAAATATCTTGGCCTTGCTGGAACCTATGTACCGAATCCACTTGAACAAGATGAAAAGAAAAAGGTATACAGTCGTATTGGCATCGGCGCACTTATTGTTGTTATCCTTGGTGCAATAACAATACCAACAGGTATATTGACAATTAATGGCTTTACCTATTTAGTAAGTATATTAGGAATACTAATTCCGACCATTTACTTTATCGTGATGTATCGTAGTCCTAAAACTACTGCAGATGAGAAATCACGATTGGTTGCATATATTCCATTGTTTATTGCTGCTATCATGTTTTGGGCTATTCAAGAACAAGGTTCTATCATTTTAGCTGAATATGCAGATAAACGTACGGAACTTAGCTTTCTAGGTCTTGAATTGCAATCATCATGGTTCCAATCTCTTAATCCGTTATTTATTGTAATATTAGCTCCAATATTTGCAGGATTTTGGATGAAGCTTGGTGAGCGTCAGCCATCCACACCGAAAAAATTCTCCATTGGTTTACTATTTGCAGGTTTATCCTTCTTAGTCATGATTATTCCTGCAACAATAAATGGAACTGATAGCTTAGTAAGTCCAATTTGGCTGGTACTCAGCTTCTTACTTGTTGTAATTGGGGAGCTATGCTTATCACCCGTTGGTTTATCTGCAACAACAAAACTTGCTCCACAAGCGTTTTCCGCGCAAACAATGAGTTTATGGTTCTTATCAAACGCATCTGCTCAAGCAATTAATGCGCAGATTGTAAAACTATACACACCAGAAACAGAGGTCATTTACTTTGGAGTAATTGGTGGGGTTGCAATCCTACTTGGATTTATGCTGTATTTACTTTCTAAAAAAATTCAACACTTCATGAAAGGTGTTCGCTAATTAATCTGGATAAAAATCGGCAATTCTAATGAGTTGTCGATTTTTTAATTATCCGTATTCATATAATTAGAGTCACGCACATCTTCTGTTGGTAGGCTTTCTAATTTTACATAAAATAACGGATTAAGGTATATTGGTTTTAAGTAATTACGGGGGTGAGTTTTTGAAAAAGGATACTATGAAAATCGCCAATCGAGAGGCACTAATTGGTGTTGGTTTGGTTGTTTTTCATTTTATTTGGTGGTTTGCGTTTGCCTACGGCTTAGGAAGTAAAGACATCAGCGAGTATACATATATCATTGGCTTACCAGCCTGGTTCTTTTATAGCTGTGTTGTAGGTTTTATTGTTATAGCGGTGTTAGTCACAATTGTAGTCAAGAAATTTTTTGTCGTTATTTCATTTGATGATGAGGAGAAGGAAACAGAATGAATTGGGAATCTCTACTACCGTTAATCGCAATCTTAATTATTATTTTTGGTGTTGGTATTTGGGCTGGTGGTTATTTAAAGGGATCTACCAACTTTGTTCAAGATTATTTTTTGGGTGGTCGTAGTCTTGGCGGGTTTGTCCTGGCAATGACAATGACAGCAACATATGGAAGTGCAAGTAGTTTTATTGGCGGGCCTGGAACAGCATATAATGAAGGGCTTGGCTGGGTACTGTTAGCGATGTCGCAAGTTGCAACAGGTTATATTGTGTTGATGATTTTAGGTAAGAAGTTTGCGATTATAACACGTAAGTATAAGGCATTAACAATGGTTGATTTTTTGAAGCAGCGTTATCAATCCAAGTGGGTCGTTATCTTTTCGGCGGTTAGTATTATCGTTTTTCTTTTTTCAGCAATGGCAGCGCAGTGGATTGGTGGTGCAAGATTAATAGAATCCTTAATTGGAATTGATTACACATCTGCGCTATTTATATTCGCTGTTTCTGTGCTGATTTATGTTACTGTCGGTGGTTTTCGTGCGGTTGCTTTGACGGATGCGATTCAAGGAAGCATTATGTTTATAGGGACGTTTATATTACTTATCGCTGTGATTATAGCTGGTGGCGGTATTCCACAAATTATAGCAGATTTAACAGCGGAAAATCCTAATTTAATTACTCCATATGGATCAGACGGACAGTTAACTCCAGCCTATGTATCCTCTTTTTGGATACTGGTCGGTGTTGGGGTAGTAGCATTACCACAAATTGCTGTACGGGCAATGTCTTATAAAAACGCACAATCAATGCATCGGGCTATTATTATTGGGACAATTGTCGTTGGTTTTATCATGTTAAATATGCATTTAATAGGGGTATTTGCTCGGCCTATTTTACCTGGAATCGAAGTTGGCGATCGTGTTATGCCTTTAATTGCATTAGAAGTCATGCCAAATTGGTTAGCAGGAATTGTCCTGGCAGCTCCCATGGCAGCAATCATGTCTACGGTTGATTCGCTATTATTATTAGTGAGTTCGACCATTCTAAAAGATGTCTATCTTAACTATGTAAGGCCAAATGCGTCTGACCAAACGGTTAAACGATTAAGTATAGGGATAACCGCATTACTAGGTATAATCGTATTTATTATGGCATTAAATCCACCGGATTTAATTATCTGGCTGAATTTATTTGCATTTGGTGGGCTAGAGGCTGCTTTTATTTGGCCAATTGTATTAGGTTTATATTGGAAGAAAGGGAATAAGTATGGAGCCTTGTCTTCTATGTTTACTGGCGTAGCTTTATATATTGTATCCGATCGTTTCTTTCCACAACCATTTGGACTCCATTCGGTCGTGTTACCCGTTATTATTTCGTTCATCGTCTACGTGGGGATAAGTATAGTGACACAGAAGCGGACGGATGCATCGATCAGTTAAGGAAAAGCGTCAGGCTTGCTCTGGTAGGTTCTAAGCCACAACCTCTTTGTAAACACTTGCTTAAAAAGAGACTTTCTCATAAAATGGAAAGTCTCTTTTTGGTAAGAAGGTATGCTATTCAATCAGTCTTATTTGAGAAAAGGGAAGCAGACAACTCTACAAGTTTAGAGTACTAAATTAGACTTTTAAGTGGTTTGCAAATTCAAGAAATGCATCTAAGGACGCTTCATTACTTAATGAGCCTTTATTAACAACTTGATCCAATGGCTTTCCCATTAAAAGTTTTTTAACAGGGATTTCAAGTTTCTTTCCATTTAGTGTCTTAGGTAGATCAGGAACTTGATAGATTTCTGTCGGTACATGGCGAGGGGAACAGTGTGTGCGAATTTGCTGTTTAATGATCTGCTTAATTTCTGAAGTTAACTCCTGTTCTTCTTTCATGACGACAAACAAAGGTACAAATGAGTCCCCATTGCGAGCTGGGATATCAACAATTAAACTATCAGCCACCGATTGCACGTGGTCGACAGCACGATAGATTTCACTAGTACCAATACGAACTCCACCACGATTAATTGTTGCATCAGAACGTCCATAAATGACACAGGTATTTCTTTCAGTAATCTTAATATAATCCCCGTGACACCATATGCCAGAAAATACATCGAAATAACTGTCACGTAGTCTGGTTCCGTCTTCGTCATTCCAAAAGTATATGGGCATGGAAGGAAATGGTTCTGTCAACACGAGCTCTCCAACCTCTTCAATCTGTGATTTTCCATGCGCATTAAAACTTTCAATTTTTGCACCAAGCCCGCGACATTGGAGTTCACCAGCGTAAACTGGTAAAGTAGGTACACCTAGAATAAAAGCAGTGCAAACGTCAGTACCACCACTAGCTGAAGCTATCCATAAATCATCTTTCACGTTCTCATAGCACCATTGAAAACCTTCTGGAGGTAGCGGAGAACCAGTGGAACTTATATTATATAAGTGGCTTAAGTCGAATTGCTCTTTTGGCTCCAATTCCTCTTTCATACAAGCAGTAATATAACTAGCACTTGTTCCAAGCACGGTCATCTTTGTTTCCTCAGCTAATTGCCATAATTTATTTTTAGATGGATAACTAGGGTTTCCATCATATAGAATGATCGCACTGCCAGTTAGTAAACCACCAATAAGGAAGTTCCACATCATCCAACCGGTCGTTGTAAACCAAAAGAAACGATCTGTTTCATCTAAATCCACATGGAAGCTCAACGCTTTTAAATGTTCAAGTAGAATTCCGCCCTGACTTTGCACAATTGGTTTTGGCTTGCCTGTTGTACCAGAAGAGAATAATACCCATAATGGATCATTAAATGCAACATATTCAAACGTTAATGTTTGTGCTTGCTCCTGCTTGATTACTTGGTCCCAATAGGTGACAGCAGAGAGTTTTTTAAAGGTTGCATGTTCATCTAAATAAGGGATTGCAATCGTTGCTTCTAAAGAAGGGAGACTTGATTGAATCTTTGCCGCAACTTCCGTGCGATCAAAATTTTTTCCACCATAGCGGTACCCATCAACAGTGATCAGGAGTTTTGGTTCGATTTGTTGGAAACGATCAATCACACTTTGTGTACCAAAATCAGGAGATGCACTAGACCAAATAGCTCCAAGACTCGCTGTTGCTAGAAACGATACAACTGCTTCATATATATTCGGAATATAACCAACAACCCGATCTCCCTTGTTAATTCCTAGTTCTTTTAAGGTTTGCTGCATCGCAACGGTATCTTGGTATAGTTTTTGCCAGGATACTTCTTCCGTTGTACGGTTCTCAGATGTATGAATAATAGCAGGTCGAGTAGAGGTAGCACGATTTCGAAAGATATGCTCTGTATAGTTTATTGTTGCTTCTGGAAACCATTTAGCTCCGGGCATTTGATGCGAAGTTAATATCGTATGGTATGAATCCTTCGCTTGGATATCAAAATATTCCCAAATGCTGGACCAAAACGATTCCACATTATTTACCGACCATTTCCAGAGGGAGTGGTAGTCTTGAAATTCAAGATTCTTATGCTGTTTTAACCAACGCATGTAGTGATAAATTTGGGTAGATTGCTTTCTTGCTTCGCTCGGCTCCCAAAGTAAGTCTCCTTCGTGTACTAGTTTCATCTCGTTCCCTCCTGTAGTATCGAATAATTCTATTATATGTAACCGCTTTCCTTGTGTAAAGTTACTATTTGGTATAAGAAGGCCAAGCCTCCGATGGTAATCGTAGGCTTGGGATATATTTACTCTGATGAACGATGGATAGCTTTGTAGGTTTATTACTGCTTTGATAGTATATCAGAAAATGTTTTCATGTACACTGGTAAATCAGGTGGTCTCCGACTTGAAATTAAATGTCCGTCTACAACGACAGGCTTATCGACCCATGTTGCACCTGCATTTGTCATATCATCTTTAATTCCTGGTGTACTTGTAACTTGCTTGTTCTGAAGAATGTCAGCAGAAATAAGCACCCAACCAGCATGACAAATTTGGCCGATCGGCTTTTTGTCTTTATTCATTGATTGTACAAGTTGAATCACTTCTGGATAGCGTCTTAATTTGTCAGGTGCCCAGCCACCTGGCACTAATATTGCATGATAATCAGTAGCACTTACGTCAGCTAAAGCATAATCGGATTCAGCTGGAACACCGTATTTGCCGTAGTATATTTGGTTAGCTGTTTTTCCAACAAAATCAACTTGGGCTCCTTCTTCGCGTAGACGTAAAACAGGATACCATAGTTCAAGATCCTCAAAATCTTGTTCAACTAATGCTATCACCTTTTTTCCTTCTAATCGCATATTCAACCTCCGTCTCTACATCTTTTATATATGTTAGTTTATCAAACTTGAAAGAGAGGAGGGAAGTAGAATGATTGCATCGCTTTTCCCTTTATCTTTTTTTATCAAGGTATTCATTCATAGAGGATGCTAACCGTTTGGCAAAAAACTGTGCACCTGCCCAAAAAAGAATGTAAGCGGAGATAAATAATAATGCACCGATTAGAAAAGAAAGTGGTTGAAATGGCAGCCAGTCAACCGCAAAAGCAATGATAAAATAAACGGTAATCGAAAGTGAAAAATGTATTATTGTCCGCTTCAATGGACTCCATTTATCAAATTCATATAGGAAAGAGGAAAGTCCGAAGTACGTACCAATTAAGAGATTTCCTAGCATATACTTCCAAACTTCAGCTATGGAAGCTTCTGCATCCCCAATTACCATGCCTGTTAAGGCAATAAATGTAAAGATTGCTCCAATTGCAATGCCAATGATTGAGCGTTTTAGTATTTCAACGATCATAGAAATCGCCACCTGTCGCTAATTTCTTTTTAATTGAAGTAGCATATTTTCGTGTAATGTATTCTTTATTCCCCGAATGGAAGTAAACACATAAGTTTCCATTGAAAGAAAGTTCAAAACACTGAATATTATTTAGATTCCCGATCACTGACTTAGAGAACCTCATGAAGTGTTGTGGAAGAAGCAGTTCTTCTATTTCATAGAGCTTCATCTTGATTTCAATTCGTTGATTGTGGAGAGCGGCAAAGATTTTTCGTTTCTCTGCATAAATATAATCGATTTCCTTAGGGTTTAGGATGATAGTCTGGTCAGCATCTACACCGAATAAGCGAGCTTGCTTCTTATTGTTAATGTAACGAATGATTTCTTCCAATTCATCTGTCCATTTTTGAGTTTGAATGGTTATTGAGGTTTCTTCGTACTGATCATCGATATCGATGTTTACTTTCATTTGAATTCCTCCAATAGCTAACCTTTCGCTTGCTTTAGAAAATAAGGATAACGTAAGAGTGCAGTAATAAAGCCAGCGGCTCCAAAAGCAAAAAGAATAGAAAGTACCATAATGAATTGCCGCCATTCAAGTGTGCCATCCATAGCACCTCGTAATCCTTGATGTGCCCAATATTGTGGCATCAATTTGCCAATGATTTGGAAAATGGTCGGCATCATATCCATAGGTACCCATAATCCACTTAGTAGTGCGCCACCTAAGGCAATAATTTGGGTAATGGCTAACCCCATATTATTTGTTTTAACTAGTAGAGCCAAAGCCAAGCCAAGACCGGTTACTGTAAATGTTAAACAAATGGAGATGATACTAATAAACAGCGGTTGTTCTAGCGGTATAGTATATACTGCTTTTCCGAATAGAAATAAAATCGTAATTTGGATGAGTACAATAACGAAATATGGCATCCATTTACCTAATAAATAAGCGTAAGAAGGAGCAGGTGTACTGGAAATACGAGCAGCAATTCCATTGTCACGATCCTTTATAAAAGTAGCTGTCATTGTAATTAGAATAAAAAACACAAACATAACTACATACCCAGGAACAATAGAGAGTATAACTTGTTGTTTGATTTCCTCAGCTGCTTTTGCAGTGAAGATAGAAATAAATAATACGGTGAAAATAATGGGGAGAATTAGCATCCAAAATATTAATCCTCTATCTTGAAGATTTTTAATGGTTTCCATGTGAAATAAAGCAGAAGTCATTGCTTATTCCTCCTTCTAGTTTAGCATATTTAATCACGTAGCTGACTCCCTGTTAATGAAAAAAACGTATCCTCTAAACGTGGTTTTAGTAACTCTAATTGTTCAGGGAGAATGTTGTTTGTATGGCAATGTTGGATAATGCTTTCCATAGTTGAAAGTGGATGGTTTGTAGTAATGATATATCCGCCATGTTTGTTTGTAACTCGACCAATCAAGGAGGCATGATCAGGTAAACACGTGTCTCCTTTTATAAATACTGATGGGCTTGCATAAGCGTTTGCTAATTCTTGTATCGTGGCACTTTTTATGATGTTCCCATGATCAATAAAAACTGCTTCATCACAAATTTGTTCAATTTCTTCCATATAATGACTTGCATAGATAATGAGTGTATGCTGTTGTTTTAATTCATGAATGAGTTGAAAGATGAACTGTCTAGATTGTGGATCAATACCGACAGTTGGTTCATCCATGATTAGTATAGAAGGCTGGTGAAGGAGTGCACATCCGATGTTTAATCGGCGTTTCATTCCTCCCGAAAAAGTAAAAACTTTCTCTTTTGCTCGTTCCGTTAAACCAATTAACTGCAACACCTGATAAATACTTGATTTTAACTGTTTTCCTTTAAGGCCGTATAATTTTCCAAAGAATAATAAATTTTGATAAGCGGATACGGTTTCTTCAAGACTTAATTCCTGTGGTATATAACCGATGAGGCCTTTGTGTTTTTTACTGAGTGATTCATTGTTAATGAGAACCTTCCCATCATCTGGTTGATTAATCGATGCTAAAATCTTTAGTAATGAGGACTTTCCAGCGCCATTTGGACCAATTAATCCGTAGCATTTTCCTATTTCCATTTGTAATGATACGTCTTGCAATGCTTGAATTTTTTTGTGTTTTTTCTTAATATGTTTAATTGTCAGCAAAATCTTCCCCTCCTAATAAACCGTTGATACTATTATTACAAGGAAGCATCTGGATGTAAGCAAACATGGAATAACATACAGTTATTCCCGCCTTACATGATAAAAATGGTGAATAAGGGGAAATTAGTTATCATGTCAGATTCGGTTTGATAATATGCCGTATAGGGTATAAGTATGGCTGTACATAGGTGGAAAAGTAAAAAACAAAAGAGGTGTACGAATGAAAAGTGTAACGAATGTATTTTGGTATTCTTTAGCATTATGTATTATCGTAGTTCTCTGGGGATCAATCGCTCCGAAAAAACTAGAGGGTTTTACAGCAGATGTCACTGCTTTTATTTCTGAACATTTTGGTTGGTATTATTTAATAGTAGTTATGCTTATGTTGTTATTTTGTATTTATCTTATCTTTTCTCGTTATGGAAAAATTAAGTTAGGGAAAGAGAATGACAAGCCAGAATTTAGTTTATTGTCTTGGTTCGCTATGTTATTCAGTGCTGGAATGGGAATGGGTTTAGTATTCTGGACAACAGCCGAGCCTATTTCTCATGCATTTATTAGTTCTCCAAGTGCTGAACTAGGGTCGGAACAAGCAATTAAAGATGGTTTGAAATTTTCGTTTTTTCACTGGGGGGTACATGCGTGGGCAGTATACGGAATTGTAGCATTAGTATTAGCGTATTTTAAATTTCATAAGGAGACACCTGGGCTAATCAGTGCAACATTAGTTCCATTATTTGGGAAAAACAGCATGCAAGGGTTTCCTGGAAAGTTAATTGATACTTTGGCTGTATTTGCAACGATCGTTGGTGTTGCAGCAACTCTAGGATTTGGTTCTGCGCAAATAAGTGGTGGACTATCCTTTTTGTTTGGTACACCAGGTACTTTTGCAATGCAATTACTGGTATTAGTGATTGCTACTATTCTTTTTATAGGGTCTGCCTGGTCCGGAATAGGTAGAGGAATCAAATATTTAAGTAATATTAATATGGGATTAGCAGTTGTATTATTGCTTCTATTATTCTTGGCAGGCCCAACACTTTACATTCTTAATATGTTTACTAATACATTGGGGAGTTATTTATCTGATTTCTTTGATATGAGCTTACGCATGGCTCCTCAAGATGGCGATAAACGAGCTTGGATTGATAGTTGGACAATATTCTATTGGGCTTGGTGGATATCATGGGCACCATTTGTTGGTATTTTTATCGCTCGTATTTCAAAAGGAAGAACAGTGAAAGAATTTATGCTTGGTGTATTAATTGTTCCAGCAATCGTTTGTTTTGTTTTCTTCGCAGTATTTGGTGTTTCTGCTTTACATTTAGAGCAGAATGGGATCGCAAAAATATCCGAGTTTGCATTAGAAACATCTACTTTTGGCGTATTAAATGAATATCCATTAGGAATGCTGATGTCAATCATTACATTTTTTGTAGTTGCAATATTCTTTATAACATCAGCTGATTCTGCAACCTTCGTATTAGGAATGCTGAGTACTGGAGGAACGCTTAATCCACAAAATTCAGTTAAAATTTTGTGGGGGTTCATGCAATCAGCAGTTGCTGCCATTATTGTTTACTTTGGTGGAACACAAGGATTGCAAAATATGCTGATTATTGCAGCGCTGCCTTTCTCTGTGGTAATCATCCTCATGGGTGCTGCATTTTTTAAATCTGCTCATGCAGAACACGGTCCACGAAAAAAATAAAATAAAACCCAAGTGGAGAGTACTCTCATTTGGGTTTTATTTAAACCAATTCTTAATTTTAGAAAGGATGGGGGGAGATGCGTCATGCTTTAGTTCTTCCTGATTTGGCTCTTCTTGAATAAAGATTTGCTCTTTATCAATCGCATAATCATAAGTTAATACCGCACCAATGTCTGTGTCGGACTGTTCTTCGTTGGTAATCGTGGAATGTTCAATATTGTATTTATTTGCTAATGCTTTTTCTTCTTTTTGAAAACGATAGGATACATGCCCATTTATAATCAGTTTTGATTTTGGATTATCTTTCATAGCCTGTTCCAGTGCTTCAAGCCCCTTATTGGACATTACTTGCCCTTTTGTAAGTACTAACACAATACGCTCTCTTAATGTACCTAAAAATTGTTTTCGTTCATTATCTTTAGGGAGCCTAGTACCATACATCCCTTCTGTAAGATAATCGTCAACGTCCTTTTTGCTCATACGACATTCCTCACTTCTTATCTGATAGCCCTATTTTACAAATCACGTAATTTAGAATCAATAAAATTGATTCATGGAAAGGAGCGGTCTTTTAAAGACCGCCCCCTTTATCCAAGTTTTACTCTTTTTTTGCACGTTTATCTGCATGACGACCGCGCGCTTGTGCTTCTTTATCCTCATGATCAGCAAATTCTTCAGAGAATTCAACATCTAGACCATCTGACTTTTGATTTTTCGGTGTTTGCGATAGATAATTATTCCTTTGCTTTCGATGTTCATCTCGTCCCATAATTTCACCTCATTCATCTAAATTTAGGTTTAGTATGTAACAAAAACAGAGAACTATGATAGTAACGAAAGTAGTTTTCTTTTATGTTGAATATTCAAAATAGATCAGCGTGTCTTGGTAAATAATATTATTGTTTTTTGTTATACTAATCGAAAGAAAATTTTTCTAGTGAATAAAGGGAGGTTTACACGTTGGCATTAAATTTAACTCAAAAGTTAATTAACGACCATTTAGTGTCTGGGAAAATGAACCCAGGTGAAGAAATTGGCTTGAAAATTGATCAAACGCTTAC
Source organism: Virgibacillus salexigens (assembly GCF_014905415.1). Lineage (GTDB taxonomy): Bacteria > Bacillota > Bacilli > Bacillales > Amphibacillaceae > Virgibacillus > Virgibacillus salexigens. Next base: position 105,790 of record NZ_BNEO01000005.1, read on the forward strand.
ACAGGATGCGACCGGTACCCTCGTTATGTTGGAATTGGAAGCAATGGAGTTAGACAGAGCAAAAACTGAAGCATCCGCACAATATGTAGACCACAATTTGATACAAGAGGACAATAAAAATCCAGATGACCATTTATTTCTGCAAAGCGCCACGCAACGTTTTGGTTTATATTACAGTAGACCAGGAAATGGGGTAAGCCACCCTGTTCATATGCAGCGTTTAGCTAAACCAGGTAAGACATTACTTGGATCAGACAGTCATACTTGTGCAAATGGCTGTATGGGAATGTTAGCAATGGGAGCAGGGGGGATCGATGTCGCGTTAGCAATTGCTGGAGAACCCTTTTACGTAAAAATGCCGAAAGTTTGGGGGGTTCGATTAATCGGAAAACTCCCTAAATGGGTTAGTGCAAAAGATATTATATTGGAGCTGCTCAGACGGTATGATGTAAAAGGTGGTGTAGGGAAAGTAATTGAATACTATGGTCCTGGAGTCAGTCAACTTAGTGCAATGGATCGTCATGTGATTGCGAATATGGGGGCAGAGCTTGGAGCTACTGGTACCGTCTTCCCATCAGATAATGAAATTAAGCGGTATTTAAAAGAACAAGATCGGGAGGAAGATTGGATTGAACTTGAAGCTGACAAAAATGCTACGTACGATATAGAGGAAGAAATTGATTTATCCAGCTTAGAACCATTAATTGCAAAGCCTTCTAGTCCAGGGAATGTGGTACCTGTACGAGAAGTGAAAAATACGCCTATTTATCAGTCGTATATTGGTTCTTCAGCCAATCCTGGCTACAGAGACTTTGCCATTGCTGCTGAAATTGTGAAGGATAAAAAAATAGCGGAAGGTTTATCATTTGATATTAACCCAAGCTCGAGGCAAATGCTTCAGGATCTAGTAAAAGAAAATCACATTGCAAGTCTTTTGCAGGCTGGGGCACGACTACATCAAGCAGGATGTAATGGCTGTATTGGTATGGGACAAGCTCCAGCTTATGGTAGAAATAGTTTACGAACAACACCAAGAAATTTTCCTGGAAGATCAGGTACTAGAGAAGACAGTGTTTATTTATGTAGTCCAGAGACTGCAGCTGCGTCAGCATTGACAGGAGAAATTACCGACCCAACTACATTAGACATGAAATATCCAAATGTACAATTACCAAAACAGCCTACGGTTGATAAGCAGTTGTTACAGCGGCCATTATCATATGAGGATGCACAGAAAGTAGAGCTACAAAAAGGGCCCAATATCGCATCCATTCCTAAAATGGATGAAATGCCAGACCAGATTGAAATTCCAATCTTGTTAAAGATGGGGGATAATATATCAACAGATGAAATACTAGCTGGAGGAGCTAGAGTGCTTCCATATCGTAGTAATTTACCAGAAATTAGTAAGTTTACGTTCGAAATTATTGATGAAACGTATTATCAGAGAGGGAAAGAGACAGTGGAAAAAGGAGGGCATGCCATCGTTGGTGGTTTCAACTATGGCCAAGGATCTAGCCGAGAACATGCTGCGCTAGCTCCTCGCTATTTAGGACTTCGGGTGGCTATTGTGAAGGACTTTGCTCGTATTCATTGGCAAAATCTTGTTAACTTTGGCGTGCTTCCTTTAACCTTTGTGAATGAAGAGGATTATGATTTGTTGCAACAAGGGGATGTAATCGTTGCAAAGGATTTAAAAAGGAAAGTAAATGAAGGAAATGAATTCCCTATCGAACTGAAAGGAAAAAATCAAAAAATACAGGTGACCCATGCATTATCTGAACGGCAAAAGGAAATTATGTTAAAAGGTGGGATAATAAACTGGGTAAAGAACGCAGTATAAAACAAGGCTGATAAGGAGGGGATAATAATGGATAGTAAAGGTAATCGTTGTAAAGTCTGTGACGGAACTGGGTTACTTTCGGATGATGAGGGATGGCAATATAGATGTTCGGTATGTAATGGTGATGGTATTTTTGGAAAGGAAGATGAAAACAAACCAGCAAGAATAATGGAAGTAGATGAAAATAATCGGTTATTGGATTAGAAAGAGGGTGTTTCTGACACCCTCTTTCTACTTGAATGTTCATACCCTAGCTAAACGATTCACGCAAGCTCTTATTTCATGCCCACCTGTCGTAGCATTGCAATGGTATCTGTGTTCCTAATGAGATATTGGCCCTTGTGATGGAGCAGGATTAAATGCATTTATTAACTGCTGCATATCTTGTTGCTGTAATTGCGGAACTTGATAATATTGGTGCTTATTTTGGTATAGAAATACTTCATATGCCATTTCAACCAAATTGGGAATACTATCAGAAAAAACCCGTCTTAGCACTGGATTTGTGGTTTCCAATGCCGTTGTAGTAAATGCTGAAGCTGATTGTTTCAACACACCTAACATAAAGCTTGATACACATTCATCATTAATTTCATTCACTGTTTGTGCAGGAGATTTAGGCTGAGTTGGCTGCATTCCATAAAGCACATTATTATCTGAAGCCATATTGTATGTCTGTGTTCCAACAGCGGGCTCTTGTCCTGTCTTTAATGTTTCCACTAATGTGTTATAAAGCTGCGTAAGGAAGGATTTATGCTGCCCGAGCATCATTTTTAATTCAGGATCCTGAATGTGCTGTTCATATAACAAATACTGTTCCATACCACCTACTAAACCTGAAATAGCCTCATGGGCATCAAATAATGCATGCCCACCATGACTTTCTTTTGCAGGCATTTGAGAAGAACCTTCAAGATTTTGATTTGTTTTTTGTTGAAGATGCATATGATTTCCTCCTTTAAGTTAGGTGTATCATCCATTATTTTGATCATTAGCGAATGATTTATGTCGTGAAGAAATTGGGAATTAAACTGATAGCGCGGTGGTTTTCTGCTTCAATTCTGTTTTGCTACCATGTATAATTATGGATTATACCTTACATAGAGGAGAACGAATCATGGAAAATAAATCCGATCATCATAGTCAAAATGAATATATAGAGGTATGGGAAGATCTTGTTCATATTAAAGATCTTATTTTATCGCTTATCATATGTACAGTTACTACGTTAGGAGCCTATTTACTTGCTCCAAACGACCCCCCTAAACCACTTATTTTTGGTTTAATTGGCGCCGTTATTGGTTTTGTAGTTAGTAGTATAATCATTAAGCCAAAACGAAATTTTCGTTATCTTGAGGGGGAGGAGGAATAAATGATGGATATGGTATTAATAGCTGAAATGATCGGTGCATCAGTTATCGGCGCCATATTGTATACCATTATCGGCATTGCACCTGGAACCGATGAGACAGCGGTTCTCGCACCGGTGACGTTAGTACTCGTATTGTCCGGCTTCGAACCAATTGTTATTTTAGCCTTCTTCATCTCAGCTATTGTAGCAAAAAAGCTGACTGATTCCATTCCAGTAGCCATTGCTGGCATACCAGGCGGGGTCATGTCAGCACCAATGGTAGAACATGCAATGATTCTAAAAAAACATGGGATGCCAGAATTAAGTATTCGTAAAATGGCCTCCGGCTCCGTTATCGGAACAATTATTGCAGTACCAATGAGCCTATTGTTAGCAAATTTAATTGCACCACTTTCTGGATACATAACCGAATATGCAAGTCAAATTTTCTTGGGTGGTGCAATTTTTTTAGCTTTAATGACAAAAAATCGCTGGGTTGCTTTATTGTCTATTTTACCCTTTGCTTTTCTTATACAGGGATTGCGTATCTTTTACTGGGAGGCAGAGATCGTCCCTGCGGATCAAACGGTTTTCACTTCGTTTTTCTTAGGGATAACGATAGGACCAGTCATATTAAAATTGGCCGAGTTACTTTCGGGTAAAGTAAGAAAAAATATGCCTCGTTATGGAATGAAAGATATTGCATTAAAGCGTACCCCTAAAACGAAAGGCTTCCCCAATCCATTTAAAATCTTAACAAAAAAGGAAATAGGGACTACTTCGTTAAGTTCTGTCTTAGGGGTACTTACGTTTTTTATGAGCCCTGTTGGAATGACTATTTTTCTAGGAGAAACCTTAACCAGCCGTATTAAAGATCCGGTTAAAAAAGCGGCACGAGCCATTTCGAGTATGGACGGTCTGACAAATGCTGCCTATATTTCAGGAACATTAATTCCATTAATTGCAATTGGATTACCTCTGTCTCCGACAGCAATTGGTCCAGGTGGTGCATTATTCAACGCACCGCCAGTATTTACAGAAGAAAATAACCTTCATCATCTGTTATCGATGACCGATTTTATTGTTGCTACGGTTATTGGCTCTGTGATTGCGATTGCGATTACATTTTATATTACGATGAAATACGCGCAGGAGATTTGTGCATTTGTGTTTCGGTTCATTCCTCATGAAGCCATGTTAGGGCTGTTCTTTGGACTTGTTATGATGCTTGCATTTATGGACGCAGGTATTATAAATATAGCTGGAGTGCTTATTGTCGCGATTGTTGCAGGTCTTCTGCATCGTAAAGGAGTAAATTATGGGGTGCAATTTATGACGCTCTATGCCGCTCCTTGGTTAGTTTCGCTATTTATATAATTGCTCTAATCATGTATGAAAACGGTGGAGAAGGAAAATTTATTATTAATCGGGATTAAATATGTAGTGGTGAAAAAAGGGGATTAGTCTATGCAAGAATTAGGTTTAATTAGTATCGTTGTTGTTATAGCATTAGGCATTTTCTCACAATGGCTTGCTTGGCGAATTCAATGGCCATCGATTGTCATAATGTCGATAGCGGGTTTGTTAATTGGACCAGTTTTTGGTTTTATAAATCCTGAACAGGCTTTAGGGGATTTATATAGCCCAATTGTTTCCCTTGCAGTTGCAGTCATTCTTTTCGAAGGAAGTACAACCCTCGACATTCGCGAAGTCAAGGGTATTTCCAAGTCGGTATTCCGGGTTGTTACATTTGGTGCTTTTTTGGCCTGGATTGGTGGTTCATTTGCAGCACATTTCATTGCAGGACTTAGTTTAGAGGTTGCCTTCATCATTGGGGGATTATTTGTCGTAACTGGCCCAACTGTGATTATTCCACTACTCAGGCAGTCAAAATTAAAGCCTCGAACAGCAGCTGTTTTGAAATGGGAAGGGATCATTGTTGACCCAGCAGGTCCATTGCTAGCCTTATTTGCTTATGAGGTCATTAAAGTCATTGTTGATGATTCCCAGAATATAGGCAGCCTAGGTCCATTTTTCTTTGCAGCATTCTTGGCAGTTGTCATAGGGTACTTATTTGGTGTTATTTTAAGTTTTATGGCAAGTAGAGGGCTATTTCCAGAATACTTGAAATCACCAATTACTTTATCTCTTGTTTTTATTTGTTTTGGTATCAGTGAAGTAATCATGCATGAAACAGGGATGCTTGCCGTAACGGTAATGGGCTTAACATTAGCCAGAACGAAGAAATATATTTCTTCCCTTGGCAATATTAGTCACTTTATTGAAAACATATCGGTATTATTAACATCTACTATTTTTATATTATTAACTGCTTCTTTGACAAGAGAGACGATAGGAGAAGTCTTTACACTGCCAATACTAGGGTTTGTGCTTGTTATGTTATTTATCGTCCGCCCATTGTCTATTTGGATTTCAACCATTGGTACCGAATTAACGGTTGCAGAAAAAACATTAATTGGCTGGATTGCCCCTAGAGGAATTGTTGCTTTAACCGTATCTGGATATTTTGCTTCAACTTTAATAAATGATGGATATGAAGGTGCTTCCATTTTAACAGCATTAACATTTGCTCTCGTATTTATCACGGTTTGTGCACATGGTTTTACATTAGGGCCATTGGCGAAAAAACTACAATTGGCGAGCTCTGAGCCACCAGGGGTGTTAATCGTTGGTGCTAGCAGCTTTTCCATTGCCTTTGCTGAAAAATTGAAAGAATTTGGGAATCCAGTGATGATTAGTGATTCTTCCAGTGGACGGTTATCTCGAATTGAACAAAATGGAATAGCGATTTTTCAAGGGGAAATTTTGGACGAGCATAGTCAATTTGAAGTGGATATGACTCCTTACGAAATCATCCTTGTTATGACCGAAGATTCAACTTATAATGCGCTGGTTACACAGTCATATATTCCAGAATTCGGCTATAATAACACCTTTGCTATACCTACGGAACGAATGGAGTATAAAGATGATGCACAAATCCCTATCGCATTAAAAGCTCATATGTTATTTGGAAAAGAGCATGTGTTTAAGGAATTAAATCGCAAAATCAATACAAATTATCATATTGACAGTGTTACATTAACTGAAAAAATCGAGAAAAAAGAGGATTTACCTGTCGATGGATATCCTCTTTGTATTCGGAAAAAGAATGGAACTATTGAATTCATTACTTTGCGAAAAACACCAGCAATGGACAAAGAAGATCAACTCGTATATTTAACCAAGAAATAACCTCTAAAAAAAGCAATTCTTTTTTTATAAAAGAATTGCTTTTTTAATGAAACTTTTTACTCAAAGAAACGTATTATTAGAAAAATCAAAAAAAGGAGTTCTTTTGTTGCACAAATTCATATTACTGTTCGCTATTCTTTTACTCGGAACGGTAGGATGTAATCAATCAGAGGGAGGAAAAGAAATGCATCCAACTATTGATGGATTTTGGAAAGGTGAAATTGAAATACCCAATCAACCACTGAAAATTGAAGTTACGTTAAGTAACCAAGAAGAATTACTTGGAACAATAAGTATACCCATTCAGGGTGTAGAGGATTATCCTTTATCTAATGTGACGTACGGTGGCAAACAGAACATTCATTTTACGATGGAAATTCAAAATCAGCTGCTTTCATTTGAAGGCGAAGTTAAACCAGAGCAGATTATTGGTACATTTACACAAAATGGACAGTCTTTTCCTTTTCAATTAACAAAAGGAGAACCTGTGGAGACAGAATCCGAATCAGGGGAATATATAGAGATGGAAACGGATACTGGAACATTGTTTGCTGAAGTAGAGTTGCCAAAAGGGAAGGCTCCTTTTCCAGTAATGCTGATTATTCCTGGGTCTGGACAGACAGATCGAAATGGTAATTCAGTTGGGGTTCCTGGTAAGAACGATAGTTTGAAGCTGCTCGCGGAAGAACTAGCTCAACAGGGGATAGCAAGCATTCGGTATGATAAACGTGGAGTGGGGAAAAACCTACAGGCTGCGGTGGATGAAGCAGATATGCGTTTTCAGTTGTTTGTCAATGATGCAGTTAACTGGATTCAAAAATTGGAAACAGATGATCGGTTCTCAACCATCGGAATTATTGGGCATAGTCAGGGCTCATTAGTAGGAATGCTAGCAGCAAAAGAGGCAACGATAGATACATTTATATCTATAGCCGGCCCTGGACATTCTTTGGATAAAGAATTAGGTCGCCAATTAAAGGAACAGCTATCCGAACCCTTAATGAAAGAGGCGAATGAAATTCTAGCATCGTTAACCGCTGGGGAAACAGTTGATCACGTAAGTAGAGAATTGCAAGCTGTCTTTAGGCCATCGGTACAACCATTTTTAATTTCATGGATGCAGTATGACCCTAAAACGGTTATTGCTGAATTGGGGATACCTCGTTTAATCATTCAGGGAAGTCATGATATCCAGGTTCCCGAAGAGGATGCAACGTTGTTACAAGAGGCCGCGCCTGAAAGTGAAGTCGTCATTGTAGAAGATATGAATCATGTGTTAAAACAAGCGCCGATGGAAAGGGAAAAGAATATTCAAACATATAGCCAGCCTGATTTGCCGCTTGCTTCTGGATTAATGGATGGAATTACAGGTTTCTTAAAGAAAATCCATTTTGCAAATTAATCTCGATATTATTTGTCATTATGCTAGGATATAACTACAAACTAGCTATTACTTAGGAGGAGTAGAAATGGAAAGCAAAGCACCTATTCAATTGGATGAACGCATCCACTTAATCGATGGATTTGATCTAGGTGTACCAAACCGAACAGGGACATACGTAATTAATGAACAAGAATTAACGTTAGTCGAAACGGGGCCAAGTCCATCGGTAAAGCATGTGAAAAGCGGGTTAGAAAAATTAGGGTTTCGATTAGATCAGGTGAAATATATTATCGTCACCCATATTCATCTCGATCATGCTGGAGGTGCAGGCGTATTGATAAAGGAATGCCCTTATGCATCTGTAGTGGTCCACCCACGAGGGGAGAGACATCTTATTGATCCGAAAAAGCTGGCTGCAGGGGCTCGTGCTGTGTATGGGGATAGTTTTTCCGATTTATTTGATCCGATTATGCCAATTACTAAAGATAGGCTGGTCGTTAAAGCTGATGGCGATACATTAAAGATTGGTGCTGACTGTATACTAGAATTTCTAGATACTCCAGGTCATGCAAAACACCATTTCAGTATATATGATCCTGTAAGTAATGGAATATTTACTGGAGATACCGTTGGAATTAAATACCATCAATTAGTGGAGCAAGGAGTACCGTTCTATTTACCCTCAACATCACCAAATCAATTTAATCCTGCTGCTATGCAAAAGGCGATTGACAGTATTCGAACCTTAAATGTGGACCGTATCTATTATGGTCATTTTGGAGTAAGCGACTCACCAGAAGCAGCATTAGACCAAGTGGAAGGGTGGCTTGATCTATTTGTAGCAACGGGAGAACAGGCCTATGCATCAGGTCAATCGTATTATGAATTAGCTGAGCAATTATTATCTAGAATTAAAGTAAACTTACGGTCAAGAGGTATTGCTGATGATCATGAAGTTTATAGCTTGATTAATTTAGATATGCAAGTCAGCGCACTTGGTATATTTGATTATTTCCAAAAACAAAGGCAATAATGATAGGGGGCTAGCCACAGTACGCAGCCCCCCTCTTAACTTGATTAAGACTATTTCTTATACTCTGCTTATCTCTTTCATACCTCATCTTCTAGTTTAAGAAAAGTTAAAATCAAAAACAAAGCAAAGCTAATGAGTAAGATGGATCCGCCAACAATAAAGAGAACGGTTGTCATAGTTTCGTTCAAATCAAATGGCCGCAAGTAGTATAGCCACATTCCAGCTGTTAAGCCAATTGCGCCGATAATAGCAGTCCATACATGGAGGGTTGCCAACAATTTATTTGCAGGAGGAAATACTTTATAATAAACGGCCCATGCAAATAATGTTAGCCAGCCAACAACTAGGATATGAGCGTGTACAGTACGAAATTCATACCCGCCTGCGCCAGCCATGTGGGAACCTATAAATGCACCAATCACTGCAAAAATCGCTGAAAAACGTAATAATGTTTTACTATACGTGTTCAAGTAGAACGCTCCTTTGTATTGAAATGGTACGGTTCATCGTTTAGCTTATTAAAGGTTTATGAATAGAAGATGAACAACATGTTACAACCGTTCATACATTTCCATAAAAATTGGACAATGGTCACTTCCATATACATGTGAATGAATATCCGCATCAACCAATTTAGATGTTAGACGATCCGAAACAATAAAGTAATCAATGCGCCAACCGACATTTCTTTCCCGAATTGTCTTCATATAGGACCACCAAGAATATAAGCCTTCCGTATGCGGGTGAAAATGTCGAAGGCTATCGGTAAATCCATTTTCTAGTATGCGTGACATTTTGCCTCGTTCTTCTGTGGTGAATCCTGAATTTCCATGATTTGTTTTATGATTTCTTAAGTCAATCTCTTGATGGGCGACGTTTAGATCGCCGCAATAAATAACTGCTTTTTTTGTATCTAATGCTTTTAAGTACGTATAAAGTTCGTTCTCCCATGCCAAGCGGTAATCTAATCTTGTTAAATCTCGCTTTGAATTCGGTGTATAGACATTAACTAAATAAAAATCTTCATACTCTAATGTAATAATCCGGCCTTCTTCTTGAGACGATTCGTTACCTAAGCCATAAGAAACGGATAACGGTTTTTGTTTGGTAAATACAGCTGTTCCAGAATATCCCTTTCTTTGTGCGTAGTTCCAATATTGGTGATAACCGTTTAGGTCTAGATCAATTTGTCCTTCCTGTAATTTAATTTCTTGAACGCAGAATATATCTGCATCTACTTCATAAAAATAATCTAAAAATCCTTTGCGTATACAGGCACGAAGCCCATTTACATTCCACGATACAAGTTTCATAGATTTATCTGTTCCCTTCTAAAATTCAGTCTGCTGTGCTTTATTCTAGCATATTTATGGCATTGTTCGCTTCCTATAATAACACGGTGAAAATAAGGCATTGACAATTTTAGTGTATCAACCGTATAATACACTTCAGGAGCGTATTACGTGGTTAATACAATATATATTTTTGCATCGCGTGTATTAATTGGTTAATACACAATGGAGAACATCAGACGAATAATAGGAGTTGTTGCTATGAAGGTTAATTTTAATAATCGGGATCCGGTTTATGTTCAAGTTGTTCGTTATTTTAAACAACAAATTGCTACCAATATGCTTGAACCTGGTCAGGAGATTCCTTCACGTAGAGAATTAGCAAGTGAATTAAAGATTAATCCAAATACCGTTCAGCGAGCTTATAAAGAAATGGAGGAAGCAGGCTTGATTTATACAGAACGTAATTTACCTAGTAAAATCACCAAGGATGAAAAAATGCTGCATTCCGTGCGCGAGGAACTTATTATTGAGGCGGTTGATTCGTTTGTTGCTTCCGTTCATTCGATACAGGTGCCATTCGAAGAAGTAGTTGCTATCTTAAAAGAAAAATATGAAGAAGTAAGTGATGAGAATAAAAGGGGGGAGAGCAATGATTGAAGTTCATAATATTATAAAGAAATTCGGCCGAAAACAAGTACTAAAAGGCGTGAATTTCACAGCAAAAAAGGGAGAAATTACTTGTCTAATTGGTATCAATGGGGTTGGTAAAACAACTATTATGAATGCCATTATGGCTTTAACACCAATTAACAAAGGCAGTATACAGATTGACGGTAAGGCTATAAAAAAAGACACCTTTGATAGAATTACTTTTATTCCTGATGCAATTACTGTCCTTCCTCATATGACAATTGAAGAATCGATGCAATTCATGCGTGATTATTATAAATCATGGAATGATCAACGAGCATTGGAGCTATTATCGTTTTTTAAGTTAAACCCAGATGAGAAAATCGCAAGTTTATCGAAAGGAAATACAGCAAAAGTAAATTTATTGCTCGGATTAGCGTTGGATGTGGACTATGTATTAATGGATGAACCCTTTTCCGGAATTGATATGTTTAGTAGAGAACAAATTGCAAATGTGTTTACAAGTCATCTGATAGAAGATCGTGGTGTCATTATTACTACACATGAAATCAATGATATAGAACATCTGATTGATAAAGTCATATTGCTAGATGATGGTGTGGTAATTAAACAATTTAACACCGAAGAAATGCGTGAAGTAGAAGGGAAATCTGTTGTGGATGTCATGAGAGAGGTGTATCAATCGTGAAAAGCTATTTAAAACTAACAAACTTTGAAATTGATCGGTTTTTTAAGATTTACCTTGTTTTGATAGCCATTACGGTTACTGTGCAGATAATCGGAACGATTATTGTAGCAAATGACTATATGAATAGAGCTAGTCGTATTATGAATGAAGAGTCTCTGCAAACATCAGCGTTCATTCATAATTATGGATATTTTAGTTTACTTAATTTAATGGACAGCCTTTGGTTTTTTGGGCCAATTGCATTCTGTGTTGCCGGCCTTATCTTTTATACTTTCTTTATTTGGTACCGTGATTGGTATGGTAAGAATACATTTATTTATCGTCTGCTTATGCTGCCTACTTCGAGGTTAAATGTATTTTTTGCAAAAGCGACAGCTATTTTCTTAATGGTATTGGGGTTAATTGCTTTACAACTCGTGCTTCTTTATATCGAAGAACTGATCGTAGAGTTAATTGTACCGTTGGAGTTCATTCAATTTACCAGTATTCCACAGATCATGAATGCGATTAATAGTGCATATGTAGTGCTTTTTCCGAAGACTTTCATCGAGTTTATTCTTATTTATGGAACTGGTTTAATAGCAGTATTCACTCTATTCACCGCTATTTTATTAGAACGAAGCTATCGTTGGAAGGGCGTATTAATGGGGGCTGGATACTGTATCGTGGCAAGCGGAATCTTCCTCTCACCTGTACTTATTAGTGAACTCAGTGGAAATTATTATCTGTATATCGGTGAGATTATTATCTTAGAGGTTGCTTTGGGCTGTATCATCATTGCTAGCTCTATCTGGCTTAGTCGTTTTTTACTAAATAAAAAGATCACGGTATAGAGGGGGTCACAATAATGGGACGATTTTGGAAATTAATACTAATACCGTTCGTTGTAATGATTTGTATTGGCGCATTTTACTTACAAAGAGCGATTGCGAACGGTCAACTGCCAGATTACGATTGGGATACTCAAAGTGGAGATGAGCAATTATTAGAAAATGTAACAATCTATGGTCACCCTATTGATCAAACGGGTGCGATGAAAATAACGAAAAATGATACGATTTATCAAAATGAGCTATTCTTTATTGAGCGAATGAACGGATTAACAACCCATCCGATTATTGAAGATTTAATTGAAGACCATCGTAATTTTATGCGTGGGAAAAGTAAAGAGCTAAACCATTTTTATGAAGATGAAGAACTTCTGGTATCCGTTGAAATAGAATCAAACAGAGAACTTAATCAGGTTAGGGAGACAGACTTCCGATTAGCCGTTGAAGTGTTTAGAAAAGATACCAAAGAAGTAAATTCCTTCAGCGTGAATATTCCAAACGAAGATGCTTACAATTATATAAGCCTATTGGATATTCGAGTAGAAAATGGCAATCTATTTGTTATTACGAATAACGATACAATGGAACCAACATCCGATCATCCATCAAATGAAACAAGGGTATATCGTTTAAATATAGCAGGAGAAAAGCTAATTAGTGAAGAGCGGTTGCTTTCTTTTGTAGGTTATGATAACAATCACCCAAATGAAGTTGCTTCTTTATTGGGTGGTGCGGAGGAAATATATTCAAATGAATACATGGCCGTGTCAGTAAGAGAAGTAAATGAGGAGGAAGTCAACAAACTCATTGTAGTAAACTTGAAAACAGAGGAACAATTCCGTGTTGATCTTCCTAAAGATACCCTTTCGCAAGAGGCATGGATAGACAAGCAGTCGAATATGTTATATTTCTGGAAAAGTACGGAAGGCGGATTAGAGATCACCCCTTATGATCTTTCAAAGCAAGCAGTACAAAATACGATAGAAGTAAAATTACCAGAATCGACATTTACTGAGCCTCGTTCATTTGATGGGAAAAATCCAGGTTCAAATGCCATTCAAGAACCCTATCGGATGAATGTGATTCGTATCCATGAAGGGAATGCCTATGTACTGAGTGGACAGAATCCGGACAAGACGGATGTTTATTTGCATGTTGTACGTCTTTCCGATGGAGAAGTCTTATATAAAGGTAAATTAGATAACCGTCAAAAAGATGGTGGGTTTGAAATTTACAATATGACCATTAGATAAGAAAAAATGTGGTTGGTTCGTTAATCCGTTCCAACCACATTTTTGTAGATACGCTTGATTTTCGCTTCGAGTAAGTCTAAATGCACAATACGTGCTTCGCGGATATATTCTTTTCCATTGACAAAGAGAAGGAGCACCGGGACGGTAAAGATGGAAAAACGACTGGCGACTTCTTCTACCAGTTCAGCTCGAATATGCACTGCTGTTATTTGTGGATAATCGGTTAATAATTGCTGTACTTGTGGTAATAGACTATGACAAACACTACATCCCTCACGCGATATAAACAGAAAAGCCAGTTCATGTTCCTCAATAAAGGAATTGATATCATTTATCTGTTTTAATTCTTGAAATGTATGCATGGCAAGACCTCCTTTTATTAGAATAGCACAGAAGATATGTTTCTACTCATTCTACGTTTTACGCATGAAGAATGCAGGAATAGGTAAGTAAAAACAATGAGGTGGTATATATGAGCAATGAGCATAAACCAGAAAAACGAAAAAAAGAAGATCGAACAAAATTAGATGAATTTGAAGACCAAAAGCATGTCGATGCTATTCCATTAGAAGATTTGAGAAAGGAAATGAAAGAGGAAAAACAAAAAAGAAAATCTAAAAACTCCTCTCAGAGTGAGTAAAGGGCCCGAAAAGAATGAAAACGAGCGCTCGATAATGAACCGCCAAATGATTCATTCCTTTTGGTAGGAATCATCTGCTTGCAAAAATAAACGATAAAAAATCTGAACTACTTTTCGAATCTAGCTTCGGCTTTAGATGATCGTTCAGATTTTTTATCTAACTTACTTTTTTTAAGACTCCTAGGGGAGTGCATCTATTCCCATGGAGTAATGGGGTCTAAACAAGTAATTGCAAAAAAATGACTTAAATCAACGGTGATACATACGCCAGTTGCTTGAAAATCAGTGACCCTAGTATCGTCTGGAAAAAAGGCGCAAGCATGACTGCAATGCCCAGTAGAAGTTTCGTATCCATCTGATATCGGTAACAGCAGCTCAAGATTTACACAGCATTTGCTTCCCTTCGCAAAGTGTTTGGCACGGAAAATTGGTGATTCAATGCATTCAAATCCGTGGCGATGACACGAGCAAGTCTTCGAAACACCACTACCAATAAATGGTTCACAACTACATTTATCATACAACATAAAAGGGATGGTAGTATGCCTTGGTCCGTGTTTTTTCCCACGTAATTGTTCAATCGAGGTGTGACAGCTGGAATCACAATGACAGTCGTTACGTACTTCATGTTGAGCATCTATAATTCGGCGGACAATATCACAGATGCAATCCTTTCGTTGTTTTTTTGAAGAACAGCCTTTTGAACAGGTCTTTTTCTTTCTTTTATTACAACCCATATGATCTCTCCTTTTGTACAGCTAACGAATTATAATAGTTTATGCTTCGCTCTCATTTTAGCCTGTATAAAAGTCTAGTTTTTAAAAAATAAGGTAGTAGTCTAGTAAGTAATTAAAAATGTATGGATACCCTAGTGGATATGCCGATGCCTTTATAGGAATAAGTCATATGATAATATAAATCATTACAAGCTTGTATAGATTTTACCCATGAATTGTTCTCCCAGAAAAAAGCCGACTGATCCTCGGCTTTTTTCGTTTTATGTAGTTTGTTATGTGTCAATCAGCATTCTAGTGATATCGGAGTGGCCGCTGTTAGAGGTAGATATTATTATGAGCGGCAAAAATGTAACATCAGATGGATGCGCGTGCGCGTGGGGAAAATAATGCTTAAAATGATGAAAACGGGTTATCGTATAAATAGAGGTGATAGATGATGACTGCAATATTTATGGATCAAACCTTCCGTTTTTGGTTATCGCTTGCTTTAGTGATCATTATCCTGGGGATTCTTTTTCGCTTTCGTGCCAAAAAGAACCCAAAGAAAGATTCGCTTGAATTGTTAAAGGAACGATTTGAGCGTGGGGAAATAAGTAAGGAAGTGTATGATAGGGCACGTAAACAAAGGGGGAAATGATTAAAGAACAGAAAGAGATCGATCAGTGACCAACCTCTTTCCAGTTCTAGATGCTTGCTTGAATTAATTGTTTAATTTGTTCTGTCTTTCCTTCATGAAAAAGATCGACAATCTTGCTTCCGACGACAACGCCGTCGCAATAAGAACCAAGCTCTTTCGCTTGTTCATTAGTGGAAACGCCAAATCCGGCTAAAACAGGAACAGGACTTTGTTGTTTTACTTGTTGAAGGTATGTCTTTACCTTTGATTCATAAGAAGATCTCACGCCTGTCGTTCCAGTGACTGTAACCGCATATAGAAAGCCTTCTGATCGATGGGCCAATGTTTCAATCCGTTCACTAGAGCTAGTTAGCGCTGCAAGTCGAATCAGTGCAATTGCCCTATGTTGAAGCGCATCTGTTACCATGGCTTCCTCTTCTAATGGCAAATCTGGAATAATCAGCCCATCTATGCCAGCTTGGACACAAGAATCTGCAAATGATTCTACGCCATATTTATATATTGGGTTGATATATGCCATTACAATAATTGGCACTATACGCTTCTCTTTAAAGGATGCGAGCTTATCTAATACTGCAGTTAATGTTGTTGCATGATCTAGGGATCGTTTGCCGGCATTTTGTATGGTTGGTCCATCTGCGACGGGATCGGAAAATGGAATACCAACTTCGATAGCTGCTGCACCACATTCTTGTAAAAATAGAATGCGTTCTTCTAGGTTATCTAGGCCACCATCTCCAGCCATAATATAGGGAACGAAGAGGTTTTTATTTTCACTTTGAAGTTGATTAAGGTAATTATCTAGTTTTTCTTTCCCCATTTATTTCTCCTCCAATACTTGTTTTATTTGCTCAACATCTTTATCTCCGCGTCCAGAGAGACAAATGACCAACCTTTGATCTGAATTCATTTCTGCAGCTAATTTTTCAGCATAAGCGATCGCATGTGCACTTTCTAGTGCGGGAATAATTCCTTCGGTTTGCGACAATGATTGTAATGCAGTGACCGCTTCATCATCGGTAATCGATACATATATAACGCGCCCCGTATCATTTAAATGGCTATGTTCTGGGCCGACACCAGGATAATCTAGTCCAGCTGATATAGAAAAAGCCTCTTGAATTTGTCCATGTTCATCCTGAAGTAAATTCGTCATGGTCCCATGTAAGATCCCTGGGTTTGGATTTACTAATACGGATGCATGTTGATTCGTATCTAATCCAGCTCCCCCGGCTTCGACCCCGTACAACCTTACTTGCTTATCTTCAATAAACGGGTAAAACATTCCCATCGCATTACTGCCTCCACCTACACATGCAATCACGGCATCGGGTAATGAACCATCTTGTTTGAGGATTTGCTGTTTTGTCTCTTTGCCAATAACGGATTGAAAATCACGAACAATTTTCGGAAATGGATGAGGTCCAACTACTGATCCGAGGATATAATGGGTATCTTCGACATTCGTCACCCAATATCTTAGTGCATCATTGACAGCATCCTTTAACGTACCACTTCCGTTTTTGACACTACGTACTTCTGCACCTAATAACTCCATCCGAAATACATTTAACTTCTGTCTCCGCATATCCTCTTCACCCATAAAGACAACACATTCCAGGCCAAGAAGGGAACAAACCGTAGCAGTAGCAACTCCATGTTGTCCAGCTCCTGTTTCTGCGACTACCTTTTTCTTTCCCATTCGTAATGTTAATAGAGCCTGGCCAATGGTGTTATTTATCTTATGTGCTCCGGTATGGTTTAAATCTTCCCTTTTTAAATAGATTTGTGGACCACCAAGCTTCTTTGTTAGGTTCTCTGCATAGTATAAAGGTGTTTCTCTACCAATATATTGATTCAGGTAATAATGTAATTCCTCTACAAATGCAGGATCATTTATTGCTTCTCCATACGCCTTTTCTAATTCAAGTAGAGCGGGCATTAGTGTTTCTGGAACATATCTTCCCCCAAACTCTCCAAATCTTCCATTGGCATCAGGCATTGTGTAGGTTGTCATGGAACTCATCCTTTCGTTTAGCATTAGCTATAAATTGCTTTATTTTCTCTGGATCCTTTCTACCTTTCGTTTCTACTCCGCTTGATACATCAACAGCATATGGGCGAAGTGTTCGAATGGCCTCTCCGACATTTGCTGGTGTCAGACCACCAGCAATCATAATTTTATCCCTTGGAATTGATAAACGATTGAATAGACTCCAATCGAATGTAACACCATTACCACCTGGCCTTTCCTTTACTGGTCCGTCTAACAAATAAACATCACATGGATAGGTTTTAATACGAGATAGCTGCTGGGCATCTACGGGATATGCTTTTATAACCTGACGTTGAAGTTGCTTAGCAACGGTGGTACTCTCTTCACCGTGAAGCTGGATATAATCAAGCGGAACAAGTGAAGCAATTGTATTCATTGTTTCAATGCTTTCATTTACAAAGACACCTACTTTTTTAACTGACTGAGGCAGGTTATTTACAATGGTGGCAGCCGCTTCGGGAGTGATGGATCGCTTGCTGCCGGCAAACACAAAGCCGATGAAATCAGCACCTGCTTCAACTGCTGCCTGAGCTGCATCCATTGATTGAATGCCACATATTTTAACGCGCATGTTTTGCACTCCTTTGCTTTGCAATTTTTAAGTGATTAAACGTTTTGGATAAGTTATCGGAACGCATTAATGTTTCGCCGATAAGTAGCACCTCTGCGCCGGCATCACGTGCTAAAATTGCATCTGCACGAGTTTGTAATCCACTTTCACTGATAATTAATGTATTTCTATTTTTTATACGAGCTGCTAGGTGAGTTGTTGTTCGTAAGTCTACTTCAAATGTTTTTAAATTTCGGTTATTAATTCCAATGATTGCAGGATCTAACGCTAGTAAATCCTCCAATTCCTCTAATTGATGAACTTCGCAAATGACTTCTAATTCCTTTTCCGTAGCATAATGATATAACTCGTATAATTGCTGTTTAGATAATGCAGCAACAATTAATAGGATAATGGAAGCGCCAGCAGCTTTAGCTCGGTCTATTTGGATAGGGTGAATGATGAAATCCTTACATAAGACCGGTATTTGCACAGCGTCAGAGACTGCTTGCAAATCCTGAATGGATCCTTTAAAAAAGGTAGTATCCGTTAATACGGATATAGCGGCTGCACCATTTGCTTCATATTGTTTCGCCTGCTGTACATGGTTTATCTTTGTTTTTATATCCCCTTTTGAAGGGGAGGCCCGTTTTATTTCCGATATAATCTGCACATGTGTTGAAGCGGCAATTTTGCTTTTAAAAGGGACCGGTTGTTTTGCTGAATCAAACGTCATTCCTTTGTTTACGAGTTCCTCTACTTCGATTTGTTTCTTCGCTAGGATTTTTTCCAACATTGTCACTTATACCACCTCGCTATCGTATTTTTTACTGAAATGAACTAAGTTAGTTAAACACTCCAACGCTTTTCCTGAATGAATACTTTCCTTTGCTAATTCGATTCCATGCTTGATGGAGGATGCTGTACCATGTGCATATAGTCCAAGTCCAGCATTTAAAATCACTGTATCTAAATAAGCACTGGGGTTTCCTTGCAGAACATTTTTTGTAATGGTGGCATTTTTCTTAGCATCGCCACCTTGAATTTCTTTAATGGAATATACTGGCAACCCAACTTCTTCTGGATGTAAAGTGAAGGGTTTTAGTTCACCATCCTCAAGTAAAATAAGGTGATTTTTACCTGCCAGCGATGCTTCATCCATTCCTCCAGCACCATTCACTACTAACGCTCGTTTTCTACCTAAGTTTCGTAATGCCTGTGCAACGATATGAAGTTTATCTTTACGATAGACACCGATAAATTGCGAATTTAACATAATCGGGTTCGTTAACGGTCCAATTACATTGAAAATAGTTGGTAAACCTAAATCTTTGCGCACCTTTGTAAATGGTTTTAACGCGTTATGCACATGGGGAGCGAATAAAAAAGCAATTTGATTTTGTACTAACGATTCTTCTACTTGAGAACGGGTGAAAAATAATGACACTCCCAAATATTCTAAGACATCGGCACTGCCTGTTTTACTGGAGACACTGCGGTTTCCATGTTTAGCAACAGGAACGCCGGCACCGGCAATCACAAATGCTGAAGTTGTACTAATATTAAAGCTTCCTGACATGTCTCCTCCAGTTCCGCAATTATCCATTGCGTTCACTATGGAGTCAGTGTTAAAAGCGGATTGAGATAGAATAACTTCTACTAAACCAGTAACTTCTTCTGCAGTTTCTCCTTTTACTTGTAAAGCTGTTAGTAAAGCTGCAATTTCAGATTCTGTAATAGACTCCTTGAAACAAGCAAGAGCTGCTGCCTTCATCTCTTCTATACTTAAATTATTTCCTTGAATTAATTTCTCAAGATAAGTTCTCATGGGGAGTCTCCTCTCTAAGTTCTTGAATGAAGTGATTCATTATTTTACGTCCAATCGATGTACCAATTGATTCTGGATGGAATTGTACACCATATACCGGATAAACAGGATGTTGAATCGCCATCACCGCATGGTCATCCATTGAAGTCGCCACCACTTCTAACTGTGGTGGGATGGATGCTGCTTCTAGTATATTTGAGTGATAACGCATGACTTCGAGTGGTTGAGATAAATATTGAAAAATTCCTGTTCCTTTATGCGTAATTAATGATGTTTTTCCGTGCATAATTTGGTTTGCTTGGCGAACAGAAGCTCCTAATGCTTCTCCAATAATTTGATGTCCTAAACAAACGCCTAATATTGGAAGCTGTCGATAAAATGCTTGAACTAAATCAAGACAAATTCCTGATTCTTTAGGTAGCCCTGGTCCGGGAGAAATAATGATTGCTTGTGGCTGTAGAGCATTCACTTCATCGACGGTGACGTGGTTATTACGAACTACTTGAACATCGAATCCCGCTTCAGATACGTATTGATAAATGTTGTATGTGAAAGAATCATAATTATCGACTAATAGAATCATGAGCTGGCACCTCCATAAGTGATTGGGCTTTAAATAATGTTTCTTCATATTCCTTATTCGGCTTCGAATCATAAACAATCCCTGCACCTGTTTGCAGGTATGCATAATCTTCTTTAATAACAAGCGAACGGATAGCGAGTGCAATCGTTAAGTCGTGATTAAAACTAATAAAACCAACTCCACCGCCATAGACACCACGCTGTTTATCTTCTAAATCATTAATGATTTGCATCGCTCGTATTTTAGGGGCACCAGAAACGGTACCTGCAGGTAGGCAAGATTTCAGGGCATCGAATGATGTCGTATCATCTCGAAGCTCCCCGTGTACTTCTGAGACAATATGCATGACATGCTGGTATTTTTCGACCACCATATAGGTAGGAATGGTAATACTTCCGATTGCACATATTCGTCCGAGATCATTTCTGCTCAAATCAACAAGCATGCGATGTTCGGCAATTTCCTTTTCATCGTTTAGCAACTCTTTCATATGCTGTTCATCTTGTAATGCTGTTTTGCCACGCGGCCTAGTCCCAGCAATTGGATTCGTCATGACTGTTTTTCCGCTTGTTTGAATAAGACTTTCCGGTGAAGCACCGAGT
The DNA here is from genome assembly GCF_014905415.1 of Virgibacillus salexigens. Taxonomy (GTDB): domain Bacteria; phylum Bacillota; class Bacilli; order Bacillales; family Amphibacillaceae; genus Virgibacillus; species Virgibacillus salexigens. Next base: position 127,006 of record NZ_BNEO01000005.1, read on the forward strand.
AAAAGATAGTCTTTAAAGTCAATATAGAACATATACGGAGATGGGTTTACCTTTCGTAGTTGGCGGTAAAAGGAAAAGGAATCGCCATGGACGTTTGCTTTCATTCGTTGCGATAAAACAACCTGAAAGATATCCCCGCGCTCTATATGCTGTTTAGCGATTTCTACATTTTGTTCAAAATGTTTGCGTTCGATCTCTGGATAAAAATGAAAAGTGGTTGTGCCCTGATCAGTTGTAGCCGTTGGCTGGAGTATTTGTTCCTTCATACTGTCTATACGTTTAGATAAATCAGTGCTTTGGTCGTCTGGTAATTGTATGGCAACGATATAGACGGATTCGCTAGTATGATCAAACACAATAATCTCTTGATAGAGCATTAAGTGGATATCGGGCATTTCAAGGTCATCAGGCAGATTTTCTCCGATATCTTCTACACAACGGATCGCATCGTAACCAATATATCCAATGGCTCCTCCATAAAAGGGGAGGGGGAGGTCAATTTCGATACATGGCAAGTGCTGTTCCACATAAGTTAAGGCATCTTGATTAATTTTCGTAACGGTGTTTTTTTTAGAATCGACAACCGTTGTTTGTTTCCCATCGCCAATAATTTCTTGGTAAGGATTGCAACCAATAAACGAATACTTTCCCTTTGTTTCGTGTTGAAATGTACTTTCTAGGAGAAATTTTTTGTTTCCAGTTAGCCGTTTATATAGCTCAATCGGGGTTAAGGTATCGGCATTTAACTTTAGTATTTGATGATTTGTTTTAGTTGGCATGTCTTTCATCCTTTCCTTTCTGTTTTTCGTTTCATAAAAAAAGTCCTCTATAAACACATCAGTTGTGTTTATAGAGGACGATTATGGGACCGCGGTGCCACCTCTGTTGAAAAGCAAATGCTTTTCATCTTTGTTCGAATACGGGATCTAATACAATCCGATATTCTATCCGTGTAACGGCGGAACTCCGTGTTTCCCTACTACTTATTTCAAGAAACCTCTTGTAAGTCCATTCAGCAGGGTAGATCGTGCTAGCATCCCAGCATCACTAGCTCTCTTTGAACGACCTAATCCTTGCTTACTCCTCTTACGCAACGATTTTCATTATTTAATTACGTACACGAAAACGAAAAAGCCCCTCATCCAAAAAAGGACGAGGGGACCGTGGTACCACCTTTATTAGCTAAATACAGCTCACTTTGACAATAGGAAGCTAAAACTGCTGCCTATCTGTCTCAGGTAACGATAAGACGAATTCGCCAAAGCCTACTGCAATTATGGTTCGGTTTGGAAGCTCAGAAGTCCATTCTTCTAATGAATCACACTGATTCTCACCAGCCATCAGCTCTCTTATGAGTTCAATTAGAATACTACTCTTCTTCAATGCTTAAGTTGATTAAGTTTATTGTCATTAATACTAAGAGAGTTTTTTCAAAAAGTCAACCCCATTTTTGCTTTTTTTGGAATATAATTGATTTACTATATGAGGAGCATGCAATGAAATGAATCATATTCATTCCTTTGGATTTGAGATATAATTGACAATAAAATAGTACTTTCTTATCCAAGCCACTTTGTGCTATTTTTAATATAGCCTTCATCCTTAAAATGGGTGAATGGTCAAAAATTTTAGCGCTAATTATTGTTATTTTTCTGTGAAAATCATTAGGATTCACATAGGTTAGGAGAAAAGCAACCGATGTAAAAGTTAAACCATTCGTTGCATGTTATAGGTTGTGTATTGTAGGAAAGGACGGAGGAGAATGGAAAAGAAAAAGGTGGGTATCATCTTTGGTGGTAAGTCTGCTGAGCATGAAGTATCGCTTCAATCAGCTAAAAATATTGTAGATGCAATTGATAGGGATCAATACGAAGTTGTGTTAATTGGAATTGATAAAGAAGGAAAATGGCATTTGAATGACCAATCATCTTATTTATTGCATGCAGAAAATCCAAAACTTATTCAATTAAATAAATCGAACGATACGGTAGCTGTAATACCTGGAGAACGTGATAACCAGTTCATTCATGCATCAACTTCGTTACAAGTAGACCAACTTGATGCTGTTTTCCCTATTGTTCACGGGACGTTAGGGGAAGATGGCAGCCTGCAAGGGATGCTGCGACTAGCGAATATTCCATTTGTAGGATCAAGTGTGTTAGGTTCTTCGGTATGTATGGATAAGGATATTGCGAAGCGTCTCTTACAGGCTGCAGGAATCAATGTAGCTAAAGGAATGGTATATTCTAAAGCGAAAAAGCATCAAATATCGTATTCGGATGCAGTTGATCAGCTTGGGACTCCAATCTTTATCAAACCAGCCAATCAAGGATCTTCGGTAGGTGTAACAAAGGCTGCGACAGAAGAAGCGTTTTACAAAGGTATTGAAGAGGCGTTTCAATATGATCATAAAGTTGTGGTAGAAGAAAATATAATTGGTAGGGAAATCGAATGTGCTGTATTAGGCAATACAGAACCAAGAGCTTCGTTGCTTGGTGAGATTCTACCCCAAACGGAATTTTATTCGTATGAATCAAAATATATTGATGAAAAGGGAGCGGATTTAGCAATCCCAGCGGATGTTTCAGAAGAAACAACCAAGCGCGTTCAAGAAGAAGCGATTAGGGCATTTGAAGCTCTTGAATGTGAAGGATTGGCTCGAGTTGATTTCTTCATCACAGAAGATGAGGCGATTTATGTTAATGAAGTGAATACACTTCCTGGGTTTACAAAAATTAGTATGTATCCAAAGCTTTGGGAAATTAGTGGTCTCCCCTATAAAGAGTTAATTCATACATTAATTGAACTTGCTATGGAAAGACATGAGCAGGATAACCAATTAAAAAGTACAAAGTGGGAGTAAGCTGCTTTTATGTATCAATATAAAAAAGGCTGCTGCATCAAGATGCAGCAGCCCTTTTTTATGCTTTTAAAAAAGCGAGAATTTTTCTTCAATAGGGGTCCGTTCTTTGACAGCAGGTTTTTCGTCAAAATAGCCTAAATGTAGGAAGCCAATAATTTTTTCATTTTCTTTCAGTTGTAATAAGTCATTTACTGCAGGATCATATATATGCGGATTTGTTTTCCAAACAACGCCTAATTGTTTCTCCCATGCCAATAGCCAGAAATTTTGAACCATACAAGCAACGGCACCATAATTCTCCTCCCACTGCTTTTGAATTTCTGCTTCTTCCATGACGACGACTAATATAGCATTTGGTTCATTCAAATAATCTTCACGGTTTTTTTGTCTTTCTTCAGGATAAGTTGCCGCGACTTTTTTAGCAAAATCAGGACGTTTATTCTGTCCGACGAAGATAAAACGCCAAGGTTGTCTCATCCCATGGTTGGGAGCCCAAATAGCATCTTGGAGTAGTTCTAATATCGTCTCTTTCTTTACTTCTTTATTATTATAGCCTTTTTTAACCGCACGGCGTTCACGGATAACCTTAGCCAGCTGTGATTTAGTTGCTGTATATTCCATGTAATACATCTCCTTATATACATGCTGCATTATATTCGAACAATTGATAATTATTTTCAATGAAAATTGTAGCCGATAAGAAGGAGAAAAGCAAATCTTCATACATTAGGTAGAATTCTGTTGATATATGCATGCGCATAGTAGTCTATTCAACCTTATCGGAAGATGTTACAACATGAATAATAGGATTAACCCTAATGATAGGTGCTGAGCTCATGTTTTAATAGTCCCATCCATAATAGAGTTCTGAAATTCACGTCTAACTCTTGATTTTCAATAGGTCTTAGAAATACTCTGGACAATTCGAGAAACTTCATCATAGAGAAGTCGAAATTCTTTGGCATGTATCCCCCTTTCCGTTAATAAGTGGTCAAACTGTATATACGGTAAGTCCAGCATCTCTAAACTGCTGGATTTGTGCTTCTGATGCCTCTTTACCAGTGATTAGTTTATTTATTCGATCTATAGGTGATACCGTATGAAGCGAAACACCACCTAGTTTTGTGTGATCGGTTACAACGATAGTCTCTTCTGCAGCCTCAATCATGCTTTTTTTTGCCGATATAAGTTGTTCATCAAAATGTGTTAACCCACGTTTCGGATGAAATGCAGGGATGGCAACAAATGCTTTTGAAACATACAAGTTGTTTAACACGCTATCTGTATAGACCCCATTAAGAATGTAGCTGTCCGGAAAGAGAATCCCGCCAGTTACAATTACCTTGATGGAAGCACATGCTTTAAATTCAGCGGCAATATTGATATCATTCGTAACGATGGTGATATTTACTTTATTCGTTAACTCTTGAGCAATTTGATAGGTGGTCGTCCCTGAATCAAGAATGATATTATCACCTTCATCCACCATCGAAGCTGCCTGCTTAGCTATTCGTTGTTTCTCATCAATCCGTTCACTTGCACGTATGGTGAATGTTGGCTCTGAACTTACATCTTCTACTAACACCACTCCGCCATGGGTTCTTCTAAGCTTTCCTTCTTTTTCAATTTCATTTAGGTCTCTTCGTATCGTCGCCTCATGAACTTGGAAAGTGGAAGATAGCTCAGCTACCGATGCGGTTTCTTTGTGCTTAACATATTCTATGATTTTTAGCTTTCTTTCTGCTGCGAGCAAGGCAATTAACTCCTTTAACAAAATACTAGTTAATGCTAGTCTAGCATACATGTAATTGATTATTCACTTTTGCTCATACTGACGTATTAGATAATTTTATGACCATTTAAAATCTAGTATAGTTTTTTTCCAGCCTTTATGGTTCGAAGCATCATTCATTGCGTTTTGAAAATCATGGGCGCTATATATAGAAGTATAATGATCGGGGATAATTTCTTTTAGTGCATGTTGGTAGTTAAGATTTTCAAAGGCTTCCATAACAGCATGGTAATCTGGTACGGAACTTCTACTGCTACCATATAAAGAAATCCCTTTCTCAAGAATATCTCTCGTATTAATTGGCACTCTATCCTCAGAAACACCCATTAGGATTAACGAGCCTCCTGGATATAACAAATTAATCGCCTGATTAATGGCTGATTCACTAAATGTCCCTCCAGTACAATCAATGGCAACGTCTATTCCGTTTGTCTTTTTAAAATCAACCTCATGTACTAACTGACAGGTTGCAAAAGTAAAGTGAGATAATTTTTCAGGTATTGCACCGAAAACAAGTAAACGAGAATAATCGACCCCGAACAGGAAGCGTAGCATGGCAGCAGTCAAATATCCAACTGGTCCATCTCCAAAGACAGCTATTCTGGTACTGTTTGCGTTTAATGTTCCTTTAAGAGGATGTAATGCATGGTAAGATACGGTACAAAGTTCACTTAGAACTGCAATTTCATCTGGTATGTGTTCCGGTATAGGTATTGCGCATGATGAAGGTACCACAACACGATGTTGCGCAATGCCATCATAACCACTTCCCATAAATGAACTTTTTTCGCAGTAGTTATCCGGATTACCTTTACGGCAAGAGTTACAACAGGCTTCTTTTTCATTTCCTTTGAGTAAATAGTTTGGTAGATTTGGTACGATCACGACACGTTGACCGAATTGGAATTCCGAATCATTACTTTCAACGATGGTTCCAATTCCCTCATGCAATAAAGCCATTGGTAACTTTTTAGCCAAAGCTTCTGGTTTTCTTAACCCAGCATAATAACGTATATCAGCATGACAAATGCTAGCTAAAGTGGGTTCGATGACTACATAACCTGCTTTTATATCTTTTTTTTGAACGTTTTCTTGAATCTTGCCTGGCTGTAGGAGCTGATATGTTTTGGATGAAACGGAATGTAAGGTTCTAGCCATAATAATACCTCCTCATATCTTGTTTTTTATCTATCTTAATGTTCATTTATGCTTATGTCAATTTAAAACAAACATAAATAAACAGTGATAATTAGGTTTTTAATACATAATCACGAATATATTTATCGCATTGTTGCTCGAATTTGCTCGTTTTGATAAAATGAGTTTATGTGAAAAGGGTTTCAATACAGGGAGGGTATGAAATGGTGGATAACTATTTTTCGATCGGAATAGATTTTGGAACGGAATCGGGAAGGGTTCTGCTTGTAAATGTGCATAGCGGTTCAATTGAGGCGATAAAAGTTATTCCCTACAGGCATGGCGTGATTGAAGATACGTTGCCTATTAATAAACAACGAATTCCGAAAGGGAGTGTGCTTCAACATCCCGGGGATTATTTGCATGTATTGAAAGAGGGTGTTGCGCATGTACTTGCTGAATCAAAAGTCAATCCAACACATATCATCGGTATCGGTGTTGATTTTACTTCTTCAACAATCGTGCCGGTGGATCATACATTAACGCCATTATGTTTTTACTCTAACTATCATCAATCACCGCATTCATGGGTGAAGTTATGGAAACACCACCATACAAAGGCAGAAACAGAAAAGATTTATCGTGTAGCCACACAACGAAAAGAAAAGTGGATGCGGAAATTAGGCTATAATATATCTGAAGAATGGATGATTCCTAAGATTCTTGAGGTGTTTGAACAAGATAGAGAAATATATACCCATACAGCCTATTACTTAGAAGCGGTTGATTGGATTGTATCAACACTTGCATCGAAAGTATCAAGAAATAATTGTTCATTAGGATTTAAAGCGTTTTGGAATGAAAAAGATGGCTATCCAGAGGAGTTTTTCACTGCAATAGACCCGGAGTTTGGAAAGACAATTCTTCCAAAACTAGCAGGAGAAGTAAAAAATATTGGGGAATGTGCGGGGTATTTAACAGAGGAATGGGCCAGAAAACTTTCACTACCTGTAAATCTTCCTATATCAACAGGAGTTATTGATGCTCATTCAGCAGTGCTTGGAACAGGCGTTTACCAAAGTGGAGAGCTATTAATGGTAATGGGAACGTCGACTTGTCATATGATGTTACATTCTGAAGAAAAGGAGATTCCGGGAATATCTGGAGTGGTTAAAGATGCCATTATCCCAGGCTTATACGCTTATGAAGCTGGACAGTCAGCAGTGGGTGATCTGTTTGGGAGTTATATTAAGAACCATGTACCCGAATCATACAAACAGGAAGCTGACAAACAAGGGGTTTCCATGTTTGACTATTTAGAGAAAAAAGCTGCTAAACTTTCGCCAGGGGAGAGTGGATTAATAGCATTGGATTGGCATAATGGTAATCGCTCTATTTTATCGAATACGGATCTTTCTGGTTGTTTAATTGGCCTAACACTTCATACGAAACCTGAAGCCATTTTTCGAGCGTATTTAGAAAGTACAGCTTTTGGAGCGAATATGATTATTGGAGCTTATCGTGATTGGGGAATGGACGTAAGAGAAGTGGTAGCTTGCGGCGGATTACCACAAGCAAACAAACTATTAATGCAGTTATATGCTGATATATTAAATATGCCAATTCATGTATCCCAATCAAATTACGCTCCGGCAATTGGGGCGGCAATATTAGGTGCTGTTGCAGCAGGGAGGATCAATAACGGATACGATGATATGGAGGCAGCTATTCGTTACATGGCTCAACCAATAGAAAAAACGTATTATCCAATAAAGAAACATGTGGAAGTTTATCAACAGCTCTTCGCTCATTACAAGGAATTGCATGACTACTTTGGGATGAAACGATTATCGATGATGCGAAATTTAAAGCATGGAATTGATAAAGAAACAGAGACTATATATTAAGAAAGATGTGTTTCAAAATTTTGATGAACAGTACGAAAGCATGACAATGAGCTGTCTATGGTGCAGCTCTTTTTTGTTTGTATAAATAGTACTTGATTATGGGAGCGTTTTAGCGTAATAATAGAGATTGGACGCGAACGTGTGAGGAATACTGAAATATTTGTGAAATGAATCACAAAAGGAGGGCAATCAGATGCGGGATTTTTTAAAGCGTAAAGGCGTTTCGTTATCTGGGAGAACCTATTTTATTACAGCTTTAGGTTATATGGCGTTAGGTTTGTTTTCATCATTAATTATTGGACTTATAATTAAAACAATCGGAGAACAAATTATTATTAATTTTTCCCCAAGTATTGCCCAAACACTAATTGAAATGGGCAGCTTTGCGATGGATACGAAAATAATGGGCGGCGCAATCGGGGTAGCTATTGCTTATGGACTAAAGGCACCGCCATTAGTGCTGTTCTCTGCTTTATTTGCCGGAGCGTTCGGAGCGGAATTAGGTGGTCCAGCTGGCAGCTATGTGACAGCATTATTAGCCACAGAAGTTGGAAAACTTGTCTATCAAGAGACGAAAGTGGACATAATTGTTACTCCATTTGTAACGATTGTATTCGGTTTTACAATAGGAACTTTTGTTGGTCCAGCAATTAATCAATTTATGATTGGGTTTGGAGAGATGATTAATTGGTCCACAGAGCAACAGCCATTCATCATGGGAGTGCTAGTTGCTGTGCTTATGGGGATAGCATTAACTGCTCCAATTTCATCAGCAGCTATTGCTATCATGCTATCCTTGGATGGATTGGCAGCAGGTGCTGCTGCTATAGGTTGTTCTGCTCAAATGGTAGGCTTTGCGATAGCAAGTTATCGTGATAACGGCTTTGGCGGGGTAATCGCCCAAGGTGTAGGAACTTCTATGCTCCAAGTTGCGAATATTGTAAAAAAACCAATCATTCTGTTACCTCCAACACTTGCTGGTGCGATCTTGGCACCATTTGGAACGGTTTGGCTTGAACTAACAAATAATGCCTCTGGAGCAGGAATGGGAACGAGTGGTTTTGTTGGTCAAATTATGACGTTTGAATCGATGGGATTTTCAATGGATGTTTTTTGGGCAGTGCTAGTGCTGCATATAATAGCTCCAGCAATTATTAGTTTTTTACTAGCCGAAATACTACGAAGAAAAGGCTGGATTATGCCAGGGGACATGAAGATAACATATGAATAAGGTTTATCATGAATCTGGATCATGATAGGATGTGTACAATTCATTTGTATAATCATAAAGGAGTATCTATAACATGAATACTTTATTCAAAAGTGCGCTAGAGAGGGCAGGAGATAGTAGTACCTTGCTTACAATCAAAAAAGTGGCTGGCGGTTCGATTAATGAAAGCTATATTGTTGAAACTAAGAAAAGGAGCTACTTTATTAAGTATCATAAAGATGCCCCCGAACGTTTTTTTGAACTGGAAGCTAAAGGGCTGCAATTGATAAAATACACAAACACAATTGATGTACCAGAGGTTATTGATTATTCAGATGAACAGAAGGAAGCTTACTTAGTGCTTGAACATGTACAAGGAGAGCGTAATAATCATACGGAGAGACTGTTAGGGGAACGCCTTGCTGGGTTACATCAAACCATAGGACAAGCACATGGCTTTAGAGAACCAACATTTATTGGTACGTTAACGCAGCCTAATGGATTGTATGACAGTTGGCTGGAGTATTATCGCGATCGTCGATTAGCTGCTCAGTTGAAGTTAGGGATAAGAAATAAGCGAATGGTTGGTAAGCGTAAAAAGAAATTAGAGAATTTACTGAATCATTTGGATCAGTGGATTCCTAGAGACATTGAACCTTCCTACTTACATGGAGATCTATGGGGAGGGAATTGGATCGTTGGGGGAGATGGGCATCCTTATTTAATTGATCCTTCATTCTTATATGGGGACCGCCATTTTGAATTGGCATTTACTGAAGTATTTGGGGGATTTTCCAAGCAATTCTATCAAGCATACGAAGCTACATATCCAACGAGCAATCATTACCAATCGTGCAAGAAAGTATATCAGCTCTATTATTTACTTGTACATTTAAATCTATTTGGAGAAATGTACGGCTCAGAAGTGGATGCAATTCTTAACCATTATGTTCGCTGACTATCCGGGGGCATTAAAATGACTTTTTACGATCTTCTTGCTTTCGTTCATATATTCTCCGCTATTTTAGGGCTAGGTCCTGGTTTTATGATGATTCCTGTCGTCTCGAAAGCAAAAACTATGGAAGAACTACGCTATGCTTTTGCTATCAGGGGAAGACTCCATCGTTGTGTAATGATAGGAGGAACTTTGTTATTAGTAACAGGTTTAATAATGGGAAGTCTTCGACCACATTTATTCACAGAAGGTTGGTATGTACTAAGTTTAGCTTTATTCCTAATAGGATTAGCATTCGGACCATTGGTGTTGTCGCCAAAATCAAAACCAATAAAGAAATTATTGAATGAATATCAAGGAAAAAATATACCGGTGGCGTATGATCAACTTTCACGTAAGTTATTCTTCTACGAAAACATCGAGAACTTTTTATTTTTACTTATTATCGTATTAATGATTAGTAAGCCATTTTAGTAATAAAAATAGCAGCACACTTTAGTGTGCTGCTTTACAGGCTGTCGACTTTTTGACAGTCGTTTTAAATAAAAGAACGGTACTTGATCATGGTGTCAATTTTGAGTGTATAAATCAAAGATTTGGAGTTAGAACTCGTCTGTATTTAAGCCTCTATTTTTTTCTTTAGTACTCCTGCTAGTAAGGCAGTGACTATTGCACCAATAATGATTGCTAGACCGTAGAGGAGTGCAGAAGAAACGCCGCCTTCGACTAGTCCAATTACAAAGATTCCACCATGTGGTGCACGTAGTCCAATATCGAATAACATCGTGAGCCCGCCTGTAATGGCTGCCCCGGTCATAACGGATGGAATAACTCGAGCAGGGTCCGCTGCAGCGAATGGAATAACTCCTTCGGTGATAAAGCATGCACCAAGTACATAAGAAGTTTTACCTGCTTCTCGTTCTGTTTGCGTAAAACGATTTTTAAAAAACGTCGTCGCTAAGGCCATACCTAAAGGTGGTACCATACCGGCTGCCATTACAGTTGCAATAAACGAGTAATTTCCAGCATCTAGCATTGCGATGCCGAAAGTGTAAGCTGCCTTGTTAACAGGTCCTCCAAGATCAAATGCCATCATGGTCCCCAACAATAATCCTGCCAGAATTTGATTTGTTCCTCCCATTCCTTCTAAGAAGGAAGAAATACTTGTGTAAACTTGTGTAAGAGGGGGATTTATCGTCATCATGATCAACCCAGTAACAGCAATACTAATTAATGGATAAAATAAGACAGGCTTTAAACCCTCTAATGCTTCTGGTAATCGGGAAAGTATCTTTTTTATTAATAAGGTAATGTATCCTGCTAGAAATCCGGCGATTAACCCTCCGAGAAATCCAGAACCCCCATCTGCTCCTTCAACCCCAGATACAGTAACGGCAATTAATCCACCTATCATTCCGGGGGCAAACCCTGGACGATCGGCTATGCTAGAAGCGATAAACCCAGCAAGCACTGGCACCATGAGGAAGAATGCTTTACCCCCGCCTATTTCATTTAACATGGCAGCGAATACATTATACTGATCGCTGTCAGGGTTGCTTGATTCTACGCCCCAAAAGAATGAGAGGGCAATTAGAATTCCTCCACCTACAACAAATGGAAGCATATTGGAAACGCCGTTCATGAGATGTTTGTAAAAGCCATTTTTTCCTTCCTTTTCTTTAGAACCATTACTGTGTGCTTCTTGGTAAATAGGTGCCTCTTTTTGGATGGCACGTTTTAGCAAATCCTCTGCTTCATGAATGGCTTTACCTACAGGTACCTGAATAACAGGTTTTCCATGAAAGCGAGCCATTTCTACTTTTGTATCAGCAGCGACGATGATAGCGTCAGCAGCTTCGATGTCTTGTTTGGTTAGTTGATTTTTCACCCCACCTGAACCATTCGTTTCAATTTTAATAGAAGTACCCATGTCTTTCGCAGTCTCAGATAATTTTTCAGCAGCCATATATGTGTGAGCAATCCCTGTAGGACATGCGGTTACTGCTAATAGCTGTTGGTTGGTTGAATTGGTACCTTTATTAGATTCTTCATCCACGTCTAATTCTTTCTTGCTTATCGCTTGCAGGACCTGAGAGATATCCGCAGCTTCATATAATTTGGTTCGGAATGTTTCATCCATCAAGAACGTTGATAATCGAGATAATGCTTCAAGATGTTCATTATTCGCGCCATCTGAAGCGGCTATCATAAAGAATAGATGCGCCGGTTCTCCATCAAGTGAATTATAATCAATTCCAGATAGTGACCTACCAAATACAATAGCGGGTGTTTTTATTGCAGATGATTTGGCGTGAGGGATGGCAATCCCTTCGCCGATTCCGGTAGTACTTTGAGCCTCCCTTGCAAAGATATCTTTATGAAAAGCCTGTTTATCTATTAATTTACCAGTTTTGTTTAATTGATCTATGAGTTCATTCAATACCGCTTCTTTGGTGTTCGCTTGTAGATCTAATAAGATCGTATCATCACCTAATAATTCCGTAATCTTCATTTATTTACCCCCCATTTATACCTGTGTTATGGATACGCGATCTATTAAATGCTCGATATGTGATTTATCGCATAAGTCGTGACTGAACGCCGTAGCACTTCCTGCTGCTACCGCATAGCGAAAAGCTTCTTGGCTTTCTTGGTTAATTAAATAAGATGCTAAGAATCCAGCTACCATTGAGTCTCCAGCTCCTACCGTGTTTATTACGTTTCCTTGTGGCGATTCAGCTACCAAAGTAGTATCCTCGTTAACTAAAATAGCGCCCTTTTCTCCCATAGAAACCATTACATGCTTAATACCTGTACGCATAATTTGCTTTGCACGATCAATTACTTGCTCTGTCGTGTGAAGTTTCGTGTTAAATAATGCTTCCAGCTCTGTTTGGTTCGGTTTAATCAAAAAAGGTTCTGTCTGCAATAATTGATGTAATGCTTTCCCTGATGTATCAATTACTAAATGTACTCCTTTGCGATTGCAAGTAGCAGCTATCGCTTCGTAGAAGGATGAGTCAATGGTTTCTGGAAGACTCCCAGCTAATAAAAACCAATCGTTTTTTTGAAATTGTTCTATTTTTGTAAGTAGCGCACGCTGTTGTTGTTTTGAAATAATTGGTCCTGGTCCATTTAACTCTGATTCCTTTTCTGCCTTAATCTTTACATTAATCCGCGTAATTTCATTGGTTGCTATAAAGTCTGTTTGAATCCCTTCTACAGTCAATGCTTGTTGAATAAACTCGCCAGTAAAACCACCTGCAAATCCGAGTGCTGTAGTAGATATACCTAAACGATGGAGTACTCTCGACACATTAATCCCTTTTCCGCCTGGATAATAATGAACATGTTCCGTTCGGTTCAGCTCTCCCGGTTTAAAGGTTGGTAGATGGATTGTATAATCGATTGATGGTGTCATTGTGCAGGTATATATCATTGGTTTGCCACCTTTACTGTTGTTAAGTCGGAGAAAATTTTGTACGCTTCTTCAGAAAGGTGACAAGTAATGAGGGCGGCATCGCTTATATCAGCTATTTTTGCAAAACTAACGTTATTTCTTTTCGTTTGGTCAGCCAACATGAACGTTTCAAGAGCATATGCACTTGCTTGTCTCTTTGTACTTGCTTCTTCAGGATCAGGAGTTGTATAACCGAATTGTTTATGGAATCCATTTACTCCTAAGAAGCTTTTATCAAAACGATAATTGCTAATTGATTGAATGGTTTGGGCTCCAATTAGAGCTCCTGTTTTGGTCTTTATATATCCCCCTGTAACATAAGTAGGGATGCCATAATTCATTAAAGCTTCTACATGAGTCAGACCATTTGTAACTACAACAACCTCTTTATCTTTAAGAAAAGGAATCATTTGCATCGTAGTCGTACCGGCATCAAGGAATATGCAATCTCCTTTATTCAAGAGGGAAACAGCATATTGAGCAATTTGAACCTTCTCGTGAAGGTTTTTGGTGGATTTTTCTTTGATACTGAATTCCTGTAACTTCCGTTTAGGTAAAGTGGCACCACCGTGAATTCGAACTAATTTATCTTGTGCTTCTAGCTCGGTTAAATCTCTGCGAATCGTTGATTCAGAAGCGTATGTTAACTCGATAATATCTTTTATTGTAAGGTTTTTATATTTCGTTAATTGTTCTAAAATAAGGGAATGTCTTTCTGTAGTCAGCATTTGAATTCCTCCTATATCGATTACGTATTCAGTATATAGTAAACGATTACAAAAATCAATCATATTCGTTCATTTTTGTTCAAAATCATTCATTGAATGTTAATGTGGATGAAGGAAAAGTTTAAAATATGTAAAGTTAGGGAAATAAGTATTGCAAAGTATAGCTGATTTATGCTATATTTTTAAAAATTTATATTTCATTAAAAAAGAAAGGAGTAGTTTAAATGCGAAATGTTACTCTTGAAGACGTATTTGTTCACCCAATCACACAAAGACATTTAAAGCGTTCAGGCATTGCTCATGCTATTGCAGTAGCTGAATATGCATTTATGTTATCCAAAAAATATGGCGTGAATCCAGATCATGCTGCAAAAGCTGGATTATTGCATGATGTAGGACACTATAATTGGTATCGAGAAGGTAAATGGGATTATGAATTATATAAAGAAAATGATATTCATGCGATTAAAGGTGCAAGTAGAGCGCATAAATTATTAATACGAATTGGTGAAGAACGTCACGTAGCAAAAGAGATTGCGGTTGCTATTCTGCTTCATACTGATTCGTATTTGCCTAAAGGTGAATTACAATTAAAACCATTGCAGCAAGTGGTGAACCTTGCAGATGAAGCGGATGAGGAAATCGGTGGAAATCACCATTATAAGGTAATTGAAGATCATGTAGCATTAGAGCGAATTCGTGTCTTGGATAAGCAAATTGATCATTGGATAAATAAAAACCAGACAAAGGAAATTGTCTGATTTTTACTCATTCTCCATGTTATTTCTTCTCATTCTTCTCTAATTTTCTTCTTGCTTTAAATACTCTTCCAGTGTTACATCCTGTTCCGTAATTTCTTCTGCGGCCTTCTTCCCTACATAACGAATATGCCAGGGCTCATATTGGTATTCTGTAATATCCTCTTTCCCTTTAGGAAATCGAATAATAAAGCCATAATCAGCTGCATGCTGTGCTAACCATTTACCTTCATCTGTATTTGCGAATTCCGTTGTTAACTGAAAATCAATATCAGGGCTGGTAACATCCATTGTGAGCCCGGTTTGATGCTCGCTTTCCCCTGGACGTGCGCTAAATTTATTAGCTGCTTCCTCACCATCTGCCTCCACATTTGATGCGAAAATTGTTTCTTGTCTTTCATAGGAACGATAGCCAGACTGAGCAAATAAATCAAGTCCTGCTTCGTCAGCTGCAACAAATAGCTCTTCTAAAGAACTAGCAGCGATTTTTCTCATTTGTTTTTTTGGTAAATCTTCAGTGAACGGAAAACGAACGTCAGGAATTACTAAATCTTCTGGTATATAATCTTCAGGAAGTGCATGTTGTTTGTTTACTAGAGCCAATTGTTCATAAGGATTTGCAATGACTTCTGTACCATGATTAGTTGTAGCAGTTTCTGTTTTCGCAGGTAGTCCATTTCCTGGTTCGAATGTTCCTGTATTCTCATGGAGAAGCGTGTCTATTGTTTGAGCTGTATCTTCTGTGTAGATTCCAGTAACCAGTAAAGCATCATGTTGAAGTTGAATATCTGTAATTGCCCATACAGTAGAAGCATCAAATTCTCCGTTTATTGTGATTTCATAACCTAATTTATTTAGAACTGTTTGTAGAGATTGAACAGCATCACCATTGTCTAATTTTTGTAATTGCTCTTTTGGAAGTTCCATTGTATCGTTTTCTGCATTTGAAGTATTCTTTTCTTGGTCTGGTTGTGTAGTTGTTTCAAGGCTTTCTTTATCGGTGCATGCGGCAGCGATAAGCAAAATTATAAACACTACGAATACAACAATTCGCTTATGTTTCATGACGTTCCTCTCCTGTGCGAAATAATTTTAAAGGTCTTAATAAAACCATCTTTTATTCTCTCATAGTTTTCGCTCAGGTGGCAATCCATTTTTATAGGCACATCATCTTTTAGCGTCTCATATGGATAAAAGAAGAGTGAAGAGGGTGACATAAGTGTTTCAAAATAGCTCAAAAAGATATTATCTATATACGTTTATTCTTTTTTGGTGTGCGCTAGTCGTTGTTTCAAGTGTATATGTTGTAACGCCATTAACAGATACCTTTTCCAGTTATTTTCAAGTAAGTGAACAAGAAACGACTTGGATAGGAAGTGTGTTTTCTGGATGTTATGCAATTGGATTCCTTTTATTTGTACCGCTCGTGGAAAGCTTTGGAAAAAGGCAGCTAATTGTATTTGGGCTCGTTATGCTTACATGGTTAACTTTTTTGCTTGCTTTCGCTGAAGCTTTTTGGTTTATGTTGATGTTTCGTGCCTTGCAGGGCCTTTTTGCTGCAACATTTGCTCCTACTGCACTCGCATATGTATTTGACCTGTTTCCAAAAGAGAAAAGGATGGTGGCAATTAGTTACATTAGTTTTGGATATGTTCTAGCAGGGATCTTTGGTCAAGCAGTCGCAGACATAATTAATCAAACGTTTGAATGGCAACTTGTATTTTACGTGTTTTCGGTAATCTATTTGATTAGTATATTTCTTGTTTATTGTTTTCTTCCATCTACAACACAAACAGTCAGACAACTTAAAGTAAAAAGTTATATTTTGCAAATAAAGCAATTAATAATAAGAAGAGAATTACAAGTATGTTATTTCATTGCGTTTACTCTCTTGTTTACGTTTCTCGGTATGTATAGCCTTATTGGGGACTATTTACAGGGAAATCCGTATTATCTTCTTGATCGGGAGGTTTTTAATGTAAGAGTATTAGGTATCACTGGAATGCTGTTGTCTCCATTTGCAGGGTTCTTTGTCAAACGATGGGGAGAATTAATTGTACTGCGTTTTAGTCTCAGTATGGCGCTCATAGGGTTATTTTTCATGTTAATTAGTAATAACCTCTGGTTTACAATTAGTGCGAGTGTTGGATATGTAGCAGGGATTTCGCTTACTTTCCCTGTACTAATGAAAATCATTGGCGATTTAGGCGGGGAAGCTAGGTCTGTTGCATCTGCACTTTATGCATTTATATTATTTGTGGGTGCTTCTCTAGGGCCGATGACTTCTTTATATTTTAAGGGGATAGCTGGTTATCATGGTGCGCTTTTAAGTTTAGCAAGTTGTTTATTTATTTCATGTTGGGTTGCTTTTCTCTCTAAGTTATTAAGAAAAAAGTCAGATGCTTCGTTTAGTGAAAGCACCTGACATTAGCTTATCGCTGTTCAAATAATTTGCAAATTTCGATTATGGTGTTGGTTGCTTTAATCATATTATCTACAGAGATGTATTCATATTTACCGTGAAAGTTTTCTCCACCTGTAAAAATATTTGGTGTCGGTAATCCCATATAAGAAAGCTGAGAACCATCAGTACCACCGCGAATTGGCTCTACAATTGGTTCAATAGCGAGGTTTTTCATTGCTTGATGTGCGATATCAACAATTTCTTTTACAGGTTCGATTTTTTCTCTCATGTTATAGTATTGGTCGATTAATTCTATCGAAATAATATTTTCGCCGTATTTCTCCTGTAACTCATCGACAAACTGAATAACTGTATCTTTTCGTTTCTGGAAAATACCCTTATCAAAATCACGAATGATGTAAGTTACTTCTGCATACTCAACATCTCCTTGAACAGAGATTAGATGATAAAAACCGTCGTAGTTTGCTGTATGCTCTGGAGCTTCTAATTCTGGAAATTTACTAATAAATTCTGCTGCCATTTTACCAGCGTTTATCATTTTATTTTTGGCGGTCCCTGGATGTACGCTATTTCCCTTGAAGATAACCTTTGCCGCAGCTGCATTAAAGCTTTCATATTGCAATTCACCTAATGGCCCCCCATCAACCGTATAAGCGTATGATGCCTCAAATCGATCTACATCAAATTTATGTGGACCTCTACCAATCTCTTCATCTGGAGTAAATCCTACACGAATGCGTCCGTGTTTAATTTCTGGATGGTTTACGAGGTAATCCATGGCAGTCATAATTTCTGAAATACCAGCTTTATTATCTGCACCTAACAATGTCGTGCCATCTGTTGTAATCAAAGTATGACCTTCGTATTTGGTTAGCTCTGGAAAATCTTCATTCGATAAAATGATATTTGAATCTTCGTTTAGAACAATATCACTTCCATCAAAATTCTCAATCACTTGGGGTTTTACGTTTTCGCCAGTAAAATCGGTGGCGGTATCCATATGAGCTAAAAAACCAATTGTTGGTATGTCTTTATCGGTATTTGCAGGTAGTGTGGCCATTACATAACCGAAATCATCCACGGTTACATCAATTAGGCCAATCTCTTGAAGTTCGTTACCTAATTGATTAGCTAATTCTAGTTGTCCCGGTGTAGATGGAGTTTGATCATTATTTTCATTTGATTGTGTATTCATTTTTGCATAGGTAATAAATCGTTTCATTAAGTCATCTTTCATTTTGAATTCATCTCCTATTTAAATAATTCTAATTTTATTATAGCTTATTCTTACGTGCGATCTAAATAGAAATTTCCATTAGGGGTATGGAACGCTTGATAGATCGATAGTCATGAAATTGTTGAATAGGGTAGGAATGCATGAATACTTCGTTTAAAATAAAAGGTAATAAAATATTGTCTGTTACTTTTATCCGAAATAAATTCCAGTTTGGAGGTCTGAATATGACGTACTTAATTAGTGTAAATCGGTTAAAGAATCGCTTAAATAATAGTCTAAATAATACGGTAATTATTGATGCTCGTTTTGAACTAACGAAACCAGATGCAGGAAGGAAAGCATACTTGAAGGACCATATTCCTGGAGCTGTTTATATGGACTTGGAAAAGGATTTATCTGGTAAAAAGGAAAAACATGGTGGGAATCATCCTTTGCCAGATCTTGATATGTTGGTTAATAAACTCAGTAATATTGGAATTGATCATGAAACGACAGTTGTTGTATATGATCAACGCAATGAAATGTATGCGTCAAGAGCATGGTGGCTCCTGCATTATTTAGGACATGATAAAGTGTATATTCTTGAAGGAGGCTATCAGCGTTGGAAGGAAGAAGGAAATCCAACGACAGATGCTATTCCAGAGTTATATGCAAAGGAATTTGAAGCGAAGCTGAGACAGAATCAAACCGTTGAGATGAAAGAGGTAAAAGATAAGCTAGCGAAGCAAACGGCGGTTGTCATTGATTCAAGGTCGAAGGAAAGGTATTTAGGCGATGTAGAGCCATTATATGCTCGAGCAGGTCATATCCCGGGAGCAACCAATTATTTTTGGAAAGACGTATTATCGAAAGTCGATGGTAAGTGGAAGGATAAACATGAATTAGAGCAGCAGTTTGCTGGATTATCCAAAGATGATGAAATTATTGTATCTTGTGGTTCTGGTATCTCGGCGTGCCCAAACATTCTCGCTTTAAAATCACTCGGATTTACAAATGTAAAATTATACCCCGGAAGCTTTAGCGATTGGATTTCATATGATGAAAATGAAGTAGCTATAGGAGAGGATTCATGAAGCAGAGATGCCATTGGGTAACTAATGACCCTATATATATCGAATATCATGATAATGAATGGGGAAGAGCCGTATACGATAATCAGAAATTATTTGAAATGTTATCTTTAGAAGGAGCCCAAGCAGGATTAAGTTGGATTACAGTCCTTAAACGAAGAGAGAATTATAGAAAGGCTTTTGAACAATTTGACCCAGCTGCTGTCAGTGGGTTTTCGGAATCAAAAATAAATGAATTAGCGGCAAACGAAGGAATTATTCGACATAGAGGAAAAATTGCATCGGTTGTCACAAACGCACAAGCATTTTTGCAGATTCAACAAGAATTCGGTAGCTTTTCAAGGTATATCTGGAATTTTGTGGATGGGAAGCCAATTGTAAATAATTGGCAGTCCTATGAAGAGGTTCCTGCTTATACAAAAGAATCTGAAAATATGAGTAAAGATTTAAAACGTCGTGGATTCCGATTTGTTGGGCCGACGATTTGTTATGCTTTTATGCAAGCTACTGGCATGGTAAATGATCATATTCAAGGGTGTTTCTTGTATAATGGCGACATTTAACTGTGTTATCAAGGAATTTATTCTAGTTTCTCATTACATAACCCGTAAGCTTTTCCCAGTTCCGCTCTGGAAGTATTGGCTTACGGGTAAGGTAACTTCATGCTCCTATATTCCTTATAGTTTAAATACATTTACTTCTTTATTTAGTTGTTCGGCAAGCACCGATAATTCATTTGCATTACCCGAAACTTCTTCCATGGAACTGGAGGATTGTTGGGCAGAAGCGGCAGCTTGTTCAACAGCTGCGGCAGACTCCTCAGATACAGAAGCAATTTCTTCAATTAAATTGTTCATATCCATACTGCTCGCTGCTATATCGTTGAGATTCTGGGAAATATCATTTATTCTGCTAGTCATTTCTAATACAGCGGTGTTAATTGAGTTAAAGTTGTCGCCAGTTGCTTCAATTTGATTCGTACCTTCCTTCACTTCGTGATACCCATTATTCAATGATTGAACCACTTGATTGGTTTCGTCCTGAATAGTTGTCACAATCGAGGTAATCTCTCCTACAGAAGAAGCGACCTGCTCAGAGAGCCGACGAACTTCATCTGCAACCACAGCAAAACCTTTACCGTGTTCTCCTGCCCTTGCTGCTTCTATAGCTGCATTTAACGATAATAAATTTGTTTGGTCAGCAATATCTTTAATCACTAATACAAGCTTAGAAATTTCAGTTGATTGATGTTCTAATCCTTGTACCTTGTCTACGGCTTCAGCAACAATTGTATCAATTTGCTTCATTTGTGTGACAGATTGCTGCATCAGTTTTTTACCCTGATTCGTTAATTGTTGTACTCCTTCAGAGCTGGTTAATATGTCTTTGCCTTTTTCTTCAGAAGAACGAACTTTATCTACAAAGCTTAGCATCGTTTCGGATAGGTTACTTGCACTATTCGCTTGGGATTCTGAACCTGTTGATAATTCTTCCATCGTTGTTGCAATTTGGTTACTGCCTTCTTTCACCTCATTAGCTGATTGTGTGAGTTCTTCACTTCGAGAAGAGACAGAGGAGGAAGCGTTTTGTACTTTCATCAGTATTGCTTTAATATTTTCTTTCATTAGATTAACAGAAGTAGCTAATTGACCGATTTCATCCTTTCCATGATCCTTTATTGAATCGGATTGTAAATCTCCATTTGCCACTCTTGAGGTTAAATGGACGACTTGTTTTAACCTTGAAGTGATGCCGCGGCTGACAATTATCATTAATGGGATTCCGATAATTAATACGAGTAGATTGGCACTTGCTAAAACATAAATACTCGTATTTGAACTGTTTTTCGCTTGGGTTAGTGCATTCGATTGATCCTCTTTCATTAATTCCATAAGCTCATTTACTAAAAGTATCGTATCGTTTCTCATCCTAGACGAATAATCTCGTAATGTATTAGCCATGATGTCATTATCACCTTCTAAGGAAGAGACCATTCGATCGAGAAAAGCAGTGTCGATGGATTCATTTTTTTCTCTGATCTCTTGAAACAAGCTTCTTTGTTCTTTTGTAACCAATGTGGATTCGAGTTTGCTTGCTAATTCATTAAAATCATTTTGATATTCTTTAAAAGAATCAATATACTGCGCATTTTGTGTCAGAAGGTAGTCTGCAGATTGTACATCTTTTGCCTGGATAAGAATTGCTAATTGGGATACGTCGTTTAATTGGTTACTATAGTCGTCTACTGCTTGTATATCTTTTTGACCATGATTTAATTGTAAGTACACAATAATGGCAGAGGTGACAAATAAAGCGATCGTAAGGAAAAAAACGATCATGTATTTCTTGCTGAGCTTTAGGTTTCTCCATTTTAAGAATAGAAGTTTCGGGTGTTTCCTGTTTCCTTTCTTATGTTTTACTTTTTCCAACTTTTTCTTTTTCATTGTTATCCCCCAATTAATAAGACAGCTTTTCTTCATTATCGACATAATTGATGTAGGTATGAAGTACTATTTCAAATTTTTTAACATTTGCATCATTTAAGCATATCCTGTACAATGCACCATTGTGTGTTTTATTTTAGATAAATTGCAGGTGATTAAAATTGAGTTATACTGCATTCGTTGATATAGATAGGAATAAGGAAGAATTAAAAGAAGAACTGGATTCTATAGAGTTTCAATTATTTCGAATGCAAGAAAATGTAAAAGAAATAGCTAAAAAGTTTGAGATTATCAGTATCGATCGAACAAAGGAAGAGAACTGGGCTGTTATCTATGTTGATAAAAAATCCACCACTTTCCAAATTATGCTACATGCGTGCACAAAGCCATTTCGTGGAAATTGGGACTCTGCGATCGAAGTAGAATATAAAAATGAAAGAACCATTCACATCTGTGATATAAAGGGAGAAGAGAATAAAGGATTTGGTTCTGTCCTAATCAATCAGTTAAAAGAAATAGCCCGTGAAGAAAATAAGCAATTTATCACAGGTGATATTGTCCAACGCGATTTTGATCATGTTCATCGACTAAAGCATTTTTATTGTAAACATTATTTCAATGTAAACATAGACCATAACCAACAATCTGGAGAAATTATTTGGACAGATAGTTGATGTGTGAGGCTGTTCCGCGAATGGAGTGGAATGGTCTTTTTTATTCTCTGATTTAGATAACAGGACAAACACCCAATGAATAAAATATGAAGTAGCAAGATCGAAACATATCTAATTGTTTACATGGGGAGCGAATAGAAATGCAAATACATGTGATAAGTCGTAATGATACATTATGGAATATTGCTAATAATTATGGTTCTGACGTAAATCAAATTGGTTTACTTAATCAAATAAATAATCCAAATACATTGGTAGTCGGGCAAGCTTTAGTTATTCCAAATGCCCAACTGGAGTACGTAGTTCAATCTGGGGACAATTTATGGGCGATTGCTCAAAGGTATCAGATATCGGTTAGTGAGCTCGCCTCGTTTAATAATATTACAGATCCATCCTTGCTTTTCGTTGGTCAAATGCTGCAGATCCCTTTTTTAACATATGTTATTCAACCAGGGGATTCCTTATGGGCAATTGCTAATCGTTTTGGGGTGAGTGTGGATGACATTGTCAGGGAGAATGAAATCGTTGATCCTTCCCTTATTTATTCTGGACAGCGCATCAGGATTTCACAACCAGCAAGGCCAACTACAGAGATAAATGCATATTCCACAAATACTAATCAGCAAGGAGCTCAAGAAGTAATGGCCTATGGAAGGCTTCTAACGTATCTATCCCCATTTTCGTATCATATTCAGTCTGATGGAGGAATAAATGAATTAGATGATAGGCCAATTCTTCAAGCAGCTGAAGCAACCAATACGTTTCCTTTACTTGTGTTGACTAATTTTGTAGAGGGAGAATTTAATTCAGATGTAGCTGCTAGTCTTCTACGTAATCCGGAATTGCAAGAAACAATGATTACAAATTTACTAGAAATTATGCAAGAAAAAGGCTACCAAGGGGTTAACTTTGATTTTGAATATGTCTATCCAGAAGATAGAGAAAATTATAATGCGTTTCTAAGACGTGTCGTTGCTCGGCTACATCCAGAAGACTATATTGTTACAACTGCTTTAGCTCCTAAAATTAGTGATGATCAAGAAGGTTTATTATACGAAGCCCATGATTATCAAGCACAAGGTGAGATCGTGGATTTCATTGTGTTAATGACCTATGAATGGGGATGGGCAGGAGGCAGGCCTTTAGCCATAGCACCGATTAACAACGTTCGTGAAGTATTGGATTATGCAGTTACCGTCATGCCACGTGAGAAGATTATGATGGGTATTCCCTTATATGGTAGAGATTGGAAGATTCCATGGCAAGAGGGGACGGTTGCTCGAACTGTCAGCTCACAGGAGGCAATTCAGCTGGCTGCAACGTATGGAGCAGAGATTGAGTACAATGATACGTATCAGTCCCCCTACTTCCAATACACAGATGAAGAAGGTCAAGCACATGAAGTATGGTTTGAAGACGCAAGAAGCATACAGGCAAAATATAACACAGTAGAGGAATATAACCTAAGGGGGGCTAGCTACTGGGTAATGGGGGTACCATTTCCTCAAAATTGGCCAGTATTGCAAGATACCTTTGCTGTGCAGAAAATTGAGTGAGGGGATGTATTGACATTAATCTGAATTTTTCGGTACACTAAACGTAACACAAAAGGAGGTGGGTTAGATGAATCATACTGGTAGTGTAACGAAGCTTATGGAATATCTCTATATTCGTTATGCGATTTTTTCCGGAATTGCCACTAAAGGGATACGTATGTCCTTTTTAGCTACCAATTAAATGGAAAAAATACCAGTAAGAGGCATCTACCTACAAACGGATATTGCATGGACTCAGCTTACTATTCTGATGATTGAAGAGTAGCTGCTAAACTATGCTTTATAAAGACACGGATGGGAGTAGAAACGTCTTCGTGTCTTTTTGTGTATCGAAAATGCCTCTTCTGACGATGGAGGAAGGGCAAATGATTATTAGTAGTTTGCAACAGGTTACTCAAATGCTAGGAGCAAATGTAATATTTACAGATTTATCATTGGAAATCAAACAAGGAGAACGAATTGGACTTATTGGAAGAAATGGAGCAGGCAAGTCTACATTATTACATTTACTGGCCAAGAAAACAAAACCTGCAAGTGGTGAGATAACGTGGAAAAAGAATGTAACGATTGGCTTATTAGAACAAGCTCCCGACATGGAGGGAAGTGCAGTAGTTGAAACATTATTGTTTGATGTTTTCACTGAATTAAATCAATTAAAGGCTCAGATGGAAGAATTGGAAAGCAAAATGGCTAATGAGAAGAATCACAAAAAATTAAATGAACTTATGGAAACATACGGAAAACTTCAAGAACGGTTTCAAGATGGTGGTGGATATGTAGTAGCTGCTGATGTAAGACGTGTTATGAAAGGCCTGCAAATGGAGCGCTTATCCAATAAAAAATGGAATACCTTAAGTGGCGGTGAGAAAACAAAGGTTGGTTTAGCGAGACTATTATTAACAAAACCGGACCTGCTTTTATTAGATGAGCCAACCAATCATCTTGATTTTTTAGCCATCGAATGGCTAACTACATTTATAAATCAATACCAAGGTACGGTGGTTATCGTTTCTCATGACCGTTACTTTCTGGATGAAACGATTACTTCTATTGTAGAAATAGATCAAGGAGATATTTTGAAATATCATACAAATTATACAAATTATGTAAAAGAACGAGAGGAACGCTTACTTCAAGAATTTCAAGCGTATCAGGATCAACAAAAGAAGATAAAGAAGATGAAGGATACGATAAAACGCTTAAAAGAGTGGGCAAATCGAGCAAATCCCCCAAATGATGGTTTACATCGACGAGCAAAAAGCATGGAAAAAGCTTTAGAGAGAATGACAATTCATAAACGTCCGATCTTAGAAAACAAACGAATAAAAGTTGACTTTCAAATGGAAAAACGAAGTGGGACAGATGTAGTGAAGTTAGAGAATGTATCAAAAAAGTATGATGATAAGCGGGTGCTTCACCGTGTGAATATGCACATTCGCTATCAGGATCGTATTGCTATTGTTGGTAAAAATGGAACGGGGAAGTCTACATTATTAAATCTAATTTTAGGTTTCATTAATAGCGATGAAGGAAAAGTTGACTTAGGCAGTAATTTGTCCGTTGGTTTTCTCTCGCAACATATGATAGAAATGGATAACGAACGGTCTGTTTTACAAGAATTTCGAGAACATGTACATGTGGCTGAAGGAGCAGCGAGGGGAATACTCGCTCAATTCCTTTTCTATGGCGCCAGTGTTTTTCGTAAAGTAAGCCAGTTGAGCGGAGGAGAGAAAATGCGTTTACGTCTTGCAGAACTGGTACATCAAAATCATAATTTGCTTGTTTTAGATGAGCCAACGAACCATCTTGATATTGAATCGAAAGAAGTACTTGAGGAAGCATTGGAACAGTTTGATGGTACGATTGTTGCTGTTTCCCATGACCGGTATTTTCTGGATCGTTTATTTCCTGTAACCTATTTGATTGACCATTATTCGTTAGTAAAGTTTGAAGGTACCTATTCAATGGTAAGAAAGAAATGGCATCTTTAAAAGCATATTAATTAATATGGGCTAAAAGCTATGATAAGATGAGATTAATTAAATCAAAGGGGTGTTTTAATAGGATGCAATTTATTACACTTAATAATGGTCTTAAAATGCCACAGTTAGGCTTTGGTGTATGGCAAGTGCCAAATGATGAAGCAGTACCTGCAGTAGAAAAAGCACTTGAAGTTGGCTATCGCTCGATTGACACGGCGAAGGTATATGATAATGAGCGAGGTGTTGGGGAAGCACTAGCTAGTAGTAATATTCCGAGAGAAGACTTGTTTATTACTACAAAAGTGTGGAATACAGATCAGGGCTATGAGAATACATTAAAGGCTTTTGATAAAAGTTTAGAAAAATTAGGGCTTGATTATGTGGATCTTTATCTTATTCATTGGCCAACTCCAGAATATGATGAATATGTGGAAACGTATAAAGCGTTAGAAAAGCTGTATAAAGATGGACGAGTGAAAGCGATTGGAGTATGTAATTTCAATGTGGAACATTTACAACGATTGTTAGATGAATGCGAAATTGTTCCTGCAGTAAATCAAATAGAATGTCACCCATACCTACAGCAAAAAGAAGTAAAAGAATTCTGTGCCAAGCATGATATTTATGTGGAGGCATGGAGCCCATTAATGCAAGGCGGAGATGTGTTAAATAATGAAGTCATTACCAACATTGCAGCCAACTATAATAAAACAGCAGCTGAAGTAGTGCTTCGCTGGCATCTGCAATATGATAATATTGTAATTCCAAAATCAGTTACTCCATCAAGGATTGAAGAGAATTTTGATGTGTTCGATTTTGAATTGAGTGCAGATGAACTAGAAAAAATTAAAGACTTGGATCGTAATGAGCGTAAAGGCCCAGAGCCTAGCGAAATGAATGTACGATAAATTTTATATCTATTATGTTAGGACCAGACGAGAGGATAGCGTCTGGTCTATTTTTTGGGTAGAATTTTCATTACCTATGATTGATTTTAACTCTTGTCTATACTAGGTTCGATTTTATTATTTATCTAGCAGCAGTATAATTCAGGTTGATTTTATACGATGTATTTTATATAATAAATTTACATTTAGAATGATAATCATTTTCAATTATAAAATGACAACAACACGTGTGAGGATAACCTATGAGACTATGGATATTAATTATAATTACTGTTATCCTGTCATTTATTTCGCTATTTATTGGTGCTATAGATATTCAACTAAGTGATTTGTTAGATTGGGAGTCCGATAAAGCGCAGACATTTCTTATTAGTAGAGTGCCTCGTTTAATAGCAATTATTTTGGCAGGAGCAGGGATGAGTATTGCAGGATTAATTATGCAGTCGTTAAGTCGGAACAAATTTGTATCACCGACTACGGCAGGTACGTTGGATGCAGCAAAACTTGGGATATTGATCTCCATGCTGTTCTTTACAAATGTTACATATACCCAGCAAGTGATTTTTAGTTTTGCTTTTGCATTAATCGGATCGTTTTTGTTCATGCAGATTTTGGATCGTATAAAATTTAAAGATGCCATATTTGTTCCTTTAATAGGAATTATGTATGGAAATATTTTGTCCTCCATTACGACATTTTTTGCTTATGAAGCAGACTTGTTACAAAATATTTCCTCTTGGTTAATGGGAAGTTTTACATTAGTTATTGCTGGTCGATATGAACTATTATATGTCAGTGTTCCGGCAGTTATATTAGCCTATTTGTATGCGAATAAGTTTACTGTTGCTGGTATGGGTGAAGAATTCGCTAAGAATTTAGGGATGAGCTATAAAGTTGTGTTAAATATTGGGCTTCTTCTTGTTGCTGTAATTTCTACGACGGTGGTATTAACGGTTGGAGTTATTCCATTCCTGGGTCTAATCATACCAAATATCGTTTCACTTTATTTGGGTGACAATCTAAGAAAAACAATTCCACATACTGCTGTCATGGGAGTTGCTTTTTTACTGGCTTGTGACATTCTTGGAAGAGTGATTATTCATCCTTTTGAAATTCCAGTTAATATTACGGTTGCTGTAATTGGTAGTGCGATCTTCTTAATCATGTTGTTTAGGGGGAGAGCATATGCGCAAAAATAGGATCAGGTTATTTATTCTAGCTGGAATTGGATTGGTTTGTATATTACTCTACGCTTTTTATGATATAAAGGGTGGTTTTGACTACGCCTTCCCTAGACGAATGATACGTATTGCCGCAATGATTGTAACAGGTATCGCTATTTCATATGCAACAGTAGTGTTTCAGACAATTACTAGGAATCGAATATTAACGCCCTCAGTAATGGGATTAGATTCGATGTATGAAGTTGTCCAAACGTTGATTTATTTTTTTGCGGGATCTATGTCGGTATGGGTGTTGAATCAATACCTGAACTTTGGAGCTGCAATCATTGCGATGGTGGTTTTTGCTCTCCTATTATATCGATTCTTATTTCGGGCGGATAAACATCCGATTTATTTACTATTATTAATAGGAATGATTATTGGAACGTTCTTAGGAAGTTTTGTTACATTTTTACAAGTTATTATTGATCCAGTAGAAT
Source organism: Virgibacillus salexigens (assembly GCF_014905415.1). Classification (GTDB taxonomy): domain Bacteria; phylum Bacillota; class Bacilli; order Bacillales; family Amphibacillaceae; genus Virgibacillus; species Virgibacillus salexigens. The sequence continues at coordinate 155,775 of NZ_BNEO01000005.1, forward strand.
ATTTGGCTTTACAATCTCGATTGTTTGCAACATTTTCAAATGTTAATTCTGATTTATTACTGGTTTCTGTAGGTATGTTATTGGTAGCATTCATTTATGGATACTCGATAATGGACAAATTAGATGTGATGTCACTTGGCAGGGAGAATTCAATTAACCTAGGTATTAATTATGATCGTATGGTAATGAATGTCCTGATTCTTTCTTCTATTCTTATAGCGACATCAACAGCTTTAGTTGGTCCAATTACATTCTTTGGGTTAATTGTAGCGAATCTATCTTATCAATATTTAGCTTCTTATAAGCATTCTGTATTAATATTAGGGGCAAGCTTGATCAGTATTATTGCTCTAGTTGGCGGACAATTTCTCGTAGAGCATGTGTTAGAGCTTCGTACAACCTTGAGTGTAATCATTAATTTTGTTGGTGGAATTTACTTTATTTACTTATTAATCAAAGAAAGTAGGTCTTCCCGATGATAGAGATAAAAGGATTAACGAAACGATTTGGTAAGAAACCAGTAGTAGAAGATGTTTCCGTTACTATTGAACCTGGAACGATAACTTCATTTATAGGTCCCAATGGCGCAGGGAAATCAACACTGCTATCAATGGTTAGCAGGTTATTAGATGCGGACACTGGGGAAGTATTGGTAGATAAAAATAATGTGAAGAAATGGAAATCAAATGAATTTGCAAAAAGGGTTTCTATTTTAAGGCAATCCAATTTTATTAATGTCCGATTGACAGTACGTGAATTAGTAGCTTTTGGCAGATATCCTTATTCAAAGGGAAGATTGACAGACGTAGATATCAATTACATTGAACAAGCATTGGATTATATGAATTTAGTTAATATACAAGATAAATTCTTAGATGAATTATCCGGGGGGCAAAAGCAGCGTGCATTCATTGCGATGGTCATTGCACAGGATACGGAGTATATTCTGCTTGATGAACCATTAAATAATTTAGATATGAAACATTCTGTTCAAATTATGAAGACTTTACGAAGGCTTGTAGATGACCTTGGTAAGACAGTAATTATTGTTTTACATGATATTAATTTTGCATCGGTTTATTCAGATAGAATTGTGGCATTAAAGGAAGGTAAACTCGTTAAAAACGGTAAAACGAATGAAATTATCAATTCTACAGCTTTAAGAGAAATATATGATATGGATATTCCTATACAGGAACAAAATGGTTGTAGGATTTGCGTTTATTTTAATTCACACACAGAGGCAAACTAAATAAAGCTGTATGTAGTCTAGAGTTACGGTTGGTTAAACAGTTGCTCTAGACTTTATTTCTTGTATATGACAAATCGATGAAATGTTGAAAGTTTATTAAAGAGTCTTGACGGTTGATGTGAAAGGGATTATACTATAAATATAACAGATGATAATGATTATCAATATCATTTGTTGCGAATATATTACATAATTTTGAGGGGTGTCATAAAGCGTGAATAAATTTAGAATGGCAGTTGTACTTATATTTTTATCATTCGTACTTGTTGCTTGTGGGTCAAACGAAGATAGTGCCACAGAACAATCAGGTGATTCAAATGCTGAAAGCCAAGGTGCTAATTCTGAAGATCAAAGTAAAGATTCAAAATATCCGATGACAGTTTCTCCAACTGTTTCTAACAGTGAAGGTAGGGACGGATCATCTTATACTTTCGAAGATGTAGAATTCGAATCGATGCCAGAGAATATTGTAGTTTTTGACTATGGCATGTTAGATACTTTAGATGCATTAGGTGTTGAGGGTATTGTAGGAGTAGCTAAAGGTTCTACGTTACCATCTCATTTGGAAAAATATGCATCGGATGAATATACGAACATTGGTACATTAAAAGAACCGTTACTTGAAGATATTGCTGCTTTAGAGCCGGATGTTATTTTTATCTCTGGGCGCCAGTCAGCATTTTATGACCAATTAAAAGAAATTACACCAAATGTTGTTTTTGTTGGAACACAGCAAGATGATTATTGGAATACTTTCCAAGAGTCCGTTAATATTGCAGCAACAATGTTTGATAAAGAACAAGAAGCAGATGAATATCTTGCTGAATTTGATTCCGCATTAGAAGAAGTAAATGAACTAGCCGGAAATTATGAGACTAGTTTAGTTACCATGTATAATGAAGGTAACTTATCTGGATTTGCTAGTAATTCTCGGTTCGGCTATCTTTATGATGTATATGGTTTCAACCCTGTAACAGAAGATATTGAATCTTCTTCACACGGTTCAAACTTTGGCTTTGAAGCATTACTAGAGTTTGATCCAGAAGTGTTATTTGTTATTGATCGCACAGCTGCTATTGGTGGGGATTCGAATATTAATAAGGATATGGAAAATGATATTATTAAACAAACTAAAGCTTATAAGAATGATCAAATTATTTATTTAGATGGTCCGCTTTGGTACTTAAGCGGTGGCGGATTACAATCTGAAATGGATAAAATTAATGAGATTCTAGACGAATTAAAATAATTATACCTATAAGCCTTTCACCACTAAAACAGTTAGTGGTGAAAGGCTTTTTATTAAGATAAGAAAGTGTCGCTTCGACGAAACACACTTTGACAGCACGCATATTCTCTTGTTCATTTCTCTTTTACAAACTTTACGTATACATAAAAATGATGTATAACTAATCTAAGAGTATAAGGTTTTTCCATTTGAAAGGAGTGATGTTTTATGAGTGAATTCGTAATAAAAAAGCAAACCACCCATATTACACGTAAAATGGAGGAACGGTCGGTATAATGGCTTTCCTCCAGAAAATAGGAGGAAACAATCGTGAGTAATTTAGAAAAGTTAGGCTGGGATGAACATTTTTTCCCTGCAATAGATACGGATAAGCTGGCACGCGTTGCAGCGGTTCAACGTAATCAGTATCGAATTACCGATGGGGAGAATGACTATATTGCCCATGTAAGCGGAAGATTTTTAAATGGTACTACCTCCATATTAGAATTTCCAACCATTGGTGACTGGGTTCGCGTAGATAAATTGATGGAGGAAGGAAAAGCAGTTATTCATCAAGTGGTGCCGAGAAAGAGTCAATTTATCCGGCAAGCGGCAGGAGAGAAAACAGAGGGTCAGCTCGTGGCGGCAAATGTAGACACGATCCTTATTGTTAATTCATTAAATGAGGATTTAAATATACGGCGGATGGAGCGTTATGTCCTTGCTGCCTATGAAAGTGGAGCTACACCTATTATTGTTCTAACAAAGAAGGATGAATGTACAGAAGCGGTACTAGCAGATGCGATTAGCGAAATCGAAGAGATAGCGATTGGAGTGCCAATTGTTGCTTTAAGTAGTTTGACTGGTGAAGGGTTGAACGATCTTTTGGAGTATGTAGTTCCGAAGAGAACAGCAGCATTACTGGGGTCTTCTGGTGTAGGAAAGTCAACACTAGTTAATATATTGTTGGGCGAAGAAGTACAGACGACGAAAGCTATTCGTAGTCAGGATAGCAAAGGACGTCATACGACAACCCATCGAGAGTTGTTTCAATTGCAAAGTGGCGCATTGCTTATTGATACACCTGGAATGCGTGAACTACAGCTATGGGAAGGCGATCATTCTTTTAACACTACATTTCAAGATGTAGAAAGTTTTGTTGAAGCATGCTATTTCACAGATTGTCGGCATGATACAGAACCAGGTTGTCGGGTGAAAGCTGCAATAGCTTCAGGTGAACTATCGGAACAACGCTTTCAGAGTTACCTCAAATTGCAGCGTGAACTGGCATATGAAAAAAGAAAACAAGACCAAAAAGCACAATTAGAAGAAAAAAACAAGTGGAAACAGATATCGAAGACCATGAAAAAACGATATAAATATCACAAACGGTAGAAAGAATCACGGATTTAAACCATTTATTGAATGGGGGGACATATAGACCCCCCTCAAACTTAAAATGAAGAAAAGGAACACACTTGCTTAATAGTTAATTATACAGTAGAAAAACATTACAGAGCTTCTATGGCTGCAGCAGTGGTTGTAATGATCCACTCGGGTAAGCGATTTCTTACTCGAGTCAGCTGAGGCCGATCCAGTGAAAAAGCGAAACGATTTTAAACTGCAATCGAATGAAGGGCCCGAATCGAATGTAATAGAGATCGGGTTTACGTGCCGGTTTTATTTAGCTATATTACTTTCCCATAGCAGCTTTTTTATATTTGTTATGAAACAAAGATTCGATGAACGAGTTCTTCATACGTCTTAAAATAATCTGGTATGTCTTCTTGATTGATCCCGTTATACATTACTTTAGCAATCGCTTGGTTATACCATTTCTGTTGATCATATGGAGCATTAAAATGATCCCATACTGCATCACCTTGATTAGCTAAGTCAGCCTCTAGACTTAATAAATTATCAAGTTTATCGGCTATTATTAACTGTTTGATTTCTTTACCACCTACTCTGACAGTATCAATGGTATGTTGTTTTCGTTCTTTCCAACGTAAGGATTTATCCTCTGTGTGAGCTGCAACCAAATAAGCTACATGACTGCCAAAGTGTTCTTTAATGTCTTCAATTGTATAAGGCGTATCCTCAACGACATCATGTAGATAGCCTGCACAAATTAATTCTTCACCGAAACCAGCCGCTTCAAGTCTTTCAGCTACACGAACTGGGTGTGTAATATATGGGGCATTCGAACTTTTTCTCCGTTGCCCATGATGTGCACTTGTTGCAAAGTGTTTGGCTCTTTGTTTCATCTCTACCCCTCCTGTTTACATAATGTTTGTAGATGATGCTGGATAACAGCATGCATGGTATCCACAGATAAACTGTCTGGTTGGAGTATATGATGGATCGCAAGTCCATCAATGAGTGCATATAACCGTTCAATCTCGACTTCCGCCGCAAAATCATTTGCTACGAATTGTAAGGATATAAGGCTATGGATAACCGTAGAAACAACTTGCCTTAAATCATGATATACTTGTCGATTTAAATTCATTAAATCTGGATCGACAAGGCTTCTTGCTGTGAAGCTGAGCCATACCTCCATTTCTATTTTTCTATTGTTATCGAAAGGCAAAAATTCGAAAAGTATTTCCTGCATGACTTGAAGTGGTGGCCCTGTGTAATGTTTATTGGCCATCCGTTCGCTTACTCGTTCAGAAATGAGCTGCATCGAATAGCGTAATAATTCAGGTTGTGTCGTAAAATAATGCCTTAAAGAGCCGACGGATAGTTGAGCAGCTTCAGCCACATTCCGAACAGTCGCTCGTTCTATCCCAGCTTCGGCAATTACTTTCCATGTTGCTTCAGCTATAATGATTTTTCTTTTTTCATGATCTACTTTTTTTGGCATGTTTTTATTATAGCACAGTTGTATTATTTAAATAAGTCGCATATAATTTAATTAGTACAACTGTACTAAAAAAGGGGTGGAGATAATGATTGGTTGGTTGATCATAGCTTGTGAAATAGGCTTTTGGATATTTGTTGCAGCTGGATTGGTAACAAGGTATATCTTAAAAAGGCAACGGCTGAGTACGATTTTGCTTATTCTTACACCGGTTGTCGATTGCATTTTGTTAATAGCAACCGTCATCGATTTAAAAAACGGTGCAGTGGCTTCGACTGTCCATGGTATTGCTGCAATTTATATTGGTGTGAGTGTTGCATATGGCCATACTATGATTAAGTGGGCAGATCAGCAATTTGCTTTCCATTTTGCAAATGGAGAGAGGCCTGCCAAAAAGAAAAAATATGGCAAAGAGCTTGCTAAACGTGAAAGAGTTGGCTGGTATCGTCACTTAGCAGCTTGGTGTATCGGAAGCTTATGTCTAGGAGGAATTATCTTATACATCAATGATACAGCACAAACTTTTGTACTTCTTGGAACACTTCGTTTATGGTCGTTGATTTTATTAATTGATTTTATCATTAGCTTTAGTTATACCGTGTTTCCTAAAAAAGAAAAAAATTCGTATACTTAGCGTATGCTGGCTTAGAACTAGGCAAAAGAATATGGAAGCAAACTTCTTCATTTCTAATCGAAACATACGATTTCATAGACAAGTTATGTTATGATAAGATCCGAGGTCAAATATTGGAGGTCTATAGCATGGAAGAGGGAATCAACCGCAGGAAAACCGAACACATCAGGCTCTGCTTAACCGAAAATGTGGAAGGTGTTAACAAAGCAACAGGGCTAGAGGGTATTTCATTTATACATAATGCACTTCCAGAAATTAATTTTGATACCATCAAAACCGATACAAGTTTTTTAAATAAATCGTTAAAGGCTCCTTTCTTGGTTAGTTCGATGACAGGTGGATCAGAATTAGCAGCTGAAATCAATCAAAACCTAGCAATAGCAGCAGAAGCAAAAGGTTGGGCTGTTGCACTAGGTTCTACAAGAGCGTTGTTAGAAAGTGATTCGCATAAAGCTTCTTTTTTGATTCGCAAACAGGCTCCGACAGCGCCATTAATTGCTAATCTAGGGGCAGTTCAATTAAATTATGGTTATGGAGTAGAAGAAGCTCAGCGGATTGTTGATCTAACGGAGGCTGATTCGCTTGTTTTACATTTGAATAGTTTACAGGAAGCCGTGCAAGATGAAGGCGACTTAAATTTCGAAAAATTGTTACCAAAGATTGAAGAAATTTGTAATAAATTAACAGTACCAGTTGGTGCGAAAGAAGTTGGTTTTGGGATTGATGGCACTGTGGCAGAAAAACTATATGGCGCAGGTATTTCCTATATTGACGTATCTGGAGCAGGCGGTACATCCTGGAGCCAAGTGGAAAAACTTAGATCTCAGGATCCTTTAAAAAAAGCTGCAGCTGAAGCGTTTAATAATTGGGGAATACCTACGAAGGATTGTATTGTTTCTGTTAAGAGTAAGCTTCCAAGTATTCCACTAGTGGCAAGCGGAGGGATGAAAACAGGAGTTGATGCTGCCAAAGCAATAACAATTGGTGCTGATGTGATCGGTTTTGCTCGTCAGTTATTACAGGCAGCAACTGAATCAGCTGAAGCAGTTGTTACGACCATGGATCAAATCGAATTAGAGTTGAAAATGGTTATGTTTGGAATTGGCGTAACCACACTTGAAGATTTAAAAAATACGAAACGTGTGAATATAATGGGAACATCATTATTAGAAGAAAACAGCTAATGCTTATATAAGCATTAGCTGTTTTTTCAAAAGATAAGAAAGTGTTCAGTTACTCCCGCTGATATGCCCGTTAGCATATAATAAAAATGCCTCTTTCCTGCTTGGATGAATAACGTATATCATGTGTTTTTAATGATATCGAAAAGGGTAGTCTATAACTAAGAATTTTCGTCGGGAGGTTTTTTTCTATGCCATGGACACGAACGGATTATCCATCCTCTATGAAAAACTTAGAAGCTATTACGAAGAAAAAAGCGATTGATATTGCAAATTCGATGCTTGATGAAGGGTATGAGGAGAGTAGAGCTATACCGATTGCAATTGAACAAGCCAAACAATGGCGCAAACAAGCTTCAACTGAAGAAATAAATCAGTATAAAAATAACGGCAAGCCAACGAAACGTTCAAGCGAAGGAAAGCAATATGAAAATAATCCAGAGCGATTAGAGGAAGGCGAGCATGTCGTTGCTCATGAAGGCGGCTGGGCTGTACGATCAAGTAATGGGAAGAAGCCAAGTAATGTTTTTCAAGATAAGCATGGGGCTATCCAACGTGCTCGAAAAATAGCAAAAAATAAAGGAACGTATTTGATTGTACACCGACAGGATGGTTCTATTGAAGAAAAGAAGAAGTATGCTTCAACATAACTATTCATGTATAAATAACTGCTCTTAGAGTGGTTATTTTTTTGCTCCCTGATAAATACTAGAGGTAATACGATACAAAGGAGCTAGTTATTATGGATAACGAATTTCATCAATCCGAACATCATAAATTTATTCCAATGACATCGATCACGAGTGGTGGGGGAATTCAAGTTAAAACCGATATATATTACTACACGGATCAAATCGTCAATATTGGGTTTATTGGCAATCCAGAGACAGGTGACTGGGTGTTAATTGACGCTGGTTTACCAAATGCTGCTCCGGAGATAAAGTCAGTGGTTGTGGATCGTTTCGGAAGAGGGAGTCAGCCGAATGCAATCTTATTGACACATGGGCATTTTGATCATGTTGGAGGGATAGCTGATTTATTAGAGGAATGGGATGTTCCTGTATATGCTCATCCACTAGAAATCCCTTATTTGACGGGTGAGAAGAGTTATCCAGATCCTGACCCCTCCGTAGAAGGAGGGGTATTAGCTAAAATATCCTCTATGTATCCAGTAGAACCGATTGATTTAGGAGAAGCAATTCAATCTTTACCGGAAGATAATTCCGTTCCGGGGTTAGCTGATTGGAAATGGATTCACACACCAGGACATACGCCAGGGCATGTTTCGTTTTACCGTGAACGTGACGGATTTTTATTCTCAGGTGACGCGGTGGTTACGGTTCGACAAGATTCATTGCCACGTGTTTTTATGCAAACACAAGAGGTATGTGGTCCACCAAGATATCTTACAACCGATTGGAAAGCTGCACGAGCGTCGGTTGAAAAGCTGGCTGAGCTTAATCCATCAACTTTGGTATCTGGACACGGTGCAGTTATGAAAGACGAGAAACTATCCAAAGGATTTCAAAGGTTAGTATCTTCTTTTGATGAATTAGCTATGCCTAACCATGGAAAATATGTCGATCAAGATGACTCTCCCAATTATCATTAATCGGGACCAAGCAGGATTCTTCATTAGGAAAGTTCAGCTATGCTACAATAATAGGAGAAATGAGGTGCAGCTATGAAAATTGAAATTTGGTCTGATTTTGTGTGCCCTTTTTGCTATATTGGAAAAAGAAAGCTAGAGAACGCTTTAGAAACTTTCTCTCATCGAAACGAAGTAACATTAGAATTCAAAAGTTATGAGTTGGATCCAGAATCAGAGGCGATGCCAAATGAAACCATACATGAACACTTATCAAATAAGAAAGGTATGTCATTGGATCAGGCAAAGCAAATGAACAAAAATGTAGGAAAGCAAGCGGAGCAAGTTGGTCTAACCTACCGTTTTGATACAATGCAGCATACAAATACGTTTGATGCACATCGATTAGCTAAATATGCTGAAAAGCAAGGAAAAGGGAGGGATATGGCAGAACGGTTAATGCATGCGTATTTTACGGAATCCAAATTAATAAGCGATTATCCTACACTAGCCGAATTAGCAGCTGATGTTGATTTAAATAAACAAGATGTTCTAGGAATGCTGGAATCTAATGAATATACAAAACATGTAAGAGAAGATGAATCACAAGCACGAGAAATTGGAGTTCAAGGAGTTCCTTTCTTTGTCTTTAATGAAAAATATGCACTATCTGGTGCACAGCCTCAAGAAGTGTTTGAAGAAGTACTAAATCAGATATGGGAAGAAGAACAAAAAGAAAGTAAACTCAAATCCCTAAATCCTACTTCTGCTAAAACAACTTATTGTACAGATGAAGGCTGTGAGAGTGAATAGGGAAACTATGCCGCTTATTAGAGTTTTTTCTCTGATAAGCAATTTTTTTGCAGAAAATTGCATTTAGACAAGTGTTGTTGATTATAATTCATGAAGTAGCTAGGGTAAAATAATCTCAGCTAAACACTTGAAAACCTATCATTAAAAGGCGCTCCTGCTAGTGTCGATAATTAAGTAGGTACATAAAAGCCTGTCGAATGTGGCATAATTGAGAAAAAGGCCCGAGTATTGTTGATAAACTGTAAATGGGGCTTTATCCCTTGCTACAGTTGTTTTTTCACTGAAAAAAGCACATTTGGCACTTGAAAAGGTTATACGAAGTATGTTTGAATGAAAGGACATTCACGAAGAAAAGAGGGATTGTACGAATGAAGAAATTGATTTTGTTAGGTTTCACTTTAACTTTAGCAATTGTATTAGCAGCTTGTGGTGACGACAACGCTGAAGGAGATAATAGTAACGAACAAGCTACAGAGCAAGAGCAAGGGAGTTCGTCTGAAGAAGGTCAGCAGCAACAACAGCAAAAAGTAGAAGTAACAGATGAGGAGAAAGTAGCTGCCGATAAAGCAGTAGCTTCTGTAAATGGGGAAGAAATTAAAGGTGACCGTTATAACCCAACATACTCTCAACTAAAGATTACAATGGGACAATATGGCCAAGATGTTAGTGATCAAGAAAAGTTGAAAGAACAAGCAATTACAGTTCTTGTTGAGCAACATTTAATTCGTGAAGATGCTAAGAGTAAAGGGATTGAAGTATCAGATAAAGAGGTTCAATCTGAATTCGATACACTCAAAGAACAAAATGGCGATCAATTAACTGCAGCGATGGAACAATTCCAATTAAATGAAGAACAATTCAAAACGATGTTAAAAGATGATTTAATTACAACGAAATATATTGACTCACAGTTGGATATTAAAGTAACGGATAAGGAAATAGAAGAGTACTACAATCAGATCAAAGAACAAAATCAAGAGATTGGTGAGTTGAAAGATTTAGAGGAACAAATAAAAGCTCAAGTTGAACAGCAAAAAACAAATGAACAGCTTCAAGCAAAAGTGGATGAATTGAAAAAAGATGCTGAAGTAGAAACCTTAATATAGACAATAAAATGGATCTCCCTTCTACAAGGGAAGATCCATTATTTTTTGCTGAATATATCATCAATAATACCCAGGAACTGTTCCATGGATTCTTTTGTCCCTATCGTAATTCGCAAGTAATTCGATATCCGCAGTTTATTAAAATGACGCACTAAAATGCCGTTTTCTTTTAACCCTTTATAAAGCGATTCAGCATGAAACATTGGGTGATGGACAAAGAGAAAATTCGTTTCGGAAGGCAGTACCTTAAAGCCACGTTTTTTTAACTCCGATAAGAGCCAGTTCCTCGTATTCATTATTTTTCTCGTTGTTTCTTGATAATATTTATTATCTTCTATTGCAGCCTCTGCACCGGCGATAGCTAGACGGTCAACAGTATAAGAATTAAAGGAATCCTTTATTCGGGTGAGCCCTTCAATTAGTTCTTTATCTCCAATAGCGTACCCGATTCTTAATCCAGCTAGCGAGCGCGATTTAGACATCGTTTTTACAACGAGGAGATTCTTGTATTGCTTAATAAGTTCAACCGCACTATCAGAAGCGAAATCACTATAAGCTTCGTCAATGATAACGACATTATCATTATTATTCTCGATAATGGCTTGAATTCGGTCCAATGCAGTATGAATACTTGTTGGTGCATTTGGGTTCGGTAGAATAACGCCTCCCTGAGATCCAAAAAACAGCGTTTCATCCAAGGTGAAATCCTGTTTTAATGGCATTTCTCTATAGGGAATTTGAAAGAGGTTGGCGTATACTGGGTAAAAGCTATAAGAAATATCAGGAAATAAAATCTGTTGATGTTCTTCAAAAAATGCCATAAAGGAAAAAGCTAATACTTCATCTGAGCCATTTCCGATGAAAACATTTTCTTTATCTACTTGGTAGTGATAAGCTATTTTTTCTCTTACATTATCCAATGTAGGAGAAGGGTAGCGATTCATTTGGTTTTCCACTTCTTGTTTAATTGCTCCCACTACAAGAGGGGAGGGAGGATACGGGTTTTCATTTGTATTTAGTTTAATAATATTTGGATCATTTAATTGCTCACCAGGTACATAAGGTGTACATCGTTTCGCTGCTTCACTCCAAAATTTAGTCATTTTGTTCAGCCTTTTTTTGAATATGTCTTTCGCTTAACTCATCATAAATATCCGTGACAGCTACTCCCAATACTTCCATGAGTACAAGCGTATGATAGGTTAAATCAGCAACTTCCCAAGTGACTTCTTCTTTATCGGTGTTTTTAGCACCAATAATGACTTCACTCGCTTCCTCTCCAACCTTTTTTAAAATTTTATCCACCCCCATATCAAAGAGATAGGTTGTATACGAACCTTCTACGGGATTATTTCTTCGTTCAGATATCCGATTTGTCAACTGCTGAATTACTTCAAAATTTGCTGGTTTATTCTGGTATAGCATGTCATGAAAACATGTAACATCACCTGTATGGCATGCAGGTCCGAACGGATTAACTTTTAGTAACAAGGCATCTTGATCACAATCTAAGGAGATTTCTTGAACAACTTGTTTGTTTCCTGAAGTCGCTCCTTTATTCCATAGTGCTTGACGCTTTCTGCTGAAAAACCATGTTTCCTTTGTCTCTATTGTTTTTTCAAAGGCTTCTTTATTCATATAGGCTAGGGTTAATACTTGTCCTGTGTTTGCATCTTGTACAATAGCTGGAAGCAAACCATTCTCATCAAATGTGATATTATTAAAATCTATTTCCATTGCAAATCTCTCCTAACTTCTATTCCAGATTGATACAATTCCGTTTTTAATTCAGGTATGGAAATTTCTCCATAATGGAACACAGAGGCAGCTAAGGCAGCATCTGCAATCCCATCTTGTAACACCTCAGCAAAATGCTGTGTTGTACCTGCACCACCACTTGCAACGATCGGGAGATTTACTTCAGCTGCAACGGATTGCATTAATGCTAGGTCGTAGCCATTTTTTTCTCCATCTGTATTAATTGCATTTAGGACAATTTCTCCTGCACCTAGTGCTTCCCCCTGTTTGGCCCAATCGACAACATCTAGGTTTGATTGTTGACGTCCTCCATTAATATAAACACCCCATCTATTATTGGCAGCTTGCTTTGCATCAATGGAAAGTACAATACATTGAGATCCAAATCTCAGCGCAGCTTCTTTAATGACCAATGGGTTTTTAACAGCTGCGCTATTGATTGATACTTTATCTGCCCCAGCCCGTAGTACTTGATGAATATCTTCTACGGTACGGATTCCGCCTCCGACAGTAAAGGGGATAGCTATTTCTGCAGCAACACTCTCCACCATATCTAGGAAAATATTTCTTTCTTCATTAGAGGCTGTTATATCATAAAATACGAGTTCATCTGCACCGTCTTGATTGTATTTCTTTGCCAAATCAACCGGATGAGCGACATCTTGGATATTTTGAAATTTTTTACCTTTTACGACTCGGCCTTTATCGACATCTAGGCAGGGTACAATACGCTTAGCCAGCATTGCTGATCAGCTCCAATCCTTGTTTTAATGATAAGGATCCATCATAAAGCGCCTTTCCGATTATTGCGCCATATAACTGTTTTTGATTTAATTGAATAATATCATCCAATGTTGTTACTCCTCCTGAAGCAATGATATTCATGGAGGTGGAGTTATTGACATTTTCTAATTCCTCCAAATTAGGGCCTTGTAGCATACCGTCTTTCAAAATATCTGTGTAAATTAATGTTTGTAAACCTAAGTCCTCTAAGTTTCCAACAATTTCTGTTGCCTCTACTTTACTTGTTTCAGTCCACCCATTTGTAGCAACAAAACCATTTCGTGCATCAATGGAAACTGCCGTTTGAGTCGGATAATTCTTAACAGCAGTCTCTAAGAACTGTTTATCTTTAACTGCCGCTGTTCCTAATATAACTCGATCGACTCCAGCATTTAAGTAATCTTCCATAACTGTGATGGATCGGATCCCACCGCCGATTTGGATCGGAATATTCGTTTGCTTGGCAATTTCTTTAATCAAATCTGCATTGATAGACAAGCCAGATTTTGCACCATCGAGGTCAACTAAGTGTAAATAAGCCGCTCCTTGTTCTTCCCATTGCTTCGCAACAGAAACTGGTGAGTCACTATAAATTTTTTCTTTCCTGTAATTTCCCTGTGTTAGGCGGACACACTTTCCATTTTTTATATCAATTGCTGGAAATAGAATCATCTTATCATCTCCCCGAAATTTTCTAATAGCTGCAATCCGATATCGCCACTTTTTTCTGGGTGAAATTGCATTCCAATGATATTGTCCTGTTGGACAAATGCTGGAATCATCCCTCCGTATGTTGAACTTGCAATTAATGAATTATGTTGAAACGCTGTTACAGCATAAGAATGAACGAAATAGACATACGCATCATCTGGGATATCCTTATATAATGCACTGTTTCGATGCGTGGTTAAATTATTCCACCCGATATGGGGTACTTTTACGGAGTTGCTAATTCTACTTACCTTGCCTTCAAGTAGTCCGAACCCTTCCCATTCTCCATCTTCTTCACTTGTTTCATAGAATAATTGCATGCCTAAGCAAATACCAAGTATAGGTTTCCCATTATTCGCTTCATGTTTCAGAATATCAATGAGGCCTTTTTGATCTAACGTTTTCATTGCGTCTTGAAATGCTCCTACACCTGGTAAGATAATTGCATCACTGTTAGCAATCTCATTAGGATCTGTTGTTAAGTAGGATTCCATGCCTTTTTTGGTCAATGCAAACTGAAGACTTTTAATATTTCCAGCTCCATAGTCAATAATCGCAATCATTTTCAACGCCCTTTCTGTATTCGCACTTATAGGCTTCCCTTTGTGGAAGGAACACCTTTGATCCGTCCATTTTTTTGACTAGCTGTATCAAGCGCACGTCCAAATCCTTTAAATATCGATTCAATGATATGATGGGTGTTTTTGCCGTAAACCTGGTGTATATGAAGAGTGACTTTAGCGTTGCTAGCAAATGCTTGAAAAAATTCTTCAACCAGTTCTGTATCAAAATCCCCTACTTTGTCTTTAAGTCCCTCTACTCCATAGACGAGATAGGCACGACCACTTATGTCTATCGAAACTGTTGATAGCGCCTCATCCATTGGCGTTGTTACGCTAGCATAGCGAGTGATCCCTTCTTTATCGCCTAATGCTTGGTGAAATGCTTGACCGAGGGCAATACCAATATCTTCAACAGAATGATGTTGATCAACGTCTAAATCGCCTTTACAAATGATATTGATATCAAATAATCCGTGTTTGGTCATTAAGGTTAACATATGGTCAAAGAAGCCAGCTCCGGTTTGAATGGAGCTAATTCCTGCCCCGTCAATCGTTAATCCTAAAGTGATCTCTGTTTCTGAAGTAGCTCGGTTAAGCTCATGCTTTCGCATTGGAATCATCCTCCTTTCGAATTTGAATGGCCTGGGCATGGGCAGTCAACTTTTCTGTAGTAGCTAATTCTGTAATTGCATCAACTGTGTTAAGTAACGATTGTTTGTCATATTGAATCACGCTGGATTTTTTCATGAAATCATAAACCCCTAATGGTGAAGAAAAAGCAGCGGTACCATTTGTTGGTAATGTATGATTCGGTCCTGCCATATAATCTCCAAGTGCTTCTGGGGAATAGTTACCTAAGAATATGGCACCAGCATTCTTAATGTAACCTAGCTTTTCAATCGGATTTTCAATCATTAATTGCAAGTGTTCTGGAGCAATATCGTTAGCGATGTCCATTGCCTCATATAGATCTTCAACGAGGATGAATTTGCCATTTTGCTGTACAGATTTAGTGATAATTTCCTCTCTTTCCAGCAGCGCGGTTTGTCTTTCCATTTCCTCTTGTATCGCTGTTGCTTGCTTGTTATTCCAAACGATACAAATAGGGGTAGCAGCCTCATCATGTTCTGCTTGTGATAGTAAATCAGCTGCAACAAAATCAGCTGGAGCTGTATCATCTGCAACTATACAAATCTCACTTGGTCCTGCTATCATATCAATGGCTACTTCTCCAAAAACCCATTTTTTTGCGCGAGCCACATATGCATTACCTGGACCAGTGATTTTTTGAACTTTGTTTATCGTTTCCGTTCCATAAGCGAGTGCTGCAATCGCCTGCGCCCCTCCAATTTTATAAACCGTATCTGCTCCGGCCTTCTCGGCAGCAACTAGAATATGTGGGTTTACCTTGCCGTTTGGTTGTGGGGGTGTCGTTATTACGATGGATTCAACCCCAGCAATTTTTGCAGGGATGACGTTCATTAGCACGGTAGATGGATAAGCAGCTTTTCCCCCAGGAATATAGATACCAACACGTTCAAGGGGAGTAACCTGCTGCCCCAAGACAATTCCAGGGATACTTGAATCTATCCATGATTGTTGCAGTTGTCTCTGGTGAAAACGTGTAATATTTGTCTTCGCTTGCTCTAATGCAGGCACAAAAGCAGGAGAAACTCGATCTCGTGCTTCTGCAAATTCATCTTTCGTTACTGTAAAGTCATCTAATTTGATTCCATCGAATTGATTTGTTAAAGAATTGACGGCCCGGTCACCAGCTTCCTTAACCTGACGAATAATATCAAGAACGGATTGATCGATGGAGTTTTCAAGTTGATCTTCGATAGCTTGTGAAGATATCTTGCTGCTCCAATATTGAGCTCCAGTTAGCCATTTCATGTCTATTCCTCCAAGCTTATTTTCAGTTTTTCAATAAATTGCTGTATGTGATTTGCTTTCATGGCAAAACTTGCTTTATTAATAATTAAACGAGTACTTATCGGTTCCACATGTTCAATTACGACCAACCCATTTTCCTTTAGCGTATTACCTGTCTCTACAATATCGACGATCACATCAGAGAGGCCGATCAATGGAGCTAATTCAACAGAACCATTCAGCTTTACGATCTCAACGTTATTCCCTTTACGTAAGAAGTGTTTTTTTGCAACGGTCGGATACTTTGTTGCGATCGTTAAAGATTGTAATGTATCAATGTTTACACCTGGTTTTCCGGCAACGGCAAATTTACATTTTCCAATTTGCAGATCAAGAATCTCATAAATATCAGCTTCTGATTCCAAGATATTATCTTTCCCAGCAATCCCGATATCGGCTGCACCTTTTTCTACATAGGTGGGCACATCCACAGCTTTAACAAAAATAAGCTTAATCGTGTGTTTTTTATTATAAAAGACCAATTTTCTACTGGAAGGGGTTAAATCTTCAAAGAAAATATCCATTTGCTCTAATAATCTAATGGTGTGATCTGCTGTACGGCCTTTTGCTACAGCTAGAGTAAAAGCTTCCATCTATCCATTCTCCTTTTTTGCTTGTAATAATCCCTGTAAATCTACGAAATTTTTAAATTGATAGATTTGATTGTCTACAGCAGCTGTATAAACGTTTTCTGTGTACATGATTTCCCAAGTAGCTTGAATAGTCGCTGTTTCGGATGTTTCCTTAGGAAAAGAAATAACTGAATATCCTTGGTTTCTAAGGTGAAACGCTGCAGCTACAGCCTCTTGTTGCGTATTTGTATCATAATATAAACAGATATCAATGGATGACTCTGGTTCGGACAATAAATGATGTTGACTAGCAGCATGGATTAATAAATCTACATCAAAAGCAAAGCCAATAGCAGGAATATGTGTACCAAACTGATCACCTAGGTTATCATACCTTCCTCCCATAACGACTGGTCTACCAATCTGATTGATAAATCCTTGGAAAATTATATCTGAATAGTAATCCATATCATTAATCAGTCCTAAGTTAAACACAATATCCTCTGACAGGTCATATGCCTGGAGGTTAGTATAAACATCAATTAGTTTTTTTAATTCAGCTTTCACCTCGTTATCCAAGCCATATTGATTAATTTCATTAATGACAGATTTTGGCTGCCCATATAGAAAAGGAATATTCCGAATGGCTGTTTTTAAAGGCTCATCAATAGTTAATGATTCTAAATAAGCTGTCATTTCTGCTAGATTCTTTGATTGTATAAATCTTTGAATATTCGTGATTTCAGTTGTCGAAAGTGATGTTTGTGCAATGAGTGCCTTAAAAAAACCAGCATGCCCAATTTCTATTTTATAGTCGGAAAAACCGCAGTCATGTAAGGTATGAATAGCTAATGCGATAACCTCAGCATCTACTGTGGGTGAAGAGTCTCCAAAGTATTCAATACCTGCTTGGGTACGTTCCTTCTGTTCATTCCATTGTACATGACGAAATACATCCATAACATAAAAGTAGCGATCATGTTTTACAGTTAATTGATTTTTATTGGTCATCCATTGCGTCAATGGAATGGTTATATCTGGGCGTAATACTAACACTTCTCCCGATGCATCGATGATTTTGATCATATCTTCTGTGTTAACAATTCCAGTTTTCGTTGCATACATATCATACTTTTCAAATGCTGAAGTTTGAATTTGTTTATATCCATACGTCTTAAAGCGATGTTTTAGTTTAGAAATCAATTCTTCACGTTGCTGAAACCTTTCGATTTGATCGGCACGATAATGGTTGTTTACTAATGAATGCATAAAGTTAATACTCCTTCCAGAACACTTCATCACTTTATCGCTTTATCTAAATAAAGTTATATAGTATTCTAATAATTATAAAAGAAAAAGTCAACCAAAGGAGCGATATTTTTTATGTTTGATTATCACATGCACAGTACTTTTTCGGCAGATTGTGATACACCAATGGAGAAGGCAATCGAAGAGGCAATTCATAGAGGGCTTAGAGAAATCTGCTTTACAGAGCATATTGATGAAGATTATCCAGATCCTACGATTACCTTTGATTTAGATCTAGCTGCTTATGATAAAAAAATTAGAGAAATGCAACAAGCATATGCAAATAGGATAAATATAAAGAAAGGGGTAGAAATTGGCATTCAGCCACATCTTATTTCTAATTGTAAACGGGTGGTTGAGCAAGAAGTTTTTGACTTTGTTATTTGTTCAATGCACACCACTCAAAAGAAAGATTTACATTCCGGTGATTTCTTTAAGAATCAAACGATAGAGGAAGCATATCAGCAATATTATCAGGAATTATATGTATGTATTACGCAATTTAAAGAATTTCAAGTACTGGGACATATTGATTTAGTAAAGCGATATACGAAAGGACAAGAGAGTAATCATGATTTTCATTCCATTCTTTCACAAATATTTCATGAAATAATTCCAGCTGGGAAAGGTATAGAAATAAACACCTCTGGTTTCCGTTATGGGCTTAACAGTGCCATGCCAAGTACAGATATCTTAAAGCTTTATAAAGACTGTGGCGGAGAAATTATAACTGTGGGTTCAGATTCACATGTAGAAACGACAGTAGGCTCAGGGGTTGAAGATGCAATTCGTTTATTACGCTATCTAGGGTTTAAATATGTCACGACATTTGAAAACAAACAACCGATCTTTCATCCCATTACGTAATGTTTATCGAATGTCCTTGTTTTGAAAGAAAACAATCATGAGACATGCTATAATTGGGTAGAACAAATTAGATTCAACAGGTTGTATAAATGAGGGAAAATGTTTGAAGAAGAAACATATTATAACAATAACGTCAATTGGTCTAATCATCCTTGGTTTCGCGGCCCTTTTATACATGCCAAATAAGGCAAATTCAGATTATGATAAAGTAAGGCCAACCCTATTTGTACATGGTTATAAAGGTACCATAAATTCATTTGGTAATATGTTAAACCGTTTTGAATATGACTATCATTGGGGAAATAAAGCGATCGTGTATTATGTGAAGCAGAACGGAGTTGTTCAAAAATATAATCTCAGTAAAGGAAAAAAAGAACCGGTATTTATTCAAGTTGTGTTTGAGGATAATCGGGCAAGCTTTGAGGTGACGGCAAGTTGGCTTGCAAAAGTGTTAGAGGATATGAAGCAAGTTTATTCCATCGAAAGTGTCAATATAGTCGGGCATTCAATGGGAGGAATTGTGTCATTAGAATACTTGAAGCAATTTCAGGGTGTGAATTTTCCAACAGTACGTAAATTTATTGCTATTGGTAGTCCGTTTGATGGAATTTATAGTGAAGAGTATTTTAAAATAAATCGTGATCCTGCAGCTGCGGATTTACATCCTGATTCTCCTGCATTACAATACCTTCGTGAGCGTCCGTTTCCAGATCATATCGAAGTACTTAGTATTGCAAGTACAGGAGATGCAATTGCTGTGCCAGAAAGTGTACACTCATTACGAAATATTGTACCAGAGGCACAGCTACAGGAGAAAGTTATTCATAATGATCAATTAAGTCATAGTGGCTTACATGAAAGCAGGAAAGTGGATCATCTCATTTATAAATTTCTGTGGCAAGATCATATACAATAGCTTACAATATATTGGAATAATGTTTAAAGGAATGATACGTGTGGGATTGAATCATCATATGTACGATAAATTAACGGAAATAACCCCGAAGAAAAATGTGATGGTGGATGAACCATTAAAGAATCATACGTATACTCGCTTAGGCGGGAAGGCTGATTTTTTAGTAACACCGGAAACATATAATCAAGTACAGGAAATAGTCAAACTAGCAAATAGGGAGGAAATCGCATTTACCCTACTCGGTAATGGATCTAATCTGATTGTAAAAGATGGTGGTATCCGGGGGATTGTTATGAATTTGAAGCAGTTAACCGATATTTCAACAAATGGATCAACCATTGTAGCTCAAAGCGGTGCTAGGATCATTGACGTTTCCAGGGAAGCCCTTGATAAGACATTGTCTGGATTGGAGTTTGCTTGTGGAATCCCAGGATCTGTCGGTGGTGCCTTATTTATGAATGCAGGGGCTTACGGAGGCGAAATAAAGGATGTACTCGTGAGCTCGAGAGTAGTAGATAGAGAAGGAAATCTTTTAACAAGGACAGCAGATCAACTGGATTTGGATTATCGTACGAGTAATATTCCTGAGAGAGGATATATTGTTCTTGAAGCAACGTTTTCCTTGTCGCAAGGTAGTTATCTAGATATTAAAGCAATTATGGATGATTTAACGATGAAACGAGAAACGAAACAGCCATTAGAATATCCTTCATGTGGGAGTGTATTCAAACGACCCCCAGGTTATTTTGCAGGGAAATTAATACAAGATAGCGAATTACAAGGATCACAAATTGGTGGTGCTCAGGTTTCCTTAAAACATGCAGGATTTATTGTGAATAAAGACCAGGCAACGGCAACGGATTATATTCAATTAATTCGTCACGTGCAAAAAACAGTAAGTGATAAATTCGGGGTTCAGTTAGAACGAGAGGTAAAAATTATAGGGGAAGATCCAATACATTAACAAGAAGCTGTAGCTCCGTTTTAATGGAAGCTGCAGCTTCTTGTTTTTATAGCAAACTTCAAGTTGGTGTTCTCTGCTTTTAGCCCTTTAATTTCTAAAACGGTGTAAAAAGCTTTGTAAACGGTCGTTTTTAGAGTGTTCAATGACTTCGCTCGCGGTTCCTTGTTCAGCAATGACACCTTCATCCAAGAACAATACTTTATCTGCGACGTCAAGAGCGAAATCCATTTCATGGGTTACAAGAATCATTGCCATCTCACCGTCTTTAGCAATATCTCGGATCACTTCAAGCACTTCACCGACTAATTCTGGATCCAAAGCTGAAGTTACCTCATCAAATAACATGACTTTTGGTCGCATAACTAAAGCTCTTGCCATAGCTACACGCTGCTTCTGACCTCCGGAGAGCTGGCTAGGATAGTTATCTAATTTATCACCAAGTCCCACTTTTTTTAGCATTTCAATGGATCGGTCTTTGGCAGAGGATTTGCTTTCCTGTTTCACATGGATGGGTGCAGTCATACAGTTTTCTAAAATTGTCATATGAGGAAAAAGATTAAAGTGTTGGAATACCATTCCGATATCTCCTCGAACTGCTCGTAAATGTTTTTCATTTGCTGTAACCTGTTTTCCTTTTTTATCCATCTTCCATAAGTTCGTTCCATCTACAATAATGTCACCAGAAGTAGGCTGTTCCAATGTCATTAGCATTCTAATGATGGTGGTTTTCCCAGAACCACTTGGCCCAATTATAGCTACTTTTTCTGCTGGTCTTATATCTAAATCAATTCCTTTAAGTACTTTTACATCACCAAAGGATTTATGAACATCATTAAACGTAACAATCGGTTCTGTCATTATGCTGTCGCTCCTTTACTACTATTAAGTGCTTCCTTCTTGTCAAAGCGGCGGTTCATTTTCTTTTCTAGCTTATTAATTAGTATAGCAGAAGGATAACTCATTATTAAAAATAATATTGCTACAATGGTAAGAGGTTCTAGATAAGTCCAATATTGTGCTCCATAGCTGTTCGCCATATGAAGTATTCCTGCAACTCCAATTGTAGAAGCAAGAGGCACCTCTTTAAACATAATAATAAGATAGTTTCCTAACATTGGTATTGTTGGTGGAATAGCTTGCGGCAATATAATTTTAGTCCACTTCTGTTTCGTAGAAAAGTTTAGTGATTTGGCTGCTTCCCATTGCCCTTTATCTACTCCGTCAATACCAGAACGGTATACTTCTCCAATATAAGTACTAAAGTGAATACCTAGCCCAAGAATCGCACTTGTGAAAGGATCCAGGGTGACCCCTACAACTGGAACCATCGGCCATGCATAATAAATAAAGAATAGTTGTACTAACGGTGGCGTTGAGCGAATAAATTCCATTACCCACGTTACGATCCAGTTAATTGGTTTAAAAGGAATTCTACGCAGGAATGTCCAAAAAAAGCCGAATATAAGAGCAAATAAATAACAAGCGATGGTTAATCCCAGTGTTATTCCTAGCCCTTCTAAAACAATAGGAAATGCTTCTGCAAATACTTCCCAACTCCAATTACTCATTAATTAGCCACCCCTTTCTTTGAAATACCCTCCAATTTCCGAGTTAAGAAGATTAACGGGAGAGCAAGTATGAAATAGAAGAACAATACTAAGATATAAACTGTCGGCGCCTGGGATAGATTAGAGCTTCGAATAATATCTCCATAGTAAAGAATATCGGTCATTCCAATTAATGATACAAGAGAAGTTGCCTTTAACATTTGAATTAAATAATTTCCGAACTCGGGTAACATCATTCGCACTGCTTGGGGAAAGATAACAAGCCGCATTCGCTGAAATCGCGACATATTCAAAGCAGTCGCAGCCTCTGTTTGTCCTTTGGCAACTGCGAGAATCGATCCACGTACAATTTCTGACATATAGGCGCCATAATTTAATGCTATCGCAATAACACCGGCCCACCAGTTACTACCAAGTTCAATACCAAATAGCATCGGAATGGCATAATAGAGCCAAAACAATTGGACAATTAATGAAGTTCCCCGGAATACCTCGACATAGAATCCAGTAAATTTACGTAGAAAAATATTAGAAGAAAGTCGGCAAAGCCCAGCAATAAATGCAAATAGATAACCAAAAAAGGCAGAACCGAGCAGAACAGTAATCGTGATTGTTAATCCCTTCATTAGGGAAGGGAATATTTCTATGACCGCATTAATGATAATCACTCCTTTAGTAGATTGGCTGCTTCTTTAATACGTAAGATAAAAAATATAGGGCCAGACACCCTGGGCGAGGGAGCCGGACCCTATGGAGTCATCATGTTTATAAACTGTAAAGTTGTTCAGTTTCGTGGAAGGTAGATTAGATGTCACCGTTACAAATTTTTTCCGTAGTAATATCTGCTTCCACCATATTATTTTGTTCGCTGAATCCATTCTTCTCCAGTAATTCTGCTACTGTGCCATCTTCTTTCAATTCAGCAAGTTTTTCATTATATGCATCACGCAATTCCGTGTTATCTAGATGGAAAGCTGCCGCACCATAACTTGGTACACCTTCAACATCTGGTTGTTCAAATCCTTCTACGAATTCTAATTTATCGCTATTCAACGATTCGTATGCCATTTTAATTGTCATCTCTGTACCGGTTGTTGCATCTGCTCTACCAGATTCTACAGCTGATAAAGTAGCTGGTATATCATCTGCATTCGTTATTTGATCTTCGCTTACACCTTCAGATTTAAGAAATTCATTTTCTGTTGCCCCAGCCATAACCGAAACGGTAGCATCTGGATTATCTGCTATATCTGTGTAGCTTTTAAGATTTAGTGGATTTCCTTTTTGGACAATAAGTCCCTCACCGTATTTCATTTCAGGTTCACCGAAGGCTGCGTTCTCACAACGGTCAGGATTAATAGCCATCCCTGCCGTAATAACGTCGAATTGGCCAGCTTTAAGGCCTGGAATTAATTGTCCAAAATCAGCTAATTTCGAATCCATATTTTCCACACCAAGTTCCTTAAATACAGCTGCTGCAATATCAACTGCAGCTCCCTTCAATTCGCCATCTTCCCCCTCATATGCATATGGTTTTTCATTAGCAAAACCAATAGTTACGGTTCCTGCCTCTTTTAATTCGTCTAATTTACTTCCGCTGCTTTCGCCATCTTCCCCGCTTGCACTATCGTCTGACCCGCATGCTGCTAGTGCGAACATGGTTAATCCTAGAACAAGCATAAGTAAGAGTTTCTTCATGTAATTAATTGCCTCCCTTTTTTATTTAAAAATCTATTTTTCTATGTATTGCAGTGCCCAGTTGGTCGGCGCTAGCAATCTTGCGTCTTTATTCCTGGGTAAAAATCACTGCATTTTTATTAAAAAAATAGATTTAAAGAATGGATAGCCTCCTTTATATGCAGTTATATTAAAATGTTACAGGGCTTTTACAATTGATTCAAACACAGTAAATTTTGATAATTTGCAATTTATTACGAAAAATCGATGTATAGGGTATATAAAATTTATATACATAAATATACTGTGGTATCATCCTTTAAGCTTTGGTATGTTCATAAATATGTTGATATAGGGAATAATTACCATTTTATTGAATAGTTATTGTTAGACACCTATCCATTAAAAAAGTACCATTAAGATAACCAAATAAACATGATAAGATAGCATTGGACGACTATCTCTTAATAGCTATATTATTCAAAGGGGAGGGGAAAATATGCATGTTGTTATACTAGGTGCTGGCGCATTGGGGGGGTATTTTGGTTTACGGTATCAAGAGGCAGGTGCTAAGGTTACCTTTTTAGTTCGGGAGAGGAGAGCTGAACAGATTCAAAAGCATGGGCTTGCCATTCGTAGCCCTCGAGGTGATTATGATGTTAAAGATCCTATATTGTGTACGGATCCAAATAATATAGAAAAACCAGATATAGTGATTGTAAGTGTGAAAGGCTATCATTTAGCTGGGACGTTAGATTCTTTACAAGTACTCGTTCAAAAAGGGGCATATATTCTTCCGGTTCTAAATGGTATTGAACATATGGACATTTTGCAGGAAAAATTAGGCGAGAAGAACATAATTGGCGGACTTTCCTTTATTATTGCTACATTAAATGAGCAGGGGTATGTGGTACATTCAAGTGATTTTCATGAGCTTGTGTTTGGGCCACTAAACTCTAGTCAAGAAGAGGTATGTAAGCGATTAGAAGAACTTAGTAGTAAAGCTGTCATGACTGCAACATACCATCCATCCATTTTATATGAACAATGGAAGAAATACATGTTTATTAGTGCTTTTTCCGGAATTACCACGGCCATCAATTTACCAATCGGTCCAATTAGAGAGCATAAAGAGACATTTGCGATTGCAGTAAATCTATTACAAGAGATGAAAAAGTTAGCAAATGCATGCCAAATTAAGCTTACCGACGATGATGTAGAAATGGCAAAAGAAAAACTACTAGGTCTGAATAATGAAGCAACATCATCGATGCACCAGGATAGACGTAAACAATCCCCACTCGAATTGGATCATTTACATGGAGCAGCCATTCGACTTGCTAAACAAAAAGGTCTTACGCTCCCCTATACAAATATGGTGTTAGGGATGGTTAAGCCATTTGCAAATCTAACATAAAGTGAGGTATGTTCTTTGTGTCTACTTATATTGTAGTAATTATCGCCTGTATTATTGTAGTCGCAATCGTTCTTATCTTGTCCTTAGTGACGATCTCAAAAGGATACGCTTATAAGCATGAAATCGATCCATTACCAGATGAATGGGAAACAACAGAAGGAAAGCACGAAGAAGATAGTACGGATAAAAGGGGAGAATAGAGCTTTGAAGTATTCTACAATAGGAACAAGTTGGATAACCGATGCTTTTATTGATGCTGCGCAACAATCAGGGGTAGCTGAATTAGTCTCGGTCTATTCAAGAAATGAACAAAAAGCCCATCGTTTTGCAGAAAAGCATGGAGCAGCTCATATATTTACGGATCTGCAAGCGATGCTTACGGATGAAAGTGATGTTGTGTATGTTGCTTCACCCAATAAATTGCATGCCGATCATATCAAATTATGTATACAGAATGGGAAACATGTATTTTGTGAAAAACCAATGGTATATACTGTGCAGCAATTAGAAGAGATAATGGACTTGGCGAGGGCCAATGATGTCTTCGTTTTTGAAGGGTTCCGGCATCTATTCTCTCCTAATTACAAAATCTTAAAAGAACAACTATTACAAATTGGCGTTATTCGTAGTGCCATGTTTCAATATGTGAAATATTCATCAAAATATGATCAATATAAAGAAGGTAAAGATCCAAATATATTCTCTAAAACTTTTGCCGGTGGTGCATTAATGGATTTGGGTGTATATCCGTTAAGCATGGCAATTGATTTGTTTGGACAGCCCGAGAAAGTCAATTATTTCCCAGTTTTATTATCTAATGGGATTGATGGTAGTGGCACAATTGTATTAACCTATAAGGGTTTTATTGTAACTATTCTTTGTTCAAAAATTGCCAATGCAAGCCTGCCGTCAGAAATTCATGGTGAAGATGGTTCCTTGACGATGGATAGTGTAGCTCCAATTAGTGATCTGCAATTATATGACCGTATTGCTTCAAAAACAACTTCGCTTGCAAGTCAACAATATGAGGCTGACATGATCTATGAAATTCAAGCTTTTGAGAAAATGTTGAAAGGAAAAGATAGGAAATGGCATGATGCCTGTCTGGAAAGAAGCCGTATCGTTGTCCAAATAACTGAACAACTTAGAAAAGAAAATGGAATCCTTTTCCCAGGTGAATCATGATATAATATAGAAACAAATAAAGCTGTTGGTCGCATTCAACAGCTTTATTACTTTTGATATGATAATCGATCATTTATGATATACATATAGAATAATGTACAAGCTATACAGATATCTAAGGAGGGGTCGTCCCATAGATAAGAATTATTTTCAAAAGTTAGTCCGTAGTAGAAGCTCAATCAGGGGATTTAAATCGACGCCGGTAAATAGCGAGACCATTACGGAAGTTTTGGAAGATGCTCAATTTACTCCTTCCAATTGTAATACGCAACCCTGGGACGTCCATATTGTATCCGGGAATATAAAAGATGAATTAAGTCGCAAGATTTTAGAAGCGAATCGTAATGGCCAACATACTGCTGATTTTTCATTTGATACAAAAGATTATTATGCGCGTTATTCTGAACGTCAAATAGAACAAGCCATTGCTTATCAACAGGCGATGGGAATCGATAGGAATGACCGTGAAGGCAGAATGCGTGTCGTTAACTTAAACTATGAATTCTTTCACGCTCCTCATGTTGCCTTTCTATTTATGCCATCTTTTGGGGATAACGTTCGAGTAGCCGCCGATATTGGGATGTATGGTCAGTCATTTTTATTAGCTCTTGCAGCGAGGGGATTAGGTGGCGTTCCGCAAACATCATTAGGCTTTTTTGCTAATCAAGTCAGAGAATCTCTAGACATATCAGAGGACATGAAACTATTATTTGGTATTTCATTTGGTTATCCGGATGAAGACTTCCCTGGAGCTTTGATGCGTGTTGGTCGAGATTCCGTTAATAAAAATGTAGCTTTTCATTCATAAGGAAAAGCTACATTATTTATTAGAAAGTGGTAACAAAATAAACTATTCCTGTGCAGGCTTAGGGCGTATACCACGTTGCAATTGCTCAATGCTTAAGCCAAATGTTATTTGTAAATGTGGATAATCTTTAAATCCTTCCCAGTCTCCACCCCACTCAAATCCTAGATTTTTTGCAATATTTGCAACCTCGAACCAATCGGATTGATTATTATTATTGCCATCGTAATGGATATCCCAAATTAACTCGCCGTTTTTGTTTTCAAGTGCATAGTCGATAGCAAGTCCATAATTATGATAGGATTCGCCACCTTGTGCGTATGTCACAATCTCGCCATCTGTCGCTCTTCCTTGCTGATATAATTCTTCTTGGCGTTCAAATGAGCGAACGTCATCCGTTATCACTACATGGATATCTTTCGTTACTGCTTGTTCAATTAATTTATCTTTCTTCTCTTCCACCGTTGGATGTAATTCCGTTGCTGCTCCAACATCTTCTCTTTGGTCTGTATACTCTTCGTTTTGTCCTTGATAAAGTTGGAATAAGATGATGAGAAATACGGAAATTAGCAGCCATGGAAGTAGTATTTGTTGCAATTTTCTCATGGTGATCTCCTCTAATGTAAAAATAAATATTTTTTCTTCTTTAAAGGGTATTAAGTTGAAATACCAAAATCTTAAAAAATCTTCATTATTTTCTTCCAGTTTTACGTTATAATGAGTAAAAGGAAGGGGGATATAATGATTACGTTAGCTGTCTCAATTATTGGATACTTAGCAGGCTGTCTGCATGGATCGCAGCTAGTAAGTATATATAAACAGGTGGATATAAAGAAGAATGGAGTAAAAAACGCAGGCGCTTCTAACGCGACTATTTTACTTGGATGGAAATATGGGATACTAGTTGCATTAATTGATATATTTAAAGCTACGTTTGCAATATTACTTGTACTCTATATTTTAAATGAAAATGGGATCAATGGTAAAGAGCAAACATTGCTCGTCTATATTACAGCTTTATTCATTATTCTAGGACATAACTATCCAATTACAATGAAATTTAGTGGAGGAAAAGGGACTGCTTCACTCGTCGGCATCTTATTAGCCATAGATTGGAAAATTGCTGTTATTGGAATAGGAATACTGTTATTATTTACTTTTGCAACGGATTACCTAGTTGTTGGTGTATTATGTATGTATCTTTCTTTTTTAATTACAACGTTTGTTTTTTTTGGCCCAGAGCCCACTTCTATCGTCATTTTTTTATCAATTTTAAGTGCAGCGAAACATATGGAGAACTACAGACGTATAATTACGAAGCAGGAAACAAAACTATCATATATGTTTTCAAAAAAGTAAGTGACGTTGGAGGTAACTATGTTAGACATAATCATGTGGATTTTAATTAGTGCATTGTTTATTTTAAGTTTTGTAGGGGTCATTTTCCCAATTGTTCCATCCGTACTTGTGATATGGATTGGTTTTCTCATCTATCACTTTGTAATAAACGCAAATGAATTAACGATGTCATTTTGGATAGCAATGTCTATTATTACGGTAATTCTCATTGTTGCAGACGTTATTGCAAATGGTTATTTTGTAAAAAAATACGGTGGAAGTAAGTGGGGAGAACGTGGTGCAGCGATTGCTGTTATTGTAGGTTCATTCATTATTCCTCCATTCGGGATATTAATCGTTCCGTTTTTAACCGTGTTTATCATTGAATTAATGCAGCAACGAACCGTACAAGAAGCACTTTTAGCTTCTTTTGGTTCATTAGTAGGTTTTCTAGGAGGAACGATAGCTAAAGTAATTATCCAGCTGTTTATGATTATTTGGTTCTTTGTTGCTATCTTATTTTAGTGTATAGGGGGATGCTGTAATGAGAAAGGCTTTGATCAATGTAGATTATACGAATGATTTCGTGGCTGATGATGGTAAGTTAACGTGTGGAAAGCCAGGTCAAGCTATTGAAACATCTATTGTTAACTATACAACTAACTTTATACAACAAGGGGAGTTTGTTGTGTTTGCGATAGATACACATGTAGAGGGAGATAATTACCATCCAGAGTCTTCGCTTTTTCCAGCGCATAATATACGTGGCACTTCAGGCAGGAACTTATATGGAAAACTTGCAAAAGTTTATCAAGAACATCAAGACAAAGAAAATGTTTACTTTCTTGATAAGACAAGATATAGTGCATTTCAAGGTACGGATTTAGAAATGAAGTTACGTGAGAGAGATATAACGGAAATACATCTTGTAGGAGTTTGTACAGATATTTGTATTTTACATACAGCCATGGATGCCTTTAATAAAGGATTCAACATTATCGTCTATGAGGATGCAGTAGCAAGCTTTAATCACACAGGGCATGAGTGGGCATTGGCGCATTTTGAAAAGACATTAGCTGCAAAAGTTCTTTCCAGGGGGGATTGTGATTAATATTGCGTTGAACGATCCATATAGTGGATATACAGTTAGAAAAGCAAAATTGGAAGACATGGATGAAATTATTCATTTACTGAAAACTGCTGCACAATGGGTACAAGCAAAGGGGATAGAACAATGGGGTCATTTACTAACTGGAGAGGAAGACGCTAAGATTCAATCAGACATCCAATCTGATACGACATACGTTGTAGAGCAAAATAATCAGCTAGTTGCTACATTTAATCTTTCTAATCAACAGAATGAATGGGATATTTGTATGTGGGGTCATCGAGAAGATAATGCCTTTTATCTTCATCGCTTTGCTGTGGGCAGCAGGTATCATGGCAAAGGGATTGGAAAACAAATTCTACAATGGATGGATAATCAGTTAACTGGAACAAATTGCTTTCTTCGACTTGATTGTGTGGCTGATAATTCAGGTCTAAATCAATTATATAAACACGCCGGTTTTGTGTATCTTAAACAGAAGGATATCGATGGTGATTTGTTTTCCTTGTATCAAAAGTCCTTCGTTAAATCTTGACTTTGTTAATTGTAAACTATATAGTGAAGGTAATATCTGTAGCAATGAAGGAGATTAGTATAATCTGGATGTCTTTTTAGAGAGGGAATGGCCGCTGAGAATTCCTAAGGCAATGGTTAGAACCTGCTCCCTGAGCTCACTGTCGGAAAGGCTTCTATGTTATAAGGCAGTGCGGATCGTATCCGTTATCAACATAGAGTGTACGTAGTGTCATTATATACGTAAACAAGGGTGGTATCACCAACCTCGGTCCCTTTATTGGATGGAGGATTTTTTTAATGTTTTTAATCGTATTTTATTACTATATATCGTAAAGAGGTGTTTGATTTGGGCAAAAAGAATAAGCAGTTTGTAGAAAAGATAACTGCAATGGAAGATGATTTTGCACAATGGTATACAGATGTAGTAAAACAGGCTGATCTCGTTGACTATGGTCAAGTTCGTGGCACTATGATTATTAAACCTTATGGTTATGCTATTTGGGAAAATATCAAAGATGAGCTTGATAAAAAATTTAAACAAACAGGCCATACCAATGTTGCCTTCCCATTATTTATTCCTGAAAGCTTATTACAAAAAGAGAAGGATCATGTAGAGGGATTTGCACCAGAAGTTGCATGGGTGACTCACGGAGGAGAAGAGGAGTTAACAGAACGCCTTGCGATTCGTCCTACTTCCGAAGTGTTATTCTGTGATTACTATTCCAAAAACATTCATTCCTATCGTGATTTACCTAAATTGTATAATCAGTGGGGGAATGTCGTTCGTTGGGAAAAAACTACACGCCCATTTTTACGTTCCTCGGAATTCCATTGGCAGGAAGGCCATACTGCTCATGCTACAGATGAGGATGCATCAAAAGAAACGAATCAAATGTTAACTATTTATGCGGATCTCGTTGAAGAATATCTAGCAATTCCTGTCTTGCGTGGTAAGAAAACGGATAAAGAGAAATTTGCTGGTGCAAAATACACGTTAACAATCGAAAGCCTTATGCATGATGGGAAAGCTTTGCAGTCAGGTACCTCGCATCATTTTGGATCTGGATTTGCCGAAGCATTTGATATTACGTACTTAGATGAAAATGGAGATAGTCAATATGTTCATCAAACCTCTTGGGGGCTTTCCACGCGTATTATGGGAGCATTAATTATGGTACACGGTGATAATCGAGGGCTAGTAATTCCACCTCGCATTGCTCCAACACAAGCAATGATTGTTCCAATTGCACAACATAAAGAAGGTGTGTTGGACAAAGCTTATGAATTGCGTGATCAATTAAAGGATATTGTTCGTGTTGATATTGATGCTAGTGATAAGATGCCTGGATGGAAGTTTAATGAATATGAAATGAAGGGTATCCCAGTTCGAATTGAAATGGGGCCAAAGGATATGGAAAAAGAGCAAGTGGTTCTTGTACGTCGCGATACAGGCGAAAAAGAATTCGTTCCTTTAACTGAACTACAAACAAGATTGACGGCACTTTTAGAAGAAGTCCAATTGAATTTGTATACGAAGGCAAAGAATCATCGTGATAAAAAAACAAGTATTGCCACTACGATAGAAGAATTTAGTCGTGTATTACATGAAAATCCTGGCTTTATTAAAGCAATGTGGTGTGGAGACCTAGCTTGCGAAGAGAAAATCAAAGAAGATACGTTAGCTACTTCCCGTTGTATTCCATTTGAACAAGAGCAAGTTGCGGATATCTGTGTATGCTGTGGAAAACCAGCAAAAGAGTTAGTTTTTTGGGCAAAAGCTTATTAAAAAGAGACGAAGATAAAAAAATCTTATTCCAATAATAATCCGGACGGTTTCTTTCGAATCTGTTCGGATTATTTGTTTACACTTAAAATTTCTTCTATCATTACGCCATCAACATACTTCGCTTCTGCTATACGTACTTAAACTGTGCTTTGTTTCACCTTCAATTAATAGTTATTTTACCATTCGGGTTTTGGATTAGCTATTCTAGTTGTGTCCAGAAGTTTTTTATGCATTTAATCATAACTAATTGACAATGTAAAAGAGACTGCCGTTCTGTGAAATGGTGGAATAAAATAACTATTGCATAGCTATACATATTGTGGTATAAATATACATATAAATTAATAAATATGCATATGGGTGGGAACGAAGATGGATGCGTTTTTGAAACAACAAATAGAAGAAATTCATTTAGAGTTATGTACAATTAGTGATGACTTATACAAGCATCCAGAGTTAGGAGATCAAGAATATGAATCGATGAAAGCTCTCGTTCATTTACTAGCAAGTCATGGATTTACGATTGAAACTGGTATTGCAGATCGAGAAACTGCTTTTAAAGCGACATTTAAAGGTAAACAACCAGGACCTGTGATTGCATATTTAGCTGAGTATGATGCTTTACCAGAAGTTGGACATGGTTGCGGTCATAATTTAATTGGCACGATGAGTGTTGGAGCAGGTATTGCGCTAAGCAAACAGGTAGAGGAGGTTGGGGGAAGTGTTATAGTTTTAGGGACTCCTGCTGAAGAGACAAATGGTGCCAAGGTGCCAATGAGTGAACAGGGGTTTTTTGATGAAATGGATGTAGCAATGATGGTTCATCCTAGTGACAGTTCCTATGAGAGTGGAGAATCATTAGCTATGGATGCAATTCAGTTTACTTATTACGGGAAGTCTTCACATGCAGCAGCCTCTCCTGAGCAGGGAATTAATGCACTTGATAGTGTTATTCAATTATTTAATGGGATAAATGCTCTACGCCAGCATCTTTCGTCAGATATTCGAATTCATGGCATCATATCAGAAGGTGGACATGCTGCCAACGTTGTACCTGATAAGGCGACTGCTCAGTTTTATGTACGGGCGAAGGAGAGACGCATGTTAAATGAAGTTGTTAATCAAGTGAAACATATTGCAAATGGTGCAGCGATGATGACAGGAGCAACACTCGAGATATCTAACTATGAATTGAGTTATGACAATATGCTAACAAATCAACCATTATCAAAAACGTTTACAAATCATTTACAAGAAATAACAAAAAAACCTGTGCAAGCAGCTAAACAAAACTATGGATCTATTGATATGGGCAATGTTAGCCAAGTTGTGCCAGCCATTCACCCTTATATTGGTTTGGATGAGCCAGGATTAATCGCGCATACAAAGGAGTTTGCGGATTTAACGATAACAGATAAAGGTCATCAGGTAATTGCAGATGGGGCTCTGGCTCTAGCAAAAACAGGTTTTGAAATCATAACAAACCCTATATTGCTCTCTGAAATTAAAGGGGCATTTAATAAATAAAAACGAAATTGAGGGGAAGAAAATGATGAAATTAACGAACTTATTTATCGTATTCATGCTAATTGGTGCGGTATTAGCCGCGTGTGGAAGTCAAGGTAATAATGGCGAGGCTTCTAGTGATGCGAATTCAGAAGGCAAGAAAGTACTTAAGATGGCTACTTCTGCGGATTTCCCACCCTTCGAATCTCGTGACCCAGAAGGTAACTTTGAAGGTTTTGATATTGAACTAGCACATATGATTGCGGACGAATTAGGTTATGAATTAAACATAGAAGATATGAAATTTGATGGATTAATTGGTGCTTTACAAGCAGATCGAGTAGATATGGTTTTGTCTGGTATGAGTGCTACAGAAGAACGTAAAAAGAATGTTGATTTTTCGACGGAATATCATCATTCAGGAGAATCATTCCTAACCAAAGCTGATTCGGATATCCAATCACTCGACGATCTGAAAGGGAAAACAGTTGGTGTGCAGCTTGGTACGATTCAAGAGGAAGGTGCAGAGAAACTAGCTGAAGAATATGGTTTTGAAGTGAAGAAAGTTGATAACTCTGGCCTACTTGTTCAAGAATTAAATTCCAATCGAATTGACGTCGGGTATATGGATAAGACCGTAGCAGTAGGCTATCAAGAGGAGCAAGGGTTAAGCGGATTTGATGATCCAACAACTAGCTCACCTGGCATGGCTATTGCTTTCCCGAAAGGAAATGACTTCGTTAATGAAGTGAATGGAGCATTAGCGAAATTAGAAGAAGAAGGAAAAATTAAAGAACTGGAAGAAAAATGGTTATCTAACGTTGAATAAAGCAATAGATAGAGAAAAGCGAGGTGATAAGGCATGAATTTGGACTTCAGCCAAATCGTGCCTTATATTCCTTTTATACTTGAGGGAATATGGGCTACATTAAAATTTGTAAGTGTTTCGATTCTAATGGGATTTATATTAGGTACGCTTTTATCCCTATGTAAAATTACAAAAACCCCCCTATTAAAGTGGTTAGCGGATGCGTATACGTCAATATTTCGAGGGACGCCACTTATTTTACAACTCATGATTATTTATTATGCTGTACCACAATTAACGGGGTATGATATCTCTGCGTTTTTATCAGCTGTTCTCGCCTTCGGTTTGAATTCGGCAGCATATATTTCCGAAATTATTCGCGGTGGGATTTTAGCAGTAGATAAAGGACAAACCGAAGCAGCAGAAGCTTTAGGGGTACCATATAAACCGATGATGCTAAATATTATCTTACCACAGGCATTTAAAAATATATTGCCTGCAATGATGAATGAGTTTATTACATTAACAAAGGAATCAGCACTTGTATCTACCATAGGTTATTTAGATATTATGCGAAGAGCGCAAGTTGTTGGTTCAGATTTGTATCGTAACTTCGAACCATTGTTATTTGCTGGTCTCATATATTGGGTAATTGTTTATATTCTTACCTCTGTAGGAAGATTAGTGGAACGGAGGCTTCGTCAAAGTGATTAAAGCAAACAATATTACGAAAGTATTTGGTGAAAGTACAGTTCTTCAGCAAATAACTACTACAATCAAGCAAGGGGAAGTAGTGACTATAATTGGACCTTCTGGGTCAGGTAAATCTACTTTTCTACGTTGTTTAAACCTATTAGAAGACCCAACAGAAGGACAAATATTTCTTCACGATCAGGAAATTACGCTGCCTAAAACCAATAAATTAGTTATCCGTAAAAATATCGGAATGGTTTTTCAACATTTTCATTTATTTCCACATATGACCGTACTAGATAATGTTTCTTATGCGCCGCAAAAGGTGAAGGGTGTATCAAAACAAGAAGCAGAGAAAACGGCCAAGCAGTTACTAACGAAAGTAGGATTAACGGATAAAGAGGATACGTATCCCAACCGTTTATCTGGTGGACAAAAACAACGAGTTGCGATTGCAAGGGCATTAGCAATGGAACCAAGTATTATGTTATTTGATGAGCCGACTTCAGCATTAGATCCAGAAATGGTGAAAGAGGTACTGGATGTGATCAAAGATCTGGCACAGACGGGTATGACGATGGTGATTGTAACGCATGAAATGAATTTTGCGAAAGAAGTAGCTGATCGGGTCTTGTTTTTGGATAACGGTAGATTAGTAGAAGAAGCAGAACCTACGAGATTTTTTGAACAGCCAACTTCCGAACGAGCTAGAGATTTTCTTGATAAGGTACTATAAGGTAAGAGAAAGGGGAGACCAAATGTTCATTGGCCTCCCTTTAAATTATGCTTTTAATGCAGCTTCAATATCTTTCGCTAGTTGATTTGGTTTTGTTTGAGGAGCATAGCGGGCAATTACCTCTCCTTGTTTATTAATCAGAAACTTGGTGAAATTCCACTTGATCTGCTTTGTTAACATACCTTTCGCCTCTTCTGTAAGGTGCTTAAACAATGGATGAATATTTTCTCCTTTTACATCTACCTTGCTAAACATGGGGAAGGTAACCCCATAATTTAATTGACAGAAATCTGAGATTTCATCGTCCGAGCCAGGATCTTGATTATTAAATTGATTACATGGAAAACCAAGTACATTAAATCCTTGTTCCTTATAAGAATTGTATAGGTTTTGTAAGTCTTCCAATTGAGGCGTGAATCCGCATTTACTTGCTGTGTTTACAATTAAAAGAACATCCCCTTGATAATCTGCTAAAGATTTTTCCTTCCCATCTATTAAAGTAGTTTGAAAATCATAGACATTCATACCAATAGCCTCCTTTAAAAAAAGAATAGCAATAGGGGGTGTCACTGTCAAAATGAATGGTTTAGTTAGTAACCGGTTAGTTAGTTATGAAATCAATAAATAATTTTGTTGCATCATCAACGGTTTGTTCTTTTTTAATAATTAATTCAAAATCTCGTTCTATTTTAGGAATTCCGTCTATTTTAATTGTATGTAATAAGCCATTATGCAAGTCATTTTTAACAGAAAAATATGGAAGAAACGAAGCACCTATATTATTTTTAACCATTTCTTTCGCACCATCAATACTATCAATCTCAGCAACAATATTTGGAGCCAGTTCTACCTTTTTAAAAGCGTTTTGAATTAATTTCCAATCTTTGGTCTCTGGCTTATATAAAATTAGTGGTGAATTAGCTAGATCCTCAAGGGTTGGCTTATCTAATTTACTTAAGGGATGATCTGAATGGTAGACTAGTATCATTTCATCTTCTTCGATACAGAAACTTTCGATTTGTGGGTGATAAATAGAGCGAACAATTCCGGCGGAAACGTCTTGATTAAGTACCATATCTAAGACTTGATCAGAATGGCCGGAGAAAACGCTGAATTTAATGTTTGGGTAAGTATCTCTGAAGGCTTGTATGCTACTAGGGAGGAAGTAGCCAGCACCTGAAAATACAATAGAAAGAACTACTTCACCATCAAATAGTTCGTTCCGTTTTTGAATAGAGCGTTTTCCTTTTTGAATGGAGTCGACAGCTGCTTGTGCAAAAGCAAGAAATGTTTCCCCCTCCTCAGTTAAATAAACGTTTGAATAATTACGTTCAAATAATGGCGCGCCTAGCTCCTTTTCTAAAACTTTTATCTTAGAACTAATAGATGGCTGCGATAAAAAAAGTAATTCACCTGCTTTACTAAAACTCCCTGTATTAGCAATATAAATAAAGGCCTCAAGCTGATCAAAGTTCAACTGTATTCCCACCTTATTATTAATTTTTATATGATCATAAAATATTTCAATTCGACTTGTCAATGTAATTCCATTACCATGAAAACGATACAATAAATATCTCGTTATTCAATCAAAAAATACAGACGAACTAACGCAAAGAGGTGGGCAGGTTGATAAAACGTATGAATCAATCGTTGGCATATATGGACAGAGCTAAACAGGTGATGCCAGGAGGAGTGACAGCCAATATTAAATATTTTGAACCACATCCAATTGTTATGAAGAAAGGCCATGGTGCATATTTAACGGATGTGGATGATAATGAATATGTCGATTATCTATTGTCCTATGGTTCATTAATGCTAGGACATGGACATCCTGTAATTAAACATGCAATTCAATCCCAACTAGATACAAGTGGTACGTGGTTATTCGGAACTCCGCATGAGTTAGAAGTAGATTTTGGAGAGAAGTTAAAGCAATACTTTCCAAGCATGGAACTTCTTCGGTATACGAATTCAGGAACAGAGGCAACCTTGCTTGCTTTACGTCTAGCAGCAACTTATACTGGAAAACATAAAATAGCTAAATTTGAAGGACATTATCATGGCGGTTATGATCAGGTGTTATTAAGTGTGGATCCAGATGTTAATGAAGCTGGCCCAGCAGAGGAACCTCTATCTGTACCTGCATCAAAAGGAGTGGGAGCCTATCATCAAGACCATACGGTTATTTTGCCGTTCAATCATTCATATGCGTTTGAGTTACTAAAGCACCACAGGGATGAAATCGGAGTGGTAGTATTAGAACCTATCCAAAGCGGGTTTATCCCGGCACAAAAAGTGTTTATGGAAGAATTGCGTCGTCTTACAAAAGATTTAGGTATTGTTCTCCTATTTGATGAAGTGAAAACTGGATTTCGAATAGGTATGGGAGGGGCACAAGGCTACTATGGCATTGAGCCGGATTTAACTGCTTTAGGAAAGGTCATTGGAGCTGGATTCCCGATGGGGGTTGTCGGTGGAAAACGGGAGATATTGATGGAAAGTGCGCCTGTTAAAAATAATGCTACCAATTTAAGTTCCAAAGATGTACTTTTCCATAGCGGTACGTACAATGGTCATCCAATGATCTTAGCAGCAGGACTTGCAACCATTCAAGTGTTAGAAAATGAGTTTGACTTTGTAGTCATGCAAACAAATGAATTAAAACAGCAATTAGAAAGGCTGTTTGCAACAAAAGGAATTGCTATGCAAGCAATTGGGATAGGAGCAATGTTTAATATAGTATTTACGGAAGAAAAGGTTACCAACTATCGTGAATATCAAATTGCTGATTTTCGTTTAAGGAAAGATTTAGATGCTCATTTGTTAAAAGAAGGTATATATGCAAAGCCGTGTAATCGATATTCCTTATCTACACAGCATGGAGAAAAGGAAATAGAAAAGACAGTAACAGCTGTGACTGGTTTTCTTAACCAGATGTAAAATAAAAAGAAGACGTCCTTTATAAAAGAAGGACGTCTTCTTTCTTGTCATTACGCATTTTGCATTAAACTTTCACCAATTCGTGCTAATCGTTGTTCCACTTCTTCTTGTGAAAGCTCCTGTTCTTTAATATATAAATTTCGAGGACTCACCCGACATTCATGTGTACAACCCCGTAAATACGTATGCTCATTTTCTTCAGAGCAAAGAATTTGTTTATTACAATCTGGGTTTGCACAGTTTACATATCGTTCACAAGGTTTTCCATCGAAATAATCCACACCAACTACTACGTGTTCTTTTTGATTTACTGGAACAGAGATACGTTCATCGAATACGTAACATTTTCCATCCCATAAATCACCTTGAACTTCAGGATCTTTTCCGTACGTAACGATTCCACCATGTAATTGGTTTACATCTTCGAAACCTTCTTCTAATAACCAACCAGAAAATTTTTCGCAGCGAATACCGCCAGTACAATACGTTAATACTTTTTTATCTTTGAATTGTTCCTTATTCTCACGAATCCATTCTGGTAATTCACGGAATGTTTCTATATCTGGACGGACGGCACCGCGAAAATGTCCTAAATCATATTCATAATCATTACGTGCATCAATCACGACAGTGTTTTCATCCTGCATAGCCTCGTAGAATTCCTTAGGAGATAAATGATTACCTGTTGTTTGTAACGGATTTATATCATTCTCTAATCGAAATGTAACTAACTCTTTGCGAGGGCGAACATGCATTTTTTTGAAGGCATGTCCATCATGCTCATCAATTTTAAAAACCATATCTGCAAAGCGAGGATCTTGATGCATCGTATCCATATACAATTTGGTTTGTTCTTTTGTACCTGATACAGTACCATTGATCCCTTCCTGTGCTACTAAAATTCTACCTTTTAAACCAATGTCTTTGCAGAATTTAAGATGCTCATCAGCATAGCTTTCTGGGTCATCAATTTGGACATACTGATAGTACAATAATACTTGATAATTATTGTTCTCCATGTTGTTTACCACCTATCATTTATATTTGCAAGATACAAATGTTTGGTAGCCGTTATTCAATTTTTTCTATCTTGCAAGAGATATTATACCAAGGTTTGATATGAATTTCAAAACAGCTTTATTTTGCATCATGTTCCTTATTTTATCCACTGAAAGAGCGTTGATGTACAAGAGAAACGAACTATGTAATAATAGAGTTGTTTAAAAATGGAACAAAAAGAGGGATGACATTGATTAAAGCATTATTAATTGCCCCTTATCCTGGGTTAGTTGAAATCGCAAAAAACCTTCAGATTCCCAATTATATGCAGTTAGATATACAGACAGCAAATTTAGAACAAGGGGTAGAAATTGCTCGCAACGCCGAACGACAGGGGTATGAGATTATTA
This sequence comes from Virgibacillus salexigens, assembly GCF_014905415.1. GTDB lineage: Bacteria > Bacillota > Bacilli > Bacillales > Amphibacillaceae > Virgibacillus > Virgibacillus salexigens. The sequence goes on from NZ_BNEO01000005.1 coordinate 196,318, forward strand.
TAAGTCGCGGTGGTACCGCAACAATGATACAAGATGAAGTATCGTTACCTGTTGTTCATATTGATATTACTGGATATGATATGCTTCGAGTTTTTACATTGATAAGCGGCCTGCAAAAGAAGGTTGCACTTGTAGGATTCGCTAATATATCACGCGGTGCTGCAACTTTGTGCAATATATTAGAACTCAATGTAAAAATGATTACTATCCAATCTAGAAGTGAGGTAAAACACCATTTACAAGAATTAAAACAAGAAGGATATTCTGTAATAATCGGGGATGTTGTAACCGTTCAGGAAGCTAAACAACTTGGCTTACGTGGAGTGTTGATTACTTCAGGAAAAGAAGCGTTAATGGATGCTTTTGAAGAAACGAAGAGGTTACATCACTTAGCTAATAAAATTAGATATCAAACAAAATATTTATCTGATATGTTTGCCGCTTTACCAATACCTGCAGTTATAATTGATGAATCGAAGCAAATCGTTGATTACAACAATGTTTTTCAAGTACATCCAAGATATAAAGAAATCTTACATACGAAGCAATTGAACAACATTATCCGTAAAGTTTTGAGTTCAGGAGCAGACTGTTGGAGTGAAATTAAGGGAGAAAATCAGGTATTTATGACTCAGGCATATAAAGTAAATGAAGAAGATTCACTTGTAGGTATTCTGGTACACGCAGAAGTGGAGAAACCAGAATACGTTCATTTAAAGGTAACTAGTCATCCTTCTCCCTTACCGATTATCGGGGATAGTGAACAAAGTAAAAGCTTAACTAACAATATGCCTACCTATGCGTCCACTAATCATTCCATTTATATTTACGGAGAAATTGGTACTGGTAAAAAGACATTAGCCAAGATTATACATTTTGAGCGTTTTGGAAGTCATGTACCTATCATCGAAGTAGCTGGTTCATTGAATCATGCTGAGTTAAATAGCTTAAAAAAACTGGTTCGAACTATTAAACAAGCAACATTGCTATTAAGGGATGCCGATAAAATGAGTAAGAGTGAACAATCAAGCTTGTTAAAAATAGTAAGCAATAAATCAATAGATGTACAAGTAATATCAGTAAGTAATGCATCGATAGAAAAGTTGGTAAAAAAGGGTGCATTTAGCCAAAAGTTATACGATCAGTTAACGGATCATACGATTCATATGATTCCATTACGAGAAAGGAAAAGGGATATTCCAGCGTTTATCAATTATTTCTTAGCTGAATTCCATACGGACAGTGGCTATGAAGCGATTGGAATGAAAGAAGATGCAATGGAATTACTTATGCAATTGGAGTGGGAATTAAATGTAGCGCAATTAAAAAAGGTTTGTAGAGAGCTAAGCTTAATGACAACGGGTTATTATATTGAAGCAAAGCATGTAGAGAAACTGATACAAAATAAAGGAATTGGTGATTTTTCCATACCAATAGAGGGTACATTAATGGAAATGGAGCAACGGGTGATTAAGCGCGTGCTCGAGGAGGAGAATAATAACCAATCCAATGCCGCAAAACGATTAGGGATTAGTCGCACAACATTGTGGAGGAAACTTCATAACGAAGGCTAACGAGTGAACATGAAGGGAAGCAGAACATTGCTTCTCTTCTTTTTTGTTTAAAAATGAAACGATATTTAGTAGGAATAAATTAACTGTTGCAAAATAATATACGAAAAGGTACAATTATCACTGAAATCGCTTTAATTTTTGTTTCATATTTGAACGATAATAATTAGTCCATAGACTATAGTTTTTTTTAATCGATTATGAAAGGGCTTTATAATTGATTCATTAATAATGAACTGTGGATTCCGTTCTTATCACTTGTATTTATATCTAATTTTTGAGGGGGAGAAAAAAATGAAGATTAAAGCCACATTAGAGAAAATACCTGGAGGTATGATGGTTGTACCATTATTATTTGCTGCATTATTGAACACTTTCGTGCCAGAGTGGTTACGTATTGGTAACTTTACGCAAGCGCTTTTTGTAGATGGTGCTAGCACATTAATTGCTCTGTTTTTACTTTGTACGGGTGCTCAAATTAATTTACGTAATGTAGGGGTTAGTTTAGGGAAAGGTGCTACATTACTTGCGACAAAATGGGGCGTTGGTGCAATCGTTGGTTTGCTTGCTTACATGTTTGCTGGGGATAACGGGCTTTGGATGGGGCTAGCTCCGATTGCTATTATTGCTGCCATGACAAATAGTAATGGGGGATTGTATGTTGCTATGGTTGGTCAGTATGGAGATAAAACAGATAGAGCGGCATATTCCCTCTTGGCATTAAATGATGGACCGTTTTTCACGATGGTAGCATTAGCTATCTTCGGTACGATGGGCTTTGTAGATGGTATGTTTTCTGTAGTATCATTTGTATCCGTTTTATTACCAATTGTTGTAGGAATGGTTCTTGGTAATTTAGATGGAGACATGAGAGAGTTTTTGAATAAAGGAAGTTCTATGTTAATTCCATTCTTTGCATTTGCACTAGGTATGGGAATCGATTTTGCAAGTATTATTGAAGGTGGACTTGGCGGTATTGTGCTTGGTTTACTAACTGTATTTGTTACTGGTACAGCAGGATATTTTGTATTTAAAATGATGAAATGGAATCCTATTGCTGGTGCGGCAGAGGGATCCACAGCGGGTAATGCTGTAGCAACTCCTGCTGCAATTGCTGCGGCGAGTTCTGCTTTTGCTGCTAATGTGGAATTAGCAACTGTGCAAGTTGCGGCATCTACGGTAACGACGGCTATATTACTCCCAATCTATGTTGCTTTCTTAGTCAAACGACTGGAGAAAAAAGGAGTAAATATACCCGAAGATTATGTTATTGAAGAATCATAATTCATAAACGGAAATAGAAAATCAAATTACGGCTTTCACTATTATATTAGGGGAATTCAAGCTTGCTAAAATGAGGGATAGGAATGACGAGACAAATAGGAATAATTGCAGATGACCTAACTGGTGCAAATGATAGTGGTGTTCAGCTTGCAGAAAAGGGAATTAGCACTTCTGTATTTTTTGAAACGCCAACATCTGAAACAACGATTGATCGTGGAATTGTCATTGATACGAATTCACGAGCTTTAACCAGAAGAGAGGCGGTTGAGGCTACTAAAAGGGCTGCTGCGTTTATTAAACAGGCGAGATATCAACAGGTTTACAAAAAAATGGATTCCACATTACGCGGGCATATTGGTGCTGAGTTAAAAGCCGTCGGTGACATACTTGATCCTGACTTTATAGTTGTAGCACCTGCATATCCGAAACTTGGGAGAACTACAGTTAACGGTATTCATTATGTGAAAGGAGACAAAATAGCAAATACGGAAGTTTCTATAGACCCGAAACACCCAGTTTTGGAATCATCTATACCAGCTATTATCCAAAATGAAATAGGAGAACATGCAGAAGTTCTAACAAAGGAAATGATTGAAGCCTCGTTATCCGATTTTACGCTATGGATCAATCGCATGGTAGAAGATGGGATAAAGTATATCGTGTGTGATGCCAATACACAAACAGATTTATTCCAAGCAGCCAAAAAAATAAATTCTTTATCTAAAGATATTGTTTGGGCAGGGTCTGCGGGGTTGGCAGAAGTATTGCCTGAAGTATTAGAAATTGACCAATTACATGATGAAACTAAAAAAATCGGTTTATCCCAAGTAATGACCGTATGCGGTAGTCTGTCTCAAGTAACCCAATCGCAAATCGTATATGCAAAAAAGCAACCGAATATACAAGCTGTTGAGATTGATACGTCAGCTATTTTTAACGATAATTGGCAAAGGGAGCAACAACAGTACATACAACAGTGTACCAATGCTTTGCGGGAAGAGCAAGATGTTGTGCTGTTTGTTCCATCCAATGAGGAAATAAGAAGGGAAGTTAAACAATTAGCAGACCAGCTATCTCTTACACCTAATCAGATTGGAGAGAGAATTTCTTCAGCAATTGGAGAAATGGTGGCACAAATCGCCAAAAGAAATGAACAGTTAACTGGATTGGTTCTTACTGGTGGGGACACGGCAAAAGATACGGCAAAACACCTTGGTGGTGTGGGGATAAATCTGATTAAACAGGTAGAAGCCGGAATACCTTTAGGTACTTTAATTGGAACAGATAAGTTGTATCATGTAGTTACGAAAGCTGGTTCTTTTGGAAAACTAAATTCTATATATGAAGCCATGCAAGTGTTGAAAGGAGAAGAAACAAAATGAACAAAAAGCCGATTATTGGTATAACCATGGGAGATGCTGCTGGAGTAGGGCCGGAAATTATTGTGAAAAGCTTACAACAAAAGGAATTATACGATCGAGCACATCCAATTGTTATAGGTGATTCGAAAATGCTAAAAAGGGCCGCATCTATAGTAAAGACTGATATGACGATTAAAGAAATTAATATAGATTCAGATTTTACAGAAGGAAATAATCGTGAAATTACATGTGTTGACTTAGACCTGCTTCCGGAGGATTTGCCATATGGGCAAGTATCAGCAGAGGCTGGGAATGCTGCTTTTCAATATTTACGTACAGCTATTGAATTAGCGAATAAACATAAAATTGACGCCATATGTACGGCGCCATTAAATAAGGAAGCATTGCATAAAGGTGGTCATCTTTATCCCGGACATACGGAGATATTGGCGCAATTAACCGATACAACAGATTTTTCTATGATGCTTTCTTCTCCTAAACTAAAAGTAATTCACGTAACAACACATGTGGGAATCATTGATGCAATTAACCAAATTAAGCCAGAACGTGTATATAATGTTATACGTCTTGCGCATCATACATTAGCTAAATCCGGTATAAGTGAGCCGAAAATCGGAGTTTGTGGAATTAATCCGCATGCTGGCGAAAATGGATTATTTGGTTATGGGGAAGAAGAAGAGAAGATTATACCAGCTGTTACGAAAGCGCTGGAAGAAGGGATTCAAGTAGAAGGGCCACTTCCGGCAGATACATTATTCTTCCGTGCGCAGCGTGGGGACTTTGATATTGTTGTTGCTATGTATCATGATCAAGGCCATGGTCCTATTAAGGTGTTAGGCTTGGAGGCAGGAGTGAACATAACAGTCGGATTACCAATTATTCGTACAAGTGTAGATCACGGTACAGCATTTGATATTGCTGGTAAAGGAATGGTTGATGAAAGAAGTATGTTAGAAGCATTGAATCAAGCTATTGAATTAGCACCAGAAAAATAAAACGGAAATGATGAACGAGCTTAGGCTATCGACAATAGATGGCCTGAGCTCTTTTTGTATTAGAAGCCATCTCTAAATGCGACTGCCTTAAACAAAGGTAAACATCATTTACCTTTGTTTAAGGAGATTGCGTTTGTAGAATATTGAAAATAAATGTAAGAAAATCTCACATTATCTGATTCGGACATTACATAAATTGAGGAATGATTTGACGGTATGTCCTGTTTTTGTAAATAAATTTTAACACTTTGTCTAATGTATTTGAAAAATAAAAAAATTATAATAATTTATGTAAGGAAAGATAACATGTTTGAAGTGTAAATGATAATTAAAAATGAACTGTCAAGATGTAGAAGGAGGTTTACGATTGAACGATTCGAAACAACCGTCTATGACTTTAACGACCCTATTAGAAAACTTTGAAGAAGCTAAGCCGAGTTACAATTCTGCGGAAGCGATCAATGAAGCAAATCGGTGTCTATACTGTTATGATGCGCCATGTATGGAGGCGTGTCCGACAGGAATTGACATACCATCCTTCATTAAAAAGATAGCATCCGGAAATTTAAAGGGTTCTGCAAAAACAATTATGACAGCAAATCCAGTGGGGGCGAGCTGTGCTAGGGTTTGCCCAACAGAAGAGTTATGTGAAGGAGCTTGTGTATTAAATCATTCTACCAGTCCAATCATGATTGGAGACTTACAACGATACGCAACAGATTGGGCCATTAAAAATGAACAATTACTATTCCAACAGGGAGAGAAGCATGATAAGCGCATTGCAATAATCGGAAGTGGACCAGCAGGTTTATCAGCTGCACGAGAATTAGCTTTATTAGGTTATCATGTTGTGATTTATGAAGCGAAAGAGGAAGCCGGTGGATTAGATACGTTTGGAATCGTCCCATTTCGCTTACCGAAAGAGATTTCGTTATGGGAAGTGGATCAAGTAAGCAGACTGGGGGTGGAGATTTGTACCGGTGTAGAAGTCGGCAAAGACATTTCGCCACAGGAACTTTTGGATAATCATGATGCTGTGATACTAGCTATTGGGATGTCTAAGGTACCAATGTTAGGAATTGAAGGTGAACAATTGGCAGGCGTTTACGATGCCATCGAATTAGTTGAACGTACAAAAACATATGGAGTAGCAGATGAATTTGTTGATAAGCGGGTAGCAGTGATTGGTGCTGGTAATACAGCGGTTGATGGAGCCACTACTTCAGTAAGACTTGGTGCTAAGAACGTTAAAATACTCTATCGTCGTACGGTTGAGGAGATGTCAGCTTACGACTTTGAGTATGAATTCGCTAAGCAAGATGGAGTCGAATTTAGATGGTTAACAGCACCTAAACGGCTTATTGGCGATGAACATGGACGAGTTACCAAACTAGAATGTATCGAAATGGAATTAATAGAGGAAAAGGTGGGTGGCAGAAAACGTCCAGTAGAAGTAAAAGATTCATCGTTTATGATGGATGTGGATATTGTCGTAAAAGCAATCGGCCAAACAAGATATCGGTCACTAATAGAGGAATTTCAGTTAGTACATCATGATGGTGTTGTTCGTGTGAATCAAGAAACTTACCAAACTTCTAATCCGAAAGTCTTCGCTGCGGGTGATGTCATATTTGGGAAAGGACAAGGTGAGGCAATGGTTGTTTCTGCAGCCCAACAAGGCAAAGAAACTGCTTATGCTATTCATAGATCAATCAAACCATCAAAAACAGAAACTGCATAATGAAAGAAATCAATGATCGGAGGATGGATATGGCTGATTTACGTATTAATTTTGCGGGGATCAAATCCCCTAATCCATATTGGTTAGCATCTGCACCGCCGACGAATACAGGTTATCAAGTACAGCGAGCTTTCGAGGCCGGCTGGGGTGGAGCCGTGTGGAAAACGCTTGGTGATCCTGTTCTTAATGTAACTTCTAGGTTTGGAGCGCATCACTTTAATGGACAGCGAGTTGCTGGATTCAATAACATAGAATTAATATCTGACCGACCGATTGAAGAAAACCTGAAAGAAATCTATGAAACGAAGAAGCGATTCCCTGATCGCGCAATTATAGCATCGATTATGGTTGAACCAAAACAAGCGAAATGGCATGAGATTGTGAAACGTGTCCAGGCTGTTGGAGTGGATGGATTTGAATTAAATCTTGGCTGTCCTCATGGCATGTCGGAACGCGGCATGGGATCTGCTGTGGGCCAGCAGCCAGATTTAGTAGAAAAATCTACCATGTGGGCAAAAGAGGCTGCTGAGGTTCCTGTGATTACCAAATTGACGCCGAATATTACTGATATAACTGCTACTGCTCGTGCTGCAGAACAAGGAGGAGCAGACGCCATTAGTATGATTAATACAATCAATAGTTTAGTAGGTGTTGATTTAGATACGTGGAATACGATTCCGAATGTAAATGGGAAGGGGGCCCATGGTGGTTATTGCGGCCCTGCCGTTAAACCAATAGCCCTAAATATGATAGGGGAATCAGCTCGAAATCCGCATATTACCATTCCTATTTCTGGGATTGGCGGTGTATCCACTTGGCAAGATACAGTTGAATTTATGCTAATGGGTGCAGGTGGCGTGCAAATTTGTACAGCGGCTATGCACCATGGTTTTCGGATTATTGAAGATTTAGTGGATGGTTTAAATAACTACCTAGATGATAAAGGGATTGTTTCTGTTAGCGACATTGTTGGAAGGTCTGTAGAAAGGTATACTGATTGGAGCAATCTTGATCTAAATCATAAGATCGTTGCACGAATAAACACCGATGTTTGTATTAATTGCAATAAGTGCCATATCGCTTGTGAAGATACATCGCATCAATGTATTGATATGTTACAAGATAAACATGGAATCGAATATCTAGAAGTTCGAGAAGAAGACTGTGTCGGCTGTAATTTATGCTCGATCGTTTGTCCAGTTGATGGTGCTATTGACATGGTTGAAGCTGAGAGGTTGGAAACACCAATGTCTTGGAATGAACGGCAAACAGCAATCCAAATGCTTGAGCAAAATATTGTTAATTCATAGTGTTAAGGAGGAATATGCAATGAAAAGAGTAATTAAGAATGGGACGATTGTGACTGCATCTGATAAGTATGTAGCGGATATTTTAATAGAAGATGAAAAAATCAAATCAATTAGTGATCAAATAGATGAACCAGAAGCAGAAATAGTTGATGCATCGGGCTATTATGTAATGCCTGGTGGGATAGATCCCCATACACATATGGATATGCCGTTTGGAGGAACAGTAACAGCTGATAACTTTGAAACAGGTACGATTGCGGCAGCGTATGGTGGGACAACAACAATCATTGATTTTTGTTTATCCGATAAAGGGAAGTCATTAAAAAGTGCACTAGAAAAATGGCATAGCAAGTCCCAGGATAAAGCGGTAATTGACTATGGATTTCATCTGCAAATATCCGAAATCAATGAGGATGTACTAAATGAAATTCCAGAAATTATTGAACAAGAAGGGGTAATTTCTTTTAAAGTTTTCATGGCTTATAAAGGTGTATTTCAAGCAGATGATGAAGTTTTATTTAAAATACTGGTGGCTGCGAAAGAGCATGGTGGGCTAGTAATGGTACATGCAGAGAATGGAGATGTCATCAACTATTTGACGACAAAGGCGTTAGCTGAAGGTAAAACAGATCCTATCTATCACGCACTGACCCGACCTCCAGAGGCAGAAGGGGAAGCGACGGGTAGAGCAGCTAAATTAACTGCATTAGCAGATTCTCAATTATATGTGGTACACGTTACATGTGAAGAAGCGGTTGAACAAATTGCTGAAGCGCGTAGTAAAGGTTTTCGTGTATATGGAGAAACATGTCCACAGTATTTGGTCTTAGATCAATCTTACCTAGAAAAAGCTAATTTTGAAGGTGGGAAATACGTTTGGTCACCACCATTGCGAGAGAAATATAATCAAGAGGTGTTATGGAATGCTTTGAAAAGTGGACAATTGCAAGCCATTGGTTCTGACCAATGTTCGTTCAATTTTAACGGCCAGAAGGATCTTGGCAGGGATGACTTTACGAAAATCCCTAATGGCGGTCCGTTTGTGGAAGATCGATTTAGTTTGATGTATTCAGAGGGAGTCCATAAAGGAAGAATCTCCATTCATGAATTTGTTGATATGGTATCTACGCAAGCAGCTAAATTATTTGGATTATTTCCACGTAAGGGAACAATTGCACCAGGAAGTGATGCAGATATGGTGCTATTTGACCCCGCTGTGGAACGGACAATCTCTGCAAAAACACATCATATGAATGTCGATTATAGTGCATTAGAAGGGATAAAGGTAATCGGTGAACCAGTGAGTGTTTTTTCCAGAGGGAAATATGTCATCAAGGATAGACAGTTTGTCGGTAGACCGGGGGTGGGGAGCTATCTGAAATGTAATAAATTTGGGCTTAAAGCTAAAGACGAAGCAAAAGCTACGACTTTAATTAAAAACTCGTAAAAGCAAGATAACTGCTTGATGTTCCTAACACGTCAAGCAGTTATTCTATATAACTTTGGGATCAGAAGGGATGAGAAAAAAATGCAAACAAACCAGAAATCCTATTTGAAATCTCCAGATCTGCTGCCAGTTCATATCAAAAGCGAAATATTAATGTAGTTGGCTTTTGTGCCATGTGGGTGGGAATGGCTATTCTTCTGGCAACCTTTGATATAGGAGCTTCGGGTATACAAAATATTCCTTTACCACTGGTTATACTTGCAACATTAATCGGATCAATTGCTATTGGTGGTTTTATTTCCATCATTGGTGATATCGGTGTAGAGCATGGAATTTCGTTTCCAGTTTATATGTGCGCACCATTTGGTACATTGGGAACGCATATACCTTCCATTACTCGTGCATTAGCTGCTTCATTTTGGTTTGGAATCAATACATACTTTGGTGCAACCGCAATTAATGCTATTTTACATACGTTTTTCCCTTCATTTGATTATTTATTAGGGTGCTATATTGTATTTGCAGTCTTTCAATTAATTAATACAGCTTCAGGGATTAAATGGGTCGAACGATTCGCTGATTTAGCAGCTCCGATTATTGTTGTTTTGTCCTTAATTATTTACATGACATTGTCAGAGGAAGCGAAACTCGGTGGAAGTGATGTATGGACATGGATTGGTAGTCCGGTAACTGGAGGGGCAGCTTTTACCGCTTTTATGATTGTAGTTTTCGCTAATATGGGGTTCTGGGCAACTATTGGAACTGATATTCCGACGATTTCCCGCTTTTTTAAGGCTCCTAAATTTGAAAGAAACTGGTTCAAAAGAAATAAGACAACCTTCATTAGCAGTGTCATTGCTCTTCCATTAACAGAGGCATTTATGATTATGATTGGCGCAGCGGCTTTTGTTGTTTCTGGTACTTCGAATCCTGTTATTGCCTTACAAGATGCTTCATCTGGATGGATGTTAGCAATGTTACTGTTAATGGTGGTTTTAACACAATGGTCTACAAATACGGCTGCGAATATCATTCCCGCTTCTGCGGTATTTTCTAATGTGTTAGGACCAAAAGTCTCAAATATGGTTGCTGTATTTATTGTAGGAATCGTAGGTACGGTTATCCAACCATGGAGTGTTTATGAAGTATTAACACAGGTATTACTATTTATTGGAGCGGTATTAGCATCGATTACGGGAATACTTTTTGCAGATTATTATTTATTACGGAGGCGAAGAGTTAATGTACAAGATTTGTATCGCTCAGATGGTCAATATCGATTTGCTGGAGGGATAAATGTAGCTGGGTTTATCGCTTGGGCGATTGGGGGAGTAGCCGCAATATTCTTAATGGAATATTCGTTTATAGTAGGTTTTCTTATAGCTGGTGCTAGCTATTATATTTTAGCTAAATATTGGTACTTCAGAAAATATCAGCAGAAGGAGATTGAGGATCCTAGTTTAGGAATAACAGTAGGAAGGGATTGGGTTATTGAGAGTGTAGAAGAGGAAGGTAGCAATCATTTATTAAAAGAGGAGGCGTAGGATGACAGTTTACGATGTTTTTGAAACGGAAAAGAATCAAATTGATCAATTGCTTCATAGTGGTTTTAAAATGACAAGGATAACAAGTAATTTAGATGGGGATGTGGTCCATATGGAACGGATAGAGACAAATGAGCAAAGAACGATTCGCTTAACCAATCCCGAGAGCAGGAAGTACCTGACGACATTACTTATTAGGCAAGGAAGAGAAGGAACGATTACTTAATCAAGTGACTTGTGCAACACTAACAAAAGGGGAGATGAAGGAAATGGAAAACCAAAAAGTTTTGGTTAATGGAGAACGTTTAAGAGATACATTGGAGAAATTCGCAGATTTTGGCAGGACTGCAAATAATGGCGTAACTCGCCTTGCCTTATCAGAGCAGGATTTAAAAGTGAGGTCCTACTTTCAATCATGTTGTGAAAATCTAGGAATGGACGTATTCTATGATGATATGGGAAATATGTATGCAAGACTAGCGGGCGTCAATAATGAGAAGCAACCAATTGTAATTGGATCGCATCTAGATTCTGTAGAAAAAGGCGGACGATTTGATGGCGTATTGGGAGTAGTAGCTGGACTTGAAGTGGTACGAACGATCGTCGAAAATAAGGTTAAACCGCAAATACCTATTGTTATTGCTAATATAACAAATGAAGAGGGCGCAAGGTTTGAACCCTCGATGATGGCTTCAGGGGTCATCTCAGGAAAATTTGATAAAACCAGAATGCTACAGTCCACAGATAATCAAGGGATAACGTTTAAGGAAGCGTTGGAAGCAAGTGGTTATATTGGACAGGAAGCGAATCGACTAACTGAGGCCGAGGCTTTTCTGGAGCTTCATATTGAGCAAGGACCAATTTTAGAACAGGAATACTTAAAAATTGGTGTTGTAGAATGTGTGGTCGGAATGGTTTGTTATGAAATAGAAATTACAGGTGAATCGGATCATGCTGGTACAACACCAATGCAAATGAGAAAAGATGCACTATTTACTGCGAATAGCGTAATTAGTCAATTACGGGATAGGTTAAGTCAATTGGATGAAAGCATAGTATTTACAATAGGTAGGGTAGATGTTAGCCCCAATATTCATACGGTTATTCCGAATAAGGTTGTATTCTCTTTAGAAGCACGTCATCAAGATGAAGCGATTATTAAACAAGTAGAAGAAATTATTCAAGCTATTCCATCTTCTCCCATGAAAGAAGATTGTGATGTCACCTTGCGAAAACTGTGGGGCAGAGATACGGTTTGGTTTGATTCAGCTATTGTAAACATACTGGAACAATCCGCCAAAGGCTTAGGTTATTCATATAAGCGAATGGTTAGTGGAGCTGGGCACGATGCCCAATTTATTGCGACTTATATTCCATCTGCTATGGTTTTTGTTCCAAGTGTAAATGGAAAAAGTCATGCTGAAGATGAGTTAACAGACTGGGATGATTGTGCAAAAGGTGTAAATGTCCTATTAGAATCTGTATTACGTTTAACAGCCGAATAGCCTCCATTTTTCTCCCAAACGATAGTATGATCTGTCGCTTGGGAGTTTTTTGTCAACCTTAATTAAATGTGGTTGACAAACAAATGTTTTTAAAATAGAATTTAATCTAATTATTCTTAAGGGGAGGTGTGAGGATGAATTCAAAAAGTAAAAAGATGCATAGGATTACAACGTGTGTAATCTTCTCGGCGTTAACAGCCATATTGGCGCAAATTGAAATTCCTTTACCAATTATTCCAATAAGTGGTCAGACATTAGCAGTAGGCATCACTGCAACCATTTTGGGAAGTAGGCTTGGAGCGATAGCAATGATTTGCTATGTATTAATCGGAGCAGTCGGTGTACCTGTTTTTGCTGGTTTTAGCGGGGGTCTTCAAGTTTTAGCTGGTCCATCGGGTGGATACATAATGGGATTTATTTTAGCAGCCTTTGCTACGGGAATGATCTTAGAGAAGACACGTTTTAACTACCTTTATGCTGTTATTGCGAATACAGTTGGTATGTTTATTACCTTAGTATTTGGAACAATTCAGATGAAGTATGTACTGGATTTTAACTGGCAAGAAGCTATGTTAGCGGGGGTATATCCGTTTATTATTGTTGGATTTATTAAAGTGTTAATGGCAAGCTGGATTGGGATTATAGTGAGGAATCGATTAATCCATGCTAATCTAATGGTCGAAAAGATCGCGTAATAATAAGGTAACGATTTTTGACAATTGATCGAAAACGATTGCAAAGTGCTGTTCCCCATGTAATTCTTAAACTAGGAATTTGAATGGGGGCAGAAAAAAGTGAGTGTTGGTTTAATCGTCTTTTTAATTATCTTATTTGTGATTGCTCTAGGCACTACCTTGTTTGCTTTCAAGCAGGAAGAGAATAAACTAAGAAGGTATGAGGAGGAAGGAGATTCTCCCGAAAATGAGCGAATCCGCTCATCTGAATATGAGGTAAATTCGTTAAAAACGAATGTCCCTATTTTAATTGGGATTTATAGTTTGGCAGTACTTATAGGTTTAATTGCATTTATGTTCTATATTTTTAACTGAATACCGTATGGAATCACCTTTTTCGTAGAAGCTGAAAATATAGCTCTTATGGAAAAGGTTTTTTGTATTAACTAGAAAAAGAAAAAACGATACAAAATAGTGATGGGATTTATATGCTTTTTTTGTTGTGCATTATACATTAGAGGGGTATAGTATATAGCGAAAGATGAATGAAACCAATAATAAGGAGATGAAGATAGATGGCAAACCAAAGGCATGACCACCCAGTAACTCCAAGGACAAAGGATGAAAAGGCAGCAATAACGAATCGGCTAAAGCGCATAGAAGGACAAGTACGAGGGATACAAAAAATGGTTGAGGAAGATCGCTATTGCATCGATATCTTAGTTCAAATCAGCGCGATTAATGCTGCATTAAAAAAGGTTGGATTTTCTGTAGCAGAACGACACACGAAACATTGTGTTACAGATGCTGTTAAAAATGGTGAAGGCAATGAAGCGATTGATGAGTTAATGGAAGTATTAAAACAGTTTTCTAAATGAAGGTGTATCCAATGCCTGAAAAACAACATGTTACATTCGGAATAACAGGTATGACCTGTGCTGCTTGTTCTAACCGAATCGAGAAAGCACTTAATGAAAAATCTGAATTTTTAATGCATCGGTAAATCTGGCCAATGAATCTGCTTCGATTGAATACAAATTCCGCAGTTACTGGGGAAGATGAAATAATTAATGTAATTGAAAAGCTAGGGTATCATGCACAGTTAAAGACCGAAAACTAACAAAAACAATCGAAAAAAGAAGAACAGTTAAAGCGAATGAGAAGGAAGTTGGTTGCTGCAGTGTTTTATCTATGCCACTATTAATAACTATGTTTGACCATTTATTTGGTCTACAATTGCCGGGCTATCTTTATGAATCCTTGGTTTTAAATTTGTCTTAGCTACACCCGTTCAATTTTTGATTGGCTGCCAATTTTATATTGGAGCTTATAAGAACCTGCGGAATTATTCAGCAAATATGGATGTGTTGGTAGCTCTAGGTACAAGTGCAGCTTATTTTTATAGGTTGTATGAATCGTTAAAAACCATTGGGGATCCAACTTATATGCCACATCTTTATTTTGAAACGAGTGCTATTCTAATCACGTTAATATTATTTGGTAAATATTTGGAAACAAAAGCGAAGAATAGAACAACGCTGGCAATTTCCAAATTATTGAACTTACAAGCGAAGCAGGCAAGAGTCGTCTGACACGGCGAAGAGTTAATGGTTCCACTTGATGAAGTTGTTCGTGGAAATCGATTAATTGTGAAACCTGGTGAAAAAATACCCGTAGATGGTGTTGTTCGAAAAGGTCTTACCTCCGTAGATGAGTCGATGCTTACAGGAGAGTCCATTCCTGTGGAAAAACAAACGAGAGCAGCGGTTATCGGTGCTACGTTGAATAAAAATGGCACGATCGAAATAGAAGCAACCAAAGTTGGCAAAGAAACAGCATTGGCATCGATTGTCAAAGCTGTTGAAGATGCACAGGGTTCTAAAGCACCGATACAGCGGTTAGCAGTGATATCAGGTTATTTTGTTCCGATTGTTGTTGGAATCTCTTTCCTTACGTTCATGACATGGATGATTTTGGTTACTCCTGGTAATTTAGAGTCTGCTCTACTAGCTTCCATTGGTGTATTAGTTATTGCGTGTCCTTGTGCACTTGGGTTAGCTACTCCAACATCAATAATGGTAGGTACAGGAAAAGCTGCCGAGCACGGTATATTGTTTAAGGATGGAGAACATTTAGAGAGGACCTACAAGGTAGAAGCCATTATCTTTGATAAACTGGTACGATCACAAAAGGGAAACCTGTAGTGACTGATTTTACTGGAGATAACAAGACATTACAACTTGTTGCAAGTGCCAAAAAGGTTCCGAACATCCTTTGGCAGAGGCAATAGTATCCTATGCTGCGGAGAAAGGGCTAAATCTAACTGCTAGCGAAGCCTTCCAAGCAATACCAGGCAAAGGTATTGAAGCAAAAATTAATGGAAAAAATGTTACTGTCGGCACAAGGTCATTAATGAAACAGCGTTCTGTTAACTATCAAACAGTAGAGGAAGAAGTTCAACGATTTGAGGCTGATGGGAAGACGGCCATGCTGATCGCAATTGATTATGACTTGAAAGGAGTTATTGCTGTTGCAGATACAATAAAAGATACTACAATAGAAGCAATTGAACAACTTCAATCTCAAGACTTGGAAGTAATTATGCTCACAGGAGATAATGAAAGAACAGCTGAGGCGATCGCGAAACAAGTTGGAATTAGCCAAGTGATTGCAAAGGTTCTTCCAAAGCAGAAAGCAGAAAAAGTAAAAATGGTGCAACAACAAGGTAAGCAAGTACCAATGGTTGGTGACGGAATTAATTAGCAGTAGCCGATATTGGTATTGCCATTGGACAGGGACAGAAGTTGCTATAGAAGCAGCAGATGTAACGATCTTGGGTGGCGAGTTGCTTTTAATACCAATGGCGATCAAAACAAGTCAAGCAACGATAAAAAATATCCGGCAAATTTATTCTGGGCTTTTGCCTATAACAGTGCAGGTATACCAATTGCAGCTCTCGGCTTATTAGCTCCATGGATTGCTGGAGCTGCAATGGCATTTAGTTCCGTCAGTGTTGTCTCCAATTCTTTACGATTAAAACGGCTGAAACTATAGCAGAAATAAGGTTTAAATGGATATATTTTCGTGGAAAGCAATAATTGAAAGGAGATATAAATGATGCAAACAACATTAGATGTAAGAGGAATGAGCTGTGGCCACTGTGAGCAAGCAGTGAAAGGTGCACTTGAAGCATTGAATGGTGTTACGGGAGTAGAAGTTCATCTGAATACTGGAAAAGTAGATGTAACCTATGATGAAGCACAGGTGAATATTCAGACTATGCGTGAAGCGGTGGAAGAACAAGGATATAATGTCGTAATTTAACGGATGTCTGACAAATAGGTGGAATCGCCTAAAAAAATAATCCAAAATATGAATTATCAAATTATTTTCATAGGAATTATAGAGCAATTGCGAAAAAATGTTGCGAATATCCGCTTATGCACTTGCATTTTATTAAAGAACAAGGTAAAGTTAAAAGTGCAAAAGGAAATTGAAGTTTGAATAATACTTTACGATCTCTTTATCAAAGTGAGTGTAAAAGTATTTATGATTCAATTACTTTGCACGATATTTGTATAAGGAGGTCATTTTAATGACTGGTAAAGTAAAATGGTTTAATGCTGAAAAAGGCTTCGGTTTCATCGAGCGTGAAGACGGAGACGACGTATTCGTACACTTCTCAGCTATCCAAGCTGAAGGTTTCAAAACACTTGAAGAAGGTCAAGATGTTGAATTTGAAATCGTAGAAGGTAACCGCGGGCCACAGGCTGCAAACGTTACTCGTCTATAATAGATATAGAAAAAAGGCTTATCTCTTTTGAGATAAGCCTTTTTTTATACATTAGAAAAGGATAGAATTTAACTATATTACAAATCGAAATCTTTGTTATATAAGGAGGAAACTCATGACAAGCTTTGATTGGAATAAAGAGGCTACTGAACAATGGGACAAACGAGCAGCGTTTTGGAATGAACGAAGTCAGAATATGTGGGAAAATGGGAGTAGGAGCGAGATTATCCCATTTATTAATAACTACTTTCAAACAGGAGGCTATGTTCTGGATATTGGCTGTGGTGATGGATATGGAACATATAAGCTTTATGAGCAGAAGTACCAAGCAGTGGGCCTTGATATATCAGCCAATATGATTAACTATGCAAGAGCAGAGCATCCAAGCAGTATTGAATTCTTACAAGGAAATGTAAATCAGCTTCCTTTCAAAAAGGAAACATTTGATGGTGTGATGGCAATAAATAGTTTAGAGTGGACGGAGAATCCTAAACATGCAATAAAAGAAATAAAGCGAGTAGTAAAGCAGGGTGGTTGGCTTTGTATTGGTATTCTTGGTCCGACTGCCGGTCCGAGAATAAATAGTTATCCACGTTTACATATGGAAAAAGCTATATGTAATACGATGATGCCATGGGAATTTGAAAAACTATGTGAGGAGATGAATCTTTCCTGTACGGATGGATTTGGAGTATATAAACAAGGCGTAACAAAAGAAAATTATGCTCACTTAACGACAGAACTAAAACAAGCACTATCCTTTTCTTGGATATTTATGTTAAAAAAGGCGGGGGAATCATGAACGAAAAAGCAAAAGAGCAGCAAATCATAGATAATTATCAACAAGAAGAAAAAATGATGATTCTTGTGTTCACCCAATGGTGCAAGAATAATAACTTAGACCCGGAAGCTTTGTATAATCAAGCGTATCCTAATCAGACAGGTACAAATCAAGCGTTAGTTGAAGCTATCAATTCAACTGTTTCAAGGGAAGAGTCAGAAATGATTCCAACGGAAACGGTATTACAAGTGCTACAATTATTTGGTAATGATGAATTAGGTTTTATCGTCCAACAAGCAGCAGAGGAAATCAAACACAAGGGGCAACAATAGCATAATTGTTACCCCTTCTCTCAGCATTTTTGTTTTAAGCAAATAGTTTCATTAACGCTTGTGTTCCACTATCAGCTTCACCCTTTTCCTCAAGTTCCTGATATAACTTTAGTGAAAGCGATAATCCGTGTGTGGATAGACCAAGTTCTTCCGCAGACTCAAGCGCAATTCTCATATCTTTGATAAAATGCTTCACATAGAACCCTGGTGCAAAATCACCAGCAATCATTCGTGGTGCTAGGTTGGATAATGACCAACTACCTGCAGCACCAGTTGTAATACTATCCAAAACGCGGCTTGGATCGAGTCCAGCTTTTTTTGCATAAGCAATTGCTTCACAAACACCAATCATATTGGAAGCAATGGTAATTTGATTTGCGAGTTTTGTGTGTTGGCCTGCCCCCGCTTCTCCCTGAAGCATGATATTTTCTCCCATAATCTGAAAAAGCTCTTTAACATCCTGAAATGCTTGCTCTTCTCCGCCAACCATAATTGCTAACTTTCCGTTTCTGGCACCTAAATCACCACCAGATACAGGTGCATCTAAGGCATAACAATTTTTTTGTTTTGCCTGATTTGCAATATCTATTGCTAATTGTGGTTTTGAAGTAGTCATATCAATTAAAAACGAACCAGGAGACACATGATTCAATATGCCATTTTCGCCAAAATAGATTTCTTCTACGTCTGAAGGGTATCCAACCATGGTAATTATTACATGACATGATTTGGATAAGGCTGTTGGGGACGAATACCATGTTGCGCCTTCGGCCAGTAATTCTTCCGCTTTCTGTTGAGTTCGAGTATAAATTGATAATTTATATCCTGCTTTCATGAGATTACGCGCCATACTTTTGCCCATTACACCAGTTCCGATAAATCCGATATTTGTATCTGTGGTTACCAATTTTTTCTCTCCTTTCTTCTCTTTCTAATTCTTTCGACAAAATAAACAAGTTTTCCTGTATGCTATAGTTAAATTATATTGTAAACATAGTGGGGAGGGTTTTTTAAATGGAATGGGTGGTTAAAACATTCAATGAATTAGATGCAGAAGAATTGTATAAAATACTTCAGTTAAGAGTAGATGTGTTCGTCGTGGAGCAACGTTGTGCATATCCAGAATTGGATGGGTATGATTTTCGATCCATCCATTATTATTTAAAAGATGGTGAAGAAATCGCTGCTTATGCACGATTATTACCTGCGGGTAGTATGTATGAAGAAGCATCAATTGGTCGCGTATTGGTAGCGGCTAAATATCGTGGCAATGGTTATGGAAGACAATTATTGGCAAATGTACTACATTATATGAAAAATGAACAAGTGTATACCCTAAAAATACAAGCGCAACAATATTTAAAAAAGTTCTATGAATCCTTTCAATTTAGACAAATATCGGAGCCATACCTTGATGATGGGATTTGGCATATTGATATGACTTGGGTAAATGATCACAATTGATGTTGATATAAGAGCTATTATTAAAGCAATACTTTTATGCTTATTCATCACGAAAAGTAAGTAAATTCAAATGGAAAAAAGTGAAGTATTATTATTCGTATAAATTTGATGGATGATGCAAAAATAATATTGAATTTCAAGAAGAACCAACAAATAAAAAGGATGATAAATATGAATAATCGAGGTATGATGACTTCACTACTTGCCATAGGAGCAACGGGAGCAGCAATTTATGGAATTACAAAGGGAGTACAAAATGGAACATTTAAGAACATGTCCCAAAATTTATCGAATGCAATGAACAATTCAACAGCACAACAAATAACTCAACCCATCCAAAATATGACTAACAATCAAAATGCGCAACAACTAACAAACACACTAAGTGGGTTAAATAGTTCACAACAACAAGCGCCTAACAATCATTCGCAAAGCAGCAAATAACTGTTGACTACATGTGAATCATTGTAACTTTATAAATACTTTTTCTGGTATTGAGCGAGCGATTAGTGAATTACAAACATTTCGTTATTTAAATAAAGCCCCTCGTTTAAGAGGGGCAATTCGCGTGAGACCTTACATATACTATGTTTATATAGAAAGTGAGTAATCTGAAAGGCTAAGAAAAGCCTTAAATTTATGATGTGTCTTTAGTCATATTTAAATACATTGGTAAATATTATCTATAAGGGTTAACCCCATTACCTTGCCCTAGTTCAATTTGCGGTTGTTGTACTAGGGCTATAGTTATGTAATAATTCTTCTTTGGCTTCTAGACTTAAATAGTAGAGGAGTCCGTCCGGATGAGTTGTTTACATAAAATAGGTTCTATCATCGCTCTCGTCAAAATCCTTCGCTTTCCGCGAGCACGGTTCAGCTTCCTTGCCCCGGCAATCCCTCGTCAGCACACTTTCCTTCGGGATCTTCCGCTCGTACTGTTCCGGTATGAGTCTATGTATGTTGACTGCATGTGTATCATCGTTTAACTCATTCCTATTTTATCGTTTGACTTTTAGGTTACCTATTTTAGTTGTCCCCCGTCCCCTGGGTGTTTTTTTAATAGGCATACTCGCAATATAATTTAGGTATCACATATTAAAATGTATATTAAAATATAGAGATGTGAAACAAGCCCTCTTGGAACAAGAGAGGGCTAAAAGAATAACAATGTCTAGAAAGGAGTGAAATGTTATAACCATTTTAATATTAATCATATGAAAGGAACGTTTGTTGGTGTAGTTTAAAAGTTTAATTTTAATTAATTTACATAAAAGCCCCTTCAATAAGAAGGGGGCGGATAGAGAATGAGCTTCATTGTTTGTATGTCGCAATCACGCCATATAATTGTTTTAAAAGGAAAGCGAGTTACAAAACTCATCAACGATCTGCTTTTTTATTTCTTCTATGGGAAACTGCTGTGGATAAGTAGATATCATCATTGAGCGGCTGATTGTTTTCAAAAGTAGTCAGCGACGCGAAGGTTATCGGGTAATTCCTCTGTACCAATTATAAATAAGGTTTTAACAGTCAACTTTGCCAGTCTTTCAGCTGCAGGAGGATTTGGCCAAATCATTTCAAAAGCATGCCAGTTAAAGGTTCGTTTGATATGATGTCGAAGCATTTGTTCAGTCAGTTCCTTGTGAGGACTAGCCTGGACTTTACTAATCGTATCGAAGACGATGGATGACTTCCCTGCTCCGGATACGCCTGTGAATATAGTGATTTTCTTTTTCGGGATTTCAAGGGAAATGTTCTTTAAATTAGTTTCATTTACTTCGCTTAAAATGATGTGATTTTGGTCTTGCATACTGCACCTCCTGGGTAGAACGCTTAGTTATATGGAACAGTGGTCTCAATGAATTACCTATAATATTACACCCTGTTCTTGACAACTTATGTCATATTTTATTAAATAAACATAATAAATGATAAAAAGGTGAGGTTGATGAGAGGGGATCGACTGGTATCTATACTTTTATTATTACAATCACATGGGCAAATGACAGCCAAAGAATTAGCAGAAAAGCTGGAGGTTTCCGAACGAACCATTTATCGAGATATGGATGCTTTAAGTGGAACCGGTATCCCAGTTTTAGCAGAACGGGGGAAAAACGGCGGCTGGTCATTATTGGAAGATTATCGGACTAATTTAACAGGTTTAAAGGAATCTGAAATTCGTGCGCTATTTGTACCTCAGTCCACACAATTGCTAGATGACTTGGGATTTGCCCGTACATCCGAAGAAGCTAGGAATAAACTAATCGCTTCGCTTCCATCTATTTATCGCGAAAACGCTAAAGATGTCTGGAATCGTATTCATGTTGACATGAGCACATGGTTTAAGCGGAGAGAAAAAATAATGTCCTTCGAAGTTCTTAAAAAGGCCATTTGGAACGAATACAAATTAAAGATTGAATATCAGCGTATGGACGGAAATACTAGTGAACGAGTTGTAAAACCACTTGGACTTGTAGCAAAAGGAAGTCGTTGGTATTTCGTTGCTTCCAAAGAAAATGATGACATCCGAAATTACAGGGCGTCGCGTATATTATCCGCAAAACCTTTGGAAGAAACATTTGAAAGACCAAAAGATTTCAATCTTGCTCAGTATTGGGAATTATCAACAAAAGCATTTATAGAAAATTTACCTCATTACGAAGTACGAGTGGAAGTTCTGCCGTCTACCTTGACATGGCTTAAGTTCTCTGGACGATTGGTCCAAAATATGGAGGTTGAAAATATAACGAAGGATGATTGGGTCCCTGTCAAACTTTCTTTTGATACCGAAAATGAGGCAAAAGCCTATATACTGGGGTTTGCAGATCAAATAAGGGTGATTGAACCAAAAGAATTACAGGATAAGATTATTGAAATGGCTGAAAGTGTTGTCGCATTCTATAAACGTGAAGGGTAATAGTAAGAAAAATGATCAACATGGATGTATTTTCTTCTCGCTTTAATTTTTTACATGTATCTTGAAGCGCCTTAATAAAGGGATTTATATATAACCTTTGGCATTCCTGCATCCATAATGTATCAACTAAAAATGGAAATAAATTCTAAATAACCGATTTCGGATTGACATGATTTGGGAGCAAAAATAGAGAATGTCGTCGTCCTCTTTTGTGCATAGTATAGATACATATTCACTCAAAAAGAGAGGACGATCTTCCATGATTACGAACCAACAATTAGCGGCATGTAAGGAAGTCTTATTAAATCGGCAATCTGAGTTGATTAATCAAGTTCAGGATCACTTAGGGCTTACGCTTGAAACGGCACAGGAATCAATTGGGGAACTTTCCAATTATGATAATCATCCTGGAGATACAGGGTCTGAATTATTTGAGAGGTCAAAGGATCTAGCTCTTAATGAGCATGCTGAAAGGGAATTAGAAGAAATTAATGAAGCATTACATGCTATTGAAGATGGCACATATGGTATATGTACGAAATGTGGGGGAGATATTCCGTATGAAAGGCTAGCTGCTGTTCCTACTGCTGATCGTTGTGTGGAACATGCGAATCATAATGCATTTACGCAGCATCGTACCATTGAAGAGCAAGTTTTTAGCCCAAATATAAATCCTGATGAAAGATCTGATGATTCACAGGTTGAATATGATGCAGAAGATGCTTGGCAAGAAGTGAGTGTCTATGGAACTTCTGAAACTCCATCTGACTTCTATGGTGAGAAAGAAGACTATGATGAAATGTATCCAAATAGTGATGGAGCACCAGGAGCAGTAGAAAGTGTAGAAGAATTTTTAGCTGCTGATATTAATGGAGAATATACACATCCGGCTGCTAATCATAATAAATATGAAGAGAATTTGGACTAACTCATTGCAACTTCATTTGAAACCTTTATTCCATTTATTCGTAGTACAAATAAGAGGTGAATGAAATGAATCAAAGTAAAGGTTGTTTAAAATGTGGCAGTACGGATGCGGATCAAAAAGAAGTATCAATGACAGGTTCTGGGTTATCGAAGATGTTTGATGTTCAGAATAATAAATTCCTTGTTGTATATTGTAAAAATTGTGGATACTCGGAGTTCTACAATAAGGAAACTTCTGCAAGCAGCAATATTTTTGATTTATTCTTTGGATAACATTATAAAAAAACCCATCTCCTGTTGTTGAGGAAATGGGTTTTTACATGTTTATCATTCATTTGACTGGTTTGTTTTATTGTCTTCTTGTGCTTGAAGTGTTAATTCTGTTGTTTGCTTCTCACCATCACGATAGTACTCTATTTCGACTGTCTCACCAACGGATGCATCAGAATAGAGGAATTGTCGTAATTCTAAAATCGATGTAATTTCATTCCCATTAATTTTTGTAATGACATCAAATTGTTCTAAACCTGCTTCAGATGCTGCCGAACCATTTTGTACCTCTGCGATAACCATACCGCCCTTTACATCATCAGGCAAGGCAATTTCATTGCGATACTGTTGAGGTACTTGATTAATTGCGGCAGTACTAATTCCGATTAGCGGCCTTTCGATTTCACCTTCTTTTTCTAATTGTTCAATTATCGGAAGTGCTGAATCTACCGGGATGGCAAAACCTATACCTTCTACTTCACTACGAGCAATTTTCATAGAGTTAATACCGACGACAGCTCCATTTTCATTCACTAATGCACCGCCGCTATTTCCAGGGTTGATTGCAGCATCGGTTTGAATAACTTCTGTTACCCAATCTGCTTGCTGGTCACCATTTGTATCAATTTCAATGGAGCGATTTAATCCACTGACTACGCCTTTCGTCACGGTGTTAGCAAATTGCATGCCGAGCGGATTGCCAATAGCCATAGCAGTTTCACCTACTTTAAGGTCTTTTGAAGTACCCATGTTAGCAACAGTTGTTATATTCTCGCCATCGACTTCTAATACAGCTAAATCGGTTAATTCATCTGTACCTAGTACTTTTGCATTTAAGCGTTCCTCTTGATAATTAAGCACAATTTCTACTTCTTTTGCCCCTTCTACAACGTGTTGATTCGTAATAACGTATGCCTTGCCGTTTTCCTTTTTATATATAATTCCTGAGCCAGTACCTGCTTCCTCGCTTTCAGTCCATACGCTTTGCTGTTGCATATTAAGTACACCAACAACAGCTTTAGAAGTTTCTTCTATGTTAGTAGCAACATCTGCGTCATCGGAGGCCAAGGTCTTGACTACTTCTGCTGCTTCATTGTTTGAATTATCTGTAGCGTTATTATTGTTTCCGCTTTGTTGGTTAATAGGTATAATATTTGTTAATACCAATGCTACTATTAAGGCTACAGATACGATACCACCAGATAACCCTCCTAGGAAGAAGTGCAGCATCGATTTATTTTTTGGAGGTTTTTTATTTCCTTTAGAGTCTCTATGATTATCGGAAGTACCTGTATCTGTTTGATTATATGATTCTCTTTGAGTTTGATGGTCTTGATAGGTATCAGATAGTGGCCGTTCATCTTCGAAAGAATTATTTTCATTAGGATATCCATCCCAATCATTACGTTGATTTTCGTCTTTATAATCCATCTTTCCTCACCCTTTCCAAAGATTTTAAAAAACAGGCTTTAGGATACCATCTCTAAGCGACGAGGGGAGTTAGGGGACGCAACAGAGGTGTTATCCACCAGCCTGAATATATGAGTAAATGGCACTTCATGAGAATTTAAAGATGTAATTCAATGAAGTCACCATCGATATATTTATATTGTACCCACGCTATTTGGGATTCATTTGGTATAAATGTGGAAAAAATGTGTAAAACCATTTAGGATGTAAACATTAACTATTTATGTGAGAATAGAAGTAATTAATTTGTAGAAAAGGTGACAGAGTATGAATAATCATATTGGTGTTGTTGAAGATGATTCGAATATACAAAATATTGTATCCGCGTATTTGAAAAAAGAGGGTTTTGAAGTAACCGTACTGGATAATGCTGAGGATGCATGGGAGTTTTGGCAAACCGACCGCCCCGATATGTGGATATTAGATATTATGCTGCCTGGTATGGATGGTTATGAATTCTGCAAAAAAATTCGTAATGAAAGTGAAGTTCCAATTATTATTATATCAGCAAAAGATGAAGAGATAGATAAGATTCTCGGGCTGGAGCTTGGTGGAGACGATTATTTAACAAAGCCGTTTAGCCCGCGAGAATTAGTGGCTAGAGTAAAACGTTTATTCAAACGCTCGCAAGTGTTGGTAGAAAAAGAAGAACTGGAAGATAGAGTAACTGTTGACCAACTAACGATTGATAAGAAAGAACGGCGTATTTTCTTTGATAATCAAGAATTTGAAGTAACCACCAAAGAATTTGATATGTTATCGATACTAACTGAAAATATCAATCGCGCATTTTCTAGAGAAGAATTGCTAATAAAAATATGGGGAGATAATTACTTTGGAAGTGATCGAGCCGTGGATGATTTAGTGAAGCGGATTCGGAAGAAACTACCCGATCTTCCGTTGGAAACTGTATGGGGTTACGGCTATCGATTAAGGCATGAAGGAGATCAAGTATGAGGCTGCAATCTCAGCTAAATGCTGCATTTACTACTCTATTATTAATCGTCATGGCGATAACGGGATATTTGATTTACTCTTTAATTTTGGACATGCTTATTCAAGATGAGCAACGGCAATTAAGGCAAAAAGGAGATTTATTAATTGAGGTTCTAAATGAACAGTACGGTAACACGAGTATAAGTAATTTAGAGGAGTTTCTCCAGGATCAAGATTTACAATTATTTATATATGATCGTAATCAAAATGCCGTCGTATCACCATTACCTAAATCGGTTGTTGCTGAATTCTTTCGTACCAATGATTTTTCCGATAAAAATGAAACGTTATGGGAGTATAAAAATGATAAATACGTTACTTCGCGAATTCTAATTAGACCTGAAAGTACAGGATTAGAGTTAATTTTATTAACCCCACTTAGTGATATTGAATCTGTTCAACAGAATTTTATTTTCCGGTTACTAATTGTATTCTTGATAGGTGGCGCTATTGCAACAATTCTGAGTTATATATTTACACGTAAATTAGTAACGCCACTTTCTAAATTAAAAAAACAATTGAAGAAAATCGAAAAACGTCAATTTAATTCCATGGAGAGAATTCACGCTACTGGGGAAATTAAGGAAGTGGAACAAAGTGTATTTGAGATGGCAAACGAACTACAGAGGTATATTAATTCTCAACAAACTTTCTTTCAAAATGCAAGCCATGAACTAAAAACGCCATTGATGACAATCCAAGGGTATGCAGAAGGAATCCGGGATAAGATTTTTGATGCGAATGAAGAAGAAAAGGGCTTGGAAGTGATGGTAACAGAAGTTAAACGCTTGAAAAAAATAATTAATGAAATGGTCCTATTAGCTAAATTAGATAGTGAACCAGATGTTTATAATCCTGAAATGTTACAGTTATCTGTTATCTTGGAGCAAGTAGTGGATCGGGCTTTGCCAATTGTTAATGAAAATGGAGTTGAATTAAAGCACAGCATGGAGGGGTCACCAGAATTATACGCTGATGGTGAAAAGTTATTACGTGCCCTTTTAAATCTTACCTTTAATGGCATACGTCATGCGAACGAAAAGGTAAGCTTGCATATTAAACAAGAAAACAAGCGAATCCTGATTACTGTAGAGGACGATGGTGAGGGGATATCCGAAAACCTTATCCCGCAGATATTTCATCGATTTGTAAAAGGAAAGGGTGGAGAAACTGGCCTTGGATTAGCAATTGCTCGAGCTATTATTGAACAATCTGGTGGCAGAATAACTGTCGATCGCTCACAACTTGGAGGAGCAAAATTCCAAATAGAATTTTTCGAGCAGCATTTAGAACGATGAAACTTCAAAACTTTTACCTAATACCGGCAAGTGTGTTATAATTGAATGGTTTGAATCAACTCGTAAATAGAGGAGCTTACGTATGCAATTAAGAGAAGATATTCGCAACATCGCTATTATTGCCCATGTAGACCATGGTAAAACGACATTAGTCGATCAGCTTTTAAAGTATTCGGGGACATTCCGCGAAAATGAGCAAGTTAATGAGCGGGCGATGGACTCTGGAGATATTGAGAGAGAACGTGGTATTACTATTTTGGCAAAGAATACCGCGATTAAATATAAAGACACAGCCATTAATATCCTTGATACGCCTGGCCATGCTGACTTTGGTGGTGAAGTGGAACGAATTATGAAAATGGTTGATGGAGTGGCGTTAGTAGTTGATGCTTACGAAGGAACGATGCCGCAAACCCGTTTTGTATTAAAAAAAGCACTGGAGCAAAAACTTACCCCAATCGTCGTGCTAAATAAAATTGATCGCCCAAACGCACGTCCACACGAAGTAATTGATGAAGTGCTTGATTTATTCATTGAGCTTGGTGCAGATGATGACCAACTAGAGTTCCCTGTAGTTTATGCTTCTGCTTTAAATGGAACTTCAGGGTTTGAACCAGAGGAACAAGAAGAGACGATGGATCCTGTGTTCACCACAATTCTGGATCACATTCCGGCTCCAGTGGATAATCGTGAAGAGCCATTACAATTCCAAATAACTTTATTGGATTATAATGATTACGTTGGCCGAATTGGTGTGGGACGTGTAGTACGTGGTAAAATCGCTGTCGGTCAGCAAGTTGTCATTTTGAAAAAAGATGGTTCGGAAAAATCATTCCGTATTACTAAATTATTTGGGTTTATAGGCTTAAAACGGATAGAAATTAAAGAAGCAGTTGCGGGAGATATTGTAGCAGTTGCTGGAATGGAAGATATTAATGTAGGTGAAACGATATGTCCACAGGATCATATCGAAGGACTGCCTTGGTTACGTATTGATGAACCTACCTTACAAATGACTTTTCTTGTTAACAACAGCCCATTTGCTGGGAGAGAAGGAAAATATATTACGTCACGTCGAATTGAAGAACGATTGCTAAAACAATTAGAAACAGATGTTAGTCTGAGAGTGGAGCCAACAGATTCACCTGATGCTTGGATTGTGTCAGGGCGTGGGGAACTACATCTATCCATTTTGATTGAAAATATGCGTCGTGAAGGATATGAATTACAACTATCGAAACCGCAAGTTATTATTAAAGAAATAGATGGTGTAAAGTGTGAACCTGTAGAACGGGTACAAGTCGATGTACCTGAAGAATATACAGGAGCGATTATGGAATCTTTAGGGGAAAGAAAAGGTGAAATGCTTGATATGGTTAACCAAGGAAATGGTCAAGTACGCCTTGAATTTAAAGTTCCATCACGAGGACTGCTTGGGTATTCAACAGAATTCATGTCGCAAACACGTGGGTATGGAATCCTAAACCATACGTTCGATGGATATGAACCAATTATAAAAGGACAAGTTGGTGGAAGAAGAGAAGGTGTCCTAGTAGCACTAGAAAACGGTAAAGCATCAACTTATGGTATTATGCAATTGGAAGATCGTGGTGTTATCTTTGTTAACCCAGGTACGGAGGTTTATTCCGGTATGATTGTAGGAGAACATAATCGGGATAATGACTTAACGGTTAATATTACAAAGGAAAAACATTTAACCAATGTTCGCTCTGCGACAAAAGATCAAACCTCAACCATTCGCAAAACCAGGGAAATGTCTTTAGAAGAAGCAATTGAGTATCTAAATGATGATGAATATTGTGAAGTAACCCCTGAGACAGTCCGATTACGTAAAAAAATCTTAAATAAGAATGAACGTGAAAAAGCAGCGAAAAAGAATAAAATAGACTAAGAAACGTAAAACACTGAAAGTATTGCTTTCAGTCAGCTTGTAGAAAAATCTTATGTTTTTCTACAAGCTTTTTTGTGCGCCCGTGCGGTACCACTCGCTTTCTGCGGACGAAAGCCCGAGCCTCCTCGTGAAAATCCCACTGCAGGGGCTTTTTCCGCAGGAGTTTCGTGGTATTCGTCCTTCACCTAACTTACCTTGGATAGGGTGAGGGGGCACTCCATTTCCAATACATTTTGCCTATCTTTTTTTGATTGAAACAAAACCATTACTGCCTTTAAGAATTCTATCTAAAAATAACAAAGAAAAGATGGAATTTCAGGAAAAAAAGCAAGAAAAGACTGTAGTGTTTTCGTTACTAAATTTAGGGAATAATCAAAATAGATTAGTAAAACGAATAATGATGAGGTGTTGTGTATTCGGGAATTCTACGTATTCTTTATCATGGTTGTTATCGTTTTGGTATCTGCATGTGCACAAGATAACGATTCGAATTCGTCTCAAAAAGATCAAGCGTCACAAGAATCAAAAACCACTGAAGAAACAGATCAAGGAATCGAAAAGAAAGTAATAGCTTCTAATTTGCAAGAACCGTGGGAAATTGAGCAAGTAGATAGCTCGCTGTATATTAGCGAGCGAACCGGTTCTATTGTGAAAGTGGAAGCGGGCGAAGTTAATCGAAAACCCGTACAATTTGATGCTAGTTTATCCCAGCAAGCTGAAGCTGGATTATTGGGGTTAGCGTTCCCAGAGAATTTCTCACAAACAAATACGGCAATTGCTTATTATTCCTACGAACAAAATGGAGCATATTATCAACGTGTAGTGACAGTAGAGGAGACCGAAGAACAATGGAGAGAAAAAAGTATATTACTTGATAAAATCCCAGGAGGAGAGTTCCATCAAGGTGGAAGAATGGAGATTGGGCCAGATAATAAGTTGTATATTACTACAGGTGATGCTACGAATCCTGAATCAGCTCAAGATATGGAGAGCCTTGCTGGGAAAATTCTTCGGATGAATCTTGACGGTACCGTTCCCAATGATAATCCGCAACAAGATTCCTATGTTTTTTCTTACGGTCATCGTAACCCACAGGGTTTAGCTTGGGGGAAAGGCAGTCAGTTATATGCAACCGAACATGGTTCAAGCGCAACAGATGAAATAAATCAGATCGAAGCAGGCAATAATTATGGTTGGCCGGAGATACAGGGTGATGAGACAAAAGAAGGAATGAAAACTCCGATTATCCATTCAGGTGAAGATACTTGGGCTCCTTCTGGAATGACCTATTTACATGGCAAGTTTTATTTTGCTTCTTTAAGAGGGGAAGCACTTCGCCAATTTGATCCCTTAAAGGAAACCGAAACAGCAATTATTTCAGATGTTGGTAGGGTACGAGATGTAATGGCTGACCAGAATGGATTGTATATTATTACGAACAATACAGATGGACGAGGAAATCCAGCAGAGAATGATGATCAGTTAATGTACATTCCAATACCAAAAAATCAGCTGCATCAATAGTATAAAATAGTGGACCTTGTATAAAAACAAGGTTCGCTATCCATCCTTTTCTTAGGGCCTTTTGTGTTACTTCTCCCCAGCTATTTTATAGTGCTATGTCTTTAATTGGCTCATCTTATAAAGATTTTCATATATTATGCGCCATGTTGAATCATTCGGCAAATCACATATATATATGCTAGTATAACTAGGATAAAGGAAATCAAGAAAGGAGCTTGCTTATCATGCGAAGGTTTTGGAAACGTATTGGATTCCTATTTACATTTCAACGGTCTATTTCATTTTTAAAAGATTTCTTTGTGGAAAAGGAAGTTACAAAATCAAAAAAGATTTTGTTTGCTGTATTAATTATCGGCTATTTCTTATTTCCATTTGATTTAATTCCTGATTTTCTATTCGGCTTAGGTCTTGTAGATGATGTTTCAATAGCAATTTTATTATTGCAATGGATGATTAAAATGGCTCCCCAGCACTTAAAAGAGAAGTATTCGTTCTAGAATTAGGTAAGAGCGTCTATTGCTAACCTTCCATTCTTTTCAGTGGCAGTGTGCAGCAGCGGAAGGATCCGCCTGATTTTATAATTTCAGAAAAAGCGATTTCAGCTACTTTAAACCCAGCTTGTTCCATCTTCCTATTTAAGGCGCGGTTTTCAGGTAGACTTACGATTGTGTTGTTACCAATCGCAAGAACGTTCGGCCCCATCGCGAA
This sequence comes from Virgibacillus salexigens, assembly GCF_014905415.1. Lineage (GTDB taxonomy): Bacteria > Bacillota > Bacilli > Bacillales > Amphibacillaceae > Virgibacillus > Virgibacillus salexigens. The sequence continues at coordinate 228,160 of NZ_BNEO01000005.1, forward strand.
TTGCTCTTCATCCGTGACTTCAATAACCGTGTACCATGTCTTCAAGTATTGATAAGCAGCTTTATCTATCCCAGCTGGATATACGAGGGCGGTATGCTCCCCAATAATAGTCAATACACAATCCAAATGAAGAATATCCTCTCTTAGTTTTACGGATCGTATATAATGGTTAGGCAATACTTGCTGTAACTGTTGGATAGCTTTTCTGCTCGTACGATGGCTGTTTCCTATCCAAATGGTTTTACCATCAACTAGTACATCTCCGCCCTCGATTGCTGATGATATCGTAGCATTGTATTGCAGGTTATTTTGCTGTAGCCAGTCTCTTAAAACAGCAGTCTCTGGATGACGAACCTCTTCTTTCATTAATGATATAAATAACGTATCCTCAATGACAAATCCGATATCTCTTGTATAGACCTGTTCATTTAATTCTTCCTTCGTTGGTAATTCGCTTACATGGGTTCCTTCTGACTCTAAGAAAAGTTTAAAATCATGGTGCTGCTGCAGAGCCTTATCTCGGTTGATGTTATCTTTTAGATAATGCTCCTGTGTTTCATTAATCACTTCTTCAATTTTCATGTTGGTTGGTGGTACAAGAATAACTTCTTGTAATGCGTCATATTCGTTTTCGCAATAAATAGTCATAGGTTGGTTTTCGGGCAAAGCTTTTGTCATTTGTTGAACCTCCATTACTTGTTTACCTATTCTTCCCTGTTTGTTAAAGAAAGAAACAAAAAAAGGACTGCTTACAGCCCTTTTTCTGTAGGATCGTATCCTTTGTCAATGTTTATTATGTTCTTCTTCATTTGGTATATACTTTGCAAAATAAGCTGCGAATAATAAAAATATAAAGGACAATCCCCATGAAACAATACCGTTCCATTGAAAGTCTATACGTAATCCAACAACTAAGATAACCGCACTTAAACCAATGAAGAACACTGTTAAGTAACGTTTCACGTAAAACACCTCGATTACTTAGGTACATAGTTCCATCGTATTGTATGCATATATTATAATATGTGTCTTCAAAAATTTATATTAACAGGTTCTAAAAATTGGACTTTTTATTGCCCAGCAACATCTCTTTTCGTAAAAAACAGCCAAGACAATACTAAAAATACAATATAATAAACAATTAAAACACTGATGGAAAAGCCAAAGGTCATTCCTTCTATCCAGGGAGTATTGCCAGCGGCATATCTACTAAGGTCTGTGTTTGCAAATAATATATACTTGGCCCATTCTTTGTCTGCAAAGAAGCCAACGATAGAATTTCCCGCCATCATTAAAAATATTGCTGTACCGATAGCAAGTGCACTATTACGGAAGATGGAAGATATCATAAACGCAAACGTAGCCATCATAATTAGGTTAACCATACTATAACCATACTCAGTAAAAATGGAACCGACTAGTGAAACAACTTCGAATCCTCCCGAACCATCATTTGTTACAATAGAAGGATTAACCCCTTCTACGCCAAAGAAAATAGCGCCAATAATCCATGAAAAAGCAAAAACAAAAATAGAAGTAAATAATGAGAATAATAACACAGAAAGATATTTTGATAATAAGATTCCACTTCTGCTAATTGGGCGGATAAGCAAAAGCTTAATTGTTCCCCAACGGAATTCGTTTGCTACAATTCCTGCCGCGATAATAATAGTTAGTAAGCTAACTACAGATAAAAAGGCTAGATTTTCTTGGACAAATTTCCAGGCACCATATGCTTCAGGCTGGATATCATGTTCTAAATAATAGTTATTCTTTTCAATTTGTTGTGAATTATAGTCTGCCATCATTTCCTCATTTTGCATCTCTTCTTTCAAGGCAGCATTCTCTTCTTGCAATACTTCTCGCCAGTTGTCATCTTGATATTGTTCTGTTGAATTACCGAAATTGTTTGTCATAACTGCCATGCCAAGAATTAATAAGGCTAAGACAATGTACATTGCCCACGTTGATTTTTGAATATAGATTTTGATTTGTTCATTGTAGATAAGGCTTACCAGTTTACTCAATTGTATTCTCTCCAATCAGTTCAAAAAATTGATCTTCTAGGTTTCCTTTTGCAACATGGATTTGATATACAGCACAATCGTTCTCCATTAATGATTTAATAATTGCGGGAACTTGTTCCTTTTGACTACGAAACGATAAGAACTCATCGATTCGGACAGCTTCCAATTGATATTGCTCTTGCAAAACCTGTGCTGCTTTATCTATCGGTTCTACTTCCATTTGATGAATCAGGTTATGGTCGGCTGCATCACCTCCGACCGTTTGAATAGATATCAGCTCACCATTTTTAATGACACCAATACGATCACACATTTGTTCAATTTCTGATAATAAATGACTCGAAATAATAATGGCTACCTGTTCTTCTTTTGCAAGCTTTCTTATGTATTGACGAATTTCTCGAATTCCTGCTGGATCTAACCCATTTGTTGGTTCATCTAAAATTAAAACAGAAGGATTATGGAGTAAGGCTTGAGCAATTCCTAGACGTTGACGCATCCCTAAAGAATATTTACCTACCTTGTCGTTAATTGGTTTTTCAAGACCAACAAGGGTGACAACTTCTTGTACACGTTCCTTTGTTACTTCTGGCATCATTCTGGCGTAATGCATTAAATTCTGCCATCCGCTCATAAACGGATACATTTCTGGATTCTCAACAATGGCACCTACCTCCTTTACAGCCTCCTTATAATTTGTTGAAATGCTATTTCCGAGAATACGAACATCTCCAGCCGATAATTTCATTAAACCTACCATCATTCGAATTGTAGTCGTTTTTCCTGCGCCATTTGGACCAATAAAACCAAATACTTCTCCTTTATAAATAGAGAATGATAATCCTTTAATAATTTCTTTGTTTCCTACTGATTTTTTAACATCGATTAATTCCATCGCTGTTTCCGGCATTTTTAAACCTCCTATATCATTGTTATTAGGTATTACGTAGGGGCTTACTAGATTGTTTCATTCCTTCAAAAAAAATCCAATATATAAAGAGGAAATTCCTCTTCATATATTGGTGTTTGTCTATTTATAGGGGGAATTGAATGATGAATGTCCAGCAATTGTCTGTCCAATCTTTGTTTAATCGTATCTTATTTAATCAAATCAGGGTTTTCGTTTTTTGCTTCACGGACTCTTGATTTACGATATCCACCAGCGATGTCCGCATGTTTGAAGTCCTTTGAATAATGAACTTCTTGTGCGTCAGTCAACTGTTTGTTTTTCGTTGGTTGATATTGTGTATTTCTACTCATCTTTTAAAAATCCTTTCTTAAAAATGGTTACATTTCTCGTATTCCCGTTAGAAATATACTTAAACGTAAAAAATTGATCCATTTACAGCGCTTTATACGTTTCCTCTTTAGATGATTAGAAGATGCTGCTTTTATGAATTCGATCAAACCTATGATATTCTATAGGCATATTGCTATAAAGGAGAATAGGATGCGAGAACAAGATATTGAATTATTTCATCGCGTACAGAATAAAGATGAAGTCGCTTTAGAGCTACTTTATGATCGCTATGAGAAATTACTCTTTTCTTTTTCTTTTCGTATGACCAATAATAAATTCTTGGCGGAAGAAGCCGTTCAGGATGTGTTTACTAAACTTTGGTCAAAATCATTGCCTTATTCGGAAGAAAAGGGTAAATTTTCATCTTGGTTGTTAACTATTACACGCAATGCCTGTCTTGATTTATTAAGAAAAAAGAAATCAAATGATTATGAGCTAAAGGAGAGGGACGCTCTTCAAGAAGATAATGATCCTTCTCCAGAAGAAACAGCTGAATGGAAAGAACAGCATGAAGAGATACAACATGCGATTAAGGAGTTAAAAACAGAACAGCAGGAAATTATTAATTTGTTCTATTTTAGAGGATTTACTCAGTCCCAAATTGCAAAGAAGTGTAACCTTCCGTTAGGTACAGTTAAAGGAAGAGTTCGTCTTTCGCTACAACACTTAAATAAAATACTGACTAAGAAAAAAGAAAGGGGGATTCGTGAATGATGGATAAACAATGTGATCTTTTACTAGATTATTTTAATGGGCATTTAACAAACCAACAGAAGGCTGCATTTGAATCGCATTTAAAAGATTGCCCATCTTGTCAGGAAGAACTAAAGGAATTAGAAGAGCTGACAATGGATCTCCCATATGCAAGTGAACCTATTGCTGTTCCAGATGGTATGAAGCAACGTATTTTATCAAATGTTAAAGACGATTCACAGATAGAGAATAAGGCCACATTTGATCAAACAGACAGTGAACCTGGTCCGAAACCACCAATAAAACCGAAGCGTACATGGTTTAAACCGTTTATGGTAGCAGCATTAACGTTATCGTTAGTGGGTAATGGGGCGGCCTTGTACTATATTAATGAACAAAAAGATGACGCTGATACTGGAGAATCCTTTTCTGTAGATAGCATGAAGGAAGCCTACACACTTCAAGCTTCTGAAGATATTGAGGCAGCAGCAACAGCGATGATGATCGAACAGAACCGTGAGACGAACCTCATTATTCAAGCAAACAATCTTCCAGAATTAAAAGGAGATGAAAAATACCAAGTTTGGGTGTTAGAAGAAGGTAAACCGTTTCGGGCTGGTACGTTTGTAACCAATCAAGACGGCAAAGGTGGTGTATCCTATACATTGCATGACATGAAGGAGCGGAATTATGATACGATTGCAATTACAAAGGAGCCAAATGCCAATAGCCAACAACCACAAGGAGATATTTTATTGAGTTCTCCATTATAATTTAGAGGCGGAACACATGAAGTGTTCCGCCTTTTTTAGCTATGGATAATAAATTTTTTGATAAAAATGTGATCTAAATTTATTTCTATTTCGTTCGCTTTACAGATTAATAAAAAAGGAGAGAGTGAAATGAATTGGAAAAAGACATTGGTTATTGCACCTTTAAGTGCAACATTACTATTTTCAAGTAGTGTAGGTGTGGTAAGTGCAGAGGAAACGACAGATAAGCCAACCGTAGAAACAGCAGCAGTAGATTTACGTGCTGACTTAGGACATTTATTAAGTGAACACGCATTTCTAGCGATTGAAGCAATGCGGAATGGTGCAGCGCAATCAGAGGACTTTGACGCGTCTGTTTCCGCTTTAGAATCGAACACAGAAGATCTAACGGCTGCAATTGCATCGGTTTACGGAGATGATGCAGGTGAATCATTTCAAACGATGTGGAGTGACCATATTGGCTACTTTGTTGACTATGTAAAAGCCACTGGCGAACAAGATGAAGAGGCAAAACAGGCAGCTTTGGATGAGCTTTCCCAATATAAAGAAGATTTTTCGAAGTTCTTGGAAGAAGCAACCGGAGAGAGATTAGAAGCTGGTTCATTAGCGGAAGGTCTTCAAATGCATGTTAACCAACTAATTGGAGCATTTGATAGTTATGTACAAAAAAATTATCAAACTGCTTATGAACATGAAAGGGAAGCTATTGGGCATATGCATATGGTAGCAAAAGGTCTATCATCTGCAATTACAGATCAATTTCCAGAAGACTTTAATAATACGAAAGCAGTAACACCTGCAGGAGATTTACGAGCTGATTTAGGACATCTATTATCTGAACATACTGGTCTAGCAGTAGTAGCAATGCAGAATGGAGCAGATGGGGCTCCGGATTTTGAAGCAGCGGCAAATGTATTAAATGCAAATACACAAGATCTATCGAAGGCTATTACATCTGTATATGGCGAAGAAGCAGGAAAAGCATTTGAGGAGATGTGGTCTGAACATATTGGCTACTTCGTTGATTACGTAAATGCAACAGCTGAAGAAGATGAAGAGGCAAAACAAGAAGCACTAGATAACTTGGCTATGTATAAAGAAGAATTTTCTAGCTTTATGGCCGAGGCTACAGAGGGTAATGTTCCAGCCGACGCTTTAGCCGAAGGTCTACAAATGCATGCAGATCAACTGATTGCAGCATTTGATGCATATGCAGAAGGTAACTATAATGAAGCGTTCACGAAAGCACGCGAAGCATATGGTCATATGTATGGAGCAGCCGCACAATTATCATCCGGTATTGTTATGCAACACCCTGATAAATTTGCTCAAGAAATGCCATCTGAAATGCCAAATACCGGTCTCGGAGCACCAGAAGATCAATCTTCAACTATGGCATGGGCATGGATCGTTGGAGCAAGTGTGCTTGGTGCAGCTATACTATTTGTTATTAGAAAAATGAAATTAAATAATGAACGGAAATAGTAGATTTCAAGAAACAGGAGGGATTGGATGATCAAATATATAGCTTTCGTTGGAATAGCTATTTGTTTAGTAGCGTGTTCTCCATCTCAGAATGAAACAGCTGACACTTCGGTTTCCTCCAATCCTTCCAATAGTAATTCAGGTATGAAACAGGAACAGTTGGAATACAATTCGGAAACTGCGAATGTAGAAAATAAGACCTCGGATTCAATAATTAAAGATAAAGAATACCATCTTACGCCAAAAAAAATTACCATTGACGCTATTGATGTCAAATCTGAAATCGAAAGTGTTGGTTTACTGGATAATGGTGAAATGGCTGTTCCAGAGGATTTCACGAAAACAGGATGGTTTGACCTTGGTACGAAACCAGGAAATCGTGGAAGTGCGGTAATCGCTGGTCATGTTGATGATAAAACGGGTCCGGGGGTATTTTTTGATTTAAAAGATTTGAAAATTGGTGATGAAGTGAATATAACTGGAGAAGATGGACGAACGTTAACTTTCGAAGTAGTAGATAGACAGGTATTTCCTAAAGATGATGCACCAATTGAAGATATCTTTGGTTATACATCAAGACGAATGTTGAATCTAATTACTTGTATTGGAACATTTGACCATTCCATTGGCGGGAGAACAGAAAGACTTGTGGTATTTACAGAGTTAAAAGAAGAATAATTACTTAAGAAGCGTTAGAGTAAAAAAGAATCATCCGAACAATTCCTTAGAAATATTCATTTATTTATATTTGGAGAATTGTTCGGATTTTTTAATTGTTAATTTTTACAATTGAATTGCTAGGGAAGGAATGGATATCTTTCCTCTTAATCTTAGCAGCATGTGAAATAGGGATGAATCGAGCGGGAATAGCACAGTTCCGAAGGTCCACACAGATAAGCGACTTTTCTTTTAATCGAGTTAGCTAAAGCCGTGCCCGCGGGAGTTCCCTTATTGCATTGTACGGTTAATGAATAAATGTGTATTCGAAGTTAGATATCAGCACTTCTTGTGGCCAACACAAATAATTGGAAGTTAAATAATTTTTACATCCAGAGCATATTTTTTTTCTATAAAATAAATCATTAATTTGATATGATAATGCTAGTGACTTAATCAACATTTGGTTAGGTTTTTATTTTGTTTAATCCTATGTATAAGCAGGAAGAAGATAGAAACAAATCTTAACCATCAATAAGGGAGATTAGAAAATGGAATGGAAAAATATTTATCGTGGTATATTTATGGGAGCAAGTGATGTCATTCCAGGAGTAAGTGGCGGAACGATTGCTGTACTATTAGGAATATATGATCAATTAATTGCTGCAATTAATGGGTTCTTGAGTAAAGAATGGAAAAAACAACTAGGGTTTTTAATACCACTGGGAATTGGTGTTGTAATTGCGATATTTACATTAAGCCATGTAATTGAATGGCTATTTGAACATCACCCTGGACCAACCATGTTTTTTTTCTTAGGATTAATTATTGGAGTCCTTCCGTATCTTTTACATAAGGCCGAAGCTAAGAGCAAATTTAAAGCAAACCATATTGTATTGTTAATTATTGGTGCGATTCTGGTTGGTTCTATGGTTTTCTTACAGGCTGGCGAAGGGCCAGTGATTACGGAAATGAATATGTCAACCTATATTTTACTTTTCTTTTCCGGTTTTATAGCAAGTAGTGCTATGATTTTACCTGGAATAAGTGGGTCATTTATGTTGCTTGTCCTTGGCGTCTATCCTACTGTTATTGGAGCAGTAAGTAATATGCATGTCGATATTATTGCAGTTACTGGTATTGGGATTGTAATAGGAATTGTCGTTATGAGTAAAGTAATTAACTACTTTCTTACTCATTACAGAACAGGGACTTTTGCTATTATCATTGGGATGGTAATCGGTTCAATCGTTGTCGTATTTCCAGGATGGCCAGCAACAGGTTCACTTGTTTTAATCAGTGTTGCGACGTTTGCAGCTGGATTATTTGTCGCATATATTCTAGGTAGAGTAGAATATTAAGATAGAGCAAACCATAAGACAAACATATAAAAAATCGGTACAATAAACATTAGAAAAAGAGGGGGTAGTCAAAATGGAAGCAATTAAAACAGAAGAAGCTTTTTATGAAATTATTCAAAACGATGAACCAGTTATCGTTAAATTCTTTGCGGATTGGTGTCCGGATTGTAAACGGATGGACATGTTTATTGGCGATATCTTGGAAGAATTTAATAACTATAAATGGTATGAAATAAATAGTGATGAAGTCAAAGGTATTGCTGAAAAATACGAAGTAATGGGAATCCCTAGCCTATTAATTTTCCAAAATGGGGAAAAGAAAGCACATCAACATAGTGCATATACAAAAACACCAGAATCGGTTACAGAATTTCTTCATCAGCAATTAGGATAATTATAAACAGGCTGTCATTTATGACAGCCTGTTTATTAATGGTGTGAGTTTTTTTAATCGAACACCCTAAGTAAATGGGTGTGCTTGCGCTCTTATCTGGCAGCTTTTTGATATACTGTATATTTCTTAGCCATTTCCACGGCTCCATTTGCTTCAATATATCCCCAAATATCATTGAGCATTGGCTCAGAAGAAGATTTAAGGATGCTTTTGATATCGTTCGGACTTAAATTGGGATTTGCCTCCAGCATTTGAGCAATTACTCCTGCGCAAATCGGGGTTGCCATGGAAGTTCCTGATAACTGTAAATAGTTCTCATCGATGACTTGCTCAGGAAGTTCTTGTTCTAAGGCAGAACCAGGTGCCAATAAAGATATGATGTCTGTGCCAGGTGCGTATATATCAGGTTTCACAAAGGAATCTACAGTGGGACCTCTGCTTGAATACTCTGCAATTTGATCATCTGATCGTGCTTCAGTATTTTGGTCCATGGTTGATCCGACCGTAATAATAAATGGGTTGATGGCCGGTGTACTAATGGTTGTTTGTTCTGGGCCACTATTTCCTGCGGCAGCACATACAACAATTCCCTCATGCCATGCTTCCTCTACAGCAACTGATAAAGGATCGTCTCGGAATGATTCAAAGGCTTGAGCTCCAAGAGATAGTGAGATAACCCGAATGTTATACTCATCTTTATTACTTATGCACCACTCAATCCCTTCAATAATTGTAGATAATCTCCCACTTCCATTCTTATCAAGTACTTTTACACCAATGATGGATGCTTCTGGAGCGGGTCCAACATATAATCCATCGGACTGTTGACCGTTACCTGCTGCATCTCCAGCACAATGCGTGCCATGTCCATTATCATCATATGGCTCTTCTTGATTATTTATAAAATCTTTAAATGCTATAATACGATTATTTGGCTTTGTTAAGTCACTATGAGGGTGGATACCTGTATCAATAACAGCGATGGTGACGTCTTTTCCTGTTAACCCAGCGCTTTCCTGTAGTTCAACAGAACCAATTTGTTTACTGGCAACGTCTAATAATGCAGTAACTGTACGATCGTAGAAAATACGGTCAACAGCTTCATGATCTTTAATTTGTTTAATCATTTGTGGAGTTAAATTACCTCGAGCAGTTCTTCTTCCAATATCTTTGTCTAGCTTACTGTTGTTATCTGCTTGGCAAGCTGTTAACAAGTCTTTCTTCTTTGTGTCATCTGAGTCTTTTGAATAATAAACAATTACTGGCAGTCTTTCGTTACTTGTCTCATAAGGATCTTCTTTCCGTTTTAACCGAAGTTGTTCTACTAATCCTGGATCTAGTCTGCGGCCGGCCTCTTCAAACCAAACTCTTTTTCTGTTACTCATTTTCTTCCTCCTTGTGATTTTAAATTTAAAATCTACGAAATAGAATACCAGTAACGAGAACAACCCCCTATATTTGTATCCCTGTTAAGAGAGAGTGGGTCGTATAGAGAAAATAAGTAGTCGTTTGTTTGATTTGATAGGGGTGAGTCCTTATAAATAGAATAGCACTGGATGATTATGGTAACAATATGTCAAAATTACCAATTTATACTATTCGTATATTACATTGTATTCAGTTGATAGGAAGTGGTATGTGTAATAATCATGTCTTTGTGCAAGTGATGGCAACTGTGCAACATTGTTAAAAACATGGAATAGTTATATCTATGAAAACTATCCGATTCTCCATACCGTACGCATCTATTATATAGAACCGTTTACCTAGATTTGCAGTTTTGAAGTCAGTTATTCACTTATGCTAAACATAAGCTTTTTTTCTTCTTCAAACTGTAAATTCGTGTTAGCCAGCTGGAAATGATTAGCTTGGATTCGATGTTGGTACAAGGCTTTAAATTCATTGACAGGTAAGGTAGTAGCAATATTCGTTATGTTTTGCTTATTAATTAATTGTTTATCATCTGGAACATTCATTGAATTTCCCCATTGAATTAAAAAAGGGAAGTACTTTTTCGGTTGTGGGAAAAGCATTTGCCATGTTAAGTCCATTCCATTTGGCTTTTTTCGATGACCATCAATGGGACCGATATATGGAGTCATCGCTGTGTCATAATGTTTGATAAAAGATGTCATGTTTTCTGTTCTTAAGGCGAATTGAATTGGTCCTTCTTCAGAATTATCTAGAGCTAAAATGAGTTGTTGAATTAATGGATTTTCCGATTGATTGGCTAATCGCTGGTTGAATATTCCTAACCATTCAATATAGCAGTTATTTGCGAAGTACGCTAAATGATTATAGGTACCCCACTTCTCATGTTTTCCACCTTCTATCGTTTTGATATGATTCTTAGATGCAAAAGCAAGAGCAGCTGTTTTCGGTTCCTTGGCAGCAACAATGATATGGTCCAATGCCAACATATTACTTATCCCTCCTGGTTAAAAAATAGCTTCCTATTCTCTTGTACCTTAAGTATAATGGAAAAAAATTATTCGTGAAGGGATGTAAAGGAAATGCAACCAATTTTAAAGGATTTTCCACATGAGTTCGAAACAAAAAGATTGTTTATCCGCTTGCCGCTTCCTGGGGATGGCAGTGAAATTTATGATGCATTGCAAGCAAGTCGAGCTGAGTTAAAACCATGGTTACCCTTTGCGCAAAATGACCAAACAAAAGATGAAACAGAGGCAAATGTTCGTCAAGCACATCTGCATTTCTTAAGTAGAGAAGATTTGCGTTTTCATATTTATGATCGAAACAGAAGAAAATTCATCGGTTGTACTGGGCTGCATCGAATTGATTGGGATGTTCCCAAATTTGAAATTGGTTATTGGATTGATACAAGGTATCAGGGGCAAGGTTTGATGAAAGAAGCAGTTCAAGGATTGATTGAATTTGCGTATTCTGAATTTCATGCACATCGCATTGAGATTCGTTGTGATGAAAAGAATGTAAGAAGCAGGTCTATTCCAGAACGGCTGGACTTTGCTTTGGAAGGTATTTTGCGTAATAATTCGAAAGCGGTTGATGGGGAAGGGTTACGCAGCACATGTATTTATGCAAAATTAGGATAAGAACAGACTTTTTACCATATATTTGTTATCTTTAAGAAGAAAGAAATGGTAATTAGTTGAATGGGTATACAAGCAATGAAAGTTATCAATAATCTAGATTAAAAAAGCAGGTGGAATCATGGGGCAACCAAACATTTTAATTGTAGAGGACGAGCAAAAGTTAAGCAGAGTTCTGCAATTGGAACTGGAGTATGAAAATTACGAAACGACAATTGCTACAAGCGGAAAAGAAGCGTTAAAGCAAATGGAAAATAACCAATGGGATTTAGTGCTTTTAGATATTATGCTTCCCGAATTAAGTGGTTTAGAAGTGCTGCGAAGAGTAAGAAAAACGGATGAAACGACACCAATTATTCTGCTTACTGCCAGAGACCAAGTCCATGATAAAGTTAGTGGTTTGGATTTAGGGGCAAATGATTATATTACGAAACCCTTTCAAATAGAAGAATTATTAGCACGAATTCGTGTTCATTTACGTAATCCGATTAAGAAAAAAGAAGAGAATGGAGATTTACTTGCAGTTGGTGAATTACAAGTCAATCAAAATAGTAGAGAAGTAAAGCGTGCAGAAAAACAAGTTGAATTAACGCCTCGAGAATTTGACTTACTTGTATGTTTGTTACGAAATAAAAACATCGTTTTAAATAGAGAACAATTAATTGAACAAGTATGGGGATTTGATTACTTTGGGGATACGAATGTCGTAGATGTCTATATTCGCTACTTGAGACAAAAAGTAGACAAAGGCTATGATCAACCCTATATCCAAACCATTCGAGGAGTTGGCTATACAATAAAGGATATTGAAGCATGAAGCTTAGAACAAAAATCCAACTATTTACAGGTTTGTTTATGCTCGTTGTAACGTTATTAATAAATACATCTATTTACTTTTTGTTTTATAAAATCTCCACGGATAGTGAATTAGAGGAATTAGCAGATCAAACGGAGCGCTTGGTAGAGACGATTCAACAGCAACCGGATGTTGCTTCAAAAGAATTATTTACTTCATTTTCTCCGCAACAAGGAATGATTCAAGTCATTAACCAGTCAGATATAGCGTTTCTTGCCGCAAACCCCGCAAATTACGAACCACCAACGGCGTTTTCGGCTAACGAGGAAAATACAATTATAGAACAAAACAATGCACCGGATGTAGCATTAGTATCCAAGCCAATTATTTGGGAGACAGGCGATCAGGCTGGTGAGGTTGTTACCATCCAATTTTCAAATCAGCTGACTACATTAGATAGTACAATGACAACTTTGTTTTATGTATTATTAGCTGCATCAGGGTTGATAATTATTCCAATCATTATCGCTGGTAATGTGCTAAGCAGATTCTTATTAAATCCAATAAAAACATTAATTCAAACGATGCGTGAAAATATGCGCGAAGCCAATTGGAAGAAGATCAATGTCGACAATCGTTCCCGAGATGAGCTCTATGAGATGGAGAAGACCTTTAATGAAATGATTGATCAGTTGAAAGATAATTTTGAGAAACAGGAAATATTTGTATCGGATGCCTCTCATGAATTAAAAACACCTATTTCTATAGTGAAAAGTTATGCTCAGCTATTAGAGAGACGAGGAACGGATAATCCATCTCTTGTAAAAGAGTCCATTGAGACCATCGATTCAGAAGCAGATCGAATGAGTAAATTGGTGGAACAAATGCTGCGTTTAGCTAAAAATAAAGAAGCATCTGTAACGGAAACGATAGATATCTCTGCATTAGCAAAGGAGACAGTATGTACATTTGATGGTGCTTATTCTAGAGAAATCCAATTTGATCAAAGAAGACAGCAATTGATGGTAAATGGCAGTCGTGATCAATTGGAGCAAGTAATGTATATCTTAGTAGATAACGCGCTTAAATACAGTAATGAACAGGTAGAAGTCAGCATTGATCAGAGCAATGATAAGGCTGTTTTTTCTGTACGTGATTACGGCAAGGGGATTCCTGAGCAAGAGCAAGCGCGTATATTTGAACGATTTTACCGTGTAGACAAGGCGAGAAGCAGGGATACAGGTGGAACCGGTTTAGGCCTTGCTATCGCGAAGGCAATCGTTAAAGAACATCAGGGAGAATTAACGGTTTTTAGTAAAACGGATGCAGGTTCGACATTTACGGTAAGCCTACCAATTGTTGATTCTTAGCAAATTTTAATGTGAATCACCACTGCTTCTCATGCGCTTTATTTATCCTTGTAATATAAGGAGGGAAGACCTTTGAGTAAAAAAATAGGTATCATTGTAGCAAGCATAGTAGGAGTCATTCTTTTTGGTTTTGGGATGATCTATTTTAGCGTTACATCATCAGGGACGGAGCTCTCCAAATCAGAAGCAGAGGATATTATTACTAGTCAATACCCTGGGAAAATTAATGGTGAAGTAGAAAAAGATGCAACGCATGGATATTATCATGCTGTCATTGAACATAATGGGAAAGCTTATGACGTGAAAATTGATGGAAATACCGGTGAGGTATTAAATTTAAAAAAACTACAAGTACCTGTTGATGATCATTCTACGGAAAACCAGGAGGATAAAAACGCAGCGGATTCGAAAAAGAAAAAAAACGAAGAAAATCAAAACAATCATGAAAAATCCAATGAAAACGAAGTAGTAATAGATATAGAAAAGGCAAAAGAACTTGCTTTAGAACAATTTGATGGAACAGTCGAAGACATAGAAAAAGATGAAGATGATGGCATTTATGTTTATGAGGTTAAGGTTGTAAATGGTGAAGACGAGGCAGAAATTACAATTGATGCATCAACTGGAGAAATTATTTATAAAGATATTGATGTTGAGAGAGAAGATGAAGATTAATCTGTATGGTTCCTGTTACAAAAACAGGGACCTTTTTATGGAAGCTGACCTTGCCATAGAGCGGATATTCTAGTTAAACCTGCCTTTAAGAGGGTATTTCCTTTTTATTTTCTCATTAAATTCTAATCTTGTTCACACGATCCTCTTATCCCGAATGGTTATGATAAGACTAACAACAAATTAGGAGGAATAAATATGAAAAAAACATTCGGTATTATTATTGGAGCATTGGCAGGGACAGCAGTTATTGGATCAGGAGTTTACTATTCAGATGCAGATGTAAAAAGTCCAAAGTTAAATAGTGACGAGATTCGACAAATGGTCGAGGATCAGTATGATGGAACAATTACTGAGTTAGAGCTTGATAAGGATCGCAATCAAGCTGTATATGAGGTAGAGGTTATCGAAAAAAGCAAGGAGCATGACCTTAAGTTAGATGCTGATACAGGAGAAGTATTACGTGAAAAATCAAAAGACATCAATAAAGATGACGATGATATCGAAGATGATGTTAAACTTGATATGAATAATGAAGATTTGATTGGTGTAGAAAAAGCAAAAGAAATCGCCAAAAATAACTTTGATGGGAAAGTAGTAAGCATTGAGTTGGATGATGATGATAATCGCTTGATATATGAATTGGAATTAAAAAATGGTAAGAAAGAAGCCGATTTTGATATTGATGCCAAAAACGGTGAGATTTTAGAAATGGATGTAGAAGCAGACGACGATGACGAATAAACATAAAAAATATCCAGTTGATGATGCATCAGCTGGATGTTTTTTATACAGTCACGATAAATCATTTATTTGGCGATAACCTTATAATTATTTGTTACCGTAGCTTCTATAGTGGTATATGTATCAAAGTATTCTCTGATTAGTTCAACGGTGTCTTTTTGAATTTCTTTTATAACGCTTTTCCCTTTAAACATTGCATAATTTCCACCGCCTGAGGCACGGTAGTTATTCATAACAACGGAATATGTAGCCGTATTTTTAATTGGTTGTTTTTGATAAGATAATTTTTCTATTCTATTGCCAACTGGATTGGCGACATTAATGGTATATTCAATTCCTTCCCACATATCATAATTATAGTGTTGCGGCTTTGGATCTTCATATGCAGGATTAACAATGATTCTCCCGTCTACGGCTAATTTAAAATAGGTTGCGGTTTGTTCTAAAGCTTCCTTTATGTCTTTCCCGGATAGCTCTAAAACAACCAATGTATTAGGGTACATATAATTACTAACTACATTACGCATTGTAACTGTTGAAGAGAACCCTGTTGCGTGGTTATTTAAGAGAGCAGTTACAGAAATATTAGCTCCGCTAGCTCTCATTTGTACTTTCTGGATAAATTCTATAAATGGGTGCTTGTTTATTCGCGCCTCAAATGGATTACGTATGGTCATATCACCAATAATATTACCAATCGGTTGGTCTAGCCATTTCTGTGTGGATGCTTCTAAATAGGAAGCATCTTCAACAATTTTTTTATCTGTATCCATAGTTTCTAAACGACCAATGGATGCTTGTTTATTTATAATGTTCCAATGATTGGTTTCATCTTGTTCAAGGGTCACTTGTATTTCACCATAGGTTACCGCGTTATGACCAGGTTGAATAAATAGTGTGCCATGTCTATCTCCAATGATTTTTCTATGTTGATGGCCAGTGAGTAATATATCAATTCCTTCCAAGTCGCACATTTCATATGCTTGATTTTCTCCAGTTAACGTCTCTGTAGGTTCACCAGTTTGTAAATCTTTTTCAAATCCGCCATGATAAGCAGCAATTAAAACATCTGGCTGTTCAACCATTTGAATATGAGAGACCCATTTTTGAAGGGTTGAAGATGCATCTTCAAAATTAATCCCTTGAAGGTGATCCGGGGATTCCCAATTTGGAATATAATGTGTTGTAACTCCAATAATTGCAATCTTTAAACCATTCTCAAATATTTTTGTTAGATAGGGCGGCCCAAATTTTGGTTGATTGGATTCCTTATCAATAATATTTGCCGCTAACCATGGATAATGGGATTGATCTATGGCGGCATGTAATACATTCATCCCATAATTAAACTCATGGTTACCTATCACGCCGGCATCTATTCCAATCGTATTCATCGCTTGTATCATTGGATTTAATTTGTTCATATGTTCTTTTACATAATGTGTCATTAATGGCGTGCCTTGAATCAGATCACCATTATCAACTACGATCATGTAATCTGACTCTTTTCTTTTTTGTTTAACTACTGTGGCATATTTCGCTAAACCACTATCCGTTTTTTCATTGGTAGCATAATTAATTGGCATGATATGTCCATGAATATCACTTGTATATAAAATAGTAAGATTTATCAACTTAAAAAGCATCCTTTCGAAGCTAAAATGGTACTTGAGGATTTAGTTTATAACGTTTTACATCATTCCATGCCTTTATTAAATACTATTTAAAACAAAAAAGCTATATTAAATTAATATGATAGGAAGACGCCCAATGATTAGATGTAATGCATGGATCTTACATGGATAGGTTTCTTTTCACATATATAAGGAAATAAATAAGTAATAGCGGAGGAGTGGAGGTTTTAGCAATGGGTTATAATAAAGCATTATATATATATAATGGAAACGCTGGAAAAGAAGCAATGGAAGAAAAATTAGCACAAACGTTACCCATTTTATCCCAAGCAATCAAACAATTAATTATTATTCAGACGGAATCAATTGAAGATGCTAGAACAACATGTATCGACTATGCTTCGCACATAGATTTGCTGATTATCTTAGGTGGAGATGGAACGATACATAATTGTATTAATGCGATAGCTCCTTTAAATGAACGACCGGTAATTGCTATACTCCCTGGAGGAACTTCAAATGACATTACGAGGATGTTGCAAATCCCCCAAAACTTATACCAAGCAGCTAGTGCGATCATAGATGGCAAGGTTGTTCCTATAGATGTAGGCAAAGCAGATGACCGTTACTTCCTTAATTTTTGGGGAATTGGCTTAGTCGCAGAAACTTCCCAAAACATTGACAACGACCAAAAGAAAAATTTAGGCGTTCTTAGTTATTTTATGAGTACGTTAAAGACAGTAGGTCAAGCTAAAAGCTTTTCTTATGAACTAAAAACAAGTTCAGATAGATATCAAGGGGAAGCGGTGATGGTGATTGTGCTCAATGGAAAATACCTGGGGACGAGAGAAATCCCGATAACATCAATCAGCCCTTCTGACGGGAGGTTAGATGTCTTAATAGTTAAGAATTCAAGCTTAGCATCTTTTCGAGAACTATTGTCTATGAACAATCCAGAAACAGAAATAAACGATCTCCAAGAAATTACGTACACACAAACAAATCGGTTACACATACACACAAACGAAACAAAGGATGTGGATACCGACGGTGAAATCATATCTGGTACCCCCTCGACTATTGAAATATTACCATCGCATCTGCGCATGATAAAAGCTACATCAAATTAAAGAAAAACACAATTCCATTTTTTGGGAATTGTGTTTTTAAATTCGCTCTAATTTACAAATTTAGGAAAGAAATTATGCTATAATACCTTTAATTATGGAATCGGAAAGAGGGGATGAAATGATAATAGATAATACATTAAAAGAGAAAAAAGAGGATGCCTCTCTAAAATTATTTGTCGTTCTTTCAAAGGCATACCGAACAATTATGGAACAAGTAGAAGCTGATATTCAATCGAGAGGACTCAATTTAACGGATTTTGCAGTGTTAGAATTACTCTATCATAAAGGAGCACAACCTTTAAAAAGCATTGGAGAAAAAATACTATTAACGAGTGGAAGTATTACGTATGTCATTAATAAGCTTGAAAATAAACGGTTATTAACAAGAATACCGAACGCTGAAGATCGACGTGTTACTTTTGCTGAAATTACTGAAAGCGGGGCTGACTTATTGCAAACCATTTTCCCAGGACATTGGGAGAGGATTGAGGAAATTACTGCTGGATTAAATGATGCAGAAAAAGAAATTGCGATTGATTTATTAAAAAAATTGGGTACTTCTATCCGATCTTTATAACATATTTTATTTCCATCTGTGACGAACATCACTGATGAAAATAGAAAAAAATGGTAATATATACAATGGATATGGGGATGTCCCAGCTCTATTATGATATAACACGAGTCAAGGTTCCGTTTACTTGACTATAAAGAAGCAAAATGTCTTTTAAAAGATGTTTTGCTTCTTCTCTTTGCGGATATAGTATTTAGTGTGCTAATTTTGAGTTTCAAAGGGGGGGAATAATCATTTATGCGAGTGCTCGTAATAGGAGCTAACGGTGGAGTAGGAAGGCATATTGTCACCAAACTAAGAGCAGAAGGACACGAGCCTATTGCAATGGTTCGTAAAGAGAGTCAGTTGTCAGATTTTGAAAAAAACGGATGGAAGGCTGTTCTTGCAGATTTAGAATCTGACTTTGAATCGGTATTTAATCAGATAGATGCAGTTATTTTCGCTGCAGGTTCGGGTTCTAATACAGGTGCAGATAAAACAATTATAATTGACCAAGAAGGTGCGATTGCAGCAATGCATCTGGCTCAAAAGCATTCTATTAAACGGTTTTTACTGCTTAGTTCAATGGGAGCAGATCAACCAAAAGAAGCTCCTGATTCGATCAAGCATTATTTGTATGCAAAGCATCGAGCAGATGAGTATCTAAAACAGTCACGTCTTGCTTATACAATTATACGTGCGGGTTATTTAACGAATGAAGAAGAAAAAGGTACAGTAACTTTACAAGATGAAGAAAATGAAATAGAAATTGACTCGGTAACGCGAAGTGATGTTGCAGCTGTAATGTCAGCTTTACTAACAGATGAGAGAGCTCAATATAAGGTTTTACAATTAACGAATGGAAAAACACCAATTAGCAACCTTTTTCAGTAAGTGGGCTATATAAATCTGCAGCTAGGTATCTTCCTAGATCGTAGGTTTATTTTTATGACAAATAATGCAAATAATGTAATCAAGATGTAATCATTTTATTATATTTCTGTTTGTTTTTCCTTTATGACGGGTACTATAGCATTAAGCAGCTGATAAAGATGAAAAAGGAGGCTCTTAGTTATGGCAGATCCAGAGGTGGTCGTTTTTGTTAGCAACGATAATGCTGAATGTGAAAAGTTACTAGAACATTTGCGTGATTGGAATGTCACTTATGTGACTAAAAATGTTAATACAGATAGTGGTCACATGAAGGAGTTGCAAGAAAACGGAATCTACGGTACTCCAGCGATGTTTATCAATGGAGAAAAAGAACCAATTTTGGGCTTTCAGAAAAACAAAATAAAATATAGACTTGGTTTAGCTAATACCGATGTCTCACATTATAGTTCATTGTTTGAAGGGTATGAAAAATGATGCATTCATCTAAATGTCACACACCTTAATGAACAACATAAACTAGTAAAAAAGATAAAGAAGGTGTGTGTTCAAATGTTTCATCGGCCTTATTTTGATCACGCTTATTTTCATGATGATGGCCAACGTAATTATCCTTATCCTCAACAATATAACTACAATTTGAATACGGATCCAGGGAATCAAAATTACCACGGGAGTAATCCATACAATTTTCAAGCCGTGCAGCAGACCCCCTATGATTATTTTGCTAAGCCACAACAACCAATGAGCTGGCCAGGTACAAAATCGCAACTAAATCAACAAACGGATTATCAAGACATGAATGTTCCAGAATTTGCTACACAAGATCAAGCTCCCCCTGGACCAGGTCAACAATTAGATTTAGATAAAATGTTATCAACCGTAGGGCAGTTAGCTAATACGTATCACCAAGTGTCGCCAATTGTGAAGCAATTCGGTTCACTAATAAAGACGTTTCGATAGAGGAAATCAAGCTGATGGTAAAAAAGGAACACATCAGCTTTTTTGTTGGAAAAATAGTTTGTTATTTTATCCATTAAGTAACTATAATAATTTTTTCCTTTATCGGGTAAACGAAGATATAGGATATGAAAGAGGAGAATAAATATGATGACAGCATGTTTAATTATTCATGGTTATACTGGCGGCCCTTATGAAGTGGAACCACTAGCCAATTATTTACATGAACATACCAATTGGCATATTAATGTTCCTACGCTACCTGGACATGGAAGAAGGCTTAACTTAAAAAATGTTTCTTATAAGAAATGGATTAAAGCAGCAGAAACTACATTGCTGCAATTAAGAGAGAAGTACGAGACAGTATATCTTATTGGATTTTCAATGGGAGGAATGATTGCTGCTTATCTTGCAGCAAAATACAAAGTAGAGAAGCTCGTTCTTTTGGCAACTTCAGGAAAGTACTTGTCTTTTAAACAAATTAGCTTAGACGTTGGCGGGGTAATTGCTGATGCAATAAAAGGTGATTTAGGAAGGAATAAGTTATACATCCATTATAAAAAGAAATTAGGAGCCGTACCGTTAAAAGCAAATATTGAATTTCTAAAATTGGTAAAATTCACAAGGAGATATTTAAAAAAAATTAAATCGCCTGTATTAATTGCTCAAGGGCAACAGGACGGAATGGTACCATATAAAACCGCTTATTACTTAAATAAAGAAATTACTTCAGAACGCAAGGAAGTAGTGTTTTTTGAACGTTCCAGACATTTAATTTGTTTAGGGGATGATAAAGACACCCTTAATCAAATGGTCTATTCATTTCTTACCAAACAAGAGGTAGTGATGAACACATAAAAAGAGTCTGTAACCCATGTGTTAACAGACTCTTACATACATAATTCAGTCTCGAAAGAAGGAAATGACGAGGGCACCTTCACCACCGTAGGTAGAAATTAGTGGACCAGTATCCATGAGATAGGCGTCTTTGAAATTGTACTTTCTACGAATTTCGGCTAGTACGTTATTTGCCCGCTCCTCGGCATTACAGTGTGCTAATGATATAACCTTATCTTCCACATTTTTAGTATATTCTCCGATCTGTTCAATAAATCGGCGAATGGATTTTTTATCACCACGTACTTTTTCACTAACTTCAATGGTACCTTCCTCACTAGCTCTCATTAATAACTTAATGTTTAATGTTTTGGCTATGGTACCTTTCACTTTGTCTAAACGACCACCTAGAATAAGATTTTCAAGCGTTTTAAGCACAAATAGTGTGGTGGTGTGCTCAACCATTTGGTGCATATGCTCTACTAATTCTGAAAATGCAAAGCCGTCATTTATTTTTGAGATTGCTTCATGAAGTAATAACGCAATTCCTGAAGAAGCGGTTTTTGTATTAATTACCTCTATATTGCGTTCTGGTTCTTCTTCTAACAACATTCTCTGTCCCAACACCGCATTCTCATACGTACTACTTAATCCTTTAGTAAGACTTAGCATAAGAATTGGTGTTTGTTTATCAATTTGTTTAAATGCTTCATAAAAATCATTAGGGCTTGGTGCTGCTGATCTAGGCAATTCGTTTAATTCTGAAACTTTTTTATGGAATGCAGGGAGATCTAAATCAATTCCACTTTGGTATTGGCCATCACTAAAATGCAAATAGAGTGGTACTTGAATAATTTGTGTTTTATTAAGCAGCGACAATGGAATATCTGCCCCACCATCTGTCATTAATTGAATGTACATGTATTCACCCATTTCGTAAAAATTAATCTTGCTGTTCTTTTTTTGCGATTGTCATTTTCGTTTTTCGATTGGTACTTAAAATAAATAAAAACAAACCAAAGAGTACGATTGTCCCACCTAATAATTGAAAGGCAGTTATATTCTCGCCTAATATAATATAGGCGAGGATAGAGGCTCCTATTGGTTCAAAAACAATCCCCATAGAAATGGTTGCCGTACTTAACCATTTTAACGCCCAGTTAAATAAGGTATGCCCAAGAAAAGTCGGAATAATAGCAAGTGCTAAGAAAATCCACCAATGATCGGCTGGATAATTAAAGAAAGCGTTGCTAAGCAATAAGTTATAGACAATAAGCGTGATGGAGCTGACGCCATATACAACAAATGTATAGGTCATTAACGAAAGATTTCGTCTAACTTGTTGACCTAATAAGAAATAAGCAGTAACGGTTATTGCCCCAAGTAATGCTAGTATATCGCCAAAGAGAGCTACTCCACTTATCTTAAAATCGCCCCAACTTATGATAATGCTTCCAATTAATGCAATTAGCATGCTAATTACGGCTCCAGATGAGAAGCGTTCCTTGAAAAAGAAATAGGTGCCTAGAAATGCAAAAATAGGCTGAAGCGTTACAAGTACAACTGAACTTGCTACGGAAGTATAGTTTAAAGATTCAAACCATAATATAAAATGGAAGGCTAAAAAAATTCCGGCCAAAATGGACAATATCCAATCTTTTTGATTAATTAATTTTAACTCATGTCGATATTTAGTTAATACGAAAGGAGCCATTAATAATACGGCAAATAATAAACGATAATTTGCGATAATAGCTGCAGGTGCTTGGTCTGCCAGCTTTACAAATACTGCAGAGGTCGAAACAGAGGCAACTCCAATAACTACAGCAATGTATGGGTTAAACGGAGGAAGACGCATCCTAAACCCTCCTAATTTATACTTGTATATCCCATACATTTTATCATGGTATAGTAAAAAAATCATTTTCTAATTAGTATCCTTATGAAAAATATGTTATCATATTGATTGCATGAACTTACGATTGAGGCCTCTTACCATTATGGTGAAGCCTTTTTGTACTTTAGAAGTATAAAAATACATTCTGATTTTAGAATATAAATAAAGTCATACGATTTTTGTGTAAAATTCCCTTAAAGATAAGCTTTTACTATACTGTGAACGCGGGAACGATATCAAGAACTAAAGTATAGAAGCAACCAAGGCCTCTTTTACAATCACAAAAAAAGGAGTAGAGGAATAGGTGACAACATTCAAAGAATTAGGCATCTCAACTTCCATTATGAAAGCATTAGAAAAAATGGGGTTCGAAGAAGCTACACCGATACAAGCAGAAACAATTCCACTTGCTTTAGAAGGCAATGATTTAATTGGACAAGCTCAAACTGGAACAGGGAAAACCGCTGCTTTTGGTATTCCAATGATAGAAAAATTAGATGCAAAAGCAAGAAAAATTCAAGGATTAGTAGTAGCGCCGACAAGAGAATTAGCTATTCAAGTAGCAGAAGAATTAAATAGGCTAGGAAAGCTTAAAGGAGTACGCGCTTTTGCAGTTTATGGTGGTCAACCCATGGATCGTCAAATTCGATCTTTAAAGGATGGTCCACAAATCGTTGTTGCTACACCAGGAAGACTATTAGACCATATGCGCAGGAAAACAATTCGTACAAACTATATTCAGACTGCTGTATTAGATGAAGCAGATGAAATGTTGAATATGGGATTCATTGATGATATTCGTGATATTTTAAAAGGAATTCCAGAAGAAAGGCAAACATTATTGTTTTCAGCAACAATGCCTAAAGAAATTAGAGAAATCGCAACAAATTTGATGAAAAGTCCAAAAGAAATTAAGATTAAAGCGAAGGAAATGACGGTTGAAAATATTGATCAGTATTTCATTGAAATACCGGAAAAATATAAATTTGATACGTTAAATAATCACTTGGACATTTATTCCCCAGATTTAGCGATCGTTTTTAGTCGTACGAAGAAACGTGTCGATGAGATTACGGAAGGTTTGCAAGCAAGAGGTTATCGAGCTGAAGGAATCCATGGCGATTTAACCCAAGGTAAGCGTATGTCCGTCCTTAAGAAATTCAAACATGGTCGTGTTGATGTATTAGTTGCGACAGATGTGGCTGCTAGAGGATTGGACATTTCTGGTGTTACGCATGTGTATAACTTTGATATTCCACAAGATCCAGAAAGTTATGTTCATCGAATCGGTCGTACGGGACGTGCTGGTCGAACTGGCGCAGCCATTTCATTCATTACTCCAAGAGAAATGGCACACTTGCAATTAATTGAAAAAGTAACGAAAAGTAAAATGAAACGTATGGTACCTCCAACGAATCATGATGCCCAAAAGGGACAGCAACAAGTATCATTAAATAAAATTAAAGGTACGATTGAGAAGAAAGATTTGAATGATTACCACCAAACGGCCAATCAACTATTAGAAGAACACGATTCTGTTTCAGTCGTAGCTGCAGCATTGAAGTTACTAACCAAGGAGCGCAAAGACACTCCTGTTAAGATATCTTCTGTAGCACCAGTAAGTGTTAAAAAAGCACAACGTTCGAAGGATAGTCGACGTTCAAATAATAAACGTGTTTACGGGAAACGCGGTCAAAGTGGTCGTAGTGGTCAAGGCGGCCGCAACCAGGGTGGCCGTAATCGGAAAGGTAATTTTCAAAAGCGGAGAAATAGAGATTAGTTAATATAAAAAAAGCTTCTTGAATAGCAAGAAGCTTTTTTTATATGGTTTAGTATAGATGAGCTTCATGGTAGGATAAGAATAAAATGAAACATATTCTATCGATGTATCGTATTAGTTGAGAAGAAAATTAAAAAACAAGGTGATTGGACATGAGACAACCTCCGAAACATACGATAGCTCAAGACGCTATCAAGGTATGGAGAATTACCGAAGCAATATTTTTTGGTATCCTTATTATCATTGGGATAGCTGCATTTATTATTAGTATGCTCTTTGATTTTACTATTTGGTACAGCATCATTGGCTTGGTTGTAATTATCGTATTGGCGTATATTGCAATACAATACTTGCCAGCTCTTCGCTGGCGGCGCTGGAGATACGAAGTGTTTGACCAAGAGATTTACATACAGCATGGCATTATTATTGTTTCGAGGACTTTAGTTCCCATGATACGTGTACAGCATGTGGATACAAAACAAGGGCCAATATTAAAAAGGTATGGATTAGCAAGTGTGACAATATCCACAGCTGCTACCACACATGAGATACCAGCTTTACTTGAGGAAGACGCCTCCGTGTTGCGAGATCGGATCTCAGAATTAGCAAGGGTGGATGAAGAAGATGTATAGAGCAAAACGAATGCACCCTGCTGTTATTTTGTTTCAATTTTTTAAGTCACTCAGAGAAATGATTATCCCTATCGTTGTAGCTTTTTTTGCTTTTCGCGATGAACATTTTATGTACTTTATTGGAGCGATTACGCTTGTAACTGTACTTCTTGTCACTTTTAGTACCATTACTTGGCTGCGATTCACTTATACAGTGACTGATGAGGAACTGCGTATTGAATCTGGAATTTTTATTAAAAAGAAAAGGTATATTTCAAAGGGACGTATTCAATCAATCGATTTAACAGCTAATGTCCTGCATCGGTTATTAGGCTTAGCAAAAGTACAAATAGAAACTGCTGGTTCAGGTACTTCAGCAGAAGCTTCTCTAACTGCGGTGAAGGTAGCAGAGGCTGAACAACTAAGAAATCTTTTGAAAGTAACCAAGGTAGCTACATCGGAAGTTGGAGAAACGAAGACCGTACAAGCACCTTTTTATCAAATTACCAACAAGCGGTTGTTCATTGCTGGAACAACATCTGGAAGCATCGGTGTATTATTAGCTTTTATCGCTTTTGCATTGTCCGAATTAGAACAATTTATTCCTGATAATTATTTTGATCATACGATACAGTGGATAATTGGGCTAAGCGTTGTGCTTATCGTTATAATAACAATTGGATTCTTATTCGTTCTATGGCTGCTTGGAATAGTAGGGACGATGGTTAAGTACGGTCATTTCCGTATTGAGAGGCGTGATGAAGAATTATTTATTACGAGAGGCCTACTAGAAAAAAAGCAAATTACTATACCTTTAAAACGTATTCAAGCCATTGGTATGAAAGAAAGCATGATTCGTCAACCCTTTGGTTATGTTTCTTTATTTGCAGAAGTAGCTGGTGGTTCCTTAGATAAAGGAGAAGAGTATTCCACTTTATTATTTCCAATCATGAAAAAAGACGAAGTGGAGGATTTTTTGAGGACACTCCTTCCTTCCTATAGTTATCCAATCGAGCCAACATGGAGAAAACTCCCAATCAAGGCGAAGAAATTTTATATGCTTCGTGGAGTTATCCCATTTATTCTAATCGCGATACCAATCGCTATATTTATTCCAACTTTCTTATGGACTGTCATTGTTTTTCTTATACTTGGGTTATATCTAGGTTATCTCCGTTATTCAGATGGAGGCTTTCTTATACAAGAAAAACGATTAATGATCCGCTGCCGCACTTTTAGTAGGATAACAGTCGTCTTGTTTCATAAGCGTATTCAAGCCTATGAAAAGAAACAACACATTGCACATCGAAAGCAAAACCTTGCTAACTTTAAACTATCTATTATCGGAAAGTACGGTTCTGGTAAACATTATCAATTAAAGGAAGTAAAAGATGTCCAAGCAGATTCATTAGCAGATTGGTTTTCATACCGAGTGTAAAAAGGAAGGGAAGTCAAAGAATTTTATCATTTAATAATCCGAACGATTTCACACTCGAATCAGTTCGGATTATTTGTTTACCAAAAACAGGTTCTATTCTAGCTCCATAAACACTTCACTTTTTAGGGGGACTTCAGCTCGCGATGTTCCTGCAGGAATCTACGGATCGAACCGCATTTCTTATCAGGATTTACTTCACCACTATATTATTGTTCGGATTTTAGTGAACGACCTTTATTGGGTCCTAGCCTCTGCGGTAGCTTAGGTGGTTAACTGCAAAATCTCATAGGGGTTTTTAAATATATATTCCGCATTTGTAAATCTGGTAGTAGAAGTCAGTCCCCATGCTGCTACCCCGAAATCTACTCCTGCTGATTTCGCGCATTCCATGTCATAAGGGGAATCCCCAATATATATAGCCTCATTTGAGTCGCAATTTAAGTATTGTAAGGCTAACTGCAACGGGTCTGGATTTGGTTTATGGTATTCTGTGTCATCTGCAGATACAACTGTTTGAAAATGCTGTGCAATTGAAAGCCTTTCAAAACCTGCTTGCAGTTCTTTTTTGGTTTGGGATGTGACAATTCCTGTTTTTGGTAATCGCTTGATTACTTCGAGAATATCTCTAAAGATAGGGACATTTTGCATATGCGGCTGTTGTTTTTGGAACCAAGTATCGAGCGCTGTTTGAGTATCGGAAATGTCTAAGACTTCGAGTGTTCTTAATCCTGGAATACCAATCGAAAAACGTAGTTCTTCAAGATCTTTAACGATTCCCATCTCGGATAATGTTGCTTGTAATGCTTCCAATCCAATTTTTTCTGAATCAATAATCGTTCCATCCAAATCAAAAATAAATACTTGATACACCATCATCATCTCCTAAGAATAGTTGCTATGTTTATCCTAGAGGATGAAATGGATTTCAGGTCAATAGTTAAATAGAAGATCGTTGAATTATTTCATAAGGAACGTTGACTTTTGCTTGTGATTTTTGAATAGCAAGTTGAAATGCTTGCTCACCAACTTTCATTAAGCGATGATTGACTGTTGAAAGATCAAGAGCTATTCCAATAGGCTGGTTCTCTTGGCCGACAATTGCTAGCTCATCGGGTATTTTTACTCCTACTGATTGTGCATAGTTGTAAATGCCGCCAGCAACCTCATCTCCATTTGCGTAAATAGCATGTGGTCGATCATTCAATTGCAAAAATTCATGGGCTGCTCGATAGCCATCTTCCAAACGGTAACAACCGGAAATATGTAAATGGGGTGGGAGTTTTCCGATTACTTTATGGTAAGCTTGGATGGTTTGCCTGGTACTAAGGCTTTCATTGGCTCTCGCAGTAGTAATTGCTATGTTTGTATAGCCTTTCTTTTTAAGCATTTGAAATGTATCAACATAGGAAGCATAGCGATCGATATACGCACAACCAACTTCTTCAGCTGTTGTATACTCACATGAAATAATGGATCCATATTTTGTGTACGGAACGATCTTCTCCCAATCATTGGAACGGGAAGTAATAATAAGACTATCTAAAAATTTATTCTTTAGCATCGTAAGATACTCCATCTCTTTTTTGTTATCATATTTTGTTGGGAGTACAGTGACAGAATAATTATATATCGTAGATTGATTTAGAATGCCGTGTAACATTTGGTCGAATGCTTGATTATTATTGTACGGAATAATTACACCAATCATCTTTGTTT
Source organism: Virgibacillus salexigens (assembly GCF_014905415.1). Lineage (GTDB taxonomy): Bacteria > Bacillota > Bacilli > Bacillales > Amphibacillaceae > Virgibacillus > Virgibacillus salexigens. The sequence goes on from NZ_BNEO01000005.1 coordinate 256,950, forward strand.
CACCACGTATCAAATCGATTGCATTCTTATTTGGGGTATAATTGAGTTCCTCTATCACTTTCTGTACTTTGCTTCTTTTGGTTTCTGATACATATTTGTAGTTATTAAGTACTCTGGATACGGTCGTAACAGATACTCCAGCTAATCTAGCTATTTCACTTATATTTGCCATTAGTATTACTCCAATCAAGAATAGTAATTGATAATAAAGCTGGCTGGTACATAACTAAAACGAGTAACACGAAAATCGGATAATTTATTTTTGCTTTAAACCCAATCTGAAACAGACTATGCTTTCGAGGAACGGCACAACCAACTTGGATGGGGCTTTTTCATTAGGAATCAGGACTGTCTTAGTCATCATCATTTAAAAACGAACGATAAAATATCCGAACTACTTCGAATATTACTTCGTATACTCGGATGTTCGTTCGGATTACTCTTTATCTACTTTGCTTTTTGGTTCAACTCCGTATTCGCCACTACATTATTCTACTAATTATTCCTAATAAAACTAAGAGGATGAAAATGATCCACCATATATTTTTTTTCATGGAACGTGGAATTCGTTTCTTTTTCCAGCGGTTAGGGTCAAATGATATGGTTTCGCTGTCATCCTTCCTTCGCGTTGCCATAGTTACCCATGGATTATACATTTTAGCATTCGCTAAAACGACAGGTGCTATTGCAAAGCCGCCAATAAACCCAAATATATGTCCATATACGTTTATATTTGCTCGTATAAATGTCATAATGAGACCAACAACGAAAATAGTAAGGATAATTTGGGAGCTTGTCTGATCTATTAAATGTTTACGAAATGCCACCATAAAGACGTAAATACCAAATAAACCAAAAATAGCACCTGATGCGCCTACGTGGACGTACCAAAATTCAGAGGGGCCGAAGAAATAAGTTCCGAGGTTCCCGGCAATACCAGCAACCAAATATGCAATAATAAATTTTGTGCGCCCTAGCATTTGTTCTAAGGCTGGACCAAATAATACGAGGGAGAAAGAATTAAATAGGGCATGCATTAAATCGGCATGAAGAAATATTGGCGTTACAAGCCGCCAATACTCACCTTGATTGATATAAAAATTACTCCCAGCTCCTAATTGATAAATTGTTTCACCGATAGACAGTTGTAGGAAGTTAATAATTAACCATAATGCTAAGTGGACAATCACTAATGTAGAAACAACAGGATAAGACGTTATAAATTCTTTCAAACTTCTTTCATTTCGAATAAACATGGAATAGACTCCCCCGATTTTTATATTATAAAAGGATAATGGTTCTGTAAATCATTGTTATTATATTGTAATAAAATACTACAAGTAGTATGACCAATTTTATCGTACTAAAATAACAATCAAAAATATAATCATTTGCATTTTAGTTAGAAAGGGTTCGTGGTCGATGATAAAGGGAATTGGATTAGACTTAATAGAATTAAAACGAATAGAACAAAGTATTCAAACGAATAACCGTATTATTGAGAGAATTTTAACGCCATCAGAAAGAGAGGAATTTTACACACTAGAAAGTAATAAGCGAAAAATAGAGTATTTATCTGGAAGATTTGCTGCCAAAGAGGCATTTGCTAAAGCAGCAGGTACAGGAATTGGAAAGCTTCGTTTTCAAGATATTGAAATACAATCTTGTGAGAGTGGAGCACCTAACTTAACTGCTTCTGGTTACGAGAAAGTTAATATCTTCTTGTCGATTACACATAGTAACGATTATGCTGCTGCACAGGTTGTCATTGAAGAAGATGAACAAAATGCATAAACAGAAAGGTTGTCTCATATATTTTAGTGCGGGTAGGAGGGAACAAATTGTTTATTGTCACCGCGAAGGAAATGTACGATATTGATAAGTTCGCAATGCAGGAAATTGGCTTAGATGGGAAATTGCTGATGGAAAATGCCGGACGAGCCGTTGCTGAGAAGATCACAGCAATGAGCTCTAAACAGGAAAAAATCTGTGTATTAGCTGGTGCAGGAAATAATGGTGGAGATGGTTTTGTTATTGCTCGGACAATGATGGATCAAGGGTACCATATCCATGTGTTACAAGTGGTTCCAGATAGTAAAATACGAGGAGATGCATCTTTTCATAAACGTATTTATGAGAATTGTGGAGGCAGTCTATCTTTATTCGATGGAATCGATGGAACAGAGGTGTTAGATGCAGATATTATTATTGATGCAATGATTGGCATTGGCGTGAAAGGGGAATTAAGAGAACCTTTGTTATCATTGGTCTCGCTTATTAACCAACAAACCAAAAAGGTAATCTCTGTAGATGTTCCGTCTGGTTTACCAGCTGATGAAGGTACAGTTGAATTTAGTGCAGTAGAAGCAACATACACTTTTATTATCGGGGCACCAAAAATCAGTGCGTTTTTAAATCATACATCCCCTTATTACGGTACATGGGAACCTGTTTCCATTGGTTTACCCAAAAAAGCATTCCAGTTAAGTACAAGCAAGTCTATTTGGAACGAGACGAATGTTCGAGATTGTTTTCCCGGTCGAAAACCAGATGATCATAAAGGAACACATGGAAAGGGACTGGTGATTGGAGGATGCACGGAAATGCCGGGGGCGCTTTCTATGACACTAAAAGCAGCTCTAAGAGCAGGAGCGGGATTAATTACTGGGGCTACATCAGAACATGTAATTAATCGTATTGCGTCTGCGAATGTGGAAGCAACCTATGCCGTATTATCTACGACAGATGGATTTATCAATAATGATTCGAAAGTAAATGTACAAGATTATGACGCAATCGCATTAGGAATGGGGATGGGTAGAAAAGCATTTACGAGTGAGTTGGTAAGAGATGTTGCTAGTGAAGCCAATTGTCCAATTATTATTGATGGTGATGGACTACATCATATTCAACCATATCTTACATCCTTAAAAAGACGAAAATCCCCTACCATTATGACGCCACATCCTGGAGAAATGGCTATGCTTTTAGGAGCGAATGTTAACGAAATTTTGGTAGAACCTTTTCGTTATGCTTCCGAATTTGCTAGAAAGTTTGACGTTTATCTGGTTTTAAAAGGGATGTATAGTATTATCACGTCTCCAGAAGGAAAGCAGTCGGTAAATATGACTGGTAATCCAGGTCTTGCTAAAGGGGGAAGTGGAGATGTGTTAACAGGGATTGTATTGGCAATGATTTTGCAGAGACAAGACGTGTTTGATGCCATCTGTAATGCCTGTTATGTTCATGGGAAGTCCGCAGATCTTTTAATTAAACATCAGCACTCTCATCATGATCTATTAGCCAGTGATGTGATTGACGGAATAGCTAACGTTTATCGTACCATTTCTTGAGAGGTATTTAGGTGATAAGGTTCCCTTTGTTTTTTAATTGAGACAAGGGAGATATGTTCATGAAAAGAAAAATCGGTGGTTGGATCATTGTATTTGGCTTTGTTCTATTATTATCAGCCTGTGGAGAAAAGACACAGGAGGATGTGGTTGCAGACCTAAAAGATAATATGGAAGAAATGGATGGCTATAAAGCAAAAGCTGAAATGAGTATGAACACTGGCCAAGAACAACAAATGTTTAATATTGACGTTTGGCATAAAAAAGATGATTTGTATCGAGTAGGGTTATCCAGTAATGAGGATGAAAAGGGTAACCAAATCATTTTAAAAAATGAGGATGGTGTATTTGTTTTAACACCAGCTTTAAGCAAAAGTTTTAAGTTTCAATCTGAATGGCCGGAAAATAGTAGTCAACCATACCTATACCAATCATTAATTAATGATATTGAAAAAGATAAAGAAGCGGAATTTGAAGTAACCGATTCCCATTATGTGTTTAAAACAAAAACAAATTATCAAAGCAATAACAATCTTCCATTTCAAGAAATTTACTTTGATAAAAAGACATTACAGCCTGTACAAGTGAATGTACTAGATAAAGATAGAAATGCTTTAGTAGAGGTGAAGTTCTCAAATTTCGATCAAGAAGCATCGTTTGAAGATGACGATTTTTCAATGGAGAAAAATATGGCAAGTAGTGGATCTCAAGAGGAGCCAGTTTCAAGTGATAAAGGAGGAAATTCGCTTACCGTATTTTATCCTTCATACATGGCTGGTGCAGAATTAACCGAAAAGAAAGAAGCTTCAACTGAAAATGGGGAAAGAGTCATTTTAACATTTGAAGGAGAAAAGAACTTTACCTTAGTAGAAGAAAAAGCGGAAGCACAAAAAACCATGGCATCCCCAAATGAGGTAGCAGGCGAAATTGTAAACTTAGGTTTTGCGGTAGGAGCAATTTCAGACAACTCCATCGAGTGGACGCATGATGGAGTAGACTTCATGTTAGCTAGCGATGAGTTAACAAAAGAAGAACTCATCCAAGTAGCGCAATCCGTACAAAGCAAAGAAGTGAAATAATATGCCATTATAATAAAGCAGACTCTAACTAAATAGAGTCTGCTTTTATTTTTGGAATCAGAATCGTATTACGTCGTAAAAGAATTGACAGCCTTGACAAGACAAGAAATAATAGGTAGAGCTAAAAAGTAGCAAAAGGAGACAAAATTGGTTTTCGGAAGGGAGTCAAGATTTGTGGATTTACATAGAAGTACATGGGTAGAAATAGATTTGAATGCTATTGCATATAATATAAATACAATAAAGAATAAGATGCCTAATCATACAAAAGTAATTGCTGTGGTGAAGGCCGATGGTTATGGTCATGGAAGTATTCCGGTTGCCAAAAAAGCTTTAGATTCAGGGGCTGAGGCATTGGCAGTAGCTTTATTGGAAGAAGCACTTGAATTAAGAGATGCTGGTATAACTGCACCAATTTTAGTACTGGGTTGGGTGCCACCAGCATCAGCAATAATTGCTGCAGAGCAGAATATCACATTAACATTCTTTCAACAAGAATGGATACAGCAAGTTAACACGTATTCATTTACGAAACCATTGAAGCTCCATCTAAAACTTGACTCAGGAATGGGAAGAATCGGAATAAGAACGGAAGAAGAACTACATGCTATCTTATATGCATTAAATAAAAATTCAAGCATATATTTAACAGGAGTATACACCCATTTTGCAACAGCTGATGAACCAGAATCAACCTATTTTGATGTACAAAAAAAACGCTTTGAAAGGGGGCTCTCGCTTTTACAAGATAATTGGAATGGTAATCTAGATATCCATATTGGTAATAGCGCTAGTGCTATTCGGTTACCAGAAGGTATGTACAATTATATACGTTTTGGTATTGCCATGTATGGATTGTATCCTTCTAAAGCTGTTAAAGAAAAAGGAGATATAGAATTGAAGCAGGCCTTCTCTTTGCATAGTCAATTGGTGCATGTGAAACAGATTCAAGCAGGAGATTCGATAAGTTATGGATGTACCTATACAGCTAAAAAGGAAGAATGGATTGGTACAATTCCGATTGGATATGGGGACGGTTGGTTACGAAAAATGCAAGGGTTCTCTATTTTAATTAACGGAAAAAGAATGCCTATCGTAGGCAGGATTTGTATGGATCAAACGATGGTACGGCTGGATCGCGCATACCCTGTTGAAACAAAAGTGACTTTCATTGGTCACCAGAATGATGCATTTATTCCGATGGATGAGGTGTCGGAATATGCTGAAACGATTAACTATGAGATTCCTTGTGTGATTAATAAGCGGATTCCACGAATATATAAAGGTCTTTAGGGAAAAGCTCTTCATAACGGATTAAATTATTCATATACCACGTATAGAATTCTAATAAACGACAAAACAAACGACTTTTTTAGAAAAAATTCGGGCAACCCTTTGCAAATGGGCGAATTCAATGATATTATTGAAAATGACTTTTACAAAGTTCGTTCAACAGTTGGCGGAGGTGTGATGGTTTTGTCAGAGAGTTTACAAGAAGTATTAGTGAAAATACCGAAAAACCTGTTAAATGAGGTGGATGGTCTAATGAAGTATGAGAATAGTGATTTAAGTGATTTCATATGTCAGGCTACAAGAAACTATCTTCAACACAAAAGAGATGAGCATTTCCAACAATTTCGTGAAAATATGCAAAAAGGCTATGAAGAAATGGGCCGCATTAATTTAACAATTGCTTCAGAAGCTTTTCAAGCTGAAGAGGAGGCAGAAAACACCTTGGAACGCTCAGTGATCGGGGTGTAATCACTTGATCGTACAAAGAGGCGAAGTATATTTCGCTGACCTTTCCCCTGTTGTCGGATCAGAACAGGGAGGCGTACGCCCGGTATTGATCCTGCAAAATGATATCGGGAATCGTTTCAGTCCTACCGTTATTGTTGCGGCTATCACAGCGCAAATTCAAAAAGCTAAACTCCCAACGCATGTGGAGATAGATGCAAAGCGATATGGGTTTGATCGTGATTCCGTTATTTTGCTAGAACAAATAAGAACACTTGACAAACAACGGCTAACAGATAAAATTACAAGATTAGATAAAGAGATGATGACTAAAATTAACCAGGCATTAGAAATAAGTCTGGGGCTGAAAGATATGTATGGTCAATGACGATACCCTTGTTATGCGGAACAAGGGTATTTTTATGTTTGTTACAAGATAATATTATATATAGAATTTGTTTCTGTGTTACAATTAATTTGACATTACTAGTGTTTTTTAACTAATTTATTGTGAAATTTATACAATTTTAGCCAGGAACGACAATTTTCTAAAACAGATAATTTGACAACATAAGAACAAATAAACAAATCTCTAAATACGTTGGAGGTATGGAAATGGACGAGAAGTTTAAAAAGGTTGCGATCGAAAACAGTGATTCCATAGTGAAAATGTGGATGGGTGAAATTCATTCACTAAAGGATGGGAATTACACTTCAAGTATATCTGATGAATTATTTGAAAGCACAAATAGAGAGTTTGTTAATGTTATATTTACAAGTATAAAAAACGCTGGATCACCGAAATCGGTTGAAAGCTTTTCGGAGAAAATCATTAATCTTGGTTGGCCATTAAGTTATATCATTGATGGGCTACAAGTATTTCGCAGGGTAACAGTAGATTATATTTTAAGTCAATCGGAACAAGTGGATTCTGCATTTATCTCATCTGTACTTCGAAGTGTAGATACTTGGGTAGAGCCGCTGATTAGGCAATTGGTTAATGAGTATTCCGGTAGTTGGGAAAATACGGTCTCTTTACAACGTGTAGCACTTCAAGAGTTATCTGCACCACTGATTCCAGTAATGGAGAGTATTACAATCATGCCGTTAATTGGAACAATTGATACAGAACGGGCAAAATTAATTATGGAGAACTTGCTTGATGGTGTAATTAAACATAACTCCGAAGTGGTGTTAATCGATATTACAGGAGTTCCTGTCGTTGATACGATGGTGGCTCACCATATTATTCAAGCTGCAGAAGCAGTACGCTTAATTGGTTCTACTTGTATATTAGTAGGGATTCGTCCAGAAATTGCTCAAACGATTGTAAACCTTGGAATTGACTTAGGCAAATTTCCAACAAAAAGCTCTTTGAAAAAAGGCTTCCGAACCGCACTTGAAATAACCAACAGACAAGTTGTCGATATAGAAAGTAAAGAAGATAACATGGAACAAATGATTAAATCATTGAAAGGGGAGTAGAATCTTGCGTATACCGATACTAAAGCTCCATAATTATTTGCTAATTTCCATTCAGACGGAATTAGATGATCAAACAGCTATTCAATTTCAAGAAGACTTACTCGATAAGATCCATAAAAGCGGGTCATCTGGAGTAGTCATTGATTTAACATCTGTAGAGATTATAGATTCTTTCATTGCCAAGGTTTTAGGCGATGTGGTTACAATGTCTGATTTAATGGGGGCAAAGGTAGTTTTAACCGGTATCCAACCAGCAGTTGCAATGACTTTAATTGATTTAGGAATACACTTAAAGAATGTGCCAACTGCATTAGACTTAGAACAGGGTCTTATTAAACTCTACCAGGAATTGGGGGAATAGCGCATGAAACCTCAATCTTGCGTAAACATAAATAAAGAGTGGGATATTGTTGGGGCTAGGCAGTTAGGCAGAGATATTGCGAAAAAAATTGGATTTGGGACTGTCGATCAAGCACGTATCGCTACCGCGATCTCAGAATTGGCTAGAAACATCTATTTGTATGCTGATCATGGACAAATATGTTTTGAAATAATAGATAACATGGAACATAAAGGGATTTGTATGGTAGCGATCGATGTTGGTCCTGGAATCGAAGACATTGGACAAGTTATGGAAGATGGGTATTCTACTTCAGGTGGATTAGGTGCTGGGTTACCTGGTGTTAAACGACTTATGGATGAATTTGACCTCCAATCCGAAGTAGAAAAAGGAACGAGAGTCAAAGCAATTAAATGGGTGAGATAGAATGACTTTTTGCTCAAGGTGTGTACATTATGATTGTACACACCCTGTGTTGTTTTAGATCGTAACAATCCTTGGTTTCATAGGGAGATAGGGGGAAGAGAGGTGGACGATATATTGAAATTGGATGCCGAAACATATAAAGAGTTAATGAAGCGATATATGGAGACAAGGGATGAACAGTCCCTATATGAAGTAGAACAGGCCAGCAAATCCTTTATACAAAACAATATCTTACCAGATGAAATCGTTAATATGCATATCCAAGCATTGGAAGAGTTATACCCCAGTTTGAGTGAAGACATACAGTATTCAATGAACTTCTTACTAGAAGCCATGATTGCCTATGGTATTGCTCATCAAGAATATCAAACATTACGCGAGAAACAATCTGAATTAAAATCGGAAATATCGGTCGCAGCTAGCATGCAAGAAACCTTGCTTGGTACAACGAAGCCAGATATCGAGGGGATAGACATCGGCATAATTAGCGTTCCAGCTCATCAAATGAATGGAGACTATCATCACTTTATCAAAGGGAGAGATGGTTCTTTAGGTATTGCGATGGCTGATGTGATTGGTAAAGGTATTCCAGCAGCATTATGCATGTCCATGATTAAGTATTCCATGGATAGCTATCCAGAAGATGTTATGAGCCCAAAAGCTATTTTAAATAGTTTAAACCGTGTGGTAGAAAGAAATGTTGACCCCAGTATGTTCATTACAATGTTCTATGCACAGTATCTTCCCTCGGAACATAAACTTCGTTATGCATCGGCAGGTCATGAACCTGGTTATTATTATAATGCTGCAAATGATACCTTTGAGGAGATTGAAACAAAAGGGCTTGTACTCGGGGTAACTCCGGATACAGCGTATCCTGAATATGAGATGGATATTAACAAAGATGATATGGTAATTATGTTAACGGACGGAGTTACAGAATGCCGTGATGGTGACCGATTTATTGAAAGTGAAGAGGTGTTAGAAGTAATTAGATACTATGCACATTTACCAGCACAGGAAATGGTCAACCAAGTATTTAAACATTTTGAACGACTTCAAGAATTTGAGTTACGAGATGATTTTACGTTACTAATCATACGAAGAGAGGTTTAATGGTTAAATAAAATGGGTAAAAACTAGAGTTACGAATTATATCGTTCTGATATAGGAGGAAGAGTATGAATTTAAGTGTGGATGTTGTAGAAGAAACGAATAAGTCAATTGTTAACCTCGCAGGTGAAATAGATGCATATACTGCACCAGAATTAAAAGAAGCATTACTACCTTTAACAAAGCAATCCGGTCATTTAGTAGAGGTGGATTTAGAACAGGTGAATTACATGGATAGTACAGGTTTAGGAATATTTATCAGTGCCTTAAAATCGACCAAAGAGAATAATAGTCAAATGACGCTTGTTAACATTCAAGATCGTGTGCTTCGTCTTTTTAAGATTACGGGTTTAGATGAAATTATGGATATCAATTCTGCGATTCGGGGTGGAAGTGAATAATGGAAAGATTTGATTTTATTGAACTAAAAGTTCCTGCAAAAGCAGAATATGTTGGAGTAGTGCGATTAAGTATTTCGGGGATAGCAAATCGCATGGGCTTTTCTTATGAAGATATTGAAGATCTAAAAGTAGCTATATCGGAAGCAATTACGAATACCGTTACACATGCTTATGAAGACAATGATGATGGAGAAGTTACCATCGGTTTTGGCGTGTACGAAGATAGACTAGAAGTTATGGTAGCTGATCATGGAGGTAGTTTTAATCTGAACGAAGTGAAAGACGGAATCGGCCCCTATAAGCATACGGATTCGATCGAAGACCTAAAAGAGGGAGGTTTTGGTCTGTTCCTAATCGATGCATTAATGGATAAAGTACAAATAAATAATAACTATGGGGTTATTGTTTTAATGACAAAGTATTTAAATGAAACTGAGGTGGGCTTTGATGACGACCAAATCTCAACCACACAATAGCGGAAGAGATGAGGTTTACCAATTAATTGAATCGTTACAACAAGATCCTACTAATGAAGGTCTGCAGGAAAAAATTGTTCTCACCTATAAGGATCTCGTAGAATCTATTGCACGTAAGTACTCTAAGAATAGTAGTATACATGAGGATCTAGTTCAAGTAGGTATGATTGGGTTACTAGCTGCCGTTCGTAGGTATGATCCAGCTTTTGGTAAATCTTTTGAATCCTTTGCAATACCCACGATTATTGGAGAAATTAAACGATTTATCCGCGATAAAACATGGAGTGTCCATGTACCAAGGAGAATTAAGGAGTTAGGACCAAAAATAAAAAAAGCAGTAGACACATTAACCACTGAAACGCAAAAATCTCCATCAGTTAAAGAAATAGCGGATTATCTAGAGGTATCAGAAGAAGATGTTCTAGAGACAATGGAAATGGGCAAAAGCTATAAAGCATTATCTGTAGATAGAAAAATCGAAGCAGATTCTGATGGAAGTACGGTAGCTATTTTAGATTTAGTTGGTAAAGAAGAGGACGGTTATAATTCGATCGATCAAAAAATGTTACTGGAGAAAATTTTACCTATCTTATCTGAAAGAGAACAGCAAATTCTTCAGTATACCTATTTTGAAAATCGCAGTCAGAAAGAAACTGGCGAACTATTAGGGATTTCACAAATGCATGTATCAAGACTACAGCGTCGTTCATTACGTAAATTAAGAGAAGCAATTCAGTCTGAGAGCTCAGAGGTCTTTGATTAAGAATGCAACATGTACAAGTATCTGTCTTTCAACAAGCGAAAGAAGGAAATTACTACTGTGGCGATAGTTATTTTTATAAAGAGACAGATAAAGAATTTGTATGTGCTGTAGCCGACGGATTAGGCAGTGGTGAGTATGCAAAAGAGTCATCCCAAATAGTGATCGATATTATTAAACAGAATATGCACACAAGTATAGAGGGCATCATAAAAGAGTGTAATAAACAATTACAAGGGAAGCGCGGCGTAGTAATCGGCATTTTGAAGATTGATTTTCAGTCCAATATGTATTCATTTTCTTCCATTGGCAACATTGGTATTTTAACGGTTAATGATAAGCAAAAAAAGAAGAGAAATATACCTAATGCTGGGTACCTTGCAGGTTATCATCGTCCTTTTAAAATTATCCGTGAGAAATTGGAGGAAGATATGATGTTTATCATGTTTTCTGATGGAGTAACGGATAAGGATCTATCTCAACGATACATTATGACAGAAGATGTGAATGAAATTACGCAAACCTTTGAATATGTAAGCGACTCTAGTCGAAAAGACGATACAACACTTATTGCAATGCATTTTAGGCAAAGCTGACAATGAAAAGAGTCAGCTTTTTTTCTTGTATCCTGTCAATGGAGAACGAATCTTCGTACAATTTGTAGCGTGAGGTTGTATTCAACTTCAGTTTTCGATTTATGATAAAATAGATTTGGATGTAAAGGAGGAAAATGTGTGGCGAACGAACAGAATCAAGAATTAATCCAATGGGTGGCAAAAGAGACAGAAGTAAACACTTCGATTGTAAATAAGGTTATTGGATTATTAGAAGAAGGTAATACGGTACCGTTTATTGCACGTTACCGCAAAGAGATAACGGGTGGTTTAGATGAAGTACAGATAAAATCTGTTCAAGATAAATGGAGTTATGCGGTTAATTTAGCTGAAAGAAAGCAAGAAGTATTGCGCAGTATTAAAGATCAAGGGAAATTGACAGATGAACTGCAGCAGGAAATTATGCAAGCCATGCAGTTACAACGAGTGGAAGATCTTTATCGCCCTTATAAACAAAAAAGACGTACACGAGCGACAATAGCTAAGGAAAAAGGTCTCGAACCATTAGCAGAATTGATTTGGCAGCAATCGATTACAGATATTCAAGAAGAAGCAGCTGTCTATATATCAGAAGAACAAGAATTACATACAATTGAAGATGTATTAGCAGGAGTAAACGATATTATGGCAGAATGGATTTCAGAGGAGCCAGCATATCGTGAATTTATGCGAGAAGAAACGTTTAAACGTGGTATGATTGAATCCGAGGAAAAAGATGTAGAGAAAGACGAGAAACAAGTATATGAGATGTATTATGAATTTCATGAGGCGATACGTTCACTTGTATCACACCGCATTTTAGCACTGAATCGTGGTGAAAAAGAGGGTATATTAAAAGTGTCTGTAAACCCACCAACGGAACGAATTATTGAGTATTTACAAAGGAATGTTATTACAAAAGCAACATCTGAAGCGTTGACTCAAGTCTTAAAGCATGCAATTGAAGATAGTTATAAACGATTGATCCAACCGTCTATTGAGCGTGAAATTCGTAACAGTCTAACAGAAAGTGCAGAGCAACAAGCAATCGACGTTTTCTCTAAGAATTTGAAGAACCTATTACTCCAACCGCCTCTTAAAGGAAAAACTGTACTGGGTGTAGATCCAGCCTTTCGTACCGGTTGTAAACTAGCTGTGATCGATGAAACAGGTAAAGTGCATCAAATAGGTGTTATTTATCCAACAGCACCCAGAAATGATGTTGCTGGAGCAGAAAAGACGGTGATGGAGCTCATAAAGACTTATAAGATTGAGTTGATTGCCATTGGCAATGGTACAGCTTCCCGAGAAACAGAACAATTTATCTCAAATGTTATCGGAAAAAACAAATTACAAGTGCCATATATTATCGTTAATGAAGCAGGAGCCAGTGTATATTCAGCTTCTAAACTAGCTCGAGAAGAATTTCCGGATTTACAAGTAGAAGAGAGAAGTGCGGTATCCATTGCTAGACGTGTTCAAGATCCATTAGCTGAGTTAGTTAAAATTGATCCAAAATCCATAGGAGTTGGTCAATATCAACATGATGTGAGTCAGAAGTCGTTAAATGAATCATTATCTTTTGTTGTTGAAACAGCAGTAAACCAGGTTGGTGTAAATGTAAATACTGCTTCCGCATCGTTATTACAATATGTCTCGGGGCTTAGCAAAGCCGTCGCAACGAATATTGTGAAACAGCGTGATGAAGAAGGGAAATATACGAATCGGAAACAATTAAAGAAAGTACCTCGCTTAGGTGCAAAAACGTATGAACAAGGCATTGGTTTTCTTAGAATTATTGATGGAGATAACCCGCTTGATCGTACTCCCATTCATCCAGAGAGTTATTCAAACACGGAAAACCTGTTAACAATGTTAAATTGCGATGTAAGCGATATTGGGTCAGATAAACTTCGTGAAGGGATTCATGCTATAGATCCTAAGCAAGTTTCTGAACAATTAGGGATTGGCGAACCGACATTGATTGATATTATACAAGCATTAACGAAGCCAGAGCGTGATCCGCGTGATGATTTTCCACAACCTTTATTAAAGCAGAATGTGATAGCAATGGAAGATATTAAGCCAGGTATGGAAATGCAAGGAACTGTTCGAAATGTTGTTGATTTTGGTGTGTTTGTAGATATTGGAGTGAAACAAGATGGACTTGTTCATATTTCCAAAATGTCTCATTCATTTGTTAAGCATCCAATGGATATTGCTTCGGTTGGAGATGTAATTACAGTTTGGGTAGAGAATATAGATATTAATAAGGGAAGAATTGCTTTATCGATGATCGAAGGAGAAAAGTAAAGAAGCATGGCTCACAAAAGGGCCATGCTTCTTTCATTAGTGTTACTTATTTTACGCCTTCTGGAACTTGTAAACCAAGACCTTGGGCTACACGTTCGCCCCATTCAGAATCTGCTTTGTAGATATGCTCAATTTGACGAAGTTTAATTTCATCTTTTGTAACTGGAGTCATATGATCAACAAAAGCTTGAACCAAACGTTCTTTTTCATCTGATGACATAAGACGGTAAAGGTCACCAGCTTGGGTATAGTGATCGTCACTGTCGTAAGCAACGCTATCAGCTTCTCCGTATACTTCAAATGGCTTAATTTTAGCATCGCTATCTTCTGTAGGACCGTTCACGCTGTTTGGCTCATAGTTTGGTTTGTTTCCACCATTACCATCTACACTCATAAAGCCATCACGTTGATAATTATTTACTTCGTTCTTAGGACGGTTTACTGGAATGCTATGATGATTTGCACCTAGGCGGTAGCGGTGAGCATCAGAGTATCCGAATAAACGCCCTTGAAGCATTTTATCTGGAGATGCTTCAATTCCAGGTACGAATTGACCAGGTGAAAACGCAGCCTGTTCTACTTCTGCAAAGTAGTTTTCAGGGTTACGGTTCAATACCATGCGGCCAACTTCAATACGTGGATAGTCTTTTTTAGACCAGATCTTTGTTACATCGAATGGATCCCATTTGTATGTTTTAGCATCTTCATAAGGCATGATTTGTACATATAATCTCCATGCAGGGTAGTCGCCTTCTTCAATCGAATTAAATAAATCTTCTGTGTGATAATCAGGATTTTCACCAGCAATTTTATCTGCTAGAGCAGGGTCTAGGTTTTTGATACCTTGTTCACTAATGAAATGGTATTTAACCCAAAATGCTTCTCCTTCTTCATTAACCCATTTAAACGTATGGCTTCCATATCCATTCATATGGCGTAAGGTGGCTGGAATACCACGGTCACTATGAAGATAGGTTACTTGGTGCAATGATTCTGGAGATAGAGACCAGAAATCCCATACCATGTCTTTATCTTTCAAATGAGTTTGTGGATTACGTTTTTGTGTATGAATGAAATCAGGAAACTTAATTGCATCGCGTATGAAGAAGATTGGTGTATTATTACCAACTAAATCATAGTTTCCTTCCTCTGTATAAAATTTAACTGCGAAACCACGAGGGTCACGAACAGTGTCTGCGGATCCAAGCTCACCTGCAACTGTAGAAAAACGGATAAACATATCCGTACGTTTACCTTTTTCACTGAGGAAATCAGCTTTCGTATATTTTGAGATTTCGTCATTTGTAACTTCGAAGTACCCAAATGCACCAGCACCTTTTGCGTGCACAACACGTTCAGGAATACGTTCTCTATTAAAATGAGCAAGCTTCTCTAGTAAATTAAAATCTTGTAGTAGTGTAGGTCCATTATGTCCAGCTGTAATTGAGTTTTGATTGTCACTTACTGGTGCACCAGCAGCAGTAGTCAAAGTATTTCTTTTATTACTCAATGTAAATCTCCTCTCTTTTACTAAGTATTAATATATCTACACTTAATATTATAATATAATTCAAATAAAAATCAATGTTTAATTACAATAATTTTAAATAACGAACATAACATTTTTGACACATAATATAGGAAAGAATAAAAATATGCTGCAATAAAATCGATAGTATATTAAAATATTAGAATAGCTTATTGATAAGGAGAGAATTTTGATGAGGCTTCCAGATGATAACGAGTTATTTGAATTAGTCGATAGGCTATCAATAGTACATTTCAATAAACCTTTCTTACATAAGGTATCTTTTAATTCCCGATTACGAACGACAGGTGGCAG
Organism: Virgibacillus salexigens; assembly: GCF_014905415.1. GTDB lineage: Bacteria > Bacillota > Bacilli > Bacillales > Amphibacillaceae > Virgibacillus > Virgibacillus salexigens. The sequence continues at coordinate 272,866 of NZ_BNEO01000005.1, forward strand.
ATATATTCCGGGTAGGAAGACCATTGAACTCAATCCTAAGTATGCGATGGAAAGGGATGAAACAGAATTTATTGGAATTATAAAGCATGAACTATGCCACTATCATCTTCATATAGAAGGAAAAGGATATAAACACGGAGATCGTGAATTCAAAGAACTTTTAAAAGCTACGGGCTCTCCTCGACATTGTAAACCATTGCCTTCTCAAATGAAGTATAATTATGAGTATCAATGCAGAAATTGTAATCAGACGTATAGACGAATGAGAAGAATAAATACATCTAAATACCGCTGCGGAAAATGTAAGGGGAGGATTATACTACAATAAATATAAAAAAATGGTGATAAACCATTGACGAATGATGTCATCCGTGATAAATTAATTAAGCTGTCTCATACAGTGGATTCAACTTACATAGTTTTCGTTGAGAAAATCATAAAAAAATGTTGACTTTTAGCTCAGAATGCTGTATTATATTTCTCGTTGCAATTGTTATTGATCTTTTATTCCACAGTAGCTCAGTGGTAGAGCTATCGGCTGTTAACCGATCGGTCGTAGGTTCGAATCCTACCTGTGGAGCCATATGGAGAAGTACTCAAGTGGCTGAAGAGGCGCCCCTGCTAAGGGTGTAGGCCGTGTAAGCGGCGCGAGGGTTCAAATCCCTCCTTCTCCGCCATTTTTTAATGGCCCGTTGGTCAAGTGGTTAAGACACCGCCCTTTCACGGCGGTAACACGGGTTCGAATCCCGTACGGGTCATCATCCTAATTGCATAGGTCGGGTCCGGTAGTTCAGTTGGTTAGAATGCCTGCCTGTCACGCAGGAGGTCGCGGGTTCGAGTCCCGTCCGGACCGCCAGATGTTGGGCTATAGCCAAGCGGTAAGGCATCGGGTTTTGATCCCGTGTACCCCAGGTTCGAATCCTGGTAGCCCAGCCATTTTTTCTTTTGAAACCATAAATAATTAACCGAACTAAACGAACTAGTATTAAGAAGTAAATTCATTTCATATGAGCCATTAGCTCAGTTGGTAGAGCATCTGACTTTTAATCAGAGGGTCGGAGGTTCGAATCCTCCATGGCTCACTATTATTCAATTACGCGGGTGTGGCGGAATTGGCAGACGCGCTAGACTTAGGATCTAGTGTCTTCGGACGTGGGGGTTCGACTCCCTCCACCCGCATCGTAGAAGCTGTGTTAAATCACAGTCTTTTATTTCCTGTCATTTTACTTTGCGGTCGTGGCGGAATGGCAGACGCGCTAGGTTGAGGGCCTAGTGGGTGTATAACCCGTGGAGGTTCAAGTCCTCTCGACCGCACCAAAAAGTTCTTGCATAAATTAATCGGATATGATAGATTTGAAAATGTTGTTTTAAGCGCCCGTAGCTCAATTGGATAGAGCGTTTGACTACGGATCAAGAGGTTAGGGGTTCGACTCCTCTCGGGCGCGCCATGATTCCGGGAAGTAGCTCAGCTTGGTAGAGCACATGGTTTGGGACCATGGGGTCGCAGGTTCAAATCCTGTCTTCCCGACCATCGCAGAATTAAATAGATTTCCATCTTTGCGGGTGTAGTTTAATGGTAAAACCTCAGCCTTCCAAGCTGATGACGAGGGTTCGATTCCCTTCACCCGCTCCATGATTATATGGGCCTGTAGCTCAGTTGGTTAGAGCGCACGCCTGATAAGCGTGAGGTCGGTGGTTCAAGTCCACTCAGGCCCATTTGCTTTTTGAAGCAAAAAAGGTATTGACTTTACCTTATTGAGATGATATATTAGTAAAGTCGCCAATTTGAGAAGCGAAACAGTTGATGATAAAAACTTGAAAAAAGTTATTGACAAACGCTAATCAAACTGGTATAATAAAAGAGTTGCTGCAAAAAGCGACTAAGAAATATTTGCTCTTTGAAAACTGAACAAAACAACCAGTATGTCAAGAAAAACAGGTAAC
>NZ_BNEO01000006.1 GCF_014905415.1 Virgibacillus salexigens
AAAGTGGCATTTCACCTTATTTCACACAACATACCATACGATTATGAAATTGCTTCTACTCATTCATAATCACCTAGGCTAATCTCACTATACCATAAAGACCTTGCGAAAAAAATGGAAAAACGTTAGGTCTATTAGTCATGCGGAAATTTTGACTTACTCAGGAGGTTTATCCCCCCTGAATAAATCAAGGTAAATAATTCAAATAAATTGTGTAAAACACTTGACTGGAGGTAAGAAAAGTTAGAAAACAAATCCAACTTTAAGGTGCCTTAAAACAAAGGGGGTTCTACTCCCTCTAATCGCAGCTACTCCCCTTTCATGTCACCGATCTGTTAATTGCTGCTGGGCAAATTCTCTATATAATGCGTGCCGATCCATTAGTTCTTGATGTTTTCCCACCCCTGTTATTTCTCCATTTTCGATAAATATAATTTTATCCGCATCTACAATCGTTGATAGGCGGTGAGCGATTACAAAGGTTGTGCGTCCTTCCATTAATTTAGTTAAGGCTTGTTGAACAACCTTTTCTGATTGACTATCTAAACTGGCAGTTGCTTCATCCATCATCAGTATACTTGGGTTACGAAGAAATGCTCGAGCTATATTAATGCGTTGCCTTTGTCCCCCAGATAGTTTAACTCCCCTTTCGCCAACCTTTGTATCTAATTGATCGGGAAACGTTGCTATAAACCTATCTGCATAAGCCATCTTGGTAACCAACCAAAGCCGGTCATCTGAAATATCTGTTGCGTCAGCTAAACCGTAGGTTAAGTTTTCTCTAATGGTACCAGCCATCATCGCACTTTCTTGTGAGACATAACCAATATGACTTCGCCATGTTTGCAACGACATTTTCTCAATCGACGTGTCACCAATGAAAATTTCACCTTCTGTTGGTTGGTAGAATCGTTCTAACAAACCGAATAACGTTGTTTTTCCCCCGCCGCTTGGACCAGCAAATGCGATCATTTCACCAGGATGGGCAGCAAAAGTGATATTTCTTAAAACTTGTTCCGTTGGATTATAGGAAAAGGATACATGATGAAACTGAATGATGCGATTTACGTTTGTTAAAGAAGCACCATCTTTCCCTGGTTCCTCTGATAAATCCAAAATATCGATAATTCGCTCTGTTGCACCCTTTGCTTTTTGTAATTGGGTAAAAAACATAGCAAATGTGGTAATTGGCATAATGATTTGGAACAAATAAAGCAAGAATGCCACCAATGATCCGGTAGACATGGAACCATTGGCCACACGTATGCCTCCATATCCAATAATAACCACTACTACAGCCATAATAATTAAGTACATAAGTGGCCCAATCAAAGCAAAGATTTTTGATTCTTTTAAGCCGAATGAAAATAGCTTACTAATTCCATGTAATCCCTTTCGTTCCTCAAAAGTTTCCGCTGTAGACGACTTCATTAACCTTATTTCACTTAATGTTTGCTGAATATTACCAGTAAATACCGCCGTTTCATCCTGTAGACTTCGAGAGATCTTAGCCATTTTGCTACCTAATGGCATCATCAGTAAAATCGTTATGGGAACAGCAATTAACATCATCAGTGTCATTTGCCAATCCATAATTAATAGTATAGCAACGGCACCTATGATAGAAATTAACCCACTTATAAACTGTGGAAAATGCTGAGATATCAGATCTTTCACAATTCCGGTATCGTTGACCACACGACTTACCGATTCCCCACTGTTTGTTTTATCAAAATAGCTAACTGGTAGATGGATTAACTTCCTCCACATCCGTTCGCGAAGCCGGGCAACAATCTTCTGTCCAACTAATGCTAACATATAAGTAGATACACCATCGATTACGGCTTGCAAAATAAAAATAACCGCTATCATCACTATCAGCATGATACTCACCGATTCTAAGGAGAACCCATCAACCAATTCCCTAGTTAGCAGAGGGATACTTAGACCTACAAGTGTTGTGATTACACTACCAACTAATCCTATTGAAAGAGGGAGCTTTGGAATGTTGGTAGACAAGATAAACGAAATAAATAGCTTCAAATCATTACGGGATTTTTCCAATACCATGTACTCCTATCTTAGAATATCTATCCTTTTATTATAAATGAAAAAAGAACATAATACATGATTCTCCCCTTCCAGCCTTAAATAATAAAAACGCTGCTTTGTTCCACAAAACAGCGTTTTTATTTAAAAGCATGCCTTATCCACCAATATCCCGTTGACGATAACCAATAAACCCGAGTACCATCAAGCCTATTGCAGAAATTGTAAGGATGGTAACTGCAGTTATGTTCATATCTTCAATAGGTATCTGAGGTATATGCCCGAACGGGGACAAGCTGCTCATCCACTCAGGAAATTGAATTAGATTGCCTAAATACACAACAATAAATGAATAAATTAAATACCCCCATACCCAGCTACTTACCTGTGGGAGAAAGCCGATAAGAAATGCCGTCAGCCCAATCATTACCCACATCGCAGGCAAATAGACTATTGCCGCTTGATACACAACTGTAATATCCATTCCGTCATTAATCGATACAGAGCCTGCTGACCAAAGACCAAGTGCTGCCAAAGATAACATAACAAACGAAACAAGAATAGAAATGATTAATGAACTACTTAATAGCCGTGTACGAGAAACTGCACGACTTAACAAATGCTCTGTTCTATTTTTTCTTTCTTCACCCATTAATTTCAATTGTGCCATTAAAGCTGGTATCGTGCTAATCATAGCCATAATACTCATTAACATGGTAATAAATTGTTCTGTCAGCGAATAACCATCTACAGGTGCTAGCATTTGTTTCATCATATCAATATCTTCAAAAAAGGTATCTAAATCCCCTAATACGGAACCATAGGATGCACCTAATACAAACATTCCTATTGCCCAAGCAATTATCCCCGTACGTTGAAGACGAAAGGACAGCCCTAATGGACTTTTTAACAGTACAGATGCATGTTTTTTACCTGGCTTGGCTGGTAAAAATCCAGAACCCAAATCCCGAATACCATTTAAATAGAGTGCCAATATACAAAGAATGAACGATACACCGATGGTTAATAGAATTGGCCACCAATAGTTATTAACATAAACCTCCGCTCCTAAAATCCAGCCCAATGGAGAAATCCAAGATAATGTCTCATTACTTACATCTCCAATCGCTCGTAAAATATAAGCAATACCCAGCACAAAGAAGGACAATCCAATAACACCACGGGAGTTCTCAGAAAGCTGTGCAAATACCGCTGTGATTGCTGTAAAGAAAAAGCCTATTGCCCCTAGGGCTGCACCATATAAAAGAGAACCCTCTAAGTCCATACTCTCAATATCTAATGCCGCTAAACCAAATCCAATGAGAAGCGCCATAAAAAAATTCGTCATGAAAACAACGTTTAACGCTGCGAATAAATTTGATAACCTACCAGTTGGTAATGATCGGATCAGTTCAATTCGACCGTCTTCCTCATCTGATCTCGTATGCCTTGTAACTAATAAAATACTCATGATTGCCACCGTAATCGCTGTGAACAGGAGCATCTGATGTGCCATCATGGCTCCATATGTGTAATTATCCAGCCCATACCCTTGACCAACCATAGCTGTCATTGCAGGATTTAACATGGTTTCAGCAATCGCTTGACGATCCGCTTTTGATCCATAGAGATCCGTAAAAGATAAGGCAATGGTATAGGTAATGATAGCTAATGACAAAATCCAGACAGGAATTCGTATACGATCCCTCCGTAGGAGAAAACGAGACAACTTCCCTGTGTTTTTTGTTAAACCTGCCATTACACTTCCCTCCCAGCTCCAGCCGTTATATTCCCTTCATAATGTCTCATAAATAAATCCTCTAATGTTGGAGGAGCACTTTCCAGTTTCACCAAACCAAATTTACTAATATAACGTATGACATCATCCAATTTTTCGGTATCTACTTGAAAAGAAATTTCATTCCCTTCTCTTTCGATAGCATGTACGCCTTCGACTTCACTTAACGCAACAATATCTTGTTTTGTTTCTACTAATAAATTCGTTCGCGTCAGATGTCGCATTTCACTTAGAGATCCAGATTCAATAATCTTACCTTGCCGAATAATTCCAACACGGTCACATAACTTTTCTACTTCCGATAAAATATGACTAGAAAGCAAAATACTTTTACCAGCCTGTTTTGCTTCTAAGACACAATCTTGAAATACTTTCTCCATTAATGGGTCAAGACCGGAAGTAGGTTCGTCTAAAATATATAAATCTGCATCAGACGAGAAAGCAGCTACTAATGCCACTTTTTGCCGATTTCCTTTTGAATAAGTACGGCATTTTTTGGTTGGATCTAATTCAAATCGTTTGATCAAAGCCTCTCTTCTGCTTTGGTTATTTCCGCCACGTAATTTTACAAACAGATCAATAACTTCTCCTCCCGTTAAATTCGGCCATAAATTCACATCCCCTGGAACATAAGCAATTCGCTCATGAATAGAAACAGCATCGGACCACGCATCTTTACCAAAGATAGTTACGTTCCCTTTTGTCGCTTTTAATATCCCTAATAATATCCGAATGGTTGTTGATTTGCCTGCCCCATTGGGACCGATAAACCCATAAACTTCTCCTTCATTAACTTCTATATTCACACCATCTAACGCAGTAAACTTTCCAAATTTCTTTGTTAAGTTAGTTGTTTGTAACACAGGCATTTTTACTTCCCCCTTATGGCATCTAAATTATGAAATATTTTAACCCATATATTTCATAATATATAAATAAAATTGTTTATGCAATAACTTATGAAATATATTTATTGTTTTATTACATATTTTTTATTAAAATTAGAATGAGGTGAAACTACTTGGATGGTTTTAAACGAAGACGCGAATTAAAAAAATCACATATATTGCAGGCTGCTTTAACATTATTCATGGATTTTGGCGTACAAAAAGTCTCTATTAAAGAAATTGCTACAAAAGCAAATGTATCTCAAGTAACGATTTACAATTATTTTGAGAGCAAAAACAACCTTGTTCATGAAGTAATTAAACATTATATAAGCGAAACATGGTGGGAGTTTGAGTCATTATTTGATAACGATTTACCCTTTCCTGAAAAGATAAAGAAGCTTATCTTCGCTAAGACAGAAACAGCCCAACATATCAATTCCAATTTCTACAATGTGATTATGAAAGAATATTCTGCTGGTATTAGTTATATTGAAGAGTTATACCAAAAAAAGGCGATACCGAAAATGATGGAGTTATTTGAAGAAGGGAAACGCGAAGGATATGTTGATCCAGATCTATCGAATGAGTCGATTTTAATGTATTTCCACATTTTTAAAGAAGCCATGCAGCGTGAAGATATATATAATAAAATACTGCCAATGACGGAAGATATCATGAAGATCTTATTCTATGGGATTATTGGGAAAGGAGATCATCCTAATTAGATCTTTCCGCTTGTAGAGAAGCAGCTATATGCCTCTACAAGCTTTTTTGTTGGTATGACCGAGTAACAATGGAAAACTTCATTTTATTCCTAAACAAGGAATTCACGCCTTTGTTTTAACTTTCCCCAATCAATCAGGCAATTTGGTACATACTATAACAAAAAACATCAAAAAATTTCGTTTGAAGCACGAAAAATTGAAGATATCCGTTTTTTTCATTATACTTAGTGCAAATGAAAGGAGATTACAAAATGGAACAAATGAAGCTTAAATCTGACGTTTTTTCTATTTTGAAAGATAAAATTCAACTGATTCAAAAAAATGAACGTTCCATATATTTGGTTGGACCGATTCAACTACCAGTCAATCTACAAGGTGAAACAACCGTATTCCAATGGTATTGCTGGCTTAATTATGATGAAGTCACGGAGGACTATGAAGAGATTATCCATAAATTAGCTTCTTCGAATCTGGCAGAGTATCAACAATCCAGTGTTTTAGTATACGGTGATTTCGCTAATGCTGAAAATGCCCTAATTCGTATGCACTCTATTTGTCATACTGGAGATATATTTGGAAGTAAACGATGCGATTGTGGATTTCAATTGAAGGAATCAATGAAACGTATAAAGGAAAATGGAGCCGGTGCGCTATTTTATTTAGCAAATCATGAAGGTAGAGGTATTGGTCTGTTTAGCAAAGCGATGGCTTACCTTCTTCAAGAGAATGGCTATGACACAGTTGAGGCAAACGAAGGACTCGGTTTTGTAAATGACGCTAGAAATTATGAAGATGCCATCCTTGTGTTAAAGACATTACGCAGCAAAGCAGTAACATTAATCACAAATAACCCCAGTAAATTGGATGCATTAGAAGAAGCTGGCCTTTCTGTTTCAGGGAGAACGCCATTATGGGGAGATATCTCGGAATACAACCGAAAATACTTACAGACCAAGGTAACTAAATCTGGCCACCTAAAATCCGAAGGGACTTGTTTTAATGACTAGTCATGCTGTTTATATGGATATTGCCTTAAACAATGCTAGAGCTATGAAAGGTCAAACGGACCCCAATCCATTAGTTGGGTCCGTCATCGTTAATCATAATCGAATTGTCGGTGTTGGAACCCATTTAAAAGCGGGGGAGCCACATGCTGAAATTCATGCCTTACGAATGGCCGGAGAGCAGGCACGAGGTGGTACGATTTATGTAACCCTTGAACCTTGTTCCCATCATGGTCGTACTGGTCCATGCGCAGAAGCCATCGTAAAAGCAGGTATTAAAACAGCAGTAATCGCAACGTTAGATCCAAACCCAATTGTTTCGGGAAATGGAGTAGCTATCTTAGAGGATGCAGGTATTAAAGTAATAGTTGGTATCAGACAAGCAGAAGCAGGTAAAATTAACGAAGTATTTAATACCTTTATAACCAAAAGACGCCCATTTATTACATTAAAATCAGGAATAACACTAGATGGCAAAGTTGCCAGTCATACCTTAAGCAGCAAATGGGTTACATCTGAAGAGGCTAGAGCAGATGTACATCAACTTCGACATGAACATATGGCGATTTTAACCGGGATTAATACAGTATTAAAAGATAATCCAGCATTAACAGCACGGATTCCAAACGGTAGAAACCCTCTACGAATCGTGATGGATTCTACATTAAAAATTCCACTTGATTACCAGCTTATTCAGGATAAACAAGCAGGTACATGGATATTTACAACTGAAAATTATGACAAACAAAAGCGTAAAGAATTGGAATCGCTTGGTATAATCGTTATTCCGACAGAAGGTACAAACACAGTTGATCCACGAAAAGTAATCACTTATTTAGGACAACACGGCATTTCTTCCTTGCTAATTGAAGCTGGTGGTGCAATCAATGCGTCATTTATTGAACATAGTTTAATAGATAAAATGATACTATATATGGCTCCTAAATTAATTGGGGGTAAACATGCTCCTAGCTTTCTTGAGGGAACAGGGATAAATGAGATGCATGATGCCATTGAGCTGAGCGAGACAGAAATACAGCCAATTGGCAAAGACTTTAAATGGACAGGTTATCCAATTTATAGTGACAAGAGGGATTGCGAATGAAATTTGGCTTTGACATTGATGATACACTAATCAATTTACGAGAACATGCCTTTCTCATTTATAGAGAAAAGTTAAATATGCAGCTACCGATGGAATCCTTCTATTCGCTACAGCGAGTAGAAATCCATGAACCTTTCGGACTTACTGATGAGGAAGGGAAAAAATTGTGGGAAAACACCCTAGAAACCATATATTATACAGATTGTCCAATCTTTCCTGGAGCTTTAAAAACAATCCAAGATTTAAAATATAGTGGGCATGATATCTATTATATTACTGCGCGACCACACAAACATGGCGAGCGTACAAAGGTATGGTTGAGAGAACAAGGCTTTCCTATTGAAGATGATAAATTCTACTATGGAATGAAAGATAATGAAAAAATTAACATTATTCATCAGTTGAACCTTGACTACTATGTAGATGATAAACCCACTGTGCTGCGTACGTTAAAAAATATAGATACAACACCAATCATAAAAGATCAATCCTATAATAAGGAATACAGAGAAGCCACTCGTCTCTTTCACTGGAGCGAATTCAAGCATATGTATGAAAAGAGCCTGAAACATAACAGAAAACGATAAATTGAAATCCGAATAAAATCAATATAATTCATTTAAAAACACAACTTGAAATACGGCATGCTCTGCGACTCCGTACCGAGCTAACTTGGGGCGTACCTTCTCGCAGAGGCCATGCCTATTTTATTTGCTGTGACTTACGCCTAGGCTCGCCATTCCTCACCGTAGTAATTAGCCGATGATGCTTTGCCCAAAATACTTTGGTCTCTCCTTCTTTTTTTCTATTAAACCCCTATTCAGCTTTATAGCAGGTTTCTTTCTAGTTCTTTCATTTCATAGAAGTACCCTTGTTTCGTCATTAACTCTGTAAATGTTCCTGTTTCTACGATCGTACCTTGATCCATGACAATAATCTGATCCATCTGCTCCATACCAGCTAATCGGTGACTTATGAGCACAACGGTGTCATTAGACGCTTGATCAAAAAGATGTGCATAAATGGATTGTTCCGTTACGGTATCAAGGGAGGAGGTTGGTTCATCCAGCAACCAGAATTGCCCTCCTTTCAACATTGCTCTTCCAATGGCTAATCGTTGTTTCTCTCCACCAGATAAATTCTCTCCTTTTTCATAGACAGAATGATCTAAGTCAAGATGCTCTAATCGAACTTTAACCAGTAATTCTTGCAAGCGCTCATCCGTAGCCGTTTCACTGGCGAGCTTAAGATTATCTCGTATCGTACCGTAAAAGAAATGATTATCTTGAAGAACGACATTTGCTTCTTCCAGGACACTTTTCTGCGAGAACTGCGCTATCTCCATATTATTCAGTCGAACTTCCCCGCTATCAGCCATGATTAATTTGATTATAAGCTGCAGTAACGTTGATTTGCCAGATCCACTAGCGCCAACAATAGCTGTTTTCGAACCAGCAGGAAGTTCCATATTCACCGTATGAACAGCTGGCCTTCCATCATCCGGAAAGGTAAAGGTAACATCACACATAGATATTTTAGGAGGCGTACGGAAACCAACAGATAATGTGGATGATTCTTCACATTCTTCTCTTTCTTGTTCAACCACAGAAAATAAACGATTCGCAGCTTGCTTACTATCCTCAAAGTGAATCGGGAAAACCGCCATCGGCCCCACATCTTCAAATAAAGTAATCGAAAGCATTACTAACATTGCTAATAGCACGCCATCAAGCTGCCCTTGACCAATTAGATATGCATTTATGGATAACACAGTCCATGTAACGAGTAACGATACAAATTGATTCACTGATTGATTATATAACGTATTGATTTCCTCCTGCTCCTGTTCCTTTATATAAGCATCCGAATGTGCTAAAAGTTGCTTTCTTTTCTCATCCATTTGCTGAAATATTTTTAAGTCGCGGAAACCATAAAGAAATTCGGTAGCTTCTGTCGATAATATCGCTCGTTTATTTCGAACTTGGCTTTTTATTGAACGTTGACGTATAACAAAAATAGCAGGGATTACAACGGCGGTAAATAATAAACCAATTAGTAGAATTACTGCTGTATGGATAGAATAAAAGGATGCAAAGAAAATCGTACTGATAAACACTAAAGCTAGCACGATTGGCGGGTATACCACGCGTAAGAAAAAGTTTTGCAGACTTTCTACATCCCCTACAATTCTTGCTAAGAGATCTCCACTTCGAAACGAAGTAAATATACCTGGCGCTAAGGGCTCTAGCCTTTCATAAAACGCCATCCGTAAATTACTTAGCATTGTGAAGGTTCCGCGATGGGATACAAACCGCTCTGCATATCTACTAAAGGCACGAATAAAACTTAACATTTTTACAGATGCAATTAAGATAATCAATGTATAAAATGGTGGCTGCAAAGCAGCTTTTGCAATTAAATACCCGCTAGCTGAGAACAATACCACTGTAGATAGCCCCGCAATAAATCCTAATAAGATTGAAAGCAGAATATCTCTTTTTTCTTTCATCATTTGTTTCGTAACAAACACTAGATCCCTCATTCTGCCTTCCCTCCTTGTTGCACAACAATCATATCTCGGTAAACAGAATTTATTTGCAATAATTGCTCATGTGTACCTTCAGCAATAAGTTCCCCATCATCTAAAATCAAGATCTTATCCGCATCTTTAATCGTGTGCAATCGGTGAGCTACGGTAATAACTGTTGCTGTCTGAGCTAGTTTTTCAATAGAAGCCTGTAAGATTCGTTCTGTTTTCAAATCTAATCCGGTCGTTGGTTCATCGAATAGTACAATAGAAGGCTGCTTTAGAAAAGCCCTTGCTAGAGCTAAACGTTGTTTTTCACCGCCAGATAACCCTCGGCCACCTTCCCCTACAACTGTGTCATAACGATACGTAAACGATGCTATTGTTTCTGCAATCCCGGCTCGCTTTGCTGCAAGCTCTATTTCGTTTCGAGTAACTTGGTTAGGACTTCCGATCGCAATATTATCTGCAATCGTGCCTGAAAAAATATAGGGGTGCTGAGAAATATAGCTGAGTCTATGAAACCAGTCTGCCTCTCTATATTTCGTTAAAGGTTCTCCGTCGATAAGGATGGACCCTTGATGTGTTGGAATGATTCCTGCAATCATATGCAAGAGCGTGGACTTCCCTGAACCCGTTTTACCGACAATCGCATTTTTGGATAAAGAGGAGAAACTGGTACTCATTTTTTTTAATTGAAAATCGGCTTCTCCATACTGAAAACCGCCATTCTCAATATCTATTCTTACCGGCAAACCTTTTTCTGGTATAGGTTTACTCCCCCATTGCACAGTGAATTCATCTGTTTCTTTAAGTTCCTCTTCCACTTTACGAATGGCACCCATACTGCTTCTTCCATTATGAAAGGCAGTTCCTAATTCACGTAATGCAGTGAAGTACTCAGGTGCGAGCACGAGTACAAAGAATGCTGCAAAGAAACTAATTCCATCAAAGATAATTAACTGTAGAGCTATTTCCAATGCAATGATTCCAATGGCTAACATCGAAATGAGTTCTAACATGAAGGATGAGGTAAAGGCGACTTTTAGAATTTCCATCGTCGCGTCTCGAAATTGCAAGCTGCTTTGTTTAATCGTCTCCTTCTTCTGTTTAGATTTACCAAATAACTTTAAAGTAACTAGCCCTTGTACCGTATCTAAAAATTTACCTGAAAAAGCAGCCAATTCATCCATTTTTTCTTCGGATTTTTTTTGCGTTTGCATACCAATAATAATCATAAAAAGTGGAATAAATGGAGAAGTGATTACCATAATAATTCCACTATTCACATGTTGATTAAATACAACGATTAATAGAACGACAGGGATGACCGAAGATCGAATCAATTGTGGAATGTATTGGCTGAAGTAACTATCTACCTCATCAACTGCATCCATCATCATACTGACCTTTTGTCCTGATTGTCCCTTCAGTGATGCTTGAACCGGATTTTTTAAATAATTATCAAGCAATTCATGACGTAAATGTCTTTTTGCTTCCGCTCCTAATCGTACGCCAAGTCTTCCACTCATATACGTAAAAATCGAACGAGCTAGAAGAATGAAGAACAACCCTCCCAATAATGGTAGGATTTCTTGAAACCTTTGGTCTTTTAGGAACACACCATCAATAACGGTAACAAGTAAAAAGGCTTGGCCAACAATCGCTCCACCCGTTAACAAAGCAAAGAAGAAGAGGTAAACCATGCTAAATTTTTTGGCATTCAGATACGCTTTTATCGTACGCATTATATATGCTCCTGTTCAACAGTATCTTTCGTTACATCAATCACTATTTCTTCCCTTTCACATAATCTGCATCAAACAGGAATAGACGCATCAGCAAGATTAATGAAGGAATTAATAAAAACAACCCTAGGATAAATACCACTATTAAAGCAATACCTGTTGCTTCATGTGTTGCATTTTCGTAGATCGTAACATATGGATCCAATATATATGGAAGATGACTAGCACCATACCCAAAAAACGCAAAGAAGAATTGTAGCATTACACTGATAAATGCCAATCCAAATCGTTTCCCTTCATAAATTAACCACATGGCAATGATAAAGAAACCAACGGAAAGACCAAACATCCACCAAAGATCAAACATATTTTGGTAATGTCGCTCATTATGCTGACCTAATGCGATGAATGTAGTTAACGCTGCAATAATGGTCGGTGTTGCCCAAAACAATGCATATTTACGAACTAACTTTAATGCTGCCTGGTCATTTGCTCTAGCTGCATAAAAGGTTAGAAATGCAGCGCTAATAAACAATACAGAAACGACTGCAAGTACAACTACACTCCAAGAATAAGGGCTCGTAAATAACGCAAGGTAATCCAATGATACAACGCCATTTTCTTCGAGTATAAATCCACCCTCAGACAATGTTAATGCAATCGATAAGGATGCAGGAATTAATAATCCTGTTGCCCCATACAAAAACATATATACATTGCTCTTTTTCGAACCATAATTCTCAAAAGCATAGAATGACCCTCTTATGGCAAGCAGTATAATTGCAATGCTACCAGGAACTAGCAATGCTGTCCCATAGTAATAAGCTGAATCGGGGAAAAACCCAACGATTCCAACAAAGAAGAACACGAAGAATACATTTGTAACTTCCCAAACAGGGGACAAGTACCTAGAAATTAATTGGTTCATTATATGGTCTTTTTTGGTAACCTTCGCATAATAGGCAAAGAAACCAGCTCCAAAATCAACCGATGCAACAATTAAATAACCATATAGAAAGATCCATAAAACGGTAATCCCAATTATTTCATAACTCATTTGTTATCACCCTTTTCTATCGTCGGGTACTTCTTCTCTAGTTCCTCTTCAGCAGGGTTATTTTTGAATAACTTTCGCAATACTGCCACTCCTAGTACACCTAATACAGTGTAAAGCCCAAGGAATAATAAGAACATCCAACCTACATACGGAGAAGTCGTAGCAGCATCTTCAACCAACATATAACCTCGTAATATCCATGGTTGTCTGCCTTCTTCTGCAAATATCCAGCCAAATTCAATTGCTAGCATTGCTAAAGGTCCACTAACTACGAGAAGCCAAAGCATCCATTTATTATGCTCATTCCACCGTTTAATTTTCCAGGCTAAAATATATAATAAGGAAACCCCTAATAGGAAAAACCCGATAACAACCATCAAGTCAAACATATAGTGAATCCATAATGGTGGTCGCTCGTCTTCTGGGAACTCTTCTAGACCAGTTACCTCGCTTTGAAAATCACCATAAGCTAAGAAGCTTAAAAGTCCTGGGAAGCGAAGCGCACCAGCTGGAGTGTTCTCATCACCTAACCAGCCAAATAAAACAAGATCTGCTCCTTCTTCCGTTTCAAAATGCCATTCTGCCGCTGCTAACTTTTCAGGTTGATGCTCTGCTAAGAACTTCGCTGAAACATCTCCGGCGATAGCTGTCAAAATAGAAAAAATGAATGTTAGTGTTATCGTTAGTTTCAGTGCTTTTTTATGATACTCCGTGTGTTTTTTACGTAACATACTAAATGCAGCAATTGCTGCTAAAATAGCAGCTACTGTTAAATAGGCTGATGCTAAAACATGAAATACTTTTGTCGGCGTTGCCGGATTGAACATCGCGTCGAGTGGATTAACGGTTGCGAATCCACCTGCTCCTGTTGTAAACCCCTCAGGTGTATTCATAAAGGCGTTTACGGAAGTAATAAATACTGCGGATAGACCACCACCGATAATAATTGGTAACGACAACCACCAGTGCATCATTGGTTTTTTGAATCGGTCCCATGTATATAGATAAATACCCAAGAAGATTGCTTCAAAGAAGAAAGCAAAGACTTCCATAAATAGCGGTAAGCTAATAACATTTCCCGCAACTTGCATAAACTCTGGCCATAGCAAAGAAAGCTGTAATCCTATTGCTGTACCTGTTACCACTCCAATAGCAACAGGAATAACAAAACCACGTGTCCACCTACGTGCCATCATTAGATAATGTGGATCATTCTTTTTTATCCCGATAAACTCAGCAATGGAAATCATTAATGGAACACCAACGCCAAGGGTAGCAAATATAACGTGAAATACTAATGTTAATGCTGTTAAGAGTCGACTCATAAGAACTGGATCCAACTCAGTCATCATTGGTATCCCTCCTTTATTATGTAGCGATCATTGCACTTGCTCAGTATTGATCAAGTGAAAATCCATCCATATATTTCCTTTAGGGGATAGATTTCCATATCTTCCATAGTATAAACTATTTTCGTACAGATGAACGTTCATTGCTATGACAAAACATTGACAAAGGTTAAACAAAAATTTGTCTATCTCTGTTTAGTTAATTCCCTAATGTACATAATTTACACCAAAAACTTCAGATTTTTTCTGCTTATAAAAAAGGAGGCTGAAGCAAAAGTTAGCTCTATACCTATACAATCGGAAGATACACTCTTCCCACAAGAAATAGGTTCCCATAGCAGGATCGAATAGCCAATAATCCAATTGTGAATGAAAGCAAACCTATAAGTCAGCCCCATCAAGTGCAACATTACTTAATTATGTTAATTCTTCTTGATCTAAACTATTAAAAAAAGCTTCATTGTAAAGTACTTGCTCATTATTTGGGAGATACTTTTTGGTTTGCAAATGATGCTGATAGGAATCTTTCTTATTTCCTATCTGCCAATTACAATAACACATTTGCAAATGAGGGTACCAAGTAGTATAAGCAATATTGGCAAATCCACTATCATTATCAGCCTCTAATGTTAGAGCAAAGACATACCAGATAATTGCCTTCTTAAACATTCCTTTCTCCTTGAAATAATCGCCAACACGACACGAAACTTCTGCACGGGGCAGATCATACTTTAGTGATTGCAGCAAGGCTTCAACCTCTTCTTCTGGGAGCTGCATAATCTTAAAACAATCTGCTATATAAATACAAGCTCGAATCTCGTCCTCAATCCAACCTCTTTTTGTATCCAAAAATTGTTGATAACAATCAATTGCTTCATCTAAACGCATATGATCTTTCAATTCATTCGCATAATAAAACATATCCCTAGGAGTAAATGGTTCTTTATTTGCTAACTGCTTTTCATAGATCTTTAAATTCCGATCACTTTTAATGGAATCAGCAGGCTTATCTTGTTTTCGATGGGTTACGCCAATCTCTGATGGAACAACGTTGCCACCCACTTGTAGATATTCATGGACAGCCCCGTACCATTTGAAATTATTCGTTCGCTTTACTAATCGATTTCGTCGATACTTAAACGTTGGGTTTCCCTCTTCGTCAAAAGCTGTATAATAATACATTGATACCGCATCAATGTCATCATGTAATTCTTGCTTTAACTTCCTTAGTTTATCAATATCTTCAGGTAATAAAACATCATCTGCATCTAACCAGAATATAAAATCCTTGGTAGCATAACTGAAAGCTTTATTACGTGCTGCTGCAAAGTGATCTATCCATTCAAAATCAAACACCTTATTTGTAAACTTCTTAGCTATATCCTTTGTACTATCCTTAGAACCAGTATCTAAGATAATTATTTCATCGCATATAGACTCCACACTACTTAGACATTGTTCCAAGACCTCTTCTTCATTTTTAACAATCATACACAAACTGATTGTTTTCATATTTCTCACCACCTTCTCTAACTACCACTACTATATGATTCAGATACCTAAATTTGTTAATAATATTCCAGAACGTCTAACACTTTCATTCTCGTTATTTCTGTTATATTCTATAGAAAGAAGGATTTATAGAGAATCTAACGTTTGGAGCGATATATATGACAATGAAGAAAACCTTAACGCTTGCAGGATCAGATTCCAGCGGTGGTGCCGGTATCCAAGCTGATCTTAAAACATTCCAGGAACATGATGTATATGGTATGACGGCCCTCACTTCCATTGTAACGATGGATCCTGACGGTTGGAGTCACAATGTGTCTGCAATTGATGTAAATATTGTAGAGAAACAACTGGATACGATCCTCTCCGTTGGCGTGGATGCAATGAAAACAGGAATGCTTGGATCGGTTGACATCATTGAATTAGGTGCGAAGAAAATTGAAGCCTATCAATTAACGAATTATGTACTTGATCCAGTAATGGTTTGTAAAGGCGACGATGAAGTACTTCAACCAGAGAATACGGAGGCAATGCGGGAGCTATTATTACCTCATGCCATTGTAACTACTCCAAATTTATTTGAAGCTGGACAGTTAGCGCAAACCGGTCCAATAAAAACAGTAGAGGGCATGAAAGAGGCGGCTGTGAAAATTCATGAATTAGGTGCAAAGAATGTAATTATTAAAGGTGGAAAGGCCTTTGATTATGAAAAAGCACTTGACCTTTTCTATGATGGGAACAACTTCACATTATTAGAAAAAGATAAGATTGATACAACGTATAATCACGGTGCTGGTTGTACCTTCGCGGCAGCGATTACAGCTAATATAGCGAATGGCAAATCGGTAAAAGATGCCGTTACAGACGCCAAAGAATTTGTAACTGCAGCCATTACGCATGGATGGAAATTGAATGAATATGTAGGGCCTGTCATGCATGGCGCTTACCACAAATAATCAAGATCTTTGTCTACAACAAAACCCATTGAGTTCATCAATCAATGGGTTTTGTTATTAAACATAATATGCTTCACTTTTATTTATTTCTTCGGAAACTAAACCTGACAACACATGTACCCTTAAAATAAATCCAATTAATTTATTTTCCCCGTTCACAACAGCTAACGGGAACTGGGACTCTAATGCTTTCGGTATTAAATCGTTAATATATTCTTCTTGATTTACAACGGTAATATCATGGCGTAATACATCAGATAAACGTTGTTTTTCTTTTATTCCTTGAATAGCATCATCAATTGTGACAATGCCCTCTACCTGACGACTACGATTAACTACGAACACGCTAGAGATACCATTTTCTTTCATTTCTTTAACAGCAACGTTCAGACCGTCCTTCAACGACACTAAGGCGTTTGGTCGTGTCATAATATGCTCTGCCTGAAAAACCTTAGAACGATCAATATCCTTAATAAAATCGGAGATATAATGATTAGCTGGTGACGTAATAATTTCTTCTGGTGTACCAACTTGTTCTACTTGCCCATTTTTCATAACAGCAACACGATCGCCAAGTTTAAATGCTTCATTAACATCGTGTGTTATAAAAATGATCGTCTTTTGTAATCTCTCCTGAATGTCCAACAGTTCTAGCTGCATTTCTCTACGAATTAATGGATCCAATGCACTGAATGGTTCATCCATTAATAAAATATCCGGATCATTTGCCAGTGCTCGGGCTAATCCAACGCGTTGCTGCATTCCTCCTGATAATTCATCTGGATATTTATCTTCATACCCCTTCAATCCAACTGTTTCAATATTATTCATAGCAATTTCCCTGCGTTCTTCCTTTGAAACATTTCGAATCTCTAAACCATATTCCACATTCGCTAAAATTGTCCGGTGACTAAACAAACCGAAATGCTGAAATACCATCGCTATTTTTTCTTGCCGTATTTTCTTAAGTTCATTCTTGTTAAAAGCGACAATATCCTCTCCATCTAAATAGATAGACCCGTCCGTTGGCTTATTTAATAAATTAAAACAACGGATTAGTGTCGATTTTCCACTTCCGGATAAACCCATAATGACAAAGACTTCCCCTTTTTCTACTTCAAACGAAGCATTGTATACACCAACCGTATGATTTGTTTTATTTAAAATGCCTTCTTTGGACATGCCTTCCTTAATCATCGGAATAACTGACTTTGGTTTAGGACCAAAAATCTTGGACACATTCTCAACTCTTATTTGCGCTGTCATTCAGTCGCACCTCCATGTTTTTGGAATTTTCCAGCAACACCATTTGTTATCCGGTCAATAATGATTGCTAAAAATACAATACTGATTCCTGCCTCAAATCCAAGTGCAATATCAATTCGATTAATTGCTACTAGCACCTGTTCTCCTAATCCTGAAGCACCGACCATGGAAGCAATAACAACCATTGCAAGTGCCATCATGGTCGTTTGATTGACACCAGCCATAATAGTTGGAAGGGCTTGTGGTAGTTGCACTTTTTTAAGCATTTGCCAATTGGATGATCCGAATGATTGTGCGGATTCAATCACCTCTTTATCGACACCACGAATCGCTAGCTCTGTTAGACGAATAACTGGAGGTAAAGCATAGATCAATGTTGCAAATATGGCAGATACATTACCAAGACCAAAGAAAAATATTGCTGGTATGAGATATACAAAGCTTGGCATTGTTTGCATAGCATCTAATAATGGACGCATGACGGTTGAAAAACCTTTACTAAATGCCATCCATACACCTAAAGGTATACCGATGATTAAACAGATGATGACAGCTGTTATTATAATCGAAATGGTTGTCATCATATCTTCCCAAAGGCCAAATGTACCAATCAAAAAGATAAATAATCCATATAAAACACCCGAAACTACTGACTTAAAATACCAACCCATCAGGACAATAAGGATGATAAACAGCCACCATGGCATCCACATTAAGAAATCAGCTATGCCGTTGATTGTTCGTGAAGATATAAAAAAGATAAAATCAAAAAATCCTTCTAATGAGGTATCTAAAAAACTTACAAATTGGTCGACATAATCACCAATTTGTGTCCGTATATCTGGAAAATTTCCCATCTTTAATCGACTGCATAAGCAGTCGTTTCACCTCTCTTGTAATAGTTTAAAAAATAGCAGAAAAAGCAGCCAACCACGTGGCAAGCTGCTTATTTCTTATTGCATCGCATCCTTCACCTTGTTTGCAATATCTTCGGACACCCAACTTGTCCAAATATCTTCATGTTCTTTCATCCACCAGTTTGCAGCTTCTTCTGCTGAAGCATCATTTTCATCCATGTAGCTTAATGCTTCTTCCGTTAGCTCACTGCTAGTTTCATAGTTTTTTAAGAATTCAACAACCTCCGATGCTTGTTCTGGCATATCTTTATGCACTGCAACCACTACATCATTTGGAGGAAATTCCGTCGCCTTCGTTTCATTCCACGTTTCTTCATCATAAGCAGGTTCTTCCAATAAGGTTAAATCATACTTTGCTGTAACTGCTGTGGGCGACCAGTAGTAACCTACCCAACCACGTCCTGCCTCATAAGCATCTGTTAAATCAGCAACAATTGCGGCATCTGATCCTGGCATAAAATTATTCATCGTTTCTTCTAAACCATAAGCTTCAAATTTTGCATCAATTGCTTCAGCTACTGCCCAGCCACTTGGAGCATTAATAATCCGCCCTCGACCCGGATCCTCTGGATCTTCAAATACTTCCGGGTACTTCTTTAAATCTTCCACCGTTTTTAAGTCTGGTGCTAACGGTTCGATCCCACGTTCAGGATCGCCTTCGATAACATAGGTTGGAACATAGAGTCCTTGTGTATTATCATCAAAATTTGTAGATAATTTTTCAATATCTCCTGTATCCATTGCTTCTCCATAAATTTCTTTGATATTATCTGTCCAAACTTCCATATATACATTAATATCGCCATCTCGAAGGCCCTGGAAAGTAGCTGCAGTTGAACCACTCGTTACATCTGTTTGATAACCATACCCCTCTTCAATAATCGTTTGAGCAATACTATTATGTACCTTAATGCTATCCCATCCGGCATCTGCAAAGGTAATGGTATCAATGCCTTGTTCACTTGCTGAACCCGAGTCGGAACTTCCGCAGGCCGAAAGAACTATTAATATAGCAGCAAAAAATAAATATAGTATTTTTTTCATGAATGACTACTCCTTTTATAATATATTCTCAATAGATTCTGTTAATTGGTAATATAAAAACAAATCATTGGAATACCAATAATAAGAAAATTGAGTAGAAACTAAATCCATATTCACCTTAATCTAGGAAAATATTGAAAATGGTTGAACAGGCAAGCTACCTGTTACACAAGAGGTTCTTGTATGACAAAGTTCGGAGAGTATGTGTAATGTTTTCCTTTGTTTTTACAACATATTATATTTTATCGAAAACCCCGTTGCTTCTCAAACTGATTTAACAGGGATCAGCAGGGATTAGTCTACATAAAACGTAATCCCTCCCGTTTAAATGTACCTTATAGCGTATTCATATAAAATACACGCTAATACTCGAAATTTGTCGTAATACAGGTTTTTATTTCTATCTTCATCTTTTAGGCTATATACAATTAAGCAAGCTCTTGCTTACACGATTTCATCCTGCCTGAAATAGGATATAAAAGTCCATTTTTATATAGAGGAGAAATTATAATGGGAAAGAAGTACAATCGAAAACGGTGTAATTGTGCCGCCAATAAATATAACTGCATGCACTGTAAGCATTTTAATAAACGGACATCAAACATTGAACATTTTTGTAATTACTGTAAACGACCAGATGATGTTTGTTGTTGTGATAAAATTGATGGAAAAATTATTAATCAAATTAATAATACCACCTACTATTCAGGAAAAGGCAACACCGGACCTCCTGGAGAGGATGGCGATATTGGTGCTACGGGAGCCACGGGACCCACAGGACCAACTGGGACCACTGGAGCGTCAGGGACTACAGGTGTTACTGGCAGCACTGGTGCCACCGGGCCAACTGGCAGTATCGGACCGACTGGGGTTACTGGAACAACGGGCAGCATCGGACCGACGGGATCGACCGGGCCAACTGGAACTACGGGGATAAGCATTACTGGACCGACGGGTGAAACAGGGCCGACAGGACCTTCAACTGGTGGATCATCCTTTTATCAGACAGTAAAAATAGGTGATATTGATACCGAAATAGCATTTAATCAAGGTTCAGGAAATAATCAGGCTGTCGGTGCATTAACTATCGGAAAGGGTTCAACCATCTCAAATTTATCTGCTTATATCGTTCAAGACGGTAGCATTACAGGCAATTTTCAAATGGCAGTACTAGAAGTAACTTCAAATACGGATTCAGTAGTTGTAGGTATAACCGATACAGCAACAAGCATTGCAGGAGGTTTATTCACATTACCGCTTCTAACTAATGTGACACTTAATTTAAACTCGCCCTATTACTTTGCTGTTTATAATCAGGTAAATGGATCTGATATTGGAGGAAGAATAACTGGTCTCGCCACCGTACAAGACGCTCCCCCAATTAACTTTAGATCTCAAAACCTCCCAGGGTTTTCAATCGGTCAAACAATTAATGTCAGTGATCAAAGCCTTTTAGTATCACCTTGGATTTCTGGCTTTTGATCAAACAAATATATGGCCCCTGATTAAATCGGGGGCCATACTTAAGCATTCCTTAGTTATTATTGTCCTATAAATCGCATTGCTTTACTTAAAACGGTCGGCACGACGGAGACATGATTCTCTTCCTCGACCTCATAATAAACAGATGAGATACCTTTGCCTTCTATTTGCTTCAGTCGACCGGAAAAATTTCTGGCATCATTTATCATATGATCCTTTTCCAATTCACCTACAGCCATAAATAAACGTAAGTTTTCTGTATCATTTATTCCATCTAACCATTCTTTTTCTTGATCAATAATCGATCGGTTATTCCACCAAATAGAAGGACTTGTAATAAAAAATGATTGAAATGAATTCATCCTTGAGAAAAGTACCTGTAAGGCAAATAAGCCACCTAATGAATGTCCAAATAACGTTTGCTTCTCACGATTAATGGAAACATGTTCTTCTACAGCAGGTTTCAATTCTTGATTGATAAACATCATAAATTCCTCTGCTCCGCCATTTTCCGGCCATTTATTCCCATCAGGCTTAGCTGGCAAATCGGAGATCTTTGTTGGTGGGGTAAAGTCATACATGCGATAGCTAGAAGCAAATGCCTCCTCTACAGGATAACCAATTCCTACGACCACCATTGGAACAATGCCCGTTTTTTGTGAACGGACAGATTGTACTTTAACAGCCTCTTGGAAGGTGTGAAAAAAAGCATTTCCATCTAATACATATATTACCGGATAACCCGTTGGGGGAGCCGGTTGTTTGGGGATGGATATATACATTTCATAAGAATGCCCTTGTTTTGAAGTCATAGACCAATTCTCTGCTCTCCAAGTAGTTACTGGAGATGTTGTATATTGTACCATGCGTACTCCTCCTTACCATTACTTTTCTATACTATCATAACCAAAACAAACCGGAACATTATCATGTGGATCTATCATTACACGAGCATCTATTTCAAAGACTTCTTTTAGTACGGGGTTCGTGATAATCCTTGATGGAGGACCAACGGATACAATTTCTCCAGCTTTCATAGCAACTAATTCATCTGAAAACCTAGCCGCATGATTAATATCATGTAAAACCATTACAATCGTACAACCATGCTCGGCATTAAGCCGCTCTACGATTTGTAACACCTCTAACTGATGAGCCAAATCAAGATACGTGGTTGGTTCATCTAAAAGCAAAATATCTGTCTCTTGGGCTAACGCCATTGCTAGCCAAACCTTTTGTCGTTGACCACCTGATAAGTTACCAAGTTCTCTATCTCGAAACCCTGTTGTCCTTGTAATATCCAAGGCCCAATCCACTATCTTTTGATCTTCCTTCGTAATTTTATTTACGTTTTTTCGATGCGGATACCTACCATAGGTTATTAATTCTTCCACTTTTAATTCATTAGGAGCAATAGGATTTTGTGGAAGCAATGAAAGATGTTTAGCAACTTTCTTTGTCGGAATACGGTTCAAGTCTTTTTCCTGTAAAAAGACCTTGCCATTACGCTGCTTAAGAATTCTTCCCATTGTCTTTAATAAAGTTGATTTACCACAACCATTTGGCCCAATAATCGTGGTAATCTCGCCTGTTTTAATTTGCAAATTCAAATCCTCGAAGACCGTGTACTTTTCATAACCTGATGCTAACGCTTCTACTCGTAAACTATTCATTTGCTCCCCCTCCTTACGCCTTTGTTTTCACTAGTAAATATAGAAAATATGGAACCCCAATTAGTGATATTACAATACCCACTGGTAATTCAGCTGGAGCAAATACAGTTTTAGCAACAAAATCAGAAGCCATAACAAGCAATACTCCTAGCAAACCACTTACTGGCAGGATATACCTATGTTTCAGTCCGATTAGTCTTCGAGCAATATGCGGGGCCATCAATCCGACAAATCCAATACTACCGGATACAGATACACACGCACTAACTATTGCTACTGCACTAATCAATAGCCAGGACTTTTCTCTTTCAACTGCCATTCCTAAGCTCTTCAGACTCGTCTCTTCCAATTGAAGTAGATCGAGAGAATATGCTTTTTTATAAATAATGGGAATAAATATAATTAACCAAGGTAGCATCGAAAGAATATAATACCAGTTTGCATTATATATTGTGCCTGAGATCCAGACAGTGGCCATTTCAAAATCGGATGCCTTCATTTTTAATGATAAATACAAAGAGAAAGCGCCGAATCCGGAACCAATAGCAATTCCAGTTAATATAAGCCTTTGTGGGTCCAATTTTCCATTCTT
Organism: Virgibacillus salexigens; assembly: GCF_014905415.1. Classification (GTDB taxonomy): domain Bacteria; phylum Bacillota; class Bacilli; order Bacillales; family Amphibacillaceae; genus Virgibacillus; species Virgibacillus salexigens. Next base: position 23,695 of record NZ_BNEO01000006.1, read on the forward strand.
CCATGCAAATAGAAAAATAATGGCAGCTGCTAGTAATCCTCCAACTAAACCAAAGATTGGCTGCATCATAATAGAAAGAAGATCCGTACCGTTCATATTTCCTTGGAAGAAAAACATAAAAGCAACTATCGCTGCACCTGCTCCGGCATTAATCCCAAGAATTCCCGGATCAGCTAGCCCATTACGAGTTACCCCTTGAATAACTGCCCCTGCCATTCCAAAACCAAGCCCTACTAATCCAGCAATCACAATACGAGGGAGACGAAAATCAAAAATGACTAAATCATAATCTTCATTCGGATTGATTCGTAATATCGTACGAATTACATTTGACACACTTATATCAAACGACCCATTCGTAATACTTATATAAAAGACCACCGAAATAAGACATAACATAATAAAAATGGTGAGGATAAAACGACCGTTCAAATAGTTAGGCATGTTTCTCTCCTCCTTTAGTTCGTATTAAATAAAGGAAGAAAGGAATACCAATAAAAGCGGTAATGACGCCAATCGGTGTCTCAAATGGATAATTAACAAACCTACTTAATAAATCACATAGTGCTAAGAAAATACCACCAATAACTCCTGCACATGGAATAATCCATCGATAGTCTACACCAACTAGGAATCTCGTAATATGTGGAATAATAAGCCCGACAAAGCCAATTTTCCCTACTAATGCTACTGCCGTCCCTGTCAGCATAACCACTGCTAAAATAGCAAAGGCTTTTACAAATTTTGTCCGTTGACCTAAATTTACAGAGACCTCATGACCAAGCGATAGAATCGTAATTGATTTAGAAAGAAAAATTATTAATAGAATCCCAGTTAATCCAATGGGGATTACTAATTTTAACATTTCTGGATCAACTTGATGTAGTCGTGCATTGTACCAAAAACTAACATTTTGGGATACTTGGAAATACGTAGAAATAGCTGAAGAGATACTACTTAAAAAAGTACCAATAACCGTTCCAATGATTGCTAGCCTTACAGGCGAAAGACCATTTCGGATAAGTGAACCGAATCCAAATACAATGGCGGCACCTATTAATGACCCTACCATTGAATAAAGAATCATTTGCATAGACGACATACCTGGAAGCCATACCATACAAATTGTTATTACAAACGCAGAACCATCTGTTACTCCCATAATGGAAGGGGACGCAAGATAATTTCTTGTCATCCCCTGCATCACAGCTCCCGATATGGCTAGAAATGCCCCTACTACAATTGCCCCGATCGTTCTAGGTATACGCGACGTCATAATAATCGCATGATCAACATTTTCAGCATCATAATCTACTACAGCTTCCCAAACTGTACTTAATTCAATTGGTTTTGTTCCATAAATAACGGATAAACAAGTGATTAAGATAACAAATATAGGTGCTGTTCCTAATATAAGCATATGCACATTACTTATTTTCCTCATAACTTCTACGCACCTTATGTTTTATTCCGCTAAATTCTCCTGTACACCTTGAAGGAATTTAGTCTTGCTCCACGCTGTTCCACCTTGGGCTAATGGGTCTACTGTATTCACGTAGACATTATCTTCATTAACTGCTTTTACACTTTTCCAGATTTGATTCTCTTTTAAATCTTCCAACATATTTGGCTGGTCCGCATTTTCATCTTCTGCAAATTGTAAAAAGATGTGATCCGGATTTATTTCCGCTAGTTGTTCTAAGGATATCATCTCCTGCGCTTCTACAGATTTAATCTCCTCAGGCACAGAAATTCCTAACTCATTATATAAGACAGGATTTAAATATACATCTTGTGGATAAACAAATAAGTTACCGCTGCGCACTCGAATCACAAGTACTTTTTCATCAACCATTGATTCCACAGAACTTGAGATTTTTTCTACATCTTCTTTATAACCGTTAATAACCTTTTCTGCTTCATCCTGTTTTCCTGTTAACTCTGCCATTAAATTTAAGTTATTCTCCCAGTTCGTAGAGATATGTGAGACAGGAATCGTCGTTGCAACTTTGTTTAATTGTTCCGTTACATCGGCAGGGAACTTAGAACTCCCCAATATTACATCCGGTTTCATACTTAACAATGTTTCATAATTAGGCTGGGTTTTTTCTCCAATTGATTCCGCACCCTCAAGATCTTCTGCTAGATAACTTGGCAATTCTCCCGCATAAGTAATGGCACCAATCGGTTGTACATCTAACATAGCTGCATCTTCCATCGCTTCTAAACTGGCTGCAGCAATTTTGTCTGTCTCAGAAGGAACCGTATATTCTTCTTCTAAATATGTAACTGTTTTTTCCTCTTCATTTCCACTACTTGCTTCTGTATTTTTTTGAGTATTCTCAGCAGACTCTTCCGAATCACTGCTAGCACTACTACCACAAGCAGATAAGACAATTAATAATAGACATACAATCGTAAATATAAATAATTTCGCTTTCATTTTTTACTCCTTCTCTCTTTTAACTAATGAAAACAACAAAAAACAGAAAATAACGCCTCCTCTTTCTAGATTAGATTTATTTTAATTGAGAATGATTATTAATATCATCTAAAATTTTATGGGAAAAGGTATACTTTGTCAAATAGTTTTTTAACATTTTCGATCAACTATATTTGCTCTTTTATCCGTTTTCTACAAGAAAAAACCTGAACAGAAAATACTTTGTTCAGGCATGGCTCTTATCGTATATGTTTTGTAATAGCTACTTTCCTTCTTTTTTAGCATCTTAATCGATTATAGATATAACATGAATTACTTCTATAAAAAGGGGTGCTCTTCCGGCTACCACCCCAGAAGAGCATATTGAATTACCTGAATCATCGCTGTTACTCCTTCAGGAAATTTAATTACCTAAAGGAATAATAATTTACCGAATGTATAAATGTTGCACAAAGTAAACCTATAGTATATTCACAAATAAATCAAGCACTTTTACTTAAAATTAATTAAAGAACAGGATAGCTAAGAAACCCTAACTTTTTTATAGTTAGGGTTTCTTAGCTATCGAATAATTTGCTCATACGTAGACGTTACTGCCTCTTTAATAAACACATTGGGAGACATTGGATTTATTATTACAAGCTCATGCATCGCTCGTGTACATGCTGTATAAAACAAAGAACGCTCCGATAACGTATAATGTTCTGACGAAGCGTCAGGAATTATAACTGCATCAAACTCTATCCCTTTTGCTAAATATATCGGCACAATAAGTAACCCTTTAGTTAATGAATAGGTATCCTCCGATAATAACGTTACATCCATGTGATCCTTCAATGCAGAATAAATAATCTCACTTTCTTGCATGGTTTTACAAATAATAGCTGTGCTCTCATAGCCTTGTTCTGTTAATTTGTTTACTTGTTCGTTAATCCTTTTTATTACCTCCGCATTGTCATTGACCATGATAACTCTTGGCTTCTTCCCCTCTCTTTCAAATGGCTCAATTTCTTCATTCCCTGGAGCAAAATGTTTTGTAAATTCAACGATTTGCTTTGTTGATCGATAGCTTTTTGTTAACGTTATTCTTTCTGCATTCCTACCAGCCAAACTTGGGATTAACGGGTTTTCCTTCGTCATTTGAACATAAATTGCTTGATTAATGTCTCCTAACAACGTCATATTCGTGTAAGGGAACATATGCTGTATATAAGCGAATTGAGAAGAAGCGTAATCTTGTGTTTCATCAATAAATAATTGGCGCACTTGTCGGTCAGAAGTATGCCCAAGTAATCTCCCTTTAAAGTAAGCATACGGGGCTGCTTCCTCCCAATATAAATGTTTCTTTTCCAAATTTTTCTTCGTTTGTTTTGCAAGGGATTGCCACTCTTCTGGCTTATTATCCGATTTCCAATCTGCAAACATCTGATAATACGTACCCGACACATCTACAAAAGCAAACTGTTGAATTTGTTGTTTTAACGAACCAAACATCTTTGCGACGACGACTTTCCTTAAAATCAACTCTTCATTCGCAGCACTTTCATTCTCCTGTTTCTGTGATTCATAATAAGCTTTCACATAGGCTTCTTTATCTAAAAGCTCGATTTTTTCTTCTACCCAATCCTTTTTCACTTCGGCTTTTTGGAATGGACGCAGCTCTTTAACCAACCATCGCACAACCAATTCTAGTCGATTAGGCAAAGTCATGTGCTTATCCAATGAATAGAAATACTCGCTGATTCGGTGTTTGGAGATAAGAACTTCCTTACGAAAAGAGATATTTTTAAATTGAACTCCTTCTGTAAGCAGCGAGAACAAGTATTCATCAATTAATTTCATAAATGCTAGCGTTGACTTATACCCAATGTTAGATAATCGACGATTAAAATGGATGTCTTCTGTTTTCGTTAACGTATATTCCATTTGAGCAAAAGGAGATTCAATTGTGAACTTATTCCCTATCTTGTCTTGCAAATAATCAAAAAAAGTTACCTGCTTCACATTTGCTTCTCCTAGCTCTGGTAGAACATTATTGATATAACTTGTAAATAACGGATTAGGTGAGAACAGCATAACATTTTCTGGATTCAATTCTTTTCGATAACGATACATGAGGTAGGCAATTCTCTGTAAGGCAGCAGATGTTTTACCACTTCCAGCAACCCCTTGAACAAGTAGGTATTTGCTTTGTTCGTTTCGAATAATTTTGTTTTGTTCCTTTTGGATGGTAGAAACAATACTTTTCATTGTCGTACTTGCATTATTCCCTAAAGCTTCTTGTAATAATTGATCTCCAATTGTTAATCCTGTATCAAACATACCTTTTATTTGACTATTTCGGATAATGAATTGTCGTTTTAAAGTAATTTCTCCGGTAACTTCTCCATCTAAGGTCTCGTATGAAGCCTTACCTAGTGAATGATCATAATACAGGCTTGATATAGGAGCACGCCAATCATAAATTAAAAAATCTTCTTCAGCAGCATCCATTAACGAAGAAATTCCAATATACAACGCTTCTTTACTCGACTCATCATCTTCTTTAAAGTCAATTCTCCCAAAATATGGATTATCTTTTAATTGTTTCAAGGTTTTACGTTCGTCATCTATATTTCCGTGAACCAGTTCTTTTTGTTTTAATAGCTCAGCTTGCTGTTTAATACTTGCTTCTGTTTCAATCACATCATCTGGTTCATCTAAATTAACAGTTACATCATCCCAAAATGTTTCACGTAACTCAATAACGCTATCCTTTAAATCGGTGGCGCGTAATGCAAGTTGATCTTCCTTTTTGTTAATTTCATTAATTACTTTATCCACCCGACGCTGTTCTATTTGCCAAGTTTGACCTTCTTTGCTCACATTTACCAACCCCATTCAAATCAATTTGATCATTTGTATTGACTTTACAAAACGAAAAGGTTATAATATAATTGGATATACATATAAATTATATTATTTTTGTTCGTAACCTGTTAATCATACCATGTTTCTATCCTCGGTGCAACAGGTATTTTCTATTTCCTCACTTCTTACCTCCTCTTTTTTACCGTCAGCCTTACATTTTTCATTTTAATACGTATCTTTTTCTGCCTTTTTTTCGTTTTCATAAATGAAAGGGGAAATTGAAAAAGGAGTGTTTTTCATGAATGAGTATTTTCATCATGCTTGGAGAGAGTATGCACCCTCGATATGGAAAGCTTGTTTATTTTACACAAAGGATTCTTATGAGGCCGAAGATTTAATGCAAACCACTTGGCTAAAATCGTTTACGTATTGGCAAAAGAAAAAGCAGGGCTCATTAACAAAAGCTTATTTTTCAACAATTGCCAGAAATACATGGATCGACGAATGCCGTAAAAGAAAACATACTACGATACCATATCAAGATGATGAGCAGCCCGTAGATGAACAAACAGATAACATCGCAAGTATATCTCTTGTTCCCATATTAAATCAGCTCGCCTCAACATTAACCATTAACCAACAAATTGTATTTTTATTAGCAGACGTCTGTCATTGTAGTCTAAAAGAGGTAGCCCAATTAACAAATTTAAGTGTTGGTGCAGTGAAGGCCAATCTTTTCAGAGCACGTCAAAAGGTTAAATCTCATGTTAGAGAAAATATTGACATGGACCCCCCTATAGAAGAGGATCAAGTACTTCGCGTGCAGCTTTATATAACTGCTCTACAAACAGAAGATACGCAGTTACTGGCCAGCTTATTGACAGACAATGCTACCGTTCGTTCATTATACGCCCAACAACAAACAACTACTACTCCTATGGAATGCAAAATGGCTGCTTAATTCATATGAGAAACTCACAGTAATTTCATCCTTTTTCAATGACCTTTTATCAAAAAAGGCAGGTGTTTTTACAAATGAGCGTACCAATTCCATATGTTGTGGAACAATCAAATCACGGTGAGCGAAGCTATGACATTTATTCAAGGCTCTTAAAAGACCGAATTGTATTTATTGGTTCTGAAATCGATGATACGTTAGCAAATAGCATCACAGCACAATTATTATTTCTCGCATCTCAAGATGCTAAAGCTGATATATCTATGTATATAAACAGTCCAGGGGGTTCTGTTTCTGCTGGATTTTCTATCCTAGATACGATGACTCATATTAAGCCAGATGTTCAAACTATATGTACGGGAATGGCAGCATCCTTTGCTGCAGTCCTACTTGTTGGTGGTACAAAAGGTAAGCGAATCGCACTTCCGCATTCAGAAGTTATGATTCACCAGCCACATGGCGGAATGAAAGGCCAAGCAGCCGATATGAATATCTATGCCAAGCGAATCATTAATCAACGGAAAGAGATTAATCAATTTATTGCTGAAAAATCCGGCCAGCCATATGAAAAAATAGCTAAAGACACAGATAGAGACTTCTTTTTGAGCGCTGAAGAGGCAAAAGCATATGGTATTGTAGATAAAATATTAGAATAGAATAAACAAAGAGCCAAGCTCAAGTCTTGGCTCTTCTTTATGCAAGTTTTAAAACTAAAAGCTTTGTGCATCACTCGATTTTCTGTTCTTACGCCTTTAATAACTTGGCATTAATGGCAACAATGATAGTACTTAAACTCATTAGTACAGCCCCAACAGCTGGACTCAGAATAATACCAATTGGAGCCAGTATACCTGCTGCCAGCGGGATAGAAAATATATTATATCCTGCCGCCCACCAAAGATTTTGGACCATTTTTCGATATGTCTTTTGCGATAAGTCCATTAAGGCAACAACATCATTTGGATTACTTCTTACAAGTACGACATCAGCAGTCTCCATCGCTACGTCAGTGCCTGCCCCAATTGCAATTCCTAAATCAGCTGTAGCGAGTGCTGGAGCATCATTAACACCATCACCAGTCATAGCGACTTTCCAACCCTTTTGTCTAATTTTTTTCACTTGATTTGCTTTATCATCTGGCATTACTTCAGCATATACCTCATCAATCCCTAATTGATCAGCCACCCAATTGGCTACTTTCTGATTATCACCTGTTAGCATAATGGGATGAATTCCTTGTTTATTAAGTGATGCAACTGCCTCTTTTGCGGTTTCCCGAATCATATCTGCCAATGCAATCATTCCGATTATCGATTCATTTACTAACACAAATACAACTGTCTTACCTTCCTCAGAAAGTTGTTCGAAAACCTCTTTATCATATTTAAATTGTTTCTCTTGAACATATTTAGGACTAACAACATTGACAACCTTTCCATCTACCGTTCCTTGAATTCCTTTGCCGGTAATCGATTCAAAATCAGCCACTTTACTCCAAGTTATTTGCTTATCCTTCGCTGCCTGAATAATACCTGTAGCTATCGGGTGTTCTGAATGTTGTTCAATGCTTGCAGCATATGCTATTACGTCCTCCTCTTGATGTGAATCGTTAGTAACAATATCCGTTACACCGAACTCACCCCTTGTCAATGTTCCAGTTTTATCAAATACGACAGCGTTCAAATTTCTTGCTCCTTCGAAATTAGCTCGGTTACGAATAAGCAAACCTTTCTTTGCTGAAATTGATGTCGATACCGCAACAACTAAAGGAGCAGCTAAACCTAAAGCATGTGGACATGTAATAACCATCACAGTCACCATTCGTTCAATAGCAACATCAAACGGATACCCTAATAGCAGCCAAATAACTAAGGTTACAAATCCAGCAAATAGCGCTAAGTAAAACAACCACTTTGCCGCTCGATTTGTCAGATCCTGTGTTTTTGATTTGGATTCTTGAGCTTCTTTTACCATAGTAACAACTTGCGATAAGAATGAATCTTCTCCTGTTTTCTCTACTTGGACTGTTAATGAACCTTCTTTATTCACGGAGCCGCCAATAACTTCATCGCCTTTCGATTTCTCTATCGGTACAGATTCACCTGTTAGTAAGGATTCATCAACGGCAGATTTCCCTTCAATGATCAATCCATCTACCGGTACCTTTTCTCCGGGTTTCACTAATACATAATCGCCATTTACTAAATTGGCCAAAGGCACATCTTGTACGTTGTCATTATTTTCATCTATTTTATGCGCTTCATTAGGCATTAGTTTAACCAGTTGTTCAAGTGCATTGGAGGCTCCCATTACCGAGCGCATTTCTACCCAGTGACCGAGGAGCATAATATCAATTAACGTTGCTAATTCCCAAAAGAAGTCCTTACCTTCCCAGCCAAATACGGTTAAAGTACTATAACCATAAGCAACTACAATAGCAAGCCCAATTAATGTCATCATTCCAGGACTGCGATCTTTTAATTCATCGATAGCTCCGGTAATAAATGGCCATCCACCATAGAAAAAGACAAAGGTAGATAACGCAAATAGAATATAGTAATCAAACGGAAAACGCCAATCTACACCTAGAAACCCCTGGATCATCGGAGATAATGCAAGAATTGGAATCGTGATAACAATTGATATAAAAAACCGCTTTTTAAAATCATCTACCATATGGCTGTGATCATGTCCACCATGATGATGTCCGTGTGAATGCTCATTTTCTACACTATCGTGATGTTGATGGTTTGTATGGTTATGGTTCTCGTGTTCCATTATATAGCCTCCTCTATTTAATAAGTTATTATTATTTTATATATAAATCCTATACACAAATACTATACCCCCCTAAGGTAATTGTCAAACAATAAAATTGAACCCTTTTAATAAAAGGGCTCAATTCCATATTTTAACTATTTGATTTTGTTTTCCGAAATGGAATGATACCCCAGTGATCAAGGTAAGCTTTCAGTTTATTAATATCTTGATGGGAATTGGTAAACCCAATATGGCCATCTGGTCTTATTAAGTATATTGCTTCTTTCTGTAATCCTTTCCCTTCTGCAATCGAATCAAAACTGAATGTATAGAGCTTTATCCCATTTTCATAACAAAAATGTTGCATTTTCGAAGTTGCAGAACCATAAATATGAACTTGCCAATCAACCATTTGTAATGATTTGTAATTCTCCTTTGTATATGGGAGTCGATCCCCTGCTTGAATATCCCCAACTTCCCCCTTACTTATCGAACTATTTGGATATGAAATTTGAGTCTGAGAGATAACCCGAAATAGGCCTTGTCTAATTCGGTTGGAACGATTAATAAAAGGGATAGCAACAGGTGCCAGTTGCTTGCGTAAAACACGGTCCAACAAGCGTTTTGATACAACTCTAGTAAAGGCTTGATCCGTAGTATTCACTAATCGTTCGGCAAAGCTTTTTCTTTCCTGTTCAAAAGTATCCAGAAGTTTAAGGTTACTTTTTCCCTGTATCACCCCTGCAAGCTTCCAGCCAAGATTCATTGCATCGCCAATCCCTGTATTCATTCCTTGTCCACCCGCAGGACTATGAATATGCGCAGCATCACCGACGAGGAATGCTCTCCCTTTTCGAAAATGACTAGCAACTCGATGATGAACGTTATAAGAGGAAAACCAATTCACATCGCTGACTTGCAATTGATATGCTTTTTCAATAAATGACACCAATTGTTCATTGTCACCAGCATCCGATTGCATGGACATTTGTGGGGGGAACACACCAATTGCTCTGGTTGTACCAGTGCTCCTTACGGGTAATAGAACTACAAATGAATTATCACGCAAACATAAAGACAAATTATGAGACCCTACGGGTTTTCCTGTAGCTTTAATATCCATTACATAAAACTTCTCTTCATAAGTTCCTCCAGGAAAATCTGCTTGTATTTCTTGGCGAACAGCACTTCCAGCACCATCACAACCACATACATATAAAAACACTTCCTCCACCGTTTCATCGTAACTCTGTAAGGTTGCTGTAACATTATTCTGTCTTTCTTGAAAAGAAATCAACTCTGTATTCCACTCTACCGTAACCCCAAAGGAGCTTAGTTTTTTCAGCAATAATTTCTCATGCTCATCTTGCGGAAAACTAAACGGTGACGTGTAGTTGCTTATTCCTTCCCCTAATGATCCCACATGCATTCTGGCTCGTTTCTTACCATCTACATAAAGGTTGATATTTTCTATTTTAATACTCTCTGTAACCATTTCATCCGCAAATCCAAATTGATCATAAAACTCTAATGTTCTCGGCATAACAGCCATCGCTCGAGATGCAGTACCAGGTCCTGCTGCTTTATCAATAATCTTTGTGGACACACCTTGTTTTGCCATACTTAAAGCCAACGCCAGACCAGTAGGACCTGCACCTACGATTAAAACGTCGGAACCCATCTTGTTTCCCCCTCAATTAATATTGTTTTAGGTATAATTTCTACAATTACTTATTTGTTCCCTGCATGACCTTTCTCGAATCTCTGATTTACTATTTTAATCGATAACTGTTGATTTATTAGGATTACGATAAAATTCAAAGAGCATGTGAATTTGTTCTTGTGTATTTCTTCGTAACGAAAGATTCGGTAAATGATTCTCAGAGAAAAAAGCAATATCATTGGTTTCTATTCCAATCTGCTGCGATCCGCCGACTATTTCGCATTGTATGAATATTTTATAATAGTGAAATGGCTGCGGTGGATGTTCATGTTTATTCGTATCTAATAAGGAGAGTAATTTAATTGGAACGACATGATAGCCGGATTCTTCGTTTATTTCTTTTGCAATATTTTCACTTGGAGAAAGCCCTACCTCACAAAAACCTCCCGGCAGAGACCATTTATCATCCATTTTTTCACGAACCATTAATATTGTATTGTCTTTAAATACCACCCCTCTAACATCAACTTTTGGAGTTGGATATCCTTGTTCCTTATCAAACAAAAGATTTAGCTGTTGCATCGTTAGCTCTGATTGTAACGCCATCATTTCTTTACTAATCTTCCGAAGTTCTTCATACCGTTCTCGATCGAATGCATCCCTTGAGAATGTTAGCCCAGCCTGTGATAATGCTTGTATCCTTTGAGCCCACTTCAGCCATTGGTCCTTCACCTTAACATTCCTCCTTCACGCTTCTTTTTCTTTAAGTCTAACAGAATAATCTGTGTGGTTATTTATAAAATTCTAGGGGATCCTAATTCATGATAAAGTAAAACAGGAGGATTCGAATGCCACACCAACAACAAGAACTTATTAGCACATTGCATGAATGTATGACAGCATGTAATCATTGTTATAATGCATGTCTTCAGGAGGAAGATATAAAGATGATGACAACATGTATTCAATTAGATAGAGAATGCGCAGATATTTGTGGTTATGTAGAACAAGCAATCACAAGAGGTACCCCATTCTTATCTGAACTAACGAATGTTTGTGCCGCTATTTGTGAAGCATGTGGAAAAGAATGCAAGAAACATGCACATAATCATTGTCAGCATTGCGCAGAAAAATGCTTTACTTGTGCAGAAGCATGTAAAGCAGCTTAATGTAATGAAGGAAAACAGATCGCATTAGATGCGATCTGTTTTTCCTTTGGGTACTACCCACTTATAGCCAATACCCCAAACTGTTTTGAGGTAAAGGTCAATAGGGAAACCTGCTTTTCTCAATTTATCTCGTATATTACGAACATGAGAATCTATCGTACGTGCTTCCGTGCTTGCATGCAGCCCCCAAATGAATTCAAAGAAACGCTCCCGAGTAACAACGATATTCGGATGGTTCATTAAATGACCAAGCATCAGAAATTCTTTTGGTGTTAATGGAATGACCTGATTATCATAGGTAATCTCAAACCGATCCTTGTCCCAAAATAATCCGTCTACTTCAATAAGCGCCTTCGACGTTGTCCTTCTTATTAAAGCTTCTATTCTGGCCAATAGCTCTGATTCATCAAACGGTTTGGTAATATAATCATCCGCCCCTAATCGTAGACCTTTAACAATATCCTCTTGTTGATCTCTAGCGGTAATCATAATGATAGGAACATCAGAAAAATCTCGAATGGTTCGGCATAACTGCAATCCGTTTATTTCAGGCATCATAATATCCAGCAGTATGATGTCAACGTTTTCTTTGTCTAAATAGTTTAGTGCCTCCATGGCACTTTTTACCTTTGCGCAGACATAACCATGAGGTTTTAAGTACAAAGCTAATAAATCTAACATTCGTTGTTCATCATCAACTAATAATATGCTATTCATCAACCTCACTCCTTGGTAGTTTAATTATTACTCTTGTACCAGCACCTTTTTTACTGAAAGCATCAATTGTACCACCATGTGCCTCTACTATTTCTCTGGCAATGGTTAACCCTAAACCACTGCCTCCGCTTTTTCTGGATCGTGATTTTTCTACTCGATACAATCGATCAAAGATATAGGGTAATTCCTTTTCCGGTATACCTTCGCCATTGTCTGAAATCGAAATGTGAAGGCGATCTTTTTGTTGCTTTACTTCCAAAGAAATATGTCCGTGTTCATGTGTATGCTTTATTGCATTATCAAGAATATTTAACAATACTTGTTGAAATCTGTTTGGATCTACAATTCCCTCTATGCTCTCAGGGCATGCAATCGCCAAGGTTAATTTCTCCTTCGTCAGTACAGGATTTATTAAATCAACAATTGGTTTTAATATCAGATGAAAAGGCACCTTTTCTCGATGAATGGTAAATGTATGCTGATCCATTTTAGCTAATTCAAACAAATGTTTGATTAACATGGAAAGCCGGGTTGTTTCTTCCCTAATAATCTCCAAATACGCTTCTCGATCGGAAGCTTTTAGATCTTGACGTTGAACAATATCTGCGTACCCTTTGACATATGTTAAAGGTGTTCGCAGTTCATGTGAGATACTTGCAAGGAATTCATTCCTCTCCTTTTTCATTCGATCCAAATCATTTGATAATGATGTAATTGATTTTGCAAGTTCTCCAAGTTCATCATTCCGCTCTGTATGTAATACAACTTGATGGTTACCTTTACTTAATTGTTCAGTTGCATGTTTCATATTTAATAAGGGACGGGTAATAAACCGTGTGAGTAAAAAAATCGTAATGATGGTCAAACCAATTGTAATTAATCCGATTAAGGTAAATTGATCACTTAGATGATTCAAGATTTTCTTCACTTGATTGGTACTTGCAAACATAAACACATGACCACGATGTTCTCCACTTATATTTATTGGACTATCCGTAGCAATAAATGGCTCATCCTTCCAACGATCCTCTATAACGATACCCTCTGTAGGTATCTTATCATAATTTATGCTATGAATCAGTTCTGTCATTTCTGGATCAATAGGATCTGAGTTCACGATAACCTCACCTGCTGGATCTGTAATGACAACGACAAAATCAGAGGTTGATTCCATTAAACCAACATGTTCTAAGGTGGTTTGTGTGAAATTATCCTCCAATACTTCACGATGTGTGTTCCCTCTAGCTAATAAATTTCCAATTACTTCATCGATCCGCTCATTAGCTAAATTAATATAAAGAACAAAATAAAGGAACCCTTCAATAATTACAATAACGAAAAAGAAGAGAATCCCTACCTTTAAAGAGAGCTTATTAAACATTTTCCTATCCCCTTCATCTGCTTTAACTATAATCTATACTAATCCTTGATTATCAATTTTTTGTGCATATTTGCAAATATATTTTCCTATTGTTGTAGAAAAGGTGTCATATAAAGTGCAGATAATCTGCAAATTTATTGGCTAGAATAATATAGACAAAATAAACACAGGAGGAACTATCGGCATGAATAAAAAAGCTTACGTAATTGGCTTGATCTCCCTATTGTCTCTCATCGTACTCACCGCTTGTTCCAATAGTCAGGATGAGCCAGATAACTCAGGTGAACAGCAAACGACAGAAACAGAAGCTACCTCTAGTGAACACGATGGACATGAAGGTATGAATCATTCTAGTTCTGGAGAGGTACCAGATGATTTGAAAGAGGCAGATAATCCAAAGTATGAAGTTGGAAGTAAAGCCACCATTGAAACGGATCACATGGCAGGGATGAATGGTGCAAAAGCAACCATTTCTGGCGCATATGATACTACCGTATATACAATAACCTACACCCCAACCAATGGTGGTGAAAAAGTAGAAGACCATAAATGGGTTATTCGTGAAGAGCTAGCTGATGTAGAACAAGAGCCGATTAATGCTGGTTCAACAGCAACCATAAACGCGTCACATATGGAAGGAATGGTCGGAGCAACTGCGACGATAACTTCAGCTAAAGAAACAACGGTATACATGGTTGATTATCAATCCACAACAGATGGAGAGGCGGTTAAAAACCACAAATGGGTAACAGAAGATGAACTTGCTCCTATAACCAAATAAGTTTTTACTTACTAATCATATACATGGTCCAATTACTTCCCAGACTGGATTCATGTATTCCTTCTGTTATTCCAAATCCATTTTTCATTTTATTGAATTTCTGATCCACCTTGAACCATGTGAACGTAAGCCTGTTTCAAGGTGGATGCATTCTATCTGTGGTTACCCGAACTACACTTATATACTGAGGAGCCAAAAGATACTTATATTTCTTCTGCCTTTGCTGTAACATTTTGATAATACCCTGCTTTTGATGATCGAATTGCACAAATAAATAGGGTAATTGCTACGAACAACATCAGGGTAGCTCCAAAAACAACAATACATCTAATTGGTATAAGCTCAGCAGCAACTCCAAATATGGCAGTGGCTAAAATAATTAGAAAGGCTTCAGCAAATCCATAGATACTTCCTACTCTTCCCATCATATCGACCGGTATATTATTTTGATAAAATGTATAAAAGCCAGTATTTGCAAAGGCAGTAGCAAATGATAAAACAAAACAGCCGACGGAGGCAATCAAAAATGTTACAGACATCGAGAAGACAACATAACCAATTGCGGTTATGATTGATCCTACACTAATCAACCAAGAAGTTGGTATCTTCTCGACTACGATGGTATTTATGAAAGAACCTACGAATACTCCCGCACCAGCAATACTGACTAAAACCCCGTATTCTCCTTCAGATAAAGACAGCACTTGGGTTGCAAAGGCTGCTTCTAACGTAGCTGTCATTATAACGATCATGACACTAAATAAAAAATAGACAATCATAAGGTATACGTTTTGAAGACTAAAGCTTATTACAATACTCCAATCAGCTTTCACTAACGACATTTTTTTATTTATCGTTCCTTCTAGTTGTCTAGACTTCTCCAAATTAGGCATTGCTAGTGTAAATAAGGCTGATAGGAACAAAGCAATAGCATTAATAAAAATAGCCATATTAGGGGTACCAACGGTAAACAACATGCCTGCAATTGCTGGACCAGTCAAAAAGGCTCCAGAATCAAGTAAGCTGCGTAAAGAATTAAATCGTTTTCTTTGTTTGGACGGTATTAACTTCGTAATGTATGTCATAGATGTTGGATGATACATAGAACTAGCTATGGTAATAATAAATACCATACAATAAATGAACACGAAAGAAGACGCAAAAGGTAATATCGTAATTAGCACCGTTTGGAATACATTTAGTATGATTCATAAGGTATTTTTTATTTAAACGATCAATTAATGTTCCCGACCAAATGGTAGTGAATACCGTCGACAAAGCTCTAACAATATATAGAACAGAAACGGCAAGTGCAGATCCTGTCATGTTTAGAACGATAAGATTTAGAGCAATAAAATAAACCCAATTCCCCACACCGGAAATGCCGATACTGAACAATAAGATAACAGGATAGCGCCAAGTTTGAACCAATCCTTTTAACCGCATTTAGATTCCCCCTAAGTTATTCATCATCTAGTAAATCAAAATAAAAAACCCCACCCCCAAGAACATCGTCTTGGGGGCGAGATTTGGAATCCAAAATCGCGGTGCCACCCCAGTTTATTTCTGTGTCGCCACAGAAATCTTATCAAGTACGGCAGCTAAAATATCGCATGCTTATACTCTATCTCAATAACGGGAGATCCCGTCACACCATCCTCTTCCAATTCTATTAGAAAACTCCTGTGTGCAGCTCCGAGACTTGTTTCAATGAACTTGATACTCCCTCCTTTTCAGCATATGGAAGGTCTCTGCAGAAGCTCTTATTCAACTACTCTTCTCATCATTGCTTTTAGCTAAAACTTTTTATTATTGTACTGAAGTATGATTATTTTGTAAACCTTGAATTAACCGGTAAACACCTCTTCCTCCGGATGACGAATAGATGATTGCTTCTGCCTAGCAAATACAAAAGCCAATGTTAGTGGTCCCAGCCTTCCAATAAACATCATAACCATAATAATGCATTTCCCAAATGAAGTAAGATCTGTTGTTAACCCCATTGATAACCCAACTGTACCGAAAGCAGATATCACTTCAAAAATAATCTCCATAATCGGTGCAGCTTCTGTAATGGACAGGATAAAAACAGCGATAAAGATAGCTAAGATACTAATAATCATAATCGATAGTGCACGCACAATTGTATGCACCTTAATCATTCGATTAAATACCGTCGTTTCGCTTTTACCTCGTAAAAAGGAGACAGTTGCTAATAACATGACGATAAATGTCGTTACTTTAATTCCACTTCCAGTTGAACCACTTCCTGCGCCAATGAACATTAGTAACATCAGAAATAAGATGGATGGTACTGTCATTTCCGCTATAGGTAGTGAATTAAATCCAGCAGTACGGGGGGTAACTGCTTGGAAATAAGAACCCCATAACTTATCTGTAAATGAAAAACTACCAATTGTTTCAGGATTTGAAAACTCTAAACTAAATAGCGTTAATAGCGCGGTTATATTGATAATAAATGTACCGACGAGCATTAATTTCGAATGTAACGATAGCTTTCGAAAGCTCTTTTTATCCCAGATATCCACCAAAACGGTAAAGCCTAAACCACCTGTAATAAATAATCCCGTAATTACAATATTAACCAAAGGATCTCCAACATAACCAGACAGGCTGTCAGACCAAAGCGAAAAACCAGCATTATTGAAGGCAGAAATACTATGAAAAACACTTTGATGTATCCCCTCTGACCAGCCATATTCAGGAATCCAGCGTATAGATAATAAAACAAAGGCAATAGCCTCTATGGCAATAGAAAAAACAAATAATAGTTTTACTAATCGAAGCAAACCACCAATTGAGGTCTCATTTAAATTTAATGACTCCTGCGTCAGAATCCGTTGATGCAATCCAACCTTTCTCCGAAGCATCATTAATAACAAAACAGAAAATGTCATTAATCCTAAACCGCCTAGCTGCATCAAACTCATAATGACAATCTCGCCAAACAAGCTATAAGCACTGCCTGTATCAACGACAACAAGACCAGTGACCGTAATCGCAGAAGTTGCCGTAAACAGGGCATCTAACCATGAAACAGAAACAGTAGTAGCAAATGGTAACTTTAATAAAAGCGTCCCTACTATAATAAATACTAAAAATCCTAACGCTAGAATCTGTGGCGGGCTTAAACGGATGGTTTTTCCTCTTAATGGATGCAATGAAATGATTTTAATCATTGCTTACATTCCTTTATTCTCAAATCGTTTGATGTCATTTTTATGCCCCATTACAACTAATATATCTCCTTCGTATATAAAATCATTTGGTAATGGAGATATATTAACCTGTTCGTCTCGTTTCACTGCTAAAACTGTACAGCCGAATCGCTTACGAACATCGACTTCTACTAATGTGCGGTTACTTATCTTAGCAGTAGCAACGACTTCCACAATGCTGTATTCTTTTGACAGCTCAATATAATCAATGATTTTCTCAGAATCCAGTTGATGTGCAATTCGCATCCCCATTTCTTTCTCTGGCTGAATAATTCGATCTGCACCTATTTTTTCCAGCACTTTATGATGTTGTGTATTCTGCGCTTTCACCCATACCTGTTTGATACCCATTTCTTTTAATATCAATGTACATAAAATACTCGGTTGAATATGTTCACCAATAGCAATAATTGCATAATCAAAATTTCTCAAACCAAGTGATTTCAGAATCGCTTCATCGGTCGCATTCGCAACTACCGCATGAGAAGAATGATGTTTTAATCTATCTACAATATTTTCGTTCGCATCAATTGCCAATACTTCATGTCCTAGCTGGTATAATTCTTTACAAACATTACTTCCGAATCTCCCTAGACCAATAACCGCAAATTGTTTTCCCAAGTTGCATCCTTCTTTCTATATCCTCCCCATGTGTAACCATCGCAAATACCTTTATCATTCTATCCAAAAACAGTTCATTAAATAATGGTAATAAAAAAGACCATTACAAATAGAATGGTCTAAAGGTAACCCCTTGGACCTTTCTCTCGTGTTTATGGACGCTTACGGGGTTAGCTGTCGGATTAGGGACTGAGAGTATCCCATCTTACTAGCAAGTAAGATTCACCCCTAGATAAGTATTTCATCTTATCAAAAAATGGTTCCCCCGCTCATTGAGATTAAGCGATTAAAAGGTTTGGATATTCATTATTTTATTAAACATTCAACATCACACAGAATCAAAGAACGAAGTTCCGTTTATGCTCTGCATGTTCATGGCAAAAATCTGCGTTTATCAGTAGCCTCTATCACTGATCCTTACGATGAATAAGTGCCTATGATAAAGTATAATTTACTCCGATTCATTCTCATTGTCAATAACATTTTTGTAAAGTTTTTTATATCAGTTGTAACTAGCATTAAGCAGTATCTTTAATCCGAAGAGGTAACCCTCTCAAAGCTTGAGGTTACACTTTACCATTACTCACTAACCTTGGTTTTCATCAGCCGTAATGAATTTAAGACGACAATCAATGTCGCACCCATATCTGCAAAAATAGCAATCCATAAGGTCAACCAACCTGGAATAACCAGAAGCAAGGCAATAACTTTCAACCCTAGAGCAAAAATAATATTTTGCTTTATTACTTGTAATGTTTTTCTACTTAAATCCATCGTAAATGGAAGCTTACCGAGATCATCTGCCATAAGCGCTATATCTGCAGTCTCCATAGCAGTATCCGTTCCCGCTCCACCCATAGCAATTCCAATGTCAGCCGCAGCCAAAGCAGGAGCATCATTAATTCCATCTCCCACCATTGCTACACTTCCATGTTGTTTACTTAGTTGTTTAATAGCATTAAGTTTCTCTTCTGGCATAAGTTCTGCTCTTGTTTCTGAAATACCTATTTGCTCCCCAATTGCTTGCCCAGTTGCTTGATTATCTCCGGTTAACATAATCGTTTTCTTACCTAATTGGACTAGTTTTTGAATAACAGTTGGGCTGCCTCTGCGAATTTCATCGGCAACAGCAATGATACCTTCAATACCTACCTCTGATCCAAGCAACATGACTGTCTTTCCTTCTAATTGCATGTGTTGAACGGTTTGTTCCACTTCAGTTAAACGATTTAGCTTTTCACTGAGTAAAGAGGGGCTGCCAATGATATATTCCTTTTCTTGGATAAAGGCTTTTGCCCCTTTACCAGTGAAAGACTGAAAATCAGTAGCCACACATCGCACTACTCCTGTTTCTTTGGCTTTACGGATAATCGCTGAAGCAAGTGGGTGCTGCGAATAGGCTTCGATTGCTGAAGCAGTAGCAAGGACATCCTCCTTTGTCATATTACCTACCGGAATGACATCTGTAACTACAGGCCTTCCTTCTGTAAGTGTGCCTGTTTTATCAAATGCAATAGCATCTAACTTACCAGCTTGTTCTAGATGAATACCGCCTTTAATCAATACACCTTGCCTTGCTGCATTACCGATTGCCGTTACAATTGCCACAGGTGTTGATATTACTAATGCACAAGGACAACCAACAACAAGAACAGCTAGACCACTATAGATCCATTCTGACCAAACAGCACCCATAAATAATGGTGGGATAACTGCAACCAAGAAAGCGATGATTAAGATCGCAGGTGTATAGTATTTTGCAAATCGGTCAACAAATTGCTGAGAAGGAGCTCGCTCAGCTTGTGCTTCTTCTACTAAATGAATAATCTTAGCAATCGTTGTCTCTTTGGCATACTTGGTAACCCGAATCTCCATAGAACCTTCTTCATTAATTGTTCCAGCAAACACCTCATCTCCAATCGACTTATACACAGGAATCGACTCCCCAGTTATAGCAGATTGATTAATGGAAGATTGTCCAGTTACAACTTCACCATCCATCGCAATCTTTTGTCCAGGTTTAATGACCATAATATCACCAATCTGGACATCCTCAACATCGATTTCAATAAGAGTATCACCACGACGAATCGTTGCTCTATTTGGTGCTAAATCCATTAAGGAGCGGATGGATTGTCTTGCTTTATCCATCGAAAACCCTTCCAATGCTTCACTTAAGGCAAAGAGAAATACGACAACTGCACCTTCTGCCCATTCACCTATAATAGCAGCTCCAATGATAGCAATCGTCATTAGTGTTTTCATATCAAACTGCAACTTAATAAGGTTTTGAAATCCAACTTTAAATAAATCATAACCACCAATTAGGATCGCTGCAGCAAATATTCCAATCGTTATCGGACTGACTTCTCCTATCTGGAAGTAAAAACCATACCCAACCATTGTTAATAATAGCGAAACCATTACCGTTATATTTTCACGTTTCTTCCAAAAAGGTTTCTTCGGAGCCATTCGTTGACGTTCTGGATAAACTTTAATTCCGTCAAAAGCACCAGCTTCTTCAAGTTGATCAATGGTCGCTTCCCCTTGAACCGTTATTTTGGATGCCCCAAAATTCAACTGAACATCTTCAACTGCATCGATAGCGCGAATATTCTTTTCAAACTTCGCAGCACAATTTGTACATGATAGGCCTTCTAAACGATAAACTTGTTTATTTTCCTTCACTTGCTACACCCTCTTTAGCATGAACAGTAGCTATCGTTACTAATTGATGAATGTGTTCATCTTCTAACGAATAAAAAACCAGCTTCCCTTCTTTTCGATATTTTGCCAAACCCATATTCCTCAAAAGTCTAAGGTGGTGGGATGCTGTGGCTTTTGTAGAACCGATTATATTAGCTACATCACAAACACATAGTTCTTTCTCTAGTGTGAGTGCATAGGCGATTTTTAAACGAGTTGCATCTGAAAGTGCTTTAAAGATCTGTTCAACACCTTCTACTTTATTTATCTTCGGTTGAATTCGATTTACTTTATCTTCATCAAAACAGAATGTTTCACATGTATCATTTTTCATTTGAACATTGTCTTTCATCAATACCGTCACCTCAGTCAAATAATTATTTGATTGTTTGATTATAGTCTATGAGAGTGAACTAATTATGTCAATTGGATTTTTTAACAATTTTTTGTAAAGTATTTGACAACTTTGTGAACAATGTGAATAATATATGTATAAGGAGGATGAGCGAGATGAAAAAGAATGATAAAATGCTTCATGCTGTTACGTATGTAGGGGCAACTGTATTATTGATCGGAATTGCATTGTTTTTATATGGATTTTTTGTAAGCGGATACAGCACAATTACCGGCATTGGCATTGGTACAATCATGGGGGCAGTGTTTATCTTTCTAATGGGAATATTCTTTGTTGCTACAGAGGAAATGCTAGAAAAGCGTAATAAGAAAATGGAAGAACCCTTTCATAAATAAAAATGAAGCAAACAAAAGAAATGTGTCACTTGTGCTGTGATCAAAAAACATAAAAAAGCAATCGACAATATTTCTCGCCGATTGCTTTTTTATTTTATACATAACCCCAGATCATTGCTAGCATCGTACCTAGTACAGTGATGACAGCTATAATGATCCCATAATATACACTGGTGTAAATCGTATTCTTATCTTCAGATTCACCGGCATGCATGAACAGCACTAACTGCAATGCAGCTTGGGCAAATGCTGTAACAAGCAGAATAGTCATTCCCATGAAAAATGACATATCGAAGAAATACACAGATAGTGCAACACCAGTTAACACTAGTGAAAATATAAAGCCCATGACGTGTTTAGCTGGGAATAATTCTTTCATTTACATCATTCCTTTCAAATAGATGAAGCTGAAAATAAAGATCCAAACAACATCTAAGAAATGCCAGTAAAGAGAGAATATGAATGACTTATTGGCTGTTTGCGGAGTTAATCCTCGTTTAATTACTTGAATTAGAATAACGATCCCCCACGCTAAGCCAAACGTAACGTGCAACCCATGCGTTCCTAAGGTTGTTAACAAGATGGACGTGAAAGCACTTGTTTGTAGACTAGCACCTTCATGAACATAGTGAATGAATTCATATATCTCAAAACCTAAGAAGGCTGCTCCTAGAATAAGCGTAATGATGAAAAATGTCATCATTGCCTTTTTTCTGCCGAGCCGCATTGCATGGATACCTAAACCAATAATGAAACTACTCGTTAATAATAAAAGTGTTTCCGCAAGAACTGGTGGCAGTTCAAAAATCTCCGCACCAGCTGGTCCCGATCCTGTACGGGTTTCTAATGTGAAATACGAAGCGAATAACGTTCCAAACAGCATGATTTCTGCTCCAATAAAGATCCAGAAACCAAGTATATTCATACGTCCTTGCTCTGTACTGTATTCAAGCGGTTGCGTATTATTATTATTCATTTTTAGCACCCCGCACTTCCGATTCTGTTCTTTTAATTTCCTCTACGGAAATATGATGCCCATGATCATTCTCAAACGAACGATGAAGCATGCAAGCAAAAATACCAATTAGAGAAGCTATGACTGTGATCCACATACTAAAGATAAATGAAAATCCAAAGATAAAGAAGAAGACACTCATAACAAATGGGACACCACTATTGTTTGGCATATGGATTTCTTTCAGTCCATCTCTAAATAACGTATGACCATTTTTCTTCGAATCCCACAATGCTTGACTAGAATTAACATGTGGTGTAATTGCAAAGTTGTATTCAGGTACTGGATTATGCGTTGCCCACTCAAGGGAACGTGCATCCCAAGGGTCGTCTCCAACATCTCTAGAAGCATAACGCGTACTATAGTAGATATTGTATACGATTAGGATAAATCCAATGGCCAGACCGATTGCACCAATAAAGGAAATCATATTCCAGATACCAAAACCAGTCGATTCAGAGTACGTGTACATACGACGTGCTTGCCCATCTAATCCAGAAATAAACATTGGGAAGAATGCTACACAAGTTCCGATTGAAATGAAACTAAACGCCCATTTACCAATACGCTCATTAAGCATAAACCCAAACATTTTCGGCCACCAGTAAGTTAGACCTGCAAGCATTGCAAATACAACACCTGGTATGATTACTAAGTGGAAATGAGCCACTAAGAACATCGTATTATGATATTGATAGTCTGCTGCTGACATTCCAAGCATCACACCGGTAACTCCACCAATCGTAAAGATCGGGATAAATGCTAATGAATAGAGCATCGGCACCGTGAACACAATTTTTCCTTTCCAAAGGGTCAAGAGCCAGTTGAAGATCTTAATTCCTGTTGGAATGGCAATTGCCATCGTTGTAATAGAGAAAATACTATTTACCATTGCTCCTTGCCCCATTGTAAAGAAATGGTGAACCCATACAACAAAGGATAACAAGGAAATAACGACCATCGAAGCGACCATGGAATTATATCCATACAGATTCCTTTTAGCAAAGGTAGAGATAACCTCACTATAAATTCCGAAGGCCGGTAAAATTAGAATATAGACCTCAGGGTGTCCCCAAACCCAGAATAGGTTAGCCCAAAGCATATCCATACCACCGTCTGTGGTTGTAAAGAAATTGGTTCCAAACAAACGGTCCATCGTTCCCATCGCTAATGCTACGG
This sequence comes from Virgibacillus salexigens, assembly GCF_014905415.1. GTDB lineage: Bacteria > Bacillota > Bacilli > Bacillales > Amphibacillaceae > Virgibacillus > Virgibacillus salexigens. The sequence goes on from NZ_BNEO01000006.1 coordinate 47,927, forward strand.
TTAAGACTGGGAAAGCAAATACAATAATAATATTTGTAATTAGTCCTGACCATGTGAACATCGGCATTTTCATTAAGGTCATGCCAGGGGCACGCATTTTTAGGATGGTAACAATAAAGTTAATACCCGTCATTAACGTACCTAGACCAGAAATTTGTAGTGCAAGCATATAATAATTCGTTCCGACCGAAGGCGATAATTCACTACCCGCCAGTGGAAAATAGGACGTCCAACCAGAACTAGGAGAACCTCCAATTACAAATGACAAGTTAAATAACATTGCTCCCATAAAATACAGCCAGAAACTAACAGCATTTAACCGTGGGTATGCTACATCCCTTGCACCAATTTGTAAAGGAATAACAAAGTTCATTAAAGCAATAATGAATCCCATTGCCATAAAGAAGATCATTACAACACCGTGCGTAGAGAATATTTCATTATAGTGCTGTGCATCCAATAACGTATTCTCTGGCATGGATGTTTGCGCCCTCATCATGATAGCGTCTACTCCACCTCTAAACAACATGAGCAAGGCAGAGATTAAATACATAATTCCTATTTTCTTATGATCAACCGTTGTAAGCCATTCACGCCATAGATATCCCCATTTTTTAAAATAGGTAAGACCGACGATGATTGCTATTGTAGTAAGAACAATAGCAGCCATCGATGCGTAAATAATTGGACTCGGATGCGGAATTAGAAATCGTTCAAAAAAGTCCATTCTTATTTCTCCTTTCCGGATAACCCAGATGTACTAATTCTTAATGTTGATGCTCTGTGTTTTCCTCTGTTTCATCTGCATGACCGGAATCTGATTCATGTTCACCATGTGCATCGTGTTCTGAACTAGATTCATCATTATGTTCACCTTCCGAACCAGCACCATGACCTTCATGATGCCCTTGTGGTGGAGGGTTGAATTCTAAGTGTGTGCCTGTAAAGGTTAATTGACCAAGATGACCGGGCTCAAGCAATTCATTAAATTTATCCTCCGTTAGTGGATCTGCTGTTTGTTTGACTTCTTTCACCCAATCATTAAATTCTTGTTGCGGCATTGCTTCTACGCTGAATGTATTCTCAGCGAAACCTTCCCCACTAAAGTTCGCATTTCTACCCATAAATTCTCCAGCATTATCTGCGGCTAAATGCAGCGTAGTTATCATATCGGACATTGCGTATTTTTGACCGCCCAGTTGCGGTATCCAAAAGCTTGTAATTGGTCCATAAGAATAAAGTCTAAACTCTAGTGGTCTATCAGTTGGAACATAAAGATAGTTAACCGTTTCAATATCTTGTTCAGGATAACTAAAATGCCATTTCCAATCTGAAGAAGAAGCATAAACCACTAGTGGCTCATCATTCTCATATCCTTCTGGAGTAGCTTCTACTTTATAGTTACTTTGAACTGAAATTACAGATAGTACGATTACGATAAGTACCGGAATCCCTACAATAAGTGATTCAACTATAACATTCCCTTTTATATACGGTGGCTCATATGAGTCTGATTGTTTTGATGCGCGGTATTTATATAGGATATAAGCCAACATAGCAAATACCACAATTACAATAACAGACATAATAGCAATTGATATCCAGATGACATTCGCCTGGGTTTGAGCCTGCGGACCTTCAGGGTCTAATACTAATAATGGCTCACAACCAGTAAGAACCGCTAATAATGTGAATAACGATGCTAGCATCACCCATTTCATTTTCATAAGAGATACCCTCCCCTGCATGTTGTTTAAATGAAAATATATTGAAATACTTTTGTTACACACTTCACAAAATCCATCATCAATATTAATACCATAACCATTGAAAAACAATATTGATGTGTTGGATGTCAGAAAATGTTCAAGTTTTATCATACAAAAAATGAACATTTAATGAATAAAATATGGCAGAATATAGGTAGTAAAAATTGGGATAAAATGACTTATTAGCAATATACTAACCTTCTTAGCGCTTTCATGGTTGGGCTAATTAATGACAACTTTTTTGATAGGTAATAATTACCTTTTATCAAAGAAAAACAAACCCAGTAGTAAAAGACCTCCATTAAATGTTTATGGAGGTTTTTTACTACTTTTTTATTTTTAGAAGCTACTAGATACATTACAAAATTTAGTTTTTATGCTATATAACATTATAGTAGTTAATAAACTGCTTGGCTCTGCTATAACTCATTACGGGGTATTTATAAAAAAATCTAAAACACTAGTTAAATCCTTTTCCCAAAACGCCCATTCATGTCTTTCCTTTTGTTCTTTATACTGAACTGTTGCTTCTTGCTTAAGAAACGTATGATATAACTCACGATTTCTCGTTAGAATATATAGATTTTCTTTGGTAATGGGAGAAACAAACTGTTCCTCGTCTATCCCCACGGTTTGATAAATATTCCAATTTAGTATCGCGACATTGTTTATAACAGCAATGTCTTTCTTTGAAATTGCTGCAGATTGGAGTAACAGATGTGTCCAATTACTAGGTTCCTTTATCGCAATATTTAACGAGACGTTCCCACCTAGTGAACTCCCAAGAATCCCCCGTTTTACAACATTCCTTTTTAACGAAGCCTCAATTTCAGGAATGAACTCATCGTTCATGAACTGAATATACATACAAAAATTGTTGCCACTATGATGGTAGGAATGCCATCTCTCAAGGGAATCTCCAGGGTGTATTAAAACAAAAACAAGCTTTTTAGCTAATTCAGGATAGGATTCTATTATATTCTCTACGGTGTTCTCTAATCCTCCTAATTCTAAATAATCTTTGCCATCTTGCATATACAAAACATATGCATTAACTGTATCATCGGATGTTAAGAGATAGTAATCAAAATTCTTGTTTAGAAATTGACTATAAAATACCTTTTCAAATTTCTTCACAACATCAAAATTCCTTTCCCAACCCGTTTTTTTAAAAGTATTTTCAATAAGTATAGGCCTCTTACAGAATGATTCCACACCTTTTTTCTCTTTTGTTTAAGGTGAGTTATGAGTCTTTACTTCCTCTGTTAACCAGGACAAATCTAAACTTCTGGCCAGTGGATTTGGATGCCAAATTTGTTTAATAGATTTTGATATTTTGATAAATGACTCTGATCTTGCCGGACTACATGGGCATCTATATTATTAAGGATTGAATAAGCTGCTAGATACCCAGAAGACTCTCCAATATTCCACTCTGTTGGATGCAAGCGATAGCAACTATTGGTGATTTGAGTCGTCCCGATATTTTTACATGCTGGTAATAGATTTTTAATTCGAATCGGCAGGAATGCCCCCAATGGGATTTCGTAAGGATAACAGGGAATATAAAAAGCTCGATTTGTTATTGTCGTATGATGTAAGTCTAAATGATAACTTCCTACTCCCACACTGTCAAAGTAGCTATGTATCCCTTTATTACCTATTAACTCACGACTTACATTATGTTCTGTAATCGTGTACACGGCTTTAATCCTGCGTGATTCACGAATGTATGGTGATTTAGCTAGACCGTCTTCTGTACCTAGGACATCCTTCCTCAGTCGTAATCCTGGATATCCATTTCCTCCGTCTAAACGAGGAGCTTCGGTTTGTAGCCAATATAAAAGAGAGAGACTAAGTTGTTTCGCATTCTTTAAGTTTTTTTCCTTTTCTTCTGTAGAAACGTCAATAATTGAACCTAAAAAGTAATCATTTTGTGCCCAATTAATGAGCGAAATATCGCCTTCATATAGATTTTCTTTTAAATTCATCACATCTAGTATTCTGCGATAGGTAAATAAAGAAGGAATACCTTTATCATTCGGGAGTAAAGTAAATTCTCTTAGTTTTGTTGTATCTTTTGTATTTACGGTGTACCAACTTAATAGCGGCATATCAGAAAATTCAGGGACAAATTTCTTCCAAAAATTATATTGCTCAGGTTCCTCTATTGTAAAATTCCCACCTTCTACGTAATCAACAGCAAAAACATGTGTAATCGATTGTGTATCAAATGGATTCGCTTCTTCTAATGCATGAGGTTCTCCAGTATCTTTTTGGGACTCTGCTCCCGTTACATACTCGGCACCTACTAATGGTAAAAGATCCCCTAATTCCGTTGCGTCTAAAAAGTATTTACCTGTTAATTCTACCTTTATATGATTATATACATGTTGAACAATAACAGAAGTAATGTTATCTTTAATCATGCTGGCATCTACTGGTTTGAAGTTTAAGCGTATCTGAATTCTGCCACTATTAAGATAAGGGGATAGCATATCTTCAATTACCTGTAACGCAACCTTTGGTTCATGGGTCAATCGACTAACCCATCCGTTTCCAGGGTTTATCAATTCATTATCCCTTGCAGATTTCGTTAGCGGATAGTTAGATTTGTAATAGTTACGAACTCGATTTCTAAATTCCCGGTATGTAGAAGTACAACCAAATTTTTCGATCCACTGATGTTCATCTGGAGGTACTGCTTGACTTGTAAGCTGACCACCAATCCAATTTGTTTCTTCAGTCATGATGACATTTAATCCCATTTTAGCAATTGCTAAAGAGGCCATACAGCCCCCCAGACTTCCACCTACAATAATTACGTCAGCACTATCTTGAGTCAACAAAACGATCTCCCTCGTTTCTATTTTTAATTCAATCCAAAATGTTTTTGAGCAGTACATTATTCATACTATCTTAGAAACTTTACTTTCAATCGAACGCCACATTCGAACATTCTATTCCATGGGGCGTATGTGTACAACTCCTCAATATTAATCTGAGGAAAACTATTTTTAATCTTTTCTGTAAAATAGCAAATCATTCGTCTATCTCTTTCCTTGTTTACTAAATCAGCTTTATTTTTTAGATCAAAATAACTCAAATTATGATTTGGCAGGAATTTAGTTGTCAATTCCTTACGAATTTCAGCTTGATAGAAGTAATCATCTAATAAATGATATATTATATTTTCCTGTAACCGCTCTGAATATCCATTCTGTCCGATAACCCCTTGTGAAAGTGTCGTACCTAACGTATTGCAGTTTGTATTCCACCCTTTATAAGATACTATTTTATCGAGAATCCCTTCTTCATCCATTAGCGTTATTAAATCAAAATCCCCCCCGTTTGCATAAGCCGAGTCCGCTACAATTATCTTTCTCCCATGAAGAATATAACGCTTCATTTGGCTAACAAATTCCTTCATATCTCGAAAACTAGTATAAGTTGCATCCTTATTATACTGATCACAAGATTCCTGCATTACAAGTCCAGGTGTATTATAAGCAAGGATTAGATCTGCACTATTAGCATCATCTACCAGTAAGCAGCCAGCAGCTCGTATATGGAATTTCATGCTCTCTTCAAATGTTCGATCCTCGTACATGGGGGTGATTTGTGGTCCATGTATACTACTCCATATTGGGAATATTTTAGGACAACAATCTTTTAAATCGTTATATACACGTGCCAGTAATGTGGCACCTGCCTCATCTGCTCCTGGATAAATTAATACCTTCTCATATAAATGTAAGGATTCTCGTTTAGATAGAATCACTCTTTGGTCCTTTGCTGTATAGCCATATTCCGAACTATCATCTTGAGGAATAGCTAAAAAGGTGAAAACCCCTTCATTCGTTAGTTCAAGCATCGATTCATTAATATGAAGATTATATTCCCTTCTAGTTTCATAGTCCTCAACATACTTTTCTGGTAATCGAAGTTGCACATCATGTAATTGAATTAATTCCTTCTGAGATAAATCTTCGTGCTTACTCTTGTTATGCAAATACGAGTTTAAAAATATCTCACGCCCCCAATCCTCATAATAATCCGGCTCTTCATCACTTGAACTATAACTTGGTGTGCGCATAATTAAATTAAATGCATAAATGGGTAAGTTAGCATGGTTTCTATGGAATGAACGCAATCTGTTCAACCATCTCATACCTGTATCTTCAGACAAATAATGTAGACGGGATGGTATCAACCCGCCATATATGAGCATATCGATGCTAAGGATAAGTGCGTGACAATTCTTTGCTTCCACGTTCAGCCATTCCCATAGCTCCTCGGTATGTGCGGGAGATTTTTTGTTTCCAAAAAATTCATTTGGCGGTAAAATTAGTTTAATTTCAGGTGTTGAATTCGCTATTCTTTTAACAATTTCCGTATTACAAGGTCTTTCATCTATTGGAATATAGATAATTCTCATAGGCTCTCACCCTCTTATTTAATTTTAACAATTACCACATAGCCTTATGAACAATATCTTATATCACCTCTTTCTGAATTTTACGTTGAAATTCTTTTAAAAAAATATCCAGTAAATAAAATACCGATACCTCATGAATTGAGCATACATCCGCTTCCAAATCGTTTGACGATGGAATTAGAAACGAAATATCGGCCCCCTCTGAAATTGGGGAATCACGTTGACTCGTAACACCAATTGTAATTGCATTTTTACTTTCCGCGCTTTGTAGTATGTTTATAATATTTGAATCAAATCCCGATATACTAATCCCAATAACAATAGATTCTGGTTGCATTAAATGCGTTGACATCTCCATTTGAAACTTAGTCGAAAAAGCGTCCACAGGAATTCCAAATTGCATTAATTTGTATTTTATTTGGTTAATAACAAACTCCATTCCTTCTGAACCATATATTAATATTTGTTTTGCTATTAGAAACTGGTTTTTCAACTTTGAGATATCCTTTGGTTGATTTAATGTTTCGAGTTTATTTAGTACATTAATATACTTTTGCTTTATCTCCATTAAACTACTTGTTTCCGTTTTGTCATGTATTCGTGTACCTACAATTGCTTCCTTAGCCATTAAACGAAGATGATTAAATGAACCAATTTCTAATTTTTTACAAAATCGGGTTATCATCGATTCAGAAACCTCTATCTTATCAGCCATTTCTGAGATTGTTTTACTTGGCACATCACTAAGATTCATCATGACATACTTTGCTATTCTTCCTTCTCCTTTTGTGAGTTTATGTTTATTTGATTCAATTAACGTTGTAATTCGATTAAATGGTTTCATTGATTCCTGTATTAGAAAGTGACGTAATGCTCCAATCATTCCTGCATCATTAAGGTTACCTGCAATTTCTATTTTTGTTTTACGGAGAATGGAAGGAATAAGATCTTTCTCTAATTCTTCCATGATTAATGGATACAAATAATCTTTTTGATGGGTTATTCCTCCTCCAATAACAATCATTTCTGGATTCATCATATAAGCAATAGTAGAAATTCCTTTCGATAAAAAATAAACCAGTTTTTCTATTTCCTGACTACAAATTTCATCTCCATCTCTTGCTAACTCAAAGATCTGCTTCCCATCAATTGCCTTTTCAGGTATGCCTTTTTTAATGGCTACATTTTTAATAAGTGTTCTTGTAGATGCAAGTTCTTCAAATTGGCTTCCTTCTATTGGAATATAACCAATTTCCCCTCCACTAAAGCTATGACCAGTATGTAGCTTATTATCAATAATATAGCTCCCACCGATTCCTGTTCCAATAGTTATACAAAACAAGCTTTTTACGTCTTTTCCTTTTCCAACCCATGATTCTGCTAATCCAACACAATTCACATCATTTTCAACCTCTACAGGCAAGCCAAAATAACTTTCTAACTCTTTCTTAATTGACATACCTGTGTAATCAGGGATAAGGGATGAAGCATACAAGATCACCCCTTTCTTTGAATCCACTTGACCAGCTGTACTAATGCAAATCCCTCTTAGATCATGCTCTTCCAAAGATTGTTTACCTATTTTTTTTACTTTTCTTAATACTCCTGCTCCCCCTAGATGAGCATCTGTTAGTATTTCATTTTTGTTAATAAGGTTACCCATTTCAGTAAGTACACCATATTTAATAAACGTACCCCCAATATCTATTGCTAGGAATTTTCTCATGCTACCTCTCCTTAAAAATGGACCCTATCATTCCTATATTAAGTTAAGAATAGGGAGTCTAGTCCTATGTATTTATTATTCATTAAAAGTAGTTTTTTAGACAACGTACAATCTTCCATTATCCCTTTAATGCACCATCTGTCTGACCTGAAATAAAGTACTTTTGTAACCATATAAATATTAATAAACTTGGTATGGTGGTTAAAATAGATGCTGCACTAATTAATTTCAAATTCCCACCATTAAAGTTCTGTGACATCTGAGCTAACCCAATGGACAGGGTATACATGCTACTTTCAGTTGTATTAATTAATGGCCATAAGTAATCTCCCCAAGTAAAAGTAAAGGTATAGATTGCGAGAGAAATTAGTGTTGGTTTCACAAGCGGTATAGCAACATTGAACCAAACTTGGAAACGATTAGCTCCATCCAAATAAGCAGATTCCTCTAAATCTTTCGGAACATTTAAGAATGCTTGTCGCATAAAATATATACCAAAGGCTGTTGAAATTTGTAAGATTGTTAGTCCAACATGAGTATTCCGTAAACCTAATTCCCCAGCACTTTGAAAGAGTGGTGCCATATAAAGTTGAAATGGTACTGTCATAGTAGAGATAATAATGGTTAGTACAATACTTCTTCCTTTGAAGTCAATTCGAGCAAGTGCATAACCAGCCATACTACTAAATAACAGGTTGAATGGAACTGCAATTGCAGTAACAATTACGGTATTCCATAAATATTGCAGAAAATCGGTTTGATTAAACGCATAGACGAAATTCGTAAAGGTCGGATCGGTTGGTAGTATCCCATCATATATTCCTTGACCTGAAGACTTCAAAGCAATAAATAAAGTGTATAGAAAAGGACCTACCGTAATAACAGTAATAAAAATCATCAAGCTGTAAACCAATAGTTTTCTCCACTTCGTAGAATCCAATTTTTCCAGCTCCTTTATGCCCTCAAATCATCTTCACGTTTGCTAGTTAACCTCATTTGGAGTAAAGATGCCACAATAGCTAATACCAATAACACCAAGCCAGCAGCAGAAGCAATCGAAACTTCCAGATTCATAAATTTATCATATATATACATAACAAGCGTTGTCGTTGCCCCAGCTGGACCACCATTAGTAGTTAATGCAATTTCTTCAAACACTTTCAGTCCATTTATAATTGTTAAAACCGAAACCAACGTCATTGAAGGTACCGTCATTGGCATTGTAATTTTTGTGAATTTTTGAATACTATTTGCCCCATCGATACTGGCAGACTCATATAATTGATTTGGAATGGACTGTAGATTGGCTAAGTAAATAATCATATAATATCCAAGACCTTTCCAAACTGTGATAAAAGCGACAACCATTAATGCAGTTGTTGAATTAGTAAGAAAATTAATTGGATCATCAATGATCCCGATCCCTACTAAGAAGTTTGATAAAGCCCCGTCTTGTGAGTACAACATTTTCCACATCAAAGCAGCGACAACGATTGGAGTAACAACTGGTAAATAATAAAGCACACGAAACAATCCTACTGCGCGCACCTTTTGATTGACTAAATCGGCTAAGATCATTGGAAGAAATACATTTAAGGGTAAAACAATAGCCACATATAAAACTGTATTAACCAGTGCTTTCCAAAATAATTCATCTGAAAATATTTCCTTAAAATTAGAAAATCCTACAAATTCACTTGTACCAGCAATAATCTTATAATCTAAAAAACTCCATTGAAAAGCTTCAACAATTGGTATAATTAAAAATGTCACCAGAATCACAATGGATGGAAGTAAAAACAACCATGGGGTGATGTTTTTTATCATTCTCTTTTTTGTTAGCGAAAAGGTGATTCTACTCATCGTATTCACTCCTATATATAGAGACTAGCAATATTGCTAGTCTCATCTTTTCCACATTAAAATGTCGGTGCAATACCCGTTTCTTCAAAAGATGTATCCCATTTTTCAGCGATTTCTTTTAAGGCTTCTTCCGATGTTACTTCCCCTTGTAAGTTTTTAACAAAAGCCATCTTTACGATTTCACGTAGTTCTGCACTATTTTCAAGTGGTGGAATTAATACTTTTGACCGTTCGAGCGTCTTTGACGCTTCAAGCATTCCCAATGCTTTTGGTGAATCACCTGGATCTGTAAAATAAACAGCTTCTAATGATTCTTTAGTTGAAGGCAGTACGGTTCCTGCAACTTTTGCAAATTCTAGTTGATTCTCAGCATTTGTTACATATTCTGCTAATGCAACTGCTGCATCTGGATTTTTTGTTTTCGCAGGGATAGAGAAGTTCATTACAGCAACATTAACTGGTGCATTTGGATCATTTAACGGTTGCCCAGCTTTTGAGACTTCATAGGTTTCTGGTGCACCAGATTCAATCGGACCTAGGAAAGTAACACCGCTCTCAAGCAAAGATAGATTACCTGCCATATATAATTCCTGTGCAGTAGAGAACGAACCTTCGGCATTTTCTTGAGGCATAATACCTTCTTCGTACATTTGTTGTGTTAAAGTAAAGAACTCTACAATAGCTTCATTATCTGCTAACACTGTTTTACCTTCTTCTACAATTGGTTCCCCATTTGCAAGTGTAATCATCTTTTGAATAACCGTGTCTCCTTCATTAATAATTTGATAGTAAGAAGGGTTTCCAGTTGCTTCTGTAATTGTTTTTGCTGTATCGTAAATTTCTTTAGTAGATTGAGGAGGTTTAGTTACATTGGCCTGTTCGAAGTGATTGTCATTATACCAACTAACAGTTGTTGTTAAGTACCATGGAAGAGCGTATAAATGATCATCAAAATACCCTGATTCAAAAGGACCTTCTAAGAAAGAGCTCTTTGTTCCTTCACTAACTAAATCATCTAATTCCAAAAGACCGCCTTGAGCTGCAATACTAACCATATATCGGGGTGCTAAGTTAACAAGATCGGGGACATCATCTGTAGTAAGAGAAGTTAATACCTTTTGTTCAATTTCCCCTTGTGGGATATCTTCAATTATCACGTCTAAGTTTGGATGGATTTTTTCAAACTGTTGCTCCAAATCAGCAAAATAACTATCAAACGGTTCCCCTGATAAAGATGCGGTCCACATCGTGACTTCTCCTGATAGCTCATTCGATGAACCAGAATCGGATGCCGCCCCTGCATCTTCCTCTCCGTCACTACAAGCTACTAACCCGATAGAAAGTAATACCGTAAGTAAAGCTAATGTGATCTTTTTGACACTTTCCCCCATTTTCCCTTTCCTCCCTTTCATTAATAGTCAGCTTGATATACACAAGAAAACGCTTTCTTATGTATATCTTAATTGGTCAACCAACATATATCAATGCTTTTTAAAAAATATTTTTGTTTTATTTTTAATTTTAAAAATAATTTTTAAACTTATTAATATTAAAATGAATTACTTTCATGCCATTACAGCGAGTTAATCCGTTATTAAAAAATGGACTGGATTACCCAGTCCATAAAATAAAGATAATTAATTATTCGTATATGCTAGTTGTCTTCTCTAATCATTTTCAATATTCCAGGATTTTGATGAGGAGCGTTTGTATTATTGGCAAATTCCTCTTCCAAAATAGACCACCAGTCATAGTTTTCTAAATATACCAAATCGAATAGCATCGTTCCATGAGTATTATCCTCTACGGCTTTTATTGCTTTTCTAAACTGTTCGGGATCATTCTTATATTGCGCAAGATAAAGGGAGCCATATAATGGTGTCGCATAATTGACCACCTCCATTGCCAATTGAGCTGAGCCTTCCACACTATACCAATACGGCAGTCCAGATCCTTCTAATTCCTCTTCAGTTACTTCATAGTAATAATTGCCTGTCATTAAAAAATCAAGGTATTCTGCATAGCCAGTCTTATGATAATCTTCACTTGCCCAATCGTAATCAGGCTGATATGTTTGACTTCCCCAATTTACCCCTTCATTGTAATAAAGTGGGTACCAGGAGCCGACATAAGTAGTGAATATCAAATCCTCTTCATAAGAATGGATCAGGTTTTCAGCTTCTGTAAAGAAAGACTGTATATTATGCGCTCTAAATTCAATCCATTCTTTGTATTGTGGACCTTCCTCAATTGTTTTCTCTGACCCGTCTAATTGAATTTCATAAATATCCTCTGGCCAATTCGATACTGGTTCGCCAATGTATTCCTCAAATTTTTCACGACTTAAATTACTGAAGTCTGCATGCTCATTTGCATATCTTGCTCGATCTAATACAATACCATCAACCTCATAATTTGTAATAATCTCCTCAATGATACTGAGTTCATATTCTTGAACATCTTCTCTAATTGGGTTAATGAACACCGATGAAGCTGGGTATTCAGATGCTGGAATAAAATTTTGTTCTGTCTTCTCATGGTCAATCTTATCTCCAATTCTCAAATTCTCTAATACCCAATTACGCGCCTCTCCATGAGCAGATAACAACACCCCATTTTCAGGAACTTCTAATGGGTCAGCTCCAGTTATCGATCTATCTTCAATCGCAGTAATTTCTCCATTAACAACTTGAATCTCCACGCCCCATCTATTAGAAGGAGATTGATCATATTGATCTGGCGTATAAAGAACAAGCTGGTCCTTACCTCTATCTGTATTGATACCGTCAATTTCTGTTGACTCACCATTTACTGCTTCTACTACCCTAATAGCTGTATAAAATTGAGATTGCCACTCGGGATGGTCGAAAGCAGGACCATCTTTGTAAGTATTATTCCCTTCAGAAAATACGTTTACATTTGCAAGAACCTCAAGCCCATGCTTATCTGCTTCCTCAATAACAGTAGCTAATAAATCATATCCAGCTGGAAAATCACTGTAATTAGAGATATTTGCTTCACTCATATGAGGAGCGATCTCACTATTATAACCTACGAAACCTGTGTAATTTTTTACATCTAATACAATCGTGTCAATATTTGCATTCGCTGTTTTTTGGACAACTTCTGAAACTTTTTCGGGTGTATTTAGATTGTGAATATTTGCTGATAGATCATACCAAAGTACTCGGCCTTTCATATTTTTATTTTTAACTAAATTTGATAGTACCTGTTCTCGGCCTTTGTCTGATGCAGCTTGAATTGGAGTTGTCATTGTCATAACAATAATTACTGTCAGTAGGATATGAAGCCACTTTTTCATTACTGTCCCTCCATATTTTTATACTATTTTCTTCTATAACACCCTATTACTAATAATATAGTTGTCTATCTCTTACAGAAATTGTAATTCACCTCCTTTAATTTAATAGATTTTATTTACAACTGCTTCTGCTGTTTTCTTTTTCATTTCAAGCGCTTTATCCTTCTTCATTAAAGCTAATCCTGTGTATAGTAAATCAATTACAAAAAGCTGAGAGATTTTAGCCGTTAATGACCCCCCTTCTAGTGGGGATTCCATAGCACCCCCTGGTAAAACGACATCTGCAAACTGTGTAATTGGTGATCGGTGATAATAAGTTATCGCAATAATTTTTGCTCCTGATTTCTTGGCTATTTCAAGGGACTCTAATGTATCTCTTGTGCTACCAGATACACTAAGTGCTACAATAACATCCTCACTCGTTAATGTTGCAGCTGACATTGCTTGTAGATGTGGATCTGTAATTGCTTCTGAAATGATTCCAATTCTCAATAACCTACTTTTTGCATCTTGAGCTGTTAAACCTGAGGTTCCAACTCCGAAAAAGTGTATCGAACGCGCATGATGGAGTAACTCAATTGCATTATTTAGTTTCTCATCGTTTATCATTGTGGTGGTATTCTCTAAGGCTTTTGTAGTATTTACTAAGATGGATTGAATAAGATTTATAGACCCAGAATTTTCTTTCGCATTATCCTCTGGTATATTTTGCGCAATAGTAAGTTTAAATTCTTGATATCCTTTTAAACCAATTTTTCTGCAGAATCGTAGAACCGTTGTTTCACCAACGCCAGCTTTGTCTGCTAGATCAGTTATCGAATAATATATTACATTTTCTAAATTCTTTAATACAAATGCTGCTACTTTTTTTTCGGAATTTGTTAATATTGGAAAGGAACGATTGATGATTTCTTTTATCGGCTTCTTCATTTTTAAGATCATCCTTACTCGTCTTTTTCATTAATCCTACTGCTTTCACAAAGCCCTCTTGTCAAATGTTTCATCTGACAAACTTTGTTTAATTTCTATTAGTGGTAAAACTACAAACGACTTCTAATCAACCACTTTTAGTGCTTGATTAATAAATGGTTCAAAAACATTAAATCCATATTTCGCTTCATTAGGTATATCATATTCACCTTTTTCAATTTCTAATGTAACAATGTTTTCACTAATAGAAGAGCTTGCACCAACGATTGAGTTATTAGCTAACCAGTCACCATCTCCACCAGAATGTAAACTTAGGACATAGCCATCAGATGGGATAGTTGAATTATTTCCTCCCACATCGGTAACCTCTCCATCTATCACTGTGATTTCAAATCCCCACTGATTTGTTTGCGTGCTTTCTCCATATTCCGGAGTGTACATTACGAACTCAGCCCAGCCCCTCTCCTTATTAATCCCATCGAGTTGCCTTGAAGCTATTTGATCTTCTCTATAGACAACATCCGTTGTATCATGTTCTAGCTCATATTCAAGCAGATTTTTATATTTTTCGGCTAATTCCGTATCACCATTATAATTTGCACGTACCATTTGTACTGCTAACTTTCCACTTATGCCGTAATGTCTCATTTTATCTATCCATGGGTTCATCTCTTTTATGAATTCCCTATTTGTAAAATCTTCTTCTAAAGTGTCAGCAGAATTTTCAAGTATGAAAAACTCATTATATAAGTTACTTGCAATCTCCTGAAAATCATTTCTTCCATTAAAACCTTCCCAAAACTTATCAATTATTGGTTTTATCGTTCTCGATTCACTTTGGTTTAAGGGTGAAGATAATACATTTTCCGCAAAGGTTGTTACCTCTTCCGTATAAGATCCTGTGAAATCATTAATACTAGCATCCCATGAATCTTTAGAAGTATAGTCTTTTGGATTCCATGTATAATCTGCAATAGTAAATAACGGAATTTTTGATGCTTCTGCATGTTCCATTGGATTTGCAGTTAAACCATGAACACCATGTTCTGTTAGGCCTGCATCTCTTCCGGTTAACGGACCTAAAAAAATTCGGTATTCAGAGAAGTCATTAACAGGATAATTATCCCAAATTAATAAATCATGCTTAAATATATCTGAAATCCTTTGTGCATCCTCGTTTGTAATAGTGTCAGTTGTAATTCCAATACCCGTCCAATAAACAAGAACACTGGAATCTACCAAGTCTGCAAATTGCTCTCTATAGGGACTAGTGCCCTCTTGGTAATATTCGGTCGGTACAGTTATTAAACGGTTTGTACCTTCATTTTTTTCAATAAATTTATCTTGAAATTTATTAAGTAAGAATGCTTGTGCTGCTGCTGTAGGACTAGGTTCATCTCCAAACATTTTCTCGTCCATCTTGCAACTCATCTCCATGAAAATATCATCGAATAAAATAGCAAAATCACGAACACCTACATCATATAATGCTTGCGCTTTTTCAAAAAGCAAGTTAAAGTCTTGATTATCCGAGTAGCAAATGTCTAAACCAGGAGAAATTGTGAATACAAAATCAATATGATTTTTTTTAGCAATGTCCACTAACTCCGCCAATTCATTCAGTTTACCAGTGGGGTAAGGCTCTCTCCATGCATCCCGATGATAAGGATCGTCCTTTGGAGCATAGACGTAAGTATTCATCTTATTATCACCATAAAATTTTAGTTGATCAACCCGCTCTTCATGTGACCAAGGCGTACCGTAAAACCCTTCAATTACTCCTCTATATTCCATTTCTGGATAATCTTCTACTACTAGTTCAGGAACACTGGCCCGTCCAGAATTTTGTTCTATAATCTGCTTAAGGGTTTTCACTCCATAATAAGTTCCATCCCAATCTTCGCCTGCAATTATTATTTTTTTCTTTCCATCATTTCCTTTTCCTGATGCCAAGAGATAACCCTCTGCAGGATAACTTTGGGGTTCTATATCTAATGTGTTTAATTGGGTAACAATGTATGGGGCTTTCAAATTACTGCTTAAATAAATAGTTACTGGTGTGGTTACTTTATCATGAGGAGTGAATTTCTGTATTTTCTTCACATTGAAGGATTTCAGTACTTGTTCTAATTCTTTTAAAACCGTTGGATCATATTCATTAGGAACAACAACACCGACTTTTGGTGTTAATGGAAATCTTAAGCCTTTTTTGACATCCATATTTTTGGGCGTTGGGTACACGGATATGTTTGTTTCGTTCTCTGTAGCGTACACCTGGGGACTTATACTTACTAGTATGAAACATAGTAATAGGATTAAATAAATTAATAATACTTTTCTATGTTTTGTGTACTGGAACATAGAAACCCCCTCCATTCGAAATAAATTCTAATGAAGAAATAAATCTTCAAATTTTTATATTTTCTTGGAATTATTCTTCATTCTTGACATTACAATACACCATTTAATTTGTCAATATAATTATCAATATTCTGAATTAAATGATTTGATTGTCCTTAGGTCTAAAGATATTCATTTTTTAAAGAGTATGATAACTCTTTTCTAATTCCACAATTGATTTTAAATAACAGTAGCATCCGAAGGCAAATCTTTAATATGGCGTAAATACTGCATTACATTCCTTTCGGTACTGTATGGATAGTCAAAATGTAACGAATTTGCTACATATGTTGCTGTTTCAATGAATAATTCACATAATTTAAATAAAGATCCCCAAATCGCTTCATATTCTCCCGGTGGATAGGTGGACAACAATGTTAACCATGTTTGTTTATCAACAAATTGTTCTAAATACTTTGCATTTTTTCCAATACTGACGCTATAATCTGTTTCGAATCCAACGCGCCACTCTAGCATTTTTATTAGCATGTTACGAACCAAGTTGATATGATCCAACGCATAAAGAATTTCCTTCCTCCATAAACCTTTTGCTACATATGTTGATACCCACCAAAATTCATTACAGCAATTGTCAAAAAGAATGCCGGTTGGTTCGCTCACCCAATAATCTTGATCTGTTGGAGCGGATGTTTCTGGGAGTAGATCATCTTTATCTAGTAATAGGATCGTTAATGAATCTTCCTTTTCATACATATCTTTTTCTTGAATTGGGGCGAGTATCAGATCAAGTCTATTTCCATCTGTAAACAACATTAAATATGAAAACCTCTCCCCAAGTTCAGAAGGGAATAACGCCATTGCTTCTGGTGTCTGCATTATTAATCGATCTCCAAACACATCAACCCATTCTGGGTCTTCAATAAATGATTGCATATGATTTACTAAATAAACAATATCGAAGTCTTGGAATGGGTCTACAGGTGCATTTGGATTTATTCTAGATCCATTCATACCGACAGCCCGTACCCGTTCATCTTCTTTAGCTACGCGTAAGATCAAATCCAGCATTTCACTTTCTGTCCGCATCCTTTTTCCTCCTTATATCCTGCTTTCTTTTAAATTTGAATAGATAATGATACTTTCGAAATAAAGAGGATGGCCTTTTAAATAAGCCACCCTCTTTATTATAGACTACTCGATCGGATGATTTAATACATCAACCGATATATGTTTGAATTTACGATTATCAAATAACCCTTGGTCTGTCAGCTTCAATTCTGGTATCACTGGTAATGCTAAAAAGCTTAACGTTAAGAAAGGGTTAAAGTCTTTTTTTACACCTATCCATTGTAAGGCAAGGGAGATCTCTTCCAGCTTGGTATTTACTTGTTCATACGAATCCAATGACATTAATCCCGCAACCGGTAATGCAATTGTTGCTATTACTTCTCCAGCATTTACAACTACTAATCCACCTTGTATTGTTTGAATTGTTTTAGCAGCAAGTACCATATCTGGGTCATTCGCTCCCGCAATAATTAAATTATGAGAATCATGAGCAACGGTGGTAGCAATTGCTCCAGCCTGTAAACCTAGTCCTTTTAAGATACCTAACCCAATGTTTCCAGTTGCATCATGTCTCTCAACAACCGCTAATTTCAATAAATCTCTTTCTATGGAGGGAATAAAATGTTGCTCATTATTAGTAGGGACAGACTCAATCAGGTGATTTGTTGCAATGCTATTTGGGATAAGTTCAATGACATTAGCCGATTCTCCCAGCAATGGAATAGATAGATCTGCTTCTTTTATAGGATGAAAGTTTATACTATCCATTAATTCAGAAGGTGGAGATACCGATTCTAGGTCTACTTTAATTTCCCCATTGTTAACCACGCATATCCCATCCTTATAAACGGAAGATATGTGTAAACTTGATAAATCATCAAGAAACAGGAAATTTGCTTTATAACCAGGTGCTATTGCTCCATGCTCATTAAGACCAAAGCATTCAGCAGCATTTAACGTAGCCATTTGAATGGAAGTAATAGGATCTATCCCTTCTTCAATCGTCATTCTTGCCATATGATCGATACTTCCTTCTTTTATAATGTCATCCAAATGTCTATCATCTGTTACAAACAAAAAGCGCCGTGCATTTCTTTCATTTACTACTTGTATTAATTGCCTAAAATCCTTTGCTGCAGTCCCTTCTCTAATCATGACATACATTCCTTTTTGCAAGCGTTCGTTAGCTTCATCAACTGTTGTACCTTCATGATCCGTGCGAATTCCAGCAGTCATATATACATCTAACTGTTTTCCAAAAAGCCCTGCTGCATGACCATCAATTTTCTTCCCTCGATTTTTAGCAGTAACTAATTTATCAATCATATCTTTGTCGGCATTTTCCACCCCAGGGAAATTCATTACTTCAGCTAAGCCAAGTACATGATCATAATCATATAGAGGAAGCAGCTCCTCTGATGTAACGGTTGCACCTGCATGTTCAAACGGTGTTGCTGGCACACAGGATGGCAGCATAAAATAATAATCAAATGGCAAATCAAGTACACTTTTCAGCATATATTCAATGCCTTTAACTCCTGCCACATTCGCTATTTCATGCGGATCACAAATCATTGTAGTTACCCCATGAACGAGTTGAACCTTAGCAAATTCACTGGGAGTTACCATAGAAGACTCAATGTGAACATGTCCATCAATAAACGCTGGTGATATATAACGATGATTTGCATCAATTACTTTTTTTCCTTCGTATTCACCTATACCTACAATATAGCCATCCTTTATTGCTAGATCGCCTTCCATGATCTCTGAGCTAAAAACATTGACGATTTTTCCATTTTTTATCACAATATCAGCAAGCTCCCGCCCAGAAGATACCTGAATTTTATTAATAAATGTTTTATCACTCATTCCTTCAGCCTCCAATCATTTTATTCTTTGCCTTTTTCTCAATTATGTTTACATAAACGTCTACTCACGAATAAATGTATTTATTTTAGCATGTCATTCTTTTCAATCAACAGTAGTGTGATATTTTCTAGCAAATATTTTACTTACTATAACATACAATTTATTTCTTATGTTTACTCATTTGCTTTACTAGCGATTACATGGTATATTCATAAATAAGATTGATTATTCTAACATCAAAAGGAGTGAAGGTGATCCATGTTTTTATCTGTTCTGCTTCAACTTGTTTGTGCTTAAGAATGGGAGAAGTCTGTCCATTTTTAACAAGCCTATGCAAGTTACAAGCAGCGGATTAACACCTGAACTCATAAAATATGGATGGCAGATTTATGTCAACATCTAATTGGTGGAGCAGGGCGTTGCGCTCTGCTCTTTTTATACCTTAAAAAGGTAAAAGGTGTTTGCTCTCCTTGTACTTGTAGGCAAAAGGACGATTTTCGGGTTAAAGGAGAGAATAAAGATGAGTATTTTAGACGTTCACCATGTATCCCATGCTTTTGGTGATAAAGTTGTTTTACGTGATCTTTCATTTCGTTTGTTAAAAGGCGAACATATCGGACTTGTCGGTGCAAATGGTGCTGGAAAATCGACACTTTTTCAAATCCTATCTGGAAAGCTCGTACCAGATGAAGGGGAAATAACCTGGCATCCTAAGGCACGAATTGGAACATTAGATCAACATATTCAATTAAGTCAAGGAAAGACGATACTGGAATTTCTTCAAGGGGCTTTTCATGATTTATTTGATACCGAAAACGAAATGATGATATTAACCGAAAAAATGCGTACATCCACAGAAGATCTTGAACAATTATTACATCACTACAGTCAATTACAAGCAAAACTGGACCGCCATGATTTTTATCGTATCCCAGCAAAAATTGAAGAAGTGGCTGCAGGACTTGGAATTACGCAATTAGGCTTAGATACAGATGTAAGTAAATTAAGTGGTGGGCAAAGGACAAAACTATTACTGGCAAAACTACTATTACAGCAGCCAGATGTATTATTACTTGATGAACCGACGAACTATCTAGATGTTTCACATATTGACTGGTTGACTTTATATCTAACCGACTATCCAAATGCATTCATCTTAATTACACACAATACGACTTTTATGAATCATGTGGTGCAAATTATTTATCATTTGGAACATAAGAAGGTAACTAAATATACTGGTAATTATGAACAATTTTTAGAAGCCTATGATTTACGAAGAAGACAAATACACTTGGAATACCAGAAGCAACAGGAAGAAATTACAAAACTTGAAACGTATATTCGAAAAAATAAAGCTCGAGCTTCTACTGCCAAGCAAGCAAAAAGTCGCGAGAAAAAGTTGCATAAAATCAAGCGAATAGAAAAACCTACAATGAACCCAAAGCCGACCTTCTCTTTTTCCGTTACAAATCAACCAGACAATATTGTCTTCCAAGCGGAAAGCCTGGATATTGGATATGATCAACCGTTATTTAGCAACGTCAACTTACAGTTAAGGCGTGGTGATAAAATTGCCTTAATAGGACATAATGGTATTGGCAAAACAACCACCTTAAAAACATTACTGGGTGAAATCCCGGAACTAAATGGCTGTATAAGCATCGGCGATTGTGTTATACCTGCATTTTTCGAGCAAGAAATGGGGGTTGCTGCCAAACATACAGCATTAGAAGAGGTTTGGGGTAATTATCCAAATTTAACTCAAAAACAAGTAAGACAGACTTTGGCACGATGCGGATTAAAAACAGAGCATATCTTTCAATCGTTAGCTTCGCTTAGCGGAGGGGAGCAAACAAAAGTTCGTTTATGTAAGCTTATGCTTGCTAAAAGCAACATCCTTATTCTAGATGAGCCCACCAACCATTTGGATGTGGAAACAAAAAATGCGCTTAAAAAAGCACTGCAAGACTATACTGGAACATTACTTCTTGTATCACATGAGGCAACATTTTATCAGGACTGGGTCACAAACGTATGGAATATGGAAAAATGGCAGTAACCAATTTCTTTTTTCAAGGCAGCAATCATTGATATCAAGATTGCTGTCTTTTTATAGCTATTCATCTATGGTATGTGACGATATCTGATAACAAACCTACAAAATTACACACACCTAGTTCTCTTCTTTAAATACTTTAATCGCTTCATATTGGAATCCAAGGTAGCGGTAATTTTGATTAATATACATTTCTCTGGGCGTACCTTCGCCATCTGCCACTAGAATGATTGTTTTATTAGGAAATTGATCCATAACAAATTGCTGTAATCTAGCAGCAATCCCCTTTCTACGATATTCCTCAAGAACGAATAAGCTGTCAATTTCTGCAGTATCCTTGTCGAGAATTACATCTACAGAACCTGCAATATTTCCCTGGAAATAAGACAAAATCTGCATGACATTTTCCGATTGAAATTGTTGTCGATATTCATATGGCTTTGCTTCGGCAAACGCCTTCCCGTATGAGATATCTTGTTGATATTGTAATTGTAAGTATGTATCAAAATTAGCTGCTGTTACTAACTCAATAGCTATATCCATATTTTTCTCGATGCGAGGAAACTGGTCGGGTTGAATCGAGAACAATTCCAAATAACTATACGCGTAATTATTCTGTAAAAAATGATGAATTAATTCTTCTGTTGGCTTCCTATTCTCTGGAAACGTGAATTTGACATGATATTGATGCTGCTGCAAATGAAAATTGTACAAATAAGTAGCTGCTTCTTTAAAAGCAGTTAACGTTGGCATGTTTTGAAATTTCAAATAATTACTATCAAATTTTATTAACATTTCGGGATAATGATAATGTACATATAAATCCGACTGGTATACGATTTCACCTGCTGTATATATGTTCTCAAAGCTCAATCTATTCATATTTTTTCTCCTAACAGCTCTATGTTAAAATGAACGCAATATCTATTATACAGAAAATCTTGTTGTTTGTGCTCATTACACGATAAAATAAAATCCCTCGCTATAAAAGCAAGGGATAAAAAAGCTCCACCTTTATTCCGTACCCGTCGCTCGTACAGCACCGGATTCTTTCTGGACATTAACTTCATAGGTTAATGTCCATCCAGTAAAACCATATAGTAAAGTCAGTAATGGGGATAATAAACAAAAGAATGCAAATGGAAGATACTCCAGTGTAGACACACCTAAAACAGTTGTAATAAATACACCACAAACACCCCAAGGTACCAATGGATTAATAACCGTTCCAGCATCTTCTGCTACACGAGATAGGTTCTTTTTAGCAAGACCAGCCTTTTCATATTGCGATCGATAAGTCTCCCCTGTTAGGAGAATGGATAAATATTGTTCTCCTATTAATACATTCAATCCTACTGCAGTTAGTGCCGAAACCATGATAACTGAAAATACCTTATGCAATAAATGTTCAATTGCAGCCAACAATCTAGGGATTATTCCGAGTGTAAACATCAAGCCACCCATGCTTAATGCAAGCAGTACTAAGCCAATGGTAAATAACATTCCATTAATACCACCTCGTGTTAATAAAGCATCTATCGCTTCAACCCCTGTTTCCGAAACAAACCCACCCATTAAAACCCCGAATAAACGTTCAGGTGAAGGAATATGATGGAATAAAGACAGTAGGATCGCTGTTAGAGAGCCTGCAGCTAACGTTAACATCGCTGGGGCTTTTTTTATTGAAAGTACAAGCAGTACTGCAAGCGGAAAAAATCCATTATACCAATGTACTAATCCAGTATCTAGTAGACCATTTTGAAAATCGATCATTTTGCCAAAATTAGCATCTGTAAGCGTTGGAGAAATAATGCCAAAGATGATTAACGTAAGAATGAAGGCGGGAACCGTCGTACCCATCATATTTTTTATATGATCAAATAAGTCCACCTTTAGTGTTGCCGATGCCATATTAGTTGTGTCAGACAATGGTGACATCTTATCTCCAAAAAAAGCCCCAGACACAATAGCTCCTGCAGTTATCGCTAAGGAAACATCGACAGCTTCCGATATGCCAATAAAAGCCACACCAACCGTCGCAATAGTAGTTAAGGAACTGCCCACCACAATTCCAATCAGTGAGGTTATAATAAATACGACCGCGAAATAGAAGCTAGGGGTAACTAACTGAAGCCCTCCATAAATAAGCGTTGGGATTGTTCCACCCAACATCCACGAAGCAATTAATACACCAATCAGAAAAAAAATAAAGACAGCGCCCATCCCGGATGTTGCTCCTTCGATAATTCCAGCTTCCAACGCTTTATATGAAATCCTCTTAGTGAGACCATATGTGCACAAGAGTAATAATGAGATCACTAGCGGCACATGAGGAGCAGCTTCAAAAAATATAATACTCGTACTGATAATGCCCACAATAGCTAAAGTAATAATGACAGCTTCCAATAAAGATGGTGTTTGAACAGCTTTAATACGATACATATAACTACCCCTTTTTTTGTTTTATTCACGTTAAAACAAGATCATGTGGGTTCTATCGTTAGTTGAATACATGTCCAAACGTGGCAAAAGAATCTGAGCATATCTATTTGTTTGCTAAGTCTAACGGTTTATTCTTTGGCTTTATGTGAATAGCTTTATCGGTTAATCCTTCAATTGCTTCTAAGATAGTTTCATTAAAGCTAGGATGAGGATAAAGCGGGAATGACAAATCTTCATCCCTTCCTACTAATTCTAATGCCGTGACCCCTGTACTTATTAGCTCAATTGCACCTGCTCCTATTGTATGGAAACCTAATAGAAGGTCAGAATCAGCATCTTTAATAACCTTTGCTATCCCATCTGTTTGATTCGATATCGTTGCATAACTATTCGCAACGTATCCAAACTGGCTTGTTTTCACATGATATCCTTGCTGTTCTGCTGCTTGTTCGGTTAAACCTACGACTGCAATTGGAGGAATGCTATGAACAACTGTTGGAATCATTGTTAAGTCAACCTCACTTGATAACCCGGCGGCAATTTCAGCCGCTACTTTCCCTTGTTTCATAGCTTTAACAGCTGAAGCGACTCCATCGGTTACGTCACCGATAGCGAATACGGAAGGAATGGTAGTTTTCATTTCTTGATTAATGGCTATAAAACCTGCTTCTGACAGTTGAATTCCGATTTGGTCAATGCCTAAAGAATCAATGTTTGGCTGATGGTTTGTTTCTACATAAAGATGCGTTCCTGCAAGTGTTAATTGATTATCATGCTTGGTAAGTTGTAGAAGAATGCGATCTTCTCTCGGAGTCACTTGTTTCAATTGATATTCACGGTAAACATGTATTTTCTCTTTCTTTAAAATTCGCTTTAATTCTCGATTGATCGCATGATCAAATGGAAAATCGGCTCGATTATTCAAAACAATCGACACCTTTGATCCCATTTTCCGATAGCTAAAAGCTGCTTCTATTGCGATATAATCCGCTCCATAAACCACCAGTTCTTCCGGGACCTCATTTAAATTAAATATGGTCTGTTCTGTCATGATACGAGGGTTGCCCATGAGGGAGTTAGGCAAAATTGGTGATCTGCCGGTTGAAATAATTGCTTGTTTAAACTCAAACAGTTCAAAACGATGCTCCATTTCTACACCAATTCGATGTTCATTAATAAAGTTGGCCCTACCATGAATCACTTCAATTTGGTTGGTTTTACATAGGTTTTCTACACCAGCTCGTAATTGTTGCATCGTTTGTTCTTTATAGGAGACCAATTGATGGATTTGGAAAGACAGGTTCTCTGCTGAAATACCAAATGATGAAAGATGCTTTACTTCATCTAAATGCTTAGCGGCATTTGCAAATACTTTAGAAGGAACACATCCTTTATTTAGACATACCCCACCTAGATGCTCTTGCTCGATCATAGTAACTTGTAAACCTAACCTTGCAGCGCGAATTGCTGCATGATAGCCCCCAGGCCCACCGCCAATAATAATTAATTCCCGTTGTTCTGCAAATTCGCCCACAACCATTTACATCAACTCCAATAATAACTTCGCCGGATTTTCAATCAGTTCTTTAAAGCGATTCGTAAAAGCAATGGATTGTGCCCCATCAATTACACGATGATCAAAAGATAAGGAGACATTCATTATCGATCGTATGTTAATTTCATCGTCTTTCATAACGACTGGCATCTTCCTTGTTTTATGAAAAGTCATAATTCCGGTTTGGGGATGATTAATAATGGGTGTTGCACCAGTACCTCCAAGTGGACCTACATTATTAACAGTAAATGTACCTTGGACGCGGGCTTCCGATGCAAGTTGACCACTATTTGCTTTCGCAGCAACGGCTTTCATTTGTTGATCAATGGTACGAATCGATTTTTGATTTACATCCGGAACAACGGGTACCATTAAACCATTTTCTGTATTCGTTGCAATTCCAATATGATAATCCGTTAGTAATTGGATGACCTCAGCTTCTTCATCAAGTCTTGCATTAAAAAGCTTATATTCTTTTAAACAAACAACGATTGCTTTTACAAAAAAGGCAGCAAGGGAAACCGTATCTTTCGATTCCTTCAAGGCATTACTAGCCTCGATTAAATACGTAACATCTACTTCATCATAATGGGTAACATGCGGGATCGTTTGCAACGAATAGCTCATCTTTTGCGCTATTTGTTTACGAATTCCAGTAAATGGAATAACTTCACCTTGCTCATCTACCTGTTTCTTTTCGATTGTTTTTTCAACCTCTATGTCATCTGAAGGTGCAGATTGATTTGCAAAGCGATACACATCTTCATCTATAACGCGTCCAGAAGGGCCAGTTCCCTTTATTTCCTCTATATCAACGTCTAGCTCTCTAGCAATCTTCCTCGTATAAGGCGCAGCTAAAATGCGGTTATATTGATTGAACGAAGCAGCAGGGAATGCTTCTTCTATGAGAGGTTTCGTATCATCAACCATTATTTCTGTTGTTTGCTCCTGATTATTAGAATTAATTTGTTTATCATTAGCTATCTCCATTATTACTGTACCAACTATTACAACGTCCCCTGGTTCATATAGAATAGATGTAATCTTACCAGCGGATGGGGCAGGTATCTCTGCTACCATCTTATCTGTTTGTAGCTCGACCAAAGGCTGATCGATAGATACTTCATCTCCTACCTCGACAAAATAATGTATAATTTCTCCTTCTGTCATACCTTCGCCTATATCGCTAAATTTGATCTGAACCATAATATCACCTCCTAAAATTCATACACCTTTAGAATCGCCTGCTCTATTCTGTCTGTTGTTGGTAAATAATCATTTTCTAAGGCAAAGAGTGGTACGGGAACATCAAATCCTGTCACTTTCTCAATCGGTGCTTTTAAATAAAGGAAGGAGGTCTCATTAATGATCGATATGATTTCACTACCAATTCCTCCAGTTTCATGACCTTCATGAATAATAACCACTCTTCCCGTTTTTTGTACGGAATTAGCAATAATCTCTTTATCCAGTGGGTATAAGCTACGCAAGTCGATGACATCACATGAGATAGCTTGCTGCTTCATGTTTTCAGCTGCTTCCAACGCAATTGGCATCATTGCTCCCCAAGCGAAAATGCTCACATCTCCTCCTTGAGCAACCATTGTTCCTTTGCCAAGTTCAATATGATATTCCTCCACCGGTACCTCGTAGCGCTTACCGCGATACAGCCGCATTGGTTCTAAAAATAGAACTGGATCCGGGTCTTCTACTGCTGCGAGCAATAATCCCTTCGCATCATATGCAGTAGACGGACATACCACCTTTATCCCAGGCATATGGGCGAAAAATGCCTCTACGCTATCCGAGTGTATCTCCGGAGAACGTACCCCAGCACCATATGGAGCCCGGATTACCATCGGCATATGATAATGACCTAACGTACGTGTTCGTGTTCGTGTCACATGTGTTGCAATTTGCTCAAAAGCTGGATAGATAAACCCTAAAAATTGAATTTCTACAATTGGTTTTAGTCCATTTAAGGCCATCCCTACAGCCGTGCCAACAAAACCGGCTTCGCTCAAGGGTGTATCCATTACACGCTGTTCACCAAATTTTGTCTGTAGTCCATCAGTAGCCCGAAACACCCCACCATTTTTGCCAATATCTTCACCTAGTAAGAGTGTTCGCTTATCTTTTTCCAGTACTGTCTTTAGCCCATCATTAATCGCTTGTATCATATTGAATGAATTTGTTTTTACTTTTTCCCCTGTTTTGGCTAATTCCTTTGACATAACCATACTAGCCCCGTCCTCCTCTAGAAATAATCTGTTGTCTCTGTTTCGCAATCGTCCATGTTGGTTTTTCAAAAACATAATCAAACATATCCGAGACTACGGGTTTTTGATAGTTTTCCATTCGACTTATTGCATTGTCCAGTTCTTCTCCTATTTCTTCAGATAGGGAGGACTGCCATGCAGAATCCCAGATATGACGCCCCTTCATATGCTTTTCAATACGAATTAACGGGTCAACCACTTCACGTTTTTGGTTGATTTCATCTTGGTTACGATATTTAGATGGATCGTCAGCAGTTGTATGTGCACCAAATCTCATTGTTACTGCTTCAATTAATGTAGGACCTTCCCCTCTTTTCGCTTTATCTAGCGCTTGCTGTACAGCGATATATACAGCCAATACATCCATTCCATCTACTCGAATACCGGGGATTCCATATGCTTCCGCTTTTTGGGCAATTGTTTCCGAATTCATTTGTTTTTCAACCGGAAGCGAAATAGCATATCCATTATTTTGATTAAAGAAAACAACTGGAGCTTTAAAAACACTAGCTATATTTAATCCTTCATGGAAGTCCCCTTCTGAGGTTGCTCCATCCCCGAAATAAGCGATTGTCGCATTTTTACTTCCTTTATACGTTTCGGCCATTGCTGCACCAGTAGCATGAGGCAAATGAGTAGCAATTGGTA
Source organism: Virgibacillus salexigens (assembly GCF_014905415.1). GTDB lineage: Bacteria > Bacillota > Bacilli > Bacillales > Amphibacillaceae > Virgibacillus > Virgibacillus salexigens. The sequence goes on from NZ_BNEO01000006.1 coordinate 76,259, forward strand.
TTGAAGCAGGCATGATATGTTTTTTCCTTGATGGAAGACACCCCTCTATCCGGCCATTCCAATGTAATAGCATCATGTCTAGATCTGCGCCAAAGGCTAGAGACGCACCATGGTCCCGATATGTAGGAAACATCCAATCCTCTTCTCCCAAAGCAAGTGCACTACCTACTTGGGCTGCCTCCTGACCTGCAAATGGTACGTATGTTCCAATTCTTCCTTGTCGTTGTAAAGCTACCCCCTTCTGGTCGTACGTACGAATACGTAACATATGGTAATATAATGATTTTACTTTGGCTTCATTTAATTCTTTTTCATACGTTTGATCCTGCCATTTCCCGTCTTTACCCATAACTTGAAATAATGGATATTTCTCTTTCATCTATATCCCACCTTTTTCTACTTTTATATTCCCTTCATTATAAGAAGGTCTAATTGGTTTCCTTTCTAACTGGCTAGATATTGAAACGTTTCCTCCAATGCTTGCTGCTCTGACTTTCTCTTGAATTATGTGCTTAGGTAAGATAGCTTGCCTAACTTCTCCTTCACCTATCCTTCCATTATCATTCTCTACAATCAGTTCAGTTGTTACCATTCGCTTTGTTATCTCTGATACCGCAGCCGTCAATTTAACGTTCGTCCCTAACGCGGATGGTGCTATGTGATTTAAGGCAACTGCTGCACCCATAGCTTCTTCATTTTCTTCTAAGTATGGAAGAATGCACTGTCTAGATACCCATTCCATGTGATAAACCATTGACGCAGTGGAATAAACTGGATGCACAACTTCTCCTCCAAATTGAGCAAACATTTCTCTAGTTACTTCTACCGTAATTGTCTTTGTATCCCCAATACACAGCCCTTCCTTCATTGACTATCACTCTTTCCTAAGTAAATAATGTATGCGCTTTCAATATGATTTAATCCTTATCCGGTTGCTTTCGAAACGTACGTATCTAAATTTTTAGTATATTTTGTATGTTACAATATCTTATAATTATAGTCAACTGCATACAGTTAACTAAAATATAAGAATGGCATAATTGTTAAGGAATATAAACAAAGAAACGTTTCGAACAACTACAGCTCTTGAATATCCTTAAAAGTCACCTGCTCGCGCTTTAGCTTTACATGAAAAAATCCAGATAACGTTGCCTATCTGGATTGAGCTTTTTCTATATGCATGAGTACACCGTCTAGTCCTTTTTTAATATGTTGTTTCATCAATTCATTTGCTTCTGCTTCATTTCTCTTAAATAGCAGCTCAGCAAGTCGTTCATGTTCACTTACAAAAGAAGGATAAAATTCACCCTTTACCATGCTTATTCGCATATAATGAATTTTTGTACGAATTACTTCTAACAATTCTTTTAATTGTTTATTTTTGGATGCATGAATGATGATATCGTGAAATTCTTGATCCAGCTTCCCTAATTCAATTGTCTTCTGCTGCTCATATGCTTGGTATGTAGCTTGTAAATTATTGGTTAGCTGCTCTTTCTCTACTTCCGTGATATGGTAAATGGCAAGGCTAATAGCTAAAGCTTCCAAGCTCTCTCGGCACTGAAAAATATCCACTACATCTTGAACGGTAGGTGTGTAAACGCGAACATAGCCTTCATTATAAGTAAGTAAACCATCTTGAATAAGCATTCGAATAGCTTCTCTTACTGGTCCTCTGCTGATGCCTAGCTTACTAGCTGCTTTTGCCTCAACAATACGTTCAGAAGGTTTATACTCCCCTTCCAAGATTTCTTCTTTCAGAATATGATAAGCCTGTAAATGTAATGATTCAGGTTTAATAATACGTGTCATAATAACCTCCAATCAGAAAGCTAGTTCTTTATTCTCATTCTTTTCTGAATATATAGGTTATATTATATCAAAATCTCAATGTCTTTGTTTATGAAATTTTAAAAACTGTAATGAAAGGAAAAACTTTATTTAAATAAAGAGGATCGCTAACTTTGTGGGGCACACTATCGAGAAGAGTCTTTTTCAGCCATAGGCAAAGAGCGAAGAAGCACAGAGCGTGACACTCCCTGCAGCAAAACGGACAGTTCCAGACCCCACCGTGTGTTTTTTCCACGAGGAGGCTTGAGCGTTGTCCGCGGGAAGGGGAAGATCTGTGCTCCTAAAGGCAAATAAAATACGAGTTGCTCTACCAGCTGAGGGACATCAACAAATTATGCCACTCTATTCATTTCTTTCTTCATATGATCATCCGCATATGCCTTACCGTATTTTTTCATTGAATAATTGTACAAGATCACCCCTAAGATGGCCCACACCCCAACAATAACCCATTCATATGGCCATATCAAAGCCGACGGCATACCAGGCATATACAGTATCATAACACCAAAAGACATCACGGCAGCGACCCAACCAAACGTGGTTCCAAAAGGTAGTTTAAACGGTCGAGCCATGGTAGGTGCTTTTTTCCTTAATAAAATAAATGATATAGCTACCATTAGCCATGCTACGACTAAGCCTAATCCACCAGCATCCACTAGCCAAACTAAGGCGGGACGTCCTAATAAAGGTGCAGCAGTGGAGAGAATAGCAATTAATAAAATTGCTTTATGTGGGGTTTTATATTTTGGATGTATGTCGCCAAGTGATTTCGGCAGCATCCCAGCTTTGGCAAGGGCATAGATTGCTCGGCTGCCTCCAACATAAAAACCGATCCAACTTGTCAATATACCACCAATCCCACCTAGCACAAGGAAATTCCCCATTAGTTGGCTGCCGCCGAACGCCTTTGCCATTGCATCTGCCGTGACTAAACTAGACGCATTAAGTTCTGCAGGACTTAATATCCGAGAAACTCCAAAGATAATTGCAATATACCAAATCACTGCCAGAATAACAGAGAATATTAATAACTGCCCAATCTTCTTTTGTGGTAGATTAATCTCCTCAGCTGCTTGTGGAATAACATCAAAACCTACAAACATAAATGGTGTCATGATAACAACCGTCAATATATCAGCAAGCCCTGTTTCTAGCAAGGGCTGCATGTTCTCCACTTTTCCTCCGAATGTACTCCCGGTAATTAACATAAGGCCAGCTACTAAAATGATTAATGTTAATATAAATGAAATAACTGTAGTCAGCTTAATCCCCCGGTAGTTAATCCAAGCAACTAGGATGGAACCAATAATACCTACACCTGCCCAGGTGAGCGTAACATCCCAGCCCGCAATGGTATATAAATAACCTTGACTATAATTAGGTATAACATATTCAAATACAGTTGGAAGAGCAACAGCTTCAAAGGCTACAACAGATACATAACCAAGGATAATTGACCATGTAGCAATAAAAGAAGCCACTCTCCCCATTGCCTTATATGTATACACATGTTCTCCACCAGCCAAGGGAAGCGCTGAAGCTAACTCCGAATAGGTTAATCCTACAAAAACGACAAGTAGGCCGCCAATAACAAATGCCAAAATAGCTCCTATTGATCCAGCTTCTGTAATCCATAATCCAGATGTAACCACCCATCCCCAGCCGATCATAGCTCCAAATGCTAGTGCTAGCACATCTTTATTACCTAGAATTTTTAATAACTTATCAGATTCATTCATAAAAACCCTCCAGATCATGTGTTTTTATATTAACAAACTATTCCGAAATATCATGATAAAAATTCTTCCTTTTACGATGTTACCTATGATATACATCAAATAAATTGGGTTCTGATCCAACCAACGTAAAGAAAACAGCGTTCAATCCTTCAGATGCAAGTGAAGCATTCTTTTCAGCCAATGTTATTGCTGGTTCATGACACAATGTGGAGAAGGGAACTAAAGACCAATTATTCCATTTGCAGTACTGCCGTTTCTGCCAATTCTTCTATTATAAGACCAATATTTAGATTCCAAAGGGAAGAAACAGCGTCCCATAGATGCCGCTGCCTTCTTGCAAAATCACTTTTGTCCCATTAGCTTGCTGCTCATGAATGGATGATATTGGTTGAAAAAATGCTTCTTATCTAATTCGAATAAATTGCTCCCAGTAATACCTCCGTTTTATACAAAAAACCAGTCATATAGACAGAAATCACCTAAGGTAGATCTATCAATATAACTGGTTTTGATCTAACGGAGCGCTTTACTTTATCAGTAAAGTCAATTAGATTCAGCAGTTAATTTTTATATAACTTGAGTTTACCGAAAATTCAATAAACACGCAAGCCTTCCTGGTGTACTTCTTGCTTTCTCGCCCACTTTACTAATAGATAAGCGAAAGGGGTATCAATAATAGCAATAATTAATTTAAATACATATTGTGTAATAACCATACCAATCAATACATTAAAAGGTACAACTCCCCAAAATGCAATCACAATAAAAATGGAAGTATCTATGAGTTGGCTGGTCATCGTTGAAATATTATTTCGCAACCAAAGTTTTTTCTCCCCATGATTCGCTTTCAACCTATGAAATATAGTAACATCTAGATGTTGACTGGCAAGGTAGGATAGAAGACTTGCAATCATTACTCGAAAGCTACCCCCAAGGATCTGTTCAAATTCTTCCTGCAGGCCAAATGCTGGAGCAGCAGGTAAGTGAACCACAATGAAAATAAATAACATCCCAATCAATTGTGTTATAAACCCTGCTTGAACCGTTTTTCTAGCGGTTTCCTTCCCATAAACCTCCCCAATAACATCTGTTAGCAAATAGGTAATGACATAAACTACTGCAGCACCTGGCAAAATAAATTCGCCAATTTGAAATAGCTTCACTGCTAATATATTTGATAAAAGTAAAAGCCCCACAAACAAAGCATTTAAGTAAACAAACATCGTATTTCATCCTCTTCTGAAGTAGAGGAACATAGCTAACCCTCATAAACTTAACGATTATCTATTTTCTCTGGATACATATCATGATTCAGCAGACGATGCTCTGCCATTTGTTCGAACTTGGTACCAGGTTTTCCATAATTACAATATGGATCAATGGAAATACCCCCGCGTGGTGTGAATTTTCCCCAAACTTCGATATAACGTGGCTCCATAAGATGAATAAGATCATTCATAATTATATTCATACTGTCCTCATGAAAATCGCCATGGTTACGAAAACTAAAAAGATAGAGCTTTAGCGATTTACTTTCCACCATTTTCTGATCAGGAATATAACTAATATAGACTGTCCCAAAATCAGGTTGTCCTGTTTTCGGACACAATGTTGTGAATTCAGGACAGTTGAATTTTACAATATAATTACGATTTGGATGTTTATTGTCAAATACCTCCAATACTTCGGGGGTATAACCAAAAGCGTAGTTCGTCCCCTGACTTCCCAATAACGTTACGCCATGCAACTCATCATTACTTCTTCCAGACACAAGTAAAACCTCCTCTTCCATGTTTACTGCCCTTCGAGCTCACACAGCTCAAGCTCCTCCTAAAGCAAACTTTTTCATCGAATGTAACCCAACGTATGAAGGAAAGCTTAAGGGGGGGATCCTGAATTAGACAGTTGTCACATATGTTTATTCTTTCATATAAAAAAGCCATGGCCCAAGGCACATGGCTTTTTATCGCATCAGTTGTCCTTAGTTTTTTATAGAGGGTTATAGCTAAGAACCTCTCCAATTTTATATGGATCCGAATATCCATTTTCTCGCCTAATTATATATATCGAGTAAAAGGATGTCAATCACATCTTTACTAAACTCATTGCTGCACAGCATTTTTAGGGTAATATAATTTTTTAGCAAGTAATGTTTGAAATACTAGAAATATCCCGCTGACCGTCCAATATAACGGCAAAGCTGCTGGGGTATTAAATGAAATGAACCCAATCATCACAGGTGAAAGAAGTCCCATAATGGCCATTTGTTTCTTTTGTTTTTCATCCATACCAATCATTGAAACACGTGACTGAATAAAATATATCGCAGCTGCAATAAATGGCAAAATGAGATCAACTTCGCCTAGATTAAACCATAAGAATGAGTGGGTCGCGATTTCCGGTGAGTTTCTAATTGCATAATAAAAAGCGATAATCACCGGAAATTGAATAAGCATTGGCAAACATCCCATAGAGGTTAACGGGTTGAATTGATGCTCTTGATAAAGCTGCATCATTTCTTGTTGCATATTGGTTTTGGACTCTTGATCTGTTTTCCCTTTATATTTTTCTGTAATAGCGTCCATATCAGGCTTCATTTCATTCATTTTCTCTTTTATCTTAGCGCCGCTTTTTGTTTGTTTTAATGATAAAGGCATTAAGAGCAAACGAATAAGCACCGTTATTAAAATAATGGATAAACCATAATCCCCTCCAAATAACACAGCTACATATTTCATGAGCCCGGAGAATGGATTGTCAAAATGAAATAATCCACTATCTGCTTGGCACCCCGTTAAAAAGAAGATTAGAATGATACCGACAATGGCATATTTTTTAAGAAAAGTGAGTATAAATTGACCTTGCATTGTTTTCCTCCTCGTTGTAATAAATCCTTAAAAAACGAGAAGGACTGCTGGTCTGTATCATCGTCTGGTGAAGCGATACGCTTCGTCTTTTTAACTAACCATTGCAAGATTTCTGCACATTCTCCTAGCAGTTCCTGCATTGGCAATAATCTTACCCGCTGATTATGATATTCCCTCGTTAATACATTGTTATTTTCCATTATACTTCTAGCATCGATAGCTAGAAATTGATATGTCGTGACAATCGTCAATAATAGACTTAAATACAGTGATAGCGGAGATACATCATTAAAAAGTTCATTTAACAACTCAATCGTCATTTATACTCACCTCCTTTTCTTGCTTAAATCTTTCTTAATTATAACACAGCTTAAAACCTATTCCTAAGCCTAATACCTGATTATCATGATTCAACATGACCTGAAAAATTTTCCTGGATTTTTTTAATTAGTTAAAAGACAAGATAAAATCTAACATATTTACAAATGATTCGAATTCAACTATTCTAATAGATGGACATATAAAAACTGCATATCTATTTTTATTGCACTAGGGGAGCTATTTTAAGATGGCTGAGAGGAAAATGATCTGACCCTTAGAACCCGATCTAGATAATACTAGCGTGGGGAAGTGCAGTCGTTCAATAAAATGGAACAGGCATTGCCTTATCATATTATTTATGAAGACTGCATTCCCAAGAATGCAGTTTTTTTGTGTATGTATCGATAAGGAGGAGATTACGTTGAACAACCAACCGATCACATGTAGCACAAGTAGGATTGCAGGCTGTACATTTGCTATTTATCCAATGACGGATCAATTCGTAGATGTTATTACAGCTTCATTAAAGGAAGTTGATACATCGAAGGTTTGGATGAAAACGACAGATGTAGAAACCTGTGTCCGAGGGAGAATATCTCATGTTTTTGATGTAACGAAGGCGCTCTTTCTACATGCGGCAAACACTGGTCATCATGTAGTTTTCAGTGGCACCTATTCCATCGGCTGTCCTGGAGATTCTGATGGAGATGTTTATTTATCAGAGGATGATGAGCGGTTAAATACCAAATTACTAAAACGAATGAGCCAGGAAGTAGCTGGAAAGTTTTCATTGTATCCGCTAGGAGGCGGAAATTATATGAATATGATTTATAACCAAATCGAAGAAATGAAATTACATGGTATTGATGTTTCTTCTATTCACTATGCAACACGACTAGATGGCGATGGTGAAAAGGTTTTTGATGGCCTTGAACGCGTATTTACCAACATGGAAAATTTAAAATCTTCACATACTGTTATGACAACCACGATTTCTGCCAACAGCCCTTCAAAGAAGGAGAAAATAAATGAATAACTGGAAGTTGAAAGAAATCATTGTGATGTCCGTACTTGCCGTCGTGTTCGGAATTGTTTATTTAGCATTTTTACCAGTTGGAAAACTCCTCGTATCCTTGCTAGGACCAATTGGTTACGATTTTATATTTGGAATCTGGTTTATCGTATCTATCATTGCTGCCTATATCATTCGCAAACCAGGAGCAGCGTTTTTATCAGAGACGATTGCTGCTACCGTCGAAATGTTGCTAGGAAACGCGATGGGCCCGATTATTATTATTACAGGAATGATTCAAGGGTTAGGAGCAGAGGCTGCCTTTGCTGCCACTCGATACAAGCGTTATTCCTTATGGGTCCTTATGCTGGCTGGTATTGGCGCCGCTATCTTTAGTTTTGTATGGGGTTACTTTAGATCCGGTTTTACCGCTCTTTCCACCCCTTATATTGTAAGTATGCTGGTCATCAGAATGATTAGTGGTGCCATTATTGCTGGCTTAATTGGGAAAACCATCAGCGATTCCCTTGCCAAAACGGGCGTACTTTCCAGTTTTGCTTTAGGAAAACAAATAAGAAAGGAACGTTCCGTATCATGATTAATGTTTCCGAACTTTCTCTTTGGTTTGATGGAAATGATGAAAAAGCAATTATCCAAACGCTAAGTTTCCAATTAAATAAAGGGGAAGCAATGCTATTACTAGGCCCAAGTGGAAGTGGCAAGAGTACACTGACACGTTGTTTAAATGGGATATACCCTCGAGAATTGGAAGGTATGCTCAAAGGCGATATCCATATATACGATCACTCCATTCGAGAGGCTCATCCTGGTACAATAAGTAAACAAGTAGGAGTCGTATTTCAGGACCCCGAAACGCAGTTCTGTATGTTAACGGTGGAAGATGAGATTGCTTTTGGACTAGAAAATATTCGCACACCTTCCAACGAAATAGAAGCAAAGATCGATGAGGCATTAGAATTGGTTCAATTAAGCTCGTATAAGCATGCTTCAATAAATACACTTTCTGGTGGACAAAAGCAAAAGTTAGCACTCGCTTGCGTACTTGCACTACAACCAAATTATCTTGTTCTCGATGAACCAACTGCTAATTTAGATCCAAAATCAACTAAGGAATTTATTCAAACAATAAGACATGTATGGACAGAACAGCAGATCGGGCTTATCGTTATTGAACATCAACTGGAAGGCTGGATTACTTTTATCAACCGTGCATTTATCTTGTCCAAAACAGGCAAAGGTATCTATGATGGTCCTCTCGTTAAACTTATTGAAACAAATAGAGAAATGCTTCAGCAGCAAGGGATTAGGCTACCTAAAATAACTGATCTTGTACTTACAGCTACCAGACAAAACAAGGCAAGTTATAAGAAGATACCATTGTCAAACGAGGATGTGTTATCATCAGTCACTATGGATGCCAGCTTCTTAGAAAGAAACCGTGTAGAGATAGCAAAGCCACAGAAAAAGAACGTTATTCTCTCTGCATCGGATGTGAATCTTTATAAAAACCAGCAGCGAATTCTAAACCAATTAACTGTCCGTCTATACGATCAATCCTTTGTAGCAATCGTCGGACCGAATGGAAGCGGAAAAACAAGCATGACGCGTTTATTAAGCGGAATAGACCGACCTTCCAATGGTGATATTCGCTTATATCAACGTCCCCTTAATGAATGGCAGGAGAAAGATGTACGAAAACAAATTGGATACGTTTTTCAAAATCCTGAACATCAATTTATCACAGATACGGTTTATAACGAGATTGCCTTTAGTTTACGACTAGGCGGTGAGCATCGAGAAAGCGTGATTCAGGAACAAGTTCAGAACACGCTATCACATTGTGAATTACAGGGTTTGGGGCATCTGCATCCCTATTCATTAAGTCAAGGACAAAAACGAAGACTGAGTGTAGCAACAATGATTGTGGATGATCAACAGGTCCTTTTCTTAGATGAACCGACATTTGGACAAGATGCTGCCTCCACTGCGAAAATAATGGATCTGTTGGAGCAAAGACATAGACAAGGCACTACGATTATCATGGTTACACATGATATGGATCTGGTTGATAAGTACGCTGATCGTGTGCTTGTTTTAGAAAAAGGGGAAATTGTAGCTGATCAATCGCCTGATCAATTATGGAAACAAGAAAAGTCAGTAATTAAACGATGGCATTTAGATTATCCCAATCGAATTCAATTGAAACAACAAATGGAGGAGGATCGCCATGCGTTCGTTTCTAAATCAACTTAACCCCAGTTTGAAAGCAATTACAGTTGTTCTCTTAGTTTGTTTACTGACGTTTGTATTCGACCCTTTTACACCATTAATTTACTGCATGTTCACCGTAATGGTTACCATTATATGTGGAAAAGTAGCATGGAAATGGTACACGCTTTATTTCTCGGTTATTTTTTTATTATCCTTTGGCATGCTTTGGACAACCATTGCGTTTGCAGATCAACCAACGAATCCGGGTGTCACGATGCACATTCTATTTTGGGATTTACCAAAAGAAGATGTAACAGTAGCAGCCGCATTAACATTACGAATGCTCGCCTTTGCTTCTTTATCATTTATGTTTATTTTTACAACAAACATGGTTGATTTTATTTTGAGTGTCATGCAGCAGTTCAAGCTTCCACCTAAACTTGCTTATGGCGTATTAGCAGGGTACCGTTTTCTACCATTAATAAAAGAAGAATTAATTCAAATCCGATCAGCGCATCGTATTAGAGGAATCCATCGTGCTAATGGCATCAAAGGTTCCATTCAACAATATAAACGATTTGCTATCCCCTTGCTGGCCGGGGCTATACGAAAAGCGGAACGTACCGCAATAGCGATGGAGTCAAAAGGATTTAACGGGGATCGAGATCGTACGTTTTATCGTCAATTTACATTGAAATGGAAGGATTGGGGTTTTTTAGGCATGATGCTAATCGTATTTCTAATTACCGTACTCTTTTCCATGAAGTTAGGATATTTCAGTTGGTACAAGGGACAGTTCTAGGGGAGAAAAGGATATTCGTTTTAAATTCTTCTGCATTTGGCCGCTTAATAAGCGATTGTTTGGCTTCATTGTAGGGAGAAATCACCTTAGAAAAAATTAATGTATAAACAGGAATGAAATTGATTATTATTATCAATAATAATCATATTAAAAGGGATAACCTCCCAAGGTTATCCCCCCAAACAAATTTTAAGATTCTGGAACAAAGGTTTTACAGTCGGTTTCTTTACTAGTGGACGCCTGCTTACCTTTATGACTGACTACATAAATGGCATCTGCATTACATTTATTTCCATTGCTCCAATACACACAGTTATTCACTTCACAAAGTACATCTTTAGCCAACGTATCACACCTCCTTAATGTATTAGGATTAACAATTAGGAGGTGATTGATACTTTAGTCTCTGTATATTCTTTCGATGCAACATACTGCGGCTTACATCCTTTTCATTCAAAGTATAAGTGATGATGCAGCTTACATCCTTCGTTAAACATAGATCCACAACAAGTACATTTATCCATTTGTTGATATTGGCGAATCGTAAATTCCGTTTTACATACACCACAGAGGATTACCTTGTGATCAAATTCCTCTTTTTTCCAAACACTTATTTTATGACCTTCTGCTTGGTGGCATTGGTAACAGGGATAATACTTTCCACAACATTTGAACTTGATTGCAATGATATCCTTTGTTGAATGATAATGTACACATCTCGTTTCTTGATCAACTACTTGTCCATAAATAGGTATCACCTGTTCATCACCTCTACTATTCGTCGTATTTTACTTGCACGCCAAATAATTCAATAAATGAAACAGCCTGTTCAGCTGATATGATTGCTCCCCTTAACTCTTCTCCAGTTAGATGAATGGTACGAAACTGGCAATTACTTAGATCGATCGAAGCTAATGAGGAGCCTGTGAATGTAACATCTTGGATGACAGAATAGCCAAACTGAACATTGTCAAATTGAACTTCCATAAAATTAGCGCCCTTTAACAAGCATTGGCGAAAAGCCATATCTCGTAATAGCGTTTGATTAAATAAACAATAGGGGGCTTCGCATTCGATGAACTGCACATCTTGAAAGTTTGCTTGATCAAAATCCGCACCTGCTAATTTACAATTATGAAATGCAACACGATTAAAATATGCATCTTGAAAATCAACGTTTGATAGGTCACATCCATTAAAAATCACATCCGTCCATCTAGAAAAGGAGAGTCGTGATTGAGATAACGTTACTTTCTTCAAGTAGACTTCTTCAAAACGAACATGCTCCCCCACTAATGGCCCCTTTATCTTTTCAATCCGCGACAGCTCAATTAGATCATGATAAGAAAGATGCGTTAGCTCGATTTCCTCCAAATTCTCAGGTAGTTCCGGCTCGTGAATGGCTCTTTGTTTTCTTTTCATACATTCCCTCCTCTCCATTCTACTTATTACTTAAATTGTACATGAAATTTTTCTGTCACGGAATGTTCATACAAAAGTCCTTAATGATTTTTATAAAAACTGAAACTTATACATTTTTCATTCGTATTAGTATAATGAAGTTAAGAATAGATAAGTTGAGGTGAATAGATGAGCATACTGGGAAAATTATTTGGTAAGAAAAAAGAATCAAGCAACGCGATTGAAGAGCGAAATATGTTTAATCTTGAAATGGATGATATTGTAACTTTTGATCTAGAAGATTACAAAGTAGTAGGTAAAATCAATTATAATGACCATGGTTTTAAATGGCACGCATATCAGCTGCAAGGTACGCATAAAACATTATGGTTGAGTGTTGAGATGGATGATGAACTGAACCTTGGAATGTATGAGAAAATCAAATTACCTCTTCAAGAACCTATCCCCAAACAAATAGAATACAATGGTACAACATATTATTTAGACGAATCTGGTACTGCTAATGTATCAGGTGTTGGGCGAAGCGAAAATCTGTCTGGAACCACGTGTAACTACTTTGATTACATGGATGATGAAGAAGAAAAATTCCTATCAGTTGAAAAATGGGGATCCGAACTAGAAGTTAGTACTGGTTATACCATTGAAGAATTTGAATTAAAAATTATCGCGAGTAAATAATTTCCTAAGCTAAACATTCACAAATTTCATCATTAAGTTACTTACATTTTAAATAAAATTATTGGAGGAATGAACAAGATGTTTAAATTTTTTAAACGAATGAAAACCGTGGTCGAATCCGAATTGAATTCTGCCCTTGATAAAGCAGAGGATCCTGTAAAAATGCTCGATCAATTCATGCGTGATATGGAAGAAGATATCCGTGAAGCCGAATCCGCTGTAGCAAAGCAAATTGCCAATGAAAAAATGATGCTCCGTAAATACGAAGATGCTAAAAAAATGGTTGAAAAACGGGATGAGCAGGCGATTAAAGCGATTGAAGCTGGAAATGATGATTTAGCAAAACGTGCGTTAGAGGATAAAAAAGCACATCAACAATCTGCTGATTCTCTAAAAGAATCGTATGATCGCGCGAAGCAAGACTCTACTTCTCTACGTACGAAATTGGATGAGATGAAAGCTGAATATCAAGAAATGAAGCTGAAAAAAGACTCCTTAAAAGCAAGAGCAGAATCTGCCAAAACGAGAACCAAAATGAATCGCACATTATCTGGTATTGGCAGTGATGAATCCAAACAAGGTTTCGAGCGTATGGAAGAAAAGGTACTAAAATTTGAAGCTGAGGCAGAAACAAGCGAAGATTTACGTCAGTCAAACCGTAGCTTAGACGACGAATTTGAAGCATTAGAAAAAAATGATGTAGATGATGAGCTTGCAGCATTAAAGAAAAAACTAGGGAAAGAATAACTGGTTTTAACATCAGACATCAGAGGAAAGGAAAGGTCCCCCCTCTGATGTCTGAAAAATTGATTCCATAAAAGAAGAAGGTGAAACCATGAAAAAATCACTTTTCTTTGTGCTGGTTTCTTTTACGCTTGTCCTATCAGCTTGTGGTGGTAGTATGAATCAAGCAGCAGGCTCAACCGCGTTTAACGATGGAATTGCTGAATTTATAAATGATACTTATACCTTTCATGATGTGGTTAGCAGTCAAGAAGACTCCTCTGACATCTCAGAAATCTACATAGCGGAAAATAAAAGTGTGGATGAAGTAGTTTCTGAATTACAGGAGTATAAGGAACCTCAAAAAGTAAGTGAAAAAAGTGACCAAAAGCAAGCACTTGTCTATAATAATTTATTCGTCATTATAACAGAGGATGAGGAAGATCCTGATAATTCTACAGTAGAAGTTGCCTCGAAAAACTTTGTACGTGATAACTATCAACCAAGTTTTTTTAATGGGCTATTTGCGTTGTGGCTATTGGACGAAGTTCTTGATGTCGACGATTGGGCTAAAAAGAGAAAAAATAAATGCGTCAACACCAATGATTGTTATGGCGGCTATTATTCATCTGGTGGTTTTTATAAAAATTCAGGCGACTCCAAATCCATACGTTCTTCCTCCGTACGTGGTGGAGGGCCTGGATCTGGGAAGTAAAAATAAACTAATGGAGAAAGGAAGAAAAGAATGGAACCATTCGTATTAACAATTGTATATTTCCTTATCGCGGTTGCAATTATTTTAGTTGGCTTGGCTATCTTTGAAATGATAACAAAGCAATATAAAGATTGGGATGAAGTATTAAAAGGAAATCATGCAGTTTCTTTATCTATCGGCGGTAAAATCGTAGGTATATCTATTGTTCTTGCATTTTCTATCTATAATAGCGCACATATTCTTGATACGCTTATTTGGGGTGTAGTTGGAATTGTCTTGCAAATGGTAGCATACGTATTATTCGAGCTGTTCACCCGCAAGTTCTCCGTAGAAGAACAATTAAAACAAGGGAATATTTCCGTTGGAATTATCAGTATGTGTGTATCCGTGGGATTAGGATTTGTTATTGGAGCATCCATTACATAATAAAATCCACACGCAGCAATCGGCTAGCAGTCGATTGCCTTTTTCTTTAAAATAGGTTTAGATGAATTTGAACAGGGAGTCCTAACTGTGAATGATTTAAGTATAAAGCAAAGCAAAGCTATCTATTGGGCGTCAGGAATCGTCTCTATTTGTGGTATTATATTTGAAGTCTTATTTGGTGCCGCTGGATCCTACTTACTTGGGGATGGGGTTAAACAGTATACGCTCACTATTTCCCTTTTCCTCACCGGTATGGGGATAGGAGCCTCCATAAGTGAAAAAGTAACGAAAAACTTAATATTGTCTTTTGTTTGGATTGAATACGCAATTGGTATTCTTGCTGGTTTCTCTACTTTTGTATTATTTGGAGTAACCGCCTTCTTGAGTTCTGGCATGGACGCATTTTTCTTATATTTTATTACCCTTGTGGTTGGTGGTTTAACTGGTGTAGAACTGCCAATATTGATCCGAAAAGCAAACGAGATAGGCGTAACCGTGCAAAAAAGTACGGCAAAAGTACTTTTTTCTGATTATGCAGGTGGCTTAATTGGTGGATTATTGTTTGTTTATTTATTTCGACCACAATTCGGCCTTGTGAAAACTGCCTTTCTTGTTGCTATTATTAATGTCCTTGTCGCATTGTGGGTTTTATACTACTTCAGAAAAGAGATACGAACATTTAAACGACATTTTATTGCTGGAATAATTATCTTTGTTATTCTTGTTTTCGGCGTTTTATTTGGTGAAAAAACAGCATTTTTATTTGAACAAAAGCTGTACGAAGACCCTATTGTTTACAATGAGCAAACCGATTATCAACAAGTGATCTTAACAAAAGAACAAGGAGATCTAAGACTCTTCCTTGATGGGCAGCTGCAATTCAGTTCAGAAGATGAATACCGCTACCACGAAGTACTAGTACACCCTGCCATGGCAACAGCAAAATCACCTAAAAATGTACTTGTTCTTGGTGGGGGTGACGGTCTAGCCTTACGTGAGCTACAAAAATACGATCAGATAGAATCAATGACATTGGTCGACCTTGATCCAAAAGTCACTGAATTGGGCAAGACAAATCATGAAATTACCGAATTGAACAATCATGCCTTTGAAGATGACCGAGTAGAAGTCGTTAATCAAGATGCCTTTCAATATTTAAAGAAAGACCAAACATTTTACGATGTCATCCTAGTTGACTTGCCAGACCCGAACAATGAGTCATTAAACAAGTTATACACCTTAGAATTCTACCAACTACTTCGTAATCATCTAAAACCCGGCGGGTCCATGATGGTTCAAGCAACTAGTCCAACCTTTGCAACAGAGGTATATTGGTCCATTAATCAGACCATCGAGGCAGCAAATCTAGAAACGGATAACCTTCATGTTGATATACCAAGCTTTGGTGATTGGGGATTTGTATTAGCTAAACGAGAAGCAGTCAACCTGGAGGAAGTCGATATAAACGTAGATACAAAATTCCTAACCAATGACGTATTAGCTGGATTAACTACTTTTGGAAAGGACATCGATCAGCAGCATATTACCAATAATAAGGGAGATACAGTTTCCCCAGAGGTGAATACCCTGATACGTCCAAGCCTAATTGAAAAATATGAAAAGGCATGGCGCAGTTATTAATAGAAAAGCAGCTCATCAATGGAGCTGCTTTAAACGTAAGTTATTTTCTAGTTCTTTCATAAGATGAAAAGATCCATTTGAAGTATTGGAACATGCAACGAAAGTAATAGCATTATCTGGATAATAAGCGGAATGAAAATTCACCCCAGGATCATACCCCATCAAATGATACTTTCGTATGGATTCTCTACTTTTCTCAATCCAAATACCATAACCATAGAAAGAGTTCTCGTTTTCATGAACATGTGGTGTTAGTAATTTTTTTGTATAATCAGCATTTAATAATTCGTAATTCATTAATGCATCCCAAAGCCTTTCCATATCATCAACCGTAATAAATGCTCCTCCATCAGCCCCCCCTCGTATAGGTAATGAATACATATTTGTACGCCATGTTCCATCAGGTTCATCAATATACCCTAGAGCAGTCTGGCTTGGTAATGAGTCAAATGAAAAGTAACCCGAATGATACATATGAGCTTTTTTAAAAATATGTTCTTCTATATATTGCGTAAACGATGTTCCGGTTACTTTTTCCACGATAAGACCAAGTAATATATAGCCGGTATTATTATAATGGAACCTTTCTCCAGGCTGCATTTTCATTGGCTGTTGTTGAAATAATGGAATAAAATCACATAATTGGCGAAATTGATACATTGGATTTTCTTCCCACAATTCTTCAAAATCTCCCATCACTTCCTCATCAAAATAATCAGGCACCCCCGACGTATGTGTCAGTAAATGATGCACCGTAATTCCATTCGTCCATGGCAATTCAATATCTAAGTAATCTTGAATATCGTCATGAAAGGATAACTTCCCTAATTGAATAAGTTGACAAATGGCAATAGCAGTAAAGAGCTTACAACCAGATGCAATTCCAAACCTGGTGTTCACTTCATTTGGTAATTCTTCTGAACGATTCCTATAGCCAGAACTTAATTTTATGGATGGTTGTCTACCCTCACGTACCAACAATGCACCTGAATAGTTCATTTGTTTGGTTATATATTGAAACCTTTTAGTTACGTTTTTATTCATCATGTACCCCCCCTTAATTGTTTTATTCGTTAACTAGACTTTCCTCGATTGCTTCTTACTTGTTAAGATGGCATTACCTACGCTAGGGTGGAATAGATGCGTCGGAGGCTCCATTAAATTCATAACCTTCACTAGCCGTAAATATATTTCTGGATCGACAGCGGATAGCTCATAAACCTTTCTACTGTACCATTGCTTAAATGGCAGAATAACGGATCGATCCCCTTTAATGTCGGGGTGACGCAATACCTCTGTAGTTGCCATATCCCATGGCGTTGCTATCACTTTGGCGATAGCACGATGAAATTCCCTACCAAACTTACGATTAAACGTTCTCGTTTCTACTAAGCTTTCTTGTAAGGCCAAAGCCTCCATTGCAGCTACAGAAATCCCTTGTCCAAAGACAGGATCAAAGCGGCAGTGGGCATCGCCTATTACCAACAATCCGGCTGGAAGATTTACTAGATCAAATCTCCGCCTTACTTGATAAGGGATCTTATGAATATTTATTTTAGAAATGGGGTCCGCTTTTGCTAAAAATTTCGTAACTTCAGATGTTGGCAGTTTTTTTGCATACGCCTGAAACGCATTTTCCGTTTTTGGAGGCTGTTCATTAGCATAACCACTAAATGTTACTGAAAATCGCTCTCCTTCAACCGTTTGAATAAAAGCTCCATAAGGGTTTTCTGGAAAACTTGGGGATATTAACATATTACACCAATCCAGTTCTTCATGATGATGTAAACGGAAATACCTTGTGGCGTAAAACAGCTTAATCGCGACTTTTTCTTCCACTACATTTACTCGAAACGGCTTCAACCAATTCATTACGTTTGAACCGAATCCACTAGCATCAACTACTAAATCAGCTGTCATATTTTCTTCCTCGTTTGTTTGCAATGAACGAACATTAACACCGATGACTTGGTTATAACGTGAATTTGCCAACAGCCGGTCCACCCGCATCCCATATTTGGTTTCAATATTAGCTATGTTATTAATTCGTTGTTGCAAGTGCCATTCCAGCATTGGTCGACTTTGTTGAACCATTACTAATTCGCCGGTAAATCGCTGTTTCCATGCTCCAAAGTGATGCCACTTTAGATCCCTTGTAAAGTTCGTTATAATTCCGCCATCCGCAATTAATTCATCAAGAAAACGAGGAAATAATTCCTCTATTGCTTCTTCTCCCCCCTTTAGCAGCACATGTGGATGATATGTTTGCGGAACTCTCTTTCTTGGTGTTTTCTCATCCCATCTTGGACCAGTTTCTAGGATAATTACTTCTCGGAAAGATGTGGATAAGGCCTTCGCAGCCAATTTTCCAGCAATACTTCCACCAATAATAATTGCTCTTTCTAACATGCTTTTCCTCCCCTTCCTCGAATCTCCGTTCACCCATCCTTTATTTATATCCAGTATACGGTAATTGATTGTTTTTTGAAATAACATATTATTTCGAAATATCACCCTATAGCTAACATCATCATGATATACTAAATGTATCAAGGCGATCTCTTAAGGGAGTGATGGAATGCAATTTTCATTAAAAGGGGCTCTCGAGGTTCTAGATAACACCCCACAAGCACTGGATTGTTTATTATCCAACTTATCTCATGGTTGGTTACAATGTAACGAGGGAGATAGGACGTGGAATAGTTATGAGGTAATAGACCATCTTATTGAAAGTGAAAAGCATAACTGGATTCCTCGATTAGAAGCTATTCTCCATGGAGATGAACATGCACCTATTCCACCATTTGATCGGTATGCTCATTTAAATAAAGATACGAATAACCCAATTCAACAAAAACTTATGGATTTTAAAACGCTTCGTGCGCATAACTTATCTAGACTAGAAACCATTCCTTCGCTTGAATCGCATCTGGACGCCATAGGCTTACATCCAGTCTTTGGCGAAGTAAAGTTAAGCGAGTTACTATCTACATGGGTAGTCCATGATCTAACCCATATCGCTCAAATAGTACGAGTCATGGCAAAGCGATATCAAAAAGACGTTGGTCCTTGGCAAGCCTATTTAGGGATACTAACGAATAAATAAGCAAAAAACATACACCCACTAAGCGAGTAGGTGTATGTTTTTTTACTCTAGTTTCTAATTATTCCTACCAATGAGAATATCCAAATCAATCGTAATCTCTGCTGACTCCTGCTCTGTAAATGACTGAATACGCTTTGGATCGGCCGACCAAGCAAGTGGAGTCATTCGTACCAAGTCCTGTAGTACCGTTTGGTTCAATTTATGACGATACGTTAAGGGGATGCGTTTAGTTGTTTCAAAATGGTCTTGAAATAGGCTCACCACTTCATCCTTATTGTTCATCTCTCGCTTCTCACTCTTCATAAGAACTTCTCTCAATTCGCTTAAATAGTTATTACGAGGCACTACCTTAATAATAAGGCCATTAGAAGCCACCAACCGTTTAAACTCAACGTAATTCGATGGCGAAAGGATATTTATTACTACATCAAATACATTTTTTTGGAAGGGAGCATTCGCAAGATTTCCCACCACCCAAATCGGGTCTATATAATTTTTAGCTGCTTGCAATATGCCTTCTTTAGCAATATCCAAGCCAATGCCCACTAATGAACGATCCAATCGACCTTCCATTATCTGGTGTAGATGCGATCCTTCACCACAGCCAACGTCTAATATGGTGATGGTTTCTTTATTCAGACGTGACAGAATTTCACTTATACGTTGATGCAAAAGCTGAAATAACTCAGTTTCTCCAACTACATGCTGCCTTGCTTCAAACAACGTTTTATCATAGTTACTTTTGATTGGCTGCTTCATTAAGTTAAGATAGCCTTGTTTCGTAAAATCAAACGTATGATGATGGACACAAGTCAAGCTCTTCCATGCTTCCACCTGCATCTTTGTACCACAATGCGGGCATCTAAATATATCACTCCATTCAGATACAAGTTCAGCGCTTTTTATTTTTTTGCTTTTTGTCATGATAAGCACCTCGTTTGCTTTTTCGTTTACTTGGCTTCGGTCAGAGCGGACGAGCAACATACTGTTTCATTGTAGTAAACAGGATAGACCATTGTAATTCCGTTAATAATCCAATTGGTGTCTCTTTATGAATTCCCAAGTTTCTTTTTAAATGCTTGATTTGAGGTGGAGTAAATATCGGTCGTAAAACCATTTGAAACTCCAATTCCGGTCGTCTTAATGCATATTCTGCGAGTCCATAAAAAGCTAAATAATCATTTGTAGAAAGAAACGATTCTTTTTTTCTAATTATCACCAGCATCGCAGAGTCCACGCTAGGCGGGGGAGAAAAATGGTATCTAGATATATCTTTATAATAGGAAATAGTAAACCACATACGCCAAATTAGTACATATGCATCCTTAATAAACTTAGAAGGAAATCGTTTTGCTGCACCTTTCTCTATGACGAGTACTCCCCTTTGAAAGGCACTTGATGGGTGGTTAAGGAGCAATTTCATAATCGGTGTTGTAATTGCATATGGAATACTAGAAACAACAATAAAGTTTTGACTTGGTAATTGAATTTTTAAAATGTCTTCATGAATATTTTTCGTATTTGAACCATTCTTTGTTTTTTCCTTTAAAATAGATACAAATCTCTGATCATATTCGGCAGCGATTACTCTCCTAGCTTTTTTGCTTAAAATTGTTGTTAGAGCACCCTCCCCCGCTCCTAACTCCAGTACGCTATCTTCCTTACTTATATTCGCCTGTTTAACCATTTCATTAATGATAGGCTTATGATGAAGTAAATGCTGACCTAAATAATTTGGTGGTTCACCATTACTTAATTTTTTCCGGCCATATTTATGAATCCGCTTTGTCATTTTCCTCTTCCTTTCTAAAAAATCACAGGCAACTGCCTGTGATCAGAGTAAAAAGGAAAAGAAGTACGTAAGACGTGACAATCATTTGGATGTCCCCAACCATACAACTTCGTTGAAATCAATGAACATCCATTCAAAGGTTCATTCAATCGATAAATTTGTTGTTTTTTTAAACGTACATACTTTAGAAACATAGAAAAAGAAAGGCAAAACGAGTCACCTTTCAGTCAGCAGTACGATATAAATAAAATTATTAAAAAAAGACAGACTGATCCCGTTTACTCTGCATCAACAAACAGAGCCTCTGAACGTATTTAATTACTGGTTCAAAGCTGGGAAACGAAGTCTCATAAAATGTGTCAATTTTTAATAATCCTCCTTTATTTGTCATCTAGTTGTCATTATAAATAGCTTGATAGGAAAAGTCAAAATCAAGTTTTGACCTCTACCCAGTAGATGCTACTGTTTCTCAGCAGCTACTAACAGAAACATTGGTCTTCTTATTTCATCTTCCATCCCCTGTTTATCTAGCATTCCTGAATGAGGCTTTGGTTCCGAGACCTTCGTTACTCGAAAGCCTGCTTTAATTAAATCATTCATATAGGTTGAAATCGTTCGGTGATATTTCTCCACATTTTCTGTTAAAAACATTGTATGTCGTATGCCTTCGGTTTGATAATTATCGACCGGCCAATGCAAGCGATTTCCATCTGAATCATAATACCAATCCTGAGCAGATTGGGATGTGAAAATCGGATGCTCTACAGAAAAAACAAATGCTCCGCCACGCTTCAGCAATTGAAATACTTTATAAAAAACAACATCGATTGTTTTCACATAATGAAATGCTAAGGAGCTTATTACGATATCAAACGAATCGGGTGCAAATTCGATATCTTCAATAGCTGTTCGCTTATAGGTAATCGAATGGTGTTTCGTTTCTTCGCGGGCACGTTCGAGCATCCGTTCAGAAATATCCACTCCTACCACTGCACGAGCTCCTTGTTCTTTAGCATAGCGGCAGTGCCATCCAAAACCGCATCCTAGATCAAGCACACGCTTTTCTCTCATATTTGGAAGCATCTGCTGAAAAACCGGCCACTCACCAGTAGCTTCTAATCCACCTATCGAACGTGGCATCTTCTTATATTCATTAAAAAATAGAACGTCATCATATTTATTCTGTTTCATAACTTCTTCCTCCCTAATAAATGACTATCACAGTCTTTTCATCACCTTTTCACAAATATGATCTACAAAACGACCTAACTTCCAACTCGTGGATTGCTGTTCACTATAGTGCCGAACATTGACGGTTCTATTCTCCATTTCTTTATCTCCAAGCACCAACATAAACGGAATCTTTTTCAGCTGCGCTTCTCTAATTTTATACCCTAATTTTTCATTTCGATTATCTATTCCCACCCTTATTCCTAATGCTTCTAGTCTAGCTTGAATATAGAAGCAATACTCTAGATGTACCTCTGAAATAGGAAGTATTTGCGCCTGCACTGGGGCTAGCCATACAGGAAATGCTCCCGCGAAGTGTTCAATCAAAATCCCTAAAAACCGATCAATAGAACCAAAAATAGCGCGATGAATAACAACGGGACGTATCTTTTCATTATTTTCATTAACATAAGATAAATCGAATTTATTTGGCATTTGAAAGTCCAACTGAATTGTCGCACATTGGTGACTTCGATTTAAAGCATCTTTAATATGGAAATCGATTTTTGGCCCATAAAAAGCCCCATCGCCAGTGTTAAGCTGGTAATTTATATTCAAATCCTTCAGTACATGAATTAATGCTTTTTCAGCTATTTCCCAAAGATGATCCTCTCCTAGAGAATGGTCTGGCCGGGTAGATAGTTCTACAGTATAAGAAAAACCAAGGGTATTATAAACTTGATCTATTAGGTGAAACACCTGCTTGATCTCGTCTTCTATTTGATCTTCCCGCACAAAAATATGAGCATCATCCTGACAAAAAGAACGTACACGAAACAGCCCATTCAAAGCTCCACTAGATTCATGGCGATGTACTTGACCAAATTCAGCCATTCTAAGTGGTAGATCACGATAAGAATAAAGACTATTTTTAAACACTAACATATGTCCTGGGCAGTTCATTGGTTTCATCGCAAAACTTATACCATCTACTTCCGAGAAATACATATTTTCATGATAATGGTCCCAATGTCCAGTTTCTTCCCAAAGACGTTGATTCATAATTAGCGGTGTGCGTACCTCTTTATAACCTGCCTTATCTTGTAATTCTCGTAAAAATGTCTCTAACTCATTTCGAATAATTTGGCCATTTGGCAAATAAAACGGCATCCCGGGTGCCTCTTCTGAAAACATGAAGAGCTCTAGTTGCTTCCCTAGCTTCCGATGATCCCGTTTACTTGCTTCTTCTAAGAAAAGAAGATGGCTCTCTAACTCGGAACGCTTATGAAAGGCAGTACCGTATACACGTTGGAGAACCTGATTTTGATTATCTCCGCGCCAATAGGCACCTGAAATATGCGTCAATTTAAAAGCCTTAATGAACCCAGTATGTGGTAACTGGGGACCATGAGAAACATCAATGAATTCTCCTTGCTTATACAGTGTTATTTCTCCATCTTTCGGAAGCTCTTGTATTTCTTCTAGCTTATATAATTCTCCCCTCTCTTTGAACAATTGAACAGCTTCTTCATAGGATAAAACCTTGCGTTTAAATTCTAGCTTTTCTTGAATAATGTTTTCCATTTCGGCTTCAATCTTTTTTAATTCATCTAAAGGAATGCTCTGATGAATCTGAAAATCATAATAATATCCATTGTCTAAGACAGAACCAGTTCCTAATTTAACATTGAAATAACACCTTTTCACCGCTTGCGCTAAAACGAGTACTGTAGAACGCCTCAATACCTCTAATGCTTCCTCAGAATTGGTTGTAAGAAGAGATACAGATGCATCTCTCTCAATACGATAACTTAGATCAACTAATTTGCCATCAACTTTTCCTACCACTGTTTTTTTTCGTAAACTTTGACTAATGGACGATGCAATTTCTGATAACTGTATACCTTTTTCATATTTCTTCTCTTTTCCATCGGGAAATTGAATGTGAACGAATTTCTCCATTTTATTCGTCCTCCTTTATAAAATAATTTAATAAAAAACACACCCATCCTTAAAACAAAGGACGAGTGCGTAACCCGTGGTTCCACCTAATTTTCCAATAAAACTTAAATTGGCTTTATATGCCTTAACGCAGCTAACGGTAATTGGATACTATGGTTCCCCAATACAGCTTCCGAGGTGGTAAATGATTATCTTTCGTTAGGAAGTTCCCAGCATCTCTTCCCTCTCTAGTAACGAGTGACAATCATCCATGTCCCCTTCCTTGCATTTCTTGATATAAACTTTTGTAGTATTAAAAAAACACATGCATCCCAAAACAAGGGACGAATGTGTTGATCCGTGGTTCCACCCATTTTCCCAACCGACAAGCTATGCCGATTGACTTATGGTCCTTTAACGCAGGCTTTACGATAATGGTTACTTGATTTCTCCAATACTGCTCACAAGGTGGTAAGTTACTTTGCTAGGATAGGAAGTTTCCAGCATCCTCCCCTCTCTGCTAACCATCAAAAGTAACCCATGTCCTGTTCATCACTTCTTTAACGTTTTTATTTTTATATATCCTACACTATTCGTCCATAAAAAACAAGGGTGATTTATACAATACCGCAGAAAATTTTTAAAACAACTAACAAGTATTAGATTACTTGCATAAACTTACATTGATGTAAAAACAGAAAGCTGTTTAGTTAGGTGTCCCAACATGAAACCAACTGATAGCAACTTGCAAAGGAGAAAGAGAATGAAAAAGATCGGTTTATTTATTGCCTGCTTATTCCTGATTACTTGTATTGGGTGTATGAAATCTGATGAATCCAAAGTGGAGGACCTTGTCACAAATTATTACCAAGGGTTGAAGGAAGGCAACTATGAAGCATCATTACAATTATTAGGAGAAGAATATCTTGATTTTATTGGAATGACAAAAAGAGAGGTTATTGACGAGTTTGAATTCGCTGAGAAACAAGGGAATAGCGTTTCAGAAATAGCCGTCGTTTCCGTTAAAGCATTAGATAAAGCTAGCTTAAGTGAAGAAATTCCGCTTCCTTTACAAGAACGAATAACAGATAGTGAACACTATCTGGTTAAAGTCAATGCAACAAGAGAAGGTGGCGCGGAATTTTTGGATTATGTACTTCTCGCCTTGATAGATGGAGAATGGCAAATTCGTGGCATTGCAAGTACAATAATAAATTAAACAACATAATGGTCTTTCTCCATTCTAAATATAAGTAAAGTACGTTTAGCCTTTTTGTATAAAAGGACTGTATACCATTTAACAAAAGGAGGAAGACCATTTGAATCCACCAATTGGAATAACAATCCGTAATCTGATCTTTCTTATTCTTACACTTAGTATTAATTATTCAGTCGGCTCAAATGTAGGACGTATCGCTGATCAGCAGGATACACTTATTCAACCAGCTGGCTACGCTTTTTCCATTTGGGGAATCATTTATATATGATTGGTTATATGGGTAATTAAAGGATTCTTTGCTAAACCTGATAATCAACCTCTTTATCATTCGATGAAAACCCTCTTTCCTGTTAACCTTTTGTTAAATGCAGCATGGATTCTTACGTTGAGTATATATTCCTTTCTACTATCATTATATTCCTATTATTATTTTCGCTTATTCAGATGTATCAACGAGTAACCTCTAATCCGAATAGCACCTTTCTTGATTACGCGCCTTTTGCTATTTACTTTGGTTGGGTTTCTTTAGCAAGTATTGTTAACTTATTTACATACTTGGTACGTAACAATCTCTGGCCTATTTTAAGGATAAGTGAATTAGGATGGACAATCCTTACATTAATTATCGTAAGTATAATCACTCTTCTAGTTACAGTTCGTAAATCTGATTTCTTATACCCGCTTGTGTTTATATGGACCTTTATTGCTATTTATGTCAAAGCTCCGTATGAGTTGCTGCAGTGGGTGTTAGTCGCTTGCAGTATACTGGTTGGCATCGGCATATTGATTGCAGCTAAAACGAAATGAAGTAAACCGAGACGATAATGTCGCGGTTTTGTTTACATTAAAATAGATCCAATTGTTTTGGAGATAGTCCCTTGTACTCTATTCCAAGCAATTCCTGCAATTCTTTTGCGTTTCCTGCAGCATCTCCACCAGAATTATTATTAAATACAATAATGATATCTTTTGAATTCTTACTAAGCTCGGTAATTCGCTGTTTCCATTCCAATAATTCTTGTTGATTATATTTATATAAATAACGAACATCCCGCCAGTTGGTTTCAGCGCTGCTTGGTTTGTTCCAACCGTGTATATTGCGGCCATGCATTCGAATAAGTGTCTTCGAGGAGTTAGTGGCAACTGGTACACATGGGACTGATCCATTACCAGCCTGCGGTTCATCAGCTATGGAGTGAATCCAGCCTTCTTCTTTCATAAATGATAATGTACTATTTCGGAAGCGCTCATGAAACCAAGATTGATTTCTGAATTCTAAGGCAACTGGTATATTTCCCATCATTTGTTTACAATAACGAAGGTACGTGACATTGTCTTTATTGCATTCAAACCAAGGCGGGAATTGAAATAAGACCATTGCTAATTTATTAACACGTTGATATGGTGCCAAAGAATCTTTAAACGCTTGGAACATCTCCTGCTTTGTCTCAAACGGGTCTTCTTCTCCCCTCTGATGTCCTGTCATACCTTGATATGCCTTGACAACAAATCGAAAGTTCTCTGGTGTCTCACGTACCCATTTTTCTGCGTTACGTACAGGCTGAACTGCATAAAAAGAAGCATCTACTTCAACTACAAGAAAATGGCTGCTGTATTCTGAAAGTTTATCTTTTGATTTCAATTGATCAGGGTAGAGTGAATAATGATCCCCCCAACCAGTCAATCCTATGTAAATCATTATGAACCCTCCTGCCAATATAATAGCACAAGAGGAATTGCAAAATGAATAACAAAAATTCAGCAAGAGCTATACCTTTGCCACTGCATATTCCTCATTAAAATGGAAAAACTAGGCTTTACTAATATGGAAAGGAGCTTGTGCCATGAACCAACTAACACAAACAGAGTTGGAAAACCTAAGAAAGATGATTGGTGAGCATGGGATGATCGCTAATAAATTAGAGACTTATGCTGAATCTGCAATGGATCCAGAATTGAAGTCCATTCTGCTGAGAGATGCGCAATCTGCTAGACAGGCACAACAGCAGTTATTACCATTTTTACAATAGGAGGAAGATAGATGTTACAAGATAAGGATATTGTCAACGATTACTTAAATGGCTTAAATGCAAGTTTAAAAAGCTATGCTGGTTACATTAGTGAAGCAAACAATCCGGGACTACGACAAACCCTAATTAATTTAAGAAATGGCGATGAGTCAAGACAACGAACTGTATACAGCTATGCAACACAACACGGGTTTTATAAGCCGCCACAAGCGGCAACACAACAAGAAATCCAGCAGGTTCAATCAGAACTATCTGCTGGTCAATAATCAGTTGGAGTATCGAATAATCCATTGATTTTCGATGCTCCGTCTCTACATTTATTCGATCTCCAAATGGCTCATTTAATCGTTATTTAAGGTAAAGTAATGGTAGGTTCCATTACGGTCAGCCTATTATTCACTGTATCCAAATTTGCCGTTGCACCAATTGGAATCGCCGCTTTATATATACCATGAGCAGTAGCAACATTCGTCATTAACGGTTTACCTAATGGCACCACAAAGTTATTAATAAAGTCCTCATATGTTACCCCATAGGCTGTTGGACAATTTGTACATTCTCCTAATACAATGCCAATACAATCATCGAACTTACCAGCTAACTTTAGTGCATTCATGTACCGATAAACAGTATTTATCGGTTCATGCGTCTCCTCAAGTAGTAGTATTTTACCTGTTGTATCAATTTCATAAGGGGTTCCAAGCGTATCGACAAAAGAGGTGAGATTCCCACCAACAATTGGGCCTGTAACATTTCCGCTTACCCTGCTTACTTGCGGCAACTGGGGAGGATTTTGAATTTGTCTTTGAGGAGACCAAAGTGATGTTGCATTGAAAAATTGATCATAATTGTAACTCGGCGTACTCAAAGAAAAATCAATAAGCATAAGACTTTGTAATGTGATTAAATTGCTATTCTGTGCTAATACATTTAATAAAACAGTAATATCACTATATCCACTAATTAATTTTGGATGATCCTCAATAAACGAATAATCGAGAAATGGAAGTATCCCCGCAACTCCTACGCCACCTCTAGTAGGCAATATCAATTTCACTTGTTCATCGGAAAACATATCCATAAGATCCATGGCACGTTCTTCGTCCGTACCTGCAAGGAAGCCATTCTCTGCATAAACTTGTTGTCCTAATACGACTTGAAAGCCGAAGTTTTGTAAGGTATTTATTCGATCATTAATGATATTTGCAGCTAAAGGACTACCTAAAGTTACAATGCCGATCGTATCGCCTTGTTGCAAAATGGGTGGCTTAATTGCCATTATGGAACCTCCTCACAAATAATCTCTCTTTCATCTTATTCGTGGGCGATTAATTTGTTACTTAAGAGCAATTGCTCAAGTAGGCGCTACTAACCGTCACAAGGGCATATGTGCGACAAAGTCTCTTTATCGTAATGAGATAAGGGATGCTTCACTAGGCGCTGTTCGCTAAGCAGGATGCAGCTAGATACTTGGTTAATTAGCCACTGTCGTAAATTTTATTATTTGTGAGAAAATAAAAAGAGACTCCCGATCA
The DNA here is from genome assembly GCF_014905415.1 of Virgibacillus salexigens. Lineage (GTDB taxonomy): Bacteria > Bacillota > Bacilli > Bacillales > Amphibacillaceae > Virgibacillus > Virgibacillus salexigens. The sequence goes on from NZ_BNEO01000006.1 coordinate 105,484, forward strand.
GACGAGAGTCTGCACTGCTTAGAAATTACTTTCAAGCTTGGGAGCTATTCGATGCATTGTAGCTTGTTCATAAGCGTATGCCACCAACTAATTCTGCCTCACTCCACATTTTCCCCAAAAAGCCAAAGCAAAGGGTGAACCATTGTATAATAGCCAGCCGGCACTGTAATTAATGGAAGGCCGCTAATGTTGATTTCCGGGATTGTTGTTGATGCTACCTGTTCTGCTTTAATACCAGGAATAGCTTCCGACATTTGCGGATAAACAAAACCATCTAATCCCACCTTATTTAACACCATGTTTATCATGTGAAGTAGTTTTTCTTTTATTTCTTGAAATTGCGTTAAGTTTAGAAGTGAGCATGGTGTACGTTAGCTGCTTCTTCATTTACAAAATCATGAACCGTCCCCAGTGGTCCATCGACCGAAGGAATAATCCCACTACGATGAAAGACATTGGCCATGGTTAGTGTTTCATCGTCCGGATTCAAATGTTTTATGTATTGTTCCAAGTCATAGAAAAAAGTTTCCATTCCTTGAAATGGGTGAACCTTCTTCATACCATAGCATTAATTGTTCCACCGTCACTTCTTCCAAAAGACTACTATTTGCAATGGATGAGAAGACTGTACTATCCTTCAAACTGGTATCTCCTTTCCTTTTCCCTATTAATAGATAGAATACAAAATGTTTGTCTATGCTTTCATTTTATAGTGAAGGAACGTAACTGCAATTATCTTGTAAGTTAATCTAACAGAGTTTTTCATATAAACTATTTACTTATCAAACAACCCTCTTCGAATGAAGTTTGCCGTAATAGGCTTCCTCTCGATTTCACGTGACCAAACCGAAAGTTGTCCAATATGATGTATTTCATGTGCGATTATATGGCGCATTACCTCTCCATAATAAAATATTTCCTGTTCACCTTTCGCATTAACGTCTTCAAGTAATACCCATTCCAAATCACTTGTCCAATTCTCCACAAAATGGTTAACCTCTGGATGATAGTGGTCCGATAGCTGCTTTACTTTATCCAAGCTCGCATAATCTAGCAAGGATGGTTCTATTGGCTCTGGTTTTCCTTGCAACAAGGCAATCCAACTATACTCTACATCTACAATATGCAGTAAAGTATGGAGTATATTTCCGATGCCACCCACCCTTCTCTTTAATAGCTCTTGTTCGGACAACGATTCACACCAGGTAAGCCACTCTTTCCGTACTTGCCAATTATATTCAAACAACTTCTTCATCCTATTTCCTCCTTATTTAAAAGCTCCACTACAAATTAAATTTAAAAAACCCTGTCAGATATTCTTACAACATTACTGCATATAGGCCTTTAAACTCGTAAGATAAAGATACTTCCATAATCCTTTTCGATGGTTCCATTGTTTTTCACTCGGAAAAAGTCTGGTCCCAGAAAAGTGATACTATCCTAAATCCCCACTTGGGAGAAGAGATCCAGTCAAGTGTCCATTCTTGCTGGATCTCTTTATTTTTTGTTTTTTTATATGCATCTGTTGATGATGTTTATTAAGCTGCGTTGACACGGCCATATTCATTTGACACAAAAATAGAATCTTCCTCCTTTACCATCTACTTATCCATTTTTGCGTGTTGTTATCATATAGTAATTGATTCCACCCCGTAAGCTAAAAATCCTTTAAAAAGATTCACGTGAAGTTGGAAAAGAAAGGAAACAAACTGCCACGAATGTTTCTTGACGGTATGAAATTCGTAAAGATCCTAACATGAATGTAATATGAACAACGGAGGAAGCCATGAAAATAATGGAGATATTTCCTTCATTTCTATGAAAATAGTTCCTTTTTTACTTTTATTTTTGATGTCATTTATTAAAATAATTTGTTATTTCTCCTTAATCACTATGTTATCTCACTGATATTTTTATGTGATACATTACAGATAGTTAAAAAATATGATGGAATTTGTCGAATCATATTTCATTGATTTTTACTAGTTAGATAGTAGAGTTAATAAAGGCAAAGGAGGAATTATGTTGGCACAGACCAATCACAAAGCAAGAAAATATGTACTTTCTACAGCATTTGTTACTTCCTTGGCTCTTACCCCTATTTTTAGCGGGAGTGTTTTTGCCAATGCAGGAGCTGGTGCTTCGGAAGGAGATTTAACCATTAGCGAGAGCAATATCCCTAATGTAGAACAGCAGGAAGATACTTCATCAAATGAGGCATCACTCATTCAGCGCGGGGATGTGAGTGAATCTGTAGAAGATGTACAAGCATTGCTACAAGACCAAGGCTATTATACATATACAGTTGACGGCATTTTTGGTCCAATAACCGAACAAGCGGTAAGAGATTATCAAGCAGATCAAGGTTTACAAGTTGATGGTATAGTAGGTCCAAATACTTCTGAAGCAATGGGATTATCAGGAAGTGAATCTTCCACTGATCTAACGATTACAGAGTCTGGGGATAATTCTGATATTCAAGCTGATATCGTTGCTGCTGCAGAAAGTGTAATAGGAACTCCTTATGTATGGGGAGGAACCACTACGGACGGAATGGACAGCAGTGGATTTATTAACTATGTGTTTGACCAAGTGGGTATTGATGTTTCACGTACACATAGTGAAATGTGGCAAAACGATGGTGTCCATGTAGATGCTCCAAGTGTTGGAGATGTTGTATTCTTTGAAGGTACCTATGAAACAGAAGGTGCATCTCATAGTGGAATCTATATTGGCGATAATCAAATGATCCATGCTGGAAATGATGGGGTTAGCGTAGCAGATATCAGTATCGATTACTGGAAAAACCACTATATTGGCGCTAAGTCTATTACAGAATAATCGCCAATAAAAACATAATAATACAAGTGCAAACGTGTTGCACTTGTATTTTTTCTTATTATTGAAAGCTGTCTACGAATGTAGACAGCTTTCTATCTAAATAATTATTGTTGTTGATTTTGTTGAATTTGCTGTGCCTGCTGTTGAGCTTGTTGCAATTGCTGCTGCACCTGTTGGAAATTAGGATCCTGCTGTGCATTAGCTCCTGCTTGGTTTTGTGCATTTTGCAACGTTTGCTGCGCCTGCTGTAACTGCTGTTGAGCTTGTTGTAATTGTTGCGGATCTGCACTAGCTTGTGCCTGTTGAACAGCTTGTTGCGCTTGTTGTGCCTGTTGTTGTGCTTGTTGTAGCTGTTGGTTTTGTTGTGCCACTATAAAAACCTCCTAGAAATTTTTGTTGCTTATGCAACTCATTCTTACCGTTTGCAATAATAGCATATTTATACATTAACTTTATATTTTTCTAATTTATACATCATTTTACAAACTTAGAAGGTCCAAGATTAGAAAAAGTTAAGAGGTTAAGCTCATTAGAGGCTAATGTAACTCGTGTGTTATTTTATACCATTTATTGTATTTTAATAACACACCCATCTTATCCTTTACATTTCTATCCCCAAAATATTCCACATACGAATAGACTTGCTAGTTTTTCCTTTCTATGAAAACGGGTATGTAATAAGAAGAGATGATATTAGAATATCGATTCATCCATTCAAGGAGAGGATGACAACAATGAAAAAACGAAAAAAAATCATGCGTGCCGTGAAATTTACAGGTGCAACTATTTTAATTATTGGTATTGCGATCTTTTTATATGGATTTTTCATCCATAAAGGAAGCTCTTTCACAGGAATTGGTATTGGAACAGTAATGGGAGCTGTATTTATCTTTATTATGGGAATCTTTTTTGTAGCTACAGAGGAAACATTGAAAGAACGATTTGTAAAACTGAAAACGAAAATCAAACGACCTAAAAAATAGAATCGTGTTTCCGATATTCTCTGGTTAACTCAAAAATCCTGCTGTAAACAGCAGGATTTTCTTTGCTAATTTATCTTAGCAAATGCTATAGCACTACCCCTATCACAAGATTGAAAACCATTTTTCTCATAAAAATATCTTACATCAGGCGCCTCTTCAGTCAAAAGAACCTTTTGGCGTACATGTTGATACTTCTTCAAGATCATTTGCATTAATTGTGTGCCAATGCCTTGTTTCTGGTAGGCAGTTAATACTAGTAGGTCTTGAATATAAATAATGGTTAACCTATCTCCGATCGCACGAATTAGGCCAACTAACTGTTCCCCATCCCAAGCAGAAATCACTTCTTCTGATTGCAGTAAAGCTTGTTGAAGAAGAGGTATATCCTTCGTATATGCCGTCCAATGTACATCATTATATAAACAAATTAATGGTTCTTTATCAATTGTTTTATCATGTTTATACGTTATAACCAATTTACATTCCTCCTCAATTAGTTAGTTTGAAGAGTTTAATCGCAATTTTACCACAGTAGTCCCCCCTTCCATTAACGAATAATGATCAAAGGCTAATTCAATAAAAATTGACAGCTCATTTACATAACAATACCACGCATAACCATATTTATTGCTCCTTTAACCATTCATAACTCATTGTACGATTAACCATTTGTAGGCTCCCGCCTTACTTCAGACATTTTTTAATATCCATAATCGCTTGTAAGTGCATTCCTTCATGAAAAATCGTTCGAATTAAAACTTGCTCAATCGTTTTTACCCCCATATCGATAGGAGGGAATTCTACTCTAAGTCTTTGACCATATATTTTTTTGAGGATTGCAGGCTGGTTTTCAAGCAATGATATCAACGCTTGAATGTTGGGGTATCCGTGGTGAAATCACTGGGGGATGTCCCAAATCCAAACCAAGAATTAACTAGTGTTGTTGTTTCACTCTGTTCTTTTGTTAAAGCTTCAATCCAAAGAAATTGATCAAGATATATATGACCAAGATTCCAGCGGATATTGTTATTGAAATTTTCGGGTATGGCTTCAGCATCATCCCGGGTGACGTTTTCAGGTAACGGATAAAACATCTGAACGATAAGTTTGTAACTGGTTAAATAATATCTCAGAACTTGTATCTGTTCCCATGGACCTGAGCTCCTTCCTATATATTCAATGTTCGACAGTCCTACTTAATAACCCTTTATATCTTCAGTATCAATGTTTGTTACAAACAAAAAAAGGTGACCTTCTGCGGTCACTTCAATAAAATATATATCATTGCTATGAATGATCCAACTAACCTACGTGATTGGTGCTGGATTGAATAGGCTCAAGTCATTTTGAATCCCCCAATGCTCTGCCCAAGTTTGTTTACGGCCACTAGCTACATCCAATATAAAATGGAAAAGTTCCCAGCCAACCTCTTCGATTGTAGCATCTCCAGTTGCAATTCGCCCCGCGTTGACATCTATTAAGTCATCCCATTGATTCTTCAACGCATTCCGTGTAGATACCTTAATGACAGGTGCCATCGCTAATCCATAGGGTGTACCACGGCCTGTCGTAAACACTTGAAGGTGCATTCCAGATGCTAGCTGCAATGTCCCGCAGACAAAATCACTGGCAGGTGTAGCTGCGAAAATTAATCCTTTCTTTGTTGCCTTCTCTCCTGGTGCTACAACATCGGTGATTAGGCTGCTTCCTGATTTAGCAATCGATCCGAGAGACTTTTCAACGACATTAACAAGACCACCTTTTTTGTTTCCCGGGGAAGGATTTGCACTTCGATCTGCCATCCCCTTTTGTAAATACGTATCATACCATTTCATTTCATCGATTAACGCTTGTCCAACCTCTTTATTAACAGCACGTGGAGTTAATAAATGGACAGCGTCCCTAACTTCCGTCACTTCTGAAAACATTACGGTTGCACCAGCACGTACTAACAAATCTGCGGCGTATCCTACAGCAGGATTTGCCGTCACCCCAGAGAAAGCATCACTACCTCCGCACTGCAACCCCACCACTAAATCGGAAACTGGACAGGTGACTCTCTCTCGTTGGTTTAACTTTTGTAAGCGCTGATCTGCCATCTTCATAATGGCGTCTATCATCTTTGTAAATCCCTTTTGATCTTGCAAGGATAGAATGTTGAGCTGTTTGTCATCCGCTTGAATAAGCCGATCAGGCAATAGTTTTTCACATCCTAATCCTACAACCATGACTTCGCCTCCAAAGTTTGGATGGGTTGACATATTTTGAAGTGTGCGTATTGGAATCTCAGATTCGGGTGCATTAATGGCAACTCCACAACCATAATTGTGGTTAAGTGCTACTACATCATGAACATTCGAATATTTAGGTAACAATTCTTGTTTAATTTTTGCTACTGCATAATCTAAAACACCAACCACACATTGAACACTTGTTGTAATTCCGAGGATATTTTTAATTCCAGCGCTTTCATTATTATTGCGATATCCTTCGAATGTATAGCCTTCTAAGGGAGGTTGTTCTTCAAGTTTCCTTGTTGCGATTGGCAAATCATCTAGTTTAGGAGGAGACGGCAACCTAACCAAGGTTTCCTTTACCCAACTTCCTTTTTTAATAGAGACTGCTGCATAGCCAATTATTTCTCCGTAACGAACAATCGCTTCATCTTTATCTAAATCGGTCAAAGCTACTTTGTGTCCTTCCGGTATAAACTCTTGGATTCGAGATCCATTAAAGAGTGCAGCTCCTTCTTTTACCCCTCTTGGATTTACAATTGTCGCAACATTATCTTTATCATTCAACCTAATATAAAGCGTTGTTTCTTTTTTTAAATTATTTAATGACATGGCTAATTCACCCTTTCTAATTTAAAGCATTCCCTCTTTTATTTAGCAGGTACAATAATATACCTGTTCCATGTCTTAGTCTCATTTAATCAGCGGATGGTGTCGTTCCGTTTTCCTTCATAATCTCGAATGTCCACCCCGCAATCAGCCCCTACTTTTTTGATATCATCATAGACTTCCTTTGATAAGTCGATGCCATTTTTACGTTTTGTTTGCTCCATCTTATGCTCAATTTCACCTGGAATGAATATCTCATCGATTCCTTCAACTGCTGGCGATAATTTAATTTCATCAATCATTTGATTAATGCGTCGTTTAAATAATTTAGCTGGCATGAAGGTATTGATATCAATCAACTGAAAGAAATGCCCGACATTTTGTGGTTTATCAAAGTCACCATAAATATTCTTGATATGGGGGCCAAACCCTGCACCGGTTAGCACCCCACTCATAATGTCAATCATCATTGCAATCCCATATCCTTTCGGCCCACCGAATGGCAAAACAGTCCCTTTGAGAGCAGAATTAGAATCAGTGGTCGGCTGACCTTTATTATCAATCGCCCACCCAGTTGGTATATCTGTTCCGTTCTGAGCAGCCATAATGATTTTCCCTCTTGCAACTACACTCGTTGCCATATCCAATATGATTGGTTCTTTCTTGCCTGTAGGAATTGCAAAGGTATATGGATTGGTCCCAAAGTACGGTCGGACCCCACCCCAAGGAGCCATTGTTGAAGGTGCATTTGACATTGCAAAAGTTATCATATCTTCTTCAACACCTTGTTTTACAAAATACGCTCCAGCACCAAAATGGCTTGATCTAGTAACACCTATATGAACCCCACCGTTTTTCTTTGCTTTTTCAATGCCGATTTCGATTGTTTTTTGCCCAATTACTTGACCCATCCCATCGTCCCCATCAACCAAAAGAGTTGAATTATTATCTTGGATCACCTTGATATTTGGACGAGGATTCACCGCACCTTCTTTCAAACGCTTCACATAAATCGGAACTCTCGTGACTCCATGAGAGTCCACACCTCTCAAGTTAGCAGCAACCAGACTATCTGCAACCGTATGACTATCTTTTGACGATAATCCGACTGTTTTAAAAATATTTTCCACATAGTGAATTAATTGGTCCTTATTAAAATTCAAAATGAAGCCCTCCGTATTTCATATTCAGTCATCTGACATTATCTAACCATGCTAGGACGCTTTGGGTCATACTCCCAACTAGGAATGAGGTATTGCATTGCAACAGAATCATCTCTAGTATCCAACTTCATTTCATCATGAAGCCTATGTGCATTCTTTATTTGTTGCATATCTACCTCTACTCCAAGTCCTGGCTTGTTTGGAACAGTCACATGGCCTCCTGAAATACGAAAAGGCTCCTTTGTAAGGCGTTGACCATCCTGCCAGATCCAATGTGTATCAATTGCTGTTATCTTACCCGGAGCTGCTGCTGCGACATGCGTAAACATTGCTAATGAAATATCAAAGTGGTTATTAGAATGAGAACCCCAGGTTAATCCCCAATCATTACAAATTTGGGCAATCCGTACCGATCCTTGCATCGTCCAAAAATGTGGATCGGCAAGCGGGATATCAATAGAATTTAACTGAATCGCATGTCCCATTTGCCGCCAATCAGTGGCAATCATATTCGTTGCAGTCGGTAATCCTGTATACCGTTTAAATTCCGCCATTACCTCTCTTGCGGAATAACCGTTCTCCCCACCACACGGGTCTTCTGCATAAGCCAATATTCCATCTAGATCCCTGCATAAGTCAATTGCTTCCTTAAGCGACCACGCTCCATTGGGATCAAGCGTTATACGAGCATCAGGAAAACACTCGGCCAATGCACGAACTGCTTTCATCTCTTCTTTTCCATCTAATACACCACCTTTTAACTTAAAATCCTTGAATCCATATCGTTTTTCAGCAGCTGTAGCCAAATTGACGATCGCCTCCGGTGTCAATGCTTCTTCATGACGGAGTCGTAGCCACTCTTCTTCTTCATCCCTTGCGCCGATATATGGCAGATCCGTTTTATTTCGATCTCCTATGTAAAATAAATAACCTAACATTTTTACTTTATCTCGTTGTTGGCCTTCTCCTAACAATGCAGCGACTGGTACGTTGAGATGCTTGCCTAGCAAATCAAGTAAAGCTGCCTCTAATGCCGTTACAGCGTGAATTGTAATACGTAAATCAAATGTTTGTTCCCCTCTGCCGTAGACGTCCCGCTCAGCAAACGACTCTTTTACCTTCTTGAGCAAATTATTATAATTACCGATTGAGCTTCCAATAACCAACTTCTCTGTATCTTTTAATGTTTTACGAATCCCTTTACCTCCGGGAACTTCTCCAACCCCTACATTACCGGCGCTATCTTTCAGGATAACAATGTTCCTTGTAAAAAATGGACCATGTGCCCCGCTAAGATTTAACAGCATACTATCATGCCCTGCAACAGGGATAACAGACATTTCCTCGATGGTAGGAGTCATCTGCATTACCGAATTCATTCAATCCTCTCCAATCTTTCCAAGTAAAATCAGTTTCCTTCATTTCTTTGCGTTAGATGGCAGTAGATTTTTTTGTTCTTCGGTTATCCACGATCGCATAGATGATCGAAACAGCAATTAAGAGCCATAATCCCAATGCAATCGGGCCTTTCGTAAAAAAGATCGTTAAATCTCCTCCACTGCCTTTTAAACTATCAATAAAGTACTTTTCCAATTGACCTCCTAAAATGAAACCAATCAAGAATGGTGCAACTTGTATTCCAATTTTCATAAACACATATCCTGCCAAACCGAATAGTAGCAGTGTCCAAACATCAAACATGACACCATTGTTAATGGCATAAGAACCTACAACGCACATAACAATGATAATCGGATAAATGATATATTTCGGAATATAAATAATCTTTGCCATATATTTAATCGAGAAGAACATCAAGAAAAACATGATGATATTTGCCATGATAAGCGCATAGATAATGCCATCCCATAAATCAGGATTTGTCGGAATAAATAATGGACCTACTTGAATTCCCTGTAATAAAAATGCTCCGACCAAAACCGCGGTTGTACTGTCCCCAGGTATCCCTAACGATAACAAAGGGATCAATGCACCACCGATTAGACCATTATTAGCTGATTCACTTGCGATTAATCCTTCTGGTTCACCTGTACCTAACTTTTCAGGATGCTTCGAAAAGTTTTTTGCTTGTGAGTAAGAGGAAATTGAAGCAGCACTTCCACCAACCCCTGGCAGCATACCAATAAATGTACCGATGATCGAGGAACGAACCGTATTTATCAATTGACCATTAAAAACTTTAAACGTGAAACGATTTTTCTTATCTTTTTTGAAGTCAAAATTCTGATGGGGCGAAGCTTTCATGCCTGTTTCAGATTCCTGAAGAATTTGGGCAATTGCAAATAACCCGATCAATACTGGGAGAAGAGAAAAACCATAAACCAATTCTTCTTCAAATCCAGGGGGAATAAGTCTCATTTGATTGTTATCAGCAAACATCCCAATCAAACTCAAATACACACCGATGAATCCACTAAATATTCCTCCTAACAAGCTTCCTTTTGAAATCGATGCGATGACGGTCAGCGCAAAAACGATAATCAGGAATTTTTCAACGGATGAAAATTTTATTGCAACAGAAGCGAGCACTGGAGCAAAGAAATATAAAATGATCAAACTGAAAAAACCACCAATAATCGATGCCGTTATCCCCACTTTCAATGCTTTTTCCCCTTCGCCTTTCTGAGTCATTGGATAACCATCAAACGTTGTAGTGAGAGATGAAGGCGTACCAGGAATGTTTAATAAGATCGCCGGGACTAGGCCGCCGCTTATCCCACCTACATACAAACCAATTAATAAAGCAATCGAGTCAACCAGGTCCAATGTATATGTGATTGGCAGGAAAAGGGCAATCGCCATGGTTGCGGTCATTCCCGGAATTGATCCAAAAATAATTCCCATGAAAACACCTAGAAAACAGAGCAAAACTGATAGTGGGCTGATTATTTCAAACATATCCATTGGATACCACCCTCCTTATGGTAAAGTAATATCGAACAGCTGGCCGAACAAATACCAGATGATCAATGATGTAGAAAGTGAGTTAGTTAATGAGACAAAGATCGATTTCTTTTTGATATCACCAATGAATAGTAAACTAATCAAAAACATAAAAAGGATGGTCGCAAGCAAAAATCCAATTGATTCAAGGACAAACGCATACGCTATTATTAACACGAGGGTTCCAAAGAATTTCAGTTTGTCATAGTTGTCGACGAAAAATTGAAAATGAAACTCCCTCAACCTTCTTTCTTTTATTCTTCTGATGACATTGAGAAACAACATCAACACCGCTAAAAAAATCAAAATCGTCAGCATAATGTTCGGAAAGATAGTATGGTATTCACTAAATTTCAATTCAACCGTAAGCAGACCTTTCAATGGTTTCACCTCTTCTATAAGCATCTGTTTATTCAGACGGACTATTTCAATTAATTGGTAATATTGTCCAAGCTTGGCGCCTTTTTGATAATTTTTTGGAAGGTCTCCCTCTTTTCCAGTAAATATTCCTCAGCTTTATCAGCTGGGATGTACTTGGTTTTATATGAGTTTTTAGCTAAGTCTTCCGCATATTCTGGGTTTTCTTGTATTTTGGCTACAGCATTGTTTAACTTTGAAGCAAAGTCTTGATCAACATCTTTTGGCATAAGGAAGAAAAATTCCTTATCAAATACGAACTCTTTGCCATCAACTTTAATCCCTTGTTCCGCAAAAGTAGGAATTTCATAGCCTTCTACCCGTTCACCAGCTGTAATACCAAGAAACTTCATTTTAATTTCATCATCTACTCCATCTTTGACATATTCGCTGTTGCCGCCTATGGAACCGTTAATGATATCTGCATTCCCATCCCATAGTGCCTGGTTCTTATCTTCTTGAGAGCCTGTCACATAAGCTTTTATACGATCAGAAACTTTCGTTCCGTATTTTTCTTTCACCCAAAGATAATAACCGTTGAACGTGATCTCTGAGACTCCACCTGATTCAATTGCTACAGTGATCGTTTCGTCGGGGTTCTGTTTTAGCCACTCTGCGGATTCTGCCATTGTGTCATATGGTGCACCTCCTTTTGCAAGGAAGGCATTACCTGGGTTGACAGATACAATTGGCCCAATTGTCCAATTTTCCAACTTGTTATTTTCTTGAATACTTCCATATTCAACCCCTAAATACGACATGTCATGAAAAAACATGATTGTACTTCCATCATTCCTTGCTTTTCCTAACTCCTGAAAAGCCCTGACGGCGCCTACTGCATCCACTTTAATATTGGTCTTTAAATTATCTTCCAAATAACGACTAATCGTATCGGCATTTTGATATGTATCCCCACCAGTTGACGTTGAACCGATCACTAGTCTAATCCTTGAAACATCGACTTCTCCCTCATCGTTTGAACCAGAAGCCTTATCGCCGCAAGCAGTTAAACTGAGCATGAGTATAACGATCAAAAAAATTATTAAAGAATTCTTCATCTTATTCTCTCCCATCCGAATTTGTAATCGCATACATATAACTCCAATACTTTTCATTATCCTTTTAAAAACATATATAATATAAAAAATAAATGTGAATAGAAATATGTCTGCCGCCAGAAGTTCCAGCGGCAACCATTCTTTTCTTATTTCGTTAAAACTGTTTTGATCGAGGTGAAGAATTCTATTGCTGCTTGTCCCTGTTCACGAGAATGAGAACTTGAATTTTTCATTCCACCGAATGGAGCCTGTAATTCAACACCTGCGCTCTCTGCGTTGATTCGAACAAGTCCCGCGTCGATATCTTCTATGAATGTTAGCATCTTCTGTATATTAGACGTGAAGATAGAGGCGCTTAAACCGAACTCTACATCATTTGCTATATTCAATGCTTCCTCCATTGTGTTCACTTTCATGAGTGTAATCACAGGACCGAATATCTCTTCCTGTGCTATTGTCATCGATGTAGTGACATTCTCAAAAATCGTTGGTTGGATGAAATGGCCTTTTTCAAAGCTACCTGCTGTCAGCCTTTCTCCACCAATAACAAGGGAGGCACCCTCTTTTCTCCCTTTTTGAATATAGGAAAGAACTGTATTCAACTGACGCTCATTGACAGCTGGTCCCATCCAGACCCCTTCCTGTAGACCATCTCCTACTATAATCTCATTGGTTTTCGCGACCAGCTTTTCTTTAAACCGGTCATACACATTCTCCAATACAATTACTCGGCTTGTAGCAGTACACTTTTGTCCTGTAGACCGAAAAGCCCCACTGATCGTTGCTTCGACAGCTTGATCAAGATCAGCATCTGCATCTACGATGACTGGGTTTTTCCCGCCCATTTCCAGCTGATATTTCGCACCTCTTGCTAATGCTGTTTGACCAATTTGCTTCCCTACCGTATTAGAACCAGTAAAAGTGATACCGTTAACATCAGAGTGATTAGCTATTCCTTTGCCAATAACATTGCCAGGGCCAGTTACCATGTTCACGACGCCCGACGGAAAACCAGCCAATTCAAAACATTCAAAAACCTTAGCGCATGTTACTGCCGCTTCAGTTGCTGGTTTCAGGACAATAGAATTACCATAGATTAAAGCAGGTGCCGCTTTCCAAATTGGAATCGCAACAGGAAAATTCCATGGAGTAATAATTCCAACAACACCAAGAGGAGCTCGTGTTGTAAACATCAACGCTTCTTTGTCGGTTGAAGGGATGACATCTCCTACTTTCCGTAAACCTTCTCCAGCATAATAACGAAGAATTGCTACTCCACGTGCTGTTTCACCTTTTGCTTCTGGTAAAGTTTTACCCATTTCCCTTGTCATAGATTCTGCAACTTCATCTATCCTACTTTCAAGAATGTCAGCTGCTTTGTATAGATACTTCCCTCTTACATCTCCAGAAAGTTTCTTCCATTCCTTCTGTGAATTCTTTGCAGCAGCCACTGCTTTGTCTAAATCTTCGTTACTCGACTTCGGTACATATCCAACAACTTCTTCTGTATTTGCCGGATTTCTGTTTTCAGTCCATTCATTTTTACTTGATTCAATCCATTCGCCATTAACATAGTTTAAATAACGCTTGTTTTGCGTATTAATAGTCATAGTTCGCCTCCTGTTAAAATAGAATTTATTTTATTGGATTTACCATAAAATAGCTTTGTTAAGGGTGCGTCAACTTATTAGCAACAGGATACATTTCAAATGCCTTGGTTAATACTTTTTCAAGTTGTTGGTAATGTTCTTTTTCTACCGGTACAATCGGTGGTCTTACAGTGTTAGCAATAGGCAATCCGATAATTTCCATCCCTGCTTTTATCAAAGAAACAGCATAGCCTTTTCTCTGTTTTCTAATGTGGTTGATTGGTAGAATTATATTTTCATATAATGCTTGTACTTCCTCCTTACGATCATTCAATAGTGCTTCGTAGAATCCCCTTGAGATATGTGGAATATAATTTGAAATTGCGGAGGAATACGAATGGAATCCTAAAGGTATATAGGCTGGCATTGTTACTTCCGCCATCGGCATGCCATTCAACCACCCTAGACGGTTTCTAATCGTCTGGGTAAGTTCAATATTAAGATCCATATTACCGATGCCATCTTTCAGTCCTACAACTTGAGGAAATTCTATTAACTTTCTTAATGTATTAAGATCGAGAATCGCATTTGCCCGTTGATACACGATCGCGTTCAGATCCGTGCTCAATATAATTGATTTATAATATTCATAAAGTCCTTCCTGCTCTCCTGCAATTAAATAAGGAGGAAGCATTAAGTATCCATCAGCTCCATACTTAACAGAAATCTGAGCTTTTTCCAGCGCCTCAGATAAAACACCGCCGACGCCAGTGTAGACCGGTACTTTCTTCCCCGCAACAGAGGTAGCTAATTCTACCATTCTTTCATACTCTTTCAGGCTTATAGCATTAAACTCACCCGATCCACAAGCAATAAAAATGGCTTCCAAATGATTCTCCAATAAGAACTCGATATTGCGACTTAACGCTTTTTCATCAATGTTTCCGCTTTCATTAAATGGGGTAATCGGAAATCCTAAAATGCCTGTCGGTGCCTTTCTTTCAATTGTCATCCTTTTCATCCTTTCTATTTTTTATCAAGATCCGAAGAGAGCCTCGCTTCATGCCGAGCTAAGATTCTCTTTCTTGCATGATCCAAATGCCGGTACATACATATGTAAGATTCAATTGGATCTCGTTTTTCCAAGGCAGCATAAATTTCTTTGTGTTGTTCGATCGTGTATGCCTTATCTCTATCCTCTGGAGGAATAGTCTCTTGTGTCTGATCAATCATGTTTAAAAGCGGGTCAATTATCCCTTCAATAATCGGATTGGTTGCACTGTAAGCTATAATTCGGTGGAACTCTTTATCTAGTTCAATCGTGCTTCCTTCCTGTGCTTCCATCTTCTCCATGTTTTCTTTCATCCTTCTCAAGTCATCATCAGTAATCTTTTCGGCTGCAAGTGTGACAAGCCCCAGTTCCTGTACTATCCGTGTCTCAATAAAAGCTTTGATATCTCCTACTGATAACGACAGCATAATTTTAAAAGGCTTGCTTCCAATTTTATTCGTAAAGTACGTTCCTTCTCTCGTCTTCCTGCGGACAATTCCAATAGTCTCTAGCGAACTGATCGCTTCCCGCAAAACAGGGCGGCTGACCATGAACATGTCGAGCAACTCCATTTCTGAAGGGAGCTTGTCCCCTGGTTTTAATTGACCACTCAATAATAATTCGATGATCTGGTCAATTACCTGGCTTGATAGCGTTTCTCTTTTTACAGATTTTATCTTTAATTGATCCTTTGTTTGGCTCATCATTTCCCTACTTTCTCTTTTCTGTTTAATGATCGGTTCACCATTTTAAATATCTTGTTGTTTCGTCTAATTGTAAGACAAATAAAATATTCTGTCAATTAAAATATTCAAATTATTTATTTGTCTGACAAATAAATAAAAATAGACTGGATTTTAAATAAATCTAGTCTTTGTTATTCTTTCAATTCAATTTGGTTTCATGTTCGTTCTTTTCAAGCAAAAAACGTAAAGAAAGCATCTTTATTAAGTTGCCAAGCTATAGGAATTGGTCTCTAATTCTACCTAGAGTACAACCAACAGCCAAGAACACTCTTCCTCACTCTTTTTTTGGGCCCATCAGGATAGCTGCCATACCAACCAAGCCATAAATGATAAAGGTTGTAACATAACCCCATGCTCCAATAAACCAGCCAGCGAATATGGAGCCAATTACTTGCCCTACTGCTAAAAGTAAAAATGGCACGCCAATACCTAACGATGCATTTGTGAAAAAAACACGGATCCCCCACACAAGAAGAACTCCGGTTAAAAATATATAGGCGCAACCAAATATTCCAGCAGATATATACGACATAAACCAATTCCCTGATGTAATGGATAGAATAATGGAGGATGAAGCGATAGACATCCCCCCTAATTTATAAACAAATGGCAGCCCTTTCCTTTCAACTAACGAACCGGAAAACCCTCCTAGCACGCCAAATAATCCAATGACAATCCAAAATCCAGATAGCTGCCAATCACTATAATTACCGGACACCTCAATAAAAGATCTGGAAAACGTCCAAAAAGCGGCCGTAGAAAATCCTAATGTAAGTGATGCTAAAATTAAAGGATTGGATCCTTTAACTCCTCTTATGGATAAATTCCCCTTTTTTAACCTTAATTTCGGCGGTTTCGTACCTGCTTTAGGTATTGCTTGGAAATTCCATATCACGATTAGCAGGGTCAAAATAGCATAGATGAAATAGGTCAGTCTCCAATCCGATGTTAAAAAAGACGCTCCTACTCCAGATAGGGCAATACCAAAACTTGTTCCTGAATTAATCCATGTATTTGCTTTTCCTTGCTTATGCTCTTTAATCCAAAGTGATATTGCCGCTCCATATGGTGGAGAAACCAGGCCGGTGCTTCCTCCAGCAAATAAGACACCTAAAGCTAGTACCCATACATTCGTTGCGATACTGATTAGCAGCAATCCAACAAAGGCTGATAACCCTGCTGAAATAATCATCCTCCTTGGCCCTTCTTTTGTAGTAATCACAGTAGATAAAATGATGGTGAAGCAGTAGGCTAAATAGAATAGGGATGAAATAATTCCTGATACTAACTCAGTCATTTCAAGTGACTTATTTACCTCAGGAAGAAGCAACCCAAAACTAAATCTTGCTAATCCATAAGTGACAGCAATCATAGTAACTCCAGGTAAAACCAACCTTAAAAATTTCATATACTTCATCCTAACGTTTTATTATATAGAACGACCTTTCTAATTTATATTAAAAAAATTACGATGTATGTTGGACTAGTGTCCTCGCCATCGCAATAGAATATTCCGTCGCTTTCTCTGCGCCAATCAATGTTGTCATGGAAGTAGTTCCTTCCAGCAATAATGTAAATTGATTAGCTAAATCCCGTTCGTTATCTTTTCCTTTTCTTTGAGCCAATAGCTGAAAATATTGAAGTAATTTGGATTTGTGTCCTCTTGCAATATTTTCAATCTCATTATCCGTCCCTGCATAATCTTCTATCGCTCTTAAAAACATATCTCCTTTGTAGGATTGTTCTTTTAACCAACGTCCATGTGCCTCAACAGCAAGAATGAAAGGAGAATCTGAATCCATTTCTACATGGGAATCCAAATATGACCAATAACGTTCTTCCCGTTGTATAAGTACTTCTTCGACTAAGTTATCCTTGGAAGAAAAATGATTATAAAGCGTCATTGTTGCTACATTCGCTTCGCTGATAATTTGCTTCAATCCAACCCCACGAAATCCATGCTCATAAAATAAACGTTCAGCTACTTGAAGTAGTATATCCTTTTTTGTAGATCGACTCATATGATCAACTTCTCCTTTTAGATAGAACAACCTTTCTACATTTAGAGTATCAATTTCCTGTACTAGCGTCAAATATTTCCTTAAAAATAGGCTACAACAGGAATCCCTTTTTATTTTCTCGACCTTTCATTAGATAAATAAAGTACTCTAAAAACCCTTAATGGTTGATTACTTTATTTTCTTATGTTAAGAATTAGAAAGGTCGTTCTATATATTCAAATGGAATACTTCAGGTAATAGGATAGCTGTTTTTAAAAGGGAGGATTTTTTTCATAACGGGAACACATTTATCTTTAATATCATTAAATGAGCTGTTATCCGTTAGCCGATAGAAGCATGAAGTATTATATAAGTTTTGAAAGGGGAATAATTTGTGATTAAAGTTGGAAAAGTATTTTGGATATCTTTGTTTATTTCAGCTATTTTTGTTCTATGGGGAGTGATAGCACCATCTAATTTAGAGCTAATTACTTCTGAAGTTCAATCGTTTTTGACTTCACAATTTGGCTGGTTCTATATTGTTTCTGTCGCTATATTTTTAATTTTTTCTATCTATCTTATTTTTAGCCGCTTTGGGAAGATGCGGTTAGGGAAAAAGGAAGATAAACCAGAATATAATAAAATAACATGGTTCGCTATGTTATTTAGTGCAGGAATGGGTATAGGAATTATATTCTGGGGAGCTGCGGAACCTCTTGCTCACTTCGCGTCACCTCCTGAAGCAGAACCAGAAAGTGTGGATGCTGCTAAAAATGCTCTTCGTTTTTCTGTGTTTCATTGGGGGTTACAAACTTGGGGTATCTACACAGTTATCGCATTAGCTATCGCTTATTTCAAGTTTAGAAGAGGTGCACCCGGACTAATTAGTTCTACCTTTCAGCCTCTACTAGGAGAGAAAACAAACGGCTGGATTGGAAATGTTATCGATATTATTGCAGTATTTGCCACTATTTTTGGAGTTGCAACCTCTCTCGGTTTGGGAGCTTCGCAAATTAGCGGTGGGGTATCATTTGTTACTGATATAGAAAATACGTTTAGTACCCAGCTCATTATTATTGTTATTGTAACGGTTTTGTTTATGTTCTCGGCTTGGTCAGGGATAAGTAAAGGAATCAAATACTTAAGTAATACCAATATCATTTTGGCAGTGTTACTTCTTGGTTTAACTTTAATCCTTGGACCAACCACATTTATACTCAATACGTTTATTTCTACTTTAGGAGACTATGTTGAATCATTCGTATCACTTAGTTTTCAAACAGGGTCATTTGATGATAATTTTAATGGTTGGGTTCAGCAATGGACTGTTTTCTATTGGGCTTGGTTTATTGCATGGTCTCCCTTTGTAGGAACCTTCATTGCTCGTATCTCTAAAGGAAGAACCATTCGAGAATTTGTAATTGGCGTATTGTTTATCCCAACTATTTTTTGTGCGTTATGGTTTGTTGTTTTTGGTGGATCTAGTCTATTTCAAGAAATAAATGGCATAAATACTGGTCTGACGGAGTTAGCCCAAGAAGAAACATTATTTGGTTTATTCGAATCATTCCCATATGCCCCAGTATTAACCATCGTCGCCATACTATTAATTAGTACCTTCTTTATTACGTCTGCCGATTCTGCAACCTTTGTTTTGGGCATGCAAACGACAAACGGTAGTTTAAATCCGCCTAACAAAATAAAAATGATATGGGGCGTTATCCAAGCAGCAACTGCTTCGGTATTACTCGCATCTGGCGGACTGGGGGCATTACAAACAGCATCTATTGTCTCAGCATTTCCTTTCGCCTTTATATTGCTGTTTATGATCGTGTCTCTTGTTAAAGCATTAAAAGAAGATTATAGGAAGGAATCCAATACCAAGCAATAAGCAAATGATTTAATAGAATGAGCAAGATAAACGCAACTAGCTCCTCTGGAGTAGTAATAGTTTGTTATGAAGAAATAGGAAAACGCCCAATTTTTTCGATAAGAATGTAGGGAATTGGGCTTTATTCTTGGAAATCCTTAACGTAGTAAATCCACATTCTCCTAACAACATCTGGAAAATACATTCCTAACTTTTCACAAATAAATATCATTTACACTCGGAAATTACTCGACGATCTCAACCAGTGAATAAATCGATGGTGAATAAGAATGTTATGAAAGAGTTAATTAAATAACTATACTAATACATAACAAGAAGTTCCGATAAATCCCGTACTAAAAATATCAAGTAAGGGATCATTTTTAACGATACTATGTACTTGTAAAGGGAGGGAAAAGGATGTTACAAAAATTCAATAGTTTAATGGATTACATTGAAACGCATTTAACGGATGACATCTCTGAACAAGATATATCAAAAATTGTAGGGATATCTAATTACCATTTTAAAAGAATGTTTTCATATATGGCTGGAATGTCATTGAATGCGTATATCAAAAACCGAAGATTATCCGTTGCAAATGTTGAATTAATAAACGGAGAAAAAGTGACAGATATAGCCTATAAATATGGATATCAATCTATAGAAGGATTTTCAAGAGCCTTTCGTGAATGGAGTGGTTTTTTACCATCAGAAGTAGCTAAAAATAAAATTCAAAAATCATTTCCCAAATTTACATTCTTTATAGATATAAGAGGAGGAATATCGATGGAATTCAAAATGGAAGAAAAAGAGAAGTTCAATATTGTAGGTGTATCGAAAAGAGTACCCATTCAATTCGAAGGTGAAAATAATGCTATCTTGGAATTAGCCAAATCCATTACCGAACAACAAAGAAATGAAATGCATCAATTAGCTGATTTATATCCTCACCACGTTTTGAATGTATCTTATGATTTTGATGATGGTTACTTGGAAGAAAAAGGTTATTTAACGCATATGATTGGGTTTGCAACTACAAAAGAAAATCCATTCGATGATCTAGAACAGATTTCTATTGATAAAAGTTTATGGGCAATTTTCCCTAATCAAGGACCATTTCCTTCTACACTGCAAGAAACGACTGCAAAAATTTATTCTGAATGGTTGCCTTCATCAGATTATCAAGTATCCGATATACCTGGCATTTCTTTTACAAAACACGAAGGTTCACCGGAAAATGTATATAGTGAAATTTGGATGCCAGTAAAAGAAAAAAATTAACAATTAACTAGGTTGATTACCATCGTTATAGAGGTGTCATTCCGTAAACCCGCTCGAAATAATCCCTCTGTCTTTATCAAAATCGATATCTTAAAAAGCAGCCGCATGGTTCAATCATGCGGCTACACTTATAAGATACCTCTTAATCATCCGTCATAGACTTTCGAAAACAAACATACGTAAACAATCCTGCACCGATGATCCAAACAGCCAGTATCCCCATTGGCAGCCAGGAGTTAGTATCATGTATTTCAATTGCTTGCATAATTGGAAACATATCCGTAATTTTAATGGCCATACTGTCTTCTGCAAAACCAAACGCATTTAACATCGGTGTGAAACCGAATAGGAATATGACTGGCATCAGGTAAGCGGATGTTGCAGCAAGCGACTTTGAAAATAACCCAATACCGATACCAAGCAGTAAAAAGAACAAAAACAGCAAGATTAATCCAACGAATACCCTGAAGTTCAGAAACGGTTCTATGCCAATAATCACCAATGACACAACAAGGGAAATCAATGTTATGAGTCCAGTGACCAGACTTTTACCTACAATAATATCCAAAAGGGAAGCAGGAGACTGTATCAAACCACGCAATGTCTTTTTCTCATTTTCTTCTGCCATCATGGTCATTATACAGCTTGATGTAACCGTTGAAAATGTCCCTCCAACAATTACATAGCTTAACGCCAGTGGAAGCTTATCTTCACCAATGCCGTCGAACATTAACGCAGTGACAATTGGTATTACCGGTAACACCAACAGCATCATGTTCTTCATGAAATCTTTTATGTCTTTTTCAAATATGGCAGATATACGTTGAATGTTCATCTATACCAGCTCCTTTCCGGTCACTTTTAAAAAAATCTGACCAAGTGTTGGATTATCGGTATGCATTGCTTTTACTTGTCCGTTTGCAATTAAGTCCTTTATTTGATTGGCTTTCTCCGGTTGGTTTTCAATGACCAATTGATCACCATCAAAAGTTTCCACATGAAAAGCATGTGTTGAGTATTTATATCGTAGTGCGGCAGGACTATCTAGTTCCTTTAGTTCGCCATTGTGCAGAAATGCTACACGGTCACATAGTTCAGTTGCTTCCTCCATATTATGCGTTGTCAAAAAAATCGTTGTACCGGCATCATTCAGCTTTTGCAGCCCACGGTGTATATGTGCCATATTGGCGGGATCCAGAGCTGATGTTGGTTCATCCAGAAATACCAGTTTAGGCTTATGGATGAGCGCTTTGGCAAGCAGTACACGTTGCTTCATCCCTTTTGACAGCTTCGAAACCGTTTTGGAACGATCATCTTGCAAATTAACCTCCCGCAGGATGACGTCAATTTGATTCAATGATGCACGATATAATTTACAAAATAATTTCAGGTTATCATAGACGGTCAGCCGCTCATACAACGAGCTATTATCCGATAATATCCCAATCTTAGATTTGAAATCGGATGTATCAAAACGCTCTGAATCGATACCGAGCACTTTCACGTCACCAGTAGTTTGCGATAGTTCTCCGGTTAAAATCTTAACTGTTGTTGTTTTGCCAGATCCACTTGGACCAAGCAACCCAAAAATCTCCCCTTGATTAATACCAAAATTAACATGTTTAATAGCGGTATTTGAGCCAAAAACTTTCTGCATTCCTTTTACTTCAATGATATTTTCCAACTGAAAAACCTCCCTTGATCAACTGCTTCAATCATAGCGGCTGATGCTTGAGGGCACAGTCAAATCCCAATGGAATGTACCAAAAAGAGGGTGAACTGTACTGAATTTCGGTTAAAAAATAACGTTTGAAAGCCCCCTGTACCTGCTATTAAAAATGAACTGTACTCATTTAAGGCTTAATTTCTCTTGAATATCTTGAATTTTGGTTCGCGACAACGGAATAGTCGACTGAATTTTATTATTAATTCTGAGTGAATATGTGTTTTTCGACCATGTAATGATTTCACGTACCTTTTGCAGATTCACAATGTAGGACCGATGACAACGGTAAAAGCCGTAAACCTTCAATTTCTGCTCAACTTCTACCAGTGTGGCATCCATCGCATATGATTCCTCATTGATGACAATCATCGCCTTTCCATCCTGGCTTTCGATATAGTCGATCTCAGGCGGATCAAATAAAATCATTTTATCATCCACCTTTGCAGAGATCTTGAATAGGTTTGCAGTAGTTGGGAGATCAGTACCCTCCATTTCTGAAGTTACTATGTCCTCTTCATCAATTTCAACTTGCTTCATTCCAGTTTGTTGCAGCTTATATGCAATGTCACCAAGTAACAATGCATGTTCCATGTTGGATACTAAAATGAGTACAGGTGTTGCAACGTCTTTAATTTTTTGAAGCATCGTAATAAAGGTATTAACTGTCCTGACATCAACACCGTGTATTGGTTCATGGAATACCATTGGCTTAACGCCGCTCATATAATATTTTGCAAAATAGATCCGTCGGATTTCCGATTCCGAACACTGATGCAAAGGTTGTTTTGCACAGCTTTGCAGTTCAAACTGTACGAGAATCTCTGGCAACGGCGTGTGACATCCGAACCATTTATGATAAAAGGCGACATTGCTTTCCACCGATATGCGGCTGTACAATCCCTCCTGCTTATCAAAAACCGAGATATTGGAATCGCCGCGAAGGACCCTCATCAGCTCAGCTTGCATATCCGTATCGCTGTAAACAGCTGTCACATGTGAATCGTAGATGGTAAGGGAAAATAAAGGGAGAGCAGCATCGCTTATATTCTCCTGATTAATTGTAAAATCTGCCATTTCAAACATCCTTTCCCTTTCTTTTTACGAAGTTTCAATAAAAGTGACAGCCTGTTACTGGTTCACTTGCTTTTGAAATGGTGGTAAATTTAAAAGAGATTATTTCTACTAAACAATATAGTTCATCGTATTTCACTGTATGTTCTACTAACTTGATATAATGCCATTTTCATTCATCTTAAAACTTCTTATAATATCCATGACCTATATTACTTTTACCATAACAAACCCCTTTAGACAAATAACATCCAAAGGGGTAAAACAGTACCATTATATTTAAAATATAGAAATGCGTTTTATGCATTCCTTAAAGGGGTAGCTGTATTAGGTTGAAGAAGATAGCGTACTTCCTGCAGTTATGGTTGCGCCAATACGGTTTAATGTTCCACTACCCGATTCCCTTCTTTAATCTACTTATCAACTTTAGATCTTCTTTTTTCGGACATAAAAACACCCCTTTGGACAATCATATCCAAAGGGGGGAAACGGATCATATGAGAATAAAGTTACTTAATTTGACACGACACCATGCATATCTTCGTCGCCTTTGCAGACTGTGAATAAATAAAGTTGTTCAATTTTAATAAAGCTATTGATTTCCAGTTCTAATATCTTCAAATAAAGTTAGTAAGAAAATCTGTTTTCCTTACGATTGGGGTCTGTGTAAGAACTTAAAGTATAGTGTAGAAACTTATAATCCTATGTATTATATTAAAATTATTTTTAACATTCCTTTTTACTTAGTAACCTTCATGCTTTTCCTTTAAGATTATTCAATGTTGCTAATGAAGAAAAACTAAATGTTTATCCAGAACAGGCATAGTTCTTGTTTGAACTACGCCGATTTCTGAATAAGGTTTAACACAAATCATTTCACCAGCTTTCATCTAAACCATTCTTCTGTTTACATCATTGAACCTCTAATTTTTTTTATGCATTAAAAGTCGTAACGTTTCTTCAAGGCCTTTTTGGAAGGGAGTTGCAGGAACGGGTCCGATACGTTTTTCGTATTTTTCCCCACTTAAAACAAACCCTTCTTTAGTGAGGTACATAATCTCAACCACTTCCCTCATAAACGGGTCAAACAATCCAATTAAACGAATAATACTTTTATTTAAAGGGATGACTATTTTTCTGTTTCCAGTTACCTTACGAGCAATCTGGATAATTTCCTTACCTGATATCAATCCTGATCCAGGTATATTCCAATTTTCTCCATAAGCATCTTCTTTTTCTGCTATATTTATAATCATCATAGCTGCATCTGGTAAATATACATATTCTCGTGGTGTTGCTAAATTCCCAATAAAAAAGGTAACTTTTTGAGCAGCCATTCCTTCCAAGGTGGGTTGTAAATAAGAATTCTGTGAAGTCACACCATAATAATCCGGTAGCCTTACAATTAATGCTTTTGCATTCTCCCATTTGTTACTAAATATTAATTTCTCAAATTTTACTCGTAATTCACCTTTTTTAGTATGTGGCTGTTGTGGATGATTCTCATCCCCCTTCGCAATTTGATGTCCATAAACATAAATCCCATCTACAATAACAATCTTTTTCCCCAGAATATCTGATGCTTTCATTACACTTTCTCCAAGCAAATGAAGCTTCCCCTCCATTTCTTGATATTTAACGTTGGCACATTGAAATATAACTTCTGCGTCTCTTGCTGCATCAACAATAGATTGGTAATCGAATATATCACCTATTTTGTATGACAACCGTTGATCAAAATCGTGCTCCTTCATTAATGATTTCAATTTATTTTCGGAACGTCCGAAAGCAATAACTTCGACTTGCCTCTCCAGCAATTCTGAAACGATAACCTGACCTGTTCCACCCGTCGCCCCTAATACAATTGCAGTTTTCATAATCTCATCCTTTTTTAATTAGTGATCAATCAATAAATAACATAGTGTGAAAAAACCGATGATAATTCGTCATCGGTCTTGTTCACCACCAATAAGCTCGGGTAACTCTATGAAAAAGGAAATATTACAGAGCATCCCCCTTGCCATAAAGGTCGTGACTTCCCTTTCCCCGTTTGGTATTCCTTTAGATCGAAACCTTTCTAGTGTATAATTTCTAATATTTGATAAGCCTTTTCTCATTGATTTTTGAATGGACTCTTCCATCACCGATAAACCTATAACCTGTAACGCAATTTCATTGGGATTTGATTCAGACAACTCCTCATACGCATCAATCATTTTGGCAACCAGATTATCTTGGTTAGCCTCAACATTTTCAAAAGTCTGAAGGATTCTTTCAAAAGCTCTATCTAACGCAGCGATAAACAACTCTTCTTTTGTTTTAAAAAATTTAAAGACATAAGGTTGAGAAATGCCCGCCTTTTCTGCAATGAGTGCAGTAGTTGTATTATAGTAACCTCTTTTTGCAAAAACTTCCAACCCTGCTTCAAGAATATCTTCCTTACGTTTTTCTTTTTTTGGTCTAGCCATACGGAAACACCTACTCATGTTTATTTATTGATTGATCAATTACATAATAACTAATATGAATACCGAATGCAACTATATGCTTCAAATCTTTAGGGAAAGAAATTTGTATAAAAAGAAGTAATTATGCTCACACTTTGTGTATTTTCTATCTAAGATCTAGCTTAATTGTGCAATATGGGATTTCTTCTTTTGTCTTATTTTCAAAAGGAAAGTTTTTGGAAAAAATAGTGAATATCCGTTTGAGCGAATTTACAAACCAATTTCCCCGGCACTTCTGCTGCTTTTTTAGTCCGAATTCGGTAATCTTAGTCGTCTGACCTCGCTTTACATTATGACATTCAATCACGACTTCTTCCATGATCTCCTTGTAGTTGACGGACATCTCTGTTTACCAGAGCAGAATAAAAACCTACGCGCGCGTTTAACAGTACGACTTTCTTATCTTTCATAAGCTGGCCACCGAACATCCTCATTATATTTAAATGTAAACTCTGCAGTAAACACGTAGTCTCTTACAGAAAAGGAGCATTCAAAAACGAGAATACTTTATTAAAAGTATTATAACGTTTGGAAAAATTTGTACTTAAGATGATGATTCTACAATGATAATGATTCAGTTCCCAATTGCGTTCACATAACCATTTCAAAGTTCACATGACTTAAAATATATAGAAAAACCATAGGCTCTTCACATATATGTATTTCAAATTAAACACTTAGCTATTATTTTAATTGATGGGTGATTTTTAAGTTTTTTTAAAGAACTTTACTTCACGTCTACAGTAACTGTAATAAGAAAATATTTACTTTTATTAAACAAAATGGAATAGCATTAGGTTATTTCAATCCGTATTGCCGACTTATTCAACAAGCCTTTTAATATTTTGTATATCCTTTTCACTCATTTGAGATCGTAAGCTATTATTAATTACCATTTGCATTTCATTAAAAAGTTCTTCTCCTTTTTTCATGAGAAAGATATCCACTGATCGTTTATCAATTGCATCCGTTTGGCGTTCAACTAACGACTCGCCTCGATGTTGTTCCAGTCTTGTAACTAAGCGTGATAGAGCACTATGACTAAGGCCCACTTTTGAAACTAAATCTGATAACCTCATCTTCTTTTGTTCTGATTGTACCAAGTAATACATAAGATAAAATTCTTTAATCCCTAATTGGAATTGATCTTGAAGTGTATAATCCATTGATTTCAGTATACGGTCGTGATATTTTGTCAGATTAATCCAAGCATTAAACAACTCATTATTATTCATGATAATAACCCTTTCCAATTCTTTTTATTGACATCATTATATCATAAGTTATATTATATGCATGTGCATACAAATGGTTTTTTAGTTTTTTCCCTGAACTAGAATATGATATTTCATGCGCAAACATATGAAAGGAGTGAGAACAAAAATGAATGTGAAATATTCAAGTCTCTTTGAACCATTTACGTTTAAATCTGGATTTCGTCTAGACAACCGCATAATTATGGCACCAATGACAACTCAATCATCATTTGAAAATGGCATGGTCACCACAGATGAATACCTTTATTACAAACGAAGAGCAACTGGCGTTGGTATGGTCATTACTTCTTGTGCTCAAGTGATGGAGAACGGAAAGTTTCCAGGTTCACTTAGTGTGTCTTCAGACAAACACATCGAAAGTCTATCTAAATTAGCTGAGTCAATAAAGAGTTGTGGAACGAAGGCTATTTTACAGATTTTTCATGTTGGGAGAATGGGAATGAGCGCAGCAATTGGTGAACAAACGGTAAGCGCCAGTGCTATACCTGCCCCCCGAAAGGATGCTGAGACACCAAGAGAATTAAGCACTGAAGAAGTTCATGAAATGGTTAAGGCATTTGGAGAAGCTACTCGAAGAGCAATTGAAGCAGGATTTGATGGTGTTGAAATTCATGGAGCTAACACTTATCTAATCCAACAATTCTTTTCTCCACATTCTAATCGCAGAAATGATGAATGGGGCGGAACATTAGAAAAAAGAATGAGATTTCCTTTGGCAGTGGTCCAATCAGCAAAAGAAATGATTGACACTTATTCCAAAAAGCCATTTTTGTTTGGATACCGTATTTCCCCAGAAGAGATTGAAGAACCGGGCATTACCTTAGATGATACCCTTGCATTAATGAGCAAACTTAAAAAAGAAGGCTTAGATTATATCCATGTATCTGTTGGAGATGCGCAGCAGTCTTCCATTCGAAATAAAGAATCTAAGGATGCCGTACTAGCCAATATTCAAGAAGAAATTGGACAAGATATACCTTTGATAGGCGTTGGTAAGATTCAAACTCCTGATGATGCTTTAAACACTCTGGAACTTGGGCTTCCATTAGTAGCCATTGGCAGAGGATTACTCGTTGAGCCAGATTGGATACGCAAAATTAAAGATGGTAATGAAACCTCCATTCGTACTGAAATCAAACCAAAAGATTATAAAGATTTATGTTTCCCTGATGCGATGTGGGAATATGTTCAAAGTCGACCTGGCTGGCTGCCTTTTTCTGAAAGCAATCCTAAAAAAAAAGGAGTTTTTCTGTTATGAGTCGTTTATTCAGCCCATATACAATTAAAAATCTAACATTGAAAAATCGTATTGTTATGTCTCCGATGTGTCAGTACTCAGTCACTAAAGAAGATGGTGCCCCAAACGATTGGCACTTTGTTCACTATGTTTCAAGAGCGATTGGAGGAACAGGTCTAATTATTATGGAGATGACTAGTGTTACCCCCGAGGGGCGTATTACAAATGGAGATCTTGGTCTTTGGTCTGATGAACAAATACCACATTACCAACGACTTGTTAATGAATTAAAAAAGTACGACACCAAGGTTGGAATTCAAATTGCTCATGCAGGCAGAAAAGCAGAAGATGCCGTTCAACCTGTAGGAGCTTCCGATATACCTGTAGAAGTATTACCAGAGGAAACCATGAATGGTGAACTTAGCCCCCCAAGGGCTTTAACAAACCAAGAAGTGAAAGAAACCGTTCAGAAATTTAAACTCGCTGCTGAAAGAGCTATAAAAGCAGGTTTTGATACAATTGAATTACACGGCGCTCATGGTTATCTCTTGCATCAGTTTATGTCACCAAGCAGCAACAATCGTACAGATGAGTATGGGGAAGACCTAGCGCTCTTTGGGGAAGAAGTTATAAAGGCGGTCAAAAGTGTAATGCCAGCAGATATGCCACTAATCATGCGAATGTCTGCTATTGAGTATATAGATGGGGGCTATGACTTACCATACTCTATTGATATGGCAAAACGTTTTAAAAAAGCTGGTGTAGATGTTTTTCACGTTTCAAGTGGTGGGGAAGGGCCCCCCGGAGAACGTAAACCACAAAATACGCCGGGTTATCAAGTGCCCTTTGCACGTGAGTTTAAAAAACAATTAGACCTTCCGGTTATCGCTGTTGGTAAATTAAGCAGCCCAGAACTGGCAGAAGCAACCATTTCAAATGGAGATGCAGAACTTGTGGCCATTGCAAGAGGCATGCTTAATGATCCTTATTGGAGTTTACATGCAGAAAAGAGATTAACTCATAAAGTAAACTCACCTTTTCAATATTCAAGAGGAATAAGATAAGAAATAAGTTTCACTTCATTTTTGGTACTATGTTCTTTCTTTATCTGCTTGACATATCGAGAAATCCAGATATACAATTATGTTTATGGAACCTATTCGTGTATTTAAAGCATTATCAAATGAAACTCGACTTAACATTTTGAAGTGGTTGAAGGAACCAGAGAAGCATTTTCCTAAACAAGGCGCTCATCTACCAAAGGGGGTAAGTATCAAAGGAGGAGTATGTGTAGGAGATATTCAGGAAAAAGCTAAGGCTTCTCAATCTACGGTTTCCCAATACCTAAATATGATGCAGAATGCAGGAATCCTGGAATCTGTTCGTTATGGTCAATGGACCTATTATCGGCGAAATGAAGAAATCTTATCTCGGTTAGCTGAATATTTTAAAACGGAAATCTAAATTGATTGTAGATTTCTGTTTTTTTTACAAATCGATATATCGGTTATTTTAGATATTTAAATATAAGGATTAAGGAGGATGTTATGTCATGCGTTACTTAGCATATATTTTAGCCGTATTAGCAGGGACAGCACTTAGCTTCGAAAGTGCAATATACGGTCAACTTGGAGAAACAATAGGAGAGCTGGAAACCAGTTTTTATAACTTCTTTATGGGTACTCTCATCATGGGATTATTATGGTTATTCTTTGGGAAGGGGAAACTTTCCTATACGATGGAAGCACCAAAATGGTCACTTCTTGGCGGAATCTTAGGAGTCGTATATTTAACAGCTATCGTTATTAGTGTGCCTTTTGTTGGTGTTGGTATAACGATGGTTACAGTAATTATCGGTCAACTGATTATGAGTATGGTTATTGAACATTTTGGTTGGCTTGGTATTCAGCAAACCAAAATTAATAAAGAAAAAGTATTTGCAGTTATTTCCATGATAATTGCCCTTATATTAATTAACTAGGAGGTCTAATAATGGATATATTAATGATTCTATTTACCTTATTAGCTGGTATCACATTAAGCGCACAATCATCCGTCCATGGAACATTCAGCCGGAAAGCCGGAACAATTGAAACGACGTTTTTAACCATGTTAACTGGGTTAGTATTTCTGACAATTATTATTATATTTTTCGGTCAAGGTAATGTGCTCCGGATACTTTCGGCACCAGTATGGCAGTTAAGCGCTGCATTTTTAGGTACGGCGTTCTTACTTCTCTCTGTCATAGCTGTTCCAAGAATTGGGGTCATAGCGACCAATGTTGCCGTTATCAGCGGACAGCTTTCAATTAGTATGATTATTGATCATTTTGGCTGGTTCGATAGTTTAGTAATACCTTTAGACTGGAAGCGGCTTGTTGCACTACTATTTATGATTATTGCTATTTATTTCATTTACAGAGGAAATAAACGCTCTAACATGGAAACCAATTCTTGAATTTTAGACGTTTATTCAATTAAACTGGACCGGTTTGAATTATAAATGGTCAGCCAGAAATTTCTGTTTGCTCCTCTGTCCATTTATTTGAGCATTTCGACATGTTATTCCTCCAAATAAAAATATAAGAAAAGCTGTTACTATGATTAACTCATAGTAACAGCTAAAGTAAACAACTTTATTTCCAGTCTATAGCAACTATCTCACTGTTACTTTCTTGGTATCCGCCCCCCTCAATCCCTTGTCCCCCAAGGATTCCACCTTCTTTTCTCGACTTCTTCTTCCCTCCATTATGTTATTAAGTTCTTCCCTAAAACCTCCATTTTCGCCTCCTTTTCTCCGCTCTGGCCTGTATCGAATATTCGGACAATGTTAAAGAGTTCGTACCGAACAGAGAGAAGAATCAAGATAAAAGAAAGGAAATATAGCAATTGTAGGATGGTGTTACATTTAGGAAACAAACTGAATAGAGATTGGAAATCCTACGGATTTAGAAATTGAAAAGGCTATTGAAACCCTTATTGGACAAAGGATTGGTGGGTTATTGGAAACGTAGAAAAAGACTGGACCACTATTGGATCCAGCCTGAAATATAATTAATTTTACGATTGAAAAATGATTGAGTACATATTCGCCTGCTCTTTTTTCCTCCACACTCTTCCCTCTAATATACCAACTATTTAACAGTGGATACCGACTTTTTAGCAGAGGGAAATGGAAAGTAACAGGGCGATAGCAACTTTTTTATAAACAGTTAACCTTACTCATTACTCCACTGTCACACTCTTTGCTAAGTTACGTGGTTTATCTACGTCACAGTCACGGTGAAGTGCAGCGTAATATGCTAACAACTGCATTGGCACAACACTGACGAGTGGTGTCAATAATTCATGCACCTGTGGAATGACAAACGCATCTGTATCTTGCTCTAATCCTTTCATGCTGATAACCATATCATTGGCTCCACGGGCAACTACTTCTTGCACATTACCACGAATGGAATAATTTACGTTCTCTTGTGTTGAAATGGCAATCACAGGTGTACCTTCTTCAATTAGAGCAATTGTTCCATGCTTCAATTCTCCTCCAGCAAAACCTTCTGCTTGAATATAGGAGATTTCTTTTAATTTTAGAGCTGCTTCCATACATACATAGTAGTCTGTACTACGACCAATGAAGAAGGCATTACGGGTCTTGCTTAAATAATCACGAGCCAATTCTTCAATTGTTTCTTTTTGATCGGTTAGTACTTCCATTGCATTTGCAACGATGGCTAGCTCCTGCATTGGATCGAAATCTAATTCTTGGCATTTTGCTTTTGCAGTATCTACTGCTAAAATAGCTAGCACTGCAATTTGTGCTGTATAGGCTTTTGTTGATGCTACAGCAATCTCTGGTCCTGCATATAAATTCAACGTGTAATCTGCTTCACGAGAAAGGGTTGATCCTGGTACATTTGTAATCGTTAATGCTGGATGTCCCATTTCTTTAATACGTACTAATACTGCACGACTATCTGCTGTTTCTCCACTTTGTGAAATAAAGATAAATAGTGGTTTCACTGATAGTAATGGCATATTATAGGAAAATTCACTAGCGATGTGAACTTCAACTGGAATATTGGCTAATTTCTCAATGAACGCTTTTCCAACTAAACCAGCATGGTAGCTGGTACCTGCTGCAATAATATAAATACGATCGCAGTCTTTCATTGCCTGTCGTACGTTTTTATCAAGCTTTAATTCATTATCTTCCGTTTGGTATTCATTAATAATTTTACGCATAACAAATGGTTGCTCATCGATTTCTTTTAACATGAAATGAGGATACGTTCCTTTTTCAATGTCACTAGCATCAATTTGCGCTGTATAAGGTTCACGTTCTAATACCGTACCATTTAAATCTTGGATTTCAACTTGATCACGATGCACAAGAACTATTTCTTGATCATGAATTTCCAAGTATTGATCAGTAACTTTCAATGTTGCCATCGCATCACTTGCAACTACGTTAAATCCATCACCTAAACCTACTAATAATGGACTCTTGTTTTTTGCAACATAGAAGGTTTCTTTATCTTTATTATCAATCATACCAATAGCATACGATCCTTTCAATAAGCCCATTGCTTTGCGGAAAGCCGCTGGTGTGTCACCTAATTCAGCAAATAATTTTTCAATTAGTTGAACAACAATTTCCGTATCGGTTTCACTTGCAAAGTCAACATCACTTAAATAAGCATCTTTAATTGCTTGATAATTTTCAATTACTCCATTATGAACAAGTGTGAATCTTCCAGACGCGCTTTGGTGCGGGTGTGCATTTTCTTCACTTGGCACACCATGTGTCGCCCAACGGGTATGGCCGATTCCCATTGTTGCATGAATTGAATGATCTACGCGCTCTCTAAGTGTTGCAATACGTCCTTTTACTTTAAAAAGGTTGACACCATTTTCATTAAGCATTGCAATACCTGCTGAGTCGTAGCCACGATATTCTAGTTTTTGTAAACCGTCTAATAAAATTTCCTTTGTATCATTTTGTCCGATATATCCTACTATTCCACACATGTTTGTGGCCTCCTTATTCAAGGGGCAGACAAACGATCCAATAAATTTGGTTATAGGGGCGCTGTTCTGCCCCTTTCTCGTGATTGTTGTATAATCATCTTGCTCATTTCCTTTGGCCAACAAGTTGCCTTGTTGTTTTAAGAAACAGCATAACAATTGAGATGTACAATCGGGAGGCACCCGCCGAATACTCGATAACCTCCAACCTCGTCAACTATTTTCCCACCGTTCGGCAAAATAGTCCTGGCGCTTTATGAACCGAATAAAACTTCGCTAAAGCTCCTTTCTATTTTTAAATCATCCTTAATAGGATACACCACATTTTAACCCTAATTCCCAAATTCAGTCAATCCTTTTTTGTGGTGTTTCATTTTAATATATGTTTACAAACATGTAATGTTCATGAAATAGACACAAGTAAAAGCACCTCGATAGAAGTGCTTTTACCAAAACTGTTTATTTGCTTTATATAGCCGTACAGTTAGAAAAGGAGCAACGATCAAGAGAATACTGCCTATTATGAGGATCGTTATCCAAAGCGAAAATGGATTAAAACTTAAAGCACCTCCATAAAAGAGCACCGTCGTTGCGCCTAGAATAAGGAATAATAAAGCCGTTAGAATAATGTACACAGAGAGCATGCCATGAACATATAGCAAATTACGGTTACGCTTAATAATACCTTCACGGATTGGATAACACTTCAACTGAACCGCCGGTTTTTCATTGGAAAGAATGAACCAATTCCCTTGGCAACACACTTCTTTCCAACCATCATGAGATATGCTGGCAGGTAAAGAATGCACTTCTGATTTGGCATATCCAATATGATAATGAATGGATTGGGGATCGTTTCCAGCTTCAAATAAAAATAAGCCTTTACTCGGATGAATCTCTGTTAATTGATACCCTGATAAGGCCTTGTTATTTAGCCAGCTTTCTGTTCTCTTTACATCATAACTCCAAAATGGCCTGAAGATTCGTTTCATCTAAACTTAACCTCCTTCCTTTGCCAAACTGTTGAAGTTACTTCCCCCTTTATTCATTTATATGGCATGGTTTGCCGAAAAATTACATTTTTTGAAAGGGTAAATTAATTATTGTATTGATTTATTTCTACGGGATCGATTAAATCCGTATCGGTAGGTACATATCCCAATTTTCTGCCCATCGAAACAATTTGCCCTTTATGATGAAATTCATGCGTCATTATATGCGTAACTAACCAGAGATTAGTAAATTCCACTTCCTCTTCATGCCATGGTACCGTTCCTGCTATTTTGGTATTCCATCTTCCCTTACTCGACTTGATAAATTCATAAACAAGTTGATCCACTTCTGTAAAGACTGTTTTCATATCCGCTGGTTTTGTTATTTGTTCCGGTGAAACATGTTTCACCTCCCGCTTCCATGCAAATCCCTCTAGCCAAGCATGGTAACACATAGCAGCATGTAAATGTGCATGCTTCATAGAGCCCCACCCAAAATCCTCTAACTCCGTTTGAAAGTCCTTAACAGATATATTCTCAAGAAAATCAAATAATTTTTCCCTTGTCATTCGTACCCAATCATATTGTTCTTTAATCAAATCCATTGTTTATATCTCCTTATCTAACATATTTGCTAAAAAACACAGGAACCGTATCCCTGTGTTTTTTGGCACAACTACCCTTGATGTTTTTGTAGAAAATCAAGCATGCGTTGATAAACCTTAATTTCATTTTCCTTTTTAGAAAAGCCATGCCCTTCATCCTCTAAGACAAGGTATTCGACGTCACGGCCTTCCTTTTCTAATTTGGCTACAATTTGATCAGACTCTTCTTTTACTACACGGGGGTCTTTAGCCCCTTGTATAACAAGCATCGGCTTTTTCATTCCATCCAAATAGGTTACCGGTGAGTCTTTAATAAACCGCTCTTTATCACGTTCCGGATCCCCTAACCAACGATCCATAATCGGTTTCCAATGAGGAGGAACCGATGTAACAAATGTAAATAAATCAGACGGGCCAAAGATATCCACTACTGCCTTAAAGTATTCTGGATGGCGCCCATGTAATAATAACGCCATATATCCACCGTAGCTGCCGCCTACCAAAAATAGTTTGTCCTGGGAACTAATATTATTTTCAAATAGCCATTCAATTCCAGCGATACAGTCTAAACGAGGACCTTCTCCCCAGTCTTGTTCAACCATTTTCACAAATGAGGAGCCGTATCCTGAACTCCCGCGGAAATTAGGTGCGAATATAGAATATCCACGATTTAAAAAGCATTGAAACATCGATCGAAACATTTTTCGTTCAGAAGCTTGTGGTCCACCATGCGGCCAGAATATGGTATGGCCGTTATCATATTCCGGATGTGCTTTAAAGAGGAGTGCTTCGATCTTCATTCCATCAAATGACGCATACGAAACAACTTCCGGATCGACCATAGCATCATTACTTACTCCTAGCACAGGATTATTTGTTAACCGTTTCCACGTTTCTCCATCGATAGATTGATAGATATTGTGCGGAACAGTAGCACTTCTTCCTAAAACATAAAGGGAACCCGATTTCGTTACTTGCAATTGGTCAATCACATCTACTGGCGCATCCAATGCTTGCAACTGCTTTGTCTGTAGATTATAACGATATAATTGATCAACTACACCTTTCTCTGTTATAAAATAGAGGGTTTCTTTGTCTTTATTCCATTTCAATGTTTGGATGCTTTCTTGATCAACCGATATGATTTGTTCAAAGTCCTCAGTCTCCAAGTCAAATTTCGCCACATAACTATATTCGCTTTCATAATCTGTTATAAAATAAATGGTGGAATTATCGACAAAGATAGGATCAAATACGACATGTACCTTATTTGGATCAGGTGTTAAATGTAATGTCTTATTCCCCACCTTTACAACCCCTGTTATATAAGTATTGGCAAAAACCCGCGTATAAACAAAGCTATTCTCATCATCAGAAACTGCCGCTAATTCAGTTGGAGAAAGATCTCCCTTATTAATTAACTCATCCTTCCCATCTTGCAGATGCCGAATATGTGTATTCAAAAATGAAGGATTGTCAACGGAAGTTACATAATAAAGTCGTTCCCCATCCCCACTTAGGTGGGCAAAGAAATATTTTTCATTTGGATCACCGGTGACTAATGGCTGAGGTAGCCCTCCTTCCATAGGTAATGCATAGATTTGATGATTTTCATCGCCAGCTTTATCAAATCCAGCTAATACAAATCGATTCTCGGAATCAAACTTAATAAAGCTGCATGATTCATCGTGATGGGCAAATAAATACGGGAATTCATCAGGCAAATCCATTGCCCATAAGTTCATCTTTCCATTTAAATTCGTACTAAACACAAGGCGTTTTTCATCATTACTAACTGAAAAATTAGTAATGACATAAGTTCTGAAAAACTGCTCTACGGTCGGCTTTGGAAATTTGATCCTCATCACTCTCCCTTCGGTTATTAGCAAATTCGAATTAGTCTTACTATTTACAGTCCAATTATACCTTATGACCTAGGCTAATACTATAGAATATAATTAATTAGATGTAATCTGCCTATAAACAAAGAAAGCTGTAGAAAATAAATTTCTACAGCTCTATACCTTATTCAATTTTCCCATCTCTTATTGTTACGATGTGGTCTGCAAACGACAACACGCGTTCATCGTGAGTCACCATAATTCCTGCTTTATTTCGGTTTTTAATTTCATCTGCAAGTAGTTTGACAACCTCCTGTCCCCGCTTTGAATCAAGACTTGCTGTCGGTTCATCAGCAAGAATTAACTGCGGATCATTCATGAGTGCACGGGCAATTGCTACACGCTGGCGTTCTCCCCCAGATAGTTCATTTGGAAAATTGTTCATCCGATGCTTTAAACCAAAGTGTGCAAGTAAATCATTTCCGTGCTTCTTCCCTTTTTTTGCAAGTACTTGAATAATGTTTAATTGATCTTTGACTTTCAAATAAGGTACTAGATGAGCAGCTTGAAAAACAAATCCGATTTTATCAAGACGTCGTTTGGTTACTTCCTTGGAAGAAAGACCAGCAATATTTTCTCCATCTAACAGCACCTTCCCGCTTGTTGGTGATAATAGTGCACCGGCAATAGATAGCATGGTACTTTTACCTGAACCTGAGGGGCCAACAATTGCTATAAATTCACCAGCTTTCACTTCTAATGATGCATTATCTAATGCTTTAAATTCATTCGGTCCGTCTGTATATGCTTTGGTAATATGATCTAAAATAAGTGTCAATATGCTGCCCCCTCAATAGCTTCTATTGGGTCAATTTGAATTACCTGATAAAGAGATACAATGGCTCCAATCGTGGAAACAACTATGATAATGATTGCAGGCTGAAGCATTGTCTCTAATTCTAATGTAAATGGCATATCGGCTGGAAACAGGGCACCAATACCAAAGGTAACGACTACTGCGATACTAATGCTAATAAGTGACAATAGAATGACCTGACCAATTAACCCACGAATTAAGTACATGCTTTTCGCACCTAAAGCTTTTAAGACACCAAATTGTTCCCGCTTCTGTAAGGTCATCACATAGAAAAACACTGCTAGAACAAAAGCAGCAATAACATACAAGAAAATAATCATCATATTTAAGGATGCTTGTTCTTGGGAATAACTAGGAATCCCGTTTAATGCTGTCTCTTTCGTAATGACTTCATAGGATCCATCCGTATTAGCTTCACCTTGGACAGCAACAGCATTGAACTGTTCTAATTCATCATTGCTAATAAAGACAACAGGTGTATGGCTATAGCGTTGATCTGCCGTAAATCCTGTAACCGTATAAGATGTATTCTCTTCAACTTGTAATTGATCTCCTAATCGAACACCTTCTTGCTTCAAGGTAGCATCAGCTAATACTTCATCCGCCTTTTGAGGAAACATTCCCTCAGCAACATCCGGCATTAAAATTCCATTACGCTCGGTTGCAAATAGAGCAATATCAATTTGCTGATCAGCGTCATTTATGGTTGTATTCATCATGCGAATTGCAAGTGTACTGGCATTATTGTTTCCTCCTTGAGCTTCTATCATTTTTTCTCTTTCATCAGCAGGAATAAATGAATTACCAATCTCCCCTTCAGCTTCTTCTTCTATAATCAGAGCATCTGCTTGAAGGTCTTGAATTGCTGAGGCATTATCCGAAGATAGCCCTTGTGCCAATCCAGAAATAATAAAGATAAGGCTTGCAGTTAACACCATAATTAGCCCAATTAAAATATATTTTGTCTTTGCAAATAGTAATTCCCGAATTGCAAGAAACATTTGATTCCCTCCTCTACTGTCCCTACTATAACTCCTTTATATGAACAGAAGATGAACGAATCATTACTATTGCGGGAGTGTTATCGTAACTGTTGTCCCTGAAGCAAGTTTACTATCCACTATAATCGTTCCTTGATGTATTTCTACTATTTTCTTTGTAATGGATAAACCTAGCCCCGTTCCACTTTCTTTTCTTGTTCTTGCCTTATCCACCTTATAGAAACGATCAAATATTTGAGAAAGGTCCTCTGCAGCAATGCCGATACCTGTATCCGTCACAGTAACCTCTACTTCAGACTTTGTCTTTTCTACAGCTATGGTTATCGCTCCTTCTTCTGGTGTATAGCGAATTGCATTTGTCATCACGTTCATCCAAACTTGATGCAATAGTCTTGGATCACCATTTATAATTGTTTTCTGCACCTTCCATTCTACCGTTAACTCCTTCTGACGCCACTGCCATTCCAACGTAGACAAAACATCCCTCAGCTGTTCTTCTAACTCAAAAGGAGTCCGTTCTATTTTCTCATCTTCTCGATCAAGTTGAGATAGTGTAAGTAATTGTCTACTAAGGATGGACAATCGCTTGCTTTCCTTTTCGATAATAGCTAAATAGTGGTCCCTTTCATCCTTCGTTAGATTTGCTTCCTGAAGCGCTTGCGAAAAACCTTGAATTGAGGTTAATGGTGATTGAATTTCATGTGAAACATTTGATACAAACGCTTGCCTTCGTTGCTCCGTTTGTTGTAAACTTTTACTCATTGTTGCAAAGTCTTTTGCCAATTGTCCAAATTCATCTTTACGCGTAACTGGGAGTTGTAAATGGTAATTACCAGCAGCTACCTTATTCGTAGCTTCTTTCAATATTTGAATTGGCTTTACAATCCAACGTGTACTAATAAGAACAAACAAAAAGCTAAGAATAAGGATTAAGCCAATAATTATAGCAAAGAAAACACGCATTTCACCAAATTGTTGGGATGCGTACGGGCGTACAAACAACGCGTAATTTTGCTGGTTTTCATTAATAGGAACACCTATTGTATTGGAAAGTGTATGATCAAAAAAGCCAGTTATAAATAGACGCCAGGGGTAGTTAGCGATACCATGATATACCTCACCTGCAAGTACATCCTTAATAACATTCGAAGGTAAATCCTTCGATTCGAAGGATTTACCAAACGCCTGCGTATCACCATTATTATGCACTAAATAAAAAGAATAACCTAAATCCGTAACCTCCGTTAAATAGTCGTCAATCGACTGCTCACTGCTGTTGTATAAGTCCACAATATTCTTAGCAATATGCGTAACTTTCTCATCATTTTGCGGTTTTAAAACATATTGATAGTAACCATTACTTACAACAAATGCTATGACTGCACTTGCTATCATAATAAGTATGGTGGTTACAATTATTCGAACGTATAGGGTTCGCATTCATATACTCCCTCCATACCTCTATTCCACGATATCTAACTTATAACCACGTCCACGTATTGTCTGAATCATAAAATTAGGATGGAGATCTAAAAATCGCTTTCGTAGTCGCTTAATGTGTACATCCACCGTACGATCATTTCCTTCATAATCAGATCCCCAAACCAACTCAATCAGTTTTTCCCTAGAAAAAATTTGATTAGGGTAACTTGCAAGCTGTGCTAATAATTCAAATTCTTTTAAAGGAAGAATGATGACTCCCCCGTTAATATAGACTTCATAACTTTTTCGATCAATTATCGTATCCCCAACTTGAATTTTTTCATCATGTACCATACGAAAACGCCTGAGCAATGCCCGAATACGAAATAACACCTCTTTCGGTTCAAAGGGTTTTACAATATAGTCATCTGTTCCTGCTATGTATGCTTTTTCTTTATCTGCTATTTCACCTTTAGCGGTAAGCATTATAACTGGAATATCATAACTACTTCTAATTTCCTCACACAACTGATAGCCATCTACTTTTGGCATCATAATATCCACAATAGCTATGCTACATGTAGTTTGTTCTAGCTTGTCCAAAGCTTCTTCTCCATCAATTGCTTCTACTGTTTGATACCCTTCCTTTTGCAGATAGAATCGTAATAGTTCTCTAATATGAGCATCATCATCGACAAGTAATATTGTAACCATTTCCGCGTTTCCTCCTGACATTACTTAGTCTATCCTATCCTAGTTAAATTCATAGATTTTGATAATAAAGTGACTTTTATAAACCAATAGTTCAAATTTTTTCTGTTCGATTTGTTAAATTATAGTTATAGTTACTACTAAAAGGAATAGGATAACCTGATATTGTCTGTAGATTATAGCAACTGAAAAAGGCCTGTCTTATGCAGGTACAGCACAGGTACAGAAATTCAATCGGTTAGCGTTTTTGATATATACGAGTTAGCAATACTCACCCACGTTAAACATGCCTAGTTGAGAATGTGGTTTTAATGAACAAGCCGATAGTTTCTTAGCCCCATCTTTATAATCATTTATTCTGTACCATTCGTATAAATTGACTGTTTTGCTCATCTCTTATTACTACCCCTAGCTGTGCTAAGTCCTCACGTAATCGTTTCGCTTCTTTTTTTTGATCTTCCCGTAATGCTCTAGATCTTGCATACAAAATTGAATTAACATCCGAAGGCAGATCTCCATTACCTAATTCCCATCGTTGGTAGTAGTTTATATATGGATCTTCGTTTCTAAATGGATATCCATAAGCAAGAA
Organism: Virgibacillus salexigens; assembly: GCF_014905415.1. GTDB lineage: Bacteria > Bacillota > Bacilli > Bacillales > Amphibacillaceae > Virgibacillus > Virgibacillus salexigens. Next base: position 147,175 of record NZ_BNEO01000006.1, read on the forward strand.
AAACTTCCTTTACATAATCAAATTTTGATTCGACTACTTCTCTAAATTTTTCTTCACTTGATAACCCTAAAATTACAAGCTGCTTTCCCTCCACATATATAGCTGATATCTCTTGTTTTTCAAATTTGTCTTGCTTTTCACCGATAATTAGTTCTACCATTCTATCTGACACTTCTACCTTTAAGGTTTCATTAAATACAATAATAATAAATACAATGGCAGCAATAATCCCAAGGATTAACGAAACAATAGATACCCAAAATTTATTTAACGAGGCGATCAATGAAATGAAATCTTCCAGTGGTACAATCGGCAATGTTAGCACCCAATCTGCTAGCACAGGTATATACCAGCCTAAAATCGCACCGCTTAGAATAGGAAGAATGATAACAATTGCTTTCTCCATACGTTTTAGACCAATAATCGTTTTATCATGGTTCACCGTTTTTCTCTCCTTTACGTAATCATCTTATGCACCAAATATTTCAATTCGCTAGCATAACGATCTGCATCGAGTTTTGTTTCCGTAGAAAACATATACTCCGAGATAGCGCCTTGAATAATTGTTGTAACAGCATCAATATGAAAAGAAGCAAACACTTTTGATTCCTGCCCCTGTAATAAAATAGCTTTTAATAATTGTCGTAATAAATCATCTTCTTCATTGCCTTCAATAAGATAATATGGAATATGATCTTCGGAACGTGCATGAAAAATAATCTCAATTAAAGCAATCTGATTAGCCCGATGTGTCTTTTGATATAGCAAACTTGCTTCAATAAACATATACAAACGGTCTAAGGGTGCTTTTTTCTCCTGTACTTTCTCATTTATAAATTGCCATTCCTTTTGAATTAAATAATACAATGTTTGATTCATAACATCCTCTTTACCTGAGAAATGATAGGAAATAAGTCCTGTACTTATCTTTGCTTTCTTGGCAATCTTAGCTAAACTTATATGAATATAACCAATTTCTTCGAGCACTTCGATAGCTGCTGTAATAATTTGTTCTCTCCTTGTCTTGCCAATAAAAGATGGTATATCACTCAATGAAAACACCTCTTGTTTATCTATTCATTAGTTGTTTGACTGATCAATCAAATTATAAATTGATATCGTAAACCTGTCAATTCTATCGGTAATAAGAAAGAGGATGATAAACAACTAAAAGAGGTAACCAAAAAGCAAACGATAAAATCGGAATGAAATAAACGCTGATAAACGTGCAGTCAACGTACGTAAGATCCTGTGGGGACAGCACGAACTGAAGATCCCGCAGGAAAGTGTTCTAATGAGGGGCAAGGAAACTGAAAACGTGCCCGTGGAAAGCGAAGTATGTTGACGGTTTTATGTAAGCAAATAATCCGAACGAAATTATCGTTCGGATTAGAATAAGATACCTTTGTCTTCGTCTCTTTCTTTAAATTGATATGGTAAACGGTTGAGTGAGTATTTCTGGGAAATCGATGAATGGATTACGATTCCCTTGAATTTCATATATGGCTCGATTACGGTGTTTCTCATATAAATCAGGGGGGAATTGTTGGTGCCATTCTATTAATAAGTCTATATCAATGCTTTCTCTATGAGATGACTCTATTTCATTAGGGTATCTCATCATAAAATAGAGCATCGCTCTAGCTACTGTCCCCTTCCCATACTCAGGTTCAAATCGTTCTTCCTCTGATTTTCCACAAGCTTCCTCAATTCGCTGACCATCTATTGCATTTGGATTATAATCTAAAAAATCATGGTATGGGTAGTTACTGCGAATAGAGTTACATACTGGATCACACGTAAATAGATGATGGATATCACCACGCATCGGTTCTCGTTCGTTAAACCAAGATTGGGGTACGGAATGCTCGCAATTAAATTTAAGATCCTTACTAATTTGTTGGAGTGTAGATAGGAGGTGTTTCTGATTATGATCGCTAACTAATTTTAACGCTTCCTCACGCTTTATAGAAGTCAAATGATCCTCTAGAATCGTTTCTTCTGGATCCCTTGTTTGCCCAGAATAAATACTTATAAGATTTCCATCGGGTCGCAAATCGACCCAAGGATAAACATATTCACTTGGATCATAACGAACTTGATTATTGTGGGTTTCTTTAATCAGCTGGGTTAATGATTGGATGATCGCATTATAATCGGAAGAATCAAAGTCAATCGTTTTGTAGTACTGATCCATCGTTTGTTGATCCTCTTCTTCATTGTAGTATTCTTTTTCATCTTGCTGGATTAATGCCTTTGCGCTTCTAAGTTGGGAGATAATCTCGTTAATCCGTTGCCTGTCAGTGGTTACAGGTGAGACCTTTTCGCGAGCTTGAGGCGATAAATTCAAATTAATTCCTCCTTAAATTTAATCAGAGCATAGTGGAATAAATTTACTTTTAACTCTATACCACGAAATCACATCTATCAAACAACCTTATCCATAAAAAACTTCCATCGATGAGAAATGGGGATACACAATTATCATGCGTATCCCCATTTGATTACTTCCCTGAAGGATTCGTTATTATTGCTTTATTTGCATCTAAATACCCAGCTCCTTGAGCGTACTCCGGTAAACCGATATCAACAGAGGCTTGAAGCAATTGCTGTTTCATTTCATCTGGAGACAATTCTGGTTGCGCTTGTAATACAAGGGCAGCTACTCCGGCACATATTGGAGTTGCCATGGAAGTACCAGATAAAGAAAAATAATCATTCTCTACTCGACTAGTTTTATTTGTCTTATCAAGAAAAGATCCTGATGCTCGTAAGGAGATTATATCTACCCCGGGCGCTAATAGATCCGGTTTAGATGTTTCTCCACATGTTGGTCCACGGCTTGAGAAAGAGGCGATTTCATCATCACCGCGTTCAACAGTATTTTGGTCACCGATAGCTCCAACAGTTATAACCTTCGAACTAATGGCCGGTGTACCAATGGTTCTTTGATCTGGACCAGAATTCCCAGCGGCTACACAGACAACTATATTGTTTTCCCACGCAGCGTCTACAATTTGCACAAGGGGATCATTACAATCGGACTCATCCGCTTCTGCACCTAAGGATAAGGAAATAATGTCAATTTGGTATTCATCTTTATGGTCAATACACCATTGAATACCGGCAATAATAGTAGAAAGCGAACCTGAGCCCATTTTGTTAAGAACCTTTACACCAATAACTCCAGCTTCTGGAGCGGATCCCTGATACTTACCATCTGATAAAAACCCATTACCAGCAGCATCCCCGGCACAGTGCGTCCCATGACCATTATCATCATAAGGTTCTGTTTTATCTTTAACAAAATCTTTAAAGGCAATGATACGATTCGTTGGCTCTGTTAAATCCTTGTGAGGCTGCACACCTGTATCTACCACTGCAATATTAACATTCTTACCAGTTAATCCCTGTTCATTTAATTCCCGAGCATGAATAGAAGGAGAAGCAACATCCATTAAAGCTTTGACTTCACGGTCGTAATAAATCTTCTTAATATTACAATCGCTATCCATCAGCTTTTCAATGGCAGAGGCGGTTAAGTTTGCTGAACAACTACATACATTGGGAAATTGGTGTTTCACTTTTGATCGAAGTTGCGGTTTAACAAGTTGATGCACTTTATCTATTTCTGATTTTTGTGAGATTGTATTCTCTTGGTCAAATTCAATAATAACAGGGAACTTCTTTGTTTTTTTCAATATGCCTTCAAGCGGTCGATGCAAGAAACAAGGAGTACGACGCATAGGTTTATATAAATGAAGTAGACTTTGGCGTATTCCTTTGTCGAATTTTGCACTATATTTCCTAGTTAATTGAACCATAGAGAACCCTAACATTCTCTCACCTCCTTTTACTTGATGATTCATTTTATGAACCAACAGCATGGAAGTGGCGGTATTTGTTTAGAAAGTTACTAAATGAGGCGCTTATCTAATAGACTCGTTCATGTGATAATACGACATATTCTTTATAACCAAGGAATGAGCGAGCATTGTTTAATTGATCGTTTATAGAATTAACCATGAACAAGCGAAAAAGAAAAAAGGCTGTTGTTTAATCAACTTGAACGTCCATTTACCGAAACCGAGCGAGCGGATACTATAAACAACAAAAAAAGCTTGTAGAAAACCGCAGGGCTCTCTACAAGCTAAGCACCGCTCTGTTAATAAGAGCAGATCCTTTATTTCCTTATTCCGTTGCTCCAAGTAGCTTTTCAATAACATTAACGATACGAGTTACATATTTGTCGCAATCTTCTTTTGTAGGTGACTCAACCATGACACGGACTAATGGCTCTGTACCTGAAGGGCGCACTAATACACGTCCTTGATCACCAAGTTCTTTTTCAACATCTTCTATTTCTTTAGTAATGTCTGGGTGATTTAATGCTTTTTCTTTATCAGTAACTCTTACATTTTTAAGTATTTGCGGATAAATAGTCATCTCGTCAGCAAGTTCTGATAATGGCTTTCCTGTTTCCTTCATTACATTAACAAGCTGTAATGCGGATAACATTCCATCTCCAGTTGTATTATAATCCAAAAAGATAATGTGACCAGATTGTTCTCCACCCAGGTTATAACCGCCTTGACGCATTTCTTCCATCACATACCGATCACCTACAGCCGTCTTATCACTGCGCATACCATTTTTTTCTAATGCTTTATAAAAACCAATATTACTCATTACTGTAGAAACTACTGTGTTATGGCGTAAAGCACCTTTTTCATTCATATACTTCGCACAAATGAACATGATTTGATCACCATCAACAAGGTTTCCTCGTTCATCTATAGCAATTAACCGATCTCCATCTCCATCAAAAGCCAATCCGACATCTGCATTCTTATCTGATACAAATTCTTGTAGTTTCTCAGGGTGGGTTGAGCCCACACCATCATTGATATTTAACCCGTCCGGGGATGAGCCAATTGAATAAATATCTGCTTCTAAGTCCGCAAATAGATGGGTAGCCAAACTTGAGGTTGAACCATGCGCACAATCAAAAGCAATTTTTAAGCCATCGAAATCATTATCTACTGTGTCTTTTAGGAAGGAAAGGTATTTCTGCCCGCCTTCAAAATAGTCATTGATGCTGCCAATATCAGCACCAGTTGGACGAGGTAATTCATCTTCTCCATCCATTAATGCTTCTATTTCATGTTCCTCTGCATCTGTTAATTTAAAGCCATCTGGACCAAAGAATTTAATTCCGTTATCCTCCACAGGATTATGGGACGCTGAAATCATTACTCCTGCTTGCGAGCTTGTTGCTTTTGTTAGATACGCAACGCCTGGTGTAGAAATAATCCCAACTCGCATCACTTCTGCTCCGATGGAAAGTAAACCAGCTACTAGTGCTCCTTCAAGCATATGTCCAGAAATTCGTGTATCGCGTCCAATAATAATTTTTGGACGTTGCGTTTCTTTTGTTAGTACATATCCTCCAACACGACCTAGTTTAAAGGCTAATTCTGGAGTAAGGTCTTTATTAGCTACTCCTCGCACACCATCTGTTCCAAAATATTTTCCCATGTAGTTTCTCTCCTTTATATCCATTTCCACCGTTTATCAAGCGAAGTAACCCCTATTCGGGTTCACTAATTTCAATCGTAGCTTGTTCGAATTCAGCTTCTACGGATACCTCTTCAGGTCCTTCAACTGAGATAGGAACATCATGTTCCCCTACTTCTAATTCTTCTACATTTATATATGCACGAAAATCTTCATCAGTGAGTTCTTTAATATCTGATGGATTACCCGTTACAGTAATATCCATTTCGGAGTTTGCTGGATCAGCAAATGTTATTTCCTGTCCCTCTGCCAGGGACTCTACATTAATTGGTAAAGCATTAATGGTTTTTGTCTGTTTTAACTCTACCGTTACCTCAACATTTTCGATATCTTTAGCACTTGTTCCATCAGGTAAAGCAAGATCTGCTTCAATGGTACCTGAGTCGGTAATTTCAGATAGATCTATTTTTTCGGTCGAAATTCCTTCAATATTTTCCAGTACATGATTTGTACCGAATAACTCCACTTCTTCTACATTAGCAGAAATTGAAGTTAATTCATAGCCCTTCGGTAGTTCACCGCTTGTCTCCACACTAATTGGTACTTTTTTACTTGGATTATTAATATCGGCAGAGACGACTACATTTTCCGGCTGTACATTTACATTCAATTCATTACCTTGGCTATCATACACATTGACAGGAACTTCTCGATTATTAATTGATTTATCCAAGCCATTTAAATCCACATACGCCTTCACAATACCTATTTTATCAATTACGCTTTGCGCACTTGTAATGGTTACTTTTTGTGGACTTACTTCATAATCACCTAACTCAAATCCTTCAGCAAGCTGATTTTCATGTAAGAAGTCGATATTAACATCAAATTCTTGTGTTGCTTTTTCCTCAATGGTGACTTCAATTCGCTTTGGTTCAATAAATACATCCAATTTTTCAGGTATATCATGCTGCAATTCAACTGTATGATTTCCAGCCTCTAATCCTTGAAGATCCACAAATACATTGAAGTTTCTATTTTTAATTGTTGGAGTTAGTATGGACAAAGATCCCTCCATCGACACAGATACATGCTCAGGTACGCCACTAACGACATATTTATCATTATTGATACGTATATCGACTGGTACCTCATCAATTGTTTCTAAATTCTGTGAATCCCCCCCAGATGGGAAAGTTGAATCTGCATTATTTGGTGCATTATTGACTTCTACGGATACGAAAACATAAAATAAAACGGCAAAGGCTAAGGAAACGACACGGACAAACCACTTACTTCTAAACCAATTATCCATTTTTGTTTCCCCTCCATTTTTTTGACTTTTTATCAGGGGCTTTCATACTTAATGATAAATTCTCCCGTAATAGTTCTCGGAGACTTTCCTGATTAAGCTCTCTATGTAGCTCACCATTTTTTGTACAAGATATATTTCCTGTTTCCTCGGATACAACAATCGTTAATGCATCTGTAACTTCACTAATTCCCATAGCAGCACGGTGCCTTGTCCCTAACTCCTTAGAAATAAAGGGACTTTCTGATAACGGAAGATAACAAGCTGCAGCTAAGATATTATCTCCTTTTAAAATGACCGCACCATCATGTAATGGGGTATTTGGAGTGAATATATTTGTTAGAAGCTGATGTGTCAGTTTACCGTTTATCGGGATTCCTGTTTCAGCATAATCACCAATTCCTGTCTCCCGTTCAATGGAGATGAGGGCACCGATACGACGCTTCGCCATGTAATTACAAGACTGAATAATCGATTCTATATTTTGTTCAATAATCTCTTCTTCAGATCTGGAACTCCTTCCAAATATATTCCCTCTACCTAATTGCTCCAATGCACGTCTTAGTTCTGGTTGGAATAAAATAATAATTACGATAAGACCCCAGTCAATTGCTTGACTTGTAATCCATTGGACAGTTTGTAAATTTAGCACAATACTTAAAAGCCATACAGCTAATACGACTGCAATTCCCTTTAAAAGCTGAATTGCTTTTGTACCTCTAATCAGCATGATTAATTTATATAGAACATACCAGACGAGAGCAATATCTACGCCTATCCTTAGAAGCTGTATCAGGTCGAATCCCCCATCAAGCATGATTACACATCCTTCTTCAACAAAATTTCAGTAATACCCAAATTTATCGCATTATAACATTATTATTATAACATAATTTTACCAACAACATGTATGATAACACTCACGAATAATAAAAGTTCACAAAGGATGTAACGCACAAGCTGTGTTTATCGCCAAACTCTGAGCACAGCGGAAAGCTTGTTCCTATAAAAATACGATAAAAAGCTCCACATCTATAGCAAGAGATCTAAAGCATGTAACTATTTTTTTGACAACAAAAAACCTGAATACAAAATACGATTCAGGTTAATCCATTTGAAATTATAATGCAAAAATACGTTGAAACAATTGTTTTAGATTATACCATATCCATTCAAACACCTGATCCACTTGTTTTAATTCTCCATTTACTTCTCCAACAGAAGCCATTAAACCTTCACCTTCTAGAGGCTTTTCAATAAATTTCCCATTTACTAAGGTTACATCTCCATCAATCGTTCCATTAACAATTAAGTTGCCATTTTTAACAAGTAAGTCTCCTTCTACTGTAACGTCCGCTGGAACAATTACAGTATCCCCTTTTATAATAAGGTCTTCTTGTTTTGAGACAACCAGTTGATTATCTTGATTCCACACAGAAAAAATACCACTAAACATAAACAGGAAGAAGATGGCGGCCGCTGTAATCATTGGATGCGCCTTTAACCATCTTGTATATTTTAATCTTTTTCTTTCTGTAGGAAGTTTTCCCATAACGTTCGCTGTAAAATTGGCAGGGGCTTTCACCTGTTCTGCACTTTGAATAAAAGTTATCGTCCTTTTTAATTCATGAAAATGCTCCTGACAGGCTTCACAAACTTCTAAGTGCTTGCTTAGAGCTTGTTCCTGCTCTTTGGTAATATCCCCATCTAAATAATGATGCATTAGTTCTACAGCTTCTTTATTACATTTCAAGTGAGTCACACTCCTTTTACACGTGACGAAGCTTTTTCCGTAGAGCTTCCCTTCCTCGATGGATACGGGTTTTTACCGTTCCTAATGGAATATCTAAGATTTCACTAATCTCTTGAAGGGAAAATTCCTCAATATATCGAAGCATGATAATACTTCGATACTTCGGTGGAAGCTTAGAAATTTCATACTGAATATAGCGTTGCAGCTCTAAACCTTCAACTTCTTCATCCGGTTTTCGACCCTTATCGGCCAATTGAGAGTACATATCTAATCCTTCTGTTCCCTTTACTTCTGCATCAAGATAATGATCAGGCTTTCGTTTACGAATTCGGTCAATGGTTAAATTCGTAGCTATCCGATAAAGCCATGTCGAAAACTTTCTGCGTTCATCAAATGAATGGATATTAATATATGCACGGATAAAAGCCTCCTGCGCTATATCTTCCGCCTCGTGTGTATTACCGAGCATCCGATAACAATGCTGGTAAATCTTATTCTGAAAGAATGAGACCACATCCTCAAAAGCAGATTGATCTCCTTTTTTCACTTGTTTTATTCTCTCTCGTATCATTTCATCCATATTGGTACCTCCGCCAACTATGCGGTATTTCTGTTACGAAATAGACCTCAAAAAGGTTTCAAAAAAAATTAAAAAAATTATTAGTTTATAATTGCAATAATTTGGATACTCTCCTATTATAGTATACTAGATAGGAGGATAGTTTTGTGAGTAATTATGTATTATTGGAAGAAATTGAGAAATGTCGTGAAGAAATGATCTCACTTAGTGACTCACATGCATTGACTTCAGAAGTTGTCATTTCCTCTAGTACCAAGCTAGATCAACTTATTAATGAGTATCTTAACAAACACGATTAGAATGCATGATCTTCACAATACGGCACGTATTAACGCACAACTTTATAAAAAGAGATAGAAATAGGGTAAAAAAGACATCAAATTTCCAGTTTGAAATTTAATGTCTTTTTTATAACGCTTCAAATTTCGTACTGTGTTATTTTAATTTTTCACCAAAGAGCGATCCCATTAACCCTACTGCAACGGTTGCCGTTTTGTTTTTTTCATCAAGTATTGGATTTACTTCTACAAATTCTGCTGATGTCAGCATTGATGACTCTTCTAACATTTCCATCGCTAAATGGCTTTCCCGATATGTAATTCCACCTATTACCGGTGTTCCTACTCCCGGTGCTTCTGAAGGGTCAAGCCCATCAAGGTCCAGACTTAAATGAACACCATCGGTCCTGTTTTGTAAATAACCAATCGCCTCTTCCATTACAGCTGGCATTCCCAAGCGATCGATTTCATGCATCGTATATACCTGAATGCCTTTATTACGAATCAATTCTCTTTCACCTAGATCGAGAGAACGCGCTCCAATGATAACAATATTTTCTGGCTTTACCTTTGGAACATAATCTCCAATCGCAGTTAATTTGTCATCACCTATCCCTAGGCTAACTGCAAGTGGCATCCCATGGATATTCCCTGATGGAGATGTCTCACTTGAGTTTAAATCCCCATGAGCATCATACCAGATTACTCCAAGATTGTCATAATGTTTTGAAATGCCTGCTAAACTTCCAATGGCAATACTGTGATCACCACCAAAAATAAGTGGAAAATGCCCCTTTGTTACTTCTTGATCCACCATTTCAGATAACCTTTGGTTGGCTTCTACTACTTGTTTTAGATTCTTTAATTTACTATCATGATCCGTAATCGGCTTATCCGGACGGATGATTGGAATGTCCCCTAAATCATGAATTTGGTATTTCAATTCTTCCAATTTCTCAATAGCACCAGCATATCGCAGTGCGCTTGGTCCCATATCGACTCCACGGCGGCTTTGTCCTAAGTCCATCGGTACTCCAATAATTGAAATTTTGTTGTTTGTCATGTAATCGCCTCCTCCCTTTCCCATTGTAGACAAAATACGCATGATGACTCAACTCAACATTAGACTGTATATATATACAATGGAGTCGGATTAGCAAGATAAAATGGGTTTGTTTGTGTTAGATTATTGCTGCAGGTGATCTAGTCAACGACTCATATCAGACAGTAACTATTCCTTCTTAACTAAAAAAACAGATACTATCCATTCGGATACTATCTGAATCTCTTTTAAACCTCTACCTTTCTTGCCCCAAAAGGGTTTGCTTTAAGCGAAAGTGGTTTTATCCCCACTTCTTCCCAAGCTTTAATCAATTGATCCGCTTGTTGTTTCGAAGGCATAAAGGCGATTCCACAATCACCACCTCCTGCACCTGAAGGCTTTCCGGCACCACCATAAGCTTCGGCAAGGTCACACAACTTCGATAATAATGATGTCTCGATATCCACATTAGCATATCGACCCACTTTAGCTAAAGCATGACGATTTTCCGTAATACCGCTTAAAAATAAGGATGCATCATTTTCCTTCATTCCGTTTAAAATCTTCGTAACCGCTTGTTCACTCTCCAACAGAAACTGATTAAAGTGGCTTAAATTATCCGTCTTTAACTTCAAAATCTCATCGACCAGTTTCGCCGTAGATGCCGGTTTACCAGTCCAGCCGATACACATATGTATATTTTCTGGAAGCTGTACGCGTTGTAAGGATAAGTACTTCCAATTTTGATTTACTACGTCAGATAGTGATAAAGCATTTTGATACGCATGTCGTAACCAATCAGCCTGAAACGAAGAATAGTTAAGAAAGCCTCCATGGGATGATGCAGCTACATCGGCTCCAGAGCCATTCCCTTGCGTCACCACATGAGAGATAGCAGCAAGTTGAAAGATTAATCTTGCGCTAGGTCTATAGGGGAGTGATTGATGCAGGATAGCAGTAATTACAGAAGTTACTACTGCGGCACTAGACCCTAGTCCGTATTTCACACCGGATGTGTCATCCAATTCACTCTTAATCGTTAATCGAAACGGCTTTATTAAAATACGCTGCTCCTTCAAATACTTTATTGCAATCGTCATCGCCTCTTCAACAAAGCTTGTTCGGATATCATCACAGTCAATCTTTACACGACCATTTGTGAATTCCCATTCTAATTGTTCTAATTGAAAATCGAGTAGACTAATTTCATTTGTTTCCGTTGGTTGAATCGTAGCATACACATAACGATCTACTGCCATTACTACCAAATGATTATTTGGCTGTAATACAGCAAACTCGCCTGCTACCATTAACTTTCCTGGAACTTTGATGGTCATTGGTGTTTGTTGCAACATGTTCAACCCCTATAAATAGGTTACTCCTTGTCCCGGCTTGCTTAACCGTATATCAGCTACACCAGATAGACTACGAAGCGTTTCTTCGACAATTTTCTCATATTCTGGCAAATAAAGCACCTTTACATTAGGACCAGCATCAATGGTGAAATAAACCGGTATATTCTGTGTACGCATTTCTTGAATTTTTTGCATAACAGCAATAGTTGTATCATGCCAATAGGTAAACGGGGGATTCGCTCCAAGTGTTGTTGCATGCATTTTTAGGCAATTAGCCTCAGCTATTTCCCCCACCTTTTGAAAGTCACGATGACGAATACCTTCTTTGATCGTTGTTAAATCTTGCGGAATGCTATCCAACCATCCTTGAAAGAATGGAGAAGTTTCGACCGTTCGTTTCATTCCAGCTCTGCTCGAAACTTTTTTCTTTGTCGAAGATAATACAACGGCAGCAACTCGAATATCCCAATGTTCTGCAGAAGCAATTGGAATCGCATAAGAATCGGAACCATTTTCCTTCTTACCCATTTGCCATTCAGCAAAACCGCCGTAAATCGAACGACATGCTGAACCAGACCCCTGTCGAGTTAGACGGGAGAGCTCCATGTTACTTAAACCTAATCCTATTGCTTTCGTTCCCGCTGCTGCTAATGCAGCAAATCCAGATGCTGAAGAAGCGAACCCTGCAGCCGTAGGGACTTCATTCTTAGAGGTTATACTTGCGTAAAGTTGCTTCCCCGCTAGCTTACGTATAATATCCAAAAAAGATGCAACCCGCTCATATTGCTCACCTGTAACTACTTGTTCATCTAAGATAAATTGATCTTTTGTAAGTGTTTCATCAAATTCTACGGACGTTGTCGTAAAATATCCATCTAAGGTAAGCGACAAGCTATTATTTGTCGGTAATATAATGGGTTCATTGCGCTTTCCCCAATATTTTATTAAGGCAATATTCGTATGTGCCTTAGCTGTTGCCTTCATGATAATTCCCCTTCACTATTCACAAGCTACTATTTCTCTTGATTTCCTTTTAGCACAAATGGCCATACTGCATGAGCACCGAACTTCCGCAGCTTTTCTGCTAATTGCCTTGAATGTACTTCATTTTGAGCAAGTGCAATTATGCAGCCGCCATTACCGCCTCCGGTTAATTTTGCGCCTAATGCTCCTTCACTACGAGCGAAGTGTATTAACCGATTTAAACCTGCATCACTTACACCTAAAGCCTCTAATTCTTTCTGAGCTTCGTTTAACATATGACCTAGAATATGTTTGCCTTTTTTCTCCAATGCCTGTTTTGCATGGTGTGTTAATTGGCCAATCCGTTCAAGCTTGCGATGAATTCGCTTTGGAGCCATCTTTAACAGTTGGGCAACTGACTCTACAGCCATACGAGTATCGCCGATTCTTCCAGAATCCGCGACCACAAAATGGAAATCATCACTTAATTCTATAAAATCTATTGGATGTTCTTTCTCATACCAAACCGGCGACTGTGATGTAATCGTCAATGTGTCGATTCCTGAAGGTGCACCATGTGCAAAGGTTTCGGATATATTAGCTAATGTTAATAAATCTTCATCTGTATAATCCTCTTCAAAGTAAGCAAATAACGATCGCACTACAGAAATAGCTACAGATGCACTTGAACCAAGTCCCTTACCAGGAGGAATAGAAGATTTAATTCGAATAACAAGGTCCTCAGCCGGCATATTGATATGTTTTAACGTCTCTTGAATACATTGTGCAATACCCTGCAATGATTCAGGTGCCGTAGAAAGGGGGCCATGGTAAAATGTTGTATCAATCATTACTGAACCAGGGATATACTCTACCGAAGTTTCAACACCGACTAAAGGAAATGGAATAGCAATAGCTGGTTGCCCGTGTACAACTGCATGCTCTCCAATTAAAATTAGTTTACTATGAGCTATACCTATAGCTGTTTTTTCTGTTGTTGTAGCTTTTTCTGCACTCATTTTGTATACTCTTCCACCAATTCTTTAGCTTTTCCGACACGGATTTCTTTTGCTTCTACTAATTTTTCTGAAACGATATCAATCAACTCCCCAGTAGCTCCTGCTGCTATGGCAACAGAACGAGAATGTAATGCCATATGTCCTTTTTGGATGCCATCTGTAACTAACGCTTTTAGGGCTCCAAGGTTTTGCGCTAATCCAACGGCAATAATAACCTGTGCAAGCTCTTGGGCAGATTCGACGTTTAACATGCGTAGCGCAATCTTAGAAATCGGGTGTACGTTTATTGATCCTCCAACTGTCCCTACCGACATCGGTAATTCTAATTCACCGACAAGATTCCCTTCTTGATCAACGGACCACGACGTCATGGAACTGTATTGCCCATGGCGCGAAGCATAGGCATGGGCACCAGCCTCCACTGCCCTCCAGTCATTACCTGTAGCAATTACAATTGGATCAATCCCATTCATTATTCCTTTATTATGGGTGACAGCACGATATGGATCAGAGGCAGCAAACTCATACGCATGTACAACGCCATCACGCACCTCTTCCCCAGTAAAATCCCCAGTTTTAAGAATATCAGGTGGAATAACACATTTTGCCCGAGCTAAACACTTATCAGCATAATTCGACAAAATACGCAAATACACTTTCCCGCCTGTTAATTCTTCAATGTAAGGAGCAAGTGATTCAACCATTGTATTTATTATATTCGCTCCCATTGCATCACATGTATTAATGTATAAATGTAATACTAGCATCTGTTGATAAGAGGAATTCGATGCTTCATTTAGGATCCGAATATCCAAATCCTCAGCTCCCCCTCCCCTAGCAACAATGCTTGGGTACGCTTCATTCGCTTGTTTTAGCAAATATGTTTTATGATTAACTAATACTTGCTTCGCTTTTTGAAAATCCTCGCAGCCTACAACCTGAATCTGACCAATCATGACTCTTTCGGTTGCTTCAGTAGTAAAACCGCCGGAATCTCTAACAATTTTGGCTATATGACTAGCAGAAGCGACTACGGAAGGCTCTTCAATTGCCATCGGTACTACATATTCTTTCCCATTTATTAAGAAATTCAATCCTAATCCAAGCGGAAGGGGATAAGTACCAATTACATTCTCAATCATCTTATCAGCTGTTTCAGTAGGTAAACCTTCTTTTGCTTCTAAACCCTGCAGCTCTTCCTCCGAGAACACATCCATACTTTTTAAAAGTTCTCTGCGCCCTTCCACCGATCTATTGTAAAAACCAGGAATCCTCGAGGTTTCCATTGCCTATCATCCTTTATATCGTTATCATAGAATTTCGTACGTCAAAAAATTTTTAAGGCATTTATCTATAGTAAATTATATCACGATTTAACACTTTTTCGTTATATAAACTCATCTTTCTACTGAATTCCCTAGTCCTCGCACATGGTAACATAATACCACATGTTATATATAAAAATAACTGTTTCTATTATGTAAAAAATCACCGTAAAATGCAAATAAACAAGGCTGCTACAGTTATAACACCTTGTTTATTTCTAATTCTTATTTATTGTTATGATACTTTGATGAGCCATGGAGGATTCGAACCTCCGACCCTCTGATTAAAAGTCAGATGCTCTACCGACTGAGCTAATGGCTCATATGAAATTAATTTGTTTCTAAATAAGATCATTCTTTAATTACCCCTACTTCTCCCAGCCTATTCTTGGAAGCATTGTGCATCGGGGTTACTCGCAGTTAATTCGGTGGAAGATATTGCTCGTTGCTCTACCGACTGAGCTAATGGCTCATATAAAATTAAACACTGTATTATGTAAAAAACTTTTAGAAACAAAAAAATGGCTGGGCTACCAGGATTCGAACCTGGGGTACACGGGATCAAAACCCGATGCCTTACCGCTTGGCTATAGCCCAACAATTCTATATATATGGTGGAGGGGGAGAGATTCGAACTCCCGAACCCTGAGGGAGCGGATTTACAGTCCGCCGCGTTTAGCCACTTCGCTACCCCTCCATATTGTTAACACACAATTTATTATTTATTCATGCTTTTTAAAAAAATGGTGCCGGCCAGAGGACTTGAACCCCCAACCTACTGATTACAAGTCAGTTGCTCTACCAGTTGAGCTAGGCCGGCATATGGTGGAGGATGCAGGGCTCGAACCTGCGACCCCTTGCTTGTAAGGCAAGTGCTCTCCCAGCTGAGCTAATCCTCCGCACCAATTATGTAGAAAATAAAAATTGGTGACCCGTACGGGATTCGAACCCGTGTTACCGCCGTGAAAGGGCGGTGTCTTAACCACTTGACCAACGGGCCATATCTTTTTAAAAATGTCGATTCTTGGATGTCTTTGTTAAGTTCCGTCGAAACCAACGAATTTTATTATACCCAGTTCTATATCATTTGTAAAGGGTAAATTTTATTTTTTTATCATTTCTTTTTATTCGTTTGTATAGACGAGTATAAAGCAGGTTACGATGATAAATAACTTCAAAATAGATAAGGCTTTCTTTCGAAATATGGATTAGGTTATAATGTATGAAAGAAATGATCATGGAGGTTCGATGATGGGACATTTAGTAGAAGGAAAGAATATTGTTATTATGGGTGTTGCAAGTGAAAGAAGTATTGCTTGGGGAATTACATCATCCTTACATAAAGCAGGAGCAAATCTTATATTTACATATAGACAAGAACGGTCATACAAAAAGCTAACAAAGCTTTTGGAGAAACATGATATCGAAGCTCAATTAGTCGTATCCTGTGATGTTGCCAGTGACGAAAGTATTACGAGTGCATTCAACACGATAAAAGATGAAATTGGAACTATTCACGGAGTTGTACACTCTGTTGCTTTTGCCAATCGGGATGAATTACAAGGGGAATATGCTGACACCTCGCGAGATGGCTTTTTACTGGCACAGGAAATTAGCGCCTACTCCTTAGTAGCCGTAACAAAGGCAGCGAAAGAATTAATGACAGAAGGTGGAAGCATTGTTACCCAAACCTACCTTGGTGCAGAACGAGTTATCCAGAACTATAATGTGATGGGAGTGGCAAAAGCTTCACTTGAAGCAAGCGTTCGTTACCTCGCTGAGGATATGGGTAAGTATGGGATTCGTGTAAATGCTGTTTCAGCTGGTCCAATTCGTACACTTTCCGCAAAAGGAGTCTCTGGTTTTAACGAAAAAATGGGAGTGATTGAAGAAAAAGCTCCGCTTCGTAAGAATGTAGATCAAGATCAAGTTGGAGATGCCACATTATTCTTTATGAGTGAACTATCAAGAGGCATAACAGGGGAAGTACTTCATGTTGATTCCGGTTACCATATTATTGGAGGCTAATCCTTTTTACTTTTATAGTTAACAGAGAACAAAGGCGCTTCATCCTACAAGCTGGGAAAAGCGCCTTTATTAGCTATCGACGTCAAGATGAAATGGCATAATGAAGGGAATGATGGATAGAAGATGCATACTCCCCCCTTTAATCAATTTGGTATTAGTCATGTAATTATACTGGTTATTTATATCGTTGCATTCGTTTTGATTATTGCTTTATCCCATCACCAACACACCCAAAAATTCTTCGTTCAACTTACACACTGGCTTTTATTCACTATCTTAATTTTATCTGAAATCAGCTACCAATGGTGGACACTAACAACTGGTATATGGAATTTACAAGAGCATATACCTCTTCACCTTTGTGGTATAGCTAGTATTACAGGTGCTATTGCCTTGGCAACGAAAAGTCAGAAGCTCTCCTACATTACTTTTTATATTGGATTCATTCCAGCTCTTTTAGCATTAATTACACCTGAACTCCCATATGATTTTCCCCATTTTCGTTATTGGAAGTTCTTTATTCATCACATGGCCATATCGCTAACAAGTATATTTTTACTGTTATTTATAGTACAATCAATTACATTTAGGTCAGTATTAGAAACGTATGGTTATTTATTGGCTTATGCGATATTCATTGGTTTTATCATTAATCCTCTATTTCAATCCAACTATTTATACCTATCCTCCACTCCAACAGCTAAAACGCCATTAGATTTACTTGGGGATGGGTGGTTGTATTATCTGAGTTTATGTATTCTAGCTTTTCTAGTTTTTGTAGTTTGTTATATGGTGATATATCGACGAATAATCATAAGAAACCACTAAAATACGAATTATTAGGCATCTGTCACACTTTTAACGCCCATACATAGGATATGTTTGTAACTATTATTATGAAAGGGAGTTGAACGTACTTATGCCAACTTCTTATATGGACTATACAAAACCAGGTGTAGCGTTTTTTTCTGATGTAAACAAAAACCGCTTATTTACTAGAAATGATGAAAATTACATTAATCAATTGGGACGAAATGAATTAAATACACTAGGTAATGTGTCGATGCTTGATATCTACTTAAGTAATGGACGTGTTGTTGAGCCTCATTATCATCAAAATGCTTCAGAGCTTGTATATTGTATCAGTGGGTCAGCTGTTGTCTCTCTAATTAATCCTTTCAATAATGAAGTTTCTAACATCCCTATAACACCTGGGCAAGTAGCAAATATCCCTCAAGGATGGTGGCATTGGGAGGAAGCAACCAATAATAATACGCATCTTTTTGCCATCTTTGATGCGCCTTATCCAGAATATATTCTTGGATCGGATATACTTACAAAAACGCCTGTTGAAATCATGGCACATACGTTTTGCTTAGATCCTGAAACTTGGAAGGAAGCAATCGCTCCTATTAACGAATCCATTATTATTGGACCAACGGATGAATGCACAAGAGAAAGAGAAGACCATCAAGGTTATTCCCAGCCATATTACCCTGAAACTAATACAAATTATCCGTATACTGTTCCACAATATGGATACATGCAACCCTACCCTAATTATTATTATCTAGGCTACGGATACCAATAAAAGATAAGCGCTTTTGCTGTAAGAAAGAATAGGCAACAGCCTTTTCATTTTGGAACATATTTCCTGTTCTCGCATGATATATATAATATGGGGTGATACAAGTTTTCAAATTACTCATCTTAATTTGTGTGATAACTGCTTTATTCTATTTCAGTGTGAAAAATCAAGATCTAGGAACTACTGAATTGATTAGCATTATCTTGTATCCCATTTCACTACTCACACTATATTTAGCACGTTTGCAGTTTCAAGCAAATCATGCACCCGTAATTACAATAACTAGTAATAAATTGAGACAATCTAATCAGATGGATGAAAGCCGCTTTAATATTACAGTAAAGAACCTTGGTAATGGTGTATGCATTGATTCCTTCTTATTATTAAAAGAAAAAGACGTAAACAATCGAACACAATATTATATGTCTAAACCAGAACGAGAAATACAACCTGATACAGCAATAGAATTTACCATTACGAAAGAGGAGAGTTTCGAACATGATGTTCAATATATGCTCGTTTATATGGATTTTTTCGGCCATAAATATTTGGCAAGCAATGTTCATAGGGGACGAAAATCGTATGACTATAAACACTTGGAAAGGTTAACCCAGCCATCGAAACAGCTGTTTTTCTTGCACCCTATCTATTTAAAATTTTTATGGTGGCGTCATAAAGCAATTAAACAACAAAACACTTACCGATATCATCATTTAGCAAAAATAAAAGCAACACGGGAACAATTAAAGGGATTGGATCTATATTTCGAGCCAGAGGATAAAACTAAAAAATAGCCCCCACGTTGCTGTGGGGGCAATAAATTATCTCGTGTAATAGCGAACATAACTAGGATTCGCCGTAATATATAAACCACTTTTAATCTGATACATATACCCGCCATCTACTGGGAACCTGTCCTGAATGACAGTAAAAACATCTCCTTGATTAACTACTACTGCTTTATCACCCCAATTCGCTGTATGATAGGTCCAAAGGGAATCTACTAACACTTCAACAAATTTCTCATTGTCATTGGTAGATTCTACTAGACCAAATGCGTTAGCGAGCCCAACTGCATGTCCACGGGCTATTGCTGTAAGAAAGGTATCACTTTTTAATGCCGCAGCATCCGAAGTATTATCAATGAACCCATTTTCTGTGAGCACAGCTGGCATTGCTGATTCTCTCAACATATGAAAATTTGCTTCTTTTATGCCACGGTCTTTAAAATCCGTTTCAGCCACTATCGCATGATGCACCAAACGACGTAACCGATTTGTTTCTTCCTTTCCTTCGTAGTTACCATTAAACGTATACGATTCAAATCCTGTCCCCCCACCAGCATTTATATGAACGGAAACAAGATAATCTGCCCCCCAACTATTTGCCATTGCTGTTCGTTGATCTAGAGATAACGTCTGGTCAGTCGTTCGGGATAGCATCACAGAGTGACCCTCATAATCACTATTTAAAATATCTCTTAGTTTTAGTGCAATAGCTAATGTAACGTTCTTTTCTTGTAAACCATTCCCTACAGCTCCTGGATCAGAGCCGCCATGTCCTGCATCAATAAATAATTTTGTCATAGTATCTCCTCCAATTAGTATTTTTATATAGAAAAACGGCTTGTCCAAGTGAACTAGCCGTTTGACTACGAAATAAGTTTTGATTGTTTTAATACTTGTTGTTGCTGCTTTCCCTTAACAGTTACATAGTTGTTTTTAAACCATGCCCATCCGCTTGCAACTGCCGTGAATAGTAAGGAAATGACCTCTCCCCACCTCTCTTGGCTGCCCGGTATGGGATGTAGGTTAAAGGCGATAAGAAATTGGTTTATTAACGCCAAAAGCAAAACTATGGTACGCACCCATGTAGCCTTGTCCATCATTTAACCTCCTTGAAAGACACTTGTGAAAAACAATGCTAAGGAACCACCGATCAGCCCAGTAACAACAGCTGACACGATTGCCTTTGTGACCATTCTCCTAATCCATTTCGTATCTTCCTTTATTTCATTTAATGTCTGACGTAGCGCAAATATCTCTTTATCATGCTCTAGGTCTTTGAGCTTTAATTCGTTTATGCTTTGCTTTAGATCATTCTGCTCTGTTTTAATTACATCTATATCCTGTTGGATTATTTCTTCCCAGGATACTTTTTCTTTCAACGACTCCCCCTCCTTATCTGACAAAATTGGTTAAAGAGGATTAAGAATCATCACAATACCAAATTGATAGTTTACAAAAGCATTATTCTTTCACCCCCATTAAAAAAGCCCTAAATTACGTATGGACGCATTTACGACTACTAATTTATTCGTACAATTATTAGTTTAATGTCATTTCGGACAAGAGCGGTTGTTATGGGCATGGAGCTTGTTTCATTGAACTGTATTCTATATCTATACCTTTCCTAGTTTTACATATGTTCGGGAGTCTGTGTAAATTGGGAAAGCTTGTAAATAATTGATCGTTTGATGTTATATATTCGCTTCCTCGGTAATCCCATATATTTACTAATTGCTGTTATTGTCATCCCATCTAGGATGCATTCTAATACCGCTATCTCTTCAGGGTCATCAATAGCAGATAACCGCTCTTGAATATAGATAACTTTCTGTTCAAGTTTCGTGATCCACGCATATTTCCTCTCTCTCCGAATGACTTCTTTAGCAACCGGATCACTCACACCTCCTCTAGCACGAGGAAGGGTTGATTCAATTCCAGATTTAGCCACCATTCTAGTTTCTACACCATTACTTACTATAGCATGCTGCCTATTAATTTCTTTTATCATCCAATTGTAATCCCTCAAGATGCTCTCGATTTCTTCTTTGTTCATGAAAACCAGCCCCCTTATCAAAAAGTAATTGAGCATAATCACTTCTAACGATCGGAGATAAAGCACCGGTACGTTGATCATTTCGATATTCATTCACAATCCAACAAATATCATGATTGTCTGTATGATTTTTGTTCATTGACATCCCTCCTTTACAATTACCATATATTTCTTATAGAACGTTTGTTCTCATATTACATTGCTAAAATAGAAATGTCAAATTCTGTTCTTGCATTTTAAGCAGAACTTTTTTCTCTTTTAGAAATTATGTTACGATGTAACTGTTACATAGAAAGCGGAGTTTGCGTGGATATAGGAAAGAGAATCATTGAATTAAGAGAAGACCAAAATTGGAGTCAGCGTGAATTAGCCAAACAAGTTGGCTTAAATGTTAGCGTGATGAATCGAATTGAATTGGGAGAGCGATCCATTAAAGACCACGAACTAGACAGATTTGCGACGAAATTAGGAGTTACTACGGATTTTCTATTAGGAAGGTCGGATCAGCCAACATTATCCGAAGAAGAAGCATTTGCAGCCTTCCGTAATGATCCATCACTGGAAAGGTGGTACAAGGAATTACCAAAGAATAACGAAGAAGATCTTCGTCGCCTCAAACGGATTTGGGAAGCATTTAAAGAAGAATATTGACATAATATGTATCTATCTTTCGGTGTACATGAATGTACACCATTAATTTTAACGAAATAAGAACACACATTCTTTTAAAAAGGGGAGAACAATGATTATTTACTCAAGAACGGAAGACTATATTAGGCGTCTTTTAACAGAAGTAGGCATTCATACACCGCATGAATTAAAAATAAAAACCCTCTCCAATACCTTGGGTATCTCCGTTTATTTTTGGGAATTCAGCAGCGAAAGTGTTTGTAAAGGTGGTAGAAACTTGATTTTCTTAAATAAAACCAAGAATAAACAAACACAGTGGCAGGAATTCACTCATGAAATTGCTCACAATCTTTGGCACGCAGGAAGATAAGAACATATGCCTCACTTATTTGTTGAGCTGCAAGAATGGCAGGCAAAATATTTTAGCTATCATTTATGCATACCAACATTCATGTTACAACAAATTGGCATGGTTTCCCCTTATCAAATGATGGAATTATTTAACGTAGAGTATGACTTCGCATGCCATAGGTTAGAAATGTATGAGAATAAGCTCTTACATGATTCCAATAAGCCATTTACATTAAAAGATAACCAGTTTTGAGCTTAAGAAAAAACTCCCCATCTTTTACAGATAGGGAGTTCTTGATATTACTTCAATTTATCTTTAATATTTATACGATTGACCTCCATCAATAGGAACAACAGCCGCATTAATAAAACTAGCTTGATCAGACAATAAAAATGCAACCAAGTACCCCACTTCTTCTGGTTTTCCAAAGCGTTCCATCGGATTCGGTTCAACAATTGGATTCTAAATGGTTTCAAGGAAACTCAAGAAGAATTTATAGAGGAAGTTATTGATTTAACAAAAACGCATATTTATTCATTTGAATATATTCGTACAAATAATGAAGATTAAATAATAAAGGAAAAGGCTTTTGTGAAATAAACAAAAGCCTTTTTTCATGGGATAATATAATAAAACTATTATGCTCAACTTGACTATATCCTCCTTAGTGAACCTTGTACACCAATTGGGTAGTATCTTAGGAGTCATGACTGTTTCTATTAGGATATTTTGATGTTTTTTTACTTGTTTTTAATGGCATTTAATTGGAGAATATCATCTAATTGTTCAGACACAATTTGATTAGTTTCTTTATAGAGGTGACTATATTTACAGTGGTTTGTACATTACTGCTAATCGGACTTATGTAAGGTTTACTTAAAGAAACTTTCCAATGTTCACTATTTATAGTTATACTAAAACCTCACTCTACTAATGTAGAGTGAGGTTTTATTACATTCACTATTGAGTACTATAATTTTTTTTCATTTTAAGAGCAAATACAAATGCAAGTAGGCTTGATAATAAAGCCAGCCCATATAATACTAAAGAATACATATTATTAAAGTATACAGCTAGGGAAGTAGATGCTACAACTAAGAATAAATATGCTGCGGCAATTTTGTTCTTTTGTTTATTTCTTCTAGAAATAACTCCAATGGAAATCATCATTAAGATTAATACGGCTGATACTATAAATTCCATTTATTTCACCCACTTACTTATTTATTATTATTCCCAACTTCCTGCTAAACAACCTCCAATAGCGCCAGAATTAAACCCTAATACGCCTGCTGCGCATACTATACAAGCAGTTCCAGCGGTAAGGGCACAAGCAAAGCCACAGACGGAAGAAATGAAACCAGCTGCTATCCCTGTTATACCCATACATTCTAAGAAATTATCCCAGTTTACACCCATTGGTTGAATTTCTCCACCATGTTTTTCTTGGTATTCTTTAGCAGTTGTAAATTTTTCATCTGTAATTTTTTGTGCTTGGACTTTACCGTTTAGTAGTAGTTCAATTTCAAATGTACCTTTATCAGATTTAGATACGTATAACTCTGTATAATGTAATACTTCTCCATTACTATCAAAATAAACGGAGATATTACTAATTTCATTATAATTTTCCCCATCAGTCACTGGAATAGTTAAAGCTTTAATATTGGATTCTTTAACATTGTATGCTTTTGCATTATCATACTTGAATAAATTATTGTCAATCTCTAAAGTCGTGGAAAATTCATCGAATTTTGATTTTAGCTCATCAAGGCTATTTTTATCTTGAATTTCTTCAAAATTATCTAATTCTGCTAACATTTTCTCTTGGTTTAATTCATTTTCAGTTTTTGTTGATGCAAATGCTTGATTTACTGAAAATGATAATAAAATCGCCATAATAGTTAAAATGGAATAAACTTTTTTCATGAAATCTCCCTCTCCTATTTATTTACATAGAATGATCTCATAAAAAGGTAATTATTTCAATATAATTCCGAATTTTTACATATAACAAATTAATATAGGTTTATTATAGTATATAAACACCGCATCAAATGTTAGATATTTTTACTTCTTTCGTTCACTGCATACCTGCTAGCCTGGACAAGGTAAGCGTGAAAATAAATTTCTTGTAGTTATATTAATACGACGTCCAGTACTTCTTCTTAGCAAGAAATTTATAAGGGGCTTCCTCTATTGATAACAAAAATAGGCTTTTACCCAATGAAGAGTAAAAGCCTGTAATATCAAGGTTTTTTAAGAGAGCTTCCAAGCGGACTTGAACCGCTGACCCCCACCTTACCATGGTGGCTGAGTAGGAAATATCATAATTAAACCAACTAGAAAACACTTATTCTAGCAACATTTCCAAACCAAAATAAATAATCCTAAAATTATAGAAACAAAAAAATTCGTCGGCAAGAATGTCGGCAGAAGTCATAGATGATAAAAACGAGTTTCTACCTATTATAAGACAATTTCATTTTATATATAAATAACCCACACTGTTTTAGTGTGGGCTTTCTTGTTGTTTAATCTATCCAAACATCTAATACTTTATAATGATAAATTAGCTACTTTTATGTATTTTCTATCCTACTTTTTTTACTTTTAAGGTTATTTATAATTATATATGTATTAACCATTATCTTTAGAAAAATCAACTTCTATCTCTATCTCTTCTCCTAAAAGATCACCATTACTATCAACAGGTGGATCTATAATTAGTGTTGCTTTCTCAATTTTTTCCGCAGTAGATTCTTTCAATCGAAACGAAAATTGCCGCAAGTATCTTTCGCTATTATCTTTAGGACTCTTAAGAATTGATGCGTGAACGACACTACTCAATAGTTCATTTGGCTTCTCAATCTTTTCACTATTATCTGTTATTACGTGGAGATGCTCCTGATTAAACGTAAAATTGTCTATTTCTTTATTTAATTCGAATTTAATATGAAAATTTATCATTTCGAGTGTTTCATCGGCTTCAACATTATATACCTCAGAGTAATCCTGGTTAAAGCTCCCTCGCACTACCTCTACCCTCTCTAAATTGACAACAACTGGTCCAGTTTCATATGTACCAATATCATTTAAACTTTTATACTTATAAAATTCACCATCACCTTCAGTACCTAGACTAAATTGATGATTCTTTATAAGAACGGGATCACTTTCTTGCTTGGATTGGTTTGTATTATCTTCATTATTGTTACACCCGCTAACAGCAATTAAAACTATAGATAATAATAAAATATGTGCATGCTTCATGTTTAACCCTCTTCCCATAACGATGTAATATATTAAAATTTTAACACAAACCTAAATACTATCATCTCTAGTAAAACGGGCGGTTTAGTTTCACCCTATAAGGGCACTATCAAAGAGACCCTAAAGTGGCTAAAAAATTGACCGTTAACCATTTATTTCCCTTTCTATTTTTAGATGAATTGACATATTCATGTTTACTCAAGTTATCTCTTAGTCTACCCTTTGCTTCCTGTTCTCGAATATATTTTGCCACAGTTTGTTAATTGAGCCCCGCCATACTGACATAGAAAAGAACCATGGCATAAAACCATGGCCCCTTTAAATTTAGCATAGATTAATTTTTAGAATTAGTGTATTTTCTTAACTCTTTTATTTCCTTCAAAATTTCTTTTTGTATTTCCAAATTTTCTTTTCGCACCGCATTTAACTCATTTGTTCGTTTATTTGATGACTTGGCGAACTTCAAAGCAAAAACAAGTAAAAACGTGGTGAATACTGCCAAAATAATTACTGTAATGATTATTAAGTTTAGAACGTCTAATAGATCCATAAATAACCCTTCCTCATATGTAGTCTATTCGGAACCAGTTGAAGAAACTGGTATATCAACATTTATGTCTTTATCTAAGGAATTGCCGCTTTGGTCAGTTGGAGCCTTTACATGAAAATTAACCTCCTCTAATGACTCTGCCTTTGATTGTTCCAATATATATGCCACAGTCACATAATAATCTTCGGGACCAGTTTCAGAACCACTATATGCAAAGTCAATATTTAGAGCAGTACTCATTAATCCTTCAGGTTTACTGAAGTTTTCTCCAGAATTAGTTGTCAGCTGAAAATTATCTTCCGTAAAATTAATATTGTCTTTTTCAGAAGTCATAGTCATAAGTATTTCTATAAACTCTATTTCTCCTTCAGGCAAACGATCATTCGGATAATTCTCGTTTAGTTCCCCTCTTTTTACTGCAACAGACTTTATCGTTAGGGATATGGGGCCTGTCTCATATGTACCAACGTCATTTTTACCTTTCAGAGTTTTAAATTCACCCATGCTAAACATACCATCATCATTACTGCCCTTGTTGTCTTGATCACTTGTCGTTTGATCTTGTTCTACTTTTGAATCATTATCTTGCATTTCCATATTTTGTTCATTCTCTTCTGAATTATCACCACAGGCACTTAATATTAATAATGAAATAGATAAGCATATATATAATAAGTTCTTCAAGGAGCACCTCCTGTAAATTTTTAACTATAAAATTATAACATGACGTAAGAAATACATGCCTTTCATAACAAGACCACCTTTGTAATGAAAAAAATGCTTCCGAAAAAATACATTTTCATCACCTATTATTAGTTTGTGTAAAACAGCGTTACCAACATTTGTGGAATACCAAAACGAAAATTCCGTATGATTTTATAGATATTTTTATATAATACAAGGTCAAAATGAAGTCACTATTAAACTACAATTAATCCACATAAAAAAACTTTCTATCATATATGAAGTGCATATACTCCTAATGATACACCTTAAAACTTTGATGGATATATGTAGTGCTATGTTGGTCATATTCATTACTTATTAAAAAGGATTTTATTCTTGTAATGCAGAAATTAATAATATACGAAGGGAATGATAATCAAATGGAATTAAAATGTGGTAAGTGTGGCAACTCATTCAATAACGAAGATAAAGTCTGCCTAGACAGAATTAATACCATAATACATCAATCATGCAGTCTTGGTTTTAACTATAAAGATACAGGTACATATCAAGAAATCATTGACAAGTATGATTTCTTTAAAAATCTGAGATAAATTTTATCACTAATTCCACAAAAGGGCCAGATTGTGGAAAAAGATTTTTAAGGATAATTTAGGAATTGTTGATCTAAAATGGTGAAAAAGAGGGATATTATGGCATCTAAAACTATAATATTAATCGGACCAATTTGTGCTGGCAAAAGTACAGTAGCT
>NZ_BNEO01000007.1 GCF_014905415.1 Virgibacillus salexigens
TTATTTTTAAGGAATGTCTGGTAGCAATAGCGGAGAGGTCACACCTGTTCCCATGCCGAACACAGTAGTTAAGCTCTCCAGCGCCGATGGTAGTTGGGGCTTTGCCCCTGCAAGAGTAGGACGCCGCCAGGCCATTTCATAAACTGACCGTAAGTACTACGGTCAGTTTTTTGTTTATATAGACTAAGGTTTTTAAGCATATATATGGTGGGCATACCATATTTTGATATATATTATTTTATAAAATAAAACAGGAGGTGCGAAAATTTGGAGGAAATCCTAGATGACTTATTAGGTGAACATTTCTATCTCATTATGACACGTGTGTTAATTGCACTGGTTTTATCTGGATTAATTGGATTTGAAAGAGAGATTAAGAATCATTCAGCGGGTTTTCGCACACACATCTTAGTTGGTGTGGGTTCTTGTTTAATGATGCTTCTTTCGCTATTTGGTTTCGAATCATTTATGGAAGAATATGATCAAGTTCAATTTGACCCAGCGAGAATTCCTTCATATGTTATTAGTGGGATCGGCTTTCTTGGAGCGGGTACGATTATTGTTTATGGTGGAACCATTCGTGGTTTAACAACTGCTGCTTCTATATGGACCGTAGCTGGACTAGGTTTAGTAGTCGGAGCAGGAATGTACGCAGCAGCTGTTTTTACAACGTTGATTATTTTATTGAGTTTAATTTTTCTTAATAACTTTGAGCGATTGTTTAGACGTGGTGGCAGCTCGAATTTAATACAAATTGTTACATTACCTGGTTTACATGTAAATGAAGTTGTTGCTGCTTTTGAAAAATTTAATTTAACAATAAAAGAAGTAGAGATCATCAAAATAGAAAATGACTTGCGAAATATATTTATTAAAATCGAAAAAAAGCCAGACTTAGATCGTATATCATTATTCGAGGAGATCTCAAAGGTTGATCATGTTAAAAATATCACGGAACTTAAATAAGAAAGACTACAAAAAGAACCTTACAACATACAATAAGTTGTAAGGTTTTTAAAAAATTTAAGGATGATACCACTCTTAGGTTTTGTATCTTTGTTTTTTGTCAAAAATAAGCTTAGACAATGTATTTGCATCTTTAGTATTTTGCCGTATAATAAAGGTATAGTCAAAGATAGTCAAAGTCAAAGGATAATAATCTAAAAGGGGGTGGGCATATGAGTAATATATCAGATATAATTGAAAATTATCTAAAGCAAATACTCCAAGCAAAAGGGAAAAATGTAATTGAAATAAAACGAAGCGAGATTGCTGATCAATTTCAATGTGTCCCCTCACAAATTAATTATGTGATTAACACTAGGTTTACCGTGGAAAAAGGATATATAGTTGAAAGTAAACGTGGAGGCGGTGGATATATTCGAATCATGCGAGTTATTCATCAAGATAAATCGGATCTAATTGATGAGATTATTAGTATGGTCAATCCAACCGTCTCGCAACAAAAAACCATAGATGTCTTAGAAAGGTTATTAGAGGAACAAATTGTTACGCAGAGGGAAGCAAAGATTATGCTTAGTGCAATAGGAAGAGAAACGCTAGCTTTCCAACTGCCATTACGTGATGAGATCCGTGCACGCATATTAACTTCTATGCTTCGTACGTTAAAGTATTTAAATAAGTAAAGGGGGTAATCAGAAAATGAAGTGCCAGGAATGTCATGAGCGACCTGCGACACTCCATTTTTCCCAAGTAATTCAAGGGAAGAAAATGGAAGTCCATGTTTGCAATGTTTGTGCAAAGGAAAAAGGGTATATGAATTATCCTGAAGATGGTTATTCCTTGCATCATTTGTTATCTGGACTCTTTAACTTTGATACATCTAATATTGCAAGCGCACAAGGAACTACTTACCAGCAGGTAAATGAATTGCAGTGTCCAAAATGTGAATTGACTTTTTCTGAATTTAAACAGATTGGTAAATTTGGGTGTGCAGTCTGTTATGAAACGTTTAATGAACGTCTTGACCCTATTTTTCGCCGAGTACATGCAGGAAATACAAAGCATAATGGTAAAATACCGAAACGTCAGGGTGGGGACTTGCATAAAAAGAAACAGGTAGAAGCTTTAAAAGATCAATTAAAATCCTTAGTTGAAAATGAAGCGTTTGAAGAAGCTGCAAAAGTCCGAGATAAAATTAAAGCATTGAATCAAGACCAGGATAAGCCAGAGGCAGGTGATCAGTCTTGACTTTACAACAGTTTATGAATGAAGCGCTTAGCCCGTGGATGAGAAAAGAAGGCCCAGATAGCGATATTGTATTAAGCAGTCGGATTCGGCTTGCTAGAAACTTTGCAAATGTAGCTTATCCTATTCTTGCTGATCCAGATCAATTAGAAGAAATTCGCAATTTCTTTAAAGAGAAATATGAGAATCAATCTTTTGAGGAATATAAACAGTTTGCTTTTATCTCTATTCGAGATTTATCATCAGTAGAAAAACGGGTATTAGTAGAAAAACATTTAATTAGCCCTTTATTGGCAAAATATTCCGAATCAGCAGCCACTTTAATATCAGAAAATGAGCAAGTGTCATTAATGATTAACGAAGAAGATCACATTCGAATGCAATTATACTTCCCAGGTTTTCAGCTATCCAAAGCACTTAATAAGGCTTTTGAATTTGATGATTGGCTAGAAGAGAAAATTAATTATGCATTTGATGAAACAAGAGGGTATTTAACCAGCTGTCCTACAAATGTGGGTACCGGTATGCGTGCTTCTGTTATGATGCATCTTCCTGCACTCGTTTTTACAAAGCAAATTAATCGTATGATTCCAGCAATTAATCAATTAGGTTTAGTAGTTCGCGGAATCTATGGGGAAGGCAGTGAGGCTCAAGGTAATATTTTTCAAATTTCTAACCAAATAACCCTTGGAAAGTCGGAAGAAGATATTGTTGAGGATTTGCAAAGCGTGGTACAGCAGCTTATTGAGCATGAGCGACATGCACGGGAACAGTTAATGGATCAAATGCGTACAAAATTAGAGGACCGGATATGTCGTTCATATGGTGTACTAGAATATGCAAGAATTATTGAATCGAAAGAAGCTGCTCAATGTTTATCAGATGTTCGATTAGGGATAGACTTAGGATTATTAGGAAATGTTTCTCGAAATATATTAAATGAATTAATGATACTTACGCAACCAGGATTCTTACAACAATATGCCAAAAAAACGTTGACAGCAAATGAACGTGATGTGTTACGAGCGTCACTCATTCGCCAGCGATTAGAATTAGAGAAATAGATAGGAGGAATTATTATATGATGTTTGGACGTTTCACTGAAAGAGCACAAAAGGTACTAGCGTTATCACAAGAAGAAGCTGTACGACTTGGACATAATAATATTGGTACAGAACATATCCTTTTAGGACTTGTCAGAGAGGGCGAAGGGATAGCTGCTAAAGCCTTGCAATCATTAAACCTTGAAATATCTAAAATTCAAGAAGAGGTGGAGAAATTAATTGGAGTTGGCAAACAGCCAATGCAGTCGATTCACTACACGCCTCGTGCCAAAAAGGTTGTGGAACTTTCACAAGACGAAGCAAGGAAACTAGGGCATTCCTATGTAGGTACAGAGCATATTTTACTGGGACTTATCCGAGAAGGCGAAGGCGTTGCGGCACGCGTATTGAATAATTTAGGTGTTAGCTTAAATAAAGCGAGACAACAGGTGCTTCAATTGCTTGGAAGCAATGAATCACAGACAAATCGTCAAGGTCGTGGTCAGCAATCCAATGCAAATACGCCTACATTAGATTCATTAGCTCGTGATTTAACTGTAAGTGCAAAAGAAGGGAATATTGATCCGGTTATTGGACGTAGTAAGGAAATCGAAAGAGTAATTCAAGTTTTAAGTCGCCGGACAAAAAACAATCCAGTACTAATTGGAGAACCTGGTGTTGGGAAGACAGCTGTAGCAGAAGGGTTAGCCCAACAGATTATTAATAATGAAGTTCCGGAAATATTACGCGATAAACGCGTGATGACCCTGGATATGGGTACAGTAGTTGCAGGAACAAAATACCGTGGTGAATTCGAGGATCGGTTAAAAAAAGTGATGGAAGAGATTCGCCAGGCAGGAAACATTATTCTGTTTATCGATGAATTACACACATTGATCGGTGCTGGTGGGGCAGAAGGAGCAATTGATGCTTCCAATATACTTAAACCATCTTTAGCTCGTGGAGAACTACAATGTATTGGTGCTACTACATTGGATGAGTACCGTAAATATATTGAAAAAGATGCTGCTCTGGAACGTAGATTCCAGCCAATCCAAGTAGATGAGCCGACATTAGAGGAAACCGTTCAAATATTAAATGGTTTACGTGATCGTTATGAAGCGCATCACCGTGTAACGATAACAGATGAAGCAATAGAAGCAGCTGCTAACCTATCTGATCGCTATATTACTGATCGTTTTCTCCCGGATAAGGCAATTGATTTAATTGATGAGGCTGGTTCAAAGGTTCGTTTACGCTCTTATACCGTTCCACCAAACCTAAAAGAATTAGAACAAAAACTTGAAGAAGTCCGAAAAGAAAAGGATGCAGCTGTGCAAAGTCAAGAATTTGAAAAAGCGGCATCGCTTCGTGATTCAGAACAACGTCTTCGTGAAGAGTTAGAAGAAACAAAGAATGAGTGGAAAGAAAAACAAGGCCAAACCGATTCAGAAGTCACCATCGAAGATATTGCTAGTGTTGTTTCTACCTGGACTGGTGTGCCTGTTTCGAAATTAACCAAAGACGAAAGCGATCGATTATTAAATATGGAAGGAATACTACACAATCGTGTAATTGGGCAAGAGGAAGCTGTAAATGCTATTTCCAAAGCTATTCGAAGAGCACGTGCTGGATTAAAAGATCCGAAGCGGCCAATTGGTTCCTTTATTTTCTTAGGCCCTACTGGTGTTGGAAAAACAGAATTGGCTCGTGCCCTAGCAGAAGCAATGTTTGAAGATGAAGATGCTATGATTCGAATAGATATGTCGGAGTATATGGAAAAACACGCTACTTCTCGCTTAGTTGGTTCTCCTCCAGGATACGTTGGTTATGACGAGGGAGGACAATTAACAGAAAAGGTACGTAGAAAACCATATTCTGTTGTTCTATTAGATGAAGTAGAGAAGGCACATCCAGAAGTATTTAATATTTTATTACAAGTGTTGGAAGATGGTCGACTTACAGATTCTAAAGGGCGGGTTGTAGATTTTCGTAATACCGTCCTAATCATGACTTCTAATGTAGGTGCAAGCGAATTAAAACGAAATAAATATGTTGGCTTTAATCTTGAGGAGGAAGGCCAAGAATATAAAGATATGAAATCAAAGGTGATGGATGAGATGAAAAAGTCATTCCGTCCAGAGTTTCTTAACCGAATTGACGAAACCATTGTATTCCATTCCTTAGAGAAAAAGCATATGAAGAATATTGTAACCTTAATGGTAGAGCAGTTACAACGACGCCTTAAGGGCCAAGATATTGATTTCTCACTAACAGATAAGGCAGTTGAAAAAATTGCTAATGAAGGATTTGATCCAGAATATGGCGCTAGACCACTTCGTCGTTCCATCCAGAAAAACATCGAAGATTTATTATCAGAAGAACTGCTTAAAGAAACAATAACAAAAGGTCAAAAAGTGAAAATAGGTTTAAATAATAAAGGGGAATTTATTATTCTTCCTTAAATCCTATAAGGAAAAATGGTCTTCATGAGAGTAAGGTGCTCTTATGGAGACCCTTTTAGATATACTTTATAAAAAATGCAGAATGGAAGAAATGCCCTAATCGTATAACGTTCATCCGCACCATATGGTATGTTAAAATAGAAAAGAAAGATGAAATTCAAGTAGCTACGCTTCAAAACATATAAACTTCTTATTAAAGTGAAACCGATAGGCATGTAGAAACTCCATTGTAATTTCCCTCAAAACTATTCATTACTGATATGCCAGTCAACTAAATTGTGGCAAGACTATGGAAATATTTGATTAAATTGATAGGAACCTGTAACTTTCTTATTGCTAAAATCGTTTATAATAGATAAGTGAAGGGGTAGAGGAATTTGGCGAAACGAAAAACAAAATATGTTTGTCATGAATGTGGGTATGAATCCGCCAAATGGATGGGTAAATGCCCTGGTTGTAATAATTGGAATACATTCATTGAAGAAATTGAAGTTACTGGCGGCAGACATAAACAGTCTTTCCAAACAGGAGCAAGATCTGTTGGTAAACCAGAAAAGATTACGTCAATTGAAACAAAAGAGGAGCCAAGGATCACTACAACGATGAAAGAGTTCAATCGTGTACTAGGTGGTGGAATTGTTCCGGGATCTTTAGTACTTATTGGTGGTGATCCTGGTATAGGGAAGTCTACCTTGTTATTACAGATTTCATCGCATTTAGCGGATAAACAATTGCCAGTTCTTTATATTTCAGGTGAGGAATCGACAAAGCAAACAAAACTAAGAGCCGATCGCTTAGGTGTTAAATCAGGCTTATTATATGTGCTAGCGGAGACAAATTTAATGGATATAGCCAATCAAATAGAAGCAGTAAAGCCTTCTTTTGTGGTGATTGATTCCATACAAACCATCTTTCGCGAAGAAGTCTCAAGCGCACCGGGAAGTGTTTCACAAGTACGAGAATGTACATCCGAATTGATGAAGCTTGCAAAAACAAATGGAATTCCAATATTTATTGTGGGACATGTAACCAAAGAAGGGGCTATTGCTGGTCCCAGACTATTAGAACATATGGTTGATGCTGTGCTCTATTTTGAAGGAGAACGTCATCATACGTATCGGATATTACGCGGTGTGAAAAACCGGTTTGGCAGTACGAATGAGATGGGTATCTTTGAAATGAAAGAGGAAGGATTACGAGAAGTACTAAACCCCTCTGAGATATTTTTAGAAGAACGTTCACAGGGTGCTGCTGGATCAACTGTTGTTGCATCGATGGAAGGAACTAGACCTGTACTTGTTGAAATACAAGCATTAATATCTCCGACTGCTTTTGGAAATCCACGTAGGATGGCTACTGGTGTGGATCACAACCGTGTTCCGTTATTAATGGCAGTATTGGAAAAGCGTGTTGGACTAATGCTTCAGAACCAAGATGCTTATATAAAGGTTGCTGGAGGCGTGAAATTGGATGAACCAGCTATTGATTTAGCAATAGCTGTAAGCATTGCTTCTAGTTTTCGAGATCAACCTACAAAACCAGATGATATTTTTATAGGTGAAGTAGGCTTAACAGGCGAAATTAGGCGTGTGTCTAGGATAGAACAACGTGTTCAGGAAGCAGCGAAGCTTGGATTTAAACGGGTAATTTGCCCAAAAAATAATTTAGACGGTTGGACAACCCCTGATAATATTGAAGTCATTGGTGTTAATTCGGTACAAGAGGCATTGAATTTAGGTGTAAGTCGATAAATGGAATAATATTTATTGTAATATGTTTTTTTATTTGATATAATAATATGTTTATATATTTGAATTAGGATGATAGCTATGCTATGCTTTAATTGACATTATAATATTTTATTACTTTCGAAGGATTATTTTTTTTGAACCTCGGCAATAATATAGGTTAGGAGGTGGCAGTGGTGCTGAAAAAGATAGTTCATTTATTCTTTATTATATTAGGCGGTACCGTTGGGTATTTATATGTCCCTGATATCTTGACTTTATTAGATTTTACAGATGCAAATTGGGTGTTTTCACCATATGTAGGAACGGTAATTGGTGCAATTATTTTCTTTCTCCTTTCATATTGGCTTGTTGATTATATTGTCGGTTTTTTAAAGTGGGTAGAAGAAGCGCTTATAAAATTGCCTGTTGGTGATCTGTTTTTTGGAAGTTTAGGTTTAATGGCAGGATTAATTATTGCCTTTTTAGTTAATATACCATTAACGGATATTAATATTGAATTAGTATCTCAAGTACTTCCGTTGTTTACAACAATATTGCTAGGTTACTTTGGTTTTCAAGTTGGGTTTAGAAGAAGAGATGAATTTTTAAACTTATTGAATATCAATAAAAAGGAACGTGAAAAACGCAAGCCGGCTGAAAATGAGCAGCAACAAGTTTCTGCCATTTCACCGAAAGCTAAAATTTTAGATACGAGTGTTATCATTGATGGGCGTATTGCTGATATTTGCCAAACAAATTTTTTAGAGGGGACCATTGTAATCCCTCAGTTCGTTCTAGGTGAATTGCAGCATATTGCCGATTCATCCGATGTGCTAAAAAGGAATAGAGGCCGTAGAGGGCTTGATGTATTAAACCGTATCCAGAAGGAATTGCCTGTTAAAGTGGAAATTTACGAAGGTGATTTTGAAGATATACATGAAGTGGATAGTAAACTTATTAAGTTAGCAAAAGTAATTGATGGCATCGTTGTGACGAATGATTTTAATTTAAATAAAGTCTGTGATTTACAAAGTGTGCATGTGTTAAATATCAATGATTTAGCGAATGCGGTTAAACCAGTTGTTTTACCTGGAGAAGAACTTGTCGTCCAAGTCATTAAAGACGGTAAAGAACACAATCAAGGTATTGCTTACTTAGATGATGGTACTATGATTGTGGTTGAAGAGGGTAGAGATTATATTGGCAAAACCATAGAGGTATTAATTACGAGTGTGTTGCAAACATCTGCCGGTCGAATGATATTTGCTAAACCAAAATTACTTGAAAAAGCACTGTAAAAAAGGTATAACTTATAAAGGATAGATAAAGTGATAACATCGATTGTTATCACTTTTGTTATACTGAAGAGGGAAGTATAATTTTATTTAGAAATCATCTTAGACTATCACCGCAGTTAACGCAGGATGTAACGTTGCCTGTGCCATTAAAGCCGGATGAGTCTATTAGTTACTTATTTTATGTATTGATATAGAAAGGGGCAGAACCATGACAAACCAGGTTCGAGTACGTTATGCGCCAAGTCCAACTGGTCATTTGCATATCGGGAATGCACGTACAGCATTATTTAACTATTTATACGCCAAACATTTTAATGGGAAAATGGTCATTCGAATAGAAGACACAGACGATAAAAGAAACGTAGCTGGTGGGGAAGAAAGTCAGCTCAAATTTCTAAAATGGCTCGGTGTTGATTGGGATGAGGGAGCAGACATAGGTGGTGATTATGGCCCTTATCGCCAAATGGAACGACTTGACATCTATCAGAAATATGTAGACGAACTCTTAGAGAGGGGTTTAGCATATAAATGTTATATGACAGAAGAGGAATTAGATGAAGAAAGAGAGGAGCAGCGTGCAAAAGGACAAGTTCCTAAATATTCAGGTGCACACCGTGATTTAACAGCCGAACAGATTGCAGTGTTTGAAGAGGAAGGGCGTAAGCCAAGCATTCGTTTCCGTGTACCAGATAATACGACGTATACGTTTATGGATGTGGTTCGTGGCAAGATCACATTCGAATCCAGTGATTTTGGTGATTGGGTCATTGTAAAGAAAAGCGGAATACCTACGTATAATTTCGCAGTTGCCATTGATGATCATTTAATGGAAATTACAAATGTTTTGCGTGGGGAGGAGCATATCTCGAATACTCCGAAACAAATGATGGTTTATGAAGCGTTTGGTTGGGAGCCGCCACAGTTTGGACATATGACGCTTATTCTTAATGAAGAGCGAAAAAAATTAAGTAAACGTGACCAACATATTTTGCAATTTATTGAGCAGTATCATAATCTTGGGTACTTACCAGAAGCTCTCTTTAATTTCATTGCCTTATTAGGCTGGTCACCAGTTGGAGAGGAAGAGATCTTCGATAAAGAAACATTGATTTCTATTTTTGATCCAGAAAGACTTTCAACGTCTGCCGCAATATTTGATCGTCACAAATTGAAATGGATGAATAATGAGTATATAAAAGCAGCAGATTTAGGGGATGTAATTGAACTTGCAATGCCGCATTTAGTGGAAGCTGGTAAGCTATCAGCAAATATGGATGCAGCTACAAAGGAATGGGTAGAAAAGGTAATTGCGCTTTATAAAGATCAATTAAGGTATGGTGCGGAGATCGTGGAGTTAACCGATATGTTCTTTAATAAAGAGATCGCTTTTGATGAAGGTGCGATGGATGTTCTGCAAGAAGAACAAGTTCCAGAAGTGTTACAAGTATTCACAGATAAGCTTATCCACTTAGAGGATTTCTCAAAAGACGCTATTAAAGCACAAATCAAGGCAACGCAAAAAGAGACCGGACACCGCGGTAAACGTTTATTTATGCCGATTCGTGTAGCAACAACAGGTCAAACGCATGGTCCAGAGCTTCCGATGGCAATTGAATTACTGGGAAAAGAAGATGTGGTTGCTCGTCTTGATCAAGTTTTAAATAAATTAGATGCTTAATAATTCACATTCCGCATAATATATAATATAGTATTATTACAATATGGAACGATGAAGAGGGAAAGTAGGAAGTAACCCGCTTATACAGAGAGAATCACCTAGGCTGCGAGTGGTTTTAAGCATTGTTTCCGAAGTGCTCCTCAGAGTCTGTTATGGAAATTAGTACATAACGGCGGTTCTCTACCGTTATAAGAGCTAAGTTGGTAGGGGTTTGTGCTCTTTTCTCCCCCTTCAAACAGAGTGGAACCGCGCATAAGCGTCTCTGTGTATTGTACACAGGGACGCTTATTTTTGATATAAGCACTAGATATACAAATGTTAACGGTGAGGAGGATACGAAATTGGGGATATGGAAGCGGATGAGAGAAGATATGGATGTAGTTTTTGAGCAAGATCCGGCAGCACGAACGTATATCGAAGTTTGCCTAACCTATTCAGGATTACATGCCGTGTGGTCTCATCGCATTGCACATGCTTTTTATAAACGGAGAATGTTTTTTATTGCCCGTGTGATATCACAAGTGAGCCGTTTTTTAACTGGAATTGAAATCCACCCAGGAGCGATCATTGGCCGCCGTTTGTTTATCGACCATGGCATGGGGGTGGTCATAGGGGAAACATGTGAAATAGGAGATAATGTAACCATCTTCCAGGGAGTGACCTTGGGCGGTACTGGTAAGGAAAAAGGGAAGCGTCATCCTACCGTTAAAAACAATGCATTAATTGCAACTGGTGCCAAGGTGCTTGGGTCCATTACGATCGGTGAAAGTGCAAAAGTAGGTGGTGGTTCCGTGGTACTCCGAGATGTACCAGATCATGCTACTGTTGTAGGAGTTCCAGGAAAAGTAGTTAAGCAAAATGGGGAAAAAGTAAGAAGAGATCTGGACCATCATAAGATGCCGGATCCTGTTTCCAACCGCTGTGAATATTTACAAAACGAAATAGATGCGTTAAAAGGTGAAATTGCAGAATTGAAGGAAGGGAAAAAACATCATGTCGATTAAAATTTATAATACACTTACTCGCCAAAAAGAAGTATTTAAACCCTTAAATGAAGGCAAAGTAAGCATTTATGTATGTGGACCTACTGTATACAATTACATCCATATAGGCAATGCTAGACCGGCTATTGTGTTTGATACCGTTCGACGTTACTTTGAATATAAAGGTTTCACTGTTGATTATGTACTTAATTTCACAGATGTGGATGATAAATTAATTAAGGCTGCAAATGAACTAGGGGAAGAAGTGCCGGAGGTTGCAGGCCGATTTATTGATGCTTATCTTGAAGATGTTGGTGCGTTAGGAGTGAAGAAAGCAACAAGAAACCCACGTGTAACGGAGACGATGGATGATATTATTCAATTCATAGAAAAGCTTATTGAGAAGGGTTACGCATACGAGGCTGAAGGTGATGTATATTTTAAGCC
The DNA here is from genome assembly GCF_014905415.1 of Virgibacillus salexigens. GTDB lineage: Bacteria > Bacillota > Bacilli > Bacillales > Amphibacillaceae > Virgibacillus > Virgibacillus salexigens. The sequence continues at coordinate 11,853 of NZ_BNEO01000007.1, forward strand.
TCGTCAATTTGATGGGTATGGTAAGTTATCACATCAATCCATTGATGAATTGCGGGCAGGTTCTCGAATTCAAGTTGGAGAAAAGAAAAAGGATCCATTGGATTTTGCTCTTTGGAAACAAGCAAAGGAAGGAGAAATAGCTTGGGATTCTCCTTGGGGCAAAGGGCGTCCAGGGTGGCATATAGAATGCTCTGCTATGGTAAAGAAATATTTAGGTGATACCATTGATATTCATGCTGGCGGACAAGATTTAGCATTTCCTCATCATGAAAATGAAATAGCACAGTCGGAAGCAATGAACGGAAAAACATTTGCTAATTATTGGATGCATAATGGATATATTAATATAGATAATGAAAAAATGTCTAAATCACTAGGGAATTTTGTGCTAACGCGAGATTTAATTAATCAGCATGATCCGCAAGTACTTCGTTTCTTTATGCTCAGTGTACATTATCGTCACCCAATCAATTTTACAGAAGAGTTGCTTAAGAGTGCAGAAAACAGTTTGGAAAGAATTACAACAGCATATGATAATCTTGCACATCGTAAAGCTTCCAGCATGGACTTAGTTGACCATAAAGATAGATGGATGGAAAAAATATCTAAATGGAAGCAGCAATTTGAAGATGAAATGGATGATGACTTTAATACTGCAAATGGAATATCAGTGCTTTTTGATGTTACAAAAGAAGCAAATGTTTATTTGCAATCACATCAAACATGCAGCCATGTAATTGAAGCATTTCAAGAGACGATACAGTCTTTCTTAAATGTGTTAGGTATTGAAATAAAAGAAGACCAGCCGTTACTTGATGAAGATATTGAGGCATTAATTGAAGAGAGGAATGAAGCTAGAAAAGCCCGTAACTTTGAACGAGCAGATGAGATTCGTGATATGCTAAAGGATAAAAATATTCTACTAGAGGATACACCTCAAGGAGTACGATGGAAGAGGGGCTAATATGAAGGACGATGTGAAACAGATGAAAAGCTTAGCCCTTGCTTATATGGGAGATGCTGTCTATGAAGTGTATATTAGGGAGCATCTCTTGCAACATGGTCAAGTAAAGCCGCAACAATTACACAAAGAAGCAATTAAATACGTTTCAGGGAAAGCACAGGCAAATGTTGTCATGCAGTGGTTGGAAATAGGGTATCTCAGTGAGGAGGAACAACGGGTAGTAGCTAGGGGCCGAAATGCGAAGTCTGGTTCGGTTCCTAAGAATTTAAGTGTCCAAGCCTATCGTTATAGTACAGCATTTGAAGCACTCATCGGGTATCATTACTTGTCAAAACATCAAGCGCGTCTGGATGAACTAATAGAGGATGCCATTAAAGTTACAGAAAGGAGTGAGGCTTAATGGATCAAGAATTAATTATCGGTAAGAACCCGGTGATAGAAGCATTGAATTCGGGTCGGTCAGTTAATAAAGTGTTAATTTCGGAACAATTGAATGCGACCACACAAGGTAAAATTATTCAATTCGGTAAAACTGCAGGGACAATTGTACAGAAAGTGCCAAAGCGTAAATTAGATCAGCTATCCAATGGTAATCATCAAGGGGTGGTTGCCTATGTAGCTTCCTATAGCTATGCTACGTTGGATGACTTGTTCCAGAAAGCACAGGAGCGGTCAGAATCACCTTTCTTTATCATCTTAGATGAATTGGAAGACCCTCATAACTTGGGTTCTATTCTCCGTTCTGCTGATGCTGTGGGAGCACATGGGGTTATTATTCCTAAACGTCGCTCCGTAGGATTAACAGCAACCGTTGCTAAAACTGCGGCAGGTGCAATTGAGCATATTCCGGTAGCTAGAGTGACCAATATTGCAAATACAATTGATGAATTAAAAGATCGCCATATATGGGTGGTTGGGACAGAAGCAAATGCGACGGAAGACTACAGGAAGCTGGATGGTACATTACCGATTGCGATTGTGATAGGTAACGAAGGAAAAGGGATGAGTCGTTTAGTTCAAAAGAAGTGCGATTGGACGGTCAGCCTTCCGATGAAAGGAAAAGTTTCCTCTTTAAACGCGTCCGTTGCCTGTGGGCTACTATTGTACGAGGTTTATCGCAAAAGGTTTCCTGTTGGTGAATAAAGATGATTGTAGTAATTGTTGATGGATATAACATAATTGGAGCATGGGAAGAACTTCAGAAACTAAAAGAGAAAGATGTTGGACAAGCTAGAGATCGCTTAATCGAACTAATGGCAGAATATCAAGCTTATTCGGGGTATCGAGTGATTGTTGTTTTTGATGCTTACTATGTTAGAGGAATTGCCAGTAAACTAAAGGCATACGATGTGGAAGTTATCTTTACTAAAGAGAAAGAAACAGCTGATGAATGTATAGAGAAGCTAGTAAAAGAAGTGAAAAACATTCAAACCCAAGTGTATGTTGCAACTTCGGATTACGCTGAACAACGTACAATATTTGGTAGTGGAGCTTTACGAAAGTCGGCAAGAGAGCTATTTATAGAATCGAAAAATATAGAAAAAGAAATAGAAGCAACAATCGATCTGCATCATAAAACCCAGGCTCATACGAAAATTGAGTTGGACCAAGCCGTTCTGGAAAAATTTGAGAAGTGGCGAAGGGGAGAAATGTAAAAATAGGGTTAAACCGCATCATTCTCCTCTTTTGCTGTGTTGACGATTATAAAGCGCTTCCTGTATAATAAGTTTTAAATTGACTGCGTGGTAGTCAGGGGGTCATCTTGGTGAGTGCCAACCATATGGAGATTGACGAGAAGCATTTGAGTATGTTGGATGATGAGGGGATATTGCAGCTTATCCATCAAGGAAATAGTCAAGCGCTGGATTATTTAATACATAAGTATAGGAATTTTGTACGGGCAAAAGCTCGAACCTATTTCTTAATAGGCGCTGATAAAGAGGATATTATTCAGGAAGGGATGATTGGCCTGTATAAGGCGATCCGTGATTATGACGGGGACAAGCTATCGTCTTTTAAAGCTTTTGCAGAATTATGTGTTACTAGACAAATTATTACAGCGATTAAAACCGCCACTCGGCAAAAGCATATTCCTCTTAATTCCTATGTATCTTTGGACAAGCCAATTTATGATGAAGAGACTGACCGCACTTTATTAGATGTGATTGCAGGATCAAAAGCCATAGACCCGCAGGAGCTTTTGATAAATAGAGAGAAGTTTGGGGATATGGAACTAAAATTATCAGAATTGTTAAGCGAATTAGAGAAGAAAGTGCTTCATCTTTATCTGGACGGCAGGACGTATCAGGAGATATCTGTGGATCTTAACCGGCATGTGAAGTCTATTGATAATGCGCTTCAACGAGTGAAGCGCAAATTAGAGCAGCTCATAGAAGGGAATGAGCTTACACATTAGGAGATATATTGACACGATATTGCAAGCGTGCTAGAGTTGATAGTAGATTATTCCCTCGTTTGAGGTGACGTTATGAACAAAAAGATAACTTTGGCATGTGCAGAATGTTCAAGTAGAAATTATACCACACATAAGAATGTATCCACACAACCTGCACGGCTGGAAGTGAAAAAATACTGCAAAGTTTGCGGTAAGCATACGCTGCACCGTGAGACGAAATAGACTCCGATGCGCTGAATATAGTATGGGGTTAGCTAGTAAGGGTCAAAAATAGATAAGGTGACCCACGATTTTCAGGTTAGGTAGGGGGTACAAGTATGTTTCGTTTCTTAAAAAATGTTTCAAGAGAAATGAAAAAAGTTAGCTGGCCAAGCGGCAAGGAATTAACTAGTTATACAATTACGGTTATTACAACAGTAGCTTTCATGGCATTATTTTTCTTTTTAATTGATCTTGGAATTACACAAATTTTGAATCTGTTATAATATTGATTGAATATTTATAGGATAAATATGCTATAATGAAGAATAATATACGACTTTTTAGAAAAACCCGGAGGAAAACGGGTTTTTTAAATTGGCAAATAAATGTAATGAGAATCAATTGAAAATTAAGGGGATATCCCCTCATTTCATATAAAATGACTAATAGTAAAAGGGAGGGAAGGACAAAGTTAGATTGTCCTAATAAAATGGAGAAAAATTGGTATGTCGTTCACACATACTCTGGTTATGAGAACAAAGTAAAAATGAATTTAGAAAAACGTGTCCAATCAATGGGGATGGAAGACAAGATCTTCCGTGTTATTGTCCCAGAGGATGAAGAAACGGAAATAAAAAATGGGAAGAAGAAAGTAACGAAGAAAAAGTTCTTTCCTGGTTATGTATTAACAGAGATGGTTATGACTGATGATTCTTGGTATGTGGTAAGGAATACACCTGGTGTAACTGGCTTTATTGGTTCAAGTGGCGGTGGAACGAAACCAACTCCATTGCTGCCAGATGAAGTAGAGAGTGTGCTAAAACGTATGGGTGTGGATGAAGCTGTCGTACAGTTTGACTTTGAATTAAAAGAAAATGTACGAGTAACAGATGGCCCCTTTACTGATTTCACAGGCAGTATTGAAAATATAGATACGGATAAACAAAAAGTGAAAGTTCACGTAAATATGTTTGGCAGAGAGACACCTGTAGAATTGGACTTCTCTCAAATTGAAAAACTATCATAAAACAACAAAAGAAAATTAGACAAACCTTGCATTATTTTAAAATCCATGCTAAAATTCTTTTGTTATTCATGTATCTACCCCATAGGTAGAACAAATTTGAGTGGGAGGGCACCACAAGGACCCTATTACCACATCACGGACTTTAAGGAGGTGTGTCTCGTGGCTAAAAAAGTAATTAAGCTTGTAAAATTACAAATCCCGGCTGGGAAAGCAAATCCAGCTCCGCCAGTAGGTCCTGCATTAGGTCAGGCAGGTGTGAATATCATGGGATTCTGTAAAGAATTCAACGCACGTACGCAAGATCAAGCGGGTATGATTATCCCTGTTGAAATTACGGTGTTTGAAGACCGTTCATTTACATTTATTACAAAAACTCCACCTGCAGCTGTGCTGTTGAAAAAAGCAGCTGGTATTGAAACTGCTTCAGGTGAGCCTAATCGTAATAAAGTCGCTACAATTAAACGCGATAAAGTAAAAGAAATCGCAGAAACAAAAATGCCTGATTTAAATGCTGCTGACGTAGAAGCAGCGATGCGCATGGTTGAAGGAACCGCACGCAGCATGGGTATCAACATCGAAGACTAATCATGATGACCTATGTGCAGTCAACAGTAGCTATTTAGCTTGTTGACTAGTCAGCATTCTTACTTTGCGAAGCCAATCTTTGCATTGGAATGTTTACTGAGAGTACGGTATAGGTTGCGGTTGGGTTGCCTCTCGCAACCTTTTTCGTGAAGATGATAATTCGGTTTGGTACCAAATTATCCTCTTAAGCTTTATAAAAGCCGGGTCGTGCTTTTATAAGTGGGAGGTATAACCGTTATAACCACATTAGAGGAGGAAATAAAATGGCTAAAAAAGGAAAAAAACATCAAGAAGCTTTGAAGCTTGTTGATCGTTCAAAATCATATGAAGTAGCTGAAGCAATTGCTCTAGTTAAAGAGACTGCAAAAGCTAATTTCGATGAAACAGTAGAAGCTGCTTTTCGTTTAGGAGTAGATCCGAAGAAAGCAGATCAGCAAATTCGGGGAGCAATGGTGCTTCCTCATGGAACAGGTAAATCACAACGAGTGCTTGTTTTCGCTAAAGGTGATAAAGCGAAAGAAGCGGAAGCTGCTGGTGCTGATTATGTTGGAGAATCTGACTATATCAACAAAATTAACCAAGGCTGGTTTGAGTTTGATGTAGTAGTTGCTACTCCAGACATGATGGCAGAAGTTGGTAAACTTGGACGTGTATTAGGACCAAAAGGTCTAATGCCGAATCCAAAAACAGGAACAGTTACATTTGAAGTAGAAAAAGCTGTTCAAGATATTAAAGCGGGTAAAGTTGAATACCGTGTAGATAAATCTGCTAACATTCATGTTCCAATCGGCAAGATTTCATTTGATAATCAGAAACTTGTTGAGAACTTTGAAGCTATTACAGATACGCTTGTTAAAGCGAAGCCTCAAGCTTCTAAAGGGACGTACATGAAAAATGCATCTGTCGCTTCAACGATGGGGCCTGGAATCCGTGTTGACGTTTCAAATATGGTTCGTCGATAAAAAGTTATTGACTTTTTATTAAGAATTCGTTATACTGATTTTTGGCGATAAAAGAATATGTTGTACCGTAGACAGCAGGGACGCGCAGACGTTTAATTCATCCTGCCGAGGTGTTTATAAATAAATTGGTAATCGACTGATGTGTGATTCCAATAAAAATAAGCTCCCATGTCTGCGTGGGAGCTTTTTTAATAACTATAATTGCTTTGAGAATACGGTATAATAAGTAACTTTTAGGAGGTGGAAGAATGTCTGATATTATCGAACAAAAGAAACAACTTGTCGAAGAAATTAAAGATAAATTCTTGGCAAGTGAAACTTCAGTAGTAGTAGATTACCGAGGTTTGAATGTTGCAGAAGTAACAGAGCTACGTCAGCAACTGCGTGCAGAGGGGATAGAATTCAAAGTGTACAAAAACTCTATGACTCGCCGCGCGGTAGAGGCTGCTGAATTAAATGATCTTAGTGAAACGCTTGTTGGACCGTCTGCTGTTGCATTTAGTAATGACGATGTAGTAGCTCCAGCAAGAGTCCTGAATGAGTTTGCTAAAAAACATGAAGCACTTGAAATCAAAGGTGGCGTAATTCAAGGGAATGTTGCTACAATTGATCAAATTAAAGAATTAGCAGATCTTCCAAATTACGAAGGTATGGTATCTATGCTTCTTAGTGTGCTTCAAGCACCAATTCGTAATCTTGCATATGCTACTCAAGCAGTTGCAGATCAAAAAGAGGAACAAGGCGCTTAATTGGACCGTTTCGGTATAAACAATAAATAATTTATAAAAATTAGGAGGAAAAATATCATGACTAAAGAACAAATCATTGATGCAGTTAAAGAAATGTCTGTATTAGAACTTAATGATTTAGTGAAAGCAATTGAAGAAGAATTTGGAGTAACAGCTGCAGCACCTGTAGCAGTAGCAGGTGGAGCTGCTGGCGGTGGCGAAGCTGCTGAAGAACAAACTGAATTTGATGTAGTGCTTAATGATGCTGGCGCTTCTAAAATTAAGGTTGTTAAAGCAGTACGTGAAATCACTGGTCTAGGTCTTAAAGATGCAAAAGACCTTGTTGATAATGCACCAAAACCAGTAAAAGAAGGCGTATCTAAAGAAGACGCTGAAGAAGTTAAAGGTAAGCTAGAAGAAGCAGGTGCAACTGTAGAAGTTAAGTAATTAATTTCAATATCTGGAGCTCGTCGTATTACTGCGGCGGGCTCTCTATATATCTTATAATAGAAGCTATGGAATATGCGGCTTTTAATAATAATGAATACAGCCTTCAATTTTTAATTAAAAGTAGGTGCCAAATGACAGAGCATTACTTTTCGCAAAAACCTCAAACAAAAAGTTCACCAGAAACTTGGGATTATCTATTAAACGGTAAAACTTTTACATTTACAAGTGACATCGGTGTGTTCTCTAAAAATGAAGTAGATTTCGGGAGTAAACAGTTGATTGAACAATTTAAAGAACCGGCTATTACAGGTGATCTATTAGATCTTGGTTGTGGTTATGGACCAATTGGTATCGCAATTGCAGACAAGTATAAAGATCGCCATCTTGTTATGGTTGATATTAATGAACGTGCAATTGCATTAGCTGAGCAGAACGCTTCTCGAAATCAAGTTACTAATGTTGAATGTATGGAGAGTGATCGTTTATCCGCTGTTAAAAACAGAAGTTTTGCAGCCATCCTCACTAATCCTCCTATACGGGCGGGTAAAAAAGTAGTACACCAAATGTTTGTGGAGGCTCAACAAGTATTGAAAGAACATGGTGAATTATGGGTGGTCATTCAAAAAAAGCAAGGAGCTCCCTCTGCCAAAGAGAAACTAGCAAGTCTGTTTGGTGAAGTTGAAGTGGTTGCAAAAAACAAAGGTTATTATATCTTTCGGGCCACGAACGTTTGACCCGCCACCTCACTTGTGATAAGATAGAAAAATGCTAACATGGGGGTTCTTATGTCAAGGATTTAATTCATGAATTCACTAGGTATATTTCATTGAACTTCGGAAACAATGGTAAAATCGGAAAAAATTGGCTTTTGTTTCGCTAATTTTAATAAGTTCATAAAGTGAGGAATTTGTTTCATGAATGATCTTTCTAACTTGTTATCAGATGAACCAATAGTATACGCTTGTAATGATAAAGTATTGCAAGTCTGTTAAGTATGTTTAGCGATTTATGTTAATCGATATTCGAAAAACCAAAGGGAGCTTTTGCTTCTATTTCGGTTTTTCTAATTATATTAAATTTGGAGTAGAATTACAATCTACGAAAAAAATGTATGATTTAAGGGGTGAAGCAGTTGACAGGACAATTAGTTCAGTATGGACGGCACCGCCAGCGTAGAAGCTATGCACGTATCAGCGAAGTATTAGAGTTGCCGAATCTAATCGAGATCCAAACCGCATCATATGATTGGTTTTTAGAAGAGGGTCTACGAGAAATGTTTCAAGATATTTCACCAATTGAAGACTTCACAGGTAATTTATCACTTGAATTTGTCGACTACAGTTTAGGAGAGCCTAAATATCCAGTGGATGAATCGAAAGAAAGAGATGTAACGTACAATGCTCCGCTTCGTGTGAAGGTTCGTTTAATTAACAATGAAACTGGTGAAGTGAAAGAGCAGGAAGTGTTCATGGGTGATTTTCCATTAATGACAGATACAGGTACTTTTGTAATTAATGGTGCAGAACGTGTTATCGTTTCGCAGCTCGTACGATCACCTAGTGTTTATTATAATGAAAAAATAGATAAAAATGGGAAGAGGGGCGTTGCTGCAACTGTTATTCCTAACCGAGGAGCTTGGTTGGAGTTTGAAACAGATGCCAAAGACGTTGTTCACGTCCGTATCGATCGTACACGTAAATTGCCAATCACTGTGCTCTTACGTGCACTTGGTTTTGGTACGGATCAGGAAATAATTGACCTGATAGGTGATAATGAGTACCTAAAAAACACACTCGAAAAGGATAACACAGAAACAACAGAAAAAGCGTTGCTGGAAATCTATGAGCGCTTACGTCCTGGAGAGCCACCAACTGTTGAAAACGCCAAGAGTTTGTTAGTTTCTCGCTTTTTTGATCCAAAACGTTATGACCTTGCACATGTAGGTCGTTACAAAATGAACAAAAAGCTTCATATAAAAAATCGCTTGTTTAACCAAGTGCTAGCAGAATCGGTTGTCGATCCAGAAACTGGTGAAGTATTAGCTGAAAAAGGTGACAAGTTAGAAAGAAAATTACTAAACAAAATCATTCCTTACCTAGAACGTGAAGAAGAAAAAATCGGTGAAAAAGTACTTGAACCAAAAGATGGAGTACTGGATGATGAGATTTTACTTCAATCCATTAAAATCGTTGACCCTACTGACCCGAGCGGAGAAAGAGAATTAAATGTAATCGGAAATGCGGGTATTGATGCAGGTGTTAAGAATATTACACCAGCTGACATTTTATCTGCAATCAGTTACTTCTTTAATTTACTTCATCAAGTAGGAGACACAGATGATATCGATCATTTAGGTAATCGTCGCTTGCGTTCTGTTGGGGAATTATTACAGAATCAATTCCGTATCGGCCTGTCTCGTATGGAGCGTGTGGTTCGGGAGAGAATGTCGATCCAAGACACATCGAGTATCACGCCACAACAGTTGATTAATATTCGTCCGGTTATTGCTTCTATCAAGGAATTCTTTGGTAGCTCGCAATTGTCACAATTCATGGATCAAACCAATCCGCTTGCTGAGCTAACACATAAACGGCGTTTGTCTGCACTAGGTCCTGGTGGTTTGACGCGTGAACGCGCAGGATTTGAAGTACGTGACGTTCACTATTCTCACTATGGACGTATGTGTCCAATTGAAACACCGGAAGGTCCGAATATTGGTTTAATTAACTCGTTATCAAGTTTTGCCAAGGTCAATAAATTTGGGTTTATCGAAACACCTTATCGCCGCGTTGATCCAGAGACAGGTAAAGTAACGGCACAGATCGATTACCTTACTGCTGATGAGGAAGATAATTATGTTGTTGCTCAGGCAAATGCCAAACTTACAGAAGATGGTCGATTTGCTGATGAAGAAGTAATTGCTCGTTTCCGTGGGGAGAACACGATTGTTCCACGTGAAAAACTTGATTATATGGATGTGTCACCAAAACAGGTGGTATCAGCTGCGACTGCTTGTATTCCTTTCTTAGAAAACGATGACTCTAACCGAGCCTTAATGGGTGCAAACATGCAGCGTCAAGCTGTACCGTTGATGCAACCTGAAGCACCGATTGTCGGCACTGGAATGGAATATGTAAATGGTAAGGATTCTGGAGCTGCAATTATTTGCCGTCACGAAGGTGTTGTAGAGCGCGTAGAAGCTAAGCAAGTACATGTTCGTAGAATCTCAAATGTAGATGGAAAAGAAGTTAAAGGTGATCTTGATGAATATAAAATGCAAAAGTTTATTCGTTCTAACCAAGGTACGTGTTATAACCAACGCCCAATTGTCAGTGAAGGTGACCGTGTAACGAAAGGTGAAATCCTAGCCGATGGTCCATCAATGGAGGACGGTGAACTTGCGCTTGGACGCAACGTTCTTGTCGGTTTCATGACATGGGAAGGTTATAACTACGAGGACGCCATTATTATGAGTGAACGACTTGTAAAAGATGATGTTTATACTTCCATTCATATTGAGGAGTATGAGTCCGAAGCACGTGATACGAAGCTTGGACCGGAAGAAATCACTAGAGACATTCCAAACGTTGGAGAAGATGCCTTGAAAAACCTAAACGAATATGGAATTATTCGCGTTGGTGCTGAAGTCTCTGATGGAGATATTCTAGTTGGTAAAGTAACACCAAAAGGGGTTACCGAATTATCAGCTGAAGAACGCCTCCTTCATGCCATCTTTGGTGAAAAAGCTCGAGAAGTTCGTGATACTTCATTACGTGTGCCTCATGGAGCTGGTGGTATTGTTTTAGATGTTAAAATCTTTAACCGCGAAGACGGTGACGAATTACCTCCAGGAGTGAATGAATTGGTTCGTGTATATATTGTGCAAAAACGTAAAATACACGAAGGAGATAAAATGGCCGGTCGACACGGTAATAAAGGTGTTATTTCAAAAATCTTACCAGAAGAGGATATGCCTTTCTTACCAGACGGTACGCCAATTGATATTATGCTTAACCCATTGGGGGTACCATCACGAATGAACATCGGACAGGTGTTTGAATTACATTTAGGTATGGCTGCAAGAGCTCTTGGTCTTCATGTTGCTACACCAGTATTTGATGGTGCGAGGGAAGAAGATGTTTGGGAGACACTTGAAGAAGCTGGCATGCCTAGAGATGCCAAAACCATTCTTTACGATGGAAGATCTGGTGAACCATTTGACAATCGTGTGTCAGTAGGTGTCATGTATATGATCAAACTTGCGCATATGGTTGATGACAAGTTACATGCTCGTTCAACAGGTCCTTATTCTCTAGTAACGCAACAACCACTTGGTGGTAAAGCACAATTTGGTGGTCAGCGTTTCGGTGAGATGGAGGTATGGGCACTTGAGGCTTATGGTGCTGCTTATACACTGCAAGAAATCTTAACAGTGAAATCGGATGATGTTGTCGGACGTGTTAAAACATACGAGGCAATTGTAAAAGGCGATAATGTACCAGAACCCGGAGTACCTGAATCCTTTAAAGTACTAATTAAAGAATTGCAAAGCCTTGGTATGGATGTCAAAATGCTGTCTAGCGATGAAGAAGAAATAGAAATGCGTGAATTAGAGGAAGAAGAAACACAGCAGGCAAGTAAGCTTAATATTGAAGTAGAAGAAAATTAAAAGCTAAATAGGTTGGCTTTACAGGAGTCAACCTAAAAGCTTTCAATTATAAATCAGATACATTGGTAGCTTGGTAAAATCGGACACTAAAAGGGAGGTTGGCCCCTTGCTAGATGTAAATAATTTTGAGTATATGAAAATAGGTTTGGCTTCACCGGAGAAAATTCGTTCATGGTCATATGGTGAAGTTAAAAAGCCTGAAACGATTAATTACCGTACACTAAAGCCTGAAAAAGATGGATTGTTCTGCGAACGAATTTTTGGGCCGCAAAAAGATTGGGAATGTCATTGCGGGAAATACAAACGAGTACGCTATAAAGGTGTTGTTTGTGACCGTTGTGGAGTAGAGGTAACGAAAGCTAAAGTTCGTCGTGAACGTATGGGTCACATTGAACTAGCAGCACCAGTATCCCATATTTGGTATTTTAAAGGAATCCCAAGCCGAATGGGTCTTGTTTTAGACATGTCGCCACGTGCGTTAGAGGAAGTAATTTACTTCGCTGCGTATATTGTGACAGAAACTGGGAATACACCTTTAGAAAAGAAACAATTATTGTCTGAAAAGGAATACCGGGCTTATTACGATAAATACGGAAAATCTTTTAAAGCCCAAATGGGTGCAGAAGCAATCCGTAAGTTACTGCAAGACATTGACTTAGAAAAAGAAGTAGATGTATTAAAAGAAGAGTTAAAAACAGCACAAGGACAGCGCAGAACACGTGCTATTAAGCGATTAGAAGTATTGGAGTCTTTCCGCCATTCTGGGAACGAAGCATCTTGGATGATTTTAGATGTTTTACCAGTTATTCCACCGGAAATTCGTCCAATGGTTCAACTAGATGGCGGTCGTTTTGCTACATCAGATTTAAATGACCTATATCGCCGTGTAATCAATCGGAACAACCGACTAAAACGTTTGTTAGACCTAGGTGCACCGAGCATTATTGTTCAAAATGAAAAGCGTATGCTACAAGAAGCGGTAGATGCATTGATTGATAATGGCCGCCGTGGTCGTCCGGTAACCGGTCCTGGAAATCGTCCACTAAAATCTCTTTCCCATATGTTGAAAGGGAAACAAGGACGCTTCCGTCAAAACCTATTAGGTAAACGTGTAGACTACTCTGGACGTTCAGTAATCGTCGTTGGGCCACATTTGAAGATGTATCAATGTGGATTGCCAAAAGAAATGGCGCTAGAGCTTTTCAAACCATTTATCATGAAAGAACTTGTAGAAAAAGGGATTGCACATAATATTAAATCGGCAAAACGGAAAGTTGAACGCGTGCATCCGGAGGTTTGGGATGTTTTAGAAGAAGTAATTAAAGAGCATCCAGTATTGCTTAACCGTGCACCAACGCTACACAGGTTAGGTATTCAAGCTTTCGAACCTACACTAGTGGAAGGTCGTGCGATTCGACTGCATCCGTTAGTATGTACAGCTTATAACGCCGACTTTGATGGTGACCAAATGGCTGTTCACGTACCGTTATCTGCAGAGGCGCAAGCAGAAGCAAGAATTCTTATGTTAGCTGCGCAAAACATCCTTAACCCGAAAGATGGGAAGCCGGTTGTTACTCCATCTCAGGATATGGTATTGGGTAACTATTATCTTACACTTGAACGCGAGAATGCTATTGGCGAGGGTTCTGTGTTTAATGATTTAAATGAAGCATTGCTAGCTTACCAAAATGGATATGTTCACTTGCACACTAGAGTGGCAGTGCACACTTCTGGATTAAGCAATAAATCTTTCTCAGATGAACGCCAATCTCAATTATTGATTACGACAGTTGGTAAGTTAATTTTTAACGAGATTTTACCAGAGTCGTTCCCGTATATTAACGAACCTACACAGGCTAATCTGGAGGAACGTACCCCAGAAATGTACTTTGTGGAAAAAGGAACAGACATTAAAGAGGTTATTCAATCTCGCGAAATCATAAAACCGTTCAAAAAAGGATTCTTGGGTGATATTATTGCTGAAGTCTTTAAACGGTTTAAAATTAGCGAAACCTCAAAAATGTTAGATAGAATGAAAGACCTTGGCTTTAGTTACTCTACAAAAGCGGGTATGACCGTAGGTATTTCTGATATCGTGGTACTTCCAGAGAAAGAAGAAATACTCGAAGAAGCACAAATGAAAGTAGATAAAGTCCTGAAACAGTTCCGTCGTGGTCTGATTACAGATGATGAACGTTATGATCGAGTTATTTCTGTCTGGTCACAAGCGAAAGATACCATTCAAGATAAGTTAATGCACTCACTTAGCAGTAGAAACCCTATCTTTATGATGAGTGATTCTGGTGCAAGGGGTAACGCATCTAACTTTACGCAGCTTGCCGGTATGCGTGGGCTAATGGCAAACCCAGCTGGTAAGATTATTGAATTACCGATTAAATCAAGCTTCCGTGAAGGGTTAACTGTATTAGAGTACTTTATTTCTACGCACGGTGCTCGTAAAGGTCTTGCTGATACAGCATTGAAGACGGCCGATTCTGGTTACCTAACAAGACGACTTGTTGATGTTGCACAAGATGTTATTGTTCGCGAACAAGACTGTGGTACGGATCGAGGGTTAACCGTATCTGCTTTACAAGAAGGTTCGGAAATGATTGAACCATTAATTGATCGTTTAATCGGACGTATAGCATTCTATGAAGTGAAACATCCTGAAACCAACGAAGTACTTGTTGAAGCTGACGCCTTAATTTCTGAGGATCAAGCGAAACAAATTACCGAAGCGGGTATTGAGAAGGTAACGATCCGCAGTGCGTTTACTTGTAACACCAAACATGGTGTTTGCCAAAAATGTTATGGTCGAAACCTAGCAACTGGTGCTGACGTTGAAGTTGGTGAAGCAGTAGGAATTATTGCCGCTCAATCTATCGGTGAACCAGGTACACAGCTAACGATGCGTACATTCCATACTGGTGGTGTTGCTGGAGACGATATTACTCAAGGTCTACCGCGTATCCAAGAATTATTTGAAGCGCGTAATCCGAAAGGGCAAGCGGTTATTAGTGAAATTTTCGGTACGGTACATGAAATCAAGGAAGTAAAAGACCGACAAGAAGTGGTTGTTCAAGGTGAAGTCGAACAACGTTCCTATACCGTTCCTTATAATGCTCGACTTAAGGTTACTGTGGGCGATGAAATCATTGCAGGTCAAGAACTAACAGAAGGTTCGATTGATCCAAAAGATCTCTTACGCATTCAAGGTGTAGAAGGCGTGCAAGACTACTTGCTACGGGAAGTTCAACGAGTTTACCGAATGCAAGGGGTAGAAATTGGTGATAAGCACGTAGAAGTAATGGTACGCCAGATGCTTCGTAAGATCCGTGTAACAGATTCTGGAGATACGAATGTACTGCCAGGATCGTTGTTAGAGCTTCATCAATTTAGAGATGCCAACCACACGGTGCTAAATGAAGGATATCAACCTGCTATTGGAAAACCGGTATTACTTGGTATTACAAAAGCATCTCTTGAAACAGATTCATTCTTATCTGCAGCATCCTTCCAAGAAACAACAAGAGTTCTTACCGATGCAGCAATTAAAGGTAAGCGCGATGAATTACTTGGTCTTAAAGAGAATGTTATTATTGGTAAACTTGTACCAGCTGGTACGGGAATGCAGCGATATCGTAAAGTACAACCAGCAACTGATGAACCAATAGAAGTTGAAGAAGTAGAAGAAACAACAGAAACTGTACAATAAGAAAATGACTCCTTGCATATCGTAATTGATATGTGAGGAGTCCATATAGTACAGTATAAAAAGGACAAGTGAGCTTGACGGAAGTGTAAAAATATCTATTTTTATATTGACATAAAAAAATGCCAGTGATAGAATATTCAAGGTGCTTCCGATTATACTTGTTGCTTTGGAGGATATGGAATGTCTTATGAAAAAGTAATGCAAGTTCAATCAAGGGTAATTATCGGATTAAAGCAAACACTTAAAGCCATGAAAAATGGTGAGATAAGTGAAGTGTTTATTGCTGATGATGCTGATCAACATATGACACAAAAAGTTTCAAGTTTGGCTAAAGAGCTTGATATCCCATGTCATTATGTGGATTCTAAAGAAAAACTCGGAGCTGCATGTGGCATTGAGGTGGGGGCATCAACAGTGGCAATTAAACATGGATAGTTTTGACGAAAAATCGTTAAAACTTTGTTTTTTGCCAAAAGATGAACCACCTGGATGTGTGGAATTAAACATCCCGCTAAGATCATTAGTTGAACAGATGATATAGATAAAGAAAGGAGGAAAATAGAATGCCTACTATTAATCAGCTTGTACGCAAAGGACGCGTAAGCAAACCAAAGAAGTCTGACTCTCCAGCACTTAATAAAGGGTACAATAGCTTCAAAAAGAAATTCACAGATCAAAATTCTCCACAAAAACGTGGCGTTTGTACTCGTGTTGGTACACTAACACCTAAGAAACCAAACTCAGCGCTTCGTAAATATGCACGTGTACGTCTTTCTAACAACATGGAAGTAACTGCATATATCCCTGGAATTGGTCACAATCTGCAAGAGCACAGTGTTGTACTTCTACGTGGAGGTCGTGTTAAAGACTTACCTGGTGTACGTTATCACATTGTTCGTGGTGCGCTAGATACTGCAGGTGTAGAAGGACGTAAACAAGGTCGTTCTAAATACGGTACGAAAAAATCAAAAAAATAAGTAAGTGACTATATACCAGACAGAAGAAAGGAGGAAGGACATATGCCACGTAAAGGACCAGTACCTAAACGCGATGTCTTGCCAGATCCACTTTATCAATCAAAATTAGTGACTCGTTTAATTAACCAAATTATGGTTGATGGAAAAAGAGGGAAAGCTCAAAAAATTCTTTATCGCGCATTTGAACTTGTTTCAGAAAGAAGCGGTCAAAATGCAATGGAAGTATTTGAGCAGGCAATGAAAAATGTAATGCCAGTTCTTGAGGTTCGTGCACGTCGTGTTGGTGGATCTAACTACCAAGTACCGATGGAAGTACGCCCGGAACGTCGCCAAGCATTAGGTCTACGTTATATCGTGAATTATTCTCGCCTACGCGGGGAAAAAACAATGGAAGAACGCCTTGCAAACGAAATTTTAGATGCTTCTAATAATACAGGCGCTTCTGTTAAAAAACGCGAAGAAATGCACAAAATGGCGGAAGCTAACAAAGCATTCGCACACTATCGCTGGTAATTTAAAACAAACCCAAGCTAGGAAGGAGAAGAATACATGGCTAGAGAATTCTCCTTGGAAAAGACGCGTAATATTGGTATTATGGCACACATTGATGCAGGTAAGACCACTACTACCGAGCGTATTCTTTTCTATACAGGACGTATTCATAAGATTGGTGAAACACATGAAGGTGCTTCACAGATGGACTGGATGGAGCAGGAGCAAGAACGCGGAATTACAATTACTTCCGCAGCAACGACTGCTGCTTGGAAAGAACATCGTATTAACATCATCGATACACCTGGACACGTAGACTTCACTGTAGAAGTTGAACGTTCTTTACGTGTACTTGATGGTGCAGTAACGGTTCTTGATGCCCAATCTGGTGTTGAACCACAGACAGAAACAGTATGGCGTCAAGCAACAACTTATGGTGTACCTCGTATTGTATTCATTAACAAAATGGATAAAGTCGGTGCTGATTTCCTTTATTCTACCGGAACATTAAAAGAGCGCTTAGGTGCTAATGCACATCCGGTTCAGTTACCAATCGGTGCTGAAGATGATTTTGAAGGTCTGATTGACTTGATCACCATGAAAGCATTCTATTATGAAGATGATCTTGGTACTCGTGCAGAATCACGTGAGATTCCTGCAGAATATAAAGATAAAGCTGAAGAACTTCGTGCTAGCCTAATTGAGGCTGTTTCTGAACTTGATGAAGACTTAATGATGAAGTATTTAGAAGGGGAAGAAATTTCTAACGAAGAACTTAAGCTGGCAATTCGTAAAGCTACACTAAATGTTGAGTTTTATCCAGTTTATGCTGGATCAGCATTTAAAAACAAGGGTGTGCAATTAATGCTTGATGGTGTTATTGATTATCTTCCTGCTCCAACGGATGTAGCTGCTATTGAGGGTATTGTACCTCAAACAGAAGAAGAAGTAACTCGTCCTTCTGATGATAATGCACCATTCTCTGCGTTAGCATTTAAGGTTATGACGGACCCGTATGTAGGGAAACTTACTTTCTTCCGCGTATACTCTGGGACATTAGATTCCGGTTCTTACGTGAAAAACTCTGTGAAGGATAAACGTGAGCGTGTAGGACGTATTTTACAAATGCATGCGAATTCGCGTGAAGAGATCTCTAGAGTTTATGCTGGTGAGATCGCAGCTGCAGTTGGTTTAAAAGATACATCTACTGGTGATACTCTTTGTGACGAGAAAAACCTAGTTATTCTTGAATCCATGGAATTCCCAGAACCAGTACTTGGTGTAGCAATCGAACCAAAAACAAAAGCAGACCAAGATAAAATGGCAATTGCTTTAGGAAAATTAGCCGAAGAAGATCCAACATTTAAAACGGAAACAGATGAAGAAACAGGGCAAACCATTATCTCTGGTATGGGTGAACTTCACCTTGATGTCATTGTTGACCGTCTAAAACGTGAGTTTAAAGTAGAAGCGAATGTTGGTGCTCCACAGGTTTCTTATCGCGAAACATTCCGTTCATCTGCTGAAGTTGAAGGGAAATTCGTACGTCAGTCTGGTGGTCGTGGACAATACGGTCACGTTTGGGTTAAATTTGAACCAAACGAAGAAGGCGCTGGCTTCGAATTTGAAAATAAAATTGTTGGTGGGGTAGTTCCTAGAGAATATATTCCTTCTGTACAAAATGGTATCGAAGAAGCATTGGAAAATGGTGTATTAGCTGGCTATCCATTAATCGATGTGAAAGCAACACTATATGATGGTAGTTACCATGACGTTGACTCAAACGAGATGGCGTTTAAAGTTGCTGGTTCATTAGCACTAAAAGCTGCTAAAAACAAATGTAGCCCAGTTCTACTTGAGCCTATTGCAAAAGTAGAAATTGTTATCCCAGAAGAGTACATGGGAGATATTATGGGTGATGTTACAGCACGTCGTGGTCGTGTAGAAGGAATGGAAGCGCGTGGACCACTTCAAGTTGTTAAAGGTTTCGTGCCTTTAGCTGAAATGTTCGGTTATGCAACGGCTCTACGTTCTAACACACAAGGTCGCGGAACATTCACAATGCATTTTGATCATTATGAAGAAGTACCTAAGAGTATTTCTGAAGAAATAATTAAGAAAAATGCAGGCGAATAATTGATTTTTTAATTAATCTAAAGTATAACTTGTATTAAAGGCTAAGAAATGATAGGAAGTATTGTTTCTTAGCTAACCATAAATATTAAAAAAACACTTTTACTTATTTAAAGGAGGAACTATAAATGGCTAAAGAAAAGTTCGATCGCTCTAAAAGTCACGTGAACGTTGGTACAATTGGACACGTTGACCATGGTAAAACTACGTTAACTGCAGCAATTACAATTGTAATGCACAAAAAATCTGGTAAAGGTACTGAAATGGCTTATGACCAAATCGATAACGCGCCAGAAGAGAAAGAGCGTGGAATCACTATCGCAACTTCTCACGTAGAATATGAAACTGACACTCGTCACTATGCACACGTTGACTGCCCAGGACACGCTGACTATGTTAAAAACATGATCACTGGTGCTGCTCAAATGGACGGCGCTATCCTAGTAGTATCTGCTGCAGATGGTCCAATGCCACAAACTCGTGAGCACATCCTACTATCTAAAAACGTTGGGGTACCTTCCATCGTTGTATTCCTTAACAAAACAGATATGGTAGATGACGAAGAGCTTCTTGAACTTGTTGAAATGGAAGTTCGTGACCTATTAACAGAATACGATTTCCCTGGTGATGATGTACCAGTAATCAAAGGTTCTGCCCTTAAAGCAATTGAAGGAGATGCAGAATACGAAGAGAAAATCGTTGAACTTATGGCTGCAGTTGATGAGTACATTCCAACTCCAGACCGTGACAAAGATAAACCATTCATGATGCCAGTTGAGGACGTATTCTCAATCACTGGTCGTGGTACAGTTGCTACTGGTCGTGTAGAACGTGGTGAAGTACGTGTTGGTGATGATGTTGAAATCATCGGCCTTAACGAAAAAGCTGCTAAAACTACTGTAACTGGTGTAGAAATGTTCCGTAAGCTTCTAGATTACGCTGAAGCTGGCGATAACATTGGTGCACTACTACGTGGTGTAGCACGTGATGATATCAACCGTGGACAAGTGTTGGCTAAACCAGGTTCAATCACTCCACACACGAAATTTAAATCTGAAGTTTACGTACTATCTAAAGAAGAAGGTGGACGTCATACTCCGTTCTTCCAAAACTATCGTCCACAATTCTATTTCCGTACTACTGACGTAACTGGTGTTATCACTCTACCAGAAGGTACTGAAATGGTTATGCCTGGAGATAACATTGAAATGACTGTAGAGCTTATTTCCCCAATCGCTATTGAAGATGGTACTCGCTTCTCTATTCGTGAAGGCGGACGTACAGTTGGATCTGGCGTTGTAACTGAAATTAACGAGTAATTAAATAAAAAAACCGTAGATGTAACATTCATCTGCGGTTTTTTATTATGTTGATTTCGTATTATTTTTTTGAACTTCTCAACAAGGTCTAAACCTATTTATAGCATGCTTTTTAGTGCAAGAAACCTTAACTCAGAAATGAAACTTGCAGATTGCTAAAAATTTCTGCTTACTACTAATAGAAAATTTCTTTCATCCCTTGCAATCACTAGCTATAACAAGTATAATACATAAATGTGCAATTACCTATAAATTATCGATAAAGGGTTGCATTGACCAGCTATATTCTATATAATAAGAATGTTGGTCATCAGAGGCGATGAAGCGGAAGGTTGTTGGCACACCCGGCCCCTTTGCCATGGCGAGTGGTTAAGAAATTTCCGCGGAGTATGTCTGTACGAAATATGGGCGAAAAAAGGAGGGAAAATAATGGCAAAAGAAAAAATTAGAATCCGTTTGAAAGCTTATGATCACCGTATTTTAGATCAATCAGCTGAAAAGATTGTAGACACAGCGAAACGTTCCGGAGCAAATGTTTCTGGTCCAATTCCGTTGCCTACAGAAAAATCAGTTTACACTGTATTACGTGCGGTTCATAAATACAAGGATTCACGTGAGCAATTCGAAATGCGTACACATAAACGTCTAATCGATATTGTTAACCCTACACCGCAAACGGTCGATTCACTAATGCGTCTTGACTTACCATCTGGTGTGGATATTGAAATCAAATTATAATTCTTTTTTATAAATAGGAGGTGTAACGGATGACGAAAGGAATCTTAGGTCGTAAAATCGGCATGACTCAGCTTTTCTCTGAAACTGGTGAATTAATTCCCGTAACAGTAATTCAAGCTGAGCCAAATGTTGTTTTGCAAAAAAGAACAATGGAAAATGACGGTTATGAAGCACTACAACTCGGTTTTGCTGATGTAAAGGAATCACGTACTAATAAGGCGGAAAAAGGTCATGCTGAAAAAGCAAACACAACCCCTAAGCGCTACGTTCGTGAAATCCGTAACGCAAATCTTGACGAACATGAAGTAGGTCAAGAAATCAGCGTGAATGTTTTTGAAGCAGGAGAAAAAATCGATGTTACTGGTACAACGAAAGGGAAAGGATTCCAAGGTTCAATTAAGCGTCACAACCAACAACGTGGCCCAATGTCCCATGGTTCCCATTTTCACAGAAGTCCTGGTGCACTTGGTTCTATTGACCCAATGCGCGTATTTAAAGGAAGACCTCTTCCGGGACGTATGGGTGGAGATCAAGTAACGATTCAAAACCTTGAGGTTGTAAAAGTAGACGAAGAAAGTAATCTTCTATTAGTGAAAGGGAATGTCCCTGGAGCGAAAAAATCATTTGTGAAAATAACAAGTACTATTAAGGCTAACTAATCATACACACGAAGGGAGGATATGTCATGCCTAAAGTAGCACTATTGAAACAAGACGGTACACAAGCTGGCGATTTAGAATTGAACGATGCTGTATTCGGTATTGAGCCAAATACGCATGTTTTACATGAAGCAGTAGTTATGCAAGGTGCATCTACACGCCAAGGGACGCATGCGGTTAAAAACCGTTCTGAAGTTCGTGGCGGTGGTCGCAAACCATGGCGCCAAAAAGGAACTGGTCGTGCACGTCAAGGATCTATCCGCTCACCGCAATGGGTAGGTGGTGGAACTGTATTCGGACCAACTCCACGCAGCTATAGCTATAAATTACCGAAGAAAGTACGTCGTTTAGCAATGAAATCTGCATTGTCTTCAAAAGTAAAAGAAGATAATCTTGTTGTTTTGGAAGGTATTGCAATGGATGCTCCAAAAACAAAAGAAGTAGTAAAAATGTTAGAAGCTTTGAGCATTGATACGAAAGCTTTGATTGTAGTTGCTGAGAAAGACGAAACAGTCATCCGTTCAGCAAATAATCTTCAATCAGTAACTGTATTAACTGTTGAAGAATTAAATGTTCTAGACTTGCTTGGACATGACAAGCTGATCCTAACGAAGGATGCAGCTGAAAAAGCAGGGGAGGTGCTTGCATAATGAAAGATCCACGTGATATTATAAAGCGCCCTGTCATTACGGAGCATTCAGCTGATTTAATGGCAGAAAAAAAATACACGTTTGAGGTAGCTCCAAAAGCAAACAAAACAGAAATTAAGAATGCTGTAGAATTAGTTTTCGGAGTGAAGGTTGTAAAAGTTAACACATTAAACCTAAAAGGTAAGTTTAAGCGTATGGGTCGTTACGGTGGATATCGCCCAGATCGTAAAAAAGCTATTGTCGAGCTTTCGGAAGATAGTAAAGAACTAGACTTCTTTGAAGCATAAAAAAAGAAATTCGTAAAAGGAGGGAAAAAAGATGGCGATTAAAAAGTTTAAACCAACGTCCAATGGTAGACGTAATATGTCCGTATCTGACTTTGCTGAAATCACTACAGATACGCCTGAAAAATCCCTTTTAAGCCCTGTTTACAAACGCGGCGGTCGTAATAATCAAGGGAAATTAACTGTTCGTCATCAAGGTGGCGGCCACAAGCGTCAATACCGTATCATTGACTTCAAACGTGATAAAGATGGTATACCAGGACGCGTTGCTACTGTTGAATATGATCCAAACCGTTCAGCTAACATTGCGTTAATTAACTATGCTGATGGTGAAAAACGTTATATCCTTGCTCCTAAAGGAGTAAAAGTAGGTCAGGAAATAGAGTCTGGCGAAAATGCTGATATCAAACTTGGTAATGCTTTGCCACTGGCTAACATTCCTGTCGGTACAATTATTCACAATGTCGAGTTGAAACCAGGTCGTGGTGGACAACTAGCACGTTCAGCTGGAGCGGATGCTCAAATTCTTGGACGTGAAGACAAATATACGTTGGTTCGTCTAGCATCAGGAGAAGTTCGTTTAATTCTATCTACTTGTCGCGCAACTGTAGGTCAAGTTGGTAATATTGAGCATGAACTTGTACGTGTTGGTAAAGCAGGTCGTTCTCGTTGGTTAGGCAAACGCCCAACTGTACGCGGATCTGTAATGAACCCTAATGATCACCCGCACGGTGGTGGTGAAGGACGTGCTCCTATCGGTCGTAAGTCACCAATGTCACCTTGGGGTAAACCAACACTTGGATATAAAACGCGTCAACGTAATAAGCCAAGTGATAAATATATCGTTCGTAAGCGTAAAAAATAGTTAAATCTAGTGGCGGGACATCACCCGTCTCTCAATTGCGAAAGGAGGTTTATCCATGGGTCGTAGTTTGAAAAAAGGACCTTTTGCAGATGACCATCTGATGTCAAAGATTGAAACGTTAAATGAAAGTGACAAAAAACAAGTAATTAAGACTTGGTCACGCCGTTCTACTATATTCCCTACTTTTGTTGGCCACACCATTGCTGTGTATGACGGACGCAAACATGTACCGGTTTACATCACAGAAGATATGGTTGGACATAAATTAGGAGAATTCGCGCCAACACGCACTTACAGAGGGCACGGTGGCGACGATAAGAAAACAAAACGCTAATGAGAGGAGGCACACAACATGCAAGCTAAAGCCGTTGCTAAATCGGTTCGTATTGCTCCTCGTAAAGTACGTTTAGTCGTTGATCTTATTCGAGGAAAAAATGTTGGTGAAGCAATTGCGATATTACGCCATACACAACGCGGTGCTTCTCCAGTCGTAGAAAAAGTATTAAATTCTGCTGTAGCTAATGCAGAACATAATTATGAGATGGATACAGACAATCTAGTGATTTCAGAAGCATATGTCAATGAAGGTGCTACTTTGAAACGTTTCCGTCCACGTGCACAAGGACGTGCAAGTAGAATCAACAAACGCACTAGCCACATTACAGTTGTGGTAACAGAAAAGAAGGAGGGATAGTCAGTGGGTCAAAAAGTAAATCCAACGGGTCTTCGTGTCGGTATTATTAAAGACTGGGAGTCTAAATGGTACGCAGGCAAAGATTATGCAGACTTACTACATGAAGATATTAAAATAAGAGAATATCTTGAAAACCGTCTATCAATTGCTGCTGTTTCTTCTATCGACATTGAGCGTGCAGCAAACCGTGTAAACATTACAATTCATACTGGGAAACCAGGAATGGTAATCGGTAAAGGCGGTTCAGAAGTAGAAGCGCTACGTAAATCATTGAACAGCTTAACTGGCAAGCGAGTTCATATCAATATCGTAGAAATTAAAAAAGTAGACTTAGATGCGACGTTAGTTGCTGAAAATATTGCTCGTCAATTAGAGAATCGTATTTCTTTCCGTCGTGCTCAGAAACAATCTATTCAACGTGCAATGCGCGCTGGGGCTAAAGGGATTAAAACACAAGTATCTGGTCGTCTTGGTGGAGCAGATATCGCTCGTGCGGAACATTATAGCGAAGGAACAGTACCACTACACACACTTCGTGCTGACATCGATTATGGCACAGCAGAAGCAGACACAACCTATGGTAAATTAGGTGTTAAAGTGTGGATCTATCGTGGAGAAGTCCTTCCAACTAAATCAGAAAAATAAGGAAGGGGGCAATGCATTATGTTAATGCCTAAACGTGTGAAATATCGTAAACAACATCGTGGTAAAATGAGAGGCCAAGCTAAAGGTGGCACTACTGTGGCTTTTGGTGAATATGGTTTACAAGCAACAGAAGCTACTTGGATCACTAGTCGTCAAATCGAAGCTGCTCGTATTGCAATGACACGTTACATGAAACGTGGCGGTAAAGTTTGGATCAAAATCTTTCCTGATAAACCATACACTGCAAAACCCCTAGAAGTTCGTATGGGTTCCGGTAAAGGTGCTCCTGAAGGATGGGTAGCAGTAGTGAAACCAGGAAAAATTATGTTTGAAATCGCAGGTGTATCAGAAGAGGTTGCTCGCGAAGCGTTGCGTCTTGCTTCTCATAAACTTCCGATTAAAACTAAGTTTGTAAAACGTGAAGAAATTGGTGGTGAAAGCAATGAAGGCTAATGAAATTAGAGAACTAACCACTGCCGAAATTGAACAAAAAGTTAAATCGTTAAAAGAAGAGTTATTTAATTTGCGTTTCCAACTTGCGACTGGTCAATTGGAAAATACGGCACGTATTCGTGAAGTAAGAAAAACAATTGCTCGCCTTAAAACTGTTGTACGCCAACGTGAACTTAGCGTAAATAACTAGAAATCTGAGAGGAGGTTACCCTCAAAATGACTGAACGTAATAATCGTAAACTTTACACAGGCCGTGTTGTTTCTGACAAGTCGGATAAAACAATCACTGTTTTAGTTGAAACTTATAAGTTTCATAAATTGTACGGTAAACGTGTTAAGTATTCTAAAAAATTCAAAGCACATGATGAGAATAACCAAGCAAAAACTGGTGATATCGTAAGTATCATGGAAACTCGTCCGCTATCAGCTACTAAACGTTTTCGTCTCGTTGAAATCGTTGAAGAAGCGGTAATTATATAATAAAGTTCGCTCGGAAGGTATCCGAAGGGAGGTCACAGCGATATGATTCAACAAGAAACTCGTTTAAAAGTTGCAGATAACTCTGGTGCACGTGAATTGTTGACCATTAAGGTGTTGGGTGGATCTGGACGCAAGACTGCTAATATTGGTGATGTTATTGTTTGTACTGTAAAAGAAGCAACACCAGGAGGCGTTGTCAAAAAAGGTGAAGTTGTTAAAGCTGTCATCGTACGTTCAAAATCTGGTGCACGCCGTAAAGATGGATCATATATTCGTTTTGATGAAAATGCAGCGGTAATTGTCCGTGATGATAAAAGTCCAAGAGGAACTCGTATCTTCGGACCAGTCGCACGTGAATTACGTGAAGCAAAATTCATGAAAATCGTATCTCTTGCTCCAGAAGTATTATAAGCTTAAAAATTAGCCTTGTTAGGAGGTGCGTTAAGCATGCATGTAAAAAAAGGTGATAAAGTAAAAGTTATTTCCGGTAAAGACCGTGGAAAAGAAGGCACTATCTTAGAAGCATTTCCCAAGAAGGATCGTGTGCTCGTAGAAGGAATCAACATGATTAAAAAACATGCGAAACCTTCACAAGAGAATCCGCAAGGCGGTATTCTGAATCAAGAAGCAGCTATCCATGTTTCTAATGTAATGCTAATAGACCCTAAATCCGGAGAACCAACTCGTGTTGGCCATGAAGAACGTGATGGAAAGAAAGTCCGCATCGCTAAAAAATCCGGTGAAGCGTTAGATAAATAGTTTCAGGCGAAAGGAGGGCCACATGATGAATCAATTGAAAACAAAGTACCAAGATGAAGTATTACCATCTTTAATGAATAAATTTAATTATGAATCTGTTATGCAAGTACCAGCAATCGAAAAAATTGTTATTAACATGGGTGTTGGTGATGCAGTACAGAACTCGAAAGCTTTGGATAACGCTGTCGAAGAGCTTGCGTTAATTTCTGGTCAAAAACCAATGATAACTCGTGCTAAGAAATCTATCGCTGGATTCCGTCTACGTGAAGGTATGCCAATCGGCGCTAAAGTAACCCTTCGCGGAGAGCGTATGTACGAATTTCTTCAAAAGCTAATTGCAGTATCACTTCCACGTGTACGTGACTTCCGTGGTATCTCTAAAAAGGCTTTTGATGGTCGTGGAAATTACACATTAGGTGTTAAAGAACAACTAATTTTCCCAGAAATTAATTATGATAAAGTAAACAAGGTTCGTGGTATGGATATTGTTATCGTAACAAGCTCTAATACTGACGAAGAAGCTCGTGAACTTCTGGCTCAACTAGGCATGCCTTTCCAAAAATAAGCCAAAGAGCTAATACAAGGAGGGAAAATTGTGGCTAAAAAATCCATGATTGCAAAACAAAAACGTCCACAAAAATATCAAGTACGTGAGTATACACGTTGTGAGCGTTGTGGTCGTCCACATTCTGTAATCCGTAAATTTAAACTTTGCCGTATTTGTTTCCGCGAACTTGCCTATAAAGGTCAAATTCCTGGTGTCAAAAAAGCAAGCTGGTAAACCCCGATTCGGGAAGGAGGTAATGATTAATGGTTATGACAGATCCAATCGCAGATATGCTAACTCGTATTCGTAATGCTAACATGGTAAAACATGAAAAGTTAGAGCTTCCTGCTTCTAAAATGAAAAAAGAGGTCGCAGACATCCTGAAACGTGAAGGTTTTGTTTCTGACTATGAGCTTGTTGAAGACAGCAAGCAAGGTATTCTGCGTATTTTCCTTAAATACGGTGTAAACGAAGAGCGAGTAATTACAGGTATCAAACGTATTAGTAAACCAGGACTACGTGTCTATGCAAAAGCTAATGAAGTACCTCGCGTACTTAACGGTTTAGGTATTGCTATCGTTTCAACTTCTAGAGGTGTGCTTTCTGACAAAGAAGCTCGTTCTCAAGCAGTTGGTGGCGAAGTAATTGCATATGTCTGGTAATTGAACATTTATTGATGAGGAGGTGCATGGGATGTCTCGTATAGGACTTAAACCGATTGAAATTCCCCAAGGTGTAGAAGTAAAATTCGATGGAACGGTAGTAACAGTTAAAGGACCTAAAGGTGAATTAACTAGAGATCTACATCCAGATATTAAAGTTAATATGGAAGATAACGTGATTACGTTAGAACGTCCAAGTGATCACAAAGATCACCGCGCTCTACACGGAACGACTCGTAGCCTTATCAACAACATGGTTGAAGGTGTAAGTAAAGGGTTTGAAAAATCTCTTGAAATTATCGGGGTTGGTTACCGTGCTCTAAAACAAGGCAATAAAGTTGTGATTAACGCGGGTTACTCACACCCTGTTGAACTAGATCCAATCGACGGAATTGAAATTGAAGTACCGAAGAATACACAAATCGTTGTAAAAGGTATTGATAAAGAATTAGTTGGCGCTGTTGCTTCTAACATTAGAGCAATTCGTCCTCCTGAACCGTATAAAGGTAAAGGGATTCGCTATGAAGGTGAATATGTACGTCGTAAAGAAGGTAAAACTGCTAAGTAAGAATAGTTAGGGAGCAGAAAGGAGTGACCTAAATGATTACAAAACCTGACAAAAATGTTGTACGTAAAAGAAGGCACGCACGTGTACGTAAAAGTCTTTTCGGCACACAAGAGCGTCCGCGTCTAAACGTATATCGTTCAAATAAACACATCTATGTACAATTGATTGATGATATAGAAGGAGTTACTGTTGCAAGTGCTTCTACGAAAGATAATGAACTGAATGCAGGCTCTACAAGCAATGTAGAAGCGGCAAAGCAGGTCGGAGAAATGATTGCTAAACGTGCTCAGGATAAAGGTTACAAATCGGTTGTTTTCGATCGCGGAGGCTACCTTTATCATGGACGTGTGAAAGCTTTGGCAGATGCTGCAAGAGAAGCAGGTCTTGAATTTTAATCGATAAAGGAGGGACATACATGAGTAAAAACATTGATCCGAACAAATTAGATCTTGAAGAACGTGTTGTTACGGTCAACCGTGTTGCAAAAGTTGTAAAAGGTGGACGTCGTTTCCGTTTTGCAGCTCTAGTAGTTGTCGGTGATAAAAATGGTCATGTAGGTTTTGGTACAGGGAAAGCTCAAGAAGTACCAGAAGCAATTAAAAAAGCAGTTGATGATGCAAAGAAAAATTTAATTTCAGTACCAATTGTTGGAACTACTATTCCGCATGAAATTCATGGTCAATATGGTTCAGGTAATGTATTATTAAAACCAGCAACAGAAGGTACTGGAGTTATCTCTGGTGGACCAGTTCGTGCAATCTTAGAACTTGCTGGTGTAGGTGATATTCTAACGAAATCACTCGGTTCAAATACACCGATTAATATGATCCGTGCAACATTAAATGGACTATCAAACTTGAAGCGTGCAGAAGATGTAGCAAAACTACGTGGAAAGTCTGTAGAAGAACTGTTAGGATAAGGAGGGAACTGTTATGTCTAAAAAACTAGAAATCACCCTCACGCGCAGTGTTATTGGTGGAACAGAAGCACAAAAGAAAACTGTTCAAGCATTAGGATTAAAAAAAATTCGTCAATCAGTTGTTCATGAAGATACTCCAGCGCTTCGCGGCATGGTAGATAAAGTATCTCATTTACTAACGGTTAAAGAAGTTTAATTTTAAAATCAGCGTAAAGAGGAGGTGCTCGAATGAAACTTCATGAATTGAAGGCTGCAGAAGGTGCACGTAAAAACCGTAATCGTGTAGGTCGCGGTATGTCATCAGGTAACGGTAAAACTTCAGGACGTGGACATAAAGGACAAAAAGCACGTTCAGGCGGTGGAACTCGCCCAGGTTTTGAAGGTGGTCAAATGCCACTATTCCAACGTTTACCAAAACGAGGATTTACAAACATCCATCGTAAAGAGTTTGCTATTGTAAACTTAGATACGTTAAATCGTTTTGAAGACGGCACAGAAATTACACCTGAGCTATTACTGGAAGAAGGTGTCGTAAGCAAACTAAAAGCCGGTATTAAAGTACTAGGCAATGGTGCTATCGAAAAGAAACTAACAGTAAAAGCTCATAAGTTCTCGGCTTCAGCTAAAGAAGCAATCGAGGCAGCGGGCGGTCAAACAGAGGTGATCTAATGTTCCGTACAATCTCCAATTTTATGCGCGTAGGTGACATTAGACGGAAAATAATCTTCACATTACTTATGTTAATTGTCTTCCGTCTAGGCACATTTATTCCTGTGCCGTTTACAGATAAGCAAGCACTTGATCAATTGATGAGCTCACAAAATGTGTTTGGTTTTCTAAATACATTTGGTGGGGGAGCACTACAAAACTTTTCAGTTCTTGCCATGGGGATTATGCCTTACATTACAGCGTCTATTATTATGCAACTCTTGCAAATGGATGTTGTACCTAAATTTGCAGAATGGAAAAAGCAAGGTGATGCGGGTCGGAAGAAATTGGCACAGGTTACGCGTTACGGCACGATCGTACTTGCATTTATCCAAGCAATTGCGATGTCAATTGGCTTCAATGCAATGGCAGGTGGTATGTTAATCTCAGACCCTGGCGTAATGAAGTTCCTTGTTATTGCAATTGTCTTAACAAGTGGAACAGCATTTCTGATGTGGCTCGGCGAACAAATCACTGCAAATGGAGTAGGTAATGGTATTTCCATTATCATTTTTGCAGGTATCGTTGCAGCTGTGCCAAATGGAGTGAAACAATTATACAGCCAGTATTTTGTAAATCCTGGTGATGATTTGTTTATTAATATTGTTATTGTTGCACTAATTGCTTTGGTAGTTGTAGCAGTGACGGTTGGTGTTATCTTTATTCAACAGGCATTGCGCAAAATACCAATTCAATACGCCAAAAAACTTGTTAATCGCTCTCCGGTTGGCGGACATTCTACACATTTACCATTAAAAGTAAATGCTGCTGGAGTAATCCCAGTCATCTTTGCGATTGCATTTATAATGGCACCAAGTACGGTTGCCGGTTTCTTTGAAGGTAATGAAATAGCGGCTACGATTCAGCGTATATTCGATTATACACAGCCAATTGGTATGGTTATCTATGTGGCATTAATAATTGCTTTCACTTATTTCTATACCTTTGTTCAAGTTAATCCAGAACAAATGGCCGAGAATTTACAAAAACAAGGTGGTTACATCCCGGGGATTCGCCCAGGTAAGAACACAGAAACGTATTTAACAAGAGTTCTTTACCGTTTAACGTTTGTAGGTGCATTGTTTTTAGCGGCTGTATCTGTACTACCTATTGCCCTTGGTGGAATGGCGAATCTACCTGCTTCTGTACAAATTGGCGGAACGAGTTTGTTAATCGTTGTAGGTGTAGCCCTGCAAACGATGAAACAATTGGAAAGTCAGTTAGTAAAGCGTCACTACAAAGGGTTTATAAAGTAATTTTTGCTGACAATGAGAGCGAGGGGAAATTTGTTGAACTTGATTTTAATGGGTCTGCCAGGTGCTGGTAAAGGTACGCAGGCTGAGAAAATAAATGAAAAATATAACATCCCTCATATTTCAACAGGAGATATGTTCCGTTTAGCTATTAAAGAGGGAACAGACCTAGGAAAGAAAGCAAAAGAATATATGGATCAAGGCGAACTTGTTCCAGATGAAGTTACGATTGGAATTGTCAGAGAGCGCTTGAATAAGGACGACTGTAAAAATGGTTTTCTATTGGATGGTTTCCCAAGAACGATCAACCAAGCCGAAGCCTTACAAGACTTATTACAAGATATGAACGAAACCATTGATTATGTACTTCATGTAGATGTACCAGAAGAAAAATTAGTGGAGCGTTTAACTGGTCGTAGAATTTGTCCGACATGCGGAGCAACTTATCATGTGGTTTATAACCCTCCTAAAGAGGATGGGATTTGTGATAAGGATGGTTCACAGTTAATCCAACGAGATGATGATAAAGCTGATACGGTGAAAAAGCGTCTATCTGTTAATATAGAACAAACAAAACCGTTATTAGATTTTTATGAGGATAAAGGATATCTTGTAACCGTTGATGGAAACCAAGATATTGATCAAGTATTTCGTGATATTCAATCCAAAATTGAGAAATAAGCATCTAAGCTGTTTTTAGCACACAAGGGATGCATTTCTATTTGCTAAAAGTTATAATTAGTTGTGAGTAACATACGCTTAAGACGTGTATTACTTTATAATATAAGTGACACAGGATAAAAAGTAGTAAACCTTTTTCCTATAAATAGTTGTTCTAATAGAGGTTAAAGTAGTGTGTCTAACGCTTGCTTCACCCTCTTGGGACATCATCTAAAAGGTAGCCATATAAACTATAGCCTAAGTGAAGGTGATCGTTGTTGAACGAAGATGATTCGATTCCGCTAATAGGTCAAGTTGTTCGTATTATGCAAGGACGAGAAGCGGGTCAATACGCAGTGGTAATTAAATTTATCGATGACAAGTATGTCCTTCTTGCAGATGGGGAAAAACGTAAATATGATCGACCAAAGAAAAAGAATATGCATCATATTGAATTAATGGATTACGTTTCTCCGGAAGTCCAAAACAGCCTTCTAGAAACTGGTCGTGTCACAAATGGTAAATTGCGATTTGCCATAGCAAAATTTGTCAATGAAGTTGTGACTGATTTGAAGAAGGGAGATCAACACGATGGCGAAAGACGATGTAATTGAAGTGGAAGGAACCGTAACAGAAACGTTGCCGAATGCGATGTTCAATGTTGAGCTAGAAAATGGCCATACCGTATTGGCCCATGTGTCTGGTAAGATTCGCATGCATTTCATTCGCATTCTTCCTGGCGATAAAGTAACGGTTGAACTTTCTCCGTATGATTTAACAAGAGGACGAATTACGTACCGTTATAAATAAGCTCTGCTCCATTTAAAGGAGGTAAAGATGATGAAAGTAAGAGCATCTGTAAAACCCATTTGTGAAAAATGTAAAGTAATTAAACGTAAAGGCAAAGTAATGGTCATTTGCGAAAATCCAAAGCATAAGCAAAAACAAGGATAATAAACAGGAGGTGTTTAAACGATATGGCACGTATTGCAGGTATTGATGTTCCACGTGATAAACGTGTGGTAATTTCACTAACATACATTTATGGAGTTGGTAAAACTACTGCACAGCAAATCCTTAAAGAAGCAGGCGTTTCTGAGGATACACGCGTACGCGACCTTACTGAGGATGAATTAGGTAAAATCCGTAAAGCAACGGATGAATATACAATTGAAGGTGACCTTCGTCGTGAAGTATCCCTTAATATTAAACGACTAATCGAAATTGGCTCTTATCGTGGGGTTCGTCATCGCCGTGGTCTTCCTCTTCGTGGACAAAAAACGAAAAACAACTCACGTACACGTAAAGGACCACGTCGTACGATCGCTAACAAGAAGAAATAACGAAAAAGGAGGTATATATAACCTATGGCACGTAAAACAAACACACGTAAACGTCGTGTGAAAAAGAATATTGAGTCAGGTATAGCACATATCCGTTCTACATTCAATAACACGATTGTTACGATTACGGATAAACAAGGTAACTCTATTGGATGGAGTTCAGCTGGTGCACTTGGCTTCAAAGGCTCTCGTAAATCTACGCCTTTTGCTGCACAAATGGCAGCTGAAACTGCTGCTAAGTCTGCAATTGACAATGGTATGAAAACACTTGAAGTAACGGTTAAAGGACCTGGAGCTGGTCGTGAAGCGGCTATTCGTTCACTTCAAGCAGCAGGATTGGAAGTTACAGCAATTGTTGACGTAACTCCAGTTCCTCATAATGGTTGTCGCCCACCAAAACGTCGTCGTGTATAATTATACCGTATATAATTTGTCACCCTGTCTATAATGGGTTATGATAGCTAAAAATGCAAAGGAGTGTATCCTTAGCGAACAGCATCCGAGAGACAAGAACGTACGAAAGAACTGCAGGTAGTGCAGAAACGCCAACTGCCTATTTGAGGAATTTCGGTTAGACAGTGGTCTAACCGGGGTTTCGACGTTTTAAAGGAGGGTTTTATTGAATGATCGAAATTGAAAAACCAAAAATTGAAACGGTAGAAATCAGCGATGATGCTACATTTGGAAAATTCGTAGTCGAACCGCTCGAACGTGGATATGGTACCACTCTAGGAAACTCCTTGCGTCGTATCCTACTATCCTCACTTCCAGGTGCTGCTGTTACATCAGTTCAAATTGATGGAGCGCTACATGAATTTTCAACAATCGAAGGTGTTGTTGAAGATGTGACAACGATTATTTTGAACCTGAAGAAGCTAGCTCTAAAAATTTACTCTGACGAAGAGAAAACATTAGAGATTGATGTGCAGGGAGAAGGAAAAGTTACGGCTGCAGACTTAACCTATGATAGTGATGTAGAAGTCTTAAATCCTGATTTGCCTATTGCTACATTAAACAGCAAAGGTAACTTGCATATGAAGATTACAGCAGAACGTGGACGTGGCTATCGTCCAGCTGATGCTAATAAAAGAGATGACCAACCAATTGGAATGATTCCAATTGATTCTATTTTTACTCCAGTGTCACGTGTTACCTATCAAGTAGAGAATACACGAGTAGGGCAAGTAGCTAATTTTGATAAATTAACAATGGATGTATGGACAGACGGAAGCATTCGTCCTGAAGAAGCCGTTTCTTTAGGCGCGAAAGTCTTTACGGAGCATCTTAATATTTTTGTAGGTTTAACAGATGAAGCACAAAACGCAGAGATTATGGTCGAGAAAGAAGAAGATCAAAAAGAAAAAGTGATGGAAATGACCATCGAAGAACTTGATTTATCTGTTAGATCTTATAACTGCTTAAAGCGTGCTGGTATTAATACAGTTCAAGAGCTTGCAAATAAATCTGAAGAAGATATGATGAAAGTTCGTAATCTTGGTCGTAAATCACTAGAAGAGGTAAAAGTTAAGTTAAATGATTTAGGTCTAGGCTTACGAGATGATGACTGATCATATAGACACCTAGATTAGGGCAATATGCTGAAATCACTATTATTCAAGCAGGTTGTTCGTTTAACTTTAGATTTAATCATAGTCATCAAGAAAGGGAGGGATAGTCCATGGCTAGAAAATTAGGTCGTACAACCGATCATCGTATGGCTTTGCTTCGTAACCTTGCTTCTGATTTAATTATTCATGA
Organism: Virgibacillus salexigens; assembly: GCF_014905415.1. Classification (GTDB taxonomy): domain Bacteria; phylum Bacillota; class Bacilli; order Bacillales; family Amphibacillaceae; genus Virgibacillus; species Virgibacillus salexigens. Next base: position 47,139 of record NZ_BNEO01000007.1, read on the forward strand.
GCGGATCGAAACAACAGAAGCAAAAGCAAAGGAGCTAAAATCCGTCGTTGAAAAAATGATTACCTTGGGAAAACGTGGAGATCTTCATGCACGTCGCCAAGCTTCATCATTTTTATATAACCAGGAAGCTAACGAAAACGAAAGTGTAATTCAAAAGCTTTTCGATGATGTGGCTCCACGTTACGAAGACCGTCAAGGTGGATACACTCGTGTTCTTAAATTGGGTGCTCGTCAAGGTGATGGAGCAAACATGGCAATTATTGAACTAGTTTAATGTAACCACAACGACAAGGGCAGGACTGAATCTCTTCTACGAGGTGCATCCAAGCCCTTTTTTTGTAGTGGGAAGCGACTGTTTAGAGACGTTGCCATAAGTAAAAGGAATAACTCCGCTTCTTTTACTTATGGCCTCGGTTACATAAGATCCCAAGGTAGAGACGAGGAGGAGAAACAGATGAGAAGCAAATTAATCGAGTTTAGAAATGTGTCATTTCGATATGGAGAAGAACAGCCTTGGGTACTAAAAGATTGCTCATTTGAAATCTATGAAAATGAGTGGGTAGCAATTATTGGACATAATGGTTCGGGTAAATCCACGATTGCTAAGTTAATGAACGGTTTATTATTTCCTCAAAGAGGAGAAATATTCATAGATCAGAAGCCAGTTACACCAGATACGATCTGGGAAGTGCGTAAAGATGTAGGTATGGTATTTCAAAATCCAGATAATCAATTTGTCGGTACCACCGTACAAGATGATGTTGCGTTCGGTATGGAAAATAGAGGTTTTACAAGGACAGAGATGTTAACTCGCCTGGAGGAAGTATTGGCTGCTGTTGGCATGCCAGCATATCGACAAACAGAGCCTCATCGTTTATCGGGAGGCCAAAAACAGCGTGTGGCAATTGCGAGTGTCCTAGCAGTATCTCCCCAAGTAATTATCTTAGATGAAGCCACAGCTATGCTTGATCCAAAAGGTAGACAGCGTATTATGCAAACAATCAAAGATGTGCAGCATAGCAAAGATATTACGTTATTGACGATTACCCATGATTTACACGAAATCGTCCAAGCTGATCGTGTTATTGTGATGAATGATGGACAACTATGGGACGAAGGATTACCAAGAGAGGTATTTTCTAAAAAAGATGGGCTTAAAGAAATAGGATTGGATACGCCATTTATTTCCAGTTTAGCAGAAGAATTAAAGCTGGCTGGTATTTCTCTTACACAAGAACCATTAAATCACGAAGAACTTTTGGAGGACTTATGGACATTACATTCAAGAACGTAAGCTTTGTATATCAGCAACATTCACCATTCGCTCATCGTGCATTAGATAAGTTAGATTTGCATATTCCTTCTGGTTCATTTGTAGCTGTTGTCGGACACACAGGTTCTGGTAAATCTACGCTTATTCAACATTTAAATGGGTTAGTTCGTCCAACAGAAGGGGATGTGTGGATTGGAGATTTTCACCTGAATGCAGAACATAAACCAAAGAATATGAAGGAATTAAGAAGTAAAGTTGGTGTTGTATTTCAATATCCGGAGCACCAACTTTTTGAGGAAACGGTAGAAAAGGATATCCGATTCGGTCCCAAAAATTTTGGTGTTGGGGATAGAGAAATACAAAGGCGCGTGAAAGAAGTACTTCCATCTGTTGGTCTAACAGAGGATTTCTTGGACCGTTCTCCGTTTGACTTAAGCGGAGGGCAAATGCGCCGAGTTGCCATTGCAGGTGTGTTAGCTACCAAACCAGATGTCCTCGTATTAGATGAACCGACTGCTGGATTAGACCCACGTGGTCAAAAGGAAATGATGGAGATGTTTTATGCTGCACATCAAGAGCAAAAGCTAACCACGATTCTTGTTACTCATAGCATGGAAGATGCGGCAACCTATGCTGACCATGTGATTATTCTTAATAAAGGTACTAAATATATGGAAGGAAAGCCTGAAGCAGTTTTTGTTCAAAAAGAAGCATTGCAGCAAGTGCAATTAGATGTTCCTGAGGTTGTTCGGTTTCTTGATCTATTTGAGAAGAAGTTTGGAATGTCTATTCCATATAGACGGCAATCCGTGAAAGACATAGCTAAAGCTATTGAGAAGGTAATGACGGGAGGCAGCGGCCATGAATAATGCGCTCGTAATTGGTCAGTATGTTCCTGGAAATTCTCTCATTCATCGGCTAGACCCGCGTACAAAAATAACGATAATCTTTTTCTTTGTGTTTATTGTGTTCTTTGCGAATAACTTTTGGAGTTATGCTATATTAACCGTTTTTGCCTTGGCCAGTTTGTTCACATCGCGGGTACCTATTCGATTTATTCTAAAAGGGTTAATGCCAGTATGGTTCTTAATTATTTTTACTTTTATTCTCCATATGATTGTAACAAAAGAGGGAACGCCAGTCTTTAACATCTTTACATTCACTGTTTATTCCGGTGGTATTCTTCAGGGGTTTGCAATCTCGATGCGTTTTTTCTTGTTAATTCTAGTAACTTCATTATTAACGTTAACGACTACCCCTATCGAGATAACAGATGCAATCGAAGAATTGCTCCATCCATTAAAAAAGGTAAGGTTCCCTGTCCATGAACTAGCCTTAATGATGTCAATCTCCCTACGGTTTATCCCGACCTTATTACAAGAAACAGAGAAAATTTCAAAGGCACAAGCATCTAGAGGGGTTGATTTTCGAACTGGACCAATCAAAGAAAGGGTACAAGCAGTGGTACCATTATTAGTGCCTCTTTTCGTTAGCGCGTTTAAACGTGCCGAAGAACTAGCAATGGCGATGGAGGCAAGAGGTTATCAAGGTGGACAAGGTAGAACAAAGCTGCGTGAATTAAAAATCGGCAAGCGCGATATTTTTGTCTATTGCTTATTTATTGGTGTGGTTATCGGTCTATTGTTTATACGAAATTAAGAGAGAAAGGCTAGAGCAATATGGTTAGAGTGAAATGCATTATTAAGTACGATGGATCACAATTTTCGGGGTTCCAGATACAGCCTAAAAAGCGAACCGTACAGGGGCTACTTGAGCAGGCATTAACAAAAATGCATAAAGGAAAGCCTGTACGAATCCAAGCTTCAGGACGAACCGATTCAGGGGTGCACGCAAAAGGACAAACCATTCATTTTGATTCTCCCTATGATATTCCTTTATACAACTGGAAGCAGGCGTTAAATACGTTACTGCCAAACGATTTATATGTAAAGCAGGTGGCTTTTGCTTCAGATACATTTCATGCTCGTTACGATGTAGTTGAAAAAGAATATCGTTACTATGTATGGAACGAGAAGGAACCTGACGTATTTAAGCGTAACTATGCGTATTTCTTTCCCTATTCCTTGAATATAGAAGCGATCCAGGAGGCATGCGGCTATCTTGAAGGAATGCATGATTTTACCACTTTCTCTTCTGCAAAGGCATCAGCAAAAGGAACAAAACAACGGACGTTATACGCTGTATCTTGTGGAAAACAGGGCTCTGAGATCGAATTTATATTTCGAGGAAGTGGTTTTTTATATAATATGGTACGAATCATTGTTGGTGTCTTATTAGATATAGGCCAGGGAAGGCGTCAGCCGTCCGACATTCATGATTTACTAGCTAAGAAGGATAGAAGGCTTGTTGGGGAGACAGTGCCCCCAGAAGGGCTCTATTTGTGGAATGTCAGGTATGGGGAAGTTGACTAAGGGGATTTACAAAGAAATTGCAACTCATATGCATCAGAGCTTGACAAAAATCTAGTTATTGGTGTATTATGATCTATGGCATTTTATTTCTAAACCATGATTAGCCCCGGAAACTAATTATGTTGAAATAGACGAATGAATATGGAAAAATGATTTTTTAAATATGGAGGGAAACACTCATGCGCACAACTTTCATGGCAAATGAAAATAACATTGAACGCAAATGGCTAGTTGTTGATGCAGAAGGTCAGCGTTTAGGTCGCTTAGCGAGTGAAGTTGCTGCGATCCTTCGTGGAAAGCACAAGCCAACTTATACACCACATGCAGACACAGGTGACCATGTGATCATCATTAATGCAGATAAAATCGAATTAAGTGGTAAAAAAATTACGGACAAAAAATACTACCGTCATACAAGCTATGCTGGTGGATTAAAAGAACGTACAGCATATGAAATGCGTACGAAATATCCAGAGCAAATGCTAGAGCTAGCTGTAAAAGGAATGCTTCCTAATGGCTCTCTAGGTCGTAAAATGGCTAAAAAACTTCATGTATTTAGAGGTTCTGAACACAATCATCAAGCACAAAAACCGGAAGTTTATGAGCTTCGCGGGTAACTAAAAGGAGGTAATTAATTTGGCACAAGTACAATACTATGGTACAGGTCGTCGTAAAAAATCAACTGCACGCGTACGTTTAGTACCAGGCTCAGGTAATGTTACTATTAACGGACGTAATGCATCTGATTATTTCCCATACGAAACACAAATCTTAATTCTTAATCAACCACTTGCAGCTACAGAAACTCAAGGAACGTATGACGTAATGGTAAACGTTCATGGTGGAGGATTCACTGGTCAAGCTGGCGCTATCCGTCATGGAATTGCACGCGCACTACTTGAAGCAGATCCAGAGTACCGTTCTTCTCTTAAAACAGAAGGTTACCTAACTCGTGATGCTCGTATGAAAGAACGTAAGAAATACGGTCTTAAAAAAGCACGTCGTGCACCTCAGTTCTCAAAACGTTAATAAATCAACACTTGAAAATCCCTCAACCACGTGTGGTTGGGGGATTTTACTGTATATGCGGTGTTCTAAAAACAGGGGAAAATTCACACGTAGCATACACATATCATACAAGTAGCAGACAAATAATTTAGAGAAAAAGAAGCTGTGATTTTGAAATAAAGTTTGATACAATTCATTGATAAGATGGATTGGGATAGTGCAACAAACGGGCCAGTTAATTGAATAATTAGTTCTGGATCCTTATGAAATTTGCGATACTTGTTATCTGGTTAATGAAGCGCAGGTTGACCAAAGAGAAGCTCATATTATAGAGGGTTAATAAAACCCCATTTGAAAGTGGCCCCGATTTTGAGGCGCTTTTTAATTGTTGCCCAAAATTGAAACTGAAAAAGCAATAGTAAAATACAAAAATAGTTGTGCTAACCCAGTCTGAATTGTTTTACATATTAGTTTCACATGAAGTCCTTTGCATTCCTCATAGTTAACAGCTTTCTTAACCATCCCATACAACCTCTCCCGAAAATATTAATGAGTAAACTTTTCTTTTGTTTAAGAGTAAATAATTTATTTGACAAACAATAAATAAAACGATAATGTAAGTAAGTGATAACTTACATTGTGATCTGTGTTTTTACTTACAGGGGGGATGACAAATGAGGATACTAAAATTTATTGCGAACGGAATCGTGAAGTATCCAATCAGAGTGTTGACAATTACGATAGTCGTTATTTTATTGTTCGCCGTCGGAGCACAGCAGGTGGAATTGGCAACGGGCAACAACACACTTATTGAGGAGGATACCGAGGTTTATCAGAATAACCAAACATTGGAACAAGAGTTTGGTGGTGAATCGATAATTGTGCTGTATGAAGCTGATAATAAGTCCAGCCTATTGACACCTGAAACATTGCACCAAATGGAAAATCTTGAAAGCCAGCTGAGCAGTCAAGATGGTATTTATACAATTGTCGGTCCTCATACGGCAGTCGAAAACATATCGAAAAAAAAGGCGGAAAAATATAAAGAAGGCCTGACAGAAATGGCTGATGGGATGAACGGCATGGGTGAAAAACTTCAAGAAATCAGTGTAAACATCAAAGAAAATGCCACCGGACAGTCATTGCCGGATTTCGAATCAAAAATTTCCGAAATGGAAAAGCTCATCGGCAGGATGGTCGAAGGTCAGAAAAAACTTGAGCGGGGTTCAGGTGAATTGCTGGATGGCTATTCCAACATGGGAAGCCAGCTAAAAGATGTTGCAATGAAACTGCAGCAATCCGCAATACAAATGGAGAACAATGCTGAGGGCCCTGCCGGACATAAACAGGCTGCAAAGTTCAAACATTTTGGTGTGAAGCTTAATGCGATGGGAGATAAAATGATTGATGCATCCGTGAAAAGCGCTGGGCTTCCGAATGTATCGGGAAACACCATTAATGGTCTGCAAGGTCTGGACAAAGGTTTGAAGAATCAGCAGAGTCAGTTGCACGAAATAAGCGAGCGACAGGGTCAACAGCAAAAAGATCTGCAAGAACTTGCGGGCGGACTGGCAAAAATGGGAGAAAACCTTGTTTCCATGAGTGAAAATCTTAGGGAAATGATTGCTTTTTCTGACAGCATGTCCCCTGTCATCCCGAAAAAACTGAAGACACTTGAAAAAATGATTTATGAAGATGACGGATCACTTCGCAGCATATTTGATGACATGCTTATTGATGGACAATATATGACTTTCATGGTCAAGTTTACGGGTGATGCTACAGACACCAATAAAAGTAAAGCAGTTGCTTTTGTAAAGGATTATATGGAAGAGAACCCGATTGAAGGAATAGACACAATGGTGTCGGGAAAGCCGGTTTTGGATGATTCCATCCGGACAGAGATGAAAAATAGTATGCAAAAAATGATGGGTCTTTCGATTTTATTCATGATTATCGTGCTTGGACTTGTGTTTCGGGTGAAATGGCGCATTCTGCCACTTGTGATAATCTTGATTGCTGTAATTGGAACAGTGGGATTAATGGGATGGATCAGTGTGCCGATCACAATGGTTTCAATGGCGGTTTTCCCGATTTTGATTGGCCTCGGCATTGACTATGCTATTCAATTTCAGGCCAGGTATACAGAAGAAATGAAAGGGGGGAAACACTAAATGATGAAAAACAGAAGCACTGAAGGCGTCAAAAAAACTGTAACAAAGATGGCGCCTGCTGTTCTTACCGCTCTTTTGGCAACAGCAGTAGGTTTTTTATCCTTGTATACTTCACCGGTACCAATGATACAAGACTTTGGAAAAATGCTTACCATTGGTATGCTAATCAGTTTTATCGTTGGTTTGTTTATCCTGATTCCAATACTATTTACACGTGATTATTTTTTCACAAAATCGACGACAGAGAATGTAAAGATAAATACCGGGGAGTCAAAGGTGAACACCGGTTTTAGAAAAATCACTAATTCAATCATTAAACTCAGATGGCTAATCCTTTTTTTAGCAATTGTTACAGCAGCTTCCGGGATCTGGGGAGATATGTATACAGGTGTTGAAACAGATGTGGAAACTTTTATGCCTCAGGATACGCAGGAACTGGAGGATATCCACAAACTGCGTGATATTCTGGGTACAACCGATCAAGTTTCCATCATGTACGGCACAGACAATGTGCTTGATGAAAAAACATTGAAATGGTCGGAAGAAATGACTAATTCCCTTGAACAGGAATTCCCATCCGTTATAGTTGACACCAATTCCTTGTCAGCACTTTTAAAGAAAATGAATGAAGGTGAAATGCCGAATCAGAAAAAAACAGCTGACATTATTGAAGACATGCCGGAAGAACAGTTAAAACTATTTATAAACGAAGAAAGAAACAAATCTGTTATAAATGTTGGTATCAAGCACCTGGAAGCAGAGCAACTGCAGACTTTTATCACGGAAACAAAAGAATATGTTGCAGGTAATAAGCCAGATGATATCAGTGCGACAATAACTGGTAAAGCGGTTGTAGATGTGGAAATGGTAACTGCACTAACGACAGGCAGATATAAAATGACCCTGTTGGGCATGGGTCTTGTTTTTCTTGTCTTATTACTGATTTACCGGCACCCGATAAAGGCTTTCATTCCCCTGCTGCCAATTGTGTTTATAGTTGGCTGGTCAGGCGGGGTTATGTACTTGTTTAATATTGATTACACTCCTTTAACAGCAACACTTGGCGCACTGATTATCGGTATTGGAACAGAGTTTACGATCCTTATAATGGAGCGGTTTTACGAGGAACGCAAAAAAGGTTTCAAAAGCCGGGAAGCAATCTTAACAGCCAATGAAAAAATAGGTAAAGCTATATTTGCTTCAGCCTTCACAACAATTGGCGGATTCAGTGCTTTGCTTATATCTGATTTCGTGATTTTAAGCAATTTTGGTATGATGATATTAGTGAATATTTCCTTTGCCCTTTTGAGTACGATCATTGTACTGCCCACAATATTGGTAATCCTTGACCGATTTGTGCGTACAAAAAGTGATAAGGGAACAGAATTTGTAACGGGGTGAAATAGGTATGCGAGATAAAACGGATCAAATTTTGAATGCAGCAATCAAGGTATTCATTTCAAAAGGGTTCCTACAGTCCACCACTCAGGAAATCGCTAAGGAAGCCGAGGTGGCCGAAGTAACACTTTACCGCAAATTTTCTACGAAGCAGAAGCTCTTTGAGACTGTGGTGAAAAAAGCACTGGAGAATGAATTTCATGCCAAAGTCATGAAGTTCGCGGAAGAACCGGGAACAAAGGAATTTTTTAAACGCATTCTGGATGATCGATTTACAGCTTTGTCAAAAAACCATATGCTTGCAAAGACACTGCTTGCTGAAAGTTTTATGGGACATTTAGCTGACGAAATTAATTTTCCCGTTATTATTTTTAATGGATTAAAAAAAGGATTGGATATACACTTTGCCGGATTTGAAAATAAACCTGATACAAACCTTCTTGCAAGGCAAATAGGGGGTATTCTTCTCGGCAGTCTGACATTCCCGCCGGAAGTGCCTTATCATAAGCAGTCCATACAGCAAAAGGCAGAGCTGTTAAACGTGCAGGTGCATGCTTTGGAAACTTTTATCCCCCGTGGTAATTGAATGGTTGCAGGAACACACGAGAGACTGAGACATTATTGTTTTTTCGAGAGAGATACAAAAGTAACTGAAAACAAACTTGGGACATATTATGATTTTGTAATATATAATCACAAGAAAGGATTGAAGAATATGTCTCAGTATGAATATCCTTATTCCTACCCTTCAATTTGTAATTGTGGCAGGGTACCATATAGCTGGGGGGCAGCAAATGAATTTTATGCAAACCAACATTGGCCATACGCAGACCCCCGCAGCTATACGGGGCCCATGCTGCAGGATCATGGAAAAGAGCCATTTGTTCTGAATATAGATCAGGCTGCCAAGCAAAACAGTACTTTTCGTACAGCCATATGGACCGGGGATAACTTACAGGTTACATTGATGAGTATTGGAGTCGGGGAAGATATAGGTTTAGAAGTACATCCTGATGTGGATCAATTTTTACGTGTTGAAGCAGGCCAAGGAGTCGTTCAAATGGGAGATAGGAAAGAAAGTTTATATTTTCAGGATAGAGTTTTTGATGATTATGCAATTATGGTACCTGCAGGCGTATGGCACAATCTGATTAATACGGGTCGTACACCGCTTAAACTTTACACAATCTATGCCCCGCCTGAACATCCGTTTGGCACTGTTCATCGTACAAAGGCAGAGGCAATGGCTGCTGAGGAAAATTAAATCAGTTTTATTAGACGTGCAAACTTGAGAATGCTGATCAAAAAAATTGATTGCATGTCATTAAAAGTCAGGTTTCGACCGGGGGTGGATCTGGTCGTTGCCTGATCTTTTGTCTAAAACTTAACTTTTTCAAATAGGTTAGAGCACCGTTTTATTATTTTCATCAAGTTTTCATATTCATACTTTACTATGAATCATAAGAAAAAACCGGTTCAAGTGGAGGCGAAATCACCTCACCACCGCCTGCCGGTGAAAAGGATGATGTCAAAGAGATAGATAAGGTGGGGGTTTCAGTAGGACAAATTGCTCCGGACTTTAAATTAAAGATGCTCGAAGGAAAAATAGTGCGCTTGTGAAATTACCGGGGTGAACGTGTTATCGTCAATTTTTGGGTTACATGGTGTCCCTCTTGCAGAGCAGAAATACCTGATTTTCAAAAGCTCTATAAAAATAAGGATGTGGAAATATTAGCGGTTAATCTGACATCAACGGAAGAAAGGAAAGAAGGTGCAAAAAATCAAGTAGCATTGGTTATCACAAAAAAATGGGATATGCGCTTGACAAAATACCTGGCAGGGTATATAGTGTAACATGTAATGTTTTTAAAGGGGTTCAGCAAAAATGCGAACCCTATTATTAAACGGTATATAATACCCATACGGGTATTCGTAAATAAAAGGAGTTGAAAATTAATCAATGCAGGACAAAAAGAAAACAACAATTGTTTTGTTCAGTGGTGATTATGATAAAGCAATGGCTGCATATATTATCGCAAACGGCGCGGCAGCCTATGACCATGAGGTGACTATATTTCACACATTCTGGGGATTAAATGCGCTCCGGAAAGATAGTCAGGTTCCGGTAAAAAAGAATTTTCTCGAAAAAATGTTTGGAAAACTCATGCCGCGTGGTACAGATAAAATGGGCATATCCAAAATGAATTATTTGGGAATGGGACCAAAAATGATTAAACGTGTTATGAAAAAGCACAATGCTATGCCTCTTCCCCAATTGGTGGATATGGCTCAGGAACAGGATGTTAAACTGATTGCGTGTACCATGACAATGGATTTGCTCGGCCTTCAAAAAAAAGAACTTCTGGATGAAATTGAATACGGCGGTGTGGCTGCTTATGTTGGAGAAGCAGAAGAAGGCAATATCAGTCTATTTATTTAGAATAATTTAATACCCCTACCCATATTGGGGGTTGATTTAAGGATCAGTTAAATAACACTATCAAGGAGGTAAATTCAATTGAAATCAGTAAAGACGAACAAACTGGAAGAAAGAATCAAAAACAAAAGTGATGTAAATGTTATTGATGTACGCGAGGATGATGAGGTGGCACAAGGGAAAATAACGGGTGCGAAACACATTCCGCTTGGTGAGATTTCGGATCGAATCAATGAAATAGATAAAAACAAACACTATTATATGGTTTGCCGTTCGGGCGGCCGTAGTAGTAAAGCATGTGAAATTCTTATGAACCAGGGATTTGATGTAACAAATGTTGATGGCGGTATGCTCGCCTGGACAGAGAAAGTGGAGAAATAAATTAAAGGAGGCATTGATTCATGGGAATTACAGCAAATGAAACAGTGGATGCAAAGGGACTTGCTTGTCCAATGCCAATTGTCAAAACAAAAAAGGCTATTTCTGATTTGGCTCCTGGGCAGGTTATGGAAGTACAGGCAACCGATAAAGGATCCACAGCCGATATTAAGGCCTGGGCGGAAAGTACAGGTCACCAGTACTTGGGCACTGTTGAAGAAGATGACGTGCTGAAGCATTATTTGCGCAAAGCAAGTGATGATGAAGTGAAAAATGAAGCAAACTATGATGATGTGATTGATTTACAGGTGTTGCGGAATAAAGTCGATGGACTTGAAGATGTAACGATTCTTGATGTTCGTGAACAAGCAGAATATGCATTTAATCATATTCCGGGCGCAATCAATGTTCCGCTTGGGGAATTGGAAAACCGAATGGATGAAATAAATACTGACAAAGAGATTCATGTTATTTGCCGTACGGGGAGCCGAAGCGACCTTGCAGCCCAAAAGCTGTCACAAAAAGGTTTCAAAATCGTAAAAAATGTGGTGCCGGGCATGGCTGAATGGGATGGCCCAACGGAGAAATCCACAAAATAATTGAAGGAGGAATAAACAATGGAAAACAATAACACACGCGTAGCAATAATAGCAGCAAATGGTGGTATGTTCGATGCCTATAAAGTATTTAACATTGCAACAGCAGCCGCCGCATCGGATAAAGAGGTAGGGATATTCTTCACATTTGAAGGACTCAACCTGATTCATAAGGAGGCTCACAAAAACCTGGCGATGCCGGAAGGGAAAGAGCACTTCAAAGAAGGCTTTGAAAAAACGAACGTTCCATCCATCAGTGAGTTGTTGGAAATGGCTCAGGAAATGGGTGTCAAAATGATTGGATGTCAAATGACAATGGATGTTATGAATCTGGAAAAAGACGATTTTGTGGAAGGAATTGAAGTCGGCGGGGCAGCTTCATTCATTGAATTTGCCAAAGATGCTGATATTTCACTGACATTTTAAACAGTAGGAGGCTAATTGTATGACAAAAAGTATTACGACTGATGAACTCGCAAAACGGGTTGTCAACCGTGAGGAGACTCTCATCCTGGATGTTCGGAATACGGATGAGTTTGATGATTGGAAGATCGAAGGGGACAGCGTTGAAATAATCAATGAACCTTATTTCAATCTGCTCGATGGCGTTGACGCTATAGCGGATAACGTTAATAAAGATCAGGAAATAATTGTGGTTTGTGCCAAGGGGGGCTCATCAAAAATGGTGAGAGACCTTTTAGAAGAAGAAGGTTTTACACATGCTTATGACTTGGAAGGTGGCATGAAAGCCTGGAGTGAACATTTGGAGCCTGTCAAAATAGCAGACTTGAATGACGGTGGAAGTCTATACCAGTTTGTACGTCTTGGAAAAGGCTGCTTGTCATATATGGTCGTTTCCGACAAAAAAGCAGCGGTTGTTGATGCTAATCGTATGACAGGTATTTATGAACGTTTTGCTGAAGAAAAAGGTGTATCGATTGAGCATACGATTGATACGCATCTTCACGCTGACCATATTTCGGGTGGACGTCAACTCGCTGAAAATACCGGAGGCACGTATCATTTACCGGATAAAGATGCGGAAGAAGTAACATTTGATTATGCATCATTGGAAGAAGGAACAGATATTACTGTCGGCAACACAACTATTCAGGTACAGCCAATCTATTCACCGGGACACACAATTGGAAGCACATCGTTGATGATTGATAACAAATACCTGCTGACCGGAGATATTCTATTTGTGAAATCGATTGGCCGCCCTGATTTGGCTGGAAAGGCTGAAGATTGGGTCGGAGATTTGCGGGAAACGTTATACAGCCGTTATAAAGAACTGTCTGACGATCTGATTGTATTGCCCGCTCACTATTCATTTGTGGATGAACTTGGAAATGACGGAAGTGTCAAGGCACGGCTTGGTGATTTGTATCAGCGTAATTCAGGTCTGCAGGTGGAAGATGCACAGGATTTCCGGAAAATGGTAACGGAGAACCTGCCGCCGCAGCCAAACGAGCACGATAATATTCGTCAGACCAATATGGGTAAAATGAACCCGGAAGCTGAAAAACAGCGCGAAATGGAGATTGGCCCGAATCGCTGTGCAGTACACGGTTAATACATTTAACTGAATGGATGGGTCCAGAAACAGCACGGTGATTAAAAAATTACAAGGAGGAACTTATGATGGAAGCAGTAAAAGTATTAGATGCAAAAGGAATGGCATGTCCTATGCCGGTAGTAAAAACGAAAAAGGCAATCGAAGAAATTGAATCGGGTGAAATTCTGGAAGTTCATGCGACAGACAAAGGTGCAAAAAGTGATTTAACAGCTTGGACTAATTCAGGTGGTCACGAGCTGGTGGATCAAACTGAAGAAAATGACGTACTGAAGTTCTGGATTAAGAAATCCTAACGAGGGGCCCCTTATTCAGGGGTCTTTTCTTTTTATGAAAGGAGTATGGCTATGGAATACAGTTTAATGTTCATATTAGTCCTGTTTTTAATTGGATTTGGTGGTTCATTCCTATCCGGGATGGTTGGTATCGGTGGTTCCATTGTTAAATATCCGATGCTGCTATACATTCCGCCTTTATTAGGACTATCAGCGTTTACAGCGCATGAAGTTTCCGGCATTAGTGCCGTTCAGGTTTTGTTTGCTACAATTGGCGGGGTATGGGCATACCGGAAAGGTGGATACCTAAATAAAACACTGATTATTTATATGGGGATAAGTATCCTGCTTGGAAGTTTTATTGGTGGTTATGGTTCCCAGTTCATGACGGATGGCGGCATCAATTTTGTGTATGGTGTAATGGCTACCATCGCAGCCGTTATGATGTTTGTTCCTAAAAAAGGGATCGACGATACCCCGCTTGACCAGGTTACATTCAACAAGTGGCTGGCTGCATTTTTTGCATTTGTAACCGGTATTGGGGCCGGAATTGTAGGTGCGGCAGGCGCATTTTTATTGGTTCCAATTATGCTGCTTGTGCTGAAGATACCGACACGTGTGACGATTGCATCTTCACTTGCCATTACATTTCTTTCAGCCGTTGGTTCAACGGCAGGTAAAATAATGACGGGCCAGGTGTTACTTATTCCGGCTGTGATCATGATTATTGCTAGTCTGATTGCATCTCCGCTTGGTGCAAATGCCGGTAAGCGAGTAAATACGAGAGTATTACAAGGCATTCTTGCCGTTCTGATTCTGGCAACAGCTGTTAAAATATGGTCGGATTTTTTCTAGGATAACCAGTTACCTAATGGATTAGGAGGGAGTTGGATGGAAATTTTACAATGGATTTTTTTCATTATTATAATTGCATTTGTGGTGAACTTTTTTCTTCCGACAAAAGGAGTTTCGAATATAACCGCAAAAGAAGCAAAAGATAAGTTTGCGGAAAAAGATGTACAGTTCGTTGATGTAAGAACACCGGGTGAGTATAAAGCCAATCATCAGAAGAAATTTGCAAATGTGCCATTAGCCCATTTATCAAAACGTACCGGAGAATTGGATAAAAATAAAGAAGTAGTCGTTATTTGTCAAAGCGGTATGCGAAGCGCAAAGGCAGCCAAAATGCTTAAGAAACAAGGTTTTGAAAAAATATCTAATGTTAAAGGCGGAATGAATGCCTGGGTATGATGATTGATAATGAAGAAGTTTAACATTCCGTCGTATGGGTTAATATTAAACGTTGGATAAAAATTACCAAATATAATTTTATCTGTTTATGGCAGGTAACTTTTTATAAAAAGGGAGTTGTTTAAGGTTATGTTTCATTATACAGTTGAAACGGAAAAATCAATGGAGAAAGCGATTCATGCACTGGAGGAAAACCTAAAGGAAGAAAAATTCGGTGTGCTTTGGCAATTTGATGTTAAAGAAACGTTAAACAATAAAGGGTTTGATTTTGAACAAGCCTATCAGGTTTTGGAAGTTTGTAATCCAAAAGAGGCGAATAATGTATTATCTCAAAATCAGCTTATAGGTTATTTTCTCCCATGTAAAATGGTTGTGTACCAGGATATTGAAACAAACAAGGTTAAAATCGGCATGCCAAAGCCAACAGCATTAATTGAAATGGTTCATGATGCTTCATTACAAAAGTTTGCAGCTGATATAGAGGAACGACTGATTGTTTGTATAGATAAGACAAAATAATATCTAATTACGAAAAAATTTCATCTTTTTTTGTGAATTTTAATACCCCATCATGTATAATAGTGTAAAGGAAATGAATGTATAAAACTGGTTTATGTACAATACAAATACCAGATTCAATAGAGAAAAGGGGTGCCGTCCAATGGATTATGATGATCAGATGAAAAATCGAATGAAACGTATTGAAGGTCAAGTCAGGGGATTATTGAAAGCAATGGATGAAGGGAAAGAATGTCGTGATGTAGTGAACCAGATGACTGCTGCCAGAAATGCGCTTGACCGTACAGCAGCATTGGTTGTTAGCAGAAATCTGGAAGCGTGCATTCGTGAGGCGAAGGACTCCGGTGAAAGTTCGGAAGATCTTATTAAGGAAGCAGTAAACCTGCTTGTGAAAAGTCGGTAATTCTCCTGCAGATGTGTTGAGGGGAAGGAGATAACAATGACTGATAAACGCTTTAACCTAGAAAGAAAGAGCAGATAAGCTTATGAGTGTCGATCGCAGAAAAAACCACCGGAGGAAAATAATCCGGTATTTGGAATTAGATAAAAATGACACGGTTGGCGACCTTGGTAGCAGACACTGGGTTTTTCACGATTCCCATGGCTAAACAGGTACAGGAAGTTTTTGCGGTGGATATTGAACCGAAAATGCTAAGGATGTTGAAGGAAAATGCGGCGAAAGTGCAACTTGAAAACATTCACTATGTTGAAAGTGATCTGGGCCATATCCGGCTGGATTGTTGTTCATCATTGAGTGGGAAGCCGTTAAAACGGGTTCTGATCCGCCGCTTGATCACCGAATTCCTTCCAATGACATGGAGAATTCATTGTAAAATAACTGTTTCAAACCTGAACTTGATTCATTTGAATCCGGAAAATTACGCATTCAAGGCTGTATTGAAATAATAATCTGATAGGCAACAAGTGTTTTATTTTAGATATATGCTTGTTCCGTTAACGGGCGCGATTGTTTAACAACAAAAGGAGGAAAATGGTCAAACCTTTTTATAAAAATTGTATATCATTTCACAAAGAGAGAATCCATTTTGATCAATCCTTTTTTCAAAATGGATTCGTCTTGATTAGGGTATTATCCGGGCTTGTCATGCCTTTCTGTTCAAACTTTGTTTTAAAGCTACAAAAAGCAGCTTTCTTATAGCCTGTCAATTGCCATAAGAAGCTGCTTGATATCTTTATGCGTATAAACTTTATCAGTGATATCTTTAGCTGCGTGACCCATGATCCGTTTGATTGATAGTTTATTTGCATCAGCATTATCCATAAGGGTTGCGAAGGTATGTCTGCAATCGTGTGGTCTATGATTTAATTCTAGTTGCTGCATAATCTTTTTAAACTTCTCGTGATAATAAACATAATAACTCAACTTACTACCCTCAAAGTTTGTAATCAGATATTCATTATTAGGATCCATACGATTTTCAATTAATTTATGGATTTTTTTATGAATTGGTATGACCCTATTCGTCCCAGCTTCCGTTTTGAAGCCACCCCGAAAATACCTTTCATCTAATTGAATACTTTTATTTTTCACTTCCACAAGTTCCCCAGGGCGCAAACCAGTGTAAATCATAATTAAAACAGAATCAATGTCATCGAAGCGGTCGATGTTTTCCCAAAGAATATTAATCTCATCCAAAGTAAATGGTTTTCTGGAATTCTTTGTATCGTTTTTTGGGAGCTCGACAAATCTAGCATAATCTTTATGTGTTAAATCGTTTTCTAAAGCATGTTTATACATTTGATTAAATAATACTTTTATTTTTTTCTTTGTACCCCATGATTTATCACAGTTATCAATTACAGATTGTAGATGAGCCTTTCTTACTTCATTAAATTTCATATCGTGTAAAGGTTCGGATCTTCTAAAAGCCATTTCATAGCCAAGTTGATTTGACTTTGAAATTTTAAGGAAACGTTCTTTTATTAACCGTTCATATACTTCTTTAAATGTGAGCTTGCCAGCTGATAAATCATATGGGTTATTATTGTAATCAGCTAATGCTACCATTGCCTCTTTTCTACTTTTATAATATCCTAGATACTCCCGTCTTTGTTTTCCTTCGTCATTCCATCCAGTAGTGACTATGACCGCGAATGGTTTTCTTCGTTTACCGGATAATTTGCATACGGAGCCGTATCCATTTGGATTTTTCAATTTCCTTACCACCTTTCATATCAGCAGGATAGACATATGGGAATATATGTTCTATATATGTGTTAAAAAAAAGAATGCAATATTTGCATACCTACTTTATATGATCAATTTTTTTCAGATTGCACATTTCTTCTGGAACGCCATACGTTTGAGCTACTTCATTTATGGTAACGCTTGTATCTTTAAATTCATAAATACATTTATCTGGAATAAGCAATTCAACTGCAAATGTATTAGCCTCTACCTCATTTTTGTTTGTAGTAAAGAAGGTGTTCTTCTTTAAAAAAGGTGCATTTTCACTTTTATGCAATAACGAATGGCCTAATTCATGAGCACAGACAAATCTTTGCAATGTCTCATCTATATTATCATTAATATGGATAGATTGAATCCTTTTGTAGCACGTGTAGTATCCCAAAGATCCCCCCAGAGATTCAAAAATAATGATGATACCTTTACGCTCTGCTATTTCAAAAGGGCAATTTGTTCCATATTTATCAATAAGTTTTATTGCTGTATTCCTAGGCATTAAATGCGCCATAGAATACCTTATTTTTTATATTTGTTGGGGGTAAACTTTTGTTTTGCCATTCGTTTAGCCATGCGAAGTGAATTTTCCAATGAAGCAATTAGTAGTTCTCTATCTTCCTTATCCATTTCATCTATCGCCCTTCCATCGAATTGTGAGTATGCATCATCATTAGATAAGTTATTTATCATCTTTTCTAGATCCTTAGCTATATCACGCCCTTCCTTATCTGACAGCTCAGGAAGATCTTCCTCTTGCTTGGTGTTGTTTGGTTTGTAATAACCAGCCACCCTCATTATTTCATCATAAGGAATGGATAGTGCATCCGCAAGTTTTTGGATATTCTCGGCTTTGGGAATGCCTCTTTTTCCATTTTCGATTCTGGACAATTGCGCAGCGCTAATACCTGAATACAAAGAAAGTTGATTGATGGTGTAACCTTTTTCATCCCTTTTTGCTTTTAGATACTCTCCAAATTGATTGGTCATAGTTTTCTCTCCTAAACACTGATACCCTTCTACACTTATATTACTAAAAATAATTACCAAAAGGAAATTTATTTAAGAAAAATATAAAAAAGTATTGCCAAATGGTAATTGCTGATGTTAAGGTGTTACCATAAGGTAATTACCAAAAGGTAAAAGGAGGGTTCATTTGAAAGATGTAAATGTCATTTTAATTAATTTAGACTTTTTGAAGGCATATTTGAAAGACAAGGATATTTCTCAAAGTCAATTTGCGGATAAGGTAGGAGTTACGCAAACTACTGTTAACCGGATTATGAATGGCAAGAGAAATCCGGGAGGTAAGTTTATTGCAGGTGTTCTGCGGAGCTTTAACGATTTAAGTTTCGATGAAGTATTTTACTATGACAAAAGTATTGTCAACTGAATAAAAGATAAAACAATTCGTTTGGAGGGATTGATTTGGAAACAAGTATTGATGAGAAAGAAAGCATGAATATCAAAGTTTCTGAGGCAGCAAAGATCTTGGGGAAATCTGAACAATTTGTGCGAATTGGATTACAACGGGATATTTTACCAATTGGTATTGCAATTCAAATGTCTAGTAAATGGACATACCATATTTCACCAAAGTTACTCAAAGAGTATGTAGGAGGGGAAGTAAGCATCTAAATTGCCTGAAATTATTTAAACCTGTTTAATTCTGGAGGTAAAAAATGAGCAACATTAAATGGATTAAGTTAAGTACTGCCATGTTTGATGATGAAAAAATAAAACTTATAGAGAAGCTTCCAGAGGCTGATACCATTCTAATCATTTGGATTAAATTACTTTCACAGGCCGGGAGAACAAATGCCAACGGATATATTTATTTGAACGAAAATGTCCCATATACAGAGGAAATGCTTGCAACCATATTTGATAGGTCACTCAATACAGTAAGGCTCGCTTTAAAAACACTAAGGGAGTTCGGGATGATCTTTATTGATGATGATTCCTTTATTCGAATTTCGAACTGGGAAAAGCATCAAAATGTTGAAGGAATGGACCGTGTAAGGAAGTTGAATGCAGAGCGTAACAAAAGGTATCGCGAAAGAAAGAAACAGCAGCTACTTGAAAATAAAACGGATGACGTTAGCGAGACGTCACGTGACGGTACAGAAGAAGAACTAGAAAGAGATAAAGAACAAGGTATAGAAATAGAACAAGAACAAGATAAAGACGTTGCGAAGATTATTCAGTTTTGGGATAAAAATGGATTTGGTGTGAATAACATTCATGCAAAAAAACAGTTGTTGTTGTGGTTAGATGATTCTTCATTTAAAGATCCTAGCGAAGTCATTTTAAAGGCATTAAATATTGCTTGTGAAAATGATGCTAGACGACTTAAATATACGGAAGGCATCTTAAGGAACTGGGAAAACGAGTCCTTACTAACTGTTGAGGAAATTGATAAAAATTGCAAAAATCGAAATAAACAAACTGTAAGTCAAATAGATTACGATCCGAATAGAGATAGATTCTAGGAGGTGTTATCGATGGAAGCTATAGGAACGCTGCTTAAACAATCTTTACCTTTTAAAGAATGTCGTGAAAAGGAATGTGAGCAATGCGGAAATCTATACAAATTATACGAAACTCCTAAAGGCATTGTGGGAGCATGTAAACATTGTATGGATCAACAGTTATTAGAAGAACTAAACGTACCAACAAAAGAAGAAAGAGAAAGACTAAAAGAAAAGCGATTTATTGCCACATTTGAACGAGTTACACATGATTTGAAGCAAGCAACGATTGATTCCTATATACCGAAAGAAACATCGCAATACGAAGCAAAAAAAGCAGCCATGCAATATGTCAAAACCTTTGATGGTGTTCATTCACTTCTGTTTAGTGGAGATTGCGGTCTTGGAAAAAGCCATTTATCTTTTGCAATCTCAAAGGAATTGCGAAAACAAGGATATAAAACGCTCTATATCAAGGTCACTGATCTATTTGATTTTATTAAAAACACATATAAACCGGATTCAAGCATAAGTGAAATGCAGATTTTCCAAATGATAGATGAATTAGATTTGTTGGTGCTTGATGATATTGGCTCTGAATATGTGAAAGCGAACGAATATGGACATGAAAGCTGGGCATCTGATGTGCTGTATAAAGTATTCGATATGCGACTCAATAAATCAGTCATTTGCTCAACGAATTATTCTGAGAAAATGCTTACTGAAAAATATGGGAATCATGGCAATCGTATTATTGATCGGATGATGGATTTAGCAAAAGCAATCCGACTTGAAGGAGAAAGTTACAGACGAAAGGAGAGGTTTTAAATGTGGCAAGGAATGAAAAGTGTAATGGTATTTGACCCTAAGGACAGTCAAGAAGAAACAGAACATAAATGGATGGAGTGGAACAGGCATAAAAGTGCTGTTAGCTACAAATATGTACCAACGGCAGAAGAGACTAAAAAAAGATTAATAGAACAGGAACGTCACAATAAAAGATATGCCTAGTATCTCTGCAACGTTCCCGACTTACTCATAGATATTATAGCATTCATTGAAGGATAGTTAAATGCGATATATGCGGTTAAATGAATTTGGGGAGGTATCGTTTTGCAAGCTATAAATCGTACTAATAAAAAGGAAATTAATATA
Organism: Virgibacillus salexigens; assembly: GCF_014905415.1. Lineage (GTDB taxonomy): Bacteria > Bacillota > Bacilli > Bacillales > Amphibacillaceae > Virgibacillus > Virgibacillus salexigens. The sequence continues at coordinate 68,285 of NZ_BNEO01000007.1, forward strand.
CATGCAAGTTATTCAGAGGCACATTTTATTGGTGAAGCACTTTCATCATATCGGTTAGTTATGCAAAAACTCTATGGAGTAAATAGCGAGGAAGAAAAGTACATTGGAGAGCTGTTGCATGCAATTCGAAATCCATCAGTAAAAAATAGAAAGCACGTGAACGAGAGAGATAGCTTAGAAAGGGGAATTTGAAGGATGGAGGCTGGAACAACATGATTGATGTGAATGCACAAATGCATGTTTATGAATACCTAGGGAAAGAAAATGATCCCCTTTATAACAATATAACGCAATTAAAGGTCAATCAGTCTATCCAGATTCCTGAAACAAAAATGCAAATAACAAAAACTAGATTTGGGATTTATGAAATTGTATCAACTGAACAGCACGAATGTTATTCATCGGCCCAATCTTTATATGAACAAATTAATGCTTTACTGAATGCCATTTCACTTGAAAGGTTATGAAAAGATTTTAGTAGATAGAGTGGGATTTTTACGATAATAGCGAAAGGATGATGATAAATGAATTTTGCTGCTGATATTGAAGGGGTTTTTACGAAAGAAGAGATTGAATCATTTTTAAAAGACGAACAACAATTTTACATCGAATATGCGGAAGAAAACTGGCTTGATCGTTATTTCAAAATAAAGGCGATGTCGCAAAGAACACATGTACCGAGCATTACTTCCGTTATATCTGATACACCAGGTAGTTCAAATCTTAATCACAGTAAAATAGAACAATTTGCATTGAAATCCATTCAAGCGAGTGAATGGTTAGACACACTGTTTTATGCAGTGGAATCACTTACTCCAGCTGAACAGAAATTAATAGAATTAAAGTACATGAAGAAGCGTAACGATGGTTCGAGATACTGTGATGAAGTGATTTATCCTCAGCTGTTTATCGGAAAGACAAGATACTATGAACTGAAAAAAGAGGCTTTAGAAATGCTGGGCAGAAATTTATATGGTTTATTTAGCGAAAGAGGTTGTTCGTAATGATGGCTTTGGCAAAGGCGGTGAAGAAAACAGTATTAGTTATATTTTTGCTAATACTGTTTATCGCTTTCTCCACTTTATGTGGAATTGTATTTCTGGCTATTTTCCAGTGGTTTATGCATACTGATTTTTATTTAGGATTGGTTGGTTCTGTTGAGTTTTGGATATGGGTGTTAGGAATTCCGGTTATTATTCTCTTTTTTGCGTTTTGTGCAAATGTTGCTTGAAAGTCTGCTGAATAAAGTTGTATCATAATACCCCTTTGGATATAATTGTCTAAAGGGATTTTTTATGTTGAAGTAACATATCAGTTTGCAACAATCAGGCCAGGTTGATCATTTGTTACAATTTACCTAAAGTTGAATAAGTTTCACAAGCACAATTTTGGAGTGAGAAAATGAAAATAAATGAATTGAATTATGAAAATGTACATGGTTCTGGTAGTTTTGCAGTCATACAGCGTTACAAGGATCCTAACACTAAAATAAAATATGCTGTAAAAAAGTTAAAGAGAGATTATGTAGGAAATCCAGATTATGTAGAAAGATTTATTAAAGAAATAGAATATACGAAGAGGCTGAGTCAAAGTAAAAATATAATAGAAATTTTCGGAGAAGAAATAAACCATGAAACTAAATCATTTTATTATATTATGCCGTTTGCTAATTATAATCTTAATGAATACATTACCAACAATAATAGTGACTTAACCTTTCAACAGAGAATTTATATATTCGATCAAATCCTAGATGCGATTAAATATGCACATGGGAGAAATATTTGGCATAGGGATTTAACTCCAACAAATACTTTGGTTTTTTTTGATGAAAATAAGAAAGAAATAATAAAAGTATGTGATTTTGGATTGGGGAAAGATCCGGAAAGTTTGTCCAGAATGGCAAATTCATCTATTGCGGGACATGGTCAATGGATGTATGTTGACCCTGATCAACTTGATTCATTAAAGAATGGTAATAATTTAAGTGATGTGTTTTCACTAGGAAAGATCTTGTATTTTGTATTAACTGGTAAAAACCCAATAGTGTTAAAGAACTGCAAGTTTGAGAAAGTTATAGAAAAGGCAATTAATAAAGAATACAGTAGCATTTTAGATTTTGAAGAGGATTTCAATAAAATGAGGGGTATTTATGTTCAATTGGAAAACTCGGAACCTTTGACTTTACTTGAGTACATTGAAACAAATATTCAAAATTTAAATTGGAATGAATTCCATAGAATATCTTTAAGAGCAGCCACTGTAGAGCATTATTACGATGACTTTATGGCGCCTGCAATGAAAGTTTTAAATGACGCAACACAAGTTAGGAAATTTTTAGATACTATTGGTAGTGACGATCAACTATTTATTAATAAATTTGTTGAGGCACTACACCATTGTCATAGTAGTATTGGTTGGCCATTCAATCAATTAGATAATTTTACAAGGTTTTTAGTAAGGTTTGCACATGAGAGTACTAGTCAAGACGTAAAATTAATGTGTTTAAAGGAAGCATGGTACATTGCTGCTGTATGTGATCAATGGTCATCACAGGATTTATTAATAACTACATTAGAGAAACATCATTTTTCAGAGAACATCGATGAGGGATTTGCCTCTTATATTTTAGAAGTTGGTAAATCGTTTAGTAAACTGGAGAGATTGAACTTAAACTCGGTCAAATCCCATAGAATTAAAAGGGCACTGGGAAATTTAAGAGAAAATACCTAAGGTTTTTATGAGTTTTATTTATTAATAATCGAGTGCAGTTGTTAAATAGATGTTGCGTTTCAATCGGGTCAAGATTGTTTAAAACATGTTGGGTAGCATAAGTACTGCTTTTCTTTCGATTAAATTACTTAGTAGTTTTACGTCTTTAAAGATAGGGGAGCGCGAAATGAGTTCTATACAAGAGTGGGGAAACAAAGTTGATTGGAAAAAAAGGGTTAAAGCTGTTTGCAAACCGTGTTGGGAACTTAAATATTGTCCGTATGGACCACTTGTTGAGGAGTTTCCAGTCAAGGAAAAAGAAGATGATCATAAATGTAGAATCTTCGGTCATGATTGTCCGGTTTTCTACGTAGCTGAACCTTTTACAGAGACCAAAGAACTTAGAGATATTAGCAGAAACATTCCGCGCCCCGTTCAATTTAGAGTATTGAAACGTGATAATCAAATATGCCGGCAATGTGGACAAGCTGTTCAAGATGAAGAAATAGAATTTGATCACATTATTCCTTTTTCTAAAGGTGGCAGTTCAGATGAAAATAATATAAGACTTCTCTGCTCAACATGTAATAGAAAAAGAAGTAATAACTTTGAAGATGAATATCTTGTAAGAGATTCAAGAGACCATATCATGAAACCGAGTAATATAGAAATTATTGATTTTTTACTGGATCTTATAGATTTTTATCATGAATTTGTTCGTGATAATCAAGAGAAACCTAGTCTTTCTGATTACGATGAATTTACAGATAACGACACTGAACTAACAAACGCAATTACTAGTATAGCTAAAGATATAATAATTTTTTTTAAATCTGAAAAGCCAAAAGAAATGAGAAGTAATCTTTTTAATGCACTTAAATACAGATGGGGATTTGTTGACAGTTTCTTGTACTCAATAAATGAAGTGTCTTTAAAATTTGAAGTAGATTTAGAAAAAATAATAATTGAAGAGAAGTACTTTATTCAACTAATTGGGTGGAACATACCATTGAGTAAGGGCAATAAAAAAAAGTGGGAAACAAAATAATATCAACTATTTAATTAAAACGCACGATTGCGGAATAATAAATGTAACCTTGATCAGAAAATATTAGCGAACTTTTCACGAACATTTACCGAACGAACAACGAACAAAATTTCATAAAAGCGGTGTTAAAGTATTAGTATCAGGAAGTTTCGGACTTCCGATGATGAACTCTTTTCTTTTGCGAGAAAAGGGTTTTTATTTTGCTCTATTTTAGGAGGTGAAATGAATTGTCTAATTTTACACAGCAGGGAAATCAAGAAGCGAAAACATTAAAAGGAAACGAGGATAAGAAAAATAAGCCTGATGCGCCAAATAAAGCTTCAAGGCCAAAAAAGAAGAAGCCAGCGAAACCAGCCAGCTTTAAAGAATTTGAAGCATTGGCAATCGAAATTGTTGAAGCGAATGGCGGCTCCTATTACGAATGGCTTCATAAGCAGCATCAGGAAATTATCTTGAATTTTAATGTTCATAATCAAAAACAAATAAAAGAGGTAGCAAAACAATCTTAAAAACAGCTATTTAAAGGAAAGGGGTTGAGAATCTATGCAGGATGCAATTCAAACAATCACAAATATCACGGACGGCATTAAACCAATTGCACCAGTTCTTGCTGGACTGGTGCTTGTTGTCATTGGTCTGCTTTGGACTTTTGCAAAAGATCCTCAAAAGAAAGAGATGTATACCGGATGGATGGTTAATGTTGCTATCGGTTTTGGTATTGTTTACTTGGCAGCAAGCCTTGTCAGCTGGCTTGGTGGTCGTGTCGTCGGGTTTTAATATAATTTACTCTATTCATTTACCTGGGAGGTGGAGCAATGGCGAAAGAACATAAGTACTTTGTCAGTTACGTTTATTCCGAAGGGTGGGGGAACATTGATGTTACTTTACCTGAACCGATACAAAATATTGATGATATACGATCTATGGAACAAGCGATTGCTGAAAATCAAGAGTTGGATGAATCGGTTTGTGTACAAAATTTCCAAGCATTATAAGGAAATTATTTTATAGGCTTCTCTTTATAATGGGGGAAGCCTACTTTATTTAAATTGGAGGTAGTGCAATGAATACAAAAGAACTTGCAAACAAATATGCTGAGTTACTGGCTGCAAAAGACAAGGTAACAATGCACCCTGAGGATAAAGGCTATGAATGGAAATATAATCAATTAAGTACGTTTTATCAAGATGCGGTATTAAAAACAAAATTGCCAAAGGAAAGGTTAGCTGAAATTGAGAAAGAAGGAGAATTCTTGCATGAACAATACGAAAGAGAACAAGAGGAAGCTAATCAATTTAAAGAAACGTATAAAAATAATGTGCTAAACAATCTGGAAGGTTCAAAAGAAGAACAAGCCTTCAAAAAAGCCTATAAACATAAGGTATTAGCATTTCTTGATAAGGAGCAGGATGAAAAGCAAGAAACAGGAGTGAACAAAGATAAAAGGGATCAACAAATGGAAGCATTTGAATCGAAATATGGTTATGAGAAAGTGTATGCATTGAAAAAGGAAGTATTGGATGATATACGTGAAATGAATTTAACGGCTTCACAACGCGAAAGACTGAGAGAAGTAGAACGAGATCTAGAGGACGAAAAGAAAATCAAGCTAGGAAAAAATAAGAAAAAGGATACAGAAGTTGAGATGGAGATGTGAGGTGATTAAATGGCATTAAGAACGTTGAAAACCGATAACGCTATTAACTCTTTTACAGCGTTTCAAAATCGTTTTCGTAAAGTAATGTGTGATTCATCGAAAAGAGACATTCCATTAAAACTAAATGATGAACAGTTAGAAGCCCTTTACAATGCGTTCACGCCTGTTATTGAAACAAGCATCTATGCAGAAATGGAACATGTGATGAATGCTATACGAACTAGTTTTGATGCTGTGACTGATGGAAAGGATGAAAATATAAAGCCAGATGCATATATGAGTAATGATAAACATTTTAAAAGGTTCATTACACATATAGTAACGAATTATCAATCATTACAAGCCCAACGGATTAACATAATAATGGTTTACAATAAAGCGTACCAGAGACTAGAGGATGGTTTGTTTGGGGAAACTTTTGTTAGTGAAAATGGGTTTCAAACAGCGTACGAGCTTCATAACCAATTAATCCAAGCATTTCATGATGGCTACCATGACTTATTGTTTGAAGGCACAATACTAGATACAGGTAAAAAAATAGAAGAGAAAGTCATTGAGCCGGTTGTCCAAAGATATGACGTGAAAATGCAGGAGTTGTTAGAAGGTGGTGAAGATGGATAAACAAGACTTGTACAAAAAATTGGTTTATCAAAATATTGAGGATGCGCTATCTGAGTTGAATGCAGAAGATAAAGGACGATATTATATCTGTAATTGTCCTGAATGCAATGAACATGAGGCGTTCATATACAAGAACAATACAAACTTTATTCAATGCAACCGTGAGAATCATTGTGGTGAACGGATGTTATTGCAATTTCATGAGAAAGAGAATGTACATCCCGAAAGAGAAAAGATACAAAAAAACTTTCCAAGCCTTTCAGATGACCAAAAAGAATCACTAACTTGGTCGATGAGGCTTTTTTCTTTTGCAAAAACAGGAACAAAAAGTGAAGTCCTGGATAATGGCTACCGTGGTTTATCAAAGGAAAACGCTAGGAAACATATTGTAGACTTACAAAATGAACAGGTGACAAGTTACTTTTTTAACAAAACAAGCAGCTTGTTAGGAAAAGATTACTCTAAAAATAGTTGGGTGTGCAAACGAAATTTAGTTTTTCCTCTATATGATGAAAACAATATTTTGAATCGAGTGTTGCTTCGGTCTAGTTTGGATCCAACACTGGAACCCAAAGAAATACAGTTAATCATGAATCCTTCCAAAGAAACGAGGGATTTTTTTATGGAGATTCCAGATAAGGCGAAGATGGTTGTATTTAGTGAGTCGTTGCTGGATGCTCTTTCTTTTCGTGAAATAGATCCAAATTGTGGTTTTGTAGCATTAACAGGTGCTTCTAAAACACGGCAGGTGCAAGCATATATTAAGGAGAAAAAAGGCGCGTTTACAGATAAACATATTCTAATGGCAATGGATGATGATAAGGCAGGTTGGAAGGCAGCACAAAAACTGGTTGACACAATGAGAAAAGAGGGCTTAGAGGAAAATATCTCGATGTTCCGTTATAGCGACGGTTTTAAAGATGCCAATGAATTTTTACAAGGCAACAGAACGCAATTTGCAAAAAGATATTTACAAGATACCAAACAATTGCATCGGACAAAACAAATTCAACATGAAATGTCATAAAGCATTCCGTTTGGTGCATGCATAGGAGGGAGCTGTTTATGTATTCCAATGATAAAAGATCATTAACAGAACGTTTAAGCAACTGGAAAATGATGAGTTTATTTACCGTTTGTATCACTGTTATAGGCTTTTTCGTTGGCAATTTCCTACTGCACTTTTTGCAGCAAGTACTATATTTGGTGGAAGGTTTTGCAACGAATCCTGAAGAGGTGAATTTCCATACGTTCTCTGTTGATTGGCACTACTTCTTCATTTTCCAGCGGCATAAAGGGGCTATGAATATGTTGAGTTATTATAGTAATCTTTCTTCAGAGGTATACGATATAGATAAATACATTGGTCTTTCATTTGATGATGTGGAATTTTATAGTGACAGATTAGCTTCCTGTAAGGGGGAAAATCGTGAGCCGGGAGTTGGGACGGGTCGAGTGTAATCGGAATTTTATTTTACGGCCTACTTGTTGCTTTTAGAGGTGTTATATTATCTCTTCGATATAATGGTCATTTTATTGAAGAAAGAAGGGGAATAGAAGGGGATGTTTCTATATAATGCATGTTGCGATTTAAGAGGGATTTTAATATCGATACCTTACGTCAACTAGTCTTTCTTCATCGCTATCACTGATGTAAGCAATGTATGCGAACCTATTTAAAAATTCTGCAAAAGCTATTGACAAAGCTGGGAAGCTCCTATAAAGTGATTATTAAATTAAAATGATATACAATTATTTCCTTATAAAGAGTCGGGGGAGGAATCTGGTCTTTTGATCCCGCAGCAACCTCATGTTAGAGATGAAGGTGCTAAGTCCAGCAGACAAATTGTCTGGAAGATGAGGGTAAATGATCATACCTAAGCCCTTGTCCTTTGAAGGATAAGGGCTTAAAATTTTTTTAATTATAAACCATACTATATTGATCGGAATACTTTAATTAAAAGGAGTGTGTTGCAGCTTGAGAAAATTAATCATATTCTCACTCGTTGGTTTTTTTGCCCAATTAATTGATGGATCGTTAGGAATGGCATTCGGTTTAACATCCTCGTCTTTACTACTAGCATATGGAGTAGCCCCTGCAATCGCATCAGCTTCCATTCATATGGCGGAGATTGCTACTACAGCGGCATCGGGGATTTCCCATTATAAATTTGGCAATGTCGATAAAGGAATTGTATTTCGCTTGATGATTCCTGGAATGATAAGTGCGTTTTGTGGGGCAGCTTTTTTAAGTAGTATACCTGGAGATTTGATTAAGCCTTATATTTCTGGCTTCTTGCTTCTCTTAGGGATATATATCCTCTTCCGTTTTTTAATAATAAAGACAGATACGGGATCGAATGGGAAGCATCGGCAATTGAAGCATCGTTTTTTATATCCTCTTGCTATGATTGCGGGTTTTTTTGATTCCGTAGGTGGTGGTGGCTGGGGGCCAATAAATACCCCTGTGCTCCTTTCCCGAAAAGGAGCAGTGCCTCGTAAGGTAATTGGTACGGTGGATACAAGCGAATTTGGTATTACTATTTCTGCTACGTTAGGCTTTGTAATGTTTTTAGGATGGGAGCAGATTAATTGGATTTGGGTGTTAGCGTTTGTCATTGGTGGCGTATTTGCAGCACCACTTGCTGCTTGGCTTGTTCGGAAAATCCCATCCTTTATCCTTGGCGTATTAGTAGGAGGTTTTATTATTCTAACAAATGCCAATACGATATTAACAGAGATAGCTGTTGCTTCTAATATAACTACAATTATTTATGCAATAATGATTATCGGTTGGATTATTTCGATTGTTACGGTGGTTCGAAGAAATAGCAAATCAGCCAATCAATTCCAAAATGTGGGATAGCAACCAAGATACCCACCGAGTAGGTTTTGGCGGGTATCTTAGTTTATTCCTCTTCCATCATTCCATAAGTGAAACTGTTTTCTAATGTGAACAATTTGTCCAATATGGTATGCGTTATGCATGGTTATATGCGCAATGGTTTCTTCCCAGTCATGGAGGTGTATCGATTCTTTCACTACGCTTTCCCATTCGGAGTATAGGCTGTCGATTTTTAAAAGCGCTGCATCCCAGGAATGATTTTCATTATTATGAAACGTTTCCTTGATTGTTTGTAATGGATGATCCTTGTCCTCCATTTGTTTAAAGCGGTTTAGATGTTTCTCGTTGTAGTAAATTAAATGATTGATAATCTCCCGAATACTATTGGTTTCATCCATGCTTATCTTGGAAGCATCTTCTTCTGTCAGGTCCTTCACTGCAGTTTGGAAGGACACAAACCAGCCATCCGTATCATGGACAGCCTTCAGCTGTACTAATAGTAATTCCTTTGGAGTCATTAAACGTACCTCCTTTTTTAGTATCATAACACATATTTGGAAGTTATCGGAAGATTTCAGCAATAGAAGTAGAATGATAAAAGCAAAGGAGGGGAGAGGAAGCAAAAGGTTACAAAAAATGAAAGGCATGAGTCCGATTTGATTGTGAACTCATGCCCAACAAATTTCCTAATCCGTGGAAAGTTGTACGAAGTATTAATTTACTATTTGAACTGGTAATTCTTTCACTCCAAACTCTAATGCATCATCTAAATCATTCATATAAACATCTAATCTATCTCCTGTAATTGCTCCACCCCTATCTTCGCAAGTAAATGTTTTGTCAAAATATGGTATGGAAATTTTGGTCCCAAAGGATAAGTCTGGCGGGCAAGCAACCGTTTGCCCTTCTTGTACTTCAGCACCTGAAGCTGTTATACCATAACCAGGGTCACCTGGTTCTTTCCCCGTTGATTCATAGCCAGCTGTATAGGCTGTTACTGTATACGTTTCGCCCTTCACATCCGGAATGGTTAGCGTTTGACCAATAAATATTTTATCTGGATCGGTAATAGCAGGATTTGAATTAAGTAGTTCATCCACACTTACATTGTGATCCATTGAAATTTTTGATAGGGCATCTCCCGATTCAACTGTATACTTTCCACTAGCATGTGCTTCGGTAGAAAATAAAAATAAACCTAAAGTTAGTAATGTTACTAAAGTTATGTACTTCATCTTAATACCTCCATTAATTGTTTTAAAAACTGGAATGTTTTTATATGCTTTCGTATATCAATCTACTTTTCCAACGGACTTTAATAGAATTGAAAAATTGTAATCGAATTTTAATAGGGAATGTAGGTTCGGGTATCGATGATAAAAAGAGCTATTCCTAATAAGTGGTCCCGGTTTAGGTGAAGGTTCTAATTGCGGAAGTTAAGGGAAGGTGGTTATTATTATTTTTACTAAAAACAATAATAAAAAGGCATGAGCCCAGCGAACTTCCGGGCTCATGCTAATCAAATCTGATAAGAGATGCTGTAGAATCAGTTGAAAGCTTTTATGATGAGTTTGTATCATGGACGTACCAAATAAAGACGATTGATGAATATTTACCAATATCATAATCTAGAAGGTTAATTAGAAGAAATAGATCGATGTATTCGCTTAATTGTTTCCATATGTAATGCTTCATGGTAAAAGCTAAATAAAAATGCTTCACCAACCGTGTAAAATGTAACTCCTGCCTTGTTTGTAAATGGCGTTGGCAGCTTTTCATACAAACGCCCTTCAATAAAGGATTCTATCCTCGTTTTTTGTTCCGTCAAGACCTCAGCAATCTCTACAAATGAAGGTGGTGCTTCCTCCCAGTTTGCCGGTTTCGTTCCAGCAGCAAAAAAACGTCCAAAGTCTTTAGGAATGTTCATTTCTTCCTTTAAAAGACCAAAGACAAGCTTTTCTTGTATAAATGCGATATGTCCGAAGTTCCAACGAATATTATTGTTAAAACCTTTCGGAATAAAGTCCGACGTTTCCTCTGGAATTTTCTTCATCGCCTGTTCGGTAATGCTGCGTACGGTTTCCATATGTTTAAAAATGGTTTGTTCCAAGAAAAACCCTCCCATATTCATGATCTCTGTTAGTCATTTCGTCATTATTATCCTTTTTTCCTGCTAGATAGTAAGAGATTATATCTATAGAGGACGGTATGATGATGAAATATTAAGAACTTTTCATTCGTCGCGATCGACGTTCCATTGCTTCATAGTAATCAAGCGTACATTCAATTCGTTGCAAGTATTTTTTTCGTTCGGCAATTTCTATTTCTACTTTTTCTTTATGGCTTTGAATCAGCTCTTTTCGATGATGGATGGTTTCTTCCCCTTGATGAAATAATTTTACGTATTGCTTAATATCGATAATAGGCATATTGGTAGATCGAAGTACCATAATAAACTGAATACATTCTAAATTCGTCTCATTATATACACGTACGCCATTTTTATCTCTTTCAATGACAGGAATTAAACCTTCTTTTTCATAATAGCGTAGTGTAGACGGGGACAGGTTAGTCATTTCTGATATTTCATTAATAGAATAATAGGTCATTATTATTTCTCCTTAAGGCATTATAGTTGCGTTAAAGTGTACTTTAACGGATATGATGAAGATGATCAACTATTAAACGTTAAGGGGGATAGAAATGAGTAACAAGATACTTGTTGTCGTAACCAGTTTTGAGAAGTATCCAGATCTAAACCGGGCAACTGGCCTATGGCTAGGTGAAGCGGTTCATTTTGTTAAAAAGGTAACAGAAGCGGGATATAAAGTAGATTACGTCAGTCCTAAGGGAGGATATACTCCAATTGATCCTCATAGTTTAGAAATGGCAGAACCAGTAGATTGGGATTGGTACCAAAACAAAACGTTTATGAACGAGTTAGGTTCTACCATGAAGCCCGAGGAAGTAAGACCTGATGACTATGCGGCTATTTATTTTACTGGTGGCCATGGGGTGGTATGGGATTTCCCTGAGAACCACGAGTTGCAAAAAATAAGTCAACAAATTTATAGAAATGGAGGAATTATTTCTTCCGTCTGTCATGGTGTAGCGGGGTTGCTTAATATAAAGAATGAAAAAAATGAATTTCTCATTAAAGATAAAAAGGTAACAGGTTTTTCCAATGAAGAAGAAAAACTAGCTGGAGTAGATGAATATGTCCCATTTCTTACCGAAGATGAAATTGTCAAACGCGGGGCTAACTATCACAAGGCAGAAAAAGCCTATGATGCGTATGCTATAGAAGATGGGAGAATAATAACTGGCCAAAATCCTGCGTCAAGTGAAGACGTGGCAGTTCTTGTATTAAATCAGTTAAAGAACGGGTAAATATCTATTGGAATATTTCATTTTATAAGGAGGATGAAGATGAAACAACAGCAACTTATTTTACATGAACGACCGAATGGTTTACCAGATGATAACACTTTTCAATTTAAAGAGGTAGCAGTAGGAGAGCCTAAAGAAAATCAGTTGTTATTAAAGACATTATATGTGTCTGTAGATCCCTATATGAGAGGGAGAATGTCTGACGGGCCATCCTATATTGAGCCTTTCCAAGTAGGTGCTCCTTTGAATGGAGGTATTGTGTCTCAAGTGGTGGAATCGAGGAGTGAATCGTTTGAAAAAGGTGATATTGTAACTGGGCAGCTCGATTTTCAAGCGTACCATGTTGTTGAGCCAAAACAGGTTCGTAAAGTAGACACTTCTGGTTTAAGTCCGAGCACGGCGCTGGGACCGCTTGGGATGCCAGGATTAACTGCTTATTTCGGAATGATGCATATTGGTGAACCGAAAGAAGGAGAAACGGTAGTCATTTCGGGTGCTGCAGGGGCAGTTGGCCAGGTGGCAGGTCAGCTTGCGAAACAAGCAGGTGCGCATGTTATTGGCATCGTTGGTTCAAAAGAGAAGGCTGACTATATAACTAAAACATTGGGATTTGAAGGTGCTGTTGAGTATAAGCAAGGAAATGTTTATAAACAATTAAAGGCAGCCTGCCCGAATGGCATCGATGTGTATTTTGAGAATGTAGGTGGAGAAATCTCTGATGCAGTCTGGCCGTTGTTAAACACTTTTGCGCGTGTACCCGTTTGTGGTGCTATTTCATCCTACAATTTAAAAGCAGGCGAAAAGGATATCGGTATTCGCGTACAACAGTATCTGATTAAAGCAAGGGCTAAGTTACAAGGCTTTCTCGTAGCAGATTATGCGAGCCATTATAAAGAGGCTTATCAAGTTTTAGGCAATGGCATATCAAAAGGTGCAATAAAGTATGAGGAAACCATCCATGAAGGATTCCACGCAATTCCTGATGCGTTTCTTGGATTGTTTTCGGGACAAAACATTGGGAAACAGCTTATAAAAGTGGCAGATGCTGAATAAAACACCAATACTTGCCTTAAAGAATAATGATAATGGAGGTTTGTAAATATGGCGGATTGGAAAGGTAAGTCCATCGTAATTACAGGAGCAAGTAGTGGAATTGGTGAAGCGACAGCGGAACGTTTTGTTAAAGAAGGTGCAAATGTTGTTTTAGCAGCAAGAAGAGAAGATAGACTAGCTGAGATTCAAAGCCGCTTACAACCTTATGCTGGGGAGGTAAAGATAAAAGCAACGGATGTTACTTCCCAGCAAGAAGTAGAAGCGTTAATACAATATGCCATTCGTGAACATAATCAAGTAGATGTGTTGTTTAATAATGCCGGTTTAATGCCACTTAGTTTCATGAAGAATACGAAGGTGGATGAGTGGGATCGAATGATTGATGTAAATATTAAAGGTGTGCTGTATGGAATAGCAGCTGTCCTACCACATATGCTAGAGCGAAATGAAGGTCATATTCTCACCACATCTTCTATTGCGGGACATGAAGTAATGCCTTCTGGAGCTGTATATTGTGGAACTAAATTTGCTGCGCGTGTAATTATGGAAGGTTTGGGCAAGGAGATAGCAAAAAGCAATGTCCGTACGACTACCATTTCCCCAGGTGTGGTTGAAACAGAACTTACCAATACGATTACAGACCTAGAAGTTCAAGAAATGATGAAACAAGGTTTTGGTGAAGGAATGGTTCCTCTTGAAAGCTCGGATATAGGAGAAGCTGTCTTTTATGCTGTAAACCAACCACAAAATGTCGATGTGGGTGAAATCATTGTTAAGCCAACAAATCAACAATAATTAAATAGTAGTGATAGGAAGCAGGCACATAAAACGTGCTTGCTTTTTTTCTTTTTTAAGGAAAAAACGCTCTTACTTTTGTAATTCCAGGCAAAAAGGATACAATAGCTGTGAAAGGAGTTTATGCATGACTACGAACTATGAAATACCAGAAAACATTACAAAATTAGTAAGTACGTATAAACGGAATCAAGATTCTTACAATGAATTAATTCGTAATGGCGGCTATCTACCGCCAAATCAAGAATTATTGATAGATGCGATTACAGCATTAAGCATGAGAAAGAATATCTTATTAAAAGGACCAACTGGAGCAGGAAAGACAAAATTTGCTGAAACACTCTCTAGTCTTTTTCAACAGCCGATGTTTAATGTTAATTGCTCTGTAGACTTGGACGCTGAGAGTCTATTAGGGTTTAAGACCCTTGCTTATGAGGGAGATAAACAAGTAATTGACTTTGTACCTGGGCCAGTAATTAATGCAATGCAACATGGCACCTTCTTATATATTGATGAAATTAACATGGCCAAACCAGAGACGTTGCCATTAATTAATGGTGTGCTTGATTACCGAAGAACGATTACCAATCCATTTACGAATGAGATTGTAACCGCAAATGAAGGGTTTAATGTAATTGCAGCAATTAATGAGGGGTATGTAGGCACGGTCCCATTAAATGAAGCACTGAAAAATCGGTTTGTGGTAATTGAGATTCCATATATTGAAGGAGAACAGCTGAAGCAATTAATAGAAACGAATACACAATTAAAAGACAGAAAAACCATTGACTTATTTGTTAAATTATCAAGTGATTTAATTCAAGCAGTCTACCAAGGCAAGGTAGCTGAAGATGCTGCTTCCATTCGTGCTTTATTGGATGCTTGTGATTTGAGCACGTTTATTCCAGCAAGACGCGCGATACAACGAGCGATCATTGATAAACTAGATGAAGATCGCGAACGTGAATTTGTATTGAACTTAACGGAAACCCTTTTCTAGATAGGAGAATGAGTATGTATCGTTTTCATGATTCGAAAGTAGATACGAATTTATTTCGACAGTTACAAGACCTTACTACTGTACTCTCAGGTAATTCAGAGTTAACGTTTGAATACAGTTTTGGGTCGTATATGGATTTAGTCGACATGAAAGTGACAGCAAGTAGGACATGGGATACGGTTCAAGCAGATATGCAAGCAGCTGGCCTAAAAACCGATGTATTGCTACGAACGATTGGGTCATTTCGATATGCAAACATACCAGCAATGAAAGACTTTCTGGAGATAGCAGGTGAATCTTCATTACCAAAATTCGCTACTCAATTATTTGCTTTGTTTGAAGATATTCGGTTAGAAGAAACGATTAAACAAGAACGACCTGGTACACGGCGGTTATTTGAAGTACGAAAAAACTATTATCGGCATAAATTTGAAAATGAGCGAGCTGCTCATGTAACGAGGGGGCTGCCACTAGATGAATTGTTTTGCTTAATTTATTTAACACTTCAATCGAATCGTCCAGACCCGAGTTTTCCTGGAGCAACCGACGAGCAACTTGAGCAATTAAAAAAGTTGAACACCCTCATTTATTCCGTATTTGAAGCAAGAAACACGTATCAGATTTCGCAAATTGCGGCAACTATTGTTACCCAATTACAACAATTATACAAGGATACTGTTCATCAGTATTTTGTGTTTCCAATTATGCATATTGATAATTATGAGAAAAACACCCTATTCGATGAGTTAACGCGCACAGATGAGCTAGCAAATGATGATAAAGAAGAACTAAATGAGGATAAGAATGAGTATATTGACGAACAGTTCTCTACATGGCATAGGGAAAATGAAAATAGTGATCGGAAGCAAACCTTTCTCCAATTTGAACTGGAAGTTGGTACAAAAACAAATGTTTTGGGAAATGGAGCCAGGGAAACCGAAGATGGGGATCAAGCAATGGGTACGATTCAAGGATCGTCTGGACAAACTAACAATAATGATTATTCGGATTTAGAATCACTAGATAAGCAAGAGACGAAGCAAGGAAGCAGCGGAGAAAATAGATACGGAGAAGAAAATAAAGATGCTGTTAAACTGGAAAAAGAAGCAGATCCGCCAACAAAAGAACAGATGGATTTATATCACGAGTATATGCTTGAGGTTGAGCCGTTTAAACGAAAATTATCCAATGTGATAAAGAAAACAATCGAGCATAAGGTGAATGCTCCGAGAAAAGATTTGATGGTTGGTAGACTATCCAAAAAATTATTACCAATCGTACTTGATGAAAAACCACGTCTGTTTTATAAAAAAAACCAAGAATCGAAAGAGTTTGATGCCGCATTTACATTATTAGTAGACTGTTCTGCTTCGATGCAAGGTAAGATGGAGGAAACGAAACGTGGGATTGTATTATTTCATGAGGTTTTAACCTCCTTCCATATTCCTCATTCCATTGTTGGTTTTTGGGAAGATGCAATGGAAGTGAAGGAGCATTATCAACCGAATTATGTCCACCGAATTCACTCGTTTTCTGACTCTTTCTATGAATCTCAGGGGGCGAAAATGATGCAATTGGAACCCCGGGAAGACAATCGTGATGGATTCAGTATTCGGGTAGCAACAGAAGAATTAGAGAAGCGCCGTGAAAAGAATAAGTTTTTACTTGTTTTTTCAGATGGCGAACCTGCTGCTGCGAATTATAATCAAAATGGGATAGTCGATACAAACCTTGCTGTACTTGAAGCTCGTAAGAAAGGAATAGAGGTAATTGGGATATTTCTTGCTGATGGTGCAGTAGATGAATCAGAAGACCAGTTAATGCGTAATATTTATGGGAAAGAGCGGGTTATTGTACCTAGTGTTTCAGAACTTCCAGAGCATTTTGCTCCGTTATTGAAAAAGTTATTATTAAAGGTTATTTGATCATTTAATGATTACCAACGAAAGTGAAGTGGAAAAATGAACCTCCAAATCCGAGAGGTGAGTAAAGATAATTGGAAGACGATCGCTTGCCTGTCTGTTAGTCAAGAGCAAGAAGCGTTTATCGAAAGCAATTCATTCTCGATATTACAATCTATCTTTGAGGAAGAATGGTATTCCGTAGGATTGTATGTTGACGATAAAGCAATTGGATATGCGATGTATGGAGAGGATAAGGACAGCGGTGATATTTGGCTTGATCGTTTTATGGTGGATAGGCATGCTCAAGGCAACGGATATGCAGCAAAACTATTGCCTAAACTATTATCGCTTATTGAAAAGCAGTATGATTATCCAGCTCATATTTATTTGAGTGTCACATCAGATAATATTCACGCACAACAGTTTTATAGGAAGTTCGGTTTTCGTTTTAATGGGGAACAAGATAATAATGGTCTGATTCCCGGAATGATAATGGTCCGATATAATCAGTCATAAACTATAACGTTCTGGTTTTCGATTTTTTTCGGAGCCTGAACGTTTTTAATATACGTATTGTTGGAAGCATTCATCTTTTCGCTGAAAATCCGACAGGAATCCGTTTTTTGCTAAAAAGTTGTAATAATATGGAATCTTATTAGCAATCATTTACAAAAATAATAGATTTTTATCTGATTCTGCGATAAAATTGAGGAAATATTTGAAATTATGATAACTGAGATACAGAAAAGGGATGTAGCGGATGACATATCGTAGCAACGTGTTTAAATTTCTTTTTTCCACGGAGGATCATTTATTTCGAATAAAGAAAGCAGAGAAATTACATAATCTGTGGAAAATGAATAGTCTACTTCTATTGAGCGCAGTCATCTTATATGCGTGGATGGCGTATTTGGGAATAGGAACAAATTTTCTTTCCAATGGCGCTGTAGGGCTCACCCCGCTGGAATATGAACAACAGAAGTTCTGGTTCTTAATAGGAAGGGTCCTATACGCCTTATTAATTGCGGCCTTTATATTATTTATTCCTTCGTTGATTTATTATGCTATTACAGGTATCCCTTATCAAAAACTAGTAATCTTGCAACAAGTGGTACTACTAGTTATGTTATTGGAGCGGTTGATTTGGATTCCCCTTGCCCTTTTTAATGGCTTGGACTGGTACGTTTCCCCATTGTCTTTGGGTATTATTGCTTCCTACTTATTCGATCATGCTTATCCTATTTACTTTTTTGGAGCAATTTCATTGTTCCAGATTTGGATAATTTGGTTTCAAGTTACGTTTATAGGTTATTTATCAGAAATAAAAAAGCGATGGCTATGGGTAATTATCGTCGGATTACATATTTTTTATTGGGCACTTGCCGCTTTATTAGCATTTGCTGATCAATACATCATAAATGGGTGGTTTGGGTAATGCGAAAATATAAAAAGCGTTTCCTGCAAGCAGCAGTTATCTTATTTATTGGTTTGAACTTTATTCTAGTCTATATCGATAAGGAAGAAAAGGTTGATCGAATTGCCTATATATCGGAGTGGTCAAAGGCTTTTCAAACAGATTTAGAAGAAAACCTTCATACTTCAGGAGTCTTAACAGCAGTGGATGAGAATTATGTGTACTTTGATGAACAGGCAGGGAGTTTTGCTGAGTTTTTAGTTGAAAAGGGGGACCAAGTAACTAACGGTGACCCCCTGTTTTCTTATACAGTAGATAATTATTATGAAGCCGAATCGCAGTTACTACAAGCAATCACGCAACTAGAAGGCGAAATAACAGCAATTCAACAAGCTATTTCGCAAATGAATGCTGTCCAAATTCCGCAGACGAATACAGAAGCCCCGCCATCTTTAGAAATTACCGAAGAAGAAATACAAGTAGAATTTCCGCAAGACCCAATACAAGCTGCAATTGTGAAGGAGCAATACCTTGTTGAGAAAGAGAAAGAGCTGGCTCAAAAAAATGCTGCATTAACGAGCATGGAAGACCAGTTAACAGAACTTCAATCAACTGGAGATACGATCACAGTAGAAAGTCCATATTCAGGAAGTGTAGCTGCCATTTCACCAGAATTAAAAGACCCTATTATGATAATCGAAAGTCAAGAACTGCAAGCAGAAGGGGAATTATCTGAACAAGATCGAGCAGCAATCGAAACTGGTCAGCCCGTAGAAATAGAAGTAGTTGAGAAGGATATTCATTTACAAGGAACGATTGAACAGGTAAGTGATAAGCCAAAAGATACACCTACTGTAAATGATGCTAGTATTTATCCGTTCATTGTAAGCTTACAAGATGATGGTCATGATAGTGGAACAGCAGAAGCTACACTACCATCAGACGAATCAGCAGATGAAACCGTGCCTACTGAAGGTAGAGATACCCAGGATAACCAAACAGACCTCCCAGAAAAAGAAGTAGACAAAGAAAACAACGTTGATCAGCAGTTGCCAGAAAAAACAAATTTGTTACCTGGTTATCATACGAGACTAGTGATTACAACGAAGTCATCTATGCAAGCGACTGCCCTTTTTGAAGAGATGGTTCATCAAAATACAGTATGGAAAATGACAAATGAAGGGAAGATTATGGAACAGCAAATCGAATCAGGGATTTTGATGAATAAAATGCTTGAGATAACTTCCGGTGTCCAACCTAATGAATGGGTGGCGGGAAATCCTGAGAGTCAACTTCGTAATCAAGCTGCTTTTATTACACCGTTAAAATGGGGTAATGGGTTTAGAAGCACAATAAACCCTAAGGAAATAAAATGGTACGAACCACTCCTTACTGGGTTGGTATCAAGGTAAAAAGAAATCGGTTCATTGCCGATTTCTTTCTGTTATAATGATGAAACATTCGTAGTTTCATCGTATATATTCGATTGTCGAGAGTGAGAAATAACATTAATAATGGCACCACTCATAAAAATCATACCCGTTAGAAAGAACCAAATCATAAGAATGATAATTCCACCTAAGCTACCATAAGTTGCGGAGTAGTTACTGAAATTGCTAATATAGAAAGAGAATCCGAACGAAATAAATTGCCAAAGAATACTAGCTGTAATAGCTCCTGGTAAGATATGTGTAAAAGGAAGCTGTTTATTTGGTGCAAATCGATACAAAATAAGTAAAAAGCCAGTTAAGATGGTTAGACTTATTAACCAACGTAAAGTCTGGAATAAAATTCCCATCCCAAGGGAAAATCCAAGTAATGAATCCAAAAATTGTAGTATAACATCTCCGAATACAGGAACGATAATAGCGATGACTAATGCAGCAATCATGCTTAAGGTTAGTCCAAGTGCAATTAGACGTATGAAGGCAGCGTTTCTTGTCTCTTTGATTTCATAAGCTTCATTACTTGCCTTAATAAAAGCGTTCATAGCTGCCGATGCGGACCATAAAGCCCCAATAATACCAATTGTTAATATACCACCATGTGGTGTTTCAACAAGGTTTATAATATTATCTTCTAAAATGGTAGCTAGTTCATTTGGCAATGCCGTTTCAATAAAGGTAACTGCATCATGGGGGTTAATATTAAAATAGGGTATTAACGAAAAACATACTAAAAATAGCGGGACGATAGATAACAGAAAATAATAGGCTAATCCAGCTGATAACAAAGGTACATTGTCCGTTTTAAATTTTGACCGGAATAATCGAGTATACGCTTTTAATTTTGACATATTTAATCCTCCAGGATAGGGTTTGTTATGGTATACCCGACTCAAAGAGGCTTTAATCATTGAAAGGCTTGAAACGTTTTATTCCCAATGACAAGTGGTATAATGCAAGTATAGAAAGGGGGAGTTATTCATGGAAGAAATATTATATATAGCTATCATTATCGTTGCTATTGCTTTTGCTTTAACTGCAATCTACATAGCCTTTGTATTACATCGTGTATCAAAATTATTAAGATCAGTTGGAATTACATTAGGAGAATTGGAACAGGAAATGCAGCAGATAACTCCGGAATTAAAGGAGAGTTTACACCAAACAAATCAAATGCTTGATGACATAGACGATAAACTAAAGGCAACCGATTCTGTGTTTGATACTATTGATAACATGGGCAATTCTGTAAGTAATGTGAATCAAGCCATCAGAAAAAATAGCGACAAACTAACAGATGTTGAAATGGCAGAGAAAACTAAACCTTATATTGAAGGAATTCGTTGGTCGGAGGCTGCTACGTATTTATATAACAAGTGGAAGAAACGGACAACCAACGGGGATAAAAGGCAAGAAGTAAATACACCTATCGCAGGAAGTAATCATATTAGGAGAGAGGGATAATTATGTTAACAGGAATTGGAGTACTATTAATTGGCATTGCTTGTTTGGTTATTGCCGTTTTTATTGCTCATGTGTTGAATAATTTAGCAGGGGTACTTAGAGGTGTGGAGAAGACGGTTAATCAGCTACCTGACCAAATGAATTCCATTTTTAGTGAAACTAGCGGGCTGATCAAAGAAAGTAATCATACATTAGCTGATATTAATGATAAAATGAAACAGTTAAGTCCGTTATTCTATATTGTCAGTGATGTTGGGAATGTTACACGAAAGTTTTCTTCTTCTTTAGTAAACGTAACCGATACATTGAAAACCAAAACGGGAGATACGAAGGACGTTGCTAATAAGAATAATGCAGGTGGTTTATATGGCACGTTTGCTCTTGGTTACTATTGGTTGCAAAAAAAGAGACAGCAAAAGAAGAATCAACATGAAGGGGCACCAGTAAATGGCGAGGATAATAAGTAGGAATGTCGGTTCTATTTCCGCAGGAACGATTATAGGAATTGCTGTTGGTTGGGCATCTAAGAGTTATGTG
This sequence comes from Virgibacillus salexigens, assembly GCF_014905415.1. Lineage (GTDB taxonomy): Bacteria > Bacillota > Bacilli > Bacillales > Amphibacillaceae > Virgibacillus > Virgibacillus salexigens. The sequence continues at coordinate 90,170 of NZ_BNEO01000007.1, forward strand.
AAAAGGCGCAATCAACGAGATGAAAACAGGTCGCTGGTTGAAACAATAAAACGCTTCGAACGAAGATTATATGAAGCTGGGCATATTCGTGCAAAGAAAATCGACCAGCTTAAGACCGATATTAATAAAAAGATATCATTATAAATAGCCAGATGGAAGGCATATACGATAAGTATATGCCTTCCATCTCTTTGTACGATATGTAGAATAATCAGCTTTTACTAACTATCCTTTGCTGCAATTATGACATATCTATTGTTTTGCGATTTTTGCTTGTTTGAATCATAAAGTAAACTAAGGTCATCATACCATACAAACCTTCTAAGTGATTTCTGCTTGTAAATACATTCCCTTCAGACTTATCCTCCCTCACTTTCATTACGACATCTGCCATTGATGAGGAAGCATGATTAGCTGCTCTTGTCGCATCCCCGAGCATGTAGAAAATGGGGCTTAGCTCCTTCACTTGTTTATTCACAGTTTGTAGGGTATCATTACCTGCACTCAATGTATTTCTCGCTTGGCTTGTTAAGTCCTCTACCTGGTTAGGTAAATTTTTAGTGCTCTTCTGTAAATTACTTAAAACGGCAGCTAGCTTATTTAATGGTCTGATTAATAATAAAACGAGAATTAATAATGCAACGCCGATAATCGAAACTCCAATTCCTAACCAATCCATATTCTCCATCCTTTCTTTTTATGCAGCACCTATGTTCTAGGTAATATCTCAAATTATATGAGTACTGACTTTTCTTTAATATACCACGAAATGGGTATTTGTAAACGAAGAAGCGGTAGGTAAATACTGACTTGAGACATATTTCCAAAGCGTGTCCCATAGAATAGAACAGCATTATTTATTCTAGAAAATGTGAAGTAAAAAACGGCTATATGGAATGGAAAAGGGGACGAGGATAGATGAAACAAGCATATAAATGGATGTTGTGGGGAATAGGTGCACTGATATTATTATATTTAATTCAAATGCCGATTCAACAAAATGAGTCAAGCTGGGTGGGCACATCATTCTCTTTGCCTTTATCTGGAAAGACGATTGTAATCGATCCTGGGCATGGGGGTCCAGATGGTGGGGCTGTTGGGAAGGATGATACACAAGAAAAAGACATCGCTCTAGAAGTGTCGAAGAAATTACAGAAGTACTTACAGCAATCAGGTGCTTTAGTTTATTTAACGCGGGAAGAGGATACCGATCTGGCTGCAAAAGAAACGAAAGGATTAGCACGTAGAAAATCGGAGGATATTCGCAACCGATTGAAATTCATAAAAGATAAAGAAGCTGATTTATTTATTACCATGCATTTAAATGCCTTATCTTCAACACGCTGGAGTGGAGCACAAACATTTTACTATCCAGGTAAAGATGAGAACAAACATTTAGCGAAAATGATACAAGCTGAGATTATTCGTAATTTAGAAAATACAACACGTACTGCGCTTCCAATAAATAGTGTTTATTTATTAAAACATGCGAACATACCAACTGCTTTAGTCGAGATTGGTTTTTTGTCAAATGAACGTGAACGAGAATTGTTAAAATCAGGAGATTATCAACAACAGATGGCCGCGAGCATTTATGAGGGAATCTTACGCTATGCAACCGAAGATATTCCAGAAGAGGAAGAAGAGCAATAACTGTGCCCTCTTTTAAGCTATTGCATATTACTTAGAAATTTCATTTTTTATGTTATACTAGCGTTGTATGCATTTACAAGAAGCATTAGCTGATAAAGGGATGGTGAATTATTATGCTTACAAAAGAAGAGATTATAGAACTGCTTCATCCTGTTAAAGATCCATTTTTACATATAACCCTCGAAAAAACAGACGGTATAAAAGAAATTACAATTAAAGAAGAAAAGAAACATGTCAGTGTAAAGATAGCAATTGCTAAAACCAATACGGCTGAACAGATGCAGCTTCAACAAGAGATTGTAGGTATTCTAAAGAAAAATGGAGCATCTACGGTAGGGTTGCGTTTTGAACAATTACCCGATGAGATGATACAAAAATATCAACCTGCAGCAGAAAAAGAACAAGAAGCGGCATTGATGGGAGGGAATACGAATACCAATTTTATTGCTGTATCAAGTGGTAAAGGTGGTGTTGGTAAATCAACGGTTACTGTCAATTTAGCCATCTCCCTAATGCGGTTAGGTAAAAAAGTCGGAATCATTGATGCAGATATTTATGGTTTCAGTGTACCCGATATGATGGGAGTCGAAGAGCGCCCACAAGTTCGTGGTGAAAAAATTATCCCTGTGGAACGTTTTGGTGTTAAAGTCATCTCCATGGGTTTCTTTGTAGAAGATAACTCTCCGATTATTTGGAGAGGGCCGATGCTTGGGAAGATGTTGAATAGTTTCTTTAAAGAAGTTGAGTGGGGAGACCTTGATTACTTATTACTTGATCTTCCTCCAGGCACGGGCGATATTGCAATGGATGTCCATGAATTACTTCCAACTTGTAAAGAAGTAATTGTCACTACACCACATCCAACTGCTGCTTTCGTTGCGGCACGCGCCGGTCAAATGGCGTTAAAAACGGAGCATGAAATTTTAGGTGTTATCGAAAATATGGCATATTTTGAAAGCAAAACCACTGGAGAGAAAGAATATGTCTTTGGTAAAGGCGGCGGCCAGAAACTAGCAGAAGTACTGAAAACAAAAGTACTCGGCCAATTACCTTTACAACAACCTTACGAAGAAGAGGATGAGTTTGCTCCATCTATTTACCAGCAGGATCATCCAAATGGACAAGCATACCATAAAATTGCTTCAAAAATTTTAGCCCAAATGGTAGACTAAGCAAAAGCGGACGCAATGAGCGTCCGCTTTTTTAGCCTCCTCCACTGGATTCACCGGCTCCGCCGCCGCCTTCACTACCCTGCTCTTGATTACCTTGCCCATTACCACCACTACCGCCGCTTTGTTTTGCTTGCTTTTCAGCAGCTTTCAGCAATGTTTCTTGCATTTTTTGTTGGAATGTTGGTGTTTCCAATGTTTGTTGTATGGTTTCTTCTAAATGAGCACGGAACTGTTGGCTTTTTACTACCTCCAGCATTTGCTCCGTTATTTCAGGGTTTTGTAATAGTTCCAGCATTTGTTTTTGATATTCTGCATCATTCATTAAATTCTTAATAAGTTTGATATGTTCTTCTTTCATCGATTTAGTATATTCTTTTACAAAATCATTATCTTGAAATAATGTGGTCCACATTTCTTTCCCTTTCTCTGAAACAAGGGCTTCGTTAATGGAGTTTTTCACTACATCTGATTCCATGATGAGATCTTGTTTCATTGCCTCATCTTTCATAATTTCACGTAATGCTTTTTTTCCATCTTCTGTTTGTAGTATATCAACAACCATTTTCTTTGTTGTATCATAATCTCCTTTTTGTTCAGAGGCATTTCCATTGTTGCAGCCACTGACGATTAGGATGACAGATAACATCATTACGGTGATATACATGGACCGAATCATACGGAAATCCTCCTTCCTTTTCACCTTTAATATGCGTGCTAATAAAGAAAATTATTCGCTAATAGGAGGAAAAATTAGGCCCTTCGTGATAAAATACCAATGGAAAGCATTATCAAGGGATAGTTAATAAATGGTATTTTACATAGTAGTGGGAGGAAGCTATTTTGAATAGTCGAAAATTAGTGCATTTCTTTTTCAAAACGTTGTTTATTGGTGGAATTGCAGGACTTGTTACTAGCTTTTTTGTGAAAGCGGATGATTATGCTGCATTTCTAAATCCGTTTGATTTAATGGAGATTTTTGGACTTGTTATATTTTTTATTGGTATCGGATTTGTGTTTAGTGTCGTCAGCCAAACAGGATTTTTTGCTTATTTATTCATTCATCGATTTGGTCTAGGAATGTTTCGTTCATTTTGGCCAACAGTACAAGTGCTACTCATTGCTTTTGTCGTTTTTGATTTAGTTTACTTTCCATATAAAGCTACAGATGGTGAAGTTGCTTTATACTGGTATATCCTCATGTCGGCGGCAATTTTAGGGTATGGTTGGATTGTGGCAAAGATTAAAGCGAATGAAACAAACAAACAGGCGTTTATTCCTGCTTTATTCTTAATGGTCGTGATAACAACGATTGAATGGGTACCGGGGTTACGAACAGAAGGAACTGATTACGCATGGTTAATGATTATTCCGTTATTAGCTTGCAATACATATCAGCTTTTAGCATTGCATAGAATCAATAATCGTGTCGATGATAAGAGTAAAAAATCAACATCAAACACTTTAACGAAAGATAAAATCCAGACAAGCAAAGGATAATAAACGTCGATAAGAGTGATACTCTTATCGACGTTTTCATATAAGAAAATTTATTCTACAAGCTTGGGTTCAGCATGTGCTTGATTAATCAACTCTGTAATGGATACAAATGAAAAACCTTTATTTTTCAAACCAGGAAGGATTGTTTTTAATGCATTTGCTGTTTGTTTTGCGGAATCAGAAGCATGAAGTAACAGGATATCCCCATTCGTAGTAGATTTCATAACAGTGTCTACGATGGTATCTGTACCAGGATTTTTCCAATCATTCGTATTGACATTCCAATGAATCACCTTATAATCCATATTTTCGGCCAACTCAATTACTTCTTTATTAAAATGTCCGCTTGGTGGCCGCAAAAGATCTACATCTTCATAGCCTAGTTTATCAAATGCTTCCCTTGCTTTTCTTAAATCTGCCTTAACTTGATCTATATTTTGATCTAAGTAACTCTTATATTGATAACCAAGAATGCCGAGGTCGTGTTTATCTTCTGTGATTTTTTCTAAGATATCTGGATGCCTTTCTGCCCACTCCCCATTCACGAAAAACGTAGCTTGTACATTTTTTTCATTAAGTTGATTTAATATATCGTGAACTCTATCTTCTCCCCAGCTTATATTAAAGGTTAAAGCAATATTACTTTCATTTGCATTTCCTTTTGTCATTGCGCTTGGTTGATTATTGGAAAATACCGAAAAGCTTCCATCTCTTTCAAACCAAATAAATGTAGCTGTAAATAAAGCAAATAATACCACAACAAGCCATCGCTTCCATTTATTAAATCTCCATACATAAAAATGCTGCATCTTTTTCCCTCCTTTATACAACTTGTCCTTAATAAATGCATATGAGCTTATATGAGATTTAAGAACAAAAAGATATAAAAGTAGAAAGATGATGGATGAAAAAACGGTCTTTAAGGAATAGTATATAGTAGTTAAATGTTAGCGAAGAACCGACAAATTTTTAGTTTTATTGCGAATACATTTGATAGAACGATTTTTCAACAGTATCCCAATTGATTAGAAAAACACGAGGTGAACGTAGTGCTTGGCTTATTAATTAATGAGATAGAACAGAAGGAAATGGAATATCTATTAAGACGAGAGTTAGAAGAAATATTAATGGATTTAGAAGATCAACGTATTGACCATATGGTAAAAAGAGCCATGAAAGAGAGATATAATATTCTATTTCAACTATTCCGTAGGGTGGCAAGTGAGAGTGAATGCATAAAATATATGCCAAAACGTAGCGAAAATCAATAACGGATAAAGTGAATTTCCTAACGTGCTTTAATTTTGGAGATTCACTTTTTATGCTTATTAAAGCATATAGCATTTTTTGACGAAAAATTATATTTTTTTATTTTCACCTATTGATCTCCATAAATTTATATGCTATATTAGTTTCTGTTGTCAACAAGGCATGGCAACAACCCAATGAAGTATTTAATTAAATAACTTAAAAAAAGTTATTGACAAACACTTCGAATCATGATAAATTATATCTTGTCGCAAAAAACGACAAAACAATTATTTGCTCTTTGAAAACTGAACAAAACAACCAGTATGTCAAGAAAAACAGGTAACCTGTTATTTCTATAAAACAACCAGAAGGCAACTTCTGGAGAAGCTAAGAAGAATGATTAACGGTGTTTAATCATAAACAAA
>NZ_BNEO01000008.1 GCF_014905415.1 Virgibacillus salexigens
AAGTAGGGGGTGGACAGTATTACGGACGGGATCAAGTCCCACGGGCGCTTACGTCCTACCCCGACTACCTAAAGAATAACCTATAAAACATAAGGTCAACCAGAAAAATATCATATTTCCGGTTGACCTTATAATACGAACGGGCGCTTTAACGGAATAAAAGAGCGTTCAAATTTCATTATCGGGCCATTATCTGGAATAACTTATTGTGGAGCGATGCCTTTAAAGAAAATTAGATTTGTAGGTTCAAGGTTGTGAAAATTTTGTATTTAAAGTAACGGGTAAAAGAATTGAACAAGGAATTTTAATTCTAAACAGAGAATGTTAAATGTTTTCCAGACGAAAGGGGATATTTATATGACCAAATGGTTAGGGTCTGCAGGAGTTTGTGTTATAGAAAAAAAGTACTGATGGTACTTCAGGGAACAACGGATGAACCAAAGCGTTGATCTGTTCCTTCTGGTAGCTTAGAAGAGGGTGAAACTTTTGAAGAATGTTGTGTTAGAGAAATAAGGGAAGAAACAGGTTATGATGTTGAAATACTTCGACCTATTTTTAAAAAGGAAAGTCAATACGGAGAAGCTAAATATTTTGAAGGGAAGATTATTGGTGGAAAAGCAAAAATTCAAGACCCTGATAATCTAATTTATGATATAGCTTGGAAATCAGCAGCAGAAATAGAGAACTAGATTTATCATTTCCAGAAGAAAAATTTTTTTAATCGATTACATTCAAAAAATATAATATTCAGCTAATGGGGGGCGATAGTAGGGACAATAAATCCCATAATATAGTTATTATTTTGAACAGGAAAGGAAGTTTATAGTAATGAAAGAAATAATGTTTGTTACCACTAATAAAGGGAAGATTGCTTCTGCTCAGAAAGACTTAAATAATATAAAAGTATTACCTATTGAAGCAGACTTGATTGAACCTAGAAGTGATGATATCAAAGAAATTGCTAAACATAAAGTTTTACAAGCGTATGAAATTGTAAAACAGCCTTGCATAGCCCTAGATTCAGGTTTTTTTATATCCGAATTAAACGGATTTCCCAAAGCTTATGTAAATCATATGTTGGACACTATTGGAATAAAAGGAGTTCTAAAATTGATGAATAATGTTCAGAACCGATATAGTGAGTTTAGATCTTGCTTAGCTTACTATGATGGAGAAATAATGGCATTCTTTGAAAGTAAATCTCCTGGTATCATATCAAATGAAATTAAAGGAATTGAAAATGACAAAAAATGGTCAGATCTTTGGTATATTTTCATTCCAGAGAACTTTGGTAAAACATTAGCTGAATTTAATGAAGAGGATTTTATGAATTATAAAAATGTAAAAGAAGACTCTTGTATGATTAAATTTAGAGAATGGTATAACGATACCTTTTAATTAATAGCTTTATTAAGCAAACGGGGCTTTTCAGGAATAAAAGTGCAGCCTACATACAGTAAAACACTCTTCCGCAAAAGTTTAACCAGAAATATCTGGTTAACCTTATATTACGAACGGGCGCAAATAAGGAATGAGCGCCCTTTCTTGCAGAAATAGGCAATTTTGCAAAACAAGGGGGGATTAAAATGCCTACTTGCGAGAATTGCAACAATAAATGGAGCTGGAAACAAACCATCAAAAAAACTGCTACATTGGACTCTGCAATAACCTGCCCTTATTGTGGAGAAAAACAATATCAAACACAAAAATCAAAAACAAAATGCGCTTTATTAACTCCTGTTATTCTACTACCTATGCTATTGAACTTTTTCTTTGAACCAGGAATACATGTGCCAATTTTACTTGCTGTTCTCTTCCTGTTAGCTATGTCGCTTTTTCCGTTTTTAGTGGAGATAGGTAATAAGGAAGAGTACATTAACTTTTTCGATAAGTAAGGACAAGAAAGACGGGATTTCCGGAATCGGGCTATATTGTCGCGCATATAGTGGTCATTTATTTTCAGGAAACGTTGTAAAAAGTCTAAAATAATTGAGTGGGTGAATTTATGAGGACTAGCCTTGTTAAAGCAACAGAAAATGATGCAGAATCTATTTTTGATATTCAAGTTAAGGCATTTATACCATTGTTAGGGTAGTACAGAGAATAAAAAGACCTAATGGTGGTTTTTATAAGATATTAGTTGACGGTGAAATTGTAGGCGCTATCTGCATTTTTTGGAAAGAGGATGCATAGTTTTGGATTAGTCCAATGCTTATTTTACCTTCTTATCAAGGCAAAGGAATAGGGACGTACGATAATGTAATTGGGATACGATGATGTAGCTGGTTCCAAGTATCATAAAGGAAATGATACAATTGCTTTATTAGTCGAGAAATAAGTCAAAAGGATAAAAGGTCATACGACAGTATTATTGTACTAAAACCATAGAAAAGGTGAGGCGGTTAAACCTCACCTTTTGTTGATTTTGGTTCAAAAGAGATCTTTTCATTTTTACCTGCAATTGTACCAAAAAAGGCAATACATAAGGAAGCTGTCATTAGAATAGCTAGCGGCACAGCCCAACCGTTTGTCCATCCCGCAATCGATCCAAGAAGAAATGGTCCAAGTGCTGCAATCATATATCCAATCGATTGTGCCATACTTGATAACTGTGAAGATTCCGAAACGGTGTTCGTACGGAGAACAAAGAACATCATTGCTAAGCTAAATGTTGTTCCAGCACCGATACCAGTTAATATGAGAAAAGCAATGATTACATCAGATGATGTGAGAGTAATTCCCAATAAGCCAAAGAAAAAGAGTAGACCAGAAATACATGCAATCAGGCGCTGACTTTGAAGTCTTGCAGCAATAATTGGTGCTATAAAAGTAGTCGGGATGAGCCCTAGTTGATAAATAGCAATGAGCCATCCAGCTTCACTCTCAGTAAATCCTTTTGTTAGTAAAATATCTGGTAACCATGTAAATAAACTATACGGTATTAAAGATTGTAGTCCCATAAAGAATGTTACTGCCCATGCAATTTTTGATTTAAATATAGCTTTAGATGGTTGGCTTTTTACTTCCACAAACACTTTTTTATTCGATGAACGAATCGCTGGTAGTCGAAGCAATAACACAATTATCGAAAGAAAAGAAAGTAAACTCCAAATTTGCATTGCATTTCGCCAATCTAATGTAGCTATTGAAGCTATGGGTACGGAAACGCCGGAAGCGAGCGCACCAAAAATATTCATAGAGACGGAATAAAGTCCTGTCATCAACCCGATATGAAAGGGAAAACTGGATTTTATTAACCCTGGCATGAGGATATTACCAACCGCAATCGCCATACCAAGCAAGAGTGTACCAAAAAGTAAGATGGAAATGCCACCTAGTGATCGAATAACGATACCTAAGGATAAAAATATCATGGCAATGAAAAGCGTTATCTCCATCCCAAATTTACTTGATAATTTTGGAACAAATGGTGAGAAAATTCCAAAAGCAAGTAATGGAAGTGTATTGACTAGACCGATCATGGAATTGGAAGCCGCTAATTCCTCACGAAAAAAGGGAATGAGTGGTCCAACAGAAGTAATCGGGGAACGTAATGTTGCAGCAATAAGTAAGATAACTAAAATTAATAATATTGTATAATAACGTTGTTTTGTGTATGTTGAAAAGGTAAAGCGAGGCATATAGATACTCCTTTAACAATAGACTTAATTTTTGATAATAAGAATATAATCATAACAAAAATCAAGGACTTGCGGAAGAAAAAGTTTATTTACAATTCGTGAGGATCATTTGTTGTGGAGATTGAGGAAGCAACAGGGGCACTGCGCTATTAAATGGGGTTACTATTGTATATACTGGTATAAGAGAAATGCTTCGTTCCACAGTTAGAAAAAAGGAGGTTTAATATTGGAATCAAAAATTCATGCTCATTTTTTAGAAAGATTGTTGGCTCGTTTTTTAGACTTCAATATCTTAACCGTTCTCATTAGTTTATTATTTTTTGTGTTAACAGGAGATTTCTCCATTGATTGGAGAAGCGGGATGACTTGGGATATATTTTACGCATTGTATTTAGTTGTTACTCCGGTACTTTGGTCAGGATTTATTATTGGAAAACGTATTTGTAAAATTAGATTAATACGTACCGATGGTAATAGTGTTCAGCTTTCAAATACTTTTTTTAGAGAAGTTATTGGTTTTCATCTAATTGGCATACTTACACTTGGATTATCGTTATTTATAAGTGTTTTTATGGTTCTATTCCGAAAAGACAAAAGGGCTATTCACGATATGTTGGGCGGGACTTACGTAGGTAAAGCCTATCCATCTTTTTAAAATCAATGAAAATTTGTAAGGGTTGATCCAAATGGAGAAAATGAAGAACGATTAAAAATTTGGAGAACTTCTGAGCTTTTTAATTTGTGCTAACGCTTTTGCAGCATTAAGAAAGGAGGGATAGTATGAACAAAAAATTCTTACGAACGGTTCTTTGGTCACTATTTGTATCGATCTTATTACTAGCATGTATATGGTTGTTTTTTAAAAATATGGAATTAGAAGATGAAAACGAAAGATACGAAAAATATATCGAAAATATTGCTATTCAATATATGGAAGAAGTGGATCAATCGGTTTTATTCTTAGATGATATTGTGCAGGAAGTGTCCAAACAAAATAGCTTAACTCAACATCAAAAAGAGGACCTTGTTGAAACGTTTAATAATTTTTCATTGCATATTCAAGATATGCAAGAACTACTTGTTGAAACCACTCCTATTGAAAAAGAAGAACTTCCAATTCAAGAAACAGTTAAGAAAGCCAAGAAGTACTGCAACCATTTCAATCGAGTAGAAATGTCTACGAAAGAAATCTCTTTCGATTATATGGAAATATCAACGTTAGAAGAAGTCAAGGATTTTACAGAGCAATTATCTAAGGTTGCAACAGTAAAAGAAGAAGAGAAAGAGAATACATGGACAAGTACCTATTGGAAAAGTAAGCTAGATTCGTATGAGAGAGCTACGTATGAATTTAAAAACAAGTATCACTTTTTAGATGCAGGCGATTTTTGGACGGAAACAAACAAGACTTGTGGTTAATGGGCTTACTAGAAAAAAGAACAATATGGCATCGATACAAAGGACAATCTATAGGAATAAGTAGTAATGGAAGGATGGAAGAAGGAAAGTGAAAATATAGTTATAGAATAGAAGAATTGGTTTATACCCATTTGCCATTCCCATTTTTAAAAAGTTCACCGTCTCCTATTGCTTCCATAATGATCAATATAAATTATAATTCATCTAATAGATAAATTTATCAAGAAATCGATTTTGAAAGGAGGAACAGCCAGATGTCAAGTGGTCAACCGGAAGAAAAGCTATCAGGAGGGAATATCTCTAGTGTCTATCGTTCTGGAGAAACGGTGAAACGAGACTTGAACCCAAATAGTACAAAGATTCATAAGTTATTAAAGCATTTGGAGGACAAAGGTTTTAGCTATTCTCCAAGATTTTTTGGAATGGATGAACAAGGAAGGGAACTATTATCATTTATTAAAGGGGAGGCAGGAAATTATCCTGTAAAAGAATACATGTGGGCGGATGATGTTTTAAAAGAAATAGCCAGCATGCTCCGTCTATATCATGATTCGGTTCGTGACGTTTCATTTAATGATTGGGAGTCAATCGATAACACCCCACAACCATATGAAGTTCTATGTCATAATGATTTTGCGATTTACAACATTATCTTTGACGATGAACGACCAGTAGGAATTATTGACTTTGACGTTGCTGGACCTGGTCCAAGAATGTGGGATATAGCGTATACCCTTTATACTTGTGTTCCCTTAAGTAGATTTTATCTTACAGAAAAAGGTGAAAAAGTGTATTATCATGCATCAAAGCACGCCGACCGTATAAAACAGCGAGTTCAATTGTTTCTTGAATCATACGGCGAGCGAATAGAAGATAAGTGTTTGGAAATGGTATTGTTACGATTAGAAGGATTAACCCAAACCATTATTAGAAAAGCTAATGAAGGTGATCGTGCTTTTCAAAAGATGATAGACGAAGGGCATCTGGAACATTATTATAAGGATATTTCCTTCATTCGTGAATATGGGAGAGATTGGATATAACTGAACTTCATTGGAGAATAGTAATACAATAGGTTAGCCAAATAACAAGGGGGATTAAAAGTTGGACACGTTAACTATAAAAGAACTTCAGTCAAAACATGAAATGATGGAAGCTTTTCCTGTCATGAAACAATTACGAACTCACCTAGATGAAGAAACCTATTTGGAGCTTAGCTTAGAAGCAAAAGAGAAAGATAGATATAAAATGTTTGCATTATTAGATGAAGGCGAAATAATCGCAGTAACTGGATTTAAACCGATGGTAACACTATATTATGGCAGATTTGTTTGGGTTTGTGATTTAGTAACAGACAAGAATAAACGTTCTAATGGCTATGGTGAAAAACTGCTTTCATATGTTCATAATTGGGCAAAAGCAAACAACTATGAAAGTGTTGCGTTATCATCGGGGTTACAACGCACGGATGCACATCGCTTTTATGAGAATAGAATGGACTATGACAAAGTCAGTTATGTATTTAAAGCAGCTATGGAGTAATATCAATTTTTGACCTTTTGCTTAAAGATAAATACGAATGGCTATATCTTAGTAGAGTTACATATGTAGGGGTAATGAACGCTAGTATTAAAAGATCCAAAAAAGGACACCTTTGGATAGCCAACAGGGGGAGAGCAAGCCAATAGTGATATTTCGGAATATTATCATTAAAATAATAATTATTATTGATATAAAGTATAATGATGGTATACTAATATATAGGAGAAATACGGAAGGTGGAATTGGAATTGCCAACATACTTGTAATGGTTTAGCAACTAAATAGTACATTTCTTTTTTGAATATTATTATTCAATGACAGGAGAAGTGTGCCTATTTTTAACCATTACAGGGAACGCAGGAAAGTCAGTTGTTTTACTTCCAGCGGGATGCCTATAAGGTATTCCGCTTTTTTATAGGAAATCTTTCTCCATTCAACCGTATTTTGCGTTCCTCTGAATAAATAGGAGGAATGAGTGTATGGGTTTCATTAATTTATTCACTTATGAGATTATTGCTCAGGAAACGCCTTTTATAAGAAGAAATTGTAATAAATGTAAAACGAACACAGAATTTTATTGTAGTGAGAAATTCAGGATGAATGCGAATCAAAAAATAGTTGATATTTGGCTTATTTATAACTGTATACATTGTGAGGGGACTTGGAATTACCCCATTTTATCGAGAGTAAATATTAATAAAATGGACTCTAAGGTAATTCGAAAATTTATGAATAATGATAAAGAGACAGTCTGGTACTATGCTTTTCAAATCAACAAATTAAGGAAACTATGTAATGGCGTTAATACAGATATACGATTCGAGTTAAGAAAAGAAAAGCTCGCCATACTATCTAATGAGATTACTATTAAACTTTGCTATAAATATGATTTTGGTCTTAGAACCGATAAGCTACTAGCAGAAATTTTTGGCATTTCAAGATCAAAACTAAAAAAATTGTATCAGAATGGAACTATTCTGCTAAATCCAAACATTAATATAAAGAGCAAAGTTATCGATAATTTACAAATTACAGTCATAGGTGATGGTACAAAGTTGATGCTTTGACAAAATAGTTTAAAAGGAGGTTGAAACAGCAAGGCATTCTCTAAAAAGGGGGTCAGCCAGTTTATATTGAGCAATCAGATGCGATAGTTACAAAGCGATCATCAAAAATGTTCGCTTTGTTTCTTTTTGTGAAAGTTCTATCGTATGTTTGGGTCATTCTGTTGAAATTAAATTAGCACAGCAGAATAGTTGGAGAATGTTTTTAACTTGTGTCAACGATAGCTGTATTACTTCCTTTAAGTATATTATGCAGATATTTTTAAAAATTAATTCTTGTGATAATATATGGAATAATAAAATAATGTAGATATATCATTGAAGGCTAACAGAGGAGGAATAAATATGGCTATTCACGCTAGGGGTGACCTCGAAGGTTCATCTGAATTAGGTAAAAGCAAACTAGCATTAGTTGGACCAGGATTGGTTGTTGCGGCGGCAGGTGTAGGATCAGGAGATTTAGTTGCTGCACTTATCGTAGGGGCCGATTTTGGTTTAGTGTTGATATGGGCAGTTATCCTAGGAGCTATTATAAAATATTTTTTGAATGAGGGAGTAGGGCGTTGGTATTTAGCCACAGGTCAAACCATTTTGCAAGGTTGGCGATCATTAGGGCGTTGGGTATCTGGTTATTACGTACTTTATGTCGTCTTATTTGGACTAATTTATGGTGCCGCGGTCACATCAGCATGCGCATTGTTTATGTCAGCCATGTTTCCGATTCTTCCAATATGGGGGTGGGCTATCATTCATGCCCTCGCCGGGTTGGTTGTAGGATGGTTTGGTCGTTATAGGAAGTTTGAACGGATCATGCAGGTTTTAGTGGTAGTCATGTTTATTACAGTAGTAGGGTCAGCTTTACTCGTATTTCCAAGTATAGGAGGACTAGTTAACGGACTCATACCTAGGATGCCTGAGGGATCTTTTATTCAGACGCTTGGACTCATTAGCGGTGTAGGCGGTGCTGCTTCAATCCCTTATTATTGCTACTGGATTCGTGAAAAGGGGTGGCGTGGCAGTTTGTGGATATCTGTGATGCGTTTAGATTCCGCTATAGCATATATTTTTACTGCTATTTTTTGCTTTTCACTTATAATAGTTGCAAATGAATTTTTACATGGTAGAGGGTTGACAATTAGCGGTACTGAAGGTCTTGTCACAATGGCAAATATTTATGGTGAGAGGTTTGGAACAGTGGCTACTTGGCTGCTACTCATTGGTTTTTGGTCTGCTTCATTTACGTCATTATTATCTGCTTGGAATGGTCTTCCTTATATATTCGCAGACTTTGTACAGATATTAAAAAACAAAAATTCAAACAAGAATATTTCAGAAAAGGATCCTGCCTTTCGGGCTTATCTTTTATGGCTTACATTTCCTTCCATGCTGTTTTTATTTGTTAATGATCCTATATTGCTTGTTTTTATAGGGTTAGCATTTAGCGCAACCATTTTGCCCTTTCTTGCGTTTACTTTGATGCTACTGCTAAACTCAAAAAAAGTAACGGAAAAATATAAAAACGGAGTAATCAATAATCTTATTTTAGGGGCTATAGTCATTCTATTTATAACTCTATCAGTTATTGAATTGTATCATTCTTTAGTATAAGTCCTGTTTTAGCATGTAACTGGCAGTACCCTTCTTTTTAACAGGAAAAGGCATAAAAAGGTAGCTAGAGCCTATCGATTCATCCTAATGATACTTCCTAAGCGCCTCCTGGAGGAAAGGAAGGCTTATTTGAAAATATGATTCGATATGGCATCGAACGATAAATAAAGGGGGGAATGACCGATGGGAAACTATGTTCTCAATTTTAAAGAAATCAATGAAGGTGATCTACTGTTCGTCGGTGGTAAAGGGCTAAACTTGGGGAAGTTATCAAGGATTGAAGGTATCCAGGTTCCAGAAGGTTTCTGTGTTACGACTGATGCCTATAAAAAAATAATCAATCAAAATGCAGAGGTCAATACCTTGATCGATCAGCTTTGCACGTTAAAGGTAGAAGATAGGGAGCGTATCACAGAAATCAGTCGAAAAATTCGATATGTGATCGAAAGTCTAAAAATTCCTACAGTGATAGAGGAAGAGATTTTCTACAGCTACACAAAGCTTGGCGAAGGTGAGGCTTTTGCAATCCGATCGAGCGCAACGGCTGAGGATTTGCCGAATGCCTCCTTTGCAGGGCAACAGGACACGTATTTAAACATCGTTGGGAAAGAGGCAATCCTGAAGCATATCAGCAAGTGCTGGGCCTCTCTTTTTACTGATCGGGCAGTGACCTACCGTATGCAAAACAACTTCGATCACCGTAAAGTCTATCTGTCTATTATCATTCAGCGAATGGTTTTTCCAAAAGGATCTGGGATTTTATTTACTGCAGATCCAGTCACTTCGAACCGGAGGGTATTGTCTATTGATGCAAGCTTTGGCTTGGGAGAGGCACTCGTATCTGGGCTAGTAACAGCCGATAATTATAAGGTTCGTGAAGGTGAACTGATTGAAAAAATGATTTCTACTAAAAAAATCGCTATATATGCATTGAAATCTGGCGGTACGGAAGAGCGTGAACTTGACCATGCGCAACAAAATCAACAAACGTTAACCGATGCTCAAATCGTAAATTTGGAACGTATGGCAAGGAAGATCGAGAGCTATTTCGGATCGCCGCAGGATATCGAATGGTGTCTGGCTGATGGGATGATCTATATCGTCCAGAGCCGACCCATCACGACATTATACCCACTTCCTGAGAAGAGTGATGACCAACTAAGGGTTTATATGTCGGCGGGACATCAGCAGATGATGACAGAGCCGATCTATCCACTGGGGATGTCCTTTTTCGAATTCATGAATTACGAAGTGATTACTGCAGGTGGAAGACTGTTTATCGATTTGACGCATGATCTCGCGTCACCGATTGGACGTAAAATCGGCCTTAAAACGATGGGGAAGAACGACCCCTTGATGTATCACGCCCTGTTCAATTTGCTGAAAAGGAAACAGCTCATTAAATCTCTTCCTAAAGGGAAGCGGATATTCAAGTTAGGTTCTGAGGAACTTTCTTGGTCATTGCTCGTTCATGCAATAAAGGTTTACCAGAGGAATGATCATTCGCTCGTCAAACAGCTTATTGCTAAAAGTGAAGACTCGATAAAGACTGTTCAGAGCGAAATCACAAATAAATCTGGGGATGAATTGTTTGCATTCATAATAGAAGATCAAAAACAGCTGAAAAGAGACATGTTTGATCCACGGAGTCTAGGCGTTATCATGACCGCGATGATCACAGCGTACCGGATCAATAAGAACATGGAAAAATGGCTGGGAGAAAAGAATGCAGCTGATACTCTATCCCAATCGGTCCCTGATAATGTGACGTCTGAAATGGGGCTTGCGCTTCTCGATGTATCGGATGTCGTACGGAAATACCCGGAAGTTATCGCCTATTTTGAAAAGATGGAAAACGGAGACATTTTTGATGAACTTCCGAAGCTGGAAGGCGGGGAGGCCGTTCGTGATTCGATGCAGGCCTTTCTTGATAAATACGGTATGCGCTGCTCTGGTGAAATCGATATCACGAAAACCCGATGGAGTGAACAGCCTTCTTTACTCGTTCCTGTCATTTTGAACAACATTCAGAACTTCGAGCCAAATGCGCGTATAGCGAAATTTGAAAAGGGGCTACTGGAAGCAAAAGCGAAGGAAGGTAATCTCTTAAAACGCTTGGAGAATCTGCCCAAAGGAAAGAAAAAAGCCAAAAAGACAAAGAAAATGATCTGTGTTCTGCGGAATTACATTGGTTATCGGGAATATCCAAAATATAACTGGATCTTCCGTATGTTTGTCTATAAAAGAGCATTGATGAAAGAGGCTGCCAAATTAGTCGAAAAGGGCATCATCAATGAAAAGGAAGACGTCTATTGCTTATCTTTTGAGGAATTCAGAAATGCAGTTCGCACCAGTCAGCTTGATTATAAGATCATCGCCGAGAGAAAGGAATCATACGAGTATTTTGAAACATTAACACCTCCACGGTTGATGACATCCGAGGGGGAGGTCATTTTTGGAGAGTACAATATGGAAAATGTGCCAGAAGGCGCATTGGCGGGAATTCCGGTTTCATCCGGCATGATCGAAGGCAGAGCCAGAGTTATAATGAAAATGGAAGATGCTGAAATCGAAAAGGGGGATATCCTCGTAACAGCGTTTACCGATCCGAGTTGGACGCCGCTGTTTGTATCGTTGCAGGGGTTGGTTACAGAGGTCGGTGGAATGATGACGCACGGTGCCGTCATTGCACGCGAATATGGTCTCCCGGCAGTAGTCGGGGTCGAAAGCGCTACGAAGGAAATCAAGACGGACAGCGGATCCGCATTAATGGGACAGAAGGATATGTTGAAATTTTAGATGAAACAGATTAACCTAAGTTTTATTGTAATTCCGAATAATCTCCGTCGTGTGTTGGGATTAACATAGAAATTATATTGACTTTTTACGAGATTTTATATGGGGAATATATCCATTATCCCCAAAAAGTATTCGATGTGTTTTCGATATAGTGATCGATGCCTATTTAGTATATAACGGCTACTAGACGTATTTGAGAAAATCATAAAGACGCTGTGACTACTGAAGAAAAATAGAGGTTTTAGGCCTGTACCAGCAAGTGAAAAAAGTCTGTATCCCTGATACACAGGGGATACAGACTTCTGCTTTATAATGATTCCGATTGGGCTCGAACCAACGACCTCCACCCTGTCAAGGTGGCGCTCTCCCTGCTGAGCTACGGAATCATAAATATGAAAAGATTAGATACTCTATTAATATACCTTCTAAATCATTATACTGTCAATTAGTATCTATCAGTTTTTATTAGCGCAGGATACTACGCTTTTTCTTCTAGTTTTTTTATTCGCTCTTTTAACCTTTTGGTTTCAGATATATTGGATAGAGAAAAGACAAAAGCAATGATTGCGAAAACCATCCACACCGTATCCATAATACAAAGTCCCTCCTTATTTATAAGTTGATCTTAATGTATATAGGAACTTTTTACAAGATAGTTAAATAATTGAAACAAACATAATCGATTATTTGTTATACTATTCCTAATAAAAAATATTTTTAAGTGCTTCTAACAGACGATATGGAGATGGGATATCGAATGAAAGTAAGGCTTGCTGAAGTGGAAGATATAAAACAATTAATAAAAATGAGATGGGATTTTACTGTTGAGTATGATAAAAGTAAGGGAGATTCGTCTTTTCGTGCATTTGAAATGGAGTGTCACTCTTTTTTAGAAAAGGCTCTTATTAACAATGATCAATGGTTCATTTGGATTGCGGAAGTTAATGAGGAAATTGTTTCACATATTTATATAGAATTAATAGATAAAGTACCTCGCCCTGGAAGAATAACATATCCTTTTGCATATATGACAAATGTATATACAATACCTAAGTATAGAAATAAGGGGATTGGAAGTAAATTACTTCAAGTGGTAAATAAGTGGTCGAAGAAAAATAATTTTGAGTTTATTATGGTATGGCCAAGTGAGGATAGTAATCATTTTTATCAGAAAAATGGGTATACTCCTTGCTCTGAACAAATGGAATTTTTTCCTCGCTAAGCAATAAGCTACTAAATTTGGAAAAGGAGCTTAAATCATGCATGCTGTCCTTTTTGGTTTAATAGGGATCTATATGTTCATGTGCCTTATTTTGTTCATCACA
Source organism: Virgibacillus salexigens (assembly GCF_014905415.1). GTDB lineage: Bacteria > Bacillota > Bacilli > Bacillales > Amphibacillaceae > Virgibacillus > Virgibacillus salexigens. The sequence continues at coordinate 13,399 of NZ_BNEO01000008.1, forward strand.
TTAATAAAAGCAGCACAAACAAAAAACACTCCCAATAAAAAGTTAGCTTTGTGGGCTCTATTTACTATGTTCAGTGGTGGTGTATTGGGGTATCTTTTTACTAATGCAATCAGTTAGAAAAATTAAAGTATCATAGTTAAATGAGAATGGATAATTAAACTTAATATCGATATATTTACATCTACGATGATAGAAAGGGAGAGTACATTGGCAACTTGTCAGAATTGTAAAAGTAAATGGACGTGGAAGCAAGTGTTTAAGAAATCTTTTACACTAGATACCGGAATGTATTGTTCGTATTGTGGACGGAAGCAATATGTAACCTCTCATTCAAGAAAAAGATCCATGCTGATTACTATGGCCGTATTAACATTTGTGTTTATAATGAATATTTTGTTCGGTCCATCTACCTTTTATTTAATCCTGTTGTTGCTTTCTATTCCTTTAATAATGTTGCTTTATCCCTATTGGATAGAACTATCCAATAAAGAGGAGCATCTTTTTTAGCAAGCTTCCATTTAACATATTTTTGGGAATTTAAGATATATGTAGAGAATGAATAAAAAGGAGGGCGTTGTCCCCTCCTTTATTTATTAAACAGGCTTTTTAGTGTTCAAAATAACTTTGTCTGCCTCTTTATTATCCTTTTTTACAAAGAAAGAGCAGATAAGTCCAATAATCGAAATGCCTGTGCCTGTAATAAAATAGAAGGCATATTTAATTCCAGCAGCTAATATTTCTAGTTGAGAAGCGGCTGGAAAATCAATAGCAAAATTATGTTGACCTGCTGTAAATATCGTAATTGCTATTGCTGTACCACATGCTCCAGCTACTTGATTTAATGTATTCATAGCGGCTGATCCATCCGCAAATAACTCACGCGGTAACTGATTAAGTGCATTCGTTTGTAAGGGCGTGGTCACCATGGTTTGCCCAATGAATAAAATAACAAACGCGAGAATAATTTGCCAAACAGAGGTTGTTGCTAAAAACAGGATAAAGTTTTATAAGTAGAATAAGGTATTGCTGTCTTGTTCATGCAATTTCCAATTAGTTGTAAAAGTAGGTATAATTAATTATCTAGCGATTAATTAATAGAATTCAATATTCACCTAACAGGAAAAATGTTTATTTTGTCGTATAGTTACTATGAAAGGAGAGCTAAGGATTTGGAAGTAATTTACATCACCCTTATTGTCTTATTATTAGCCCTTTGTATATATATGATTGTTAAACAGAAGAAACAGAATAAAAGATATTTTGAAGAGTTAGCAGAGAGCCAGTCCCAAGCGGCAGCAACGATGGAGCGAACTGCACAGATGCATCAAATGGAATTTGAAACGATGCAGCAGCAATTAATAGATAAACATGAGAGTGAAATGGATAGAAAGAATGAAATATTTGCTGAAGAAATCTATAAGAAAGATCGTTATATACACATGCTTGAAAACTTCTCAATTAATAGAGGCGAGGTACAAACGCATAAGCTGCTTGTTAAAATAAAAAAAGATCTAATACAGCAGGGGTTAATTAATCAAGAGGAAATGATCTTATTAGGTAACCTGTTTGTTCCATTTTGGGTGAATGGAAATATACGTACGAGGCAAATGGATCATGTCGTTTTATTACCTACAGGGGTTTACATTATTGAAACGAAATATTGGTCAGGTACGATTTTACACGGCGTTTCCTATCAAGGAGAAGATCGTCTGTCGCCTGTTTTAGAAGCAATGTTCACTGCAAAAGAGTTGATAAAAGAAAAAACACTTGTCTTAAAAAGAATCGATAACAGAGATAAAGAAATAGATGACAAAACAGAAGTGAAGGTAGTCTCATACGGGGATCCAGCATCACAAGTGATGAAATCAGCTCTACAATTAAAAGAGCTTCTTCATAAAAAAAATGAAAAATATAATTTTGTGACTCCAATCGTGTACTATGGTTATCCAGCTGGCAAAGAGAATCGAGTAATTAATTACTCCAGTGATGAAAATGTAAATGTCTGTACAGACGAGAATCAGTTATACCACTTTTTTGAAAGAGTAATTGATCAAGATCAACATAGATATACCTCCTGGGAATTAAGCGACATAGAACAAATCATTAAAAACAAAAATGCTATTGCTGATAGTTAACAGTGTACTCGTAGAGGTGCTTGTTTAACTTAAATTTAACGAATTTGAAAGGCACGGGTGTTATAATGAACGGTATGATGATTGTTTTCGTATTTGTTATTTGCATGTGTATTAGTTCTATTTTAAATATCCTTTTAAAAACTACAGAGAAAAAGCACTGGGTGACTTCTTTTTTCGTTAGTCTAGCATTAGCAATTATATTTGTTATGTTAGATAGATGATACATTAAACAATGGTGGAAGAATCTTTAGTTATAAGCGAAAAAATTCCTTGAGCAAATGATCACTTACACTATCTATACAAAAACGAGACACGAAGGGTCTCGTTTTTGTATTCCATATTTAGGTATCTGAACTTACCGAGGGCATGTTCGCAAAAAGTATGACCTATTTCAGGCCTTTTGTTCACTGTTGTGGTCATTCTTGTTATTTTTCATAAACATATAGAAAGATGCACCAAAGATGATAACATAACCGATAATACTTAATATGTCCGGAATTTGATCAAAGAGAATAATACTAATTAATGCTGAATATACAACTGTTGAATAGAAAAAGATCGATATTTCTTTAGCGGGTGCGTACTTATACGCAATGGTAATGCCAAATTGACCAACGGTTGCGAAAACCCCAGCTGCTAGTAAATAAACCCATTGTTGCCATGACATGGTTTGATAAAACAAAATCACGAATGGGAGCAAGATCATTGTTGTAAAGAAAGAGAAATAAAAGACTACGGTATAGTATTGTTCTTTACTTCCGAGAACACGTAATACCGTGTAAGCTCCCGCGGCAAATACTGCTGATAGGAAACCTGCTAAGTACGGAACGGTATCTAAGGAGAATTCGGGTTTAATTATAAATAACGTACCAATAAAAGCAATAATAATCGCGACAACTTGGAATACCCTTGTCCTTTCCTTTAAGAAAATTGCTGCAAAGATGATGGTAAGGAATGGGCTTAGCTTATTTAACATATCCGCATCTGATAAAACGAGATGGTCGATAGCGTAAAAATATAAAACAATACCAATTGCACCTAAACTTGACCGAAGTAATAGTATTTTTTGATTCTCTTTTCTACCAAAAAGACGTTCTTTGTAATATTTAACGAAACCAAAAGCGATAATCATCGAAATGGCGTTTCGGAAAAAAGTCTTTTGAACAGTTGGTACATCTCCAGATAGTTTTACAAAAGCTGCCATCATTGAAAAGCCAAAGGCACTAAATAGTAATAAAATAATTCCTTTATTTCGATTGCTCAAATTACTCATGATGTCCTCCATAGTAAAGGTTGATATAAACAAACATATTCTTACATAAACAAGTTAGCTTGTCTAATAAAAGGGGTTAGGCTATAGATGATTGAATAATTAAAATTATATGAAACCCAATCTCCTTCATTTCCGTAATTATAATAGGTTATCACGAAAGGGGATTGTAGAGATGAAAATGTATGTAAAGTTGTCGATCCTGTTGTTGCTGATAGTCATAGGACTCATTGCATGTTCAGGAAAAAATAATAAGGAAGACGATAAAAGCGATTCTTCTAATGAAGCAACCATTCCTCCAAAAGATCTCCCCGACGCTTTCTTAGCTGGAGATTTTGAAAAAATTTATAATCAGACTAGCGAAGGTTTTCAATCACAATTGACTTTAAAGGGATTCGTTCAAACTACAGAAGCGTTCCATAAAGATATACGTAATTACTCGCTTGTTTCAACGATGCCATTACAAGGAATGTCAGAATATTTATGGAGAAATACGAAAGGTAATAAAGGGTTGCGAGGAATTTTTGCTGAGGATCATACTATTGAAGGATTACAAGTAATGCCACTTACATCAAATAAGGATACAGATAATCAATATACCGAAAATACGTACCAGTTGCCAATGGAGGGAGAATGGCTTGTTTTCTGGGGTGGAACCAATGAACTCGTCAACTATCATTATGCTACTGTATCACAACGATATGCATATGATTTAGTTATTCAACAAGAGGGTACAACGTTTAAAGGGGATCCGACTAAAAATAAAAATTACCATGCCTTTGGCAAAAAAGCCGTTGCACCTTTTGATGGGGTCATTGTTTCCAGTGAAAATACGATTCCAGATAATACACCTACCATCGACACGAATACGGAACAACCATTAGGGAATCATGTGGTTATTGAGCATGAAAACAATGAATACAGTTTTATCGCACATCTTCAGGAAGGCAGTCTAATGGTGCAGGAAGGAGACGAAGTATTTTCTGGAGAGGTAGTTGGTTTGGTTGGTAACTCTGGTAATTCGAGTGAGCCACATATTCATTATCATGTTGCAGACAATGAAGAGCTGCAAGAAGCAACGTCAATACGGATACGTTTAACCCAAGATAGGGAACCAATTCGAGGAGATATGACTGAAGGGTTTAATTTGGAGTAGGCAGACTTTAGTTAGGGGCAAAGTGTTAGAATTTAATTTTCCTTTCCGTCTCTTTACTACAAATATTGGGGAAGAGTAAATGTGATGTAATTACGTATCTGATAAGTATGGTTATGGTGACTATTAGCCTTATTGGTGCTATTTTATCTGCTAGGGAGGTATTTAAGGCGAAAGGCATCACATATAAGATAACGTTCACGGTTTTCTTATTATCCACTATATTCAATTATATGATAGGAACAACTAAATGATTAATTTTCATCCGCATGCAAAAAATGAATATGCTTTCCTTTAAGTTGTCTATGTTTGATGTCTTCGTTTTCTGGGAAAAAAATAGATACCAAGCTAGATTGAAGGAGAGATTCAAAAATGATTAAAATGACTCCAGCAGAATTCGAGAATGCGATTGAAATTGAAATACAAGGAAAAGTGACAGAAGAAGATATTCATAACTTTGAAGAGTTCTTCTTATTAAAAAGACAGCATCATGATAAAGTGAATATTCTAATGGTTTATAATGATTGGGAAGGGATTTCCTTGAAAGGATTACTGGAAGACTTAAAACTAATGAAATATACGCGCGATATTAATAAGATAGCGGTAGTTAGTGATAAGAAATGGATCGAGAAGGGAGCGAAGTTAGAGGGACTGATCCCAAGTATTTCAATGGAACATTTTCTCCCGGAAAATAAAGCACAAGCGAATCGGTGGCTAGCCACTTAAAATTTAAAAAGAGCTGATCGGTCAGGTGCTGCCGATCAGCTCTTTTTATCTTGCCAGTAATCTATTTATTTCCAGTATACCTAACTTGTCACGCCGCCAAATTACGTCACGCCAAGCGGGGTATACTAGTTATTTCATCAAAGAGAAAATAAAATGGGCAACGCCATTTTCTGTATTTGATAAGGTTACTTGTTGACAAGCCTCTTTAATTGCTTGTGGTGCATTTTCCATTGCTGCACTTTTGCCCGCGATACGTAACATGGACAAGTCGTTGAAACTGTCGCCCACTGCAGCTGTGTCAGTTAGATTAAGTTGAAAATGGTTAGCAAGTAGTTCTAAAGCTTGCCCTTTGGATGCATGCTTATGTTCTAGTTCAAAATTATGATCAGCTGAAGAAACAATGGACATGTCCTCAAATTGTTTAAAATACTCCCTACCTTTTAATAATCTATCTTGAAAGAAGGAAAACACTAAAATGTTATAGATATTTATATCCTTATTTTCTAGTTCTTTATAAGTTGGAATAAAAGAAAAGCCAGTTTGACTAAATTGTTTGTTCGCAGCATCGGATAGTTGGTCAACATCTATATCTGGATTTGCACTTTTAATTCTATCCACTTCAATTGCCAGTAAATCTCTTCCGTTCTCTGGTGTGTAAATCGCGCTATTACTAAAAATTTCATAATAAAAGTTATGCTTTTCTAGCCAAGCTAGACTGTTTAACGCAACTTGTTTGTCGATTGGTACAGAATGAAATACTGCACCATCTGGCTGATGAATGGTTGCACCATTTGCACCAATAATCCATGGCCGGAAGTTTGTATGTTCAAAGAGCGTTTGAACATCAAATTGGGCACGCCCGGTAGCAATAACTACTTCACTGCCTTGAGACTGTGCGAATGAAATTGCCTCTAAATTTTTTTCGCTTATCTGCTGCTTTTCATTAAGTAGCGTGCCATCTAAGTCAATTGCGATTAATTTTGTCAATTTAGTCATTCCCTTCATCTTGTTAATTCGCAGTTAGTAATTCTACTTTATATTTAATTAATAAGTCTCGAAACGATGGGGGCGGGATTTGATCGGTAATTAAAATATCAATGTCTTGTAAATCAGCAAACCGGTAAAAATCGGTAATTCCTAATTTGGTGCGATCGGCTAACACAATCACCTGTTTTGCCTGTTCCATCATTTTTCTTTTAACAACACCGTCCTCCTCATGAGCAATGGTTAAACCATGTTCTGATATACCAACAACACCAATAAAAACCTTATCAACAAGGTACTCGGATAGTTTATCAATAACCGTAGAACCATAGAGATACCGATGATCCTTTTCCAGTGTCCCTCCGAGTAGATGAATGTTTAATTTTGATTTGTTTGATAGCACTTCTGCTTGATTAATTGAATTTGTAATAATCGTACAGTTCAAATTCTCTAGCTGCTCGGCACAGGATTGTACGGTGGTTGATGCATCTAATATGACTCGATCACTGGGAAAAATTAATTTGGCAGCTGTTCTGCCAATCCTTTTTTTTTCTTCTGATACGAAGTTTAAGCGATTTGAATAACTCTTAATTTCGTCACGATAAGATGGAAGAATGGCACCACCTCGAGTACGTAAAATTGCTTTCTCTTCTTCCAAGCGGACGAGATCCCTTCTTGCAGTGTCTCTTGAAACATGAAATAAAGAGCATATTTGGTCTACAGAAATGCGATTATGCTGTTTAAGAAACTCGATTATCGAGACTAATCGTTCTTCCTGATACAAGTAAATCACCACCTATCAGTCATTATACATTATTAATAAGTGTTTGTAATTATTTATAAGTAATTTTAAGTAAAACTAGGTGTTGGTTAGATAGGGAGGGGAAAAGGGAACAATCGTCGAATACTTAAGTGAGAAGGATTGTAAAGGAGGAGAAATGTTGAGTAAATTTGGCTTAATTAATAAATTTACAGCTGTAGCCGGAAAAAGAGAGGTATTAGCAGAATACTTCATAGATGCTGCGAGTACAATGAAGGAATTAAACGAATGTATTTTATATGAGGTGGGTCTGTCTGAAGAGAATACCGAGGACATTTACGTATATGAAGTATGGATTAACAATAAAGCGCATCGTACTTCCCTGTCTATGGGAGCAACCCAAAAATTAATTCAAAACGCAAAGCCTTACATTCATGAAATAGAGAGAATCACTACATTTAAGCCTGTTGGTGGAAAAGGTATATAGGTACGTAAGAAGTAGAAGCTAAGCTTAGGTTACATATAATTCTTGGAATAGGGGGTCGATGGAAATAAAATTAGTACCCATTTATCGGATTAAAACCTATGTGCCACCTGAATATTTACAAAAAGTGATGGAGGGTATTCTGCAGGTTGATTCGTTGCGTTACGGAAATTATCAACAAGTCATGTGGCATTCAAATGGTGGGGCAGAACAGTTCGCTCCATCTGAGGATGCAATACCGACACAAGGTGATATTGGTGCGACAACAAAGCTAACATCCATACGCTTAGAGTTTTCTATTCCTAGAGAACAACCATTACTAGTGAGTATAATTGAAGAAGGGATCTATCCGAATCATCCCTGGGACGAACCTGTAATTCAAGTTGCAGAAGAGTTGGAAACGAGAAAATGGGAATAAGCGTCAGTTGGAATCATTTTGCATGCAGGGGAGGTTTCAGCATCCTTTGATTCTGTTGATATTTACACACATATTATTCCAATGTAACTACTTTATCTACGTACTGAAGTAGAGGAATGACACCTATGAAAATAGGTGTCACTTTTAGTTAAAGCAACTTTCAATTACGTTTACAATGATTTTTAACGTGGTATTACAAAAAATGTATTAATCATCTTGGAGGTAATTGATGTGAATGAAACAGGAAAAGAATCGAGAAAACGAAAACTAATTGATCACAAGATTTTTGCCCCTGCACTTATTATTATTATTGCAATCAGCATTCCATTATCCATGTATGAAGACGAATCGCTGCAATTATTAAATACTATTTTTGATAAACTTGTAGACGTATTTAGTTGGGGATATCTCTGGTATGGGCTTATTTTACTAGGAGCTGGACTCTACCTTTCATTTTCAAAATATGGAAAAGTTGTATTAGGTGATCCTACGGAAAAACCACGGTTTACTTTGTTTGAATATGCTTCTATTTTAATTGCGATGGGATTAGGATCCACCATTATGCGTACAGGCATAATTCAATGGGCAAATGTTGCAGTTGATCCACCTTTTGGTGTAGAACCGCAATCGACAGAAGCATTATTATGGGGGAATTCGTATAGTATGTTTCTGTGGAGTTTCCAAGTATTTGCTGTTTTTGTTATGGCTGCTCCAGCAATGGGGTATATTTTGCACGTGAAAAAACGTCCACTTATGCGTATCTCTGAAGCATGTCGTTCCATCTTTGGCGATCGCTTTACAGATGGTCTAGGTGGAAAAATTTTAGATATTATTTTTCTCATTAGTATTTTAGCAGGAGCAGCAGTGACCTTAGGATTGGGTGCGCCTATTGTGACATATAATCTGGCTGAATTATTAAATGTCGAATTAACTTTCGGATTAACCTTGATTGTGACCATTGTATGGGTATTTTTATTTTCAATAAGTGCCTATTTAGGAATAGAGCGTGGAATAAAACGATTAAGTACATTGAATATGTATCTAGCTGGGGCATTTGCTTTATTTATTATGTTTGTAGGTCCAGGAGTTTTTATTCTTAATTACTTTACAGACAGTGTTGGTTTTTTATTATCGCATTATATTGATATGTCATTTCATACAAATGCTTTAAATCCTGGGGAATCCTCCCATATTGAAAGTCATACTATATTCTGGTTTGCTTATAATGCGACATGGGCAATGTTGCATAGTGTTTTTGCAGCAAAAATCTCTCGTGGTAGAACGATTAAAGAGATGATTTTAACATACCTTATGGCACCAACATGTATTTCTTGGATTGCGACTGGTGTTCTTGGTGGTCTTGGTATACACAGCTATCAATCGGGTGAAGTGCCGGTGTTAGATATCGTCTCTAATCAAGGTGCAATGACAGCGATCCCGGCAATTTTAACATCATTGCCATTATCGAATATTATTCTAGTGTTGTTTATTGTCATCGCAATGATTTTCTTAACCACAACACTAGATTCAACTACTTATACGATTGCTTCCTATGCGGGTACTGAAAATATGAGTAAAGCAGAGCCATCAAAGCATCTTCGGATTATTGTAGCTGCGGTAATCGCTGTGTTATCACTTATTTTAATGAGAATCGGTGGTTTAGCACCATTAGAAGTCGTCTCAGGTTTGATGGGAATACCGATAATTGCAATTCAGTTACTAACCATTTATGCAGCTAAAAAAATGATCGATGAAGATAAAGCTTGGCAAACAAATGTGAGAGCAAAGAATAAGTAATAAAAACTTCTCGTTGGTGGGACGATACTGCCAAATGAGGATTAGTCTTTCTGAATGTGCTCGTTTCAGTAGAATTCTGCTTATTAGCATACAGATGAGGTCACGCTATTATAATCGTTTTATTAGTATCGTATTATTGGTATACTCTAAGTGACAAGCTAGAAAAAATGGTAAAGTAAAGAATTCACTTATAAAAGGAGAGTGTGCTCATATTGGTTGGCGTAGAAATTGATATGGTTGTTAAAGATAGTTTAAAAGCATTGGAATTATACGAAAAGATATTTGACATTGAACGTGTTGAGGTTTCAGATTTACCCAAAGGTGAAAACGAAGTAATTTTTAGCCTTTACGGTGTACGCTTTCACATGTTGGATGAAAATGCTGAATTTCAATTGATTGCACCAACCCAAGATGACCCAAAAACAATTTGGTTCAATGTCTCTGTCCCTGACATCAATGAAACGTATACAAAGGCAATAGATTTGGAGTGCACGGAGATACAACCGGTCACGGAGCTACCTGACTACGGAGTATCAAATGCAATATTTATGGATGCTTTTGGATATGTATGGATGCTTCACCAAATCCATAAAGTAGTGAGTCATGAAGAACGTATAAGACTCTGGGAGGAAAAAAGGGGTCGTTAATATTGGGATGATAGAATAAAAAATTGGTTCTTCAGACAATGGGTGCAAATATCACTATACAAGAATAGAACTTCCAATTTTATGGAAGTTCTATTCTTTGCGTAAAATAACTATAACCTTAACAGGATCTAACTATTCATAAAGCCTATTCCCGAAGGAGTGAGTTTTTCATCAACTTAATCGGTTTATAAAGAATAAGAGGTATAGAAGTTCTACTCTTTCTCTTTATCCGCTAATCGTACAAATCCTTCTTGTTGTAAGTAATCTGCAGCGCTTCTGTATGTCTCAAACGTTCCATCAAGCATATCACCAGCATACACATTCCACAAATCAAAGTCATGTACCAAGGAAAGAGTTTGTTCTTCTCTATTTACCCATGTTTCTGTAAACGGTTCGGCTTCCGAAAGTGAATCAATCGATTGTTGGATAATATGACGCAGTTCCTGTTCGCTGAAATTACGAATATTAACCATCCCTTTAGCGTCCATTGGATATTCTTCACTAATCATTCCTGCATAAACAAACCCATTTCCATTTGGATGTAGACGATAGACAACAATCTGCTTATCCATCACACTCCCTTCATAATGAAAATTCACTCGACCAAGCGACACATGATGACGTGTTAACGCAGGAAAAGATTCAATAATTTTTAGTTTTTCTTCAAATGTAAGCATGTTACCTCCAACGACTTGTTATTGTTCAATTTTTCATTATAGCATGTAGCAGGTCTGAAAGACGAGAGAAAGCTAATTCTCAAGTACAAAACGTTATGTTCGTATTAAGGTTCAAATGTGATTCTCACCTCACCTATATTGGTGAAAATGGCATTATAAGTTCCTATTTCTACAGGTACGGGTGAAATAAACGTCCCAGAGGAAATTACCATTCCTTTTTTTAAGTAAACATTACGTTGAGCAAGTTTGCTTGTTAACCAGGCAACAGAGGAAGCTGGATTGCTAAGCACTGTCGCAGAAAGACCTTCATTTATTTTTTTCCCATTATGGTATAGATCCATATGTATGGTTCCTAACCTGTCAAAGTTAGGCGTATCAATAGGGGATGATAGAACAACATGACCTGTAACACCATTATCGCAAAGCAGATCAGTAAGATTAAAGTTTGGAAACCAATTTTTATATCGAGAATCAGGAATTTCCAGGCCAGCAGCAATGGTGCTATTTGCTATAATTTCATCTTCTTGAGCACCAAGTGATAAGTCATTCGTAAGTACAAACATTAATTCAGGTTCCACAAGCGGCTCATTCATTTCCGCAAGTGAAAGCTTTGATGCATGATGGAGAAGATTAGTGCTTGTTAATGTACCATAAGCTGGTTCGTGCGTATCTGCCAAAGCTTGTGTTTCTGGACTAGTCATACTTATTTTTATAACCTGCAATTTGCTCATTAAATAGTTTACATTTTTTTAGGATCAATTGATCTTGAACATCATAAGCTAAATTTTCATCCAAGGTATGATTGTTTCTAATAAAATCGATTGGAATCCTAGATTCATATGCTTGTAGTATCTTCTCGGCAACTAATTCTATATTTTTTGACAATCCAAACACTTCCTTTGTTATGAAATAGCAGTAGTAGTTTTTAAATATAACATACATATGATTTGAAATGTTTCTCTCTAAAAATATTTATTCATTTTCTAAATATAAGTCAACCAATATTGAAAAGTTAGAGCAGAAGGTTATATTCGTTATAAAAGAAAAGTAGAACCTTACCAATCGATGTATCTGTGCTTGATTACGTAATTTGGAAGTGAACAATTGTCACAAGTGGACGAGGCTGATTATGAGCGAGGTTTCAAGCTACTTGTAAATGATGAAGTGATTGCTCATCAGCAATTACAAGCGGAAAATTCGGGTATTTAATCTGTGTTATCCAATTCCTACAGCGTTAACAAAAGGGAAAAAAAAGTTGCTGGAGGTATATATGAAATTCGTGTATAAATCGATATGCCACTTTTAACATGGAATAGCTTAACATGCGTTAATAACTGCTACCTGATTGACTTTACTTCATATTCATTCAAGGAAAGGTGTACTAATAAAACGAGACCGCTGAAGAGCAGGTCTCGTTTTATTATAAAATAGCTTATAATCTTACTTGCTTCCCCCGTTTTATTCTTCTTTAAAACCATTTTTTATAAAGTTTCCAAGGTCGTTAAGTACCCCGATATCTTTAAAAATAACACCGATAATCAAGATCAGTGGACCTAGGAATATACCTACACCACCAAATATTTGCAGCCCTACAAATAGTGAAATTAGAATAGCCAGGGCATGGAGATTCAAGCTCGTCGATAATATTTTGGGTTCAATAATTTGTCGAACTGCTGCGGTGATTCCGTATAGTAAACCTAATCCAATGCCCATTCCTATATCTCCGGTAAACAACATATACACCGCCCAAGGAATCAAGATTGTACCAGAACCTAAATAGGGAATGATTTCTGCAATGCCAACGATAATTGCGATTGTCAAAGCGTGTTCAGCTTTTATTATTAACAGCCCAATGAAAACAATAAAAGAAGCGATAAACATTAAAATTATTTGTGCTCGAATAAATCCAAATACACGATGTTTAAGAATATTCCAGAATGAAGTTGCTTTTTCCATTATCGATGTAGGAATGCTTTGATGAGCGCGATAGAAAATACGTTCCCAATCCTTTCCGATAAAATAAAATGCAATAAATATAAATAAAATAGCAAGCAAAAAGGAAGGGACAATTATAAACAATTGTGTTAATCCATCAACTATGCTGCTGCCTATTTGGGTTAACGAAGCTGCTAAACGGTTCCCTAATGATGCGATGCTGTCCTGAAGTTGGGCTTGTTGTTTAGGTGTAAACACATCCATCGCATTTCCAATTTTTTGCCATAATGGAAAAATAGAATCATTAAAGAAATGCTGTGCCTGTGTAGATGTTGTTTGAATCCATTGTGGAAGCACTTCAGAAATTCTTCTTACTCCAAAGATGATTAAGAAAACAATTCCGGTAATTGCACCAAACAAAACTGCTAAACTGATTAGTAAAACAACAAATACGGCCAATCCATTAGGAACGCGTACTTTAGAACGGATCAACCGAACCAGCGGATAGAACATCCAAACGAGAAGAGCAGCTATCCAAAAAGGGTAGGATACTTTAAATATCCACGTAGCAACCCAAGAAAGTGAAAGTATAGAAAGAAGAACGATTGTAAATCGTAATATAATCATCGCATGGTCTCTTGTCATGATATGCCCGCCTTACATAGTAAATTCATTGATGTATACTATGATATCAGATAATTGGTTTGTAGAATATTTTCAAGTTCGTAAGGGAAATTATTTAAGAACAGGTGTATGATTGGTATACTACGATAATAAAATTTAATGGTCAATATCTAACGAAGTAAGGAATGATGAATCATTGGCACAAACACATATATTTACGAAAGGTGAGGAAATAGCAAATGCGATAACACATGGCATAGGCGCATTATTAAGTATAGCAGCTTTAATTGTGCTTATTGTATATTCATCCTTATATGGTACGGCATGGCATGTTGTTAGCTTTACAATATTTGGTACGACGATGGTGATTCTTTATTTCTCATCGACCCTCGTCCATGCCTTCCCACCAGGAAAAGCGAAAGATCTGTTTGAAATCTTTGATCATTCATCCATATATTTGTTTATTGCGGGTACGTATACACCATTTACTTTTCTAGTCATTCAAGGAACTTTAGGTTGGACAATGTTTGGCATTGTTTGGGGACTTGCAATTGCTGGAACCGTATTTAAAGCATACTTTGTAAAAAAGTATTTGTTTACTTCAACCATGCTTTACATTGCTATGGGGTGGATGGTGACATTGGGTTGGAATCAGATCATTGAGAATTTACATCCGGGTGGGGTAAAACTGCTAGTTGCTGGAGGTCTCTGTTATACGTTTGGGGCTGTCTTTTATGTTTGGAGAGGATTTAGTTATCACCATGCAGTTTGGCATCTATTCGTTATTGCTGGAACAACAGCTCATTTCTTTTGTGTATTACTCTATTTATTGCCAATAAATAGTTGAAGAAGAATGGAAGGGGTATAATAAAGCAAGAAAATTTTTATATACGATGTACGATGTAAGTAACTTCTTCTAAATAGAAATCTATTGCCTTAAACCTGACTAAGGAATGGATCCATGCTGTAAGTGTTGCTTGACGTATAAATAGGTAATAGAATGAAAATAAAAACAGAAAGAAGTGAGATACATGCTTACAGAAGCAGAGATGAAAGCAAATATGCAACGTTACTTAGATGGTTTCAATAAAAATGATCCTGAGAAGGTAATCTCCCTTTTCGCAGCGGATGCTCAGGTAGAAGACCCCGTAGGAAGTGAGAAACTAATCGGAAAAGGTAGCCTCGCAGATTTTTTTCGCCAGTCAGTAGCTTCCGTTAAGCAATTAAAATTAGAAGCTCCGATTCGGGGTTCACATGGTAATTCTGCAGCGATGGCTTTTAGCATTCATGTAGAAAAGGAGGGAATAAAGACCATTATTCATTGTATTGATGTCATGACTTTTAATGATGCAGGAAAAATAATTGATATGAAAGCATATTGGGGACCAGAAGACGCTCAACAATTGTAATTGATGATTTTAAACAAACAGCAATATGATGCGTAACGAGAAAATCAATACTTTAATCTAGGATAGATATTGTAATATGGCTTTCCAACTAGCTTTGGGATACCTCTATTATCATTATAAATAATATGTCTAAAGGAAGGATATCAATAATAGTATAAAGTAGGAGGAAGGTAAGA
This sequence comes from Virgibacillus salexigens, assembly GCF_014905415.1. GTDB lineage: Bacteria > Bacillota > Bacilli > Bacillales > Amphibacillaceae > Virgibacillus > Virgibacillus salexigens. The sequence goes on from NZ_BNEO01000008.1 coordinate 28,594, forward strand.
CGTGAAAAACGCCCTTCTACTGAATCGCACAAGTTATTTAAGGGGTAATCATCATGGCTATTATTAGGGTGCTACGTGAACTGTTGAGCCGTTATTTTTCTTTTAAGGTATATGATCTGTCTGCACAAATGGCCTATTATCTTCTGTTGTCTATTTTTCCATTTCTAATCGTAATCTATTCTTTACTTCCATATCTTCCATTAAGTGAAGATTATATTATTGAATTGATTCGGCCATTTGCACCACAAGGGACATATAGTCTTATTGAGGGGACGGTATCAAATATATTAGCAAATCAGCAAATGGCTTCACTTAGTCTCTTAATTAGTGTTTGGCTGTCTTCCATGGGCGTACAATGTATGAAACGAATCTTCAATGATATCTATGCTATTGAAGAAAAAGAACCTTTCCTTAAGCAAATTGTAGAAGGTCTTTTATTAACAATCGGATTAATGTTTGCTATTTTATTCACGGTTGTCATTCCTGTTGTTGAACGTATCATGCGTCAATATTTGCAGGATGTTCATTTTATGGAACGATTTCAAGGATATTGGTTTGTCATTCAATGGGGAGTAGGGAGTGTATTTATTCTCATTTTCTTCATTGGTTTATACTATTTTGCCCCAAACCTTATATTAAGAGTAAGGCAAGTGTTGCCAGGAGCAATATTTTCAACGATCGGCTGGCAAGTTGTCTCTATTATATTTTCTACTGTTGTCAGTCATAATAATTATTCGGCTTTTTATGGGCAGTTAGGGAGCATTGTTATTTTAATGCTTTGGTTTTATTTTTCTGCAATGATCATAATTACTGGTGGATTGCTGAATACGATTATTTATCCAGTAACCTCCAGCGATCGAATTTGATACTGAACTTCGGATAAGTAATCATAAGCTATGTATGCATTCAACTATAAAATGCGCGTACAAATTCTGAAACTTCCCCATTAGGTGTACGTAGTCTAATGGGGTTTTTTAGGTTAAAAATAACATCATGATATTTGAATCTTGAGCCATATTGTTGAGGAAATGGATGTGGCATTGAAAAATTTACAGTTGTTCATACTTACGGTTTACAAGAACGAAGCCAGTTAGTTATATTAAAAGTAAGATTTGGAATAGGGGGGAAAGAGAATTGAAAATGGATGTGAGATACCCAATTGGTAAATTACAGGTTCCTGAAAAGGTAACATTTGAAAACATTAAAGAATGGTTAAAGCAAATCGAAACATACACGATTCGATTAGGGGATACTGTCAACGCATTAAGTGATGAGGAATTAAGCAAAACGTATCGTGATGGTAGCTGGACAGTTCGACAACTTGTTCATCATATTGCTGATTCTCAGTTGAACATGTACCAGCGTTTGAAGCTGGCTTTAACAGATGAGAGTCCAACAGTACCAGCCTTTGATGAAGAAAAATGGGCTATTCAACCGGATACAAAGCTTCCCGTAGAATGTTCTATAAAAATGTTGGAAGGTATCAATGAGCGCATCGTATCTTTGGGTCATCGTTTAACTAAAGAGCAGTTAGATCGAGCTTTTGTTCATCAGATGAATGGTAAAATAACAGTTGCAACAAAGGTTGCAAAATTAGCTTGGCATGAAGAGCATCACTTGGCCCATATAAAAATCGCATTATCAAAATAGCATCTTAGTTAAAAATTGGTTTATCAAACTTGATAAGCCAATTTTTAAAATGGGGAAAGAAAACAGTAGTTCTATTCAATGTCCTTGAAGGGGTGTATGTATGCGAAAGTTGTTTGTTTTACTTTGTTATTCTGGTGCTCTTCTATTTTTAGTTAGTGCTTGTGGAAACACAGACGAGGATGCTTCAGATTCTACAAATACTGCAGTGGGGCTTGGTCAGCGTTTTATTGAAGAATTATATAGTGTTGACAACTCTAGTTTTGATTATAATGGTATGACTGCTGAATCACTTATTCATGCTCAAAACGAATTTTCATCTTATTTTACAGAAAAGGAATTTGAAGAACTAGCAAACAAACGATTTTTTTTAATGCCATTAGAGGCGGCAAGCAATCAAAATAATACCATTTCCGTTCAAAATATTGAATTCGAAAAAACTGGCGGTGATCCAGAAGAAAGTAATTCACTTGATTTTGATCATTCCTTCACGTTGATATTTAAGGATCAAGAAGGAAACGAACAAGATAAGGTGAAGATTGAGGGGCAGATGACTGTTATAGATACAGAGAATGGATTAAAAATAGATAGATACCATGATAGTGAAATTCCTATTGAGAAGCTAAACCATTAAAGTTGCCATTATTGTGATAAATATCGGTGAGTTATAATGACACCAGATAAACCAGATAAGGACATAAATAGAGGGATCTTAATGATATAAATAGAAATTAGTAATAAAATTTACTAATAAGTTCTGTGTACCTTTATTATGGAGGAGATGAAATATATTGCAGGTTCAAGATGTTCTATTGGATCAGTTTTTAGCAAATGCCAATGACCCAAGCTGGTACCTTCCATTTACAGGATCAGTTCAAAATTTATCAGAGGAAGAAGCATTTTGGAGGCCTACTGAAGATAGTCATAGTATCGCTGAAATTGTACAGCATTTAATCTACTGGAATGAAACATGGCAAATAAGATACCAAAAATCAGATTTTAAAGCTGTTCCGTCTATGGAAGATAACAGTAAAAGCTTTATTGTTCCAGATCACAAAATGTTTCATGAATTAAGTGGGGAATTATTAGAGGTACTGTTACAATGGCAAGGTCTGCTTACAGAAAAACAACTCGAGAGGGATGTAAAGGGATTCCCTGTATCCGCTAAATGGTATGAGTTACTTGGAAATGCGATTACTCATAATGCCTATCATATTGGTCAAATTGTTTATATACGGAAGTTGCAAAAAGGTTGGAAGCGTAGTGATAAGTAATTTTATTAATTCTTCTACTAGTGGGGGTAGCAATTAGGCCATTTCATCTATTTTAGCGTATCCATCTTGAGACGGAGTGATTACTACAACTTAAGTTTATTGTTCAAGCTTTTTATTTAGGATATATTCAACTTAAAAAGAATATATAGAGAAGGTAATCATATGAAGAAGAAAAATAAAATGAGTCTCTTGAAAATGATTGGATTTTTTTTGCTATTCATCATTTTAATCAGTCTATTATGGTTCATTTCCCATCAGGCAATGAACATATATGAAAAAAATTATTATCCTCCCATTGGTCAATTAGTCCGAGTGGACGGAGATCGAATGCATGTCTATACGAAGGGGGAAGGGGAAAACACAATTGTGTTGCTGCCCGGTCTGGGGACAACTGCTCCTGCATTAGATTTCGAGCCATTGGTAGATGAAATATCTAAACAGCATAGGGTTGTAATCGTAGAACCATTTGGATATGGGTGGAGTGATATAACGAACAAAGAACGAACTGTAGAAAATATAGTGGAAGAGATTAGGTTCGCTTTGCAAAAAGCGAATATAGAAGGTCCATATATATTAATGCCTCACTCTATTTCAGGGATTTATAGTGTGTATTATTCAAATAAATATCCGGACGAGATCGAAGCAGTAATTGGAATCGATGCTACTTTGCCGAAAGCAACAGCGTATTTTAATGAAGATCTACCTGCAATGCCTAGTATTATGAGATATGTTGCACCGACAGGAGTGGCAAGGTTATTATTATATATCGAAGCAGATGCTTATCTTCCTTTAGCGGAGACCGGAACATACACCGAAGAAAACCTACAGAAAACGAAAGTAATATCTGCTTGGAAGGCTTATAACAAGAACGTTGTTGATGAAGCAAATGAACTAAATAATAATATTGATAAAACAGATAATTTGTCATTCCCGATAGATATGCCAGTTTTATTTTTTACTACTAAAAAAGATAACGTAAATGATGAAGGCAAATCAAATGTAACCTTTTATCAATCCCAGTTAACAAAATGTCCTTTGAGTAAAATAGTCACTATAGAAGGGCATCATTATCTTCACTGGACTCACTATAAAGAGATGAGCGTTGAAGTAAACGAGTTCACAGAATCATTTAATGATAAGTAAGTATTATCTTAGGGGCTTTCCTTCAGAAATGTCTTCCAAATGATCTGCACCTGTTTAGAATTGTAAGATTGTTGAAGAACACAAGAATGATTTATTATTATATAAATGTTTGGTACTATAAAACCATGAAAATAACTATGTTGATGTTATTTCTGCCTAAACAAACGTTAAATTATTTGAAGTAGTAGAGAATAGCCAGACGTCAGATTGAAGGTCAGGGAGGATAATATGATGAATCAACTTGGAACACTACATGGGTCAAATGGCCGTTATGCTATAAGATTTAAACGTTTTTTCTTTTATCAACCGAAAGAAGTTTTCCGTGTCATTACGAATCCCAGTTACTTCTCCCAATGGTACCCTTTTGCAACAGGGGAGATGAACCTTAGATTAGGAGGTAAGATTGCCTTTGATGATGGTGAAGGGACGACATATGAAGGTATCATAACAGAATTAAAGAACCCCCATACTTTTGAGTTCCGTGAAGTTGATGATCTTATACGAATCTCATTACTGGAAGAGGATGAAGGATGCCAAATGGTCTTCACCCACATTTTCGATGATAAGGAAATGGCAATGTATATTGCTGCAGGATGGCATAGATGTCTGGATGCACTTCAACAAATAGTTAACAGACAACCAGTTGAATGGAAAGATAATTCAGCTGAGTTAAGGAAATTATATCGAGAAGCATTTGATAGATTTTGATAAATAGTATAGAAAAATCGTTATAGGAAGTTTCATTCTATATAAGGGCGCAATTCCAGAATATGAATTGTGCTCTTTTATATTAATATGTTCTCATATAATAGAGGGGGATTTATTTCGTAGTGATAATCAAAATGAAACAAATATAACTAAAAGTCTAGTATGAAGAATATTTCAAAAGTCTGCTGAAGAGCTGCTAAATATCCCAATTTTCTTATACAGTAAGCGAGGGTTTTTGAAAGTGAAACATTATATATTTGTAAGCTTAGTAACGTGGTTGTGTTTCGGTTTAATACTATCTGCCTGTAAAAATCAAGAAGACTCTAACAATGATTACTTGTTACTAATGGGTGAAAGTGAAAGCTGGAACTTAAATAGTTATGAAATTGAGATAACACAAAAGGAGTTTAAAGCAGGCCATGGAACACTAAAAATGAAAAATAACAAAGAATACAATACAGATTCTTTTCAATTCGAAACACATGCTATCATTAATGACGAAGATAAAACGGTTCATTCTGGTTCGGTATCAGGGTTAGGGATTGACATAGCAGAAAAAACCACGGGAACCATTGAAGGTGGTACATACCTAAAGGAAAATGGGGAACTTATTTCACTTGACGACGTCAATGATATATATATGATTATTGAGTGGTGGAATCCGATCAAAAACAGAAAGGTTAAAGAACGGATCGATTTATATCATTCAAAAAATAAATCTATTAGTTACAGCAAACATGTTGAAAACAACGAGGGGGAGTAAATGGATCCGAATGATTTAAGAAGAATGAGGACCCAACAAATGGCTATTACAAATGGTTTATTAATCATTTTTCTAATGCTTCTTTTTGTTATTACCTGTATTATGGATGTATCACTTTTTGTATTTGTTGGTGTTTTCCTACTGATTCAATCAATTATGGACTTGTTAAAGGGGGAGTCTACAAACAAATTCATTCCTGTTTTTGAACAGATAACAATTTATGAGAAACAAAAGATGGGAAAAGAATGGCTTAAACAACGGAAAATGAGCTATATATGGAATTTTATCCTCAGCAGTTTTATGTTTTTGCAATACTACTTTTACAGGAATTCGGAAGAGGTTCTATTTGAAGTAGATGTTACTTTTATGTTCATAATCACCTTTACTGTTATTATTCTAGTAAACATTAGTCTCCTTCTACATTTCAGAAAAGTTGATAGAGCTAACTCAGAGGCAGATTTGCAAGGTTATACATGGAAAACAATTCTTCTATCTATTGCTATAGGTGCTGTACTTGGGCTTTTATTATTTTTTATTATTCTATTTTATATCCATTCATCTATCTCATATTTTAGTATAAAAGGAACTAATTAAAGTAACTGCTTGCTAATCCATGCTTAGACTGTCTAAATTAAATGGGCTTGTTTCTCAAATGCATAAATGTGCCTTTGTATCATTAATTACAAAAAGTGACGAAGAAAAGGGAGGGGGAAAAATGAGTACACATAAACTTTTAAATGTAATTGGTTTAGTAACAATAGTGTCAGTAATCATTTATTTTATGGCTTATAACCACGAATATAGTAAAGATAAAATCATTTCAGGATTAATTTTTTACTTAGCAGCAACCGTGATTTATTTTTTATTTGTGTATCTTTATCACAAAAGTAAACAGGGACAAAAACTCGTATTATATGGGTTAGGAATCATTACTTTGATTCTAATTTTTCTTATCTTAGGATGATGAAATTCAAAGCTTTTAGGGGGAAAGACATTATGTTTAAGAAAAGCTTGAGATTTAGTTTAATATATTTTGCCATATTAACTCTTTGGCAGTTATTTGAAAATAAAAAGGTTAATTGGTTTGATAATATAGGGATAGGTTTTACGATGTTTTTAATTCTTCTATTTTATAATTGGTCAAAAGTTCCTTATAAATGGAAGAAACGCAAAGAGGAATAAGTGCATCTGAAAAGAGGGGAAGCAGGAATAAGAATGAAGCTATTTTTTAAATCAACTGGGCCTGTTACCGGAATAAAAGGAAAGATTCTGGATGTAAATAGAGAGGAAAGGCCTTGTAAAGCTAAGTAAACTGTATGAACAAAGCTGAAGTTCTTATTTTCCTTGGATATAAAAAATAAAAACCCCAATTACTAAGTATAAAAATGAAGAAATTGGGAGTCTAGTGGTGACATAAAAAAGGTTTTAATTGTTGTTCGAAGGCTCTTGAATTCGACAATTGTGGAATGCTGTTATCTTCCATTCTCCTCTATTTTTTACGACAACATTTGTGTTAATTGACTCTCTCTCGTCTGAATCGTGATTAGGGTCAGCAAGTTTCACTTCTCCCTCGCCATGAACAATGGCTACATCGGAGGTCACAAATCGAGGTTGTAACTCCATAGTAGAGTCTAGTTCCATCTTAGACCCTTTAAGTGGACCATCAAAAAGCCATTGATGAACATCGGAAATTTGTTTTCTCCCTTTTAAGTGCTGACCCATGAACGTAACGTAATCTGCGTCTTCAGTAAAACAATCTCCATATAGTGTACCATCCCCTTTGTTCCACGCCTCACCAAGATTTAAAAATAAGGTCTCGATATCCATGATATCTTTTTGCTTTGCCATATTTGGTGAACCCCTTTCTGTATTAAATTTGAATGCACATACGCGGTGTGATATAGTGAAAAGTATCTTGATGAATCAATTATCTCGATTAATCAAGATAATTTTATTATATGTAGGGAGGTACATTATGTCAAGTAATCATTTTTCTTCCGCGGAACTTACTTCAACACAAAGAGAGTTGATCCATGAATTACGTCTAAACAGCGGACGAGCTGTTATGTTTCACGAACTCCTCTCAGATAAATTAGGTTTGAATGCCACCGATCACAAATGCCTAGATTTTCTAAATCGCAGTGGACCAGTAACTGCAGGGCAGCTTGCTCAATTGACTGGTTTAACTACTGGGTCAATTACCAGTGTAATCGACAGATTGGAAGCTTCGGGATATGTTGGTAGAGATAAAGATCCTAAAGATCGTAGACGTGTTATAATTAAGGTGGTTTCCGAAGAAATGGAGAAAATTTCACCTATGTTCCAATTAATCTTTGAATCCACTGTTAAGATTTTATCTCAGTACAACGAAAGAGAAACAAAACTTATTCACGATTTTATCAAGCAATGTAATGAAATGACTTTAACTGTTATGAATCAATTTAACCAAGGGGAAAACGAGTCTCGTAAATGTTAAAGAGCCGCCGTTTCATTACATATCGAATGAAGTAATTTAAACTGTGTTAAATAAAGGTTTTTCATTTATACTAGAAATAAATCTAAGGGGAATGTGGAAGTGCATACTAATGTATGATTATTTAAAATCAGATTGTAATAATTGTTTTGGTTTATGTTGTGTAGCCTTACCTTATGCCAAATCGGCAGATTTTCCATTCAATAAAGACGGCGGAGAACCATGTCGAAATTTATGTTTAAATAATCGTTGTAGTATACATGATCAATTGAGAGAAAAAGGGTTTCGTGGTTGTGTTACTTATGAATGCTTTGGAGCAGGACAACATGTATCACAGAATATCTATGATGGTGGTGATTGGAGAAATAACTTAGAGCGTGCTAAAGAAATGTTTGCGGTATTTCCAATCGTTCAACAACTACATGAAATGCTTTGGTATCTCAATCAAGCTCTAAGCTTAAGGGAAACACAGTCATTTCATTCAAGTCTGCAAAACATTTATAAGGAAACGTTAAAATTAACGAAGAGAGCGCCTGAAGAAATTTTAACGTTAGACATTGCTGCACATAGAAGTAAAGTTAATGTTTTATTACTGAAAACAAGTGAATCGTATCGTATAGATCTAATTAATAAAGGTCAAAAGAAAAGAATAAAGAAAGGTTTAGATTACTTGGGAGCAAATCTAAAAGGGGAAGATTTACGAGGGATTAGTTTTCGAGGAACACTATTAATAGCAGCTGATTTAAGTCATGCTGATCTAAGAAAAGCTGATTTTATTGGTGCTGACCTCAGAGATGCAGACCTAAGTCATGCGAACCTAGCAGATGCTATTTTTCTGACACAATCTCAAATAAATTCAGCTAATGGAAATATCCATACGAAAATACCAAGCTTCTTAGAAAAACCAGAACATTGGTTGAAATAAAATTGCGTCACCGCATAACTATTATCGAACCATTTTTTAATTACAATCTTAAACAAAAAGGCGGAATAAGTTTTTAGTATAGAAAGGTCTATCTGAAATAAGGGGCAGCACCTCTATTGCTTATAGGGCCATGTTGTAGAGGAGACTTAATTTTATTTCTTGGGAGGAAGCACTGGTGAAACTAGTTCGAATAATTTTGGCGATAGTCGGGATCGCTTTATCCAGTTATGGTTTGATAACTGGTAAAACTGGAATAATATTACCTTATGTTTTATTGTCAATGGGAGTCATGCTTCTTGTAATGGGGATGACTGAATTTCAAAAACGAAAACCAATCGCTTTTACAACATTCCTTGCAGCTGGATTTAGTCTTTTCGTTGGAATCTATACTTTATAAAGCGATCGGTCACTTTTCCTGCATAAGGATCCGTGCTCTATTTTAGAGCCATATTGAATAATATAGGGAGTCACGTTTATGATAGAAAACGTAAAGAATTGGAAACATCCTTCCATATTGTTGTCTTCGATTGGAATTTCAAATATCGGCGACTTTATATACTTAGTAGCGATAAACATCATTGTTTTTCAGCTTACCAATTCAGCAGCGGCGGTTGCAGGGCTTTGGATTATCGGTCCAATAACGAATATCATAACAAAATTCTGGACAGGTAGTTTTATCGATTATCGAAGTAAGCGGAAAGTAATGGTGATAACTTACATCGTTAGAGCGGTGTTCATCGGTATGATTCCATTTACTTCAAACATGGTAATAATCTACGGGATTCTCGTTGTTTTAAGTGTGGCAAATGCTTTTTTTTATCCATCATCAATGACATATGTTACACTGCTCGTTTCGAAAGAAAAAAGAAAGCGCTTCAATTCAATTCGTTCATTTGCGAGTTCTGGAGCATTTATTATCGGACCTGCGATCGGTGGTTCGCTTATATTATTAACATCTGTGGAAACAACATTATGGCTCAATGCAACATTATTTGTTATCTCTGCGATTTTGTTATTTTTTCTCCCTGAAATTGAAAACATTGATAAAGGAACCATACCGACATTGACAGTTTCACAAGTAATTCATGACTTTAGGGTTGTTGGTAAGTTTATTTTTAACCATAAATATGTATCTTTTATTTATTTTGGTTTTATGATGATCATGATTTTTTCATTTGCCATGGATACACAAGAAGTTGTTTTTACTCAACAAGTAATTGGACTTTCTGAATTTGATTATAGCTTGTTAATTAGCATAACCGGGATTGGTTCTGTTGTTGGTGCCATTTTTCTGTCGATTTTTTCGAATACATTTTCACTCAGGTATATGATTTCAATTGGTCTAATCATGATGACTATTGGTTATGTCATCTATGCATTCTCGTGGTCTTTTTCATCAATTGTTGTCGGCTTCGTAATCTTGGGCTTTTTTAACGTGTTCTTAAATGCAGGAATGATGACTTTCTATCAAAACAACGTCCCTGTTGAAGTAATGGGAAGAGTCACAAGTATTTATCAGTTAGTCCAAAGTGCTATTCAGGTAATTTTTGTTCTTGCCATTGGAGTTGTAGCAGATTTTGTTCCCTTGCGGATTACGATTGTCACCTTGGCACTTGTTATGTTAATTTTATCTTTTATCTTTTCAATTTTAGTGCTAAAGCCAAATAAAAAATCGATTTACCGAGAAGACGATAGAGGAAAAGAGAAATTATATAAAGTAGTAAGTAGTAAAATAGATTGTTAAATCAAAAGGCCACTTAACATAAAAACAAACAGGTTATGAATAGCGCTTTGTTAAGTATATGAACGTATGAAATCGCAGATGGATCCAACAACTATAACTAATTTAAATTCCTTGCCCCTGACGTTACGTTAGGGGTTATGCTATGTATAAAAGATATGATGGAGGGGAGGTAATGATGGAGAAAAAAGCGTATGATACACCGAAAGTGATTTAGTTAAGCTACAAGACACAAAACCTGCTTCCTGTAGATACATTTTCCATTGTTGCACCTAAACCTAAGGGTGTGGAAATGTCCATTACGACTCAGGAATTTAAATGTATCACTTGTGAACCACTCTATCGTTTAAGTTGACGGTTAATTGAAGGAAAGCAGCATTATCTGTCAAGAATGTTTAAAGGAGTAGACTAAACAAGTGCTACAAAAAATCAATAACGTTTTGAGTTAAAAGTTTAGGGAAGATATTTATTGATTAAGAAGTATTTGAATGCCGTTTGAAAAACAGTGTTTATAAAAGACTTAAGAATCAGTATAACTGTAATTGGAATTAAAATTAGGTTCCTGTTTTTAAAGGGAAGTTAGTTTTACCGTTTTCATGTTATAAATCTTTTGGAGTTAAGGATGGTATGGAAATGAATAATCAAGAAAAAAAGAAGCAAAATTACAATTCAGAAATTGATATTGATATTGGAGACCATGAAATTATTATTAAAAAACGTTATGAATTCTACTACACGTTGAATGACATTCTTATTGCCGTTTGGTTTATAATTGGAAGTACGTTCTTTTTTTGGGAAGGTACTAAAGAGGCAGGAACATGGTTATTCCTTATAGGAAGTCTTGAACTTCTTATTCGACCGTTCATTCGTATTAGTCGAAATATCCATTTGCAACGCATTAGTACCAATGGTTCCGATTCATCCGCAAATGACTGGAAGATTTCAGAGATGATGGAAGAGACACAACAAAAAGTTAACAGCCTTGAAAGAGAAATCAGAAATCTAAAAAACAATAACAAATGATGTGATATTAACATTAAGGGGATCAAGAAAGGGATAAGGACTTGCACCAGCTTTACATTAATGTGAGAACGAGTAGACTAAATGAAGTCTACTCGTTTTTCATTCGCCAATAGACTGGTATTAACAGAAAAAATTAAGTCGAAATAATTCATCCATTTAATTGAGAATCATTATCATTTATAGTATATTAGATAATAACAATACAAATTCAATAAGTAAGGAGAATATATCATGCAAATATACTGGACTAAAATAAATAAGATTATTGAAGAAACGCCTGAGGTTAAAACGTACATGCTAGATTGCCCGGAAGACTTTACATGGGAAGAAGGTTCACACACCCACTTTGCAATGGAAGGATTTAATGCCGGAGAGAAACCAAACCGGAGCCTGGTTCGCCACATGTCCATCTCCACTTTGCCCTACGAAAATTCCATCGGTATTACAACGCGTATCAGAGAGCAGTGCTCTGAGTTTAAAATAATTTTAAGAAATCTTGAGGTCGGCAGTGACGTTGCCCTATTTAAAACGCATTCGAATGTACCATTGAAAAGAGAAGATAAAAATGTGTACCTGCTGTCATCAGGTGTTGGCCTGGCAACTTTCAGACCGTTAGTACTTGATTATTTCGAGCGTGCTGACAACGTTAATCAAATGCATTCATTGAACATCGATTCATCAAGTAATTTCTTATTCACTGACATATTTAAATCTGCACCTGACAAGCAGTTCACATCACATTTCGTTGATAACCGTAAAGACTACTATAATGAAGTGAAAAATCTTGCTGCGGACAAGGACGGCCTCTTCTATGTTGTCGGCAGCGACGAATTCCTCGTGCAGAATATTGAAGTATTGCATGATCAAGGGATCAAGCCGAAACAAATTATGCTAGACAAGCATGAACAACAACTGCCTGAGTTTTTGTCATTTGATTTGTCAATTTAAGTGAGACAAAATAGTTTCTTCGTAATCACTAAAAAGATGTTCCATTAAAGCGTAGCAGATAATCAATGAAAGGGTGGCTACATGGGTGTTTTTTAAAGAAAAGGGTGCATATCCGGAGGAGGGATATGCACCTTTTTTGCATGAAAGAGTCAGATTGTTGAAGGAATTTTTTGATCGGACCAGATTTGTTTGGAAGATTAAGTTGAAAAATTGCTGATTTTACTGTTAAATAAACAAATATAAAATTTTAAAAGGAGGAATCCCATATGAATAAAAGACAGTGGAGAGTAGGAATTTTTTTATTTGATGATGTAGAGGTTTTAGATTTTGCAGGTCCATTTGAAGTTTTTTCTGTAACAACATTAGAACATGATGTAAAGCCTTTTATTGTTGAAACGGTATCCGAAAAAGGCAACTTAGTATACGCTCGAAATGGTTTAAAGATACAACCAGATTACAGCTTTGATTATATACCACAATTTGACATTCTCATCATTCCTGGCGGACTAGGGGCAAGAGAACGAGAAATACATAATGAGATTGTAATAAAGTGGATTGTAAATCAAATGCAAAAAGTTCAATTAATGACATCTGTATGTACAGGTGCCTTACTGCTAGCAAAAGCAGGTTTACTACAAGGAAAAAAATGTACAACGCATTGGGCAAGTCTTGATAGACTAGAAAAAGAATTTCCGGAAGTAGAAGTACAGCAAGGAGTTAAATTCGTAGATGAAGGAGATTTAATTACATCTGGAGGAATTTCAGCAGGGATTAATATGTCTTTTCATATAGTAAAACGATTACTAGGTTCCAAAATAGCTCAAAGCACGGCTAACAGAATGGAATACGATATGGTCATTTAAATCATTAATAACAATCGAATACGCTGATCGAATCGTGCATCCTTCTGAATAGGTCAATTAGGAAGGAAGGATTTTTACATTGAAGATTGAGCATTTCTTAGTGAGATTGTAATTAAAAAATTGGAGGTCTGATAATGAAAATAAGATTAGTCCATGAAGAAGAATATAGTTTTATTGAAGACTTTGTATATGAGATATTCCAAAATACCAATTATTCGGACGGAGTAGCTGAAAAAGCGTTAGTAAGAGAGATCCGAGAAAAACACTATTATATTCCCCAGCTTGATTTAGTGGTTGAGAAAGAAGGTGTGATCATAGGTCACTTTATCCTATCAAAACTTCCAATTAGTAATAAGTATAAAAATAAGATATTGATGCTATCCCCAGTTTCAGTAGCAATTAATCATCAACGTCAAGGAGTTGGTAAGTATATGTTGCAGGAAGGTATTAAATTAGCTGCTAAACTGGGATATAAGGGAATAATTGTTGAAGGAGATAATCATTACTATCATCGCTTTGGATTTAGAACATCAACTGATTTCGGAATATATGCATCCGAGAAAAATCTTCCACCTTCTGAAGAGAATTTAATGGCTATGGAGTTATGTGAAAATGGTTTGGCCAATATTTCAGGTGAAGTGGATTATTCGATTTATGATGCATTGAGACATTGACAAGCAGTACGCAAGTTCCTTTTTTATTTTTTGTATTCATTTTTTGATCTAATTCATTTCCGTAAACGGAATTTTTGTGGATGATCATAGGAAGAGAATGATCAAACTAAAGTTAGTTGTTGGCTTCGCACAGTTGCCTATGCCCTAGAAAAAATACGTTTTAACGAACTTTCTGGATTTAAAAACGATATAAAGTTAGAAGAAGCTTTGTTGACAAACACAGAGCTTCTTCTTTGTTGTATTTTTCCTAATAATGTTTTTTCCTTTATTTATTTTCGGGTATAACTTCCACAGCGATTATCTGTGTGATTTGGCTTCGATTGAAGTTATTGTCTGAAACCAAAATTAAGGTTTCATTTCCGTTTGGAAGCTTTTTGCCCCAGCTCATTGCCTCTACATTGTCCACTTTATCAAGGCCAAGGGTATTTAAGTTAACGACCAGTTCCTTCTGCAATGGATTGATATTCTCTTTGTCTATTGTTTCCATGCTGCTGATGTCCGTTGCTCCGTTTACATTTATTTTATAAACCCTTATATCGTTGCTAAAGCTACCATCTTCTGCTTGAATACTGGCACGTTCTAGCACTAAAAGTTCCTGATCATTGATAGCTAAAATCTCAGTCACACCATTGTCTGCATGCTTGCCTTCGCCTGGTTGTTCAGGAATAGCATCAATCGGGTAGGCATATTCACCCAATGTATTCCCATTTCTGTCATACTGGGTGATACGTGATAATGATCCTGATCTAGTTGTTGGGATGGAATCATCTTGCAGGAGCGGCCCTTCCATTGCCGTCCAGTAAGTTTTCCCATCCGCAGAGAATGTGCTTCCCTCCAATGCTAAGTTATTCCGAAAGCCTCTTTCATTTTGTTCATCCATTTTTATAGTCCCTGTTAAAGGCAATTCGGAAAGAAAGCCGCCATTTGGTGTGGCTTGATGAACCAATGGATCCAAACCAAGGGAACGATCGCCTTCACTCGTATACCAGATACTGCAGTCCATTGGATCAAAGCGAATGGACTCTGGGTCTAAAACAATGCCATCTGCACCGTTAAGATACTGATTTTTATTCGGATAAACGGTCTCATCTGACTGTTTTAAGTAATTTACATCAACGAATCGAATTTTTTGAATATCTCTGGAATTGTAGTTCACTCTTGCTTCATAAAATCTTGCTGGATTATGGGCAGACCTATCATCGCTAATAATTAGCCATTTATTGTTGTAAGGGTTGTACGTGATACCGGAAAAACCGCCAACCACCGTCCCTTTGTAGGTCATTTCATGCGGGAGATTATAGGAGCCGATTAATCTTACATGGTTAATAGTTCGGGCCTGCTCTTCTTTTTTCTTGCTACCTAATTGCATGGCGGATTGAATTTCTTGGCTGCCGTTGGTTACTGAGTGAGATAGTGCAGAGGTCATCACTGCGTTTTGCCCTGAAAGGAACAAAGCTATCAAACCCATCAATACATACTTGCAAAACTTAATCATAACATCACTCCTCTATTAAACTATGATTGAAAACCATTATAGCGGAATGATATTAATAGTATTTAACTTTTTATTATAAATTGTGTAAAGCTAGAGTTAGGACTCCTTATACTTATGAACTTGAAGAAGGGGAAATAGAAATAACAAAACTGAGAAAAAAACGATTGAATAAAAGTAAGTAATTCTAATGAAGGAGTAGTACAATAAAAAAAATTAATACTTATATCGCCTCCGGTTATCCATACAGACAAAGAAAATTACAACAATGATCTGAATTCTTGCGTTCGTTTAGCAGAAAATGGGTGATTTAATTGTTTGTTTGTGTAATGTGAAGGATTTTTATTTTGTTTCAAATTCTCCTCTCTCCATTAACTTGTACACATGATTCCTTCTACCCTTGAATAGCAATAGTATAGAGATGTGAAATACATGCTATAGGGAGGAAATCAAATGGTGCAAGCCATTCTTGAATTATTTACAAGTGAGCAAAAAGCAGAAACAATCCTTACTAATCCGATGATTGAGTTTATTTTTATCGTTTTGTTTGTAACGTTTCTTGCCGCTTTGTTCATTCATTTGTCGTTGTTTAATAAGTTGAAGAAATTAAGAAATTACTTAAAAGAGACCGATCGGATGGATATCGAACCATTAGCTTCTTTTAAAGATCAATATAATAAGAAACAAAAACAGGAATCCGTAAAGGCAGAAACGTTTGTACAAGAAAAATTCTCAAGCTGGCGCTTGTTTCATATGCCAGTGGTCAGCTTAATTAAAATGATTCAAATGACTGTGTCGGCATTTATTCTCATTGGGGTATTAGGAACATTTATTGGGTTAACATCATCATTAGGAAGCATTGATATCGAAGGGAATGATCTAGTTGAAGGGGTAGCTGGTGTTCTAGCTGGTATTGATGTTGCATTTTATACCAGCATTGCGGGGATGGGTTTTTCATTGGTTATGACAGTATTGATGAAAGTCCTTAATACGGAATTTATGCTGACAGATATTATGTTAATGACAGAATCTAAGCTAGAAGGACATAAACAACATGGCATGAATCGACTAATTGATGTATCGGAAATGATAAATGATTCCATACGTAGTTTGCAAGAAACCAATCAACAATCATTATCAAATATGGAAGCTGCATTTTCTGGGTTTCAGGAGTATACAACAGGACTTCAAAAATCTGCAGAAGACTTAGCGGCATTTAATGACGGACTTTCTGAAAACCTTCATCAATTCCAACAATTGTTTGACTATATGACAGATGTTACGGATGGTTTTGCAGAAGGAACGAAACATTTGAACGAGAATTTTGATTCGTTATTTTCCTATTTCAAACGTATGGACGGTAGAAATGAACGAATGGCAAAAGCGTTTGAGAATACGTATGAGAAAGTAAGAGAAGTATCTAAAGCTCAACAAGAAACATTACAGCAATTTGATGATTCTGTTGGCGATATAAAACAATTTACTTCTTCGTTATTAGAAGATCAAAGCGGAATGCAGTCTAGATTTGAACAAATACAGGAAAAAAGCAAGCATCTTGTTGATCGCATGGATGAACATAACCATACATTTAGAAAAGTATTTGGTGAGGATGTTTCAACAAAATTAACAGGGATAATGACACAGTTACGGGAACTTTCCACAGAATTTGATAAGATGGGACACTCTATGGTCAAATTACCAGAGGCACTTCAGGTAATTAATCAAACACAGTCCGAATACAAGCATCTACTATCTGATCGGTTTACTGAATTAAAAGAATTTAATCAGCAGTTTAACCAACATTTAAAAGCTCATTTGGCTGATTCTATGACATTTGAGAAGCATATGCAAGAAGCTGCAAG
Organism: Virgibacillus salexigens; assembly: GCF_014905415.1. Lineage (GTDB taxonomy): Bacteria > Bacillota > Bacilli > Bacillales > Amphibacillaceae > Virgibacillus > Virgibacillus salexigens. The sequence goes on from NZ_BNEO01000008.1 coordinate 46,130, forward strand.
CACCTATGAACAGATGGGGATGAAGAATAATCAGTTTATTCAAGAAATAAACGCAACAATGAATCAAATGAGTCAAGCTTTTCAACAAAGAGAGAACCAACTAGAAACGAGTGTAGGAATGATGAAAGATACCTTAGCTAATTATGTTAGTAATTTAGAAGGTTCGCTTGGTAATAAGCTGGATAAAGTTGGTCAGGCAATCCGCGATTATATGCAAGGGGCCAATGATGGAATTCGTAATGAGTTTCAAGAATTACGTCGGGTATCCGATGCAAATGAGCAAAATCAGGCCCGGTTTATTCAACAGACATTACAAGATTTAAATCGCGAAATTCAAATCTTAAATCAGCAGTTGACGGCTTTTGCACAACGGACAGCAACATCGAATAATCCGATAAGGCTGAGTCAAAATGAATACTAAGTACCAACGTCTGTTTAAACAAGACCAGGAGGATGGGCATTTCTGGCCCTCTTTTACGGATTTACTGACGACGATTTTACTTTGTTTTATGCTCATTTTTATTTGTATGATGGTGATTAAATCCTTACAAATTGAAGAAATGAAGGAAACGTTAGATCAAATTATGGGTGTGCGTGCAAAACTGGTGAATGATTTGAAAGAAGAGTTTAGTGGATCTGAACTCGGCGTAGAGGTTGATGAGAAGACGGGGGCAATTATTTTTAATACAGAAATTCTCTTTGAATATAATGAAGATAAATTAAAACCGGAGTCTTTTACTTTTTTAGATGAATTTGTGCCGAAATATTTGGACATTTTATTGCAAAGCGGTTATGAAGAATATATAGCGGAGATTATTATCGAAGGCCATACCGATCGAGATGGGACGTATTTGTACAATTTAAAACTCTCACAGGATAGGGCGTATAGTGTGGCATCGTATATATTAGGAGGTGACTTTCCGTATAAAAATATACAACAACATCTAAAAGATAAGCTTACTGTAAATAGTAAATCATTCTCGGATATTCGTACGGATAATAATGGTGATTATAGTGCAAATGCATCTCGCAGAGTAGAATTTAAATTTCGCTTAAAGGATGAAGAAATTCTTGAAAAAACACGAGAGATTTTAGGGAAATAAGATTGATAGATGCATATAAGAATTGTAGACTATAAGAAAATAGTTTTGCAATTCAGAATAAACATTGGTGCGGGAGTGGTTGGATTGAAAGTGATTGTTGTAGGTACGGGAATTGTAGGAGCAAGTGCTGCTTATCAGCTAGAAAAAGCAGGCGTCGATGTAACAATGATTGACCGGGTTCAAGAAGGAAAGGCTACATCAGCTGGTGCGGGTATTGTCTGTCCTTGGATTTCGAGTGTAGAGAATCCAGATTGGTATCGTATTGTAAAACGAGGGGCAGCATTTTATCCGTCATTGATTGAGAGTCTTCAAGCTGACGGTGAAACAGAAACTGGGTATAAAAAAGTAGGTGCGTTAAGTATTAGTACAAGTATGGACATATTGGATAGTATAGAGCAGCGAGTAAGAGAAAAACAAAAAACGGCTCCTGAATTAGGTGATATTCGACGATTAAACAAGACAGAAACACAAAACTATTTCCCTATGTTAGCTGATGAGCTCGAGGCAGTCTATGTATCTGGTGCAGCAAGAGTAGATGGACGTTTCTTGCGAGAAGCATTAAAGAATGCAGCACAAAAGCATGGAGCACAATTGATTCAAGGTACAGCAGGGTTAAAAGTTGAAAAAGGTCAAGTGACAGGAGTTGTAGTAGAGGGAGCGTTTTTCGAAGCAGATGCCGTACTTCTTACAGCAGGAGCATGGGCACCTGAATTACTAAAAGACCTGGGGTTGGAATTACATATAGAGCCTCAGCGTGGACAAATTGCCCATATTAAACTATCAAATCAAGATACCTCTAGTTGGCCAGTTGTGTTACCACAAACGAGTCATTATATGCTCGCTTTTGATGATTCGCGTGTAGTAGCCGGTGCGACAAGAGAAACTGGGTCAGGATTCGATCATCGTCTAACGGCCGGAGGTGTACATGAAATACTGCAGGAATGCTTGGAGATAGCACCTGGTCTACAGGAAGGCACATTACAAGAAATACGTATTGGTTTCCGGCCAATGGGACCCGATATTCTACCGTTAATTGGATCGATTAATAAGGTAAAGGGTTTATATATCGCAAATGGACTTGGGGCTTCTGGTTTAACTATGGGACCTTACGTTGGGGCTTTGGTGTCAAAATTAATCATGGGCGAAAGTTTAAGTATTGATTTAAGACCTTATGATCCAATGCGCGCCATCATTACAAAACCCGAGAGAGTTAATTGAAAAGTGCTGTTTACTGCCTCTTTGGCGCAGTAAACAGCACTTTTCTACTTCATCTAGTATAGGGATCGATTTAAAATTCTTCATATGTCGCAGGATCTTGGTCCTTATTTCTACCATCTGGACGAGTTAATTCTGATATAGCGTTCATATCACTCTCTGCTAATGAAAAATCGAAAATGGAAATATTCTCAAGCTGCCGATTATGGGATGCTGATTTAGGAATGGCAATTGCTCCGAGTTGATAGTGCCAACGTAGAATAACTTGAGATATGGTTTTCTGATGCTTGGCTGCAATTTTTCCGATTGTTTCATTTTGTAGTACTTCATTTGCCCGCGCTAACGGACTCCAAGATTCAGTCACAATATGATGCTGTTCATGCCATTTTCGCTGTTCTTCTTGATTAAAGAAGGGATGCAATTCGATTTGATTTATACTTGGCAGTACTCCAGTTTCTTTCTTCAGTCGTTGCAAATGATCGGGGAGAAAATTGCATACTCCAATGGAACGAATCAATCCCCATTTTCTGGCATCGATTAATGCTTGCCATGCTTCAACATACATGTTTTGTTTCGGATTAGGCCAGTGAATGAGGTACAAATCATAATAATCTAATTTCGCTCGATATAATGACTCTTGAATGGTAGTAAGTGCCTTATCATAGGCTTGATAACGACCGGGCAATTTTGATGTTATTTTTAACTCTTCTCTTGGAATAGCGCTTCGGCGTATCGCTTCACCTACTGTCCCTTCATTTTCATAGTTATACGCTGTGTCTATTAATCGATAGCCTGCTTGAATGGCATTACTGATTCCATTTGCACCTTCATTCCCATTTAATTTATATGTACCAAATCCAACCATAGGTACACGTAAACCATCATTTAGTGTGATTTCAGGAATTATTTGTTGAACCATGTAGAAACCTCCTTCTGCATTAAGCGTACACATTTAAGGATAAAAGTTCCAACTATTTAACTGCGATAATTCTACGAAAATAAACAATCGTAATGATTACTATTTACAAAATAGGGATCAGCAACTATAATGATAAAATCGTAATTATTACGATTCGCCTTTTAATAGAACAAAGAGTGGTAGGATATTTTAACAAAGAGAAGACGCATAGTGAAAAATCAAAGGTGGTTAAAGGTCAAAACACCAAGCCATTAAAACTTTGGAACTGCGAAAATTCAGGATGTTCCGATAGGCATTTAGAGAACATCTCATCAAAGGCAAGTTCCTGGGGGAAAAGTAACCTAGGTAAAGGTAAGAATATGTAAATGGTCAATATCATTCATTTTTGAGTTATTTCTTGCATATAAATCGTAATGATTACGAATTGATTTTTGATGATGGGGAAGTAAAAATGAAAAATTACGCTCGATTTAGTTTGTTTATTGGTTTGGTTATTCTACTTTTGACTTGTCGTGGCAATGCAGTGAAAACAGCAACTGTAAATAAAGAAAATATGCATGATGTATTACAGATATAAACAACAATGTATCCGTTAGGATATTTCATGAATGAAATTGGAGGGGGAAATCTCCTCGATTATATCATTTGACGCTGATGCCCATACATATACACCAAATTCTCATATCACAGGTGCAGATGGCTTTATCTATAAAGGTCCGAGAGGAATCTAGAAGTATGACCTACAGCCTTAGAAGATTCGTATTTTAGTAAATGAAAAAAACATACATGAGAATGATTGTCCTAAAAATTGAATGAAGGAGGAAAGAAATGCTTGGTAAAATTAGATCAACAGTAATTGATGTAACAGGGGTTCTTATTATTGGGTTAGCAATCTATTTAATTTCAATCAGTGGAACGATTCAAGGGGGCATTACATTGCCGTCCTCGATTTATAATATGAATACAATCTTTCTAAGTATTTTGATCGAGGCACTTCCCTTTGTATTAGTAGGTGTTTTAATTGCTGGGGGGATACAGATATTCATAACCGAAGACCATATTAAGCGATGGATACCAAAAAATCGATTCGCAGCAATTTTAATGAGTTGTGTAGTAGGTGCATGTTTTCCCGCTTGTGAATGTGGAATTGTTCCGATTGTTCGCAGGCTAATTGCCAAAGGGGTGCCAATTTATGCTGGTATTGGTTTTCTTCTCACTGGACCACTTATTAATCCAATCGTTATCCTGTCTACGTATATGGCATTTGGAAATGATTTGAAAGTTGCCCTGTCACGTATGATTATCGGGTTTATTGTCGCTGTTATTGTTGCATTTTTAATTAGCCTATTGTTTCGTACCAATCAACTGAAACAAGAGCTTAAAAATGCAAACCATTGTGAACATGGAACCGCTGCGGTAGGACAACCTGTTACAATGAAAATTTTCCATGTACTGACACATGCTGTGGATGAGTTTTTCGATATGGGAAAATACTTAATAATTGGTGCTTTACTGGCTGCTTTTGTACAAACATATGTATCTTCAGAATCGCTTGTAGCTATTGGAAATGGCCAGATTGCTTCTTCGACAATCGTGATGATGGGGCTAGCATTTCTATTATCTCTTTGTTCTGAAGCAGACGCTTTTATTGCCGCGTCATTTAGTAATTTATTCGCACCTACTGCAATATTGGCCTTTCTTGTATATGGTCCGATGATTGATTTAAAGAACATGATGATGATGTTAAGTGTTTTTCGGGCAAAATTTGTTTTTACCTTTGTAAGCATTGTAACCATTGTTGTTTTTGTAGTATTCATACTTTTAAACCAATTTTATTAGGGGGCAACCATGCGTTTTTATTTCCAACAGGCTGTACGAGCCTTCATATTAATTTTATTTACGATATATATCGTTAAATTGCACTACACAGGAGATATTTTAAAACTAATTAATCCAAAATATGGAACGATCAGTATGATTGGAGTAGTCATCTTACTTATATTGTTCGTCACTCAGCTTCATCGTGTGTTTTCTAAACACGATGAACACAAGCATAACCATGACCATGAAGACCATCATCATGACCATGGTTATTCACCACTAAATGGGAGAAAACTCGTTTCCTATTTTATTATTGTATTGCCACTAATTACCGGATTTTTACTACCACCCAGTACTTTAGATGCTTCCATTGCTGCCAAAAAAGGAGCAATGTTGTCAATTACGAATAACGCGATGCAAGAGCAGAATTCAGGTCAACCACAGGAAAAAGAAGAATCAGCAGATGAGAATATGGAAAATGAACAACCGATCCACCAAAATGCACCCGATCCCAATCTCGATTCCAACACGATAAGTATGGAAAAATATGACCAAATCGTTAATCAATTAGGGGAACAAGATTCCATTTTAATGTCAGAACAGGTTTATTCAACGTATTATGAAATGATTAACAAGGAAATGGATTCGTTTGTAGGAAAAGAAATTTCATTAAAGGGATTTGTCTATAAAGAAGATGACTTTAAAAGTAACCAACTTGTTTTGGGCAGGTTCTTAATTACTCATTGTGTAGCAGATTCAAGTATTATTGGTTTTTTATCTTCGGTGGAAGATGCGACAGAATTAACCGAAGATACATGGGTGGAGGCAACAGGAACAATCTATATCGAAGAATATAATGGTACACGGATGCCGGCAATAAACATTTCCGATTATCAAGTAATTGATGAACCTGAACAGCCGTATTTATATCCCATCACGATCAAATATAAATAAATGGGAAGCCTCTATTCAGATTTACTGGAAGAGGCTTTTACCGTAAAATTAAATTAACAGCAATAAAAATATCCTTGAATTAGACTAGTCTGAAGTACATGTGGAATATGTTTAGAATGAGAATATATAGGGGGGAAAGACGCATATGAAACAGTATATTGATTTAAGTCATACAATTGAGGATGGGCTTGTAACATATAAAGGATTACCCGCACCAATTATCTGTGACTATTTAAGTAGAGAAGAATCTCGTAAGCACTATGCGCAAGGCACCGAATTCCAAATTGGCAAAATTGAAATGGTGTCAAATACGGGAACATATGTGGATGTACCATCTCATCGCTATTCCGATGGGAAAGACCTAAATGAGACAGCAATAGATAAGCTGGCAGGTTTGGATGGTGTTCTCTTCCAGATGAACCATAGTCAACAAGCAATTGATGAAACAGTATTTTATAATTTTGATTTAAAGGGAAAAGCTATATTAATTTCAACCGGCTGGGATAGATATTGGAATACAGAACAGTATTATGAGAGGCATCCCTATTTAACGGAAAACGCCGCAAAGTATTTAGTAGAACAACAAGCAGCAGTAGTGGGGATTGATTCTGTCAATATAGATGATACTTCAGGGAATACCAGACCTGTACATACGGAGTTATTAGGTAATGAAATATTAATTGTGGAGCATCTATGCAATTTAAATAAGTTGTTGGATAAGCAGTTCTTGTTCTATGCTGTCCCCCCTAAAATAAAAGGAATTGGTACATTTCCTGTTCGTGCATTTGCCGAAGTAGTATCTTAATGAAAAATTATACAATACAAGAATAATCGTGTAAGCCAACAATGATAAAGGTTGAAGATAATTGGATTTTTCACAGATGACTTCTGGATAACAAATGAAATAGGCATGACTCCAATGGAACAGCACGGTTTGTGATGATCCACTCGGGTAAACAATCGTAGTTAACCCGAGCTAGCTGAAGTCATGCCCAGAGGAGCATGCTCTATTTCAGATGTAACGAATAATTCAATGATTCGAAGTTAGAGCTACTTCTGCTAGTATCCATGATATTAATTGGATACTACTTTATTGCGAAAGAGTCTCACAGCACCTCGTTCTATTGGACCATCTTTTATGAGGAAATATGAAATAATGAATGCTACAATACCAAATCCTGCAACGATATGAACAAAAGCCAAATGATCAACTACAATAAATTGGATTACCTTACTGATGTCACCGAATGTAACATACGTAATTAGAAGTAAAAGTACAACGGTGCTGCCCATTAATAAGCGGAATGTTCCAAAGTATTGCCATACACTATTAATAAGAAAACCAATACCAAACAGAAAAATTCCCCACAAAATATCAACCCACAAATAGAGGAAAAAGCCTGACTCATTTACTAAATCTCCCATATGGAATAATGTGCCTGAGCTAATTCCCTGTTCAATTAAATAATTATTTAAAACGTAAAGCCCATTTAGGACAAGCGATCCAATAAGGATAAAGATCCCCGCGTTGATAAATGCGCTGAACAAGAATTGTTTTCTTGTACCGCCAAACGAGATGATATATTTAAATCCTTTTGTGAAAATAAAAAATGGATATATAAGAAACATGCCGTAATACGGTCCAAAGCTAGCTCCTGCGTTAAATGAACCGTCTGATGAGAATAACATACCTAAAATGATATAAAAAATAGATAATACGGCTGTAATTGTAGTTAGAATATAAAATTGGACACGTAAATCTTCAAACATGACGCGGAAAGGTCCTTTAAATGTGTTCATTTCTTTACCGGCTCCTTTTTAGAAGTTATATTTACGAGATAATCTTGCAGTGGTGCCTTTTCAATATTAACTTTTGCTAGTTTGGCGCGAGCGATCCAATCTTCGTTATAAGGTACATCTAGCATGACATGTACTTGATTGCCTAATTTTCGTTCTTCTAAAATGGTGCTACCAGTAGTTAATTCATCTATTGCGTTTTTTGGACCGTTCAGAATAATTCCTTGCATTTTTAAAGATTCGGTTTCTTCATAACGTGTGATTGTTTGATTGTCGACAATGGCAATCATCTCACATAATGGTTCGATTTCATCAATATGATGTGATGATAAAATAATTAATCGTGGCTGCTCTTCATACGTGTCTAACAGTACATCATAAAATAGTTTTCGCATATGTGCATCAAGTCCATTTGTAGGTTCATCCATAATTGTAATTGGAGATTTGCTAGCTAAACCAATTACAATGCTTATCATTGTTTGCATTCCTTTCGAAAAATGCTTAATCTTCTTTTTCCTTGGTAATTCAAATAAAGACACAAGCTCATCTGCTAAGGCTTGATCCCAGTTTGCACTAAAGTAAGAACCGAATCGCAGGGCATCATTTACATTCCATAGCTCTGAAAAAGGATGATTCTCTTGAATATACGTTACTTCTTTCATTGTATTATTATTGTTATAAGGTGAGATTCCATTAACACGTATTTGTCCGCCATTAGGATTTTCTTGACCTGAAAGGAGTTTCATTAATGTGGTTTTACCAGCTCCATTTCTTCCCCAAAGCCCCATTATAATTGGTTCTGTTTCATGTAAATTCACCTGCTTTAATGCTAGGGAATCCCCATATGAAAAAGTCATGTCATGAATATCAATCATTGGAAGTAGCCTCCTTGATAAATTGAATAATTTGTTCTTCTGACAAGTGAAGTCGTTTTGCTTCAGCCACTAAGGGTTTAACATATTGTTTAAAAAAGTCTTGCTGACGTTCTAAAAGTAATTGACGAACTGCACCTTCAGCCACAAACATGCCTACACCTCGTTGTTTGTAGACTAAACCGGCATCAACGAGCATCGTCAATCCTTTTTGTGCTGTAGCCCGATTTATCTGATAAAACTTGGATAATTCTGTTGTTGAAGGAATCTGATCTCCTTCTGCTATCTCGCCATCAATGATGTCATCTGCAATCATTTCTGCGATTTGCTGAAAAATTGGTTTTGTATCATCAAAATTAGATTGCACATCTGTCTCCTTTCTACAACAAGACATACATAAGGTTGATATGTTGATTGGTTGATCACTCGTGTAATCAACTATACATTGATAATCAAATTTTGTAAAGTTCTTTCGTATATTTCCATATCTTTCTTTAGATATAAAAATCCAGTAAGGTTTGGAATTCCCTTACTGGCAGCAAAAATAAATTTGATTACTGCAACGTATGGGCTCAACCGTCTTTCTGTATTCCGTAATCGAAGCACGTCATGAAATCATTATTATGTACTAAAGCAGGTGCTATCCTATAAAAAAGGAAGGGACCTGTTTGAATACCTGTCATTGCTATCTTTAGTCCCCCTTTCCCTAATGAGTACCTAAGAAAAGAAAATTCTTTACTCTAAAAATGCTATTCACCTAGGTTAAATAAGATTTTATATCTTCCATTTATCATCCAATTCAAAAAATACTAGAAAAACATATTGAATGTACGTACGTTTTGTATTATTATTAATTAAAACGGAAAATATATACGTACAAGTATATATTTGGTTTAGGAAAGGTGTTGAATTTAGGATGCTTTACCAATTGAAAGAACAAGTACTTGAAGCAAACTTGGCTTTACCAAAACATAAATTGGTAACGTTTACTTGGGGTAATGTAAGCGGTTACTGCGAAGAGGAAGGAGTAATTGTAATCAAGCCAAGTGGCGTGCCATATAAAGATTTGACGGTAGAAGATCTTGTTGTTGTTGATTTAGAAGGAAACGTTGTGGAAGGGAACAAAAACCCATCTTCGGATACACCGACGCATTTGATGCTATACAAAAGTTTCCCCAATATTGGTGGAGTTGTTCATACACATTCGCCATGGGCAACGAGTTGGGCTCAGGCTGGAAGGGATATACCAGCTTTAGGGACGACACAAGCTGATTATTTTTATGGAAGTGTTCCTTGTACGAGAAAAATGACTGATGATGAAGTAAAAGGTTCGTACGAGTTGGAAACAGGGAAGGTTATTATAGAGACATTTGAAAATAGGGATCATCTTGCTGTTCCCAGTGTTTTGGTTCATAGCCATGCGCCGTTTAATTGGGGAAAAGATCCTCAAGATGCAGTACATCAAGCAGTTGTATTAGAGGAAGTGGCAAAGATGGCTTTGCATACGTACCAAATTAATCCAGAAACGCCAGTGATGCAACAAAGTCTATTAGATAAACATTATTTAAGAAAACACGGGAAGCATGCGTACTACGGGCAATAAACGATAAGGAGGGAGTTTCTAATGAAAGAAAAATATACAATTGGTATTGATTATGGAACCGAATCAGGGCGTGCTGTATTAGTCTCTTTAAAAGATGGTAAAGAAATCGCAGACCATGTAACTTCATATCGACATGGGGTAATAGATGATAGATTACCTCAAACAGGAGAAAAACTAGGGCATGAATGGGCGCTTCAACATGCTCATGATTATATAGAAGTCATACAGACCTCCGTTCCAGAGGTTTTACAACAATCTAATATCCACCCAGATGAAGTAGTTGGTATTGGTATTGATTTTACAGCATGCACGATTTTACCTGTTGATAAGGATGGACGCCCGCTTATGTTCGATCCAAAGTGGAAAACGGATCCCAATAGTTGGGTGAAATTATGGAAACATCACGCTGCACAAGCTAAAGCAAATAAAATAAACGAAATAGCGGAACAACGTGGTGAAGAATTCTTACCACGGTATGGTGGAAAAATCTCATCCGAATGGATGGTTGCAAAAATATGGCAAGTTCTAGATGAGTCTCCAGATATTTATTATGCAACCGACAAATTTGTTGAGGCAACCGATTGGGTTATTTCCCAATTATCTGGAAATCTTGTTCGAAATAGTTGCACAGTAGGATACAAAGCAATTTGGCATAAACAAGATGGTTTTCCAAGTAAAGAATACTTTAAGGCATTAGATCCACGCCTAGAAAATCTAGCAGAAACGAAATTACGTGGAGAAATCGTTCCATTAGGGACAAATGCAGGTGGTTTAACTGAAGAGATGGCTGATGTTACAGGGCTAAATCCAGGGATTGCCGTTGCTGTAGGAAATGTGGATGCTCATGCTTCTGTTCCAGCGATGGGGGTGACATCGCCTGGGAAAATGGTAATGGCAATGGGAACCTCTATTTGCCATATGGTATTAGGTGATAAAGAGAAAGAAATAGAAGGCATGTGTGGAGTTGTAGAAGACGGAATCATACCAAATTATTATGGATATGAAGCAGGCCAGTCAGCAGTAGGAGATATTTTTGCTTGGTTTGTTGATACATCGGTGCCAGCTTATATTAAAGAAGAAGCTGCACAAGCTGGATTAGATGTTTATCAATATTTAGAAAAAAAAGCAACAGGATATAAACCAGGAGAAACGGGGTTATTAGCACTAGATTGGTGGAATGGAAATCGTTCTGTTCTTGTTGATACGGAACTAAGTGGTCTTCTGCTAGGTATGACCTTACAAACAAAACCGGAAGAAGTATATCGTGCCTTATTAGAAGCCACTGCATTTGGTACAAGAATGATTGTCGATGCGTTTCATCAAAATGGTGTTTCGATTGATGAACTCTATGCATGTGGTGGGTTGCCCCGAAAAAGTAAATTGCTCATGCAAATTTACGCTGATGTTACCAACCGTGAAATTCGAATTGCTGATTCTAAACATACGCCAGCTTTAGGTGCTGCCATGTTTGGTGCTATTGCGGCAGGTTCTGAAAATGGGGGATATGATTCTGCCATTGAAGCTGCAAGAAATATGGCCCGGATAAAAGAAGAGGTTATTAAACCTATCCCTGAAAACGTATTCATTTATGACGAATTATTCCAAGAATATAAGCAGCTACATGATTACTTTGGACGCGGTACAAACAATGTAATGAAGCGGCTAAAAACGCTAAGAACATTTGAGGAAAAAGTTACTATATAGAAGATAAATGGAGGTACGAATATGATAACAATGAAGCCCTATACTTTTTGGTTTGTAACTGGAAGTCAGCCTTTATATGGTGAAGAGACATTAAAGGAAGTAGAAGTTCATTCAAAGCGAATGGTTGAAGGTCTGAATAAAAGTGAGGAATTACCTTTTCCTATCACGTTTAAAGAGGTAGTGACGACAGCTAATAATATTCAAAATCTAGTAAGGCACGCAAATACAGATCCTACCTGTGCAGGCGTAATTACCTGGATGCATACATTTTCACCAGCCAAAAATTGGATTGCTGGTTTAAAAGAATTGCAAGCACCACTGTTGCATTTGCACACGCAATATAATCAAAATGTTCCATGGGATTCGATTGATATGGATTTTATGAATACGAATCAGTCGGCACATGGAGATCGCGAATATGGATTTATGGTATCACGCTTAAATCTTTCCAGAAAAGTGGTAGTTGGTCATTGGCAGAATAAACAAGTCATTAGAAAAATTGCAAGTTGGATGCATACGGCAGTGGCAGTATCAGAAGGTTCAACTATCCGTGTTGCGCGATTTGGAGATAATATGCGAAATGTAGCAGTTACCGATGGTGATAAAATTGAAGCACAAATTAAATTCGGTTGGACCGTTGATTATTATGGAATTGGCGATCTCGTAGAAGTTATGAATGAAATTGAAGAAACAGAAGTTAATAAATTGTTTAAAGAATATCAGCAACGGTATCAATTCCCGCAAGAAGCAGCATCCAATTCTGCTATTGGTGAGGCAATTAAGTATCAAGCGAGAATTGAGTTAGGATTAAAATCATTTCTCGAAGAAGGAAATTATAACGCATTTACAACAAATTTTGAAGATTTACATGGGATGAAACAGCTTCCTGGTCTAGCAGCACAACGATTAATGGCTGAAGGTTATGGCTTTGCGGGTGAAGGAGACTGGAGAACGGCGGCATTATTACGAATGATGAAAATCATTTCTCAAAATCAAGACACATCTTTTATGGAAGATTATACGTATCATTTAGAGCCAGAAAATGAAATGATTTTAGGTTCGCATATGCTTGAGGTCTGTCCAACAATATCTGCTACGAAGCCTAAAGTAGTTGTTCAACCATTGGGAATGGGGGGAAAGGAAGCCCCTGCGCGCCTGGTATTTGATGGGAAAGGTGGAGATGCAATTAACGTTTCATTAGTAGAAATGGGTGGTAGATTTCGGTTAATTATTAATGAAATTAAGGCAGAGCAGCCTGAAAAACAAACACCGCATCTTCCTGTGGCAAAAGTTTTATGGAGGCCGCAGCCAACCTTAAGTGAAGCTACAGAAGCATGGATTTACGCGGGTGGTGCTCATCATACGGTTTTATCTTTTCAGGTAACCACAGAGCAGTTATATGATTTTGCTGATATGACAAATATTGAATGTATTGTTATCGATAAGGATACCAAGCTACGAGAATTAAGAAATGAATTGAGATGGAATGAGGCTGCTTACCGCAAATAGAGTGAAAAGAAACATTGAATGTGAATAAATGATAATGAGAGGACGGGGTATTTTTATCCCACCTCTTCCTACTTACCAAACAAGTACAAGCTATCTCTAAGAATGATTAAGAAAAGATATTAGTTTATTAGTGAAATGAAAGCGGAATCACAATGTGAAGTTTGTTATTAAATGGTAGGTGACAAATTTCCTTCCTTCTACATGCTTACATTGATTCATATCATAACCGATATAAGAGGAGGAGCATCATGGTAAAAAAACATTCATTTTGGTATGTACTTTTACTTTCTGTATCTGCAGGTATGGGAGGGTTATTATATGGTTTTGACACGGCAGTTATTTCAGGCGCTATCGGATACTTACAAGATTTATATGATTTAAGTCCGGCTATGGAAGGTTGGGTAATTTCTTGTGTAATGATTGGTGGTGTAATCGGTGTCGCCATGTCAGGCTTTTTAAGTGATAAGTATGGAAGAAAGAATATATTGTTGGTTTCGGCGGTGTTCTTTATTATATCTGCCCTGGCTTCTGCATTTGCAACAAGTATAACCATGTTAGTTTTTGCAAGAATTTTGGGTGGATTTGGTATTGGGTTTGCTTCCGCATTATCTGTGACTTATATTAGTGAATGCGCGCCACCAGCAATTAGAGGCAGGCTTGGATCGTTATACCAGTTGTTCACTATTTTAGGGATAAGCATCACGTTCTACATTAACTATGGTGTTGCTAATAGTGGTACGTATCAATGGGGCTTAGAGGCAGGCTGGCGCTGGATGCTCGGCTATGGTACGATACCTGGGATCATCTTCTTAGTCTTGTTATTTTTTATTCCGGAAAGCCCTCGTTTCTTGATTAAGAAAGGGAAGGATGAGGAAGCGTATCGTATATTGACTCGTATTAATGGGGAACAAGTAGCTAAAAGAGAAGCGAAAGAAATAAAAATGTCCATTGAAGCAGAACAAAACTCCTCTGCAAAGCAATTATTAAAACCAGGTTTAAGAATGGCCTTAGGGGTCGGAATCTTTCTGGCTTTATTCAATCAAGTCATTGGTATGAATGCAGTAACCTATTATGGACCTGATATTTTTAGGAGTGTAGGATTTGAAAATAATACCGAGTTTTTAGCTACAAGTATTATTGGCAGTGTACAAGTTGTTTTCACAATTGTAGCTATTTTGTTAATTGATCGTTTAGGCAGAAAGAAATTAATGGCGATTGGTTCAAGTCTAATGGCAATTTTTATGCTGCTGATTGGAAGCGTATTCTTCTTTGAACCTGAAAATAGCGGCATATTACTTATTTTGTTTATTGCCGGATTTACCGCTGCTTTCTGCGTTTCCATGGGGCCAATCCCATGGGTTATGATTCCGGAAATCTTTCCGAATCACTTACGAGGGAAAGCGGTAGGAATAGCAACCATTTTCCTTTGGGGAGCAAATTGGGCAATTGGACAATTCACGCCAGTATTAATTAATAATATGGGCGGAGCGTTCACGTTTTGGATGTTCGCGGTCATTAATGTCATTTGCTTCCTTTTCGTAATGACGATCGTTCCCGAAACGAAAAATAAAACATTGGAAGAAATTGCAATGCTTTGGAAACCGAAGAAAAATAAAGAAAAATTTTCACAGAAATTAACCAATATGTAATTTAAAGTTTTGTTATCCTTTGTGATTACACTAGATATACAAAAGGAAATGATCAATACCGGGTTTAAAAAGCAATTAAAAACCGGCAGTGATCATTTCCTTCTGTTTTACAGCTTGTTCGAGTTACCTGATCGGTTTGAAGTACTTGTTGAAACATCGAAGTTTCACAGCGACAAGCGACTTTGTATTCATTCGCAATGGCCATAATTGGACAATTATACTCAATTAGCTCATACGTATTCTCATCCAATTGGGTAATGTCTGCCATATAACCTTTCTCATTTTGAATAGTTTTCATTTCTTGTATCCTTTGTTTTGGGACTTTCTTGTTCATGCGAATCGCGTATTCACTGGTTAATCGGCTTTCACGCTTTTGGAACAATTGTTGGATGGAATTTTCACCGTATATTTCCTCTATATCTTTTAAAAACTCTAAACTTAGTCCTTCGTAACTTTTGGGAAATAACAATTCACCTTTTTGTGATAAAGAATATGTTTGTGTTGGTCTCCCCATTACTGGTTTAACCTCTTTTGAAGTAATAAGATCATCCTTTTCCATCATTGAAAGATGCTTTCTAACGGCCATATCGGTAATTTTTAAATGATTGGTCAATTCACTTACTGTTAAGCGGACTTCTTTTTTTAAGATAGTAAGAATTTTGTCCTTCGTTGTGGTTCTTTTCAAATTATCACCTCACAAGATTGGCGTCATTTATATGGAGATTTCTACGAGTGATTGATGTTATCCCTTTGGTTTCCTACGCTTATATTGTATAAAAACTACAAGTAAGTTGGAAGTAAAATGTTTATTTCTGTATTAAAAAGGAAAATTTTTCGAGCAAATAAGTTGATCTTCTTCATTTGATACGGTATTCTTTCTGTATACTTATTATACCAATAAGTATAATAAGTGCAAAATAAAAAGGGTGGAGGAATTTTTTATGGCAAAATTTGAATTACCTGAACTACCATATGCAACAGACGCATTAGAACCGTACATCGATCAAACAACGATGGAAATACATCATGGAAAACATCATCAAACATATGTAAACAAATTAAACGCTGCACTGGAAGGAAAAGCAGAACTAGCTGACCAATCATTAGCATCCATTATTAGTAACCTAGAGGCAGTTCCAGAAGATGTGCGTACAGCAGTACGTAATAATGGTGGTGGACATTTAAACCATACGCTTTTCTGGGAAGTAATTGCACCAGGTAAAGAAGCTGCAGCACCTGCTGGTAAACTTGCGGAAGCAATCAATGAGGCATTTGGCAGCATTAGCAGTTTTGAACAAAAATTCGCTGATGCAGCGACCACACGTTTTGGATCTGGTTGGGCATGGTTAGTTGTTAATCAAGAAGGTAAGCTAGAAGTAACAAGTACAGCAAACCAAGATAATCCGATTTCAGATGGCAAAACCCCAATCTTAGGAATCGATGTTTGGGAACATGCCTACTATCTTAAATATCAAAATAAACGCCCAGAATACATTGAGAACTTCTTTAATATTATTAATTGGGACGCTGTTGCTGAAAAATATGAAAAAGCAATTAGCTAATTGACAGAAAAGGAGAATAAGGTACTCGAGGGAGTACCTTATTCTAGAGAATGAAGAGGAGGTAGCACCAGTGAAGCTAGTTGGAATCGCAGGATCATTAGTAGGAGAAAAGACATCACAGGCCGTTCATGATGTGCTACTTGAGGCTAAACGAGTGGATGCAAGTTTGGAAACTGCATTAATTGACCTTCGCGATTATGAGGTTGAATTTGTTAATGGTGCTCCTTTAGCTTATTATAACGAGGATACATGGCATGTTGTAAATACGATTCTGTCAGCTGACATGTTAGTTGTCGGGTCACCTATATACCAAGCATCCATTTCGGGAGCATTAAAAAACCTTTTTGATCACCTACCTGTAGATGCTTTTAAATCAAAAGTCACTGGAATGATCACAACAGGAGGATCTGAAAAGCATTTTCTAGTGTCAGAGTATCAATTAAAACCCATCCTTTCTTATTTGAAAGGAATTGTGCCTACTTGCAGTGTATTTATTCATAATGATGATTTTAATGATGATAAACAAATTGTAAATCGGAATGTGATGGAACGAATAACCACACTTGCCAAAGAAATGATTTCGATTCAGCGACGTGTACAAGTTGAAAATAAAAAATAGGGATTCACACATACATACTTTCATAATAAGTAGTAGGAAACGGAACGATGGAAAAGGAGAGCATTTCTTAAATAGGAATGCTCTCCTTTTTTATCATGGATATTATCTTGGGGTTTCTCAACCGATTTATTTCCTGTAAAATCATAGGAAAGCGTATAGATCGATTACTTTATTGTATGAATTTAGGAGAGACCAAAGATAAAAACGAGGATTTATCTATCCGTTACTAAGAAAGGAGTTGGTATTTCGAATTCCTCCTTATAAGCCTATGTTTATAATGACAGTGGGATTGCCGAATTCAAGTTTTCCTTGTTTTTTAAAGAAAGGAAGTGAAGCGACATGTTTGACATCGCTTTAATCGTTATTATTGCTCTTATTGTAAGTGTTGTAGCCATGTTAAGTATCATCGGGATGCTAAGAAAACGAATCACCGAGCCTAAGGAAAAGCTCCGTAAGAGGATAGATAAGCTGGAAATGGAAATGGAAGCATTAAAAGATCGTAAGGAATTATGAACCGTTAGCAACGAAGCTGCTAACGGTTTTTTAATGTCTAGGAGGAATATATTATACAATGAAGTATACCAACCAGCGCGTTTAATGAGGGACTTCCCTCAACCTCCGTTATGTTGATCTCTCTATCATGCTTTGCCATTCATTATAGTGTCCTGCTTAATGTCAACTTCTTAGTTTTCACTTTCTACGGGTAATAACCTTTCGATAAAACCACATAAAACAAAATGAAATAACAAAAAACAATATCTTAACAATGGCTTCATATTCACTTAATAAATTTGTTTTATAGTGTGGGTGTAGGAGAAAGGTGTTAACAGCAACTTAGTGAAACAACATAACTCAACACCATCGTTGAATTAGAAAGGTGGATAAAGGATGAAGAAGGTCATTGTACCAATTTTACTTATGCTTATAAGTATAGGGATACTTACTGCTTGTGGTAAGGAGACTTCTAGCAATGCAAATGAAGGGTTAAAGGGAGAGTTAACGGTATATACAGCAGTTGAAGAAGAATTGTTACCAAACTATCTAGAGTCCTTTGAGAAAAAATATCCGAATGTAGAATTGAATATAGTCCGTGATTCTACAGGGATTATTACCGCAAAACTTTTATCAGAGGGAAAGCATACGAAGGCAGATGTAGTTTGGGGAGTTCAAGCTTCTAATTTATTAAAATTAGATCAACAGAATTTACTTCAATCATACTCGCCTGAAGGGATAGAGGAAGTACCAGGAATATTTAAAGACAAAAACCAAGAATCGCCGAAATGGGTAGGGAATGTTGTTACAGCTTCTGGGATTACAGTAAATACAGTAGAACTAGAAAAAATGGGATTAGATGTACCTAGAACGTATGAAGATTTAACTGATCCGAAGTATAAGGGATTGATAGCAATGGCGCATCCTGCTTCCTCTGGGACAGGCTACTTGCAGGTTTCCACTTGGCTGCAAATGATGGGTGAAGAACAAGGTTGGAAGTACATGGAAGATTTGCATGAAAATGTTGGTATGTATACCCATTCTGGTTCAAAGCCAATCCAAATGGCTGCGACAGGAGAGTTTCCAATCTCATTAGGGCTTGTTTATAGTGGTGTGCAAGAAAAGCAAAAAGGTGCGCCAGTAGAAGTTCATTTGCCGAAGGAAGGTCTAGGTTGGGATGTAGAAGCCAATGCCATGATCAATAAAGAAGATACAGAGAGTGATAAATTAGCCAAAGCTTTTCTTGATTGGGCAATTTCTGATGAAGCTATGAAGGAATATCACCAAGCTTATGGTCTAGCAACAAAACATGAGAACCTTCCAACTGCCGAAGGATTCCCAGAGAATTTTGAAGATCTGTTGTATGAAAACCATGATTTGAATGTATCCGCGAAAAACCATACAGATATTATTAATACTTGGGAATCAAAATTCGCTGAAAAAGCAGAACCTAAAAAATAATCAAGGAGTGAATGGGATGAGCAATACAGACAGAAGTTATTTGTCGATAAGCCATGTACAAAAGAAGTTTGGACGTTTTACAGCTTTAAATGATATTTCTGTTGACATAAACAAAAGTGAATTTGTTTGCCTATTAGGTCCGAGCGGCTGTGGCAAAACAACGCTTCTACGAATTATTGCCGGGCTTGAGGAACCATCAAAAGGAACTATCATCATGGCTGATAAAGATATGACCAATGTTCCGCCCGCAAAGCGAAATTTTGGGATTGTCTTTCAGTCCTATGCACTCTTCCCAAATTTAACTGCGTTACAAAACGTAATATTTGGTCTAAAAACTAAGAAGTTAACACAAAAAGAAATAAAAGATCGTGCTAGGGAGGCATTAGCACTTGTTGATTTAGAACAGGTAGGTCACCGCTATCCTGCTCAATTGTCAGGAGGGCAACAACAGCGAGTTGCTCTTGCAAGGGCAGTAGCCTTATCTCCAGATTTCCTATTGCTTGATGAACCACTTTCTGCCCTCGATGCAAAGGTGAGGGAGCGACTTCGCTATGAAATTCGCTCGATTCAAGAAAAGCTGAAGATAACAACGATAATGGTAACACATGATCAAGATGAAGCATTAACAATGGCGGATAAAATTGTTGTAATGAATGAGGCACAAATTATGCAAGTTGGTACACCGTTAGAAGTATATGAGCGCCCAATAAATGCGTTTGTAGCCGATTTTATTGGTTCAATTAATTTCTGGAAGAATCAGAATCAAGAGAAATTGGCGATTCGACCTGAACATATACGCCTTGCTAAGTCGGGAGGGATAAAGGCACAAGTAGAAACAATCGAATTTCGTGGTCCTGTTTTTCGAGTTCAGTTTATAGTTTATGATCGGAACTCTGATTTAAATGGATCAAGTATAAAAGCAGATCTTACCATGAAAGAAGTACATGAGTTTCATTTACAAAAAGGGTCAGAGATTCATTTGGATCTATCACTGGATCGCATTCTGGCTTATGACGCCTAAAAACAAGAGCATAAGTGTTCGTTAAGCAGTGTGTCTGCTAGAGCTGGCAGTGAGGAGATTCTATTAAGCTTCCATTTTGTCTCGGGTTAAGAAGCCATCATGCCCACATCTAAGACTTGATGTGGGCCAAGAGGTTTAGATAGGGAGTGCATTTTGCAGTACGAACAAATCCTCGTAGAATGAAGTTTCATATTATATGTTCCTAGACGATAGGAAAAGTCGTATATCAAATAATTAACGTCTCACAGACATCATCGTAGAAGGAGGCAGGAAGGGAATGAAGCAAGAATATGCTATACCTGCAAATACAGCAAGACAACCGTTCTTTTTCAACAGAGAAAATTGGCTGAAACGTAGTTTACTGCTTGTTATGCTAGTGACGTTTCTTGTAGTACTTGTGTTGCCATTAATGACGCTGTTTGTAAAAGCTTTTCAAAGTGATGACGGTGTGTTTGTAGGGATTGATAACTTTATAAATTATTTTCAAACACCTGCGCTGGTTCAATCTTTACAAAATACATTTTTCATTGCAGCCATGACTACAGCGATATCTGTTAGCCTAGCATTTGCTTATGCTTATTGCTTGGTTAGAACGGATATAAAAGGGAAAACCTTCTTTCGTTATGCTGCATTTTTGCCTTTGTTTGCACCAACGATGATGCATGGTATTGCCCTTGTCTATCTATTTGGTAATCAGGGGATCTTTACAAATGGTTTTTTTGGACTGTTGCCGGCAATGGATATTAACCTTTACGGACCAGTTGGCATTATTATTGCCGAAGTCATTTATACATTTCCACAGGCGTTTATGATCATGCTTGTTGCCCTTGGTAATTCGGATTACCGATTATATGAAGCTGCAGAAACGCTAGGTGTAAATAAGGCTAAACAGTTTTTTACCATTACACTTTCTAATGCAAAATATGGCCTGGTTAGTGCGATATTCCTTGTGTTTTCTCTTAGTTTCACTGATTATGGTGCACCTAAAGTAGTAGGTGGACAATACAATGTACTTGCAACGGATATCTACTCCCAAGTTGTTGGGCAGCAAAATATGAGTATGGGAGCAACTGTAGGTATTTTATTAATGATTCCAGCGTTACTAGCCTTCTTTTCAGATCAGCTGGTGAATCGTAAACAAAGTTCATCCTTATCAACAAAAGCAATCCCATTTCAAGTGAAGCAGAATAGGAAGCGTAATGCTCTGGCATTTTCTTTTGTTACAATCATTACCATTTGTGTGTTCCTTGTATTTGCAGCAGTAATTATAGCGGCGTTGGCACCTGGCTGGCCATATAATTTATCTTTTAATCTAGCTAACTTTCAATTAGAAAGTTATACAGGTGGTGGTTTCACAGCTTTTAAAAATAGTTTGCTAGTAGCAGCATTATCTGCTGTGTTTGGCACGATCTTTACATTTATCTATGCTTATGCAATTGAAAAAATTCGAAAGATGACGGGACTGCGAAAGGCAGGAAAGTTCTTCTCTATTTTGCCGGTTGCGGTACCAGGTTTAGTAATTGGGATAAGTTATGTTCTATTTTTTAGTCAACCAACAATTGAATTATTTGGGAGTCGTTTCACTAACCCATTTAACTTCTTATACGGGACAATTGGAATTATTGTTCTTGCTAACATATTGCATTTCTATTCTGTCGCATACGTTACGGCAACAAGTGCATTAAAGAAGTTGGATAAAGAATTCGAAACCGTATCTGAATCAATGGGTGTACCCATGTATAAGACATTTTTTAAAGTAACTGTGCCAATGTGTATGCCAGCAATATTGGAAATGGCGATGTATTTCTTCGTCAATTCAATGGTCACCATTTCAGCTGTTGTGTTTCTGTATACCGCAGAATTCAACTTAGCAGCAATTTCTATTGTCAATTTAGATGATGCCGGAAACTTAGGGCAGGCAGCAGCACTTAGTGTGCTTATCATTATCACGAACATTGCAGTTCGAATACTCTATGAGCTTGTCGTTTACTGGATTCAACAACGACGTAAGTACAAACAAAATCAACTAACGGAAGGAATGGTCATGAATGAATAAGGTAGAGGCAGTAATATTTGATTGGGCTGGTACAACAGTGGACTATGGATGTTTTGCACCACTTGAGGTGTTTTTGGAGATATTTCGTAAAGAGGGAGTTAGCGTTTCAGTGGAAGAAGCGCGTGGACCAATGGGAATGTTGAAAATTGAGCATATTCGCACGATGCTTGCAGAGCCACGGATTCGACAAGAGTGGATTCGTGTCAAGGGGGAGGAACCTTCAGAAACTGATGTCCATCGAATGAATGATGCCTTTGAGGACAATTTATTCCAGGTGCTTTCACATTTCACCGAACCGATTCCTGGAGTCGTCGATTTAGTCACGTTACTACGCAGCAGAGGAATAAAAATTGGGGCAACGACAGGTTATACAAAAGCGATGATGGAAATTGTAGCACCGGGTGCCAAAGCGCAGGGCTATGCACCTGATTGTTATTTTACTGCAGATGACGTAAAAGCTGGACGTCCTTATCCATGGATGTGCTATCGTAACGCAGAAGAGCTAGAAGTATTCCCTATGAATAAGCTGATAAAAGTAGGTGATACCCCAACAGATATGAAAGAAGGAAAGAATGCAGGAATGATAACCGTTGGTGTTGTACTTGGTAGCAGTGAGTTAGGACTTACGAAAGAAGAAGTTGAAGTCACGAAAACAAATGAATTGGAAGAACGTATTCGTTTTGTTTCAGAGCAACTAAAAGCAGCAGGTGCAGATTATGTTATTAAACAAATTCGTGATCTAGAAGCAGTAGTTAATGATATCGAAGGGACCCCTTTACCTAAGGAGGAGGGTAGTCTGTTATGAAAAATGATTACTTGTTATTAACCCCTGGACCTCTATCGACATCGGAGACGGTTCGAGAAGCGATGCTAAAAGACTGGTGCACTTGGGATGCTGAGTACAATCAACTTGTGCAAGATGTACGGAGCCGTCTTGTTCAATTAGCGACAACAACTGTAGATAAATATACAGCAGTATTGATGCAGGGGAGCGGCTCTTTTACAGTGGAAGCAGTCCTTGGTACGGTTATACCGAAGCAAAGAGGAAAATTGCTGATTTGTACGAACGGTGCATACGGAGATCGGATCGTGGAAATGACAGAAGTACTCGGAATAGCTACTACGGTTGTTTCAACAGAAGAAAGCGAAATACTGGATGAACAACGAATCGCAGCTGAATTAAAACGAGACCCGGCCATTACGCATGTTGTCGTTGTGCACTGTGAAACGACAACTGGTGTATTAAATCCTGCGAAAGCTATTTGTCAGCTTGCTAAAAGCTATGGCAAAATCACAATCGTAGATGCCATGTCAAGCTTTGGTGGAGTAGAGATGGATGTAGTTGATTGGAATATTGATTTTTTAATTAGCAGTGCTAATAAATGTATTCAGGGCGTCCCTGGTTTCGGGTTTTGTATAGCGGACCGTGATAAATTAGAAGCGTGTAAAGGAAATGCGCGCTCTCTTTCTTTAGACCTTTATTCGCAATATAAAAAAATGGAAGAAGCAAATGGAAAATGGCGCTATACATCACCAACACATGTAGTCCGAGCTTTTCACCAAGCACTTATAGAATTAGAAGAAGAGGGGGGGATTACTGTTCGTAACCAACGCTATGCAACAAATCAAGAACAATTGGTAAAAGGTATGGAAGAACTTGGATTTCATGTGCTTATTCCAAGAGCGTATCAATCACCAATAATAACATCCTTTCTTTATCCTAAACAAACCAATTTTACGTTTGAGCAATTTTATCAATCATTGAAAAAGCAAGGTTTCGTAATTTATCCAGGAAAAATATCAAAGGTTGATACATTTCGAATCGGAAATATAGGTGAGGTTTATGTAGAAGATATTCATCTTCTTCTCGGTGTTATCAAGAGCTTTATTGTAGATAAACAAGAACTTTTTGCATAGATTCAGGACTTGTTCGAAGGGGAGATATATAAATGGAACTATTGTCAGACGAGCGAAAACACAAAATCTTGAACCTCATCGATCAACATGGAAAGGTCAGTGTACGTCAATTGGCATTGGATTTCAACGTGTCAACAGAAACCGTTCGCCGAGACCTTGATGAATTAGCAACGAAGAATCTTCTAAAAAAAGTGTATGGTGGTGCGCTAAGGATTGAAACAACTCGTAATGAACCAACCATTATGGAACGTAATATAACGAATCAAGTTGAAAAAAAAGGATTGGAGAGCAAGCAGCATCAATCACCGAAGATGGCGATGTTATTTTTATTGATGAGGGGAGCACTACCCTGCAAATGATTCCCGCCTTAGTGGGAAAAAGCGGACTAATGGTTATTACGAATTTTTTTCCAATTGTAAAAGCATTGATGGAATATGAACAAAAAAAACAGTTTGATGGTGATATTATATTTTTAGGTGGGCATGTTCATAGTGCACATGGTCGTACAGGTGGCTCATTTACAAAAACAATGGCCCAATCATTTTTTCCTGATAAGGCTTTTATATCCTTAGATGGAATAGAACCAAAGATTGGAATGACGGGGTACCACTCGGAAAAATGTTCACTTTCAGAATTATTCATTTATCAAGCTAAACAAGTTTACGCATTAGCGGACCATTCAAAGCTTGGTGTAACCGCAAATTATAAAATTGAATCACTTACAGCATTTGATCATGTCATCTGTAATGCTGACGCACCCGCTAACTGGGATATAAAGGGTCTCGATTGGATTACTTGTTAAAGCTACTTATAAAAAAGTGGAAAAGCTTCTAATATAGAGCTTTTCCACGTTTTTTTAAAAATCCTTGGACCAAATTGGCAGAAGAAGTTTAACCCCGCGTTTATTAAATGGTAACACCTTACTATCAGCAATCAAATGACTAATATAAGCGATAATGCATGTATAATAAACACCTTCTATTGCAAGAGAAGTTTCTAGTTTAGAAGCAATAAATCCAAAAAAAATAACTCCTAGAATCGAATGTGTATAGCTTCGATGAGCTACAAAGGAGGCAATAAGTATGTAAATTCCTAACAGCATTAACCATATTTCTTGCAAGGATATTCCGCCTGCTAATACACCAATTCCTGTAATTGTTAGCATATGGCGTTGTTTTATGGAAGAGGATAAGGCTAGTAAACCTAATCCAATCCCCATACCGATGAATCGCTCATTTTCCGTTCCTTCATAAAAGCTATAACAAATAAGTAATATACCAATGAACTGTGCAACGGTGCGAAACATCTTATGAGACAAGGTAATTTTTCCTCTTAATTTTCCATCAATATCAAGATCTGGTATTAATCCAGAAACGGTTCCTAATCCGACGAGTAAGAGTGTTTCAGAAGGAGTCCCTTGAACATTATTTGCTACAATAAATCCTGTTGCTGCTCCAATTGCTGCATGTGCTGTACCGTTCATGTTTTCACCCCTTCCAATCGTTATCTTGTGGAAAACAGCTTTTTATATTGTACAACAAAATGTATGTTCTGTTTAGGGGGTGAATAAAAAATAGAGATACAACCGATCTCCGTACATGGGTTATGTTGCTTTGAATGGAGTTTTAGCAATAATGATATATAACAATTCATTTGGGGAAAACTTTTCAGTTATATGGAAGCCTGCATTTATTAATGCTTGCTCCATATCCGATGATGAGATTCTTGGTGGTCCATTTGGGGAAAATTCTTTATCCTCAAATTCCACACATACGAAATAACCATCTTCTCTAAGCACTTGTTTTATTTGCTGTAATGCGTTGGATAGTGGTTGAACCTCATGTAAAACAATGGATGCTAGGACGATGTCAATAGAGGCATCTGCTAATGGTATATTATCGATTGTTCCTCGGATGGTATGAACATTTTCAATAGTGTCCTTTTCGGTTTTGGTTTTTATCAATTCCAACATTTTAGGATTTATATCTAGTGCGTATACCTGGCCATCTACTAGGTTTGCTGCTGGAATTGTTAAATAGCCGGTACCTGCACCTACATCTAAAATAGTATCTGTCCTTTTGATGGGTAGCATGTCTAATAATCTTTCTGGAGGGAAAGATTCTCTTCTTTTAGGATTATCTAAATCGTATACTATATTTGAAAAGGGTTTGGAATGATTTTTATGGTTCATATTCAACCTCCTAGGCTTCATGATTTGCTTTTCAAATAATATTATCGGTGCATTTGTCTTCCATTGTATTAGCAATATCAATTAAAAACTTATTATTAAGCTCATTTTTCATATTATATTCGGCATCGATCATCACACGTTCAATGAGACAATCTGTATTATGATTCAACGAGCAACTAAATAAATTGGAGTCTCCCTCGATGGAAGTAATTACATCTAGAAATGAAATTTCATTCTTCGGTTTAGAAATTTGATAACCACCTTTAACTCCAGGTGTCGATTCAATCAGTCCACCTTTAGCAAGCTTTGTTAAGATTTTTGACAAATAAGTAGGTGATAGATTTTGTATTTCCGCCAAACGCTGGACACCTATTGTTTTTCCCTTAGGAAGAAGAAGTAGATACACCATCGTGTGCAGGGCGTAGTTAGTAGCTTTCGAATATTTCATTATGTCCTCCTTGCAGTATTAAGGTTATTAAAGAGTGTCTTTATCTTTAATTAGATTTAGATTATCACTTTAAGAAAATCATGTCAACTTTCAGCGGCTATTACTCTCACTATCCTTCATTTACAGGACAATCTGTAAAGCTCTACATCTAAAATAAAAAAGAGGTATGAAATACAGAATCCATACCTCAAGCAATACTACTCAATCAAAACTAAACCTGTTGGTAGGGTTTCGATGTGAAGAACAATACGATTGTAATCATCAGTCCAATTACACCCAATCCAAACAAGATGAATTGGATAGGGATTTGGATAGCAGCTAGACCAGAAACAAGTGCATATGCTACTGGATCAAACCCATTCATTGCTAGGAAAATTAAGCTCATCACCCGCCCCATTACATGAATATCGGTTGTTTCTTGTGCGGCAGTAAAAAATGGCACAAATACAAAGGACATAGACAAACCAATAAAAAATACAACGACGGTTAATAGTATTAAGTTAGGAACCCAGCTAAAAATGATAAAGGCAATTAAAGCGCATACCAGTCCGGATAGAGAGGTTTTTCCTCTTCGTTTTATTGGTATCATGCTAAGAAATCCAGTACCAACAACTAACCCAATTCCAAGGCTTACTTCCATATAACTTAGATTTAAAGGTGTTCCACCATAAGCATCTACAAGTAACGGAATAGCGACATGAAGTGCTCCAAATACAAAGAAATTAAGGATAATTAAAACCAGTAACCCTGTTAATAAAAAGTTTGAATGACGAATATAAGAAAAACCAACCTTTAGATCTTGCAAAGGGGTCTGTTTTGTTCCCTTTTCAACAGGCGATTCTTTAATATACGGTGGAAAGATTAATACCGCTGATAAGAATACCAATCCTGTAGTAACCAAATAACTACCAGACACACTTACTTGTTCCATCAGGAAGCCTGCAAGAATAGGCCCAATTACAAATGATATTTGATCTACACCTTGAAAAACAGCATTTGCTGGTTGTAAAAGTGTACGATCAACAATTTTTGGAATCATGGAAGAACTAGCTGGCCCAAAGAAAGCGTCGAGCATTCCAAACAAGCCGGATAAGATTAGCAGTAACGCTAACGTCATGTTGTCTTGCGATACAAGTATAAAAATAATTAACAATAATATCGACTGAATAAGATTTGTACTAAACATAATTGTTGTTTTTTTATATTTATCTGCAAGTAATCCTCCGAAGGCCATCATAAGGATACGAGGCACGGTGGCAGCGATGAGCACAAGCCCAAGTGTTCCAGCAGATCCTAAATCGGTGATAACATACCAAGTCGTAGTGGTTAAAAACATACTAAACCCAACAACAGCGAATATACTAGATGCGAATAAAAGAACAAAGATTCGATTATTAAATAGAAATAATGGTGACATAACGCAAATCCTCCGAAGTAATAAAATCTGATTCTTCTACGTAGGGTAGCTTTACATATTTTAGGTATCATGTTATAGTCAATTCACATAACTACCGAACGGTCGTTTTTAAAATTTTAACCTAGCAATTATTGTTTGTCAAAGGAGGAAAACAATGCAAACAAAAGAAAAGCTATTGCTTGAAAGTATGGAACTGTTCGCCGCGTATGGCTATGAGGGAACATCAATGGCAAAAATAGCGGAAAAAGTTGGGCTGAAAAAGTCATCGTTATATGCCCATTACACGAGCAAAGAAACGTTGTTTTTAGATGTAACAGAAAAAATTACAAATGAGTATGTACATCTTGTAGCACAATCTATCGATAATAACGAACAATCGAGTGAGAAACGTCTTTATCAATCTTTTATGATTCATGTAAAGGACCTAGTAAGCGACGATGCAAGTATTCAATTCTATAATCGCTTCGTTCAATACCCTCCGCAGAATTTAGAAAAGGAGTTATTTACATATCTGGAACGTAGTGAAGAGGAAGCGTTACGTATCCTAGTTAAAGAGATTGAAAACGGCCAAACGGTAGGAGAAATTAGTAAAGATCTAGAAGCAAAGCAAATCGCTCATACTTATTTTTGTTTACTCGAGGGATTGTCCAATGAAATCATCTTTTATGATTATCCGACATTACAACGTCATGCAGAGCGTATATGGGAAGTGTTCTGGCGTGGTATTCGTATGTAACAAAGTGGATGAGGAACGTGGCAGGATGCTGTCGTTCCGTTTTATACAATTGATTGAAGCAGTATGAGCGTATGCCAAAAGAATGAAAGAAGTCATTCTTCCGTTTTTATTTTTTAAATGAAGCTACAACTAATCTATTTATCTCATAAAAAATCTTGCCATTCATAAAATAGGAGTAGCCATGAAATTATGTAATTGATATGGTTAGTGGTCAACTGTTAAGTGTAGTAAAAGAATGGAATCGTCGTGTAGTCACTACAATACAGTTGTCAAATAGTAGTCGTAAAGGTAGGTAGAGGAAGGATATTTTTTTCTGGCATGATTTTCGCTTGTAGGCTTAAGAATATATAAAATTTATTAGGGGAGGAAGGAAGTTGGACATGCGTGCTGTTTTTCGAATGCCAAGAACCATTCATTATGGGAGATCTGCCTTAGAACGGATAGGTGAAGAGACTGCTCATTACGGAAGCAAAGCTTTAATTATTAGTGATGAAGTAATGAGTAGCCTTGGATACATCAGTAATGTACGTGATTATTTAGCAACAGCGAAAGTAGAGAGTGTTACATATCTTGGGGTGGCATCTGAACCTACTGATGTATTTGTAACAGAAGCCCTAGAGTTAATGGAGGAGAAATCATGTGATGTAATTATTTCAATAGGTGGCGGGAGTTGTATTGATACTGCGAAAGCCGTTTCTGTACTGGCTGCAAATGGTGGGTATATTGGGGACTATAGGAACAGAAACAAAACAATAACGAAAGCACCTATTGCGCATATCGCGATACCGACTACTGCAGGAACGGGTTCTGAAGCTACGGATGCCACTGTTATAACCAATACAGCAAACGATGTGAAAATGATGATTAAACAGCCAGCATTTATGCCGGAAGTTGCTATTGTTGATCCGCTATTAACGATTTCATCTCCAAAGCATGTTACCGCAGCAACCGGTATTGATGCCCTCAGTCATGCGATAGAAGCATACATTTCAAGACAATCACAACCTATGACAGACACATTGGCCCTTTCAGCGATGAAATTAATTGTAGACCATATTGAAGCAGCTTATGAACATGGAGAGAATTTAGATGCAAGGGGAGCAATGGCATTAGGTGCACTACAAGCAGGGATTGCCTTTACGAATGCATCTGTATGCTTGGTTCATGGGATGTCAAGACCAATTGGAGCTTTGTTCCATGTACCTCATGGTTATTCCAATGCAATGTTGTTACCAGCAGTGCTAGAATTTAGCCAAGAACATTGTAGGGAACGTTTAGCTGATTTGGGGAGGTTTTTTGTTCCTACTAAAGAGAAGGTCGATAATCAAACTGCTGCGGATATTGCAGTAAATGAGGTTAAACGCTTATGTAAGGAGTTACAAATTCCGAATTTACGTGGTTGGGGAATTGATGAGAGATCTTATGAAAGCGTTATCAAAAAGATGGCATTAGATGCACTTGACAGTGGCAGTCCAGCAAATAACCCAAAGGTTCCAACCAGATTAGAAATTGAATCACTATATCGAATTTGTTTCGATTACAATTATTCAACAGATAATGTTATGAAATAGATCGTAAGGGAGCGTGTCGATTATGGATGTTCTTGGTATGGTTGGTTTAATTGGGGCGGTAGTATTACTCATTTATTTAACGATGAAAGGAATTAATATCATTATTGCTGCTATCCTTTGTTCGATTGTAATTGCAATCACTGGTGGACTTAATCTGGAAACAGCGTTAATGGATAATTATATGTCTGGGTTTACTAGTTATTTTGCATCTTGGTTCTTGGTATTTTTGCTTGGTGCAATCTTTGGGAAAATCATGCAAGAAACGAAATCAGCAGAAAGCATTGCACAATGGATCAAGAAAGTAATAGGAGAGAAACGTGCGGTACTAGCAGTTGTGGCAGCAGCTGCAATTATGACTTATGGTGGTGTGAGTTTATTTGTTGTAGGCTTTGCTATTTATCCAATTGCTGTTTCATTATTCCGTGCAGCAAATTTACCTCATCGATTTATCCCGGGGGCGCTTGTTTTTGGCTCGATCTCATTTACAATGACATCACCTGGATCACCAGAGATCCAAAATATTATTCCTACTGAATTCTTTGGAACAACTCCAACAGCTGGTGGTTGGATAGGTTTGTTAATGGGGATTTTTATCATGGTAGTAGGCGGTTTATGGCTTGGTTCCATGGTGCGAAAAGCATCGAGGAAAGGAGAAGATTTCGCGTTGCCAAGTGCTTCTCCAATCAAAGCAAATGAAGAGTTGGCAGCTGCTTTAGCACAAGAACAAACAGAAGAAAAGCAGGCAGACTTGCCAAATATCATTGTTTCAATTCTTCCATTAGTCTTGGTGATTGTTATTTTAAATATTTTAGGTCAATTCATGAATCCAACTACAGCGTTGTTAATAGCAATGACTGTAGGAATCAATGTTGCATGTTTAACCATGCATCGTTTCTTAAAGGAATTCTGGGACTCACTAGCTGTCGGAACACAAAATGCACTTGTGGCATTGTCAAATACATGTGGCGTCGTAGGTTTTGGTAGTGTTGCGGCTCAAGTGTCTGCATTTGATGGATTAGTAAATGGTCTTGTTAATTTACCAGGACCACCCTTGTTAGGATTAGCATTAGGTGTTTCAATTATTTGTGCCATTACTGGATCTGCTTCAGGAGGGCTCGGAATCGCTCTTCCGATTTTAGCTCCAATTTATATGAGTCAGGGATTAGACCCTGGTGCAATGCACCGTTTAGCTGCTCTTGGTTCAGGAGGTCTTGATTCCATGCCGCATAATGGTTATGTTGTTACAACAGTCCGTACTATTTGTGGAGAATCCCATAAACGAGCATATACACCAATACTTTATTTAAGTGTCATTTTGCCTATGGCGGCAATGTTCATTGCTGTTATATTATATTCTATATTATAAATAAGCATTTCTTCATTTAGCCTCAGTCAGTTTCAAGGGCTGGGGTATCTATTTTTCAAATATTTAGTACCTGGTTCTAATACTTTGTGTTAAAATGAAATATAAGTTATTCAAGGGGGTTATCGTATTGTATTATTTAGCAGCATATTTATTAAAAATAATTTTAAGTTTATTTGGAAGAATAAACGTTTATCAGAAGGAGAATGCAGCGATACCTGGTGGATTTGTTATTGCTTGTACCCACACAGGCTGGGTGGATATCTTGTGGCTGGGTGTTTCTATGCTTCCTAAGAAAATTCATTACATGGCAAAAAAAGAATTATTTCAATCAAAGTTATTAAAGTGGCTAATGGAACGGTTAAATGCATTTCCTGTTGATCGTGAAAACCCAGGACCAAGTACGATTAAAGTTCCGAGAAGGCTGCTTGCTGAGCAGAAAGTGGTAGGTATTTTTCCAAGTGGAACAAGAACAAGTGAAGAGGTTCCATTAAAAAGAGGTGCTGTAACTATTGCTGGACATGCAAAAGTACCGATTGTTCCTGTAGCATATAAAGGACCTAATAATTTTACAGACCTCTTTAAACGAATAAAGCCTTCCATTATTTACGGGAAGCCAATTTATATTTCGGAACATTTACCAAGAAAACAAGCAATGGAAGAGATGATGGTCCAATTGAATCAAGAACTTAGTAATTTACAAAACCGATTGAATGAGCTGAATTAATGGTTCGTGTTCCAACTTTAGTTAAGTTAAAATGCTTTTCCCAGACAATGTTTTCACCTATGATAGAAATATTCTTCGTTAAAATTTCTATCATAGGTGATTGGCATGTCAGGGGTGAAACATAAATGAGGCTTATTTAACATCACGATTGGATTGGGGATATTATTATATCCATTAAACTCCGCCATGATTGCGATTGCATTGACACGACTTCAACATGATTTTAACTTCACTTACTTAGATGCTCCTGGTTTATCTCTGTTTCTTTATTTGGTAAGTGCAGCTGGACAGCCCATAATGGGAAAACTAAGCAAGCGATATGTTCGGTCAAAACGATTATTTATGGCAGAGCTTACAATTGTTTCCTTGGCTTCAATACTAGCTCCTATCTCCCCAAACTATTTATTTCTACTAGTATGTCGAGCTTTACAGGCGATGGGAAGTTCTAGTGGTATGAGTATGATAAGAACCTTTATTTCGGAAGGCCAGGGCAGGGCCATAGCTATTTTGTAGCTATCTTCAGCTACTCAAGTTGTCCCCGCGGAGCAATGCCTAGTTATTTGCTATGAGTTAGGAACATATAATATTCCCCGTAAACGAATCTTAATGGTTGTCAAGATAACTCCATATTTTTGAGGCAATTTCTCTGGCTTCTGATTCATCAGAAGTACCTGCAAATGTTTCCATAAACGAGCGAGAAATTGATTCAATAAGAGAAAACCGTGGGGATGTTTTTGCTAATTCCTCTAATAAAAAGAGAATATACTCTTTGCCACGCTCCGTTTGTCCGCGGTTAAGATTGCTAAGAAAACCTTCCAATTGTTCCGCAATTTCTTGGCTAGTATAGACCGTATCATCCATATTATTTGTTAAGATAGTATATGATTCGTCACCTAAAAGTTGATCATTGGTTTCTATTAAATGTGGAATAATAGCATCTAATCGCCGAATGACATATTGAATGAGTTCCTGAATACTGCCTAAATGCTGAGAAGATGTTGAACCAATATGATTAATATGCTGCATCATACCTAGTAATAGTACGCCCGCATCTAATGCGAAGGGCGTCGCTAAATGTCCATATACATCAACAATTCGGTTTCGAAGCCAGAATAACTCCTTGAAATGATTTTTCTTTACAAAATCTCTTAACTCTTCATCACCTGAATGGAAAATTGCTTCAAAAAGCATGAATAGATTCTGTTCTTTATTTACTTGCATACGTACCGCTATTTGTTCAGCCAATACCTGCTTATCTGAAGGATCTTGTCCAATTAGAAGTTCTCTTCTTCGAATAAAGGTTTCGTCGTTTACATGTTCTAAGATAGCAATTAAACACTCATTCTTAGATGAAAAGTAATTATAGAAGGTTCCTTTAGAAATAGTAGATTCTTCTAAAATGTCTTGGACAGAAGTGGCTGAAAAGCCTTTTTCTATGAAAAGTCGTTGTGCTGTCAACAATACTTGTCGTTTTCGTTCATTCATTCGATCATTCACCTTTATTACATTAAGATAAACCTATCGTACCCTATAATACATGCATAAGCAAAGCGTAAGATATTGAAAATATTGTAAGGAAACTCCTTTTGATCATAAGAACCGTATCCCTGTTAAAAAAATCACCTCAAAAGCTAAAGAGTAAACTTTCTGACTTTTCTTACCTCCAGTCAAGTGTTTTACACAATTTATTTGAATTATTTACCTTGATTTATTCAGGGGGGATAAACCTCCTGAGTAAGTCAAAATTTCCGCATGACTAATAGACCTAACGTTTTTCCATTTTTTTC
>NZ_BNEO01000009.1 GCF_014905415.1 Virgibacillus salexigens
GATGAGGTTGATAGGTTCGAGGTGGAAGCGTGGTGACACGTGGAGCTGACGAATACTAATCGATCGAGGACTTAACTAACCAATTTGGCTTTGAAACGTCGTTGAATGATCTCTTATTTAGTTTTTAGGGTACAAATCCCTACATATTTTTTGAAATTGTACTTGATTTTTTCCAAGAAACAATTATAATAATGGTTGTCACTGTTTTTTCGACAATCACTTGGCAGATATCATTGTCTGGTAGCAATAGCGGAGAGGTCACACCTGTTCCCATG
Organism: Virgibacillus salexigens; assembly: GCF_014905415.1. Lineage (GTDB taxonomy): Bacteria > Bacillota > Bacilli > Bacillales > Amphibacillaceae > Virgibacillus > Virgibacillus salexigens. Next base: position 276 of record NZ_BNEO01000009.1, read on the forward strand.
CCGAACACAGTAGTTAAGCTCTCCAGCGCCGATGGTAGTTGGGGCTTTGCCCCTGCAAGAGTAGGACGCCGCCAGGCAAGGAAAATCCTAATTGGAATTATTCCACAGTAGCTCAGTGGTAGAGCTATCGGCTGTTAACCGATCGGTCGTAGGTTCGAATCCTACCTGTGGAGCCAAATGGAGAGCTGTCCGAGTGGCCGAAGGAGCACGATTGGAAATCGTGTAGGCCGTTACCGCGGCCTCGAGGGTTCGAATCCCTCGCTCTCCGCCACTATTAACTTAGATTGGCCCGTTGGTCAAGTGGTTAAGACACCGCCCTTTCACGGCGGTAACACGGGTTCGAATCCCGTACGGGTCACCAACAATATGGAGGATTAGCTCAGCTGGGAGAGCACTTGCCTTACAAGCAAGGGGTCGCAGGTTCGAGCCCTGCATCCTCCACCATATAAGGTTAACTTAAACATATCGCGGGATGGAGCAGTCTGGTAGCTCGTTGGGCTCATAACCCAAAGGTCGCAGGTTCAAATCCTGCTCCCGCAACCAAATTCATTATAAATTAAATGAAGTAATACATAGATGATTAGTGATTTATATGTTATAATTAATGGTCCGGTAGTTCAGCTGGTTAGAATGCCTGCCTGTCACGCAGGAGGTCGCGGGTTCGAGTCCCGTCCGGACCGCCACTTGAAATTTTTAATAGATTTAAAACTAATGGCTCGGTAGCTCAGTCGGTAGAGCAACGGACTGAAAATCCGTGTGTCGGCGGTTCGATTCCGTCCCGAGCCACCATTTTTGTTTTCTCATTCAATTTGGAGGGGTAGCGAAGTGGCTAAACGCGGCGGACTGTAAATCCGCTCCCTCAGGGTTCGGGAGTTCGAATCTCTCCCCCTCCACCATTATTTTTCATAGTAAGTAGGGGTATAGTTTAATGGTAAAACGAAGGTCTCCAAAACCTTTGATGTGGGTTCGATTCCTACTACCCCTGCCATTTTCAATTAAATGGCGGCCGTGGCGAAGTGGTTAACGCACCGGATTGTGGCTCCGGCACGCGTGGGTTCGATCCCCACCGGTCGCCCCATTTTTGTAGATTGGGCTATAGCCAAGCGGTAAGGCATCGGGTTTTGATCCCGTGTACCCCAGGTTCGAATCCTGGTAGCCCAGCCATTATGCGGAAGTAGTTCAGTGGTAGAACACCACCTTGCCAAGGTGGGGGTCGCGGGTTCGAATCCCGTCTTCCGCTCCATATAGGGCGGTATAGCCAAGTGGTAAGGCAGAGGTCTGCAAAACCTTTATCACCGGTTCAAATCCGGTTACCGCCTCCATAAACGAACTTGCCGGTGTGGCGGAATTGGCAGACGCGCACGACTCAAAATCGTGTTCCTTACGGAGTGTCGGTTCGACCCCGACCACCGGTATTACCATATTAATTTCAGTTAAGATGAATAACCGTTATAGTGCGCTTGAATGTTGCTGTGTCAATGTTTAAGCGTACTTTTTATTTTTTGGGAATAAGATAGAATCCGGTAGAAAATGATTTTGTTTTACACATTTTTTACACAAGCATTCTTTCAAATATGGATACTGTTTCACGTTCATCTTCTGTGCGCATTTCGTTTAAAATATGTGCATACGTCTTCCATGTTGTTTCTACATCCTTATGGCCTAAACGTTCACTTACATAATTCATGGATACTTTTTGATATAAGAGCACGCTAGCATGAGTATGTCTCAACCCATGTATTGTGATTGGATCAATCTTCATTTCTTTTAAGGTTTTTCGCAATAGCTTGTTTGCATTAGTATTACTAATAACATGGTATTTTGATGACGGGCTGTAAAAAACAAGCTGATGAATGTTGGGGGGACTGTTATTAAATAATTCTTTAAATACACTCATTGTTACTTTGTCTACTTTAACTACCCTTACAGACTCTTCATTTTTTGTAGGGCCAAAACCTTCTTCTTGTCTTTCCAGATATGCCCACGTTTTATCGATATTAATCGTATTATTTTCAAAATCAAAGTCTTTTCTTGTCAGCCCCACCAGTTCTCCGAATCGAAAACCAGTCGAAATACCAAGTAAGAGAAGGTAATATCCTAAGCCACCATTTAATCGACTGAGCAATTCGTTAAACAATTTTTTACTATCTTCATAACTCAAATGCTTTTCCTCTCGTTTTTTAGCCTTAACGGTCCATGTAAGATTAACTTTTCGTGTGAAATCAAACGGAATGAGGCGATCCTCTACAGCATCTTTCACACATGCACGGCAATGAGAATTTAATTTCTCCACAGTTTCTTTTGCACGAGTCCCACCAAAAAAGTTAATAAATTTTTGATATTCCTGTCGGGTAATATTTTGTATAGGTGTATTGTCAAAATATCTTTTAACTGCAGTTAGAGAATACTGGTAATGTCTCAAAGTAGTTTCACTAATATTTGTCTTATAAAGTCCTATCCAGTTCTCAAAGTATTCACTAAAGGGAATTGACTTCAATTGTGTGGGATGTCCTTTATTTAGTTTGTTTTCCATTTCTGCAGCTGCTACTTGAGCTTCCTTTTTTGTTCGAAATCCGGATTTACGGATAGGTTTAGGTTTTGCACTAATGGTATATTGCCAAGTCTTACCGCGTTTCTGAAAGCTAAGCATAATAATTCCCCCTTATATAAATCATAAGTAGCGAGTATTTATAAATCTAAAGTATATCGGATTGCCTTCCCAATTATTTTAGCTGGATTACTTTTATCTGCAATAATTGCATCATAGTGTCTATTATCTGGCATTAGCATTAAATAGTTATTTTGTTTATTTATACGTTTCAATGTGGCTTCTGTATTACCGTTGACTAGAACGGCAGCAATCTCTCCATTTTCAACTTCTGGCTGCTCTCTGATAAGCACATATGCACCTTGTGGTATCGTGGGCTGCATACTATCTCCTTTTACTTTTAAGTAATAAGTAGTTCCTTCTGGTAGGCTTTTTCTGGGTTCTGTTCTATATCCATTGAAATTTTCCGCAGCATAAATAGGTTTACCGCAAGCTATCTCACCTAAGATAGGAACTTCTACAAATTCAGAATTTACTTCATATAAATTACTTGGTTCTGTCAAAATGTAACTTTTGGGAAGTCCAAAATGGTCAGCTATTTTTTGTATAGCGCCCATACGTGGAGATGACTTTCCTAATATCCATTTGCCAACTGTTGACTTAGAAACACCAGCTATTTTTGCCAATTGATATTGATTGATATTATACCTCTTTAGAAGCATTTGGAGATTATTTGATATAATCCTTTGCATGTCATTGTTCATTTCTAATCCTCCGTTTTTGTTGCTTATTATAGCATTTTATTCTATACAATTAAACATAAAGTAAAATTAAGTAGAATTTTATTCAACTTACCTCTTTACAGTAGAATTAAATTCTACTAAAATTAATTATGAAAGGGGGAACAACGATGGCAATACCGCAAATTTCTCTAAAAGCGGCTAGAGTTAATGCTAATCTAACCATTATGCAGGCTTCAAAATGTTTAGGTATATCGCACGGTACTCTAATAAAATGGGAGAAGAAGCCAGGAGATCTTACGCCAAATCAGCAACTGCAAATTCAAAGAGTATACGGTATCCCTACTGACTTTATTTTTTTTGGTTAATAAGTAGAATTAAATTCTATTATAGTGATGAGGTGAAAAAGTTGCAACAGTTAAATGTACAGTTAAACGTGCCTGTTCCTTCTGACAAAGTTTTGATCAGTAAAGTTGAACTAGACGAATTAAAGCAGGAATCTTTATCAGGTGTCTTTTGGAGTATGAAAGATTTAGAACAACGGACAAGTAAAAAACAAGAGTGGCTAAAAGAGAACATATTGTATCGAAGTAAATTTCGCTCTGAACTAGAGAAGTTTGTTTATTATCCAAAAAGTAAGGGACAGAGTTGGAGTTTTCAAGCAAAGAGAATGGCTCAGTTTTTAGAAAGGAATTTTGATCAGATATTTTATTAACGAGGAGGCAGTTTATAGTGAGTTATCTTAAATGGATTAAACTAGATATTTCCATGTTTGAAGATGAGAAGATTAAGCTAATTGAACAAATGCCAGAGGCAGATACAATTCTAATAATCTGGGTGAAGCTACTGGCACAAGCAGGAAGGACAAATGCAAATGGGTATATTTATCTTAATGAAAACATTCCATATACGGATGAGATGCTTGCAACTATATTCGGCAGACCGGTTAATACTGTAAGGCTTGCATTGAAAACTTTACGTGAATTTGGAATGATCCATATCGATGAAGATTCCTTTATTCATATAAGCAACTGGGAAAAACATCAGAATGTTGAAGGGATGGCAAGGGTGAGACAACAGAATAAATTAAGAAAACAAAAGCAAAGGGAACGTGAAAAAGCTAAACAGATTGAGCAAAAATCCAAAAATGTGACGTCACGTGACAATCACGCAACAGAAGAAGAACAAGAAGAAGAGAAAAGAAAGAAGAAAGAAGACAAAGAACAACAACAACATACGTCAGCAATCATTCAATTTTGGGATGGTAATGGATTCGGTTTAAATAACATTCAGGGAAAAAAACAGTTGTTGTCGTGGTTGGATGATTCATCATTTAAGCAACCTGAAAAGGTCATACTCAAAGCTATGAAGATAGCATGTGCCAATAATAAAAGACAGTTGAATTACGTTGAGGGTATTTTGCGGAACTGGGAGAATCAGTCATTATTGACGCTAGAAGAAATAGAAAGCAGCAAAAAAGAATATAGGAAACAGTCTGCTGCGGTTGATGGTTATAATTACGGGTTTTAGGAGGTGTGTATGATGGAAAGTATCAGAAAACATATAGCAAGTCCAGAACAAAAACTACTTCAAACGTTTGTGTGTGAGGGTTGCCATCAATACGTTTCGCAAACAGAATTGATTATCCCTTCTGGACCACGTGCAGGAGAACGGGTTGTAGCAAACTACGGTTGCAGATGTGAAGATATTAAGCTGGCAGAAGCAGCAATACAAAAACAAGACCATTTAAAGCAGGGTCAGCGAAAGCATAATTTTAATTATTATTCCTTAATTAATAACTCGCTGAGAGAAGCGACATTAGAAAACTTTCATGCTTCTGACAGTGAACTAAAGCAATTTAAAGAAAAGGCCTTGGCGTACATTCAATCCTTTGATGGAAAGCAAAATCTTTTATTTACCGGGAATTATGGCACCGGGAAGAGCCATTTATCTGTGTCTATAACGAAAAAACTCATGGAACAGGGGTATAAATGCTTATTTCTATCACTCCCAAAGCTGCTAACAAAAATAAAGCAAACCTATAATACAAAAGGTGTCACGGAAGATGAGCTATTGGAAGAAATAAGGCGTGTGGATTTACTAGCTCTTGACGACATTGGCGCGGAACAGCAAACAGACTGGACTACTTCTAAGCTGTTCGAAATACTGGATGATCGTACAGGTAAGGCAACCATTTATACAACTAATTTAACCAGTGCTGCGCTAAAAGAACACATGAACGAACGCAACTTTTCAAGAATGATGGATAATACAAACGTGATTGTTATGAATGGTTCAGATTATAGAAGGAGGAGTTTTTAAAATGTGGAAAGGTATGAAAAGCGTGATGGTGTTTGATCCAAAGGATAGCGAAGTAGAGACCAACAGAAAATGGCGAGAATGGATGCAACATAACAGCTCCGTTGGTGACAAATATGTACCAACGGCAGCTGAAACAAGAAAATATCTTAATCAATTGGAAAACAGAAAGCAACGATACGCCTAAATATCAACCTTTCTGAAATCCAAGAAGATATCTTCAATTATACCATTGTTAGCTGCTATGTGAAAACATCCAAAGAATTATTTAGGAGGGCTAAGATGCAAGTCTTTAATAAAAGTGATGAAAGAAAGATCTTAATTGAAGCCGGATATTTTGAAGCCCATTGTATTTCCGAAGCATTATCCATGTATCGTTTAAGCATGGCAGCCTTACATGGAAAGGACAGCGAAGAGGAAATAAAGATAGAAAAGTTAAGGTATATGATTATGAATCCAACGGTAAAACGAACGCGCAATGGAATGGAAGAGCACGATGAATGAACAGATTATGCAGCAATCAAACGTCTATGAATATTTGGGCAAGGAGTTTGATCCATTGTTCCATGTCATTTGCAATATGCAACAGTGCTGTTCTAAGCATATCCCAGAGATAAAAGTGACAATCATAAGAAATCGTCACGGTCTATACGAAATAGACTCCAAATCCAATCATGAATGCTATTTGACTAAAGAAAAATTATATGATTGCGTTAATGAAATTTTAAATACAAACAGCTTATTGAGGGAGATGTAATGGTTTCGCAATTTCTTCTGTGTCATTGCTTTTTCAAGGATAGCCTGAATGTTGCTTTCATTGGCTAAGGACTATCCTGCCAAATAAAAAATCAGAGTTAATATAATTATTTACGATGAAAGAAAGGGTGAAAAACGAAATGCAATTAAGCTCGAGTGTTGAGAAGATGTTCACACAAAAGGAAATTGAAGAAATTTTAAAGGATGAACAGAGATTCTATATAGAACATGCAGAGAAGAATTGGCTAAATCGTTATTTCAAAATAAAAGCAATAGCGAACGAAACAAAAGTACCTAGCATCGTGTCTTCTATTTCTGATATGCCACATGGATCGAGTAATTTCAAAAAGAGTAAGACGGAAATGTATGCTATTAAAACAATACAGGCATCAGAGTGGTTAGAAATATTGGGTTCAACCATTCAATTATTAAGTCCGATTGAACAAGAGTTGATTGAATTGAAGTATTTACGTAGACGTAATGACGGGGCACGTTACAGCGACGAGTCCATTTATCCGCAGCTATATATTGGTAAAACAAGGTATTATGAAATAAAGAAAGAAGCATTGGAAATACTCGGACGACACCTATATGGTGTCTTTGCTGAAAAGGATTTTTCCTGATGATGTTAGTTATTCATACAATCAAAAAATCATTACTAGTTATGTTATTCTTTTTGTTGTTTATTGCTTTTTCAAGTTTCTGTGGCATTGTGTTTCTGGCTGTTTTTCAGTGGTTCATGCAAACCGACATTTACTTGGAGTTAGTTTATTCTGCTGAGTTTTGGTTATATATGCTGGGTATTCCATTTATCATAATTTTCTTCATAACTTGTGCGAAGTTATAGTGCATAAGGGTTAATAGTGATTAATGTAAAAAATTAAAAAATGTACTGTTTACCCCTTTGGACCTGATAGTCTGAAGGGGCGTTTTTGAGTTTAAAATTTAATTTGGTAATAAGGTTACCATTGATTAAATTGTGGAGGCTGTGATTAATATGATGATAAGCTAATTTTATTTTTCCAATCATTTCAAGTTCTATGTTAAAATTAATAAAGAACTTTAAAAACTGTTTCTTCAACGATCGGGCCATTATATTGAATAAGGTGGTACATAAATGACAAAGCAATTAAAGCGTTTTGAAAATAAGGTAGCATTGGTGACAGGTGGACGTTCGGGTATTGGCCAGGCCATCGCCTGCCGCCTACGCGACGAAGGAGCGACTGTAATCACCGCACAGCGCGGCAAGGATGAAGAGTTTGACTGGATTGAGGCTGATTTCTCAGATCCGGATTCACCGGAGCGAATCGTTAAAGAAGTCATCGCTCGGACAGGCAAGCTCGATGTAGTGATCAATAATGCCGGCATGATGCAAGAAGCATCGATTGAAGAGATGAGCGTTGAGGATTGGCAGCGTAATCTCAGCGTTAATCTGACAGCTCCTTTCCTGTTGATTCAAGCAGCGTTGCCTTACCTGCGCCAGACGAAAGGTAGTATCGTCAATACTGGATCGACGGAAGGACTTGCTGCCAATCCCCAGCACGCGGCCTATTGTGCGTCCAAAGCTGGTCTTCATGGGCTGACCCGTTCGGTGGCAGTAGACCATGGCCATGAAGGCATTCGTTGTAACGCAGTGGAACCCGGCTGGATCGACACGGAGTTAAACATTGACATGATTGCAAACAACTCTGATGCGGAGGCTTTCCGACGCGATATCGCAAGCATCCATCCTGTGGGCCGTACAGGTTCACCCGAAGAAGTGGCAGCGCTCGTGGCATTTCTGGCAGCTGATGAGGCTGGATTTATCACAGGACAGGTATATACTGTGGATGGCGGCAGAATGACTAAGCTGAGTCATCCTTGAGCAAGGAGTTCATATCGTTTGCTTGTCTGCCCATTGCTCTATAAACTTTAAAGTAAACATAAAATAACAGTTGGGCGCACTTTCTTGAATTGAAGGAAAGCGTCCAATTTACTATTGTAGGGCCGTATTGCGGAAGATCGTCCTTAAGAGGTAGTAATGATAAAATAAATGGATATTGTGAAAAGGTATACTTAAACTAAAGGGTAGAAGAGCTGAATAGGATTTAATTATGTGGTGTACCAACAAGATAGTTTATTAAGAATAAAAAAGAGACCCATGTAGAGTCTCTTGCCTTCCAATAAATTTATTTTTAACTTAAGCCTTTATTTGATGAATGATGTCATGAACATCTACAAAAGATCTTTGCTCAATAATTTTGCCTTCAGAAATACGTAAAAGTATCATAAGAGAAAATCTGGCTTCTTTTCCAGTTGCAGGGACACCGGCAAATGGGATACCTGTGTGCTTTCCTTCAAAGATAAAACAAGCGGATACAAGGTCTCCCTCAGCTACCATTTCTACAATCGGCATTTTAAAGCCCGGGAAAGCATCAAAGTTTTTCTTTTCCGATTTGATAAGACCATCCACACCGGGATACGGTGTGTCTAACTGTGGATAAAATACAAAGTCCGGATGGCAGAAATCTTTAAGATCTTCATATTTTTCTTGTTCAATCGTTTCAAAAAAACGACGAACTAATTCTTTATTGGCTTCAAATGACATATCAACATTTCCTTCCATTAAAACTTGTAAGATTCTCCGTCATCCGGCACCAATACGTTAGACGTGATTCCTCTTTCATTAAGAAATCCTTTTAATTCCTCTCTGGACAGTCCCCAATGATTGACTGCTTCCATATGGACAGCAATAATTTTTGCATCAGGGGTAGCCTTGTACACCTCATAGACATCATCTTTCCCCATCACAAGAGAACCACCTTCATTGAAATGATTATCTCCGGCATTAACAACGATAACTTCCGGATTATGAGTATCAATTACTTCTTGCACAGCGTCATACCATACTGTATCTCCTGCTACATATAATGTTTTCTCACTATCATGTTTAAAGACAACCCCACACACTAGACCAGCAAGTTTTAGAACTTCGCCTCTTCCATGCTCTCCTTTTGTTTTCACTAATTGAATACCTTCAAAAATAGTGTCCTCTTGTAAAACCTCTACATTTTGGAAACCAGCATTTCGAATTTCTGTCGCATCTTCTTCATTTTGAGAAAATAACTTGATATCCTTTGGTAATACTTCTTTTGCAACTTCATCCCAATGATCATAGTGAAGATGCGTTACAATGACTGCATCAATATCTTTAATAATAGTGTCAATGGAAGTTGGCAATTCAACTAACGGATTATATTGATCATCTCTTGGTGCATTTGGGAAAGGTGGGTAAGTACCTTTTTCCGCTAGCATTGGATCAACTAAAAACTTTTTACCTGCATATTCTACAACGATTGTTGCATTACGAATTTGATGTATATTCATATATATTTACTCCCTTTTTTGTGATTTTCTTTGAACAATGTATAGTTTATACTAAGAATTGTTGGAGATACATGGATTAAATAAAGTATTTGGGTGCTTTGACTTTATAAATGAAGGAGTTAAACAAATGTTAGATAACACAGATATGCATATTTTAGATGAACTCTCTAAGAACAGCCGAATTACAATGAAAGAATTAGGTGAAAAAATTCATTTAACTGGGCCAGCAACTTCGGATAGAGTGGCAAAGCTAGAGGAAAGTGGAATTATTGAAGGTTATACCATTAATGTTAACCAGGTTAAATTGGGCTGTACTATACATGCTTTTATTACTATTATTACAGAAAGCATTTCTCATCAACCCTATCTGTCATTCATAAAAACACAAGGGAAATACCTAATAAATAACTATAAAATCAGTGGAGATGGGTGTTACATACTCGAATGTAAATTTCCTTCCAATGAACTAATGAATCAATTTCTTGAAGAATTAAACGAGTATGCGAACTATAAATTATCTATTGTTATTGATAAATAGTGAATCAATACAACGGAAAGTTTGTGCAAAGATGTACTTAAACTATATGGTGCCTTAGTTCAATTAGCTGATTGGCAATAATCATTACCTTGATTATTCCATAATACGATCAGGCGCGATTGTAAAACAATATAAAAAAGTAATCGAGCTTTTTATAGAAAATCAAATTAAGAATTCTTTATGAAGAACCCATTCTCGAAAAGGGTTCTTTTTGTTTGTTCAAAATGCGGAGAGCTGCGAACAATTAGCGAACAAAAAGCCGAACGAATGACGAATAAAAATGCTCGAAAAAGCTGTTAAATTATTAGTATCAGGAAGTTTAGAACTTCCCATTAACTCCTTTCTTCACGGAAAAGGGTTTTTATTTTGACCAAAAAAGGGAGGTGTAAATCATGTCTCATAATGAATTTGGAAAAGCAATGGATCAAAATCAAGGCAAAGACGCTAAGCAGGGAGATAAGCCAATCACTAAGGATTCTGCTGAAGCATCTAAAAAAACATCATCATCCAAGCGAAAAAATAGGCCTGTAAAACCGGAAGGATTTAAGGAATTTGAAACACTCGCAAAAGGAATTATCGAAGCTGATGAATCTTCTTATTACGAATGGCTTCATGAGCGACACCAAGAAATCATCTTGAACTTTAATGTGTCGAATCAGAAACAGATTACAAACGTCGCGAAGAAAGGAGAGTGAGATGCATGCAAGATGCTATTCAATCCATCCAAAATATAACAGATGGGATTAAGCCAATAGCGCCAGTCTTAGCGGGGCTGGTGCTCGTTGTTATTGGATTATTGTGGACGTTTGCCAAAGATCCACAAAAAAAGGAAATGTATACCGGATGGATGGTAAACGTTGCAATTGGCTTTGGGATTGTCTACTTGGCAGCAAGTCTGGTTAGTTGGTTAGGCGGTCGTGTTGTCGGATTTTAAGGAGGTGACAAGTTGTGAGTACTAAATATAACTACTTTATAAGCTATCTTTACGAAGATGGCGGTGGCAATGTCGATATAACATTAGAGGGTCCTATTCAAACGATAGACGATCTTCGCGGTGTTGAAAAAGCAATCAGCGATGAGTTTAATCTAGGCGACTCTGTCACCATTCAAAACTTTATACAATTAAACTAATGATTAAACAAGCTTTTTAGTATTTGGTCAGTTTTTTAATAATAATGGAGGAGGATAAATATGCCGGGTGTACAAGATATTGAAAAAGAATTAGCAAAAAAGTACGCTGACTTTCTTGAAGCAAGAGATAAGGAATTATTGAATCCTGATAATGTTGACTACAATTCGAAACGTCAGAAGCTGGAATCTCTTTATCAAGATACCGTTTTGAAATCGAAGTATACGAAAGACAGGCTTCAATCTATAAAAGATAAGGTGCAAAAAGAACACGATAATCAAGTAAATCAATCTGAACAATTTAAGCAGACGTACAAGCAAAATGTACTGCAAAAGCTGCATCCTACAAAAGAAGAAACCACTTATAAGGATGCCTACAAAGAACAAGTGCTGGACGCTTTAGAAAAAGATGAAAAAGAAGTTCCTTCTGAAGAGGCAGAAAAAAAAGAGCAAGAGATGAAAGAATTTGAAGAAATGCATGGCTATGAGAAGGTATATGAGCTCAAGCGTGAGGTTCTGGATGAAATCAAAGATATGGATTTAACACCAGTTCAACAGGAGAAGCTAAATGAGATTGAAAAAGACCTGGAGAAAGAAAAAGAGCTGAAATTAGGGAAAAAACAAAGCAAGACACAGGAACAAGTGATGGACATGTAGGGCTTCCGTGAAGGGAGTCCTTTTTGGAGGTGAAAGGGATGAAGATGAAAGATAAGCTGTTTTCCAATGTCAATGCTGTTAAGCCCGATGGACGCACTTTTAAGGCTTTTCAAAAACGATTTAATACCATCTTGGGCGATAGACTAGACATGACAGATCAACAATTAAGACAAATCTATGATGGAATTTCGCCCTATATTGAAACAAGTATCTATGCGGAAATGGAAGATGTTTTAGAAGCGATTCAAAACGCTTACCATGCATTCGTAAATTGGGTGAGAGACGAGACTGCGCAGGAATCTAAGAAAATTGAAGATCAATCAAACAAGTATTCCAACGTTCACACATCAGGAAGTCATCAGTCATTTTCCAAACTATCGAACCATCCAAATATAGATCAACAACTAAATAAAGGTGAATCATTTGAAGGTGAAAAAATCCAACGCTATATAAACGATGAAAAATCGTTTAACTGGTTTGTAACACATGTCGTTACGAACTATCAATCGCTCCCCAAACAGCGAATTGAGGTTTTGGTGTTCAAGCATGAAGACTACCAATATCTCGAACTGCAGTTATTTGGTAAATCTTTTATCCGCCAATATGGATTTAGAAAAGCTTATCAGCTTCATAAGACATTAATGCATGCATTTTATACAACTTTTGATGACTTATTAGCGAAGGGAACAGTCATGAAAACAGATCAAGCTATTGAGGAACAAATCCTTGCCCCCGTCTTAGAGCAATTTAAAGCTAAAGTAGACGCTAAAGTTGGTGAAGCACATGAGCAAGCTGAATCCCTATAAGAAACTCGTATTTCAAAACATCGAAAATGCCTTAAGCGATTTAAATGCTGAAGATAGAGGGCGTTATTTTATTTGCAATTGCCCGGAATGCAACAAACATGAAGCGTTTATGTATAAAAATAATAAGCATTTTATCCAGTGCAACCGTGAAAACCACTGCGGCTCACGGATGATATTGGAATTCCACCAAGAAGGGGATATGTCAATGTATGAACAACACATGAAAAAACAATACCCCAACCTGACTGCAAATCAACGGCAGTCTTTGGACTGGGCAAATCGTGTGTTTTCGTACGCGAAGAATTATTTTAAAAGCGAGGCATTAGACAATGGATATCGTGGGGTATCCAAACAAGTCACACGAGGTTTTGTAGCTGACTTACAGCATGAGCATATCGTGCAGCATCTTTTTCAAAGAGCAGAACCCTTACTGAATAAAGATTATTCCACTAATAGCTGGATGTGCAAACGAAACTTAATTTTTCCATTGTATGGAGAAAACAATACGTTGGATCGGGTGCTACTCCGTTCCAGCATCAATGAAAATCTAGATCCCAAGGAAATACAGCTTATTTTCAATCCCTCCAAAGAAGCGAGGGATTTTTTTATGGATATTCCACAGGAGGCTGACAATGTGGTGATTAGTGAATCCATTCTGGATGCATTGTCCTTTCGGGAAATTGATGAAAATGTTGGCATTATGGCCTTAACAGATGCAACTAAAACAAGACAAATCAAAAATCATCTGGCAGAACATAGCGAACGTTATGCAGAAAAACACTTTTTAATTGCTATGGATGATGACCAAGCCGGATGGAAGGCAACGAGAGATATCGTAAACAAGATGGAAAAAGACGATATCGGTAAGAGTTGGACAGTTTTTAACTATACATCTCAAACAAAGGATGCAAACGAAAACTTGCAAGAAAATCGTAAAGCGTTTGAGGAAACATACAGCCAACTGGCAACATATACAAAGCAACATGAAAGGGGGAGGGATATTGAATACGAACCATAAATCGTTAACCGAACACGTCAGCAACAGGAAGGTTGTAGCGACTTTCGTATTACTGATTATCGTAATGGGGTTCTTTCTTGCAAATTTTCTATTACACTTTTTTCAGCAAGTGCTACATCTGATTGAAGGGTTTGCAAATAATCCTGAACGAGTCAATATAAAAACATTTACAGTCGATTGGCATTACGTTTTTTTGTTTCAAAAAGAATGGATAGAGTTTTATGTAGGTTTTTATATATTTGTAGGGATTAGTCTCCTAAAACTTTTATACAATATTAAAATGAATTATCAATCCATCAATCATGGCCAACACGGTACAAATGCATTTGAATCGGTGAAGAACATGAAAAAGCAGTATCAGATTATTCCAGCATCCAAAACGGAGTACGAAGGCAAAGGTGGCACAATTGTTGGAGGGTTGCAAGAAGCAGGAAAACCATACAGACTCCTGATTGATGATGCCCCAGTCCATACCATGGTTATTGGAATTACCCGTTCTGGTAAAGGAGAGACGTTTGTTGTTCCCATGATTGACGTACAGAGCAGGGCTACAAAAAAGCCCTCTATGGTGGTCAATGATCCAAAAGGAGAACTAGCTGGTGCTTCCTATGAAACCTTAAAGAGACGTGGTTATGATGTATATGTGTTTAATCTGATTGAACATGCAATGAGTATGGGATTCAATCCGTTACAATTAGTGATTGATTCCTGGAAAAAGGGAAACGTAAGCGACGCCCAAAAATATGCCAACAGTGTGGCATTCAGTTTGTATCATAACCCAAACGCCAAAGATCCGTTTTGGTCGAACAGTGCAAAATCGCTTGTGACTGCCATTATCTTGGCGCTAACCGAAGATATGGTAAAAATGGGTAAAGAAGAACGTGTTACGATGTATTCTGTTGCGAATTTCCTTTCCAGCAAAGGCAGCGAAACCGATGCAGACGGAAATAATGCATTAGACGAATTCTTTCAGACGCGAGATGAAAACAACCCAGCACGGATGATGTATGCTACCAGTAACTTTTCGACAGGCAATACACGCGGTAGTATCTTCAGTGTTGCAATGGATAAACTGCAAATCTTTACGCTTGAACCGAACGCAAAAGTAACCGGTCATAACAGCTTAGATTTAACCGAAATAGGATTCGGAGCCAAGCCAGTGGCGGTCTTTTTAGCGACGCCTGATTCGGACAAATCAAATGATGTATTAGCTAGTATCTTTGTTAGCCAGTTATATCGTGTCAATTCGGAAAAAGCAACCAAAAGTAAAAACGGGAAGATGAAACGAAATGTACAATTTATTCTTGATGAATTTGGGAATATGCCGGCGATTGATGGCATGGCCAGTATGGTGACTGTCGGTGCCGGTCGTGGTTTTCGATATCATTTAATTGTTCAAGCTTATTCGCAAGTCAAATCGGCTTATGGCGAGGAATCGGATACGATTATTGGCAACTGTTCCAACCAAATTTATATCCTTACGGAAGATAAAAATACCGCGGAGCATTATTCGAGCATGCTTGGTGCCAAAACGATTACCGATGTGAGTCGAAGTGGTGATTATCACTCATTTGATAAGTCGCACAGTGAATCGACAAAAGAACGTTCTCTTTTAACGTCAGATGAATTGATGCGTTTAAAAGAAGGCCAGTCCGTCCTGATACGCGTGAATAAGCGTCAGGATAAAAAACGAAGAAAGATTGAGCCTAAACCTCTATTTAACGAGGAAAAAACCAGTCATAAATTTCGGTATCAATATTTGGCTGAAGACTTTAATACCGAAAATTCTATTATGATGCTGCCGATTATGTCGGAAACGTATCATGATATGGATTTAACCAGCATGGTCTATTCAGCTAAGTCAAACGACGACCTGTTTTTACAAATGGCTGATTTCGTGACAGGCAAGGAGTTTGAGCGATTTAAACGGCATATCTTGCAGATTGAACAAAGTCAGGGTGATATGGATGAAGAAAGAACCAAAGCATTGCTTCAAGAAGTCCATCATTGGTCTTTTCTGCATTATATGAGTTTCTTAGTTTATCACCCTCATTTCTCTCGTATCCACTTAAAGGTACTGGCAGCATTACAGTATTACCTAACAGAATACGTAGCGCAAATGTGGCAGGATAAAGCAGCGAAGCGAATGGAAGAGCAAGTAAATCATAAAGACAGTGAAGCGAACGAACAGTCCTCATCGGAGGAACAGTCCAATGAAATACAGGAAGCTGAAAAATTACGCCAACAGGCACTATCTTAATAGAATAGGAGTGATAAATCATGAAGGAACCAAAATACCGTGTTGACTGGCATGTTATTGAAGAAATCGCCGTATTGCATGAAAGTCAGGCAGGCTGGACAAAGGAACTTAACATCATTAGCTGGAATGGGGATGAACCGAAATACGATGTAAGATGGTGGAATCCGGATAAAACGAGATTGGGAAAAGGTTTTACTTTTACTGAAGAGGAGCTAGGGAAGCTAAAATCGATTATTGATATAAAAATACCACATAGTGAATAGGGCAAGATAATCATTTCCAGCGTCAAAAAGGACTGTTATACTGTTTCTAAAAGGATGAATGGGAGATGATGGTAAATTTATGCGGAAACGAACGTTATTTACTCTGATAGTAGTATCAGTTTTACTCGTTTTAAGTGCTTGCGGTGGAACGGATAGCGCTGCAGAGGATAAAATCGATGAAATTAATGAAACACCAAAAACGGGGTTGAATGAAACCACAATAGATGAAGTTATTGCGAAAAAGGATGATAATAAAGCGTTCTATGTTTTGATGTATGATGCCAAGAAAAAATATGTAAAAAATACTAAATTGCTAGAGGTGTATGATAAAGCTCTAAAAGATAAAGATATGCCGGCGTTCTATTTGAATCTTAATACGCTTGATGATGAAAAAAAACAAAAAGTTGAAGCTGTGAGTGAATCGTATAGTAATCGGACGTCAGGCCATAACCCTTTTGAAGATGGTGGAATGGCCGTTGTTCATGGTGGACAGTTTAATTCAGCTTATGCGTACCAGGGGTCAGCATGGATTTTAAATACATTGATAGGGAAAGCTAATACAGAAAACAATACATTTCGGGATGAAGGTTTATACAGCAAGGTGGAAAAGGAAATTCAATTTAACATCGATTATATCAATGAAGAAAATGTAGAACTAACATACTAATAATAGAAGGAACTTACCTGAATTAAGGTAGGTTCTTTTTTTATGTCAACGAGGGAGGGGGATGTATTCGTGGATAAACTTAAAAAGCTTTATGAAGATTTGGCTGCTATTTTAGATATCAGCAGTGGATGGCTTTATGATGATCTCATTCGAAACATTGGATGGGGAATTATACAAGCATTAGTTTGGATTAACAATTGGATCGCAGGTGTGGCAACAGACGTAGTCACACTTGGTGGTGTGTACGATAACCCAGCTATGAAACGTTTTATTGAAACGATTCAGCCCTATGTGTTTGGGATGTTTGTCGTGACGCTAATCATTGTAGGTTTTCAGTTTATGTTGAATAAAATTGAAAAACGTAATGAAGTACTAATGAATGTATTCGTTGCAGTAAGTGTTATTGTTATCCTGCCAACCCTTATGAATATAATGGAGAATTTATTGAACGAAGGTGTTTCAGCATTAGATGAACCAGGAACACTATCTGATAACGTTCTTAAAAGGAATATTGCAGACGTGATGTATTATGTAGATAGTGGTTTTAATTATGCAAGTGGTGGCAATGAAGAGACGGTATCAGGCAATAAAAATTTGCTCCCACATCCACCAGATTCTAAAGATAAAGATGTTGGAACAACGGATTATACGTTCGGAAATCAATTAAAAGAACCTTCTTCCATTGAAGTGAATGAAAAATTGGATGTTCAAAAAGATGAAGGCTGGTTTAGTTGGACAACAAAACCGTGGGTAAGTAAATTAAAAAAACAACAAGATAATGGAGGACTTGGATATGATTTCTTAACTAAACGTCTTGTTTCCACAGGTGATGGTGGAAAAAGAATAGTAGATTTAAACACAAACACAGTTCCAGCTACCAATCTAGGTCAACAAAGCTATTACAGGTATCACGTTAATTGGGGCGTTGCAATAGCCACATTAGCCGTTACGGCCTTTGCATTGGTGATTACAACCATTAAAATTGGACGTGCCATGTTCGATTTAGCGTTCCATCAATTATTTGCCATGTTTACAGCAGCGACGGATTTAACAGGCGGTCAACGTTTGAAAAAAGTGCTAGTGGAAATTGCCAGTACATTCGCTGTTATCTTTGTGATGATGGTGCTATTACGGATGTTTATTATTTATGCACAATGGGCGAATAACATGGAACAACATATTGGTGTTATTGGTATCATTTTGCTTTTGATTGCTGGCGCCTGGGCGTTAATTGACGCGCCAGATATTGTGCAGCGCTTGTTAGGTATTGATGCCGGATTGCGTTCTGGCTGGCAGGCCATGATGGGTGGTTATGCAGCTGGTCGCATGATCGGTGCAGGTGGTAAAATGACAGCCGAAGTTGGTGGTAAAGCTCTTAAATCAGGCGGGAAAATGGGCGGCGGTGCTGTTGCTGGTGGTGTTGGCATGAAACGGGCGTTGAAAAATAACAGCCATGTGAAACCAATGCCATCTAATCGGAATACTAGTGCTGATAGAAATCACCAGGAAGGCCAATTTTCCATGAACACGGTTAAGGGCAATACAATCCCGCGCTATAAGGACAATGACGGTACCGTTGGAAAAGGACAACCGACACAAGAAGCTCGACAGCCATCTCCCTACTCTAAATCAAGACAAGATCAATCTACTAGTGGTGGTTCTACCGGTGGAGTAACAACATCATCCGATCCCGGAAAACCCTCTAGTAGACAGGTTCCTATACCAAAATCACCAAAGATGACAAATCAGCCAAATCCAGAGGCTTCAGATGGTCATATTCACCCAAAACCAAAACATACGTTGTTTGGTGGTAAAAAGACGGTACAGCGAGCCAGTCATTTTCTGACACGCGCTCACAACACGGGTTATGATGTCGGTCAAAAAATAAATGAGGTTCGTGGAAATATCCGACAAGGATCTGAAAAAGATATAAAAAAACCACAAGACATGCAAAAGGGGTTGAAGGGTCATGACATACGAGATTCCAAAAGAGATTAAGGCGAAACCAAAAATTTTAGGATTGGAAATGCGAGAGCTGGTCATGTTATTGATTAGCTCTCTTTTGGTGTTAACGATTTTACGTGATTTGGTGCATAGTGTTTTTATGATTCCTTATTTCGTGGCCGTGATTGGCTTTTTGTTTTATCTATTCTTGCCGTCCGGTCACAATCCGAAAAAAAGAAACTATGAATCGATTATATTATTTTTTCGCCATAAAAAGATTGTTTATCATGCCGGCGATAAACACGAACAGGAAAATCATCAATTGCGCTAATAGTTATCGTTGAAAGGAGGTACACAATCAACATGAATCAAAAGAACAAAGGGACTGCCGGTGAATCGAATGACAAACAGCTAAATGAAAGGTCATGGGCAGCGAAATTCAAGCAGGTTTTTAAAACGGAAAGGCATAAAAAGACGGAGCACACGAAGAAAGAAAAAGTGTTGCACCAGACGCTGGAAATACTGCCATTTCTTCAAATACACGATGATTATATTTTGATGAAGAATGGTGTTATGGACATTCTTCAGATCCAAACGAAAAACATTCATGCCTTGAACGATGCTGATTTAAATTATTTATTGATGAATCGAACCCGTTTTTTACGGAGTTATTTCCGGTCCTATAAAGAGATCATTTTAAACTTTCCAGCAAATACGGAAGCTCAGCGCAACTATTGGCTAAAAAAACGAAAACAGACAACCAACCGGATTCGATTGGAATATATCGATCAAAAATTAGTTGAGTTTGACTTTCTGGAACGAGAACGTTCCAATCGGGAGTTTTTCATCTTTGTGTATGCTGATGACAAACAGGAACTGGCTGATCGGAAAAATGATGCTATGCAAGGGATGCAGCAGGCGTTTCCGTTAACAGAACTGCCTCGAAGCAAAAAGGAACAAATTCTGTTTCTATTAAACAATCAAAACACCAAATTATAGGAAGGAATGGTTATGATGACAATGCAGACGAAACAACAGATAAAAGCGAAACCACCTCAACCGGATAAAGGTTTTCTAACGGCAATACAACCGCAAGGCGGCATTCGCTTTAAAGACAAATATATTAAAAAAGGTGATGGCTATGAAGCCTGTATTCATGTTTTTGAGTATCCATCCAGTGTTGATGTGTTATGGCTCGATAAAATCATGGCCATGTATGATGTGACAGTAGTAACAGATGTGGCAACGATGAATCAGGATGAAACGGTGAGCGCAATAAATAAAAGCATGGTGGAACAAGATGTCCGGTTTAGAAGCTCCAAGCATGAATCTGAACGGATGGATGCTCAACGTGGTTATCAGGAGATGGAAGACTTGTATCGGCAAATAAGTGAAATGGGTGAGGTCATTAAACTACTCCATATTCGTTTGTTTGTTGCTTCCCCAACCATCTGGGAGCTGGAAAAGAAAGTGGATCGAACTATATCCAAACTACAGTCATTCGGATTTAAAGGCCAAATCTTTTTAAATGAAACCTATTGGGAATGGCAAGCTCTATTTCTACCCTATGAGCAACAGCTGGCATTTCCAAACAAACGAGAAGGAAAAGGACTTCCGGCTATGACGCTTGCATCCGGATTGCCTTATCATTTCTCAGAATTAAATGATCGAACAGGAAGTTACTTAGGAACGTCGTTTACTGGAGGCAATGTACTATTTGATCTTTTTCATAAGGATAAAATGCGACGGTTTTTTAATGCAGTAGTTGTCGGGAAAATGGGTGCTGGTAAATCCACTACGCTAAAAAAATTACTAATGGATAATGAAGCACGCGGGAACTATATCCGTGGTTTTGATGTAACAGGTGAATTTAAAACACTGGTTACATCAGTGGAGGGGCACACAATTAGTCTTGATGGAAGTGATGGTGTTATCAATCCTTTACAAATTTTTCGTACAGAAGATAATAGCAACCCGGAAAAGAATGAAGAGATTAGTTTTATGCAGCACATATCCAAAGTAGCTACCTTTTATATGTTTCTTGCTGGTAATCCTTCTTCTGAGGAAATTGAGGAGTTTAAAAAGGTGCTGCGTCTTTTTTATGATTCTCTTGGTTTTCAGGAAAAAATGCATACCACGGGTATTACGTCACTGGATAATGAGGAATATCCCATATTCAGTGACTTTTTAATGTTTATTCAAAAGCAACTCTATGACAATATCGAAAAGCGAATCATTCGTCAGGAGTTGTCATCGACAAGGATTCGGCGACTCGAAAAGATTGAGTTGGTAATTGATAACCTGGTGAATAGTTTTTCTTATTTGTTTAATGGGCACACAACGATTCCTGCCATTACAAATGAACAAGTGATTTTCTTTTCCATTCGTAATTTAACCGGGCTTGAAAAAAGTGTGTTCAATGCGCAGATGTTTAACGCATTAAACTTAATTTGGGATAACTTGATTCAGATAGGTTCCTCTCAGAAAAAACTTATGTATGAGGATGAGTCGTTTGATGTCGATGAGGCAAGCCGTTTTCTAGTAATGATTGATGAAGCCCATCGGATGGTTAACTCGGAGAATATGCTGGCGGTGAAGTTCTTAACAGACTTTGCACGGGAAGCACGGAAATATTTCGGCGGGCTTATTTTGGCCAGTCAATCCATTCGTGACTTTGTACCGGATCACTCAGACACGGATACGGTTACGAAGATTCGGACCTTATTTGAACTAACCCAATATAAATTTGTGATGCAGCAAGATTCCAACTCACTGGATACGCTTCGAACGGTTTTTGAAGGACAACTGACCGACAGTGAATTGGAGAATGTACCACAACTACAACAAGGTGAGTGTTTACTAAGTATTAGTGGTCTCGGTAATTTGATGCTTTCTATTGAAGCGTCCGAGGAAGAATTGCAGCTGTTTGAGGGGGGATTGTAATGAAGAAACGTATTCTCAACAAGTATATATTCCTTCTCATCGTTGCCTTGTTAATCATTGTAACGTATGTCTGGAAATGGACAACCGATGACAAAGAACAACAAAATCCAAACGACGAATTATTCGATGAATCACAGCACGACACAACACAGCCACCGACACTTCAAGAAAACAAAATCGATGAAGCATTAGTAGATAAACCGGATGGCAATATGAATACTACAAAAGAAAAGGAAGATTCATATGAAACTGCCTATCAAAAAAGGTTTGGTAGTCAAGCAGTTACAAAGGCGAAGGAGCAAGCAAAGCAGGAGCTTGCTCTTTATTTATCCCACGTTTCCGACTGGGATAAATGGCAGGGCGTTGTAACTGGTTCATTCTTGAAGAAGGTTAAGAATGATATTCCAGCGGTAAAGGAAGCAAACGTGAAACGCCATATTGAATCCATCGAGCTGTTTGCTTCGAATCCGTCACAATCCAAAAACATGACATTTGGTGCATTTGCCACATGGCAAGTAACATCAAATGGTCGTATAACCAATCAACGAACGCAGCTTTTTTACGTGACAGTGATAAGCCGAAACGGTAAGTGGCTGGTGAATAACATGGTAACCCCTAATGACGGCATGGAAGGAAAGCGAGATACATGAAACGTATTTGGGGTATGGTAAAAGGCATTATGAAGAAAAAAGTGATTGGATGGATTGTCGGTCTGGTTACAGCAAATATCATCCCTATACTAATTGGTTTAGTATTTATAACAATCCTATTTGCCATTATTGGCGCATTAGGTGGCAGCGTTGATCAACAACATGCGCAACAAAATAATCCATCTGCCGGTTATGTATGCTCGGCAACCGGTGATATTAATCAGGAAAAATGGGACGCTATTTTTCAAAATAAAAAACGATCAGGAGCGCTAAAAGGGTATGGGGACGACATTATGAAGCTATCCAAAAAGCGCGGCATTGACCCTGTGTTGTTTGCTGCCATTGCCATACATGAAACAGCTTGGGGAAAGTCACATGCAGTAAAGGATAAGCATAATCCAGGTGGGTTGATGAATCCAGATGGGAGTGGGCTTTATTCTTTTCCAACGTTGAAAGAAGGATTGAAGGCTATGTCGAAAACATTATATAACCGCATCAAAGTGGATGGCTTGGTAACTATTAAACAATTAGGAAGTGTCTATGCTCCGATTGGTGCTGCAAATGATCCGACTAATTTAAACAAACATTGGGTACCAACGACTAAAGAAATCGCACAAAAGCTAGGTGGTTTAACGATGAATTGTAAGCCATCTGCCCAGTCATACATGGAACTGATTGGCGACAAGTCATGGATATCAGCACACACCAAAAATATTACATCGGGTTTTGGTAATCGGAATTGCAGTGGATGCACTTCCTTTCACGGTGCTATTGATGTTGCATCAAATGGTATTCGCGGAACACCAATTACCGCATTTGCGGACGGAGAAATTGTAATCAGTAAGGCAAATGGGACGACATTTCAATCAAGCAGAAACAACATGGGTACAGGTTATGGCTGGTATGTGGAAATTAAACATCAAAATGGGATGCGCACAAGATACGGGCACATGATGAAAAAAGGAAAACCTGCAGGAACAAAAGTCGAAGCAGGTGATGTGATTGGCAAAGTTGGTTCAACCGGTGCATCTACCGGTCCTCATCTACACTTTGAAGTCAGAATAAACGGTGAAAAAGTGGATCCGATGTCATACGTTCAACCATTTTTAACCACTGAACAGTAAGTCGAAAAGGAGATGAAGCTAGCGTGAAAAGTAAATTGAATCGTGGACGTGAGAATAAATACTATATCAGTCTATTGGTAATCGCTGGACTTTTGTTTGGCGTTTTTTTTACTTCCAAAACATGGATGTATGATGACAGTGTTATAGCCCAAACAGCATTCAATGAATCAATTGGCGGGCTTAGTCAAACAACATTAATTCTCCGTGATTGGGAATACAACCCGAAAAATGAACTGATGGAAGTGACGTTAGAACGTATCCATACTGGAACCGATGCGGTCAAACCAACATTTTCTTTTTATGCGAAAGAACAAAATGAGAGTCACAAATACAATGCAGAGCTGGTATATCAATCAGACAATAACATGATTGTTCAAATTGAAAATGTTCCGGAAAGCTTTCAGGTTATTGGGTTATTTGTAACGGAACATCGTGATCAAAACATTCTAAAACAGGAGTACAAAAAGCAATTAGAAAACAAAGGTGAAGCTGCAACAATGACGGATGAGGACATCAATGATTCGGATTTGTCTGAGCCGGGACAAGTGATTATCGTTGGTGATTATCGAAAGATTGAGACCAATAAAACACTGGTGACAAAAACCGATAAGGGATATAAGAAAGAAAATATTATTGCGGATCTAAAACGTACAAAACGAAAAATCACCACAATTATGGAACAGGATATTCCGTTTCAAAAAGATTTGATTACCACACTTGAAAAAGAAAAACAATCATTGAAGAAGAGCATGGAATTTGAAACAAAAGAAGAACAAGCTGATACAAAACGGGAGATTGAACACAAGGATAAAGCTATTAAGGATGCGAAAAATGAAATCGAAAAACTGAAAAAGAAAGTGAAAGAACTTCGGGATAAATATCAAAATCGCGAAGAAAAACTGAAGGCATTAACGGACAAAAACGGTAAACACAACCAACAAAAACAGGAAAAAGTGGATGACAAAAGTACAAAAAAGAACAACCAAGCTGTGTCCAAAAACAAACAAGATAAGCGCAACAAGTCATCCAATAACACGAAAAAGCCTGAGAAAAAGCGTGATCAATAAGAAATGGAAGTGTACGCCATCTGTAAGTCACCATAGGCGCCAAGTGTACGCCATTGTTCGAATGCATGACATGCACAGGAAAACTAGGCTCTGCCTAGTCCATCACGTTACGTGATGGCATTTTCCCCTTATCCTGTTCAACACTCTTTGGCTTGTAGGTAGAGCATTTCCTATTTTACTGAAGCCCATACAGGTGGTGCTCATGATGGAATAAAAACAAAGATAAATACGCAGCTGCTGTGCACACATTAGATGGCCAAAAGAATGAAAAGGATGATGACAAATGGACTTAAAAATTCGTGATTTAGATGCAGGAGCCATGCAAGTACTAAAGGAAGTTGCAAGCAAACAAAACGTGTCACGGAATGAATTATTAAAGAGACATCTGGAAGATTTAGCACAGTTTCAAGGCATTAAACGCGCTGAAAAAGATTTGGATTCCACATTACGCAGCGTTGGTAAAGCATTAGAAATTACGTACAATCGGCTTCATCAATTAGAAAAACAATCAATGAAAGTGTATTTGTTGTTAGCCACTGTGTTGGACATTGACCCTGAAGAAACAGATGATTATTTGGAAAACATGTTTAATGTAAATGTAAAGGAGATGAATTAATTTGGGTACAACAAAACAACGTTTACATGTTCGATTGGCACCTGACATTGTTGAAAAGATACAGACCATTGCAGCTGAAAAACATGTATCTCAAACCGATGCCATTACAGAAGCAATTGATCATTACTTTGCAGAACGTGATGAAAAATATGTTGTGTTTCAAAACATGATCTCGGAATTAATCGATGAAAAGTTCGCAGCTATGCAAGAAAAGCTTCATCGTATTCAGGTTACCGGCAATGTGATTGACCGTGATACCAAAATTATTCTGGAGTTTATGAATCATTATTACTTGATTAATGAATTTAAAGATTTGATTACAACTGAAAAATATAAAACAAATGGGATGCAGCAAGCAGAAGACTTAATTCAAAAACGTATCCATAAACATCGTCAAAAGAAACTCGATTATGAAAAGCAAAAAGCACAAAAGCAACAGGAAAGTGAGGCCTAATACATGAGCACTCCTGCGGTTGTGTTAAGAAGCAAATTTGTCACACCCGGATCCAATACGTTTAATGATTATATCAATTATATCGATCGAGAAGATGCCAAACGTCATATCCATGTTAAGCAATCATCCAAAGAAACGGATGATTTTTATATTTTTCATGACTTCATGGATTATATGGAGGATGAAGCAAAACAAGGTCAATTGTTCACAAGCGATAATGATCAGTTGAATCAGAGTGACAAGAAACTCTTGAAGCAGAAATTTCAAAAAGCACAACAAAATGAATCACCTATGTGGCAGG
The DNA here is from genome assembly GCF_014905415.1 of Virgibacillus salexigens. GTDB lineage: Bacteria > Bacillota > Bacilli > Bacillales > Amphibacillaceae > Virgibacillus > Virgibacillus salexigens. Next base: position 26,441 of record NZ_BNEO01000009.1, read on the forward strand.
ATGTCATTAGTTTTGATAATGAGTGGTTAGCAAAGCAAGGGCTTTATCATCCGGCTACCCATACGGTTAATGAAGTGAACATGCGGAAGGTTATCCGCGGAACAATGCATACGGTGTTGAAGGCAGAAGGTATGGAAAAATCGGCTATATGGACAGCATCTTTACACTATAATACGGACAACATTCATGTCCATATAGCTTCAACGGAAGCCCATCCAACACGTGAGAAAATAAATGTTTTCGATAAGGAAACCCAAACATGGCATGAAGAATATCGTGCCAAACGTAAACCAAAGACACTGGATAAAATGAAATCCAAAGTGGCGAACATGATACTGGATCGAACGAAAGAACGCAATAAAGTTGATGAACTTGTTCGAGGTACCGTTCATCATAAAAAAGAAAATGGTGTTTCCTTGTCTGCTTATCGCAAAACAAAAGAGTTGTTTCAGGATGCAATGGAGCACCTTCCAACGGATAAAAGACAATGGCAATATGGTTACCAATCGATTAATGATGCAAGACCGTATATTGATGAGATTACGAATATTTATCTGCAGCAATTTCATGCAGAAGATATGAATCAGTTGCACCAACAATTGGATGAGGAAGTAAATGTGATGAAAGAAATGTATGGAGAGGGGAGTGATTATGAAACGTATAAACAAACGAAATTAGATGATCTGAAGAAGCGTATGGGGAATGCATTACTGGCTGAGATGCGCGAGTATGATAAAGCGCAAAACGATAAATTATTTCATCCGAGACAATTCAATAGATTACATTCACTTTCATCTCAAGAAGCATTTGCTGATCCCCATCATACTGTTTATGCGTTTAATGCTTCTATGATGAAGTTAAGTAAAGCTATGCGTCGAACGTTTCATGACTACCAAAAAGATCGTAATCTGCAAGAATTTGACCGTATAATGGATGGCTATGAATAAACAAAAAGGTGGTCGTATTATAAATTGAAAACCTTCTATTCTTATTTATTATGAAACATTTTACATGTAAAAGGCTATTCGAATAAGAAAGGTTGAAGAAAATGAAATACCAATTAGAGTACGATAAAGTCTTATTAGCAAAAGAGCCTGTTTTAGTAGAAACAGGTGATATTATTTCAGGAGTTTCAATGTTAATTCGTTTTAGTAAAGTTTTTGAAGAAAATCCTTCAGATGATATATATATGATTAATGTTGATGGGGTAGATAAAACGTTACCTGAGTTATTGAAGGTGGCCTATGACTCAGAAATAAGGAAATTTAGTTTCTTTCCTAATGATGTCCTTGGCAACAAATACGAAGTTGTTGGTTATACAAAAGATGTAGGGGAAGGGTTTTTAGTGTCTCATCCTATTAGTAAAAAAGAATTTGATGAGATTATCAAAGATTACGGACACTTATTTGCTACAGATAAATCATTACAAAGCTGCGCTTATTCCATTCATAAATTAGAGGGATGATTATTGAAAATTAAAAAGCTACTTTGACCTTATGAAAAACATAGCAAGACTTATAACACAAAATATATAGTGATAAGGGAGATTGACTCATAAATGGGACTTACATTAATTTTAGCTGAGAAACCAAGTCAAGCTATGCACTATGCAGAAGCTCTACAGCATGTCAGTAAAAAAGATGGCTACCTGGAAGCAAACGATAAACGATTCTTTCCAGGAAAAGTATATATAACGTGGGGATTTGGTCATTTGGTAGAGTTGGTACCACCAGAATCTTATAGTGAATCTTGGAAACAGTGGCAATTAAACAAGTTACCAATATTTCCGGAAACATTTCAATTTCAAGTAGGTAAAGATAAAAGGAAACAGTTTAACGTTGTGAAGAAATTATTGAAAGAAACAGATGAAATCATTGTCGCAACTGACTGTGACCGTGAAGGGGAAAACATTGCCAGAAGTATTATTAAAATGGCCGGTGCATCTAACAAACCAACCAAGCGATTATGGATAAATTCATTGGAAGTGGATGAAATTCAAAGCGGATTGAAGCAGCTGAAAGATGGAAATAACTATATTTCATTGTATAAGGAAGCTCAAACACGACAATTGAGTGATTGGCTGGTTGGCATGAATGCATCCCGTTTATATACATTGCTCCTGCAGCAAAGAGGGATGCAGGGTGTCTTTAGTGTTGGCAGAGTACAAACGGCTACACTTTATTTATTGTATAAAAGACAACAGGAAATCGAGAACTTTGTCTCCAAACCTTTTTTTGATTTAGTTGGCAACATAAATGTCAAAAATGGTTCATTTGATGCCAAAGTGAAAGCACGTTATCAAACGAAAGAGGACGCGATGAATATCTTGGATTCTCATCGTCTGTCATCTGGCGAAAACCAAGGAATTATACAACAGGTCACAAAAGAACAGAAAAACAAGAAAGCACCGAAGCTGCATTCCTTATCAACGCTGCAAGCAACTGCCAATAAGAACTGGAAGTATAGCCCGTCTGACGTATTAAAAACGGCACAAGCTTTGTATGAGAAAAAACTATTATCGTACCCAAGAACGGACAGTCATTATATTACGGAGAGTGAGTTTGCATACTTAAAAAGCCATCTACCAACGTATCAATCTTGTTTAAACGTATCGATGGATGTTGTCTATCCCAATGCACGAAAACGTTATGTGGATAGTTCCAAGGTTCAGGAGCATTATGCCATCATTCCCACAAAACAGGTACCGAACAAGCAGGGTTTGACTGATAAAGAATGGAATATTTATCAGGAAGTTATGGCAAGGACAATCGCAATGTTTGCTGGTGATTATGAATATGAAGAGACGAAGGTAGATGTTGATGTAAATGGATTGTGCTTTCAGAAAACCGGCAAGGTAGAGCTAAAAAAAGGTTGGAAAGCATTATTTACAGAAGATACATCCGACGCAAAAGATGAGGCTGAACAAGACAATACGGTTCTTCCGTCTATGCAAGAAGGGGAATCTTGCAACGTTGGGATTGATATATATGAAGGAAAAACGAAACCATCGAAGGCTTATACACAAGGGCAATTAATTAATGTCATGAAACAAGCTGGTAAGGAAATTGACGATGAAGCACTACAGCATACTTTGAAAGAAAATGAAGGGATTGGAACGGAAGCAACCAGAGCAAATATCCTTGATACGTTGAAAAAGCAGTACTATATCGAGATAAATAAGAATAAAGTGTCGGTTACCAAGAAAGGACAAATTTTATGTCAGGCTGTCGAAGGAACGATTCTAGCTAGTCCCGAGATGACCGCCAAATGGGAAAAGTATTTACACAAAATCGGACAAAATGAAGCTTCTCAAGAACACTTTATTTCTAAGATAGAACAGATGTTGGAATCATTAATGGAAAATGCACCGAAAAAGGTAAACGCAATGCAGCAGCAGTTTCAAGAAGTAAAAGAGCAATCCGGTATTGGAGATTGTCCGATATGCAGCCAGAAAGGAGGGAAGGTGGAGGACAAAGGAAAGTTTTATGGTTGCTCCCGTTATAGAGATGGCTGCACGTTTACATTACCCAAACGGTTCCTTGGAAAGGCAATCAGTGAAACCAATATTAAAAAGCTTCTTGCAGGTAACAAAACCAATTTAATCAAGGGATTCAAGAGTAAGAAAGGAAAAACATTTGATGCGTATTTACGCTATGACAGCGAAGAACAGCGAATAAAACCTGAGTTTGAGAAGGGATGATATGGCATGGATATGTACGTTAATGGAGAGTATCGAGTAATTGATATTGGATATATAAAGAAAATCAAGACTTTAAGTGTCGTGTTTATCGTGAAAGACGGAGAGGTAGAGATGAAAGTGGATGACATAACATTGGATACGGTTCAAACGATTTATCGGGCAGATAAGGAAGCCTTATTTCCGTTGGATGTAAAAAATAAAAAGGTTATATTGGATGACGAAACGACAAATTAATGAACGTGATGATTGCACTGACTTCCATTGTGGGAGTTTTTATTTTGCATAAAGGGGGGGAAGCATGAATAGCTATAGAATCATATCAACGTTCGATTTTGAATGTCTCGCAACCATCATGATGACGGATAGGAAACCGGCGATGTGATTGAACGCGGAATATGGAACCCGGATCCAGCCAATAAAGACGATTTATATATTTGTTTGTATAATCCGGACAAGCACATATACCCGAACCTGTTGGATTAGAGGATATGTTGGATGTATATCAACTAGAAGAAGTATTGAAGCCTAGTATGTATCAGCAGCTGCAAAATTCTTTATTTGAGAAAAATGTGCCATTCACTTACGGATTAATGGAAAATGATTTTTCTATGTCTACGGCTGTAACGCTAGTTTATGAACTCAGATATGATAAGACGGCAACAGACGGCAACGAAAGCCAAAGATAATGACTATAGTATGGAAATGTGAGGGCTTCCGTTTGGGAGTCCTTTCTTTATGTCTGGAAAGGGTAAACAATTTATGGAAAAAGATAAACGAGAAATTTATGTTGGAAACGCTGACGTATACCTTATTCAAGGATTGGAGTTAGATGTGGAATTTGATTATATTTCACAAGCAGAGCACACAGCAGCCATCCTTGAACTAGAGAATTATATTCAGGAACAAGGCATACACCCGGTTAAAAATGAGGACGGATATATTGCGGCAGAAGAAGATACCATTGTTTATGTTCCCAAAACAGGGGAGATTGATTATGCTGCTGGTTTTGACGGACAAAATCTCTTAGAGAAAGATCATCGAACGGAACAACTATTAGATGACTTTTATGATGACTGCCTTTCTTTTTGGAAACGAGAAAACGATAAAAATTCCGGTTTTGCACTAGCTAAAAGCCCAGAAGAACTTGCTTTACAAGATATTTCTTCTCTGGAACATGATCCAACCGTTCCAAATGGCGGTTTGTTGGATGAGAATATAAAACAAGCGTGGTTACAAGAAAAGCGATATGAGCTAGCGAATAAAAATACGAAAGCACATATGCAAGATATGGATATGTAATGTTAGGCTTCCCTGTTAAAAGGGGAGCCTTTTCTATTTCATGAAAGGATGAATTTGTATGAAGCGAAAAACGATTGAACAAAAACGGGAAAAAGTGAAACAATTAACTGAAACGATGGATAATTCTATTGATTCCTATTTTGAAAGTGAAGAAAAAATGGCGGAATATCTGGAATTTATGACGCAATTTCATAATTACTCGCTGCGTAATTCCGCCTTAATTCAAAGTCAGTTTAAGGGAGCACAAGCGGTTGGAAACTATAACTTCTGGAAAGAGAAAGGTTTTCAAGTACAGAAAGGTGAGAAAGCCATTCGAATTTTAGTGCCAAATAAGACACAACCAAAATTTAAGGATGAAAACGGTAAATGGAAAAGCATAAATAGGGCTACTGAACAGGAAAATGAATTATTAAACAAAGGGGAATTAGAGAAAAAGGCAAGTGGGTTGTATTTTGGTAAAGGCAGTGTTTTCGATGTTTCGCAAACTGATGCAAAAGCTAGTGATCTCCCAGATATTTTCCCGAATAGATGGCTGGAGGGGAATGTAGCAAACTATCAAAATATGTTAGAGGCCCTGCAAAAAGTGGAAAATAAACTAGATGTGACGATTGGCGAGCCTTTAGAGGAATTAGGTGCTGCCAAAGGTGCATTTTACCAAGGATTAGACAGTAGAAAAAATCATATTGGTTTAAATCCACGTAATGATGAATTGCAAAACGTGAAAACATTAATCCATGAATTGGCCCATGCCAAGTTGCATGGTACTCCAGATAAGCATTTCAATCTATCTTCGGAAGAAAAAGAATTCCAAGCAGAAATGACAGCTTATGCCGTTGCATCCTACTTTGATATTGATACAAGTGATTATTCTTTGGGCTACCTTGCGAATTGGACCCAAGGAAAGGAATTAAAAGATAAAGCAAAGTTATTGGAAGAAGTAAGAGGAGCAGCAGTTGAATTTATTGAGGTTATGGAACCTGAGTTGATGAAAGATCAAGCTAAAGAAATGGAAAACGGTAGGGAATCCTTTATAAAAGCTATTCAGTATCGAAAAGATACGTCTGAACTTATAGAAGTTAATCAAGAAGCAATGGACTATGTGATTGATCATAAGGAAGAAGAACATACAAAAGGCTTGTATTATCTTGCGGACGGGAATGCAATGGCTGGACTGGATAATTCTACGAACGAAGCGTGCACAGAAGAATTCGATCATGTAGTAAAATGCAAGGCATGGTTAAAGGGATATGACTTAGATATTGAGAAGCCACAAATGTTTATTGAGTGGTCTGAGGCACCGGAATTAGAAGTTGATTCAATGATGGATTTTGCACATGGTAACGCTATTATGGAGAAGTTGGAAGAAAGGTATCAAGCTGACGATAGAAACTATAAAACCCTTTATCATATTATTTTTCCTGCAAATTATAATTCGGAGACGGAAATTGTAAGTATTGATCGGTTGGATATTGGAGAGGGGGAAGTCTTGAATCCACATCATCAGGTTCGGAAAGAAGATAACCTTGAGGTTGACCAACTAAGGGTGCTTGATGATGCTGTTTATAGTTTCTTAAACAAAGGAGAAGAAAAAGATATTAGTGATTGGTTGGAAGTTAAAGGTGGAAAAAGAAAACTACAAGAAGCCGTTATGGAATTGATGTGAAAAACTTTATAGTTTGTTATACTTACTATTAGTGTAATAGGGCTTTCATGGGTGGTAGTTCACCCCTTTTCTTGAATTAAATATACTATAATAATAAGAGGATAGTTAGTTTAATATAATAGCTAATATCCTCTTTTTTATGCATACTAGAATTATATAATATACTTTTAAATTTTAGTCTAATATGTTTAGTTTATGATTCTATTATTGATGGAGGTTATTATGAAAGTACAGGAAGTGTTACTTGATGATAATAAAAAAAGATACATGCTTCTTGATGAAGAAGGCATACCAGTAGTCCCAGTAATGAGATATTTAAAATATCTAGATATGACAGGGAAAAGTAGTAATACTCAAAAAACGTATTGTTATGCTTTAAAGCAATATTTCAGTTATTTACTTGAAATAGAAAAAGATTTTAAAGTTATAACAATAAAAGATTTAGCAGAGTTTATTGTATGGTTAAGGAATCCTTATGCAAGTAGCAGAGTAACTCTATTAAAAAAAACAAAAGCAAAAAAGACTGGGAAAACAGTAAATCTCACTATTACCGTAGTTACTAATTTTTATGATTATTTATTTCGTATTCAAGAAATAAATAACGACATGATAGAAAGGCTGATGAAGCAAGTATTTACTGGAGGGCATAAAAAATACAAAGATTTCCTTTATCATGTCAATAAAGATAAGCCTTCTTATAAGAATATCTTAGCGTTAAAAGAACCAAGGAAAAAGTTACAAGTATTGTCTAAAGAAGAAGTTGAACAGATTCATGAAGCCACAAGCAACATGCGGGATCGATTGCTTATTAAACTGCTATATGAAACAGGATTAAGAATTGGAGAAGTACTATCGTTGTTCATAGAAGACTTTATTTACGATCATAAAAATGGACACCGTATCCAGTTGAAAGATAGAGGGGAATTATCAAACGGTGCAAAGTTGAAAACAGGAGAGCGTGCCATACATATTTCACAAGAGTTAATGGATGTATTTGATGATTACTTATATGAAGTCATTGACGAGTTGGAGGTCAATACTGACTTTGTTTTTGTGAAGTTGCGAGGAAAAAATGTAGGGAAACCAATGGAATATTGGAACGTAGAATCACTATTTAAGCGTTTAAAAAAGAAAACAGGGATAAACCTACACCCTCACCTATTTCGCCATACACACGCTACAATCTATTACCAGAAAACAAAGGATATTAAACAAGTACAAGAACGATTAGGACACTCTCAAATACAAACAACAATGAACCTGTACCTGCATCCTTCGGATGAAGAAATCCGTGAGAATTGGGAGAAAGCACAAACAGCATTTAAAATTTAAAAAGTTAAAGGGGCATATCATTAATGGTTAGTAACTATCCGATCCATCAAAATATTGATATACAATATTTACTGAAAATAAAAGAAGAACTATCTTCATTTGTTGATGTTAAGATTAATAAGGATGGATCTTTGACTAAACAAATGATTATGAATGACTATTTTTTGGTTAATGACAAGTGGAATCTTGATTTTATCGGTTCTATTAATAATTTCAAAAACCAATATGCAAATTATAAAGGAAATATAAGAATCTTTCATTTATTTTTCCAAACCCTTCTATAAATCTTGAAATAAAATACGTTATATACCACAGACTATTTAATGGAGAATTAACGTTGTCGGGTTTATTTAATGATTATCAAAAGAAACTCAGAAGACTTGGAGAGTTTTTATCTGAAAAGTACGCCAATATTTCGTCTTTACTTCATTTAGACATTGAAAATGCAAAGGAGGAATGGTTTGATTGGTTACGGTATAGAGGTTTTAAAACGCATAGACTATCGTATAATGCAGCCCGTGGAAAGACATATAAATGCATGACATCTTTAGCCAGCACATTAAATGTAATTTACACAAACCTATTTCACCTTACAGATACTCGAGAAGAATGGGAAAAGGATATTTGGGACGTAAGGGTATTAAATGAAAAATATAACATTGATTATAATAAATCTAAAACAGTATATACACTTAATTTTACCACAATTAAAAACAAAATTATCAGAGAGCAAGTCAAAAAGTATTTCAAGCAAAGGTTATTAAGTAAAAGAAACTTTTCATGGAGTACTGCAACAAACTATCTTTATTATATCCCTCGATTTATCAATTTGATCTTGTTTCTTGAACCTAAATGGAAGGATTTTCAAGATTTGTCAAGAGAACATATAGAGAAATACATTGAGGATCTAAACAATTATGCCAAGACACAAATTAAACAGGGGAAATCGCATCCAGAACACTATATTTCGAAAGGTATAAATATCATACAAAAGTTTTTAGAAGATTTACAGACCTTCGAATATAGTATAGCTTGTCAAAAGAATATTAGATTATTAATTTTACCTTCAGATAAACCGAAATTAAAGAAGAGACCATATGATCACATTGATTACATACCTGATACAGTATTGGAGCAATTGTTTCGAGATATTAATCATCTTCATCGAGATGCTCAACCGATTTTATGGATTGCTTTTAAAACAGGACTTCGTATTTCAGATGTATTAGGATTAAAACAAGATTGCTTAGTGAGGCTAAATGGGAAATACCAGGTTGTAGCTGATATTAAGAAGACTTATGTCAAAGGACATTCAATTCCTATTGATGATGAACTTGCAAATATTATAGCAGCACTAGTTGATAATTCAAAAGTTAATAGTAACCAGGACAACAATCCTGAAAAATATATTTTCGCACGCCTAAGTGGTGCAAGAAAAGGAAGACCTTATAGCCAGAAATGGTTCGTAGACCAATTAAAATATTTTTGCCAGAGAATGCAATATTACAAGTGAAAATGGAAATTTATTCCACTTTAAAACTCATCAGTTCAGACATACTTACGCTATTAAAATGCTAAATGGAGGAGCAGATATTTTAACTGTTCAAGAATTACTTGCATATTCCTCCCCTGAAATGACCATGCGATACGCTAGATTATTAGATAATACTAAACGAAAAGCCTTTGAAGAAGTGATGAAACAAGGGGTGTTTAGTTTTGATCTAAATGGTAAAGTCCAACAAGTGAATCCCGATGAGGATGTACCGAGTGATATACTAGAAATGTTGTGGCAAGATCATAAATTAAATTCGATTGATAATCCATATGTAACTTGTCACGCAAGAATTAATGGCAATTGCCCACATGCCGAAGAACCTCCGTGTTTAACTTGTAATGGTGGGAGTCCATGTAAAGATTTAGCAATAGGCTTTTCAGAATTAGATACACAGAAATATGAATTATTGGTCAAAACGACCTCAAGGATGATTGACATTCTTGAACAACGGGGGCGGGACGATATTGCAGAAAAAAACAAAAAGAACTTAGAGCGATACCAAAACATTTTAAATACTATCCAAGGTGGAAACATCATTTTTGGCAGGTCAGATCGAATGAAACGAAAGCAGGGTGTTTTGAATGGCTAGTTATGATCGTAGAGAACATTTAAAAGCCATTCATGCTTCTAGAAAGGCTCTAACTTATCAAAAGGTCGATGATGCCATTACAAGGCTTATCCGATTCAATGAAAGCATTAATTTTAATAGTGTAGCAATTGAAGCAGGCGTAGCAAAAGCAACATTATACAATAATTCTGAACTACGTGAGCGTATTGAATCCTTACGTCAACGACAAATAGAAGATCCTACTAGTAAACAAATAAATCGGAACATAAATGAAGGTAATAAAGATGCTCTTATTCAATCATTGAAAAGAAAGGTAAAAAAATTAGAGGAAGAGAATAAGCAACTAAAAGAACAAGTGAAATTGGCTTATGGAGAGGTATATAAAAAATTTTAGGAATTGAGAATGGCGTTGCCTATTCTTTCAACAAACGGGCCAGATTGTTGAACAAAATAGGTTAAAATGATCAAACTCTTTATTTTATAAATACCAAACCTAATCTGATAGAGAATTATTCATTTTAATTTTAAATGGATTCTTTTTATCGTAAAATATGAATTAGTGGATATTTTTATATCGATCATTATTTCAAAGCTACAAAGATGCTAAAAACCACTTTCCTTTAACGTTATTGGAAAGTGGTTTTTTCATGAAACAAAGCTAGTGTATCTTTTGCATCTGCTATGGCATCTAGTAATGATTTACCTAATTGATCCGTTACTGACACAATATCTTCTTCATCTGTTGGTGTATTTAAAATCGTGACAATATCAGTACTTGGTTGTTGAATTTGTTTGAGTAAACGTAAAATGGCATTAATTGAGTAATGGGCACTTCTTAAACTACGAATAACTCGTAGCTGCTCCAGTTCCTTTTCACCATATGCACGATTACCGTTGCCCAGTCTCGGAACGGTAATGAGTCCGTTACGTTCCCAATTTCGTACAGCTTCAGATGTAATATTTAAAAGCAGTGCCACTTCCTTTCGAGAATAAGTTCGTGTACTAACAGTAGGATCTTCTCTCAACCATTTCTCAACAACTTTTGTAGCAGACAAGGCATGAACATATTCGCGTTCTAAATTGGTAAGATAGTCTATTGTTAGTTCTTCAGCTTTCGTAAAATTTTCTTTACCGCAAGCATATACAATGGCACGAGCTCTTTTTCGAAGATCTCCTTGCACAATTTCACAGCGAAAGAGCGTTCGAGCGACTTTTAACTGTAACAAATGGATATCTGAATAGATACGGTAGCCATTTGTTTGTCTTGGTACAGGTGATATAAATCCCCATTCCTCATAAATGCGCACAGTGTTGGGGTGTACCCCAACAAGTGCTGCAATTTCCTTTGTTTTGTACACCTGACACACCTACTTCCATTTGAAATATTTAATCGCTCCACCTAATCCAATGACAATACATAGAGCTAAAATCACGATATGGAATAGACCATCTGTTAGTGATCCTCCTGTACTTGCCTGCTTTAATAAATGTATTCCATGAGAAAGTGGTAAAATATCCATTATCCATTGGAAGAATCGAGGCATGGTTTCATACGGAATTGTTGCTCCTGAAAACAGCAACATTGTAAAGTAAGCAACAGAGCTCCAGACATTTGCTGACTTTTGGTCAGGTACTAAGCTTCCGATGAAAATCCCAATACTATACATCGCTACAATGACAAAAGCATAGGTCAGAAGGAATATCGTCCAAGAGCCCGTTAGTTCATAATCAAATAATAGATGATAAACAAGTGTGACACCAATAAATGATACAAGTGCTGAAGAAAGCTGAATCAAACCTTGAGCAAATAGAATTTGGAGAGGTGAAACAGGTGTCACGTGGAATCTCTTTAAAATACCTCGGTGACGGTAATCTGCAATGGTTAGTGGTACGCCCATAACTCCTGTTGCCAGTACACCAATTGTAATTATGGATGCATACGATAATTCAAAATTGGAAGCACCAGCTAATCCGTCATTACTCAGTAGATAACCAAATAGTGTGGCTAAAATGATAGGGAAGCAGATTCCAAAAATTAGAATATCAATGCCCTTCCAAACCAGTTTTCCCTCAATTTTTAAAAAGGTAAGAAATGTACTCATACCCAGTCCTCCTGACCTGCAAAATTTAGGTACGCGTCTTCTAGTGTAGCTTTCCCACTCGTACGAATAGCCTCTTGGATTGTGCCATGAAATACCGTTTTCCCTTCTTTTAAAATTAATATTTCATTACATAAAGCTTCGACCTCATCCATGTAGTGTGATGTTAGGACAATTGCCAGCCCATTTTCCTTCATAGTTAATAGCTGCTTCCAAAGCATACGACGTGCCCTAGTATCTAATCCCGTTGTAAGCTCGTCTAGAAAAACAAGCTTAGGATTTGATATCAATGCCAGCAGCACTGCTAAGCGTTGACGTTCTCCTCCTGAAAGAGATTTCACAAGTTGAGTTTCCTTTCCAACTAAACCAAAAGTTTCTAAGAGTAGAGGCACATCAGCAGTTTGTTTATAAAGCGACTCCCATTGCTCGCATGCCTCACGCACTGTTAATTTATCTTGGAAATTTGTTTCTTGAAACTGTACACCCACCTCTTGAAAGACTTCCTTGCGATGGAGAATTGGTGACTTTCCGAGCATTGTGAGCTCTTCGTAATTACTCTTTTCAATACCAAGTACCGCTGCTATCGTAGAGGATTTCCCTGCACCGTTTGCCCCAAGTAAGCCAATTACCTCCCCAGGTTTGATGCTAAAACTAATGTTGTCGATAGCTTTTTTAGTACCGTATGTGACCGATAGGTTTTTGACGGTTAAGATCATATTTATTCCTCCTATATAAGACTTAGGAAGCTACTATAACAAAGAGTTGTGGGGGTGGTGTATTATTGGAGGGTTAATCGGACCATTATGTTGGGGACTACATACGGTGATCAGAGTTCAGAGGCAGCGGCAAATTTTTTCAGCATTATGTATGGTAACACCATTACAACAGATATATTAGGAACAATAAAATATATAATTAACGCATTGGAAGAAAACAATGTACCCCACGATTATATCGAGTTTCCTAATTCGTGCCACGGTCTGCAAAATGACAATAAGCTTTTTGCAAAATATATAGAAAAGATGAATGAGTATCTGGGAAGTGAATACGCTGTCCGTTTGTTACAACAAAAACCGTGATAGAATACAGAAGATTTAAAGAGCCTTTCTACACTTTATTGTAGAAAAGCTCTGATATTTTTATATTTTAAATATCATTATTATCACTTAATAGCAGGATTCAATCTTGTTCCACAATCAGACGCTTTTGCTATTTTTGCAAATAAGTAACGCATGATTACTAACACCTACGCAAGACGGGCTTTGACTCATTACATTAGACAGTACCATCCAATCCTCCAATTGTTTATCAGACATTGCATTAATTGCAGTAGCGCAGAATGAAAAATCAACTCCTACATTTTTAATTACAGTTAAGTTATTATTAGTGACGGACATTTCCATTTCTTCTGGAGTGGTGAAAAAGAACACCTCTGGTCTTACATCGTCAGTTCCTTTATTGAAAACGAAGTCGTTAGCCGTTTTACTCGGATAATCTTCCGGTGCCATAAAACACCCTCCCAGATAAGCACCAACTTTATTTATATATGCAAAAATTAGAATACCATCTTCTTTACATATTCGTCTGCTTTCATATATTACTAAGTTTCGTTCCTCTGGTGGTAGGTGATACATCGGTCCTAAAATTAATACAAGATCATAACTTTTATCTAATATGCCTTCGAGTTTTGTTGCGTCTCCAACTTGAGCTCTAATATTTTTTAGATCGCTGTTCATTATTTTTTGATTAAACAAAGTGATGTTTTCGGGTGTAATATCGATTCCTAAATAAGAATTACATTTTTTAGCAAAATACATTCCATAGTGACCTGTTCCGCAGCCAATTTCAATAACAGTCTTTTCTAAGGAAATATACTCACCGATATATTTTTTAGTATAGAAAGACTCCATTTGGCTAGCCTTATCATGAAAAAATCTTTGATCCTCCATTAAAGCATCTTTATAGTTCACACGAATTTTCTCTTGATTTGATGACAATGAGTTAACCCTCCTCATGTGTATATTAAATTTAAGTTTATCATTTGTAATGGTATAGATAAAATCTTTTCTTGTCTAAACAATAGTCTTTACCCAAATGAATATTTTACCCCATCACAATCGGGTGCAATTCATGAGGAATTGTGTCTTTTTCAGTAGTAGGGCCGGCTAGCCACATAACCTGTGCCATTTAAAGCAGGAATTGACGACGAGCCCCTGTGGGTACGATTGCATTCTGGTTTTATATAGAAAGTTTGCAAAACAAAGTTGTAGTGAAAAATAGAATAATATTGTTCTTGCCAATTTAATATATTCAAGTTATAATTAAAAGTATTATAAAAAACAGGAGTTTTGCTCGATGTTGGTATTTGTTCTTAACTAATCAATCAATTTTATATGGTTCTTTCTATTTCATTTGCAAAAATCTACTTTTTGAAGTGGTTTATTTGTAGTGGACAAAAATAGATGGATCAATATCGGTTAAGAACACAACGGCCATCCTTAATGTATAATTGACTACAAACAACCGTGCTCTTATGCACGGTTCTATTTTTATACCCATGTTAGAAATAGGTTTTTAATGACCTGAACCATTTCGACAAAAGTACATTGGGTAGTCAATATCCTAAAAAGGACAGAAGATGGACTATATGTTCATTTTCTGTCCTTTTTATATGTGGGATTATGTAACAGTTTGGATGACGTGTGTGCTTGCCCATAAGGAATATAGCACATTAAAAATACCAACGATAAGAGAGTGATTCCATGAAAAATTATATTGAACAAGTAAATGCAAACGTACGTCTTCAAGAGGGTCCTCGGGTAATCGAACAACTTTTGATTGAATGTTTTATAAAACCTGGGATTTCCACAAAAGAACTAGCACGAAAAGTCCTTCTGCCTGTTCCGGTAGCTACTGCGATTAAGAAGGAACTCATAAAGGCAGGTGCTTTAATGCAGGATCGTGGGGTGCGTTGTACCTATAAAGGACTTTCATATATCGAAAATGAGTTAGGATATGGTGGATTAGACAAAGCCTTATACCAAAGGCTTATGATCAGTGAGACAGATTGGAAGATAGAGCTGGAAGACATATTATCGTTACTTACAAAGTTATTTCAATTACGCCCACAAGTTAATGTGCAAATTGATCAATCGAAATGCACACCCGAAACAAGTTTGCGTCGCGCAATACTTTGCCTAAGACAGCATGCGTTGATCGGGAAAAAAATCTTGTGTGTTGGTGATGACGACCTAGTCAGTGTGTCACTTGGCCTTCTTCTTAATCGGTTATTTCCGAAAAAGGGGAATAAAAAAACCATGATTACGGTCATAGATAATGATGACCGATTCTTAAAGTATATTCGTGATATAAAGGAACGAGAAGGACTATTTATTAATGACCTTCATTTGGATTTACGACAATCACTACCAGAGTATTTTTACGAGCAATACGATTGCTTTTTCACAGACCCTCCTTATACGCTGGAAGGAATGTCCCTGTTCCTTTCTCGTGGAATAAGCGCTATGAAGAAAGAAAAAGGAATGCCAATCTTTTTGTCATTTGCCCATAAATCACCTGAATTTATGCTGGCATTGCAGTATGAGCTAATACACATGAGTCTCTCAATTAAAGAGATTATTGTACATTTTAATGAATACGAAGGGGCGCAAATGATTGGAAATAAAGGACAAATGATCGTCCTTCAAACAACAGAATCGACAAAGCCTAATATTACGGATCGATTTGAAGATGAACTCTATACAGGCGAGGTAAGACAAACAATTCGTACTTACCATTGTAAGTCGTGCAATAAATCAATTCTTGTTGGCACCCAGGGAGACTTTCCTACAATCGAAGCGTTGAAAAACCAAGGGTGTCCGGATTGCAATCAAAATAATTTTTGCCTAATCAAAAAACAAAGGTTATAGAAAGGAGGAATAGAATGGATACATTTGGCCGCCATATTGTATCTGACTTATGGGGATGTAATGTTTATAAACTTACAGATAAAAAGTACTTGGAAAATGAACTTATGGTTGCAGCAGAAAAAACTGGAGCTACAATATGTGGAGTGTTCTTTCATGAGTTTTCACCACAAGGGTTCAGTGGAGTTGTTATCTTAGCAGAATCTCATTTAAGTATACACAGTTTTCCAGAACACGGATATGCAAGCATTGATATATACACATGTGGAAGGCATGTCCAACCGAAGTTTGCAATTCAGTACTTGGATTCCTCTTTAGAGTCAAAATATAATAATTGTAAAGAAATAATAAGAGGCATAGAATCCCGAAAATTGTAATCTAAACTTTAGGAGGAAATGAAATTGAATAATATTGATATAAAAAATTTAGGACTTACTGAAGAATTTATACAGGAGTCTAAAATATATAAAGACCTTTTTATTGGTCGAGTTTCATCACAATCTAAAAATTTATATAAGGTAATCACAGAAAATGGTGAGATCGTAGCTGAGATATCTGGTAAGTATCACTATAGTGTAAAAGGAATTTCTGAATATCCTGCTGTTGGAGATTTTGTTATGATCGATAGAACAAATAATTCACAGGGAAACGGAATTATTCACCACATACTTTCACGAAAAAGCGTATTTGCACGTAAAATGGCAGGAACTAAAGAAGATATTCAGATTGTCGCTACAAATATTGATACGGTTTTTCTTTGTATGTCACTGAACGATGATTATAACTTACGTAGACTAGAACGTTACCTTTCTATCGCTTGGGATAGTGGTGCAGTACCAGTTATTGTACTTACAAAATCAGATCTATGTAAGGAAATAGAAGTAAGACTTAACGAAATCTCTTCTATTGCAATAGGAGTAGATGTGCTTGTTACAACAAGTATTTCTGATGATGGATATCAATCAGTAAAAAGATATCTTTCAAGTGGACAGACTGTAGCATTTATAGGCTCTTCTGGAGTTGGAAAATCGACCCTAATTAATCGTCTTCTCGGTCAACGTGTATTAGATACGAGAGAAATAAGAAATGACGATAAGGGAAGACATACCACTACAAGACGTGAGCTGATCATGTTGCCAGATTTAGGCGTTGTTATAGACACTCCAGGAATGCGAGAACTTGGGATTATAAGTGCAGATTTAACGAATTCCTTTTCTGATATTGATGAACTTGCTAATGATTGTAAATTTAATGATTGTACACACCAACATGAGCCAAACTGTGCTGTACAAAAAGCAATTAAAGATGGCTTTTTGTCAGTTGAAAGGCTAGAAAGCTATTGGAAACTAAAAAAAGAGACTAAATATCAAGGTTTGAATTCTAAAATGATTGAAAAAGAAAAGACAAATGAAATGCTTAGTAGTATGGGTGGCATGAAAAACTTTAGGAATTTCAGAAAATCCATCAAAAAACAAAATAGAAATAAAAGAAGATGAAGTCTTAGAAATGTTTAAAATGAAGATTAGGGTATCGGCTCCATGTTGAGCTGGTACCCTATTTTTTTGATAGAATAGATTGCATAGTGAAATAACATTTGGTCCGCTTGTAACTAATGTGTAATTTATTTGCAGCTTCATGACAAGATCTTATATTCAATTTCAACAATCGGGCGCGATTGTTGAACAACACAGGTAGAAAATAATCAAATTTTTTATAAACCAACAGTAAAAGGGCGATACATATTGTACATGTACAATATGTATCGCCCTTTATTTTTTATGACTTTTTACGATTTAGGTCTTGATAAACTAGAAAGGGAGGTGAAGCCTATGACAGTTTTCGAGGGATTAGTATTAATGGTCTCGTTCGGGTCGCTGATTGTAGCTATTCTGTCACAAAAAAAGTAACCACCCCAAGCCTAGCAAGCATTAGGTGATTACTTTTTTGTTAATCTCAATGTGAGCTGCCCCCTTGAAGGGCTATTGCACTAACCGTTTGGTGTGACAGCACCAGACGGTTTTTATTATTATATTACTTTCTATCTACAGTATACCCGATTTTTAACTAAATGAAAATAAACACGATTTGATTCGTGAAATTGTAGCAGTCGTTTATCTTCGCCTTGGTTTGAACAGTTGCAAATAAATTAAAAGCTTTTGATACGTTTTACCAGCTAAAAGAATGTATATGATATTCATTTTTAGTTACCATAATGTTTCTTTTAGGAAGTTACCATCTTTCATAATTATTAATATACCAACGTTTATGCCCTTCCGAAAAATTATTAATTATGCATGGTTTTATACATTATTGATAAATCAAGGATTTGACTGTTTTTTTGTTAACGACTAAACCTTTGATTATGTATAAAATATTGTATATTAGTTCCGTAGTCTAAGCAGTAAAAGGCAATCTATTTTGTATTAATCTAATGTACCTGATATCTAAAGAAGATGAAAATAAACTGTAAGTTTAAAACAAAGTCGTACCGTTTAAAATAAAGTCCTACTGTTTATAAAAAAGTTGCACCGTTTTACCCCTTTGGATATGATTATCCAAAGGGTTTCTTATGGAAATAGTAATATAATTTTATACCGCAAACGGGCCAGATTCTATCATAAAAACAGGAAGTTGTGGGGGGATAAAAGTTGTATAAACAAACGTTGTGTTTTATTCGGAGAAATGATGAATTATTAATGCTGAACAGAGAAAATAAACCAACTCAAGGACTTTGGAATGGTGTTGGAGGTAAGGTAGACAGTGATGAAACACCTCTTGAATGCGTAATTCGAGAAGTAATGGAAGAAACAGACATAAACATTAACACCTACGAAGTAATTGACAAAGGAGTTATCTCTTGGGAGGTAGATGATTCCCATATTGGTGGGCTTTATGTATATTTGGTTGATATTGAAGATAATTATGATTATCCAACACCTAGAAAAATTGATGAAGGAATTCTTGATTGGAAAAAAATTACGTGGCTTTTAGAAGATAAAAATTTTGGTGTAGGTGAAATGATGCCATATTTTTTACCGAATATTTTAAATCAAAATGAGAAATATAATCATTTTTGTGTATTAAAAAATGCTAAATTAATGAGTTATGAAATGAAAAAACTAGAATCGAATAAATTAGCATAAAACCTATAAAATCATTGTTGCAACAATCGGGCGTGCTTATGGAACTGAACTGCGTCCAGTACTGTATTTGTGGAACAACATAGTTCTGACATTATGCTAATTCAAAGTGAAGATAGGGGTGCCTAGAGAGATGAACTTGTATTCGCATAAACCTGAAGGGTACGAATGTCCTTTTTGTCGGATTGTGTCTGGTATTGAAAAACCCAATAAGGGGACGAAACAAAGAGACATAGTTTATCAAAATAAATACGTAACGGCGTTTATCGCTAGCAAATGGTGGCCAAATAACAAGGGGCACGTTCTTGTTGTTCCTAGTAAACATTTTGAGAATATATACGAACTTCCAGCGGAAATAGCAGCCGAAATTCATCGTGTAGCCCAATTGACAGCGATTGCTATGAAAAAAACATATAATTGCGACGGAGTTTCTACTCGACAACATAATGAGCCTGCTGGAAACCAAGATGTGTGGCATTATCATCTACACGTTTATCCAAGATATGAAAACGATAACCTTTACCTAACAAAAGGTAGTTACACTGAACCCGATGAACGTCCTTTTTACGCAGAAAAATTACGTTCGTGGATACAGAAAAACAGTCAAAATTGAATCGAAGAAATAAAAATTCAACTGTTAATCTCCACAATCGGGCGAGTTTATCGAATAACGTGTTTTTTCGTGTATTGGTCCATTTGATTAAGTAAGGCTTATTGAGCTAACGGAGCAGATTAGTACAACTAGGAGGTAAAATAAACTTTGTCGAAATACAAATAGAGGTGAAGAAAAAATGGTACATAAAATGGGGTTATATGGAGAATATTTCAAAACAATTAAAGAAGGGAAAAAGAAGGTAGAGGTTCGCTTAAACGATGAAAAGAGGAGAAAAATTAAGGTTGACGATACAATTGAATTTGTTAAAGTTCCTGAACAGAATGAAACAATGAAAGTTCAGGTTACTGAGTTAAGAAAATACGAAACGTTTGAAGCAATGTATAAAGATATTGCATTTCAATATTTTGATTGTGAAGGTTGGACAATGGAAGAAATGGTGAAAGAAACTTATGAAATATATTCACCAGAACAAGAAAATCAATGGAGTACATTGGCTATTACAATTAAGTATTCAGCCCAAAATCACTTCAACTAACGAGTGAGACACTTATATAATGAGAGTCACTTTTTTATTGAAACGGTGCAGTTTAGTTTATGAAGGAACTTCATTGGAATAAGTAGAATTCTTTTAGCTAAACAAGTAAAAACGGAGGTAATGTTAAGTGCAAAAATGGTTTGGTTCTTCAGGTGTTTGTATTAATGAAAATGGTCAATTGTTAATGGTCTTACAAGGAAAACCTGAAGAGAAAAAAACGTGGTCTATTCCATCGGGAGGAAAAGAACACGATGAGACATTTGAAGAGTGTTGTATTAGAGAAATCGAAGAAGAAACGGGATATTCAGGCGAAATTATTGAAGAAATTAAGGTTAAAAGAAAGACTTATGAACATCTTAATATAACTGCTGAAGCCCATTATTTTATAGTAAAGATTGTGGGTGGAAAAAGAAATTTTCAAGACCCTGATAATCTTATTTATGATATTGCTTGGAAAACCTTAGACGAAATAAAGAATTTAGAATTAACCTTTCCTGAAGACAGGGATTTCCTTATTAACTACATAACGAAGGTATTCAAGCTCAATTCCTTGTTCAACTAATAGGTGCTTTTGTTCAATAACGATCTTCCGCAATCAGGCGCTTATCAGGAATAAATATTATTACAGAATTGGGCCATTTTGTAGCACAAGGGAGGATATTTGTGGAAATAATTTTTATGTTTATAGCTGGAATAATAGTGTTTATTATAGCTATTCTTGCGATTATTAAAGGGGTTACACATAGGGTTCAGGCTCCAACTAATGATTTAAAAAAGGAAATTTCAACCCTTAAAAAGAGAATCGACGAATTGGAAAATGAAAATAATAAATAATATTTTCTTCAAGAATCGGGTGCAAATCTGGAATAATAACTTGAACAATTTGGCCATTATCAGGAATAACTTATTGTGGAAATGATACAAGTTTGAAAAAAATTGGTATTAAACAATCGGGACATATTGTGGAGCGATGCCTTTAAAGAAAATTAGATTTGTAGGTTAAAGGTTCTGTAAAAATTTTGTATTTAAAGTAACGGGTAAAAGTATTGAACAAGGGATGATCTGAGTAAGAAAGGAGAGTTAATGTGTTTAGTCACTCTAAAAATAACTTTAGAACAAAAAGAAAGTTTGATGTGATTGGTATTGGTGACATTATCCAATTTAATGGAGGTAAGACTTATACCGTAAAAAGGTTCGACAAAGACAAGGGCAATTATAAGAGAGTATATCTTGAACCTTATAGAGGATATCACCCTGTACAATTTCCAGGAGATAAACCATATGAGGATAGGGTATGGGAAAGCATTCGTAATCTTAATTATGAAATGGAACAAAAATCGGATTCTATTTATTATGTGAAGAAAACAAAGCAATCCGAAGAACCAGATTTTTATCGTCTTTCCATTGAGGATGCTCACAAGAAAGCTATAGAATACGACAAGAATAAGTATAAATGATGTACGAATATTGTTAAAGTAACTGGTACGTTAGCGCAATAAGACATCAGAGCTTAATGTTGAAGAAAAGGTCAAAATTGTAGAATTAATAGCGTGAAAATTGAATCAGATTGATGCGAAGAGAAGGAGTGATTAAAATGCCGACTTGTCAAAACTGCCATAATAAATGGAGTTGGAAGCAAACTTTTAAAAGAACTTTTACATCAGATGGAATGACGTGTCCCTATTGTGAAGATAAACAATATCTAACTTCGCGTGTAAGAAAGGGAAGTGCTATTATTCCTTTTATAATGATCACTTTAATAATGCTTTGTAATCTGTTCTTTGGTCCTTCCTTTATTTTCTTTTTTGCCCTTTTAGGCGTAATTCCATTATTTTTTGTCATTTATCCCTTTTTTGTTGAAGTATCTAACAAAAAAGAAGCCCTTTGGTAATTCTTTCCTCAAATAGACGACGCTACTCTAAAGCAAGGATTAAGCACTCATCTTTCATTTAAAGGGCAGGAGGGTATATATTAATGGAATATATTAATGGATTGTACGTGTCACTCGTATTGATGATGGTTATTATTTTACTTAATACTACGATATTTAATGATGAATATTCCGGGATAGCAATGTTTATTTCATTAGGAGTATTCATATTTGGGACTGTACTTTTTATAAATGCTAAACGGATAAAGTCTAGTAGAAAAGAATAGTACGGTATTAAGTAATCAGCGCATTTCCAGAATAAAGGCTTTGCGCCTTTTTGCATAAATAGGCATATTGTTGAAGGTCAACAGGGATTTTTGGTAGGGAAATCGAAGATAAAATTATGTTCTTTTAAATAATAGTTTTATTAAAAACCTCGTAGTATTTTTGGTGGTGGATATTTGTGAAACAACACTCGCTAGAGTTAAATGGTAGAAGGATGTTAAAATGGCAGGTTCGAGAATTACCCCCTTTAGACAAGAATGAAGTACTAATTAAAACAATCCTTGGCTCGATAAGTGTTGGGGCAGAAGTGCCGCAGTATGAAGAAAGTGATATTACTGATGTAAACCCCAAATATCCAAAGAACACTGGATACGAAAATTACGGGGAAGTAATGAGTATTGGGGCTAACGTTCAGTCGTTACAAATTGGTGACAGAGTAATTGCGTTTTATGGCCATAAGGATTTTTCAATAGCAAAAGAAAATAACGTGATTCCCGTTCCTAAAGATATTCCTTGCTCTCTAGCATTACTCACAATTTTATCATGTGATTCAGCAAAAGGCGTCTTAAAATTAGACCCGAACAGAGAAGAAAAGGTATTGGTTACAGGGATGGGGACAATGGGGCTATTGGCTGTCTACTTTTTAAAAAATTATGTTGGTGTTGACCAGGTTGACATCATCGAACCAGACGTTTGTCGGAGAAATATAGCCAGGAATTTTGGAGTGAAAAATGCTTTTGAAATCCAAAACCAAATGGGATATGAGTATGATTTCGGAATAGAGTGTTCAGGAAAATATAGCGCATTTCAAGTGTTGCAAAAATCCATCAAAAAAGATGGAGAGATTTGTATTTTATCTGATGGAAACAAAGAAGAATTTAGATTACAATCAGAGTTTTATGAAAAGGAGTTGCGTATAGTAGGTTCAAGTGATGGATGGGATTATAAAAAGCATTCACAATGGTTCTTTAAACATATTAAAAAAACTCCCTATATTGATCAATTATTTCAATATGAAACATCTAAGGAAAATCTCATTCAATGCTTTAAGGATTTAAGTAAAGGAACAATTAAACCTTTAAAGGTGCTTGTACGTTATTAATAACGAAAACTTAAATTATCTTTGTTCCATTAAAAGACGCAGTAAATGAATTAAAGTTACTCTTTAATAGCCCATATTACGGAATATCAATATTGGGAGGGGCATTTATGTTAAACAACAAAGGATTTAATCTATGGGCTGATAACTATGATAAGACAGTCCAGGTTAGTGAGAAAAATAATCAATATCCCTTCGCAGGATACAAAAAAATACTGAATACAATTTTTAATGAGGTAATGCAGAACAGAAATTCTAACGTTTTGGATGTCGGGTTTGGAACTGGAATATTAACAAGTAAGCTATATGAAAATGGTCACCAAATTGATGGTATAGACTTTGCATCAGAAATGATCTCCATCGCAAAAACTAAAATGCCTAATGCGAATTTGATAGAGTGGGATATTTCAAATGGCCTGCCACCTGAAATCACCGAGAATAGATATGATTCCATTATAAGCACGTATACTTTACATCATCTCGATGATAAAGAAAAAATATCGTTTATAACTAACCTGCTATCTCTTCTTAAAGAGAACGGTAAAATATTCATTGGAGATGTCTCTTTTGAAACAAGAGAGAAACTTGAAAAGTGTCGTTTAGATAATATTGAATACTGGGATAATGATGAATATTATTTAGTTCACAATGAAATTAGTTTCTCACTAAGAAATAAGTGTCATTTTTATCCAATATCTCATTGTGGTGGTGTATTTATCATTGAAAATGACTGTATTTAAATATTGTGCATTTCTTCAATTAACGG
Organism: Virgibacillus salexigens; assembly: GCF_014905415.1. Classification (GTDB taxonomy): domain Bacteria; phylum Bacillota; class Bacilli; order Bacillales; family Amphibacillaceae; genus Virgibacillus; species Virgibacillus salexigens. Next base: position 50,894 of record NZ_BNEO01000009.1, read on the forward strand.
GCGCGATTGTTGAGCAACACAGGTAGAAAACAATAGTTCTTTTATAAACCAACAGTAAAAGGGTGATACATATTGTACATGTACAATATGTATCACCCTTTATTTTTTATGACTTTTTACGGTTTAGGTCTTGATAATTTTTGAGGGGGGTGATAATATGACAGTATTTGAAGCATTGGTTTTGATGATTTCTTTCGCAATCTTAATTGTAGCTATACTGTCACAACAAAAAAAGTAACCACCCATTAAACGCCTAGCGAGCATTTGGGTTGGTTACTTTTCTAACTTAGACATGTGAGCTGCCCCCTTGAAGGGCTTTTACACATTAGACCGTTCCATGTAACAGCATGGGCGGTCTTTTATTATCATATGACCTTCTACAAATAGTATACCTCATTTTCATCATTAAATAAACATGTATGGTTTATAAATGGATGGTTATAGAATAAAGCCAAAAAATAATATGCCAACTTTTAAAGTGTAAATTTTGAGCACTTTATTATAAAGTGGGTTTGTGTTATTTAAATGCCTTTTGTGTTATCTTTAAAGAAAACAATACATATTCTAATAGAATTTTAAAAGTGAGGTTGTATGAATGAATGAAATTATGTTTCACCAACGAACAGGCATAAATATTCAAGAAAAGGCAAATTTAATCTGGAGTATAGCAGATTCAATTCGAGGATTATATAAACCGCATCAGTATGGGGAAGTCATACTTCCAATGACTGTTATAAAGCGCTTTCACGATACGTTGTTACCAACTAGAGATAAAGTACAAGAAACCTATCAAAAAGTAAAACATTTAGAAGTGAAAGAAGGATTCCTACAAAAAGCTTCTGGATATGGGTTTTATAATGTAAGCAATTTTACTTTTGAACGTCTTCTTGCTGAACCGGATAATATGGAAGAAAACTTTCTAGCCTATTTAAATGGGTTTTCTGAAAATGTCCAAGACGTTTTAAAGAACTTTGAATTTGAACGAGAGATAAAAAAGCTTGCCAATAATGATAAATTATTCTTTATCATCCAAGAGTTTAATTCGGAAAAGGCATACATGGGGCCAGACAGAATTACAAGCACCGATATGGGGTACATATTTGAAGAACTCATCAAGAAGTTTTCTGAAAGCTATGATGAGGAAGCAGGTTCTCACTTTACCAGTCGTGACATAATTTACCTCATGACAGATCTATTAATTGCAGAAGAGAAAGATGTATTAATTGATGAAGGCGTTGCCAAAACAGTATATGACCAGACAATGGGTACTTCCCAAATGTTGAGCGCAATGGAGGAAAGATTGAAAGCATTGGATGCTGAGGCAGATGTTACTACGTTTGGACAGGAAATTAATGAACAAACCTTTGCTATTGCCAAGGCTGATACGATGATTCGAAATGGCGATTCGAATAATATGAGACTAGGAAACACGCTAACGGAGGATCAATTCGAAGGTTATACCTTCGACTATTGTATTTCCAATCCACCGTTTGGAACTGACTGGAAATCAGAGTATAAAAAGGTGAAAGACGAACATGACCGTGGAGAAGCAGGTCGATTTGGTGTTGGGCTACCCAAGAAGAATGATGGTCAACTCCTCTTTTTATTAAATGGGTTAAGTAAACTTAAAGACACTGGGCGAATGGCAATTATACATAATGGTTCAGCTTTATTCAGTGGAAATGTCGGTGGTGGAGAAAGTGAAATCCGTCGTCATGTCATTGAGAATGATTATTTAGAAGCTATTGTCCAGCTGCCTAATGATTCCTTTTACAACACGGGTATTGCTACATATGTATGGGTTTTAACCAAAGAGAAACCAAAACATCGTATTGGAAAAATACAGTTGGTTGATGCTTCCAATATGTATGAAAAAAGAAGGAAAAATATCGGTAGTAAACGAGTTGACATCAGTGAAGCTTGCCGTGAAATAATTGTAAAAGCATATGGGGAATTTTTAAATAAAGAATATTCTATAGGCGAAAGAATGCTTGAATCGAAAATATTAGACAACGAGGATTTTGGTTTATATAAAGTAACCGTGGAAACACCACAGTATGACGAAGAAGGAAATATTGTGCTGAAAAAGAATAAACCTATAGCAGATAAAGATAAAAGAGACACAGAGGAAATTCCATTAAAAGAGAACATTCAAGCATATGTGGAAAAAGAAATAAAGCCATTTAATCCTGATGCTTGGGTTGATGAGAAGAAAACTAAAATTGGATACGAAATACCATTCACACGTCTTTTCTATAAATTTGAACAACCAGAAAAAGCCGATGATATTGCTGCACGTATTAGAGAAATAGAAAAAGAGATTGTGAAATCCTTTGAAGCCTTGTCAGGTGAGGAGGTAAAAGTGAATGATTAGGGAAATGGTAGATAGCGAGATTGAATGGATAGGGGATATTCCTAATGATTGGAGTGTATTAAGTTTTAAATATATAATGCAAAAGAAAAAGGAAATATGTAAAAAATACAATGGTGAAAATATACTATCCCTTACAAAAAAAGGAGTTATAATTAGGGATTTAAATAACCCTACTGGAAAAATGCCAGGAAGTTTTGATGGTTATCAAAAATTGAAAAAAGGAAATATATTATTATGTTTATTTGATATAGATGTTACACCAAGATGCGTTGGAATAATAAAATATGAAGGTTTAACTAGTCCAGCTTATAGTCAATTTGAACTCAAAGAGAGTAATTCATTAAGATATTACAATTATTTATTGACCTTTTTAGATGATAAAAAAGTTTTATTACATTTAACAAAAAGTCTAAGAAATACATTAACCGAGAATGATTTTGGTCAAATGAAAACAATTCAACCACCTTTCGAAACACAACAAAAAGTAGCCAATTTCCTTGATAATAAAGTTTCACAAATTGATTCCATTATCGAGAAAACAAAACAGTCTATTGAGGAATTGAAAAAGTATAAACAATCGTTAATTACTGAGACAGTAACAAAAGGCTTGTATTCAGACATTGAAATGAAAGAAAGTGGGGTAAATTGGATAGGGAGTATTCCAAAACATTGGGGTCTATCATATTTTAAATATGAAATATATATAAGAGCAAGACTTGGTTGGAAAGGTTTAAAAGCCCAAGAATATGTTGATAAAGGTATTGCATTTTTATCTACTCCTAACATAAAAGGAGAATATATTGAATTCAACAACGTTAATTATATAACAAGAGAGAGATATGAAGAGTCTCCGGAAATTAAATTATCAAAAAGCGATGTATTATTGACTAAAGATGGGTCAACTTTAGGTACTGTAAATGTTGTTAGATCTTTAAATGAAGAAGCCACAGTAAATAGTTCTATAGCGGTATTAACACCTTCTGATAATTTAGATGCGATATATTTATACTATTTGATAATGAGTGATTATATTCAAAATGATATTCGGTTAAAAAAGGATGGAATGGGCGTGCCACATTTATTCCAAAAAGACATTAGACAATTTCGATTGATTCTTCCACCATTGGATGAGCAAAGGCAAATTTCCATCTATTTAGATGATAAAGTGCAGTCAATTAATCGGATTATAAGTAACAAGGATAAATTGATATTCGAGTTGGAAAACTACAAAAAATCACTCATCTACGAATATGTCACAGGAAAAAAGGAGGTCATTTAATTGGCTTTTGAAGACACGGAAAAACGCTTTGAAGAAGATATTGAAACATACCTATTAACGGGAGGTGGGTATGTAAAAGGCAATCAAGCAAACTATGATAAAGAAAAAGCTATTGATATCCATCAATTAATAGAATTTATACAAGAAACACAACAAAAAGCATGGGTTCGATATAACAAAATATACGGAGAACAAGCTCCCAAACAGTTGTATAGGCGGTTGAATGATGAAATTGATTCTAACGGTATTTTGCATGTACTACGAAATGGCATTACAGATCGTGGGGTCAAATTGAAAATTGCCTTCTTTAAACCTGACTCCACTTTAAATGAAAAGACCATACAAAATTACCAATCCAATAAATTAGCGGTTACGCGTCAGTTTGCTTATACAACAGCAAATCATAATTCTTTGGATATGGTCTTATCACTTAATGGGATTCCGATTGTCGCAATGGAATTAAAGAATCAAATCAAAGGACAATCAGTGGAACATGGTAAGAAGCAATTTATGTATGACCGTGATCCAAGAGAGAAATTATTTCAGTTTAATAAACGTGTTCTCGTTTATTTTGTTGCTGATTTAAATGAAGTATGGATGACAACAAAGCTAGATGGTAAAGACACCTTCTTTTTACCTTTTAATCAAGGGTCGAACGGTGCTGGAGATGTTGGCGGTGCAGGAAACCCCCCAAATCCAGATGGTTATATTACGTCCTATCTATGGGGAAAAGTACTTCAAAAAGATAGCCTAATGAACATTATTCATCGTTTTATGCACTTGGAAGTGAAAAAACAAAAGATATTAAAAAAAGGACGCGGGCAAAATAAAGTGAGTTCAAAATTGATTTTCCCTCGTTTCCACCAGCTAGATGTCGTTCGAAAACTGGTTCACACTGTTCGGTTAAAAGGTAGCGGGGATAATTATTTAATTCAACATAGTGCAGGGTCTGGAAAATCCAATAGTATCGCATGGTTAGCGTATCATCTCGCTAGCTTACATGGCGATGATGATAAGAGTATATTTAATTCGGTTATCGTTGTGACAGACCGGACTGTTTTAGATCGTCAATTACAAGACACAATCTCTAGCTTTGATCACACGGATGGATTAGTGGAAACAATTGGAGAAAGAAAAACATCAAGGGATTTAAAAGATGCTATTAATGATGGCAAACGCATTATCATTACAACACTGCAAAAGTTCCCTGTTATTTATGAAGAGGTGGATGTCAATCAAGGAAACCGATTTGCGGTTCTTGTAGATGAAGCACATTCCTCACAGACAGGAACAAGTGCTAAAAAGTTAAAGGCAGCACTTGCTGATACTGAAGATGCTTTAAGGGAATATGCGGAGCTGGAAGCTGAAATTGAGGAAAAAACGCCAGATCAAGAAGATAAACTTGTACAAGAGCTTTTATCACATGGAAGCCATGATAATTTAAGCTTCTTTGCTTTTACAGCAACCCCTAAAGAAAAAACACTTGAGATGTTTGGAACAAAACAATCCGATGATTCGTTTCGACCGTTTCATATTTATAGCATGAGGCAAGCAATTGAAGAAGGGTTTATTTTAGATGTACTGCAAAACTATATGACCTATCAAATGTCTTATAAAATTGCGAAGAATACACCAGATAACCCAGAATTATCAACAACTCAGGGTGTAAAAGCTATTAGACGATATCAGTCCTTGCACTCTCATAATTTACAACAGAAAACAGCCATTATGATTGAGCATTTCCGAAATGTAACACAACATGAAATTGGCGGCAGAGCCAAAGCGATGGTGGTCACAGCTTCACGTTTACATGCTGTTCGTTATTTCTTTGAATTTAAGCGTTATATTGAGAATAAAGGATATGACGATATGGATGTGCTCGTCGCATTTTCCGGAACAGTCCAGGATGAAAATGAAGAGTACACTGAAGAGCAATTAAACAAAACAAAAGACGGCAAACGTGTGAAGGAAAATCAGCTAAAAGAAACATTTCATACCGATGAATTCAATGTTCTAGTAGTTGCCGAGAAATATCAAACTGGGTTTGACGAACCGTTACTGCATACCATGTTTGTTGATAAAAAACTTTCTGGTGTGAAGGCTGTCCAAACTCTTTCCCGGTTGAATCGTACGCATCCAGGTAAAAACAATACTTTTATATTGGATTTTGTGAATGAAGCAGACGATATTCAGAAGGCTTTTCAGCCATTTTATGAAGTAACAGAACTAGACAAGGAAATTGATGTTAACCTTATCTATGATACGAAAACAAAGCTGAGAAATTATAAAATCTATAACGATCAAGACATAAAAAAACTCACTAAAATTTATTTGAAAAATGGCAGCCAATCAGATAAGGATTTGGGAAGAATAGCGAGTCACTTGATACCAATTATTAAAAGATATGAGGAACTAGACGACCAGCAGCAATATGAGTTTCGAGTGACAGTTCGTAATTTTAATAAATGGTATTCCTACATTACACAATTAACAAGGATGTTTGATAAAGAGTTGCATGAGGAATTTATCTTCAATTCTTATTTGATTAAATTCATTCCCAAGAATAGTACTGAAAAAATTGATATTAAAGACAAAGTGAAACTGGAGTATTACAAGCTGGAACAAACCTTTAATGGGGATATCGCATTAGAAAAAAATACAAATGGCTACCAATTAAGTAACCCAGATAACGTAGAGACTGGAATTAAACCACCAGAAGATGATGATTTACTAGAAAATATCGTAAGACGAGTTAATGAAAAATATGATGGTAAAATATCTGAATCTGATCGTGTTATTATTGAAGGAGTTACACGTAAAGCGAAAGAATCCAATGATCGATTAAAGAGCCTTGCAAGAAATAATGATGAGGAAATGTTTGAAAAAAGTCTGTTTCCTGGGGTTTTCGAAAAGGCTTCTCAAGACTTATATATGGAACAAATGGACTCTTATTCGAAACTATTTGAAGATAAATCGTATTATAATACGATTATGATGGCAGTTGCGAAAGAGATTTATAAGGAATTAAGAAGTGAATAAAAAGAAGTTTGAGGTGTAATCGATGAGTACAAAAAGTCATCAACCATATAAATCTGTCCGTATTTATCCAGAGGATTTTCAAGAATTTAAAGAAATTGCCTTTTATCAAGATAAGAAGATAATCGAAGTGATTTCAGAGTCGCTCTCGCTGCTTAAGCAAAAGGTGAATTTGGATAAAGAAATTGATATTCATCTGACAACAAAGCCTTCAGAGATAAAGAAATGCATTGAAGGTATTGAGTTGCTTATAGCAAATCAAAGTGCAAATAAAAATTCAAATGCGATAGACCTTGAAGATAATGACTTCTATAGGAAGTTGAAGGGGCTAACTTAAATCATTGTTTAGGATAAGGTTTATAGATTTCTAATTTATAAAATAGGGGGCGGTAAAGTTTGAATAGCTCGGTTGTTGAAGTATTAAAAGAGAGCTTAATAGAGAAAAACGTAACTTTTCTTCTCGGTGCGGGAGCATCAGCACCGTATTTTTCATCTTTGGGTAACTTTGAGGAAATACTATCAAATGAGAATATAGATTATCGAGGTAAGAAATTAGTGAAAGCACTTTTTTATTATCAATCTATAAGGGATAACGTATATTTACATCATTTTATGTTTGATAAATGCTGTTGCAATGATAAAAAAGACTTAATGCTGTCTATCATAGATGAATATTCTAGATTTATTCACAATGGGATAGAATTTTTAAAGGTAAGAAATAGTAGGATTTCACCTAAAAGATTTAATGTGATTACTACCAATTATGATCTATTTATAGAGTCTTCAATTGACCGGCTACTCGAAATGAATCCCCGAATATTTTTTAATGACGGGACAAACGGGTATGGAAAAAGAGTTATAAGTACGGATAATTTTAATAAAACATTACTTTATTCGGGGGTATTCGATAATTATTCAAATGAGATGCCGGCCGTGAATTTAATTAAATGCCATGGCTCCATAAATTGGAAGGAATATGCGAAAAATAATAACCGTTCAAAAATACAGGTAGCAATTGAGGAGAATTTAATTTCTCCAATAAACAATGATTTAGAAATTGTTATACAAGAGATTAATCAATACTTTAAAGAGTTTCCATTTATTATGAATACTGACTCCCTAGAAAATCTTATTGAAAATATGAATAATATCGAATTAGTTAATGAAGGTTTGATTAACGAGTTAAATTTTATTGGTGAACATGCAGGCGAAAGTTTATCGAAACTCATTGAAAAAGTTGAAGCACTACAGATTGTCTTACCGACTAAAGATAAATTCCAAACTACCTTGATAAAAGAACATTATTTTAGCATGCTAAGACTTCTTAGTTATGAACTTGAAAAAAAACAATCTCTACTGGTTGTATTTGGTTTTTCATTTCAGGATGAACATATATCAGAAATTGTACAGAGGTCGTTAAATAATCCAGCTCTTTTAGTTATTATCTTTTGTTTTACTGATAATGACAAAAGTAATATCATATCACAATTTAATTTTTCAATTGGGAATGTCCCAATTAATATAAAGTTCATTGAACCCAAAGATTTTTTAATAAAAGAAATGGATGAAGAAAATTATATGGAAGAGGAAGAAAACCAAGACGACTCAAATTTTACTGTAATAACAAATGAAGGTAGAGTATCTATATATTCAAATGTAGTATCAGAAAATGAAGCTGGAAATTCTGTTATTCCTGTACTGAATTTTTCGTCATTTAATTCAATATTGGAAATGAATATTGTAAATAAATATATACCTATAGTGGATAAAGAAACAGGGGATACAGAATGAATAGTTTAGAAATTGGGGTAGTTGTTGAAGTAAATGGTTTTGTATCAAAAGTTGCTACTTTTGATGATGCTAATCACGCAACATTTATATATAATGGAGAGTTAATAAAAAACGTTAGTGTCAACAGTTTTGTTATTATTTCCCAAGGGTTTATTAAAATTATTGCAAAAGTGAATTCGGAATCCTTTTGGGATAATTTAAATAGCGCAAAAGGATACAATTTGGATAATAGGTTTTCTAAAAATAGCATTAAGAGACTTATTGAAATACAAACTGTTGGTTATATTAAAAATGGAAAGTTTATAAGTGGAGCTTCATTTCTACCTATGATTGGTAACTTTTGCAATATACCTACGAATGAAGAAGTAAATCAAATATTTATTAATAATTATATTTCTGAAGATAATAGTTTTACTATTCCAATTGGGAAAAGTTTAAATGAAAACAATGACATTTCGTTGCCTGTAAATTCATTTTTTGCTTCCCATATAGGTGTTTTTGGAAATACAGGAAGCGGTAAGTCGAATACATTACATAAACTATATTATGAATTGTTTACTAGAAATGAGTTGCCAAACTTCACAACCAACAGTTCCTTTTTAGTATTAGACTTTAATGGTGAATATGTACATGAGAAATCCTTTGGCATTGAAAAAAATGATGAAATAAATAAGGAAATTTATGAATTAACATCAAGAAATGATTCTAGTGATAAGATTCCGATTAAATATGATGCTTTTTTTGATGATGAGATGCTTTCAATCCTGTTTTCAGCGACTCAACAAACTCAAAAGCCTTTTATTACAAGAGTACTAAATAGAACTAAGAAATATAAATCTAATGAACACTCTCTACCAAATTGGGTTACATATCTAATCAAACAAATTTATACAGGTATTCCTAATCAAAATATTAGAGATCTTATGGTAGAGATTTTGGAAAAATATTTTGATGATATTGAACAACATCTAATTAATATCAAGCAAACAAATATTTATGCTAAGGATAAAAAAGAATGTTTTTATCTCGAAAATGGAATAGAGTTTGGAAAGGGAGCCTTTTTTGACGGAGATTTAAATGATGAATTAATCGAGGCATTGAACATAAACAATATTGAAAGTTATATATCAGAAATAGAGATAGATGAATTTCAAAAATTTGAATTACGATGCCACTTACAATTAGTTAATGATTTACTGTTTGGAAATGTAGCTCAGGAGCATATACTACCTTTACTTAAAAGGATTGAGTCTAGATTTAGTAAAATTAATAATTTCATTGAAATAGTAGAAGAATTACCTGTGGACCCTTTTTTACAAATAATCTCTCTTAGGGATTTAAATACAGAATCAAAAAAGTTTCTTTCACTGATTATTTCAAAGATGTGCTTTGACGGTCATAAATCAAAAAAAGACAAAAAGAGTTTTCATCTTATAATAGATGAAGCTCATAATATATTATCAAGCCAATCTTTAAGAGAACAAGACGGTTGGATGGATTATAGACTAGAGTTATTTGAAGAAATAATAAAGGAAGGCAGGAAATTTGGTTTTTTCCTAACACTATCAAGTCAACGCCCTTCTGATATATCACCCACAATACTTTCTCAAGTGCATAATTTTTTTCTTCATAAGTTGGTGAATGAAAGAGATTTGAAGATTATAGATAACTCTATATCAACACTAGACAGGGTTTCTAAATCTATGTTACCTGTTCTTTCGCCAGGGGTATGTATTATATCTGGTACAGCGCTAACAATGCCTGTGTCTGTTTCGGTGGATTTTATTGATAATATTGATTTAAGACCTCAGAGTGATACTATTATATTAACTGATTTATGGAAATGATTTATTTGATTTCTTTTATAAACTGACATTTTGGTGACAAAATTGGTGTCTTAATCATGTTGTAAAATAAATCAAAACAAGTTGTGATACAATCATTAAAAATAACTTTCTAAATCGTGTTCTATGAACGTTTTCCATAAGCTGAAACGAATCAAAAACTCTTAACCTGTTTCTTACACTAGGTGCCGCGGAGAACACTTTTGTGACAATTAAAAATGTCACAAAAAAGTAACGAGGAAAAATAAAACCACGAAAAAAATTGAATGTAAGTACCGTGAATGAAGAGTTATATATACCTTAAATACTTAAAATATCCGAATGAAATACTTTAAAATTAAGTCAAGTACGGGCCAGCAAGATGTAATTTTTAATCCTGTAACTGTAATATTTGAAATTTTGAAGTTGTATAACAATGTTATAACGAAGCCTATTTTTTACACGTAAATTAATTTTGCATTAAAATTAAAAATAATTTAAATGGTTGCGCTTTCTACACATTCTTTCTTTAGTTACCCAGATCTTGAAGAATTTATTATAACTTTAAATTTGTTGTATTTTGGTTTTATCGTACCTTAGATAATATAAAAATAAAAATAAAAAATAAAAATAATAAAATACGAAGGAGGAGGAAAATGGACTTATTTTCTTATGCAGTTCATCCAAATAGAATAAAAAATAGAATTGGACAATTTGTTGCTAGCGAAGTTAGCGATAGAAAAAAGACGAGTACAATTGTAAAAACACTAAATTTTCTTGATCGTTACGATTTAGCAGAACAATTTATATCATATGCTGAAAATAATGCATATAATAGATTTTATAATGATTTAGGAGACTCATATAATACAAGTGAATTTTTAAACGAAATTGCACTTTTTATAGATGTAACTATTCCAAAAGCTTACAACAAATATGTAAGACATATTGAAGGTGAATACAGTATCGAAAATACAGGACTTGTGTATTATTTCGATAATGATGAAATGACTGAACTATCAAGACAGATGAACAGAATTAGGTCACAATTTAATGACGAGGCCCATAATAATGTGGAAATTATTGAATTAAATGTGCCATTTGTAGAGAAGGATCAAGCTAAGGCATTAGGAGCAAAATGGGACCCTAAAAAAAAGACCTGGTATTTGAGAGGAAGTCATAAGAAAGAACTTTTTAAAAGGTGGTTACCCAAGAGTAGATAACAATAAGCGCCTCCCCCCCATCCACCCAGAGATTTCAATATTATTAAACAGGGTATTTTCAATCTTGAAACGAAAAACCCATTGATTTTTTACACATATTTTACACATCAAACTACACCAATACAGTCATGTCAGTTTTTAAAAGTTATATTCGACCCCGACCACCGGTATCGATAAAAGCAGGAAATATGCCTTTAAGGCCAAGTGTTCTCACAGTTAGTGAGAGCTCTTTTTTTGTATCCATTTCGCACGAGCCAGGTTGAAAAAACGAGTGTTCTTTTAATGAACTATGAGACGTTTTTTTGAGGATGTACGAGTACGGGATTTTCAGGTAACATACAAACGTTAATAAAATATTAGATGAACTACGTATCGTTTCTCCCTTAGGTGCGAATTTTCTGAAGGGTTTAAATTAGGCAATCCGTTTGATAAAAAGGGCTTAAGCATGATATAAGTGTAAAGGAAGCAAGGATACTTTGTTAGTTGATTTTGGGATTAGTTTTGGTCAATATCCCATAATGAGAGGATTGGAATTTGATTATGAAAGATAATTTTTGGCGTGATTTACCACGACCATTTTTTATATTGGCACCAATGGAAGATGTGACAGATGTTGTTTTTCGCCATGTCGTTAGTGAAGCGGCCAGACCTGATGTGTTTTTTACAGAGTTTACAAACTCAGAAAGCTATTGTCATCCAGAAGGGCGACAAAGTGTGCGCGGGCGCTTGACCTTTACAGAGGATGAGCAGCCAATAGTTGCCCATATTTGGGGGGATAAGCCTGAGTACTTTAGAAAAATGAGTATTGGTATGGCTGAACAAGGATTTAAAGGTCTGGATATTAATATGGGATGTCCTGTAGCTAATGTCGCAGGGAATGGGAAAGGCTCTGGTCTTATCCGTCGTCCAGAAGTTGCAGCAGAGCTAATACAAGCTGCAAAAGCAGGAGGACTACCTGTTAGTGTAAAGACAAGACTCGGTTATACGTATATTGATGAATGGTTTGAATGGCTAAGACATGTATTGGAACAAGATATTGTTAATCTCTCGATACATCTTCGTACAAGAAAAGAAATGAGTAAAGTAGATGCTCACTGGGAGCTAATTCCGGAGATAAAAAAGCTTCGTGATGAGGTCGCTCCAAATACATTATTGACCATCAACGGTGATATTCCTGACCGGCAAACCGGCATGGAGCTTGTGGAACAATATGGTGTAGATGGAGTAATGATCGGACGGGGAATTTTTAAAAATCCATTTGCTTTTGAAAAGCAGCCGAAGCAGCATAGTAGTAAAGAACTGCTTGATATCTTAAGGCTGCACTTGAATCTTTTCGATAAATATTCAAAAATAGAACCACGTTCGTTCAAGCCCCTTCGCCGCTTTTTTAAGATCTATGTTCGTGGCTTTAAAGGGGCAAGTGAATTAAGAAGTCAAATGATGGAAACATTGTCAACGGATGAAGTACGTGCATTGCTTGATCACTTTGAGTTAAAAAATAGCGATTTAGTCGGAGGAGGAGAAGAATTCTAAGTAAGGTAAATCTTACACGGATATCCCCCAAACATACTAAGATTAGTAGTACAAAACCAAGGCCATGGTTTTGTGCTACTATTTTTTTATAGTAGGAGTGAAGAAAAGCCGATCTAACTTTGGGATCAATATTGAATCCGCACCCCAAACAGGCTCACTTCA
>NZ_BNEO01000010.1 GCF_014905415.1 Virgibacillus salexigens
TGTCCTTATTTTTAAGGAATGTCTGGTAGCAATAGCGGAGAGGTCACACCTGTTCCCATGCCGAACACAGTAGTTAAGCTCTCCAGCGCCGATGGTAGTTGGGGCTTTGCCCCTGCAAGAGTAGGACGCCGCCAGGCATATTATATTTATCATATCGCGGGATGGAGCAGTCTGGTAGCTCGTTGGGCTCATAACCCAAAGGTCGCAGGTTCAAATCCTGCTCCCGCAACCAATTAATTCAACTGAATCTGGAGATAAGAAAGGTTGAATATTATAATGGTCCGGTAGTTCAGTTGGTTAGAATGCCTGCCTGTCACGCAGGAGGTCGCGGGTTCGAGTCCCGTCCGGACCGCCACTAATATAGACTTATTATACACAGGATTTCGTGAAATCGTGTGTTTTTTATATGCTTGAAAAGTGCATTTCGATTTATATGTCATGTTATACTCCCTCTCTTTTCAACTTGAATTCTTTCTCAACTACTATTTCCTTTTTCAATTTCCAACTTTTTTTGCTATCATTGTTATAGTTAGTATAGAAACTGGTGAAAAGTGATGGATGAATTTTCTTTTATTAAATCAATTAAACAGCAATTTTATAGACAATCGACCTTAGTTAAAGGAATAGGTGATGATGCAGCAGTCTTTCGACAACCTTTTTCCGATATTGTCACTTCGGTTGATACATTTGTAGAGAATATACACTTTCGAAAAGATACAATGAAACCATTTCATGTTGGCTACCGAGCATTAACTGCTAATATAAGTGATATTGCTGCTATGGGGGCAACGCCAGCCTTTTATTTAGTATCAATTGTCATTCCAACAACATGGTGTGATGCAGAAATTGATGACGTTTTTAGAGGAATGCATACCCTAGCGTCTAACTACAAAATGGATCTTATTGGAGGAGACACTGTTTCAGGAAGTGAGTTAACAATCTCCATTACAGTTATTGGTTACGCGAGGAAGGGTTCTATTTGTTATCGGCACAATGCTAGGGATGGAGACATTGTGTTTGCTACTGGTACATTGGGTGACTCACAAGCAGGCTATTATATATTAACAAATCCTGGCGATTATATGGATGCTGATTATTATATTAGGAGCCATCAGATGCCTGAGCCTCAAGTGAATTTTGCTTCCTATTTCCATCATTTTAGCAGAGTTGCTATCAATGATATTAGTGATGGAATTGGTAATGAAGCTGCTGAAATTTGCGCTGAATCAAACGTTAGCATGATTTTGGAGGATGAACAAATTCCAATATCGGATAACTATCATCAATTCTTACCGGAATTGCAATATAAATGGAAGTATTTTGGTGGGGAAGATTTTCAACTGTTAGGCACGATTTCTGCGAACGATTGGCCAAAATTAAAAAAAGTAGCAGATTCTATACATATAAGACTGACAAGGATTGGCAGAGTCTTCACAGAAGACAACCAACATAATGTATATCTAAAAAAGAACGGCAGAAAATACCTTTTACCTAAGAAAGGATATACACATTTAAAGTAGTGGGTGACAACATGGATTCTTATAAAATGACAACAACAACTGAAGAGGAAACGATGCATCTAGCTCAAAAATTGGCGATTTTATTAAAACCAGGGGATGTGGTAACCCTTGAAGGGGATCTAGGTGCTGGTAAAACAACATTTACGAAGGGGATAGCTACTGGACTTGGTGTGAAACGCAACGTAACTAGTCCTACATTTACAATCATAAAAGAATATGAAGGTGAACTACCTTTATACCATATGGATGTATACCGTTTAGAGAATTCCGATGAAGATATAGGGTTTGATGAGTATTTTAATGGGGAAGGGATTTCGATTGTAGAATGGCCTCAGTTCATAATGGATTTTTTGCCAGAAGAAAGGCTCGATATCCATATTTCCTATGTTAATGATCAATCTCGACAAATTCAGCTGCAAGCTAGGGGTTCACACTTTGAATGGGTACTAGATGAATTACAAAGTAATTAAAATCAAGACGAGGAGCTATATAGATGAACATACTTGCCATCGATACATCGAATCAAGTATTGGGTGTTGCAATTCAACAACAAGGACATATTACTGGAGAGATAGTTACCAATGTGTCTAAAAATCATTCTGTCCGATTGATGCCAGCCATAGAAAAACTAATGAAGGAAGTATCTTTAAAACCGGAAGCCCTCGATCAAATCATTGTTGCAAAGGGACCTGGGTCTTATACAGGTGTTCGTATTGGACTGTCAACCGCTAAGTCAATGGCATGGGCGTTGAATATACCTATCATTGGTATATCTAGTTTAGAGGTCCTTGCATATCAAGGACGATTTTTTAATGGTCTTATTTGTCCTTTTTTTGATGCAAGGCGTGGATTGGTTTATTCTAGTTGTTTTAAGTGGGAAGATAATAACATGGTTATGATAGAGCCAGAGGCAAATATGTTAATGGATGAATTTCTCGACAAATTGAAATCATATCAGCATCCTGTTCTTTTCTTAAGTCCAGATATTTCTGTGCATCAAGAACGTATACAAGAAAAATTAGGTAACCTTGCAGTTATTCCCGATGCAACTTTTCAGCTCCCAAGAGCGTCTCATTTAATAATGGCGGCTAAAGAGAGAAGCGTAGATGAAACGCATACGTTAACACCAAATTACCTAAGACTTGCAGAAGCAGAGGCAAAGTGGTTAGAACATCAAAAAAGGGTCAATAACGAATGATTGAGCCAGTTATAAGAAGAATGGAGATAATGGATATCGATGCTGTAATCGAAGTAGAACGGACTTCATTTTCTACTTCTTGGACAAAGGATATCTTTTATCAAGAAATATCGGATAATCCTTATGCTCATTACTTTGTCATGGAGTTGGATAAGAAAATTATTGGCTATATTGGTACATGGATTGTGTTAGACGATGCTCAGATTACGAATTTAGCTATCCAACCTATTTATCGAGGTAAGAGTCTTGGTGAAAAGCTATTCCACTATACGATGCAATATGCCATAATAAGAGGGGTCAGCCGATTGTCATTGGAAGTACGAGAATCAAACACGATTGCACAGAATTTATATCAAAAGTTTGGCCTTGTCCCTGGCGGGCTACGAAAGAATTATTATACAGATAATCAAGAAGACGCAATTGTTATGTGGGTGAATCTATCATGAAAAAAGATACAATTATATTAGGAATAGAAACGAGTTGTGATGAAACAGCAGTAGCCGTTGTGAGAAATGGAAGAGAAATTCTCGCAAATGTCGTTTCATCTCAAATTGAAAGTCATAAACGGTTTGGCGGAGTCGTACCTGAGATAGCATCTCGCCATCATGTAGAGCAAATCACGTACGTATTAGAAGAAGCCTTCAATCAAAGTAATACAACCTGGGAAAAGATTGATGGAATAGCTGTAACGGAAGGACCGGGTCTTGTAGGTGCATTATTAGTTGGTGTAAATGCTGCAAAAGCATTAGCATTTGCAAAGCAAAAACCACTGGTCGGTGTACATCATATAGCAGGGCATATATATGCAAATCGCTTAGAGAAGGAATTTGAGTTTCCATTGCTAGCTTTAATTGTTTCCGGTGGCCATACGGAATTAGTTCTAATGCAGGAACATGGAGAATATGAATTAATTGGTGAAACGAGAGATGATGCAGCTGGAGAGGCTTATGATAAAGTTGCCCGCATGTTGAACCTGCCATATCCCGGTGGTCCACAAATCGATCGTTTAGCTGAATTGGGTCAAGAGACAATTACCTTTCCTCGCGCTTGGCTAGAGCAAGATAGCTATGACTTTAGCTTTAGTGGATTAAAGTCATCGGTGATTAATACCATTCACAATGCCAAGCAAAGAGGAGAGGAATTGAAAAAAGAAGATATCGCAGCAAGCTTTCAAGCGAGCGTTATTGATGTTCTAACGACGAAAACAGTACGTGCTGCAAAAGATTTTAATGTAAAACAGGTAATTGTAGCTGGCGGTGTGGCAGCTAATAAAGGGTTAAGGAATGCATTAGAAACAAGCTTTGCAGAATTAAATATTCCTTTACTTATTCCGCCATTCAAATTATGTACAGATAATGCGGCCATGATTGCTGCTGCAGGAACGATTGCGTTTGAACAAGGAAAACGCTCAGAGCTATCTTTAAATGCCCGAGCGTCGTTACCATTGAAATAATCGCAATAATCCACAGTTATTCACAGGTATGTGTATAAGTTTAATAAAAGCTGAAGTGGAAGGATCTTTATTGTGTATGGAAAATGTGCATAACTCAAAGAGTGTTTGTGGATATTGTGTATAACTTTGTGAAAAAGCGTGAATACACATAAAAATATATTTTCTAATGTGGATAAATTGTTGATATAGTAATTTAGAAATTTGGTGAAATGGAAATGTCTAAAAAGCAATCCTTTTATATACAGAACGATTTAATTATGCTATTTATTATGTTTGTTTGTGTGAGTTTGCTATCCATTTATAATGCGCAGCAGTTAGATCAATATGGCTCGAACTTTGTGCTTCAACAGATTTTATGGTTTACCATTGGGGTAGGAATTGTGGCCGCTATTCAATACTTAGATATTGATCAAATACAGCGGGCAAGTGTCCTTATTTACGGATTTGGTGTATTTGTCCTCGCCGTACTATTGATTAGTCCCGAGGCAATAGCCAAGCCTGTAAATGGAGCGAAAAGCTGGTTCCAGCTTTTTGGAGTATCCTTGCAACCTGCTGAATTTACAAAGATAACAACTATTATTTATATGGCAGCAGTTATCCACAGACATAAGCAAAAGTTTGAAAAGCCAACAGTGAAGTCAGATATTCTCATGTTATTAAAAATTCTCGCAGTAGTTGCTGTTCCCGTATTATTAATTATGCAGCAGCCTGACTTCGGTACAGCAATGGTCTATCTATTTATAACGGGTATGATTATTATTTTATCCGGAATTGATTGGAAAATTATTACGACCTTAATAGTCAGCATTACAGCGTTTATAGGTGCTGTATTGGGATTTATTGTTCAATTCCCTGAATTAGCTAAAACCGTTGTTGGGGAAGATCAAGCCTATCAAATTGATCGGATTATGACTTGGTTTGATCCTACACAATCAACAAGTGATGCCAATTGGCACTTTAATCAAGCTTATATGGCTTTGGGATCTGGACAACTATTTGGCAAGGGGATTGGGACACCACAAGTTAATTTCCCAGAAGCGCAAACCGATTTTATCTTTTCGATTATAGGCGAAAGTTTTGGATTTGTAGGGAGTGCCTTTGTAATTTTCCTATACTTTATGCTTTTGTATAAGTTAGTAATGATTGGTCTATCCATTTACAAACATTCTCCCTTTGCGGCGTATATTTGCTTTGGATACCTTAGTTTAATGCTTATTCATGTCTTTCAAAATATCGGCATGGCTCTAGGGATTATGCCTGTTACGGGTATTCCGTTGCTGTTGATAAGTTATGGGGGAAGTTCTGTGTTATCCACAATGCTAGGGTTTGGCGTCATATATCGGATAGCTGTGGAAAACTCCATTCAAAATGATTATTTATTCAAATAATTTCTGTGGATAACCAATAAATAAGCCACATGACATTCGATGATGTCATGTGGCTATTTTTTATTCTTCTTGTAATGCTGCCCATTCTTCCATTAAATCTTCCATATGCTGTTTTTGTTTAGTTGCTTCCTTTGTTAATTCTAGTGATTTTTGATGATCTTGATAAACAGTAGGATCTGTCATTTTTTCCTCAAGCTTTTGAATTTCTGCTTCTAATCGTTCGATATTGCTTTCTAACTCGGTAATCCGCCGTTCTTTTTTTCTCTGTTCACGCTGTAATTGTTTTTCCTGTTGATAATTTCTCTTTTTTTCTTTGGTAGTGGATGGAGCTGAAGGCTGTTCACCTAGCTTTAATCGCTTTAGCTCAGCTTCCTCCTCTTTTTTTTCTAAATAATAATCATAATCACCCAAATAAATGGTCGTATTAGCTCGCTGCATTTCTACTACTTGATCGGCAATCTTATTGATAAAATAACGATCGTGCGAAACAAATAGGATGGTGCCTGGAAAGTTCATTAAAGCAGCTTCAAGTACTTCCTTACTATCGATATCCAAATGGTTGGTCGGTTCATCTAAAATTAATAAATTCGCTTTCTGCATCATTAATTTTGATAAGGCTAATCGTGCTTTTTCGCCACCACTTAACGTATTGACGGCTTTTAAGACATCATCACCAGAAAATAAAAAGTTACCTAGAACCGTTCGAATATCTTTTTCATTAATCGTCGGATAATCATCCCATAATTCCATTAATACTGTTTTTGATGAGTTCAGATCAGCCTGTTCTTGATCATAATAGCCAATTTGAACATTTGTTCCAAGTTGAATACTTCCATTTGTAGCCTGCAGCTTTCCCAGTAAAATTTTTAAGAACGTCGTTTTCCCGACTCCATTTGGTCCAACTAAAGCAATGCTTTCTCCTCGGTTAATATGCAGATTAAGGTGCTGGAATAGGTTTTCATGGGTATCTTCATAATGAAAGGACAGATCATTTACTTTCAATACATCATTTCCACTTCGTTTCTGAATACCAAAAGAAAAAGCAGCTGATGCTTCATCACCAAGCGGTTGATCGAGCTTGTCCATCTTTTCTAATTGTTTTCTTCTGCTTTGGGCTCGTTTGGTTGTCGATGCACGAGCAATATTCTTCTGAATGAAGTCTTCCATTTTCTTAATTTCCGACTGCTGTTTTTCGTATTCTTTCCATTCTTTTTCATAATTGGCAGCTTTTTGCTCAAGGAATTTACTATACGTTCCATGATATTTTTTCGTATTATGCCGTGCTATTTCATAAACGACTGATACGGTTTTATCGAGAAAATAGCGATCATGTGACACAATGACTACTGCTCCTGGATAATTTAACAGATAATTTTCTAACCAGTTTAATGTACCAATATCCAAGTGGTTTGTTGGTTCATCTAAAATGAGTAATTGCGGTTTCTTTAGTAAAAGTTTTCCTAATGATAGTCGTGTCTTTTGACCGCCACTTAATGTTTGGATTGGTGTTTGGTAATCAAAGTCTTGAAAATCAAGTCCGGTTAGTACTGATTTTATTTCGGCTTCATAGGTGTAGCCGCCATTTTGTTGAAAGGCATGCTGTAGTTTATCGTAATTCGTAAGTAATTTTTGGTAATCCGCTTCGGAATGTTCATGGGCTTTTTCCATTTGCTTTTCGAGTAAACGAAGCTCTTCTTCTTGATTACGTAGATGAACAAAAACTTCCAGCATTTCCTCCCAAATGGTTTTAGTTGACTCCAGTACGGTATGCTGTGATAAATAACCAAGGGTTAAATCTTTTGGTTTAAACAATTCACCTTCATCATAAGTAAGTTCACCAGCCATTATTTTTAATAACGTTGATTTACCTGAACCATTTCTGCCAACAATTGCTATACGATCATTTTCTTTTACTTCTAATTTAATATTGGATAGAATTTCATCAGCACCAAACGCCTTTGAAAGTCCATTTATTTGCATTAGTATCATACGTTTCACCTCATCTATACTAGTGTATCTTAATTGCGGGAAGCCAAGCAATATAATTGTGAAATCGGTCACGACTTATTTCCATTTTTCTGCTAAAATAGAGGTGGAGCTCAATAACTGTCACAATTTCTACAAGAACTATTTGCTGCGATGTAACATGTAAGCGGTCAATAAAAGGGTGTCTACCATTAAGCGATGCATCTGGTAGAACAATGGGGATTATTATCGTAAGAAAGAAGGAATAGCAATGGATCATAATAAAATACCTCAAGCAACTGCGAAGCGGCTACCATTGTATTATCGATTTATTAATAACTTAAATCATCAAGGAAAAAAGCGAGTATCTTCAAAAGAATTGAGCGATGCTGTCAAAGTTGATTCAGCTACAATTCGAAGAGATTTTTCCTATTTTGGAGCACTAGGTAAAAAAGGATATGGCTATAATGTTGAATATTTACTTGGTTTTTTTCGTAAAACCCTAGATCAGGACGAAACAACAGATGTTGCTTTAATAGGGGTAGGTAATTTGGGTACAGCATTTTTACATTATAATTTCATGAAAAATAATAATATCCTTATTAAAATGGCATTTGATAGTGATCCGGAAAAAGTAGGTACGACGATCGGCGATGTTCCTGTTTATCATATTGCAGATTTAGAAAAAAAATTAGATGGTGTGAATGTTGCTATCTTGACGATACCTGCGAGTGAAGCGGACGGGATTACTGATAGACTTGTTGCAGAGGGAATTACTGGGATTCTCAATTTTACGCCTGCTCGAATTACTGTTCCCGAGTATATTCGTGTACATCATATTGATCTTGCTGTTGAATTACAAGCGTTGGTATATTTTTTAAAGCATTATCCGCTAGAAGAGACGAAGCAGCTGGATTAAAAAAGAAGCCGAATAGGGTTTCTTTTTTCAGTAAGTGGGGTATAGCATACAATAGAAGGTCTAGATAACTTGAACTGGCTAACTATGATGTACATAGATCGAAGCATCTCTTATGTTAAGGCATACTTACTTGATGGCATCGATAAAAGTTATAATGGAGGAATCACAGTGGTAAGAAAACGCAGTATTATTTTTTTACTTCTCATCGGTATGTTGATGATTACATTGGCTGTGGGTGGAAATGAAGAAATAAAAGGGCAAAAGGTCAATGCGCAGGAGGCAATGAGCTGGAATGAAATGGAAGATGGAAATCGGGAACAACTAAATATAATGAGTTATGATGTAACAGAATATATAAATACAATTGATAGCGAATCACCGGCATATGACACAACAAAAGATTTAATGGAACAGATGGAAGTTATTCATTTGGGTGATGATCCATCATCTGACCAAAAGAATAAAAAGAAGGAATAGCAGGCTAACTGCTATTCCTTCTTTTTGTGTTTTAAGCGAAAATGAAGAGATATTAAGCGAATGCTGACACCAATCTCGAGTGTAGCAAAAACAGCTAACACCATTGTTGTTACATTCCATATCGTTTCATCTACACTTAAGATTGCAATATAGGTAAAAAATACTCCCATGATAAAATAAATGATTGCCATGGTTTTTGGTGAAATCTTCATTTGTAAAGCCCCCGTTAAATATCAAGCCCACCATAAGGCGGATCGGGGGAGATCCCCCGAAATTATAATGTTAAAATGGTTTGTAATTCCTTCAGTTGCCTTTCTAATTCAGCTGGATCAATATTATATTGCGCGATAACGACAATTGAATTCATGGCCATGTGCACGAAAATAGGGACGAGTATCCGTTTTGTTTTTACATATAAATAAGCGAAAACGAGCCCCATGGAACCATAAACCAATATATGCTGCGGTTCACCGTGGATAATCGCGAATATGAAAGCTGATAGTAATGCAGCAATCAGAAAGTTTGTCCGTGTATATAGTCTGCCAAATATAATCTTTCTGAAAATAATTTCTTCTAGTATTGGAGCAGCAAACATTGGAACAATCATGAATAATGGGGTAGCCCTGGTTATATCCATAATCATTTCCGTATTTTCCGAATTCTGTTGAATACCAAGAAATTCCGTCTGGATCATACCTGCAATTGCCTGGGCAAAGAAAGCCATAAAGACACCAAGTATGGACCAGAGTATAATCTCACTTGTCGGTGAAGCTTCTCGTTCATTCACACCCTGTTTCATATCTGGTCGCATTAACCACAGGACAACAAGGACACCTAGAATGAAACTAAGCACCATGGAATAAACAGTAGCTTCAGCTTCGTTAATAGGAAAGGCACTATACAGTAGTGGGGCAAATATTACTCCAAGAAACTGCATAATGATATACGTGATAATGACCCACCAGTATCGTTTTGGCAAAATACAACGACTCCTTTTTCTTAAGTTGAGAAAGTATACTATAGTTTATGTTTGAACTTACAAATCTATTAGCGATAAGATGGATATATACATTATTTATTTTATCATAAATAAGCCCTTGCTTATAATAGAATGATTTGTTGGAACAAATGAGAAGAAATTTGAAAAAATATGATTTTGATACTTGCATTTTTAACCGGAATTATTTATCATATTAATTGGAATTAGCACTCAATGATGTAGAGTGCTAATAACTAAAAATGATATAGAATTAAGGAGGCTTTCTTCATGATTAAACCACTAGGAGATCGCGTTGTTATCGAGCTTGTCGAGCAAGAAGAAAAAACTGCAAGCGGTATCGTACTTCCAGACTCTGCAAAAGAAAAACCACAAGAAGGAAATATTGTTGCAGTCGGTTCTGGCCGCGTAACGGAAAATGGAGAAAAAGTTGCCCTAGAAGTTTCTGAAGGTGACCGTATTATCTTTTCAAAGTTTGCTGGAACAGAAGTTAAATACGAAGGCAAAGAGTACTTAATTCTTCGTGAAAATGACATCTTAGCGGTTATTAGCTAATCTTAGATATACAGATACTTAACTTAAGAATTTAAGGAGGGCTTTATTCATGGCTAAAGAAATTAAATTCAGTGAAGACGCACGTCGCGCAATGCTTCGTGGTGTAGATACATTAGCAGATGCGGTAAAAGTTACATTAGGACCAAAAGGTCGTAACGTTGTATTAGATAAAAAATTCGGTTCCCCATTAATTACAAATGATGGTGTTACCATTGCAAAAGAAATTGAATTAGAAGATCACTTCGAAAATATGGGGGCACAGCTTGTATCTGAAGTTGCATCAAAAACAAATGATGTCGCAGGTGATGGTACAACAACTGCAACGGTACTCGCACAATCAATGATTCGCGAAGGACTTAAAAACGTAGCTTCTGGTGCTAACCCAGTAGGCGTACGTCGTGGGATTGAAAAAGCTGTTGAAGTAGCTGTTAATGAATTAAAATCAATCTCTAACCCAATTGAAAGCAAAGAATCCATTGCTCAAGTTGCTGCGGTATCCTCTGGAGATAAAGAAGTAGGTAACTTGATTTCTGAAGCGATGGAACGCGTTGGTAACGATGGTGTTATCACAATCGAAGAGTCTAAAGGCTTTAATACAGAGCTTGAAGTAGTAGAAGGTATGCAATTCGATCGCGGTTATGCTTCTCCATACATGGTTACAGATCAAGATAAAATGGAAGCTACACTTGAAGATCCTTATATCTTAATTACAGATAAGAAGATTGGTAATATCCAAGAAGTATTACCTGTACTAGAGCAAGTGGTACAACAAAGCAAACCACTTCTAATGATTGCTGAGGATGTTGAAGGCGAAGCACTTGCTACATTAGTAGTAAACAAACTTCGCGGAACATTCAATGCAGTAGCTGTTAAAGCACCTGGCTTCGGTGACCGTCGTAAAGCAATGCTAGAAGACATCGCTACACTAACTGGTGCAGAGGTTATCACAGAAGATCTTGGGCTAGATCTTAAGAGTGCTACCATCGATCAATTAGGTCGTGCTTCTAAAGTTGTTGTAACGAAAGAAAACACAACTATTGTGGAGGGCGCTGGAAACCCAGAAGCTATCTCTGCTCGTGTTTCTCAAATCCGTGCACAAGCAGAAGAAACTACTTCTGATTTCGATAAAGAAAAATTACAAGAACGCCTTGCTAAACTAGCAGGTGGTGTAGCAGTTATCAAAGTAGGTGCTGCAACAGAAACAGAACTAAAAGAACGTAAACTACGTATTGAGGATGCATTGAACTCTACACGTGCAGCAGTACAAGAAGGTATTGTAGCCGGTGGTGGTACAGCATTTGTCAATGTTTACAACAAAGTAAGTGAATTATCACTTGAAGGTGACGAAGCTACTGGTGCAAATATTGTCCGTCGTGCAATGGAAGAACCAGTTCGTCAAATCGCTCACAATGCTGGTCTAGAAGGATCTATCATTGTAGAACGTCTAAAAGGCGAAAAAGTAGGCGTTGGCTTCAACGCTGCAACTGGCGATTGGGTAGATATGGTTGACGCAGGTATCGTTGACCCAACTAAAGTTACTCGTTCCGCACTACAAAACGCTGCCTCTGTAGCGGCTATGTTCCTAACTACTGAAGCAGTAGTTGCTGACAAGCCTGAAGAAGATGGCGGCGCTGCAGGTGGCGGCGGAATGCCAGACATGGGCGGCATGGGCGGCATGGGCGGCATGATGTAATAGTCTCTCAATAAATCCTGCCAAATCAATGATTTCGAGGGGTATAAGGGAACTTAAATCCTTAAAACCTCACATTAGCCTCACATTTTTATAAATTTATGTTTGAAAGGGTGTTTTCGTAAAAGTTACTAACTTTTGCGGAAGCGTCCTTTTTCATTTTTTTGGTTACATGAGTGTAGATCTTCAATGTCGTTTGTGGGTCGTCGTGTCCTACCCGTTCCATAACTGTTGCAAGGTCAACACCAGCTTCAGCAAGCATGCTTATATGAGTATGCCGAAAGATGTGTGGTGTCGCTTTCTTTTCAATATTTGTGTATTCCAACAGTCTGGCCATTCGGGTCACAATGTTTTTTTGTATATATGGATATCCATTCGCCCGGCAAAAAACAAAGTTGCCATCATGCTCTAGTTCACTGCGATATTTCATCCTGATCTTTTTCTGCCGCCTGTAATGTGATTTAATGAGTTGCATAATTTTTTTGTCCATCTCAAATGAACGTATAGATCCATTTGTCTTTGGCGGTGTCAACTCATATTTGCGCATATTGTTATCTTCATTATATAATGTTTTCGTAATGCGGATAGTGTTAGTCTCAAAGTCAATGTCAGACCATTTTAAAGCACACAACTCTCCTGAGCGCATACCGGAAAAAGCTAAAAGGTAGAAACGTTCGATATCCAATTCCTGCCCATGTTGTAAAACAGCATTTAAAAACTCATTTAATTCATCGTTTGTTAAAAACTTCTGTTCAATCGGTTCTAATTCGATTTCCTCAACTGTTTTTCGCTTCCTTGGTATGACAACCTCTCGATTTGGACTTTCTTTGATAAGCTTATCTTTCACGGCATGTTGAAATATCATGCCGGCTGATGTATTCACGCCTTGAACAGTTGTCCGAGCATAATCGGGCGAAATGTCATTGATGAATTTTTGATACATGGAGTATGTGATGTTCGCAATAGGGGTTTTGGCCATATACCGATTCAGGATCGCAACCTCTTTTTCCCGGATTCGGACAGTGCTTCTTTTGACACCTGTCTGTTTATATACATTCATCCAACCAGATGCAACTTGGTCGAATGTGATGCGCTTTCCAGAGTTTTCGTCGATTTTATCTTCATCAATTGATCGGACGGCGTCTTGTGCACGCTTTTTGGCTTCTCGTTGTGTCTTAGCACGCCGTGTTATTTGTTTACGCCTACCAGTAGCAGGGTCTCTGGGACCATCAACAACACACTCCCATTTAACTTGTCCAGATTTTGTTTTAATCTTCTTACAATACATGGTTTAGTTCCTCCTTATATAGTTTGTTTTGATACATTTCTAACCGTTTAACAGCGAAATCATATTCCACGTTAAATAAATTCATAATAGCGGAAATTGAAAGTTCGTCTGTTTTCTGCAACATGAAAGTTGGCACGCAGAAATGATAAGCAAAATGATTTGCATGATATTCTTGCAGGTCTATAAACAAACGATTCATTGTATAATGATTTCCGCAATGTCTTAAATAGTGCCCTAATTCATGACCAAATACTTGCCACTCTTGCTGTTTGGTGGATTTTTGAATTACTAAATCATGCCCAAAACGGAGACTGAATTTGCCATAATAAATATTCAAATCAAGCTTCTTAGCAATACTATCAATTGTTAATTGATTCGGTCTATTGATACGGAGATATTTGTACAAATCCTGTATATAATCTTCAAGATGAGTATTAATATAACAACCCTCCATAAGAATGTATGTTCGAATAGATTTAAAAATAATGGCATACAATTATATGTACACCTTGTTAATTTTGATCTCCCTAAATTCTTTTGATCTCCCTAAATTCGCTTGTCTTTCTAATACTAGTGTCTCCTTATTTGGCAGTAGAATTATTTCTTTTCCTTTTTCCTTTTAAAATGGAGATATTCAATTGTGTCAAGCACTTCTCTTCTCTCGTCATCAGACATGTTTCTCCAGTTGTTGAACATTAATTCAGTTTGCGGATCGTTTAGTAGCTCTTTTAGTTCCTTAGTTCCCTCATCTCCATAATTAGCAGAAGTATATAATTCATCTATGCCATTATTCGGTGTGTAACCAGACATAATAAGTAATTCATTTTCATCTAAATCCAGTTTATTAGCAAAGATTGAAATAGTTTCTTTTGAGGGAGTATGTTCTCCACGCTCAATTTTACTTACGTGTGAGAAACTAATCCCGGTTATTTCTGATAAAGCACGCAAAGACATTTCTTTTTCTTCACGATATTTTTTAATAAATCTTCCAATTTTGTTCCTTTTTTCATTCATTCAATTCACCAAACTCTCTATACATTTCATTGTATCGTATAGCAACACAAATTAAAATAATTTAATAAAATGTGTTGACAATTAACACGTTTGATATTATTATTACAGTGTCAGGACACGACACAACACAACACAGGCATGTGTGGCGGAAGGAGGTACGATATGTCAGTTATTTATAATAAAATTAAACAACTAAGAAAGGGTCACCACATCAGCCAACAAGAATTAGCAAGTTATTTGAAAATCGAGCGAACTTCACTCTCTAAGATTGAGAACATGCACTATAATCCTAGTATACGTATCATCAGTAAAATAGCAAATTTTTTTGATTTACCAATTGGTGATATTTTTTTTAATCATGTTGTGTCATTTAATGACACGAAAGAAATTGTGTCCCAAAACAGAGAAAATACAACTGATAAGGATGGTTATGCAAATGCCAAACACAACATTTAGTCAAGAAGAAATCCAGACATTCGCAAATGAAATTAAAAAACAATTGATGCCGACTCTCATTGAGGAACTAAAGGAATCAGAATTACCACCATTGCTGACAAGGAAGGAATTCATGGAGCTTACAGGGGTTGGCCCGACAAAGTGTAACGAGTTATTCAACCGGTTTGACTTCCCCGTCACGAGAGAATTAGGTCATCCAAAAGTGCCTACTAAATTGTTTTTTGATTGGCTATATGAATCTACGCAGAATTATCAGGAGGTGAATATGAAATACCCATATAACGCAATTTGAATTTTCAGGGAGTGGATAAATAATGCGAGATCTGAAATGGATTAAATTAGATATTTCCATGTTCGAAGATGAAAAGATTAAATTAATCGAACAGATGCCAGAAGCAGATACTGTTCTCATTATTTGGGTAAAGTTACTGGCGCAAGCAGGGAAAACTAATGCAAATGGATATATCTATCTAAATGAAAATATTCCATATACGGATGAAATGCTCGCCACGATATTTGGTAGACCAGTTAATACTGTTCGGCTAGCATTAAAGGCTTTACGTGAATTCGGAATGATTCACATAGACGAAGATTCCTTTATACACATTTCAAATTGGGAAAAACACCAGAATGTAGAAGGGATGGAAAGGATAAGGCAGCAAAATAAATTAAGAAAACAAAAGCAAAGGGAACGTGAGAAGGCTAAACAAATTGAGCAAAAATCGGAAAATGTGATGTCACGTGACAGTCACGCACCAGAAGAAGAACAAGAAGAAGAGAGAAGAAAGAAGAAGGAAGACAAAGAACAACAACACACCTCAGAAATAATTCAATTTTGGGATGAAAACGGATTCGGATTAAATAACATTCAGGGAAAAAATCAGTTGTTGTCATGGTTGGACGATTCATCATTTAACCCCCCTGAAAAAATCATACTCAAGGCTATGGAGATAGCATGTGCTAATAATAAAAGACAGTTGAATTATATTGAGGGTATTCTTCGAAATTGGGAAAATGAATCGTTATTGACGCTTGAAGATATTAAAAACAGCAAAAAGAAACATAAGAAACAAACAATTGCGAATGATGGCTATAATTACGGATTTTAGGAGGATTTCCTGATGGAAAGTATCAAACAACATATAACAAGTCTAGAACAAAAATTACTTGAAACGTTTGATTGTGATGGTTGCCATCAGCACGTATCGCAAACAGAATTGATGATTCCTTTTGGACCACGTGCGGGTGAACGAATCATAGCTAATTACGGTTGTATTTGCGATGATATTAAGCTGGCAGAAGCAGCAAAGCAAAAACACAATCAACTCAAGCAAAGTAAGCTGATGGATAGTTTTAATTATTATTCATTAACCAATAGGTCATTAAAAGAGGCAACATTAGAAAATTATGATCCTACCAACAATGACTTAATAAAGGCAAAACAATCAGTGGCAGAGTATATTAATGCATTTGAGGGAGAACAGAATCTCCTTTTAACAGGGGAGTATGGAACAGGGAAAAGTCATCTTTCTGTTTCTATAACTAAAAAGCTAATGAAAAGAGGTTATGAATGCTTGTTTCTCTCCCTTCCGAAATTGCTAACTAAAATCAAGCGAACCTATAACACAGAAGGCGTCACAGAAGATGAATTACTAAGCGTTATTCAGCGTGTGGACTTATTAGTGCTAGATGATATTGGGGCAGAACAACAAACAGAATGGTCTACGTCTAAACTTTTCGAAATACTGGATGATCGTTCAGGTAAAGCAACTGTATATACCACCAATTTAAGTAGTGATGAACTCAAAGAACGGGTGAGTGAACGGAACTTCTCAAGAATGATGGAAAATACAAACGTTATCGTTATGAATGGTTCTGATTATAGAAGGAGGGCTTTTTAATATGTGGCAAGGAATGAAAAGTGTCATGGTGTTTGATCCAAAGGATAATCAAAAGGAGACTGATAGGAAGTGGCGGGAGTGGATGGAACAAAAAAGCTCCGTTGGTGACAAGTATGTACCAACGGTAGCTGAAACAAGAAAATATCTTAATGAACCGGAAAACAGGAAGCAACGATAGGCCTAATATCATACTTTCTGATTTTCCTAGCTAAGTTGCATTTCATTATAGCATTATTTCGTTTATATGTGAAATCGCCAATTAAGGTGATTCAATAGATCGAATTCAATATTGGTAACACACAGAGGGGTTTTAACAATTTGATTATTTCTGGAGGGATATTATGCGAGCAATTAATAAAAGTGACCAAAAGAAATTGGTTATTCATGGCAGTTATTCAGAAGCACATCTTATTCGTGAGGCGTTATCTTTGTACAGACTGCGGATGGAAACAGTGAATGGAAAGAATAGCGAGGAAGAAAAAATTGTAGGTGAGTTGATGTATAAGATTATGAACCCGGAAGTCGAAAAGGCAATTACTGAAATGAAAAATCAATGAGCACATCAATTAATCATTCGTTAAACTGAAAGCAATTTTTTAATATAAGACTCTCATGAACAGGAGTGAATTAAAATTGACTAACCAACTGCCTAATAAGATCATTCGTATCGATCAAATTCGAATAAACCGGGGAATGGAAAAGGTATGTAAGTGCAAAAAAAGAAAATACATGCTTGATACACGAAATAGGAGAGTCATGTGTTCGAGCTGTGGAGCAATCATTGACCCTTATGATGCCATGTATGATATGGCATTACGTTGGGAGCAAATGAATGAACAACTGGACTATATGCTTGAACAACGAAAACAAATCATTAATTATAAGCCATGGTTAAAGGCCATTCGCTATTTAGAGAAACAGTATCGAGGAAAAAAGATGATTCCGGAGTGCCCACGGTGTAATGAGCCATTTTATTTAGAGGAACTAAATTCCTGGACTGGACGCGAGTTTGCAAATACGAGAATTCGCAAATGGAAGGAAGAGCACGATGAGTGAACACACAATCCAGCAATTACACGTTTATGAATATCTGGGGAAAGAAGATGACCCTTTGTTTACTGCAATTTGCAATATGCAACAAGGTTATTCTCAATATATACCAGAATTAAAAATGACTCTCACAAAAAATCAGCATGGGCTGTACGAAATAGTGTCTAAGTCAATCCATGAATGCTATTCCAATAAAGAAGAGTTATATGATTGTGTCAGTGAGATTTTAAATTATAGCTTATTAAGGGGGAAGTAATTGTGTCTCAAATTGTTCACTATGATATGAATCTGGCCAATGCCTTACAAGCTATCATTCAAAGGATAGCATGGGCATTGCGTTCATTGAATAAATACCATTTTGCTGATCGAAGGGAATTATTATTTAGATCAATATCAAATATGCAAGAAAGGGTGAATCGGTAATGCAATTTAGTTCAGAAGTTGAGAATATGTTCACACAAGATGAAATCGAGGAAATACTCAAAGATGAACAGCAATTTTATATAGAGTATGCGGAAAGAAAATGGTTAGACCGGTATTTCAAAATTAAAGCAGTGGCAAATGAAACGCAAGTGCCGAGCATTGTTTCTTCCATATCGGATATGCCTCATGGTTCCAGTAATTTCAAAAAGAGCAAAACGGAAATGTATGCTTTAAAAACCATACAAGCATCAGAGTGGCTGGAAATATTGTATTCAGCACTTCAAGCATTAAGTCCAATTGAACAAGAATTGATTGAATTAAAGTATATGCGTAGACGGAATGGGGGTTCTCTTTATAGTGATGAGGTCATTTATCCGCAACTATATGTCGGGAAAACAAGATATTATGAAATAAAGAAAGAAGCATTGGAAATACTCGGACGAAATCTATATGGTGTCTTTGCTGAAAGGGGATTTTCTTGATGATTTCCGTTGTTCAGACAGTCAAAAATACATTGCTTATAATGTTGTTTTCCATTTTGTTTATTGCTTTTTCAACTTTCTGTGGTATTGTTTTTTTGGCAGTTTTTCAGTGGTTTATGCATACAGACTTCTATTTGAACATGGTTAATTCTGCAGATTTTTGGTTATGGCTGCTAGGAGTCCCATTTATCATTATTTTCCTTATTACTTGTATGAAGTTATAGTGTATTAAGTGTCAAATGTGGATTTGAAATAAAGTGGTTGTACCGTTATAAAAAAATTGAACTGTTTTCCCCCTTTGGATATGATTATCTAAAGGGGAGTTTTTATAGTGAAAGAAAAGAACATATGAATTGAGATATGGATTAAGAAACTGTTGAGTGACAGCCATATTGTATAATAGTTATTGGCAATGAGCGTTTAGTTTAAAGTGCTTAAGATGTATTGATTTATTGTGTAAATAAATCAATTTTTATTGATCATTAAGGTTGCAATATCATTTTATGGATAATATACTATTAATAAATCAAAAAAAGTTGATATGTTACTTGGAGGTGAAATAATGGAGTTAATTAAAAGTATAAATGAATTAGGCGAAGACGAGGTACTTAATTTTTATGAAAATATGTTCAATGCTTTAGCTGATAAAATAAGGTTAAAAATTATAAATGAAATCAGTAAAAGTCCAAATAAATATTTGTGTGTGTGTGACTTGGAAGAAAAGTTAGAGTTAAAGCAATCAAAACTATCTTATCACTTAAAGAAATTAGTAAATGCTAATATTTTGATTCCAGAAAAACATGGTACATGGAACTATTATAAAATTAATGAGGAACAAATAGAGGTTGTTTTATCTGAAGATACTTGTTGTAAAATTTTCTAATAGGTATCTTAGTTTTTTTACCATATACATCAATAAATATTGATGTATGAATCAAAAAAAGTTGATGATTAAGAGGTTAAGGAGTTATGATAATGACAGACTCAATTTTGGAGTTCATAAGAACCTTTTTAATACTATTTGTTGAATTACTTGCTTTATTTATTGTTGTAAGTTTTATTGTGAGTTTCATTCAACAAGTAATATCAGAAGAAAAAATTAAAAAATTTTTAAATCGCCCAAACAAAGCTGTTAATTATTTACTAGGTACATTCTTTGGGGCAATTACACCATTTTGTTCCTGTTCAACTATACCTGTACTAGCGGGATTATTAAATGCCAAAGTACCATTTGGACCTTCAATGAGTTTTTTAATTGCTTCACCATTAATGAATCCGGTTATGATTTTCATGCTTTGGGTACTTTTAGGTTGGAAAACTGCACTTGTATATTTTATCGTACTAAGTATTTTTAGTATTTTAACAGGGTTAATTTTTTCAAAGCTTAAATTAGCAGAGTCATATAAAGGTGTAACTGTTAAAGGAGATGGATTTTTCAGTAATAAACAAGGGTCCAGAGTTAAGCAAGCTTTAAATGATGCATGGGCATTTCTTTACCCAATGCTTCCTTACTTATTCATAGGGGTCTTTATTGGTGCATTTATTTACGGATTTGTTCCAGCAGATTTCATTACAAAATACGCCAGTGGTGATGGAATATTTTCCGTAATGATTGCTTCAGTTATTGGTATTCCAATGTATATTCGTCCTGAAACAATGCTCCCTATTGCAGAAGCCCTTGTATCAAAAGGTATGTCTATGGGTACTGTGATTGCTTTAGTTATTGGTGGTGCAGGTGCAAGTATTCCAGAAGTAATTATGTTGTCTAAACTATTTAAAAAGAAATTTTTAGTGGCATTTATTTCAGCTATTTTAATTGTGGCTATAGGCACTGGCCTTATAGTTAGTTCAATCTTTTAGGTTTAAAAAGAAAATAGTTTTACGCTTGCATTATAAAATTACCCTTTTAAGGAGGTGATATTCATGGCAGAAAAAAAGTCTGGTCTTAAAAAGTTGTTCTCTAAACCTAATCAAGCTTGCTGCAGCGTTGAAATTGAAGAAGTAAAATCGACTGAAGATAGTTGCTGCGGATCCACAACGGAGAACACTGAAAAGCAGCAGAAAGAGGCGTAATAAGGGAAATTAGGACCTAGAACATTGTAAAAAGGGCTTCATTGAGAAGTCCTTTTTTGATACTGTACAAATAGTAATCAATCACAATTTATTTTTTAGATCATATAATTTGCATATATAAGCAAGTGATTATATACTAATAAACGAATAAGAAAGGTGGTGTATATATATGCTTAAAACTGCAATTGAAATGGATAAAGCTGCGATGATTTTCAAATTGTTGGGTGATAAAACGCGTTTAACCATGGTAAAAATACTTGATGCACATGATTGCTGTGTTTGTGAGTTTGTGGAGATATTCAAAGCAAGCCAGCCGTCGATCAGTCAGCACCTGCGAAAACTGAGGGATGTTGGGCTGGTGAAGGAAGAAAGAAGGGGACAGTGGATATTTTATTCGATTAATAAAGCGCATGAATATTATCCATTTGTTCAACAGATACTTGAGCCGTTGCCTGACCAGGATGATAAATTAGAGCAATTGGAAGAAAGTGGCGGACGAATTACTTGTTGTTAATTGGGGGTTAAGGTTTTGTCATCAATGCTTATACTAGCAATTTTAATTTTTGTAGTAACGCTTGTTTTAGTTATCTGGCAGCCAAAGGGGCTGTCAATTGGATGGTCCGCAATCGGTGGTGCCATTATTGCCTTATTAGTTGGGGTAGTTGGATTTAGCGACGTCATAGAAGTAACAGAAATCGTATGGAATGCGACCCTGGCTTTTGTTGCGATTATTCTGATCTCATTAATATTAGATGAAATAGGGCTCTTTGAGTGGGCGGCACTACATATGGCCAGAATTGCAAAAGGCAACGGGATCAAGATGTTTGTCTATATCAGTATTTTAGGTGCAATTGTAGCTGCCTTCTTCGCAAACGACGGTGCAGCTTTGATATTGACACCAATTGTGCTGGCAATGGTTCGGAACTTGAATTTCACCGAAAAAATGATCTTTCCGTTCATCATGGCAAGTGGGTTTATTGCAGATACCACTTCCCTACCGTTCGTGGTCAGTAATCTGGTGAACATCGTATCCGCAGACTTCTTTGGTATCGGATTTGTGGAATATGCTTCCAGAATGATGATTCCAAACTTATTTGCACTGATAGCAACTATCACCGTATTGTTGATCTATTTCAGGAAAAGTATCCCGAGATCCTATGATGTATCCAAATTAAGCAAACCTGCAGATGCCATTAAGGATATGAGGATGTTTCGTCTATCATGGTATGTACTTGGGCTGCTAGTTATCGGCTACTTTGCAAGTGAGTTCATCAACCTTCCTGTTTCCATTGTTGCTGGTATTATAGCCATCTTCTTCTTGATTATGGCACGAAACAGTAGCGCAGTGGATACAAAAGCTGTTATTAAAGGTGCGCCATGGAATATCGTATTTTTTTCTATTGGCATGTATGTAGTGGTATATGGGTTAGGAAATGCTGGGCTTACTGATGCATTAGCTACCGTTATTCAAGCTGCAGCAGAACAAGGTTTATTCGTTGCTACGATAGCTATGGGCTTTATCGCTGCTTTCTTGTCATCCATCATGAACAATATGCCAACCGTGATGATCGATGCTATGGCTATCGCTGAAACAAATACTTCCGGTGCGATCCGGGAAGCACTGATTTATGCGAACGTAGTTGGGGCTGACTTAGGTCCAAAAATTACACCGATTGGATCCCTAGCAACGTTAGTATGGCTTCATGTGTTGTCGCAAAAAGGAGTGAAGATTTCATGGGGAACCTATTTTAAAACAGGAATCATTTTAACGATTCCAATCTTGTTCATTACCTTATTAGGACTATATTTGACGTTATCGGTTTTATAAAGAAACGTTTTCATTTAAAGACTATGTCATTGGGAAGGACATGGTAAGATGAGAGGCTCATTCGTAGTTCCTAGATTATTAATTTTAGTGGGTGTGTTTTTTATCTCTGCAGGTGTAGGGCTAAGAAATATAAACACTTATGTACCAATACTTGGGATTGTCGTAGGGATATTATTTTTCCTGCTAGCAGGGCATATTTCAAGATTATTGGGGAAAAAAGAAGAACAAATTAGAAAGGAGCATTAAGATGTCTAAGAAAATAATTTATTTCTTATGTACCGGCAATTCCTGCCGAAGTCAAATGGCCGAAGGTTGGGCAACATACTATCTTGGGGAAGATTGGGAAGTTAAAAGTGCAGGAATTGAAGCGCATGGCTTAAATCCTAATGCAGTTAAAGCAATGAATGAAATAGGTATTGATATTTCTGATCAAAAATCAGAAATGATTGATACGGAAGTTTTAAATCAGGCAACGATGGCTGTTACGCTTTGTGGGGATGCAGCAGATAGGTGTCCAACGACACCACCTCATGTGAAGCGAGAACACTGGGGTTTTGATGATCCTGCAAAAGCAGAAGGAACAGATGAAGAAAAATGGGAAGTTTTCCAACGAGTTAGAGATGAAATTGAGGAAAGAATTAAACGCTTTGCGGAAACTGGTGAATAAGTGATTAAAGGGCCGTGAGATGATCTCAAGGCTTTTCCAATCTTCACTATATAAGTATATAGTTATATAATGATGTCGAAGGAGGAATTTTATATGAAAAAAGTAGAAATCTTTGATCCGGCAATGTGCTGTTCAACAGGCGTTTGCGGACCGAGTGTTGACCCTGATTTAACACGAGTAGCATCTGCTGTTTATTCCCTGGAACAAAAGAATTTTGATGTTACACGTTATAACTTAGCTAATGACCCTGCAGCTTTTACAGATAACAAGGAAGTAAATCAAGTGCTTCATGAAAAAGGTGCCGATGCACTACCAATTACACTGTTAAATAATGAAGTCGTGAAAGTGGGCAATTATCC
This sequence comes from Virgibacillus salexigens, assembly GCF_014905415.1. Taxonomy (GTDB): domain Bacteria; phylum Bacillota; class Bacilli; order Bacillales; family Amphibacillaceae; genus Virgibacillus; species Virgibacillus salexigens. The sequence continues at coordinate 23,704 of NZ_BNEO01000010.1, forward strand.
AACGAATGATGAACTAGCAAAATGGCTAGATGTAAAAGCAGATGAACTTCAACAAAAGCCACGCGTTGCTGTTCCAATTGATTTTAATTAAGTAGGGGGATTTCTTGTGTATCAATCATTCAATCCAAAAATAAATGTAGAAACACCGTTTTTATTTTTTACTGGTAAAGGCGGCGTTGGCAAAACATCGGTAGCATGTGCAACAGCTGTTTCTCTAGCGGATCAAGGAAAAAAGGTACTATTAGTTAGCACTGATCCAGCATCTAACTTACAAGATGTTTTTGAAATGGAATTGACAAATGATCCTGTCTCCGTTCCAAGTGTCGATAACCTATTTGCATTAAATATTGACCCTGAAGAATCGGCAAGAATTTATCGTGAAAAAACAGTTGGACCTTATCGAGGGAAACTACCTGATTCTGTGGTTGCCACCATGGAAGAACAGCTTTCAGGTGCATGTACAGTTGAAATAGCGGCGTTCGATGAATTCTCTCATTTGCTTTCTGATGAGAGTATACTGAATACCTATGACCATGTTGTATTTGATACGGCACCAACAGGACACACGCTTCGTTTGTTGGAGTTACCAACAGCATGGAATGGATTTCTAGAAGAAAGTACGCATGGTGCATCCTGTTTAGGCCCGTTGTCTGGCCTTGGAGATAAAAAAAGAGCTTATGCAGAGGCTGTTCAGTCGCTCTCAGACCAAGAGAAAACGACTTTAGTTTTGGTTTCCCGGCCTGATCAATCTTCATTAATAGAGGCAAACCGTGCTTCATCAGAACTGAGAGATATTGGTATTCAAAATCAGATGCTGATTGTAAATGGTTTGCTCCAAACGTATCAACCAGATGATGAAGTTTCTACAGCATTTTATATGCGTCAGCGAAACGCATTAAAGGTAATGCCGGATGAACTAAAAGAAGTCGAAACATTTATGCTGCCATACGTATCTTATTCGTTAACAGGGATTGGGAACCTCAGGCAATGGGTTAGTGATGATCCATTACTTGAATCTGCATTAAATGAAAGTAGTATCGATACCGAAAAGATCCAGTTGCCGAAATTAAACAGTATTATAGACGATTTCTCGTCAAAAGGCACACGTGTTATTTTCACGATGGGAAAAGGCGGGGTTGGTAAAACATCCATTGCATCCTCCATTGCAGTTGGTCTTTCGGAAAAAGGTCATAAGGTTCATTTGACCACGACAGATCCGGCAGCAAATCTGGCATATATGTTTCATGATGAGGGTACGATGAAAGAAAATTTATCTATCAGTAGTATTGATCCAACGGAAGAAGTTGAAAAATACAAACAGGAAGTACTCTCAACAGTGGGAAAAGAACAGGATGAGGAAGGCCTTGCCTATTTAAAAGAGGATCTGGAATCCCCTTGTACAGAAGAAATTGCGATGTTTCAAGCATTTGCAGAAGTTGTTGAAAGGTCAGATGACGAGATTGTAGTTATCGATACGGCACCAACAGGTCATACCTTGCTGTTACTTGATTCAACTGAAGCTTACCACAAGGAAATGAGCCGTTCCACGGGTGAAGTTCCAACAAGTGTTAAAAAATTATTGCCTCGACTTCGTAACCCAAAAGAAACAGGCGTAGTCATCGTAACACTTGCTGAGGCAACACCAGTACTGGAAGCATCACGACTTCAAGAAGATCTCGGTCGTGCTCAAATCGTTCCAACATGGTGGGTAATCAATCAAAGTTTGTATGCAACTGGCACAACCGATCCGGTTCTAAAAGGCCGTGCCGTTTCTGAAAAACAATGGATCCGCAAAGTTAACGAAAAGCTATCACACCAATGTGCATTGATTCCTTGGATGCATGAGGAAAAAATCGGCTATAACAATCTAAAAGAAATGATCAACGCGTAACCCAGACTATAAAAGGTCTTTTCAATTTTTTATTAAAAATTAAGGAGGAAATGAGAATGAATGTTACAGATGGAGCGAAACAAAAATTAGAAGTGATTTTCCAAGAAAAAGGATTGAAAGGCATACGTTTTTATTCAAATGGAGCCGGATGCTGTGGGCCTCAGGTTGGATTATCCTTAGATGAACCAAAGGATACAGACATTGTCCAGGAAATTAATGGGGTTAGGGTAGCTCTTGATCACGATATAAAAGATTCTGTAGCGGAATTAACCCTAGACAACGATGAAACCCCAGAGGGATCACGATTTGTTTTACTGGGAATGGATCAATGCTAAAAACGCGTATTATATTTTCTCAAAGGTATAGTATGTTTAATTGAAAAATCAAGAAAACTAATCCTATTTAACACCGTGGAGGTATAACATGAAAATCATCATAATAGGTTCCGTTGCTGCTGGTACTTCTGTTGCTGCAAAAGCACGGAGAAACGATGAACAGGCAGATATAACTTTGTATAACGCCGATTACGATATATCTTATTCTATATGTGGGATTCCCTACTTCTTAGGAGGAGAGGTAGATACGTTAGGGGCTTTAACACCTAGAAGTGCTCCATGGTTTAAAAAGCGCTACAATGTTGATATCCATACACGTCATGAGGTAACAGAGATAGATCCAGAACAACAGAAGGTTAAAGTTAAAAATCTGGATACCGATGAAGTAATAGAAGATAATTATGATACGTTAGTATTCGCAACAGGAGCAACACCAATAGCACCAAGTATTCCAGGGGTCGAGAAAGATCATGTCTTCCAAATACGTACCATCCAAAATACTGCTGCAGTTGATACGTATATGAGAGATAACTCGCCTAAGAAAGTTACAATTGTAGGAGCTGGATTTATCGGCCTTGAGATGGCTGAACAACTCATCCAAAAGGGATTGGAAGTAACGATTGTACAACGTAGTAATCAAGTGATGCCGCATTTTGATAAAGATATGGCGTATAGGGTGGAAGAACACCTGAAACAAAAAGGTGTTAACTTACTGTTGAATGAGGAAGCTACGGCCATTTCGAACAATAGTGTCGAAACGAAATCAGGAAGAGTTATTGAATCAGATATGGTAATTTTGGCAGTCGGGGTTCGGCCAAACACAAAATTAGCAAAAGAAATTGGTGTAAAACTAGGGACTACTGGTGCCATAGCAGTCAACAGTAAAATGCAAACAGATCTTACTGACGTTTACGCTGTAGGAGATTGTGCAGAAAGCTTCTCTCTTATTACAGAAAAGCCTATTTATCGTCCATTAGGTTCTACAGCAAATAAAATGGGTCGTATTGCTGGAGATGTTATTACCGGAGGTACATTAGAGCATCGTGGAATATTGGGTACTGGCATCTTAAGGGTATTTGACTTAGCTGTTGGTCATACCGGTTTAAGTGAAAAAGAGGCCCGGGAATCTGGTTATGATGTTGAAGTGCTTCATAATATTAAACCTGCAAGTGCGGATTATCTTGGAGGAAAAGAATTGGTCATTAAGGCTCTGGCAGATAGAGAAACCGGGAGGATTTTAGGCGCGCAAATTGTTGGTATAAACGGCGTTGATAAAAGAATAGATGTATTTGCTACAGCTATTTCCTTTAAAGCAAAAGCAGAAGATTTATTCCATCTGGATCTTGCATATGCACCGCCTTTTAGTACGACGAAGGATCCGGTTATGTATACTGGCATGGCTTTACAGAATGCAATTGATAAGAAAAACAGACTTATTACTCCACAGGAATTACAAGATCGTATAGAAAGTGGAGAAAAAATACAAGTCATCGATACAAGAGCTGCCAAGCAATTTGAATCCTCCAATGTAAATGGAGCAATTAATATTCCACTGGCCAGTTTACGAACAGAAGTTAACGAACTTGATCCGGAAATACCAACAGTTACTTATTGCAATAGTGGAGTAACTGGTAATGCAGCACAGAATGTTCTAAGAAATATGGGCTTTAAAGAAGTGTATAACTTATCTGGTGGAAATAAGAACTATCAGAGCTTTAATAAAGGAAAAGAATAAAATTGAAAAATATCATAGTGTAAGAAGAAGTAGGAAGTCATACAGCACTTCCTGCTTTTTTATTCAATCAATCGGGTGCAAATCTTAAATGTTATGTATTCGTTATATATTTAATGTGAAGACGTGCCATTTATAATGGGTGTTAGATACCTAGATTTGACTATGCCGCAACCGAACACGAGAAATGAATAAGACTTGCGCACTTACTTGATCACTGGGCCGGTTTGCGGAATAAAACAAAGGCTATTTTGACTAGGATAACCTTCAATTCTCACTCTTTTTTCTTGTGAAAAGCAGTATTTGGGAGACAATGGCAAGCACTGGTAATTCAATCAAAGGTCCAATAACTAAAGCTAAAGCAATGAGAGGTTGATCAGGGAATGCTGTCACAGCTATAGCTAAAGAAACTGGTGAATTCCTAGCAATAACCGTCATACTTAAGCTAACCGAATCTTCATAGGAAAATTTTAAGAACCTTCCAACCAACCGTCCTACCACATAGTTAATAACAAAAAATATCAAAATTGGTATAATTAAAATGTAAATGACTTCCAGGTTTTCAAGTAAATAAGAACCTTGGGAAGCAAACATTGCCATAATGGCCAATGATAAAAAGAAAATCTGAGCATTGGTGAAAAAGGGGATAATCTTGTTATTTAAAACAGATTCTCTTCTTCTTAATAAAAATCGCGTAAGATGAGCAAGTCCAAAAGGAATAACCAATACAATCAATATACTCTCTATAAGCGTTGATATGGGTATCGTTTCAATGGTTCCAGAAAATAGTAGCAAATATACTGGCAAAAGTACGACTTGTAGTATTAAATTAATCGGTAAAACCGATGTTGAAAGAGATACATTTCCTTTTGCTATGCCAGTAAATGCTAGATACCAATCTGTGCAAGGTGTCACCATAAGCATAATAAAGCCAATCCATAAAGCTGGATAATCAGATAAGAAAACGGCTCCTAAACCCCAAGCTAATACTGGTGTCCATATAAAATTAATGATAGTGCTAGATCCAAGGAATTTAGTATTTAAAAAAGCCTTCTTTAATTGTCGCAATGGAATCGTTAAAAACAACCCATATAGCATCAAGAATAGAAACGGAATAACGAAAGTCTCCGCATAGTTTTCAATTATGTCTGCTTGTCCTAATAAAAGACCTAAACCAACAGCAAATAATATGATAAAGGTTTGTAGCTTGTCTAATGTTCCCATAATAAATCTCTTTTCTCTTAAAAAGGTGATTGTGAGTGATTAACTTTGCTACATAACAATCATAGTACATTGCATTAATTATTGCTTTTATTTCACATTATTGGGCCATACTGTTGAGGAAATCTTTTACAGATTCATGTAGAATAACGAAGAAGAACTGGGGATACGTGCCCCGATTCTTCTTTTTATTTTTCATTCAAATATTTACTTGATTAATAAATTTAAAATAGTTATACTATATTCAAGTAAAAATTTGAATGATACTGGGAGTGATAATATGAGTAAGAAAGATACGTGTGAAATCTTTTGTTATGACGAAGAAAAGGTTAATCGAATACAAGGGGATTTAGAAACAGTTGATATTTCTGGTGTTACCCAAATGTTAAAGGCTATTGCTGATGAAAACAGAGCAAAAATCACTTATGCTTTGTGTCAGGATGAAGAGTTATGTGTCTGTGATATAGCAAATATCTTAGGCGTTACCGTAGCAAATGCTTCTCATCACTTACGAACGCTTTATAAGCAAGGGGTTGTCAACTTAAGAAAAGAAGGAAAACTCGCTTTCTATTCGTTAGATGATGAACATATCAAGCAGATAATGATGATCGCCTTAACACATAAGAAAGAAGTGATGGTCAATGTCTGAACAAAAGATAGAACCAATTGAAGAAGAAATGAATGTCTATCGGGTCCAGGGATTTTCATGTGCAAATTGTGCAGGTAAATTTGAAAGAAATGTTAAGGAAATTCCGGGAGTAGAGGATGCAAAAGTCAATTTTGGTGCTTCCAAAATTTCTGTTTATGGTGAAACGACTGTAGAGGAATTAGAAAAAGCAGGTGCTTTTGAGAATCTTAAAGTAGCTCCAGAAAAAACCAGGCGGCAAGCTCCGCTAGAGGTTAAAAAAGATAAAAATGTGTATTTTGTTGAAGGGTTCTCATGCGCGAACTGTGCAGGAAAGTTTGAGAAAAATGTTAAGCAGATACCGGAAGTCCAAGATGCGAAAGTCAATTTTGGAGCATCTAAAATTTCCGTTTATGGTGAAACGACTGTAGAGGAATTAGAAAGAGCAGGTGCATTTGAAAATCTTAAAGTGGTACCTGAGAAATCTTCAGAAGAACCGGGTGGGGAAAAAAAGGAACAGGAAGACAAAGTGCCATTTTATAAAAAGCACAGTACGCTGCTTTATTCGGTATTATTTATAGCTTTCGGTTTTCTTTCCATGTCCGTTAATGGGAATGATAATATTGTTACAGCACTGCTATTTATTACATCAATGATTGTTGGTGGGCTATCACTCTTTAAAACAGGATTGCAAAATTTAGTTCGGTTAGAGTTTGATATGCGGACCCTTATGGCAATTGCCGTTATCGGCGGGGTTATTATAGGGGAATGGGCAGAAGTTGCGATTGTTGTCATTCTCTTTGCCATTAGTGAAGCCTTAGAACGGTTCTCGATGGATCGAGCAAGACAATCAATTCGTTCATTGATGGATATTGCCCCCAAAGAGGCACTTGTTAGACGAAATGGACAGGAAATAAAGGTTCATGTCAATGATATCGAGATTGGCGATATTATGCTTGTTAAGCCGGGGCAAAAGATTGCGATGGATGGCGTTATTGTTAATGGCTACTCTGCTATTAACCAAGCAGCAATAACAGGTGAGTCGGTTCCTGTTGAAAAAACTGTCGAAGATGAAGTCTTTGCAGGTACGCTTAATGAAGAAGGATTGCTTGAAGTAAAAATCACAAAATTGGTTGAAGATACAACAATTTCCAAAATTATTCATCTTGTTGAGGAAGCGCAAGGAGAGCGTGCGCCAGCTCAAGCTTTTGTTGATAAATTTGCAAAATATTATACTCCTATCATTATGGTTATTGCAGCATTAGTTGCTGTTGTTCCTCCATTATTCTTTGGTGCAGGTTGGGGAACATGGGTGTATCAAGGTTTAGCTGTTCTTGTCGTGGGTTGCCCTTGTGCGTTAGTTATTTCTACTCCAATATCGATTGTCTCTGCAATTGGAAATGCTGCGAAAAAAGGTATCCTTGTAAAAGGTGGCGTTTACCTAGAAGAAATCGGTGGATTGAAGGCTATCGCCTTTGATAAGACAGGTACCCTAACCAAAGGAGTTCCTGTTGTAACAGATTATAAAGTAATCGAAGATCAAATAGATGAACAAGGATTGCTGTCAATCATAACTGCGTTAGAATATCGTTCCCAGCACCCATTAGCCTCAGCGATTATGAGAAAAGCTGACAGTGATAATATTTCTTATTCTGACATACTCGTAGAAGACTTTTCTTCAATTACGGGCAAAGGGATAAGGGGTAAGATAAATGGGAAGATGTATTATATTGGAAACCCGAAATTATTTAAAGAGTTATCGGTATCTAATTTTAGTAAGGCAATAGAACAGGATGTTGCAACACTTCAGAAGCAAGGAAAAACAGTTATGGTCACAGGGACAGAAGATAAGATTGAGGCCATTATTGCTGTTGCAGATGAAGTGCGGGAATCAAGCAAGGAAGTTATTCAAAAGTTACATCAGGCAGGAATTAAAAAAACGGTTATGCTTACAGGTGACAACCATAGCACTGCGAATGCTATAGGTAAGCATGTCGGCGTAACGGATGTTCAATCAGAGTTATTACCACAGGAAAAATTGGATGTAATTAAACAATTAAAATCTGAGCATTACCATGTTGCTATGGTGGGGGATGGTGTCAATGATGCTCCTGCCTTAGCAGCTTCTACAGTTGGGATAGCCATGGGTGGGGCTGGTACGGATACAGCACTTGAAACGGCAGATGTTGCTTTAATGGGTGATGATTTAAGGAAACTTCCTTTTACTGTTAAACTTAGCCGAAAAACGTTAAATATTATCAAAGGGAACATAACTTTTGCCATTGCTATTAAATTTTTTGCCTTACTGCTAGTCATTCCAGGCTGGTTAACGCTTTGGATTGCCATTCTCTCGGATATGGGTGCAACTCTTTTAGTAGCGTTAAATGGTTTAAGGCTTATGCGCGTGGATGAAGATGAATAGGTTTAAGAGATTTAAAACAGAAGAATAAAATAATCACTTCTGCCAACATTTTTTAGTATATCTATATAAGCGTGTCAATTTAAGGACTTTTCAATTTGAAGAAAAGTCCTTATCCCAAATATTGGAGATGTAAAAATGATTACAACAATACTTACAGCTGCTGCGGTTTATGTAGCGACAGGAATTGATTATCTCGTTATATTAATTCTATTGTTTTCGCAAATAAAAAAAGGTCAGGTAAAACATATTTGGATAGGACAATATATAGGGACTGCAATTATTATAGGAGCAAGTCTTTTAGTTGCTCTGGGGGTTGCAAATTTAATTCCTCAACAATGGGTTATAGGACTACTTGGACTTTTACCACTTTACTTAGGTGTAAAAATATGGATTAAAGGGGAAGAGGATGAAGATGAAAGTAGCATTTTATCCTTATTTTCCTCAGGCAAATTTAATCAATTATTTTTGACGGTAACTTTCATTGTATTAGCATCTAGTGCGGATGACTTTTCCATTTATATACCGTACTTTACGGCGTTAAATATGATTGAAATCATTGTTGCTATTATTGTTTTTTTCATTATGGTTGGAGTTTTATGCTATGTCAGCTATCGCTTAGCTTCCATAGATTTAGTGTCGGAAAAAATTGAGAAATATGAACGTTGGATTGTTCCGATTGTTTTTATAGGGCTAGGGTTATATATTATGTATGAGAATGGTACGATCAACACGCTATTTTCCCTTTTATAAAGTATGAATCCTTAATTGGAGGTTTCCATGGAATACGATGTCATTATAGTTGGCGGAGGGCAAGCAGGGTTAGCAATGGGCTACGCATTAAAAAAGAAAAATAAGCGTTTTACAATTCTTGATGAAAACGAATCGGCAGGTGAGTCTTGGCGGCAACGCTATGATTCTTTGCAGTTGTTTACACCAAGGAATTACAGTCAATTACATGGATTCTTATTTAATGGAGACCCTGCTGGATTTCCACATAAAAATGAAGTTGTAGCATATTTGAAACGATTTAAAGAAGACAATGGTTTGCCTGTGATTTACAATCAAAAAGTTATGGAACTCTCACAAGAGGAAGACGAAAAGTTCCTTGTGAGTACTCAAAATCATAGATATAAAGCAAGGCATGTTGTGGTTGCAACTGGAGCTTTTTATCATCCTTTTGTTCCAAAGATACATGATAGTTCGATTCCTTTTATGATTCATGCTTCTGATTATAAAAACCCTTCACAAATTCCTGAAGGAGAGGTTTTAATTGTCGGTGCTGGAAACACAGGTATTCAAATTGCTGCAGAACTAACCCGAACTCACTCTGTTTTGCTTGCTAAAAGTAAACCGATAAAAAGATTACCTCAAAGTATTGCAGGTAGAAGTTTATTTTGGTGGTTTGATTTTTTGAGGCTGTCTAAAGAAAATCCTGATTCAATGCTAGGGAAGTTCCTTCAAAAGAGAGATCCAATTATAGGGAATGATTATGAGATTGTTAAAAAGCATGTTGAGATTTTGGGACGTGTTAAGAGTGTAAATGATGGTCAAGCATACTTTCAGGGTTCGTCTCCAAAGAAGTGTCATCAATCATTTGGGCAACTGGTTATCGTAATGATTATTCATGGATTGATATTGATGGAGTCACCAATGAATATGGAAACCCAATTCATCGTTATGGAATCACAAACAAAAAAGGACTCTATTTTATTGGTTTGAGCTGGCAAAGTAAAAGAAGTTCAGCATTAATTTATGGTGTGAGTGATGATGCTAATAGGATTGCTAAAAAAATTGTACAATGATTTAATCTTCTTACCTTTGGATTTACAATCGGAATGCTTATGTGGATTAACATAAATAGAAAACTCTATTATAAAAATAAATTGAAATCTGTTGGAAAAGAATCCATATTAATTAATATGGATTCCTTTTATCTATCATAAAATACGGATTAGCAAGGCATTTTTAATTGTAATGCTACATCGAGTTTCAAATGTCAATAGGTAACGAAGAGATGCGAATAAAATGCGAACGAAAAACGAACAAAAAGGCGGACAATCAACGAACAAAATCGCCTGAAAAAGCTGTTAAATTATTAGTATCAGGAAGTTTATAACTTCCCGATTAACTCTTTTCTTTCATGAAAAAGGGTTTTTATTTTGGTCAGATAAGGAGGTGCAAACCGTGTCTAATAATGGATTTGGAAAAGCAATGGGAGAAAATCAGAACAAAGATGTTAAGAAGGAAGATAAGGCAGCCATTAACGATTCTTTTACAGCGCAAAAGAAAAAACCATCGTCCAAGAAAAGGCGCAAACCAATTAAGCCTGATGGGTTCAAGGAATTTGAAGCACTGGCAAAAGAAATTATCGAAGCTGACGGGGCTTCATATTATGAGTGGCTTCATGAGAAACATCAGGGGATCATCTTGAACTTTAACGTATCGAACCAGAAACAAATTACGGACGTAGCGAAGAAAGGAGAGTGAGATAAGTGCAAGACGCTATTCAAACCATTCAGAATATCACAGACGGGATTAAGCCAATAGCGCCAGTCTTAGCTGGGCTGGTGCTAGTTGTGATTGGATTGTTGTGGACATTTGCTAAAGACCCACAGAAGAAGGAAATGTACACGGGATGGATGGTAAACGTTGCAATCGGCTTTGGCATTGTCTACCTGGCAGCAAGCCTTGTTAGCTGGTTAGGTGGTCGTGTTGTTGGATTTTAAGGAGGTGATGATTGTTGACTGAAGAACACAAATATTTTATTAGTTATCTTTATGAAGATGGCGGCGGCAATGTCGATATAACATTGGAGGAACCCATCCAGTCGATTGATGATATTCGTGGCATTGAAAAGGCAATTAGTGATGAATTTAATCTGGGAGATTCTGTCACCATCCAAAACTTTATACAGTTGAACAATTAATCAAATTGGCTTTCCAACGTATGGAAGCCTTTTTAATTGAATTTTGAGGAGGATGAATATGCCGGCTACACATGATTTTGAAAAGGAATTGGCAAATAAGTACGCTCACCTTCTATCAGCGAAAGAAAAGGAAATGCTGAACCCTGATAATGTAGGCTATCAATGGAAACGACAAAAGTTGGAAACCCTGTATCAAGACACGGTTCTGAAATCGAAGTATCCGAAGGAAAAGCTCCAAACCATCGAAAATGAGGTGCAAAAAGAACATGATGATCGAGTGAATGAATCAGAACAGTTTAAGCAGGCTTATAAACAAAATGTACTGGAAAAGCTACAGCCTACAAAGGAAGAAATCAATTATAAGAATGCTTATAAGCAACAAGTGCTGGCATCCTTAGATAAACAACCGGATGAAAAGGAAGAGTCCCCTGAAGAAGTTCAAAAAAGAGAACGAGAGATGAAGACGTTTGAAGAAAAACACGGTTATGAAAAGGTATATGAGCTCAAAAGAGAGGTGTTAGATGAAATAAGCGAAATGGACTTAACACCGGTACAAAAGGAGAAGTTAAACCAGATTGATAAGGATTTGGAAAAGGAAAAGGAGATGAAACTTGGGAAGAAACAAAGCAAGGTGCATGAACAAGAGATGGAAATGTAGGGCTTCCGTTCAGGGAGTCCTTTTTTTGGAGGTGAAATAAATGAGAATGAAAGATAAACTGCTTTTAAATGTAAAAGCTGTTAAGCCGGCGGATAAGTCGTTTGAGGCATTCAAAAAAAGATTTCACACCGTTATGGGCGATAAACTTGATATGACGGATGAACAATTAAGACAAATTTATGATGGTGTTTCACCGTATATTGAAACGAGCATTTATGCGGAAATGGAAGATGTCCTGGAGGCTATACGAAATGCCTATCAAGCTGTTGTTGGATGGGTAACAGAAGAGACGGTGAAATCATCTGGGAAAGACCAATCAAACAAGCGCCCCACAGTTCAAACATTGGGTGGTTATAAGAAGTCATTTGCGCTGCATAAACAACCGAATCATCCTGATACGGAAGCATATCAAAATAAGGGTGAAACATTCAAGAATGACGTTATTCAAAGCTATATGAATCATGAAAAATCGCTCAATCGGTTTGTGACACATGTCGTCACGAATTATCAATCTCTCCCAAAACTGAGGATTGATATATTGACGTTCAAGCATAAAGGGTATCAGCGTCTGGAATGTCAGTTATTTAACGGGCCCTTCATACAACAATATGGATTCAGTAAGGCTTATCATCTTCATAACGAATTGATGAAAGCATTCTATACGACTTTTGATTACTTACTAGCTAAGGGGTCAGCCCTGAAATCAGATCAAGATATTGAGGAACAGGTCCTTGAGCCAGTATTAGAACAATTTAAGGATAAAATGGATGCCCAAGAGGGTGATGAGCATGAGCAAACTGACCCCCTATAAGAAACTTGTTTTTCAAAATATCGAAAATGCTTTAAGTGATTTAAATGCTGAAGATAAAGGACGTTATTATATCTGCAATTGTCCGGAATGCAGCAGGCACGAAGCGTTCATGTATAAGAATAATAAGCATTTTATCCAGTGCAACCGGGAAAATCACTGTGGGTCACGGATGATGCTTGAATTTCATGAAAAAGGAGACATGTCAGCTTACGAACAAAATATTGAAAAGCAATATTCCAACCTGACGACAGAACAACAGCTGTCCTTGGACTGGTCAAACCGTGTGTTTTCGTATGCAAAAAACTACTTTAAAAGTGAGCCATTAGATAACGGTTACCGTGGACTGTCAAAACAGGTAACACGTCGTTTTGTAGCTGACTTACAACATGAGGATATCGTTCAGCATGTCTTTCAAAAAGCCGAACCATTGCTAGGCAAGGATTATTCCAACAATAGCTGGATGTACAAGCGAAATTTAATCTTTCCGTTATACGGAGAAGATAACACGTTGGATAGAGTTTTGCTTCGTTCCAGCATCGATGAAAATCTCGATCCCAAAGAAATACAGCTTATTTTCAATCCCTCCAAGGAAACGAGGGATTTTTTTATGGACATTCCACGGGACGCCGAAAATGTGGTGGTGAGTGAATCTATTTTGGATGCTTTGTCTTTTCGTGAGGTAGATGAGAACGTTGGTATCATCGCTCTAACAGGCGCAACAAAAACAAGACAGGTCAAAGAATATATGGCAGAACATAAGGAGCAATTTGCAGACAAACACCTTTTAGTCGCTATGGATGATGATCAGGCTGGATGGAAGGCAACCAGGGACATCGTGAACACAATTGAAGAGGCCAGAATTGGTGAAGATTGGGTAGCCTTTGATTATGCTTCAGGAACGAAAGATGCGAACGAAAACTTAAGACAGAACCGCAAGGAATTCGCAAAAATCTATAATCAGATCTCAGCGCATACAAAGGGAAAAGAAAGGGGGATGAACCTTGAATACGAACCATAAGCCATTGACCGAGCGATTAAGCAACTGGAAGTTTGTATTGCCTTTCCTATTATTTATTGTCATCATAGGATTCTTTCTTGCAAACTTTCTATTACACTTCTTTCAACAAGTGCTGCATTTGATTGAGGGATTTGCCAACAATCCTGAACAAGTCAATTTAAAAACATTTTCTGTGGATTGGCATTACTTCTTTATTTTCCAAAAAGAATGGATAGCATTTTATGTGGGTTTCTATATTGTCATTGGTATTAGTCTCTTGAAACTATTATACAATATCAAAATGAATTACCAATCCATTAATCGTGGGCAACATGGTACCAATGAGTTTGAAACAGTCAATAACATGAAGAAACAGTATCAAATTATTCCGGCTTTCAAAACAGAGTACGAAGGAAAAGGCGGTACGATTATTGGGGGATTGCAGGAAACAGGAAAACCTTATCGGCTTCTGCTTGATGATGCTCCTGTTCATACGATGGTTATTGGGATTACTCGTTCCGGGAAAGGTGAGACGTTTGTTGTTCCGATGATCGATGTCCAAAGCAGGGCTAAAAAAAAGCCCTCCATGGTGATAAATGACCCAAAAGGGGAGCTTGCCGGTGCTTCCTATGAAACCTTAAAGGCACGTGGCTATGCTGTCTATGTGTTTAATTTAATCCAACATGCGATGAGCATGGGGTTCAATCCTCTGCAGTTAGTGATTGATTCATGGAAAAAAGGTAGGGTAAGTGATGCTCAAAAATACGCTAACAGTGTGGCATTCAGTTTTTATCACAATCCAAACGCCAAAGACCCGTTCTGGTCAAACAGTGCGAAGTCTCTTGTGACGGCCATTATTTTGGCATTAACCGAAGATATGGTGAAAATCGGCAAGGAAGAACGGGTAACGATGTACTCTGTTGCCAACTTCCTTTCCAGCAAGGGCAGTGAAACAGATGAGGACGGGAAAAATTCATTGGATGAATTTTTCCAGGCACGGGATGAGAATAACCCGGCACGTTTGATGTATGCCACCAGTAACTTTTCAACCGGTAATACAAGAGGGAGTATCTTCAGTGTTGCGATGGACAAACTGCAAATCTTTACCCTTGAGCCAAATGCTAAAGTGACCGGGCATAACAGTTTGGATTTAACAGAAATCGGGTTTGGCGACAAACCCGTGGCCGTCTTTTTAGCAACCCCTGATTCGGATAAATCAAACGATGTGCTGGCAAGTATCTTTGTCAGTCAGTTGTACCGTGTCAACTCGGAAAAGGCAACCAAAAGCAAGAATGGCAAAATGAAACGGAATGTACAATTTATCCTTGATGAGTTCGGAAACATGCCAGCAATCGATGGCATGGCAAGTATGGTAACAGTTGGTGCCGGACGTGGCTTTAGATATCACTTAATTGTTCAAGCTTACTCTCAAGTGAAATCGGCTTATGGTGAAGAATCGGATACGATTATTGGAAACTGTTCCAATCAGCTATATATTTTAACTGAAGATAAGAGTACGGCAGAACACTATTCCAGTATGCTGGGGGCAAAAACAATTACCGACGTCAGTCGCAGTGGCGATTATCATTCTTTCGATAAGTCGCACAGCGAGTCTACAAAAGAGCGTTCGCTTTTAACGTCAGATGAATTGATGCGGTTAAAAGAAGGACAGTCCGTGCTGATACGCGTGAATAAACGTCAGGATAAAAAACGGAGGAAGATAGAACCAAAACCTATCTTTAATAAAGACGTAACCAGTCATAAATTCCGTTATCAATACTTGGCAGATGACTTTGATACAGACAATTCCATTATGATGCTTCCGATTATGTCCGAAACGTATTATGATATGGACTTAAACAGCATGGTCTATTCCGCCAAGTCAAACGATGACTTATTTTTACGAATGGCTGATGTCATGACAGATAAGGAATTTGAACGATTTAAACGGCAACTATTACAGATCGAACAAAGTCAGGGTGACATGGATGAAGAAAGAATCAAAGCATTGCTTCAGGAAGTTGACAATTGGTCATTTCTCCATTATATGAGTTTTATTGTCCATCACCCCCATTTTTCACGCATACACTTAAAGGTGTTGGCAGCATTGCAGGATTATTTAGATGATGATGTGATGCAAACGTGGCAAGAGAAAGCGACTAAACGAATGGAAGAGCAAGTTAATCAAAATGAGAAAGCCAGTCAGACAACCGAAGAACATCCATCAGATGAACAGTCCAATGAAGATCAAGAAGCTGAAAAATTACGTGAACAGGCACTATCTTAAAAAGAAGGGAGTGAGCAATCGTGAAAGATTCAAAATATCGTGTGGATTGGGATGTTATTGAAGAAATAGCCGTATTGCATGAAAGTCAGGCAGGTTGGAAGAAAGAACTAAACATCATTAGCTGGAATGGAGATGAACCGAAATATGATGTGAGGTGGTGGAATCCTGATAAAACAAGGTTAGGAAAAGGTTTTACATTTACAGCTGAAGAATTAAATAAGCTAAAGGAGATTATGGATACGAAAATACCGCATATTGGATAGGAAAAAATAATCATTTTCAAGTGCCAAAAAGGCCTGTTATACTGTTGCTAAAAGGATGATGGGAGATGATGGTAACTTTATGCGAAAAGGACTGTTATTCACTCTGATTATAACGTCTGTTTTGCTTGTTTTGAGTGCTTGTGGTGGAAATGATAGTGCTGCAGAGGATCAAGATAATAGCGATGAAACGACTGATAAACCGGAAGTGGGATTGGCTGAAACGGCGTTAGATGATGTGATTACGAAAAAGGATAATAAAGAAGCTTTTTATGTGCTGATTTATGATACCCAGGAAGATTATGTGAACAATACTAAATTGCTTGAAGCCTATGATAAAGCCCTGAAAGATGGGGATATGAAAGCATATCATATAAATATCAATGGCCTTGACAATGAAAATAAGCAAACGGTCGACACTTTAAGTGAAGAATATAGTACTCGGACGTCAGGTCATAACCCTTTTGAAGACGGAGGAATGGCTGTTGTCCATGACGGACAGATTAATTCAGCTTATGCGTATCAGGGAACAGCATGGAATTTAAATACAATAATAGGTGAAACTAATACAGAAAACAATACATTTCTGGATGACGATTTATACAATGATGTAAAACAGGAAATTCAATATAATATTGATTATATTAACGAACAAGAGATAGATTTAACATATTAATCAATATCATAATTATTGTGAAGGAACCTACCTGCGTTTGGGGTGGGTTCTTTTTTGTACCAAAAAGGAGGGACAAATGCATTAATGGATGAATTGAAAAAGCTTTATGAAGATTTATCCGCCATTTTAGATGTGAGCAGTGGATGGCTTTATGATGATCTCATCCGTAATATTGGATGGGGGATTATTCAAATATTGGTTTGGGTTAACGATTGGATAGAAGGGGTCGCAACCACTGTTGTCACGCTTGGCGGCGTGTATGATAACCCGGCAATGCAAGGCTTTGTGGAAACACTACAACCTTATGTATTTGGGTTATTTGTGGCGACACTTATTGTTGTCGGATTTCAATTTATGCTGAATAAGATTGAAAAACGCAATGAAGTCTTGATGAATGTTTTGATTGCCGTTAGTGTTATTGTCATTCTTCCAACGTTGATGGACATGATGGATGATATGTTAAATGAAGGTGTATCGGCATTAGATGATCCCGGGACGCTTTCAGATAATGTTCTGAAACGGAATATTGCTGATGTGATGTATTATGTTGATAGTGATTTTAATTATGCAAATGGACGTAATGAAGAGACTATCGCTGGCAATGAAAATTTACTTCCGCATCCACCACATCCCAATACAAAGGATATCGGGACAACGGATTATACCTACGGGAATCAACTTGAAAATCCTGAATCAATCGAAGTGAATGAAAAACTGGATGTTCAAAAAGATGAAGGCTGGTTTAGCTGGACAACAGAACCATGGGTTCAGGAATTAGAAGAAAAAGCCAACGATGGAGGGCGTGGTTATGATTTTTTAACACAACGACTTATTTCAACAGGGGATGGAGGAACAAGAATTGTTGATTTGAACGAAAATACCGTACCAGCTACCAACCTGGGGCAACAAAGTTATTACCGCTATCACGTGAATTGGGGCATTACAATAGCCACATTAGCTGTGACAGCTTTTGCATTAGTCATCACAACCATCAAAATCGGGCGTGCCATGTTTGACCTGGCATTTCACCAATTATTTGCAATGTTTACGGCAGCAACTGACTTAACGGGCGGACAACGTCTTAAGAAAGTGCTTGTTGAAATTGCCAGTACATTCGCTGTCATTTTTGTGATGATGGTTCTATTAAGGATGTTCATCATCTATGCGCAATGGGCGAATGACATGGAACAACAAATTGGCATTATTGGCACTATACTATTACTCATTGCTGGTGCCTGGGCGTTAATTGATGCACCTGATATTGTGCAACGGTTGCTGGGCATTGATGCCGGACTGCGTTCTGGTTGGCAAGCCATGATGGGCGGTTACGCCGCTGGTCGGATGATTGGTGCCGGTGGTAAAATGACAGCTCAAGCTGGCGGTCAAGCACTTAAAACAGGTGGCAAAATTGGCGGCGGAGCGGTTGCTGGTGGTGTCGGCATGACAAAAGCAATGAAAAACAATAGCCATGTCAAACCAATGCCCCCCCATCGAAATGCTGAATCATCACCGCGTCAGGAAGGACAATTCCCAACCAACACCATTAAAGGTAATACGATTCCACGTTATGAAAACAATGGGGAAAATACCGTTGGGAAAGGACAACCGGCACACGAAGCTCAATCGTCATCTATCAAACCAACGCAGCAACAAGGTCAATCGGCTAGCGTTCGTTCCGATCATTCTGGTGGTACGACATCACCTGTTTATGAAGGAAAGACACAAGAGCCAGCTGGTCCTATGAACGTACCAACTTCACCAAAGATGACGAATCAGCCAAATTCAGGCCGTTCAGATGGGCATATCCATCCAAAACCAAAGCATACGTTATTTGGTGGTAACCGGACGGTACAGCGAGCCAATCATTTCATGACACGGGCACATAACACAGGTTATGATGCCGGTCAAAAAATGAATCAGGTTCGTGGAAGTATCGGACAACGAGTGGATAAAAAGGATATTCAAAAACCAAAAGATATGCAAAAGGGGTTGAGAGACCATGAAATACGAGATTCCGAAAGAGATTAAAGCAAAACCGAAAATCTTAGGTTTAGAAATGCGAGAGCTAGTCATTTTGTTGATTAGCTCTCTTTTAGTCTTAACGATTTTACGTGACTTGGTTCATAGTGTTTTCATGATTCCGTATTTTGTGGCGGTGATCGGCTTCATGATCTATTTGTTCATGCCATCCGGTCACAATCCGCAAAAAAGGCACTATGAGTCGTCCATCTTGTTTTTTCGCCATAAAAAGAGCGTCTACCATGCTATGGATCGACACAAGCAGGAAAACATCAGATTGCGCCAAGAAAGGCGGGCGGAAGGAGGTCGTCAATCAAAGTGAATCAGGATGAAAAAGCTATTCAGAAGGATTCAAACGTTCGAAAGAAGCAACACGTGAAGTGGCTAAGCCACCCCCTATCAACACTGAAGGGACTTTTTCAAACGAAACATGGTGACAAGGCAAAGCCAGACAAAAAGAAAGAAAAAATATTGAGACAAACACCGGAAATACTCCCGTTTGTTCAAATTCATGATGATTATATTCTCATGAAAAACGGTGTTATGGATATACTTCAAATTCAAACGAAAAATATTCATGCGTTGAATGAGGCCGACTTAAATTACTTGTTGATGAACCGAACCCGTTTTTTACGGAGCTATTTCCG
Organism: Virgibacillus salexigens; assembly: GCF_014905415.1. Classification (GTDB taxonomy): domain Bacteria; phylum Bacillota; class Bacilli; order Bacillales; family Amphibacillaceae; genus Virgibacillus; species Virgibacillus salexigens. Next base: position 43,211 of record NZ_BNEO01000010.1, read on the forward strand.
GTCGTATAAAGAAGTGATCTTGAACTTTCCGGCCAATACAGAAGCACAACGTACTTACTGGCTTAAAAAACGAAAACAGACAACAAACCCTATACGCTTAGAATATATTGACCAAAAATTATATGAGTTTGATTTTTTGGAGCGTGAACGCTCGAATCGGGAGTTTTTTATTTTTGTGTTTGCCGATGACAAGCAGGAGCTCGCTGATCGAAAACATGATGCTATACAAGGGATGCAACAAGCTTTTCCATTGAAAGAGCTGACACAGACGAAGAAGGAACAAATTCTATTTCTATTAAACAATCAAAATACCAAATTATAGAAAGGATGAATACAATGCCAATGCAGACGAAACAACTAGGAAAACCAAAACCACCTCAACTGGATAGGGATTTTTTAACAGCGATTCAACCGCAAGGCGGTATTCGTTTTAAAGACAAATATATCAAAAAAGGGGACGGGTATGAGGCGTGCATTCACGTATTTGAATATCCATCCAGTGTTGATGTGTTGTGGATGGATAAAATGATGTCCATGTATGATGTAACGGTTATAACGGATGTGGCAACCATGCATCAGGATGAGACTGTAAGTGCGATTAATAAAAGCATGGTGGAACAGGACGTGCGCTTCCGCAGTGCCAAACATGAATCGGAACGAATGGATGCCCAACGGGGTTATCAAGAAATGGAACAGTTATATCAACAAATAAGTGAAATGGGCGAGGTTATTAAGTTATTGCATATTCGTTTATTTGTTGCGTCACCAACCGTTTGGGAATTAGAAAAGAAAGTCGATCGAACTATATCCAAGTTACAGTCATTTGGGTTTAAAGGACAACTATTTTTGAATGAAACCTATTGGGAATGGCAGTCTTTATTCCTTCCCTATGAACAACAATTGGCCTTTCCAAATAAACGGGAAGGAAAAGGAATGCCAGCCGTGACACTTGCGTCCGGTCTGCCTTATCACTTCTCAGAATTGAATGATCGAACCGGCAGTTACTTAGGGACATCGTTTACTGGTGGCAATGTATTGTTTGATTTATTCCATCACGACAAATTAAGGCGGTTTTATAATGCAGTGGTTGTTGGCAAAATGGGTGCCGGTAAATCAACGGCACTTAAAAAAATACTGATGGATAATGAATCGCGCGGAAATTTTATTCGTGGGTTTGATGTTACTGGGGAGTTTGAGACACTTGTTAAAGCAGTGAATGGACACACGATCAGTCTTGATGGCAGTGATGGTGTCATCAATCCTTTACAAATCTTTCGTACAGAAGATAATAGCAATCAGGAGAAAAATGAGGAAATCAGTTTTATGCAACATATATCGAAAGTCGCAACTTTTTACACTTTCCTTGCAGGAAATCCTTCCTCCGAGGAAATTGAAGAATTCAAAAAGGTGTTGCGACTTTTTTATGATTCACTCGGCTTTTCTGAAAAAATACACACAACCGGCATTACATCACTGGATAATGAGGCATATCCCATTTTCAGTGATTTATTAATGTTCCTTCGAGAACAACTATATGAAGATGGTGACAAGCGCATCATTCGTTCTGAATTATCGGCATCCAGAGTTAAGCGACTCGAGAAAATTGAATTGGTGATTGATAATCTGGTGAATAGTTTTGCCTATTTGTTTAACGGGCATACGAGTGTACCTGATATTACGAATGAACAAGTTATATTCTTTTCGATTCGTAATCTGACGGGGTTAGAAAAGAGTGTTTTCAATGCGCAGATGTTTAACGCATTGAACTTAATTTGGGATAATTTGATACAAATAGGCTCGTTGCAAAAGAAGCTTATGTATGAAGATGAATCATTTGATGTCGATGAATCGACACGTTTTCTCGTCATGATTGATGAAGCACATCGACTTGTTAATTCCGAAAATATGCTGGCGGTGAAGTTTTTAACGGACTTTGCACGTGAAGCACGGAAGTATTTTGGAGGACTCATCCTTGCCAGCCAATCCATTCGTGATTTTGTGCCAGACCATTCCGATACGGATACGGTTACCAAAATACGAACGTTATTTGAACTCACTCAATATAAATTTGTGATGCAGCAGGATTCCAATTCATTGGATACATTACGCACGATTTTTGAAGGGCAATTGACAGATAGTGAGTTGGAACATGTACCGCAATTACAACAAGGGGAATGTTTGTTAAGTATCAGTGGCGTTGGCAATTTGATGTTATCCATTGAAGCATCGGATGAAGAATTGCATTTGTTTGAAGGGGGATTGTAATGGAAAAACGGATTCTTTATAAGTTTACATTCCTTACCATCATTGCATTATTAATCATCGTGATGTATGTATGGAAATGGACAACGGATGAAGAAAAACCACAAAATCAAGAGGATTTATTCGATGAATCACAGCACGAAACAGAACAACCCCCAGCGCTTCAGGAAGAAAAGATTGATGAAGCATTAGAAGATAAAAGTGATTTAAATACGGAAGATGAAACACAAAATGCTGCAGAAGATAACGATAACCAACAAACGACGGAAGATCAACATGAAACCGCATATCTGGATCAATTTGGTGATGAGGCAGTTACCAATGCTAAAGAGCAAGCGAAACAAGGGCTTGCTCTTTATTTATTGCAAATCTCAGACTGGGATAAATGGCAAGGTGTTGTGACAGCTTCATTTTTGAAGAAGATCAAGCAGAATGTTCCAACCATGAAGGAAGCAAACATGGAACGACGGCTTGAATCGATTGAATTATTTGCTTCCGATGCGTCCAAGGAAGGTCATATGGTATTTGGTGCATTTGCCTCGTGGCATGTGACATCAAACGGGCGTGTAACCAATCAACGAACGCAACTTTTTTACCTGACGATGGTGCAACAAGACGATCAATGGCTCGTTAATAACATGGTAACCCCTGATGAAGGCATGGAAGGGGAGAAGGATTCGTGAAGCACATATGGGGTGTCGTGAAAGCAATTGGAAAGAAAAAAGTTATGGCATGGATTGTGGGTCTTCTAACAGCTAATATCATTCCCATCCTGATTGGATTGATTTTAATGACCATCATGTTTGCCATTATTGGCGCATTAGGTGGAAGTGTCGATGAACAACAATTGGAACAAAACAATCCATCTGCCGGATATGTATGTTCGGCAACAGGTGAGATTAATCAGGAAAAATGGGATGATGTTTTTCAAAGTGAAAAGCGTTCGGGAGTACTAAAAGGGCATGGCGATGACATTATTCAATTGTCGGAAGAAAAAGGCCTTGACCCTGTTTTGTTTGCTTCCATTGCGTTACATGAAACCGCATGGGGGGAATCAAATGCCGTTCAACAAAAAAATAATCCCGGGGGGTTGATGAATCCTGACGGAAGTGGATTATTTCAGTTTTCAACATTAAAGGAAGGGTTAGAGTCGATGTCGCAAACATTATATAACCGTATCAAAGTCGATGGGTTAGTAACTATAGAACAATTGGGAAGTGTTTATGCACCAGTTGGCGCAGATAATGATCCGAATAATTTAAACGAACATTGGGTGCCAACGACGCAAGATATTGCCCAAGAGTTGGGTGGTTTAACCATGAATTGTGAACCATCGGAACAACCGGATATGGAATTGATTGGCGATAATGCGTGGATATCTTCACACAGCAAAAGTATTACATCAGGTTTCGGAAATAGAAGTTGTGGAGGGTGCTCTTCTTTTCATCAAGGAATTGATGTAGCTTCTGGAGATATTGAAGGAACACCCATCACAGCTTTTGCGGATGGTGAAGTCACTATTAGTAAATCGAATGGAACAACGTTTCGTTCAAGCAGCGACAACATGGGAACAGGGTATGGCTGGTATGTTGAAATCAAACATGATAATGGTATGCGAACGAGGTATGCGCATATGATGGAGAAAGGTAAGTCAGTCGGATCCAAAGTGAAAGCAGGTGATGAGATTGGCAAAGTGGGTTCAACCGGCGCGTCAACTGGTGCACATCTGCATTTTGAAGTGATCATAAATGGGGAAAAAGTTGATCCGATGCCATACGTTAAACCGTTTTTAACGGGTGAACAGTGAACGAGAAAGGCGTGATTGTATCGTGAAAAATAAATTGAATCGTGGACGTGAAAACAAATTATATATCAGTTTATTGATTGTCGCCGGACTTGCGTTTGGCGTTTTTTTTACGTCCAAAACATGGATGTATGATGATAGTGCGGTTGCTCAAACCCCTTTTGGTGAATCCATTGGAGGCTTAAGTCAGACGACATTAATACTTCGAGATTGGGAATATAATCCGACAAACGAGTTGATGGAAGTGACATTGGAACGTGTTCAATCTGGAACAGATGCTGTCGAACCAACCTTCACATTTTATGCGAAAGAACAGAATGCTAGTCAAAAATATAATGCAGAATTGGTTTATCAATCAGACAATAATATGGTTGTTCAGATTGAAGATGTACCTGAATCCTTTGAAGTGATCGGTTTATTTGTGACGGAACATCGTGATCAAAACATCCTAAAACAAGAGCACAAAAAGCAGTTGCAGAATAAAGGTGATGAGGTAACTATTACTGATCAGGACATTAAGGAAACGGCATTACCTGAACCGGAAGAAGTGATTGTGGTTGGGGATTACAGAAAGATTGATTTGAATCAATCATTGGTAACGAAGACGGATAAAGGATACAAAAAAGAAAATATTATTGCTGATATGAAGCGTTATAAACAGGAAATTACAACCATTATTGAGGAAGACATACCTTTCCAAGAAAACCTAATTACAACCTTAACACAGGAAAAAGATGACTTGAAACAAGATATGGAATTTGAAACAAAGGAAGAACAAACAGACACAGAACGGGAGATTGAGCAAAAGGAAAAAGCTATTAAGAATGCCCAAGATGAAATTGAAACATTGAAAAAGAAGGTAGAGGAATTCAAGGAAAAATATCAAAACCGTGAAGAAGAACTGAATGCGTTGACGCAAAATAAAGATGAAAATCAGCAAGAAAAGAACGAGAAAACGGATGCCGAAAATGCGAAAACTGATCAACAAGATGCGGACAAAAACAAACAAGATAAGAACAATGATGCCTCCAAAAAGGATTAGAAATAGCGGATAAAACCTATATAAAACCTATATAAAACCTATATAAAAGCTATATATTCACTCAAAAAAATGGGTTCATCGGAAAACTAGGCTCTGCCTAGTTCCCCACCTTATGTGGGGACATTTTCCCCTTATCCTGTTCAACACTATTTGCGCTCTCATGAGCATGCCGCATGCATTGAAGGGATTTGACAGAGAGGGAAGGCATTCACATTATATTGTGGTGTGAACATGCAGCAAATTAACGAAAGGAATGATGCAGTGATGGAAATAAAAGTGCGTGACATAGATACCGGGGCCGTCAAAGTTTTAAATGATGAAGCACGAAAACAAAACGTGTCACGTAATGAATTGTTAAAAAGACACATTGAAGATTTAGCACAGTTTAATGGCATTAAACGAGCTGAAAAAGAATTGGGTTCAACGATGAGTCGTGTCGGTGATGCATTAGAGATTACCTACAATCGGCTCGACAAGTTAGAAAAACAATCCATGAAAATGTATTTATTGTTAGCCATTGTCTTGGATGTTGATCCTGGAGAAATAGATGATTATTTGGAGAAGATGTTCAAGATAAATATATAAGGAGATGATGACGATGAATGATAAAAAGACAACAAAGAAAGGTTCATACTTTTTGTTAAGTCCAGCAACCAAAGACAAGATACAGACAATTGCAGATGAAAAACATCTATCACAAGCTGATGTCATAACAGAAACTATTGATCACTATTATGCACACCGTGATGAAAAATATGTTGTGTTCAAAAACATAATCTCGGATTTAATGGATGAAAAGCTTGCTGCCATACAAGACAAATTACATCGTATTCAAGTCACCGGCAATGTGGTTGACCGTGATACAAAAATTCTTCTGGAGTTTATGAACCATTATTACTTGATCAATGAATTCAAGGATTTGATTACCACTGAAAAATATAAGACAAATGGAATGCAGCAAGCAGAAGACTTAATTCAAAAACGTATCCATAAACATCGTCAAAAGAAACTCGATTATGAAAAGCGAAAGGCACAAAAGCAACAGGAAAGCGAGGCTTAATGCATGAGTAGTCCTGCGGTTGTGTTACGAAGCAAATTTGTCACACCTGGGTCCAATACATTTAACGATTATATCAATTATATTGATCGTGAAGATGCCAAACGTCATATTCATGTGAACCAGTCATCCAAAGAAACGGATGATTTTTTTGTCTTTCATAACTTCATGGACTATATGGATGATGAAGCAAAACAAGGTGAACTATTCACCAAAGATAAAGATCAGTTGAATCCAAATGACAAGAAAACATTGAAGGAACAATTCCAAAAAGCACAACAAAATGAATCACCCATGTGGCAGGATGTCATTAGTTTTGATAATGAATGGTTGGCGAAACAAGGTCTTTATCATCCAACAACACATGCTGTCGATGAAGCAAGCATGCGCAAGGTTGTTCGTGAAACAATGGATACCGTGTTGAAGTCAGAAGGCATGGAAAAATCGGCTGTATGGACAGCATCTTTGCACTATAATACCGACAACATTCATGTCCATATTGCTTCAACAGAACCTTATCCAACACGTGAGAAAATGAACGTTTTCGATAAGGAAACGCAAACATGGCAGGAAGAATATCGTGCAAAACGTAAACCAAAGACACTGGATAAAATGAAATCCAAAGTGGCCAACATGATACTGGATAGAACCCATGAACGTAATAAAATTGATGGGCTTGTCCGTGGTACGGTCCATCATAAAAAAGAGAATGGTGTTTCGTTGTACTCCTACCGTAAAACAAAAGAATTGTTTTTGGAGGGAATGGAACATCTTCCATCGGATAAAAGACAATGGAAATATGGTTACCAATCGATTAATGATGCAAAACCGTATATTGATGAAATCACAAATATTTATTTGCAGCAATTTCATGGAGATAACATGGAACAGTTGCACCGGCAATTGGATGAAGAAGTAAACGTGATGAAAGAGATGTATGGCGAAGGGAGTGATTATGAAAAGTATAAACAAACGAAACTGGATGATTTGAAAAAGCGAATGGGGAATGCGGTTCTGTCTGAGATGCGTGATTATGCGAAAATGCAAAACGATTTACCGTTTCAGCCAAAACAATTGAATAGGTGGCAATCATTGACACCTCAGCAGTCATTTTCTTATCGAAATCAGACTGCTTATTCGTTTAATGCTTCCATGATGAAGTTAAGTAAAGCCATGCGTCGAACGTTTCAAGACTATCAAAAAGACCGGAACCTACAAGAATTTGACCGTATAATGGATGGATATGAATAAACAAAAAGGTGGTGGCGTGAGTGGATAATCTATTATTCTTATTTAGTTTTATGTTGATTGTTCTGTTTGTTTTTCCGAAGCTTATTAAATATATCAAAAAGAAAAAACGGTTTAACCTGATGAAAAAGTCAGGCATAAAAGATATTGACCGCATGCAGGGATATCAGTTTAAAGAGTACCTAAAAGTATTGTTTAAGGAACTGGGGTATCGGCCAATTGTTACGCAAAAATCAGGTGACTACGGGGCAGATGTGGTACTTAAAGGTAGAAATAAAATCGTGATACAGGCAAAACGATATGGTTATAAACACAATGTCAGCATGGATGCCGTACGTGAAGTATTGGCAGCCATGTTTTTTTATAAGGCAGATGAAGCGTGGGTGATTACGAATTCCTTTTTCACTAAGCAGGCTAAAACACTAGCCAAAGCATGCGGCGTCAAATTATTAAACCGGTATGAATTAGAAAGGTTTATTGTAACGATTAATCCAACGCAACAACCAAAACAATTTGCACGAAAAAGGGGAGAATTGAATTGACAGTTACGGTATTAGCCGAGAAACCAAGTCAAGCTAAGGACTATGCAGAAGCTTTTCAATATGTCAGTAAAAAAGATGGGTATATGGAAGTGAACGATAATCGATTCTTTCAAGGGAAAACATATATCACCTGGGGCTTTGGTCATTTAGTGGAGCTGGTTTCACCAGAATCCTATAGTGATTCTTGGAAGCAGTGGAATTTAGAAAGTTTACCAATATTCCCGGAAACATTTCAGTTTCAAGTGAGTAAGGATAAGCAGAAACAGTTTAACGTTGTGAAGCAATTATTGAAGGAAACGGATGAAATCATTGTCGCAACTGATTCTGATCGTGAAGGGGAAAACATCGCCAGAAGCATTATAAAAATGGCCGGAGCTGTCAATAAACCAACCAAGCGGTTATGGATAAACTCATTGGAAGTGGATGAGATCCAAAACGGATTTAAGCAACTTAAAGATGGAAACAATTATATTTCATTGTATAAAGAAGCTCAAACACGACAATTGAGTGATTGGCTGGTCGGCATGAATGCGTCTCGCCTATATACATTGCTCCTGCAACAGAATGGCATGAAAGGGGCTTTTAGTGTTGGCAGAGTTCAAACCGCCACACTTTATCTATTATATAAGCGACAGCGGGAAATCGAGAACTTTGTCTCCAAACCTTTTTTCGAATTGATTAGTAATGTATGCGTTAAGAACGGTTCATTTGATGCCAAAGTGAAAACACGTTATCAAACGAAAGATGATGCCATAAACATCTTGGATTCTCATAGTCTATCATCTGGCGAAAATCAAGGAACCATACAACAGGTTACAAAAGAACAGAAGAAAACGAAAGCGCCGAGACTGCATTCTTTATCAACACTACAAGCAACAGCCAATAAAAACTGGAAATACAGTCCGTCAGACGTGCTAAAGATTGCACAATCATTGTATGAGAAAAAGTTATTATCTTATCCAAGGACGGATAGTCATTATATTACAGATAGTGAGTTTGGTTACTTAAAAAGCCATCTATCAAACTATCAATCCTGTTTAAACGTAACCGTGGATATCGTCTATCCTGAAGCACGAAAAAGTTATGTGGATGGTACCAAAGTACAGGAGCACTATGCCATCATTCCAACAAAACAGGTACCGAATAAGCAGGATCTGACAGATAAAGAATGGGACATTTATCAGGAAGTTGTGGCAAGGACACTTGCGATGTTCGCTGGAGATTATGAATATGAAGAAACAAAGGTCGAGGTTGATGTGAAAGGCTTGTGTTTTGAAAGAACCGGCAAAGTTAAGCAGGCAAAAGGTTGGAAAGCTTTATTTGCGGAAAAAGCATCTGATACAAAGAATGAAGCTGAGCAAGATAATACGATTCTTCCATCCATGAAAGAAGGGGAATCTTGTAACGTTGACATTGATATTTCTGAGGGAAAAACAAAACCATCTAGGGCATATACGCAAGGACAATTAATTAACGTCATGAAACATGCTGGAAAAGAAATCAATGATGAGGCATTGCAGCAGACGCTAAAACAAAATGAAGGCATCGGAACTGAAGCCACAAGAGCAAGTATTATTGATACATTGAAAAAGCAGCAATATATAGAAATTAGAAAGAATAAGGTATCCGTTACCAAGAAAGGAGAAATTTTATGCCAGGCAGTTGAAGGTACGATTTTAGCCAGTCCAGAAATGACCGCAAAGTGGGAAACGTACCTGCACAAGATCGGACAACAGAAAGGTTCACAGGAACAATTTATTGTCAAAATAAAGGAAATGCTGGAATCATTAATCGACCGTGCACCAGAAAAAATGAAAACCCTTGAGCCACAATTTCAGGAGGCGAAAGAGGCAATAGAAATTGGGAAATGCTTGGTATGCGGTGAAAAGGGTGGAAGGATTGAGGATAAAGGCAAGTTTTATGGCTGTACCAGATATAAGGATGGATGCACTTTTACACTGCCTAAAAATTTCCTGGGAAAGACAATTAGTAAGTCAAACACTCAAAAATTACTGCAAGGGGACAAGACCAATCTCATAAAAGGATTTAAAAGTAAAAAAGGGAATATCTTTGATGCGTATTTGCGTTATGATGACACAGAACAAAAATTAATATTTCAATTTCAGAAAGGATGACCGTATGGATTTGTATGTAAATGGCGAGTTTCAGTCCGTTGATATTGGTTATGTAAAAGAAGTTAAAGATTCAAGTATCGTGTTCATTGTGAAAGAAGGTGAAACAGAAGTGGGCGTTGATACTGTAACATTGGATGCGATTCAAACCATTATTCAAGCAGATGAGGACGCTTTGATTCCGTTAGACTTGGAAACCAAAACTGTCATCTTAGATGGTGAACCAACCAAATAAGCCGTTGCTATTTCAAGAGGACTTCCGTTCAGGGAGTCCTTTTTTATTCAAAATCTATTTACAAAGGGTGATTTAGTGTGGCAAAACGGAAGACATTGGAGCAAAAAAAGGAAGAAGTCAAAGAACTAACAACGAAAATGAATGACTCCATTGATCATTATTTTGAGTCGCTGGAGCAAATGAATGAATTAATGTCGTTTATGATTAAGTTTTATCAGTATTCTCCCAAGAATGCAGCGTTGATTCGTAACCAATTTGAAGGTGCACAGGTTGTCGGCAGTTATAACTTTTGGAAAGAAAAAGGATTTCAAGTCCAGAAAGGTGAAAAAGCACTTAGGGTATTGGTGCCAAACAAAACCGCACCAAAATTTAAAACGACTGAGGGCAAGTGGAAAAACATGAAATATGCAACGGAACAGGAGAAGGAACAGATTGGTAAAGGGGCACTGGAACAACGCAAAAGCCGATTGTATTTTTCTGCTGGCAATGTCTTTGATATAAGCCAGACGGATGCCAAAGCAAGTGATTTACCGGAAATATTCCCGAATAAGTGGATGGAAGGCGATATAGCCAACTATCAAACGATGCTGGAAAGTATGCATAAAATAGGTAACAAGCTGAATGTCACAATTGGTGAGCCATTTGATGAACTGGGAACAGCAAAAGGGGCATTTTATCATAGCGTCCATGACAAAAATAATGGTCATATCGGTTTGAATCCCCGGAATGGTGAACTGCAAAATGTCAAAACATTATTGCATGAGTTGTCACATGCTAAACTGCATAATCCGAAGAACGTAGATTATCAAGCTATGTCAGCAGAGGAAAAGGAATTTCAGGCAGAAATGACGGCTTATGCGGTAGCATCTTATTTTGATATTGATACTAGCGATTACTCCCTTCGTTATATGGCTAATTGGACACAGGGTAAAGAGATGAAGGATAAAACTAAGCTGTTGGAAGATGTCCGTGAAACGGCGGTTGAATTTATAGATGAGATGGAACCGGATTTGGTTAAAGAACGTGATAAAGAACAAAATAAAGAAAAGCACATGATGTTATTACAATACGGTATGAATAAGGTTATTGATATAAAGGAAATCTCCATACATGAGATGAAGTCATTTGCAAAAGACAATATAGATGATGATGTGCCTCAAAAAATACTGGCATCTGAGAACCTGACAAACGAAGATTATTTGAAACGGTTTAATGAAGCATTTTCAGGTAAATATGCTGTCATCAATAAAGAAATTAATGAACCGCAGTTATTGATACAGTGGTCGGAAGCACCGGAGTTAAAGGATAACATGATGTATCATTTTGCAGAAGGTAATGAAAAGATGGAAGCATTAGAAGAAAAGTATCAGCAGGAAACAGGCTATCGCAAAACAAGATACCATGTGGTTCTTCCGGCAAATGAACATTCAAAAAAACCAAGTGTCTTGAGTACACCAGACAAATTGGATATTGGTGACGGGGCATATGTCCATCCTTATCACCATATTCGGAAAGTGGGAGAAATGACGCAAGAGCAACAAAAAGTTTTAGATGATGCGTACCATGATCGTCTTATTCAAACAGAAAAAAAGGAAATTGATGAGTTAATGAAAGGAAAGCAACCAGTGCAGGTACAAAACAATTATGATGACGGCTTGTATTGGTATGAAATGCGTCAGCGTCCAGTTTCATTGGGATGTCAGCCGAAAGGGTTTGTTGAATTTGATGATGATGAAGGTAAACATGGAATAGTGGCTTACAATAGAGAATTAACGGATAAAGAACTAAATGATTTTGATATGAAGGAATGGAGTTTTAAAAAAGAGAAAAAGGATGTTAAAGAACGGGCACAAGAAATGGAAATGTAGGGTTTTCAAATTAAAATATGGAGAAAAGTTCTCAGGAATAATATAAAGTCACTATTCAAATTTTAGCCTCTTGCCTGTTGATATGCTTCAATCAGCCGTCAGATAGACTTTCCGTTGTGCTTCTCTCTGTCCCCCTTGTAAAGATTTGCACAAAATTTTAGATATAATACTATACTCAATTGAAAATGCACTAACTTGTTTTAAGATAAGAGAAAAAGCGATTTGGCGAGTTAGTGGAACTAAATTTATATTTTGGCATGATCCGAATTATGTATGTTCACATGAAAATTTTATCTTGTATGACTTTATTTGTAAAAAGCTCTGACCACTGGCCAGAGCTTGATTCTTAAGAAGCCATCTGTCTGCATGCATTCGCACAAGAACGACAAATAGCTGCACATTCCTGACAATGGGGATCTTTGAATTTTTCGCATTCTGTTGCACACGCTTCACAATGAGTAGCACAGAGTTTGCAGAATTCTGCTGCGCTTAGACTATTTCTTGCCATGTATGCTGAAGCTTGAAAACACATGTCTGAACAATCATTTAAATGTTGGATACACATAATACGTGCTTGCACATCTGGTTCCTGTAAACATGCTGTAGCACACTCTTCACAAGCACGAGCACATTTTAAGCATTCTTCGATACATTGATCCATATGTGTTGGGGAACTAGAAAGTACTCCCATCACGGCTCACCACCCTTTTATAATTTACAATAGTAGTATCTTAACAAATAAAGTAATTATTCATGTTAAATAAAAAATCTAGAATCGGGGCAATGTGGATTTAAAATAAAGTTGCGACGTTTATAAAATAGTTGCGAAAACTTAATTAAGCAGTTCAGTATAAACTGGATTTATACAAATAATTGAAATGATAATGAAAGATTATGAAGAGGTTCACTTAATTTATTGGGGCAAAATACTTGAAGAAGATAAATTTAATATTATACTTGACTGCGTACTAAGGTACACGGTTTATTATGATTATAGAGGTGAATCCTTTGAGTTACCGAATTAGTGTATTTGCAGAAAAATGTGGTGTAAATAAAGAGACGATTAGATATTACGAACAAAAAGCATTATTAAAAGAACCTTTCCGAACCAATGCAGGTTATAGGATATATTCAGATGATGATGTTAAGCGTGTAAAATTTATCAAAAGACTGCAAGACCTGGGATTTTCATTGAGTGAAATCTATAAATTACTTGGTGTTGTTGATAATGATGAAGTTCGTTGCAAAAATATATTTGAATTTGTATCAAAAAAAGAAATAGAAATTCAAGAAAAAATTGCAGACTTAAAGCGTACTGAGTCAATGTTAAAGGATTTAAAAAGTCGATGTCCAGATCAAAAAGCAATAAATCAATGTCCTATTATTGAATCGTTAATATTTGATTGAAGATACTGTAGAAATTATATAGATTAAGGAGGAAAAATAGTGAAAAAATATCGTGTTAAAATCAATGGAATGACCTGTACAGGATGTGAACAACATATTGATGCTGCATTAACTAGCATAGGTGCTAAAAATATCGAATCCAGTTTCCAATTTGGTGAATCGGTATTTGAATTACCAGACGATGTTAATGCTGAAAATATAAGACAGGAAATTCAGCAAGCGAATTATCAACCAGAAGAAATAGAAGAAATTTCACTACAGGACTTAAAAAATGTCGAGTTAGACAACAAAGATGATTATGATTTACTCATAATTGGTTCAGGAGGGGCAGCTTTTTCTGCTGCTATTAAATCAATTGAACATGGTGCAAGAGTGGGAATAATTGAACGTGGAACAGTAGGAGGTACTTGTGTAAATATTGGCTGTGTTCCATCAAAAACACTTCTAAGAGCAGGGGAAATCAATCATTTCTCAAAAGCAAATCCGTTTACAGGTTTACAAACAGCTGCTGGGGAAGTCGATTTAGCCTCTTTGGTGAATCAAAAGGATGAATTAGTAAGCGATCTACGAAAACAAAAATATATAGATTTAATTGATGAATATGGCATTGATTTAATAAAGGGTGAAACTAAGTTTGTTGATGAAAATACAGTTGAAGTAAATGGGGAGAAACTTTCTGCAAGACGCTTTTTAATTGCAACAGGTGCTTCGCCATCGATCCCAACGATCTCTGGACTTGAAGAAGTGGATTATCTAACAAGTACAACACTACTCGAATTAAAAAAGGCGCCTAAACGGTTAACTATTATTGGTACAGGCTATATCGGATTGGAACTTGGACAGCTATTTCATAATTTAGGTTCAGAAGTCACGCTTATACAAAGAAGTGATCGCCTTTTAAAAGGGTATGACACAGAAATTTCAGAAGCTGTAGAAAGAGCCTTAATCGAACAGGGTATGAACCTTATTAAAGAGGTAACTTATGAGCGTGTAGAACAAGTTGGAGAGATAAAAAAGGTTAATATAACGGTAGATGGTAAGAATAAAGTCGTGGAATCAGAACATTTACTTGTTGCAGCAGGAAGAAAACCAAATACGGATTCTTTAAATTTAAGTGCAGCAGGGATTGAAGTCGGAAAACGAAACGAAGTCCTGATAAATGAATATGCTAGAACAAGTAATGAGATGATTTATGCTGCAGGCGATGTTACATTAGGACCTCAATTCGTATATGTAGCTGCATATGAAGGTGGAGTTGTTGCTGATAATGCGATTGGTGGGTTAAATAAAAAATTAGATTTATCCGTTGTTCCTGCTGTCACGTTTATAAATCCATCAATTGCAACAGTTGGTTTAACAGAAGAAGAAGCAAAAGAACAGGGCTATGAAGTAAAAACATCTGTATTATCTTTAGATTCCGTTCCAAGAGCATTAGTAAACCATGAAACGACAGGTGTATTTAAGATTGTTGCTGATACTAAAACATTAAAAGTTCTCGGAGTTCATATTGTATCTGAAAATGCAGGTGATGTGATTTATGCAGCGACATTAGCAGTCAAGTTTGGCTTAACCGTAGAGGATTTAAAAGATAGCCTTGCACCATATTTAACAATGGCGGAAGGATTAAGATTAACTGCTCTTACATTTGATAAAGATGTTTCGAAGTTATCTTGTTGTGCAGGATAAATGTGAATAAATATACTTTAACTATCTGGTGCTTAGGTTAAATAAGGATTACTGAAAATGATAAAACTTTTTTATAAAAAGTTCTTTTTATTTTTGGCAGGTGTTCTTATTCAAACTTTAAAGCTACAGGTAAAAGGTTGTCCAGTTTTAAAATTGATGAATGGAGTAGATTGCCATAAAGATGTATATGCAAGCCATATTTTTATCGATGAAAGTCAAAAAGAGCTTATCCTGTACAGAATAAGCTCTTTTAGTCTTGGTTATCCATTTCATCTCATAATTATTCAGTAGGTTCAAGTTCACTTTCCACAACCCATTTATGGTTAACGACTTCCTCCCCGTCTGTAGTTGGAGTGAAGTTAATCATATATACGGTGGTATCTTCTGCTGAATCAATGACGGCTTTGGCACCATTCATCCCTTTCATATGTTCTGCATTCAAGGTAACTTCAGTGCCTGATTCTATAGAGGCGTCTCCCGGGTCTTCAACAAGAAGTTCCTCGTGGATTAAAGCCATTCTCTTTTATCTCTAACCGAAATGAAGTAAATTTGGGAACTTTAAGGACATTTGAATTATAGATATCATAGGTATTATTCATCAAAAAACACTTAAAATTTTGCTTATTTAAAAATGCCACCTTCTTATAACTTCTTTCGATAGTAGTTATAAGGAGGTGTTATTATGTATGAGGATTATTACGATAATAAACATACGAATGCAGGAATGTCGGAAATTATAATTAAGGAGGGGCTATCTGCAAAAGAATGGGATGTGATTATGCGCTGAAAAATCTGGAGAAGTAATAACATATAAACTTGTAACCCTTACTCCTATTCAAGAATAGGGCCAGATTGTGGAAAAAGATTTTTAAGGATAATTTAGGAATTGTTGATCTAAAATGGTGAAAAAGAGGGATATTATGGCATCTAAAACTATAATATTAATCGGACCAATTTGTGCTGGCAAAAGTACAGTAGCT
>NZ_BNEO01000011.1 GCF_014905415.1 Virgibacillus salexigens
TAAACTTAACGAGCATTTTGTTAAACACAAATCCAATAAGTTATTGGCTAAACAGATTATTTATACAAATGGTAATTCACCAGAAATGATTGCTGATAAAATAATTCAAATATCTGGTATTTAAGCAATCGGGCGCATTTCCTGAATAAGAATTATCATCAATGTTGGACAATAGGGCCATTATGTGGAATACAAGGTAATGGTGGATTTTTGTCGAAGTAAATAGCAGAATTTATTGGGAGGGTGTAATAAATGGGTTTGTTTGAAAGAGTTGACACTGTTTGTCTTGGTGTAAGTGATATTGGGAAAGCCAAGCAATGGTATAGCGAAAGGGTTATTAATTACCGACTTTGATAGTGAAGTAGAGAAAGCTTTTAAACGTATACTTAGAAACAGAGAAGTAATAACGAATATAGTGTTCCATGAGCATGATGATTTGGAAAGTGGTTTTAGTTTTAGTGGAAACTATTTAATTCGAGGAGTATACGATTCAGAAATACATTTATTGAAACAATAATGCGAACAAAGACATCTCAATGAGGTGTCTCTTTATTGTGCAAGAATACATAGGAGGTGGTGATATGCCACCAGTAAGAAGAAATTAACACTGAAAAAACAAACCGTTGCAGTATTTTAAAAAATAACGTCACATGATAGGCATCTACTGTTGCATGATGAATCTTAATATTCACTGGCATCTGCAACTGTGAACCAACTTTTTCGTACTTTCCACTGGTAATCAATGGTGTTAAATTATTTTTGTTAGCTCCTGATTGAGATGAAAAATGTTCAAAATGCATCCAAGGGATTGATGAAATATTCACCACGTTGGGTGGAACAACTCCCATTGGTGCGATACCTGTTTTGTTTGCATACTCTTTTATAAGCTTTTTGTACTCACGGTCAACTGATTTATAATCTGTTAATCCTTCCAACCATAGACTATAAAATAATTCTGTTTCTTGATTAAAGTTCGTAAACGTTGGTACTAATTCTTGCCATTCTACTAATTGCTTATCTATGTGGGCATACCTCAAATTCGGAATCTTGTTAACCGATCTAGTCAAATTAAATATAGAGTAAGCATAAAAACTTATAGATTCGTCTTGCATTTTTTAACTGCTTGAGGTAACATCAATTTTTACTGTCATTTCAAACGTTGTGTCTGTCGCCATAAAATAATCATAATAGTTTTTCCTTGGAAAACTTTCTAAATCAATGACTTGATAAGTTGCCATCTGTTTCAACCTTTCATTTAATTTATTCAATTATTATAATTTCACTACATTGTTGATAAGATAGTATTTTAACGCTGTTTTACCGGTTACAGCATAAGGCCTTTATAAGTCATTTTAAGCCACTTAAAATCAAAACACGAAGTTAAAGAGAATAGGTATCAATACTATCGAATTTTTAGACCTAATAATGAAGCAAATTGTATCGCTTGAGACGTTGATACTATACATCCTTTTAAGTTCTCTATTGAAACAGTTAAAGAATCAAAATTGGATGAGCTTATATCAATTCCTTTTAATGGTGTCTCTTCAAAGCTCGCGCCATTAAGATTGCATGAAAGAAATTCTACTTTTTTAAGCTTACAGTCAAAAAGGTCAGCACTTTCTAAAGCTGCATCATCAAAAATCACCTTTTCAAGTTTTGAGTTACCGAACATAACCATATTAAGAATCGATCCCTCAAATGTTGTATTACCGATATAAGACTCTGTTAAGTTGCTGCCTAGCAACTTACAATTAAGAAATTCAACTCGATTCATCGATGCATTACCCAAATTAGCATTGGATAAATCACAATTCTCAAAGCGTACGTCGGTAAGATCAATTCGGTTAAAATCCGTATTTGTGAAATTACAATTCCTAATCACTGTTTTATATAGTCGGACTCGCTCAAGTGTTTCGTCGGCAAATTCTGAATCGGTAACCATACACATTTCAAATTCCGGATCTTCTTCGTAAAAAATATCTGTGAATCTTCTCTCCGTTACATCTTCAGGGATTTTGGGTGTGTCAATCTTCACTGTATACCTACCTACTTTCAAAAGAATTTAATTCATTTATAAGCTTTCTAGAAACAAATATAAGGGAACGCATGTTCTTTTTCAAGGCTTGACTTTTATAGATTTTCTGATACACAGGATTCATCAAGACGCATACATTAACTGAAATTGTTTTAAGTTCTAAGAAATTCTCTTATTATATCCTTATCCTAGAAGAAGCTTTAAACTCAGCAGGACCAGTTCGGAAGAAAGCTATATATACAAATTAACCCCTCATATATGAGGGGGGGTTCTAGTGTGTGCAACACTAAACAATGGCTAGGCTAACCACAATTTTATATGCTTAAGCAATTGTAATAAAATTAAGCCCCTTATCTTTAGCGAGAGGAGGGGCTTATTATGCATGGTTCGGATGCGAACCTAAAAACAGTATTGACATCTTTTGTAAACTTAACTTAAGAGGGGCAAGTAATATGGAAGTACAATCGTAATACATACTACGTAACAATGATTAAACGGTAACAGCATTTGCCTATTTAATAATGTTTAACCTCAAAATCTATATCTTTCAAATACCGATTCATCGTTCGACTAGTCATTTCCTTTAAATCCTCAGAAGAATATTCAATCAGACCACTATTTCCTTTGCTATTCCAGCGATAAAGTGTTTCCGTTTCGCTTTATATCTATGTGAATCGAGTGTACAGCTTTTGTTTTACAGCTGTATAATCGTTTTGTATTCTTTCTATGACAGCATCAATCATGCTTTGATAAACAATACTTTGTTTAGACTTCTTAAAAATATTTTATCCTGTTCAAATATCTTCACTGCAAAAGGAAGAATGATGAAATCTTGTGCAAGTTGTTTCAATTCTTCATTCATTGAATCACCTCAAAGAACATTCGTTCTTATTATATGCAGTGATTTAGTTTTTATCAAACCTTTGAATTCAACAATCGCGCCCGTTCGTCGAAAAATGTTAACTGTAATATTAACAATGTGTGCTATAATAAATATTATTTGCTAGGAGGAATTTTAATGGGCAATTATTCAATATTTGTAATTGACTCCCCCTTTTGTCTAAGTTTTAACGATTAATAACGGAAGGAGAATTAGCACGTGGGTATTTTTAGCATTTTTGTAATAAATACAGTTCATTATCAACCAAACGAAAAATAATTGGTTATAATGAATTGTTAATATAGAAAATTCTAGAAAATTCATTATAACCACATAGGAGTGGGTTATAATGAACAAGAAAAATATAAAATACAGTCAAAATTTCATTACTTCTAAACATCATATAAATAAAATAATGAGTAATATAGAATTAAATGCAAATGATAATATCTTTGAAATTGGGTCAGGTAAAGGCCATTTCACACTAGAATTGATTCAAAAATGTAATTATGTAACAGCTATTGAGATAGATTCTAAATTATGTATTCAAACAAAAAACAAACTTGCGAATTACGATAATTTTCAAGTTATAAATAAGGATATATTACAGTTTAAGTTCCCAAATAACAAGGCATATAAAATATATGGTAATATACCTTATTATATAAGTACGGATATAGTACGAAAAATTGTCTTTGAAAGTGAAGCTACAGTTAGTTACTTAATAGTCGAGGATGGATTCGCTAAAAGGCTATTAAATACAAATCGTTCATTGGCATTGCTTTTGATGACAAAAGTTGATATCTCTATATTAAGTATGATTCCTAGAGAATACTTTCATCCTAAGCCTAATATCAATAGTTCGTTAATCGTATTAAAAAGGCATCCATCAAAAATATCATCAAAGGATAGAAAAAAATATAACTATTTTGTAAGGCTATGGGTCAACAAAGAATACAGAAAACTCTTTACCAAAAACCAGTTTAATCAAGCATTAAAATATGCAAAAATAAAGGATTTAAAGAACATTAACTTCGAACAATTTTTATCACTGTTCAATAGTTATAAAAAGTTTAATAGTTAGTGTAAAGAATTGAATATTATTTGCATTTAAAAGGATTGCCATCAAGGCAATCCTTTTTTAGACAGCGATTCCAGTAAAATATTATCCCGATTCTAGAATAAACGAAAAGTTTTAAACTTATATGTTATTACTACAACTATGATAAAAAACGCGATGTCTATGTTTGTCCTCAAGGTGAAGAGCTAAGGTATGGCACAACGGACCGTGATGGATATCGTCATTATAAATCAGATGCCAAGCAGTGTGACCTGTCCTCTTCTTGGGCAGTGCCGCAGAATCAAAAGCACCAGAAAACCATTACACGCCATGTATGGGGGGATAAAGAGCAGGTTCGTCTGAACCGACTTTCCAATGAAGGGAAGTGGATTTATCGCATGAGAAAAGAAAAAGTTGAGCGTAGCTTCGCAGATTCAAAAGAACTGCATGGGCTGCGTTATTGTCGCTTGCGTGGAAAAGAGAAAGTCAAAGAACAGGCGCTGATGACGGCTGCCTGTCAAAACATGAAAAAGATTGCCCTCCACCTAGATAGGGTGAGCTAGATGGAGGAGAGTCTTTTTTGGCTAATCTATTCTTACCTTGTGTTTGTAATCATTTTCGGTACGATGATTGCCTTTTGGTTCTATATTGAAAGTTTACAAAGCCTTTCACCTAAAGAAACAAGCCTGTTAGGTAACTTAGAACCTCTATCTGCTGTTTTAACAACGGTCTTTTGGTTAAACGAGCCTTTTGGATTTTTTCAATGGGGGTATAGCTTGTATTATTGGGATGACTTTATTATTGGCATTGAATACAGGTTCCTCTCCAGAAAAATTAAATAAAAACGGAAAGTCCCCTTGAATTAGATAACTTCCTTTAAACTTGGGGGACTTATCTTTACTCCCATATCGTGTTTTCCATCCACTTTAATAGCCAAATTCAGCTTTACCTCTAATTTGATTCTTCTGCAATATGGCCCGTTAGTCTAATAAGAGATAAAATTTTATCTCAGATTTTTAAAGAAATCATACTTATTAATGATTTCTTGATATGTACCAGCTTCTTTATAGTTAAAACTAAGACTGCATGATTAATGGATTATGGAATAAATTCTGTCTAGACAGAATTTATTGAACGAATTGCCGCAGCTACCACATTTTAATTCCATTTGATCATTCCTTTCGTATATATTAATTTCTGCACCCCACGAATAAAACCATTGGGGCAAGCAAAAACAAAATCGTTGTCGTGAAAACCTTCAATGAGAGTTCGATATTGCATTTTATGCTTGTTAAAACTACTTCTTTTAACATTTTATAACTGCTTCCTCTACCATTATTTGCCTAACAGATCCATCTGTTTTAGGAATTGTATTCTTCATTGTTATTAATCTAATACTAAAAAGGGTTTTAGCAATAGTTGTAATTATTGGCGGATCTCTATTATCTTTGGAAATAGTAGCTAATATTTGGAGTAATTCAGTAAAGACATGTAACAAGGTGTCTTATTATTATAAAAAGGAGATCAAGTATATAACGCATTACAAGATAATTACAAGGAATTAGCTAGATTTAAGATACTGTGTTGTTTAATATCATTTTTTATAAAGCTCCAGGATAGTAACTTAAATGGATGGTAATCTCTATTAAGATCAGAAGTTAACATATAATTCCCACTTACTTCTGTTACAATCGATTTACATAATTTTTTGTATATTCCACCTACTACTTGGGCAAAATGATTTTCAAGCATATTAATCATTAAATTCTAAACCATTCTATTTTTATAAAAAGAAAGTGCAAAAATACATTCGTAGGTGGTATATATGAGGAAAAACCCAAAATCTAGTAGTCTGTTCCCAATAAAAATCGAGGAACTGCAGCAACTGATGCAGAATAAATTTGAAAATAATCCAGATTTAACGTTTTCCATCTATGAACAGCCAAAAAGGAGAATAGCAGTTTTCTATATTGGCTACATGGTGGAAGCTGAAATGGTAGAAAATTATTTACTAAGGCCTTTGTTAAATAGTAGTGAAAAATGGTCAAATAAATCTATACGAAATGAAATTCCATTAGGTAATAGCGACAAGAAGGAAAGATTAGAAGAAATTCTTCAAAAAATATTAATAGGAGAAGTATTTATTTATGTAGAAGGCGAAGATTCAGCTGTTTCTTACCTTTTAGCGAAAAAAGAAAAAAGAAATTTAGCACAAGCAGAGACCGAATCACTCGTTTTAGGTCCGAAAGTGGCCTTTACGGAATCTATCGTAACAAATATGAATATCGTTCGCTGGAGCATCCGTTCCACGGACCTCGTATTAGAAAAGCTAATAATTGGTAAAAGATTCCCGCGTGAAGTGCGCTTGATTTATGTAAATTCTATTGCAAATGATACGGATGTCAATACAATGCGCCAAAGATTACAAGAATTAGAGGTTGATCAAATTGAAGACAGCTCTGTTTTAATGCAATATATCGAGGATTCTTCAACGACCATTTTTCCACAGTTTTATGGAACGGAACTCCCGGACCGATTCACTTACGCCATAGACAAGGGAAAGATCGGTGTCATGGTTGAAAACAGTCCGACTGCAATTCTAGCTCCTACTTCTTTTTTTAGTTTTTTTGAGTCAACAGAAGATTTGTATATGCGTTGGAATGCTGGTTCATTTTTAAGGTATCTTCGCTTTATTGCTATTATCATTTCAATATTATTGACACCTGCCTATGTTGCTGCAACTACTTTTCACTATGAGCTCATTCCGACACAAGAACTAATTACAATTGGTGAGTCCAGGTCTGTTGTACCGTTTCCCCCCATCATTGAAACCTTGCTCCTGGAATTTATCATTGAATTGTTACGGGAAGCAGGAGCGAGGTTACCAACGAAGATTGGACAGACAATCGGTATCGTTGGAGGGATTGTTATCGGAACTGCAGCTGTTCAGGCAGGCATTACAAGTAACTTTTTGATCATACTTGTTGCGTTAAGCGCACTAGCTTCCTTTACGATACCAAACTACCTTATGAGTACCTCTATACGTATTATTCGTTTTCCAATGATTATACTGGCTGGCGTACTAGGTATGATCGGAATAATGTTCGGGATATGTTTCTTGATTATCCATTTATTAAAACTAAAATCATTAGGGCGGCCGTATCTCTCCCCTATTTACCCATTCAGATGGGAAGATCTTAATAAGGCGTTATTCCGTTTACCTAATGCTTATCAAAATAAGCGTTTCGCTTCATATAAGCCAAAGGATTTAATTCGTTACAGAAAAAGAAAGGCAGTTCAAAAGAAAGATATCGATGAGTAGGTGAAACTATGGATATTAATGTAAAAGTAAAACCAAATCTACGCATTCGGGCTTTTTATCTATTTTTCATCATATCTTCCATTCAGTTAGGTGTCGGTATTATGGGAGTCCCCAGACTCATTTTTATGGAATCACACCAAGATGCATGGATTTCCATAATCTTTGCCTTTTTTTATATGCTTATTGTTGTACTAGCTATGTTGATTATTTTAAAACAATACGATAATGCAGATATCTTAGGAATTCAGATTGATATTTTTGGAAAGTGGGTAGGAAAACTTTTAGGCACTGTCTATATTATCCACTTTGCGATTACATTGTTATCGGTACTCGTAACCTACATCGAGGTTGTACAAGTCTTCATTGCTCCGGGGATAAGTAATTTTGTGATGGGCTTATTACTGATTAGTTTAATTGTTTATTCTATTCTGGGAGGACTTAAGATTATCGTGGGAGTTTGTTTCATTTTTTTTCTTCTTTCTCATTGGGTTCTTTTCCTTCTGATTGAGCCTGCATATCTAATGGACCTTACTCATTTCCAGCCAGCATTCCAGACTTCCTTTACAGAGTTATTAAAAGGTGCCAAGATTACATCTTATACATTTATAGGTTTTGAATTACTTTTATTGGTATACCCATTTATTCAAAATAAGCAAAAGGCCAGCATGCCCGTTTATATAGGTATTTTCTGGTCATCTCTCATTGTACTCTTAGTAACCGTCGTATCTATCGGATTTTTTAGTCCAGATCAGTTGGAGAGAAGGGAATGGGCGTTGTTAAATATGTTTAAGATTCAATCTCTTCCGTTTATTGAACGATTTGATTATATTGTTGTAACCGAATGGATGATGGTTGTACTGCCCAATATGATCTTATTAATGTGGGGGATTATTTATGGAATGAAACGGCTATACAAAATTAAGCAGAGAACGTCCTTATACGCAGTTGCATTTTTACTTTTAATTTTTTGCGTTTTTATTGATCAGCATTTTCTTATTCAAAAAGTAATTGATAATATAGCCAAGACTAGTTTTTGGTTGGTATATGTCTATCCACTATTGCTTTTGCCAATTGTGTTAATAAAAAAAAGATGGAAGAAACGGAAGGGAGATGGCCGTCATTTATCAAATTAAGCTATTCCTCTTACTTGTATCATTTATTTTTCTAGTTGGTTGTATGCAATCTAAGGTGATAGAAAGACATGCGATTATCAATTCTTACGGCATAGATGTAGCGAAGAATGGTGAAGGGCAAATCGATTCAACAATCATTGCTTTTCTATTCAATAACCAATCAAATTTAACTGAAACAATTACTGGGACAGGAAGCACAGTTAGAGATGCTCGCCAAGATGCTGAAACAAAGGCAATTTATAACTTTTTACCTGGACAAATCCGTTTGATCTTGTATGGTAAGGAAGTAGCCGAGAATGGAATTACACCATATTTAAACACATTAGTCCGTGATGCCCGTACATCAGATATGATGTATTCTGCCATTAGCACAAAAACTGCAAAAGAGGTGCTTTTAACGAAACAAGAAGTCACCGGTATTAATGTTGGTCAATATATTCAGGAATTAATTGAAAAGGAAATTACGGAAGATAGTATCCCGGATCCTTCGCTACACAAATTAACGCATACATACGAAGATACAGGTAAGGATCCATTCCTGCCTTTAATTGGATTAACTGGAGATAAACCAGCTTTAAAAGGTATGGCTCTATTACAAGACGGGAAATACGTAGGTGAATTACCGCTGAGTGATGGATTTTTAGTTAATCTGTTTCAAAAAAGAATAAGGGATAAGCCCTTTCACCTTACCATACCAAGAGATCCTCTTGTAAAATATATTAATAATCCGCAAGAAGAAAAGGAAAACTTTGATATTGACTTATTGGTTATCGATGGAAAAAGTAAAACAAAGATAACGGATGTAAACCAACTCCATTTCGAGACAGATGTGAAGCTGAAGGTGAATTTGTACGAGACTTCAGAGTCATTTAAAATTGAAAGTGAGAAGGTATCAAAAATATTGGAAAAGGAAGTGGAAAAGGAAATCAAACGTCAATATGAGGAACTTCTAATTAACTTGCAAGAGGCAAATTCAGATCCACTTGGGCTTGGTAATATTTTTAGGAGTAACACAACTGACGGACAATTAACATCAAAAGAATGGCGTAAGAAATTCCCTGAAACAACAGTTGATTTCAATGTTAATGTAGATCTAATCAATTATGGGAGTATTCAATAAACAAGTGACTTAGATTACTGTCAGTTACTTTAATTTCTATGATGGAATCCCTCCCAGAAAGGTTAATGTTTTATCCATGTGTATATTTATTTTCCATATGGGATGCCTGTAATGATGCAGGTGGAAGTAAGGAGCCATTCTTCTATTTACATTCGTATTACAGCTTATTTTGTTACGTTAGGAACTATCCTTTCGCCAAATTTTTTAGGACTTTTTTAACTTCCGATGATAAGTATAGTATCCTACCAGGTTTAATAGTAGGTTCATTATTAAAAAAGAGTCTTTGAAAAGCTGATCAGTTGATCAGCTTTTCTCTTTGTTCTTTGCAAGTTTTTCACGACCTTTTGTTCCTGATGGTTGTTCTAACCAATGCCATTTAGGTATTTTAATGGAAAATAGTCACAAAAATATAGGAGCCTTCGAACCTGTTCATATTGGTAAACTTCAAGAATATTTACTAAACGATAGTTTATACCCGAAATACAAGTTAAAAATGATGATATACTTCAGTATAAGGGTGCTGCTATTTTTCATGGTCATGATTTACGAATTGATACATTAAATGATATGATAATGAGCGGTAAAATTGGGGAAAGGTTTGAAGGAGCCTAGCGTCTTTGATACTACTTATATAAATAGTATCTAGAAAGCTACTTCAAGGAAAGTAAAAAAATTAGTCCAGAATGTAATCGAAAAAATACAAAAAGACTTAGAAGTTGATGTAATAGGAGTGGGGAGGTCTCTTATACCAAAAACACTATGATTATTGGAACAGCATAAAAGACAACTGGGAGACAGGACGACAGGACGAAAGGTATATGTTAATACTGATATTAAAGTCTCTACATATACGAACATCGATACAGTTTGGGGCATCTGAGGAGCTAAAATTAAAAACTAAAGTGTATTTGGGAGCATATTAGTTAAGTAATTATTAACAATGACTTACTATTGTGACTGTTTAGTAAAAATTGATTCTTCATAATCGATATCATAAATATATTTCTCAATGGTAATCTTTCTTTCAGTGTCCATGTTTGTTATAAATTTAATAAATTGCATCTGCCATTCCATTTCAACCTCCTTTTCCTTTACAAGTGCGGATGATAAATCGACTGTTTCATTCCGTAGTTCCTCATAGAACACCTTTTTTGCTAAAATTGCCAGTTCAATATCGCCAAAAGTACTAAAAAGTGCTTCATATTCAATGGCCAACAAACAATCGGCATTCAGCATATCGATATAATCATAAAGGGAATGGAAATTTTTCCGAATTATTTCAACTTTATCCGTTATTTTGTCATAACCCATGACTTTTTCAATTAATAATCGAAAGTGATTATCACTCATTCTATCAGAGGCTTTGAATGTAGTTACAATGGATTTTGGTTTCAATTCTTTTTCCATGATAATCAGCGTTTGTAATTTATCATGATTGACAGCGTTTATAATCGTTTGTATCAGATCAGCCCCACAATGTTTCAAATAATTTTTCATTTTAGGTTCGTTTATATTTAAGTCATAATCTAATTGGTCAATTGCTTTGTGAATAATGGAATGAATCTGAGAATCATTCGTTTCAGTGAACAGAAGATATAGTTGCTTGTATTGATTTGCGGAGATTATCAATTGATTAGCATTCCCTCCTGATAGAATAGAAAAAACCGCATTATTGAATGTTAACCTAAATATATTGAAGAGTTCTATACGGTAATCAAACCTGCATATTTTTCCATAGTTAATTAAAATTTTTTGAAGATCCTCTTGATTGAATAAATGGCATAATTCTGTTTCCATTTTCAAACGTGTTAAATATTGCTTTAGATAAAAAACCCCCTGAATACTCATATCATCGACCGCTAAAGGATAATCAATGCTTGCCATAGTATTATGAGCGTCAAATATAATGTCGTATTTCCTTAGAAACACGGGTACGGATTCTTCGATGGACACGTTATAGGCTTCTACTGCCACATCCAATTTATTATTGTTGATTTCTTTGTAAAGTTGTTCTGTTTCCTTGAAACACTGCCGAACCAGCCCTACTCCTTTTTCATAAACTCTTCTCACTTTTACCGTTTTTAAATACGTAATTGCCTTTTTAGGATCATCAAACTGAAACGTATAAGCATCTATGGCATACAAAATAGAAGCAAAGATACTTTCTGCGGTATCAGAGCTCACGGAGGAACTTTCCCCTTGGGTATAACGTCCAATCAAATCTTTCAGAATAAGCATTAATTGGTTTTGTATGTTGTATACCTCTTTGTCAGTTAGCATACCTATTTGTAATGCATCATTCAAAAGTGATATCGTATACTGGTTTTGTGATAAATGACTTTTTTTAACATTTTCAAGTGACACTAACGGTTTAGTATGATTGGGCTTTTCTGATTGCATTAATGTTCATCCCTTTCAAGCAAATGTATTCTAAAATTGACATCCCTTCTGAACTGTTCCGCAAACTCTTCAAGTTTGCTTTTCAAAAATTCCATAGATCCTTTGCAAGTACCATCATAGTAATTCTTGATAATACTAATCAGCAGGGAATCCCCTATCATGTCGTCAGTCTCATTTTTTAGATAATGAAATACCTCTAGTAGTTCATTTAATGTTAATGCAAAATTTTCATTCTCAATATAAGGAGAAGTGCAAAAAACCTCCGATAATTCTTTAAACACTTCAACCCCTAATTCCACACGACCATAGCTTTGTAATACCCGTTCTCTGACGGTCACCATCTCTTTAATTTCATCGCGAGTTAGTTCTAGACCATACTCTTTTGTCTTTTGATTTATATTCAATAGTTCGTCTGTATATTTTTCCAGCATAAAGGAATCGATCGAACCCAACAAACGAGGTAAAAACATATGCATTCCATCCTTCCAAAAAATTCTTCTTGTTGACAAACAATAAAAAATATGATATAATTAAATATTAACATTATTATATATTATAGTTTTCTATCCACTGATTGTCAATTTTTATTTTGATAAGGCTTTAACTCTTTCGCATGGAGATTCTCCCTGATTCATAGTGATCGTGGGTATCAATACACCTCGGAAGCTTTTAGACGAAGGATAGATACCGCAGGGATGACACACAGTATGTCACGTATAGATAATGGGCCTATGGAATCTTTTTGGGGAACGCTTAAATGTGAGAAGTATTATCTACATAAGTTTAAGACGTTTGAAGATCTATCCTTTGCGATCGATGATTACATTCGATTTTATAATCATGAACGATATCAACAACGACTAATGGCCTTAACCCTATCGAATATAGAACGAAAGCCGCTTAAGTCATTTTTATTATTTTCATTGTCTACTTGACAGGGGTCTGTTCAAATGACTGGCTGACCATCTAATACGATCGGGCGCTTTTATTGATGATTCAAAAAAGTATTACTTTGGAATTAGTGGATAAACTGACATTTTATTTAATAAATTTTTTATTTTATATAAAACTTGGCGGTGTTAAAAATACTGTAATATTTTTAGCTGGGGGATTCTAATGCCGTTCCTTCGGTGTAGTCGTTTTAACAGCTACCGGTATGACAGCATTTTTATTAAGTTAAAAAACAGTCATTGGATTATTGATATAGGACGTCACATCATTAAGAAGAATTTCTTTATGTATT
The DNA here is from genome assembly GCF_014905415.1 of Virgibacillus salexigens. Lineage (GTDB taxonomy): Bacteria > Bacillota > Bacilli > Bacillales > Amphibacillaceae > Virgibacillus > Virgibacillus salexigens. Next base: position 13,194 of record NZ_BNEO01000011.1, read on the forward strand.
GTTGCATAAAGGGGTTCTTTTTTTACTTTTTAAACCCAAACTTACAAGGAGTACAGCTGTTAAAAAACAAAAAACCTCGTATTAACCTCTTCTTATGTTCTAGTAGTGGTTTTGCTGAATGGTATGCACAGAACCCCGAGGACTTAGTTTAATCTTATACTGAAGATGAAATCAGTGAATTTCTGTCAACCTTTATCCGTTTACTAATAATAATCTCTGTTACTACACAGATATATATTATATTGGATATTACTACGTAATGAGATTTAGCTTTAAAGATGTAATGTAACTACTTGACATTTTTGCAGGCTGTTTTTAATACAAATCTTGGTAGAGGTGATGAAAAGTGACGAGAGTAAAATATAGAGATAGTGACATTGATTTAATTGCACGGATGATGCGAGCAGAGGCTGTGGGTGAAGGGCGACTAGGGATGCTGATGGTTGGGAACGTTATTGTAAATCGAGCAGTAGTTGATTGTTTAGATTTTAAGGATTTAAGAACCATTCGGGATGTAATTTTTCATGTTCAAGGTGGAAATTACTCTTTCGAAGCAGTACAAAAAGGTAGTTTATTTTATAGTCCAGCTAGAGATATAGAGAGAAGATTGGCACGACAAGTAGTAAAGTATTGGAGGCAACATCCTTCTAAGTATGCTCTTTGGTATTTTAATCCGTACGGTTCGTGCCCACCTTCATGGTATAATCAACCATTTGCAGGACAATATAAACAACATTGTTATTATGAGCCACAGGCTAATACATGCGAAAGTGCTTATAGGTATTAAAGAAAGCTTGTCGACAGTTGTTGCCTGTTCTTCAACTAACGTGTCATTAATAAGCTATACAAATCAAAAAGCTTGGGTTTTTTACCTCAAGCTTTTTTGTGTGCAGTTTACATGGATATTTTTGTTTTTAATTTCCATGTTATAATTTTGGGTTTTTTCCACGTTTTCGGAACTACTTAGTTATAGTTAGTCCCTATTTTATTATCTTACTTAACCTATCCTGAAAGAGTGTGCAGTACTTATTAAGGTTTGCGCTCCCCTTATAAGGAAGATCTACGCAGGAGATTTTTGGATTCTATCACTTTGTAGCAGCCATCTATGATGTACGATTTCAGTTACTCCTAAGACAAGTGCAGTAAGAAAAGCGCCAAAAAATGTAACAATGGTGTTTTGGAAGAAAAGTGAAACAAAGTAAACAATAAGTATAGCTGCAATAAAGTCTAAAACAAGACTGAGCCAAAATGTATTTTTAGTTAATAATAAAGCTTCCATAGCATGGCCTATTACAGCAAGTGTGATACCTACAATAATTGGTTGATGGAAAGCAGAATAGTTAACATTAGGGAAAATTAAATCTGAAAACACTACCATTGTTGGGCATACAATTAATTTAATTATTAAAGCAATCATAAAATTACCTCCCTTTTATATAGCTTGCACAACTAATTCGAATTTATGTCTAAACAAACTAAGACAACAACTTTAAAAACATAATATTTCCACCAATATAAGAGTTAGCAAAAGTGAAATCAACTCGTAAAAGTCCAATCATACTAACTCAGTTTTCATAAAGTATTATATATAATTAAAGGTGGTGTTTTTAATGAGCGCTGGAGGATACGGTTCAGGTTTTGCTCTGGTTGTTGTTTTATTTATCTTATTAATTATTGTAGGTGCTGGTGGTTTTGCTGGTGGAGCAGGATATGGTGGCGGCTATAGCGGTGGCTATGGCGGAGGATTCTGGTAGTAAGCAAACTGTAGGGACAGACGTCTTCCGTCTGTTCTTTTACTTTAACTAATTAATAATCATCATAAAAGTGTTTATAGAATAACTTCCCTATTTATGGACCTTTTCCTGTTAACCTTCTTTCTTTTCTTACGCTTTATACAGTAGAGCCAAAATGGTTAGGTCATCCTTTTGGCTCTACGTGAGTTATTGTTGTTTATACTGTGGCTCTTCTTGCTCAATTTGTTGAACCCTTGGAGAAATGCTATCAACAATTGCTTGTGTTTTTTCAGCAGCATCTTGATAAAGTTGTTTTGCCTGTTGGTTTTCAGTACCCAGTGCAAAAGTCTCGAAACTAGCTTGTGCACTTTTTAGTCCTGCTAAAGTTTGTTTAACATCACTTACTACAGTCACAAGATCCCTCCTTTTACTTAGAATTCAACGCAACTATAGTATGGCAGAAAACACCCTTTTTAATATTTCCAATTTAAACCCGTTGCAGGTTTAATTGTCGGTATACCCTATACATAAATTAGCTATTAGGAGAGAAGCTACAAAGGAGTATAAAAAGAATAATTTTGATGCAAGTAAAAGGAGGACTTTTTATGTTTAGACATATAAAAGAGTTACAATATAATGCCAAACCAAGCAAGCCAGACCCCGTTTACGCCAAAAAGCTTCAGGAAATCCTCGGAGGTCAATTTGGTGAAATAACAGTAATGATGCAGTACCTTTTTCAAGGATGGAACTGTCGAGCAGAGCAAAAATATAAGGATATGATATTGGATATTGGAACAGAAGAAATAGCACATGTTGAAATGATCTCTACGATGATCGCTCAATTATTAGATGGGGCTCCAGCTAGGGATCAAGATGAGGCAGCAAAAAACCCCGCAGTTGAGGCAGTTCTTGGTGGAATGAATCCGCAACATGTTATTGTTTCAGGATTAGGGGCAACTCCAACCGATAGTGCAGGATATCCATGGAATTCGAGATATACAATTTCCAGTGGAAACTTGTTGGCTGATTTTAGAGCGAATTTAAATGCTGAATCTCAGGGCCGTCTACAAGTTGTACGACTTTATGAGTCAACGACGGATCCAGGAGTAAGGGATATGTTATCCTTCTTAATAGCAAGAGATACAATGCACCAAAATCAGTGGATGGCAGCAATTGAAGAGCTAGAACAAAACCAGAAAGCAATTGTTCCAAGTACATTTCCACAAAGTTTGGAAAAACAAGAAGTATCTTATTCATTTATGAATTTCTCAAACGGGGAAGATAGTGCACAAGGAAGATGGGCAAGTGGTAAGACAATGGACAAACAAGGTAATTTTGAATATATTGCAGAACCCAAAGCGATGGGACAAGTACCACAGCTATCCCAAGCGCCAGCTTATATTCATAATAGTCCCGATCCAAGTAAGCCTACTCCTCCACAAATCGAATCTTCTGCCTATGAGGAACAGGATATGAATAGTTAAACTAAAAAACCCGCAATTATGTGGGTTTTTTAGTTGCATTTTTATTAGATAGAGAAGTATTAGTGGTTTTCTTTTTAATCTAAACGTTTTGGTGGACGATCTTTGTGCGATTGCAGATCAACTTCAAGAGAAAGGTTTTGTTGATATTTCTATGCAATAAATAATATATAAAAAAATAACTCCCTTACTTAAACTTGATAGCATAACGCAAAACTCCTATGGATTGGTGTGAATCCGATACCAACAATAATAACTTGTACATTATTTTTAAAGGTTATTATGAGGAAAAATTTTGGGTAAGGGTTTATGTGTTATAAGGATTTTGTAAAGATAAAGAGAGACAAGGAATCCGTGATAGATATTATAAAGATGTTCAGAATAAATTTATGCAAAAAAATTTGTTACCTAAAAAGCGTAAATTGGTTACCAGAAAAAAATTAATAATATAATTCGTCCTTAGGCAAAGGCTGTTGCAATATAGTACTATATATTACGATTATACTTCATTTTATTTTCACCCAAACATCCCCCTCTTCCTTTGAAGAGGGGAAATTTCCTTCCATTGGTAATACACGAAAAACCTCCAGTGAGTGAGAACTTTTTAATGCATAAAAAATCCAATATATAGTTCTACATTGACAAAGCCTTTCGGGCAAGCTTCATATCGTTTTGTAGAAGTTTATTTAAATCGTAAGAAAGGCCATTATTATACATGTATTCGAAAATACGTCATGACAGCTTACCGTTTTATTTAATTGCCTCTTAAAAACTTTCCTTAGTGTAGGTGTAGCCGTTTCTGTAATGGCAACCCCGTAGTTTCGAACAGCTGCTTTTGCAAGGCCTAACAAATCCCCTGCCAAGAAACTATCATCTATTCGATATTCACTTGATTCTCCTGGAAGAGGTGAATACGGATAAAATTTTAAAAGTTCCCTTAAATTCATTTCTAACTCCTCGATGGTCTGAAGATAAATATTATTTAGCTTATTATCATTGATCCCCTCCTTTTTTTAAATTAAACCAATTGATTAGAAATGCAACTAATTCATGAATTGCAAGTGTTTGTAGATAGTGAGGCATAACACATATCCCTTTTTTTTCATATTCACAGCTATTGTATGATTTAAGGGGAAATTGGGTACTTAACTATACAAAAATAAAAAATACCCTATCAAATGATAGGGTATTTTATAGGGAACACTTCACTATTGATTCATTTGCTGTTGACACTGTTGTACAAGTTGTTGAATTTGTTGCAATTGTTGAGCCGCGTTTGTTTCACGTTGCGCCATTGACTGCTGTGTACCTTGCTGTTATTGTCCTTGTTGAAGTTGCTGAGCATTCTGCTGCTCTTGTTGCTCTAATTGTTGAGCAATTTGAGCAATTTGTTGAAGTGATTGTTGGGCTTGTTGTTGTGGCATAGCTATTTCCTCCTTAAAATTTAAATTCCGTTTGTATTATGTGCTACTGCTATCCATATAATGCAAAAAAATTAAATTAAGGTTATCAATTTATAGGCAATCGCTATTTACAGTATAGATAGCTAAACATAAATATGTAGAATGATGATATTTCAATTGAGCTACTCATACTACCCCTTCTTATTGAAGGGCCATTTGCTCAATTTAGACAATATAGATCACCAATAAAATGACAATAACATATAATTAATATTGAAATGATTATTTCATTATTCTTTTCTAGAACATTGTAATTCTTATCCCTATCCCTCTCGGTCCAAGAGAGGGCTTAATTTTACATCTAGTATGCACACTTATATATATCATACATTAACGAGTATTCTTTATATTGCTTTCTCCGTTAAATAAACACCTATTGCTCTCCCTTTGTGGAGAGCATACATAATTAAAGTATATTTAAATTTTATTGAGCTATAATAAATACTGTGACATTTAATAGTTCCCACTTGTCCAAATCCCCTCTATGTTAAGTAGCCCAAGAGGGGATTATACGTGAAGGTATTGAACTAGCCAAAGTGTTAGCGAATGGAGTACTTTTTCCCATCTAATTTTTTTGCAAAATATAGGCGATTTTTTCCTCCTTATAGCCCATAAACCAACAATTACTTTGGGTGCATGCATAAAGGCAGTCTTATAGATCAACAAATGTCAAATAAACTTCAAAATATATTTGAAGTTTATTTGTAGCGCCTTAAATTGCCTTTTACTTTGTCTATCTTTCGTAGAAATATTAACAACGCGTTTATTTATGATTTTTGTTTATAGTCATTGACCTCAAATAAATCAATTAATTCAATTTCAGGATACTTCTCTTTAAACCAATTTAGTGAGAAATCATTTTTGAATAAAACAATATAATCTCCTTCGCGGTCCGTAACAAGTAAATTTCTTTCATCAAAAAGTGACTTATCTACTTGCTCTTCTTTTAATTTACGAGGAATTCGTTCCCCCATCGATTCTAATATTACTTCCGTATTGTACTCATTTTTCATTCTATATTTAAAAACATCATACTGCAGTTCACCAACTGCACCTAATATATTTGCTTCATTCTGGTGGCTTTTATATAATTGAATAGCACCTTCTTGAACAAGTTGTTCAATTCCTTTTTTAAACTGTTTCGATTTCATCACATTTTTTATCGTTACTTTTTTAAAAAGCTCTGGTGGAAATTGCGGTAATTCATCAAACTCAAATTGGCTTTTCCCTTTGATTAATGTATCACCAATTCTATAGGCATTAGGATCATAGATACCTATGATATCACCAGCAAAAGCTTCTTGTACTGTGCCTCTTGAAGAAGCAACAAATTGTTGCGATTGCGAAAGCTTAATTTCTTTATTTGTTCTAGCTAATGTCACATTCATACCTCTTTCAAATCTTCCCGAACAAACACGTAAAAAGGCTATTCGGTCTCTATGTGCTGGATTCATATTTGCTTGAATCTTAAAGATAAACCCAGAGAACTCAGGATTATCAGGTTGAATTAGTCCTTCATTTGACTTTCGCGGTTTCGGTGAAGGTGCCATCGAAGTGAAGGAATCAAAGAAAGTCTTTACGCCAAATGGGGCAAGCGCGCTCCCGAAAAAAACAGGTGTCTGATTTCCCTCTAAAACGGTCTCTATCGAGAAACTCTCTCCAGCTTCATCTAATAAAGCTAATTCATCCTTTGCCGTCTTAAAGGTTGGCTGGCATTTTAAATCTTGATTTTCCTGATTATACAATTGTTCGTAAGGAATGGAAGTCTCATCTTCATTACCACTGTATTTAATAAACTTCTTACCATGACGATCAAAAATCCCAAGGAATCGCTTGCCTGCACCTGCTGGCCAATTCATTGGGTATGTTTCTAATCCCAATACCTCTTCAATTTCTGCTAGTAATTCAAGAGGTTCTTTTCCTTCACGGTCCATTTTATTAATAAAAGTAAATATCGGAATACCCCTCATTCGACATACCTTAAATAATTTAAGCGTCTGTGCTTCAATTCCTTTGGTGGAGTCAATTACCATTACTACACTATCTACTGCAGTCAATGTTCGATACGTATCTTCGCTAAAGTCCTCATGTCCTGGGGTATCTAAAATATTAATTTGATGTCCTTGATACGGAAAATTCATAACGCTTGATGTCACTGAAATTCCTCGTTGTTTTTCTATTTCCATCCAATCGGAAGTAGCGAATTTTCCAGATTTCTTCCCTTTTACTGTTCCAGCCGAACGAATTTGATTGCCAAATAGAAGTAATCGTTCAGTTAAGGTGGTCTTTCCGGCGTCAGGATGGGATATAATGGCAAATGTTTTTCGCCTATTAACTTCATCATGTAAACTCATAAGAATCCCTTTCTATTTTTTATTTTAGAAGTATATTTCGGTCAATAAGGGGGATATACATTTCTATCCCTTTAACAATTAACTAAGCATAATGCGAGAAATCTATACTTTAATAATAATTGGTATGATTAATGGTCTTCTTTTGATTTCTTTATATAAGTATGACTGGACATTTTTCACGATTTTCCTTTTTAAACTTTTTAATTGTATTCCATCTTCTTGAATCGTGTTTTGAATGGTGAATTTTGCACGTTGGCATACCTGTTCTATTATTTGCTGCGAACCTTTTACGTAAACGAAACCACGCGTTATCATTTCAGGCCCAGAAACAACATGTGATTTTTCAACATCGATACAAGTCGTTATTAATAGTATCCCTGCTTCAGAAAGTATGCGCCTGTCTCGTAAAACAACCGTTCCAATATCACCAATTCCTTCACCATCTATATAGACTGGACTAGCTGGGACAGAAGTTGTGACTTGAGCTAACGTTCTATTCACTTCTAGTACGTATCCGTTATCAAGAATAAAAGATCGGTCGTAAGGTATATCACATTCACTTGCTAATTGTGTATGTTTTTTTAACATCCGATATTCCCCGTGGATAGGGACAAAAAACATTGGTTTTAGTAGCCGAATCATTAATTTTAGTTCTTCTTGGGCACCGTGACCAGAAGTATGAATAGCTTTGATCTTATGGTGTATCACATCAGCCCCTCTACGATTAAGTTGATCTATAATCTTATTGATGCTAATGGCATTCCCAGGAATAGGGCTTGATGAAAAAATAACTGTATCGTTAGCATGGATTGTAATGTGGCGGTGACTTCCATTTGCAATTCTTGATAATGCAGCAAATGGCTCTCCTTGGCTCCCTGTACATATCACAGATACTTGATGATCATGATAATAGTTGATCATTGATGGACGAATAATTTCATCATCAGGAATATGTATATACTTTAGTTCCTTAGCAATTCTTACTGCTCTCTCTAGACTCCTACCTAATATAACAATCTTTCTGTTTGCTTTTAGTGAAGCTTCAATAGCTTGACCAATTCGGTAGATATTGGATGCAAATGTGGCAAAGATTACTCTCCCAGATAATTGTTCAAAAATTTCATGTATTGTCTCACCTATGACCTTTTCAGACAAAGAAAACCCAGGAATTTCACTGTTTGTACTATCCGACAGTAAACATAGGACACCTTCATTGCCTATGCTTGCAATCTTTGCTTTGTTTGCAGAAGGACCAATTGAGGTTAAGTCAAATTTAAAATCACCAGTATGAACAATATTTCCATATGGTGTGTTAATTACAATCCCAAACGAGTCAGGAATACTATGGTTTGTTCTGAAAAACCGAATATTTAATTGGTCAAAGTATACTTGATCATCTTCTGTTATTTCATGGAGTGTTGTCTGATTTACTATATTGTGTTCCTTAAGTTTTTCCTTAATGAATGCTGTTGCAAGCCTTCCAGCATAAATCGGAATGCTTAATTCCTTTAATAAATAAGGGATCCCACCAATATGATCTTCATGACCGTGTGTAATGAATAGTCCCCTTATTTTCTCTTTATTATCAATAAGGTAGGTGAAATCTGGAATAACATAATCTATTCCAAACAGATCATCGCCAGGGAACTTAATGCCTGCATCGATGATAATCAGTTCATCCTGATATTGTATAACATACATATTTTTTCCGATTTCATCTAATCCACCTAAAGCAAAAATAGCTATGTTTTTTTTATTATAAACTTCCTTCATTATGTACCCTCGATTCCACTCTTTCGTCTTGTATGTACAATTTTAACATAAATGAAGAAAGAAATGATTATAACTGAATATCACTGATTATAATTTTATATCATTATAAATGATCTTATTCAATCATATATAATTTGCTAATTTCAAAATTAGTGATACATTTTTGTATGCATACATTTTAAATATAACCCCACTCTTATTTAAACGTCATAAGGTGAACTCACTTATAACATAAGATAAAAAATCAACTAGGTGGTGCATGTATATGAAGAAATCAAGATTTTTTCAAACATTTTTTTATGGTTGGGTAATTGTCTTTATTGCTGGATTGGGAGTATTTTTTTCAGGTCCTGGACAGACGTATTCCAATTCTGCATTTATTGATGAATACATCAATGATTTTGGATGGTCAAGGTCACAGGTGTCTGGCTTATATTCAATAGCTACCTTAATAGCAGGCTTGGCAATGATGGTAATAGGAAGATTTATAGATAAGTTTGGGCAACGGGCGATGATGGTTACCGTTGGCACGCTATTTAGTATCGCTTGCTTTTTTAACAGTATTGTTTCTAGTATGGATGCTCGCAATTGGTTTTTTTCTTATTCGGTTATTGGGCCAAGGGAGTATGTCGCTAATTCCTAATACGTTAGTTGCGCAATGGTTTATTAAAAAGAGGGGAATTGCATTTAGTATTATGACATTAGGTAGCTTTGCAAGTGCTATGATTTTCCCGATTGTTAATACATGGCTAATTGATACATGGAACTGGCAATTTGCTTGGAGATTTTGGGGTGTACTACTTCTATTCATTTTTGTTCCCATTGCTCTTATTGGAGTTCGTAATAAACCGGAGGAAGTCGGGCTATTACCAGATGGAATAAACGGAGACGTCGGAAACCAAGCACAACAAGTAATGGGCACACCAATTATGGAAGCTACGGAAGATTGGACATTAAAAGAAGCAATGAAAACAAAAGCTTTTTGGGCAATTCTCATTTGTGTTGGGATTCCAGCAATGGTTAATACTGGTATTACCTTTCATATTATTTCCATATTTGATACCAATAACTTATCTGCAGAAGCTGCAGCAATCGTGTTAAGTTTAATGGCAGTCGTTGGTATACCTATGTCCCTTATTTCTGGATATGTAACAGAAAAAGTAAAAACCAATTATTTATTATTAGTTATCTTTTTAATTGAATTTATATTGCTGTTGATGTTGTTAATAACGACGAATATCTATATGGCTTTTGCATTTGGTATCTTATGGGGCATAGCCAATGGATTAGAAAGAATTGGATTAAATGTCATTTGGCCAAATTACTTTGGACGTAAATATATTGGTAGTATCAATGGGATAGGTGTAACAATGGGGGTATTGGGTTCTGCCTTTGGACCTTTACCTTTTGGCGTAGGCTTTGATATCTTCCATAGCTACACCCCTGTATTGTTAGCTACCTTACTATTCCCCTTGGGGTATTCTGTGCTTTAATTGCCAAAAAACCAGAGAAATCTCAATTAGCTAATATCTGAATGCACAACCTAACCTATTATATACAGATGCTAGATGAATAGAAGTATTAGTATCCTAATCACTCATTTGAAATATACTTTATTTACTTATTAAATAAATATCTTGATCTTTATTAGAAATAAACATCTGCATATGAAGGTTGAATGAAAAATAAAAGCCCCTAAAGATCAATTAAGGTCTTTAGGGTCCTTTGTATATTAAAGTCGTTCCCCATTTTTCAATCTTTCGATAAACTCATTCAAGTCTTCCTTTTTTACTCTCCAATGTCTCCCGATTTTAAAGCCGGGGATCTTTCCTTCTTGAACTAATTTATATGTTGTCATCTCACTTAATTGAAGATATTCTGCAACTTGTGCAACGGTCATAATTTCATGAGTCATTACAATGCCTCCAAACTTTTTGCATATAACCTATCATACCATATTCAGTTCCTCTTTTTAAAAACGACTTAAATAATTATATATAATTATATATAATTATATTTAGTTATATTAAATATATCTCATTTATATCTTTTAAAACCCACTATGTTATCTAAAGGAAATCGAAGAAATTTAAAGGATTGCTGAAATGGACGCGCTTTCCTCGCGTTTTGACGTTTAGATTATATGTGATATGATTCGTTCTGTTATGTAAGCAAAGAAGAACTATAACTCTATTAATATAAATTATATAAAACAACAAAGAGGAGCTGAAAGATGAATACTTTAAAAATACAGCAAGGTTGGTTTGGAAATATAAAAGGAGATATTTTATCTGGAATTGTTGTCGCTTTAGCTTTAATTCCTGAGGCAATTGCTTTTTCTATTATTGCTGGTGTCGATCCTATGGTTGGCTTATACGCATCCTTCTCTATAGCAGTAGTAATCGCTTTTGTTGGCGGAAGGCCCGGGATGATATCAGGAGCTACAGGAGCAATGGCACTACTCATGGTTAATTTAGTTGCAGAACATGGATTACAGTATTTGTTAGCTGCGACTATACTAACAGGGATTATTCAAATATTATTTGGTGTATTTAAATTGGCTAAAATGATGAAATTCGTACCACGATCTGTAATGATAGGATTTGTAAATGCATTAGCTATTATGATTTTCACCTCACAGTTACAGCATTTTGTTGGTGAGACTTGGGTGATGTATGCACTTGTTGCATTAACATTGGCCATTATTTATTTATTTATTACCTCGATTTACAAAAGCTATTCCATCTACTTTAGTAGCGATTGTTGTTGTTACGGCGATTGTCATTATGGGAAATATAAATGTTGGGACAGTAGGTGATATGGGAACAATAACACAACAACTACCGGTATTTTTAATTCCGGATATTCCGTTAACATTGGAAACACTAATGATCATTCTTCCATATTCTTTTTCACTAGCAATAGTTGGCTTAGTAGAATCATTATTAACAACTAATATAGTTGATGATATGACCGATACAGAAAGTAATAAAAATAAAGAAAGTCGTGGACAAGGTATTGCCAACATAGTTACAGGTTTCTTCGGTGGAATGGCCGGATGTGCAATGATCGGTCAATCAGTTATAAATGTGAAATCTGGAGGAAATAGTAGGTTATCTTCACTTGTAGCAGGTTTAGTTTTAATGTCTATGATCATTATACTTGGAAAAGTTGTCGTTCAAATTCCAATGGCTGCCTTAGCCGGAGTTATGATTATGGTTTCTATTAGTACTTTTGATTGGTCTTCTATTAAAAATCTTGTCAAACTTCCAAAGACAGATTCAGCTGTAATGCTAACTACCGTAATAATTGTGTTAGCAACACACAATCTAGCTCTTGGAGTATTAGCTGGAGTATTATTAAGTGCAATTTTCTTTGCAGCAAAGATTTCTAAAGTTAAGGTAAGCGAAGAATTAGTATTACATGGGCAGAAAAAGATCTATCGTGTTGAAGGACAATTGTTCTTTGCATCTGTAAGTGATCTCCCAGGCAAATTCAATTTTGGGGAACCTATAACAGAAGTGGAAATAGACTTAACAAAAGCCCACCTTTGGGACGACTCCGCCATTGGGGCATTGGATAAAATTGAAGCAAAGTTTGCTCAGAATAATATTAAACTAAATTATATCGGTTTGAATGAGGAAAGTAAGCAATTGAAAAGCCGCATCGGGAGCATTTCTAATGCTGCTGGCCATTAAGTATATTATAACGATAAGGAGTGAAAGTGTTTGTTTAAGCGAATATTATTAGCTGTAGATGGGTCGGAGCACTCTATACGATCCGCTAAATATGCAATAGGGCTTACTAGACAATTTGAAGGAGCAATCGACGTCATATATGTGGTTGATGGAAAAACTGCAAAGGAAGATGTTTTACATTCAACAAATAAATTAGAAATCGAACAGAAAAGAGAAGAAAAACTAAAACCAATAATAGACTTATTAGATAAATCAACAATGGATTACAAAACAAATGTCCTTCATGGTGATCCAGGGCCAGTAATAGTTGAGTTTGCAAATGAAAGATCTTATGACTGTGTAGTAATCGGAAGCCGAGGGTTGAATGATTTACAGTCCTTTATATTGGGGAGTGTAAGTCATAAGGTTGCAAAACGTGTGGAATGTCCGGTTCTTATAGTTAAATAAAGATATGGAATTAATTCCATATCTTTTTTACTTCTTAATAGTTCATAATTTATTATAACCATATATAATTTAGTTAATATAAACATTAAATGGTATAATTATTATATAAAATTATAATAAGCGGTGAAGAATTTTTATAAATGATTTAGGCAATAGAGTAATACCAGAGAGAATGAAAATTACAAATGGTCTACTAATCGAGCATATTGCAAGATATCATTTTGCATCCAATCATGCTAATGGTAATGTGCTTGATTTTGCTTGTGGCAGTGGTTATGGAAGTCACATTATTGCCAAGCTATGTAAGAATCAGATAAATAAAATAGTTGGTTTAGACAATGACAAACAAGTTATAGAGTATGCAAAAAAACATATTATCATCCACTTTCTAGTTATGTAATAGGAGATGTAACAGATGATTCTTTACCTGAGAGGTTAGTTAGGTACATTTGACTGTATTCTTAGTTTTGAAACAATCGAGCATGTACATAAAGAGAAAGAATTTCTATCAAATGTTTATAGATTGTTAAACCAAGGGGGAACATTGGTTCTATCTACTCCTTTTGGCAAGGGAAGAGATAAACCGTGTGGGTCCCATTTCATGTTCATCAACTAATGTTGATGAATTTAGAGATCTTTTCAATGCATTCAAGTATAAATCCGTTGATTACTTTTTCCAAAAGGGAGCATTAATCGTACCCGGAAGCTTTAAGTCAGACAAATCTTACCCACTTGGTATTGCAGTTTGTAAAAAATAGAACTGCACTTCTAAATGTAAGAACCAAAAACTATACTGTCAGTACGCTTTGACCACTAAAATTAATGCATTCTCCTCTTTGTACAAGAAAACTTCTTATTATCTTAACTGAAATCTCAGGTCATAAGAATATCGTTCTGACGATACCAATTCTACCAATAATTAATTATGGATTGATATCCGATTTTCTCTTTCTTCTTCCTCTTTTTCCACTTATCTGCAGCTTTGCCATCTAATAGAAAGAAGATTATAGCTTTTCAAATCCGAGGAATGGTACAAAAAGGATTCACACTCGATAACCGTAACCCTATTTAAGTCATTTATTCTTTATAACGGTTTCCGGTTTTCATCTCCTTCGCTTAAATAATTATATTTCTTCCATTTTTGGGAATCTCTAAGGTGAGATAGTAACTTGTATATTTCTGGTATATAAGATGCTATAGTAATTATCACTGAGGAGTTAGCTAAAGAAAATGAGGAAATACCACTACTTTGAACTTCTTTTTATCTTTATTATATTTCTATTCTTAACAGGATGCTGGGATCGTGTAGAAATTGAAGATCGAGGCTTTGTTGTTGGCTCTGCCATAGATTTAGTAGATAAGAAATCAGATGGGACATATGAACTTATGCTCACTAACCAAGTAGTTGTTCCTTCTGGGATAGGAACACCAATGGAAAGTAAAGGGGATCAAAAAGCTTATATGAATATCTCAGCTACTGGAGGTAGCCTGTTTGATATTACTCGAGAAATGTCTTCATTAACAAGCCAATCCCTATTTTTTCAGCACATGAAGGTGCTTATTGTCTCAGAAGATGTTGTAAAAGAACCACGTTTATTTGCGGACATCATGGACGTCCATCTTCGTGATCATGAAATGCGTCGAAGTATGAGAATGGTAATCGTAGAAGGAGAAGCAAGACAAGCCTTTAATATAAAACCTGAAAACGAAAAAATACCCTCTTTATATTTGGAATCATTGATGGATAACAATTATAAAAACTTCGGGTCATTAAAACCTATCCACATAGGGGATATTCAGGAGTTTTTATTAAGTGAAAGAAGTTATGTTATTCCAGAACTACACATTTCTGATAATAAATTTCTTCAGTATAAGGGGGCAGCAGTATTTCGGGGGATTAGTAATGAAATGATTGATTCTCTTACAGAAGAAGAAACAGTAGGACTAGAGTTTATAACGGAAAAGGGTGCAGGGGGGGTAATTGAAATAGAAGTAGATGGTCAAAAGCTAACCATTGAAATATCAAATATTAATCAATCTATCCAAGTTAAGGAAAAAAATAAAGAAAATATTAGGATTGAAGTAACAATTAATGTGGAAGGGAAGGTTGGTGAACGATTTGGGGAGGCAGAAAACGTGTTGAATTCAACTTATTTGCAAAAAGTAGAAAAAGCTACTGAAAAAAGGGTTAAAGAAGTAGCTGAAAAGACAATTGAAAAAGCCCAAAAGGATTTAAAAGTAGATATATTGGGGATTAATAACATTCTTTATCAAAGGCACTACGACTTTTGGAATGAGATAAAAGATGATTGGCTCAGAGGGGGAAATTCCTTTTCACAAAGTATCATAAATGTATCTACAAATGCGGAAGTTGAATCTGTTGGTTCGGTACGTAAAGATAAAGCAAATGACAGTGAATAAGTGTATTTTGGTTACCATAAAGATTTCCCTTTCAAACAAAACAATCCTTGCTATTAATTTTAGCAAACGAACTTTTTTAAACTAGTTGGTGTGTAATTTTGTCAAATAAATCAACAAGGGAAAAGGAGCAAATTTATTCTCCCATTTTTATAACATAGAACCCAAAATTAAAGGTTAAACCTAATCTTGATATGGATATTAAAATTTTGTTTATTTTCTTCCGATTGATTGATAAGCTAATCAGAAAAAGATGTAGTCAACCATATACAATTAGCTACATCTTTTTTAATAATTCTCAATCGTCGAGAATAAGAAGAGTAAGAATATTTATCTTTACATAAGCAAAGGACCCAGAATTCCCAACAATAAGAAGGATAATGCTAAGATATAAGCATAAAGATTTTTTCTTAAAAAAAACATATCATACTATTCTTTCAATATTTTTGTATTATTCAATCAAGTTTGGAGGTTTAATCTTTATAATTAATTTTAGAGCCTAGTACTAAATTAAGTACCTAAAACGACCGTTTTTTGATAACGAATTTCTACCGTTTTAAAGTTTTAAAAATCCTAGATTTTGGTCAATAACTCAACTTCAAAAGACGTATCAAAATCAAAATAACAATATGTACCTAGACTATCGTTTTTGATAACATAGAGTGAGAAATTTTAAAATGGGAGATGACATTTTATGTTATTTGGTTATGCGAGGGCAGTACAAAAGATCAAAATTTACATATGCAATTTGATGCTTTGAAAAATTATGGTGTTAAGGAAGAAAATATATTCTCAGAAAAAATAACTGGTACAAAAAAAGACCGACCAAACTTTACAGAGATGTTAAAATATCTCCGAGAAGGAGATACCGTTGTAGTCTACAAATTGGATCGAATAGGGCGAAGTACAAAACATTTAGTTGACCTGATTAATGATTTTCAAGATAAGGGTATTAACTTTTTGTCTATTAATGAAAATATTGATACCACTACAGCAATGGGAAAGTTAGTCTTTACGATCTTTAGTGGACTTGCTCAATTTGAACGAGACATTATATCAGAACGGACAAGATCGGGCTTAGAAAGCGCTCGGGCTCGGGGGCGAAAAGGAGGAAGACCACGAAAGGATCAGTCAAAGTTGGATATGGCTTTTAAGATGTACGATAGTAAGGACTACAGTATTAAAGAAATCCTGGATGCAACTGGAATTAGTAGAGCAACGTTTTATAGATATTTAAGCAATAGATAACCACTTATTCATGGGAAACAAAGTTAGAAATTAGCTGTTTTTGTTTCGTTATTTACGTTAAATACGGTCAAAAAACATACTGTATATAAGGGCACGATTGTTAAGAAAGAGCCACATTCCCAATAGAAGAATGTGGCTCTCATTGTTAGAGGTAAGCAATTTTCCATTTTACGTAAGCCAGCAATTTTGCGGGTTAACCGGCCTTATCTGGTTTTGAGCCTATTCAGGGGAATGGCTGGCTTGATTCGCATCGTGCGTTATTTCCCATTTCTGTCTCCAATTGCGCATTTCGATCAATACGCTTTGAAAGTCTTCTCCCTTTTCTGTTAATGAGTATTCCACTGTAACAGGAACTGTAGGGAACACTTGACGTTGGATGATTTCATTCTTTTCCAAATGACGCAACGTATCTGTTAACGATTTGGTATTGATGTCATCTAAGTTTCTTCGCAACTGATTGAAACGCTGTGAACCTTTATACAACTCAGCCAGTACGAGAAACGCCCATTTACCCCCTAAAATTTGCAATACATCACCAACCGCAAACCAGCAATTCTTTTCTTCAGCTGATGTTTTCATATCATTACCCCCATACTTTAAAATATAAAGCAGATTTATATTGTGAAACAATATATAAATAAATTGCCTTCTTTAAAGACTACACCCTTCTCATTATAATAGCAATAGGGGCATCGGCCTCAATTATAAAGAGAGAAAGGATCATGTCCAATATGACTAGAATCGGCAAGGAGTCAGAGAATGATCCCATCAAGTCGATTATGGGGCTATTAATGGTCATTATTTTTGGGATGTTCATGGTTGTTTTGGACGCAACGGCCTTGAATGTTATGCTTCCGAGTTTAAATTCGGATTTTAATAGTTCATACAATACAGTTCAATGGACTGTAACGGCTTATACACTTGCACAGGCAGCGGTTGTTCCGATCGCGGGATGGATGACCGAGCGATTTGGTACAAAGCGCATTTATCTTATTTGTATTGGGATCTTCGCAGTCGGATCATTATTATGTGCGTTATCGACTTCAATCAAGCAATTGATCCTGTTCCGAATTCTCCAAGGACTCGGTGGAGGGATGGTATTGCCGATTGCATTTGCCTTTACATATCGGATAGCTCCTCCAGGTAAAACGGGCGCCGTTATGGGAATCGTCACCGCACCCATGTTACTAGCCCCAGCTCTTGGACCTGTGTTGTCTGGTTGGATGGTCGATTACATTACATGGCACTGGGTATTTCTCATTAACATTCCGATAGGCGCCGTCACAATACTGGTCGGTATTCGAAAGCTACCCAAGATGGGACGCCAATCTGTTGGTAATCTAGATATGTTAGGAATTATTCTTGCCCCGCTTGTTTTCTCCGCGCTTTGCTATGGCATTAGTGAAGGGGGGAGCGATTGGGGGTCACCCACAACATTAATAGGCTTGTCTGTCGGGGGATTTGCTTTGTTACTGTTTGTGATTTCCCAATTACGACGTCAACATCCACTGCTTGAACTTCGGGTATTCCGATCTATGAATTTTACGCGAGGTATCCTTGTTCAATGGGTCGCTTTTCTTGCTTTATATGGCAGCTCTTTTCTCATTCCTCAGTTTTTACAGCATGCCAAGGGATACACGGCTTTTGAGACGGGGCTTACCATGTCGGCAGAAGCGTTGACGTCCGCATTGGTCATTCCGATTGCCAGCCGATTTTTCGATAAATTCGGGGCGCGGCCTCTTGCAATCGCTGGAATGGGCTCGGTGGCTGTGTCTGCTTTGATTTTTTCGCAGACAACTTCTGAAGACGGACTATGGATGATTTTAATAGCGTTGATTATGCTAGGCGCCGGCGTAGGTTTATCGATGATGCCGATTAACACACATTTGCTGCAAAGTGCTCCAAAGCATTTGTCAGGTAGGGTCTCCGCACTAACAGGGGCTATGCAACAGGTGATGACGTCTTTTGCTGTAGCCGGTTCAGCGACGATATTAATGAGCAATTTAACAAACCATTTAGCTTCAGTTGACAGGGAACTTAAAGCATGGTCTTCAGCTTTTGGAAATACGTTTTTAGTTATTATGTCGCTGGCTATTGTAGGAACTGTGTTAGCCTTATTTATTCAAAGACCAAAACAAATATCGGATCCGGATGAAGAAAAAGTAGAGTCTGAAGTCGGCAGTATGGGGGATCACTGATTCGGCATATCGTTGGTTTAATACAAAACTAAATTCAAAGGAGGAAGTACAAAATGAATAAGTGGCGGAAATACGCCGGTTGGGTCGGCCTTATTTTGATGGCGTTAATATTTATTCTGGCTGGGGCCCTGAAACTAATGGGTGTTCAAGTAATGGTAGAGATATTCGACAGGTTGGGTTATCCTGCGTGGTTTCGTATCGCAATAGGCGTCCTGGAAATTGTCGGTGCGTTTGCGTTACCGATACGGCATACCTCCCGTTACGCAGCATTTTTATTGGCGTTGATTATGATCGGAGCTATCACGTCAACGATTATCAATGGGCAGATTGTTAATGTGGTGCTACCGGTTGTTTTACTTTTCTTTCTTATATGGATCGCAGTGGTGGGGAAATCTGTAAAATACCACAAATTAAATAAGGAAACAATGACATCCTGAAGTAATAGAAATAAGCTTTTAAATAAGCATTTGTTGCGATTTTTGGTAGTATTTCGAGTGAAAAATAGATGTGGTGGTGAATTGCATTGAATTTTGATACCTCTTAATAAGAGGTTATTATAAAAACAAAGGATTGGTTGAACGATCTTAAACAAACGGAGTTCGATTGTAAAGAATTAAGCCCAATTTCTGGTATAATACTGAGAAATTGGGCTTGTAGGATTGAAGGGTTTTTAAGTTGTATATACGTATTTTCCTAACGCTATCCTAATATGCGTCCCCATTTAAAATTCTAGACGGAATCACCTTTGTCTGGACGTAATACTTCAATCATCATATCTGCGAAGGATTTTGTTACATTTTGGGAAGGATCTAAATCAGGGTCCAGTATTGTCACATTCATACCTGCCAATTTGTGAGACATGAATAAAGTTTTGAGGATATAAATAAGTTCATTCCACTGTAAACCATTAGTTTCCGAACAGTCCACACTAGGCATTATAGCTGCATCGAGTACATCGGCATCCAAATGTAAC
The DNA here is from genome assembly GCF_014905415.1 of Virgibacillus salexigens. Taxonomy (GTDB): domain Bacteria; phylum Bacillota; class Bacilli; order Bacillales; family Amphibacillaceae; genus Virgibacillus; species Virgibacillus salexigens. The sequence goes on from NZ_BNEO01000011.1 coordinate 32,980, forward strand.
CAAAAGCCATCGACCTCATTTCGATTAATAAAGTCATCTATTGCCGCAGCTGTTTTTTTCTTGCCTTCACGAATCAAATAATCCGAGCTCAAACTAGTAATGCCATCACGGTTTAATTCTTCAATGATCTCCTGCTCCGGGTCGGATTCACGGAAACCAAAAGTAAGGGAATGGTCACTACGAATATAGGGTTTTCGGTTTTCCAGATTTGTTAGAATATCAGTCCCTTTTCCTGTAACAATGGCCAAATCCATGCCAGCTACAACTGCTCGATCTCTGTTCCCTTTGTGGTAATAATCTGGATGGGCATCAATATGAATCAGTCCATATTTTCCCCTGCGCGCTAAAGCTAATGAGCTCCCAACCAACACACTGCAGTCACCACCTAAAACTATGGGGAATGCGGAGTTGTTCAATACCCCTCCCACTGCATCTGCCAATTCGGTTGAAAAAGATGCTATTTGGTTTCCGTTCAAAGCCCCATCATCATAAATTGCCTTCTTAGGGTTTACAGGTCGAGAAAGCCTTGTAATTTCTGCCCCAATCGATGAATGAAAGCCTAGCTTCTCAAGAGCATCTGGTAACTTATCGCATCCTCGCTCTCTACCATCTGGGTATTTACTAAGTCCAAGATTGATTGGGGCATGAATGATCTGAATCCTTTTTTTCATGAAACACAACTCCTTTCAGACTAGTGAACAGCCACTTCGACTTGATTATTCGTGATCTTTAAAATAAACTTTACGTATTACTATATATCATAATATGTAAGGGGTCAAACGAAAATGAAGTATTACAATGAATCGTGGTTATCATTCACGCTTGCTGTGATAAACACTTACGATCCTTACTACAAGGAACCAGAACGACTTAATAGTACGGTGCAATTACGCGACCTGACAGAAAAACATGGATTGTTCTTCGATGAATTACCAACTCTAAAGGATGTAAGGGCTATTCGAACCTATCGTGACAACTTACGTAACCTAATCATCAGAGGAAGTGATACGAATTTAGTAGATTTCCTAACCGAGTGTGAATCACATTCTCCTATAAAATCAAAACTGTATATAAAAGAAAACGGCAATTTTGATTTTTTCTATGAGGAATCGAACAGGAAAGACAGTACTTTGAAAAACAGCATCTTGGCAATATGCTCGTTTACATTAGGAAGGGAGTTAGTTGAATACGGGAGAGATCGCCTCAAAGTATGCGTCTCGGCACCCTGTGAGGAAATATTTGTGGATCATTCAAAAAATGGGCTCCAACGTTTCTGTAGTAAACGGTGCTCCAACCGCTTTCATGTAAATAAGCACCGAGAATCCAATAAGCTAAGAGACAAATAAGACGAAACGGGTCACAAAATGTCCTTCAAATATTCTACATAAGGTTTATTCAAGTAAGATTTAATGCAGACATTAGAAGCCTTTGTGATATGAACAATTATTCAATCATCGGGAGCAATTCAAATATGAATTTTAATATGTTCTCATATAACAGAGTGGAATTTACTTCGTAGTAATAAACAAAATGAAACAATTATAACTAAAAAACCAGTATAAATAATCCCCAAAATCTGATGTAACAGCTTTTGACACACCAATTTTTAGGAGGGTAAGTATGGAGAGGTTATCTTTCCGGATATGTGGCCTTCTACTGTAAAACGTTTCTTACATAAATCATTTGGAGAGTCGTTATCAGTTAGAAAAATAGGAGGCGTTGTTCATGACGAAGGTTGTTTCCGAGTTACATTTCAAAATCAATTAGTGATCGTCAAGAAAACTAGAGAATCAAGGGAATGGTTTTTATATAAAGAAAATTCCCATACTCTTAGACAGCCTGGAGTGAATCATCCGGTATTATATGACGCATATACTAATAACGAAGAATATTGGTTAGTGTTGGAATACATTCCTTTGTTATTACCTGAAAATCGGTGGGAGGCCGATAGCAGCATTCTTTCGATGCTTTTTTATCTTCACTACAGTACTTGGAAAAACGGACGGACGTTGACTAATCCATATATTCCTAATTGGCTTACGAAATGTCAGAAAAATTCATACTTGCTATTTTAATTCATTTACTTATTTTGTTAGGCGACTTTAGAATAAGGATTTGTACTCTACTTCAGAACTTTTGTGTTTATTTAGAACCCTAGTAAACTGCTATTTCTATATAAACAAATAGAGTTTGATATTATGATTATAGTAACAAAAAAATCGAGGGTTCTTAAAAGTGAAATAAAAATTATATCTGGATCACAATAAAATTGATGCAAAAATTCATGATGTATCGCATATATTTTTTGGTAATTCGCTCCTTCGGTTGAGAAAAATTACTACTTAATATTTTAAAGTTATAATTAAAGCATCATACAATGAGGAGAGATAATAGTGATTCAAGAAAGAAGTGCATTAAAAGATAACTTAGGGAATTTCCCGGGTAGATGGTTAGGTGGTCTTTCGTTAATTATATCTCCTATTCTGTTGGTTATATCTTCTATGCTTCGAATACAATTTAATTTCTTTTTCTCTGACCAGTTAGCAGCCTATGACACAAATCCAAACCTAATGCTAACGTCCTTTAGCTTTTTTTTAATCGGTATGATTTTATTATTCCCAGCTGTTCTAACACTTGTTCAGTTAATTAGCGTGGAGAAGCCGCGATTGGGGTTATGGGGAGGCCTATTAGTAATCCTTGGTTTGTTTGCCAGAGCGTTCCACTCTGGGGCAGATCATTTCGCTTTTCAAGTTGTAAGAAGTACAAATGTTGAAGTTGCCACGCAGCTTGTCGGTGACTTCTATGGTATGTTTCATATTGTTAATATACTAAATTTCTCCATTCTATTTGGCTGGATTGTACTAGCTATAGGTGCTTATCTTTCTAACGTTTTTGGGTTGTTCCGTTCGATCGCTCTAGGAATGATGTTTGTACTAGCTATAGGTATTTTAAAAGGAACAAATATGACGACGATAATCTCCTTATCTGGGCTTTGCATGGCTTTTCTTCCACTAGGAATTCAAGTTTTGAAAAGTGGGACCATGCCTAAATTGAAAACTGTTCTGTTATATTTAATCATTATTGTTTTGGTGGTTAGTTCATGGTTGCTCATGAGCGAAATGGAAAGACCTCATTGATTGATTCTCACTGTCTTCTTATATTCCTCTAAGAGACAATCATTAATTTTAAATTCAGAGATGTATTCCCATATATGCTTATCATCTTCCATTTGATTACTCGCATAAACATCAAAGGCATTTTTTTTAGAACTAGCTTTAACAATCGCAAATACACTCTCCCCACCATGAATTGCATATAAATTTCCCAAAAATAAAATCCCTTTGGAAAAATCATATCCAAAAGGGTAAAACGGAACAAACTCTAGGACTCTTTTAACTTGATTATTTTGTAAGCATACCTGTGGTTGTTTTATTTCTTCTTCAATGGGATACCGTATTTCTTACTATTTTCAATGGTTTCTTTTGCTACTTTTTTAGCCTCTTCTTTTGACATTTTCACGGAAATCTCTCCCTTTTACGCTTTTTCAAAAGGTTGGAATAATAAAAGAAAAAATTATACATACCTCTCTTCCATATAAATAATATTAAATCTAGGACACGTTGACACTGTCCTAGGGTAATTTCTAAAAAATGAGGGGATCTAATGAATAGGGGAGAGAAAAATGAGACAACAAAACGAAAAACTAGAAGTGACAAAAAAAGAGATGTTAAACCGACAATTTCTGTTGAATTAAAGAGCTGCATCTATCGGTTATCATATGTCACAAGGGCCAGTAAAAGATGTTGTAGAAGTTCTATGTATTAAAGGACTACAATCCAGGAAAGTGACGGAGCACCTTAAACAATACGTATTATATGGGTGACTTGGACAGGGTATCTTTAGCAAGAAAAAACAGGCAGGAAAAACAGAAAGATTAACCATGAGGTTTACGCAACATGATTACGAGAAATTAAACCAATCCTATAATGAATATGAAATTCTCAGAGATCCTTCCCACGTTAAGGCATTTACTAGGGAAGAATTAATAAATATGTATAAAACATTCGGTATAAAAATTCTTGCGTGTGAAGCTTTACAGGTAGAAAAAAGTGTTAAGGATTGGTTGACATTAACGAGAACTGATGATGAAACTAGTTCAAGAATCGTGGAAGATTTAAAGAATGAATTGTCTGGTGGTAAAGAGACGGGGTTATTTCCCTTTCATAAAGAAGATGAGCTTATGTTTTATCATACCTACTTCAAAATCATCGGAAACAAAGAATAATCTGGATACTAGTATTCATAAAATACAACATTTGGTAAACAATAACCCTATCTTTATACAAGGATTTTGGAGGGTATTGGAATGAATGAAAAGAAAGTGCATTTAACATCTGGAGAAATTGCTTCGCTTTGGACGGGGTATATGAATGATAGTATGTCAAAATGTATCTTAAGTTTTATGCTGCAACATATTGAAGACCCGGAGGTCAAACCAGTTATTCAATATGCTTATGATATTTCCTCGAATCACATGGAGCAATTAACTGCTTTATTTGAAAAGGAACAGTTTGCTCTTCCGAATGGATTTACGGAACAAGATGTAAACATGAATGCGCCATGGCTTTTTACGGACGAGTTTTGTTTAACCTATGTGAATCATATGGCTAAGGTTGGGATGTTAGAATACAGTGGTTTTGTTTCTGCGAGTTACCGGGAAGATGTTTGTAATTACTTTTCACTAGGATTAAGTGAAACCAATAATCTTTACAAACAATCGCTCAAAATTGCTCTTCTTAAAGGGATAAACGCAAGACATCCTTACATTGAACCTCCAAAAGCAACCGATTATATAGATAGCAAAAAGTATCTAAGGGGTTTAAATCCTTTTAACGATAAGCGGCCATTAAATGCCGTTGAAATTTCCAATCTTTATATGAATATCGTAACCAATTCCATGGGTGTCAACTTGTGCCTCGCTTTTGCTCAATCATCCCCAACGAAAGAGGTTCAAGATTATATGTTGCGTGGAAAAGAAATTTCACAAAAACATATTAAAATCTTTGTTGATACCCTTTTGGAAGGTGATGTTCAAGCGCCGCATGTACCAGATGTAGGTGTAAGTAATTCGACCACCCAAACCTTTTCCGATAAATTAGTGATGTTTCATATGAATTTGATCATTGCTTCAGGAATCGGGAACTATTCCACTGCTGCGTCTACGAGCCAACGAAGTGATTTAATGGTGAATTATGAACGGTTATCTGTTGAAGTAATGCGACTCGCTAAAAGTGGAGCCGATATCATGATTAAACACCATTGGCTAGAACAGCCGCCGGGAACCAAGGATCGTGAAAAGTTAACCAAGAATAAAGAAAAAGGTTGATCATTAGATATTCAGCTTCATTAACGATACCTGCCAGTTGCAAATATCCATTATAATCATATTATGGATAAGAAGGAAGCTGCCACGTGCTATGAAGTAGTAATAAAAACTTCATATTTCCTTCCTTTTCTTTCTTGGTTTACGGATCGTTTGATATAAAAAGCTAATCTAAATTGATTAGCTTTTTTATTAGTACACTTTTTAGTAAAAAAACCTATAAACAACCTAGAACAGTACTTAACGTTTGAAGACAAACGGCCAAAGTGCAGGTTTTTATTTTATCCGTTTAATGTGTCTTGGTTTATCAACCCTCAAATTTCTATTTTTGATTTCTTGGAATACTAAATCAATTAAGTCTTTATCTCCCTTTTGTCCGATAGATTTCCGATAAATATTTACTAGTACATCATTTGATACAAAGAGCCAAGGATTTATAATTTCTCACTCCCTCAAGATGTGTTTTTAGATAGGATTTGTTGATATAGATTTCTTATTCAAATATGTATAGATCATGGTCAACTACGGAAAACCGTGTAGTTATCCGTAGACCAACAATTTGTAAGTTCCCGTTTGTTGTATGCTTAAAATAAAGTCGTACTATTTGAAAAGAAGATGTACTGTTTATAAAAAAGTTGCACTATTTTACCCCTCTGGATGTCTAAAGGGGCTTCTTATGCTAAAAGTAATATAAGGTTATACGCAAACGATCCAGATCGCAAATAGCAATAAAAAATAGGGAGCAACATGAGGTTGCATCTTAATGCACCTATAACTATCTTTACTTTATCTACACACCCCCCTCTATTGGAAATAAGGAAAGGTGATGACTAACATGATTTTTAGTGAGCGACTAAAAGGAACAAGAAAAAAGAGATTGGTCACAAAGTGATCTTGCTGAAAAAATCCATGTTAGTCGTCAATCAGTTTCAAAGTGGGAAACTAGTAAGAACTATCCAAGTATCGAAATTATCATTGGATTGAGTGATTTATTTGGTATTACGGTAGGTGAAATGTTGAGGAGTGACAAAAACATGACGGAACAAGTAATTCAAGATAGTAAGAGAAATGGAATCACGAATTAAAGAGAAACTTTCCCCTTTAAAACTGAGTGCCAGACAATTTGGGATTCTTCAGTACCTTGAGGAATATCCTAATTCATCACAGAAACAGGTAGGAAATGTGCTACAAATTGATCGAACAATCATGGTGGCACACATTGATTATCTGGAAGACATTCAATGTGTTCAACGATTTAGGAATCCAGAGGACAGGAGATCCTTTGGATTAACAACAACAGAGCAAGGTCGAGAAAAGTTAAAAGTTGGATGCAACTATCTTGAAAAAATCGAATTGGATGTCCTTTCAAGTCTTACAGATAAGGAGCAGAAAGATTTAAAGTCAATTTTATTAAAAGTGTGGGCAACCATACAGAAGGGAGAAAAAGGTGAATCGACTTGATTATTTTAAAGCAAGATTAGAAGCAAATATGAGTCCGATGGAATACCGCAAGGCTAAAAAAAGCATCCTGAGAATTATGTGCTGGTAGATGTCAGAGTAGGACCAGTTACAGTCAGGAAAGAGAAATTAGAAGGTGCGACGGTTATTCCTTTAAACGAATTATAAGACAGAATGTCGGAACTTTCTAAGGAAAAAACATTGTACTTTATTGTTGAGACACTTGGTCCCTCGCTTCAAAAGCTGCTGTCTTGTTGCTTGAAAATGGCTTTGATGCAAAGGAGCTCTATGGAGGATTTGCAGCTTGGGAAACACTCGACTTCCCGACGTTAGGATTATCAGAAGTGGCCTCAACTTCCAACGGGGGTAGTGGTGTGGACTGTGAATGCTAGATACTTTATTCTGGTTTGTCGCAAACGGGCGCTATTGTGGAGGAACTGAATAGTTTAAACGACTTTAATTTTTAACTACTTTTAACACTTTTCGAAGTTCTCGAATAGTGCTTTTTTATTTATATACCTAAAAATAAAATGAAAGATAGTAAAATCTGTTTAAAAAACAGTCATTTTATGTAGATAAGAAAAGAAAAGTAATATAAAATGTACTTATTTAATCATTTGGATAAATACTTTTTAAATTTCAGCAATTAAGGGGGAGGAGTACTATTAATCAATTGGAACGAGAAGTAGGAAAAGAAGGTAAATACCTTTATCCCTTTTGGGATGATGATTATAATTTGGGAACTATTTATTTGAAACATGAACCAATTGTTCATGCTGAAAATATTTGTATTCTAAAATTTATTGTTCAGGGAAGCAAAAGAGTTTGTGTTCAGAATATCCTTAGTGAAGGAAATCTGAATAGAGGGTATGGAACAGTTGCCTTTCGTGCATTAATTAAATTATCAATCTATAATCAATTTGAGGAGATTTTTGGGAAAATACAATCTGATCCTCCTGCCTATAATATTCGATTAAGGCATTTTTTTAAAAAGAATTTTTGTGAGGTATCAGACCATAATTTCTTTTTAAAGTTAACTCATCCTAATGAGATATTTTTAAAAATAAAGAATCAGCAGTTGTTAGAAGAGAATCGTTATTTAACATCAACTATAGAAAGGAGAGAAACAGAGCTGCAGCAAGTAAATTTAGAATTAAGGGAAGTAAAAGTAAAGTTAAAAGAAGCGTTTGAACGAAAAAATAAAGAACATATTTCCTTATCAAAGCTATTTCATAGATTCTCTAAATGAATAACCTAGAAAAGGGAGGTAACAACAATGCGAGTTTTATTTTCCAGTGCAACTATTGCAATCATTTCGTTATTCCTTTTTACCCCTTTTGCCCCTTCTGTTTTCGCAGAAAAAGTCAAAATATACGAAGCTGGGACTTCCAATTTAAATGTAAGGTCTTCTCCCTCTCACGATGCACCGATAATAGGGAAACTACAAATTGGTGATCAGGTTAGAGTTTTTCAAAAATCTTTTGGTTGGGTACAAACTTATTATGGCGGTAAAAAGGCATGGGTTGCCTCGCAGTACTTATTTCAACCAGATTCTAAAACAAAGGCTATAGCACAAGTAGCAAGTTCAACCCAGAAAAGTATTAAGAAAGAACAAAATAAAAAAACAGAAACTATCAGTAGAAACAACTTTGATAATAATAAAGGTCAAGCAACTAAAAATGGTTCATTAAAAGGGTACAATATTGTAATAGACCCAGGTCATGGGGGGAGAGATTCTGGTGCAATTGGTATTAATGGCGTTTTAGAAAAGGAAACAATTATGAGTATAGTTGATAGTGTAGTAGATCGACTACGTAAATCCGGCGCAAATGTTATTATGACAAGAAATAGTGATCATTTTATATCTTTACAAGATCGGGTGTACATAAGTAACTCATATAACACACACGCTTTTCTTAGTTTACATTATAATGCTCATCCATTGATTGGGATACAAGGTTTAGAAACTCATTATTATTCAGGAGGAGAAAACTATGCATTAGCAAGCTCTCTTCAATCTAAATTAGAGCAATATACGTCACTAGAAAGCCGTGGAGTTAAAGAAAGTAATTATTTTGTTTTACGTGAAAGTGAAGTCCCTAGTGCATTAATAGAGTTAGGATTTATTACAAATCCAAATGACCTATCAATAATTCAAACAGAAGGATATCAGAATAGTATTTCTGAAGCCATTTCAGATGGAGTTAAGAAATATTTCAGAGATAAATAATTCCCTAGCCACTTTTGAGGTTAATGATCTGAGGAAAGTCATTCAGGAACTTAAATCAAACAATGTCGAATTGGTTTTTGGAGAAAATCAATATTTCCCAGCAGGTGAGACACAGCGTTTAAAGATCCGTTCGGGAATGTCATGAGTTAGCAGAGTTGAAAGGATAAGTGTAGTTCCAGAAACGGGTGCGAATCTCTAATAAAAATTATCACCATTGTTGCTTCATAGGACAACTATATTGTATAAGAAGAGGGCAATCGAAATGGAGAACTAAGCTTTCATATGTGATAAACTTAGGAAAACATGCGAAAGGATTGATTTATAATGGAAAAGGTTACACCGTTTTTAATGTTTCAAGGTGGCAAGGCGGAAGATGCGATGAATTATTACACATCACTTATTGATGACTCAGAAATTAAAAGCATAATACGATACGGAGCTGAAGGCCCCGGTGAAGAGGGTACAGTTATGCAAGCTGTATTCTCGTTAAAGGAGCAGGAATTCATGTGTATTGACAGTCATGTTAATCATGAGTTTACGTTTACCCCGTCATTTTCTATTTTTCTTACGTGTGATACCGAAGAGGAAATCGACAACCTTTATAATAAAATGATGGAAAATGGCACAGCACTTATGCCTATAGATAACTATGGGTTTAGCAAAAAGTTCGGATGGCTGAATGATCAATTCGGCATATCTTGGCAGTTAAACTTACCAGAGTAATCTAGTGTGTAGTATTCCGTAAAAGAGCGCATTTGTTTAATAAGCGATTGCGCCATTACCGAACAAAAGGGCCATATAGTGGAAGAACGGAAATTTTGAAAAATACTTGCGTTTACAAAACCAAATCTTTATAATACCTTATTTGTCTGTATGTAATATTAAAAGCCATACGACCTTATCATCTGTATTAATAATAAAGATTATTAAAAGAGGTGAAAGAATGAAACTTAATCATTTAAATTTAACAGTGAATGATGTAGCTGCTTCTAGAGATTTCTTAGAGACTTATTTCGGTATGAAGTGTGTTAATAGCCGTGGTAATGGTTTTGCTGCTATGTTTGATGACGATCAATTTGTTTTAACATTGATGAAAGGGAAGGAGGTTTGGTATCCTAAGACCTTTCATATTGGCTTCCCGCAAGAAAGTAGAGATAAAGTTGATCGAACTAACAAGCGACTGAGAAATGATGGTTATGCTGTAGATCCTCCTATTGAATCTCATGGATATACCTTCTATGTTCAAGCTCCAGGTGGATTTACCGTTGAAGTTTTATCGGAGTAAGTTGTATTAGTTACATAAGGATGGTTTACTTCAATAGATGATCTTCCAGAAATACCAGCTAATATAAGTCAATACTTTTTAAGTAATCATACTAGATTAAAGATGGTATAATAAAAATGTGCATCACAAAGAAGCTTCAATATTTATAATTGAATTTTTTGTAAGTTGTGTAATTATTTGTATGGGT
>NZ_BNEO01000012.1 GCF_014905415.1 Virgibacillus salexigens
TAAACTTAACGAGCATTTTGTTAAACACAAATCCAATAAGTTATTGGCTAAACAGATTATTTATACAAATGGTAATTCACCAGAAATGATTGCTGATAAAATAATTCAAATATCTGGTATTTAAGCAATCGGGCGCAATTATGAAATAATGATTGTGCTGTTAAAGGGTCTATTGTTTAAGGTTTAATCAAGGAGGAATATTAATTTATGAATGAGGGTTGGATAGAAGTCATTTCAGTTTTACTTATTACCTTCAGTTTATACTTCGCTCTTTCGTTTATTGAAAGCCTACATAAAAATGACGAACGAGTCACTAAACAATCAAAATTTGGTGCTATTATATGTTTAGGAATAGCTCTACTATTACCAGTCATGTTTAACTTATTCCAATAAAATTACTAAGCAATCGGGTACAATTCTGGAATAAGAATTGCATCCTTTTCTTGATCAGCGGTCAAAATAAATGATCCTGGTACAGTATAGATGTTCATAAAAATGAAGGGAGAAAGGACATATCAAAAGAAATATTAATCCAACAGAAATAATTTATTCAGGGGAAATGATTTTAAGAAATGGAAGTGAAGCTATTAAAGTAAAGGGTACAATTACAAATCTCTTCTCATACACCTATAGAATAAAATTTGAAGGAAAAATTATAGAGACTAATAATTACCCCCTTAGGAATTTGCTTGGGGAGTACGACGTAGATGCAGGATCATTTAATGGTAAAGTATATATTTACAAAAGCAAGGGAGAGAATTTAGTTGGTCAGGTCGTTAAAGAACTAACCACTAAAATGGTTGAAATGGACGAGTTAAATTTAGAACTAGTTAATTTAAGAGAAATTGGTTCTGAATTTGTCCAAGATGGAAATCTTTCGTATAGAGGTTTATCGCTCTTAAATAGGGAAGGATGGATTATTGAATTAACACAAAACAACGATTATAAAACAGTATATGAAGAACTAAAAGAATACGGAGGATTTGCCTGTACTCATAAGGTTAAGGTTTATCGGAAGGACAGTAGAAACTTTAATTATGATGAAGTACTGTCTATTTTAGAACATCTTTATTCCTATCTTGCTTTTATTTGTGGTCGAAGAATTTATCCCTCTTCATATAAAGGAACTAAGAATGGGAATAGTGTGTTTATTAGGTACGAATCAAGGTTGATTGATCAATGGAGTACCCCTAATACTTGGTATCCCAAAATTGATAAAGAAATCTACGAGGATTTATTTGTAGAATTTTGCTCAATATGGGAGGATCTTTCTTGGAAACAGTCTAAAAATGTTTTATTAGGCACATACATTGAATGTTTTTCCAAAGCTACATTAGAAAATCGTATTACTTCAATTCAAATTGCCCTAGAAATGATCGCGCGCATCTACTTAGTTGATTATAAGGGAGAATTGTCTAATAAAAAGTTTAAAGACCTGTATACCAAAGATCGAATTAGAACCACCTGCTCTTACATGGGAATACTCCTTGGAGAATCAGAACAATATTTAAGAAGAAATACAAGAGATTTTTCAGACGCGATTGATTTTTTTGTAGATGTAAGAAATTCAATTGTACATTCTAAAAGAAAAATTGATTTGTCACATAATAACATAAAATACGCTTATTATATAGGTTTATGGTTTCTAGAACTATGGTTTCTAAAAATATTTAAGTACCAAGGGAAATTCAAAAATAGATTATCTGATAGTAAATGGGAAGGAGATGTAGAGAATGGTGGGTGCTATTACCTAGTTCCGTGGAGAAATTAACCCAGTACTATGTTATAAAAAATACCCTAATTACTCTTGAATTAACGGGCGCTTTTCCCATATAAGGTGTAACGCTAATGTTGTATATAAAGATATTTAATGCAAAACGTAAATCAATACAATTGATACGACACAATTCCGCAACAGGGACTGCGCTTTTTTAATGAGAATAAAAAGCCAATAAATTATTTGTAAAGTAACCTTGACGCTTTCACTAATAATAAAAAATAAAAGAACTAATCGTAATTAAGCAATCGTGCGCAATTATGGAATAAGGAACTGCGTCCAGTAATGCAGAATAGGGCCACATAATATAATAAAGATTATTGAACTATCGAGCAGGTTTTTTGAATACGAAGTTGATATATGGGTATATGAATGAAATAAAAAAGTGGGGATAATATGTGCCGAAAGATATCGGTATTATTGGTATTTTTATTACTATTATTAGCGGCTTGCGTAAGCGAATCCAAAACTTTTATGTTTTCTGGAGAAGCAGAAAATTGGTCAGCAGATTTAAAAGTTACTCAATCCATTGATGACTATGAAATTCAGGATTTTGTACTTAAATATAAGGGCAGTGATGTTAACTCTGTTGGAGAGATTACTTATAGTGTCGATAGTGGTGTTGGAAGCTTTGGTAGAAGTGGTGCCACGTTAGAGGAAAATGGCACTCTTACAGATAGTAATGAAGCAAATCCAACGAATGCAAAAGTTAGTGAAAATGCTGAGGTAGAAGTGACATTAGAATGGAATGATGATACTGAGACATTTAAACTAGCAAGCAACGCTAGTAGCCCCACTGAGACATACAAAGAAAGTATTAAAGAAGGTCAGCAAGAAAGATCAATTATAGAAGAAGAACTAACTGTTAACGGAAAGAGCGACCCAGCTAAATATCCATCTAACTCTCATCTTTATATGGCGCACCTTCTATCAGCATCACTAAGTGGCAATACTGAGGTTGATAACGGTGGAAAACCAATAGATATAGAAGAAATCGAATCTACTTTAGAAGGTGTTAGTGAGGAATTGTCACAGATTAAGTACGAGGGAGAGAGAAAAAGTGAACTTCAAAATGTTATAGATTTGACAGACCAAGCAATTAACAGTGATCCGCAAAAAGGCGATGAGATATTAAATAAAATTCACACAATCCTACATGAGCTTGATAATCACTTTAACACTAACCCGTTTATAGATAGTTAAGGTCATAAATGAATAGGTCACTTGCAACTAGACTCTTTATGGCAGTAGGTTGGTTTTTAAAGATAGTTTAGAAAAAAATACCACTAAGAAGGCTTAACCCTCAAACCAAAATTAACTAAAACATCGATTGGTTTGATAGGGGCTTATGGGGTTTTCATGGTAACATTTTTAGTATTAATTAAATTGTTCCTCAATCGGGCGCGATTGTGGAACAAAAAGTTGATAAAAACTTAATCACTGCATATAATAAGAACATATGTTCTTTTGAGGTGATCTTATGAATGAAGAACTAAAACAATTATAATTATTATTAATCTCACAAAGTTTGGAGTGATTAGTTGCCTAATTATGACAATCAGTCTAATGATAAACCATTCAATGATGCTATGGAACATCAACAGAATATAGAAGGATCCCCTATACCTAAAGAGACCGGAAAGTTACCTTTCCCTATAAAATTAATAGGATTTTTTCTGTTATTTAGTGTAATATTAATAATTGTTTTTGCAATAATAGGAGGCGTAATAATGAACTAACACCTGAGGATTAAAAAGAAGTGACTAATCAAGTTATGAAACGTTATATGAAAGGCACAAACTATGAAGTAAAGGACTGCCAAATAGGCAGAAGTTGTTGCTGCTTAATCACTTTTACGTATTATAATATTATTACGTTTGTGCTTTTATATTTTTTATCTTTATCAAGATAGGGCTTCCTAGACCATTTTTTAGCAATAAGCCTAGCACCTAGCAAGAGATTTATCATTATATCCAAATTTCAATCATTTTTTGCAATATACTCATCAGGAATTTCTGCAAACTAATATTTGGTTTGTAAATTACATTAAAGAATGAGATAATAATTATAGAAGGATAAAGGGGTGATAATATGACTAAAGCTATTGATGTTGCGAAATTTTTAGTTTATATAGCTTCAAAAGACCCTGATGTAAACGATTTATCTAATTTAAAGTTACAGAAATTACTTTATTATTGTCAAGCTGCCAGTATACAAACAAACAATAAGATACTTTTTGAAGATGAAATAGAAGCTTGGCAATTTGGTCCTGTTATAAAGAATGTTTATAAAACATTCAATGGTTTTGGATCAATGCCTATAGATACAGACTACAGTGATTTTATAAAAAATGTTAAATTTGATCAATCTGAAATTAAAGCTATAGCAATGGCTTGGAAACAATATTCTCAATATAGCGCTGGAAAATTAGTTGAACTAACACACTCTGAACTCCCCTGGATTAGCGCATGGCGAAAACAATCTAATATTACTGAAAACGATATGTTTAAAACATTTAGTAATAATTAGGACTGGTTCTATGGATGACAAAAAGAGGTTTAGATTATTATACTTTTTAGAAGTATTCATTAAGTCACGAACCTTCATACCAGTGATGGTCGTGATTTATTTTATTCTTTATGGCCTTTTGTTTGTATTTATTGATCCCGGGGATAATACAAATTATGGTGAAACTGTAAATTATTTAATGAGAATTATTTTAATTTTGATACCAATATCCGTAGCTGTATTTACTTTTGCTTATAAAGAAACAAAAGAAACGGCGTATATTAGTTTAAAGACATCTAATATTCAGTTTCCATTTATACTTTTTAACACTTCAGCGGTAAATACATTGATAAGTTGTTTAGTTATACTAACTCTAGATGGTGATAATAAGAGTTTTAATTATCTAATAATTCTATTATGCCACTCAGTAGTGAGTATATCGCTTTTCATCTGGTATTTTGTTAATTTGATTTATAGTATGGATATTATAAAGTCACTGAAATCCTCTTTAAAAGCTGCCTCAAATACTCTTTTTATAATGGAGAGGGTTATATACTCAAAAAAGAAGAATTTAGCAGACAAAAAGCTCAAATTTATATTTAATAACTTATCAAAATATAATGAAGCTAATTTCCATTTGTTTAATAAGTTATTATTAAGGAATCATTTCAATAAGAATAGTAAAATGAAAAGTGAAATATATGATCTCAATATTAGATTTACTAAAACTTTTATAAACACCCCAGATAAAGAAGTACTATTCCAATTTTATTCTTCACACAATTTCATGATTGAGAAGGTTACCAACTTATATAATAATATACTATTAAACTATAGAGTTATTATACGTAGTTCCACAAAAAATAAATTAACAACCTTACAAAATGAACTGATAGAGAATATGTTTCAAATGTCACCTTTAACAATAATAGATGTACATCAACAAACTGATAATAAACAAGCAAAATTATTAGGTGAAAAAGTTATAGATTCTTATTTTTCTACTTTATTTGAATTAATAACAGAACTTTGTGATGAAGATACTGTAGAATTTTCTTATTTGTTAGATCAAATTATAAAAAATGATGAGCCACTTGCCGCTTTAAAAACACAGATGAACATTGAAGATGACAACCTAATAAATCACTATTTTCACAAATTATTGAATTTATTTGAAGCACTGGTTATTTGGTCGATGGAGTCTAAAAATTTATATCATTTAACTGAATCAGTAAATATTGTTTTGACCATTAAAAGATATTTTGACCATAGTAAAATTGAGAGTAGTAGCAATAAAACTAATCGTTCAGATAAATTAACATTTAAAATTGATAATGCTGAAGGTATACCCACTTCTAAAGTTTTTGCGGATTTAAGTGATATGCTCAAGGAAGTTGTAGAAACAGTAAAAGTAAAACATGAACCTAATAGTAACATAAAGAAAAAAGATTATACGAAGTTTAAAATATATATTGAGGAAAAAATATTATATATAATATTTAATGCAATATTAAAAAGTGTTGAAATTGGACATTATCAATGCACAGGATATATGATCAAAGTGTTAGTGAATACATTTGACACTAAATCCCTTCAGGATTATACTTCAAAATTCTATTTAAATACGTGTAAAACAAGCAATATTACTATTAATTTTGGATACTTTCACTATTCAATTAATGAATATTCTAAGGTATATTGTCTAAACAAAATGTTTCTTATTATGACTACACAAATATTATATCGTAAAGATGATTATTTATTGTTAAGTTTTATTGCTAAAAAAATAGAAAAAAATGATTTTAAGTATCTCTGTAACAAACTAATTAATGCAGCTCCAAATTATGGACTACTTTCAATAAACGAAGAAATCCTAAATAGAACTAGTCAATATTATAATAATGAATTGTTGAAATTAAATGAAGAAAAGTGAAGTAACCCACTTTTCTTCATTTTTATTTTATTTGGTATAATATCTTACATATGAGGGGTTAGCAGTAATATACAAGCCAGACCTCAGCTCATACATTTTAGATCCATTAACATTCAAAGAACGCTTAACTGTAAATGTTTCACCTTTATCGACCGTCTTTGCTTTTGCACTCCAATCTGGCTTGTCATATACCCACAAACTAGATACCAATACCTCAACATATTTCGTTTTGCTGCCGGATCCATTACCACTAACTTTCAACATTTGTCCAGGATGAATGGTGTCACTGGAAAGGTTGTTTAAATCTTTTAATTCCTTAACCATCATACCGTGGTCTTTTGCTATTTCCCACAATGTATCTCCAGATTTAACGGTATACGTACCATTACTAGGGTTAGAATCTCCACCACTTTTCTTTTTCAGGTTGAAGGCCTTGGCAATACCGTTCGCATGTCCTCGTGCAACAGCATTAATCCATGCTCGGGATTTCATTTTATCAGAATCCCCTTTATTATCAATGAACCCATTTTCCGTTAATACTGCATCCATATTCGTTTCACGCAATACGTGGAAATTTGCCTTTTTCTTGCCTCGATCTCGCATGTAGTTTTTCCTCATGATTTCCGCATGAATATCATCTCGAATTTTAGCTGTCTTAGAAGAATCGGAAAGTGTAGTATAGATATAATCCTCGTATCCTACCCCACCACCACTATTGATGTGAATACTTAAGAATAAGTCAGCACCCCATGCATTAGCCTCATTCGTACGCTCTGTTAATGTTGGATAGCTGTCACCAGTACGACTCATTAAAACTTCTACATCTTCATATTCACTTAACAGAATATCTGTTACTTTCCTTCCTATTTCCAACACGATATCCTTTTCTTTAATACCGTTAGCAACCGCGCCCGGATCTTTACCACCATGTCCTGGATCAATAAATAATTTTGTCATAAAAAATTCCTCCTTAATTTTTTGCATTAGAAAAACGGCTTGCCCGTGTGGACTAGCCGTTTAACTACTTAATAAGCTTTGATTGTTTTAATACTGTTTTTTGCTGTTTCCCTTTAAGCGTTACATAGTTATTCTTAAACCATGCCCATGCACTAGCCGCAGCAGTAATAATCATTGTGATGATTTCTCCCCATGTTTCTTCTGTACCAGGGATTGGATTTAATCCAAAGGTAACTAGAAACTGGTTAGCTAATGCCAAAAACAATAAAAGTGTACGTACTAAAGTTGCTTTGTCCATGTTCTCACCTCCTTAAAATATAGTGGTAAAAATGACAGTTAAAAAGCCACCGATCACGCCTGTAATAACGGCAGTCACGATAGCTTTTGTTACCATTCTTCTTATCCACTTTGTATCATCTTTAATTTCTTCCAACGTTTTGCGTAAAGAAAATATTTCTTTATCATGCTCTCTGTCTTTGTACTGAAGATCTCTGATGTCATTTTTAATGATTTCTTGGTCTTTCTTTATGTTTTCAATATCCTTCTGTACGGTGTTCTGCCAGAGATCCACATGTTCTTCCTCCTTCAATGCTCGACCCCCTAACTAGTGTCAAATATGCATTTTCAGTGCCATTCAAATACCCCTTATTTAGCACTCACAACACAAATAAATATTAAAAAGTTATTTATTTAGTGCGTAAAACAATTTCAAACGTATTCCCTGTTAAAATTAATGATAAGGAGGTGATATAATGATTTTAAATTACTCAGCAAGTCATTCAACTGAGTTAATTCCAATAGAAATTGAAGAGATTCGAGATCTAGAACTAACGAAAAGCCAAACAATTATTAAAGGTGAAAACGGCTATTTTATTGTTGAAAAAAAGGAACTAAGAAATCTTTTTCACTTAGATTTGATGAAGTAAAAATGTAAAGGTGAGAGGGCTAATACCCTAGTCCTCGATTTCACCCATAAAGAATGCGCCTTACTAGGCGTTTACTGGTTACCTCTCAACTCTTCTAATTCTTTTTCTAATTCCTTAATTCTTTCTTCCCTTTGTTGTACTTCGTCAGGAATTTCTATTGTTTCCCCGTCCTTCACTTTTAAATATGGTCTTGATTCGATGATTAAATCACATTTATCTATCTGCAATGCCACATGCTTGTCTACATAAAATTGAATTCCTTCTTCTGAAGGAACCACTTGATTACCTACTTTAACGGATTTAGCACCACCGTTTTCATCAAGGACAAAAAACACCTTCATTTTATCGCCATTAACATTCGTATTATATGTTTGAATATATTCCAATACCAATCACCTCTTATAGAAAGTCTGTTAAAAATACACGTTCCATGATGAATCTAACAAATTCCATTCGATCGCCCCAGCCATGTGTCCAACCAATTTTGAATGTTACTGTTCTTAATTTAAAATCTGGAACACCTAAATCGACTCGAAACTCTTCTACACCGCTTGAACCATTTTCGAGAATCTCAAAATACAGTCGGTCGTTTGTATCATCGCTGGAACCTTCCATGACGTGAACACTGATTTTTGATCCAGAGTATTTTCTAAATCGAAACACTAAATACCTAGCCGAATGGATAAAATGATACTTTTGAAAAGCTAACGCACCCAAAGCATCACGAACATCGTAATATTCCATGTTAATACCGCTTAAACCTCTTCCGTCCAGAGAACCTTTTGTTGCTCCATAAATATGGAAAGATGTTGATTCGGTTGTTCCCCCTGGAACGAATGATTGAAAAGCTCCTGTTTCTGCGTTTCCCGATGTCATAAAGTGCGGATCATTACCGACAACGGTTAGCCCATTACGTACCATACCGTTACTCATACTTATTGCACCGTCTTCACGAACAATTTCTAGCTTGCCATCTCGTAGCCTTAAATTATCCCCAAAAAACCCTTCTTGTGCTTCAAGTCGTCCACTGAACGTACCTGTTGCTCCTTGAAGTTCTCCAGCGTATTTGGCATTACCGTTTGTATCGAAAAATAGCATATCTTCCCATGGTGAGGATGTGCTTGCTCTACGCTGAATAACATACCCTAATGAACTATTCATAACAGTACGAACCAGCCCATCACCTCTAGCAGTTACAAAACCATCTTCGTTTGTAATGTTAACACCGTTGTAGTTCTCTCCTTGCATAATTCCGTTAGCGTTCATGTAATCCTGTGCATCGTTTAAAGCGTCCTGATAAGTTGCTGCACCAACAGCATTTGCATGTCCTTTGGCATTTTCTTCCGCTTCTTCCGCTCTATCATATGCACTATCAGCTTTATCTGAGGCAGAACTTCCCATATCAACACTAACTTCATATACGGAATATCCTGTTGGTATTGTTCCAGCAGTCCAGTCTATTCCTTCCCAGCCTGTATATTGCACATTTTCAGTAATATAACAATCAGAATTTGTCGGGTAGTTACTTGAATCTACATATACTTCTAAAAATACATCATCATAAGTAGAATTTGTAAGTATTCTAGCTTTACTGAAAGGTACACCTGAACTATAACGCGATGATGAGATAACAGATATTTTAGGATTACGGTTATAATTAACTGTGGCTTCAAAACTAACTGTTTGATGGTTGCCAGATGTTCTATCCACTAGAATAAACTTTGCATACGCCCTACTACCTGCATTCATTGCAATTCGATACCATCCAGCTTCACTTAGATTGGAACTGTAATAATAGTTATTACCTAATGTGCGGAATTTGTCTGCAAAGGATGTATTATCATTAATTTCGTTTGGTCCAATTGGTCCTTCTGGTCCTTCTGGTCCTTCTGGTCCTTGTTCGCCCTGATCGCCTTTATCTCCTTTTTCGCCTTTAATTTTAGACCAGTTATATTTTGATGGATTAGTAGAGTCTGCAGCAGTAAAATCTGTATAAGTACCAATGTATTCTTTATCCATTGAATCCGTTGTACTAAAATCTACCGTACCATCGGCACTATTGGCATAAGCTGTATGAAAATATGGTGTTCGTCCATCTTCTCCTGGTGGTCCAGGTATACCCTGTTCTCCATCAGCACCTTTAATCAATGACCAGTTATAGTCATTTGGATTGCTGGTATCTGCTTGTGTGTGATCGGAATAAAAACCAATGTATTCCTTTCCGTTTGGTGATTGTGAGAAGCCATTTCCTTCTGCATCATCTGCATAGGCAAAATGTGCATACGATGTTAAACCATCTTCTCCATCTTGACCTGGAATACCCTGCTCTCCCTTTTCTCCTTGGATCCCTTGTAAACCTCTTGGGCCTTCTGGACCTTGAGGACCTTCTGGACCCTGTGGTCCTTGCTCTCCATCTTGTCCATCGAACACATTGGTAATAGTTATACGCCCGATTGACATAACTTCATTCAATGAATCTTGAATGATATCAACAGAAAAAGATGCCTTTTCATCTATTTCATCTGTGGTAACAGTTATTGTTTTACCGTTTTTATTCCAATTGGAAACAGGAATGCCACGTTTATCATACTTGTTCCAAATATACGTATAATTCGTTCCTTCTTCATCTACTTCTGTTCCAGATAGAAATACGGTTGCGGTAAGTTCTGTACTTCCTTCACCATTTTTAAATGTATTCCCAGCACTAGATTCTACGGTAGTAATTAACATTCGTGCTAATCTTCGTCTGATATCCTCTTGTATGGATTCCCATATCGACTGTACTTCTTCCTCGGTATACTCAATGTAATCACCAAGCTTAACTTTTTTCTTGGATTTATCCGTAATGCTTCGATCTTGAGTATGCACTCTTGCTTCCAAATACAATGGCGGATTAAATTTTGTATCCTTGGTTTTGATCGTATCACCAAAACGAATTTTCTTATTTTCCATTCCTGGCACATTTTCTAAATCCGCAATGTCTCCCTCATATTCCACCACTTCATTTACTCTCTTTTCTAGTTCATTTTCGGTGAGAGTGGTTAACCTATCCAAGGTCATGTCTTGATCATTGGATTGTGGTTCGTACGTATCCCATAAATGCTGTAATTCTCCTGTTATCGGATCAGGTCTTCCCCATCGCTGCAATGCTTCCTTATCCTCGACAATCACTTCTAGTCTGGATCCATCTTCCCTTTCAGGACCCAGACCCTTTAAAGCTGTGAAAATGTTATCTGTTTTTTCAATACGCCTTAGACTTATTAAGTCTTTACCTAATTCAACCTCACGACCACGCCATTGTCCTACTTGTTCGACTAGGTCCACATATCTACCAGTGACTTTGTTTCCATTTGTTTCTACTCGAAAGCGTAATTCTAAGCCGAATTCTGTTGCAATCCGTTTTAAGAAGGCGTAAGGATTGGTATGCTTTTCAATATGCATGGTTCGTATGCCGCTGCCTTCAATAATGCCTGGTCTCCATTCTGTGCCGTTTGTAGTATGGCTTACTAGTGCGGTTGCTGTCTGTTTAGAGAATGTTTGTGGATCCATGACTTTAGCTTTCTTTAATTCTAGATAACTAGCTGTCGTATATATTTCAGTCATTAATCCCTTAAAATCTCTAAATTTACCAGACTCATGAATGATAAACTCGCTATAACCCTGATCCTCAGCAGGAATAATGATTCGATTGCGCTTAGTTAAATATGGTGAAAAGCGTTTATCTGCAAAAGTGGTGAAATCAAACGTTTCTAGATTGTCTTTTAAGGATTGCCTATGATTATTTTCCAAAATGTTTTTAGCAGTTATAAAGTCTAGTATTTCGCCATACTGGCCGTCTGTAATATGAATCAAACATGATCTCCTCCTTCCTGAAAGGAAAATTGCAGCAGGGATAAAAAAGTATTTTAACCCTGCGTTATGGTTGCGTTATTAATTTTTGTTCCTTCTTCATCAATTTGTAGTACCACATTGCCATCTTTATCTTTTATGCAGTAAATCATCGTTCCACCTCCCTATCTGATTTTCGGCCTGTATCTTCCAGTTGTTCGAAAGCTATTAGCTGGATGCGTAATCAATTGATTTTCACCTTTTTTTAATGTAAAAAAAAGACCTCCAAATGCTTTAAGGTCATTTCTTGCTTCCCCATTTATCAATATCTCTTTATTCACATGATCAAATGTAATAATATCACCGACATCTGCTATATAGCGCGTTTGATCTACGGTTACCTGTGCCAATTGAAATACTTTAATATGATCAATTTTAGGTGCATAAGCTCGATCTGTATCTGCGAATTTACCGATGTGTATTTGCACGTATTTTAATTTCCCTGCATAACGGTTTTCATTATCGATAAATTTCCGCAGTATAGTTTGAACATGCCTACCGCTACTATTAACACGCGTAATATAAAACATTATCTCTTTTCCTACTCTTCGCATCCTTAACATGCCATAAAAATAATCCTGGTCATAACTATAATTTTGGGAACTGATTAAATAATTCTCATTTGCTCCAACATATGGACCAAGGCGACCTTCTCCCTTTTTACGATGGATCCCCAAGCTATCATCTTTAATTGCCATTTTCCCTAATTCGTTCATACCTTCATCAAATAAATAAACCTCAATTCGGAAGGTTTGGGAGGTTTCTGTGGTACGTCCTTGCACCATAGCTTCGACTTCAAAGTCTTGTGCTACAGGCACCTCTTTTCTTAGTGCAGGACCATGCCAATCAGGATCCGTAGTATCGGGGCCATAACTAGGAACCGTAATTCCATCGTTATCCGTTCCAAAGGTGCCGTCTACATATCCATTATCAATGGAATCGGATGCAGTATCCCATGTATCCAGCGATTGCCCCCGTTCTTCTAATAACAATGTTCTTGCATCTACGACCTCGCTCGTTACGTCCACAGGCTTGCCAATTAACATATATTCCCCGTGTTGGTTCTGTATTAAAGCAAATGTCACCTTTTTAATGGCTTCCAATACAAATATCGGCTCAGCTTCAGCTGTTCCCTCATTTGTGATTATTCCTGCATCTGATCCAAATTCGATTGGTAGTTCTGGTGCGTATTTATATGGATCCGAACAAGAAAAAATTAATGTACAAATTAATTCGTTTGATTCTTCTTCTGGAATATCATTATCTTGTAATGTCGCATAGTAAATGACATTTTCATCCGTAAATTCCAGAACCTTTTTGGAACCCTCCAACATGGAATTTAGTCGGTTGATCCGTTCACGAAATCCTTGATTTGTAATGTCTTTTATTTTGTATTTAACTTCTATTTCACGCATATCTAGCGTTACGTTATTCGATTCTAACGATCCATCCATTTCTGGAACGTCGATGTAGTTAATTTTTTGCTTTACATTTCCACGACCTCTAACTGTTAATGTCATAAAACTGCCAGTTTCATCTGTTAAAACTTCATCTAAATTGAACGTATTAAAAATCGTTTGTATTGATAGAGAGGTACTAAATGTACCCCTTTCATTTATATCAACAAACTCGTACATATAAGCACCTTCTATCCTTGAAAGCTTTCTTGTAAATCTATCGTTCTGTTTTGTACGGTTGTAATATCCTCTACAAAAACTTTAAATTGTTGTCTGCCCAAATTAAAAATAAATTCGGCAGGTTGCTTGCTTATAGAAACATCCGCATTTACTGCGCTCTGAACTTGGGCTGTAGAACTTCGTTTAATTCCTCTTAAACTAGATGATATTTGTGAAGCTTTTACCTTTAAATCTGGACGGAATGAATTATTCACACTACCAGCTAAGCCTGATGTAGCTCTTTCTAAAGGCTTTTTCGCTCTTTTTATAGAGTCTTTTATCGGTCCAGCAAAATCCATTCTATGAATATCACTTAAAGGACCTCTTTTCGCAGGCGAAAATGGCCAGTAGTCACGAACAGCACCTACAATTTCTTCCACTTTCCCAAGAATTTTATCTTTCATATGGACAATACCATCGATAGCTGACTGGATAATCGCCTTACCACTATCGTATAGGTTAATACCATCGAAAAAATCAACAATATTACCAAATACATCTGTTATCTTATTCCAGATATTATCCACTATTTCCTTAATTGTTCCCCAGACTTTATCCCAGGTTTTAACAGTCCAATTCTTAACCTTATCCCAGTTTGCAACTATAACAGCCACTAAGCCTACAATCGTAGCGATAACCCATCCAACAGGACCCATGGCAATCACCCAGGATGAAGCTACTTTCGCAGCATGAACCAATGACTTAGCACCCATCCATGCATATTTGGCTATCATTTTAGCCATTGAAGCAATCATTTTCGCTGTAGCTTTTGCCGCAGCCTTAACCATTGTAACGGTAAACGTAGCTGCCACTTTCGCAGCATGCACTGTTGCTTTAATTGCCATCCATGAATACTTGGCAGTCACTTGTATAAATTTAGTTATGGTTGTCTTGGCCCACTTAGCAACATTGACAATCCCTTTCTTAAGAGATTGACCCCACATCTTGAGACCAACTATCATATTCGTTCGGAATGGCGAAAAAGCCTTCCACATTTTAGCGATATTAGTAACTAATGACGTTGCCAACCCACCAAATGCAGACCTTACCATGATAATAACTGGTGCTATCGCTAATAATGCGCCACTTAAGGATATAAAAATCGCTAGCGCTTGACCGATTAAAGGATTGTTTTGCATTAATGCATTGGTGAAGCTCATAAATTTATTAACAATATCAAGTAACGATGAACCTATAGGAGCCATACCCTTTCCTAACTCAACTAAGAAAGTAGTAAGATTACCGATTAAAGCCATCACTTTCGGACCATTTTCTTTAATGTAATTAATAAATTTATTGAATGCTTCGGAGTCCTTTAATCCAGCTGTCCAGTTCTTGAATTTCTCGGTTAAACCAACTAGACCGCCTTGCATATCCGTTGATAATGGACCAAATGCAACCATTAAATTCATAATGCCCTGCATGATATTCCCGAAAGTCTTGCCTAGATTAACCATGGCAGGACCAGCGTTTTTATTTAGAAAGTCCACAAACTCTTGGAATTCCTTTGATTTTATCGATTCGCCCATGCTTTTGGACAAAGTATCTACGGCAGAAACAGCACCTTTAAAGGCAGGTTCTAATTGTTTAATTAACCCTTGTAATCCTTCTAGACTACGGACAAAAACATCCATAACTGGCTTTTCGAACTGCTTGGCAAATTTCCCCCAGAACTTACTAAATGATTGAACAGCCTTTAACCCTTTTTGTTGTGATTTAGATAATCCGTTTGTTGTCTGTTCTATTTCTTTAAGGATCTCGGCTCGTTTCTCTAAATCTGTTGTATTGGCTAATTCTTCACGTAGCTTTTTGATATCTTCGTTAGCTGTAAACACATCGTTTAATGCACTAGTGGCTACAGAGCCAAATGCCACTGCACCAGTTCCAGCTGCAGCAAATGCAGAGGTTAAACCACCCAACGCTCCTGTTAAACTAGCTATGATAGGAGATAGTGTTGGTAATACAGTTAAAAGGCCACCTTTGAATATGTTGCCAGCAACTATTCCGAATGAACTAATTGTTTTAGCTATTCTGTCCATTGTTTTTTGAAACTTGCCAACTCTTGCTTCAATCGGAATAAATACTTTCTTAGAAAGTGCTTTTTTGGCAGCCATTAGAAAGCCTAATTTGCCTTCGAATTCTTTGATATCTGCATCGACTTCCTTTTCAGCTTTCCCTTTCGTAAAAGCCTCCATTAGCCTTTTCGCTTCCTTGATATTACGTCTTAGTTGCTTAATGTCAGCCTTTAATTCTGTATCTTCTACCGATTCGGAAGCTCTTTTGAATTTCTCAGTCACATCTTTTGCTTGTTCGATGGCTTTCTTAAACTTTCTAACATTCGCTTTCAGTTCCGCATCGACCGAATAATCCGCCAAACCCTCACCCCTTTCCGTTACGTTGTGCTGCTACTTGCGCAGGCGATACCCTTTCATTAATCTCCTCCTGATTAGGTTGTTGAATTTGATCTATTTCTTTTAATGCCTTTTTGTAATCAAAGAAATCCTTGAAATTTTTGAATTCATATTCTTCTTTTTTATTTTTCCCTGTTCCAACTTCTTTTGTAGCTGCAGCATTTCTGATTAAAAATGCTATTTTATGCATCTCGTATTCCTTATCGATTTCTTTATACTCTTGAGCATAACGTTTGTAATGAAATTCAGTTAAGGTCATCATTTCAGCTTCCTTGAGACTTTTTACGTCTAGCTTACGTAAGGCATAGATAACCGCCTCATTATAAGTTAATCCTCTTTCTTTTCTTCCGTCTCCTTCTTCAGTTCCTCTGGAACTAGATTTCGGGTCATAGGTCGCTTCCCCAACTCTTCAAAGACTTGTTCGCCAAATTCTTCAAAACCGATATTTTCTGCCACATCGTCCAGAACTTCCTCTAAATCATTAATAGACTTTGGACCTTTTTTATCGTGGGCTGTTGCAGCCTTAATCAGTTTGGAAATCGCAATAAGGTTTCCAGATGCCAAACGCGGTATTAACATTTCAAGCCCTTGTCCTAGATTGGCGCCTTCTACTTCAAAACCAAGTTCTCTGTCAACCTCTGTTAATGTTCTAAGCCCGAATGATAATTCAATCTCTCTGCCTTTAAAGTTAATATACATGTATAATTCCTCCTAAATTAAGTATTAAAAAAGAGAGGGAAATCCCTCTCTTTCGCTAATCTACTATTAATGATTCGCCCAGTACTGCTTCCCCTATGGCTAGGGGATCAGGAGGGAGTTTCACCACCGCCATTTTCTGGCTTATCCGCCAAACCATCATCCGCTGGATCCGTTTCAAGCAAATCATGAAAGACATATTGTAGTGTTTCAATATCGCCCTCTGGTAACGTAACACGCCCTTTTTGGCGTTTAAA
The DNA here is from genome assembly GCF_014905415.1 of Virgibacillus salexigens. Classification (GTDB taxonomy): domain Bacteria; phylum Bacillota; class Bacilli; order Bacillales; family Amphibacillaceae; genus Virgibacillus; species Virgibacillus salexigens. Next base: position 17,030 of record NZ_BNEO01000012.1, read on the forward strand.
TTCTGTTAAGAAAGTTCCTTCAACCTCTGGGTCATCTTCTGCCCCGTCTGTTGTCTCCCACTCTGTGATATATCCTTGACGATATTCAGCACCGAATGTTGTCTTTGGCGTTGCTCCACTATCATCTACTTCTTTATCCGCCAAATTCACTTCCCACATTTCTATAGGATAATCGTCATATATTGAATCACTTAACATAGTAAAAGTTGGGTCTGATTCAGCTTGTAACGCGGAAATACTTACCTCTTCTTCTAATGCAGCACTGCTGGACGTAGAACCATCTTTTGTAATTGTTGATTCTCGATCTCGTGATGCTGATTTCGCATGTTCTGTTTGAAAAACAAGCTTAGCGCCTTTTGTTTCTGTGCCCAATTTACGAAAATATAATACTTTGTGAACACCCTTTGCAATTGGCATATTCTAACCTCCTAAGATAATTGATATTCTACTTGGATAATTCCATGTAATAAGGTATCTGTTGTTGTATTGTCGTACATTTCATTGGAATCTAATGCTAGTAACCTTAGATAATAGTTATCTAGTTTAGACAAACGCCTTAATTCCATTTCCAACTTAAAAACCATATCCGAAAATAACGCACGATCATTTGCTATTCCCCAAACATGGACAGTTTGAGATATACGTCCATTAATCACATCTTTGTTATTAATCACATCGGAACCGACTGACTCAGCAACATGAACAAAAGGATAAGGTGTATCCTCATCCTTTCCTGGCAAATAATCATACGTATCATAGCCCAGTGCTGATGATTTACTGAATACGGCATTAAACAATTGAATTTTAGGTGATAACATTATTTCACCAACTTCTCTAAATCAGATAAAAAGATTTGTTTTTGCTTAAAATAAGCATCATGTAGAAACAATGTTGCTTCCATGTATCGAGTACCATAATTCAAATAACCAGCATACTCGGAATTAACAAAGGTTCGGTAATGCACGGAACCTACTTTATCTGTCATGGTGTTACGTGCTGTATGTCCAGTCCAATAACCCTTGTTAAATCGTCTGAACTCATTTTTGATTGTTTGCTTTGTCATTTCTGCTGTGTTATTTTTTACGATTTCATTTACATCATCCTCAATTTCATCATGCATACGTTCAAACTTTGCCAGCAATCCATCTAAACCATCTAAGTCCATTCGCTCACACTCTCCATATAAAAAACGCTCTCAGACTTATGAGGGATATGTCTGAGAACGTTATATTTTTGACCATTCATAACTGCTTTATCGGCATAGTCCTTATACGGACGTTGCAAGCGTACTGTGGCAACTTTCTTATTAACAGAACCAAAGACCGCAGCTGTTTTTTCTAGCGTTACAGGCGAAGCGTTACAAGGCAATAATACCCCTTCATCGACTTGCACTTCATTTTTGCCAGTCTCTGGGTTGTATTCCCTGCCTAGTGTCTTATGAAGCCGAACCCTGTCTGTATACCGCATCAGAAAAACACCACCTTGCCCTGTTTTTCTTCTTGCTCAGGGATATAAGCACTTAGAATCGATAGGTAAGGGGCAAAGTCATCCTCGCTATAAGTAACAGCATGTCCTTCCACTGATTCAGACTTCATCCCCTCACTTCCACGCCTTTGAAATCGAGCGATCGATAGTTCCTCGATAATGAAATTTAATTCCTCTGGAGTGGATGTTAGATCCGTATGCTTTTTTAACCAAAGCTTTAGATGCGATGTGGTATTAGCAATAATGATTTCCAGCGCTTTATCTTGCAAGTCATCATTTATATCTAATACTGTTTTCACATTATCAATAACAGGCATTGATCATCCCTCCTAAGCTTGCGATGGCCAAGGGATATCCTTGGTTGTGCCATCTGATAACGTAAATGTAAGATTTGTACCATCAGAAGTAATGTCCGTAACACTAACACCGTCAGCTCCTGGATCTCCTTTGGCTCCTGTTGCTCCAGTATCCCCCTTAGGACCAGCTGGACCCTCAGGTCCTTGTGATCCTGCAACATCGATTAAGTCAGCAAAATTCTGTTGCGTAGGTACCGCACCAGTTACAAATGTATTTTTTAATTCTTCTTTTGTAGCCATATTATAGAATCCTCCTTCTTGTTATTACCCGACTTTTAGGGTTCGTCCAATTTCGGCTTCCCCTATCCCTAGGGGTTCCTTAGGGCGTAGAGCCACCTCCTAATACATTCGCAATATAGATCTGATTCGCTGTTGGGAATGATGGCATAGCTAATGCTACTGCTTTTGTCCAACGGGCAACTGGATCATTAGTTGAATAGATTTGAGCAATGACGTTACCAAAGTTTTGGAAACTTGCTGTGTTCATATAACGCATATTTGCTTCTTCAGGAGTAATACCATGAACTGTTTTTCCTAATTCTCCGCCCGGTAGTAGTACCAAACTATTTTCCGGAAAGAAACGTTTTGTTGCATATGAACCGTCATTTTTTTGAACGCGATACACACGATCGTCAGTAGCTATAGCTGGTAAGCCTTGTTCTTGTAGAAACGAGTTAAGTTCAGCGTTGGTAACAAGACGGGCACTTTTCACACCAAAAATTCCTTTACGAACAGAGTCATGGCGTTTTAAAGCATTAAATACTTTTCTTGATGTTAGGATACGTTCCGGTGTAACTCCAGAAAACGCAACAACTTGATTTACAAATCGATCCAGGTCATCAAGGGGATCTGCGCTTTTGTCGCTCCACATATCCGTGCCTGTAAGTGTTTCTTTTTGACTATCTTCTAGGCCATAGTCGATGGTTCCAACAAAGTTGTTTTCATTGATGGTTATTTTTCCAGTAGATAGGGCTTCAAAGCGCATCCGTTCAATACGCGTACGTACAGCATTAACCATGTTATCCACATCATTATAGATGCGATCAATTACTCGTTGCGCTTCAGCATCAGTACGCGCTTGCGTCATGGATTTAATGAGACGCTCCCCCATCTTGATCTTGCGTTTTATCAATGCCGGCTCCATACTCATTTCCTGTAAACCATCACGAGAGCCAACTTGTGATTCTGTATCATAAGAATGTACAGATGCTGATACAGGAGCTGCATTACTTCCTAGTAAATACTTGATTTCAAATTCTTCAGTTCGATCATTCGGGAACAACCCATCTCCAACGGATAGAGGATATTCCCTATTCTGTACATAAGTTTGTAAGGCTTCGTCTGTAAGAAATTCTTCAATGTTTGGCATAATTACTGTCCCTCCGTTGCGTTATATTCTTCAAATTTAACTTCTTTCATGGCTGTTTTGGCTTCTGCAGAAACTTTCTCTGGTAGTCGAGATTCATATACATACCCTTCTACCATAATCCCAGCAGGTTGATCTCCATGCGTTAAATCAATATCGTGTAATAAAATTCCTTCTGCGGTTCCATCATTTGATGGAAAGACTTTTCCGGCCTTTAGAATCGTACGAGTACCTTCTGATGTTCCCATTGCTTTTTTGGCTGTTCGTGTACGACTAATCATATGGTGACTAGACACAAAAGAAGGTTGGTTATCGTAATTGACTTTCTTTGAAACATACATGCGCTATCTCTCCTTAAGCCCATAAATCGGGGGCTTTATTTTTTTGTTGATCTTGCCTATTGCGTAAATCCGCCATGGAATTTGTTTTATTTCTTGAACTTCCACCTGCAGTAGGTGTGTCTTGACGTAATTTTTCTTTGACAGTTTGATTAACAGCTTCATCGAAGTGCTTTTTAATTCCAGAAATCGCCTCTTTTATTTTTTCATTGTCCTCTAAGGTGATGAGTGATTCAGCAAATTCCGTCGGCAATCCGTCAGCTTTTAAATCAGACTCAATTTCTGAACGGAGTTGCTTCATATTCAACTCTCGCTCACGATTGTTTAATGCTTCCTCACGTTTTTTTAAGTCGGATTCTTCTTGCTGTTGTTTCGTCATTTTTGCATATGCCGCAGCATCTTTCTTTGCATCTTCTACGGCTTGTTGCTTTTCTTCTTCGAATTGCTTTTCACGTTTCTTTAGAGCGCTATCTACAGCCTTGCTGATCTTACTATCGACTTCTGATTGAGTAAAAGTTTCTTTCCCGGGATCACCTTCTGGATCATCCTTTGGAGGATCAGCTGGTGGATCATTTGGATCACCTTCCGCAAAATACTGCAAATACATTTTCAAAGGTTTTATCTGTTTAAGAATGTCTTTTTCCATTTCATTTCCTCCTATCCCACACACGCATGATTAACTAGCTATTTCATGGCATTAAAATAAGCCCCAGACACGCCATATAAGCCCATCTACGACTAATCGAATGCTATTACTCTATTTAGTTGCTAATGCCCATGCACGATTGTTTAATTTAGTTTAACGTCATTGCGGACAAATATTATTTATAAGCTTTATGTTTCCTTTCCTTCAGTCTTTCTGGTTTCGCTTGAGGTTGATAAGCCTTCGGTGGTTCGTTCATCTTTTTCAATTCTTGATGTATTCCCTTTAATGTCTCATTGATTTCAGCTAATACATGTTGAGTCATAGCGTATATTTCCCCTCTCTTTCTTTAAAGAATTTTTCTCTCCAATTATCAGGTAACACAAGTGCCGCGGAACTTCTACAAAACGGATGCATTGGTGCAGCATTAACACCTGGCTTCATATCTTTTACCTTAAAACGTTTGCCGTTTAGACCTCGACACCTTTTCGTAGTACGATTATCCAGCTTTGCAACAAATTCATATTCTGCACCTGGGTTATCTTCCATGACAGCTTGAAATGATAATCTCATACTTTCTGTTTGAACTCTTGCAGTTTCTGTGATTAATAGCCTTCTAGCTTCAAAGGTTGTTACATCAAAGCGTTCTCTAACTTGTTTTACAAATCTATCTGGATGTACGCCACGTATTATCGAGCTATTGATGATTGTTTCTAACTCATTCCTTAATCCTTTCATGTCATTCCATATTCGAGTGGACCATGTAGCATTATAAAATGATGCAGCAACAAGAGATTTAAGCGTAGATGCTGTAATAGCTATATCAGCACCTAATATCCCTGCTTGTCGTGCCACCTCAGCAAGCGCAGCTTGTTCTAAATACGCTTGAAAGGTTTTAACCTGTTCATCTGCCATAGCAACTAAATGAGCGTTTAAATACATCCTTAATAATTCTTGTCGATTAATACGCATTTTCGTGTTGTAGGTGTAAAGCTCCTCATTGGCTTTATCGCCGAAATTCTTTTCTTTAACATATCTTGCAGCAGTCTTTTCAAAAGCTTGCACATCCATTTCAGAAACACGCTTTTTCGCTTCACTTGGAGTTATATTATTCTTTCCTGCATACCTGGTATAAAAAGCATTGATTTCCTTCTCAATTTCACGCAACGCATGCTCGATGATTTCACGAAGCTTTGCGACTACCTCTTCATCTTTCATTTGTTCTAGTGTGATATTATCTCGTTCGCGCTCTACCCAGTAATTTTCCTCTTCTGGCATCTAATCACCTCAATTCTCCATGTAATTAGATATTTGGCTTTTCTGTCGCTCTTTCAATTCTTGTTCAATACGTTTTTGCTCTTCTTCTGGGTTTTCAATGATGGATAGAATGTTCAGTTTGGTTTGCTGCGATAATTCTCCACCAAGAGAACTAAACATATCGATCTCATCTTTGAGCGATTTCGGTAGGTTAGGCGTAAATGTAATCGTAATATCGTTCACATCAAAGCCACCCTCACTAGCACGCTCCAATATGTTATTAAGCAATCGATAGCGATCACGTAAAGAACGCTTAAACAATCTTTCCTTTGTTGCTCTAATTTGTTCTAATCCGAATAATTTGTACTTCATGGATTCCCCAGATTGAACACCAGAAAAGTTTTCATCGTTGAGATCAGGTGTATTTGTAAATTTATGAATGTCAGCTTGTACCCTGTCTTTATATTTTTCTACACCAGCAACATCATATTTTTTATAGATGTAATCAGCATTTACATTCCCTTCTTTACCAGCAGGATTAACTTCTGGTTCCATGTAAAGGATGTTAGATTCTTTCATCCTCTTAGCATGATCGACAGGATCTTCATCTCCAATATTATCCATCATTCCGAGACGACCTTTAATAACTAGCAGCGCATCGTTTAAATCGGTCATGTAGTTCGCTGTATCTGATTCTGCTGCATCGTATAAATCAATTAAATTTAGTACATTTTCAAAATCACCTTGCCTAAATCGATTGTTGGCATATTCAATGACTGGAACAGCATGGAAATAATGGGCCATTTCCTCTGGATTCTCTAGCTTATATGACTGCTTATCTTTTAAGGTATAGGTATATATTTTATCCTTTGTGTATAATTCAACCGTTAATTCTTCGCTGTTCATTTGATCATAGATATAACGAACAGCAGCAATAGGCTTTCTCTCTACCGTATTATCATAAATGACAAAGGTTTCTAGGGGGCTTAACATGGTAAAACAGTTTTGATCTTCCTTATTTCGATATAACAATTCATAAGCTCGACCATAGATAGACAAGTCTAAGATCATTTCGCTATTATGTGCATCTGCATCATTATCGCGATTAATCTTCTTTAATGTGTCATTAACTTTCTCATCGTTATGTTGTGTTTTTATCGGTATTCCGACCATATACCCCTGTATGAACTGGCTCACATACTTGGCAAAATTGTGTGTTGCTCTATGATCTGCCAAATGTTCCTCTTTTCGGCGTTTCTTTTTTAGGATCATGGTGTTATTACCTAAATAATAGCTATCTAATTCATCTAACCTTTTCCGTTGATGCTGCTCATGATCCTGAATCATCTTAGATAAATCATCTAGATTTTCTAGTAAACTCTCAGCACTCGAATAGGTAAAATGCTTATTTGCTTCATCAGGAAAACGTTGTTTGCTTTCACTTGCCATAAAACCCCTCCTTTATGAAAATATTGATTTAAAGGCTTTGTACTGGTTTTTCTTGTCTTTCAAATCAACTACCTCATAATCATCTAATCCGTACCACATAGCTGAGAATGTATGCGGATCGATATTAAATTCATCATAAATTGTATTGCCTTGCTTACCTTTCTTATAGGTTAGGTTCCTAAGCTCTCTAATAGTGTTCGGGCATTTATCGGAACATACAATTCTTCTAAACCGTTTCATTTTCTTCACGTTTTCTAATCGAGTCGGTTTATATGCTCCTACAATGTTAATGCCACGTTTGTTAAGATAATAGATCGTCTTAGGCTCAGCAGAATCACCCTTCACTCTTTCCTTACTGATCCTAAACTCTTCTAAATCCTCCGCTATTTCTGGATCGTCTTTATGCCGACTGTAATATTCCCAATAGATGTATAATGTTTTGTTCTTATCATCTACCGCCATACGCAATAAAGCGTTATAGGAATCTTCAAACCCAAAGTCCATACCATTTCGATAAAGCGGCCTGTAGATAGCACCTATTTCTTTCATAACTTGATCATGTGGCATGGATTCGAACTGTGGTAGTACCTTTGTTCCAGAAACACCAAAACGACCTTTACGGGCTACCCTGTAAAGATCTAGGTCATAAACTTTGGTTTTTTCTAATTCTTCTACATAACTTGCAGGCAAGAATAAATTATCATCCGCAGTAGAATGGTGATAATACGTATCATCCACTACAATGGTACGTTTTTTATATAATTCTTCATCATCCAAAAAGATAACTTGGTCATCTTGTCCTTTGTTTTTGATGAAGAAATGCGAATATGTCCAGTTTCCTTCGTCTACAGGATTCGTAGAAAGAATCATATGCAATTTCAATTTTGGATGTCTTAAACGACCAATTAACTCTTTGAAACCTGCGTATTTGATTTCAGAACATTCTTCTAACCAAATAATCGATACGTTATGAATGGATTTTAATTTCTGCGGCTTGTCCATCCCTTTGAAAATAATCTTGCTTCCATTCGGAAACCGTATTTGCATCGGAGAGGTAACAGCCTTTACCTTATCATCAATTTCTAGATCAATTAGTAGTTCTTCAAATAAAGAAAAACAAGACTCTCGAATTGTTTCATATACTTCCCTAACAACTAGTGCTGTTCGCTTTTCCTCTAGTAACTTAAGAATGATTTTTAATGCAACATGATAACTTTTGCTGGATCCATAACCACCGACTAAGAATTGGAATTTCTGTTTCCAATCGAAAAGGAATCTCTCAAAGTGTGGATTTACCTCTTTTTCAATCATGATGTATCACCTTTACGCTTGATCATGATTTCAATTGGCTTGTCTTTGTCATCGTTAGTAGAAATCTTTTCTATTTCAGCCTTGGTTTTATCGATGGTTGCTCTCATTTTTTCAACTTCCAGCAATCGATTATCCTCATAATCAGCCATTTCAATAAACTGTTTCAGCATACTTCGTAATTCACCCATAGCCCGACTTTGAGAATTTAAAAAATTCGCCTGTTTATCCCAAGCGAATTGCAACTCATATTCTTCTTCAATTGGAACTTGCTTTACTTCCTCACCCATAGGAATGACTTCGTACTTTGATTTCTTTAATTCTTTCGTTAAATCGTTCTGATCGTTAACGAACATGATTTGCTGCGCTCTCATGATGGATGCAAACTGCATCTTAATATTCATCCATAAAATATCCAACGGAGAAATGCTCTCTATATTGTTTACTATATCCAGCGTTTCTTCTGGTAGGTATTTCGCAAATAATCCATGAGTGAGAGCATTGTTGTTGTTTTGTGGAGCGCCACCTTTATTGCCTAATGCGTTTTTATTACCAGGTTGACCACCTTTTTTTGTGTGCACACTTTTTTCTTTGGGTGCACCCTTATTTCGTTCCCAGCCATGTCTTCGTTTCCATGATTTCACCGTATTGATAGATACACCATGTTTCTCAGCAATCTCTTTATATTTCATGCCTTTAATATAATCTTTCTCGGCTAGTTTATGAGTTTCTGCCACTACATCATCACCCACCCCCATATGTATTCGAGTTGTTTTGTAAAAGAAAAAAGCACCTATCGAGGTGCATTAGAATTATTGATTATTGAAGTGATCAGGATCCGGAAAATCTTCATACCCCGCATACATTGCATATCCACTATAGTTTGAATACTTAGATCTGCTAGACCTCCTAATACGAGGATTGAATCTCGATTTCCTTCGATTCTTCTTGTTTGTTTTGGTTATTAATCTCTTTTCATTTTTGATTTCACCTAGATAGTAACCATTACTGCCATATATCTCGTCACCATAAAACCTACCTACATGTATTCCGGTGTATGTGCGTAATTCGTCACCATCTCTGTAACCGAAATATTTACCTCTCCAAGTCCAAAACTTTTCCATGTTTATCCCCTCCTTATCCCGTAATACGACAAAAAGGGACTATTTTCCTGTTTTTTATAAAATTTTGGTATTTTTGAAGGATTTACAAGTTTTTTGTTGAATATAATAAAAAGGATCTTATTACTATAAAATGGTAATATTTATGATACTTCAAGGACTATAGTTTCGTCACTTCTTATAAGAACGTTTCCTACACAATAAAATTCATTCTCAATTTTAACAATGCTTCCAGTTGAAAGTGAATGTTTTTTTTCTATTAAATCTGAAAAAGAGAATTCACCTAAGAATGATGAATTGCTAAAGATTTGACATTTCATAAACTTACCACCACCTTTGAAAGGAGCTTTATAATGCCTATTTTAGAAAAGGATGTTTATCTAAAAGATTTATTGTTATTTTACCCTTACCTAAAGAAACAAGATGTAATAAGTAAATTACGTTTCATGCATATATTTCCTGAATTCAGAGATGTATATTCAAAAATTAGAGAAAAAAACAAAAAAGATGATACATCACATATCATTGCTAAAGTACTTTCCTATGGTATAGATAACAATATAGTTACAATTAACGAATTAGACGAACTGTTATTTCTATTGTTAGAAGATTCATTATTTAACTCTTATATATATAGGTTAGATCATACTAATATAACACTAGATAATCAGGAGATTATAAATGAAATTTATCAATCTTGGGAACTACCTAGCGAAAAGAAAATTTTAAACAATGTAAACAAAACAACAAATAGTCGTGCTTTCACAGTCTGTGGCTATAGAGAACAAAATAACAGACAAAATCATAGTGAACTTGAGTCTTTAAGATTACTATTATTAGACAAAGAAACTGTGTTAATAAGCAACAAAGATGGAAGTACTAAAGAATCTGTCTACCCAACAATTGTTGAAATAGATTTCAAAAGAAATTTACTCCACATTAGACTTAAAGATGTTGATAATATTATAAATTCCGATGAAAATGTAAGAACAATGTCAGGCAGAGTTAATAATACTTTAAATTTTATAGATTCATTTAACCCACATATTAATTATTCTAATTTCGAAGATTATAGAACGTCTCTTTACAAATTGGAAGAAAATCTTTTAAAAGAAAAACGTAATAAAAAGCTTATATTAAATTAGCCAACTTCGACCAGGAAATTAAAGAATTTGCTAAAAAAGTTGAAACAGCATTTAATCCTCCTACAGATATAGATATATCTACTGAAAGCTATATTTCAAATGCTGTTTTATCTGTAATTGCTACCACAATAAACGATAGTGATATCGGGGATGTCGTTGGGATAAGATTTAGAAATAATAAAGGTTCAGATAGCGAAAAAAAATATGCTGAAATCACAATTACAGATAAAGGCTATAATTGTATCTCGACTAATAATCTTTATTGGATTAATTTACCAGTATTATTAAGTCGAAAAATGGTGGAATTCCTAAAGATAGCAAAAACCTTCGAATCTGGAGTAGTTGTAGCGAATCTAGAATTTTCACTGGATACTGCAAACATTCGTCTTTTACAAAGGTCCAGTTACGATAATGCTGAACACAAAAAACCTACACAAGAAAAGTACGATGATCTAATTAGCTATTTACAATATTTCTTATAAAAATAAGGGAGTTTTAAACTCCCTTTACTATCCTAGTACAATATATCGTAAACGATGTACTTACTGACTCCAGGTAATCAGCAAGCATTAAAACAATTACATAACCGATATCTTTGATAACACCTCCTTATGATAGAGCGTGTTGATACCGTAAGGTATTTCTCGGGCTACTACCGAATATAGCAAGAGCACTATATTACAGCCTCTTCATCCTCAATACGGGTTTGTACGACATTTGTACGACAAAGTTTTTTACTAATTTTTTCTTTAGCACGCTCAATGTACTTTTGAACCGTACTTCTGCCAATACCTAGTTCCTTTTTTATTTCTGAATATGATAACCCTTGTGCCATATGCAGCAAATAACATTGCCTTTCTCTATGAGATAAATCAACCAATATATTGACTAATGCTTCTTTTTGTTCCTCAGCAATTTCTTTTTGTTCTGGCTCAATCTCTAAAGATGGAAATAGATCCATATCTATCAAAGCTCTACGTTGGTAAGCAGAACGTTTATCAATCCCTCTTAAATTACCAGGTCTGCGTCCTACCCTCATCCATTCAATTGATTCAGACATTTCGTTTATCATGCTGTTAATCTGTTTTCTGTCTTGCTTGTCCTCCAAAATCTCTGGATCCAATTCGCTCTTCATTGTCGTTAATCCCTTGCGCCCCACTTCGTACTCGTCTATCAATCTGTCTGCCCATAAGTCCATTCCAACCGACCCCCACGTCAAATAATTGTTGTACATAATCGCTCCGTTTCACAGGAGATAAAGCGCCCACTCGTTTATCTTTTCTGTACTCGCTGATTTTCCATTGATACATCACAGCCACACCAAACTAGCAAAAATTAGAGCCATAGCAATTGCGGTAATGAATGCCATATTCTCTTGCCTTTTCTTATCCGTTTCATAACAAGCAATGATCCACGAAAATAAAATAATGATTAATCCAATGATTTGAAATGCTAATACCATTCTCGATTCCTCCCTTAAAATAAAAAGGACACCAAACGGCAGCCTATTGCTGTCATTTAGTGCCCTCCAGTTAGCTGGTAGAACTAATCATATATAATTTTAATTTTTTGCTTCAATTCTGTTATCTTATCCAACTCTTGACTAAATTTAGGTAAGTAATTATCATCAAATGGAATTGTATTATAATTACCATATTCATAATATATTAATAATTTAGCCTCAATTCCTCCTATTTCATTTTCTATACCTTCGATAAAGTCAAATATATCCCTTGGTATTAAGGAGTTTGGAATCTTATTGATATCATTTCTTACCCTTTCTACTAGAGTAAGATCAACTTTCTTATAGTTCATGTTTTTCTGTTTATTAGACCAATCTTTTTTTAATATAAACATACGTTCAATGAATATATCTAACATTCTATCAACCCTTCTATACTCTTTATAGAAGTCTTCATATAATTTTTTCTCTTCTTCTCTAACACTTCTTTTTAGTAACAAATAAGAGCCTAATGAACCTAGAGCAGCTCCAATAAGCGCTCCTAACATCGTTCCCCAAAACGGTAGCCAATCCTTGATAGTAAGACAATTCATTCCGTCACAGGACTCTACAATATTGACATCAATTGGTGCCACGGTAACCTACCTCTCTAAAATATTAAATATTATTATTCAATTCTTCGTACTTCTTTTTATTTAAAACTGATAAAGTTTTGCCTTCTTTAATTAACTCATCTACATGTCCTTTAAAAAAATATGTTCCTTGTAATATGTCATGAAATTTTTTACTATAAGCTGAATAATTAATATTATAGAAAAGTAAGTTTAATTCAGCAGAAGATAATTGAGCCCTAAATATTCCAAGGTATTCTCTCTTTTCATCTTTAGATAGATTACTATCACTAATAAATTTTACTATCCTATACATATGTCTAAAATAGTGTCCCAAAGAATCACCATTATCTGATTCAAAATCCTTAAATTTATTCTTAATATATTCTTCATCTTTGTAATTAGCTCTATATTTATTTAACTCTTCCTCATTATAATTAACATGACTTGTTGTAAAAAAACCCTTTAGTAAGTTATTAATTTTTTTATCTAAGTCCTCCCACAGCAATTCTAACCCTTTTCTTGACTTAATGCCCTCAAACTCTATTTTCTCTACAATATTAATATGAAGGTTTATCATGTTAAAAAAAGTATTTTCAAACTGTTGTTGGTTAATAACACTACGTGTATTTACAAGTTCTTTTTTCTGGAGATTAAATGTTTTATACAATAAAATTAAACTCAGGAAAGTAAAAATGGGTACAGTAATACCTGATATCCAACCACTGATTGATGCAAAATACCCAGCATATTTATCTACCTCATCAATACCATATTTAAGTGATGCCATCTCTGCAAAAATTTTAAGTAGCAACACCATTAGAGACGATAAAAATATCCCTAGTAAAACATATATTAACATTCTATATTTCTTCAAAACTCTTCCCCCTCATCAAATTTGACCCTTTTAACCCTCCCTTGATGTGTTATAACCTTTGTCTCACCATGTTCAGGTAAATACGTTATTTTCGCCTCTCCTTGACAATATACGACAACAAAAGGCTTATCCTCATTTTCTATATCGACATTGAGCTTTCCTTCTTTGAATGGAATGTTCTTTAATCTCATATGTTTCGCCCCCCACTCGATATTTTTAATTTAAAGCCAATCTGAGCGTTTATATTATTAAAATGAATAAAATCTACTAATCTAGTAATTAAACTCCCAGAATCGGCAGATATGTTTTAATTTGCTATATTTCCATAAGAAACCAATTCATATATTTCAATCTCGGTCCGTTGTTGTTCTTTTTCGCAAGGAATAACTCTTGATCCCATTTCTTTAATCTGGCTATCATCCTTGTACACGATCTTATTGAGAGCATCTGTCACGCCTTTAAATAGGTTGTCGATGTCAGCCCTGTTTCCATGTATATAATGTGTTAGCCTAACACCTACATGCCCCTCAATCGGTTTTCCTTTCATATGCTGCTTAGCAATCCATCCAACTTGCCTTTTATAGACCAGATAACGCTGTGCGTACTTATTTTTATACATGCTCTTTTGAGTCATTCTGACAGCTGGTACTGGCTTACCTGGTATGGTAAATTGAATCATTTTATCCCCCCTTCATCCGATAAGCAAACGGACGTTTAATCTTGCCTTTTCGTGATTGATGGAATAAAGCAAGAAACACTTCGTCTGGATGCCTTCGAATCTTAAAAGCTATCTGCTCTACGTCCTTGCCATTGTTCCATTGCTTAGTAATTTCCTTGATTTGATGCTTAGGAAAAGCAAGTTCTAAATCTTCCAGCACAAATTCATAACCGCCTGTTTCTGGAAGAATAGGTACATTTGATAAGCTTGCTGTATTCATGCCGACTCCCTCATTGATTGCTCCAATCTAGCTTTTAACCGTTCTAAGTCGCTATCATCCCGAACAAAGTCACAATGGCTGTCTGGGCATGGTCTAAATTCTAAAAAGTAGCCGTTATCTATACTTAGACCGCCTGTTCCGTTGCAGGTTTTACACATGAATTATCCTCCTTTAAATAGTCATATATCGTTAATTGATTCTTTTCATACTCATCCGCAACAGCTTTCAAATGTTTTTTATAACAAACAGGACCATAACCACGTTCAATGCTCTTTTTATCTTTTAGCTTTCTTCTACAAGTGGCACATTCAGTGTGATTCAAGATTAAAACTCCTTCCTGCGGTAATCTCTACCGTTCATTTTGATTGGCTTTGTATCTTCCATCATGCGAGAGAAATTACGTTCTCCTACCCATTCCGTTAACTGTTCGCTATTCAAGTTAGTTGTGAAGATCGTAGCTTTGCCAGATCGTTCATCGAATATCTCAAAGAGTTTTGGTGTTGACCATGCCGTTTTATGTTCAGCGCCAATATCATCAATAACCAGTAAATCTACCCTGCTCATAATTCCTAACAATTCATCTTCTGTCGGCCCATCATTGTTGTAAGTATCCTTGATCTTAGTTAGTAGCTTTGGCACTGATATAAACACAGACGTATAACCTTTCTTCATCAATTCTTTGGTTATCGATACAGATAAGTGACTTTTTCCTGTTCCATAACTTCCAGAAAATAATAGATTTTCTTTACCAGTAAAATTGTCTACATAATCCATTGCCTTTTGTTTTGCTTCTTGTAGTTGGTTAGTAGTAGGTTCATAGTTTTCAAATGTAGCCTTTTGTAATGGTCTATTTAACAAGCTATGGTTATTGAAGTATTTCAGCATTTTTTGTGTTTTCAAGCGCTCAGCACGTTTCTTTTCTTGATCGGCCAATCGAATATCTTCGCATTTACATCCGACATCGACCGTTATCCATTCGCCTTTATCTGGTCCGCCTGTTAGCTGCATTTGTTTCTTCTGGACAGTTCGTCCGCATCCTTCACAATCATAGGTAATGATCAAGCGCTCTTTAGGTTTCATTAAACTAATCTGTTCCATAGCTACCTCCTAAAATCCGTAATTATAGCTATCGTCCTCAGCTTCTCTATTGAATTGAATGACATTTGATTTTGTTTTGTTGCGTTCTTGTTTCACTTGCATGATTAATGTGTCAAACTTCTCTCTTAATTTAGAAGGAGACAGTATATTTGCCTGCCAAAAATCATGACTTTGCGTCCACTTGATTAAATATTCAATCTGGTCTTCTGTACGATTGTCTCTTTCACGCATTAAACGAATATCACTTGCCCATTTTTCTAGGTTAGGATTTTTATAGTTAGGATTGTTTTCTCTAATATTTGAGAGAAGTAATTCTGCTAGAGTCATGTCGCAAATTTCATATTTGTGACGTTTCTCTTTATCTTTCTTTTCTTTCTTACTACATTCTTTATCATTCTTATTATTGTTCCGTTGCTGTTCCGTTGCTGTTCCATCACTGTTCCGTCGCTGTTCCACTGAATCTTTTTTATAGTTATCTAAACCTTGATACAGTGCATAATTGACGACTGTAAAGAGTGTTCCATATTCTGTTGATTTCGTTGTTATTCTCTCTTCTTTTTCAAGTGATTTAATCTTCCTTTGAATTGTCGTTAAAGGATACTTTTTTACAGCATTTCCTCTGCCTTCTCGGTAGGATAAATCATCTTGTAGGTTCCTCAATGACCGCAGATATTGCCCTCTCTCAAGATGAATTCCAGCTTGTTCTATTCCGTCTTGAGAGAAGACTGCCTTCCCAAGAATGTAAAAGAATATCCTGAACTTCACGACATCTGACCATATTTCATTTTCGAATATCTCCCTACTGACTTGGAAAGCCCCCTTAGTCATTTTGGATCACTTCTCCTTGTTAAAATTACTTATCTATTAATTTCACAAACCGCAAACCTACCTGATACCTTCAAAACGGTATAATCTGGATATCTACGCATATAATCTAATACCAGACGTTTGATCTCTTCTTTATCTTGCGCCTGCTCGAATATCCATTCAGGCAGGCGCACATTTGATTTATTGTGCATCGCTAAAATCTATCTCTTGATCATCATTAACCTCTGAAAAATCTGCCTCTATAATGTCCTGTTCATCAAATTCGTTAGCTTTTTCGATAGGATCTTTATTGTCCTCTACAATGCCTTTCTGCATATCAATAGAGAGGATACCCCATTTATTCAACATGTTCCTAATAACCGTTTTCTTTGCCATGGCATCCCAATCTTTCTTCCAGCCAAAATCTGACTTGCTAAACCTTTTCTTATGTTTTTCTATTTCTTCTTTAGACCAATAAACCGTCTTCCTAAATCCATTGATTAATTCAAAATATCCTGTGTAGCCAATTACCTTGTCCGATTGTTTCTGTTCAAAATCAAGCTCCATTTCTTCTGTTAAACGGTTAAAAGACTTTAGCTCCCCTTCATAAACCTCGATCACATTAATATTCCGATATTGTCCCGTTCTAAGAGCCAACTGTATATAACCTTTATAACCTAGCTGAAATTGCGCTTTTCCACCGTATGGAACAATCCAGGCATAACCTAAGTTTTTATCGATAGGTAAATCTAATGTAGCTGCTACCAATGCGCTTGTTACAACTGACATCGGTTCAGCTTTTTGAAGATAAGAGTCATTTGAATATAGGTTTAATAATGATGACATGAATTGTGGTGCTTTCTTATCAAGCACTTCATCAAATTTCTTTCTCATTGTTGGTGTACTTAGTAATTGTTTCAGTCCTAAATTATTAGGATTGACCTGATTACTCCCTTGATTTTTATTAGCGATCTGATTCTTAACTGAGTCATTTGTAGCCATTATTCATACACCTTTCTTTTAGCAGTAATATGAGTTTCGATTGAACCGAAGTCACCTTCATAATTCTTATCTTCAGAACTAGGACGATTAAAAATTTTAATTGCGTGTTCAGCGTTGTTAGCTGTGATTTCAAACTCCTTGATTATTTCTTTCACTTCTCTTACAACGAATTTAGGCATATTATCCGATCTCCTTTACATTAAATCTGCGACTTGTGGTGGTCTTTAATACCGAGTTATATATATCAGGGTATTTACTTTTTAAAAGCTTGCTATCGACCCTGTTTTGCTTCACAGGTTTCCAATCTACTTGGTAATTTTGAACGAATCCTGTTTCTGCATCTTCAAGCTCTTTTTTGATCTGATTTTCCGTTTGTTTTTGCAGTTCTTGTAATTGATTGATATTGGCTTTCAATTCCAATAGGTTGTCCAGTTTTTCTTTATAATCAAAGCCAAGATCAATGGTTTTTCCTTCTTCTGTTTTGGCATAACGTTCTTTCAGAAACTTCTCAGCAGCACTCGAACCATCTAAAGCTGGCGGATTATTCCCTAGTACATGGTGATTCCAGAAATGAACCTCAGCATCGATTATCATTTGAATCAATTCTTCATCACGTTCGATTTCTTTCCAGATAAACTTTTGACCGCCAATTAATACAGCGATATATGCCTTTCCGTAACCAGTTACACCTAGATAATGCTGTACTTGTACCAGGTAGGCTTCTGGAATTTCCTCACTATCCCAATCTTTAGCTAGAAACATGCTGGCAGTTTTACACTCTAGAAGTGCATTTTCTCCAACAACCTTCCTGTCGATGTTAGCCATAATAAAAGGATGTTCTGGATGCTGTAACATGAAGTTGTTTTTACGTACTCTCTTGCCTGATCGAACTTCAAACTCTTTAGCCACCATATCCTCTAGCAAGTTTCCAAAATAGGCAGCTTCCCCTGCTGTATCTTCTATTGTTGTTTGACCTGATTTCTCTAGCCATAATTCGAAAGGTGTACGGTATTTATTCAATCCAAGGATGATGGAAGCATCACTTCCACCAATCCCTTTTGTCCGTTCTTGCAGCCATTCTTGATGGCTCATTTCCACTGTGTTTTTAGCCATTGTTTAATTCCTCCATTTCTTCTAGTTCTTGTTCTGCATCTTCCAATTTTTCTAATCTATCTTCATCGATAAACGCCATTCCACCAGTAGAAAAATTAATAGAAACTCGACCTTTACCTGTAATTTGGTAATCTTCATCTACACTAAAATCCTGAAAAATTTCATAATCTCGAGAATTAACATTGCCAACAATTTCAACTTCCGATTCCATGTCATAATCTAGTAATTCTTTAATCAATTCATTAACCGTCATTTATAATTCCTCCCTTGCCCTTATTAAGCTACTGACGTATAATAAAGGCACATTGTATTAATTAGTTGTTTGTTTAGAGCCCATTGCAGTGGGTTCTTTTTATTGTGCTTCTTCATAAGTTGCTCCCAACAATTCCAATACTTCTTTCGATTCTTTACTCAATGAATCAACCAAGAAAAATTGATCTTCTAAAACTAAAATGTCATCTTCGGGGAAAACATCATTCCCTAGAGCATCTACAGTGTTTTCATTCCTTAAATGGTTCATTACCGGATAACCAGTATCCATAATTCTTGCGATTACAGGATGTTCCACCTTATCCCTCCTAACTTGTAATTAGTGCATATTCAAGAAATACAATCATTCCAACAAAAGAGATCCAGATTTTAATTACATGTGCTTTTTCGCTCATAAACGTGACCTCAAATCAAATATCACTTTGTTTACATATTGCTGACCGCGTATTTTTTCCAGTTCGAACATATGGTGATCTGCATTTTCTTTTGAAACTTGCATCTTTTCTAATTCATGCAAAGAACGAATAGCATTTTCTAAATATGCTGCAGCTTCACCAAATTTTTCATCATTTAATTTCCGAACTGCGTTATTAGCACAATAGTTGTAACAATCGATCTCTTTTTTTGCTTTTGGTAAATCCGATTTAAAGAAGTTCATTCTATCCATCCATTCTTTTTGTATTGTTCGCTGCGGTTTTTATGGCACTCTTTTAAAGAGAGTTTATATTCATCGGCTAATATAGCTTTTAAGTTACCGATTGCTGTCTCAGCATCAATTAACTCACCGATGACCTTTTCTACTTGTTTCAGTTCCTCCAGGTTGCTTGCTTCTGGGGATTTAACCAGGCTTACATCTTTTAATATTTGAATGACCTCGGATGTTTCTTTAAGTACAAATTCCTCTAATGCTAATCGGTGCCATTCAACCGCGTTACCGCTTAATCTTGGTGCTGTGTATCCATCTGAAAACTCATGCACAATATCAAGCGCATATAATGGGTTGTCCAAGTTTTTCAATGAATGATGCGCCACATCTTCCTGCAGCTTTCGATTTCCTTTTTCAATCTCGCTGATCATTGACTTACTGAGGTTAAATTCTAATGCTAGTTGCTCCTGCGTAAGCCCCTCACTCTTTCTCATTTCCTTAAGGGCTTTTCCTACCATTTTTCAAACTCTCCTTTTTGTGGAATTTTTTATATTTTTATTCACTATGTTTTGTTGTACTATTTAAATACCGATCCCCACTCGGTTGTTTAAGGTCTCATAATTCTTAGCTGTCCATATTGATTTGGTTTATTATTTTCCTCGTAATTCATGATTTGCGGTATCGACCGTTTCTCGACCCACTCATCTACCAGGTCCTTCCGAAAAACCCATTTACGCCTCCCTGGGAAACGAAGGACTGGTAACCTTTCCTCATGTACATACTTTCTGAGTGTGTTTACAGAAACCCCGATATACGCTGCTGTTTCTTTTGAATTCATGTGTCCTTGCATTTAGACCACTCCTTATATGAACTCGATAATGCAGTATGTCTGTTCATCATTCTTGGAAGAAAAGACAACGACATCGTTCGAAATATTTGTATTGTAGTTTTTTTCGTTGAAAGTAAAAGTTGTTTCGGACGTTAAAATTAATATAATGTTTCCATGCTCTTCAACATGTTCCATAAAAATGCGTTCAACAGGCGCTTCAACATGCAGGAATGGTTCGCTTTGAAAGTCATGATGATAGAACTCGATGAATATTTTTGTAAGATCATTACTAGCTTTTTCTACCAATCTTCTATAGCTAGTTTGGAAATTGTTAAATTGTTTTACGTTACTCAATTAATCCACCAACCTTAGTTGTTCGTTTTCTCGTTCAATAATTGGCAATATACCTTTCTTTTCTTTGAGAATTTGGTAAATAAACATTCTTCCTTTTTGAGTCCAGTAAGTGTGCAGCTTAGATTTTGTTCCACCGTCATAATCTTGTGTTCTACTGTGTGCATATCCTTTTGGAGCATATTTTTGATAAAGCAACCAAGTTCCACCTTGTTTGTATTGGATACCTAACTCGTGAAGAATTTTATTCAATGCCGTTCCGCTCAACCCGTAGTCTTTAGCGATAGTACTGATAGCAAGTAGTGACTTGTTTTGAAGAACCAAATCATAATAGGAAGCTTTTGGTTTAAGTTCTTTGTTTTCGAGTTGAAGTTTTTCGTTTTCATCAACTTTTTCCACTAGTTGCAGCAAAGCTTCTTTATATGTTGTTGGTAGATTGAATGGTTGTTGTAATTTTTGTTCCATCTGTTCAAAACGTGTTACATACTCAGCTGTAAATTGAACACCTTTACTTCCGGTCATTTTATTTGCAACCATGTCACAGCCTTTTTTGGTTAATAGATAGCAAGGCATGATCTTGTTTTGGCTGTTTTTATATGAACTATCTATAAAGAAATTCTCACTCTGCATTTTTGCAGAGTCCAAATAACTAATGTAGGTTCTGATACTTCTCATAAGTTGGTCATGAGATTTACCTACCATTTCTGCTACTTCTCTGCTGTCAGTTACTAACTTTCCATCGAATGAAATTACTTTTAATTGATTCATAATTGTTCCTCCTTAAGTCCTCCCTTTCTGATAGAATATTGTCGAAAGGGTGTGAGATATATGCCATTAACAGATAAAGAAATTGCCTTGGAACTTACAAAGTCTTTTATCGAGCACCTAAACGTCCGGGCTGACAGCAAGGATGTTACAAGTTCTCACTTGAAAGCTGAATCGGTCGCAAAGATTTACGAAGGGTATTATTCTTCGATATCAAAGGTTGGTACCGATGCATCCAACGAATAACTTTGCAACTCGGAGTGAAGAAGATTAATAACTTTGGCGAGTTCTTCTTCACTCCAACCTTTCGATTCAGCGAATTCAACTAGTTCTTGAAAACGTTTCGCGGTTCCTTTTAGTTGATTCATTTGATTACCTCCTTGTTTTCATCACCTTTGGATTTTCACACCCAAGTATCAGCACCTAACGTCATGGCGTTACCTATTGGCACTGCTCCCTATCGCAATTGATAGATCATGACATGCTCCGCTCATTTAGATGTTGATACTTGGATGTGAAGATGATGTAATTTAGATTGCTTGTTTTTGTCTCGTTTCGTTACATTGATTTTCAAAAAAAATAGTCCATTCAAAACCAAGTGATGAAGCAATTCTTTTCGCCACCCAAACGCTAGGATTTCGGTTGCCTTGCTCGATCATAGTATAATAAGACCTTTCTATTTCAGCTACTTCCGATACTTGATATTGCGTGAGTCCTTTCTGCAATCTTAATTCCTTTAACCAAGATCTCATCCTCTCACCTCCTATGTTTCGTTTCGTTACATTAATAATAGTATCATTTCGTTACATTGTCAACGGATTTTTATATAAAAAGTTTCTTTTTGTTACAATAAGTTTAAAGTAACGCATTGTTACTGTAAAATAAAGCCATAGGAAGGAGCAGTAACATGCTTAAAGATAGGTTAACTAAATTACGTAAGCAAAGTAAGAAAACTCAAGGCGAGGTAGCAAAAGTGATCGGAGTTTCTAGACCTGCTTACACTGCTTATGAAAAAGGAAATAGAACTCCAGATTATAAAACACTAACAACTTTAGCTGATTATTATAATGTCACTACAGACTATTTACTAGGTCGAGACGGAGACCAGGATAACGATGAAGAAACCAAGCGTGATAAAGTAATCAATAAAATCGCAACCGAATTTCCAGACATTGACCTAATGTTTGAAGATTTATCAAATATGACCTCAGACGATCTAGAAGACGTTTATGAATATATAAAATTTAAAATGAGTAAGAAATAATATTCGTCACATTAGTGGCGTTATATTTTACCAAATCTATGGGTAATTTTAATTACAACTAAATAACTCTTGGAAAAGTTATCCACGTAGTATTTACCTACGTTTTACATAGATTATTACAAATAAGGGAGTAGGTAGGATGAAGAAAGTATACTTATTAATGTTGTCTTTAGTGCTTGGTTTTGTCTTAGTGGCTTGTGGTGAAGAGTCTTCAGATAATGAGAACACAGCAGAATCTAAAGAAAATAATTCATCTGAAGAACAAAACAATGATGAATCAAAAGACAAAGAAAATACTGTTTCAGTGGAAGAAGGGGAAACAATAGACAATGAAGTCGGGAAATTTACTATAGCAAATAAAAAGAAAGATATGAATGAAGTAATAGAGAATGGACCGATGAAACTAACTATTACTGGTATTCAAAGCGCTACTCTTGAACCAAATGGGGATTATAAAGCGATGTTCGACAACAAAGACAAGCTCACAGTTGTTACTGTAGGTATGAAAACTGAAAACACATCTGAAGAAACTGTTTCTTTTTACCCAGACCAAGCAACTCTTACCACTAATGCCGGCGATCAAGTAGATGCAGACTTAATGTTAAGTGATGATGTTGGTGGAGACTTCTACGGGCAGACTAAAAAGGAAGGCGAAGTCATTTTTCAATTAGATACTCCAGCCGCAGACATCTCAGACATTAAGTTAATTATTAACGGCGCACACGATGAAAATATTGATTCTTTAGGAGAAGATATTCAATTGCCTTTAAGTTTTTAAGTGAAATTTGGTGTACATTTGTACACCTTTTCTTATCATCATAAACAGAACATATATTCTCTATAAAGGGGCTACATTATGTATTACACACATGTTGAGGATTATGTAGAGAGCCTATTCTTGTCTATTGGAGTTTTTTACCCTAATCAATTAGATGCTCATTATATTGCAAAAAAACTCGGAGTTGAAATTGTATACAGAGATCACGCATTGCGTTTCGCTAATGAAGTGGTATTACGTAAAGGGAGCGATGAATTTGAATGGCAATTATTTGGACATGAGATTTGTCATTACCTTATACACGCTGGTTGTCAATTAAATATGCACCCACTGTTTATTGATTTACAGGAGTATCAAGCAAATCATTTCTCCTATCATTTTTGTGTGCCGACATTCATGCTTAGAAATCTAGAAAATGTAACTGTTCAAACTACAATGATGAACTTCACAGTAGATTACGATTTTGCTTGTCGCAGATTAGAAATGTACAAAAACAAATTTTATTCTCAGGAGGTTTACCATGAAAGTCACTTTATTGGAAGCTAAACGTAGACAAAAGAAAGCCGAAGATATACTAAACATACCTGTATTTGAAAATATATGGAAGGACGAAAACGGAGAATTAACAGGAAATATTATTGATTATGTAGATATGCCGAAAGAATTAATTAAGAGAGGAGAATAATTATGGCTAGAGGGCATTACAGAAAAAGAGATAATGGAAAATGGCAGCTCGAAGTGGATCTAGGATCATATATCGATCCTAAAACAGGGAAAAAGAAAAGACATAAGAAATATAAAACTATAGAGGCTAAAGGTTCTCGAGAGGTTGAAAAAGAACTCATAAAATTTGTAGCTGCTGTTACAGGTGAAGGGTACTATGAGCCTGAAAAGATCAATTTCGTAGACTTTGTCCAAAAAGAATGGTATCCAAAGCATGCAGAAGTTCATTTATCTCATACTACTATTTCGAACTTTATCGTATATCTTGAAGCAAGAATCCTGCCTGCATTTAAATATTTACGTATGGATCAAATAAAAGGAAAGCATATTGTTGATTTTCTACACAATTTACAAGAGGACGGAATGCGTTTAGATGGAAAAGATGGAAAATTATCAAGTTCGGCCATCTTTTATCATTATCGAATTTTAAACAACATCTTTAATTTTGCTGTTAAAGTAGGAGTAATGACAGAAAACCCATGCAAAAAAATTGATAAACCTAAAGTTGAATACCAAGAAGCCCCTGTATATAGCTTAGAGGAAACGATTCAATTATTAAACTGCTTAGACAAAGAAAAGAATGTGCCACATTGGCAAATAGCTATTAAGTTAGCTATTACTACAGGAATGAGAAGATCAGAGTTGTTTGGTTTAGATCTAAAGAAACACATCGACTTAGATAGCGGTATATTATCTATAAGACAAGCGCTAACCTACTCAAAAGAACAAGGCATTCAATTACATGAGATAAAGAAAGGAAACCGCCAGGCAAGAAAAAGAGATATTTATCTATCTAAATCTTTAATTGAACCAATCAAAAAGCTCATTTCGGTTCGAAACCAAGAAAGCCTTGCTTCAGATAATCCATGGGATGAAGACAATGATCATTGTTTATTACTTTGCGATGAAAATGGGAAACCATTCAACCCTACTTCCTTAAAGAATTGGTGGAAAAGGTTCTTGAAGAGACATAACCTTAAATATATAAAAATACACTCATTAAGGCATACGTCAGCGACTATTTTAATCAATAAAGGAATTGATGCCAAACCTATACAGGAACGACTAGGACATGCTGACATACAAACCACTGTAAATATATATAGTCATCTCTATAAAGAAACTAATCAAATTGTTTCTGAACAATTAGATGATATCCTCCAATTAAATGCCATTAAGAACAAGTAAAAAACATCAAAACACCCTGTATTTTTATATTTCGTCGGCAAAATGTCGGCAAAATCTCCTTATAAACAAAATAGGCTTTCACCCAATGAAGAGTAAAAGCCTATAATATTAACGTTTTTAAGAGAGCTTCCAAGCGGACTTGAACCGCTGACCCCCACCTTACCATGGTGGTGCTCTACCGACTGAGCTATGGAAGCATAAAAATGGCTCCACAGGTAGGATTCGAACCTACGACCGATCGGTTAACAGCCGATAGCTCTACCACTGAGCTACTGTGGAATAGGTTGAAAATTTTTATAAAATTATTATAGTCATATAAATAAGATAACAAACCTTATTTATAAATATGTATTAAAAATGCCTGGCGGCGTCCTACTCTTGCAGGGGCAAAGCCCCAACTACCATCGGCGCTGGAGAGCTTAACTACTGTGTTCGGCATGGGAACAGGTGTGACCTCTCCGCTATTGCTACCAGACATTCCTTAAAAATAAGGA
>NZ_BNEO01000013.1:0-2803 GCF_014905415.1 Virgibacillus salexigens
ATTTGTACCCTAAAAACTAAATAAGAGATCATTCAACGACGTTTCAAAGCCAAATTGGTTAGTTAAGTCCTCGATCGATTAGTATTCGTCAGCTCCACGTGTCACCACGCTTCCACCTCGAACCTATCAACCTCATCATCTCTGAGGGATCTTACTCACTTGAAGTGATGGGAAGTCTCATCTAGAGGGGGGCTTCATGCTTAGATGCTTTCAGCACTTATCCCTGCCACACGTAGCTACCCAGCTATGCTCCTGGCGGAACAACTGGTACACCAGCGGTGTGTCCATCCCGGTCCTCTCGTACTAAGGACAGCTCCTCTCAAACTTCCAACGCCCACGACGGATAGGGACCGAACTGTCTCACGACGTTCTGAACCCAGCTCGCGTACCGCTTTAATGGGCGAACAGCCCAACCCTTGGGACCGACTACAGCCCCAGGATGCGATGAGCCGACATCGAGGTGCCAAACCTCCCCGTCGATGTGAACTCTTGGGGGAGATAAGCCTGTTATCCCCGGGGTAGCTTTTATCCGTTGAGCGATGGCCCTTCCATGCGGAACCACCGGATCACTAAGCCCGACTTTCGTCCCTGCTCGACTTGTAGGTCTCGCAGTCAAGCTCCCTTCTGCCTTTACACTCTGCGAATGATTTCCAACCATTCTGAGGGAACCTTTGGGCGCCTCCGTTACTCTTTGGGAGGCGACCGCCCCAGTCAAACTGCCCGCCTGACACTGTCTCCGAACCGGATTACGGTCCTGGGTTAGAAGGTTCGTACAGCCAGGGTGGTATCCCACGGGTGCCTCCACGTAAGCTAGCGCTCACGCTTCGATGGCTCCCACCTATCCTGTACAAGCTGTACCAACATTCAATATCAGGCTACAGTAAAGCTCCACGGGGTCTTTCCGTCCTGTCGCGGGTAATGTGCATCTTCACACATAGTATAATTTCACCGGGTCTCTCGTTGAGACAGTGCCCAAGTCGTTGCACCTTTCGTGCGGGTCGGAACTTACCCGACAAGGAATTTCGCTACCTTAGGACCGTTATAGTTACGGCCGCCGTTTACTGGGGCTTCGGTTCAACGCTTCGCACCGAAGTGCTAACGCTTCCCCTTAACCTTCCAGCACCGGGCAGGTGTCAGCCCCTATACTTCGCCTTACGGCTTCGCAGAGACCTGTGTTTTTGCTAAACAGTCGCTTGGGCCTATTCACTGCGGCTCCTCGGCAGAGGAGCACCCCTTCTCCCGAAGTTACGGGGTCATTTTGCCGAGTTCCTTAACGAGAGTTCTCCCGCTCACCTTAGGATTCTCTCCTCGCCTACCTGTGTCGGTTTGCGGTACGGGCACCTATGAACTCACTAGAGGCTTTTCTTGGCAGTGTGAAATCCGGAACTTCGGTACTCTATTTCCCTCCCCATAACAGCTTGAAATTGCCGGACGGATTTGCCTATCCGACTTTCTCACTGCTTGGGCGCACGCTTCCATCGGTGCGCTTTCCTTATCCTACTGCGTCCCCCCATCGTTCAAACGCTCATGAGGTGGTACAGGAATATCTACCTGTTGTCCATCGCCTACGCCTTTCGGCCTCGGCTTAGGTCCCGACTAACCCTGAGAGGACGAGCCTTCCTCAGGAAACCTTAGGCATTCGGTGAAAGAGATTCTCACTCTTTTTTCGCTACTCATACCGGCATTCTCACTTCAAAGCGCTCCACCAGTCCTCACGGTCTGACTTCACAGCACTTCGAACGCTCTCCTACCATTGTTCGTAGAACAATCCGCAGCTTCGGTGATACGTTTAGCCCCGGTACATTTTCGGCGCAGAGTCACTCGACCAGTGAGCTATTACGCACTCTTTAAATGATGGCTGCTTCTAAGCCAACATACTGGTTGTCTAAGCAACTCCACATCCTTTTCCACTTAACGTATACTTAGGGACCTTAGCTGGCGGTCTGGGCTGTTTCCCTTTCGACTATGAACCTTATCACCCATAGTCTGACTCCCAAGGCAAAGTAACTGGCATTCGGAGTTTGACTGAATTCGGTAACCCGGTGAGGGCCCCTAGTCCAATCAGTGCTCTACCTCCAGTACTCATCTCCTTGAGGCTAGCCCTAAAGCTATTTCGGAGAGAACCAGCTATCTCCGTGTTCGATTGGCATTTCACCCCTACCCACACCTCATCCCCGCATTTTTCAACATACGTGGGTTCGGGCCTCCAGTCAGTGTTACCTGACCTTCACCCTGGACATGGGTAGATCACACGGTTTCGGGTCTACGACCGCATACTCATTCGCCCTATTCAGACTCGCTTTCGCTGCGGCTCCGTGTCTTCCACTTAACCTTGCATACGATCGTAACTCGCCGGTCCATTCTACAAAAGGTACGCCGTCACCCATAAACGGGCTTCGACTACTTGTAGGCACACGGTTTCAGGTTCTCTTTCACTCCCCTTCCGGGGTGCTTTTCACCTTTCCCTCACGGTACTGGTTCACTATCGGTCACTAGGGAGTATTTAGCCTTGGGAGATGGTCCTCCCGGATTCCGACGGAATTCCACGTGTTCCGCCGTACTCAGGATCCACTCCGGAGGAAATTCCTTTTCGATTACAGGGCTCTTACCTTCTTTGGCGGATCTTTCCAGATCGCTTCATCTAATGAATTTCTTGGTAACTCCAATGGAGTGTCCTACAACCCCAGAAGGCAAGCCTTCTGGTTTGGGCTGATTCCGTTTCGCTCGCCGCTACTTAGGAAATCGCATTTGCTTTCTTTTCCTCCGGGTACTGAGATGTTTCAGTTCCCCGGGTGTGCCTCTC
>NZ_BNEO01000014.1 GCF_014905415.1 Virgibacillus salexigens
CCTTATTTTTAAGGAATGTCTGGTAGCAATAGCGGAGAGGTCACACCTGTTCCCATGCCGAACACAGTAGTTAAGCTCTCCAGCGCCGATGGTAGTTGGGGCTTTGCCCCTGCAAGAGTAGGACGCCGCCAGGCATTATACTTACTTTTAATATAGAATGGATTATTTTATCAAAAATCCACATAATGCATTGGAGGATTAGCTCAGCTGGGAGAGCACTTGCCTTACAAGCAAGGGGTCGCAGGTTCGAGCCCTGCATCCTCCACCATGCGCCGGCCTAGCTCAACTGGTAGAGCAACTGACTTGTAATCAGTAGGTTGGGGGTTCAAGTCCTCTGGCCGGCACCATTTATAATTATTAAATGTACGAGCTATTCGTTCATTATAACAACTAGAAATCACTTATTTTATTTATGAGCCATTAGCTCAGTCGGTAGAGCATCTGACTTTTAATCAGAGGGTCGGAGGTTCGAATCCTCCATGGCTCACCACTTTGAATGTTATGCGGGTGTGGCGGAACTGGCAGACGCGCTAGACTTAGGATCTAGTGTCTTCGGACGTGGGGGTTCGACTCCCTCCACCCGCACCATAATAAATTAGCTACATAACATTATATGCGGAAGTAGTTCAGTGGTAGAACACCACCTTGCCAAGGTGGGGGTCGCGGGTTCGAATCCCGTCTTCCGCTCCAAGCCATGCCGGGGTGGCGGAATTGGCAGACGCACAGGACTTAAAATCCTGCGGTAGGTTTCTACCGTGCCGGTTCGAGTCCGGCCCTCGGCACCATATGCGCCCGTAGCTCAATTGGATAGAGCGTTTGACTACGGATCAAGAGGTTAGGGGTTCGACTCCTCTCGGGCGCGCCATAATACGGGAAGTAGCTCAGCTTGGTAGAGCACATGGTTTGGGACCATGGGGTCGCAGGTTCAAATCCTGTCTTCCCGACCATTTTAAAACAATGGGGCCTTAGCTCAGCTGGGAGAGCGCCTGCCTTGCACGCAGGAGGTCAGCGGTTCGATCCCGCTAGGCTCCACCAATTTATTTGCTCTTTGAAAACTGAACAAAACAACCAGTATGTCAAGAAAAACAGGTAACCTGTTATTTCTATAAAACAACCAGAAGGCAACTTCTGGAGAAGCTAAGAAGAATGATTAACGGTGTTTAATCATAAACAA
>NZ_BNEO01000015.1 GCF_014905415.1 Virgibacillus salexigens
ACTAGTTTCTTAGGGTGACTAAATTGTGTGACATCCCCTATTTCTGAAATCAGAGTGGCTGCAATTTTAGTACCTACTCCGGGGATGGATGTAAGAATCTCATACACCTCAAATTGTTTCGCTAACGTCTCAATCTCCTGCTCAAGTACGTTCAGAAACTCTCGTTGTTGAAGAATCATTTGAATATACATTTTTAGTGCAACCAAGTGGCTTTGATACAGCGTTTTCTTAAAGGGGTTTCGTTCTGCTGCTTCTTTTAACTTCAAGGCCTTTTCATAAAACCAATCATACGACCTCTTTCCTCCTAGTCCATGCATCTCCTTAGCTAATTCATCCGTTGGAACCTTTAATACTTCATGAGAAGTAGGATAGAGGAGTAACGTTTTTAAGGAAAGAGGTGCGTATAAATTACTATAAACTCCTTTATATTCAGGGAATACTTGATCCAATATCGTTTGGAACTGAAGTTTCAGTTGTACATAGTTACGTGTTAAAGAATCGTGTTGTCTACATAAATTTCTCAAATTCATCGTTTGAACACATTTTCGATGATAGGCTACTAAGTCCTCTTTGTAATACATTTCACACAGGTGTTTCGCATCGGCTGGGTCTGACTTTACTTTTCGAAGACTACTTTTTTTCGTTTCGTAAGAAACTACAGGATTCACTAAGTAGTAAGTAATCTTTCTTTCCTCAAGGTACTGTAAAATAGGTTCATGATAGTGTCCTGTCGACTCAAACACAACAACCGGTTTAGATTCAGCTTGGAACTCCACTTCTTTGTAAAATATAAAAAAATCACTCATACCATTGGTATCATGCTTAAACTTAAAGGTCTTCCCGAAAGGCTGCTTTCTTGCCAGGAAAGCTTGAACTTGGCTTTCTCCTTTTGCAACATCCAGGCCAATCACTGGATCCATAATTTATCACATCTCCTTTTAGTAGATTTGTCGGTAGCCCCTGTCTATCTTGTAGTGTCATAGCTTCGCTTGTTATGCGGGGTCAGTGCCCCAACCAGCCTCAAACATGTTTCTACAAGTAGGGGGTGGACAGTATTACGGACGGGATCAAGTCCCACGGGCGCTTACGTCCTACCCCGACTACCTAAAGAATAACCTATAAAACATAAGGTCAACCAGAAAAATATCATATTTCCGGTTGACCTTATAATAC
>NZ_BNEO01000016.1 GCF_014905415.1 Virgibacillus salexigens
TGAGGTAACCTTTTGGAGCCAGCCGCCGAAGGTGGGACCAATGATTGGGGTGAAGTCGTAACAAGGTAGCCGTATCGGAAGGTGCGGCTGGATCACCTCCTTTCTAAGGATTATTACGGAACCCTGAAGCATCCCTTACGGGATCTTCGGGAAGGGCATACGTGGTTGTTTGGTTCAGTTTTGAGAGAGTAATTTTCTCCATATTACATAAATAGATGGGCCTGTAGCTCAGCTGGTTAGAGCGCACGCCTGATAAGCGTGAGGTCGGTGGTTCGAGTCCACTCAGGCCCACCATCTATTTTATATTATATACGGGGCCTTAGCTCAGCTGGGAGAGCGCCTGCCTTGCACGCAGGAGGTCAGCGGTTCGATCCCGCTAGGCTCCATTTTTGTACCTTGAAAACTAAATAAGAGTAACAACGACATCAGAAAGCTGAAACAACTGTTCAGCGACGTACGGACTGGACGGAGCCTGCGGAGATAAAGGAGACATGATGAACGTGAGTGAATCATTGACTTATCGCACAAAGGTGAAGGAAGTCGCGCTAGTCGCTAGTTGATGAAGCTGGATTAAGCAAAGGCGATAAAGAAGTACGCTTATTCATTGAATAGCTAGTTAAGTGAATAAGGGCGCACGGTGGATGCCTTGGCACTAGGAGCCGAAGAAGGACGGGACTAACACCGATATGTCTCGGGGAGTCGTAAGTAGACATGGATCCGGGAATTTCCGAATGGGGGAACCCACTGTTCGTAATGGAACAGTACTTCTATCTGAATACATAGGATAGAAGAGGCACACCCGGGGAACTGAAACATCTCAGTACCCGGAGGAAAAGAAAGCAAATGCGATTTCCTAAGTAGCGGCGAGCGAAACGGAATCAGCCCAAACCAGAAGGCTTGCCTTCTGGGGTTGTAGGACACTCCAT
>NZ_BNEO01000017.1 GCF_014905415.1 Virgibacillus salexigens
TAATAGACCTAACGTTTTTCCATTTTTTTCGCAAGGTCTTTATGGTATAGTGAGATTAGCCTAGGTGATTATGAATGAGTAGAAGCAATTTCATAATCGTATGGTATGTTGTGTGAAATAAGGTGAAATGCCACTTTCAAGAACTTATTTATACACGCTATCATCGCAACCTTATGAGGTTTCCTCTGAGGTTGTTTTTTTAATTTGTCATAGTAATCAACGATGTGATTCTGTCCTTTTTTTCGTAATGAAATCATGGAAAAAATCATGAAATATAATATTTTCCGTAGTTTCTTATTGCCACGTTTATTGATACGATCTCTATATTGTGTATTACCTGACTGATATCGCATAATATCAATTCCAACGTATGCATTCAGCTGTTTGGCATTTTTAAACCGTCGTATATCTCCTAGTTCACCAATAATTCTACATGCCGTCGCATCACCAATGCCAGGGAATGAACGAAGGATATGATATTCCTTTCTATCAAGAGATAAGGCAACCATTTTTGCGATAATTTCTTCTTTCTTATCTCTTAAGTCTGCAATTCTGCTTGCGTAATCCCTTACTTGTTCACAACGTACATCCGATGCATCGATAGCTGGGTATGAGTTTTTGGCAACTAGTAAAAGCTCTTGTGCCTTCTTATCTGCTAGTTTAAGAGAAAGATTTTTTTTGGTATTCTTTTTCAGGCTATTTCTATTACTGTTTTTGAATGTACCAATAAAAATGATGGCTGCGGATACAATTGAACGATGTTCAAAAAGAGTGCTGAGCTTGGTGTAATCATTCGTTCTAGTTCCGGAAAAGATAATTGTAAAATCGCATGCATTTTGCCCCGTAGTTGGATTAATTCTTCATCAACTTCGTCGTAATAACGTGATAGGGCA
>NZ_BNEO01000018.1 GCF_014905415.1 Virgibacillus salexigens
TTGAAAAAAAAGATAGTTAGAACTGGACTAAATTCAAATAAATGGATACAAAATGGAATACATCTTCTTAGGTCAATACCCGAATTGCTAGTTGATTTCATTGGAAAATAAATAAGTCGTGCTATCCTAATCTTAAACCACTAGGCATTAGAAAGCGCACGACTTATATGACTTATAATAGCACACTTCCAAAAGTTTTTGTTTATTTACTGACAACCATTGAGACGCTTTATCAAACGAGTGTTCCCCTTGAGGTTCAAAACCGAAAGAACGTCCATCTCGCAACATCAGATTGCTTAGTTATCGCTTGTTACCTCTGGGGCGTACTGCATTTTAGTGAAACACTTAAAGCTAAGCACCAATTGGCTCAAAGTTTATTTCCTAATTTCCTAGAATATTCTCGCTTTGTCCGCCGTTGTAATGCCCTCTTACCGAGTATCCAAGTCATTCGCCAAGCACTCGTCTTTAAAGAGGTTGAAGGAATGAGTGTATCCATTATTGATAGCTTCCCCATTCCTTTGTGTCAGCCTATTCGTAATTTCAGAAGCAAAGTTCTTGGAGATTATGCAAATGTTGGCTACGATGCTACAAAGGGACAGTACTTCTATGGATGTAAATGTCATGCTTTAGTCAGTGAATCAGGCTATGTTATAGACTACACAATTACTCCTGCTTCAATGGCTGATAGTTCAATGACCGAGGAAGTGTTGAGTCAATTTGGGACACCAACAGTCCTTGGAGAT
>NZ_BNEO01000019.1 GCF_014905415.1 Virgibacillus salexigens
ATGGATGAAACGTACATCAAAATTAAAGGAAAATGGCATTATTTGTATCGAGCCATCGATGCAGATGGTTTAATCTTGGATATTTGGTTACGTAAAAAACGGGACACACAAGCAGTCTATGCTTTTCTTAAGCGGTTAGTGAAGCAGTTTGATGAACCGAAGGTTGTAGTCACAGATAAAGCCCCCTCTATTACAAGTGCCTTTAAGAAACTAAAAGAATACGGCTTTTATCAAGGGACAGAACATCGTACCATTAAATACCTGAATAATTTGATTGAACAAGACCATCGTCCAGTAAAGAGACGCAATAAATTCTATCGAAGTTTACGCACTGCCTCTACCACGATTAAGGGCATGGAAGCCATTCGAGGATTATATAAGAAAACCCGAAAAGAAGGCACTCTCTTCGGCTTTTCGGTGTCTACTGAAATCAAGGTATTAATGGGAATAACAGCCTAAGATATTTGGAGTTCAGAGAGAGCGCGTTTGATTTTCAAACTTCGCAACAGAACCTTTCATGCTCTCAGCATTATTTTCTAGCTTTGCAAATTTTTTTGAAACAAGTTATATTGTAGTTAAAAAAACTACAGGAGGATTTATCACATTTTTATTTGGAGCAATCGTTTGTGTCATTGCACAAGTATTACTTATTCCATTATTTGGCTTGAATGGTGCTGGATTAGCTTCAATGCTTGGATTCTTAACAACGTTTTTATTTCGTGTCAAGGATACGCAAAAATTT
>NZ_BNEO01000020.1 GCF_014905415.1 Virgibacillus salexigens
ATCGTGGAAGAGTCTGTACGGAGACTTTGATAAAATTTATTCCGTCGTTTAATAGGTCGATGGTCTTGTTCTATTAAATTGTTAAGATACTTCACAGTTCGGTGCTCTGTCTTAGTATATAAACCCACACTCTGTAACTTTCTAAAGGCGGAGCCAAGAGAAGGTGCTTTATCGGTCACAATTGCTTTCGGCTCACCAAACTGTTTATGGAGTCGTTTTAAGAAAGCATAGGCTGCTTGCGTATCCCGTTTCTTTCGTAACCAGATATCTAAGGTTAAGCCGTCCGCATCAATTGCACGATAAAGATAATGCCAACGTCCCTTAATTTTGATATAGGTTTCGTCCATTTTCCATGAATAGAAGGATTGTCTATTTTTCTTCTTCCAAAGATAATAGAGGACTTTGCTGTACTCTTGCACCCAACGATAAATCGTAGTATGACAAACATTTATTCCACGATCATATAACAATTCCTGAACTTCACGATAGCTTAGATTGTAACGCAGGTAGTAACCAACAGCGACAATAATGACGTCTTTTTTGAATTGTTTGCCTTTTGTTTGCCTTTAAAATGATTCATTACTCCGTCCTCTCTGTCTTTTTTCTCAATTTTACACTAAAATAGATTTTTTGGAAAACTTTGCAACAGAACCCTTGAGGG
>NZ_BNEO01000021.1 GCF_014905415.1 Virgibacillus salexigens
AGGGCCAGATTGTGGAAAAAGATTTTTAAGGATAATTTAGGAATTGTTGATCTAAAATGGTGAAAAAGAGGGATATTATGGCATCTAAAACTATAATATTAATCGGACCAATTTGTGCTGGCAAAAGTACAGTAGCTGAATTACTTTCAGATAAAACTAAAATTCATCGATGTACAATGGATGATTTAAGGTTTGATTATTATAAAGAAATTGGGTTTAGTGAGGAACAACAAAATAAAATACGTGAAGATTATGGTTATATGGCTATGTATGAATATTGGAAGCCATTTGAAGCACATGCAGTTAAACGAGTATTGGAGGATTACCCCAATTATATTCACGACTTCGGTGCGGGGCATTCTGTTTATGAAGATGAAGGTCTATTCAGAGAAGTTAAAGATGCCCTTGGTAACTACGAAAATGTCTTTTTATTGCTGCCAAGTCAAAATGAAATGGAATCCATTAATGTTTTAAATGAAAGACTAAAAGAAGAGACCAGTAACAAGGAGGCGTATAAACTTAACGAGCATTTTGTTAAACACAAATCCAATAAGTTATTGGCTAAACAGATTATTTATACAAATGGTAATTCACCAGAAATGATTGCTGATAAAATAATTCAAATATCTGGTATTTAAGCAATCGGGCGCA
>NZ_BNEO01000022.1 GCF_014905415.1 Virgibacillus salexigens
CCCCGACACCTCACGGCGTCGCTTCTGCCCACGCCCAGCGCCTCCCTACTAGATCACCTCGCGGTGCACCGTGGTATCGGTAATCGACTTAGCCCCGTCCATTTTCGGGGCCCTGGATCTCGACTGGTGAGCTGTTACGCACTCTTTAAAGGATAGCTGCTTCTAAGCTAACCTCCCAGTTGTTTATGACCCAGGACTCCCTTAAGTGTTAACACTTGGCCGATATTTGGGGACCTTAACCACGGTCAGGGTTGTCTCCCTCACGGACTAGAAGCTTACCCCCCAGCCCGGACTGCTGGTCGTCTACGACGACGGCGGTTTTGGAGTTTGACAAGAGAACAGACCCTTTCGAGTCCGGCTTCCCCAATCAGTGCTCTACTCCGCCGACTATCTCAGACCAGGTCATACTGCGATATGTTTCGGGAGGAACCAGCTATTTCCGACCTCGATTGGACTTTCACCCCTAGACGCGGGTCACGAGAGCGATTTGCATATCAACACCTCAAACGGTCCTCCACGCAGCTTTCGCCACGCTTCGACCTACCTACGCCTAGATCGCCCGGCTTCGGGTCGCATACGGACGACTGCACGCACTTGTATACGTCGCGCCTCTTCTCATGCGCGCTTGTCGCTTTC
>NZ_BNEO01000023.1 GCF_014905415.1 Virgibacillus salexigens
ATTTTCTTTGCCGCCTTATACTGCGGATAGAAAAGATGATGACGCTTGGCTTCTAACCAGCCCCAGTTGACCCAATTGTAGAGGCTGCTCAGAGAAACTCCTTTTAGAGCCTGATGAATGACTTCCAAAGAGTCCTTGTCTTCTTTAAGACGTGTACTCACATAACAATCAATCTCAGTCGTGAGTTTACTCGGACGAACACTGTGAGCCCTCAATCCTTCATAATTTTCTTGAGCCTTTTTAGCAGAGTATTTTACCTTCCGCTTGAGCTGGATTTCCCCTCGCTTCATCTCTCTGTCAATCGTCCCATGAGCTTTATTCAATAAGCGCGCAATCTCACGGTTGCTCAGTCCTTCTTTATTGTGCCAACGTTCAATGTTTAAACGGTCTTGATTGGTCAGGTGTTTCCCTTTGCTCTGGCTTGTGATAGAATAGTCTTGCATCTGAATTTCCTTTTTATACTATTTGGTCGAACTTCTAGTATAAGAGATTCAGATGTTTTTTGCTTGACTCAAGGTGGCTAACTTCATTTTACAATTTGCGATTTAATTTTTTATTTTAAATAGAGTACATTAGATTATCAT
>NZ_BNEO01000024.1 GCF_014905415.1 Virgibacillus salexigens
AAAAATGCTATTCTCGTGTCTTTTATCCGAAAAGCCTTTCCTGCGTTAGTTCTTTCAGAAAATAATGTTCTCTTTTTTAATCGAGGAGTACAAGCGGAGCGACAAAAGCAAACAGGGGATCTTGAACTTGTCGCTCACTTTTGCTATACTAAAGCCCTTAAACATAAGTAAAAGCGCTAATTTAGCGCTTTTTTTGTTGATTTTTTGGAAAACTTTGCAACAGAACCGTTTAACCTTAGATATTTGGTTACGAAAGAAACGGGATATGCAAGCAGCCTATGTTTTCTTAAAAAGTATTCATAAACAGTTTGGTCAACATAGAATCATCGTAACAGGTAAAGCTCCCTCTATTGGATCTGCCTAAAAATAGTAAGATCAGAATTAATACATTTTTATTTTTAAGGTTCGAAACAGAACCATTTATGTTCTATTTTTTCTATGGAGCACTTGTTAATGTCCACGATAGAGTTCCTTTAAACTTAGTATCTGCTTTTTGGAAATCAATAGGAACTTTTAAAGTAAAGAGACTCGTAGATTTA
>NZ_BNEO01000025.1 GCF_014905415.1 Virgibacillus salexigens
TGTGCCCGATCCAGATGATGATACCGATGGTATCAAGGATGAGGACGATAAGAATCCGAAGACACCAGATACCAACCTTCCAGTAATCACAGCAGATGATGCGACCGTCACAGAAAAAGCACCAATCAGCCCAATCCCAGTAACGGTTACCGATGAGGATGATGAGACCATTGCCATCGATCCAAATGATGTGACTGGCTTACCAGATGGCTTGGCCTACAACCCAGCGACAGAAGCGATTGAAGGCACACCAACGGTTTCCGATTGGGGCACAACGGAAGAAAGCCGAGACTTCCCAGTAGAAATCAAGGCAACCGATGGAGCTGGTAACGAAGCTACTAAGACCATCACGATCAGGGTTCAACGTGACACAGATGGCGATGGTGATCCAGATGTGACCGATCCAGATGATGATAA
Organism: Virgibacillus salexigens; assembly: GCF_014905415.1. Classification (GTDB taxonomy): domain Bacteria; phylum Bacillota; class Bacilli; order Bacillales; family Amphibacillaceae; genus Virgibacillus; species Virgibacillus salexigens. The sequence continues at coordinate 418 of NZ_BNEO01000025.1, forward strand.
CGATGGTATCAAGGATGAGGATGATAAGAATCCGAAGACACCAGATACCAACCTTCCAGTAATCAAGCAGATGATGCGACCGTCACAGAAAAAGCACCAATCAGCCCAAT
>NZ_BNEO01000026.1 GCF_014905415.1 Virgibacillus salexigens
CGGATGGACAACCAAGATAAAGAGCTGATCGTGGCTTTACGCTATACATACGGAGTACTCGCTCAAGCTCAAAAGGGGTATCAAGAGTTATGGCAACAATTGCAAAAATAAGCAATGGCGCAAGTGCAGCGAGCGCCCTTAATTATGCTTTAGGGCAAGACAGACCCATGCATGAAAAAACTGAACAGTGGCTACAAGACCATCAATTGGAACGTCCTGTGGAGCTGACAAATTGTCGGGCAGTTGCCGTGGGTGGAACCAACGGGATTGATCCCTTTATCGCCAAAGAACAATTTGATGTCATTCGACAACTTCATAACCAAACCAAAGAATCCAATCAAGTCTTGCGTATTACCCAATCTTTCGCCTTAGATGAACTGAATCCGAAAGTTCAAAAAGACTGGCAAAAAGCCAATGATTTAGGCGTTGAATTAGCAGAAAATCTCTATCCTAACCATCAAAGTGCTGTGTATACGCATTTAGACGGAAAAAATCACGTCTTACACAACCACATCATTGT
>NZ_BNEO01000027.1 GCF_014905415.1 Virgibacillus salexigens
GCAACTATTAACGGACAAAGAATTTAAGCAAGTCAAAGTCGAGTTTTCACGTTTGACCGGAACGCCTTTTTTAGCTTCTCAATGGCTTAGAGGAGAAAACGGGGTGGCTCAAGTTTTATTAGAGCGAGAAAATGGGAAAAAAGTGACTTTAGAAGCCTTTAGAAATAAGGATATCTCAGGAGGAACTTCTTCTTATGAGGTGGTTCACCAAGTGGTCCCAGATTCCTCTAGAGTAGATCGTGGAGATGTGAGCTTGCTGATTAATGGGCTCCCAATCATTCATATTGAGCTCAAAAAAGAGTCCGCTAAAGACGGTTTTATGCAAGCTTATTATCAAATTCAGCGTTATGCAGAAGATGGATTTTTTAAAGGGATTTACGCAACCACTCAAATCATGGTGATTTCCAATAAAGTTGATACCCGATACTTTGCAAGACCTAGTGAAGATACCGCTGAAGCCTATGCTCGGATGAAGAAGTTTTTATTTAAT
>NZ_BNEO01000028.1 GCF_014905415.1 Virgibacillus salexigens
CTGATCAAGGGAGTCAATATACAAGCTCTCGTTATCAATCTACTCTTCGTCAAGTCGGTGCTCAATCTAGCATGAGTCGTAAAGGAAATCCCTATGACAATGCAATGATGGAGTCTTTTTATAAGACGCTAAAGAGGGAGCTTATTAATGATGCTCATTTTGAGACAAGAGCTGAGGCTACTCAAGAAATATTTAAATACATTGAGACCTATTACAATACAAAAAGGATGCATTCAGGTCTTGATTACAAGTCGCCAAAAGACTTTGAAAAATATAATTCTTAAATTCTCTTAACTCCGTGTCTAGTTTTTCGTTGACTTTCCAAAAATATAGCTCATTTTGTGTCTAAATATTTGACATTAGTCCACTTTAATTGTCTTTAACTTTTCACTCATCATAAGTCCTGCCTTTTAACCGTAGGTAGATATTGCTCGATTGCTTTCTTCAAATACTTAGCGATATTGTGCTTAGAATATTCTTCACGCTTG
>NZ_BNEO01000029.1 GCF_014905415.1 Virgibacillus salexigens
TTAATCATAATTCATTTTCTCCTTTGATTTTTTTGTTTGAAAGTTTATCGTTTTTTAGTTCAGTTTCTTGTGATTTTTTTTCAGAACACTTTGTTTTTGCCTTATCAATTCTTTCTTTCATTGTCATTGATTTTTTCGGTACAGGAGCAACATATTTTTCTAATTCAATATCAATTTTTTGTCCTTTGTCTAAATTATACAATAGTGACTCTAAGATTTAAGGATAACATCATTTAATGACATTATTGTGTACCACAAATAAGGTTAAGAACTTATATGATAACATATAGAAAAAGAATAAAAATGGAGATAATATGGATATTGAAGTTGATACTTTTGAGCAAGTTGACAGCTTTATGAAGCAACAACAGAAAAAAATAGATAGTTGGCTTCCTTTTGATAACATGCTAATTCCAACTGGAATCATGGAGCAACAAGAGCAGAAGAAAGTAAACATGTTGAGAATGATTTTTAAAATGTTG
>NZ_BNEO01000030.1 GCF_014905415.1 Virgibacillus salexigens
CAAGTATTCCATTATCTTGTATCGCTGGTTATCTATGAATTATAACCAGTACGAGCATTATAGTTACAAGGGCGGGCGCCGAGAAGAACAAGTGGAAGCCTACCGCAATCCTTCAATTTCCATGCGAGAATTACGAGAAATGACGGACACGGTCAATGAATACAAATTATTCACTAACTTTAGCAAGAAAGTTTTAGATAAACCCCTTGAAGAAATCAATGATCGGACCTCATTTAATATTGCCTATGAGAAAGTGAAAAAAGGTAAAAGCATTGATTCTATTGTCTTTCATATCACGAAAAAACGTCGAGCAGACGATAACAGTTATAAGCTAGAGGACAAGACCTACAAGGAAGCGAAAGCCGAAAAAGAATTATCAAACCAAACACTTGCAGGTAAAGCGTTAGAAAGTAAATATACAAGGTTATTGCTTGAAAATTTCCTTTTATCGCCTTATGAAATGACAGATACATCACT
>NZ_BNEO01000031.1 GCF_014905415.1 Virgibacillus salexigens
TTCCTCTAACAATTTGGCTGGTACACAGCCTTACAAAACATTATACCATAAAAAATCGCTTAGGGAAAGCTTTTTTCTTGATTTATATTAAAAAAGTTATAAGTATTTTATTATCGCAAATTGCAAGTCCAAGTTAGCCAGCCAAGCTCATCTCATATGAACTCTTATAGTTGAACATTTTTCTTGGATAATGGTTCATCCAATACTCGATAGCGGCGACTTCTTCAGGGGTCGTCTTTGTTGTGCCTTTTGGCAGATGCCTACGAATCATTCGGTTATGGTTTTCATTCGTCCCTCGCTCAAAGCTCGCGTAGGCGTGTGCATAGTAAACTGGACAGCTTACGACCTCAGAGAGCCTTGCAAATTCATGGCCATTGTCAGGGGTAATGGATTTGAAGTCATAACTTTTTTGAAGTTCCACCAGCTCATCATTGACCGCCTGTGCTGTTTTCCCATCAATCAAGCGAATGAT
>NZ_BNEO01000032.1 GCF_014905415.1 Virgibacillus salexigens
AACAATTTCAAACAAAAACAAACGTTAGATGATGAAATAAGAACAGAGGATTGACGTATATTAGCTTAGGTCAGATTTTGTATAAGACGAAAATAAAGTAGGACCTCTTAATCAGTAAGTTATAGAAAGCAAAAGACTTTTGTAATACCTGAATAGATATTTCACGTCCATTTTGTGATGGATTAAATGAACAAAAATTTAACGGTGTTATCTATTTTTTAAAAAAACAAATAAAAAAAAACAAAAAATTAACAAAAATAGTTGCTTTTTGTTTGAATGTTTGTTATCATATAAACAAAGAAATGATGAAAACGTTATCTTGAACATTTTGCAAAATATTTTCTACTTCTACGTAGCATTTCTTTTTAAAATTTAGGAGGTAGTCCAAATGGCTATTGTTGTTGGTGCAGATCTCAAAGGTACGAGATTAAAAGATGTTGTGAAAAATTTTCTTGTAGAAGAAGGTTT
>NZ_BNEO01000033.1 GCF_014905415.1 Virgibacillus salexigens
ACAACGTCAACAGGTAAACGACGGTTTTTGACGACCTCCGTGGCGCAGTGGTGTGCGCAGTGGATTTATAAGACGGAGGTCCCGGGTTCGATTCCCGGCAGGGCCGATTGAAATTTTCTGATTTTAATTTGTCTTGGTCTGGCTGGTGGAAGGCTGATGCCGTGGCTAGTTACCACCCTGCCGGCAAAGACGTACCGCCAAGCGATTTAGCGTTCCGGTACGATGCCGTGTAGAAACCGAAAGGGGTGTGGATTTTCATCCTACTCCTAACAAGTTAGCCCGTTTCCATCTTAGATTGCATCAACACTTACCATCAGGTGTGATTGCAGTCAAGGGCTAACTTGTAGACTGTAAAAAAAATGCTTACGCCGTGGTATTACACTCTCCCTTAAAAGTTTGAAATGATAAAACTAATTATAATAATAACCCGCAAATTTCGTTCAAATATAATCCATCCAAACAGCTG
>NZ_BNEO01000034.1 GCF_014905415.1 Virgibacillus salexigens
GTTTCATCATGATCCTTATTGAAAACTAATTTTTCTTCCCCACGACGGTCAAGACTCGTTGAAGTTGCCACATCAGTCATCATTTCTTCTACATCAGTATAGCGATTTTTAATATCTTTCGCTGTAGCTTTAATGACAACATTTTCCAAAGCTTGCGGAACTTCTGGATTGAGATTAATGATGCTTGGAATACTCTCTTGGAAATGTTTTAGAGCGATAGCAACTGCAGAATCTCCATCAAATGGAATTTGACCTGTTAAAAGCTCAAATAAAATAATTCCAATCGCATAAATATCTGATTGAACAGTTGCATTTGAACCACGCGCTTGCTCTGGTGATAAATAATGAACCGAACCAAACATTGTATTTGTTTGAGTAAGTGAAGTTTCAGAGAGTGCTTTCGCAATTCCAAAATCCGTTACTTTTACAGTTCCACTACTGGAAACTAAAACATT
>NZ_BNEO01000035.1 GCF_014905415.1 Virgibacillus salexigens
GGCTGGTTTTGTCAATGAATCAAGTATTAGTGGGGAGTCCGCTGAAATAAAAAAAGGAGTCGGAGATAAGGTTTTTGCTGGAACACTTCTTGAAAATGGAAGTCTTTTGATTCAAGCTGAAAAGGTAGGAGAGGATACCACCTTTGGTAAAATTATTGAATTAGTGGAAGAAGCTCAAGATACAAAATCCTCTGCTGAAAAATTTATTGACCGTTTCGCAAAATATTATATTCCTAGTGTTTTAGTTCTCTCTTTTTTAATTTTCATTGTCAGTCAAGATATCAAGTTGGCAATTACTTTATTAGTTTTAGGTTGTCCGGGTGCCCTTGCCATTGGACCTCCTGTCAGTAATGTCGCAGGGATAGGGAATGGAGCCAAAAAGGGAATTTTAATTAAAGGTGGAAATATCATGACTAATTTTAGTCAGACTGACCTGCTTCTT
>NZ_BNEO01000036.1 GCF_014905415.1 Virgibacillus salexigens
GTTGCTCTTCCAATACTGCTAAATTTATTCGGTTCAAATGGCCTCTAAAGTTTTGCCAAAGTGCTTCTTCCGACTTCAAGTCCGGACGATAAGTCCACTGATTTTCTTTCTCACTTAAGATCTGTATGAACTGGTTTTCAATCATTTGTTCCGAATGACTCATTTGATCCCCCTCATTTCCATAGTTTCCACCATTTTTTAGATTCTGTTTTTACCGGCTCTTTTTCTTTTGCCTTGTTTCGTTCTTTTTCTGATAACCTCAATTGAGCTTTCAATTCATTGATTTCTTCCTGTGCCTCACCCCTTATCGACGAGCCATCTTTCATATCCTCCTGAGGCATTTTAAGAGCTTTCAATTCATTGATTTCTGATTTATACTCTTCTAGTACTTTTTTATCCTGTAAGGCTAGACGTTGTTGCTGGTCTAATAGCTTATGAAGA
>NZ_BNEO01000037.1 GCF_014905415.1 Virgibacillus salexigens
CAGGTACAGCTATCACGTGAAATTTATTGCTCAAGTAATTGCTCAGTTCCTCAGAACTCGTATGACCTGTCATGATATGGTAGGTCGCTCCCATTCCCAGTAAATCATTTTCAGCTCGATTAGCTTTAGGAAATAAACGCATATTACTCGCAAGCTTCCCATCTCCAAAAGTCATATAGCTCGGCTTAAAACTCCCGTTTCCCTCAGGTCTAACAACTGTAGAAACAATGAATGACTGATGACTCATTGCATAGTTATCTAACGTCGCAACAACCTGCTCATTCTTCGGAATCTGCGTTGACTTTTGATTGATGTTATTCATGACAAGAGCCCCTTGCGGAAGGCGGTCTGCAATAATATCTTGACTTTTATTCTCAATACTTATAGCATAAAAGGCTGTGACTAACACAATAGCCACAGTCAGAAAAACATACT
>NZ_BNEO01000038.1 GCF_014905415.1 Virgibacillus salexigens
TTATAAAGGATTAGTTCGCTATTGGTTGACATTTAATGAAATTAATATGCTCCTTCATGCTCCATTTATGGGAGCAGGACTTGTTTTTGAAGAAGGAGAAAATAAAGAACAAGCCAAATACTTAGCCGCTCATCATGAACTATTAGCATCGGCTTTAGCAACAAAAATTGGACATGAAGTTGACCCAGAAAATAAGATAGGCTGCATGTTAGCTGCTGGAGATTACTATCCATTTGATTGTAATCCAGAAAATGTTTTTGAAGCTCAAAAACAAAATCATGATAATCTCTTTTTCATTGATGTTCAATCTCGTGGAAAATATCCAAACTACCTTTTAAAGAGATTAGAGCGTGAAGAAATTACACTTCCGATTGAAAAAGGCGACTTAGAAATCCTTGCTGAAAACACAGTTGACTTTATTTCATTTAGTTACTA
>NZ_BNEO01000039.1 GCF_014905415.1 Virgibacillus salexigens
TTGCATCATTACTTAATTGTGGCATAGAAGCGTGACCTCCGTTTCCTTTGATTGTAATGGTGAAATTAGAACGTCCCGTTTGAGTTTCTTTATTATGATAGGCAATGACCCCTGTTTTAATTGTAGTCATCACATGAACCCCGATCATATTATCGACACCGTCAAGAGCTCCTGCTTTAATCATACCTTTGGCACCACCAGGAGATACTTCCTCTGCTGGTTGATGGACAATTCTAACTCTTCCCGGAAGTTCTTGTTTTATTTTTACTAGTTCTCTAGCAAGTACCATCAAATATGCAGTATGTGCATCGTGTCCACAGGCATGCATTACTCCTGGATTGACCGATTTAAAACTTAAGTCATTATCTTCAAAAATAGCAAGAGCATCAAAGTCTGCTCTCAACGCAAGAGTTTTTCCGGATTT
>NZ_BNEO01000040.1 GCF_014905415.1 Virgibacillus salexigens
TTTATTTTCATCAAGTCCACGAATTTCTTGACTGAAATAACCAATTTTTACCGTTTCACCAATTTCCAAAATCCCGTCAGTTAATGCTAGCTCACCATCAATGATATTGAGTAAGGTCGATTTTCCGACGCCATTATCACCAACAATCCCCAAGCGCGAATGCCCTTGAACGATTAATTCAAAATCTTTAAAAATTGGTCGGTCAGGATAAGAAAAAGCGGCATTTTTAAAATTAATTACTTTTTTCCCTAAGCGACTGCTCGCAATGTTGAGTTCTAAATCTCCTAGATTTTTACTAGTTTTCATAGAATCTTTAAGGTCTTCAAAGCGGTCAATCCGTGCTTGTTGTTTTGTAGCACGCGCTTGAGGTGATTTACGAATCCAAGTTAATTCAGATTGATAAAGTTGTTTTGCCTTGTGAC
>NZ_BNEO01000041.1 GCF_014905415.1 Virgibacillus salexigens
ACAGCAGCGATAAGTGGCTTTGATGTTCCATTAGGAGAAAATGGGCCTCCGCCAGTTGATAGCGAAGACTTTCCAGCAGAGCCCATAGCCATGTCGTTCTGTGAGCCAAGGAGTTGTGCCACTTCCTTGTCTTCCTAAGACCGCTTGGCCTCCGACTTCTGAATGATTATCTGGAAAACATACAAGAGTTAATAGTTACGTGCAGACAGGTTTAACCAAGCAAAAACGTACCTTACACTTTAGACAACAAGTCGGATCGTAGCCATGTCGTTCTGTGAGCCAAGGAGTTGTGCCACTTCCTTGACTTGCTAAGAATCCTTGGTCACTTTTTAGTTTCTCCGCCTCTACAGTGTGGGCAACTGGTCCGGAAGCTGGTAAGTAGGGGGGTGTGTCCTACG
>NZ_BNEO01000042.1 GCF_014905415.1 Virgibacillus salexigens
TGAGGTAACCTTTTGGAGCCAGCCGCCGAAGGTGGGACCAATGATTGGGGTGAAGTCGTAACAAGGTAGCCGTATCGGAAGGTGCGGCTGGATCACCTCCTTTCTAAGGATTATTACGGAACCCTGAAGCATCCCTTGCGGGATCTTCGGGAAGGGCATACGTGGTTGTTTGGTTCAGTTTTGAGAGAGTAAATCTCTCGAAAGTTTGTACTTTGAAAACTAAATAAGAGTAACAACGACATCAAACAAACCAAAAGTTTAAGGCGATAAAGAAGTACGCTTATTCATTGAATAGCTAGTTAAGTGAATAAGGGCGCACGGTGGATGCCTTGGCACTAGGAGCCGAAGAAGGACGGGACTAACACCGATATGTCTCGGGGAGTCGTAAGTAGACATG
>NZ_BNEO01000043.1 GCF_014905415.1 Virgibacillus salexigens
TATGAATTATATTTACGTGATTTGTGCCAATAAGACGTCACACGAAGCCCTAGCTTCTTCATTAAGCACTGTACCTTCTTGTGGTTGACGTGATAGCCACGTTGCTTAAGTAATTCACTCATTGGACGATAACCTGCATTGGCATGTTCTTGACGTATTTTAAGCATTTCTTTTTCGATAAGCTCATCTTTGTTTACCCGTTCAAAACAGTTAACCCAATAATAATAAGTGGCTTTAGGGAATCCTGTAACTTTCAAGATTTCTTTGAGTTTGAAGGTTTTACGGAGACTGTAGATGAGTCTTGATTTTTGTTCATTAGAGCATTTTTCTCCAATCTCCGAAGTCCTTTTAAATAAGCTACCTCAATTTGCGCATAACGTAATTCTTGTTCAAGTT
>NZ_BNEO01000044.1 GCF_014905415.1 Virgibacillus salexigens
GGTCGAAAAAGCAAGGTTAAACATCATTGATTTAGAGAGTATTTTTGCTATTAAAGTCACTTTTTCGTCAACTTTGTTCGAAGAGGCAAGGTTAATCATCATGGATTTTGATAGTATTTTAGCATTTAAAGTCACTTTTTCGTCAACTTTGGTCGAAAAAGCAAGGTTAAACATCATTTTTTTAGAAGGTATTTTAGCATTTAAAGTCACTTTTTCGTCAACTTTGTTCGAAAAAGCAAGGTTAATCATCATGGATTTTGATAGTATTTTAGCATTTAAAGTCACTTTTTCGTCAACTTTGGTCGAAAAAGCAAGGTTAAACATAATGGATTTTGATAGTATTATAGCATTTAAAGTTACTTTTTCGTCAACTTTGGTCGAAAAAGCAAG
>NZ_BNEO01000045.1 GCF_014905415.1 Virgibacillus salexigens
TTTCGATTACCGTTTATTTTATCATTGCTTTTGCGGTTGACTGGCTGCCATTTCAACCACTTTCTTTTCTAATCGGTGCATTATTATTTATCTCCGCTTACATTCTTTTTTGGGCAGGTGCACAGTTTTTTGCCAAACGGTTAGCATCCTCTATGAATGAATACCTTGATAAAAAAAGATAAAGGGAAAAGCGGTGCAATCATTCTACTTCCCTCCTCTCTTTCAAGTTTGTTAAACTAACATATATAAAAGATGTAGAGACGGAGGTTGAATATGCGATTAGAAGGAAAAAAGGTGATAGCATTAGTTGAACAAGATTTTGAGGATCTTGAGCTATGGTATCCTGTTGTACGACTACGCGAAGAAGGAGCCCAAGTTGATTTT
>NZ_BNEO01000046.1 GCF_014905415.1 Virgibacillus salexigens
TCTATCTGGTGGTTATTTTGGTTTTTAAAAGAAAAAGAAAGTACTTTTTTGTTATAATTAAAGCATGAAAAAAATTACAGTACGGACAAAAGCAGCAAAGAAATTGCGGGCTGGCTATCCACTTTTGGTGGCAGAAGATTTAAATTCACCTTTCTTGGAGGATGATTTTGCACAATTTTTTGATGAAAAAGGGCAAGCGCTTGGAACAGGTTATCTTTCAAAACAAAATAAAGGAGTGGGTTGGCTTTTAGATTCTTCGTCAGTAAAAATTGACCATCATTTTTATGTGGAAAAATTTGTCAATGCACGCGCTTTACGGGCGAACTTCTATCAGGATGAATTAACGAACGCCTTTCGTCTTTTTAATGGTGAAGGAGATGGAT
>NZ_BNEO01000047.1 GCF_014905415.1 Virgibacillus salexigens
GCTTCTTTAAAGCGACTATGTTTATTGCTGTCGTCTACTTTAAAGAAGGCAAAGAGTTCTGCTTTTGAGAGGTAAACTGTATGATTTTTGGGCAGTTTTTCCGTATCAATACAGGAAACAGCCAACTCAAAAATTTTTAAAGGCGTTTTATCCATTTTTGCTACGGACGTTATCAAGTCGTTATGTTCAACAATTTTTCGTTTCTCAATTTCTTTCAAAGAACACACTGTCCTTTCATTGCTGTTACGCTCGTTTTTTGTTATAATTTTCATGAGAACTACTCCTTTTATGGGTGGTTTGGCTAAGCATGAAGAAATTCCGTGCAAAGAATTTTTCTTCATGCTTTTATTATATCAAAATACAGTCAGTTAATCAATGTGTT
>NZ_BNEO01000048.1 GCF_014905415.1 Virgibacillus salexigens
CTTATCTTTTTTCGCTTTTGCATTGACGTGTGATTTTTGAATGTGTTTGAGCGTTAGGTTATTAGGTACATCTGGATGATGTTTTCGACAAAGAACATAAAGTCCGTCAGCTGTGCGATGAAGTCCAATTTGATGACAACCTGGTGCATGACATTTTAGTCTTCGCCAAACAACAGCAAAGACACCAAAAAGTGGCAAACAGCTGAAAAATCCGCCCCACCACGCTGACCAACCTGCGTCAGTCACACCAGTAAACCATAAAAACCATTCCCAAATATTTTTTAGCATTGATTGTCCTTCTTGTACTTTGACAACTTTACTTTAATAATGACTTTTTAGTCTTTTCCAATCAAACGAAGCAAGTACTGACCATACTCATT
>NZ_BNEO01000049.1 GCF_014905415.1 Virgibacillus salexigens
GTCAAAGTTTGACAGAAAACCGACACCCAGATAACCACCATAAGGTAGACTAGCTTGACCGTTCAAGTCGGTATCAGGAATTGTTGTATCATAAATAATACTAGAACTATCTGTCGCAAGGTTAGTGGTCTTTGGAATGACCGTTAAAAGGTTGGCAAGATTGATTTTGACTCCTTGGGCCATATCAATATCCGTTTTGATAAAAGAGGCGAGAACAGGGATTTGAAAATTCGTATTATGTGCGACGATTTGATAATTGAGATTGACATTATTTGCCCCGTAGTAGAGGGCGACAATCGAGTTTCCGTCGGAGTTGGCAATGTTTTGTTCGCCTGTAAAAGCCAATCCAATCGGACAGTCAGACGTACTTTCTGCGGG
>NZ_BNEO01000050.1 GCF_014905415.1 Virgibacillus salexigens
GCCACTTTTTTTATTTTTTTCATCTTCACCAAAGAGGTCTTTTTGACGTTTAATCAGATATTCCAGTTTTTTCTGGTGGACAATACTTTCTTCTTCAATTAGTTTTTGGAGATTTTCTTCATTTTTGTTATTAAGAAAATAAAGGCGGAGCATGAATTCATCTTTTTGAATTGGATAGCGGTCAACAGGGTGTTTTAACCACTCGTTAAATAGTTCGATTCCTTTTGGAGTAATTTGATAGGTTTTTTTCTCTAACTTTTCACCTACAATGTGTACATCAAAAGTAACGGCTTGATCGTTTAATAATACTCTAAGTGAAGGATAAATTTGCCCTGTGTTGGCTTGCCAAAATTCACCGACTTCACTTTCAAACTTTT
>NZ_BNEO01000051.1 GCF_014905415.1 Virgibacillus salexigens
TCCAGTGCATGAAAAGCTGGTTTTAATGCAGACCAACAACTTATCTCACCCGGACCACCAATGAAAGCTAGAGTGGGGTAGACTAACTCTAGCATTACTGGCCTTGTTACTACATTATTACTTAAACTCTCTGGTTTTTCTTTGGCAACTCAGATTATTTCCTCTGTCGATAATAGCACTTCTTTTTGTTTTCCCTGCCACTGTCCAGCTGCTCATCGTCGGAGTAGGTTTCGTTCATTATCTTTATGAAAGAATAGATGCGGATCTGATTTTTCTACTTCTAACGATACTGGATAACCATATTGATCTAAACCCATTATCGCATTGCTTACCCCTTCACTAGTTTTGGGTTGATTTTCGATTAATTGAATA
>NZ_BNEO01000052.1 GCF_014905415.1 Virgibacillus salexigens
TAAGATTTACCTCTTTCTCTTTCTTTATAAATTAATTATAGCTCGTCAGTACTAACAAAAAATTGATATCTATCAAGAATAACAGTTTTATTTTTTTATCTACAAAATGATAAAATTTCTCAACTCTCTTTTTTAACGCTGAATAACCTGATATGAGGAGCGTAAAGTAGCATCAACTAGAGTCTACCGAGACGGTCCGCGGAACGGTGTTTAAATTATTCCCTAATTTTGCCTGTATAAAATTAAAAGATCAAATCCATTAGTCACTTTTTGTAAGCGTCCTTCATCCATAAAATGTTTGAAGTGCTCTGAAAACGACATATACCTTCTTACCTGATAATCCTCCTATCTAGTAAATGTGCGAG
>NZ_BNEO01000053.1 GCF_014905415.1 Virgibacillus salexigens
TTCTCTGTCTTGATGACAAATAACGTTCCAGAATATGCGTTGCTTACGTCCGGTAAAGGTTTTTTGAAGAATTTGGAAGATACGACAGGGCTTCTTGACGTTAAATATGACAATGTAGTAGGCAATTATGATATTGATAAGGCTGACATTGTTTATTATGTGTATGGTTTGCTTCATTCACCCGAATATCGGGATATGTATGCCAATGATTTAAAAAAGAGCTTGGCGCGGATTCCGCTAGTCCGAAATAAAGAAGCGTTTATTCGGATTGGAAAGGAGTTATCTAATCTGCATCTGAATTACGAGAAACAAGTGTCATACCCTGGAGTGACGGTGTCAGTTAGCTCTGATGATTATAAAGTGAC
>NZ_BNEO01000054.1 GCF_014905415.1 Virgibacillus salexigens
CTGACGATATTGGCGAAGAGCACCCAAATCTGCAATATGGTCTTCATGATAATGACTCAAAATAACTGCATCAAGTTGAGTTGGTTGCAATTCATGTTCAAGTTCTGTCACTGCGCGTGAACCACAATCTAAAAGCATGTTAAAGCCTGATTCTGATTGTAAAAGATAAGAGGTTGTTCCGGCATCGCGCGTAGGATATCCGCCCCAAACACCTAGTGCTGTTAATTTCATATTTTTTTCTCGCTTTCTTTATTTTTTGCTTAAGTCTATTATAACAAAGCAAAGCTAATTTAGCTTATGCGCCATTTAATCTTTACTGACAAACAAAAAAAGTGGTAGAATCCACCACTTTTATTTTATTT
>NZ_BNEO01000055.1 GCF_014905415.1 Virgibacillus salexigens
TGCGTTTTTTTAATAGTCCTTAGCGAGCCACTCGGTAATGCGTTCGTATGTACTCTGACGTACTTTCTCATTACGTGTTGGGCTTTCAAGACGTCCATAAGTAAGACGATTAATACCAAGCTGATTGGCAGCTTCACCTTTTGTTAAATCTAGCACTCCTCGTTTTTTGCGTAGAGCAGTTTTAATTTCTGATGTTAAATACATTATTTTACTTCACCTTCTTTCTAGATACTTCAAAATTGAAGTATCTAGACAATAGTATAATACTTCATTTTCGAAGTGTCAAGTGATATACTTCAAAATTGAAATTTTTATTTTAAATAACTACCAAAATGTTGTATAATGATAAAGAGGTAAAAATA
>NZ_BNEO01000056.1 GCF_014905415.1 Virgibacillus salexigens
CAAGAAATTCTTCCACGACTGCTGACAAGTACGGCACTTAAAGGTAAAACTAGGTCACTGCGTTCAAGAGTCGCCACAAAGTGAAGACTTATAAAAGCAATTTCCATTTCTGAAAAATTATTATCAAAGACCTCCCTTAATGATTCTTTGACTGTTTTATAAATTTCAGGATTATCTTTATTTATCTTTTTGATAAAATCATTTTCTTTTTTAGGAAAGAGGACTGGTAACATCTCTGATTCTTTGAGATGAGCATATAGTAAACCATATAAACGGTCATCTTTCCCAAATTCTATCTCAAGAATTGTTGAAACTTTATCAATGAGTTGGCGAATTTTATAAGAAAAATCGGTATCAAATTT
>NZ_BNEO01000057.1 GCF_014905415.1 Virgibacillus salexigens
TTCACTGATTTCAGCTGGGACTTCTTGACCTTCACGATTGATTACTTTATAAGTTGACTTAGGCTGTGTCTTAAGTTCATCATAAAGTTTTTCAGGAATTCCTTCTTTAAATAATTTACGCTCAAGAACTACTTCAACTTCAGCCTCACCTGTTTTAGAATGTCCAGCTGTATTAAAAACTACAAAAGGATGTTGGCCTTCAAAGTCAATCACTTTAGCGAGTTCAAACAATGCATCATCAGCAAGATATTTTCCTACTTCATTCGCTTTTTCAAAACGTGTCATCATTTCACGATGAACTTCGTCAACAGAGCAACCACAGATACTATCATGTGGATGATTTTGCATCAAAGTTTTC
>NZ_BNEO01000058.1 GCF_014905415.1 Virgibacillus salexigens
GGCAATTCGACAGGCCTTCTTTAAACGGCAGCACCTAGTCGCCGTTTATTTTGATCTGGATAAGGCATATGATACTGCTTGGCGCAGTCACATTTTACGTACCCTACATGAGTGGGGCTTTCTAGAGTCCCTACCAATTTTTATTCGTCAGTTTTTATCTCAACGGCGGTTTCAAGTTAGAATCGGCACCTCCCTTAGTTCTTCCCGGATCCAAGAGAACGGCGTTCCACAAGGTTCTGTGTTGAGCGTCACGCTGCGCCTCATCGCCATCGATGGGCTGGTGCATTGTGTTGGGCCGCTTGTCACCCCTGCATTGTACGTCGATGATTTTTGTATTTGGTACAGCTCGTATACGGT
>NZ_BNEO01000059.1 GCF_014905415.1 Virgibacillus salexigens
TTTGATAAATCTGTATTTCATTGGTGGCAATTTATTACTTACGTTAATGGAAAAGAAAAGTCAATTTATTATTCTGGTTTTCCTAAAAATTTCCAAAATGACAGTAATTTAGAAATCCTATTTTCTAACAATGGGGTAGCGACTCTTGGTATTTCTTATCTCTATCCTCTTGTAGAAATACTACAAGTTGAAGAAAATGTTTTAAAATTAGCTTTTAGACTCAAAGGTTGGATGACAGAAGCTACAAAGGTACAGATAGTTGCAGATCCTACTTTGTCAATGATTTGGGAAACCGAGAAGATGAATGAAAACTTGTATCAACTTTCCTTACCGTTGACATTAGATGGTTTTTCAGA
>NZ_BNEO01000060.1 GCF_014905415.1 Virgibacillus salexigens
TTTGGTGTTCGCGGCACACATACAAGATTTGCCTCGTTGTCTAAGCAAATCAAATCTATTCCTAATGGATATTCCTTTACACGTTTATTTCGCGTTGTCCATAATTCCTTTGGTAAACCTATTTGTTATTCTGCTTCATCCTTAATCCCTGGTCCAGTTAATAGCACCTCTGCTTGATTCACGACCCCAGACCTTTCTAGAAACCACGTAGATGAAAATTGCGGATCTATTAAATTCCCTATCTTGCATTGCTGCAAAGCTTCCACTATATCTTGTTGCAACGCAGCTTGAAGAACAATAATGTAATCTGCTTCATGAAGTGGCGCTGACTTTGCCAAGGTATATGCAGGAAGC
>NZ_BNEO01000061.1 GCF_014905415.1 Virgibacillus salexigens
CTAAAGCTCCCGTTGCCTCATCTTGATGAATTCCGACTTGCGCCAATAAAGTATCTAATCTTTTATCCATAAATTTCCTCATTTTTTAACTCATTATTTTTTACTTTTGCTCTTTTTGATTAAAATCATAATTTTCTTCATTCAAATGTTGACTCAGACGTTCTCCTAGATAAGGCGTTCCTTGATAAAACGCATAATTCAACCAATTTGAAAAAAAGAGGGAAGCTGCTGAAGCCCAAGTTCTTTTTGGCTTATTTTTATCATCATTTTCTGGAAAATAATTTTGGGGAAGATTGGGTTTCAGTCCTTCTTCTTTATCTCTCTCATATTCCCAAGCTAAAGTTTCACGGTCA
>NZ_BNEO01000062.1 GCF_014905415.1 Virgibacillus salexigens
GTTGATGTTTCATTGCACGACCAATTCCTGAATGACTCAAAAATTGTTCGGCTTCTAAGTAAAGTAAAATTTTCATGCTTAACTTTATTTTACCATAAATCAATAAAAGAAAAATGGAAATTTATTATTTTTAAAAATTTCAGACTTTAGTATGAAAAAAGCCTTCTATTTACAGAAGACTTTTATTAAATTATTAAGTTATTAATTAGAAGAAGATGAACTGCTTGTTTCTAAGTCACTGGTTGATTTAGAAAGTTTAACATCTGCTGTATTTGATTTACCATCACGATAATAAGTAACTTTTACTGTATCATTGATATTGTGTGAGTAAAGAGCACTTTGCAAGTCTGT
>NZ_BNEO01000063.1 GCF_014905415.1 Virgibacillus salexigens
TTATAGAAGAAGAACGAAATGGAAATTCTATTCCTACATTTGTTCCGTTAAGTGAAATCGGTCATTAATTAACAAAAAACGAGGTGAGCAAGGATGACAGTTGCAATTGATCGAACAACAAAATTAAAGGAACAAATTGCTGCGTATATTGATGCAAATTCAGAAAGATATATAGGAATAAGCCATGCAATCCATGAAAATCCAGAAATAGGAAATCAGGAAGTTTACGCAGCAAAAACACTAACTGATATTTTGGTAGAGGAAGGCCATGAGGTAGAAAAGGATATCGCAGGACATCCAACTGCCTTTATTGCCAGAAAAACGGGGAAAAACAAAGGGCGTAC
>NZ_BNEO01000064.1 GCF_014905415.1 Virgibacillus salexigens
GGAGAGGTCCGGAGTTACCAATACAAGTTGTACAACCGTACCCAACTAAGTTAAAACCTAATTTATCTAAATACGGCATTAATCCTGCATCTTCTATATAACGGGTAACTACCTTTGGACCTGGTGCTAGGGAGGTTTTCACATAATCAGGAACCAATAATCCTTTTTCTACCGCATTTTTTGCAAGCAAACCTGCCCCAAGCATTACATACGGATTGGACGTGTTTGTACATGAAGTAATAGCTGCAATTGCTAATGCTCCTGTTTTCATAACCGAAGAATTACCATTCGGATGCACAACTACTGCTTCTTTCTTAAATTCTGATTTATCAAGACCGAAGCCT
>NZ_BNEO01000065.1 GCF_014905415.1 Virgibacillus salexigens
AAATTAGAAAGCCCATTTGGGAAGAACTCGAAGCCTTTGGTGATATTAGTTACACTTACAGTATCAGTTCCTATGATAATGACTAAAAATGAGGATTATTGCCGTTAAAATCAAACCAATAATCGCCACAATTTTAATCATCCCAAACCAAAATTCGGTTTCTCCAAAAAATTTTGGATTTAAAGTATTCAATAAAGTTAGAAGAACTAATACAAAGACTTCTGTCATCCAAATTGGTAAATCCGGCAACCAAAAATTAATATAAGTCCCAATAGCAATTAGCTCAGCCATAGCTACAAAAACAACAACCAGTAAATAAGACCACTGAATAAAGTAACCAGGTT
>NZ_BNEO01000066.1 GCF_014905415.1 Virgibacillus salexigens
CTGCGTCTAATAGTTTCACATCTCCTCCTTGATAACCAACTCCTGGGATTAGAAATAAGGTTTTTGGTAAGAGTCTCCTATACTTAGTTAAATCTTCGGGATATGTTGCTCCAATGACAGCTCCAATATCTGAAAATCCATAATTCCCAACTTTATTCGTGCTTTTAATAATATAATCACATACAACTTCAGAGATAGTTTTATTTTCAGAATCCAGTATTTTATCTTGCAATTCTCCTGAAGAAGGATTGCTTGTTTTCACTAAAATAATAGAGCCCTTATCATTTTCTTCTCCTAATTTTATAAATGGGTCTAATCCATCACTTCCCAAGTATGGATTAAT
>NZ_BNEO01000067.1 GCF_014905415.1 Virgibacillus salexigens
GTATGTGAGGACATTATACGATCTTAAGACTGTTGCTGGCAGGATTTTTGTTATATGTTGCCTGGCCATCTATTCCATATGCCTCAACCGTAATGGAACAAATTTTCTGGGCAGCCTGGGTCGGTTTCTTTCTATTCGTAGTTGGCGCAAATGTTGCTTCATTATTACAAATGATAAGACCACCAATTATGGAACAGCAGGAAGAAAGACAACGGCAAACCTATAATCATTGAGTTTCATTGTTTCCAACTGTATAATAAATGGTAAATAATTCATTAGTACAGTTGAAAGATGGTGTGCGGGTTAATGGCAAGTAAGCATGAGCAAATCATTCAGCATAT
>NZ_BNEO01000068.1 GCF_014905415.1 Virgibacillus salexigens
TGTTTTGAAGGAATTCAGCAATAATACCTATTCCAATTGTCCATTGGCCCTGATAAGGAATTGGAACAAGAAATAAAAATAAACCTGTAAGCGATACAATGAAAGATTTCCACTGATTAGATGGTGTCCAAAAAGACAAAACTTCTTTTTCCAAGTCGTTGGATTTTTCTATTTCTTTTTGTACCACATTCACATGAGCACCTCCGACTAAATCTACGACATACATTTAAACGAATTTTCCACCAATAAAGTTTTGCTAAGCATCTGGCTAATTCCATATCCGTAGAATTAGCCATGTTTTATCTTAAGAAAAGTTACAATTACCAATCGACAAATATTTT
>NZ_BNEO01000069.1 GCF_014905415.1 Virgibacillus salexigens
TGTCATATTCAAAGGAATAAATAGGGAATACTTTCTCGGGTTTAAATCCTTTGTTACCTGCACTATAAAATTCATTCCTGCTTACAGAACTCTCACTGCATAAAACGGGTTTTCTGCGGGGTTCTCCATAAGGGATTTGATTCTTAAGTTCATCGAATTTATATTCTTGTTTTATTAAAACCAATTCTTTATCTTTCCTCATATCAACACCCTACCGCTAACTGTGTAACTAAGGTAAAAAAAGCCGGAGAGAATTTAACTTCTCCCGTCTTTAATTCCCATAAATCCGTTACACCCATTACAATGACAGCAATAGCAAGATCACCATCCAACTTTTCAT
>NZ_BNEO01000070.1 GCF_014905415.1 Virgibacillus salexigens
GTTACAAAAAATGAAAGGCATGAGTCCGATTTGATTGTGAACTCATGCCCAACAAATTTCCTAATCCGTGGAAAGTTGTACGAAGTATTAATTTACTATTTGTACTGGTAATTCTTTCACTCCAAACTCTAATGCATCATCTAAATCATTCATATAAACATCTAATCTATCTCCTGTAATTGCTCCACCCCTATCTTCGCAAGTAAATGTTTTGCCAAAATATGGTATGGAAATTTTGGTCCCAAAGGATAAGTCTGGCGGGCAAGCAACCGTTTGCCCTTCTTGTACTTCAGCACCTGAAGCTGTTATACCATAACCAGGGTCACCTGGTTCTTTC
>NZ_BNEO01000071.1 GCF_014905415.1 Virgibacillus salexigens
TAATAAAGCCGAACCAATTCCAACATCAAACCCGAATCCTTACCGCCAGAAAAGGAAATAATCAGATGGTCAAAATAACCACAAATATATTCTAGTCGATGATTAAATGCTTCATAAACATTTTCATTTTGATAAACTTTCACCTCGTCTTTCCTTTCCATTATTGATTTCATTTTTCCAAAGCGCTTCGTTAAAACTATCAACAATTATATATTACAAGAAAGCAAAGACTTTGTAGAAGTTTTTATGAAACTAAAAAATAATCAAAACAATTAATTTCTTAATAAAATAATGATATACTATTTCAAATACTAAAAAAATTATCTATAATAGAT
>NZ_BNEO01000072.1 GCF_014905415.1 Virgibacillus salexigens
TTGGAACCCCGGGAAGACAATCGTGAAGGATTCAGTATTCGGGTAGCAACAGAAGAATTAGAGAGGCGCCGGGAAAAGAATAAGTTTTTACTTGTTTTTTCAGATGGGGAACCTGCTGCTGCGAATTATAATCAAAATGGGATAGTCGATCCACACCTTGCTGTACTTGAAGCTCGTAAGAAAGGAATAGAGGTAATTGGGATATTTCATGCTGATGGTGCAGTAGATGAATCAGAAGACCAGTTAATGCGTAATATTTATGGGAAAGAGCGGGTTATTGTACCTAGTGTTTCAGAACTTCCAGAGCATTTTGCTCCGTTATTGAAAAAGTTATT
>NZ_BNEO01000073.1 GCF_014905415.1 Virgibacillus salexigens
TTGTTCTTAAAGGACGTGATTCAATTTTTGTCATATCAATATCACGCCAAGCAAAAACAGAAATCGCTTTATGAAGCGCTCCTGGCAGGTTATCAGGTAGAGTCAAAGCCAAACTCACCTTCTCACCTGTTTTTAGTAAATCAAATGATTTTTTCTCTTTTCCCAATAACCAAAACCGAGTAGAATTTCCTGCTAAATCCTGAATATTTTTGGCAACAATCTCTAAATCATACATTTTAGCCGCGTAAGAATTAGCAACAGCTGCAATTGGCAAATCTGGATAATTTTTCACAAATTCAGCTGCTGCTGAAGTAGAATCAGTAATTTCAACCTT
>NZ_BNEO01000074.1 GCF_014905415.1 Virgibacillus salexigens
GGCCCTCCTTTTTTAAATAACTTTTTTATCATTTACTAATTTCATAATGGTTACCATCAAGATAACGATAATAGTTACTCAGCTTCATAGTTAAAACTTTAGCAACTAAGTCAAGAACTGATAACGTCCTTTGATAATCCATTTCTACAGGTCCAACGACTGTTAGTGGACCAAAACCGCGATATGGGATAACAAATTTTTGCGAAATAATCGTTAAATTTTTCATATATTTTTCGTCATTGTCAAATTTTACGGCACGCATTTCATCGTTATTAGTGATTTCGCGAATTTCATGAAGCATCCGATCATCATCGCTAAAGAGTTTATATAATTC
>NZ_BNEO01000075.1 GCF_014905415.1 Virgibacillus salexigens
CAGGAGAAAATAAAAGAATCAAAAGACCTAGTTTGCATTTAAACAATGGTCAAAATACTGTATCTATTTTCTACGGTGGAGTTAATAAAAAAGCTGAAAAAACTGACGATGGAGAAGATAAAGAAGTAGTTACATTAAAATCAAGTAAAAGTATTCCTCGTTTTGTCAATGTGATTTTAGATTATCTATTTGGAAAGATTGCTTTGCATCATGGATATTTATATGATATTTCAACCTCACAATTCAAACGATTGTCAGAGATGGATATTGCTCATGAATATAAATTAGGCAAGCGTTCTGACTTCACAGCTAGTGAAGTTGTAGAAATTATAT
>NZ_BNEO01000076.1 GCF_014905415.1 Virgibacillus salexigens
CCATAAGAAGTGACATTAACTTCAGCCCCTTGCTTAAGTCCTCTTTGTGCTTTCGCTTTTTTCAAAACCTTATTTTTAGAAAAATCAATGGTTGGAGCCAAACCTTCAAGTTCTTTTCTAGCAGCAATAATTTCATGTGGTTTCAACGCTGCTTTATCATTGAGATTTTTCAAAATTTCTTCCGCTTCAAGACTCGCTTTTTTAACTACTTCTTGAGCTTCTTTTTGTGCTTTTTCTAATTCAAACTCGCGCTCGCGATTAATTTGATTATAGACTTTCGTCAAATCTTTATGTAAACTTTGATTTTCTCGTTCAATTTTTTTAATATTTCT
>NZ_BNEO01000077.1 GCF_014905415.1 Virgibacillus salexigens
TGACACGAGCCTTTGTCTCCCAAAGACCGCTTGGCCTCCGACTTACCGAGTTAAGAAGATTGAGACCCGACTTCGTTTGCGAGACATCCAGTTATTTCCGATGAACTCCTGTGTGTTTTATACGCTTACTAGCCTATGGTGACGTCTGCCTATACATTAGATCGCGTCCCGTTTCAACGGTTCTCCTCCCATGACGTCGGATGCAGATAGAGCCCCGAGTTAAGCAGATTGAGACCCGACATAGTTTGCGAGACTTCCTGATATTTCCGATGAACTTCTGTGTGGTTTATACGCTTACTAGGCTATGGTGACATCTGCCTATACATTAGATC
>NZ_BNEO01000079.1 GCF_014905415.1 Virgibacillus salexigens
CTCGAGCCGTTCGTACATAATCTTGTGTTTGTTCATCTAAAATTCCTGAGCGGAAGTAAGTAAAGATTCCAACTGTTCCAAAGACCGCCAAACTAAAAGCCGGAAGAATCATGTGATAAATCTTACTAAAGAAAACAGGAATTATTCCCATCGCATCTGGACTTACCGTCCCACCTGTCGGAAACCAATTAAGACTATAACCAAAGATAAAGATAATCAAGAGATAGAATACGTAAGGTGGAATACCAAAAGTAATTGAATTATAGGTCAACCACAATTGGTCTTGCCATTTTCCTTCATTTCGAGCTGCAACTATCGACATCGGAATAG
>NZ_BNEO01000080.1 GCF_014905415.1 Virgibacillus salexigens
TTTGAAGGTATATCAATAATTTAGCAAATCAAAATCGTGTTATTAAGAAAGAAAAATAAGAGTGAATATTCAAGGAGGGATGAGATGGTTTATAAAGCATTATATCAAGAACTGCCTGATGAAATTCCAGGTCGGGAACGTACAAAAAGTGTTTATGTAGAAGGCGAATCCGTAAGACAAGTAAGAACAAAATTAAACGAACGCAAGTATAATATCGAATTTATCCAAGAAGTGAATGTCGCACATTTAGACTATGAAAAGCTATCCGACGATTTTACTGTGGAGAATATCTAACCAATGAAATTTGTAAAGAATGACCAGGCTGCTGTG
>NZ_BNEO01000081.1 GCF_014905415.1 Virgibacillus salexigens
TTCACTTTATCTTCGGTAAAATCCCCCGGATTTGCTTCAATCGAAAATTCCCCACAACGCGATATGTCAAATTTTTGTTTGATAAACGAAAGCAAAGCATCTAACTGGCTTACCGTTAGTGCGGTTGGGGTTCCTCCGCCAATACATATCGTTTTTACATCGTTTCCATTCTCCGTTACATAAGCATTGATCTCGTGTTTCAATGCCTCAATATAATCATCAGCAAGTTTCTCGTTATAAAAAAAGTTTGTAAAAGCACAGTAGTGACAAATTTGCTGACAAAATGGGACATGAATATATACAGATTGAATTGCATTCATATTATTGCTC
>NZ_BNEO01000082.1 GCF_014905415.1 Virgibacillus salexigens
CCGGTTCTGTTATTTACTCGGGCGGCCTCCCTACTCCAGCCAATTATATGGCTACACTTTCGCCAGAAAAACTTGGTGTCCCGGAAGCGAGTGGAATTTCTGGTTGGTTTAGCATGTTGCTCCTTACGTGTATAGGTGCAGCAATCTATCCCCATGCAATTCAACGTATCTTTTCTGCCAAAAACGAAAGTACAATAAAAACCTCACTGGTTGGTATGGCATGGATGCCGTTTATTACACCGGGGGTTATTTTTCTTGTTGGTATTATTGGTATAAACGCTTTTCCGAAGTTGGATGTCATGGAGGCCGACCAATTGGTTGGGATGATG
>NZ_BNEO01000083.1 GCF_014905415.1 Virgibacillus salexigens
ATTATGCATCGTACCCACGTAACGGTGTTCTATGTATTGATATGCGTTCGTTCTATGCAAGTGTCGAAGCAGTTAAATTAGGAAAGGATCCAATGCAGGTACTACCTGCAGTAGTAGGAGATCCGAATCGATCCGCAAGTATCGTACTGGCTGCTTCCCCAGCTTTAAAAAAGAAATATGGCATTAGTAATGTTAGTCGTCTCTTTGAACTACCAGATGATCCAGATATATATATTGTGCCAGCACATATGGCCGATTACTTATATGTGTCTGCCCAAATAACTAAATTAATTAATCAGTATGTACCTAAAGAAGCAATGCATCCATAT
>NZ_BNEO01000084.1 GCF_014905415.1 Virgibacillus salexigens
TAAATTAAATACAAAGATTATAGAGTATGTCGAACAAAACAAAAGTTTAGATTATGTAGATACCACTATCAGAGATACAATAAAAAATCTAAAACTTGAACGTGATGATTTAAGAGATACTTTATATAAAGTCGATAAAAACATTCAATACTATCAAAAATCAGAACAGCGATTAGAAGCCTATCAAAAAAATCAAAGTCCAAAACACAAAGCACGTAATGATGATTTTGAAATTTAGATGATTAAATAATCAAGCTGCTAGATCTTAAATTTTGGTTTTTAAATTTTAGACCTAGCGACTTGATTGAGTTTTAAAAAAACTCTAT
>NZ_BNEO01000085.1 GCF_014905415.1 Virgibacillus salexigens
GCGGAACAAATGAAACGAAACGTCGATGATCAGAAGGTCAAAGCGGTCGACGGTACCATTATAGATTTAAAAGCAGACACGATTTGTATACACGGGGGTGGCAAACATGCTGTAGCTTTCGCTGAAGCATTGCAAACTACTTTATCTAACAATGGAATTACCATAAAGCGTTCAGGTGAGAAGTAGGGGGAATGTATCATGTATGAACGAATAGCTTTGTCTAAAGTACATAACCCTGGGATATATACAACCTTTCAGGACCTTGGTCGCTATGGATATCAGCAGTTTGGTGTTCGTGTATCGGGGGCGATGGATTATTTTGCATT
>NZ_BNEO01000086.1 GCF_014905415.1 Virgibacillus salexigens
ATAATGAATACAAAAACTCATGTTAATAAATAATGACGTTAAGTCAAGTTTTTAGAGTAACAAACGTAGAATTTTAATCTATTTATTTTAAGCACTTACCTTTTCAAATTGATTAGGTGTAAGATACCCTAAACTTTGATGGATTCGTTTTGAATTATAAAAGGCTTCGATGTACCAGAAAATACTCTGATAGGCTTCTTCAAAGTTCTTATATTTAAATTGATACACCCACTCTCTTTTTAAATGTCCATGCCAAGATCCAAGACTGGTATTATGATAAGGGTATCCCCTTCGACTGAAAGAGTGAGTCATCCCATAATACTTA
>NZ_BNEO01000087.1 GCF_014905415.1 Virgibacillus salexigens
TCCAATTAGATGTATTAGCAGAAAAGAAACAATTGGAACAGCCTCTTCAGAAAACCATCGATACGGATGAAAGCTTATATGGCGATGATGAAATTATTGCTTTATCCATCGTTAACGTTTATGGTTCTATTGGATTTACCAATTATGGATATATTGATAAACAGAAACCTGGAATTTTAAAGAAACTAAATGATAAATCAACAGGCGAATGACATACTTTCCTAGATGATATTGTAGGAGCAATAGCTGCAGCTGCTTCAAGTAGACTTGCACACTCTACAAGAGAAGATATTTTAATCGAGGAAGAAAATAAACAAAAAAACA
>NZ_BNEO01000088.1 GCF_014905415.1 Virgibacillus salexigens
ATTTCCATGTATCTACATGCTCCCATTCTACCTTTATTTCTACCACTTGTCCCTCGTCTAAGCTGACACTCACTTTTGGTGGATCTTCAAGTTTATTACCTAAAGACGAGGATAGACGTACAGGATGGAGTTGTCTTACTATCATTTATTCTACCTCCTATTCATCATGATACCGCTTTCTAATTATTTTAAAAAAGCCATCTTATTAAAAACAAGACGGCCAAGTATTAAGATGTTATTTCAATGGTTTGTAATTCTTTTGTGGACCCTCTTAATATAAGTTTTGGCACATAAATAATGGACTCTACTTGGCTGGAAGCATT
>NZ_BNEO01000089.1 GCF_014905415.1 Virgibacillus salexigens
CAATTTTTTCTGCCAGATAATTGGTTCGCTCAAACAGAATAGTGCGGATATTATCCAACTGCCTCACCATCTTTTCTGTTAACGCTTCTTGATTTTCTAAACGTGCATTTGTTTCTTTCTGTTTTTTATCATGGTTATGCACACGTTCTACAAGACCTTCCTGTAATTCTAAATGTGCTTCAACCCTCTTGGCAACATCGGCACTCGCCTGTTCAGACATTTTTAATTGCTCCATTAATTTTTCATCCGAATCTTTCAGCATAACCATTTGCTTGTGAAAATCCTGTTTAGATAATTGATGGTCATTTAAAACATTTTCCAGA
>NZ_BNEO01000090.1 GCF_014905415.1 Virgibacillus salexigens
TGTTGTACCATCTAATCCTTGTCCACTTTGTTGTACTTGGTTAAACGCTTCAATAAAAGCATTTGCCATTGTATCAAGATCTTCTAACATTTCTGTATACGTTCCTTGGATCTCTCCAGTTGCATTGAAATCATGACCATAGGAATCAATTAATCCCTTTAGTGAACCATTAGAATGAAGTATATTAATAGGCTGCCCATTCACACTGACACCTACAACAGCTGAATACGGCTCTTCACCGTAACTTACAGATAATTCATTTACTTTGCCTCCACCATTATTTCCATCAAGTAATGTAACAGGTGGAGTAAATGAATTTCCT
>NZ_BNEO01000091.1 GCF_014905415.1 Virgibacillus salexigens
AACTGGACCAGTGAATTCTTCTACTGGGGGTAATTGTGGTACTTCTTTATCAATCTCCCAATTCATGCAGTCTTGCTGAATAAAGAAACTCAACCGCTTTTGGGCTGTTTCAAGAGGTAATTGCTCATCTAATGCTGCTTTTTTGGCTAAAGCTTCTTCATGAGTATGACCTACATAGGTTACTAAGCCAGGAAATATTTTATTATGTCTATTACTGTCTTGGCTTTGTTTACCTTGTTCGACTAATTTGTCGCGAAATTTTTCTGCTTGCTTTAAGTTCCCCGACACTGAATAGACTGCATCGGCATATTTTGCGGCTAAT
>NZ_BNEO01000092.1 GCF_014905415.1 Virgibacillus salexigens
CTTGCTGATCTGATCCATTTGTGACAGTAGAAAATAACGATAAAGTGACCTTTCCGCTCTCTTTATTAGAACCGCCAGAGCACCCGATTAATACAATGCTGCAAATGAGAAGTGTAAAGCTAATCTTTAAAAGCGCTTTCATAATACCAATCCTTCCGCTATTTTAATGGAAAACATCATTTAACTTACGTTGTCATCTTCGTGCTATCACGTTGGATTAATGTTGTAGGTACTGTTACCTTTAATGGTAGATCACGCCCTTTTAGTCGATCGACTAATAATTTCACACCGATTTTTCCCATCCATTCGGTTGGAACATGAA
>NZ_BNEO01000093.1 GCF_014905415.1 Virgibacillus salexigens
AGTGGCATAAGTAAAGACGTATCTGCAAATTTACCAGGAATTGGTGTGGATGTTGGGCTTGACCTAGGTGGTAACGGCGGTGCTGGAGGCACAGGAGATAATGGGGGTACACCTGACACGCCTACTACAATCCGAGATGTACTTTTAGGTCTAGTTAATGAACAAGTAGAACTAACCACTCCTTTTGGAATGGTACCAGGGACATTGCTAGCAGTAAGAGATGATTATGTTGTTGTAATTGAGAATACCGGGCCACAAGCACTTGTCCGAATCGATAAGATTGAATTTGTCAGTGAACTATAAAGGAGGATTATAAATGTT
>NZ_BNEO01000094.1 GCF_014905415.1 Virgibacillus salexigens
GAAGTGATTTACCGGTATCATAAGAGATAATGCCAATCTGTCCAGTTAATTTTGTCAAAAGCGATTCGTAGCTTGAATTCCAATACTCGTTAACAGTTGTTAATAATTCTATGGCTTCAACCGTTGCTTCGTGATAGAGGTCAAGAAAACTGTGTGTACAAGGTTTGTTCGTCGCAGGATGAAGCCAGGTTGTATTGTGTAAATTAAGATAGTCTTTCTCATCTCTAATCGGTTGATGAGAGTAGGAAGCAATGGTTGATTTTAGAAGTGCATTTTTTCATTCATATGGGTCCGCTAACAGCTTTAATGCAAATTTCATA
>NZ_BNEO01000095.1 GCF_014905415.1 Virgibacillus salexigens
TCTTGGAATAAACCAGCAATATCCCATATGAAATACCCGTCTTTCTTGGTGATCCTATTATCAAATCGGTGCACTTCATCTAGTTGCACAGTACCATCATTCAAATAACCGGCCATCACCCTTCCACTAGAGGCTCCGATATCAACCCCTAAGCAACATTTAGTCATGTCTATACCCCCATATCAACAGTCAATCCTACTCTATATCTATCAACTACTACCTTTTGCTTCTGTCCTAAGTGAATCTACCTCATCATATCGTTCCTGTTCAATTTGTTTAAGTGTTTTTCCTTGTGTTTTCGGAGATAAAGCAATTCCAA
>NZ_BNEO01000096.1 GCF_014905415.1 Virgibacillus salexigens
CTTCAGCTGTACCCGATACAAATCGATTTTTCAGTTCACCTTCTACCAAATCATCTAAAGGCGCAAATAATTCACCATCAACATAGGGTTCAAGAAATCCTGCTGCCCACGTCATCCCGTCATCAGGCAATTCATTCGATGTCGAAAGCACTTTTAACTTGTCTTTGTATTGCTCATTACTCAAGACTTCTAAATCAATAGTTACATCAGGATTTCCACTTCCAAAATCGTTAATGATTTCGCTTACAATTTTATTATGCTGAGCAGAACTACCCTCTGGCCATAAATGCATAAATTTTACTGTTTTACCATCTTCAG
>NZ_BNEO01000097.1 GCF_014905415.1 Virgibacillus salexigens
GGTAACTTTAATAAAAGCGTCCCTACTATAATAAATACTAAAAATCCTAACGCTAGAATCTGTGGCGGGCTTAAACGGATGGTTTTTCCTCTTAATGGATGCAATGAAATGGTTTTAATCATTGCTTACATTCCTTTATTCTCAAATCGTTTGATGTCATTTTTATGCCCCATTACAACTAATATATCTCCTTCGTATATAAAATCATTTGGTAATGGAGATATATTACCCTGTTCGTCTCGTTTCACTGCTAAAACTGTACAGCCGAATCGCTTACGAACATCGACTTCTACTAATGTGCGGTTACTTATCTTAGCA
>NZ_BNEO01000098.1 GCF_014905415.1 Virgibacillus salexigens
ACAACAGACGTTAACTCAAAGAAAACGATCTCTTACGCAGCTATTTAAAGAAGTGAAATTCTCAAGGCTGCATAATGTTCCATGCGAGGAAAACTCCCACTTTCTCTGGGATCGTGGCTTTATGAATAAGGGCGAAGGTATTATTGCAAAGCGAAAGAGTAGTGCATATAAATTAGGAAAAAACCATCAAGACTGGTTCAAAATTAAAAATTGGAGAAAGCTACACGGTTTTTTAACAGCTTTTCATACAGCTAATAGTGACTTTACGGTGGGTGTGTTTGATGGAAATAATGTCCTTGAGATCGGTAAATGCAAACA
>NZ_BNEO01000099.1 GCF_014905415.1 Virgibacillus salexigens
CATCTTGCTGTAATCCATGATACAGCTCTCCCCAAGAGATGGATGATGGAATGGCACCCGTAGCTTCCGAGACGTCACCGATCACTCCGGATGTCTGCGTCCGTAAAGAAACCCCTTTCAAATCATCCACTGATTCTAATGGTTTTTTTCCGTAGAAATGCCTTACTCCTGCCGTCCAATAGCCTAATAGTTTAAAGGCGTTGTTTGACTTTTCATTAATGATCTTCCCCATTTGCTGGCCAACTTCACCATCAACGACACGTAACCAATGTTCATAACTATTAAATAAGTACGGTGCTGAAAATAAGTCAACCTCT
>NZ_BNEO01000100.1 GCF_014905415.1 Virgibacillus salexigens
TTGTAATTCGTAAATACCAACTTTATGAACAGGTTCTTGCCAAAGTTTAACGTTTGGGGGAATCGTTCCATCTTCTTCATATTTATTCTGCCAAGTGTTTATTCCACGTTCCATGATGGTGTCAATTGGACAATAAATCCCTACAAGTAACACCGGTAATTCCTTTATGATATTGGCGCAGATAGGTAACAGTTCCACTGAAGTTGAATAACTATAATGATGACCTACTTCAACAACGACATTTAGCCCTAACGTGCTATGGACTCGAATTGACTGATCCATGGCATGATACATGGATACGATAGCTGCTCCTAAAT
>NZ_BNEO01000101.1 GCF_014905415.1 Virgibacillus salexigens
GCACTGTGAATATCGGTTCATGTTACATGATGAGGGTGAGTAAGAGGCTAGTCCCAGTCACTCTCACTTACTGCCAACCTCACCTACCCGTGGTGCACCATGCAAGTTGACTAACGAGCTCTAAGACTAAGGCTGACAGTCCACTGAGAAATATTAACCAATATGATTGCACAAAATCTCCGCTCGTCTTAACAGTCTTACTAATAAAAAGTTTACACAAGGTTTAAAAGAGGGAGGGCGCAATTATAACATCTGACCTTTCGAAAAGAAGGGCCGGCATCACTCCATACACGCATGAATGTCTCATGACTTTATGG
>NZ_BNEO01000102.1 GCF_014905415.1 Virgibacillus salexigens
GGAGGCCCTAAAATGTATCTCAAGTGGTACGAAGTATAGCACGAAACACTACTGTGCTGCCTCCTGGGCCTTCCCGATCGCGTTCTTTACGCTTTCATATGTCTGGTCATTTGATATCGGGATGCAAATAACTGCTGTTTTTAACTAAAAGGTATTACCAGCAACTGAATGCACTAGAAAAGTTTTATCCGGAGGCCCTAAAATGTATCTCAAGTGGTACAAAGAATTGCATGAAACACTACTGTGCTGCCTCCTGGGCCTTCCCGATCGCGTTCTTTACGCTTTCATATGTCTGGTCATTTGATATCGGGATGC
>NZ_BNEO01000103.1 GCF_014905415.1 Virgibacillus salexigens
TTGATAAAGCTGAAAAAGGATCTGACGGAAAGTACAAAGCTAAATATCTTCGTGCTTATCTTACAAGTTTCTCTTATGAACCTAACTCAGAAGATGCGCTTGAATTGAGTTTAGAATTTGGAGTGTTTGGCAAACCTCAAAAGGGCCAAGCCACACTAACTGAAGAACAAGCTAATGTTGTTCAGTATGTATTCAAAGATACTGTTGCGGGATAAAGCTGAAAATATTACTGGCTCTGCCTGGAGTACAGTTGTAGAAGTGACAATTTAAATACTATAAACAAAAGGCTAGAGAGTCGCTCTAGTCTTTATTTT
>NZ_BNEO01000104.1 GCF_014905415.1 Virgibacillus salexigens
TATGTGAAAGCTGATTCACATGCAACAAATGATGGAACCAATAGTACCATGCAGCGGATGCAGGTAAGCTTTACCGCGGAAAGTGAAAGCGCTGAATTGATCCTTGGTAGAGAATCTGGTAAAGGAAATACCATATATGATGACATCCGAATTGTTAAAAAGTCTTTAACAAATCATGCATCTCCACGTGTATTTGAGCAGGATTTTGAAACGGTAGTGCAGGGTATCTATCCGTTTGTTGTAGGAAACACAGAAGGAGTGGAAGATAATCGTATTCATTTATCCGAGCTCCATGCTCCTTACACCCAAAAAGG
>NZ_BNEO01000105.1 GCF_014905415.1 Virgibacillus salexigens
CGTGAGATAATCAGCCATGGTGATATGAAGTATTGTTGCATTGCTCTTATTTTGTATAATATTTTTAATTTTTTGACTTATCTACCAGTGTGTAAATTTTCTATTCTTATTGCTTTATTTCAATGAAATTGTTACAGGAATACCTACTCGGGTGTGTCGTTGGATGGATGGACCATTGTGTCTGAAGGATTTCTAGGGAGATTCTGAATCAGATGGGAATGCACGTGAGATAATCAGCCATGGTGATATGAAGTATTGTTGCATTGCTCTTATTTTGTATAATATTTTTAATTTTTTGACTTATCTACCAGTGT
>NZ_BNEO01000106.1 GCF_014905415.1 Virgibacillus salexigens
GTAGGAAGAGAAAAAGGCATGTTACGAACGGCAATGGAAGGGATTTTACCTCATGACGTGCTATATCGTAAAAAAAGCCCATATCCGAAAACCTTTCAACCCGAATATACGCAAGCAGTAACGACATGGTTGCAAGTGATTTTAGATGATAAAGAAGCACGGTTATTTGAGTTTCTTAAGCGTGAAAAGGTTGAAGCGATTTTACAAAGTGAAGGGAAAGAATACAAAGACCCTTGGTATGGTCAACTAATGAAGGGCCCCCAACTTATTGCCCATCTCTGTCAAATTGATTATTGGCTGCGGAAATATAACG
>NZ_BNEO01000107.1 GCF_014905415.1 Virgibacillus salexigens
AAAGGGCAGTCGCTTGCATAGATGACTTCGTTGTAATCTCTAGTCCCGTATGATAACCAGGTAACAAATTTGTTTTTCCTGGCAACTGCTGATCAACGTTGTTTTCTTTGTCTACTTCTTTTTCTGGGAGGTCTGTTTGGTTATCCTGGGTATCACTACCTTCAGTAGGCACGGTTTCATCTGCTGGTTCGTCTGATGGTAGTGTAGCTTCTGCTGTTCCACTATCATGACCATCATCTTGTAAGCTTATAATGAGAGGATAAATACTAGCATCATTTACAGTAAGTGTAACTTTTGGCTTATCACTTACCTG
>NZ_BNEO01000108.1 GCF_014905415.1 Virgibacillus salexigens
GTGATCCAGAAAAAGCTTCAACTGTGATCGAAAAAGGCCAAGCGGATTTTATTGGTGTTGCCCGCCCAGCCCTTGCTAATCCTGATACCCCAAACCGCGTAAAAGAAGGCAGACCGTTAGATAAGTGGGATGGGAAAGCAATTATGACACCAAAAGCCTATATTAAAGATTTCGAGTAAGAAATGTAACGTAACAATGAAATCCCAGTGGGAGCAATTGCTCTCACTGCGATTTTTTCATAAATGCATTTTCCAATTATTTACCGTTATAAGGTAACGGCTGCTGTTGAGTAATACAGTGGATGTTACCACCA
>NZ_BNEO01000109.1 GCF_014905415.1 Virgibacillus salexigens
CGATGATTATGTCTACACACAAACTCTCGCAACTTCACATCTATTTTTTAAATGCAAAGCAACGTGCCGGGTTATGGATGAAAAACTTTTCCATTAATCGTTGACCATCAAAACCATTCTGATTCGCTTCATCAATAAAACGTGGAACCCACTTGCCAATAATATTTTCCAAACCTAACCCGTAATCATAATGTTTGTAGTAGGATTTTCTTGCTGTGACGCCACTCACCAATAATTGATCCTCATACCCTTTTCTAACCAGTTCTAAAATACATTGAATTCTTGTGCTTTCTGGGGCATACTTAATTTTTG
>NZ_BNEO01000110.1 GCF_014905415.1 Virgibacillus salexigens
GTAGGACAATGGCGTGGGCGTGAGGTTGAATTAGGTAAAGACTTAATAAGTCTAAGGCGTATTGAAAAAACAGATAACATTTTCACAGCTTTAAAGGGTCTGGGTCCTGAAAGGGAAGATGGATCCAGACTAGAAGTGATTGTCGGGGATAAGGAAGCATTGCAGCGATGGGGAAGACCTGATCCGATAACAGGAGAATCACAGCATTTATGGGATACGTACGAACCACAATCCAATGATCAAGACATGACCTTGGATAGGTTAACCACTCTCACCGAAAATGAACTAGAAAAGAGAGTAAATGAAGTGGTG
>NZ_BNEO01000111.1 GCF_014905415.1 Virgibacillus salexigens
GTGTTTCCAATTTCCTCAGGTTTACCTAGTCGTCCTGCAGGTATTCTAGCGCTTGCATAATTTGTTATGAAGTTTGGATCGTTTTGGATACGTCGATTCCATTCTTTATTTGGATGGAAGATCGCCCCAGGGGCGATACCAACAACACGAATATTATGTTTAATTACTTCAGAGCTAAAGGCTTTTGTAAAGCTGATTACTGCTGATTTTGAGGTGTTATACGCAGGTAATCCGCCTGATTCTTTTCCGTAAATGGATGCACTATTAATAATTACCCCTGCACCTTTGTCTATCATGTATTGGCTTACTAAT
>NZ_BNEO01000112.1 GCF_014905415.1 Virgibacillus salexigens
TAGATAATTGATCTTTTAAACCAACTAAAATCTAATCAGCTCATAACTTAATCGTTGTGAGCTGGTCTTTTATTTTATTCTAAAACTTATTAATATATCTATAAATTGTGGTTCTTGAAACTCCCCAAGAATCCGCAATCGACTTAATCGGCGTACCACTTTCTACCAAGGTTTTAAGAAGCTTTACGTCTTGCTCCGAAAATTTCTCAGGTCTTCCTCCAAGTCGTCCTCTTGCTCGTGCGGCTTCTCTACCAGCGGCAGAACGCTCCAAAATAAGATTTCGCTCAAATTCCGCAAAAGCCGCAAACAAAT
>NZ_BNEO01000113.1 GCF_014905415.1 Virgibacillus salexigens
TACGCACTATGAGGGGCTACCATGGTGGTCAGACGTCCATCAGCAAACGTTTTATAGTTTCTAGAAAATTGCTCTGCTTCCCTCAGGTTCATTTTCTGCTCTTCCTCGGTACCAAAGCTAAATATTGTATACGAAAAAGGACCACGAAACCCGGGTTCTCCAACTGCATGTATAACATCACCTGAATCTATGCCATTTGGATTGAACATATCAGAGAACGTCGTAGTCCCTGATTTAAACATCTCCAAAATACCTAGCTTAGCACTAACAGAAGCAATTTCTGTCGTAAACTGTGTTTCCATCGGCCATATT
>NZ_BNEO01000114.1 GCF_014905415.1 Virgibacillus salexigens
AAGCATAATATTATACCCATCAAGTGAGGTTAAATCTGAGGATGTGCTGGATGCTTGCTGCTCTGGTGCTTGAACCGTAGCTGCTGTCTCGTTAGAAGCCGGGATTGGTTCCCCCTTTGTGTCGGTTAACCAAGATGCCACCCATCCATATTCCCCATGAGCAAGAACGATTTGATGCCAGTCGCCATCTGTTTTTTGTAAACGATATGTATCTCCTGATGATGACGAACCAATAGCTGGATAACTCGTTCCTGGACCTGATCGAATGTTGGTGCTATTTGCTTTTACAGTTACGTTTTCTACATTAGCTT
>NZ_BNEO01000115.1 GCF_014905415.1 Virgibacillus salexigens
TCATCTTGGATAGGTACTGCAGCAACATCGGCGCGTAATGCAATTGTTTTTCCTGGTTTTCCCCCTTTTAACGTAGCGATTACACCGTTGCCACCAACTTTTGTCACATAAGGAATACCTAGCTTTTTATAATGACCGGCAATAAATGCAGCTGTTTTTGTTTCGTGAAAGGATATTTCTGCATATTGGTGTAGATATCTACGGATTTCTACCATTTCTGAATAAAGCTGATCAATGGATTGATGTATTTGATCTAATACAAAAAGACCTCCTAGCTGTTTTTCTAACTATTATAACAGCAGAATACTGC
>NZ_BNEO01000116.1 GCF_014905415.1 Virgibacillus salexigens
AATCCGTTCTCTCCATTTATTTGGCAGCGGGTATTTCTTTAATGTCGATGCTACTTCCAAAATGGCTTGATCTCCAATTGCATGAACCGCTACTGGTAAACGATACTTCCTTGCATCTTGAACAATTCTTTCTAATTCTGCCGTACTATGAATATTAAAGCCACAATTACCTTTGTCATCAGAGTAAACATTCGTTAACCAAGCAGTCCATCCACCTAAAGCGCCATCAGAAAAGATCTTAATTGCACCTAATTCTACATATTGCACACTACTTAACACGCCTAAACCTGCCTGAATCGCATCCTGCATA
>NZ_BNEO01000117.1 GCF_014905415.1 Virgibacillus salexigens
CGTTTTTTCGTAATATGAAAGACGATAGAATCAATCGAGCGCCCCTTTTTGACTTTGTCATACGTCACGGTAAAAGAAGTATGATCATTGATTTCTTCCAAAGGTTTTTTTAATATCCATTTTTCTAAATCTGCAAAAAGTTTATATTCATTGACTATATCCGTCATTTCTCGTAATTCTCGGATTGAAATTGAAGGATTGCGGTAGGCTTCTACTTGTTCTTCTCTCCGTCCACCCTTATAACTATAATGCTCGTATTGGTTGTATTGCATAGATAACCAACGATACAAGATGATAGAATGTTTACTAT
>NZ_BNEO01000118.1 GCF_014905415.1 Virgibacillus salexigens
CTGTAACTATTTTGATTTATCTAAAGTATTTCTTTGGAACAAATAAATGGAGTGTAAGGATATTTCATTTCATACTTTGGGTTACGCTATACGTTGCATTCGAATATATCAACCTACACATTGGCATAATTTCTCATCATAATGGCTGGAGTATGTGGCATTCGGTTCCATTTGTTATTGCGATGTTTGTTATGTTACCAATTCATTATTAAAAACCACTGGTAGCATGGCTGTTTGTATCAGGAATATTTATAGTACTATCGATGCAGCTAGATTTTCCTCTAGATAAAATGAAATAGTTTGTGAATTT
>NZ_BNEO01000119.1 GCF_014905415.1 Virgibacillus salexigens
GAGGAATAATCAATTGCTGATTGGTGCAATTGCGGGAGTGTTTGTTCAAATTCTTGAAGATCCTTTTCTATGGACCTTAATTGATTATTTACTTTCTCGATTTCAATTAACAGCCCATTAAATGAAGACTGGGAAGTAGCAGCCATCGTAAGTGTTGATTTTGTTTTTGATAGCATTTGCTGAAACTCCTTAGACGCTTCTATTGTTATACATTCCATTCTCGATGTTGATTCAGTGATATCACTAGCTGCTCGAGAAGATTGTTCTGCTAGTTTTCTTATTTCCTTGGCCACTACAGCGAATCCTTTAC
>NZ_BNEO01000120.1 GCF_014905415.1 Virgibacillus salexigens
CGGATTTGCATAAATTCGACTTGCATCTCCTAATTCAAGCTGTGCGCCTAAGTACATAACAAGGACACGATCACTCATATGACGGACGACTCCCAGATCATGGGAAATAAATAAATAGCTAAGCTCATATTTTTTCTGTAAATCTTTTAAAAGCTTTATAACTTGAGCTTGTACAGAAACATCAAGAGCAGATACAGCTTCATCGGATACAATCAATGACGGATTTAATGCTAACGCACGTGCAATACCTATGCGCTGCCGTTGCCGGCCACTAAACTCATGTGGATATGGATGATAATGTTCTGCTGTT
>NZ_BNEO01000121.1 GCF_014905415.1 Virgibacillus salexigens
CTATTGCAATGACTTCTTTTTCAACATTACTATCGCCTATGCTTACACCCTTATTACTATATTTACTTGCTGGGCATTGGATGCCAGTTAACCCCTTTGCTATGTTTCTTTCAATTATTCAAGTGATTATTATTCCGATCGCTTTGGGTATTATTATTCAAAAGTTCTTGCCTAACATCGTAGAAAAAAGTGGGCAAGCATTGCCTTTTATTTCTGTTATCGCGATTTCAGGTGTAGTTGCTGCCGTAGTTTCTGGGAATACGGAAAATATAGCTGCCTCAGGTATATTAATCTTTCTTACTGTTATTA
>NZ_BNEO01000122.1 GCF_014905415.1 Virgibacillus salexigens
GGTCAGTTTATAAAATTAATCAATGTACTTGTCTCTGGTGGAATGGTAAAAGCTTATTTGCAAGATGTAGGTGTGTTGGTGAATGGAGAGCGGGAACATCGACGTGGTAGAAAACTATATCCCGGTGATGTAGGAGAACTAGAAGAAGCTGGAAGATTCATCGTTGCTAGTGACTAGTGGAGACGTTATTCCGGTAAAAGAGGATTAAGACATGCATATTAAGCAGCTACAAGTAAAAAATTATCGCAATTACCATGATTTGGATATATCCTTTGACGATAAAATTAATGTTACCATAGGAGAAAATGC
>NZ_BNEO01000123.1 GCF_014905415.1 Virgibacillus salexigens
TTTATGGTGGAACCATTCGTGGTTTAACAACTGCTGCTTCTATATGGACCGTAGCTGGACTAGGTTTAGTAGTCGGAGCAGGAATGTACGCAGCAGCTGTTTTTACAACGTTGGTTATTTTATTGAGTTTAATTTTTCTTAATAACTTTGAGCGATTGTTTAGACGTGGTGGCAGCACGAATTTAATACAAATTGTTACATTACCTGGTTTACATGTAAATGAAGTTGTTGCTGCTTTTGAAAAATTTAATTTAACAATAAAAGAAGTAGAGATCATCAAAATAGAAAATGACTTGCGAAATATATTT
>NZ_BNEO01000124.1 GCF_014905415.1 Virgibacillus salexigens
AATCCGAGTACATTATCTAGTATCATGATCATGGCAATGTAATAAACCACATAGGCAACAACACTTTTAATTAATTTCTTTAGTGTGTTTTCTCTACGTTCGGTAATCCGTATGGGGGCATTTTCTCTTCTTCTAAATAATCGATCGACTACTTTTCGAGTAATACGTACAATAGCAAATGCTAACGCGATGATCACCAGAATTTTAAGAGCACCTTCCCCTAACGTCCACCAAAGCTCAGGACCAGTAAGATAATCCCAGAGTGTTGTAATATCCTCAATTCCTTGTTCTACATTTTTTTCTACATT
>NZ_BNEO01000125.1 GCF_014905415.1 Virgibacillus salexigens
AAAGAATAGAAGATAATACGTCATATCTTAATTATTTTTAAGCGAGGAAATATAACAATGAAAATACTAGTTACAGGAGCCACTGGAAATGTCGGCAAGTTTGTGGTGGAGGAACTCTTACATATGGGAGAGGATGTTGTAGCGGCCGGAACAAACAAGAGCAAATTACAAGCGATGTTTGGAAATACGATAGATAAGGTAATTCTCGATTTACCGGATAACCAGACGTTTTCCAAAGCATTAGAAAATATAGACAGAGTCTTTCTTATGTGACCTCCTCATCTCGGTAAGCCAGATGATTTATACCC
>NZ_BNEO01000126.1 GCF_014905415.1 Virgibacillus salexigens
TTAAAAAATTTAAAGACATAAGGTTGAGAAATGCCCGCCTTTTCTGCAATGAGTGCAGTAGTTGTATTATAGTAACCTCTTTTTGCAAAAACCTCCAACCCTGCTTCAAGAATATCTTCCTTACGTCTTTCTTTTTTTGGTCTAGCCATACGGAACCACCTACTCATGTTTATTTATTGATTGATCAATTACATAATAACTAATATGAATACCGAATGCAACTATATGCATCAAATCTTTAGGGAAAGAAATTTGTATAAAAAGAAGTAATTATGCTCACACTTTGTGTATTTTCTATCTAAGATCTA
>NZ_BNEO01000127.1 GCF_014905415.1 Virgibacillus salexigens
ACACGGACATATTTTCCACATCATTGATAATAAATGATATGGAATCTTGTATTTGTTCTAGAAAACTTTCACCAGAAATTTCCGCACGATCCTTAGATAGTTGAACCGAAGAATAATACGAAATCAGCCCTAAAATGATGATAGGAATAACAACCACGATTAGAATAAAGGCAATGAGTTGATTTTTTAGTGAACGATGAATCCATTTTTTCATTTCGCATTGCATCCTTTATCAAAGAATACCAAATTCTATATTTAAATTTTCTGAATTAACCGTATTTTTACTATATCACCTTCATTTCCTTTCT
>NZ_BNEO01000128.1 GCF_014905415.1 Virgibacillus salexigens
TGTTTTGCTCCAATTGCTTTGGATGCTTCGATGTATTCGGTTTCCTTAATTGATAACACAGCTGATGGGACAATCCGAGCAAATTGGGGGATCCCTACGATCCCAACGGCTATCATTGCATTGGTTAAGCTGGGGCCTAAAACGGCTACTAATGCGGTAGCTAGTAGAATGCTAGGGAAGGCCATCATAATATCACTTATTCGCATGATGATCTGGTCAATCCACCCACCAAAATAACCAGCAACACTTCCTAATACCACTCCTATTATCATAGCAATTCCAACGGCTATCACGCCAATTTGTATAGA
>NZ_BNEO01000129.1 GCF_014905415.1 Virgibacillus salexigens
CGATGTTCAAAAAGAGTGCTGAGCTTGGTGTAATCATTCGTTCTAGTTCCGGAAAAGATAATTGTAAAATCGCATGCATTTTGCCCCGTAGTTGGATTAATTCTTCATCAACTTCGTCGTAATAACGTGATAGGGCATGCATTTGATTATAATAGGTGTCTTGTTGAAACATTGGCTTACGGTTTATTTTAAAGTGTGTTTTAGCCAGCTCATGCGCATCGCTTTTATCGGTCTTATTTTTCTTCGCATAGCTGCTGTCTGAAGTTTTGCCTCAAGTGGATTTAAGCGACAATATATGTATCCACGA
>NZ_BNEO01000130.1 GCF_014905415.1 Virgibacillus salexigens
CATTCAATAAGAATAGTGATATTTCAGGTATATACGCTATAACAAGCAAGGTAAATATCATAACAAGAATAAACGGAACGGTACTTTTAATTACCTCGGTTAATGATACTTTACTAATCCCCGACGCTACAAATAAATTTAGCCCAAACGGAGGTGTGATCATGCCAATAGAAAGAGCAACAAACATAATAATTCCAAAATGGATCGGATCAATCCCAAGTTCGAAAACCATTGGCAAAAATAACGGAACAAAAATTAATACTGCCGCACTCGTATCCATAAACATTCCTACCAGCAGCAAAATGAC
>NZ_BNEO01000131.1 GCF_014905415.1 Virgibacillus salexigens
TTGTCACAATTAGAGCATTCCAAAACATCTGCAACATTACTTTCGTTAAAACGAATTTCTGAAGCACTTGGGGTGAATCCAAGCTATTTTTTTTCTTCAGAAACACAAGGTTCCCGTTCGGCAATTACCAGAAATATTGTTGATACGAAAGACCTGACAGAAAATCGATTTATTTATAAAGATCTTTCGGGAGAAATGGAAAACCCTTTGTTTGTACCTAATTTAATAATTTTGAATCCAGGGGATAAACGGGGGAATAATTTTACACATAAAGGTCAGGAATTCCTCTATGTATTAGAAGGCACTC
>NZ_BNEO01000132.1 GCF_014905415.1 Virgibacillus salexigens
CGTGTATCTGGGTGGCTAGCGCATATTCTAGTACAGTATGAAAATAATCGATTAATCCGACCACGCGCAGAATATACAGGTCCGAAGTCGCCAGAAGATGTATCAATTGATAAGCGATAAGGTAGTAATCTTAAATAAAGTAAACTTACCAATTTAATCAGGAAAGCACGCATGTATTTTTGATTGGGAACAAAGATGTTCATAAACGGAAATCTTTGCTAAACTATAAATGCATAATGAAATTAGGAGGTATTCATTGATATCGCACAGGGAGAAAAGATTATTGTTGAAAATGGACAAATGCGTG
>NZ_BNEO01000133.1 GCF_014905415.1 Virgibacillus salexigens
GCGGGAATGTTTTTATATGAATTAGGTGATGAATCAGCGGTTCCTGCTCTTAAAGATGCGATGGAAGACCCTGAATTTGAAGTCAGAATGCAAGTGAAAATGGCCTTAGCAAGGGTTGAAGATGGTGAAGAGGCAAAAGGGTCTATCTGGAACCAAATGACACAAGCCGCAAAGCAAAAATAGCAGGAAAGTGGACAAAAAGTATCTTATTCTCATAGTAATCCGAACGATTCCTCTCGAATTCGTCCGGATTTTTGTATACAGACGTATGTTGACTGCGCTTCGTATCAGCGTTTTTTTATTCCT
>NZ_BNEO01000134.1 GCF_014905415.1 Virgibacillus salexigens
TGGGTGGATCCATTTCATGAGCTAAATCAGCCATATGCTGAAAAGTAGATCCGCTTCCAGCTTCATTTCCCAGTGACCAAATCAATACCGACGGATGGTTTTTATCCCGCTCAATCATACTCCGCAACCTAACGAGTGATGCCGGGAGCCACTGAGGATCACTTTTTGGAAGTTCAGAACGTTTTCCGTGTGATTCCAGATTTGCTTCGACAATAATATATAGCCCATATTTATCCGCTAAATCGTACCACTCGCTCTGATTCGGATAATGCGAGGTACGTACAGCATTTATGTTATGTTTTTTC
>NZ_BNEO01000135.1 GCF_014905415.1 Virgibacillus salexigens
TGAAAGTTCAAAAGATAGAGCGTTTATTCTATATTAAAGATCTGCCGATTGCATTTCATATTGGATACATATCTCCAAACTTATATATTAATAAACAAAAAGTGTTGGATAATATTGAATTCCAACCGTTAAGTACATTAATTCTAGAGCAATCTCAAAATGAGCTAGAAGAAGTTAGGTGTGCCATTGAGGTTAACCAAATTCCTGGAGATATCGCAGAATATTTACATGTGCCTCCTAGATTTCCAGTTGTAACACTATACCGTACATTTATTACTGGGAATTCCAAGCCTTTTTTTTCAACT
>NZ_BNEO01000136.1 GCF_014905415.1 Virgibacillus salexigens
ATTTAAGGGCTTCATTTGTAATTGTGCGAAAATTCTTGCATTTATGTTTTTTTCGGAGTATACTGACATTATTAAAATATAAGGAGATTTACAAATGAAAAATCAATTGAATTTTGAAGTTGTTTCAGACGAAGAACTTATGACAATTAATGGTGGTCAAAACATGAGTATGACTGATGGTGGATTTGAATGGGTTTATGCTGGTGGGAAACCATGGTTTCGTATCGTATAAAATAGGTTAGTTAAATGATGGATGATTCGTTTAAAAATTATTGGATGAATAAACTAAAATATTTTAGTTTATT
>NZ_BNEO01000137.1 GCF_014905415.1 Virgibacillus salexigens
ATATTTTTTATTTACATCATCCTCTTCAGTTTTTTGTGCAGCAAGGTATGAATTATATTGGTCTCTAGCCTCTTGAGAATGGATAAAGTTTTGCTCTCTATGCCAATTTTTTGTGGAGTTAAATCCAATAAAAACAGAGATTAATATTAACAGTATTCCTAAACTTAAAACGATTGGTTTGGCTCGTTTCCAAGTAATTTTGTTCAATTTTTTGTTATCCATTCTTTCCTCACTCTCTTTCATCAGTCATCTCATGACCTGAAAACTTGCTTATAAAAATATCTTCTAAAGTTAAAGGAAGTTCT
>NZ_BNEO01000138.1 GCF_014905415.1 Virgibacillus salexigens
AAGAAAATTATGATAAATGGAATACCCAGCATATATAACCAAAACTCAGCAGAATAAACTAACTCCAAGTAAATGTCGGTTTGCATGGACCACTGAAAAACAGCCAGAAACACAATGCCACAGAAACTTGAAAAAGCAATAAACAACAAAAAGAATAACATAACTAGTAATGATTTTTTGATTGTATGAATAACTAACATCATCAGGAAAAATCCTTTTCAGCAAAGACACCATATAGGTGTCGACCGAGTATTTCCAATGCTTCTTTCTTTATTTCATAATACCTTGTTTTACCAATATATAG
>NZ_BNEO01000139.1 GCF_014905415.1 Virgibacillus salexigens
TTTTAAAACACCTACAAATGGTTTGCGATTTTGTCCATGGCGTCCAGTTACAGTTGCAAAAACATATTCTTCAGGTAAATGACGTATTTCCCCATCTGTAACCTGTATCTCTAAAGGACCTATTTTCGTTGTTCCAATTGGTGTCATCTCCATTGTATTTAGTGTTATCGTTCCGTTTTCCCCTGGTGAATGAATAATAAAATCCCTTTCATTAAGTTCCGGTAGACGGACGGTATTTTTACGAAGCGGTGGCGTACGAGTGGTAATATCCGTGATGATTCTTCTATCTTTTACCATTTGTTCC
>NZ_BNEO01000140.1 GCF_014905415.1 Virgibacillus salexigens
TCATAATATCTGCACCCCTCTTGGCAAGCCTTGCAACTTCAAATGATAATCGTTCATAATTGACCATTAAGTCACTTCGTTGTCTTGCAGAACCAGCTGTGGAATAATTGCCAATTCCCGAGGATATGAGTAAGCTCATATGAAACATCATTAATTTATCGGAAAAGGTGGAGGCTGACGATTCACTCACTCCTACATCCGGTACATGAGGGGCTTCAATATCATCTTTCAGTAGGGTATCTACAAAGATTTTAATATGTTTTTGAGAGATATCTTTACCCCGAATCATAAAATCTTGGACGTC
>NZ_BNEO01000141.1 GCF_014905415.1 Virgibacillus salexigens
TTTACTTAGGTGATACGTCTAGATGCCCTTATGGACCAAGATCAAAAGAAGAAGTCCAGCAATTTACTTGGGAAATGGTTAATTTCTTACTTGAAAAAGATATTAAAATGCTAGTTGGGGCCTGTAATACTGCTACCGCATTTGCATTGCAATCGTTAAAAGAAAACTTGAATATCCCTGTAATTGGAGTAATTCAGCCAGGATCAAGAGCTGCTATTAAATTTACGAAGACCAATCATGTAGGTATTATTGGTACAGAAGGTACGGTTAGGAGCAATGCATATACCAATGCGCTTAAGAATA
>NZ_BNEO01000142.1 GCF_014905415.1 Virgibacillus salexigens
GAATACTCTATTTGAAACACAAGGATTTACAAATGAAAATAGAAATAAAACAAATAGAGGATAATTTTCCTGAAGATGTTGCCATTTATGGTAGTAATTACTCTAAGGATTAGACTTAAATATAGTAATAATGTTTCTATGGAAAAGTCCTCTCAATAAAATTTATACAGGAAAATGAAATATAAACCAGCTCATAACTTAACAGTTGTGAGCTTTTTTATTTTAAATTTTAATTGATTATTATTCTAAAGCTATAGGTGTAAAATAATTAATACTTGACAAGTATAGTGTATGGTGTATAAT
>NZ_BNEO01000143.1 GCF_014905415.1 Virgibacillus salexigens
AGCATGATCACACCAGCTGTAAGAAGGCCGATTCCAAACATACGTATAGGTTGTTTCATTTGATTTTCTCCCTCTATCCAACTATTTATTTTCTACTCGCTCGTCAGTAAAATCTTCTGTATGCAATTCTTCTTCCAAGATCTTTATCTTTTTTTTCATTTGATATGTATCTTGCATTGTTGTAATTGAAAACTGTTCTAGCTGACTTTCAACCTCTTCAATTCGGACATTCATGAAAAAGGATATAGCAAGTAAAACAATTCCCATGACAATAATGGAAATAATTGCATATATCATGTGACT
>NZ_BNEO01000144.1 GCF_014905415.1 Virgibacillus salexigens
AATCCAGATGTGAGCGACAAAAAACTGATAAGGTCTTCAAGGATGTTATCCGTATTCGTAATTTTTTTAGCAATTCTATTAGCCTTGTATTACCCAAAAGCATTAGGTTGGCTACAAGCAACTTACGCCTATTCGGCCGCAGGGTTATTAGTTCCAATTTTTTTAGGATTTAGCATACGTCGTACAAATTTCCTCTCTCCTAAAGGTGCAATTGGTAGTATTGTACTAGGCGTTGCAGGTGCTGCAGTAGCCCAAATAATAGATACAGAAATTCCATATGCAGTTTTTGGGGTAGCCGGTTCG
>NZ_BNEO01000145.1 GCF_014905415.1 Virgibacillus salexigens
ATAATTCTCATAGGCTCTCACCCTCTTATTTAATTTTAACAATTACCACATAGCCTTATGAACAATATCTTATATCACCTCTTTCTGAATTTTACGTTGAAATTCTTTTAATATAATATCCAGTAAATAAAATACCGATACCTCATGAATTGAGCATACATCCGCTACCAAATCGTTTGACGATGGAATTAGAAACGAAATATCGGCCCCCTCTGAAATTGGGGAATCACGTTGACTCGTAACACCAATTGTAATTGCATTTTTACTTTCCGCGCTTTGTAGTATGATTATAATATTTGAAT
>NZ_BNEO01000146.1 GCF_014905415.1 Virgibacillus salexigens
TTCGCTGCGTTAACAGCGATCGGCCCTTCGATAAATCCCCCTGCGATTAAATGAAGTTTATTCGGATAGTTTGCAATATCTCCTACGGCAAATATCCCAGGAATGCTTGATGACATAGTAGAATCAACTTTTATAGAGCCATTCTCCATTTCCATTCCCCAGTCATTAATTGATCCTAAATCAATCTGAAAGCCGTGACTAATGATTAGATTGACAATATGAAGTGTTTCTATTTCTTTCGTATCTGCATGTTGAAGGGTAATATGAGAAAGTTTACTTCTCTCACCATGTAAGGATTTAAT
>NZ_BNEO01000147.1 GCF_014905415.1 Virgibacillus salexigens
TTAGCCTAGGTCATAAGGTATAATTGGACAGTAAATAGTAAGACTAATTCGAATTTGCTAATAACCTAAGGGAGAGTGATGAGGATCAAATTTCCAAAGCCGACCGTAGAGCAGTTTTTGAGAACTTATGTCATTACTAATTTTTCAGTTAGTAATGATGAAAACCGCCTTGTGTTTAGTACGAATTTAAATGGAAAGATGAACTTATGGGCAATGGATTTGCCTGATGAATTCCCGTATTTATTTGCCCATCACGATGAATCATGCAGGTTTATTAAGTTTGATTCCGAGAATCGATTTGT
>NZ_BNEO01000148.1 GCF_014905415.1 Virgibacillus salexigens
GATTGTTAATAACTATTAATTTCTGTGGATAAAAAAGCGAGTTATCCTCAATTAAAAGATAACTCGCTTTTTCTATTCCTGTGTACCTAATTTTATTGTTGTTTCGTGGCGTTCTCCTTCACGTTAATACACAACGGATACCTCATCTCCAACCTCTTTTTCTTGATAGAGAATTTTGCGAAGATCGATCATGTTCATCACTTGCTACCCATCTAGTTCTGTTATCACATCGAGTCGCTGTAATCCCGCTTGATCCGCAGGCGATAGCGGCTCCACGCTCCATACATAAACGCCGCCTTCTA
>NZ_BNEO01000149.1 GCF_014905415.1 Virgibacillus salexigens
TCCCATTTGCAATTCGAGAAAGAGCTGCCATTGGCTCACCTTGTGAACCCGTACAAAGTATGGTTACCTCTTGTGCAGGCAATCGATTGATTTGATTCGCATCGATAAATGTGTTTTTAGGGGCCTGAATATAACCTAACTCTTGTCCAAGGTTGATAGCTGATTCCATACTCCTGCCAAAACCAGCAATCTTTCTATTGTTTTTAACAGCTGCTTCTACAACTTGTTGAAGTCGGTAGATATTCGATGCAAATGTAGCAAAAATTACTCTACCATCTACTCTGCTGAAAATATCCTTTAT
>NZ_BNEO01000150.1 GCF_014905415.1 Virgibacillus salexigens
AAGTATAGGTTTCCCATTATTCGCTTCATGTTTCAGAATATCAATGAGGCCTTTTTGATCTAACGTTTTCATTGCGTCTTGAAATGCTCCTACACCTGGTAAGATAATTGCATCACTATTAGCAATCTCATTAGGATCTGTTGTTAAGTAGGATTCCATGCCTTTTTTGGTCAATGCAAACTGAAGTCTTTTAATATTTCCAGCTCCATAGTCAATAATCGCAATCAT
Source organism: Virgibacillus salexigens (assembly GCF_014905415.1). Taxonomy (GTDB): domain Bacteria; phylum Bacillota; class Bacilli; order Bacillales; family Amphibacillaceae; genus Virgibacillus; species Virgibacillus salexigens. Next base: position 229 of record NZ_BNEO01000150.1, read on the forward strand.
TTTCAACGCCCTTTCTGTATTCGCACTTATAGGCTTCCCTTTGTGGAAGGAACACCTTTGATCCGTCCATCTT
>NZ_BNEO01000151.1 GCF_014905415.1 Virgibacillus salexigens
CAGTAATGAAAAATTGGCTTCATATCCTACTGTCAGTAATTATTGTTATGACAATGACAACTCCAATTCAAGCTGCAACAGACAAAGGCCGAGAACAGGTACTATCAAATTTAGTTAAAAATAAAAATATGAAAGGCCGAGTACTTTGGTATGATCTATCAGCAAATATTCACAATCTAAATACTCCCGAAAAAGTTTCAGAAGTTGTCCAAAAAACAGCGAATGCAAATATTGACACGATTGTATTAGATGTAAAAAATTACACAGGTTTCGTAGGTTATAATAGTGAGATCGCTCCTCA
>NZ_BNEO01000152.1 GCF_014905415.1 Virgibacillus salexigens
CGAACAAATTCAGAATATGTCTATGATTGAATTGGCAAGTTTAATTCTTTTGGATGAAAAAAAAGCCATTCATTTTAAAGATATATTTAATAAACTTGCAGATTTAAGAGGGTATTCGGAAGAAGAGGAACAGGCGACAATTGCTCAGTTTTATACCGATTTAAATGTAGACGGCCGTTTCATTACAATTGGTGAAAATATGTGGGGATTGAAGAGATGGTACCCAGTAGAGCATATGGACGTAGAAGTTACCAATGCGCCGAAGAAGAAAAAGAAAGCAAAGAAAAAAGAAGAGGCGAAT
>NZ_BNEO01000153.1 GCF_014905415.1 Virgibacillus salexigens
GATTGAACATATTGATTGGGTCACAAAGTGATCTAAGGATCTAGGGTTTTACGGAATTAATCTTCCGAAAGAATTGGGAGGACAGGATATTAGTTTAAAAACACTTTGTCTTTTGAAGGAAGCATTGACACAATCCGGTGCTGCTCTTTGAGGACATGTATTAGGTGAAATTGGCGTCCCCTTAAGGATTGGTAAGATGCTAAAGGTATTTACTCCAGAACAAAAAGAGAAATATGTAATGCCAGTTATTAATGCAGAAGCAGGATGTTGTTTTGCCTTGTCAGAACCAGGAGCAGGGTCA
>NZ_BNEO01000154.1 GCF_014905415.1 Virgibacillus salexigens
TGTCTTTAACACATTTTCATCTTCATGATTTTTCAGTGTGAGTGCAATAATTGCTGCTATCTCTTTCATTTCTTCTTTGCCGAACCCACGAGGGGTGGCGGCTGCGGTTCCAATTCGTACACCACTTGTTACAAACGGACTTTCTTTATCGAAAGGAATGGTATTTTTATTTGCAGTAATCCCAATATCGTCTAAAACCTTCTCTGAAACTTTCCCGGTTAAACCTAATGGCGTAACATCCAATAATAGCAAGTGGTTGTCTGAGCCACCAGATACAATTCGAATTCCTTCTTCTTGTAGC
>NZ_BNEO01000155.1 GCF_014905415.1 Virgibacillus salexigens
CACGAAGAGCATGAGAGGGAAGCAACAGTTGGCAGGGGAGTAAGACAGGGTTGCAGCGTTTCTCCGATGCCATTTAATTTGTACATCGAGCAGGCGGTGAAGGAAAGCAAGGAAAAATTTGGAATAGGGATTAAAGTTCAGGGGGAAGAAATAAAAACATTGCGTTTTGCTGATGACATTGTAATTCTGTCAGAGACAGCAAAGGACCTGGAAGAGCAGTTGAATGGAATGGGCAGTGTTTTGAAGGCAGCGTATAAAATGAACATTAACAAGAGCAAAACAAAAATAATTGAATGCGGAT
>NZ_BNEO01000156.1 GCF_014905415.1 Virgibacillus salexigens
GTGCATATTTACGAAGCGCTGGGTTTGGTTTCTTAGGTGTTAGTGTACCAACACGAGTACAAACGCCACGTTTTTGTGGAGAATTTTGATCTGTGAATTTCTTTTTGAAGCTATTGTACCCTTTATTAAGTGCTGGAGGGTCAGACTTCTTTGGTTTGCTTACGCGTCCTTTGCGTACAAGCTGATTAATAGTAGGCATTCTATTTTCCTCCTTTCTTTATCTATACCATCTGTTCAACTAATGATCTTAGCGGGATGTTTAATTCCACACATCCAGGTGGTTCATCTTTTGGCAAAAAA
>NZ_BNEO01000157.1 GCF_014905415.1 Virgibacillus salexigens
CATTGTTCCTAGGAAAACATTCTGGACGACATGCCTTTAAAGACAAAGTAGAAGAACTCGGAATGGACGTTTCTGTGGACAATATTAAAAAGGCTTTTGAGCTATTTAAACAACTGACAGATCATAAGAAAGAAGTTACCGATGATGATATTTTTACCATTGTTACTGAAGTACAAACAGACGCGACATCTATTGAAAAGTATCAATTAAAAATGTTCCAACTTCAATACGGCTCAAACAATATCCCGACAGCAGCTATTGAATTGACTACACCTTCGGGAAATACAGTAAAGACAGCAT
>NZ_BNEO01000158.1 GCF_014905415.1 Virgibacillus salexigens
ATGTTCTCTTTTTATAAGCTGCAATTTATCGCAGCTTTCTTTTTTATATTAAGAAATAAACAGATATAGTAAAAAGGATAATCCTTTTTTTCTATAATATAATTATCCGAACTTTTTAGTATGCTTCTACTAGGTTGGTATCCGATAGTAAAATGGAAGAGATGATTTATAACTTTTTAAAAACGAGGAATAATTAAAATAGCTTCAATTATTCTAGAATAGAATATGGAAAATACCTTTTTAATAGGGGGAAGTAGATGAAGTTAGAATTCATGAAGATGGCAGTTGAATTGGCAGTCA
>NZ_BNEO01000159.1 GCF_014905415.1 Virgibacillus salexigens
TACTAATGTTTCTGAAACGATATCAATCAACTCCCCAGTAGCTCCTGCTGCTATGGCAACAGAACGAGAATGTAATGCCATATGTCCTTTTTGGATGCCATCTGTAACTAAGGCTTTTAGGGCTCCAAGGTTTTGCGCTAATCCAACGGCAATAATAACCTGTGCAAGCTCTTGGGCAGATTCGACGTTTAACATGCGTAGCGCAATCTTAGAAATCGGGTGTACGTTTTTTGATCCTCCAACTGTCCCTACCGACATCGGTAATTCTAATTCACCGACAAGATTCCCTTCTTGATCAAC
>NZ_BNEO01000160.1 GCF_014905415.1 Virgibacillus salexigens
ACAGAAGTAGCACATGCACAAATCGTACGTGGGATGCACCATTGGGGTGCCAGTGTGGTTATCGTAATGCTGTTATTACATACACTGCGTGTGTTTTTCCAAGGAGCTTATAAAAAACCACGTGAACTTAACTGGATGGTTGGAGTTCTAATCTTCTTTATCATGCTTGGTCTTGGATTCACTGGATACTTCTTACCATGGGACAACAAAGCATATTTTGCAACCCAAGTCGGACTTGAAATTGCTGAACAAGTTCCTTTTATTGGGGAACAATTGAAAACGCTATTAGCTGGTGATGC
>NZ_BNEO01000161.1 GCF_014905415.1 Virgibacillus salexigens
GAAACTGCACAAACATGCTATTTGCACACAGAATACACACATAAGCTACATATTCACAATATACCCACAAACTAAAGAAATGAGCTATATGCACAGAAACTGCACAAACATGCTATTTGCACAGAGAATACACACATAAGCTACATATTCACAATATACCCACAAACTAAAGAAATGAGCTATATGCACAGAAACTGCACAAACATGCTATTTGCACAGAGAATACACACATAAGCTACATATTCACAATATACCCACAAACTACACAAATGAGCTATATGCACAGAAACTGCACAAAC
>NZ_BNEO01000162.1 GCF_014905415.1 Virgibacillus salexigens
CTCCATCCATAGTTGCTGAAAAACAACTGGAAGAATTGAGTATTAAACTTGCAAACAAAGATCAATAAAATTCTCGGCGCCCTTCTAGATAGAATTGGACTTTATCAAGTTTTAAAATCTATTGGCGCTGAAAAAATGGCAAATAAATTTTCGGCAGCAGTTGTTTATGCTGTCTTCTCATCATTCGCATTGAACTTTTTCTATCAGCCAGGACATGTGTATGCTTCTGGTGCGACGGGTGCAGCTCAGGTTGTTACTGAATTAGTAGCCAGAATAAGTGGTCATAATATCTTACCTAT
>NZ_BNEO01000163.1 GCF_014905415.1 Virgibacillus salexigens
ATTTATAACCAAACCCGTCAAGATGGATTGACTGCAGAGAAACGGCTGGCGAAGGAACCAAAACAAGAATCTAACTCAAATGTATTAGAGGAATTACAACAAGTAAAAAAGCTTTCACTTCAATCTACGCTTCAAGGTATCCAATACCCAGTTGATTTTCAAGTAGTATATAATCAATTACTTGAGCAAGAAGTTGAGGTTGAAATAGCAACCTCCATCATGGAAGCAGTTAACGAGCGAGAAAAAACAGCAAAGATCCATCATTCATCTTCTGAGCTTGCTGAAGAAGTGAATAAGGA
>NZ_BNEO01000164.1 GCF_014905415.1 Virgibacillus salexigens
CATGTCTTTTTTTCTTTCAACGATATACAAGAATCCGCTATCATCTATTTCACCAATATCCCCCGTATAAAACCAACCGTCCCGGAAAGAATTTTCAGTAAGCTCAGGGCGTTTGTAGTAACCGCTTGAGGGATAAGGGGCCTTAACAATGATTTCTCCCCTCCGTACCGTTTGACCGCAGTTACCATGATCATCAACAAGACGAATACTAGTACCTAGACAAGGCTTTCCACAACTTTTCAGCACTTCTCTCTTATTTTTGTAAGCCCATTGATGATCACTTTTTGTTAATCGGGCA
>NZ_BNEO01000165.1 GCF_014905415.1 Virgibacillus salexigens
GGTGAAAGGCTGATTTGTACGTCAGCCTCTTTTTTATAAGTTCAAACGTTTCTTCATAGACAATGATTTGCTAAAACCAACGAATATCCGCTATAATTTAACCAATTATGTAACCGACAATTTAGGCAGCTAAGAATTTCAGCAAAGATGCTAGGAGAATGATATGTTGAATGTTTTGGATTTACTAATAGCGTTTGTCATCGCAATCTTAACTGCTTTTCTAGCAACCTACCCGGTAAAGAAATTTGCAACGCTTGTCGGTGCAGTTGATTTTCCTAATCACCGGAAAATACATATA
>NZ_BNEO01000166.1 GCF_014905415.1 Virgibacillus salexigens
ATGTTTTCGTTCCTGCCTCTGACGCATTGCCTTGCCCAGGTGCTACCTGTTCTGCAGGGGAACAAGCGCCTAGAACAAGTAACCCTAAGAACAAAGTACTAACTACAATACGTTTACGAAAAAGAGGTTTCATGTCCTTCCTCCTTCCATTATTGTTTATAAGGAATAGAAACGGATTTATTTTTCAGATAATTATATCTTAAGCGCTTTCAAAAGCGGTGCCTTATTAATATAAGAATTATTCTCTCAATTTCAGAAATAAAGCAAATGAAAAGCTTACTACAAGGGAAACGCACT
>NZ_BNEO01000167.1 GCF_014905415.1 Virgibacillus salexigens
TGCTTTTGCTCACACAGGCCTTTCTCTTGAAATAATTCCTTATTTGTTATTATCCTTCATCGTTACTTGGGCATATTATCGCAATGAGAATGTATTAGAAAGTATCTTTATCCATGCTTCCTATAATCTTTTAAGCCCTTTATCTGCTCAATTTTTAAATTCTTTTTTTCATTTTATAGTATAGGAGAAGAGAGGTTCTGTTGCGAAGTTTTAAAATAAAATACAACCTCTCTGAATTTCAATTATCTTAGGCTGATATTCCCAATAAGATTTTGATTTCAGTAGAGACCGAAAAGC
>NZ_BNEO01000168.1 GCF_014905415.1 Virgibacillus salexigens
ATAAGCACCGAGGGTAATTACACGCGCAAGATGAAGCATATTTTTTAATTGCCGTGTGAACATTACTCCCTGATTACTCCAGCGAGAGGTATCATTAATATTAATATTATCCCAGCGTTCCTGGAGTTCTTTAAGTTTTTCATCCGTTTTTAGTAGTTTGTTATTTTCACGACCTACTGTATCGTTATCCGTCATCCATTCACCTAGTTCTTTATGAAGCTGATACGCATTTTCGGTTCCATCCATTTTCATCATTTTCTCAAAACTATCTTGTTCTTCTTGTTCTTTCTCTTCATA
>NZ_BNEO01000169.1 GCF_014905415.1 Virgibacillus salexigens
TACTTCTTCCACTAGTTCTAATATGTATCTGCCCCCTCTATTTCTCCTTCATATGTTAGTATTTCGATCCCACCATAACGATATTCACCAGCATAGGTAGGCTTTCTCCGTTTCCTATAGAACGTATCTGCATTATCTTCTATCATCATTCGTAAGTATTCTTTATTATAATAGATTAGTAACGTTGTCTCTTCAAACAAAGTCATGCTTCCCCTTTATTCGATTCCTTAGCTTCCAGCTCCGACAGTGCTCTCTTTATGGTAATTACCGAATAACAAAGAAACAGGATTCCTGGTA
>NZ_BNEO01000170.1 GCF_014905415.1 Virgibacillus salexigens
TAATTAGTATGATTTGAATAGGATGATACATTTCTCCTAAGATACTCTGGACACAAGGGAACAAGGAATGTTCTGCATTATAAACAGGAATTATGAAGCTTACTAGTTTCGGTGTAATCATATTCATCGACTCCTAAAAGCAAAAGTGGAATCGCAAGATAAGATATCACAGATGGTGCAAAAAGGACGTGACCTGCTAAAAAAGCTATTCCAAGTCTTAGACCAATGATGACGAATAGAAAGAGATGTTCTACGGTTAGAGCGAAGGAAAGGAGTAATTGTTTCCCTAAGATGATG
>NZ_BNEO01000171.1 GCF_014905415.1 Virgibacillus salexigens
TGTATTTTCCGATATATTATTTTTAGCTTTAGCGATGTTAGGGGGATTATGGTTTCCTACTAGTCAATTTCCTGAATGGTTGCAAATGTTATCTAAATTAACTCCTACCTATCATTTTAGAGAGTTAGCTGTTGGATATATAAGTAATAATGAGATACCTTCAAAATCTATTTTAATAATGATAATTTACGCTATTATCTTTATATCTATTTCGCTTATTATATCTAAGAATAGAAAACAAGATATTGCTTAATTTTATAAATAATGAGTTAACTAAGTTCAATAAAGTATACTTTA
>NZ_BNEO01000172.1 GCF_014905415.1 Virgibacillus salexigens
TGTTTCACCTGTAACGGATACATTTAGCCAGCTCATCCCCTGAATACCTTGAACAATACCTATCGACTTATTTTGATTATCGAGAATTGGTCCTTGTTCAATATGAAGTTCTATAAAATTTTATATATTTTTTATTCGATTTTTCTCTATTCCTAAGTACCCACTGTCTATCAGCGCTTTTTCAAAGGATACATTATCGTCATCCTTAATATTGTAGATGAATTCCTTTGCTATGCTTTCGGTTAATCCTCCAGAACCAAGCATAGGAGGCTCAAACCTTGCGCCCTCTTCATTAG
>NZ_BNEO01000173.1 GCF_014905415.1 Virgibacillus salexigens
TTGTTTGGCAATGGCAATCCCTTGGGCTTGCCGTTCTCTAATCCGTTTTCGTTCACTTTCTGCTTGGTATTTGTACAATTCAATCATTAAGTTATTGATTAAACGCCTTAAATTATCGTCTTCAATCCCTGTCATGGATGGCAAGTTTAAGACTTCAAGCGTTGCGCCTTTTTGTTGAATTTGGTTCATCAGTTCGGTTAATTCTTTGTTATTTCGTCCTAAGCGGTCTAATTCTGTCACCACGACAATATCACCCTCACGTAAATAAGTCAGCATGTCTTGTAATTGAGGACGTT
>NZ_BNEO01000174.1 GCF_014905415.1 Virgibacillus salexigens
TTTCAAAGTTTGGCAAGATTTAGCTGATTACTTTGACGTTACGACTAGCTATATTATGGGAACTAGTGATTTTAGAACATATCAAGACGAAATTAATGAAATACAAACATCTGCCAAGGAAAATTACGGCGTTGAAGTTCCAGCGGAAATAATTAAAGATTATAAGGGAAACCCTGTATCCACTACCTACAATACTCTTGCTCTACGCACAGAAATGGCTAAAAAACTTCTTCCTGAATTAGACAAAATGATTTCTACAATTGATAGTTATTTATATAGCTCTCCCACGATTGATT
>NZ_BNEO01000175.1 GCF_014905415.1 Virgibacillus salexigens
GGTTTCATTTAATAGCAGGGAATAGCCTAATACGGCCATTTCTACGGCTCGTTGGTCTTTGTCGTTCAAGATCCCCCAATATTCCGCCGTCGACGGGTCAATACCTTTTGTAATCTTGTTCAAGATAGTTTGATTAATCGATCTGTTTTCAGTATGAGCAAGTGATGCCTCGCCCCATAATGGTCTAAGTATGGATTCGATTTCAGTGATTCCTTTTCCATAGGCTGTGTCCGAATAATCGAAAATCAATTGACTTTCATTGTGAAGCTTTTCTTCGACATGCTCCACATGACTCT
>NZ_BNEO01000176.1 GCF_014905415.1 Virgibacillus salexigens
AAGTTGGAAAAGAAAGGAAACAAACTGCCACGAATGTTTCTTGACGGTATGAGATTCGTAAAGATCCTAACATGAATGTAATATGAACAACGGAGGAAGCCATGAAAATAATGGAGATATTTCCTTCATTTCTATGAAAATAGTTCCTTTTTTACTTTTATTTATGATGTCATTTATTAAAATAATTTGTTATTTCTCCTTAAACACAATGTTATCTCACTGATATTTTTATGTGATACATTACAGATAGTTAAAAAATATGATGGAATTTGTCGAATCATATTTCATTGATTTTT
>NZ_BNEO01000177.1 GCF_014905415.1 Virgibacillus salexigens
ATATTACCAATGAAAAAAGCTAAAAACAGAGAAAAGTATACATACCCAAAGTATAGTGTCATTCCGATACTAATGGCTATTTGAATACTAACAGAAAAATATACCGTGCATCCTTTTTTAATAAAAGCAAGTCGATATGTGGTAAAGAAAAGCACAATGAGCGCTATCCCAATAGCTATTGCTATAAAATTTGACGAACGGACAATAAAATAAAAGGGCAATAAACAAAAAACAACCCACGCAAAAGCACTTAATCCTGTATTTTTTGGAAAAATATGATACCAGCTGTGCATTAT
>NZ_BNEO01000178.1 GCF_014905415.1 Virgibacillus salexigens
ATACATTTCCTCAACAGTCGGTATAAAAAGGAGATCTACTCCATATGATTCGGCTAATTGAATATCTCGTTTCTCATCTCGTGGATACCGGCCAAAGTCTTCATTTTCACCCAATTGCAAAGGATTTACAAAGATACTAACTGCGACAATGTCATTTTCTTTTTTTGCCTCTTCTATTAATTGAAGATGCCCTTTATGAAAATACCCCATCGTAGGAGCAAAACCAATCGACCGTATATTTTCTTTGTGCATCAGCGTCTCTTTTTGCATTTCCGCAATAGAACGAATAATTTTC
>NZ_BNEO01000179.1 GCF_014905415.1 Virgibacillus salexigens
GATGCACTGGGGGCCATATTCACAATTAGGGATTGTGGAATCGTGGGCATTAAGTGATGACGATGCACAGTGGTCAAGAGAAGGTATTGACTGGGTAGCAGATGGAGAGGGGTTTAAGCGTCAATATGTTAATTTGAATAAAACATTTAATCCAATTCGCTTTCAACCGCAGATAAGGGCTGATTTAGCAAAACGAGCAGGCTTTAAATACGTGATATTTACGAGGAAGCATCACGATGGCTTTTGTATGTGGAATACCAAAGAAACAAAATATCGCAATACAGCTAAAGATTGT
>NZ_BNEO01000180.1 GCF_014905415.1 Virgibacillus salexigens
AATAGACTGGATTACAGAACAGGAGTTATATCTTGATGATTCTTTAGATTATATGTACCAAGCATATTTAAAAGCAGTTGTTACCGGTTATCAAAATATGAAACACCGTATAAATGACACGATAGCTTTGTGACTAGATGATTTTCCTTCTTATGTAACGGATGAAACCAAAGCATGTTATTTGGAGGCAATTGATCTTTATTATGACTGTGAATTAACACGTCAAGGTATTCGATTGGTAGATACACCAGGTGCAGATTCAGTTAATGCTCGTCATACGAATGTTGCTTTTGAA
>NZ_BNEO01000181.1 GCF_014905415.1 Virgibacillus salexigens
AGTAGTAGCTGGTGTAATACCGAATATAACGAAACCTAACGCTGTAAATAGAAGCCATAGAAAATGTAAGAAAGCAACTTTATACAACCAGTTACCAAAATCATAAAGTAGCTTTATAAAACCATGTAAGAGCATCAGTTTATCCCCCCTTTTTGAAATCGCTTTCTTTTATGTTTAGAAAAATTCTTTGCTAAAGGAAAATTAGTAGGTTTTCTCCATTATTATATCATACAAAATTTCTCATTTATTAACATATTTAAAAATAAGACTTAATTATCAGAAATTAAGTCTTATT
>NZ_BNEO01000182.1 GCF_014905415.1 Virgibacillus salexigens
GATATCGACCCGGTCGGTGAAGATCATAAGCAGCATTTAGAGTTAACAAGGAACCTAGCCCAACGGTTTAATAACAAATATAATGATATCTTTACGGTTCCAGAGGTCAGTATTCCAAAAGATGGTGCTCGGATTATGTCTTTACAAGATCCAACGAAGAAAATGAGTAATTCCGATTCGAATGAAAAAGGATTTATTTCAATGCTTGATGAACCAAAGAAAATTGAAAAGAAAATTAAAAGTGCGGTCACCGACTCGGAAGGAAAAGTAAAGTACGATAAAGAAAATAAACCT
>NZ_BNEO01000183.1 GCF_014905415.1 Virgibacillus salexigens
AGACATGCTTGCCGCGAAAGATATTTGCTTTTCAGATATAGATCCACGTCTACGTAAAGTCCACATCCAAGTAGCTTGTGATGTAGATAATCCTCTTGTTGGAGATAGAGGGGCTAGCGCTATTTATGGGCCACAAAAAGGCGCAACAAAGGAACAAATCATCATGTACGACAAAGCCCTATCTACGCTAGGAAAAAGACTGGAAGCAGAGCTGAATCAAGACTTCACCACCGTCCAGGGAGCTGGAGCAGCGGGAGGACTTGGTTTTGCCCTTTTAGCTATTGGTGCAGAACT
>NZ_BNEO01000184.1 GCF_014905415.1 Virgibacillus salexigens
TGGATAGATGGCCGCCTGTATATCCGGATACGACCTGTTCGCCGCCATCCCATTGGTCAAACGGTTTTACCATACACCAGAAGCATCCTCCAGCGAATGTAGCTCGTTGTTTCGTCATTTTATCCCTCTTTCACCGTACATATTTTCATTTGCCATTAATTTATATAGAATAAAGATACTATATCATATTTAATAAGGGGGTGACATGATGGAAGAGCCATTTATTCATAAAGTATTTATAGAAAAGGAGAAAAAAACGGGAAATTCGGATAGGCTGGATCCACCTTCGAGTAA
>NZ_BNEO01000185.1 GCF_014905415.1 Virgibacillus salexigens
CTTTCTCTTTCAAGGAACTTCCGATCTTTCTGCTGACACTATAGGAGTTAAGGAAAATCCGCCAGCATTTTTATTTGACCTTGTTCAATCAACACAAACGATATTACCGCAAAGTGCCTTATTAGCAGCACTAAGTATTTTAATTATAGGTATTATTACTGGATTAGATGGTTCTGGTTTTGCGGGGTTGCCTTTAACAGGGGCATTAGCTGCTTCCTTACAAAACAGTTCCATTCATGTTACAACGCTTACTGCTATAGGCCAAATGGGTTCTATCTGGACTGGAGGGGGAAC
>NZ_BNEO01000186.1 GCF_014905415.1 Virgibacillus salexigens
CACGTGATGGCGAACAAATTGAATTAACTCATCGTGAATTTGAGTTATTACATTACCTTGCACGTCATATGGGACAAGTTATGACACGTGTACATTTACTAGAAACAGTATGGGGTTATGATTATTTTGGAGATGTTCGTACCGTTGATGTAACGGTAAGGAGATTACGTGAAAAAATAGAAGAGAATTCGAGTAATCCAATGTGGATTGTAACACGTCGCGGTGTCGGATATTATTTACGAAGCCCAGATCAGGAGTAGGTTTATGAAAAAAGTCGGTTTTTTCCGCTCAATC
>NZ_BNEO01000187.1 GCF_014905415.1 Virgibacillus salexigens
CTACAGATCACGAGGTCCCGGGTTCTAATACTGGGTCGGGCCAACTCAAAAATGTTACTGGATTTTCTGTAAAAAGAATTTTCCAGTAGCAGCCCGGAGTCTGGAAATTGGTGGTGTTACACCCCCGTGCCTCGGAGAGCACGTTAAGCCGTCGGTCCTGCGCCTGATCTCTCTCCGGTCGTGTCGAGTTCTCGTCCCATCGGACTATGAGAGTGAGGGAATAGAGAGTGCACCTGTGTTTACGCACGCACTTTTACACTACTTGTTGAAATTGGCCGATGTGGCCGAAATTCG
>NZ_BNEO01000188.1 GCF_014905415.1 Virgibacillus salexigens
CCCTACCTGTATCGACCTTGTAGAAAAGGTTATGAAGGTGTCTAGTATGTTTGGCTATGGTGAGGTAAATGGCTATAAACGAAAATCAACCTTAATGCGCGCTTTTGAAGAAATCGATGATCCGAAGTTTAGGTACTATATTGTGAAGGAAAAAGCGGATATTTACCAAGCATTAAAAACATTCTTCAAAAAAGAGGAAGCGTTGGTATAAAAGGAGAACCGGGCATTTCTGGAGTCCCATGACCCAGTGATGCGCCGGTTCTATTCATTGACAACCTCAATTGTATAAATGG
>NZ_BNEO01000189.1 GCF_014905415.1 Virgibacillus salexigens
AGGTCGATGAAGCTTTCCTTTTTTATGTCGTTGATAGAACACCGTGTTGGGTTCTATTTGCAAAGCATATGTTGACAAATGCGGGAGTCCAAGTGCCATCGCTTGATTAAGTGATGCTTCAAAATGTTTAATGGTTTGCTTTGGTAACGCATAGATTAAATCTGTACTAATATTTGTGATTCCATTGTTTTGCAATAACTCAATAGTCTGATTCACATCTTTCACTTTATGCAGTCTACCTAACTCTTGTAACATTTGATCGTCAAAAACTTGGACGCCTAGCGACACTCGAT
>NZ_BNEO01000190.1 GCF_014905415.1 Virgibacillus salexigens
ATTCTTTACCTGTTAGACCTAGCTTATCTGCGCTTTCCCCATTTTCAAATTGTAATGGCAGTACACCCATCATTACTAAGTTGGAACGGTGAATTCGTTCAAAGCTTTCAGCGATAACCGTGTTAATACCTAAAAGATTTGTTCCTTTAGCTGCCCAGTCACGTGAAGATCCCATACCATAGCCTTTTCCACCAATAACGATGAGACCTGTACCATCTTGTTGATACTTCATCGCTGCATCATAAATAGGCATGATTTCTTCTGTTGGCCAATACGTTGTATAGCCACCTTCT
>NZ_BNEO01000191.1 GCF_014905415.1 Virgibacillus salexigens
GGTACGCCGCCTATCTTATTTGTTGAAAGAACGGTTAAAAGTTCCTTTATCGTTGTTGCAGGTGTCACATATATGTCATCCTCTATCATAAAATCGCTAATCTTCATGTAAGTCCCTCCATTATCGCTTGCATATATTACTGTTATTGACTTTCAGAGGAAAAATATACAAGCCAAAAAATAACTACCGCTATCGCATTTAGCAAGTAGTTATGTTTATTTAAGTATTTCACTTAGCTTGCGATAGTTTCCTCCGTAAAATATAGATGGGTCCCCTTCATTTTGGTTTATTGC
>NZ_BNEO01000192.1 GCF_014905415.1 Virgibacillus salexigens
CATTTTTCCAAAAGATTCCTTATGAATTGGAGGAGTCAGCGAAATTGGATGGGGCTAGTCCGTTCCAAACATTTCGTAAGATTATCTTCCCGCTGGCAAGACCAGGCACTTTTACTACAGGGATTCTTGTATTTATTGCTGCTTGGAATGAGTATCTTTTCCCATTAACGATTAATAGTGAGGATTCGTGGAGAACAGTACCGGTTGGGATTTCAATGTACCAGAGTGAATTCTCTGTTCCATGGGGGGATATTTCTGCTGCAACAGTAATTGTGACGATACCAATTGTCATT
>NZ_BNEO01000193.1 GCF_014905415.1 Virgibacillus salexigens
TTGATAAAGGTGTAAACCAAGTAATGATGGAAGTGTCTTCCCATGCGTTAGTCCAAGGCCGTGTCTATGGTTGTGATTATGTCATTGCAATTTTTACGAACTTATCGCAGGACCATCTAGATTTTCATAAGGATTTGGATGATTATTTACGAGCAAAGAGTCTGTTATTTGCTCAATTAGGAAATACCTATAGCGAAGAAAATCAAAAGTATGCTGTAATTAATCAGGACGATGATGCTAGTACGCCTCTTAAAAGCAGTACTGCCCAACATGTTATCACCTATGGAGTGAA
>NZ_BNEO01000194.1 GCF_014905415.1 Virgibacillus salexigens
TCGAAGTATTTGCTATCTTGGTCGATGGATCCCGATAAAACGCTGGAGTCATATAGTGACATGGATCCGTTAATTGTCTTTGTGTTTCACTCGGTTGATTGGGTGTTCCGCAAGATGATTCAGGAGAAAAAGCATATGGCGATTGTACTTGATGAATATGGTGGAACAGAAAGAATCATCACCCATGAAGATATTATTGAATTACTAATCGGTTTAGAGATTGAAGATGAGACGGATAGTGGAAATGGAACATTAGTTGAGGAAGTAACGGATTCAGAAATTATTTGTAATG
>NZ_BNEO01000195.1 GCF_014905415.1 Virgibacillus salexigens
AAATGTACCTATAGATACCATAATCATCACACCCACTAATGCTGCCATGGGAATCTGTACAACTAAGCCACCTAAAACAATAATTAAAAACATCAAGAAAATACCGGCTACTAGTGTTGATAATCTTCCTCTTCCACCTGACTTCACATTGATCACAGATTGACCTATCATGGCACATCCTGCCATTCCTCCGAACCAACCAGCAATGATATTCCCAATTCCTTGGCCTCTACTTTCACGATGTTTATTACTTTCCGTATCCGTCATATCATCCACAATATGTGAGGTTAAT
>NZ_BNEO01000196.1 GCF_014905415.1 Virgibacillus salexigens
TTTGGGGTTATTCGTGAGAATGGGAAGCGAACTGCCGTAATAGAAATGGCCGCGGTAGCTGGTTTACATTTAGTACCGGGTCAGCAAAGAAATCCTCTGAAGACAACGTCCTATGGAGTTGGAGGATTAATTATCCATGCCTTGGATTACGGTGTGGATCATATTCTGATAGGATGTGGGGACTCCGGAACTTCTGATGGAGGAGCTGGGATGGCTGAGGCATTAGGTGTCCGGTTTTATAACGATAAACAGCAATTGATAACGGTTGAAGGTGGAGAACGATTAATTGAAG
>NZ_BNEO01000197.1 GCF_014905415.1 Virgibacillus salexigens
CGTTCATCTATCATTCCGAACTATCTTGCTATCAAACAAAAAGCAAAACAATTTGGTGCCTACGGAACGGTTATCAGCGGTGCGGGACCGACGATGATCGCATTTGTCCCAAGTGGCAGTGGGGGACAAAGCGGCGGTAAGATGCAAGAGCTTTTCCCTTCCTATCTCATTCAAAAATTAGAAGTTGATAATGATGGTGTACAAGTATCGACAAATAAAGAAGTGGCAGAATGATCATTCTGCCACTTCTTTTTAGGATTTCATTAATGCAACCAACAACACTTTTTGTACT
>NZ_BNEO01000198.1 GCF_014905415.1 Virgibacillus salexigens
GTCTCTGAGTCGATGTTTTTTTTCGCTTTTGTTGCTACCAAATTTAAAGCTCCATCAAAACAAGCAGAATAAGCTGCAGCAAATAGCTGTTCCGGATTAGAACCTTTATCTTCTTTATTATTCGCTGGGTTTACTAGTTTTAAATCAATTAATCCCTCGTCAGATTTAACATGTCCATCTCGACCGTTTTTTGCTGTTGCATTTGATGTAAAAATAACATCTTTCATGATCTAACACTCCCTTTTTCTAATCTAATAATGGTATAGCTTTTCTAGCGATATTCTAAACATCC
>NZ_BNEO01000199.1 GCF_014905415.1 Virgibacillus salexigens
ATAAGATTTCCGATCAAGCCAACGTAAAAGGATCTATAGGATTAATTTGGCTTAAAAATCATCACTTATCTGCCGCCGCAGAAAACTTTGTCGAATTATTAAAAAAGGCATATTAAATTGCACTAGCTACATTCATATTTTACTATCCTCCAAGAACCTTGTATAATCAAATTAGCTTACAGACAGAAGGGATTGTATCTTGCACGGATATCAATATTTAAAACCCATATTCATTTTATATTGGAGGAATAAGTATTGATTACATCTTTACGGACCAATAGACTTCTTTTAA
>NZ_BNEO01000200.1 GCF_014905415.1 Virgibacillus salexigens
GTTAAAGCATGAAATTTATTCGGGGCAGATACAAAGTTTTTACCTGTATGTTCATTAATAGCTGCACAAACGCGCTCTGCAAACTCCGGATGTGCATTTAATCCTGTACCGACAGCAGTTCCTCCAATTGCTAGTTCTTTGATATAATGAATACTTCCCCCAATCATCGTTTCTGATTTTTCTAACATACGATGCCATCCGCTAATCCCCTGTCCAAGCGTTAATGGAGTTGCATCTTGTAGATGGGTTCGACCAATCTTAACGATGCCATTGAATTTTTCCATCTTGACTT
>NZ_BNEO01000201.1 GCF_014905415.1 Virgibacillus salexigens
GAAATGAAATCGAAAAAATAAATGGCGTACAATCGGCTGTTTTTTCTTCGAAAGATGACCAATTAAATAGTTTAATTGATAGCATGGGGGAAAACGGACAAGCCTGGCAAATGTTTGAGCAGGACAACCCATTGAATCATGTGTTTGTTGTCAAAACTGCAGACCCACAGGATACCGCTCCAGTTGCTAAACAAATCAATGAGTTACAAGGAATACAATCTGTAAACTACGGTCAAGGCGTGGTCGAAAAGCTATTCGAATTTAATAGTTATGCAAGGACTATCGGGTTGG
>NZ_BNEO01000202.1 GCF_014905415.1 Virgibacillus salexigens
ATATTATACTGCTCTTTAGCATAATCCAATATGGTTTTAGTAATAACTTAAATGATCAAGTATATCATGTGGTGCAAATGGAACGATAAATTGGTCAAGAAGATTACCACACAGTTGTTTCACAAGGTGACCAGGCTTTAAATAGTGAAGGTGATCTAGATGCTGCTATTTTGTTGCATCGGTTGTATGCATATATTCAATTAAATCAGCGTCATGAGTCAATTGAAGATTTAGAATAAAGTATTGTATTGGATACGAGTTTACTGCAAGCTTTTCATAATTTTGCTATCT
>NZ_BNEO01000203.1 GCF_014905415.1 Virgibacillus salexigens
TATCTGCCTTACCTAAAGAAAATCCTGCTATTCTATTAGCTATCTGCATAATTTGCTCTTGATAAACTAATACCCCGTAGGTCTTCGACAATATCGCAGCTAAGTCAGGATGTGGGGAAGTGATTGCTTCTTCCCCATGCTTTCTCCTTATAAAGGTAGGAATATATTCCATTGGTCCAGGTCGATAAAGCGCATTAACCGCATCGATATCTTCAAACTCAGTTGGCTTTAATTGCTGCAACACGCGTTTCATCCCCTGTGACTCGAGCTGAAATACACCGTTTGTTTTTC
>NZ_BNEO01000204.1 GCF_014905415.1 Virgibacillus salexigens
AATCAAAATGTGCCATTTAATATGTATGATCTCATTGATCAACTTATTGATGAAGGAAGTTTTTGTGAAATTAAGAAAAAGTTTGCTCCTGAATTAATTACTGGTCTTGCTCGAATGGATGGTCGAGCTGTTGGGATTATTGCTAATCAACCACGTATGAAAGGGGGCGTTCTTTTTCCAGATTCTGCTGATAAATCAGCAAAATTTGGGCAACTATGTGATGCATTTAATATCCCGCTTCTGTTTTTAGTTGATGTTCCTGGATTCATGATTGGAACAAAGGTGGAGCG
>NZ_BNEO01000205.1 GCF_014905415.1 Virgibacillus salexigens
AGGAGAATTCCTCTTTTTCCTGCTCTCTTTTTCTCCGTTTCTCAAGCTCCCTCTGCTGGACCATTTCCAAATCAGTTACCGGCGCATCTGCTTTGAGACGGATATCCTCGCCATATAATTCAACGTTTTCTCTTTTTACCGAGGCTACTCGAAATAATAAATCATGATTATACGATTGCCTCGTTACTAAATCACCTTTTGCAAAGCTCATACCTTCTCCTCACAGCCTTCCTACCAAGCATTCTGATATAGCCTATGAGGAGGCAGCTAAAACTGTGGCTTTATCTAAA
>NZ_BNEO01000206.1 GCF_014905415.1 Virgibacillus salexigens
GTTGACTTGCAAGCGAAGTTGTTTTTGAAGCAATACGGTCATATAATTGCAGATCACTAATTGGAGCTACACTATCCATCGTCAAGGAACCATCTCCACCATGAATTTCTGACGGCAGGCTTGCATTGGCAATTTTTGAACAAAGAATAGTTACAATAACACCCTTATAGGTTAATACAATTGTGCCACTCCCATCAATCCCATTAGATAATAAAACTGGGAAATAATTGACTTTCTCGGGCTGTCCAAACAAATCAATTGCCATGCTTAACGGATATACACCCAAATCC
>NZ_BNEO01000207.1 GCF_014905415.1 Virgibacillus salexigens
GCGACGATAAAATTAATCCTGCGATTGAAGCCGTGAAACGTTTGCCGGATGAAATTGCTGGGGCACAAATCGTTAAATTGGAAATTCCGACAAAGTTTAATGTTTCAGCCGATGTCGTTAAAGATGCTATTGCCAAAGAAAAGCCTGACTATGTGTTGAGCATTGGTCAGGCTGGTGGCCGGTTTGAACTCACGCCGGAGCGAGTTGCGATTAACTTGGATGACGGTCGGATTCAAGATAATGCCGGATATCAGCCACTTAATCACACGATTCATGGCGATGGCGAGAAT
>NZ_BNEO01000208.1 GCF_014905415.1 Virgibacillus salexigens
CACCATCTAAATTAACAACCATATCGATAGTAACAATATCTCCATCTTCTAACTTTTCTTCTCGTGGGAAACCATGGCAGTTTTCATCATTAATTGATGCACAAATTGCATAAGGATATCCATTATAACCTTTCTGCTCAGGTGTTGCCCCATGTTCTTTTAAAAAGTTCTCCGTAAACTCGTTTATCCCCATTGTAGTAATACCAGGTTTAATTATTTTGGCAATTTCTTTATGACAGTTAACAAGAATATCTCCTGCTGCCTGCATTTGTTCAATCTCTCGTTTACTT
>NZ_BNEO01000209.1 GCF_014905415.1 Virgibacillus salexigens
AATCCTGCGTGATTCACGAATGTATGGTGATTTAGCTAGACCGTCTTCTGTACCTAGGACATCCTTCCTCAGTCGTAATCCTGGATATCCATTTCCTCCGTCTAAACGAGGAGCTTCGGTATGTAGTCAATATAAAAGAGAGAGACTAAGTTGTTTCGCATTCTTTAAGTTTTTTTCCTTTTCTTCTGTAGAAACGACAATAATTGAACCTAAAAAGTAATCATTTTGTGCCCAATTAATGAGCGAAATATCGCCTTCATATAGATTTTCTTTTAAATTCATCACATCTA
>NZ_BNEO01000210.1 GCF_014905415.1 Virgibacillus salexigens
ATTGGAGTCCTTCCGTATCTTTTACATAAGGCCGAAGCTAAGAGCAAATTTAAAGCAAACCATATTGTATTGTTAATTATTGGTGCGATTCTGGTTGGTTCTATGGTCTTCTTACAGGCTGGCGAAGGGCCAGTGATTACGGAAATGAATATGTCAACCTATATTTTATTTTTCTTTTCCGGTTTTATAGCAAGTAGTGCTATGATTTTACCTGGAATAAGTGGGTCATTTGTGTTGCTTGTCCTTGGCGCCTATCCTACTGTTATTGGAGCAGTAAGTAATATGCATGT
>NZ_BNEO01000211.1 GCF_014905415.1 Virgibacillus salexigens
ATCATTTAGACCATATTTTCATGGTCGTGCTCTATCAAGAGGATCAGCAAATCCTTCCTACACTTGATTATAATAAATCGGTATGGAATCAGCTTACAACTTGGATAAAAGATCAGAAAAAAAGGATTCAATTTAATCGTGACTCTCTTATTCTAGCTCGCTCCGAACTTTTTCTTTCGACGAAATACAAGATGGATAAAGAAAATGCTTCTTATCTAAAGAAACGATATGAACTGATGATTGAAGTAATTAAAGAAACCATACAATTGGGTGAAGCAAACGGTGAATTT
>NZ_BNEO01000212.1 GCF_014905415.1 Virgibacillus salexigens
ATTCTATCTAAAAATAACAAAGAAAAGATGGAATTTCAGGAAAAAAAGCAAGTATAGACTGAAGTGTTTTCGTTACTAAATTTAGGGAATAATCAAAATAGATGAGTAAAACGAATAATGATGAGGTGTTGTGTATTCGGGAATTCTACGTATTCTTTATCATGGTTGTTATCGTTTTGGTATCTGCATGTGCACAAGATAACGATTCGAATTCGTCCCAAAAAGATCAAGCGTCACAAGAATCAAAAACCACTGAAGAAACAGATCAAGGAAACGAAAAGAAAGTAATA
>NZ_BNEO01000213.1 GCF_014905415.1 Virgibacillus salexigens
TTATGCAGAAGCACATCAGGGAGACGAAAATTATATTCGAAATTCGGTCAAGGTGGTTATTGATGCGTATACTGGTGACGTTAATTTCTACATTGTAGATAAGGTCGATCCATTGCTTCAAACATATGCAAAGATGTTTCCAGAGTTATTTACAGAAGAAGTACCAACAGATATTCGTTCCCATTTTAGGTATCCTGAGAAGTTATTTAAGGACCAGGCTAAAATGTATGGAACCTATCATATGACTAATTTAGAAGTTTTCTATAATCGAGAAGACTTTTGGCAGTTT
>NZ_BNEO01000214.1 GCF_014905415.1 Virgibacillus salexigens
CGCGCCCGTTCGTCGAAAAATGTTAACTGTAATATTAACAATGTGTGCTATAATAAATATTATTTGCTAGGAGGAATTTTAATGGGCAATTATTCAATATTTGTAATTGTCTCCCCCTTTTGTCTAAGTTTTAACGATTAATAACGGAAGGAGAATTAGCACGTGGGTATTTTTAGCATTTTTGTAATAAATACAGTACATTAACAACCAAACGAAAAATAATTGGTTATAATGAATTAGCCCAAGCGGTCTTAGGAAGACAACCACTAGTCCCAACTCCTTGGCTCAC
>NZ_BNEO01000215.1 GCF_014905415.1 Virgibacillus salexigens
GTTTGGCCGCGGGTTAATGTTTGTAACCTAGCACTTCTTGTAGCTGGAAAACTCAAGTTTTCTTTCGTGGTGTCTGTTGGTTTGCTATTATCCCAATCATAGGTTTCGAATAGTCCCTCATGCCTTAAATGATCGACTACCTTTGGAAAATAGATAACTCCATTACCATCACCTACATGTTGTAATGCTTGTTCGTAGTCATGAAGCCAAGATTCGTTCGTACTAGCACTCTCATTGATTAAGGTAAAATCTAGTAATCGATGGGAATAATCATTTGTGGCCCCGAGTA
>NZ_BNEO01000216.1 GCF_014905415.1 Virgibacillus salexigens
TCTCGTAATAATAATCCCTGGATTTTGCATTAAATATGTTAATATTTCATATTCTGTGTGTGTTAAACCTATCTTTTCTTCATCTACTGTCACGGTACGAGAAGGGAAATGGACATGGATACCATTTCTAGTTAAGATATCTTCATTAGATAACTCTCCTGTATAAGCATATCGACTTTCCATTAATCGTTTCACTCTCGCCAATAAAATTGGTGGTCTGTAAGGTTTTGTAACATAATCATCAGCCCCTAATTCAAAACCAAGTAACGTATCGTCTTCATCCACACGA
>NZ_BNEO01000217.1 GCF_014905415.1 Virgibacillus salexigens
TAGCAAAATAAGACCGATTCTTCATTGCTTTTTGTATATAGTATTTCATCATAGCTGCAGTTGTATCATAATCAGCAATAACTCCATCTTTCATCGGCCCAATAACTGTTATATTACCAGGTGTTCTACCAATCATATTACGTGCTGAACTTCCCACGCCCTCTATATCGCCTGTTTGTTTATTCTTTGCAACCACAGAAGGTTCCTTTACAACAACACCTTTGCCTTTTACAAACACAAGAGTATTTGCAGTACCTAAATCTATCCCTAAGTCCTGAGAAAAATTAAA
>NZ_BNEO01000218.1 GCF_014905415.1 Virgibacillus salexigens
ACCGAGTTTATGTTGTCGCTGATGGTAAAAATATTAACAATTTGACCAAAACAATTTCAACTTTAGATAATGTTCCAGCAAATTATCCAATTAAATTTACCCAAAGTTATGATTTGAAAGTGGGTAAATTATCAGATAAATTCGTTGTTTTACAGGCCAGTGAGAAAGCTCCGACTAGTTTGAAAAAAGTTTTAGATAAAGACTATAAAGTGACTAACTATGCTGGAAAATATTTCCAAGTCTATAAAAAGAAATAAACTAGTGTTACCAGAATCTGTTTGTAAGTTTT
>NZ_BNEO01000219.1 GCF_014905415.1 Virgibacillus salexigens
TTAGATCTTTCTATAAGTGTAAAGCTCCAGCTTGCAACAGCTAAAGAGGGGCATCCCGATAATGTTGCAGCTTCTATCATTGGCGGATTTGTTGTAACAGCAAACACAGAAAACGAAACAATTCATTATTGCTAGCTAGATTCGTTAGATATGGATATGGTCACTTTTATTCCTAATGTTGAGCTAAAAACAACAGCCTCACGAAATGTTTTGCCTGAACAATATCCGAGAAAACAAGCAGCAATTGCAAGTAGTATTAGCAATCTTTATATAGCGGCTTTGATAAACA
>NZ_BNEO01000220.1 GCF_014905415.1 Virgibacillus salexigens
TCAGCAGAAATTATATTGGTTACCCACCAAACATCTCTAGATAATTTTCAACATGCATTTGATCAATTGAAAAAACTCGAGGTAGCACTTCAATTAAAAAGCTACTATAAAGTGGAATGAGATACGGCATATGAATTGGCCGGGACTACTAAAACATTATCATAAATACTTACCAATTACTGACAAGACACCAGCATTAACGTTACAAGAAGGAAATACACCATTGATTCATTTATCCAATTTATCTAAGGAACTTGGTATCGAACTATATGGGAAAGTCGAAGGTGTT
>NZ_BNEO01000221.1 GCF_014905415.1 Virgibacillus salexigens
TATTAGCTGGAACGGTAGTCTGGTATAAAATATGGTTTTTATGATCATTTTCAGCAACTGGAAAGAAGGTAATTTCTCCTTTTAATGATCGGGTAAAGACTACGGAGCTCTCTTTGTCGAAAGGAATCCACTGTTCAACAATACAATAAGCATGTTGCCCAGCAAATTCGATTGCTGCAGCTATATGTTCCCTATTTTCTATTTTTAGCTGTCCCTTCCCATCATAACCACCACTACATGTTTTAATTACAGCTGGAAATGGAAAGTCGGCTAAAGCCTGTTCACATT
>NZ_BNEO01000222.1 GCF_014905415.1 Virgibacillus salexigens
TCATGTGGCATGGATTCGAACTGTGGTAGTACCTTTGTTCCAGAAACACCAAAACGACCTTTACGGGCTACCCTGTAAAGATCTAGGTCATAAACTTTGGTTTTTTCTAATTCTTCTACATAACTTGCTGGCAAGAATAAATTATCATCCGCAGTAGAATGGTGATAATACGTATCATCCACTACAATGGTACGTTTTTTATATAATTCTTCATCATCCAAAAAGATAACTTGGACATCTTGTCCTTTGTTTTTGATGAAGAAATGCGAATATGTCCAGTTTCCTGCG
>NZ_BNEO01000223.1 GCF_014905415.1 Virgibacillus salexigens
TCAGCAAAATCAGGAGCTTGAATATTGGATCCGACAAATCGATTATCATAATAGTCGACTTGGTTCTTTTTCTCAGCAGCCCAGGATTTATTATTAAATACACAAGCAATTACCGGGATATTCTGCTCAACGGCTGTGCTTACCTCATGCAAACTCATTCCCCATGCACCATCCCCAATAATAGCAACCACAGGTGAATCCGGTACTGCTAATTGCGCCCCTAATGGCGCTGGATAAGCGAAGCCCGTATTACCAAATGTCAATGCAGCAATATGACGTCTGGTCTGG
>NZ_BNEO01000224.1 GCF_014905415.1 Virgibacillus salexigens
GAAAAGGAAATAATTGAGTGGTCTAAACAACAGATGGCAGCTTATAAATATCCTAGAGTTATCGCGTTTATTGATCATTTTCCTACCACTAGTAGTGGAAAAATATTATGGCGTCAGTTACAAGAACAAGGTGAATCATCTAGCTTGAATATGTAAGCGTATTCTTAATGGGATGGAGGAATGATAATGGAGAAAGCCTGGCATAAGCATTACCCAGATCATATTGCCAAGGAGATAGTAATTCCAAATAAAACATTACCCGACATGCTAAGCGATACAATTGGGAAC
>NZ_BNEO01000225.1 GCF_014905415.1 Virgibacillus salexigens
ACTAGGAGCCGAAGAAGGACGGGACTAACACCGATATGTCTCGGGGAGTCGTAAGTAGACATGGATCCGGGAATTTCCGAATGGGGGAACCCACTGTTCGTAATGGAACAGTACTTCTATCTGAATACATAGGATAGGAGAGGCACACCCGGGGAACTGAAACATCTCAGTACCCGGAGGAAAAGAAAGCAAATGCGATTTCCTAAGTAGCGGCGAGCGAAACGGAATCAGCCCAAACCAGAAGGCTTGCCTTCTGGGGTTGTAGGACACTCCAT
>NZ_BNEO01000226.1 GCF_014905415.1 Virgibacillus salexigens
ATCATTCGTTCTAGTTCCGGAAAAGATAATTGTAAAATCGCATGCATTTTGCCCCGTAGTTGGATTAATTCTTCATCAACTTCGTCGTAATAACGTGATAGGGCACGCATTTGATTATAATAGGTGTCTTGTTGAAATATTGGCTTACGGTTTATTTTAAAGTGTGTTTTAGCCAGCTCATGCGCATCGCTTTTATCGGTCTTATTTTTCTTCGCATAGCTGCTGTCTGAAGTTTTGCCTCAAGTGGATTTAAGCGACAATATATGTATCCACGA
>NZ_BNEO01000227.1 GCF_014905415.1 Virgibacillus salexigens
ATATGTATCCACGATCTTGAAGAAATTTTTCCAAAGCCATTGAATAAACCCCAGTCGCTTCAAAAACAATTTCCGGTCTTTGACCCTTTTGTTGTTCTAACAATATCATTCGCTTACGAAGTGATTCGAAGTCCGCTAGACAATGATTTATTTCCCCTTCAAATATACAGCGTTTTTGATCATAAATAACTATCGTACTTTTACCTTTACTTACATCGAGCGCAACTACAGGTTTCATTTCGTCTCCTCCAATTAATTACTCATAGAAGTCTTCA
>NZ_BNEO01000228.1 GCF_014905415.1 Virgibacillus salexigens
CGGTTATTGGTTAGTCCACACTGAACAGCTGAATAGATGGTCTGACGTAGCTTCGTAGATCCTCTTTTGGTTATCCGGTTTATCGTAGCTGTAAACTTACCTGATTGGTATACCCTTGGATCAAGTCCTGCATAGGCTACTAGTTTCTTAGGGTGACTAAATTGTGTGACATCCCCTATTTCTGAAATCAGAGTGGCTGCAATTTTAGTACCTACTCCGGGGATGGATGTAAGAATCTCATACACCTCAAATTGTTTCGCTAACGTCTCAATCTC
>NZ_BNEO01000229.1 GCF_014905415.1 Virgibacillus salexigens
ATTTGATCTTGGTCTGTATCCATGTCTGAACCATCTTGAATAGGGACTTGAGCAGTAATTTGATCTTGGTCTGTATCCATGTCTGAACCATCTTGAATAGGGACTTGAGCAGTAATTTGATCTTGGTCTGTATCCATGTCTGAACCATCTTGAATAGGGACTTGAGCAGTAATTTGATCTTGGTCTGTATCCAT
>NZ_BNEO01000230.1 GCF_014905415.1 Virgibacillus salexigens
ATTGGCTTACGGTTTATTTTAAAGTGTGTTTTAGCCAGCTCATGCGCATCGCTTTTATCGGTCTTATTTTTCTTCGCATAGCTGCTGTCTGAAGTTTTGCCTCAAGTGGATTTAAGCGACAATATATGTATCCACGATCTTGAAGAAATTTTTCCAAAGCCATTGAATAAACCCC
>NZ_BNEO01000231.1 GCF_014905415.1 Virgibacillus salexigens
CTAACCTAACCTAACCTAACCTAACCTAACCTAACCTAACCTAACCTAACCTAACCTAACCTAACCTAACCTAACCTAACCTAACCTAACCTAACCTAACCTAACCTAACCTAACCTAACCTAACCTAACCTAACCTAACCT